>NZ_ATNE01000001.1:2500-783797 GCF_000454065.1 Brevibacillus thermoruber 423
CGAGCATGTCGGCCGGTTGGACCTGCCTGCCCGAAAAGAAAAGCGCTGTGTCCTGCAAGCATCCCTCTTCTGCTCGGGCACCCGCGTGTCGTTCTGGGTGACCCACTGCAGCCTCAATCAAGCAAGCCGGCTGGAGCAGATGAAGCTGCTCACGGACAAGGCCGCGAAAAAAAACACCCCCCTGCTGCTGATGGGGGATTTCAACGCGCTGAACGTCTCGTTTGCCCCGATGCTCACCGACTGCGCTCTCGCCACCGGGCAGGACCATCTCGCCACGCTGCCGGCTTTTCGCCGCCGCATTGACTATCTGTTTGCGTCCAGCCATTGGCGAATCAAGCACTACGCCGTTGCGCCCGTAAAATGGTCCGATCACGTCCCGATCATAGCGGAGCTGGAACTGTTACACCCAGTTCCTGCAAAATAAAGTCCTTTACGTCGATCAAACGCGCAGGTACCGAAAACGGCCGGGATGCCCCCGCTACCAGCAGTGGAATCAGGGAGTCCTGCTTGTGCAGGGAACCGTGACTGCCGCCGCCCAGGTGCGTCGGCGAAGCCTCTGACAAAAATTCATAGCCTTCGGCAGCCGACAGTACAAGAACCGGCCCCCGCTGCGAAAACAAGGAACCGTACAGGCGGGAGAACGCGTCCGGATACGTCCCGAAACGGATGTCTCGCCCCTCCCGTTCCACTTCCAGCACGCCCAAATCTCCTTCCGTCCCCCATTCGTTGCCGTACGGATCGCGAAGAGGTCCCCCCTTCCAGAACCGCAGAAGCCGGTCGGAAGCGCCGCGGCGGACCACCACGCGATCCCCCTCCCGCCAGGCGATCAGATCAATCCGCGGGTCCTGGGACACGGCGTCTGCCAAGCGTACCAGTTTCTCCGCCTTCAGCGGGTAGAGGTACGTCATCCGCTCGTTGTTGCAGATGACGACGTCATACGCATCGGTCACGTCCGTACCCAGCCGGTGGACGGAAAACCCGGAAAGCATGGCATCCAGATCGATGTTGTGCTCTTTGCTTTCACCGATCAGCGTCTGGCCGTGGTCGCTGATAAAGATGCACACATTTCGCTCCAGGACCTGTTCCCAGGAACTGTAGTTGTTCAGAAAGCGTACCAACTGCTCATCCACTTCGGCCAGATGCTGAACCGCCTTGTGCGGCGAGACGTGCAGCTTGTGGTCGTTCTCCGGGAGATAGATCAGGGTAAAATCCGGCTGCTTGCCGCTGTTGATCACTTCGATCAGGACGTCAATGGCGTACGTGTCGTTTATGCCGTACCCCTTGGCGGCAGACTGCGCCCAATTCCACACAATCGGGCGAAAGAGGGCGGGCCGAACCAGCGTGCCCAGGCTCATGATCGTGGGGCCGCTCGCTTTTTCGCGCATGCTGAAGCGGGTGACGGCATCCAGCACGGGCGGCATTTGGACCTTGTGGCGCTTGTGCCCGCGGTGGGCGATCACGTTGATCGAGCCCGAGACCAGCCCGTTTTCCTCCAGCACCTCGTGTATCGTTTTTACGTCCCGGCTGAGGTGGCGTTCGTTCAAGTCGAACAGCACGTTTTCCGCACAGTGCTCGAAGCCGAGTTTCCCAACCGAAGCGGTTCCGTTTATATAGTTGACCATCCGGTTCGTCTCCGGATCGTACCAGATCAGACCCGGCACCTTGTGCTGATCGGGGTATACGCCCGTGACAAGCGAACAGTCGATCGAGGCGGTCATGGTCGGAAACACCGTCACGCAGTCCGGAATGTACTGTCCCCGCTCCATGAAAAACTTCAAACCGGGCGCTTTACCCATCGCTATACATCGCTCCAGCACGTCCGACATCATGGAGTCGATGAGGAAGAGGAGTACTTTTTTCATCCGTCTGCCTTCCTTGTCCGTTAGTGTTTGTCGCACATGTTAGTGTTTGTCTTTTCAGGTGCTCTATGCAGAGGAAAAGCCCCTACCTTCTTCGGCAGGGGCCTCGATTCAGCGGGACGCGGCCGGTTTTGCCGCCGTGTAGACGAGCACCGGCTGGTCGTTGTTTTGCTGCAGCACGAGCGTTTTGTACCGCTGCAGATACGGAGCGATCGGCACGTAATCCTGCTCCCCGACGGCGGAGTCGCCGAGCAGCCGGGAGAGTACGGCCGCCCGCACCAGCCACTGGCCGTTTTCCCGTTTGAACAGGGGATCGACAGTGGGAAACGCGATGCCGTTGATCACCGTGTCGCCGTTCTCTTCCGTCAGGCGATACGCCTGTACGTCGAGGGATCGAAGAGCTTCCACGACCTGCGCCGCGTAGTCCTCCACCGCGAGGTCCGGTTCCAGTCCGACGTGATTGACCACAGTGCGCTTGGGAGTGAAGTATTCGTGCAGCGTCAGCTTCAGGGCATCCCCGTTGGACAGCGGAATGATCTGCTGCGCGCTGCCTTTTCCGTAGGTTTTGGTTCCCACCAGCACGGCAATGCCGTGGTCGCGCAGGGCCCCGGCCACCAGTTCGGACGCGGAGGCGGTCCCTTCGTTGACGAGAATGCGGACGGGATACCCGACGTCCCGGCCGTTGCGTACCCAGGTCTCCACCTCCACGCCATTGCGGTTGGTCGTGTACATCAGCAGGCCTTCTTCCATAAACAGGCTGGCCACGTCGCGGGCGGTGGACAGGTAGCCGCCGCTGTTGTCGCGCAAATCCAGGATCAGCCCTTTCAAGGGCCGGATGCGGGAAAGCTGGTCCAGCTTGTCACGAAGCTGTACAGCCGCTTCCGATCCGAAGGTGGCCAGACTGACGTACCCGATCGCACCGCCTTCAAACAGGTCTCCTTCCACCTCGGGCATCGTCACGGCGGCCCGCTTCAGGCGGACCTGTTTTTCCCGTTTTTCCGAAGGCCGGTAGATGGTCAGAACCGCTTCGCTGTTTTCTTCCCCTCGCAGCATGGCGAATGCTTCCTCAAAGCTTTTGCCCTTGAGGGACTTGCCGTCTACCGTCAGCAGTTGATCTCCTTTCCTCAGCTCGGAAGCGGCGGCCGGCGACTGCGGCACGATGTCACGGATCACCAGCAGCCCGTCCTGCATCCGCAGCCGGAAACCAAAACCGACAAACTGGTTTTCGACGCCCGCCTCAAACATCTGCAGGTCGTCCCGGGTGAAAAACATCGTGTGCGGGTCGTCCAGTGTGGCAAGCATCCCGTCAATCGCCCAGCGGTTCAGCGCCGTTTCATCCAGTCGTGCGGCACGCTGCCATTCCGCCAACCGCTGCTCCATCTCCGGCAGCGTGTCGTCGTCCGCCGAAGGCTTCAGCGTCAGGTGTGCTTGTCTGCCCGCCTCTTCGCTGACATGGCTGAGCGCTCCCTGTACCAACTGCTTGGCGGTGGGCTTGCTCAAATGGTTGTCCAGTACATACTGAAACACTTCCGCCGTCTCCGCAAACGGCTGCTCCTCCGCCTGCACGGGGACGGAAACGGCCGTCAGAACAGCGGCGAGCAGCCCTGTGATCATGCGCTTCATCGTGTCGCCCCCTTCACCGCTTCGTCCGGAATTCGCACGTGCACCTCATAGGGGAACGCATACGTTTCCTTGCCCGCATAGGCCACGTACTCCTGGGTGTCGTAAATCTCCTCGTAGCGCCAGACCCGCTGCACCAGCAAATCCGTGTCGCGGTCGATGTAGTACTTGGTCATGTACACGGGGATCTGCTTCACCGTACCGGCGCCAAACGAGCGGTGCTTCACCCGCTCCGCCAAAGCGGGACCGGGAATCCACTCGGTGATGACCTCGTAACGGCCGAGCGACTGCTTGTAATACCGGGCGTGCAGTGTCCGCGCCCGTTCCGCGATGCTGATATCGTCCACCCATTCGTGGAGGAACTCCGGCTCTTTGACGCTGCTTTTTTCCCAGGTCCCGCGTTCAAAATCGCGTTCGTACTGCACGTTCTTGCGGCCGTCGGTGTAGCTCTCCCACTTGTCCAGCACAAGCTGCTGCGGGGACTGGAAGATGCCGAACGTGTGGCCGATCTGATCGCGTTGGTCCACTTCCTGCGTGTACTTCAGCAAAAAGCCGCGCAGCACCGACTCCCCGTGGACGATGTAGCCGTCCTTGTTGTCCATCCGTTTGAGCGTATGCGCCAGGTCCGTGACCAGCGACGGCTGCTGCTTCAGCACGGCCAGCTCCTGGGACAGCAGCCGGGCCAACTGCTGGACCGCTTCTGTCGCCTCGGAGATGTCCGGACTGGCCAGCCACGTCTCCGCTTCATCCAAGCGGTTGGCTTCCACCAGATAGTACACCGCGTTGAGCAGCGCTTCCGGCTTTTTGTCGGCAAACGAGCGGTAACGGACCAGCGCCTCTTCCGTTTTTCCGCTTTTCGCTTCCAGCGCGGCCAGGTAAACGGCCAGCGATTGCCATTCTTCGGAACCTTGCCGCACTTTTGGTTCGTAGCTGCCCAAACGCTCCAGGACACGCCCGTATACGGCAGGGTCTTCCGCCCCCATCTGCAGCGCGATGTCATAGACGTTGGCACAGAGCAGGCGAAGCGTGTCGGGCAGGATGATCTTGTCAGCGAAATACGCGTCGATGGCGGAAAACGCCTGGTCCAGATTTTCCGAAAGCGGGGTCCCCGGGTCCCAGCTCAGGTAGTAGTGCACCCCGATCCGGTTGTCAAACGTGGACGCGGCCAACCGCTTCAGGTCGGCGAACGTCTGCTCGCTGTCTTCGTGGCTGCGGATCGCTTCCACCGCATGGACAAACGTCTCTTCGTCCTTGGTCATCTGATTCGTGTACGTCGCGAACAGCGGGAACAGTTCCCGAATCTCCGGAACCGTCGGAAACTTTTGGCCGTTGTAATCGAGCAGCGGCAGCAGCAGGTCCCCCTGCATGGATGCGAGCAGTCGGTCGGCCACGACGGCCGCTTCGCCCCGCTTCAGCTTCTCCTCCGGCCGGCCGTCCATCCACCCCGCTGCGGTGATGTTCTGCCAGGACTGCTCCCCGTCCGCGCCCATCGCGTACATCTGCAGCAGTTTGGCCGCTTCCTCGCGGGTGATGGGCTGGTCTGGATGCAGTTCCTTTCCGGGAAACACCTGCTGAATCGCCCCGGGACCGTACAGGCGCTCCAGCAAAACGGAGACGCGCAGGATCGGATCGTACATCCAGGTCAGCCGGTCCACGTCCGCGTATGGCAGATACGGCTCGTCAAAACCTTCTCCCTGGCCGTACTCCTCGTGTTCGGACAAAAAGGTGAGCGGGTACAGATGAAGCTGCCCCTGCTCGTACAGCCGATCCACCAGGGCGAGAAACTCGGCCCGGGTCATCTCCCGTTCCGGATAAAAGCGGTCGATGCCGGCGCCCGCCGTAAACAATCCGGCCTTCACCCCGCGGATGATCGCCGCTTTGGCCCAGTGTTTGCCGATGTCCCCATACGGGACGACCCCTTCGCTGGCGCGGGCGGTAACGGGGGCGAAGAGCCCAGAGACGAGCAGCCCGCACGCCATGATTTGGATTGTCTTTCGCACAAAAATCCCCCTAACGTTTTGCTCACACGCACCTTCCGCAAACCGCCCCGGCGCTCCGCCTGCGGTCAAACGCGGGCCTTCCGCCTGACGTCGGCGGGCGCGCGCGGCCTGCTTACACAAATTGGAACGGATCCGTGTGTACGGAGGATGCGAACACTTCCGTCTGGTAGCCGTTTGCTTTCAACTGTTCCGCCAGATAGGAAGCCAGCTTCTCTTTCATGATTTTTTCAATGTTGTGGCCGGCGTCGATGATAAAGAGTCCCTCCGCCTGCGCGTCGTGAGCGGTATGATAGCCGATATCGCCCGTCACGAACACGTCGGCTCCGCGAAAAACGGCTTTGGAGACAAACGAGCTGCCGTCCCCGCCAACCACCGCCACTTTGCGCACGGTGGCGTCCAGGTCGCCGACGACGCGAACGCCCGAAAGCGAGAAACGCTCCTTGATCCGCTCCGCCAGCTCACGCAGCGTCACGGGCTGCGGCAGCTTGCCGATTCGGCCGATTCCCAGCCCGGTGCCGGACGCCTCCAGCGGAATCACGTCGTAGGCGACCTCCTCGTACGGATGGGCGGCCAGCATCGCCTTGATCACGGCCGCCTGACGGGAAGCGGGCATCACCGTCTCCAGCCGGACTTCTTCCACCCGCTCCAGCGTTCCCTGCTGGCCGATGTGGGGATTGGTTCCCTCCCGCGGCAAAAACGTTCCCGTTCCCTCCACCTGGAACGAACAGTGGCTGTAGTTGCCGACCCATCCGGCTCCCGCCTCGGAAACGGCCTGAAACACCGCGTCCCGATGGGAAAGCGGGACGTAGACGACCAGTTTTTTCAACGCCTCCTGATAGCTAACGTCAAGCACCTCCACATCGCCCAGACCGATCGCTTCGGCCAGCCAGTCGTTCAGTCCGCCGGCGGCCGCGTCGAGGTTGGTGTGCGCCGTGTAGACGGCGATGTCGTGCTTCAAAAGCTTCTCATAGACCCGCCCGGCCGCCAGATCCGTGCGCAAGTGCTTGAGCGGCCGGTAAATCACCGCGTGGTGGGCGACGATCAGGTCCACTTTTTCGGCGATGGCTTCGTCAACGACCTCTTCCAGCACGTCAAGGGCCACCATCACTTTTTTTACCTGCTTCTGCAGCGTCCCGACGTGCAGGCCGATCTTGTCCCCTTCCAGCGCCAGTGCTTTGGGCGCCAGCCGCTCCACGTATTGGATTACCGTTTGTCCGTGTGCAAACATGCGATCACCTCGTCTAACCATTCCAGTTCCGCTTCTATCTGCCGGGTCCGCTCCGCCGCTTCCGGCTTGCGGGACTGCTGCAGTTGGGACAGCACCCGCTGCCACTTGTCCCGCTCCTGCCGCCACTTTTTCAGGAGGATCGGCGACTTTTCCTCCCACAGGAACGGACCGATGCGCAGCAGTTCCTCCAGGCTGCGCTCCTTCCCTTCGTACGGCTTGGCCGGCTCTCCCCGCTCCGCCACGAGGATTTCGTAGATGATGCCGTCTTCTTCCAAAATGGATTCCGCCACCAACTGCCAACCGTTTTCCAGCAGCCATCGGCGGACCAGTTCTTCTCCCACATTGGGCTGCAGGATCAGGCGCCGGACTCCCTCCAGCTTGTCAGCCCCGGCGGCGAGAATCGAGACAATCAGTTGACCGCCCATGCCGGCGATGCAGACCGCGTCCACTTCGCCCGGACGGAGGACCGACAGCCCGTCCCCCTTGCGCACCGACGCACGGTCGCGCAGCGCCAGCGTCTGGATTTGTCGGAGAGCCGCCTGGTACGGACCTTCGTTCAGCTCTCCGACGATCACAAACGACGCGATGCCCCGCACAAGCAAATAAGAAGCCAGTAACGCGTGGTCCGAACCGATGTCGGCGACGCGGGCTCCCTGCGGACAATAGCGGGCAATCGTCTCAAGCCGCTTGGAAATGATCAATGATGATGTCATACCTACTCTTCACCTTCCATGTCCTTTATTCTACCCTATTTGTCCAAGATTGCCCAATGCAAAAAAGCGCAAAAAACCCCGCCTTTCGTCAAGGCGGGGAACACGCGCGACAACCGCTAACAGCCGATTTCGCGGGCGATCACGTTTCGCAGGATTTCCGAAGTGCCTTCGCCGATTTCCAGCAGACGGGCGTCGCGGAAGAAGCGCTCCACCTGGTATTCGCGCATGTACCCGTAGCCGCCGTGGATCTGGATCGCCTGATGGGTGACGGCCATCGCCACTTCCGACGCGTACAGCTTCGCCATCGCCGCTTCCTTGGTGAACGGGCGGCCGTTGTCTTTCAGCCAGGCCGCCTTGTACACCATGTTGCGGGCCAATTCGATCTGCATCGCCATGTCCGCCAGCTTGTGCTGGATGGCTTGAAACTTGGAAATGGACTGACCGAACGCCGTCCGCTGCCGGGCGTACTGCAGCGCCTTGTCGTAAGCCGCCTGGGCGATACCCACAGCCATCGCGCCGATGCCGATGCGCCCGCCGTCCAGCGTGATCAGGAATTGTTTGAAGCCCTCGCCCGGCTTTCCGAGGATGTTCTCGTCCGGCACGCGGACGTTTTCCAAAATCAGCTCCGTCGTGTTGGAGCTGTGCAGGCCCAGCTTTTCGTAGTTGGCCAGCACCGTGAAGCCGGGCGCATCCGTCGGCACGATGAACGCGGTGATGCCCCGCGAACCTTTTTCTTTCTCCGTAACGGCCGTCAACGCGAGAAATTGGGCGTACGAGGCATTGGTGATGAAGCACTTCGACCCGTTGATCAGCCACTCGCCGCCGTCCCGCACGGCGGTCGTTTTCGTGCCGCCCGCGTCCGACCCGGCGTTCGGCTCCGTCAGACCAAAGGCGCCCAGGCTCTCGCCGGAGCAGATTTTCGTCAGGTACTTCGCCTTTTGCGCTTCCGTACCAAACAGGGCGAGCGGCGCCCCGCCCAGCGAGATGTGGGCCGAATAGGTGATCCCGGTCGAACCGCACGCACGGCTCAGCTCTTCGACGACGATGGCAAAGCTGACCGTATCCGCCCCTGCACCGCCGTACTCCTCGGGAAACGGCAGCCCGAGCAGATTCAGCTCGGCCAACTGCCGAAAAATATCCACGGGAAACGCCTTGGTGCGATCCCGCTCATCCGCTCCCGGCGCCACTACTTCATCGGCGAACGAACGGATCATGCTTTTCAGCATCCGCTGTTCTTCCGTCAAGTCAAAATGCATGGTTGTCCGCCTCCTTGCAAGCGCTTTTTTACAAGATCATCAACGTGTCTTCCGTTCTGACTGAGCGTTTGTTCAGATCGTATCACCATTATACACCAGCAAACTGTCGGATGTGTATGTTTTTTCAGAAAAGTTTTTCGCCGATGTTGGCTGAAAGAAAAAAGGCGCGCTTACCGCCTGCGCGCCCCGATGACAATCCCCGCCATGAACGAGAGAATTCCCAGAATGTACCCGAGATTGTAGGTCGGAACGTTGACCACTTTGGCAAACGTCTCGACGCCGAAGAACACGGCGGTCAACACGATGAAGATCAATACCCGCCATTTGCTTTCCACATGTTTCACCTCGCACGTCGCATGTAGACCAATCGTACACCTTTCTCATCTACAGGCCAAACAGGCTCTACAGCCTGAGCCACTGAAACCAGTAGGAACGGGTCATAAAAAACAGCACGGAACTCGCGAAGACCTTGACGAACAGCAGAAGCTGGATGACGTCCTGCCGCGCCTGGGGAATGTAGAGGGACTGAATCTCCGCGCCAAACCAGATGATCATGCCGCAGACGGCCAGCACGCCTGCCCATTTCGGCTGACGGCCGTGCAGCAAAAACCCGAGCCCGGTCATCAGGCCGGCAATCGGCACCCAGTACAGCTCCGCCCGCCACCAGGCATACTCGGTCCCCACCCGCTCCAGCGTCGCCACTCCGTACACCAGGCTGAGGCCGATCAGGCCGCAGTACAGCAGATACTCATAGCCGAACAGAAACGCGCTGGCGCACCACAGCAGGCAGACAACGGCCAAGTACGCGAGCAGGAGCGAGAGCGGCCCCTCCCATTGGTTGAGGATGTAGACCCCGCCGAAAATCATCACCAGGGACGACAACCCCAGCAAAAGATGGGGCAAAGGTGTGGCAGACCGCCGGAAAACGACTGCCAGGATATAGAAGGCGAGCGCAAAACAGGCAAAGATGGCAATTTGCATTAAGGGGGTAAAACGGTTAAAATGGAAAGCAAGTAAGATCGTTCCTGCAATCAGGCAGGCGCCCAACAGCCAGGCCAGGATCATCTTCCCCGATACGGGATGGCCGCTCCCAGACACGTACGGCCGCGTTGTTTTCGTCCCCCCCGCAGCCGCCGAACCGGATCCTGTTCCCTTCTCTCCTCCTTTGCCCACCGCAGCGGGAGTTGGCGGACGATCTCCTTCGGTGTACAGGTTCAACAAAAAGATGCAGTAATGTTCAGGCAGCAGGTTGTTGCGCCGCCAGTTTTCGATCTCGGCGATGATGATGCGTTTGCGCTGGTCGTCCAACGCGAGCCCCTCCTCACGACAGGTACTAAGGTGGAGGGCAAACAGCGGCAGCCGCCGGAAGCGTATCGTTTGCCCGATGGAAAAAGAAAAGCCTACGCCGGCTTCACGTAGGCCACTTACTACCTATATCGGTTATTCGAGGAAATCTTTTAAGCGTTTGCTGCGGCTCGGATGGCGAAGTTTGCGCAGGGCTTTCGCTTCGATCTGGCGAATCCGCTCGCGGGTCACGCCAAACACTTTCCCCACTTCTTCCAGCGTGCGGGTCCGCCCGTCATCCAAGCCAAAACGCAGGCGAAGCACATTTTCTTCGCGATCGGTCAGCGTGTCCAGCACGTCTTCCAACTGCTCTTTCAAGAGTTCGTAAGCGGCTGCGTCAGACGGCTCCAGCGCATCCTGGTCTTCGATAAAGTCGCCCAGATGGGAGTCGTCTTCTTCCCCGATCGGCGTTTCCAGCGACACCGGCTCCTGTGCGATCTTCATGATCTCCCGCACTTTTTCCGGCGTCAGATCCATTTTTTCCGCGATCTCTTCCGGCAGCGGCTCTCGTCCCAGTTCCTGCAGCAGTTGGCGGGATACGCGGATCAGCTTGTTGATGGTCTCCACCATGTGAACCGGAATGCGGATCGTGCGCGCCTGGTCGGCGATGGCGCGGGTGATGGCCTGGCGGATCCACCAGGTCGCGTAGGTGCTGAACTTGTATCCCTTGCGGTAGTCGAATTTCTCAACGGCTTTGATCAAGCCCATGTTTCCTTCCTGAATCAAGTCGAGGAACAGCATGCCGCGGCCGACGTAACGCTTGGCGATGGACACCACCAGGCGCAGGTTGGCTTCCGCCAGACGCCGCTTTGCCTCCTCATCCCCCTGCTCGATCCGCTGCGCCAGTTTGATCTCCTCTTCGGCGGAAAGCAGAGGAACGCGGCCGATTTCCTTCAGGTACATTCGTACAGGGTCGTTGATCTTAATTCCGGGCGGTACGGAGAGATCGTCGAAGTCGAACTCTTCGGTGTCCTCATCCTTCATGATCAAATCGTCCACATCGTCGTCGTCATCGCTGTCGTTGTTCAGCTCGATGCCCTGATCGCTCAGATATTCAAAGAACTCATCCATTTGGTCCGAGTCTTGTTCAAATCCGGAGAGGCGTTCCATGATTTCCTTGTACGACAGCACGCCGCGCTTTTTACCCAACTCGACCAACTGTTCCTTCACTTGTTCAATGGACGCTGCTTCCATGTCTGACGTGATGTTTTGTTTGTTCATCTACTATCCCTCCTTCCCCGGGAATGATCGGATGCTACCCTTCCTTTAAAGCATTTTCCAATTCAAGAATCTTCATCCCTATGACGGCTGCTTGAATTTCCAGTTCTCTGCGCGCTTCCTCGCTGTCCGCGGAGGAGGCTTGGAGATGCAGGCTGCGCTGTTCCTCGCGCAGACGCTCCAGCTCGGCGCGCTTCGGGTAGTGATTCACTTGCTTGATGTAGTCCCCGATCTCTTGATCAGATACGTCTTCTCTACACTCCATCATCGCCAATCCCGAGGCTAATTGCTTTAACGATTCATCTTGCAGGTAATGGATAAACTGTCCAGGGTCTTCCGGATGTCCTTCCGCGAAGTAGGCGTACAGGTAGGCGGCCAGCGCGTCGTGTTCATCCACCTGAAAAGAGGCGCTGCACTCCGTCTGGACGCGTTCGGCGATGTGCCGGTTTCGCATCATGTAGTACAGCAGCATGCGCTCGGCCGTGTGGTAAGCGGGCGGCAGTGTTTTTGCGAGCGTAACTTTGCCATTATTTATACTATTATTCCATGCTGGCGATACTTTATCCCTGTGGCTGTTACTTTTTTGCTGTTTGTACAGCCGCCGGGCCTCCCACTTGAGCGTGTCAAGCGAAATCGCGTATTCTTCCGCCAACTGCCGCAAATACAAGTCCCGCTCTACCGGGCTGTTCAGTTCGTTGACGATCGCGAGCGCCTTCTCGATGAACTGCGCCTGATCCGTCTCATCCTGTATTACGTGGCTGGCGCGCAAATGTTTCAGGCGAAACGCGGTAACCGGCATCGCCTGCAGCAGCACCTGCTGCGAAAACGCCTCCGGGCCGTGCTGGCGGATGTAATCGTCGGGGTCCGTTCCCTGCGGCAGCGGAGCCACCCGCACGATCAGTCCGGCCTCCTGCAGCACGTGAATCGCCTTGGCCGTCGCCTCCTGGCCGGCAGCGTCTCCGTCATAGCAGAGGACGACCTGTTCCACGTTGCGGCGGATGATCCGCGCCTGCTGCTCGGTAAGCGCGGTTCCCAGTGTGGCGATGCCCTGGGGAAAACCGGCCTGCCATGCCGAGACGACATCGACGTAGCCCTCGAACAGCAGCGCCTGCTTCCGCTTTCGCATGAAAGGACGGGCCCGGTGCAGATTGAACAAGGTGGCGCTCTTGTTGAACAGCGGACTTTCCGGGCTGTTCAGGTACTTGGGCTGTTTGGCCTGCTGCCTGGACGCGGAAGCGGTATCCAGCAGCCGGCCGCCAAAGCCGATGATGTTGCCCTGCGAATCGTGGATGGGGAACATGATCCGTCCGCGAAAGCGGTCAAAGATGTTGCCCGCTTCACTTTTGGCCAAGAGTCCCGCTTCCACCATCAGGTCCAGGGAAAAGCCGCGCTTTTGCAGAAACTGTGTGACGAAATCCCACGAATCCGGCGCGAACCCGATCTGAAATTCCGCAATGGTCTGCGGCGAAAGGCCGCGCTTCGACAGATACGTCATCGCTTCCTTCCCGTAGGGCGTTTCCGTCAGGACGTAGTGGTACAGTTTGCCGACCAACTGGTGGGCCTTCAGCATCGCCTGCTTGGCCCGATTCTCCGGCGGATCGTCATCCTCCTTGCCGTGCGTCGAAGGCAGCTCAATCCCCGCGCGTTCCGCCAGCTTGTGCAGCGCTTCGGGGAAGGTCAACTGCTCCATCTTCATTAAAAAGGAAAAGACATCTCCGCCTGCCCCACAGCCAAAGCAATGAAAAAACTGTCGTTCCGCGTTGACGTTGAAGGAGGGTGTCTTTTCCGAGTGGAACGGACAAAGACCGAGGAACGCCCGCCCGCTTTTCCGGAGCTGAACGTATTCTCCCACCACGTCCACGATGTCCACAGCGGCACGGACTCGGTTCACAAAATCAGCTGAATAGGGACCAGCCATGTCTTTCCACCTTTTTAGAGAATCGCGCAATGAGGATATTTAGTTCGTCAAAATTCGTCATTTTCCTTCTTGGAAATGCACTCCTTTTCTACTTTTCCACATTTCCGCAGACTATAAACGCCGCGCCGCCGCATCCCGAGAGGAAGGACGGCTATCTCTTCTTCTACAAGAAACGCCAAAACCCTTTTTTTGCTCTACTTCTTTTCGCCGCGCAGCTTGTTTTTGCGAATCATTTCCAGGATGATGTTGGCCGTCTCTTCCACAGCCTTGTTGGAGACGTCAATCACCGGGCAGCCGATCCGCTTCATGATCCGCTGCGAATAGGCCAGTTCTTCGTTGATCCGTTCCAGATTGGCGTAGTTAGCCTGCGCAGTCAGGCCCAGGGCCTTCAGGCGCTCGGTGCGGATGCTGTTCAACTGCTCGGGGTTGATGGTCAGCCCGATACAGCGCTCCGGCGGGAGTTGGAACAGTTCCTCCGGCGGTTCCACTTCTGGCACGAGCGGCACGTTGGCCACCTTCAGCCGTTTGTTGGCCAGGTACATCGAGAGCGGCGTTTTCGACGTGCGGGAGACGCCGATCAGCACCACGTCAGCGCGCAGGAGCCCGCGCGGGTCGCGGCCGTCGTCGTACTTGACGGCAAACTCGATGGCGTCCACCTTGCGGAAATACTCCTCGTCCAGGCGACGAACCAGACCCGGTTTGCCAATCGGCGGTTCGTGGAGCATCTCCTGCAGGGTGTTCATCAGCGGCCCCATCACGTCGACGACAGGAATGGCGTGTCGGGCGGCCTGCTCCACGATGTACGACTTCAGTTCGGGCACCACCAACGTAAAAACGATCATCGCTTTCGATTCCTTGGCCGAAGCGATGATTTCGTCGATGGATTCCTTGTCTTCTATATAGGGGTACTTGTGCACGTCGATCGCGAAACGGTCAAATTGGCTGGCCACTGCGCGGACGACCAGCTCGGCGGTTTCGCCGATGGAATCAGAGACGACATAGATGAGCTGTGCTTGTTGAGCCATGTGTATCGCTTCTCCTCCTAGACTTTCGATTCGCTGCCCAATTCCACAAACGCCTTGGCGATCGTCGTCTTCGTCACCCTGCCCACCAGCTCGTAATTTCGGCTGTCCTCTCCCTCGGCGGGACGGACAACGGGCAGCGAGTCGATCTGAAAATCGATCAGCTTTTTGGCGGCCGAATACAGGGTGTCCTCCGGTTGACAGGTCACAATGTTCGGCATGCGGGTCATGATGATCCCGACCGGCACGTCTTCCAGCGATTTGTTGCCGAGCGAAGCGCGCAGCAGGTCCTTGCGGGAGAGAACGCCGGCCAGATAGCCTTTCTGGTTGACGACGAACAATGTGCCTACGTCTTCCAGAAACAGTGTCACGATCGCGTCGTAGGCGGAAGCCGATTCGGAAACAACGATGGGCATCGCCTTGTAGTCGTTGACGAGAAGCTTGTGAAGCCGTTCACTTATGACCGAGCCGGCAGGTCTGCCTGCATAAAAATAACCGACACGAGGTCTGGCTTCTAAATAACCTGACATCGTAAGGATCGACAGGTCGGGGCGCAGCGTAGCCCGGGTCAGGTTGAGCCGCTCCGCGATCTGCTCGCCGGTAATCGGTCCCTCATCCTTTACGATCTGTAAGATCTGCTCTTGTCGTTTGGTAAGCTCGATGACCAATCACCCCGGTTCATGTCTGGTACCTATCCCTAGTATTACTCTATTCGCGCGGATTTTCCTTCTTTCCGCGGGAAAAAAGCTCGCCCCCGCCGGGCAGGCGGAGGCGTGTGGAGCCAGTCATCAGGCGAAAACCAGTTTGGAAAAATCGGCATATGCGCCGATCAGTCGGGAGATGCCGAGCAAGAGCGCCAGGCGGTTGCGGCGGACGGCCTGATCGTCCGCCATGACCATGACGGCGTCGAAGAACGATTGGATGGGCTCGCGCAACTGGGACAGCGTCGACAGCACCGCAGCCTGATCGTCGAGGCCCTCCACCTGCTCCCGCACGGACAGATACGCCTTGTACAGGGCGCGCTCTGCGTCCTCGGTGAAGACGGCTTCGTCGATCGCGTCGTCCTCCGCTTTCTGCGCCAGGTTGCCGGCCCGGTTGAACTGTTCCACGGTCAGCTTGAAGTCGTCCGCCTGCACCGCCGCCATCAGCGCTTTCGCTTTGGCCAGCACGTCCGGCACCAGCGCGATGTCAGCCGACAGCACGGCATCGATCACATCGTAACGGATCTGTTCTTCCTGCAGCGCATTTTTCAGACGAAGCGCGAAGAAATCGGCCAGGTCTTTCTTCACCTCATCCCTGTCGCGCTTGGTTACGCCCTGAGCGGCATAGATGTCCAGCGCGGCGTCCCACAGGCGGTCCAGCGGCAGCTTCCAGCCGCGGTCGAGCAGGATCGCCACGATCCCCGCCGCCATCCGGCGCAGTCCGTACGGGTCCTGCGAGCCGGTGGGGACGATGCCGATGGAGAAGCAGCCGACAATCGTGTCCAGCTTGTCCGCGATGCTGACAGCCGCTCCTTCGGCAGACTGCGGCAGTTGGTCGCCGGCAAAACGGGGCAGGTAGTGTTCGAAGACACCCCGGGCCACCGCTTCGCTCTCGCCGGCCTTGCGGGCGTAATCCTCGCCCATGATGCCCTGCAGTTCGGGGAATTCGCCCACCATGTTGGTCACCAGGTCAAACTTGGCAATCTCGGCGATGCGGTCCACGCGGGCAGCTTCCGCTTCGCCCAGCTCCAGCCGTCCGGCGATGCGGCCCGCGAGGTCGCGAATCCGGCGCACCTTGTCCCCGATCGTCCCCAGTTCTTCGTGGAAGACGATCGTCTCCAGCCGCTTCAGGCAGCTTTCGATGGACAGCTTTTGATCCTCCTCGTAGAAGAAACGGGCGTCGGATAGGCGGGCGCGCAGCACTTTTTCGTTTCCTTTGGCCACGTTGTCCAGCGCGCGGCTGTCGCCGTTGCGGACGGTGACGAAGTGGTTGAGCAGGTGGCCGTTCTCATCCTCCACCGGGAAATAGCGCTGGTGCTCGCGCATGGAGGTGACCAGCACCTCGCGCGGAATGGACAGGAACGCTTCGTCAAACGTGCCGTACAGCGCGGTCGGATACTCGACCAGATGGACCACTTCGTCCAGCAGGCCCTCGTCCATCGGAATGCGCCAGCCGTTTTCCCGCTCCATGCGGCGAATCTGCTCGACGATGGAACGGCGCCGCTCGTCCGGGTCGACGATGACGTACTGTTCCGCCAGCTTGGCCGCGTACTCGCCCGGCTGGGTCAGCGTCACCTCCTGACTGCCGAGGAAGCGGTGGCCGCGCGTCACGCGTCCCGCCTTTACGCCGGCGATCTCCATCTCGATCACGTCTTCGCCGAAGAGGGCCACCAGCCAGCGGATCGGGCGCACGTACTTCAGCTCATACGCGCCCCAGCGCATGTTTTTCGGGAACGTCATGCCGGCGATCACATCGGCCAGCGCGGGCAGCAGTTCCCTGGTCTCTTTCCCGGCTTCCGACTTGCGGGCAAACACGTACTCGACGCCGTTCACGTCCTTGAAGTAGAGCTGGTCGACGTCGACGCCGTTGCTGCGGGCAAATCCCTGCGCCGCCTTGGTCCAGTTGCCGGACTCGTCCTGGGCGATTTTGCGGGCGGGCCCTTTCGCTTCGTCGTTGCGGTCCGGCTGTTTTTCCGCCAGTCCGCTCACATGAACGGCAAAGCGGCGCGGGGTCTCGTACGAAACGACCGCGTCGTAGGGAATCCGTTCCGCCGCCAGCCATTTTTCCACCTTTTCCTTCAACTGCGCGGCCGCTCCGGCGACGAAGCGGGCCGGCATTTCTTCCGTACCGATCTCCAGCAACAAGTCGCGCTTACTCATCTACGTTCACTCCTTCCTCACGGCTGGACGCGCTTTTGTGCGCGGCCGGCTCCTCGCTCGATTGGCCTTTTTTCAGCAAGGGGAAGCCGAGCCGTTCGCGCTCCGCCAGATAGGTTTGGGCCACTTCGCGGGACAGGTTGCGGACGCGGGCGATGTAGCCGGTCCTCTCCGTCACGCTGATCGCCCCCCGCGCATCCAGCAGGTTGAACGTGTGGGAGCACTTCAGCACGTAGTCGTAGGCCGGAAACACCAGGCGCTCTTTCATCAGGCGCTTTGCTTCCGCCTCGTAGGTGTTGTACAGGTTGAACAGCATGTCCACGTCGGACAGCTCAAACGTGTATTTGGAATGCTCGTACTCCGGCTGCAGGAAAACGTCGCCGTAGGTGTAGCCGTTGACCCACTCCAGTTCGAAGACGTTTTCCTTCTCCTGGATGTAGGAAGCGAGGCGCTCCAGGCCGTAGGTGATCTCCACCGCCACCGGTTTGCATTCCAGTCCGCCCACCTGTTGGAAGTAGGTGAACTGGGTGATTTCCATGCCGTCCAGCCACACTTCCCAGCCCAGGCCCCAGGCGCCGAGTCCCGGGTGCTCCCAGTTGTCCTCGACAAAGCGGATGTCGTGTTCCAGCGGATCAATGCCCAGTTCGCGCAGGCTGTCCAGGTAGATTTCCTGGATGTTGTCCGGCGACGGTTTCATGATCACCTGGAACTGATGGTGCTGGTACAAGCGGTTGGGGTTCTCCCCGTAACGGCCGTCAGCGGGACGGCGGGACGGCTCCACGTAGGCCACATTCCACGGCTCCGGCCCGATCGCGCGGAGAAACGTCATCGGGTTGAGCGTGCCGGCCCCTTTTTCCACGTCGTACGGCTGCACAATCAGGCAGTTTTGTTTTGCCCAAAAGTTTTGCAGCGTCAAGATGATGTCTTGAAAGGTCTTTTTCATGGTTCGTTCCACCTCCTGAAGGTAACAAAGCTCCAAGCGAAGCGCGGCGCGGTTGGGTGTTTGCGAACGCCCATGCGCCATGGCTCCTGTTGGAAAGGACGCTGGTCCTGCCGAATCAGGAAGCGGCTCCGAAAAGCCACTCCTCGCTGATTCAGCAAAAAAACCTCCCGCCACCTACACCGTGTCTTCCACAGTGTAGGGACGAGAGGATTTCCCGCGGTTCCACCCTACTTGACGAATCGGCATGCCCGCCGTTTCGTCCACTTTTGCTGTTCACCTTGCTCCGGAACGCCGTTCATCGACATGACTACCGGGCTTCCACCCTCCCCGGTTCGCTACGCGAGAAGGCGCGACGCCTTCTCTTTCAGCCAGCGGCCGACTACTCCTTTCCTTCACAGCAACGGTCGGTATCACATTTGGTACTTATCATAGCGAAAAGCAAAACGGATGTCAATGCGGATCGTTGGGTACCTTTGCGTTTGGCAACGCGATTGCACTGCCGCCGTTAGACGTCCCGCTCACGACAAATTCAACCCTGCCCGTAACCGAATCCTCTCCGCCGCCGTTTACATGGGTACCGCAAGCTGCACACGATTTCCCCCGCATGTTGCGTAAACGAATGCCCAAAAATAGAAGCAGAGTTCGCGTTGCAACTCTGCTCATCGTGATCCGGAACGCTTCTTGTGTTGTGCTCTCTACAAACCGATATTCTCGATCTGATCCAGAAACGCCCGACTTTTCAGCCGCAGATCGAGATGCTGGTCCAAAAAGCTGCGCAGCACGTGTTTGAGCTGGCTGCGCGTCGATGGCTTCACCTCGATCTCGCCCAGCCGCTCCAGGTCAAACACCTGAAACAGGCGGAGGAGCTTCCAGACCGACGGGGAGACGGCAATCGCATACGGATCCTGTGGCAGACAGACGGGACAGAGCAGTCCCCCCTGCGACACGCTGATCGCATAAGGCTCCCGCTCCGCCCCGCAGTTGGCGCATCCCGACAGATGCGGGGCAATGCCCGCCACCCGCAGCATTTTCGTCTCGAAAATCCGGCAGAGAATCTCCGCGTCCCTGCCTTCGTCCAGATAGCGAAACAACAGCAGCAGCATGTGAAACAAAAAAGGATTGGCTTCCCGTTCATCCGTCAACCGGTCCAAAAGCTCCGCTATGTACGCGGCATAAGCCGTGGCCGCCAGGTTTTGCCGCAAGTCCCGGAACGACTCCACGATCTCTCCCTGGGACAGGTCGGGCATACCGCTTCCAGGTCCTGCCTTGCACAGATAGTATCCATGGGTAAACAGTTGGGAGACGGCCCCCAAGCGGCTTTTCGGCTTTTTCGCGCCGCGGGCCATGATGCCCACCTTGCCGTGCTCCCGCGTAAACAACGTCACCACTTTGCTGGACTCGCCATAGTCCACGCTGCGGATGACAATCCCTTCCCACTTTACAAGCATGCGTGCGTTTCACCCGGTTCCTTTTGGGCGAACTCAAACGCGGCCTCCTCGTCGGCAGTCGTTTGAAGGTGTTCTCTGTAGAGAAGGTATGCATGGATGTCACCGGTCGAAGCGAAATAACTCCAAGAAAAGTCACGAAGCATGAAGCATCATCCTTTCTTGTTTCGGCTGTATCCACTTCCTTCTTAGATTCACCTGCGCCCGTTTTTCTATGCCATGGAAAAATTGACACCGCTAGTCTTCGTCGTAAAAACCAAAATTGCGCAGCATTCGTTCCTGATTGCGCCAGTCTTTTTTCACCTTGACCCACAGTTCCAGATACACCTTGTCCCCCATCAGACGCTCGATGTCCAGCCGGGCACGGCGGCCGATTTCCTTGAGCATCTGCCCTCTCTCGCCGATCAGGATGCCTTTCTGCGAATCCCGCTCGACGTAAATGGCCGCGTAGATGTACAGGGTCTTACCGTTTTCGCCCCGCTTCATCTCTTCGACGGTCACGGCGATCGAATGGGGCACCTCTTCGCGGGTCAGATGCAGCACCTTTTCCCGGATCAGTTCGGCCACGATAAAGCGCTCGGGGTGGTCGGTCACCTGGTCGGGCGGGTAGTACATCGGCCCTTCTTCCATCTCGTCAAAGATTGCCTGGATCAGCGGACCGGTGTTGTTCCCCTCCAGAGCGGAGATCGGGATAATCTGCTTGAACTCGTACAGCTTCCGGTAGTCGTCGATGATCGGCAGCAGTTCCTCCGGGTGCACCTTGTCAATTTTGTTGATCACCAGAAAGACAGGTGTTTTCACCTGCTTGAGCCGCTCGATGATGTACTCGTCGCCCGGCCCCCGCTTTTCCGTTGCGTCGATGACAAACAGCACCAGGTCCACTTCGTTGAGCGTGTTTTCCGCGACGGCGACCATGTAGTCGCCCAGCTTGGACTTGGGCTTGTGAATCCCCGGCGTGTCGAGGAAGATGACCTGTCCCTGCTCCGTCGTGTAGACGGCGGTAATCTTGTTGCGCGTCGTCTGCGGTTTGTTGGACATGATCGCGATCTTCTGGCCGACGATGTGGTTTAACAGCGTGGATTTCCCCACGTTGGGCCTGCCCACGATGGAGACAAACCCGGATTTGAAGCCTTTTTTCGTGCGATTATCCACGTAGATCCTCCTTGGTGAACGCCCCTGGAAGCAGGGCGGATACTGTTGTTTCCGTCACGTCGCCGTTCATGTTGGCGAGAATGACCGGCATGTCGGGCGGGCACAGCTCCGCCATCACCTGCCGGCACGCGCCGCAGGGAGAAACCGGATGCGGCGTGTCAGCCACCACGGCGATCGCCTTGTAGGTGGTATCCCCTTCGGAATACGCCTTAAACAGCGCGGTCCGCTCCGCGCAGTTGCACAGCGGGTAGGACGCGTTCTCGATATTGCAGCCGAGATACACCTTGCCGCTGTCCGTCAAGAGAGCCGCCCCCACGGGAAAGTGGGAATACGGCACATACGCCAGCTTTCTCGCTTCTTTCGCCTGCTCCAGCAGGGCTTGCTTATCCATGTTCATCATCACTCGTTTCCCTCGCAGATCTCAGCATGTGTGTGGGTGAAGCAAACACGCGGCGCCCGCCGGCGTGCGGGCGGTACCGTCGATCCTCATCAGGCCGCCCCTCCTGTTACGCCGTTAGCCACACGGAGAGTTTTCCCCAGAGCGGGGGGCCGAAAACAGCGACGCCGATCACGACGGACAGGACAGCCGCCACCAGGACGGCGCCGGCACAGGCGTCCTTGGCCGTTTTCGCCTTCGCGTGCCAGTCGGGGGAGGCCAGATCGACCGCCGCCTCCAGGGCGGTATTGACCAGCTCGAGCGCCAACACCAGACCGATAGAAAAAAAGACCAGCAAAACATCGCCGCGGGGAATGCGCAGCCACCACGCCGCCGCCAGCGCCAGCACGGCGAAGGCGACGTGGATTTGCATGTTTCGCTGTGTCTTCACGGTATGGGCTATGCCTTGCAGGGCATAGGAAAAGCTGCTGACCAAACGGCGCCACTCTTTCAAACGCAATCGCCTACCTCGTCAAGCCAATCTGCTGCAGTACAACTTCTTGACGGGAAAACATCTCTTTCTCCTCTTCCTCCGTGCCGTGGTCGTACCCGAGCAGATGGAGAAAACCGTGAACAGCGAGAAAACCCAGTTCCCGTTCGAGCGAGTGTCCGTACTCCGCCGCCTGTTCCTTCGCCTTGGGAACGGAGATGACAATGTCCCCCAGCATGTTGGGGAATGCGTCCAACTCTTCCTCGTCTATATAAATGTCCAACTCTCCCTCTCCCGACTCGTTCATCGCAAACGACAGCACGTCGGTGGGACGGTCGACGCCGCGGTACTGGCGGTTCAGCTCGTGGATGCGCTCGTTGTCCACCAGCGTCACCACCACTTCGCCGTCCACGCCTTCCCGCTCGGCAGCCGCTTCCAGGCAGCGGACGATCAGGTCCTGCAGGGATTCGTCGATCGGTTCGATTTCGTCGTGAAGAATTTCTACGGATAGCACGGGTACCCAATCTCCTTTACCGGTAGCTGTGGTCGATTTCGTCTTTGGCGTACGCTTCGATGATCTTCTGCACCAGGCTGTGGCGCACCACGTCCGCTTCCTGGAAGCGGATAAACGCCACTTCGGGGATCGGGGCCAGAATGCGCTCCGCTTCCCGCAAGCCCGATTTTTTCCCTTTTGGCAGGTCGATCTGGGTCACGTCGCCGGTAATCACCATCTTGGATCCGAAGCCCAGACGGGTGAGGAACATCTTCATTTGTTCGGGCGTGGTATTCTGCGCTTCGTCCAGGATGACGAAGCAGTCTTCCAGCGTTCGCCCGCGCATGTATGCCAGCGGGGCCACTTCAATCAGCCCGCGCTCCATCATTTTCGCCACCTGTTCCGTGCCCAGCATGTCGTACAAGGCATCGTAGAGCGGACGCAGATAGGGGTCCACTTTTTCCTGCAGGTCGCCGGGCAAAAAGCCGAGGCTCTCCCCTGCCTCCACGGCCGGGCGCGTCAGCACGATGCGCTTGACCCGTCCGTTTTTCAGCGCGTTGACCGCCATGACCACGGCCAGGTAGGTTTTGCCGGTACCGGCCGGCCCGATGCCAAACACGATGTCGTGCCGCTTGATGGCGGACAGGTAGTGGCGCTGTCCCAGCGTCTTGGCGCGAATCAGCTTGCCCTTTTGGGTGCGGGCCACTTCCTCGTCGTAGACGTCCAGCAGTTGTTCCGCTTCTCCCCGTTCCACCAACTGCAGCGCGTACGAGACGTCGCGCTCGGACAGGGCGATGTCCCGCCGGATCAACTGGAGCAGGACGGCAAACAAGCGGGAGAGCTTATCCACCTCGGCCTTTTCGCCGCTGATGACCAGCTCACCGCTGCGCGTCATGATTTTTGCCGCGGTCGTTTCCTCGATCAATTTGAGGTACGCATCGTGGGGGCCGAACAGCATCAACGCTTCCGATGCGTCAGCAAACGGAATTTTTACCTCTTCTTGTACGTGCAACAGGCTTCCATCTCCTTGCAGCGGTTGTCAGCAATGCGTTACGGATTGCCGTTTGCATTGGGAGCCGGGGGCAGGCCCAGAATCGGCTGCTCGACGGCAATGTCCTCAAGTACGGAAAAATGAATACTCAAATAAACTTTACCATTCTCTCTCTTCGCGTGCAAAACTTTTTCGTCCTGAATCACGGCATCCTTGCCCGCCTGCCGCAGCACGTCCTCCCGGGCCGCCTGCTTGGCGGCCGCCAGCGCTTCGTCCATGCTCAATTCCCGCCGGACCGGCTGCACCTCCGCCTGCGTGACCGTCTTCCAGCCGATCGGACTCGTAAAGCCCGCATACGACGGCTGGAAGCGCTCCTCGGACGACTCGGCCTGCGCAAACGGCTGCTCCTTGAACGGCCACACCTGCACGGCGTAGGGGCCGACGAGCAGGTACTGCTTCTGCTGCCGTTCGCCGGTCAAGCGGTAGTGCACCTGGGTGAGCGGAATCGAAATGTTGCTGACGTACCACACCTCCCCCTTTACCGTGCCGCGGGCGGCGACCGCCTTTTGCCGGGTCTCGTTGCCGATAATGCCGGAGATCAGCAGCTGCCCTTTTTCCACAAACTGGTTGACTTTCACCATGCTTCTGCCCGCTTCCGGCAAAATCGTGTGCACAACCGCCCGCTTTTTGGCGACCAGGTGGCGCGGACTGGGCGGGACCGGCTTTTCCGGCTCTTCTTTCTCTACCACCTGGATGATCGCCTTGGTGCCCTGAATGTCGACAATGACCCTGGACGCCTCCGGCAGCAAGTTCAGCAGTTCCCGCTGCAGCACGTGCGATTCTTTTAGTTTGGCCTTCCACACCCCTTCTTTAATCCCGAGCTGTGCCGCCGCCATGCTCACCGCCTCCGGGCGCATCTGCTTGACTCCCCGCACCTCCACCTCCCAGACGAACGAGGAGAGCATGTACAATCCGACCAAAAACAAAGACGCGCCGATGACGAGACCGGCCCGCCGGCGCAGCCGGACCAGCCAGAAAGGCAGCCCGCCCCGCCGTTCCACGTGGGGGCGACAGCCTGTCTCTTTTAAAAACGGCCGCAGGCGGAAATAATCGCGGATCAGGATGTCGCAGCGGCCCACCTCCTGCCCCACTCTGCGGATGTTCCAGATCCGGATGCCTTCCCGTACCGCCATGTTCAGCATTCGCTCAAAGCGCTTTCCCCGGACGGTGATCGTGATATAGCCGTCCACCCATTCCTGCAATCCATTGCGCATGTGCCCGTCCCCACTTTCCCAGGTATTGTCGCCGGAACGTCTACTGCGGTTTCTCCAGAAACCTGACGCCGCCGATGCGCCCCTCCAACAGGACTTCCTCCGGCAAGATCGCCCGGATCACCAGTTGTTCCCCGGTGATGAGCAGCTGCCCGTTGGTCAACAGCAAGCGGAGCTCTTTTTCACTAAAGTGGAGAACTCCGCGGTGGTTTTCGATATACATTTGCAGATGGCCGATCATCGTGATGCGCGGGACTTCCAGCACCACATCTTGCGGCAGATCCAGCACTCCCACGGCCAGATGGCGCAGACGGCGGCCCCATCGCTTCATGAGCAAGCCCCCCTTTACTGGCGCTGCTGCGCCGGAATGCATCCCCTCCAAGCCAGTCCGGGTGCCCGGTGCGCCCTTCTTCTATAACCGTATGCGGCGGGGGGAGAAAATCATGCAGAGAAAATCGCCCCGACACTCGCTTCCGCAAGCGTCGGGGCTCGTCCCGTCAGGTCTTCTGTTCGTCGGTGGGAGAAGGCGTTCCGTACCGTTGAAGGGCCTTCCACTTCTTGATCACGCGCTTTACTTTTTCTGCCGTACATCCGCAGGCGATCGCCGTTTCATAGATCGATTTTCTTTCATAGATGACAAGCCGGATCACCTTTTGGCGAAACTTGCTCATCCTCTCCAGTGCCTGTCGGTCCATTCGCCGCTCTACCCCTCACCATTCATGTCCAGAGTATGTCTCTAGATCAAGAATAGTCAACTGGGACTTGGGGCACAAGACCAGATGTTCGATTTCTTTCGACAAAAAGCGTTGACAAGCCAGGGACGGCTCCCCCATCGTGGAGAGCAAGAGGACAGCGGGCTTCGTCTTTGCAAAAAAAACAGGCGAACGGGAATGTTCGCCTGTCTGTTTCGCGCAAGCGTCAAAGGCTGCGGCGGAAGGGAAGGGGCCGGCTTTTGGCCCGGGGCGGACCGAAAATGATCGCCCACTTCATTCCTTCCCGGGGATCGAGAACAGTCGGCGTGTCCGGTGCTCCTTCTCCCCGGGACGGATGGCCCGCCGCGCTGGGCCCAACAGCTTGGGCGGCTTGGGCGGCTGGTGCCGCCTCCGCTTTCGCCAGCGGCGCGCGCCTCTCCTCTTCCAGCCATTCCGGTTCTGCGGTGCGTTCTTCCATTGGCGCAGGCTGGGGTTCCTGCCGCACCACCATGCGCCGTTCCGGCCGCGTATCCATGGGACGCACGGTGCCGCCGCCGTCCACCGGGGTGAGCGGTGGGAGCTGCTGTTTTCCCTGGGTCATTTTTCGCCCTCGTCTGGCTTGTTTGCCAAACAGCAGGTAGCCCAGGTACCCCAGGATCAGAACCCAGAACTTGCCGAGGAGAGGCAGAACCCATCCCAACAGTTCAACCAACACGTCAAAAAGATCGTCCATCGGCTCTCGCCTCTTACTCGTGGTCTTGGTCAGGCAAGTCGGACTTTTGCTTGTCGCCGGTGGCGCCGAATGCCTGGCGCATTTGCGTATCGGCGGAGATGTTTTGCAGGTTGTAGTAATCCATTACGCCCATTTTGCCGCTTCTCAGGGCTTCGGCCAGCGCAAGCGGCACCTGCGCCTCGGCTTCCACGACCTTGGCCTTCATCTCCACGACGCGCGCCTTCATTTCCTGTTCCTGGGCGACCGCCATCGCGCGGCGCTCCTCCGCTTTCGCCTGGGCGATGCGTTTGTCCGCTTCCGCCTGGTCGGTTTGGAGCTGCGCCCCGATGTTTTTGCCCACGTCCACATCGGCGATGTCAATGGAGAGGATTTCAAACGCCGTACCGGCGTCCAGCCCTTTGTTCAGCACGGTTTGCGAGATGCGGTCCGGATTTTCCAGCACGTCTTTGTGGGAGTCGGACGAACCGATCGTCGTCACGATCCCTTCGCCGACACGGGCGATGATCGTTTCCTCGCCGGCGCCCCCCACCAGTCGATCGATGTTGGCGCGAACCGTCACCTTCGCCTTCGCCTTCACTTCGATCCCGTCCTTGGCCATGGCGGCGACGACCGGGGTTTCAATCACTTTCGGGTTTACGCTCATCTGCACCGCTTCCAGCACGTCGCGGCCCGCCAGGTCAATCGCGGCGGCCCGCTCGAAGCCCAGCGGAATGTCAGCCCGCTGTGCGGCCACCAGCGCATCGACGACGCGGTCTACGTTGCCGCCTGCCAGGTAGTGGCTTTCCAACTGGTTCGTGTCAAGCTCCAGCCCCGCTTTTCTCGCCTTGATCAGCGGGTTGACGATGCGCGAGGGAATCACGCGGCGCAGCCGCATGGCCACCAGCGTGATGATGCCGATGCGCACACCGGAGGCCAGCGCGGAAATCCAGAGCATCACCGGGACGAACGAGAAAAAGATCGACAGGGCGACGATCGCCACTGCCACCATAAAAATAAGGGGAATCAATCCGCTTTCCAGCATGAATCATCTACTCCTTTTGTTCTTGTTCCTGCACGACGACGCGGGTGCCTTCCACCTGCACCACGACGATGGGGGTGCCGGCGGCAATAAATCCGCCCCCGCTGACGGCATCGATGCGCCGCCCCTCGATCTTGACCACGCCGGCCGGGCGAAGCGGCGTCAGGGCGATGCCCGCCTTACCCAGCAGGTCCCGCTGGTCCTTGGGCGCCACGTAGCCCTCTTCATTGCGCTGCACGTCGCCCAGCACAAACCGGCTGACCAGCCCTTTGATGCCGAATTTTTTGATCAGCACGAAGGCGACGATGACCGTGACCAGGACGGCGATTCCCAGCGACGCAAGCCCCTGCTGTGTGTCGTAGGCAGCCATGACCAGGCCGGTGACGATGCTGACGAAACCAAGCGCGCCGACGATCGCGCCGGGAACGAAGATCTCCAAAATCATCAGCAGGATGCCCAAGACAAACAGGCCGATGTGCAGCCAATTGGCGAAGCCCGCCACGTAATGGCCGAAGAAGTACAGGCCAAAGGCGCACAACGAAATCGTGCCGGCCACGCCAAACCCGGGCGCGAACAGCTCGACGACGATGCCCACCAGGCCGATGATCAACAGAATACTCATCACGACCGGACTGGTGACGAAACGGGCCACCCGCTCGCCGACTGTCGGTTCAATCGTTTCCAGCTCATCCGCCTTGACGCCCAGATACGCGAGAAGCTGTTCCTTGTTGGCCACCACCTGGTCGGCGTAGCCCAACTGCTTGGCCCGCTCGGCGTCCAGGGAAAGAACGGTGCCTTTCGGCTTCAGCCCCGGAAACTCCCGGTCGATTTCCACCATGGCCCGGGCCACGTCGGGATTGCGGTTGTTCAGCTTGGCTGCCGCCACCATCTTGTTTGACCACCCGGAGATGATTTTCGCGTCGGCGGCGTTGCCTGCCAGGTCAATCGGCGTCGCCGCACCGATGCTGCTGCCCGGGGTCATGACGATTTCGTTTGCGTTCAGGGCGATGTAGGTGCCGGCCGAAAACGCCTGGTTGTCGATATAGGCCACCACGTGGATCGGAGACTGTCTGACCAGTTGGCCGATGGAGTCGGCCGCATTGATTTCTCCGCCGGGGGTGTTGATGTGCAGCACGATCAGGTCCGCGCCCCTGCTCTCCGCTTCGGCGAAGGCCCGCTGCAGAAAGCTTTCCAGCCCCCGCTCGATCTCGTGCTCCACGGGAATCCAGACCGCTTTGTGATACGGCTTGGCAGCAGCCGGACTTCCCGCCAGCAGACCAGCGAGCCCTGCGGCCACGCAGAGGAACGCCAGCAGCAGGCGCAAGGGACGGGAAGCGATCCGTGACACACTCATCGCGTCCACCTCCTTTCCTTATACAGCCTCAGCGAATGGCTACTAAGGTATACGGGTCAGGTTCGCGGCCGTTTCATGATTTTTCATGTTTCGCGCCAAAAAGAAAAACCCAGCCGCGTGGGACTGAGTCTTTCGGTTCGTATCTATATGAGGTTGTTCCTCATTACGATGGCAATTCCTCAGATACAATCTTTTGCACGAGGGCACCGTCGGCTCTTCCTTTTACTTTCGGCATGATCGCCCCCATCACCTTGCCCATCTCCTTTTTGGAGGAGGCTCCGGTGGCGGCGATCGCGTCCCGTACAATGCCGCGCAGTTCGTCCTCGCTCAATTGAGCGGGCAGATACGCGGAGAGCACATCGATTTCCTCTCGTGTTTTGGCGGCGAGGTCGTCACGACCCGCCTTTTCAAATTCTTGGAGGGATTCACGGCGCTGTTTTAACTCGCGAGTCAAGATGGTCAGCTCTTCGTCTTCAGACAACAGTCTACCTTTACTAATCTCTTCGTTCTTTAACGCAGCTTTCACCATGCGAATAACAGAGAGTTTCAGCGCAGCTTTGTCCTTCATCGCTTGCTTCATATCTTGATCGAGTCGCTCCATTACACTCATGATGAGCCCTCCGTCAATTAGTACTTGCGCTTGCGAGCTGCTTCGGATTTTTTCTTGCGGCGAACGCTGGGTTTTTCGAAGTGGCGGCGTTTTCTCAGTTCCGCCATAACCCCTGCTTTGGCGCTCTCACGCTTGAAGCGACGAAGTGCCTGTTCCAAAGACTCGTTTTTCTTGACTCGAACTTCTGCCATCTGTCTTCCCTCCCTCCGCTAAAACCGTGGGACGCCTGTTACCAACAGACTGTCACACTTCATTATAGGACAGAAAAGCAAGGCAGGTCAACCTTTCTTTCCAACTTATTCTTGGAAGCCGGCCAGGAAGTGGTAGTGGATGTGGAATACCTCTTGGCCGCCTTCCTTGCCGCAGTTGTTGATCAGCCGGAAGCCCTTCACATTCAGCTTTTCGGCCAGCTTTTGCGCCACGCGGTGAATGTGGCCGATCAGCGGCAGATCCTCTTCCTGCACGTCCATCAGCGTGGGAATCGGCTTGCGCGGGATGATCAGCAGGTGAATCGGCGCTTTCGGGGCGATGTCGTGGATGACGATGACGTGCTCGTCCTCGTATTCGAAGCGGGCCGGAATCTCTTTGTCCATGATCTTGGTAAAAATGCTTTTTTCCATCGCTATCCTCCGTTTTCAACATATTGCAGGCGTTCATCCTGTATGTATAAGTGACGCGGCCCTGGCCGCCCGGCTGGCGGCAGCCGCAGCCTGTCCGCATGATAGTTCCATGATAGCCGACCGCTTTGGCTGTTTGCAATGGCGAACCGCCATTTTTTCCTTGCCGCGGCCGGACAGGAGTGATAGCATGACTTCGTGGTTTCCACGATCGAAAACGAATCGATGAAAAGGGGACTGGGCATATGAGAGAGATTCCACTGGGACAAGCGGCAGTCATGGCGGAAGGACTGCTGCTGGCGGGCGATCCCGGCCTGCCCGTGACATCCGTTCACTTCGACACGCGGCAGCTTTCGCCGGGCGCCTTGTTCGTGGCGATCGCCGGAGCGCGGGACGGGCACGACTTTCTCCTGCAGGCGGCGGAAAAAGGCGCTCGGGCGGCGATCATCTCCAACGAACAAAAGGTGCCGGACAGCCTGCCGGCCGGATTTGGCCTGATTCTGGTGAACGACACGCTGCGCGCGTTTCAAAAGCTGGCGGCGGCGTACCGCAAGCCCTTTTCCATACCCTTTGTGGCCATCACCGGCAGCAACGGCAAAACGACCACAAAAGACATCGTCGCCCACCTGCTGGAAAGCCGGTTTGCCATCTACAAAACCTACAAAAACCTCAACAACCACCTGGGCGTTCCCTACTCCCTGCTGCAGGTGGAGGAGCACCACCAGGCGGCCGTGCTGGAGCTGGGCATGAACCACGCCGGCGAAATCGACCTGCTCGCCTCGCTGGTCAAGCCGCAGATCAGCGTGATTACCTACATCGGCGAAGCCCACATGGAGTTTTTCGGCTCGCGGGAGAAAATCGCGCTCGCCAAGGCGGAACTGCTGCCCCACACCGATCCGGACGGGCTTGTGCTGCTGAACGGGGACAGCGAATACCTGCGCAAGGTGGCACCGCTTTATCCGGGCCGCATCATGTACTACTCCGTCAGCGCACCGGCCGACATCTGGGCGGAGAACATCCGGTCCGAAGACGACGGGACGCGTTTCGACGTCCGCTTCCGGGACGGGGAGCGCTTCGAGGCGTTCCTGCCGCTGTTCGGCACGCACAACGTCCTGAACGCGCTGCCTGCGGTGGCGATCGCCCGCCGGTTCGACATGACAACGGAGGAGATCGTCCGCGCGCTGGCGACGGTGCGCCTGTCGGCCATGCGCTTCGAACGGATCGCGTCCGCCCACGGCGCGCTCTACATCAACGACGCCTACAACGCCAGCCCTTCGTCGATGGAAGCGGCCATCTCCACGTTTGCGGAGCTGTTCCCCGAGCGCAAAAAAGTGCTGGTCCTGGGCGACATGTTTGAGCTCGGCGAGAACAGCCCGGCCATGCACGCCCAGGTGGGGGCGTTTGCCAACCGCTACCGCGACCGCATCGAACTGCTCGTGGCCGTCGGCGACCAGGCGCGCCACCTGTACGACGCGTACGAGGGGGAAAAGCGCTACTTCCCGACCAAGGCGGAAGCGGTCGAAACGCTCCTCCCGCTTCGCGACGCCGGTCACGCCTTTCTGTTCAAGGCGTCGCAAGGCATGGAGCTGTGGACGCTGCTTCAGGCGCTGGAAGATCACGCGTGACCGCGATTGGGAAACGAATCTCGAAAAACAGCAAGGGAGCCTCGCTTCAGGAGGCTCCTTTTTTCTAGTTCCCCGGATTGGGCCGGACGAGCGGCCTTCCCTCTTTTTTCCACTGCAGATAACCGCCGCTCAGGTTGATGACGTGCGAAAAGCCGTGGGCCTTGAGGATGCTGGCGGCGATCGCCGAGCGGGCGCCGGAGCGGCACTGCACGAGAATCGGCTTCTCCGCGGGAATCTCGGCGAGGCGGCGCGGCAGGGTTCCCAGCATGATGTGCAGGGCCCCGGGAATGTGACCGTCGTCCCATTCGTCCTGATTGCGCACGTCCAGCACCAGTACCTCCCTCTTCATCACCTCATCGGCGATCGCAGCAGGGGCCGCCTCTGGATACCGGTCCAGCTCGGCCCGCTCCCGCACCTGGCGAACGTCGGTCCAGCCGGCCACGTTGTCGATGCCGATGGAGCGCAGGGCGCTCAGGATGCCGGACAGATCCTCCGGAGCAGCGATCAGGTAGAGCGGACGCGTTTCGTCCACCAGCCAGCCCGCCCAGGTGGTAAATGACTTGTTGTACGGGATGTTGAGCGTTCCCCGGATGTGTCCACCGGCAAACGATTGGGACGGCCTTGTGTCCAGCACGCGGGCTCCGCCGGCGAGCAAAACGGGCAGTTCCTCCGCCGCTACCGCGCGCGGTTCGGGCAGTTGGTCCAACAGGGCGGGCCCTTCCCTGTTTACCCGTTTCATGACGGCAAAGTAGGGAGGCGGCTCCGGCTGGCCGTCCAACAGCGCCCGGACAAACGCCTCCTCGTCGTCGCATTGAAGCGCCCAGTTGTACAGCTTTTCATAGCCGACCGTGGACGACGGCACGGCGCCCAGCGCTTTTCCGCATGCACTCCCGGCGCCGTGGGAGGGCCACACCTGCAGATAGTCGGGCAGCGCCTTGAAGCGCTGCAGGGAGCGATACATCGCCCGCGCTCCCTGTTCCGCCGTTCCGCTCAGTCCCACCGCCTTTTCCAACAGGTCGGGCCGGCCCACATCCCCGACAAAGACAAAATCTCCCGTAAACATGCCCATCGGTTTGTCTGCCTTCCCCCCCCTGTCCGTCAGCAGGAACGAGATGCTCTCCGGGGTGTGTCCGGGCGTGTGCATGACGGTAAACAGCAGATGGCCCACCGAAAAACGGTCGCCGTCCGCAAGCAGTTGATGGTCGACCTGATCAACGTAGTGGTACTTCCCGTACTCGTCTCCCTCGCCGGAAAGGTACAGCTTGACGCCGTGGCGGACACCCCATTCCCTCGCACCGGACACGTAGTCGGCGTGAATGTGCGTTTCCGCCGCGGCCACCACCCGCAGTCCTTCCGCTCGGGCTGCCCGAAGGCATGGCGTGACGTCGCGCCCCGGATCGATCACGATCGCTTCCCCCGTTTTTTGGCAGCCCACCAGGTATGAGGCGTGGGCCAGCCTCTCGTCGTACAAGTAGCGAAGCAGCATGCAAACCACTCCTTCCCGCAGCAGGGCGAATTCTTTCCTTCACCCTTGTCTCGCTTCTCTTTGCCGGCATCAAATCCGGCTCGTGTCCACGTCCGCGAGTCACATCCTCCCCTTCAGCATGCCGTTCCAGTACATGACGGGCAGCAGGTCTTTTTTCAACACGTACATGCTCCATCTCTCCTTGGCCTGGTCAAACGGAAACGTTTCCCTCGGGGTCAGGGTGTAGTCGTACTCGGCGAGCACCAGCTTGTTGTAGCCGGTGACCAAGGGGCAGGACGTGTACCCGTCGTACCGGGCGGCAAGCGGTGCACCCCGCATCAGGGCGAGCAGATTTTGCACCGCGACCGGCGCCTGCTTGCGGATCGCCGCCCCGGTCTTGGAAGTGGGGAGGTTGCTGCAGTCGCCCAGGGCAAACACGTTGGGATACCGCTTGTGCTGCAGGGTGTGCTTGTCGACATCCGCCCATCCGTCTGCGTCGGCCAGCGGACTTTCCCTGAGAAACGCCGGCGGCCCCATCGGCGGGGTGACGTGCAGCATGTCGTAGCGCATCACTTCCCGTTCGCCCGTATCCAGATGCTCGAAGACCGCTTCCCTGGTCAGCGGCCGGATTTCGAGCAGGTTTCGCCGGTAGGCGGTTGTGATTTGTTTGCGGGCGATTACGGTTTCCAGGGTGTCCGCGTACTTTTTCACCTGAAAAATGGCGGCATTGGCGGAAGCAAAGACGATCTCCGCCTGGTCCCGCCCCCCGGATCGGCGAAAGCAGTCGTCGGCGAGATACATGATCTTCTGCGGAGCGCCGCCGCATTTGACGGGGGTGTTGGGATGGGTAAAAATGGCGCCGCTCCCCGGGGAATGAGGGTGCGCATCTCCCGTTCGGTGGCTTCTTTTTTTGCCACCCCTCCGCCCACGAGCGTCCACAGCGGCTGGTAATAGTGCTTGTCGGCCGGGTCGAGCACGGCCAGGCTGCCGCGCAGGGACTTCTCGGCCCGAAGCAGCCTCGCCGCGACGGTAATGCCCGCCGAACCGGCTCCGACGATGACGACGCGATAACGTCCTGTGCCGGACATGGTCATCCTCCTCCCGCGTGACAGGGAACGTCACCTGCTTCTGCCCCTCACTCCCACTGTTATCGCGGATAACCCCCTTTTTATTCCATTTTTTGTGAAAGGCAGGGCAAAATCGGCCGAGCTGTGGCTGTGGCAGCATCCGGCCGGCAGCGTTTGCGAAGGCTTCCCTGCCAAAAAGAGCCCCCGCTAAAGCGGAGGCTCCTTGCCCAGAAATGAAAACGGGAGTGCCCCGGGGCACTCCCTCCAGACGAACCCTTATTCCAATTCTTCCGCGTCCACCACGTTCCGCTGTTTATCCGCGTGGCGCTCCAGGGCAAGCTGGACCAGCCGGTCAATCAGCTCGCTGTAGCTGATGCCCGCTTCCTGGAACAGCAGCGGGTACATGCTGTACGGCGTAAAGCCGGGCATCGTGTTCACTTCGTTGATGTACAGACGGTCGTTTTCCTCGTCCCAGAAAAAGTCCGCCCGCGACAGGCCCGACGCGTCCAGGGCGCGGTACGCGATTTTGGCCATTTCGGCCATCTGCTCCGCCACGTGGGCCGGAATCCGGGCCGGGATCTGCAGTTCCGTGCCGGCGCCTTTGTACTTGGCCTCGTAATCGTAAAACTCCTTGGCGGCCACGATCTCGCCCACGACCGACGTGATCGGTTCCTCGTTGCCGAGCAGGCCGATTTCCAGCTCGCGCGCCTTGACGAACTGCTCCACGATCAGCCGGCGGTCAAATCTGGCGGCCAGCGTCATCGCGTCGATCAACTGCTGCCGGTCTTTTGCCTTGCTGACCCCGACACTGGACCCCATGTTGGCCGGCTTGACGAAGCACGGGTAGCCCAACTCCCGCTCGATGCGCGCGATGATTCCCTCCTGGTCGCGTTCCCACTGCGAACGGAGCACGCCCACGTAGTTCACCTGCGGCAGTCCCGCCTGGGCGAACACGTTTTTCATCATCCATTTGTCCATGCCCACCGCCGATGCCATGACGCCGGCTCCGACGTAAGGCAGGTTGGCCAGTTCCAGCAGGCCCTGAATCGTGCCGTCCTCGCCGTTGGGGCCGTGCACGACCGGAAAAATCACGTCCACTTCCTGGGCGATGCCAAAGACCGGCGAGGTCCGGCTGGCGGCGACCAGTTCCGTTCTCGTCTCTCCGCCGGCGGGTGCCGTCCCGTCTGTCAGGCGGAGCTCGTTGATGCCCTCCGGCAGACGGCCCCTGAGGCTCTCCCCTTTCACCCAGCTACCATCCAGCTTCACGTAGATGGGCGTAATGTCGTATTTATCGAAATCGACCGCCTTCATGATCGACAGGGCGGTGCGCAGCGAAACCTCATGTTCCGAGGACTTTCCTCCGTAAATGATCCCCAGCCGTATTTTGTTCCCCATGAACTCCAAGCTCCTTTCGCCTTGCCTGCGCAAAAGCGCGATCCCGCGTCTCCTGCTCTCCCATGGTATGCAAACGCCCGCCTTTCGTGTGCCGCCGGGCGCAATACCCCATTCAGCATACACAATCCCTTTCGCAAATACAAGGGGACAGGAGAATCACAAGCAGCCGCCGACCCACATATCCTATGAAAAACGTCACAGAAGATTTTTTTCGACGCAGGGGGAATGTCCATGAGAGACTATCTGCTCTTCTGTACGTACTGTTCGTCCTACACGCTCCTGCACCGCTACGACAAGGAGACCGGGACGTTTCTGGGCGAGTACTCCCTGTTGCACAACGCCTACACGCACAACAGCGTCGTGCTCCACAAGTTTCTGCTCGCCCACCTCGGACACGCACTGCGCGCCATCCCCTCCCAAACGGACGAGTACCGCGACATCATCTGCACAGCTTCTCACTTTTTGGAAAACGACATCGACAAGTACGTGGAAGAAAGTCTGGCGCTGGTCAAGTACCAGGAACGGGACCGGCAGAGCGAACGGGAGATCGGTCAGGTGCGCCTCTACATCCTCGAACACCTGCTGTCGCACGAACTGGACGCATTGGGCCAGGTCAGGGCGGCCAGTTCGGCTGAAGGGCAGGTGCTGCTCGGCAAAGAGTTAGGCATTAAACGAGCCCTGGAACTGGTACGCCGCGTCCTGTCCGACAAACAGTTTGCCTGAACGCAGCGTTTTCGACCCGCCGGGCAGCGGGCCGTTTTTTTGTCGATACAAAAAAAGAAGCGGACGCATATGTCCGCTCAGCGTGTCAGTACGGGTCGATCTCTTCCCCCGTCCGGATGTCCTTCACCCGCAGGGGATCGCGCGGTGCAGAAATCGTCCCGCTGTCGGGCGGCTGCCTGCCCTCTTCCACCCAGCGGACAAGCAGGTCAAAACATTGATGGACGTACGGTAACAGCGGCTGCAGTTCCTTGTCCGGGTCCGATGCGCTCCAGACCAGGCCGTCGACATGATTGCCCTTTTCCACCAGGTAGAGCCGGTGCAGGTTTTCCCGTCCCGCCGCTTTGATCAACCGCCGGTAGGCGTTCCCATGTACCTCGGGGAAGATCAGGGCGTCCCAGGTGCCGAACACGGAGATCAGCGGCACGTCAATCCTGCCCGTATTCTCGATTGCCTCCACCGCTTCTTTCACCTTTTTCGGCCGCTTGGTGAAATCGTAGGTGCGGAAGATGCCGTCCAGCGAACGGTCGCGGGTGCCGTCGGCGTTGAACCGCAGGTAGTCCGGCCACTGCAAGCGCTTCGGCGCGTGCGGGTCAAACTCGTCCCGGTAGATGTTGAGGGAAAGGAACCAGTAGATCTGGTCGTAATAGGCCCACAGCTTCTCCGAGCCTTTGGGCACACCGGCCCGGTACAGGGCCGCGCGGGCGCGCTCCCGCTCGTTGCCCTGGCCGTAGATGGCCGCTTCCGCGTGGTTGACGACGTCGGTCAGCGTGGTAATCAGGTTGGGCCTGTCGGCGCGCCACAGCACCCCTTCCCAATCGACGCCGCCGTCGTACAGCCGCGGCTCTTTGGTCTGATTCGGATCATCGTGTTCCAAGGCGTACCGGACCACGTACCCGCCGTTGGAAATGCCGATGGCGTACGTGGGGATCGGATGCTGTTTCGAGACCAGCCGGGCGGCGGGGGCACTGTCGGAGGGATCGATCAGCCGGTCTCGATGATGCGCCGCCAGGTACGCTTGCGCCGCCTTTGTCATCTGCCGGAAGCGGACATGCCACTCGGCCACCGAGTCTTCCTCCGACGCCAGGGCGTTTTTTGCTTTGGCCAGCGGGTCGGCGGGATCGCTTTCTCCCTGCGTCCCTTTGTCAATGGCCGCAAAGGCGTAGCCTTTTTCCAGCACGTAATCGCTGAACAACAGATCGGTGGCCGTCTCGTTGCGAGTGGCCGGGATGCCGGACACGACCAGCTTGCCGTTCCACTCATCCGGCACGCGAATGACGAATTGCGCGTCGTCAAACGCGCCGTTTACCTGTGTGCCCGTCACTTCGGCCGGATCGTACATCGTTTCCCAACCGCCCCACGCGGCCGGGACCAGCCCCAGATTGCCGAATTGGACAGCCGCCGCGTACTGCTGCGGGTTGCGCGTGGTCAGCCAGTTTCCCGCCTGGCCGTCAAAGCGGGTGACCGTCACGCCATGCGCGCCCGGTACGACAGGTTCCGAGGCCGCTCCGGCGGATGACAGGCCGGCCGGGACCAGCGGAACCATCAGCGCCGCCGCAAGCACAAGACGCGACCATGACATGCTCATCTCTCAATCCCTCCTCTTCTTCCTTCCCTTTCTTTCTGGGAAGCGCTTTCATTTTACCAGTGCCGATTCGTTCCAGCAACTGCCATTACTGTATGCGGATGACCCGTTCCGCAGCAGCCAGAGAAGCATGTTTCCCCTGCTGCCCGACGGAAGAACGGCGCAAAAAGGCGGCATGCCGCGCTGCTGCGACATGCCGCTCGTTTTTTGTCCGCCGCGCCTGGCAGCGGATGTTTACCGCCGATCCCTTACTTCAAAAATGGCAAACTTGAGGTAATGGGACTCGTCCGCCCCGCTGATCTGCGGGTGGTCCTTGCCTGCCCCCCGCCACTCGATCAGCCGCAGGATCTTGCGGGCATCCATCGCCGCGTCCTGGATCGTCTCCAGGAAAAGCTCGGGAGACATGTGGTAGGAGCAGGAGGCCGTCACCAGATACCCGCCGGACCGCACCAGCTTCATCCCGTTCAGGTTGATGTCCTTGTAGCCGCGGCAGGCGCTCTTCACCGCCGCGCGCGATTTGGCAAACGCCGGCGGATCGAGGATGACCACGTCCCACAGGCGGCCGGCGTCGACGCACTCGCGCAGGTAGTCAAACGCGTTGGCGACGACGAATTCGACGCGGTGCAAAAAGCCGTTCAGCGTGATGTTTCGCTTGGCCGTCTCGATGGCGTGCTCGGAGATGTCAAGCGCCGTCACCTTTTTCGCGCCGTGCTTGCAGGCGTTCAGCGTAAACGACCCGGTATGGGTGAAGCACTCCAGCACCTCTGCGCCGTCCCAGAACGGATTTTTGATCACCTTGCCTCGCTGGTCTACGGGGACGATCTTCTGCTCGCCGTCGACGTCCACCGCTTTCAGGGTGATGCCGTGCTTTTCTCCCCAGCCTTTCATCAGCGGAGCGATGGCCGCCCGGTTTTCCCGCTGGTCGTAGAAGAAGCCGGTTTTTTGCCCTTCGACGATATCCACGATGTATTTCAGGCCGTTTTCCTCAATCGTCACTTCCCGCGGACATTCGCCGTACAGCGCTTCCTTGCCCTGCTCCAGCCCCTCCAGCTCGCGCACGGGGACGTCGTTGCGCAGGTAGATGCCCTGCGGCTGAAACACTTCCACCAGCGCGTCCCGAATCCAGTCGCGCCGCACGTCCATCCCGAGCGAGAGAATTTGCGCCACCAGCACGTCTTCGTACCGGTCCACGATCAGTCCGGGCAGGAAGTCCGCCTCTCCGTACACGACGCGGCAGGCCCGCGGATTGTCGACGAACCGGGTGCGAAACGCGGCGGCTTCGCGGATGCGGCGGAGGAAAAAGGCGTAGTCGATCGCTTCGTCCGGGTTGTAGGTCAGGACCCGCACGATGATTTGCGAAGCGGGATTGATGTAGCCTTTGGCGAGGAAGTGTCCCTGGTGGTTGGTCACCTCGACGATGTCGCCCGGCTCGAACTCTCCCTGAATCTCTTTTACTTCCGACTGAAAAATCCACGGATGGCCCGCTTCCAGCCGCTTTTTTCGGTGCTTGTGCAGAATCACTCGTGCCAATGTTGTCGGTTCCTCCTTGTCATGCTCGTCTTGGTACAGGCATAGCGTATAGTAATTCGAACCCTCCCGGCTGCCGGCGGGGTTTACCCGCTCGGGCGGCGCTCGCGAAGGCCGCGCGGGGGCGTTCTCATTGTTGGTAAGGAGGATCGCTCCGTGTTTGCCATCCTCGCTCCCTTTACGTGTGGACTCAGTTTTTTTCTGTTGGGTATGTATGCCATGCGCACCGGTTTTCAAAACCTCGCCGGAAAGAAAATGGCGGACTGGCTGGGACGCTTCACGCGCACGCCGGTCCACAGCTTTTGGGTGGGACTTTTGACCACCTTTGTGCTGCAGAGCTCCAGCGCCGTCACCGTGCTCACCATCGGGCTCACACATGCGGGCATGATCAGCTTTTCCCGGACGGTGGGGATCATTCTCGGCACCAACGTGGGGACGACGGTCACGACCGAACTGATGGCGCTTCGGCTGGAGTCGTTCGCCGTGCCCATGCTCCTGGTCGGCGTCGCCTTGTGGCTGATGCCGCGCCGTCTGACCCGCTGCATCGGGCTGGTGGTGGCCGGGTTCGGCCTGATCTTTCTCGGGATCGACACCCTGCAGGTGATGGCCAAACCGCTGGAACAGTCGGACGCGTTTCGTTCGCTGTTTCTGGAAAGCCGCCATTCCGTCTGGATCGGCCTGATCACCGGATTGGTGTTTACCGCGCTCATCCACAGCAGTTCGGCGACGACCGCCATCACCATGGGACTGATGAGCCACCAGGTGCTCTCGATGGAGACCGCGCTGGCGATCGTGCTCGGGGCCAACATCGGCACCTGCTTTACCGCCATCATCGCCAGCATCGGAACCAATGCGGCCTCCCGCCAGGTCGCCTGGTGCCACACGCTGTTCAACCTGGCCGGCGCTCTTGCATTTCTGCCGTTTCTTCCACAGCTTGCCCTGGTCAGCAGCTTTTTAACGGACAGCCCGTCGATGCAGATCGCCCACGCCCAGACCCTTTTCAATGTGGGGTGTTCCCTGGCCGCCCTGCCGTTTACCCGGCAGATCGCCGCCGCCGTCCAGTGGCTGGTGCCGGACCGAAAGCGGCGCCGGTAACCCCGTCTACAGCGAAAACGGAATCAGGTACAGCGACGTCACCACACCGGCCAGAATCATCGCCACGCTGGACGCCGCCGTCTGCACCGGCGACACGCGGTTCAGGTTGGCCGTGCCGACCGCATGGGAGCTGGTGCCGACGGCGATCCCGATCGCCCAATCGTCCCTGATCCCGGCCCAGGGAAGGAGCGGACGGGCGATGGTGATGCCGACGATTCCCGTCAAGACGGTAAACAAGGCCCCCAGCGCCGGAATGCCGCCGATGCTGCGGGTCAGTTCCACGGCGATCGGCGTGGTCACCGATTTGGCCATCATGCTGTTCACCAGCGTCTGATCCGTGCCCAGCAGCCATCCCACCAGCCGGACCGTCAGGATCGCGACGGCGCAGCCCGCCGCCACGCCCAGCAGGACGCCGCGCCAGATATGGACAAATTCCTTCACCTGCTTGGCGAGGGGAACGGCCAGCGCGACAGTGGCCGGTCCCAGCCAGAACGAGATCCATTCCCCGCCGGCGCGGTACGCTTCCCAGTCGCCACCGATCAGCCACCAGACGAGCCAGACACAGATCGTCGCCACGACCAGCGGCTGCAGGCGGGGAAAGCGGTCTACCACCAGTACCGCCGCCTTGTATCCCACCAGCGTCACCGCGACAGCGAGCAGTTGGTCAAGCATCGAGCGCCCTCCCTTCCAGCGGGCGATGCTCCGCTTTTTGCTTGTGCCGGTTCAGATACCACTGGACGACCCGGCCCGACACCAGCATCACCACGAGCGGTCCCAGCACGAGCGACAAGACGATCGGCCACGGGTCGCCGGCGATCCACTTGAGATACGACGCCACCCCTACCAGAATCGGTACAAAAAACAGCATCATGTGCCGGAGCAGCAGATTGCTGGCACACTCGACCCAATCCATCTTGACCATTCCCGTGCACAGCCCCAGCGTCAGCAGCAGCATGCCCAGCAAGTTGCCCGGCAGCGGGACGTGAAGCCATTTGTTGGCCAGCGTACCCGCTCCAAAAAAGGCAAGCAGAATCAACATGCCCTTGATGGTTTTCATGCGATGCGCTCCTCTCTCCCGGTCTTTCTCCGTATGGTCACGCCCGGATCAGCCAGGCGGGTCTTTCCTGACCTGGTGCGCTCTTCAGGCAGCCTCGTCAAACGCTGCAGGGCAGCGGTCTGACCCACCTGCAGAAAAAAGCCCGACCACTCATACGGTCAGGCTTTCCTACGTGTCAGTAACCGCTTCCGCCCTCGTTTGCGCCCGTCACGATCGCGACGCCGGAGCTGGTGCCGATGCGGCTCGCTCCCGCTTCGATCATGGCCAGGGCCGCGGCGCGGTCGCGCACACCGCCGGAGGCTTTTACGCCAACGTTCGGCCCCACCGTTTTGCGCATCAGGGCGACATCTTCCACGGTGGCACCGCCATGTCCGAAGCCGGTGGAGGTTTTGACGTAATCGGCGCCTGCTTCCACACACAGCTTGCAGGCGGTCACTTTTTCTTCGTCCGTCAACAGGCCCGTTTCCAGAATCACTTTGACCAGAACGCTGCCGGCCGCTTCTTTGACGGCTTTCACATCCGCTTTCACCAGGTCCAGATCGCCGGATTTCAGCGCGCCGATGTTGAGCACCATGTCCACTTCCGTTGCGCCGTTGGCAATCGCGTCGCGGGTTTCCGCCGCTTTTACCGCCGGGGTGCTGGCTCCCAGCGGGAACCCGATGACGGTGCACACCTTTACGTCGGTGCCTTTCAGCAGCTCGGCGCAGCGCTTCACCCAGAACGGGTTGACGCAGACGGAGGCAAAGTTGTGTTCTTTTGCTTCTGCGCACAGCTTGTCGATCATCGCCGCCGTCGTTTCCGGCTTCAGCAGGGTATGGTCAATGTACTTGTTCAGGTTCATTCTTTTACACCTCGATCCCGAAATGTTGCAACGCCTTGCGCAGGACGTTGTCATTGTTGCGGTAACCCCGTTCCTGCTGGAGAGCCCACGCTTCCAGCGGCGTGTGCCAGTGGACGTCGTTGATCTCCTCCACCTGCACGGTAATTTCCGTGGTGTATGCCTCCACCAGAAAATAGTGGACTTCCTTGTTGACCACTTCTCCGGTTACCGGGTGATGGTAGTCGTAATAAATGGTGTCCAGCTTTTCTCCCAACACCCCGCGGATTCCCGTCTCTTCCAGCACTTCCCGGAGTGCCGTTTCCTCGATGGTCTCGCCCCGTTCCTGTTTTCCCTTGGCCAGCGTCACCTTGCCGTAACGGTCTTCAATCAGCAAAATCAGCAAATCCTGGTCGTGAAAGCGGTAGACGACGCCTCCCGCCGATACCTCTTTCATATCGCCCGTCCCTCAAGCAGCACAGGACGCACATTGTCCAGCACGCGGACAAACGTGCCTTTGCAGTATTCGGAGCCGGGTTCGTCCAGCCGGACCTTGCAGATTTTGCCGATCATCGACTCATCCCCTGGGAAAACCACGTTCAGGTAGTTGTCGGAATACCCCATCAGCATGCCGCTGGACGGGTCTTCCTTGTACGGACGTTCGGGAATCACTTCCAGCACGTCGCCGACGAACTGCTGGGCGTACGCCAGGGTCAACTGCTGGTTCAGCTCCAGCAGCCGGGCGACCCGCTCGTGTTTCACGTCTTCCGGAATCTGATCCGGCATGCGGGCGGCCGGGGTACCGGTGCGCATGGAGTACGGGAACACGTGCAGTTCGGCAAACCCCACTTTTTTGATGAAATCGTAGGTGTTTTGGAACTGCTCTTCCGTTTCGCCCGGGAAGCCGACGATCACGTCGGTGGTCAGGGCCACGCCTGGCAGAGCTTCGCGCACTTTCACCATCTTCTCGTAGAATTCCGCCGTGGTGTACTTGCGGCGCATCCGCTTCAGCACCTCGTCGTCGCCCGCCTGCAGCGGCACGTGCAGATGGCGGCAGACGCGGTCCGAGTTGTTGATCACGTCAATCACTTCGTCGGTAATCTGGCTGGCTTCGATGGAGCTGATGCGAATCCGCTTCAGTCCCTCCACCTGATGCAGGTCCACGAGCAGCTTGGCCAGGTTGTAATTCTCCAGATCCTCGCCGTAGCCGCCGGTGTGGATACCGGTCAGCACGATCTCCAGATACCCGGCATCGACCAGTTTCCGTGCCTGCTCGAGAACGCTCTCCGGTTTGCGGGAGCGCATCAGGCCGCGTGCCCACGGGATGATGCAGAAGGTGCAGAAGTTGTTGCAGCCCTCCTGGATCTTCAGGGACGCACGTGTGCGGTCCGTAAACGACGGTACCTCCAGTTCTTCAAACTCGCGCGCCTTCATGATGTTGGTGACCGCGTTGATCGGTTGGCGCTCCCGGCGGATTTGCTCCACGTATTCGATCAGCTTCTCGCGGCCCTGGGTACCGACGATGATATCCACACCCGGGATTTGCGCGATTTCTCCGGGGGAGGTTTGCGCGTAGCAACCGGTCACGGCGACAATCGCGTCAGGATTGCGGCGAATGGCCCGGCGAATGACCTGACGGCTCTTCTTGTCTCCGGTGTTGGTCACCGTGCACGTATTGATGACGTAGACGTCGGCGCCGTCCTGTTCGAAGTCCACCCGCTCGTAGCCGTTGGCCTTGAACAGCTGCCAGATCGCTTCCGTCTCATAACTGTTCACTTTGCAGCCCAATGTATGGAAAGCAACCGTAGACATGGCGCTTCCTCCTTTCTGTAAGTAGACCGTTTGGCGCATCGAAACGCTCTACGGGTCCAGGCGTTCAAACTGGTAGGATGCGGCGGCCAGCACGTACTGGCTGGCCGTCTCCGTGCGCAGGATGCGCGGACCGAGCGAAACGGACTGAAAGCCCATCGACTCTGCCTGGGCCACCTCGTCCGGAGAAAAGCCCCCTTCCGGCCCGATCAGGACGAAGAGCGACTCTCCCGGCTTCATGGCGGCAAACACCTGATGAAGCGTGGAGCCGCCTTCCTTTTCGTAGGCGATCACACGCTGCGCGTAACCGGCGGCTGACGCGATCGCTTGACGAAATGACGCAGGCGGCAGAATCTCCGGCAGCACCGCTCGGTGGGATTGTTCCGCCGCCTCTTTGACGATCTTGCGCCAGCGCTCCAGCTTCTTTGCCTCTTTTTTGGCGTCCAGCTTGACGATGGTGCGTTCGGAGGTAAACGGAAAAAAGGCATGCGCCCCCATTTCCGTCCCCTTTTGCAGGATCCACTCCATTTTCTCGCCCTTTGGCAGTCCCTGGCCGATGGTAATGCGAATCGGCAGTTCCGTCTGCTCGTCCAGGAATCGGACGATCCTGGCCGTCACTTCCTTCGCAGACAGGGAGACGAGCCGGGCGACAGCCGAACGGCCCGCCCCGTCGCACACGACGATTTCCTCGCCGGGTTTGGCCCGCATCACGTTTACGATATGATGAACGTCGTCGCCGACAATCGTTACCTCTTGTTCGGAAAAGAGGTGTGGCTCGACAAAGTATCTTTGCATCTCGCCAACCTCACTATTCTACCGTTTTTTTGCCACAATGGCTACCCAGTCATCGATGAAAATGGTTTCCACAAGTGCAAGGCCCGACTTCTCCATCGCCGCTTTCACATCCGCTTCCCGTGCGGCGATGATCCCGGACGCGATGAACACCCCGCCCGGTTTCAGCACGCGGTACACGTCGTCCGTAAAGCGGACGATCACTTCCGCGAGAATGTTGGCCACCACCACGTCGACCTGCTCGTCCACTCCGTCCAGCAGGTTGTTCTGCCGGACGGTGATCCGCTCGTGGACGCCGTTCAGTTCGGTATTGGCCTGCGCGGAACGGACCGCCACCTCGTCCAGATCCATCGCCAGCACGTGCGCGGCGCCCAGCTTGACGGCGGCGATGCTGAGGATGGCCGTTCCCGTCCCCACGTCGTAGACGCGGTCGCCCGGCTGCAGGTACTTTTCCAACGCGCGCAGGCAGAGGATCGTCGTCGGATGGGTGCCGGTGCCAAAGGCCATGCCCGGGTCCATCTCGATGATGATCTCGTCCGGCCGTTTCGGCTCGTATTCTTCCCAGACCGGTTTGATCGTCATCCGCTCCGACACGCTGACCGGTTTGTAATACTTTTTCCAGGCGTGGGCCCACTCGTCTTCGTGCACGTCGTTGACGGCGATCGTGCCTTTGCCGATGTCGAGACCGTAATCGGTCAGGTGGCTGAGCTGCTCCTTCAGCTCATCCAGCACGTCGACGAGCTGGCTCGAATCCATCGGCAGATACGCCTTGACGAATACGCCCTCGGCCGGAAAATCATCCGGGGAGAGCTGGTAGATTTCACCAAACGGCGTATCCCAATCGCGATGCAGCACCTCGGGGTCTTCAATGACGACACCGTTGGCCCCCATCTCGTATAGCAGGTTGGACACCGCTTCCACGGCCTCCGCTGTCGTGTGGATACTGATTTCCGACCATTTCATGAACTACCAACTCCCCAATCTGCTCTTTTCCTGCCAAAGTCTCGCTGACAGGCGCGATTCCCGGCTACTCGCCGCGGAACGCCCGCTTCATTTTTTCAAAAAAGCCCTCGTCTTCCACGCCGTACCCGCCTACCGACTCACCGGACAGGGAGGCGAATTCGCGAAGCAGTTCCTTTTGCCGCTCGTTCAGCTTGGTCGGCGTGACGACGCGCACCTTCACATGCTGGTCGCCGCGGCCGCTTCCGCGCAGGTACGGCACCCCTTTGCCGCGCAGCCGGAAGAACGTCTCCGTCTGCGTACCGGCAGGAATCTTCAATTTGACCCGACCGTCGACCGTCGGCACTTCGATTTCGTCCCCGAGCGCCGCCTGGGCAAAGGTGAGCGGGACTTCACAGTAGATATCATTGCCTTCCCTTTCAAAAAACTCGTGCGGCTTCACCCGCAGCACGACGTACAGGTCGCCGGGAGGGCCGCCGTTTACGCCCGGTTCGCCTTCGCCCGCGACGCGAAGCTGCGCACCGTCGTCCACGCCCGCCGGAATGTTGAGGTGAATTTTGCGGCGCACCTTCATCCGGCCGGTACCGCGGCAGGACGTACACTTCTCCTTGACCACCTTGCCCTTGCCTTCGCACGTCGGGCAGACGCGACGGTTCACGATGCGGCCAAACGGGGTGTTGGCCACCACTTCCTGCTGGCCGGTGCCGCCGCACGTTTTGCACGTCTCCACGCCGGAACCCGGCTTCGCTCCCGTGCCGTGGCAGGTGTCGCACTCCGCCTCCTTGGGAATCTCCACGTCGGTCTCCTTGCCGAAGACGGCTTCCGTAAATTCAATGGACAGCCCGAACTGCAGATCCGCCCCTTTTCTCGGCGCATTCGGGTTGGCCCGTCTGCCGCCGCCAAAGAACATGTCAAAAATGTCCCCGAAGCCGCCCATGTTGGACGTGTCAAACCCGCCGAACCCGCCGCCAAAGCCCTGGTTGGGGTCTTGATGGCCGAAGCGGTCGTACTGGGCGCGCTTTTGCGGGTCGGAGAGGACGTCGTACGCTTCTTTTACTTCCTTGAACTTCTCCTCCGCATCCGGCGCCTTGTTGACATCGGGGTGGTACTGGCGCGCCAGCTTGCGGTACGCCTTCTTGATCTCGTCGGCGTCCGCTCCCCTGGAGACACCCAGCACCTCGTAGTAATCCCGTTTCATCTGCTCGATCACTCCCATGACAGTCAACTGTTATCATAGCATGTGACTGACTTGAAAAAAAGTCAAAGTCAGCATTCCGTGACTTTGACTTTTTTCGTTCACGCTCGATTACTTCTTGTCGTCGACAACCTCGTAGTCAGCATCGACGACGTTGTCCTTTTTCGTCTCGCTGGATGCGCCTTGGCCAGCCGCGTTTTGTGCCGCCTGAGCGGCCTGCGCGGCCTGTTCGTACAGTTTCACGGAGATTTGTTGGATGACCTGGGACAGTTCGTCCTTGGCAGTCTTGATCTCGTCGATCTTGCCGCCTTCCAGCGCCTTTTTCAGTTTGTCCTTGGCTTCGTTGGCCTTGTCGATCTCCGCCTTGTCGACCTTGCCTTCCACCTCTTTCAAGGTCTTTTCGGTCGTGAAGACGAGCTGATCCGCTTCGTTGCGGAGCTCCACTTCTTCCTTGCGCTTTCTGTCCGCCTCGGCGTTCAGTTCCGCCTCTTTCACCATGCGCTCGATCTCTTCGTCCGTCAGGCCGGAGTTGGAGGTGATGGTGATGCGCTGCTCCTTGCCGGTGCCGAGGTCTTTGGCGCGGACGTTCACGATCCCGTTGGCGTCGATGTCAAACGTTACCTCGATTTGCGGAACGCCGCGCGGTGCCGGCGGGATGTCGGACAGCGTGAAGCGGCCCAGCGTCTTGTTGTCGGCCGCCATCGGACGTTCGCCCTGCAGCACGTGGATTTCCACGGAGGTTTGGTTGTCGGCCGCCGTGGAGAAGATCTGCGACTTGCTGGTCGGAATCGTCGTGTTGCGCTCGATCAGCTTGGTGAACACGCCGCCCAGCGTTTCGATACCCAGAGACAGCGGGGTTACGTCGAGCAGCACGACGTCTTTCACGTCGCCGGTCAGCACGCCCGCCTGAACGGCTGCGCCCAGCGCCACCACTTCGTCCGGGTTAACCCCTTTGTGCGGCTCTTTGCCGATAAATTTCTTGATCGCTTCCTGTACGGCCGGAATCCGCGTGGAACCGCCGACGAGGATGACGCGGTCGATGTCGTTTGGCGTCAGTCCCGCATCTTCAAGCGCTTGGCGGGTCGGCCCCATGGTGCGCTCAACCAGGTGCGCGGACAGCTCTTCAAACTTGGCGCGGGTCAGGTTTACCTCCAGGTGCTTCGGACCGGTCGCGTCCGCGGTGATGAACGGCAGCGAGATGGTCGTGGTCAGCACGCCGGAGAGGTCTTTTTTCGCTTTTTCCGCGGCGTCTTTCAAACGCTGCAGCGCCATGCGGTCCTGGGACAGGTCGATGCCGTGTTCCTTTTTAAACTCGCTCACCAGGTAGTCGATGATCACCTGGTCAAAGTCGTCACCGCCCAGGCGGTTGTCGCCGGAAGTGGCTTTTACTTCAAAGAAACCGTCGGACAGCTCCAGAATGGAGACGTCGAAGGTACCGCCGCCCAGGTCGTAGACGAGCACGGTCTGGTCTTCCGTTTTTTCGATGCCGTACGCCAGCGCCGCCGCCGTCGGCTCGTTGACGATGCGGAGCACTTCCAGGCCGGCGATTTTGCCGGCGTCCTTGGTCGCTTGACGCTGGCTGTCGTTAAAGTAAGCCGGAACGGTAATCACCGCTTTGGTGACCGGTTCGCCCAGGTACGCTTCCGCGTCGGCTTTCAGCTTTTGCAGAATCATCGCGGAAATTTCCTGCGGCGTGTACTCCTTGCCTTCCAGGGTTACTTTGTAGTTGGTCCCCATGTGGCGTTTAATGGAAATCACAGTGTTGTCCGGGTTGGTGATGGCTTGGCGTTTGGCCGCTTCCCCGACGATGCGCTCGCCGTTTTTGAACGCGACGACAGACGGAGTGGTGCGGTTGCCCTCCGCGTTGGCGATGACGACCGGTTCGCCGCCTTCCATTACGGCTACGCAAGAGTTTGTGGTTCCCAAGTCAATACCGATAACGCGACTCATACTGGATATCCTCCTTACACTTCTGTCGAACTGGAATCATATAAGAACGGTCAGGCGTTTACCTTGACCATCGCAGGCCGGATGACGCGATCCTTGAAGAGGTAGCCCTTTTGCAGCTCTTCCACGACCACGCCCGATTCGTACGCGGGGTCTTCGGCCTGCATCACCGCCTGGTGCACGTTGGGATCAAAGGGTTGGCCGGCCGCCTGGATCGGCGTCAAGCCTTCCCGTTCAAAGATCTGCACCATCTGGCGGTACACCATGTTGACGCCTTCGAGCAGGGATTCGACGGTCATCGAATCCTTGTCGGCAGCCAGCGCCCGTTCGAAGTTGTCGAGCACGGGCAGAAGCTCCGTGATGATCTTGAGCGAGGCGTACTTGGCCAGATCCTCCTGCTCCTTGCGCGTCCGCCGTCTGAGGTTTTCCATGTCGGCCAAGGCGCGCAGCATGCGGTTCTGGTTTTCTTCCGCCTGCGCCTTCCAGCGTTCCGCTTCCTGCTGCCAGTCGATCTCCGCCGCCGGCTCCTGCTGCTGCTGGCCGGCGGTTTCCTGCTGCTCCTGCTGCTCGGCTGCTGCAGCTTCCGCTTCCTTTTCCTGTGCCTGGTCTTGCGTCAGTTTGTCATCGTTCAACGTTCGATACCTCCCCAGACTGTCCGCTGCCGCTGCACCGGGTCAGCCTTTCACTCCATTACTATTTCTCAAACTGCGATGTCAGCATACGCGACAGACCTTCCGCCAGATAGTTGAGCACGGTGATCACCCGGCTGTACTCCATCCGCGTCGGCCCCAGAATCCCCACCGTCCCGACCGGCTTGCCGCCGATGTAATACGAGGTGGTGATGATGCTGCATTCCTTCATCGCGTCAAGCTGGTTTTCCTGTCCGATGCGCACGGTGATGCCCTCGGTCGGAGGTCCGAACAAGTGGACCAGTTGATCGTTTTGTTCCAGCAGTTCCAGGATGTCCTTCACTTTGTCCACGTCGCGGAACTCCGGCTGATCCATGATCTTGGTCGCACCGCGGAGGTAGACGCGTTCGCCTTCCTGCCGCTGGAGGGACTCTTCCAGAATCTGCAGCATCTCTTCGTACTGCTCCACATGGCGCCGCATCTCGCCCGCCACTTCCTGATACAGGCGCTGGCGAAGCTGCCACAGCGGCACGTCGGTCAGCTTGCTGTTCAGCAGGTTGACCAGCTTCTCGATCTCCTGCGGGCGAACGCCCTGCGGCAGGTCAATCAGCTTGTTTTCCACGCGGCCGGTGTTCGTGACCACGATGGCCACCGCCTGTGTTTCATTCAGGGGAACGATCTGAATGTGTTTCAGCCGTTGTTCGAAAATCTCCGGACCCAGCACGATGGCCGTGTAGTTGGTCACGTGCGAGAGAATTTGAGCGGTGTAATCGATCACCTGCTCAAAGTGATGAATCCGCTCGGCAAACAGCTGTTTCAGTTTGCTCAACTCCAGATCGCTCAACATGTGCGGTTTTATCAGGTTGTCGACGTAGAAGCGGTACCCTTTCGTGGAGGGCACGCGCCCTGCCGATGTATGCGGCTGTTCCAGGTACCCCAGCTCTTCCAAATCGGCCATCTCGTTGCGGATGGTCGCGGAGCTGAAGCCGATGTCCTCCCGTTTGGAGATGGTGCGTGAGCCAACGGGTTCGGCGGAATGAATGTAATTATCGACAATCGCATTGAGAATCAGTCGTTGGCGTTCCGATAACATGCTGTCTTCGCCCCCTGTTGTTAGCACTCAACCGCATCGAGTGCTAAATCTATCTACTAAGGTATCAATATGCGAAGGTTTTGTCAATGTTTTCCCAGCACCCTGTCCCCTCAAGCCTGCCGCTAGTCGCGCAGGAAGCGGGCGAACACTTCGTTTCCCAACGGAAGGGCCCGTTTGGTCAGCCGCACGTGGCCGTCCGCCCGTTCCAGCATCCCTTTTGCCACCTCTTCGTCGATCACCGGTCCGAACACCTGCTCCGCCGTGACGCCAAAGCGCTCCGCAAACCGGGCGAGGTTCACCCCGTCGCGCAGCCGCAGCCCCAGTATCATCTGTTCCTCCATGGCGTCCTCGCGGGAGACGGCAAACTGCTCCACCCGGGGCAGCCCTTCCTGGCACATGCGCATGTAGACGGCCAGCGGCCCGGCGTTGACGTGCCGTTCGCCGTTTACATAGCCGTGCGCCCCCGCGCCCAACCCATAATATTCATCGTTGAGCCAATAGGTGCAGTTGTGCCGGCTTTCATAGCCGGGTTTGGCAAAGTTGCTGATCTCGTACTGGCGGTAGCCGTGTCCCTCCATTTCCTCGATCAACATCAGGTACATCGCCAGCTCGTCCTCCTCCGAGGGCAGCGGGAGCTGGTCTTTCTGGTACAGCGTGTGGAACAGCGTGTTTTCTTCCACCTTCAGGCTGTAGGCGGAAAAGTGCGTGGTCGGCAGTTCAAACGCCTTTTCCAGCGTGCGGCGGAAGATCTCTTCCGTCTGGTCCGGCAGCCCGAACATCAGGTCGATGGTCAGGTTGGAAAAGCCGACGGCCACCGCGTTGTCGATGCTGCGGTAGACGTCGTCCACGTCGTGAATCCGGCCCAGCCGCTTCAAGAGCGCGTTGTCGAACGACTGCACGCCGAAGCTGAGCCGGTTGACGCCCAGCCCGCGCATCAGCCTGAGCTTTTCCACGTCGGTGGTGCCGGGATTGGCCTCCATCGTAAATTCCAGATCGTCGGTCCAGAAGCGTTCCGTATGCTTCCGCACGGCTTCCAGAAAGACCTTCATCTGGTCGCGGTCGAGAAACGTCGGCGTACCTCCGCCGACGAAAATGGTTTTGACCTTCTCCGGCGGCCACTGGGCAAAGGTCCGCTCCATCTCCTTGTCCAGTGCCTCCAGGTAGTCCCAGATCACCTGCGGGTTGTTGGTGACGAACGAATTGAAGTCACAGTAGTAGCATTTGTTGGTGCAAAAGGGAATGTGGATGTACACCGACTGCGGCATATCCGCTCCCCTCCTTTTTGCGGTAGTGGAATGGAAAAGACCTGACGCGCGGTCAGGCCTACTTCTTGTCGTCCATGCGCAGCACAGCCATAAACGCTTCTTGCGGCACCTCGACGGAGCCAACGGCTTTCATGCGCTTTTTCCCTTCTTTTTGTTTTTCCAGGAGCTTGCGCTTCCGGGAGATGTCGCCGCCGTAACACTTGGCCAACACGTTTTTCCTGAGCGCGCTGATCGTCTCGCGCGCGATCACCTTGTGGCCGATGGCGGCCTGAATCGGCACTTCAAACTGCTGGCGCGGAATCAGTTCTTTCAGCTTTTCGCAGATGACGCGTCCGCGCTGGTAAGCGCTGTCGCGGTGGACGATGAACGACAGCGCGTCGACCACTTCGCCGTTGAGCAGGATGTCCATTTTCACCAGCTTGGACGGCTTGTAGCCGGCCAGTTCATAGTCAAAGGAAGCGTACCCCTTGGTGCCCGACTTCAACAGGTCGAAGAAGTCGTAGACGATCTCGGAGAGCGGCATGTCGTACTTGAGCTGGACGCGGTTTTCCCCCATGTACTGCATGTCGAGGAAGTCGCCGCGCTTGCCCTGGCAGAGCTGCATCACGTCGCCGACGTAATCCTTGGGCACCATGATCGTCGCGGTGACGTACGGCTCCTCGATCTGCTCGATTTTTTGTGCCTCCGGCATTTTCGACGGGTTGTCGATCTCGATCACTTCGCCGTTCGTCTTGGTGATGCGGTAGACGACGCTCGGCGCGGTGGTAATCAGGTTGATGTTAAACTCGCGCTCGATCCGCTCCTGGATGATCTCCATGTGCAAAAGCCCGAGGAAGCCGCAGCGGAAGCCGAAGCCGAGCGCCTGCGAGGTCTCCGGTTCGAACTGCAGCGACGCGTCGTTCAACTGCAGCTTTTCCAGCGCCTCGCGCAGGTCGTTGTACTCACTGGTGTCGATCGGGTAGAGACCGCAAAACACCATCGGATTGATCTTGCGGTAACCCGGCAGCGGCTCGGCGGCCGGCCGGTTAGCATCGGTGATCGTATCCCCGACGCGGGTGTCGCCCACCGTCTTGATCGAGGCGGCGACGTAGCCCACGTCACCGACGGACAGTTCGTCAACCGGCGTCTGGCGGGGCGTGGAGGTGCCCACTTCCGTCACTTCAAACGTTTTGCCGGTGGCCATCATCTTGATTTTCATGCCTTTTTTCAGCGTACCGTTGACAATCCGCACGGACGCGATCACGCCCCGGTACGGGTCAAAGTAGGAGTCGAAGATCAGCGCCTGCAGCGGCGCGTCCGGGTCGCCCTCTGGCGCCGGCACCTTTTTCACCACCGCCTCCAGCACGTCCTTGATGCCGATGCCCGCTTTGGCCGAGGTGAGGCAGGCGTCGCTGGCGTCCAGCCCGATGACGTCCTCCACCTCCTGCTTGACGCGCTCCGGCTCCGCGCTGGGCAGGTCGATCTTGTTGATGACCGGGATGATCTCCAGATTGTTGTCCAGCGCCAGGTAGACGTTGGCCAGCGTCTGCGCCTCGATACCCTGGGCGGCGTCCACCACCAGGAGCGCCCCTTCACAGGCTGCGAGGCTGCGGGACACTTCGTACGTGAAGTCGACGTGCCCGGGGGTGTCGATCAGATGCAGGATGTACTCCTCTCCGTCATCCGCTTTATAATTCAACCGCACGGCGTTCAGCTTGATCGTGATGCCGCGCTCCTTTTCCAGCTCCATCGTGTCCAGAAACTGGTCTTCCATTTCACGGGCCGAAAGCGCCCCGGTCAGCTCCAGAATGCGGTCCGCCAGGGTTGACTTTCCGTGGTCGATATGGGCGATAATGGAAAAGTTGCGAATTCGTTTCTGTCTTTCACGGCGATCCATCTGTTGTTTGTTCCCTCCCACGCCATCCAAAAGTCGCTTTCAGATCGCGTTCCGAAAAAATACACTAACGTCAATTATAACAAAGGCGGGATAGCGGAGCAATAAGCAGGAACGGAGCGGACATGACGAAATGCCGCGCGCTTCTGCAGCGCGGCGGAGCGGAAGGAGAAGGAAGATGGGAGATGGAAGGGGCATGACGGGGCGCACCCCTTCTGGAGGAGAGGGCGGCGGGGGAATTAGGGGAGCAGCCGGGTACGGCCCTGTCAGTGTGCAGAGCCGTACCTTTTCAGTTTCTGCACGATCTGCGGCGGAAACATCGACTCGAGACTGCTCTGGTAACGGCTGCCGTCCTCCGGCATGCGGTGGCTTGTGACCTGGTACCCGGCGCTGCCGCCGCGAGAGACCCTGTACGCGATGTCAAAGACCATCGGGGCGCTGAGCGCGGGCTGCTGATGGTCCCCGCCCCTGCCGGTAATCTGCACCCATGCGTACACGCGCCGGTTCTCCGCATTGGGGGCTTCCACGCCGATCACGTCCAGTTTGACGTCCCGCTCACCGCCGAGCCAGTCCAGATCGCCCCGGACGCTCTGCAGGTAGCGGGTAATCAGCGGCGTGACCAGTTCCCGGTTGGCCGGCGACACGCCCTCCTTCACCTCGACGAACACCTGTCCGAAATGCTTGCCGCCGGAGACGACCTGCAGCTTCCAGATACCCGCATGCGGCAAAACGATTCCGGAAGGAAAATGGCCGTCCGCGTCATACTGCGGTCCCGCCACCCGGTAGCTGCCCAGCTCCACGCGCTCCCCCTCGGTGCTCCACCCGACCAGATTCACTTCCGGGGCAAACGGACCATTCAGCAGCCAGAACACGTTTTGCATCTGTCCTTCGTACAGCTCATCCGTGATGATGCGCACCGGCTTCTCGCCGACGTAGCGGAACGGTTTGCCGTCATGGACCGTCTCCGTCTGCGGCGACGGGTTCCACAGCACGGGAGGAGAGGAGACGAGGCCGAACAGCGGGGGTACGGTTGTCTCCGGCGCGGGGCCGGGGGCGGTCGGCTGCTTGGGCTGCAGCGCATCGGGCCACCACATCCACAGGGCCAGCAGCGTCACCGCGGCGGACGCCGACGCCAGAAGCGGTCCGCGCCTCTGCCGCTGCGACCGCTGTCTGATGCGCTTTCGCACGGCTTCTTCCATTCCGGGGGTAAACGTCACGTCCTTGCACACCGTTTCGTCGGCCCGCTCCTTCAGCTCTCGCAGCCATTGGTCCCGTTCCATTCCCATTCCTCCCTTGACGCCATCCGCTGTCTCAACTGCTGCCGGGCGCGGTGCAGCCGTGTCCGGACCGTTCCCTCCGTCACGCCAAGCACTTCGGCCGTTTCCGCGATGGACAGATCGGCGTAGTAGTGCAGCGCGATCACCTGGCGGTACAGCGGCGGCAGCTCCAGCACCAGGCGAACCAGCTCGTCCCGTTGCGCCCGCTCCATGACCTGCCGCTCCGCGGACACGTCGCTCTCCCGGCTGATCCAGGAACAAGGCAGCAGGTTGCGAAACGCCCAGGAGCGCAGGCACCCTTTGCACTCGTTCACGGCGATCCGGTAGAGCCAGGTGCGGATGCTGCTCTCGCCGCGAAAACGGGGCAGGTGACGGTACGCTTTCAAAAAGACGTCCTGCGTGATGTCTTCCGCCAGGCTGCGGTCTTTCACCATCAAGGTGACCAGGCGAAGCACGCGCGTCCCGTATTCCCGCATGATCTGTTCCAGCACCGCTTCCGCCGTCGGCTGCAGTTTCTCCACGCGGCGCGCCTCCCTTCGTGTGCGTTCACCTGTTTAGATGCGGCCGGCCGACGAAATGTTACAACGTTTATGGCGAAAAACGGGTCCAGGTGCGCGGAAGTACGTCTTACGTCACCTATGCCAGACGGCTGCCTGACTGCCGCCCGTCCGCCGTCCGCTCCGACATGAAGAAAATGTGCGGCTTACCCGTCCGGGGGTGGATCATCACGTCCGCTTCCACGCCGAAGACTTCGCGGATCAGCTCCGGGGTGAAGACCTTCTCCGGCGTGCCGGAGGTGACGATCCGTCCCTCCCGGATCACGTAAAGACGGTCGCAGTACATCGCGGCCAGGTTCAGGTCGTGCAGCGCGGCGAGGACGGTGACCCGCAGCGTTTTCAACAAATCCAGCATGTGCAGTTGACAGCGAATGTCCAGATGGTTCGTCGGCTCGTCCAGGACGAGCAGCTTCGCCTGCTGCGCCAGTGCCCTGGCGATCAGCACCCGCTGTTTTTCCCCGCCGGACAGCGACAGGTAGCTTCTCTGCGCAAACGCCTGCATCCCCACCCGGGACAGCGCCTCCTCACAGATTCGTTGATCCTCGGAGGTATCCGCCTCCCAACACCGCTTGTGCGGGAATCGTCCCATCATGACGATTTCGGCCACGGTGAAGTCGACTTCCATCGAAGACTCCTGGCGCACCACGGCCATCCGCCGGGCCGCCTGCTGCGGCGACAGCCGGTAGAGATCATCGCCGTCCAGCGAGATCAGCCCGGCGTCCGGCTTCAACACGCGGTAAATGCTCTTCAACAGCGTCGACTTTCCGCTCCCGTTCGGGCCGATCAGGCCGACGAGCTCCCCTGTCCGGACCTGCAGGCCGACATCGTGGAGCACTGCTTTTTTGTCGAGCGTCACGGAAAGGTCTTGGGCCGTCACGTTCACCGTCCATCACCTCCAAACGAATAGGAACTGCGGCGCATCAGCCAGAGAAAGAACGGTCCGCCGCACAGGGCCGTGACGATCCCGATGGGAAGTTCCTGCGGCGCGAACGCCAGTCTGGCGATCACGTCGGCCCAGACGAGAAATACCGCTCCCAGCAGGGCGCAGACGGGCAGCACCCGCCGATGGTCGGAGCCGACGACGATCCGCACGATGTGAGGCATCATCAGCCCGACGAATCCGATTGCGCCGCTGATGGCCACCATCACGCCGGTCAAAAGCGCGGTAATCACGAGCAGCCCCTTGCGGAACCGTTCCACATGCACCCCCAGCGTGCGGGCGGTCTCCTCGCCCATCAGCATGGCGTTCAACGACCGGTAGCGGGTCAGAAGAAACGCAAGCCCGGCGGTCACGGCAGCAGCCGGGAGGGCGAGAAACTCCCATTTGGCGCCGGCCAGGCTGCCCGTCATCCAGAACAGCACGGCCTGAATGCCGTGTTCTTGGGGAGAGGAAAAGACGAGCAGGCTGGTCGCGGCGGACAAGACGGCAGACACGGCGATGCCCGCCATCAGCAGGCGAACGGTGGCGTTTTGCCCGCCGAGCCGGGAGAGGAAAAAGACCAGCAGGAGGGCGCCAAGCGATCCGGTAAACGCGCCGACGGACAGGGCGTACTGGCCATACAGCCCGAACGCGCCAAACAGCATGACCGACGCGGCCCCGACAGACGCCCCCGAGGAGACGCCCAGGATGTAGGGATCGGCAAGGGAATTGCGGACGAGCGCCTGGATGGCCGCCCCGACTACGGAGAGGCCGGCCCCGACGAGGGCGCCAAGCAGGACGCGGGGGAGCCGAATCTCCCAAATGATCGTCTCTGCCGCCTTTGACCAGTCGGGCTGTACCCATTCGCCGAAAAACGGCAGCCTGGACAGGGCAATTCCCCAGACCGTACGGGGATGGATGTCAACCGAGCCCAGCGTGACGGCAAACGTAACGGACGCCAGCAGGAGAGCCGTCAGACCGACGAGAACCGCGCAGAACCACCCCCGGCCTCTCTCCCCGATGAAAAACGCTGCTTTCCGCAAACCAATCCCTCCTATCGAATGTGGTGAGGCGGCGGGAGAGGACGGCTCCGTCCCGCCCGCACGGCCTTAGTCTTGAAACTTCTCCGGATAGAATCCTTTGGCGAGCGCCTCCAGGGCCATTGGCGCCCGGACCCCCTCTGCCGCCGCGGAGAGAGGGAGGACGATCAGCTTCTGGTTTCGAATGGCCGGCAGGTCGGCCAGCTCTTTTTTCGACAGCAGCAGCTCCCGTTTTTGCTCGACGGTCTTGTCGCCGTAGTCGACGATGACGATCACGTCCGGCTGCCGGTTGACAACCTCTTCCCAGTTGACGGTGGCCCAGCCCTTGGGGATGTCGTCGAAGATGTTTTTGCCGCCCGCCATCGCGATCAAGCGGGTCATGTAGTTGTTGGCGGCCGTCAACGGCTGATCCTCCCCGCTGTCGTAGACAAACACGCGCAGCGGTTTTTCCGGCTGTCCGATCCGCTTGGCGATCTGCTCCATCCGTTCGTTCATCCGGGCGATCAGCTCGTCCGCCTTTGCTTCCACGCGGAAAATGCGGCCGATGTTGCGGATGTCCGTGTACACGTCTTCCAGTGTGGGCGACGTCATGTTGGAGGACTGATGCAGATACGCCTTGATCCCCAGCTTCTCCAGCTCTTCCACCGTGCCCACCGCTTTGTCGGTGAAGGCGCTTTTCCATCCGGCGTAGACGAAATCCGGTTCCGCCGCCAACAGCACCTCCTTGGACGGGTATGTCTTGGACAGCACGGGGATTTTTTCATACGCTTCCTGGTATTCCGGCAAAATGCGGTCGTCCAGATAGGCCGTTCCCGCCATCCTGTCCGCCAGACCCAAGGCCAGCATGATTTCCGTCGTGTGCTGATTCAGCGTGACGGCCCGTTTAGGCGGCTGTTCAAAGGTCAGCACGCGATCGCCGTTTTGAACGGTAATCGGCTGCGCCGCTTCCGCTGCTGCAGGCTCTGCGGCCGGTTGCTGTTGACGGTCGTCCGGGTGGGAACTGCCGCACGCCGACAGGAGAAGGGCAAGCAGCACTGTTTTGACCAGCCAAAAGCGGGAATTGAAACGAAAATTTTTCATGACACGTCCTCCTCTGCATATTTGATAATCGTAATCATTTCGTTTTATACAAAACCTCCATGATACGGTCTCTCCCGCTCGTTGTAAACCTTTTTCCCACGTGTTCCGCGGCAACAAAAAAGCATCCCCCGTGTTGGACGAGAGATGCCTGGCTGCATGCGGACACGACAAAAGAACAGACGCGGGGCGCCTTTTCTTTCCGTTCCCTGCTTTCCACACATCCCCATCCTCGTGGGTTGAGCGTGATCGCTTCACGGCAGGTCTCCTGGCTTGGGTTCATCGCCCCCTGCACCTTCCCATCTCCCCGAATCTAGCGAGACAGTGGCTGTCGCAGGGCGCTCCCCGTCACAGTGGCGGGACCGCGTCGGACTTTCACCGAACTTCCCTTTTAAGCGCCCGGGCGCACCTGCACCCGGACGGCACCGTGAAACGCGCTATTCCGTTTTTTCGTCTGAGCCTTACCCGATGACGGTCAGCTGTTTCGGGAACTGCGTCAATACCTCGCAGCCGTTTTCCGTCACCAGCACGTCGTCCTCGATCCGCACGCCGCCCACGCCGGGGAGGTAAATCCCCGGTTCGATCGTGAAGACCATGCCGGGACGAAGCACCGCCTGGTTTTGCCCGTGAACCGACGGATACTCGTGGACGTCCATGCCCAACCCGTGGCCCAGACGGTGCATGAAATACGGGCCGTACCCTTTCTCCTCAATCACGCGGCGAGCCGTCTGGTCGAGGTGAGCCAGCGTGACGCCGGGGCGCACCTCGGCGATGGCTGCTTCGTTGGCCGCGAGCACCGTCTCGTAGATCTCCCGAAGCTGCGGACTGATCTCGCCGACCGCAAAGGTGCGGGTGATGTCGGACACGTAGCCGTCAGCCGCCACGCCTAGGTCAAACAACAGCAGTTCTCCCTCGCGCACCTGCCGGCTGCCCGGAGTTCCGTGCGGCAGCGCCGATTTTTCCCCGGCCAGCACCATCGTGTCAAACGACGGCCCGTCCGCCCCCAGCCGCTTCATCTGGTACTCCAGTTCGGCGACGATCTCCATCTCGGTGACGCCCGGTTTCACTTTTTTCAGGCTCTCGCGCAGCGCCTCTTCCACCAGCCGTACGGCGTGCTTGATGCGGGCTACTTCCTCCGCCGACTTGATCAGCCGCATTTCGCGGAGCGGCTCTTCCACATCGGCGTACCGCGCTGCCGCCACGACCGCGCTCATCGCTTCGAAGCGCTCCACGGTCATGTGGCTCTTTTCGATGCCCAGCCGCGTCAACCCGGCGGGCAGCGCCTGTTTTAACACGTCGTACGGATTGTCCGTATCGGTATGCGTCAGAATCTGCTTGACGCCGGACGCCGCTTCGGCCGCCGCTTCGCGATCCAGCGCCGGGACGATCAGCGACGGTTCGCCCTGCGCCGGGATGATGAGGCCCATGAACCGTTCGTGGGGTTCCGTAAAAAAGCCGGTCAGATAGTAAACGTGTTTGGGCGAGGTGATCAACACCGCGTCCAGCTCTTCCTTTTCCATATACGCGCGCAACTGCTGCATGCGCTCCTGGTACAACTCGCTCACCCTGCTTTCTCTTGGTTTCTACTGCGAGGATACCATGTCCCCGGGAAAAAAAGAAGCGGACGGGCAAAAAAAACCGACGCCCGTACCCTGTACCGGCTGTACGCGGCGGGCCATCGCTACCGCTGCACCGAACGGCTGCCGGAAATCCGCGTGCCGGCGCTGCTCGTCTACGGCCAGCAGGACAAGCGGATGCACGCGTACGGCCGACTGCTTGCCGAGCGCCTGCCCCATGCCCGGCTGGTCCTGATTCCCGGCGTCACGCATCAGGTCGTCACCCGGGGCGCCGATGCGTGTAACGAACGGTGCCGGGCGTTTGTCCAATCGGTTGGACGCGAGACTGTCGACGCGAAATGAGCGCAGAGGCATCCGCCCGGTTGGGTCTTTACATGGACCGGGCGGATGAAGCCGAAAAAGGCTGTCGCCCATGCAAAAAGGCTGCCGAGCACCTCGACAGCCGGACGGGTTGGCTTTTTCAGTGTTTCATCCGCGGGTCCAGCGCGTCGCGCAGACCGTCGCCGATCAGGTTGAAGCCGAGCACCGTCAGCATGATGGACAAGCCGGGGAAGATGACGGTCCACGGCGCTTTTTGAATGTACTGGCGGGAGTCGGACAGCATCAGTCCCCACTCCGGCTGCGGCGGCTGCGCACCCAGTCCGAGGAACCCCAGGGCCGCCGCTTCGAGAATCGCCGTGGCGATGCCCAGCGTGCCGGTGACGATGATCGGCGCCAGGCTGTTGGGCAGTATGTGCTGCAGAATAATCCGCGAGTTTTTCGAACCGATCGCCTTCGCCGCCATGACGAACTCTTCCTCTTTCAGGCTTAACACCCGCGAACGGACCAGCCTTCCGTAGGTGGGAATGTTGACGATGGCGATCGCCAAAAGGGCGTTTTCCAGCGATGGGCCGAGCATCGCCACAATCGCGATGGCGAGCAGGATGCTGGGGAAGGCCAGCATGATGTCAAACAGCCGGGAGATGATCATGTCCACCCACCGGCCGTAATAGCCGGCGAGCAGACCGAGAAACGTGCCGGCGATCACCGACCCGATAACGGAGAACAGCCCGACGCGCAGGGAGATTTGCGCCCCGTAGATCACCCGGGTAAACACGTCCCGCCCGTTGTAGTCGGTCCCAAACCAGTGCTCGGCCGACGGCGGCTTGTTCTTGTCGATCAGCTCTCCCTTGTCGTATGCGTAGGGGGTAATGTACGGAGCCAGCAGGGCCAGCAGCACAAACACGAAAATGATGACGAAGCCGGCGATGGCCATCCTGTTTTTGCGGAGCGTCCGCCAAGCGTCGCGCCAAGGAGACGAGACCGGCTCGTCGGGTTGCTGCACGCGTACCGTTTCCACATGGGTTTCTGCCATAAGACGTCCTCCTTAGCGGTATTTGATGCGCGGATCGACGTAGGCGTAGAGGAGGTCGACCAACAGGTTGATCAGGACAAAAATGGTGGCGATCACGAGAATGCTCGATTGAATGACGGGATAATCGCGGTTTCCAATCGCCGTAAAAATGTAGCGGCCTACGCCGGGCCAGCCGAAAATCGTCTCGGTCAGGACGGCCCCTCCGATCAGCAGCCCCGTCTGCAGCCCGACGATGGTCAGGACGGGAATCATCGCATTTTTCAAGGCGTGCTTGTACACCACGAAAAACTGCCCCAGCCCCTTGGCACGCGCCGTCCGGATGTAGTCGGCGCGCATGACTTCCAGCATGCTGGAACGGGTGATGCGGGCGATGATCGCCATCGGGATGGTCCCCAACGCGATGCTTGGCAGAATCAGGTGCTGGATGACGTCGCGGAGATGATCCCAACGTCCGGCCAGCATCGCGTCGATGATATAGAAATGCGTAATCGCCGTTACGGGATCACGCGGATTGTCGCGTCCAATGGAAGGCAGCCACTTCAACTCCTGGGCAAACACCCACTGCTCCATCAATCCCAGCCAGAATACGGGCATGGATACGCCGATCAACGCGATCAGCATGCAGATGTAGTCAAACCACGAGTTTTGCTTCCAGGCCGAAATGATTCCGGCATTTACGCCGATGAAGACGGCAAATATCATGCTGACCAGCGTCAATTCGACCGTGGCGGCCAGGTACGGCCCCATTTCCTTGGCAATGGGGGCCTTGGTGTGCAGCGAGTCGCCCAGGTCTCCTCTGAGAATGTCCCACAGGTAGTGGAAGTACTGCACGTACCAGGGGTTGTTCAGCCCGAGCTGCTGCCGCAGCTCCTCCAGAGCTTTGGGACTTGCCTTTTCCCCCAAAATGGTCAGCGCCGGATCGCCGGGGATGGCGTGAATAATGGCAAATACAATCAGCGACATGCCAAACAGCACGGGAATCAGCATCAACAATCGTCGAATGGTGTATGACAGCAAGGCCATCTCCTCGCTTTCCTTCGCGTTTTGCACATGAGAGAAGGGTAAGAAGAAGGGTTCCTCTTACCCTTTGTTGCCGTCTGCCTTATTGGATGTCTACCTTTTCTACGCTTTCGCTGCCTTTGGGATGAGGCTGATAGCCCGTGACGCTCTTTTTCGCGGCGAGCGGCGGAGTGGAGTGCGCGATCGGAATCAGCGGCGCGTCGTTGAAGATAATCTCCTGTGCCTGCATGTACAGTTTTTCCCGCTCCGCCTGATCGGGCGAGGACTGCGCTTTCAGCAGCAGTTGGTGGACTTCCTCGTTGACGTAGCGAGGAATGTTGTTGCCGTTGATCGTGTTTTTGTCAAGCAGTGTGTACAGGAAGTTGTCCGGGTCGCCGTTGTCGCCGGTCCACCCGAGCAGGCACATGTCGTACTCGCCTTTCCTCGTTTTTTCCAGATAGGTGGCCCACTCCATCGTGACGATTTCCGTCTCGATGCCGATCTTTTTCAGGTCCTGCTGAATCGCCTCGGCCATCTTCTTGCCGTCCGGAATGTACGGACGCGGCACCGGCATCGCCCAGAACTGAACCTTGAAGCCGTTGGGATAACCCGCCTCCGCCAGCAGTTGCTTGGCCTTGTCCAGGTTGTAGTCGCGGTCCTTGATCTGGTCGTTGTAGCCCCAGAGGCTCGGCGGCATCGGGTTGGTAGCCGGTTCACCCAGGCCGCTGTAGAACGCTTTGACCAGTTCCGGCTTGTTGATGGCGTGGCCGATGGCTTGACGCACCTTCGGATTGTCAAACGGCTTCTTCTCCGTGTTGAACGCGAGGTAGCCGACGTTCATCGACGGGCGCAGGATCAACTGCAGGTCCTGGTTCTCCTTCACGCTCTCCGCATCGTCCGGATTGAGGCCGTCCATCAGGTCGATTTCGCCGGAGGTAAGCGCGGTCAGGCGCGCCGTGTTTTCCGGAATGACTTTAAAGACGACCTTGTCCAGTTTGGGCAGTCCCTTGTTCCAGTAGTCGGGGTTTTTCTCCAGCGTGATGGTGTCGTTCCGCTTCCACTCCACGAACTTGAACGGCCCCGTACCAACCGGCTGCTCGCCCAGCTTTCCGCCTTCGATCGCTTTCGGAGACGCGATCGCAAACGGCGACATGCCCAGGTTGGCCAGGAACGGCGCCAGCGTCCGGTTCAGCACAAACTGCACGGTGTACGGATCGACCACCTTGACCTCCTTGATCACGTGGTCCTTGTCGCCCTTGTAGCCGCCGAACATGTCGTTGTAGTACGGATAGCCCTCGCTGTCGTGGTACTTGTTGTTCTTGTCCATCCAGCGGTCAAAGTTGAACTTGACCGCCTCGGCGTTGAAATCGGTACCGTCGTGGAACTTCACGCCCTGGCGGAGCTTGAAGGTGTAGATCAGGCCGTCCGGCGAGATTTCCCAGCTCTCCGCCAATCCCGGAATGACCTTGGTGCTGGTATCTTCATAGTTGACCAGCGTTTCGTAAATGTTTTCCGTCACCTTGAAGGTTTCGCCGTCGGTCTCCCGGATGGGATCGAGGCTTTTCGTGTCGGCGCCGCGGCCGATGATCAACTGCTTGGGACCGCTGTTGGCCGGTTCCGTCGCCGTCTGCCCCGGCTGGTTTTGTCCCGACTGGTCAGCCGGCTGCTGGGCCGTTTGCGAGCCGCTGCATCCTGCCAGCGCCATGGAGAGCGCCAACAGGCTGGCCATCGCAGCGGTAAGCACGTTCTTCTTCATGGATGAATGCCCCCTTTTCCTCCGTTTTTTTGACATGCCGTTGATTGGTTGGTTTGGACGTCACCGTTCTCCGCATCCCCCCTTTGCCTGGGAACAGGCGGCGTTTCCCCCGCCCGTGTGGCGGTCTTCCGCTCCTGCCCGGTCCCCTCCGTGACTCAGGCCTTGTACAGATGGCAGGCGATGAAATGGCCGCCGCCAACGTCCTGAAACGCGGGACGCACGCTGCGGCATTCCTCGGTCACATGGGGACAGCGGGTGTGGAACGTGCATCCGCCGGGCGGATTGGCCGGGCTGGGCACGTCCCCCTGCAGGATGATCCGTTCCCGCGCGGCATCCGGATCGGGCGACGGCACCGCCGACAGCAGCGCGCGGGTGTACGGGTGAAGCGGATGGGCGTACAGCGTTTCGCTGTCCGCCAGTTCCACCAGACGCCCGAGGTACATCACGCCGACGCGGTCGCTGATGTGGCGGACGACGCTCAGATCGTGGGCGATGAACAAGTAGGTGAGCCCCAGCTCCCGCTGCAGGTCCTGCATCAGGTTGAGCACCTGCGACTGGATGGAAACGTCCAGCGCGGACACCGGTTCGTCCGCCACGATCAGCTTGGGGTTGAGCATCAGGGCCCGGGCGATGCCGATCCGCTGCCGCTGGCCGCCGCTGAACTGGTGCGGATAGCGCTGCGCGTGGTAGCTGCTCAAGCCGACCACTTCCAGCATCTCCCTCACCCGCTTTTTCCGTTCGGCGGGCGTACCGATGCCGTGCACCACAAGCGGTTCTTCCAAAATCTTCTCAATATTGTGCCGCGGATTGAGCGAGGCGAACGGATCCTGAAAGACAATCTGCATGTGGCGGCGCATCCTGCGCATCTCGTCCGCTGTGAGCGCGGTGATGTTGACGCCGTCGAACGTCACTTCGCCGGCGGTCGGTTCGATCAGCCGCAGCAGGGAACGTCCGGTCGTCGACTTGCCGCAGCCGCTTTCGCCCACCAAGCCGAGCGTCTCCCCCCGCTTGACCGTGAACGACACGTCGTCCACTGCCTTGACTACGCCAATCTCTTTCCCGAAAACGCCGCCTGTGATGGGGTAGTATTTTTTCAGGTTCTTGACAATCAGCAGATCTTCAGCCACCTGCATGCTCCTTTCGGGTTAATCGTACAGCCAGCAGCGGGTGCGTCGATTGGGTCCCGCCGGTCTCAGCTCCGGCATCTCCGTCCTGCACCTGTCGGTCGCGTGCTCGCAGCGCGGGGCAAATCGGCAGCCCACGGTGAGCGATCCGGGAATCGGCACGTTGCCCGGAATGGAGTACAGCCGCTTCCGTGCCCCCTCCAGCTTGGGCAGGGAATGGAGCAAACCGATCGTGTACGGATGTTTCGGCTCTTTCAGGATGGAGCGGACGTCGCCTTCTTCCACCACGTTGCCCGCGTACATCACGACGACGCGGTGGCACATCTCCGCAACCACCCCGAGGTCGTGCGTGATCAACATGATCGCCGTTTCCGACTCGCGGTTGAGCTGCCGCATCAGATCGAGGATCTGCGCCTGAATCGTCACGTCCAGCGCTGTCGTCGGTTCGTCCGCAATCAACAGCTCGGGATTGCAGGCCATCGCCATGGCGATCATGACCCGTTGCCGCATGCCGCCGGACAGTTGGTGCGGATATTCGTCAACGATCGCTTCCGCACGCGGAATGCCCACTTTTTTCAGCATGTCGATCGAGCGCTGCCTGGCCTCTTTTTTCGTCGCGCCGGTATGTAAACGGATCACTTCGCCAATCTGGTCGCCGATCGTGTAGACGGGATTGAGCGATGTCATCGGCTCCTGAAAGATCATCGCGATCTCGTTGCCGCGCAGCTCCCTCATGCGCTTTTCGCTGGCCGCGACCAGCTCTTCCCCCTTGAACCGGATGGAGCCGCCGACTATCTTGCCGGGAGGGTTTGGCACCAGTCTCATCACGGAAAGCGAGGTCACACTTTTCCCGCACCCGGATTCGCCGACGATGCCGACCACTTCCCCTTTGTTCACCCTGATGGAAACGCCGTCGACGGCGGGGATTTGTCCGCGGTCCGTGAAAAAGTGCGTCTGCAGGTTTTCGATCTCAAGCAAAGGCTGTGACACGCCGTGCACCTCTCTTACCGATATATTCCATAGGACAAGACGACTAGCTGTGATCAATTATGCCATTAATCCAATTTTTTGGCAACGTATTAAATTCATATAATTACAACTTGACTAAACAAACAAAATCTTTTATCCGTTTGAACCAACAAGAAAGACCCGCATGTGCAGCGGGCCTGTTTGAAACCTGACTGTTCGCCTTCATTTATTTGTCCGTAAACGACCGCTTATGGGGCAAACATCCCGGCCATCCACTCGACGGCCGACTTCGCCCCGTCTTTCACCAGCCGCCCCAGCGATTGGCCCGCGCTGCTGACGTAGTTGACCATCTCGTGCGGCGCGGCCGCCTGCACCTGTGTGCCCATCACTGCGATCTCCATCTGGCCCTTGTCCAGTTTTTTGATGTAAAAGGTCTGCGGCTGCTGCTCCGGCGTTCCGCTCACCTTGTGGATGCCGCGCTCGGCCGTCTGCAGCCCCAGCGCCACGCCGACGAGCAGGATGACCACCATCCCCGCCAGCTTCACCGTCACGTTCATGCGTCCTCACCTCTTGGCGGGCTCGCCGGTGAGCGGTTTGCCCACCTTTTCCGCCTGCCAGTAGTACTCGGCGAACACGTCCGCCAGCGCTTCCGCCGTGTTCAGCGACTCCTGCAGCGTGTTGCTCGTTCCGCCGATTTCCATTAAAAGGCTTCCCGGTGAGATGGACTGGTTATACTCGCCGTGGTCGGTTTTCGCCCCTTTTTCCATGACGCCGCGGGACAGGCCCGGATACATCTTTTCCATCAGGTGGTGCAGTTCGGTGGCAAACTGCTCGTTTTTCTCGTAGTTTTTGTTTCGCTTGCCGATGACCAGCAGGACGCGGGCGTAGGTCTTGCCGTTGATGGTGGCGGTGGTTTTGCTGCGCGGCGCGGTGTCGCGGTGCAGGTCAAAGAAGTAGTGCAGCTCCCGGTTCCGTTCCGTCGCCGCCTTGACCGCCCGCAGCGATTCGGCGTAGGAGAGGGCGTAGTCCAATTTTTTGTCCAGCAGCTTCTGGTAGATGTCTTCCGCATTGAACTCCGTGCCGATGCCTTTCTCGTTCAGCGCTTCCGCCAGCCGCTCGCCGACCAGCGAGATGTTGCGCTGGGGGTGGTCGACCGATGTCCCCACGGGCTTGGTTTCGCTGTACCAGGACTCGCGGTTGTGGGTGTTGTAGACGTAGACGATTTTCTTTCCGCCGGTGGTCGGGTTGGGCAGCGGTGCCGCCTTGTTCTCCTCCGGCTTCGGCTGCGCATCGTCCGCTGCCGTCTCGCCGCTGTCGCCGGACGGCGCCGCATCGATCACCTGATGCGGATAGGCGGGATATTCCACGTACAGGTCGGCCAGCGTGGAGTCTTTGCCGGCGACGACGAAGCGGGCGTCGTCCGCCGTCAGCATGCCGGGCAGTTCCCTTCCCAGCAGGCTGCGCAGGTCACCCGGCTGGATGCCGGTGGCCACCTGGAACAAAAAGCCGGATACGCTGTTGGCGCCCCGTTCTGTCGACGCCTGCACCGTCTCGGTCAGGGCGGGAATCTCCTGTCCCATCCACTTGAGCATGGCCAGGCTGGACACGCGGGCCGCCGCCTGCTGCACGGCGGACGAGGCGATCATGACGCGGTTGCCGTGCATCGCCATCACGCCGGTGACGATGAACAGGAAGGCCGTAATAATGGAAAGCGCGACAAATTGGCGCTGAATCAGGGTTGCCATCTGTCTCCCTCCTCATGCTGTTTGCATTGACAGCGGACTGTACAATCGCCGAACGCTTGTCTATGCTTTAGCCTATGAGCGTCATAGAGACGATAGAACCCTTTTCTACCTTTTCTCTCACCGCTAGTTTTTCCGTCCGCGCCGTCACAGGGGAGCGCTCTCCAAAAGACGGCCAAGACGGCGGTCCGTCAGTGCGTGTAGGCAGCGCTGTTCTGCCCGTTGACGGCACGGTGCAGCGACTGGTTCAACCCGGTGGCGAGCACGTTGGCCACCCCTTCGATGAAGTCGTCCACTTCCTTGGGCGTCACCACCAGGTCTTGTCCCAGCGGCCGCAGCACCTCGTGAATGAGCTGCCGCTTTTCCTCCTCGGGCAGCGAGCCCACCAGGCCCAGAAACGTCTTGCGCGCCTCCATGTCGGGCAGATCTTCTTCCGTATACGGTTCTTTCCGCTCCGGCAGGCTGCTCATCGCCAGCTTGCTGGCAGGCCGGTTGCTTTCCTGCATCGACTGTCCAAAGTGGCCGAGCAGATAGGTGATGGCGTCGTTGACAATCGTGGAGGCAAACACGACCGTCGGTACGCCGATCGCGATCACCGGGATGCCCAGCGTCTTCTCGTCGATCGCCTTCCGCTTGTTGCCGACGCCGGAGCCGGGGTGAATCCCCGTGTCGGAGATCTGGATCGTGGTGTTGACGCGGTGCAGCGCGCGGGAGGCCAGCGCGTCGATGCAGATGACAAAGTCGGGCCTGCTCTTTTCCACCACGCCGTAGATGATCTCGCTCGTCTCGATGCCGGTGATCCCCAGCACCCCCGGCGAGAGGGCGCTCACTTCGCGGTACCCGTCTTCCACCGACTCGGGAGCGAGCGTAAACAGATGGCGGGTGACGAGCAGGTTTTCCACCACCATCGGTCCCAGCGCGTCCGGCGTCACATTCCAGTTGCCGAGGCCGACGACGAGCGCCTTCTTCTCTTCCGTGATGCCCAGTTCGCGGAGAAACCGGGCAAACTCCCGGGCGAACCGCTGGGCTACCCGTTCTTCGACGGCCGTGTCGTTGTCGCGCAGCTTCGGCACCTCGATGGTGATGTAGTGGCCGGGCAGCTTGCCGATCTGCTGGCCCGCTTCCTCGCTCTCCACGGCCAGGCGCGTTACCTTGATCCCCGCTTCCGAATCGTCCGTCTCGATCCGGACGCCGGGAATCGGGCCGCCCTGCGGCTGCCGCTGCTGAGCCAGTTCATGCGCTTCGAGGGCCAGGTCGGTCCGGATGGCATACCCGGACAAATCGATGTTGTGCTCCATCTGTATATGCTCCCTTCTCCAATTTGTTCCTGCTGTTAGGTTGCTTGAAACCCCGTTTTTTATTCCGAATCCTTTCTTGCAAATGGCAGGTCTGCGTGCTAGAATAAGTTTTGTTGTATTTCCTGCATGCCTATGGTCGTCTAAGGAGGTGACACACATGCCAAACATTAAATCCGCGATCAAGCGCACCAAACAAATCGAAAAGCGCCGCGCACAACGCGCTTCTCAAAAGTCCGACCTGCGTACTGCGATGAAGAACTTTGAGAAAGCGGTCGCTGCTTCCGATGTCGAACTGGCGAAATCCACTCTTCTGGTGGCTGTGAAAAAGCTGGACAAGGCCGCTACGAAAGGTCTCATTCATAAAAACGCAGCAAACCGTCAAAAGTCCCGCTTGATGAAAAAGTTCAACGCTCTGAACGCTCCTGTGGCGTAAGAGTAAACGGTACATCAGAGAAAAAACCCGCGAACACCTGGTTCACGGGTTTTTTGCTTTGGTCCGTTCCTCGTAGACGCGCGTCATGAACAGCTCCAGGGCCAGCCGCTTGTCCACCTGTCCGGACTTCATCCGGTAGTCTTCCTCGGCCAATATGGCCAGGAGCCTTCTCAGCGCTGCTTCGGAAAAGTGGCGCGCCTGCTCCATCGCTTTTTTCACCGCGTACGGGTGCACTTTCAGCATGCCGGCCAACTGCTGCTGCGAATACCCGCGCGGCGCCCACTGCCGCACGTGCAAAAGCAGCCGGAACTGCCTTGCCAGCAGCGCCACGAGGCGAATCGGCTCTTCGCCCGTTTTCAGGCAGTCGTACAGCATCCGCAAGCCTTTGTCCAGCCTTCCTGCGGCCGCATGCTCGATCAGGGCGAACACGTCCTGTTCCAGCGTGCGCGAGGCCAGCGTTTCGATCACCTCGTCCGTGATGACCGCTCCGCTTCCCCCCACGAACAGCGCCATCTTTTCCAGCTCCTTGTCCAGCAGGCGCAGGTCGCCGCCTGCGCGCTCCACCAGCTTCACCGCCTGCGGCCGCTGAATGACCGCCTGGTACTTTTCCGCCTGACGCTCCACCCAGGCGTACAGATCGGCGTCCCGCAGCGGCTGAAACGGAATCACCTTGGCCTTCTGCTGCAGGACCTTGACCAGTTTTTTCCGCTCGTCCAGCTTGTCCGCCTCCGTATGCAGCACCAGCGAGGTGTAGGTCGGCGGCTGCTCCAGATAGGCAAGCAGCACGTCGGGATCGCTCTCCACCTTCGTCGCCGGCTTGCTGCCGGTCAGAAAGTACGCCTGCCGGGCGATCACCAGGCGATGATCCCCCAAAAACGGCAGCGTCTCCGCATCCTGGACGATTTCGGCGAGCGGTGTTTCCGTGCAGTCGTACACGCTCAGGTTCAAATCGGCGAAGGCCGGATCGATCATCGCCCGGCGGGCCGCCGCGAGAAACTCTTCGGCGAGAAAAGACTCCGGGCCGTACAGGACGTAAACCGGCGCAAACTGCTTCTGTCTGATCTCCCGGATGGCCGAAAGCAGCGGCATGGCTTCTCCTCCTCCTTCGTATTCCTGGGCTATTATAGCACAGTTGCGCGCGCAACGGGCACCCGGGGACGTCTCCGTCACAGACGCGGCGGACCGGTCCGCTCCTTCCCGGCGGGGGTGTTCTCCTGTAGGGTGAAACGAAAAACCGCAGCCGTACAGGCTGCGGTTTTTCGTATGGGCACCTCTATGTAAACGTTTTGGGAGAAGTCCCGGGATGCCTCCTCCTGAAACGGTAAGCAGGGGGTGCTGGATACTGCAATATACGCAACACCCTCGCTGCCGGTGCCGGTCCATTGGGAAAAGACACGTTTGTCACGAGCGGACACGAACGCTGCACGCGCAGAGGGGGCGTCAGTCCCTGTCGCGCGATTTCCCTTTGTCGCTGCCGGAATGATCGTCGTCATCCCGGCTGTTCCGATCATCGCGGTCGTCGCCGCCGTCATGCTCTTTTTTTTCCTTCCTGTCGGACTTTTTTTCCTTATCGTCCTGCTTTTCTTCCAGGCCAATCGGAAAAACCGGCTTTTCTTCCGGAGGCTCGATGACCGGCCTTACGGGCGGTTTGGGTTCCACCGTCTTTTTCGGTTGGGCGGCTGGCTTTGCTGGTTGCGATTTCGGTTCCGCCTTGGGCTTTTGATCTTTTTTCTCTGTAGCCTTCGGTTTCACCGTCTGCGCCGGTTTCTCCGGCTGTTCCCCCGGTGTTACGGATGATGAATGAGTGCTCGGTGGGGGCACTGGCGGGCCAACCACGGCAGGGGCCACCGCAGGCGCTTCTTCACCAGGCGAACCTTGCTGGTACCCGTCCGCTTCCGGCTGCTTGTCGCCGCTGCCCATGAAGAGCAGAAAAACGAGCAGACAGGCGGCAACTGCGCCGCTGCCGATACGGGCCATCCAGACGTACGCCCGCCGCCACTTCGCCGGTTTCTCGGCAGCAGAAGCCGCCTGCTTCACCTCCAGCTTGGGCAGCGGTTCCCGCTTCGGGCCTGATTCAGCTGCCGGCCGGACCGAGCCTGACTCCAACTGCGGCAGGATCGCGTCCACAAGGCTGTAGGGTGGTGTGACAGGGGGAAGTTGTTCCAACTGCTCAGACACCCTTTTCAAGCGGTCGTACTTGAGCTGCAGGTCGGGATCGTTCCGGAGCATGGCGAGTAGCTTCTCCCGCTCTTCCGGTGAGAGATCCCCGTCCATATCCCGCTGCATCCACTCCCAGATTTCTTCGTCCATCATCAACCGATCCCCCCTTTCTGATAGTCGTGCAACAACTCCTGCAGTTGTTGTCTGGCCCGAAACAAATACGACTTGACCGTATTCAGCGGCAGATCCAATGTCTCGGCGATCTCCTGGTAGGACAAATCCTCGAGATAGCGGAGCACCACCACCATGCGGTACTGTTTGGGCAGTTTTCCGATCGCCTGCTGAATATCGCTCGACAAACTGGTGAGAAGGATTTCGTCTTCTACGTTGTTTCGATCAGGGATGATGAGCTCATGCTCGTCAATCGAGACCGTTTCCTTCTTGGCGCGAAATTTATCCATGCAAACGTTGCTGACGATCCGCTGCACCCAAGTGGCAAACTTTGCCTTTTCCTGGTACGTGTCCAGCTTTCGATAAATCCGGATCAACGCTTCCTGGGAAGCATCGAGAGCGTCCTGTTCATTTCCTAGGATATAATAGGCGCTGCGGTAAACAGAGGCCTCAATCGATCGGAGCAGCTCGACAAGCGCGTCGTGATCCCCGGCTTGCGCCATCCTGATCAGCTCTGCTTCTCGCATAATCTCCTCTCCCTCCTACAGACGGGGCGCTGCTGAAAAAGGTTGCAAGCTTTTATATATCGGTGGTTTGCGTCTGCCAGTGCACCGATCCCTTGCGGATGACCAGGGTGACGGCCCCTTGCAGATCTGTTCGGTAAACATTTGCCCCCGTGTCCATCAAACGCTTGACCACGACGGGCGAGGGATGCCCGTAGCGGTTGTTGCGGCCAGCCGAAATGACGGCGGCCTGTGGTTTTGCTGCAGCCAGCAAAGCGGGAGAGCTGGATGTGCTGCTGCCGTGATGCGCCACTTTCAGCACGTCGACGGGTGACGGCAGGCTGCGGGAAAGCAGCTGCTCTTCCCCTGCCCGTTCAATATCGCCGGTAAACAAAACAGTCGTGCCGTAAGCGGTGAGACGCAGCACGACAGAAGCGTCGTTACCCGTATGTGCCGAATCTCCGTCCGGGTGAAGCCAGGTCCACTCCACGCCGGGGACGTCCGTCCATGTCTGTCCCGGCCTGCCGGTCAGGACAGGTACGCGTCTTGCGCGGAAACGTTCGAGAATCGCTGCTTCCTCTTCACGGGGAGGTGTGCCGTTGACGAGCACCGAGCCAAAGGCAAAGCGCGGCACCAGCGCTGCCATCCCTCCGATGTGGTCGTGATCCCCGTGCGTCATCACCACATGGTCGATCCGTTCAATCCCGCGCGCTCGCAAAAAAGGCAGCACGACGTCTTTCCCCACTTCAAACGGATCGCGTCGCTCCCGCCAGGATTCCCTGGCAGGGTACCGGGGTGTTCCACCCGCATCTATTAAGTATACCTTCTTTTTACCAACTTCGACAACGATAGAATCTCCTTGACCGACGTCGAGAAACGTGATCCGCACTTCGTCCCCGCCGGCGAACGGCTGTCTGGCGGCCGCGAGCAGAAACAGAAAAAGGGCGGCGTACAGCCAGCGGTCTCTCGGACGATGGTAGCCCCGCCGCCACAGAACGGGCAGCGCCGCGAGAAAAAGCGCGTACACCGCGATCCACCACCACTGGGGATGCGGCCAATGGGAAAACGGCACCGCCAGCTCCTCCAGCCAAAACAGCGGCCCGTGCAGCCACCGCAGCAGGGCGGAAGCAAGCCGGACGGGCAGTACGGCCAGCGCCGGGTGAATCAGACCGAGCAATAGCGCGAGGTAGCCTGCGGGCAGCACCACCATCGAGAGCAGCGGCACTGCCAGCAGGTTGACCAGCCAGGAGAGCGGCGAAAACTGGTGAAAATGGTAGATGAGAAACGGGAACGAGACGGCCTGCGCGGCAAAGGTGACGGCCAGCGACGTGCGCAGCCACTCGGGACCGCGCGTGAAAAACCGGCGGCCGACGGGCACGAGGACGATCAGCCCCAGCGTCACGCCGAACGAGAGCTGGAACCCCAGGTGCCACAGGTAGTACGGATTGTATCCCAGCATCAACAGCAGCGCCCAGCCCCACACGTCCCTTCCCTCCACCTGTCGGGCTCCCGCCTGGCAGAGCAGGCCGATCGCCCCCATGATTCCGGCGCGCACCGCGGAGGCGCCGGCCCCCACGATCAGGACATAGCCGACAAGCAGCACCATCGTCAGCGCCAGGGCCGGCCGGCGCGGCATCCCCGCCCTCTCTACGCTCCACACGAACATCCCGCTGACCAGCGTCACGTGCAGCCCGGAAATGGCCAGCACGTGACTCAGGCCGAGGTTGTCGTACATCGCTTCCGTTTCCGGCGACACTCCGTCCGTGATGCCCAGCAGCAGCGATTGCATGTAACCGGCCGCTTCCTGGTCGGGAAACAGCAGGGCGATGCGGTCGGCGGCTTCCGTCTGCCATCGGCGAAACAGCATCATCACGCCGGACTCGGCAGGCTCCACCCGGATGTCGCCGTACTCCGCTTCCGCCGTGACCCGCACGCCCTGCCACCGCAGATAGCGGGCGTAGTCGAACGCATGGGGGTTGCGGGCCGGAGACGGCAGCGACAGCCGGACCGTGGCCGACAGGCGGCTGCCCTGCATCCACCGCTCCGCCTCACGCGCTTCCGGCTCACGGGACAAACGGACCCGCAGGGCGATCCGCTCCGCTGCCGCCGTCCCGGACATCTGCCGCCCGTTTTTTCCCCACGTTTCGACGGACAGAAAAAGCCGGGCCGTATCGCCGTCGCGCTTCACCGGCGAGTCAATGACGCCGGCGACTACGATCGTCTCGCCGTCCTCCGCCATCGGCAGCAGCGTCGAACGGTGGAGATAGTCGTACCCTTGAAAGTAAAGACCTGCTAGAATACAGATGAGCGCATGGCAAAGAATCCGTTTGCGGTGCGGGCGGGGCAGGAGCGGGCAGACTGCCGACGCGGCGGCGGCCAAAAGGGCCAGCCAGGCGGCCTGCAGGTAGGCCCCCGCCAGCAGCCCGCAGACTGCCGCGAGGCTCGCGGTAAAAACGGTCACGAACGTCACCCCCGTGTCATGTGCCTGAGACATCGAGTGTACACAAGGGGGAAGGGACAAAAAAACGGTGCAAAAAATGCGTGCCAGCGGAAACCACACCCGCATGGTCCGATCAGAGGGAGGGCAGTCATGACGAGGAAAAGTTGGGATGAATACTTCCTGGACATCGCCGAGCAGGTGTCTGCCCGTTCTACGTGCAACAGGCTGCACGTCGGCTGTGTCATCGTGAAGGACAAGCACATTGTCGCCACTGGCTACAACGGCTCCATCCACGGACACGATCACTGCGAAGACGCAGGCTGTCTTCTGGGGGACGACAACCGCTGCCACCGGACGATCCACGCCGAGACAAACGCCTGCCTGCACGCGGATCGGGACAGCCTCAAGGGAGCCACCGCCTACGTGACGCATGAACCGTGCGAAAACTGCTCCAAAATTCTCGCCCAGGTGGGCATCAGGCGGATCGTCTACCGCAACGCCTATCCGAACAAATGGAACCAGTACTTTCTCAAGGATCTGGAAGTCGTTCACATGCCGCCGGAACCGTCGCGGCGGGACTGACTCCTGTGAGCGAAGCGGGGCACTTTCCGCTCTGCTCCCCCCGTCCGAAAGACCCGGCGGCGTGCACGACACGCCCGTTTTCGATGAGGTGCCCGAGGGGACCTCTCTTTGCTGCGGAGACAGCTTGGGCATTCGGAGCGATTGCGTTGACCGTCAATCCGTGATAGAGTTAGCTAGAGCAATCAGTGAGAGGAAGAGTCATTTCATATGTGTGGAATCGTATCAGTCTACAACAAGCGGCAAGCGCCCGTCGACCAAGAGACGATCGGCGCCATGACGCGTGTCATCCTGCACCGCGGTCCAGACGATGACGGCTTTCACCTGGAAGACAACATCGCCCTGGGCTTTCGTCGTTTGAGCATCATTGACGTGGAAGGCGGCCACCAGCCGCTGTTCAACGAGACGCGTGACATCTGGATTATCGGCAACGGCGAAATCTACAACTACAAGGAACTGCAGCACTGGTTGAAGGGGTGCGGACACGTTTTCCATACCGATTCCGATATCGAAACCATTCTGCACCTGTACGAAGAGGTGGGAATGGACGCACCGAAACACCTGCGCGGCATGTTTGGCTTCACCATCTGGGATTCCCGCAACAAGCTGCTCTTTGGCGCCCGCGACCACTTCGGCATCAAGCCGCTCTACTACGTGGAGACGGACGACGCGATCGCCGTGGGCAGCGAGATCAAGAGCCTGCTGGAACTGCCCGGAGTCAGCCGGGAAGTCAACCACACCGCGTTTTATCATTACCTGACGTTCCAATACGTCCCCGATCCGGAGACGATGTATCGGGGCATCTACCGCATCCCGCCCGCCCACTCCTTCGTCATCGAGAACGACCGGATTCGGCTGCAGCGCTACTGGGACGTCGAGTTCAAACCGGACGAAAGCAAGCCGTTCTCCTACTTTGTGGAAGGCACGCGCAGCATCCTGCTCGAATCCGTCGACAAGCACCGGGTCAGCGAGGTGCCGCGCGGCGCGTTTCTGTCCAGCGGCGTCGACTCCAGCAGCATCGTCGCCATGCTGCGCACGTTTGAGCCGGTGAAGACGTTTTCCGTCGGCTCCGACATCCCTGGCTACAGCGAGCTGGACTACGCCCGCCGTACCGCCGAATACCTCGGCACCGAACACCACGAGCTGGTCGTCAACGCGCAGCGCTACATGGACGAACTGCCCCGACTCGTCTGGCACCAGGACGAACCGGTGGCCGACCCGTCCGCCATCCTGCTCTATTTCGTCGCGCAGATGGCCAGCGAACACGTCACCGTGGTGCTCTCCGGGGAAGGGGCCGACGAATTTTTCGGCGGCTACAACATCTACCGCGAACCGCACTCGCTGCGGATGTTCTCCCGGATGCCCGGCTGGATGCGCCATTCCATCCGCTACCTGGCGGAAAAGCTGCCGGATCAGGTCAAGGGCAAAAACTTCCTGATCCGCGGTTCGAAGACGGTGGAAGAACGCTTCTTCGGCAACGCCCTGATCTTCAGCGAAGAGATGAAGGAACGGGTCGTCATGGCAGACATTCGCCGCTCCGAGGAGTACCGCTCCCCGTGGACGATTACGGAAGACATCTACAAGCGGGCCAGCGAGTACGACGACGTCACCAAAATGCAGTACCTGGACATTCACACCTGGCTGCGCGGCAACATCCTGATGAAAGCGGACAAGATGACGATGGCCAACTCGCTGGAACTGCGCGTTCCGTTCATCGACGTCAAGGTGTTTGAATTTGCCGCCACCATCCCGACCAAGTACAAGATCGCCAACGGCACCACCAAGCACGTGCTGCGGGAAGCGATGAAAGATTTTCTCCCGCCGGAAATCAAGACGCGCAAAAAGCTGGGCTTCCCCGTGCCGACGCGCCACTGGCTGAAAAACCACTTTTACAAGTGGGCAAAGGAGATCATCTTCGAATCCAAGGTGGACGATCTGATCAACAAGGCGTACGTCCTGTACATGCTGGATGAGCATCGCGAAGGCAACGCCGACTACAGCCGCAAGATCTGGACGATTTTGATCTTCATGCTGTGGCATCAGATCTTTATCGAGCAGAAATACAGCTTCGGGCCGTATGTCAGCCCCAGCGTGGAAATCCGCCGCAAAAAGGAATCGCTGGAGCACATCGGATAATAGCGGTACCCGAACCCAACGGCTTCGCCCGGAACGACTCCGGGCGGGGCCTTTTTCAATGAGCCCGTTTTCCCCCTGTTTGCAACGTGAAGACGGCTATATCTTTATTTGATGAACTTGCCTAGATGCAAGTTTTTTATTTTTCAAAAAGTATCTTGGAGCAGCTGCTGAAAACAAATCATCATGAACTTCCATTGCTAACACAAGCCAGACGTATGAAAAACCCTCGTAAAAGGAGGCTTGGTACTGTGTTACGAATATGATATATGTCTTCGTTTTCCATTTGATTCGGTTTTATAACTGCTGGAAAGAACATGGCACAAGTACGTCTATTCGTTGTTATCTTGCAATATTGTGCACGAAATGCAAGACCTTGTTATTTCGATTGCTTTATATTGAATGGCGAAAGGATGGTCATGAGGATGGATTGGGTCTCCAGAATGAATGAGGCAATTCGCTATATCGAAGATCATCTTACCGAAGATATTGCTTACGCTGAAGTAGCCAAAGTCGCGTGTTGCTCCGCCTACCATTTTCAACGCATGTTCTCTTTTATGACTGATGTTTCTTTGTCTGAATATATTCGACGACGGCGTCTCACGTTAGCGGCTTTTGAACTTCAAAGCAGCAATATAAAAGTAATTGATGTTGCGCTCAAGTATGGCTACGATTCACCCGAGGCTTTTGCCCGTGCGTTTCAAAATCTACACGGCACTACGCCGACTGCTGCACGTAACGTAGGAACCAAACTGAAAGCCTATCCACGAATGACCTTTCAATTCTCAATCAAAGGAGTTGCGGAAATGAACTACAGAATTGAAGAACTCAGTGGATTTACAATTGTTGGTGTAAAGGAACGTGTCAACACAGAAAATGCTTTTCGCCTAGTGCCTGGAATATGGACTGGTGCAAGAGAGAAGGGCGTCTTCGAGAAACTGTGGGAGATTCGTAATGCTACCCACAAGTTACGAGGTATTTTAGGGGTTTGTGCGAATGGAGAATGGGGGAAAAATGAAGAATTCGACTACCTATTAGCTATCGTGTCTGATCAAGTTCCTCCGGAAGGTATGATAAGAATGAACGTTCCGGAAGCTGCTTGGGCGGTATTTGAAGCACCTGGATCCCCGGATGGTATTCAAGACATCTGGAAACGTCTATATACGGAGTGGCTTCCCGTATCAACCTATGATCTTGCTGACTTGCCCGCAATTGAATGCTATTTGCCTATCGAAGAGAATAAAAATGAGTTATGGGTTCCGGTCGTCAGAAAAGTATGAACCTTATGAAAAGCCGTGGTGCGTGAGGCCCTTGCCGCTACAGATGGAGCGGAGAACCGTCCCATGAATGAGAGGTCAGATCATTCCGCTATCGGGTAGCGATCGTTCAATAAAACGTGGCAGTCTAGAACGTTATTTTTGTTCTCCCTGCCATGTTTTTTATTGATGGAAGCGCAGGCTACAACTTATGATTGCTCCACCCTTTCCGAATCATTTGCACATCCCCGCTGTCTTTTTGTAGCATCCGGGTAGAGAGCCGTTGAAGCCCTCGCGGCATGGCCGGACGAGACGCAAGGGGGGTTTTTTCATGTTGTACGAATGGTGGGAACGATACCGACGCATCGCAATCGCCGCTGCAGTGATCCTGTTTGCGGGAATTAGTGTTTGGCTGTACGGAGAACAGCAGGCCGGGAGTACAGCGGAACTGCCGCTGCGAGAAGTGGCCGCCGCAGCGGAGGACAAGCCGTCTCCCTCTGCCGGGGAAACGCGTCCTTCCGGCGAACCAGACGCGGCTGTCGACGAACGTTCCCTTCAGCAGGATGCGGTAGAGCTTGGGCGGCCGCCCGATACCGGAGCTCCGCCCCTGTTCGTGGACGTCAAAGGAAAGGTAAAGCAGCCCGGCCTGTACCGGTTTGAGGCCGGAGCGCGAGTAGCCGACGCCATTGCCCGGGCGGGGGGAGCCGCGCCGGATGCGGACGTGGAGCGGATCAATCTGGCCGAGCCGCTAACGGACGGCAGCGCCGTCGTGGTGCCGGCCAAAGGCAGCCCTGCCTCTCCCTGCGGCCAGACGGCGGCTCTTTCCGCAATCGCGGGGGCAGGCGCCGGAAGCGTGGGAGCGGGCAGTCCGGGCGGCAGCCTGGCTGCGGGAAGCTCCACCGGCGTTTCCGGCAGCGGGAAGGCCGGCGGCGCACAACCCGTCAATCTGAACACCGCCGGTCTGGAGGAATTGATGACGCTGCCCGGAATCGGCGAAGCGCGGGCCAAGGCGATCCTGGCCTACCGGACGGAAAACGGGGCGTTCCGTTCGCCGGAGGAGCTGAAACGGATCAGCGGCATCGGCGACAAGCTGTACCAACGGCTAAAAGACCTCGTCCGTGTCCGCTAGTGATGGTCATGTTCCGTCTCCTGTGCACATACAATGGGGAGAGAACCAGCGAGGGAGGAATGGACATGGACAGGATCGGGTTTATCGGCACGGGCAGCATGGGCAGCATCCTGATCGAAGCCCTGCTCGCGGCCAAAGCCCTGTCTCCCGGCCAGATCATCGCGAGCAATCGCACCCCCGCCAAAGCGGAATGGTTGGCCGAACGTCACCCCGGTCTGACCGTGGCGGCCAGCAACGCCGACGTGGCCCGCGATGCCCGAATGCTGCTGCTGTGCGTCAAACCGTTCGAATACAGGCAAGCCTTGGCACAGACGCTTCCGGCGCTCACACCGGAACACACCCTGCTTACGATCACCAGCCCCGTCAGTCTGAAGCAGTTGGAAACGCTCGTCCCCTGCGCCGTAGCCAGAGTGGTGCCCAGCATTACGAATGCCGCCTGCAGCGGCGTCAGCCTCTTCGAATTCGGGTCGAGAATCGACAGTGACACGCGGGAACGAATTCTGACCCTCTTCTCCCAGATCAGCCATCCGGTGGAAGTGGCGGAGCCGTTTTTGCGCATCGCGTCCGACATCAGCAGCTGCGGCCCGGCCTTTCTCAGCTATATCCTGAGCCAGATGATCGAGGCCGCCGTCGAGAAAACCGGCATCTCCGCCGAAGCCGCCTCTTATCTGACGTCCCAGATGCTCATCGGAATGGCAGACCTGCTGAAACAGGAGATGTTTACGCTGTCTGCCCTGCAGGAGCGGGTGTGCGTGCCGGGCGGCATCACTGGCGAAGGGCTGATCCCCCTGCGCGAAGCCGTTCCCGGCCTGTTCCAGCAGGTGTTTGAACGGACGCACGCCAAATTTGCCGAAGATCGCGAGCACATGGCCCGCCATCTTGAGGCGCCGCCTGACTGACGCACCAAACCAAAAAGGCGCGTTCCCTGCCGGAACGCGCCTCTTCTGGTAGATGCGTTTGCCTCCTGTATCTTCCGTGCTGCCTATTTGTCTTCCGTGCTTCCGCTGTGAAGCGTGCGGGAATGGATGCGTACCTGTTACTTGACCACGATGTTGACCAGTTTGCCGGGGACGGCGATCACTTTCACGATCGTTTTGCCGCTGGTCAGTTCCTTGATCGTCTCGTTGCTGACGGCCAGTTCTTCCATCTGCTCTTTGGTCGCGTCGGCAGGGATGCGCAGCTTTTCCCTGTTTTTGCCGTTGATCTGCAGCACGATTTCCACTTCGTCTTCCACCAGCTTGGATTCATCGTACTCCGGCCACGGCTCGTACGCAATCGTATCGGTGTGGCCCAGTTTTTCCCACAGCTCTTCACCGATGTGCGGGCAGATGGGCGACAGCAGCTTGACGAACCCTTCCATGTATTTCTTCGGCAGCACTTCCGCCCGGTAGGCTTCGTTGACGAAGATCATCAACTGCGAAATGCCCGTGTTGAAGCGGAGCGCCTCGTAGTCTTCGGTCACCTTTTTCACGGTTTGATGGTACACGCGCTCCAGTGCGGCCGATTCGCAGTTCTCCTTGATTTTTTCGTTCAAGCGGCCGTTGTCGTCGACGAACAGGCGCCATACGCGGTCGAGGAAACGTCGCGCCCCGTCAAGCCCTTTGGTGGACCAGGCGATGGAGGCGTCCAGCGGCCCCATGAACATTTCGTACAGGCGGAGCGTGTCGGCGCCGTGGCTCTGCACGATCTCGTCCGGATTGACCACGTTTCCTTTGGACTTGCTCATCTTTTCGTTGTTCTCGCCGAGGATCATGCCCTGGTTGAACAGCTTCTGGAACGGTTCTTTCGTCGGCACGACGCCGATGTCGTACAGGAACTTGTGCCAGAAGCGGGCGTAGAGCAGGTGGAGCACGGCGTGTTCCGCCCCGCCGATGTAGATGTCAACGGGCAGCCATTCCTTCAGTTTTTCCGGGTCGGCCAACTGCTGGTCGTTGTGCGGATCGATATAGCGCAGGTAGTACCAGCAGCTTCCCGCCCATTGCGGCATCGTGTTGGTCTCGCGGCGTCCCTTCAGCCCCGTTTCCTTGTCGACGACGTTGACCCATTCCGTGATGTTGGCGAGCGGCGATTCGCCCGTGCCGGACGGCTTGATTTCCTTCGTCTTCGGCAGGACGACCGGGAGCTCCTCTTCCGGCACCACTTTCATCGTTCCGTCTTCCAGGTGGATGATCGGAATCGGCTCACCCCAGTAGCGCTGACGGCTGAACAGCCAATCGCGCAGGCGGTAGGACACTTTGCGCGCTCCCTTGCCGTTTTCCTCCAGCCATTCGATCATCTTGTTGATCGCCTGCTCCTTGTTCAGCCCGTTCAGGAAGCCGGAATTGACGTGCTCGCCGTCGCCGGTGTAGGCCGCTTTGGTCACGTCTCCGCCGACGATCACTTCCTTGATCGGCAGGCCGTACTTTTGGGCAAACTCGTAGTCGCGCTCATCGTGCGCCGGCACCGCCATGATGGAGCCCGTGCCGTAGCTGATCAGCACGTAGTCGGCGATCCAGATCGGCAGCCGCTCCCCGTTTACCGGATTGATCGCGTACGCGCCGGTAAACACCCCGGTTTTTTCCTTGGCCAGGTCGGTGCGCTCCAGATCGCTCTTCCGTTTGGTCTGCTCCAGGTACGCCTCCACCGCCTGCTGCTGTTCCGGCGTCGTGATGGTTTTCACCAGCTTGTGTTCCGGCGCGAGCACCACATAGGTGGCGCCGAACAGCGTATCCGGGCGGGTGGTAAAGACGGTGACGGTCGCGTCGTGACCCTCGATCCCGAAGACGACTTCCGCCCCTTCCGAGCGGCCGATCCAGTTGCGCTGCATCTCCTTGATGCTCTCCGGCCAATCCAGCTCTTCCAGGTCTTCCAGCAGGCGGTCGGCGTAGGCCGTGATCTTCAGCACCCACTGCTTCATCGGGCGGCGCTCCACCGGGTGGCCGCCGCGCTCGCTCTTCCCGTCAATGACTTCCTCGTTGGCCAGCACGGTTCCCAACGCGGGGCACCAGTTTACCGGCACTTCATCGATGTAGGCCAGCCCGTGTTCGTAGAGCTTCGTAAAGATCCACTGGGTCCATTTGTAGTAGTTGGGGTCGGTCGTGTTTACCTCGCGATCCCAGTCGTAGGAAAAGCCCAGGGATTTGATCTGCCGGCGGAAGTTGTCGATGTTGCGCTGCGTAAACTCCGCCGGATCGTTTCCGGTGTCGAGCGCGTACTGTTCGGCCGGCAGGCCAAAGGCGTCCCACCCCATCGGATGGAGCACGTTGTAGCCCTGCATCCGCTTCATCCGGGCCAGGATGTCGGTAGCCGTATAGCCCTCCGGATGGCCGACGTGCAGCCCCGCGCCGGACGGATACGGAAACATGTCGAGCGCGTAAAACTTCTTCTTGCTCTTGTCTTCCAGGGTTTTAAACGTTTTGTTCTTCTCCCAGTATTCCTGCCACTTTTTTTCGATCTCGTGATGATTGTAAACCATTGTGACGCACTCCCATCGTGAAAAGATAACGATAATAAGAAAACCTCCCGCCCCCGGCGCACGGCCGAAAGGGACGAGAGGATTCAGACGCTCCCGCGGTACCACCCTGATTGGCGAACGAATCGTTCACCCGCTTGATGTCCCTATCGCGGACGAGACGCTCCTCCTTACGCAGCCGGCGGAACCAGCCGGCCTTCGGGCGGAGTGCTTCGAGGCGAGTTCGGAAAGTCACGGGTTGACTCGCACCTGCCGTCAACTCTCTGATGCCGTGGTTGCCTTTCGTACTACTCCTCTTCAACGCATTCTCACGTTTGCGGTTGTATTCCGATTATAGACAATCCGTACCAACCGTGTCAACGCTCGGGTCGACGGGCGGCGAAAAACAGCCGTTCGCTGGTTTCGTGCGGCGGAAGGCCGGTGAAATCGGCCGTGATCTCCACCTCGTCAAACCCCGCGTCCGCCAGCCAGCGCATCATCTGAACCGGCTGGTACGCCCGCTGCCAGTGCTCCTCCTCCACCCGCTGGTACAGCCCGTCCGGCTGGCGCAGGAAAAAGGTGAGCTGGTGCTCCACCTCCAGCCGAATCGGGTCGCAGAAACATTGCCAAATGTACGAAACTTCGTCTTCGACCAGCGTAAACGTCTGATTGCCAAACACGTGGAGCATCTTGTAGGGGCTGTGAACGTCGAACAAGAACGTGCCGCCGGGATTCAGATGCTGATAGACACGGGCAAACGTCCGCTTGACGTCTTCCTCTTCCGTCAGATAGCTGAGCGAGTCGCACAGGGAAATGACGGCGTCGGCCGCGGGCAGATCCAGCTCCCGCATGTCCTGCTCCACCCAGGTGACCTGAACCTGCTCCCGCTTCATTTTATCGTAGGCCACCGCCAGCATTTCCGCCGAGAGGTCCACCCCCGTCACCCGGTAACCGCGCTTGGCGAGCGGAATGGCGATGCTGCCTGTTCCACAGCCAAGGTCGATCACCTGCCGGGGTTTTCCCCGCTTTTCCCAGACCCGCTCCAGCCAATCCAGCCATTGATCGTAGGGCGAATCGGCCATCAGCCTATCGTAGACGGCCGCCAAATGCGCGTACGCCATCGCCGTCAGCCCTGCTCTCCAAAGGAGACCGCCGGCGCGTCTCCCCAGAGCCGCTCCAGATTGTAAAACTCCCGTTCTTCGCGGTGGAACACGTGAATGACCACGTCTTCCAGGTCAACCAGCACCCAGCGTCCCTCGTCCGCCCCCTCGATGCCGCGGACGTTGTAGCCGTGTTTGTGCGCCTGATCGCGAATCTCGTTGACAATCGCCTGAACCTGGCGCTCGTTGTTGCCGTGGCAGATCACGAAATAGTCGGCGATCACGGACTGTTTGCTGATGTCCAGAACGATCAGGTTTTCCGCCTTTTTCTCTTCCGCAGCTTTTACCACCAGGCGTGCCAGGTCTTCCACCGTTTTAACCATCAAACTCCTCCTTGTGCATCCCTGCGGGATACGAGATCGTTGTATGCCAAGAGCGTCAACGGATACACCGTTTTCCGCCTGTCGATCAAATGCTGGATCGTGCCCCCGAGCGCGCACGCCAGCGCCTCGTCCAGATCCTGCTCGGCCAGGGCGCGAATCATCTCCACCCCGGGGAAATCCCGGTTCGGTTCTATATAGTCTGCCACACAGACCACCTTTTCTAACAGGCTCATCCCCGGACGGCCGGTCGTGTGGTAGCGGACGGCCTGCAGAATCTCCGGATCGGTCACGCCGAGCTCCGTCTGGATGACGATGGCACCGGCAAACGCGTGCCACAGCTCTTTTTCCCCCTCCAGAAGCTCGCGCGGCATGTCGTGGCGGACGAGAATGTCGCGCATTTGCTCCACCGGCCAGCACTTGCAGTAGTCGTGCAGGTAGCCGGCCAGCTCCGCCTTGTCCGGATCGGCGCCGAAGCGCTCCGCCAGCCGTCTCGCCGACTCCGCCACTCCCAGGGTGTGGCGGTACCGCTTGTCATGCATTTGGGCGCGCACCTTCGCGAGCAGCGCCTCCCGATCAATCGCTCCGTTCATATAACCCGTGCTCCTTTATATAACGCTCTACGGCCGGCGGGACCAGGTAGCGGATGCTCCTGCCCGCGGCCGCTTTTTTCCGGATCAGCGAGGACGAGATGTCCCAGGCCGGCATCTCCACGAAGCTGACGTACGCTTCGTGCGCCCGACGGTCCAGCCGTGTCCCCGGCCGCGCCAGCCCGATAAACCGGACCAGCCGGATCAGCTCGGCAAAACGGTACCACTTGGGCAGGAGCTCCACCATGTCGGCCCCGATGATAAACGAAAAGCGGCAGTCCGGATACGCGGACACCAATTGGCGCATCGTGTCGTAGGTGTAGGACGGCCCCTCCCGCCGCAGTTCCACGTCGGTCACGCGAAATGCCGGATGGTCCGCGACAGCCAGTTCCACCATGCGCAGCCGGTGTTCCGCCGGCGTGATGCCCGATCTCGTCTTGTGCGGCGGTATCCGGGCCGGCATGAACCAGACTTCGTCCAGCCCCATCTGTTCCCGGGCCTGCTCCGCGGCGAGGAGATGGCCGCAGTGAATCGGGTCAAACGTGCCGCCCATGATGCCGATCTGCTTTTCCCGCTGTTCCATGGCTTACGGCAGCTCGATCGTCTTGTTTTCCCGGGACTCCTTGTAAAGCACGACGGTATGGCCGATGAGCTGCACCAGTTCGGCCTCCGCTCCCGCCGCCAGGGCTTCCGCCACCTCGTGTTTGTCATCCAGATTGTTCTGCAGGATGGACACCTTGATCAGTTCCCGCGCTTCCAGCGCCTCTTTGATCTGCGTAATCATGTTGTCGTTGACGCCGCCTTTTCCCACCTGAAAAATCGGGGTGAGATGATGGGCCTGCGCCCGCAAAAAACGCTTCTGCTTGCCGGTGAGCATCGGCATGCCTCCTTCTCTGACGTCTATCGTCATGAACTAGTCTTCGTAAGCTGCTGCAAAACAATGTCCCGCATCGTCTCGGCGGGCGCCGCCTGCCCCGTCCACAGTTCAAACGCGAGCGCTCCCTGGTTGACGAACATGCCCACGCCGGAATGGACGCGTGCACCGCACGCGCGCGCCTCTTTCAGCAGACGGGTCTCCAGCGGGTTGTAAATCAGATCGCTGACGATCAGACCGGGGTGCAGCCATTCCGCCTGCACCGGCATCTCGTCCACCTGCGGGTGCATGCCGATCGACGTGGTGTTGATCAGCAGCGTGGCGTCGGCAATCGCCGCTTTTCCGTCCGCCGGATCGATCACCGAGGTGGGCACGATCGTTCCCACGTGTTCCGCCAGGAGCGCCGCTCGTTCCCGCGAGCGGTTGATGATCCGGATCTCGCGAACGCCCTGTTCGGCCAGGGTGAAGGCGACGGCGCGGGCCGCTCCCCCGGCCCCCATCATGGTGACAACCTGCTCGCGCAAGTCAATCCCCGTCTCCTCCACCAGGGAACGGACGTAGCCCGTGCCGTCGGTGTTGTAGCCGATCAGGCGGCCGTCCCGGTTGACGACAGTGTTCACCGCGCCGATCCGCTGGGCCAGGGGATCGATCTCGTCCAGCATCGGCATGATCGCCACCTTGTGGGGAATGGTCACGTTGACCCCTTTGATCCCCAGCGCGCGAATGCCGGCCACCGCTTCCTCCAAGCGCTCCGGTTCCACATCAAAAGCGGCGTAGGCAAAATTCAGCCCCTTTTCGGAAAAGGCGGCGTTGTGCATCAGCGGCGATTGCGAATGCGAAACCGGATGGCCCAACAGGCCAACCAACTGTGTTTTGCTCGTGATCATGCGGATCTCCTTCCCCTCTGCTGCTCTTTCTGTAGCATATGACAGGGCAGGCGGCAGGCGAAAAACCGCCGCCGCTTCAAATCAGGCCTTTTCTCATCCCGACGCTGACGCCCTTGGGCGCGTGCACGACGACGTGCGCCTCGTGCTTGCCCCGCAGGCTGACCCAGCCCAATCCGGAAATGACGATGTCCGTCGCGCCCGCAGGCGGGATCTTGAACGTATGCTTGACAAAGGGGGGCAGCGCCTGGGCCGCCTCCGCTCCCGTGGGCGGAGCAAGCAGTTCCCCGTGGTGCTTGGCCATGACCTCGTCGGCATTCTCCAGCTTGGTGCGGTGAATGTACAGGTTGTTGGCCACGTAGACGACGAACGGCTGGTGCTGGCCGCGGACAAAATCGATGCGGGCCAGTCCTCCCAAAAACAGCGTCTGTCTGTCGTTCAACTGGTAGACCTTGGGGTTGATCCGCGCCGTGGGCGTAATCCTGCGCAGGTCCTGCGGCGACACCATGTGGCCGATCTGGTCGCGGTTGATGATCCCGGGCGTGTCGTAGATGGAGCGGCCGTCTTCCAGCGGAATTTCGATCTTGTCCAGCGTCGTGCCGGGGAACGGTGACGTGGTGATTTCCAAGTCGGCCGAACCGTAGTCGTGCAGAATGCGGTTGATCAAGGTCGACTTGCCGACGTTGGTGACCCCGACGATGTAGACGTCCCGCCCGCGCCGCAACTCGCCGATCCGCGCCAGGAGCTCGTCGATGTTGACACCTTTTTGCGCGCTGACCAGGATGACGTCCGCCGGGCGCAGTCCGCGCTCTTTCGCCTCGTGCTGCATCCAGTTGCGGACGCGGTTCAGGTTGATGTTTTTGGGCAGCAGATCCACCTTGTTGCCGACCAGCAAAATGGGGTTCTTGCCGACAAAACGGGGCAGGCCCCTCAGCCACGACCCCTGGAAGTCGAAGATGTCGACCACCATCACCACAAGGCTGTCGGTCGCGCCGATGCCGTGCAGAATCCGCAAGAAGTCGTCGTCCTCCATGCTGACCGGCGCCACTTCATTGTAGTGCTTGATCCGGAAACAGCGCTGGCAGATGACGGTTTCCCGGGCGAGGGCCGACGCCGGCGCGTACCCCGGCCGTTTCGGGTCCTCCGTCTGAATGGCCACGCCGCAGCCTGCGCACGTCCCCGGCGTTTGTTCGTTCACGATTTTGTCTTCCACGTAATCATTCCTTTCCTGCGCATCCAGTATAACGCCACCCGTTCCATCCGGCGGTTGATCCGCGTCCAAAACCCGTCCGTCTCGGCAACGGGGACGACGAGGATGGTATGAAACCCGAGCCGGTTGCCTCCCAGCACGTCGGTAAACAACTGGTCGCCAATCACAACCGTCTCCGCGATCGTCACGTTCATGTCCCGGACCGCCTGCAAAAAGGCGCGGCGGGACGGCTTGCGCGCCGCGCAGATGAACCGGACCCCCAACGGGGCGCAGAAGCGGTCCACCCTGTCCTGATTGTTGTTGGACACGACCGTCACCTGGATGCCTGCCTCATTCAGCCGTTTCAGCCAGGCTTCCACCTCGGGGGTGGCGTGCGGCCTGTCCCACTCCACCAGGGTGTTGTCCAGGTCGGTAATGACCGCGCGTATGTGTCTTTTCCGCAGTTGATCTATGTCAATATGATGGATGGACTCCACAAACTGGTCCGGCATCAGCTTCTCCAGAAACACGGGGCACCTCCAACACGGCCTGACGAGAACCGCGATTTCGGCACCTACTATACCACACTCCGCCACCGGCTTGCAAAAGTTTCAATCCGCGTCCGAAAACAATCTGCGAGGCAGCGCGGCGTCACCGCCCAAGACGGTGATTTCCCGTTTCTACTTCCACCGCTTCCTCCATGCTCTTCCATGAAAACAGCGTCAACTGCTCGTACCGCTGTTCCGCCGGCGGCGCAAAGTTGGAGAAACCGACGCCGACGAGGCGCACCCCCGGGGAGTAGTCGAACGCGTCCAGCAGCTCTTCCAGCAGTTCGGCCCAGTTTGCGCCGGGGGCGGCCTTGCGCTGTTTGGTCCTGAGGGTGAAGTCGGCGTATTTGATTTTCAGCGTCAGGGTTTGCGGGACGACTCCCTCCCACCTCACATCCTGCTCCGCCTCCGCCAGCAGGGCAGCGGCCACGGGAGCGACCGCCTCGCGGTCGTGCAGGTCAAACGGCAGCGTCGTCTCGCGGCTCAGCGATTTGGGAGCCCGCTCCGTCACGATTTCCCGGTCGTCCACGCCCCGGGCCCGGTAGTACAGCGCCTGCCCGAACTTGCCGAACAACTGCACCACTTCGTCCAGGGAAAGCCGCCAAAAGTCTTCCACGGTGTGAATGCCCTTTTTCGCCAGCAGCTCCTGCGATTTTTTGCCCACTCCGTGCAGCGTCCCGACGGGCAGCGGCCGCAGCACCTCCAGCGCCTGATCCGGCCGGATGACGACAAAGGCGTCCGGCTTTTTCAAATCGCTGGCGATCTTGGCGAGGGACATGTTGTAGGAGAGGCCGACGCTGCAGGTCAACCCGGTTTCACTCTGAATCCGCCGCTTGATCTCCCGGGCGACGGGAACGGCGTTGTCGTAGCCGGAGACGTCCAGGTACGCCTCATCCAGTCCCACGGTTTGATAGCGATCCGTATAGGCGGCAAACACCTCGCGGATCTCCGCCGATTTTTCCGCGTAGCGCTCGTAGCGAACCGGCAGAAACACGCCGTGCGGACATTTTTTGCGGGCCAGCGCCATCGGCATCGCGGACCGCACCCCGTATTTTCGCGCTTCATAGCTGCAGGTGGACACCACGCCGCGGTTTCCCGTGCCGCCGACGATCACCGGCCGGCCGCGCAGTTCCGGGTGATCCAACTGTTCCACACTGGCAAAAAACGCGTCAATGTCCAGATGCAGGATCTTCTTCACGGGAGATACCACCAAACATACATTCTCATACCGCTATTATCGTCCTTTTTCCAGCCGGATGCAAGATACAGCCGCCTGCCGCGGACGGATGCCTGCGCTGTGCGAGCCGCCTTTCCCCCGCCGCTTTGACGAAAAAACCGCCCTTCCCGGGGGAAGAGCGGTTTGCGTTTTTGTTTTTCTATCTTCCGCAATGCCTGCAGCGGCTGACGCCTTACCGGGCCAGCGCCTTCACCTGACGCGCCTTGTTGACGAACGCTTCCGCCAGCTTCAGCATCGTGTCGTCGTGCGCCCACATGCGCTCCGGATGCCACTGCACGCCCACGTGCAGCCCGTCGAGGCTTTCAATCGCCTCAATCACCCCGTCAGCGGCCACCCCTGTCACCTTGAAACCGGGGGCCACGTCTTTCACCGCCTGATGATGCGACGTATTGACGAGGATTTCCGTCTTGCCCAATGCTTCCGCCACAAACCCCGGCTGAAGCGTGACCTTGTGTGCTCCGTATTGGCGCGAACCTTTTTGCGCGTGTTGAAAGGCACCCGGCACCTGGCTCGGGATGTCCTGGATCAATGTGCCGCCGCACGCCACGTTCAGGATCTGCATGCCGCGGCAGATGCCGAGAATCGGCTTCTTCAGCTCCAGAGCCAGTTTGATCACCGCCAGCTCCGCCAGGTCCCGTTCGTACTCCACTTCCCCCAGCCCCTGCAGCGGCTCTTCGCCGTACAGATGGGGGGCGGGATCGTCTCCGCCGGTGAGGATCAGGCCGTCCAGCGATTCCACCATCGCGCGGAACGGCGCGTCCGGGACCGTCATCAGCGGCAGGATGAACGGAATCCCGCCTGTGCGGGCCACCCCGTCCACATAGCCGGAACCCACGTAGAAGAACTGGTCGAGGTTGTTGTTGGGAAAGTACATTTTGGTACACGCTACGCCAATGATCGGACGCACGAGCGGTCACTCCTTGTTATTTCTTTTCGTTGGATGCGTATTTGAAGTCGATGAAGCCGAGCGGGTCGACCACGACGTCTTTTACCGTGTCCTGCTTCACCCACGCGTAGGTGAAGTAGTAAATCGGCATCGCCGGCATTTCGTCCATGACGATGGCGTCCGCCTTTTTCAGGATTTCGTTGCGCTTCGCCGGGTCTGCTTCTTTTGCCGACTGGTCCAGCAGGGCGAGGAATTCCTTGTTTTCCCACTTGGACGTGTTCAGCCCGCCCTTGAAGACCTCGAAGAAGTTGATCGGGTCGTTGAAGTCGCCGATCCAGCTTGCCCGGCCGATTTGGAAGTTGCCCGCCTTCATCTGCTCGCGGTGAACCTTGTTTTCCTTGTTGACCAGTTTGACTTCGATGCCGAACGCCTTTCTCCACTGGTCTTGAATGACGGTCGCGATGCGCTGGTTCACTTCCGTCGTGTTGTACGACAGCGTGATCTCCGGCAGTTTGGAGATGCCCAGTTCCTTCATCCCTTCCGCGAGCAGCTTTTTCGCGGTCTCCACGTCGCCGTCCTTGAAGTAGCCGTCCGGATTGAACGCCATCGTCGGCGGCAGGATGCCGAGCGCCGGCGTGCTCTTGTACGGCACGACATTCTCGGAGATTTCCTTGCGGTTAACCGCGTACGCGAAGGCTTGGCGGATCTTCTTGTTGGAGAACGGAGGCTGGGTCGTATTGAAAACGTACCAGTACGTACCGGCGGTCGCCTGGGTTTGCATTTTGCCCGAGTCCTTCAGCGCATCCAGCGCGTCAAGCGGCAAGTCGCCCAGCGGCGAGCCCGCCCAATCCAGATCGCCTTTCTCGAACATGGACAGCTCGGTGTTGGCGTCTTCGATCATGTTGATCGTCAGCTTGGACAGCTTGACGGCATCCTTGTCCCAGTAGGACTCGTTTTTCTCCAGTTCGATGACCGACTTGTGCTCCCACTTTTTCAGTACGAACGGACCGTTCCCCACGTACGTGTCGGGGCTGCCCGCCCAGTTTTTGTTGGCTTCCACCACTTTCTTGTTGACGGGGAAGTAGGTGACGGAGGCGACCAACTGCGGGAAGAACGGCGCCGGGTTTTCCAGCGTGACGACCAGCGTCTTGTCGTCCGTTGCCTTTACCCCCACGTCTTCCGCCTTGGCCTTGCCCGCATTGTAAGCCTGCCCGTTTTTCAGATAGTAGAGCTGGTATGCGTAGCCCGATGCCGTCTCCGGGTTGAGCACCCGTTTCCAGGCGTATTCAAAGTCGTGAGCCGTGACCGGATCGCCGTTGGACCACTTGCTGTCGCGCAGATGGAACGTGTAGGTCAGTCCGTCCGGAGACACTTCGTACTTCTCGGCGACTGCTTCCTTGAGCTGGCCGTTTGCGTCGAGGCGCAGCAGACCGTCAAACGCCGCGCGGGCCACTGACATGGACGGAATGTCTTCCGCCAGTCCCGGGTCAATCGTGCTGGGGTCACCCGTATTCAGGTTGACGCGCAGTTCCTGCGCGGCTGCCTGCTGCCCCTGCGCGGCTGGCGTATCCGCGGGTTTGGCCGCGTCTTGCGGGCCATTCCCTCCACAGCCGGCAAAAGCGAGGCTGGACAGAAGAACAGCGCAAAGAGACAGTCTCTGAAGTGCTTTCATAAAATCCCCCTCGTGTAACTTTTTTTCTTGATTGTTCCAAGCATGATTAAATAATATTATCTTATGAAAATTTTGTCTATACCAATGTAAAACGCGAAAGGAGATGGCTGCGGTGCTGTCTGCCCTCGGACCTTCAATTGGAAAATTAATGGAAGAAACCGGCGGCCAATGGGGCATTTACCTGGAGGATGTGCGGACCGGGGAACGGCTCGGCTTTGCCGAACATCAGCGCTTCTACGCCGCCAGCCTGATCAAGGTGCCGATCATGACGGCGGTGTTTGCCGAAGCGTACGCCGGCAGACTGGCCCTGTCAGACAAGCTCCGGCTGCGGCGGGAGGATCAGGTGGGCGGAGACGGCGTGCTGCAGCACTTGACGCCGGGCACCGAACTGACCGTCTACGACGCCGTGACGCTGATGATCATTCAGAGCGACAACACGGCGACCAACATGCTGATCGACCTGGTCGGCACGGACGCCATCCGCGCCGCCATGAGCCGTACGGAGATGGTCAACAGTTCGTTTTACAACAAGCTGATGATTGTCCCGGCGGAGCCGGAGGGCTACAACGAAGTGACCGCCGCAGACATGGGCAGCCATTTCCGCTGTCTGGCGACGGGAAAAGCGATCTCGTACAACAGCTGCCTGCACATGATCAACATTCTCAAGCGGCAGCAGCACCGCGACCGGATCCCGTGCCGCCTGCCCGATCCGGAAGGCGATGTCATCGGCATGCTGCCCAAGTGGGAGCTGGCGAACAAGACCGGAACGGTGACCAACATCACGCATGACGCCGGCATCTTGTATGTGGGCGGGCACGCCGTTACCATCTGTACCCTGTCCAGGGACGTGGACGCCAAAGCGGCCGGCGAGATGATGGGACGGATCGGACGGATGGTGTACGACCTGTACGCGGGCCGCTCCTGACCAAAACCCGTGGTCAGCGGCAGCCCGGCACGAATCGCTCTCTTGCGGACGTGCCTTTGCCTTGTGTTTGCTCTCAGGATACTCGAACCACCCAACCGCACAGGCTGGTGCCGCGCAGACAAAAACGGGCGTCCTCCCCCAACCGGGAAGGACGCCCTGATTTTGTGTGGCGTGCTTACTTTTCGAGAATCAGCTTGCTTGCCTCGTACGCGCTGGAGAAGGAGAGCTCGGAAAGCTGTCCCTGCCCTTCGCACCAGTCGCCGGCAAAGAAGAGGTTGCGGTAGTCCGGCAGGAAGATCGGCATCGGCTTCTGGTTCATCGTCCACTTGATCTCCTGCACCACGGCGCGCGTCGAAACGCGCGGGACGACCAGCTCTTCGCGCCAGCCCGGGAAGTGCTTGTCGTACAGTTGTTCAATCTCCTGCTTGCGCTGTTCGACCGCTTCCTTGCTGCCCACTTCCGATTGGCGCAGGTAGGCTGTCGCCTGCAGCAGTTGGCCTCCCTCCGGCACGCAGGTGGTGTCGTAGTACGAGATGTCGGTGATGAAAATGTTGTTCTGCTTGTCGTACACATAGGTGTAGGGCACGTCGATCCGCTGTTTCAAGCCGACGTCGTACACCACCACGACCGTCGGCTCGTACGACGCGTACTGTTCGATGGCGTGCTCCAGCTTGGTATCCTTGAACACCTTGACCATTTCCTTGGGCGGAATGCAGCAGACGAACTCGTCGGCGGTATACTCCGCATCCGGGGTGACGGCGGCGATCACGCGGTCGTTTTCCCAGCGGAACGCCTCCACTCTGGTCTTGGTGAGAATCGTACCGTTGTGGGCCTCGATTACGCGGACAAACTCGTTGATCAGCGCCTGCCAGCCGCCGCCGATGTAGGCCACCGGTTTGTTGGTCGTAAACAGGCGGCGATAGTAGGTAAAGAACACGTCGGACGGGATTTTTTCCGGCTCCCGGGTAAAGAAGTTGGAAGACGCCAGCGTCAGCATCATTTCCCGCACGTCCTCGCTGACGTTTTTCTTCTCCATCCACTTTTGGATCGACAGGTGCGGATGGCCCGTCTCCATCTTCAGCATCGTTTTCAGGATTTCAAAGGTAAAGAGGACCTTGTCCAGCCCTTTCAACAGCTTGGTGCGGAACAGCCCCTGCACGTTGGCCGGAACGGCGGTCAGGTCGTCTCCCAGGTCGTATTTGGCTTTGTTGGGGTTGAAGTCCTGCCAGTCGATGTGGAGGCCCAACTCTTTTTCAAACGTTTTCAAAATGGACGTGTCGCGGCCGTAAATGGCGTGGGCGCCGAAGTTGAAATTGAAGCCCTTGAGCTTCAGCGTGACAGCTCGTCCGCCCAAGGAACCCCGTTCCAAGAGCGCCACTTTCTTGCCCTTGGACGAAAGATAGGCAGCAGCGGACAAACCGGCCAGTCCGCCGCCGACAATGACGACGTCATAGTGATTGGTGGTCATACAACAATCTCCCTTACGCACTCTCGAAGTTGATTCCTAATCCTCCATAGAATAAGGGATAGACAAGGTGGAAGTCAACTATCAATGAACTGTGTCTATTGTTATACTCGATATACCATTTATTGCCTTTTCTCACCAGTTTTTTACAAAACGCGCCATTTCTTCCGCCGCCGGGTGATATAATCGAAGAGATTCGTTTGGACAGGAGGAACGCACGTGAACATCGGGCCGAAAATCGGTGAAGGACATACCGCGGAGATCTTTTTCCGGGACAACCGTTTGGCGGTAAAGCTGTTTCGGCCGGGGATCCGGTACAGCTTGCGGAGGCGGAATGGCTGGCGGCGCAGCACGTCACCCGGCTGGTGCTGCCCGCACCGGCCGCCCGCGCCAGGGAAGAGTGGCAGGGACGGCCGGCGATTGTCTACGATTACGTCACCGGCATCCCCCTGCTCACCCACATTCTCCGCTCTCCGTGGCGGCTGCGCCGGCACGCCAGGCAGCTTGCGGTCCTGCACCGGGACGTGCACACACACGGCGGAACCGGTCTCCCCCCGCAAAAAGCGGTGCTGGAGCATCAGATCAGAAGCGCCCCGCTGCTCACCGACAGGCAAAAAGCGGCGGTGCTTGCGCGGCTATCGCAACTGCCGGACGGCGCGGTCACCTGCCACGGGGATCTGCATCCCGACAACATTCTGCTGACTCCCGACGGCCCCGTTATCCTCGACTGGCTGACGGCCCACTGCGGCGACCCGCTGGCCGACGTGGCGCGCACGGTGCTGATGCTGCGCACGGGTTCGCTTCCCGGGGAGCTGCCCCGTCCGCTGCAGTCCCTGCTGCAGATCGTCCGCCGCCGCTTTTGCCGCTTCTACCTGCACGAGTACCTGCGCCTCGCGGACGGGACTGTCGAGCAGGTCACTGCCTGGGAGCTGCCCGTCGCGGCTGCCCGACTGGCCGAGCATGTGCCGGAGGCGGAAAAGCAGCAGCTTCTCCTGCGTGTCCGCACCCTGCTTCGTTGGGGGGCCGCCGATTAGGAGCCCTGCTCGTTTCGCCGCGTCATCTGCTGCCAGACGGTGCCGCTGGCCGCTTCTCCGCTTTCGATCCGCTCCAGCGCCATTTTGATTTGCAGGCGCACCTCGAATTCCGGTTCGTCCTGGGCCGCACGCAGCGCCTCCAGCGCAGACTCGTCGCCCACTTCGTAGAGGAAGCGGGCCGCCCGCCAGCGAACCAGCTTGTTGGGGTCTTTCAGCGCTTCCGCCATCGGTCCGATGGCGCGCGGGTCCCCCAGGTCGGACAGGGTGTCCCCCGCTGTGCGCCGGACGGAGACGGATTCGTCCCGCAGCGCTTCAAACAGATAGGGCAGCACCGCGTCCCCGCCGACCATGCCCAGATAGACCACCGCCAGCCGGCGGATGGAGGCTTTGGGATCGCGCAGCGCCTTCACCAGCACCGGCAAATCCGCTTCGGTCGGCTCCAGCCGATCCAGGGCGGCATACCGCTTTTGCCAGTCGGGATCGTCCAGCATCTCCAGGGTGACGACTTTCTTCTCCCGCTGTTCCGGCTGCGGCGGCGCCTCGCCCGGCTCCTGCTGCATCGCCAGCTTCACCAGCTCGTCCACCCGCTCCTGCGGATACGCGGCGTCGATCTCCTGCGCCACCACCTCGCCGATCTCGCGCAGATCGCCGTAGCGGACGCCGTGTTCCACCCACTTGCGCTCCATGATCAGGTTGGGCGAAGCGGACCCCGCCTGGACGGCTGCCTTGCCGAACCGCTCCGGCAACGCGGCGCGAATCTGCTCCGTCCCCATCGTCACCTTCACCTGCATGGGAATGCCGCGGAACATCTGAATGTACACCTGCGCTTCCCCCCAGCCGGCTTCGCTCGCCTCTTCCGTCAGGGCCGGCAGCGCGGCCTCTCCGCCTGAGCCAAACGCTTCCCTGGCCTGCGTCAGAATCCGCTGCCAGTCGGCGTTCGACTTTCGCTCCAAGGCGAAAAAATCGGCCGTGTGGAAAATGGACGTCACACCCTCGATCGCCAGCAGTTTGCGGATCAGGTCCGGGAGGGACGCTGTCGTTTCTTTTGTATAGACGCGCTGTACACCGTCCGGCAAACGCTCGTCCACGTTCAGCTTCATCACGTTGGGACTGGGCGTCGGCTCGATGGACAACAGTTTCATAGGGAATCACTCCTCCAGCCACAATCACTCCCTTTTATCGTAGCACGTCTGTCCCGGGCTTTCCATGTCAGCGGCCCGCGCAACTGCACTCGGCCTGCCGCGGCGTGCCGCTCCACGCGCCCTCTGCGGGACTGCCGACAGCCCGGGCGGCCTTTTCCCCTGTCCCCTCGCATCTACGCAGAAATCTTCCCGTATCGTACGCAACTTTGCGTCATTCCATTCGCTTGGCGGCCCAAACAAAAGGAGAACGATCCGTCCGGATGTTCTCCATCATTCATTGCCCGTCGTATGCAGCCCATTCTCTAGGTGATCGGAAGCTGATAGTAGTCGTTGGCCGACTTGACCGCAAAGCCGCACGATTCGTACAGGATGAGGGCCCGGGTGTTCTCGCAGGCCACTTCCAGCGCCACCCGCCCGTACCCCTGATCACGCAGCGTACGGATGGTCCGCGCCAGCGCCTGGCGGCCGTAACCGCGTCCCCGGTGGTCGGGATGGATGCAAAAGCCAAACACCACGGCCTGCTCCGCCTGCTTGACCACGCTGATTTTGCCGACAGCTTCCCCGCCACGCATCACCAGATACGTCTCCCGATCGGAAGCAAGTTCGATCTTCGCCGTCATCTCCCGCGCGTGTTCTTCGTCCATGTGAAAGCCGAGGACGTTTAGGCGGACGAGCGTATCCCGATCCTCCCTCCCGGCCGGCTTCACTTCCACGGAAGGAACGGACGTCTGCTGCGGAACATCGCCCAGCTCCATCCAGTACTCGGAGAACCGGTAGGACGCCCCGATCGCCTCCATGAATGCCTTGCCGGACTGCGATTCCCGCTGCACGATAAACAGCAGCTGAGGGATCCCGCGATCCCTGCATTCCTCCTCCGCCCGCTCCTGAAGCTGCCGGAAAACGCCTTGGCGGCGGTAGGCCGGATGGACCATGCCGCTCACCTCCGCTTCCCCGGCATGAAAGCAATACAGCCCCAAATAGCCGATCAGGCGGCCGTCCGCGTAGCAGAGAAAATCGTCCGTGCAGTTTCCCGGCCGATGTTCCAGCATGTCCTCATTCAGTTTCAAATCGATCCCGTCATGCTGATTGCAAAGGGCGGCCAACTCCCTGATGTCGGACAAATCCTCCGGGGTCAGCGCCGCCTTGGCTATTATCGTATAGGGTGCCACTCCGTCTCCTCCTTTGCTGCGTCTCTTTTGCGCCAGGGACGCCCTCATGATAAAGACGCACTCTCACAAAAAATAGATGCGCTGAATCTCACGCACCACCTCTTCCAGATTGTTGGGCACCTGGGGGATGGCATAGCCGACATAGAGCGGCGAGGTGACAAAACGGGGCACCACCTTGACGACGATGCGCTCTTCCCAGCGGTAGAAAAACAGGTTGTAGCTCTGGCAGCGGCGATTGAAGCGGTTCAGGATCCAGTGCGCCAGAATCTGCACGTAATCGGCCATGCGCGGCAGACGGTCCATGTCGGAGAGGACCACGTTGCACTCGAAGAAACCGGCCCTTGGCAGCGTGGACAGATTGCACTCCACCCCCGCCTCCCGATCGATGACGATGCCTTCAAAATCGCTCGGTTTTACATGCTGCAGGTAATCGTAGGTCTCCAACCCGACAATCTGCATGTGCGGATGGCGCATGCTTCCTCCCGAGTACGGGCCGTGATTTTTGAAAAACAGGACGGAGCGAAACGAGCCGCTCCGTTCCATCTCCCGCCATTTTTCCACCCCAAACGAAAACAGGGCATGCAGATGCTCCCGGGGATAGACGGACAGTTCGGCGTCGCAGTCGTCGGTCTCGATCAGCACGGTCTGGAAGGCGTCCTTCAGCACGGGGTATTTGTTGCGCAGCCAAATCATTGGCCCGCGCCGCTCCAGCACGCCCTCCAGTTCGTCCGGGCTGCAGAACGGACAGGCCGCTTCCCGGTTGGTGACGTTCTCCGGCTTTTGCCGGCCGATGTGTATGTCAAATTGCAAATGCGTGTGCGGCATCCGCGTTTCCTCCCTCCACAAGCTGCGAACGTAACTATACCAACTTTACAATTGTAAGTGTAAGGGGTAGTATGTTTGGTAGCCATTCTCCCCCGCGGGGGAACGCTCAATCTTTCGCGGCATCCGAGACGAGACGGCATTCCGCGACAGGAGGTATGTTGATGATATCCGTCTACAAGGCGCAGTCCCGCTATACGACCGACCACGGATGGCTGAAGAGCAGCTTCAGCTTCTCCTTTGCCGAATACTACGACCCGGCCAACATGGGATTCGGCCCGCTGCGCGTGTTCAACGATGACGTCGTGCAGCCGTTGACCGGTTTTGGCCCACATCCGCACCGCGAAATGGAAATCGTCTCCATCGTCCTGAAAGGCGAGCTGGAGCACAAGGACAGCACGGGACGCCAGGAGGTGATCCGGCCCGGCGACGTGCAGCGGATGAGCGCCGGCACGGGCATCATTCACTCGGAAATGAACCCGTCGGCGACGCAAGAAGTGAACTTTTTGCAGCTCTGGTTTGAACCGGCCAAATACGGCTTGGCTCCCTCCTACGAGCAAACGGCGTACGATCCCGAACAGATGGTCAATCGGCTGCTGCCGGTGGTCTCCCGGGAGGGCGGGGAGCAGATTGCCCGCATCCATCAGGACCTGACGCTGTACCTGTCCCGTCTCGAGCCGGGTGCCGCCCTCACGTTTGAACAGGAAGAGGGCCGCCGCATCTACCTGTTTGTGATCGAAGGCGATCTGGCCGTCAACGGCGAGACGGCACTGGCCAAGCGGGACGCAGCCCGCATCACCGACACGCCGAAGCTGTCGCTGACCAGTCCGTCGGGCGCGTTCTTCATGCTGATCGACCTGCCGTAAGCACGGCCGCTTCGATCCGTCAACCGCCTTTTCTCACACCGCCGCCTCCGCTCCTCGGACGGCGGCCTTTTTTTATCTCACGGCTTCGGCATAGTATGGTTACCAGCAATCCCCGGAAAGGTGTGTTGATGTCAGATGGAAAAATCGTTTTACTACCCGGTAAGCTGGCGCGACGCCCAGCGGTACAAGACGCTGCTGAACGCCAAGGGGATCCCCTACCGGATCCAGTCACCCGTGGACCTGCCTGTGCTGGAAGATGGCGAACTGGCCATTGTCTTTCCTTCCATCCCGCTCCGCCTCTACGCCTGGGTACGAACGCAGTTTGTCCGGGACGGGCTGCGGTATCCCGATTTTCCGTAAATCCTGCGCCCGTCTTGCGCCCCCGCCAAGCCATTGATCGGGAGATGGCAATCGTATATGATGGAATCACATCAGACGGAATTTTCAGGCAGTATGGCGGAGACATCCTTACAAGCCAACGGAAACAGGCGGGAATGATAGGTCTGGGAAGACAAATGCGAACAGAACGGACAAAACGTGTCCCGCCGCCCATTCCCGCACAGGACGGCCCAGCCGGAATGGGCGGCGCGGTTCCCGGTTACCTGCTGACGCCGGAGAGCCGCCGGTTCGGTCAGCGAAAACCAAGAGGAAAGACGGTGAGAACGTGACGCAGAAGCGGAACGAGGAATACGGAAGCATCGTGGACGTACCGGGCGTCAAGGTGGGACAGGCGCAGGACGAGGCGGCGCTGACGGGCTGTACGGTGTTGGTCATGGAAAACGGGGCCGTCTGCGGCGTCGATGTGCGCGGCTCTGCCCCCGGCACGCGAGAAACCGATCTGCTCCACCCGACCCACCTCGTCGAACAGGTGCACGCCATCTGCCTGTCGGGGGGCAGCGCGTACGGATTGGATGCGGCAAGCGGCGTGATGCGCTGGCTGGAAGAGCGGGGCATCGGGTTTGACGTCGGCGTGGGCGTCGTTCCCATCGTGCCCGCCGCCGTGCTGTTTGACCTGTCCGTCGGCAGCGCCAAGGTGCGGCCCGATCAGCAGATGGGGTACAGAGCGGCCCGGCAGGCGAGCACCCATCCGGTGAAGCAGGGCAACGTCGGGGCGGGAACCGGCGCGACGGTCGGGAAGCTGGCCGGCATGCGCCACGCGATGAAAGGCGGCCTCGGCTCCGCCTCCCGCCGCCTGCCGAACGGATTGGTCGTAGGGGCGATCGTCGCCGTCAACGCCGTCGGCGAAGTGCGCGATCTGAAGACCGGCAGGGTATTGGCCGGAGTGCGGGACGAGCACGGACAGATTCGCGACATCCTCTCCCTGATGATCGAACAGGGCTCTTCACCCGTCCGGCCCGGAACGAACACGACGATTGCCGTCGTGGCGAGCAACGCCAATTTCACAAAGGCCCAGGCCAACAAGGTGGCGCAGATGGCTCACGACGGCCTGGCCCGGACGATTTTCCCCATCCACACGATGCACGACGGCGACACCATCTTCGCGGCCGCCACCGGCGGAGTGGACGCCTCCGTCGATCTGGTGGGCACGCTGTCGGCGGAAGTGCTCGCCGAAGCGGTCGTCAACGCGATCCTCGCCGCCGAGAATGCGGGGGGAATCCCGGCCTATCGCGATCTGCGCCCCCAGGCCTGACGCCGGTGCAGCCCGCGCCGCTTGGCAATCCTGTCGGGCCGTACGGCCAACGCCCTCCGGCTGGACGAACCGCCGCCGGAGGGCTTCTTTATGGGTTCCGAACAGGGGCTTCCTCCGACCCCGCGCGTTTTTCGTTCACGAGCGGGTTCCCGTACTCACTCGACCTCCACCGTCCAGCCGTACGGGTCGGCAATTTCTCCGTACTGGATGCCGGTCAAGGTGTCATAGAGCTTCGCGGTCAGTTCTCCGATCCGTTCCTGATTGATGACCAGGCTGTGATCATTCCAGCGCAGCTCTCCGATCGGGGAAACGACCGCCGCCGTCCCCGTGCCGAACGCTTCCTCCAGTTCGCCCTTGGTGTACGCGTCGTACAGCTCCTCCATCGACAGCTTCTCTTCACGAACGGGAATGCCCCAATCGCGCAGAAGATGGATGACGGAGTCCCTCGTAATTCCGCCCAGGATGCTCCCGTTCAGGGCAGGCGTCCACACTTCCCCTTTGATTTTGAAAAACACGTTCATGCTGCCTACTTCCTCAATGTATTTGTTCTCGATGGCATCCAGCCACAGCACCTGTTCATAGCCTTTTGCATTCGCTTCTTCCTGTGCCTTCAGGCTGGCCGCGTAATTGCCGGATACCTTGGCAAAGCCGGTCCCTCCCCTGACGGCGCGGACGTAGCGGCTCTCCACATGGATCTTGACCGGCTTCATCCCCCCTGCATAGTAGGCGCCGACGGGTGAAAGGACGATCACCAGTTTGTACGACTCGGATGCCCGGACCCCCAAACAGGGCTCTGTGGCGAACATGAGCGGACGTATGTAGAGCGACGTTCCCCGTTCCTGCGGCACCCAGTCTTTTTCCAGGCTGATCAGGGTTCGCAAAGCCTCCAGGAACACCTCTTCGTCAATGGGCGGCATGCTGAGTCTGGCACCGGACAGGTTCAACCGCTGCGCGTTTTTTTCGGGCCGGAACAGCAGGATACGATTGTCCCTGGTCCGATACGCTTTCAAGCCTTCGAATACGGCCTGCCCGTAGTGAAGCACCATGGCCGCCGGGTCGAGCGCAAGCGGCGCGTACGGAACGATTCTCGGATCGTGCCATCCTTTTTCCGCAGAGTAGTCCATGACAAACATATGGTCGGTAAAATACCGGCCAAACCCCAGACTGCCGCTGTCGGGCTTCTCTTTTTTGCGGTCGGTTTGCGTGACGGTGATCGGGTACGACATCTTCCATGCATCTCCCTTTTCTTCGATACGAATCGTTATTACTCGTAACTATAGCACAACCGCCCTAAAAATGAAAAACTATTCAGAACATTAATATGGCGGTCATGCAGATGCGGCTGCGTTCGATACGCGAATCGCAGCCGTACTGTCGTTTTCGCAAAAAAGGAGACCTCCCTTGAGCCAAAGAAGCCGGGAGGTCTCCTGCAAAAAGAACGAAACCTGCGCCTGAGCGGCAGACTACTTGCTGCGCTCAATCTCCTCGATCAGCGCGGACAGCTCCGCCCAGCGATCAATCGCCGCCTCCAGCTCCGCCGACACCTGCTGTTCTTCCGCAAACAGCTTTTCCACCTTGGCGTAATCGCTGCCCGCTTCGGCAATCGCTTGTTTCAACGCCGCGCTCCGCTCCTCCAGCGCCGCGATCCGGGACTCGATCTCCTCCCACTCTTTCTGCTCCTTGTAGGAAAGCCTGCGAGGACGGTTGGTTCCCCTAGCCGCTCCGCTTCGGTCGCGGGAGTCGGACGCCGGTACGGACTGCGCCTTGTCCGCGTGCCGCTTGGACAGGGCTTCCGCTTCCTGTTCCTGGCGTCTTGTGTCCAGGTACTCCGAGTAATTGCCCATGAAGTGGCGAATCTTCCCGTCCCCTTCAAAGGCAAACAGGTGGTCAACAGTCCGATCCAGGAAGTAACGGTCGTGGGACACCGTAATCACCGTGCCGGGGAAGTGTTCCAAATAGTCTTCCAGGATGCTCAGCGTCTGAATGTCCAGATCGTTCGTCGGCTCGTCCAGGAAAAGGACGTTGGGTTCGCCCATCAGCGTGCGCAGCAGGTAGAGACGCCGTTTTTCCCCGCCCGACAGCCGGGAGATGGGCGTCCACTGCAGGTGAGGCGGAAACAAAAATCGCTCCAGCATCTGGGACGCGGTGATCGTCTGGCCGTCGCTGGTGTGAATCACTTCGGCCGCTTCCTTGACGTATTCGATCACCCGCAGGCTTTCTTCCATCTCCACGCTCTCCTGCGTGTAGTAGGCAAGTTTGACCGTCTGCCCCACCTCGATGGTTCCCGTGTCCGGCTGGATTCGGCCCGCGAGCATGTTCAGCAGGGTCGATTTGCCGCTGCCGTTGGGGCCGATGATGCCGACGCGGTCCCCGGGCAGGACGATGTAGCTGAAATCGTCAATCAGCTTGCGATCCCCGTACCCTTTGCTGATGTGCTGGATCTCCATGACGGTTTTGCCCAATCGGCTGGCCCGCAGCGACATCTCGATCGTTTCCGCCGGTCCGTCCACTTTTCGGTCGCGCAGTTCCTCCACCCGTTGGACGCGGGCCTTCTGTTTGGTCGTCCGCGCTTTTGCGCCCCGGCGCAGCCAGGCCAGCTCCCGCCTCAGCAGGTTCTGCCGTTTGCTTTCCGCGGCCGCTTCGCGCTCTTCCCGTTCCGCCTTCTTTTCCAAAAAGACGGCGTAGCTGCCCTCATAGCTGTACAGCTTGCCGCGGTCCAGCTCGAAAATGCGGGTGGTGACGCGGTCGAGAAAATAGCGGTCGTGCGTGACGAACAAGAGCGCCCCTTTGTAGCGGGAGAGGTACTCTTCCAGCCACTCCACCGTTTCGTTGTCCAGGTGGTTGGTCGGCTCATCCAGGATGAGCAGGTCTGCCGGTTGAATCAGGGCGCGGGCCAGTGCCACCCGTTTGCGCTGCCCGCCGGACAGCTCGTGCACCTGTTGGGAAAAATCGTGGATGCCCAACTGCGTCAAGATCGTTTTGGCCTGGGTATTGGCCTCCCAGGCATCGGCCGCGTCCATCCTGCTCTGCAGCGAAAACATCCGCGCCTGTTTCCTCTCGTCATGCGGGTCGGTCTGCAGGTCAGCCACGGCCTGCTCGTACTCGCGCAGCAGTTGGATGAGCGGCGAGTCGCCGTAAAACACCTGTTCCAGAACGGTGGAGTTTTCCGCGAAAACCGGATGCTGCGGCAAATACTCCACGCGAAAGCGGTTGGCGTGAACGATGCTGCCGCTGTCTGCCGTCTCCTGTCCGGCCAGGATTTTCAACAGCGTGGATTTGCCCGTACCGTTGACGCCGATCAGCCCGATCCGCTGCTGTTCGGCGATATGAAAGGAGATGTCGTCAAACAGGACTTTCTCCCCGTAGCTCTTGGAGAGATGTTCGACCGATAAGATGTGCATTGTCGTCACCCAAACTTGTTGGAAATATGGTTCAACCCGTTTTCATGAAGATAGCAAAAAACCAGGGGACTTCTCCCCTGGCACCCGTTTTTTCCCGATGGGGCTTGTGACAGGATCCGTACCTGCGATCGATTGCTGACAGCTCATTGGCTCTACAACATGTCACGAAAGGGGAAATCCTCGCCGTTTCATCGTAGCAAAACACGGCTTCTTTCGTCAAAGGGGGCGGCCGATCCCGCGCAGACGGTTCCGCCAAGCGAAGGCCATTCGACGCGGAACAGACCGCCGTCCCTGAGCGTTCCAGGGATTACTGCAGGGAAAACAGCAGTTTTCTGCCTTCCTTCGAAACCCGAACGCGATCAGTATGCTTCAATGCCTTTTGAATAATTATGTATGGACTTGGCCAATCGACGCCCTTCTTCTGTTGCAGTTCGTCGTACAGCTCTGCCAGCGTCAGCGGCGCCGCCGCTTCCTCCAGAATCGCTTCAACCTCCCTGGCGATGCCCGGATAATCGTGGTGCTGATACGCCTTTCTGGGCTTCCCCACCTGCTTGTCCAACACATCTTTTGGAAGCGCCTGCCAGCTCACAGGGTCCTCTTCCCGCCCTGCGGTATCGACAGGAACGCCATACTGCTCGTCCAGCTCACGGATTCGGTGCAAAAGCTGCTTGATCTCGTGCCCCAATTCTTTGTCACGATCAACGTACTCGCGTCTCAAGGATACCCGCAGTTCCAGCAATGACTGCAGGGTCATCTGTAACGCCTTCCGTTCATGAAACGCTGCAGACATATTCTCCTCCTCTGTTTTCGTTTGTAACCATCATAAACCATTTCCTGGATGGCGAGGAGTACCTGCAGTCCTGAAAGAGCGGCGCGGATTGAAAAGCGAGTAGGATTCCAGGCGGTTGAACGCGTGTCTGCGCAGGGCCCGGCAAGACAAAAGTCCTATGGGAATCGGGACGCAGACACATGCGGAATGGTGCGGAATGGTGTGGAGGGAAGCCGGCTGCGCGGAATCGTCCGGGGGTGCGGAGCGGAACTCCGGCTGTCCCCCGCCCGCCGTTTCTCGGCCTAACGGACTACGCGCACATTACTGATTGCAGGATGGCCAGGTTGGCCTGTTCGTTGAGCCGGAGCTGATCGGCGTGACGCCAGACGTCGGCTGGCGGCACCGGCAGTTCGCCGCAGACGTCGATGCCGAGGACGTTTTTCGTGCGGACGAGCGCCTGCAGTGCCGCGAGCAGTTCCCGCAGATGCATGTTTCCATGATCCCAGTTGGTTACGGCGAAGGCGCGATTCAGCACGTCCTTGTCGATACTGATGTACACGTCTTCGGTCGGGATCAGGGAAAGCAGTTCCTGCGGTTCGCCTGCGTTTGGCCGCAGGACGATTTTCCCCTGCGCATCCGGCAGGCAGAGATTTCGCTCCGCAGAAACGCCGACGATCAGCACGTGCTGCAGATGCGGAAGGCGGGCTGCCGCCTCGGCCACCCACGATCCGCACGACAACAGCCCGGACATGCCGTCCGAGAGCTTCGCATCGGTGTGGTTGTCGAACAGGACGAGGCTGAACGGCCGGTTGATTTCGCTGAGCAGAAGATAGGTGACATAGTGATAATTTCCGTTTCCGATAAACGTGATGCCGCGACCGGTCCGGGCGGACAGCCTGCGGCCGATTTCTGTCAGCGCCCTCTCTGCGCAAAACAGGTTGGCTTCCGCAATGTCCGCAAGGTCGATCCATTCGTCGGCAGCGTCGGACAGCTTGTGCTGCCAGGGATATGCGTTGTCAAAGTTCAGCAACGTCACGTCATGATGAAGGAGTCCCATGATCATCAAATCCTTTCCTTGCGAAAACGAGATCGTGCTCAGGTGTTCCTTTCATGAGGTGTCGGATATGAACTTTGTTGATGGTTTTATTATACAACACGGACGCCGGGGAGGTAAAAGCGGGGGGTGCACGTAAAAAAAAAGCTCCGACCACCATGAAAGTGATCGGAGGAGTAGTACGTGAATACGTTCATTATATGCACGATTGATACAGATGTCCTTAGGCGGTTGATGGAAAGACAGGAAAGAATCTCTTTTTTTTCATCTGCATGCGAATGGGTCATTCACCCATGCCGGACCGGGTGCGTACCTTGTTTTCGAAAAAGACTTTTTCGACAGGGAGGATTCGGCGTGGGATACTACGTGAGAGTAGAGCCGGACGTGAAGATCTATGTGGAAGATGTCAACCCGGCGGGCAGGAAGGCCATCTTGTTCATACACGGTTGGCCCGCAAACCATAAGCTGTTTGAATATCAGTTTGATCACCTTCCCCAAAGCGGGTATCGCTGCATCGGGATGGACCTCAGGGGATTCGGCCTTTCCGACAAGCCGTGGAGAGGCTACAGCTACGATCGGCTGGCAGACGACGTCCGAGGCGTGGTGGACGCACTGCAATTGCAGCAGTTTACCCTCGGGGGTCACTCCGTGGGGGGAGCGATCGCCATTCGCTACATGGCTCGCCACAACGGATACGGGGCAGCCAAACTGGCTTTGTTCGCCGCCGCTGCTCCCAGCTTCACGAGACGGCCCGATTTTCCCTATGGATTACCCAGGGAAGATGTGACGAAACTCATACAGGACACGTATCGTGACCGGCCGAACATGCTTCGGGGATTTGGCGACATGTTTTTCTTCCAGCATGTGACGGGGCCCTTTTCGGATTGGTTCTTCCAGTTGGGGCTGCAGGCAGCAGGTTGGTCCACCGCGGCGGTTGCCGCCTCCCTCAGGGACGAAAGCCTGTTTGCCGATCTCGGCAAGATACGCGTTCCCACGTTGATTCTTCACGGGATTCATGACAAGGTCTGCCCGTTTCCATTGGCTGTCGCCCAAAAAGAGGGGATCCGACACGCCAGGCTTGTGCCGTTTGAAAACAGCGGCCACGGATTGGTTTGGGAAGAGCGTGACAAGTTCAACAAGGAATTGGCGCGATTTATCGAGGAATAAGCGGGGAGCGGGACGTTCTCTCGGGACGGTTGACCTTTCGGCAGACAGGAAAAAAGCAGGGGAATCCTCCCCTGCCTGTGTATGGTGCTGGTGAAGGGACTCGAACCCCCGACCTGCTGATTACGAATCAGCTGCACTACCACTGTGCTACACCAGCATTGTTTTCTTTTGTGATTCACGCTCGACCGACCGGTTTATTTGTCGATCGCGCTCACAGGTTTTATTCTAGTAAACATTCTACAAAAAATCAAGAGGAAAATGAAAAAAATCCTCCATTTTTTTCTGTCAGTGTCCCGACAGCTTCTCTTCCACCATTTTCAACACGGTGCCGATCGATGCGTCGTCGATCACCAGGTCGGCCAGATCGTCCAAAGGTGTCGGCTCTCTGTTGACGATCACCAGCCTGGCCCCGGCCGCTTTTGCCTGCTGCGGAAACCAGTTGGCGGGGCTGACCACGAGCGACGATCCCAGCACGAGAAACAGGTCGGCCTGTTCCGTCCACTCCGAAGCCTTCGCCAGCGCCGCTTCCGGCAGCGCCTCTCCGAACAGCACGACCGCCGGACGAAGAAAACCGCCGCAATCGCAAACCGTCCCGTCCGGCTGCAGGTAACGCGCCGCCGGGTACGTCCGCTCGCACGCCAGACAGCGCAGCGTGCCCAGGGTGCCGTGCAGTTCGACCACGTTCCGGCTGCCCGCCTGCTGATGGAAGCCGTCCACGTTTTGGGTGATGATTCCGCGAATCCGCCCGCGCCGTTCCCATTCGGCCAGAATGGCGTGCCCCGCGTGCGGACGGCAGGCCAGGAGCCCTTCGATGCGCATCCGGTAAAAGGCGGCAAACCCCTCCCGATTGTGCCGCAGCGCGTGGGTGCTGGCCAGTTGGGTCGGGTCCTTTCCCCGCCAGATTCCCGTCAGCGCCGAACGAAAGTCGGGCAGCCCGCTTTCCGTCGACATGCCCGCTCCCGTAAACACGACGGCATGTCTGGCCTCCCGCAGCCATTCCACCAGCTTGTTCATCCGCGATCCCTCCCGTTTTCACGCAAACGTCCCCTACACATATTGTATAGGAAGAGAGTTGCGTTTGTATACGAGGAGGCGTCGGCATGGCCATTTATTTGGTGTCGGATATTCACGGTCACTATCGGGTGCTGCGGGCAGCGTTGAATCGCGCCGCCTTTTCTCCGCAGCGCGGCGACCGCCTGTACGTCCTGGGGGACGTGGTGGACCGCGGACCGCAGTCGAGGGAAGCGCTCCGGTACCTGCTGAAACTGAGACAAACCTATCCGGACCGGATCGTTCTCTTGAAGGGCAACCACGAGCAGATGCTGCAGGATTGGCTGGAGGGGAAGGGAGACGCCAACCTCTACCTGCGGTTCAACGGCGGTGACGCCACCGTCCGCTCCTATCTCGGCCACCAGCCCCTGCGGCGCGCCTTCATGGGCGGCCTTCCTGCTCCGGCCGTTCAGGAAACGGCACGCAGCTACATTCTCTCCCGCTATCCCTACCTGCTGCCGTCGCTCGCCTCCCTGCCGCTGTACGCGGAAATGCCTGCCGATCCGGCATCCGGGACCCCGGCTGCCCTCTTCGTCCACGCCGGCATCCGTCCCGGCGTTCCGCTCGCCCAGCAGCGGCCCGAAGACCTCCTCTGGATCCGCCAGCCGTTTTACGAGTCCTACAGGGGAGAGACGGTGGTCGTGTTTGGCCACACGCCTGTCTCCATCCTCCCCGGCTATACCGGGAGCGGGGTATGGCAGCGCGGCAGCCTGATCGGCATCGACGGCGGCGCGGCCTCCTGGCAGGGCGGTCTTTTGCTGGTGGAGTGGCCGTCGCTTCGCTACGTGTACGTACCGGTGCGAGAGATATATCCCACGCCGCGCATTCATCTTCGGTAGCGCAGGATCAGCGGCGGTGGCACGGACAGAGCGGTCCCTGCTTCCTGCAGCAGAGAAAGCCGCCGAAACAAAGTCGGCGGCTTTCCGTGCGTGTCTATGGTATGCTGCAGTTGTGAAATGACGATTCGCCCGCGGCAGCGGACTTTCTGCGACAAGCATAGAGCCTCGTCCGCCATGCTGCGCATGTTCGGCCGGGCTTTCTTTTCAACAGAGAGCGAAGGCGGTGTGAACGGATCACATCAGCCTGACAAACCGTAATCGCCACGCTTTACAACCCTTGCTCACCCTCATCCTCATCCGGCTCGTCCACCACACAGGGAAACAACTGTGAGGAGCCATCCGCGCCCGCCTCCGGCAACTGTAGGCAGGCGCTTTTTTTTCTACAAAAACAGACCGACCACCGTCGCCGACAGGATGGACGCCAGCGTGGAGCCGTACAGCAGCTTCAAGCCAAACGAGGCCACCTCGTCGCCCCGCTTTTCGTGCAGCGCCTTGACTGCGCCGGTGATGATGCCGATCGATCCAAAATTGGCGAAGCTGACGAGAAAGACGGAGACGATGCCCGCGGTTTTGGGAGAGAACTGCGCCGCCTGTTCCTTGAACGACAGCATCGCCACGAATTCGTTGGTCACGAGCTTTGTCGCCATGATCCCGCCGGCCTGCACTGCCTCCGCCCAGGGAATGCCCATCAAAAAGGCGACGGGGGCGAACAGGTAGCCGAGCACGGACTGAAACGACAGCCCGAACACGTACGAAAACAGATAGTCGATCAGATTCATCAGCGAGATAAACCCGATCAGCATCGCGGCGACGAGGATCGCCACCTTCAGTCCGTCCAGAATGCTCTCGCTGATCATCTGGAAAAAGGTCAGCTTCCGGCCAATCTCCTCCACCTCCAGCAGGTCCTCTTCCCTGCTGACCGTATAGGGATTGATCAGATTGGCGACGATCAGGGCGGAAAACATGTTCAGCACGATCGCCGTCACCACGTACCTGGGCTCCAGCATGGTCATGTACGCTCCGACGATGGCGATGCTGACGGCGCTCATGGCCGAGGTGCAGAGCGTGTACAGCCGCTGTTTGGAGACCGCGCCCAACTGTTTTTTCGTCGTCAGAAACACTTCCGATTGACCGAGGATGGCCGACGAAACGGCGATGTAGTTTTCCAGCTTGCCCATCCCGTTTACCGCGCTCAGGGCCAGTCCGACGCCGCGGATGATGACGGGCAGCAGGCGGAAGTAGTTGAGCATGCCGATCAGCACGGAAATAAAGATGATCGGCAGAAGCACATCGAGAAAGAAGTTGGAGACCCCCTGGTTTTCCAGTCCGCCAAAGACGAAATCGACCCCGGTGACCCCCAGCTCCATCAGCTTGCCAAACGCGCGGGACACGGCGCCGATCAGCGCCACTCCCACCTCTGTATTCAACAGCACAAACGCCAGCACAAGCTGCACCGCCAGCATGATGGCGATCGGCCTAAGCCGGATGCCCCTGCGGTTGTAGCTGGCAAGCGTGCCCAAGAGAAAGACGAGAACGAGACCACTGACAAAAAAAGCAATCGACATGTAAACCTCCAACCTTATCAATTCGTCCGGTTTTCCGTAGTATGCGTCATTGTCTTTCCAAACCATTACTCGACGGAATCCAATGACTTTCACAAATATTACTTTGAATAAGTTACTTCCCATTCGTAATGTGTGGTAAGATGAGGACGAGGTGTTGATATGCGACGAGAACAAATCAAGGAATACGCGCTGTTCGGTTCATGGGTGGTATCGCTCATCGCCACGGCTGGAAGCCTGTTTTTTTCGGAGGTGATGAAATACATTCCCTGCGAACTGTGCTGGTTCCAGCGGATTTTCATGTACCCGCTGGTCATTCTGTTGGGAGTCGCCGCCGCCAAAAAAGATTACCGCATGTCGTCATACGCCTTGATTCTGTCTGTCATCGGCGGATGCATCTCCCTGTACCACTACCTGATTCAGAAAGTACCCGCGCTGAACGATCTGGGTACCGCTTGCGGCATCATTCCCTGCAACACGGATTATATCAACTGGCTGGGCTTCATCACCATACCTTTTCTCGCCCTGGTCGCCTTCATCATGATTGCTGTGCTGCAAGTCTTCATCCGCAGATACGAAAAGGAGAGCTAAGTCATGAAAAAGGTCATCGTCCTTTCGGTCATTGTGGCCGCCCTGTTGATCGCCGCGATCGTCTACTCCGACATCGCGAACCAAAAAGCGGCGGAAGGCAATCCCTTTGGCAAGGCCAACCTGCATCCGGCCACGATCGAACAACTGAATGATCCGCTCTACGACAACCAGATTCTCCCTGATCAACTGAAAGCAAAGCTGGACGGGAAAGAGGAACTGTTCGTCTACTTTTACAGCCCCACCTGCGAGCACTGCCGGGCTACCACTCCCATCCTGGTGCCGGTGGCGAAAGAGCTGAAGGTGGACGTGAAAAAGCACAACTTGCTGGAGTTCAGCGCCAGTTGGGACGCGTACGGCATCGAGTTTACCCCGACCCTGGTCCACTACAAGGACGGCAAGGAAGTCTCCCGCCTCGTCGGCGAACAAACCGCCGAGCAGTTGAAAGCCTGGTTCCTGGAGCAAACGAAATGACATGAGCCTCCCCCTGCGGGAGGTTTTCCTGTGCCGTTGGCCATAAAGGTGGCGGTTGTGTGAACACTCCGTCCATCCGTCCGGAAATAGCCCGTTCGAGCCATAAGGCTTTTCCCTGCTTTTGCCTATAATGGTGAAGGAGGCGGGACGTCCGCAATCGAGCCCGCCTTTGGGGAGAGGCGATCATCCCGACGGCGACTGCCTGCGCGTCGGGAACAGGAAAGAAAGAGGGGACATTCAGCATGAAGCAATACATAGCAGCATTGGCCGTGGCGCTGGCCCTGATGGCCGCCGGCTGCGGCAGCCAGGAAGAAGCCGCGCCGTCCGCCAGTCCGGTGGAAGTGGCGCTGGCCCTCGCGCCGAAGGAACCGGTCGCCGGAGAAGCGATCACCTTTGCCGTCACGGTGACACAGGACGGCGCTCCCGTCAACGACGCCAGAAGCGTGGAGTTTGAACTGTGGAAAGACGGGCAGGAACAGCACGAAATGATTCCCGCGGCGCTGGAGAAAGACGGCGTCTACACGGCGCAAAAAACATTTGCCGAACCCGGCTCCTATTACGTGATGTACCACGTGACCGCGCGCGACTTCCACAACATGCAGAAGCATCCGTTTACGGTCAGGGCAGCCGGTGGCGGCGAACCCGCGTCCCAACCGGCCGAACATGCCGCAGGTGCCCCCGACGGTCACAACAGCGGGCAGGCCGCCGATCACGAGCACGGCGGCGAACACGGCGCGAATCACCGGCACACCAGCGGCGTCGACTATCACTTCCAGCCGGCCGACACGCTCACAGCCAACGAAGCGGCCGCTCTGACCGTCCGCCTGACGAAAGACAACCAGCCGCTTGCCAAGGCCGCGGTGCGTTTTGAATACTGGCGCGCCGGCGAAGAACGCCACCAGTTTGTCGACGCGGCGGAAACGCAGCCGGGCGTATACGGCGCATCCGTCACCCTGCCCGCTTCCGGTGACTACACCGTCAACGTCCACGTGGAAAAAGACGAAACGATCCACGACCACAAGGAGTATACCCTCCACGTCCGATAATCGCGGCGAAAACCCTTGCATGTGCAAGGGTTTTCCTGTACGTTGAAGCCAAACGAAGAAATCCGCGCCGCGATCGTCTGCGGCGGCTGCAGGCGGTGAATGTCCTGGTCGATCGCATGGCGCGCCATGGGTGAAAGAGAAAACGAACAGGGGAGAGGATCCTGATGAAAGTGAACAGAACATTCGGACTGCTGCTCGTCCTCAGTCTGTGCCTGACGGCAGGGCTTGTCCATCCGGCTGCGGCTGCCCCCAAAACGTCCGTGGTGCTGGACGGGTACCCGCTGGCATTCCCTGCGGAACCGCGGATCGTGAACGGGTACACGATGGTGCCGTTTCGGGCGATTGCCGAATCGCTCGGCATCAGCGTGCAGTGGGACGGGACGACACGGACGATCACGGCGGCCAAAGGCGGCACAACCGTGCGGATGCAGCTCCACAATCCGACCGTGACCGTCAACGGCGCCCCTGTCCGGCTGCCGGTCGCGCCGTTTGAACAAGACGGCCACACGCTGATCCCGCTGTCGTTTTTCAGCACGCAGTTTGGCGCCGCGGTGAGCTGGGACGGGACGACGCGCACCGTCTCCGTCACGTCTCCGCGCGAACGGATGTACAGCCTGGCCTTTTACGCCATCTCGTCGTTTTCCCAGCGGCAGCTCATTCCGTCGTTTGACGCCGTCGCCTTCGGATGGGCGCGGATCGACGGCAGCGGGCAGTTGACGCTGACGGGGAATGACTTTTACTGGCCCAAACCGGCGGGCGCCATCACCCCGGAGGTGATCGTGGAGGACGCCAAACAGCAGGGCACCGCCCCCTATCTGATGGTCTTCGCCACAGACGGAACGGGCGAACTGACCCGGCTGCTGTCCGATCCGGCTCTGCGGCAGCAGGCGGTACAGCAAATCGTCTCGCTCGCCAACGAGCGGGGATTTGCCGGCGTCGCGCTTGATTTTGAAGGCCTTGGCCTGGATGGCGACATCGCAGCCGCCCGGCAGCAGTACACCGATTTTGTCCGGCTGCTCGCCCACCATCTGCACGAGTCGGGCCTGTCGCTCTCGCTGGTACTGCATCCGCCGAACGGGGCGTATAAAGGGTACGATTTCGCCGCGTTGGGGCAGTTGGCCAACGAGCTGATCCTGATGGCGTACGCTTATGGGGACGAAAAGCAGCCCGAGCCGATCGCCAAGGTGGACGAGGCGGTCAAGCTGGCGATGGCCCAGGTGCCCAAGGAAAAACTGCTGCTCGGTATCTCGCTCGCCAGCGAAAACGAGCAGACGGTCAACGGCAAGATCGGGCTGGCCAAACGCTACGGCCTGAAAGGCATTGCCCTCTGGCGGCTGGGCCTTCTCACCGAGCCGGAGCGGGCACAGATCGAACGGACGATCGAATGGAAGCAGGGGCAGCCCGTCACGCAGTAGCCATTTACGTGTTTCCGCAGCGGACCATGCCGAAAACTTCCTGACCGGTGTTTATGCCTTCCCCAAAAACAGCCCTATGGTGCAGGAACAACGCACCGAAGGGCTGTTTTTCGTCTGCGGCCGCTTGCAGCAAACAGGCGGACGCTGCACTCCCGCTGGAAACCATGTTGTAATTTTCCAGGATTCAGGTAAAATGGAAGCAAGGTCCCATGCGGTTGGAGCAGGGGGCCACATTCTTTTATTCGGAGGAGATTGTATATGAAAATGAGGCGAACGCCCTGGCGACTCACCACCTTTGCTGACCGGTGGTCCATACCAATACGAATAGGAGATGATTACGGTGAACCGTAGTACCCTTACGCCCCTGCACCGCCGACTGGTGGAGCAGCTTGTCTATTTTGACGAACAGCGCATTCCGTTCCTGGATTTGCATTTTGCCGGAAAACAGGCCGAGCGCCAAAAAGCCAGTCAGTGGCTGGATCAGTACGTATCCACAGTGGAATCCCTGCTTCATGAGACAGCCGGGAACACGACTTCCGATCTGCCCAGGGTGGTGATCGGATCGCAAGTAACGCTGCACTATGTTGAGGATGGGTACGAGGAGCAGTTGACGATCTGCTTCCCGGAACAGACCGATCCGGATGCGGGACGCATCTCGTTCCTTTCGCCCCTCGGTCGACAGTTGTTGATGCATGCCGTAGACGACACGCTGCGCCTGGAAATGCCCATGGGCACGGCAGAGGTGATCGTCCGCGCCATCCGCTTCGTCGACTGGTAACGTGGAAAACAACGGCAATCCCGTCTGCCGCGGATTGCTGTGCACATACACCTCCCGAACGGCGGCCATCGGCAAAGGATGGCCGCTCCTCATCCCCCCGTGCACATCGCCCGCGTCATCTGCCTGCTCCGATCCGCACGCGGCTCGCCTGCACGAGCGACAGAAGGTATGCTTTCACGTCCACGATGCGGGCGGGCGGCGCGGGCAGTCTCCCTTTCCCCGCCGCGATGAAGGGGAACAGGGAATCCACGCGGTGCAGTCCCCCGTGGTTGCCCCCGCCCGGATGGTTGGGCGACCCGTTGGCGTGAAATTCGGCGCCGGGAACGGCCGTCACCACCAGGTAATCGCCGGGATGCGAATGCAGCGCGCCATGCAGCCGGGTCAGTCCATCGGGATATTCCCGTGAATGGATGCGCCCGGTGACGGCATCGCGGGCCAGGCCCAGCACCGCCCAGTCCCCCTCCACGTCCCATGTGCGCCCGTACGGGTCCCGGTACGTCCCGCCGAGTCGGAAGCGAAGACGGCTGCCGCTGCCTCCTCTCTGGACCTGAACCCACTCCCCTTCTTTCCAGGCGATCAGATCGATCCGCGGCTCGTTGCCCAGCGCTCCGGCCAGTCCGGACAGCGGCGCCCGCGGCGACAAGGCGTACACGTAACACATCCGGCCGTTGACGGCGATCGCGACATCGTCGTCGGCGCCCGCCTGCCTTCCCATCGGCAGGACGCGGTACCCGGCAGCGGCCATCATCTTGTCCAGCTCGATGACCGCAGCCGTCCTGTCCGCCGCCGTCGATGCCACTCCGCTGTCGCCCATGACGACAAACACATGGTGCTCCAGCGCCCGCCGCCAATCGCCGAACGCGTTGAGGATGATCTGCAGCTGCCGGTCCATGTTTTCCACGCCGGACGTATCGCCGGGGCCGTTTTTGTGCAGCCGTCCGTCCATGTCGGGAAAATAGGCAACCGTCACATCCGGAAGCCGTCCCCCTCCCGCCAGGCTGACGAGGCTCTGAGCGGTGTAGGCGTCGTTGAAGCCGAACGACTGCAGCGGTCCCTCCGGCAGCGGCTGATTCGTCACGCTGGACAGCGTCCCGAAGCCGAGCAGATGCGGCCCCATGACGGAAACCTTCTGCGTCTTCAGGACGAGGTTGGCCAGATTGGCCGGCAGGACCAGTTCGTGCGGGACGCTGCCCCGGTAGATCAGACCGTTGATGGAGGCGGAGGTGAATCCCGCCTGATCCAGCGCTTCATGCAGCGTCTCGACCCGCTTGGAAAGATGCTGCTGATTCAGGTTGTACAAGCTGTCCGTCAAAAGCTGCCGGGGGCCGTTCTGCCAAACGGCACGCGAGCCGTCGCCGTAGTTGACGATCCGTTTCTCCGCGGCGTGATACCAGAGCAGCCCGGGAATTCCGTGCCCGTCGGCATAGGTTCCGGTCAACAGCGAGCTGTCGATGGTGACCGACATGGTGGGAAAGGAGCTGATGACATCCCGCTTGTACACGCCGTTCTCGATGAGAAACCGGAGCGCCGGCAGCTTGTTGGCGGCGAGCAGCCGGTCGATCGACGGGGACAGCAGGGAATCGACCAGCAGGACGATGACCTTGTGCCTGTCGGCAGTCGTTTGGAGACGGGCTGTCCCGGACGGGGGCGTCTCATCCGCATTCGGACCGCCGCAGGAGACGATGGCGAGAGACAGCAGGGCAGAGACAATCAGCGCGGCACATGTTTTTCGCAACACAATCGATCCTCCGTACCGTACGAGAAGTAGTCTTGTCGATATGGTTACATTTCCCGCACACCCAAAGGTTTATCCTCTCAAGGCCCGCCATCCGGCCGCGCATGAAACATCGTCCCACGCCGTGCACGCCGGCCAATCCCCCGGCGGCCATCTCAAGCGCCCATTGCGGACACACCGACATTTTCAATTGACAAAAAATTGCGATATAATTACATATTGCCCTGTGAAACGTTCGGCAGCACGGAGATAAAACGAATGGCTGGCATCGGTCCTGCCGATTCATGTGAAAGTAGGTGAGTGCATGTCCATTTCCACCGACCACTTTAGCCTGTTGATCGCCATCCTGTTGGTCGTCGGTGTCCTTACCACCAAGTTTTCCTCCCGGATCGGCCTGCCCGCCCTGGTGTTCTTTATCGCCGTCGGCATGTTCCTCAACCGGTTCATTTATTTTGACAACGCCGCCCTCACCCAATTGTTCGGTATCCTGGCCCTGATTGTCATCTTGTTCGAGGGCGGCATGCAGACAAAATGGAGCAAAGTGCGGCCCGTCATCGTTCCCTCCCTCTCCCTGGCTACGATCGGCGTCTTTCTCACCACACTGGTGATCGGCGCTTTCGCCGCGCTCATCCTGCAGGTTTCCTGGCTGGAGGGCATGCTGTTCGGAGCGATCGTCGGCTCCACCGACGCGGCAGCCGTTTTCGCCGTGCTCGGCAGCAAAAACATCAAAGAGCGGATCTCTTCCCTCCTGGAGGCGGAGTCGGGGACCAATGACCCGATGGCCATGTTTCTGACCGTCTCGCTGATCCAGCTCATTGCGATGCCCGATGACGCCAGCTTCTTCTCACTGGTCTTTTCCCTGCTGTGGGAGATGGGCTTCGGCCTGGTGATGGGGATGCTGCTGGGGAAAGCGTCCGTCTGGGTCATCAACCAGATCAATCTGGACTCCTCGGGCCTGTACCCGGTGCTCTCCCTCGCGCTGGCCATCTTCACCTACGGCAGCACAGCGCTCCTGCACGGAAGCGGCCTTTTGGCGGTGTACGTGATGGCACTGGTGGTCGGCAACTCCGACCTGACCTACCGCCACTCCATCTTCCGCTTCAACGAAGGCTTTGCCTGGATGATGCAGATCCTGATGTTCATCCTGCTGGGGCTCCTGGTCTTCCCCGATCAACTGCTGGACGTGACGTGGCAGGGGCTGGTGCTGTCCGCGCTGCTCATGTTCGTCGCCCGGCCGGTCGGCGTCTTTGTCAGCACCTGGTTCACCCGCTTCAGCTTCCGGGAAAAGATGTTCATTGCCTGGGCCGGACTGCGGGGGGCCGTTCCCATCGTCCTGGCCACCTACCCGCTGCTGGCCGGACTGGACAAGGGGCAGCTCTTTTTCAACGTGGTGTTTTTCGTCGTCCTGACGTCCGCCTTGATTCAAGGCGGCACCATTTCCCCGCTGGCAAACCGCTGGGGGCTTTCCACCGGTCAAAAGACGGTGGTTCCCCACAGCCTGGAGCTGGTCTCCATCGGCAAAACCAATTCGGAGATGATGGAAATCGAACTCAAGGCGGATACGGCGGCGGCGGGACGGGAGATCCAGTCGCTGTCGCTCCCCGACAACACGCTGATCACCGCGGTCATCCGCGATGACAGGCTGATCACGCCGCACGGCTCGACGAGGCTGCAGGCGGGAGACATCCTGTACGTCTTGTGCGAAAAACCGAAGCGGGAACAGGTAAAGGCGGCCTTGCTGAAAAGCCGGAAGCAGCCGTCCGTCCCGCGAAAAAGCAGTCCCCCCTCGGCGTAAGGGGACTACTTTGGTTTTCAGCGATACCGCCACCGCTGTCTTGCCTCGACCACGTCAAAAGCGCCCCTTCAATCCGCTGGCAGCACCGGCTTCTGCTACGAGTAAGGGTGATGCTTTTCGATGTGGTTCAGGTAGTAAGACAATGCCTCAGCAGTCCCGATCGGATATACAATGACATCAGGCTGAATGTGAGGACTGCGTGCAATCAGGCGAGCCCCTTCGTCCATCAGCGTTTGCAGGGTTGCTCTTCTGAAAATTCCTTTCTTTACCTGCTCTTTCTTCATGGTAATCACCCCGGAAACTTCATCTGTTTTGAGGTCTCCGGGTGAAGATATCAATTTTGCCAGATAGATGACAATGTAATAGATTTCCCCTTCCCGGGGACTGCCGCTCGGATGAATCATTTCATAAATAGCCAGTGGTTTGCATTCGTCTGCCATGGTAATGGTCCGAATTTCCTTGTCCCTGGATATGTACACTGGATTTGCAGGTGAACATTGTATGTGTACCTCCGCTCCGATTTCTTCCATCGCTTCTCTTTTTCCGCAAGATGGCAAATCTTCCCCTTGTTCCAGATGTCCCCCAATGCCAGCGTAAAAGAGTTCATTGGAAGTGAACTTGTGTCGCGTTCCAGCCAACACGAATACATAGTCGCCCTGTTCATCCTTTAGCGCAAGCCCAACTCCAATCTCCGCGTGGTTGGGTACGTAACGGAATATATCGCCCATACGAACCTCTCCCTTTTTGATTTTCGAAACAAGCCATCCGTTCCTTTTGTAACGTCTCCTTCGTGGAGTGCCTCGGTCCGTACCCCGTCCAGCCGCGCCTGCCGTAAAACCGGGAACCCCGCTGCTGAACCTCAATCAATGGTCCTGGCACTCTCCCTTTCTTTTCCATAATCACCAGTATATAATAGAAAGTCAACCACAGCGTCAGGAGGGAGAAACCATGAACAATGTATGTGTCTACGCCGGCTCCAATCCGGGCGTCGATGCGGTGTACGCCGAGGCGGCCCGAAAATTGGGCCATGAGATTGCCCGCCGGGGACTGGGGTTGGTCTACGGCGGCTCCAACATGGGGCTGATGGGCTGCACCGCCAACGCCGTGCTGGAATCGGGAGGCAAAGCGATCGGGGTGATGCCGCGCGGATTATTTCGCGGCGAAATGGCCCACACGGGATTGAGCCAATTCTACGAAGTGGCCGACATGCACGAGCGGAAAGCGAAAATGGCGGAGCTGTCGGACGCCTTTATCGCCCTCCCCGGCGGCTACGGCACGTGGGAAGAACTGTTTGAAGCCGTCAGTTGGTGCCAGTTGGGCATCCACCAAAAACCGGTGGGCATTCTCAACGTCAACGGGTATTACACACCGCTCCTGCAGATGATTGAGAAAGCCGTGAGCGCCGGGTTCATGCCCGCCTCCCACGCCGACCTGCTCGTCAGCGACAGCGACCCCGCCCGCCTGCTGGACAAACTGACCGCCTATCAACGGCCGGAGCTGGCGAACAAGTGGGGGCAAAAGGACGGATAGCAACCGGCCAACCGTCTCCACCATCCTGCCGAACGCGACGGGAACATAGAAAGCCGAATCCTCTCCAACATGCTCTTTCAGAAAACACTGATTTTGCCGATACATGGGGTGTAGGGAAGGGGACTCACGGCTCCTGAACCGAAGTCCCTCTCCGTCGAGGAACACCCTGCCTCTGTGGCAAGATGTGAAAAGGAGATGGTACCGATGACGGCAGTAAAGAACATCACGTTTCATTTTTCCGGAGGCGATTCGGTGTCCATCCGGACGACGGAACCGGAAGAGATCGTCCAGATGGTTGCCAACCTCAGCGATGGATGGCTTCAATACGATGACATCGTGATCAACGTGCGAAACATTTCCTATCTGCGCATTACCGACGCCGAGTGATCGCGTACACAAATCCAGCCCCGGCGTCGTGTCCCGGGGCGCCGTTTTGTCCTGCTTGCTTGCGATCACATCCCCGGTGGTTCACGGTTTTCCGACGGTTCCATCTGCGCCGTCCTTTTTCCCGTACAGGCACGCATGGGCAGCCGCCCACATATGGATAGGTGTAAGCATTCCAGACGTGGAGGTGGCAGGCGTGTCCAGCATCTTTGCGGCGCTTTCCCTGTTGTTCAAGGAACTCATGCTGTTTGTGGCCTACGTCAAGAACAACGCGTTTCCCCAGCCGCTGCCCGATACGGAAGAGGAAAAATACCTGAGGCTGATGGCAGAAGGGGACCCGTACGCGCGCAACAAGCTGATCGAGCACAACCTGCGGCTCGTGGCCCACATTGTCAAAAAGTTTGAAAACACTGGCGAAGACAGCGAAGACCTGATTTCCATCGGCACGATCGGTCTGATCAAAGCCATCGAGAGCTACCAGGTGGAGAAAGGGACCAAACTGGCGACGTATGCCGCCCGCTGCATTGAAAACGAACTTCTACTGTCAATCGGGATGCATCAGAACGTGTAGACGTCGATGTGATCCTGAAAGACCTTGACCTCGCGAACGACATGGCGAATCAGTTCCCGTTTATCCTCGAACGTAAGCTCATCAGGCGCCTTGGACAAGTAGTAGTAGGCCGCTTCCCGCAGGACATTCCGGTTGTCCCCACCCTCTTCCATGCGTTTGACCCGATCCTGCCATTCCGCGAGCTGCTGCACCAATCGGTCCTCTTTGTCCTTCAATTCACGCAGTTCCTGGCGAATCTCCTCTTCCCCCAGGTCCTCTTCGCCTGAAGCAAACAGCTTCAGCAATCGCTTGCGGCCGACTCTGGTTTTTTCCAACTCTTTTGTCAGCCGGTTGATTTCAGCTTGCTCGAAAGAGGTTTCGTCGCTCTCCTCAACGGCTGCAGCCATTTCCTCCGGATGATCCAGCCAGGATCGGACCGTCTCCCAAATTTCCCTGTCCAGGTCCTCGCACTTCACTCGCCGCCCGCATCCGTGGTGTTTGGCTCCTGCCGTGTTTTTGATGTCTGTGTACTCGTAGACATCCCTCCCCCAATGCTTTGTCTTTCGACCGGTCATCGTGTTTCCGCAGTCCCCGCAGCGAACCAACCCGCTTAACAAATAGGGATGAAGGCGTCTGCCGGCCCATCTTCTCCGGGATTCCTTCAACAATTTTTGCGCATGCACAAATGTGGATTCATCGACGATCGCGGGGCACGGAAGTAAAATCCACTCTTCTTTTGGCCGCTGTCTCATGCGGACCCTCTCCTCGAGCGAACGAAACCTGTTTCCAAGCATCCCCTCTGTATTCCAGCGATTCTGATAAAACTTCCCGATGTACGCTTCATTCATCAGGATCTGACGAACCACTTGCCGGTGCCACACATCCGCTCCGCGTTTCGTTGGCACCCTCTTGTCCGTCAAATACTTGGCAATTCCATTGATGCCCTGCACCAGGTCATTGGGCTGTGTGAAAAGATCGAAGATGAGCCGGATCACCACGGCCTCGTCCTCTTTCACCACCATTTGCTCGGTGGTGGGGTCATAGCCATACCCGTATATTTTAAAATCCCGCAGCACTCGTCCTTGTCGTGCCTTTTCCTTCCGCCCCCGGCTCATCCGCTCATTGATCTTGGCTTTTTCGAACTCCGCGATGGCGCCGCGCATGCTGTAAAACAGCTGCCCTTCCGGTGTTTTGGCGTACTCCCCATTCACGAACACCAGCTCTACCCCGCGTTTGTCAAACTCGTCCGTGATGATCAACTGGTTCATCAGCTTGCGTGAAAGACGATCCGGGTCCAGACAGATGACTTTTGTAATGAGGCCCTCTTTTACGTCTTGCCGCAGCTTGGTGAGGGCAGGCCGATCCAGAAACTCACCGGATACGTCATCGACGTATTCGACCACCTCACGGGTCCCCGCCTTCTTCCGGCACTCCCTGATTTGGTCGTCGAGGCTGAATCCGCTTCTCGCTTGTTCTTCCGTACTCACCCTGGCGTATATCCCGACCATTCAGCTTCTCCCTCCTGTATTTTCCTAACAAGTACTGATAACAGGCGGAACGGATACTGTGAGCAGAATCTCCAGGTATGAGCTTTACATGCACCGCGCATCCCTCCCTGTCAGAAGGTATGCGTCTACGGCTTGTCAAAAGTAGCGGATTCTCGGATGGATCGGAACATGGATCAGGTGAGCAATTTGACGCTCAAGTGGCGAAAGTGACCAACCAAGCGAAATACAAAAAATGGCTGAATCGCTTAGGATTGGGAGCTTTCTGTTATGTCTTCAGTTTTTTCAAGGTTTTGTTCCGTTACCACCCCACGGAAGTACGCCTAATCCCCCGCTGCAGCGAGGGAAGTGTTGAAAGTGGAACAGTTGAATGATTTATAAAAAAGGACAAATTTTCAAAAAATAAATATTGATTTTCTCTTTTACTGAATACTATCATAAGAGTAACAATTTCGAAATGAATGTTCCGAAATACGGAACGACGTATTGCGAGGAGATCCTGATGACTGCGCAACATTTCTGGACAACCGATGGACTTTTCTACTCGCATGAGGGAAGGAGCGCCCCGGCGGGCCTGCGTTCGCGGATCACAGTACCGTCGCGGCGGACGTGCTGGGAATCTGCCGCAATGGTTGAACTGGCCGCGCGAATTGGCCTTCATATGGCTGAGCTGCCCGTTCCGATCTTTGATCATCTCTTTATTTTTGATCAATTGGAAGCGAAATCGGACAACGGTGCCGCCCCCTTCCATCTGGTGATGGGATATGACGAAGCGTGGTTGTTTCGCGTTTTGGGCGAGCACGCGCTGCCCATACAATCTGCACGGAAGGAACTGACACAGGAATCGGGGCTGCTTTATCTGCTTCAGCGGGAACAGGGCCCGGTTCTTGTCGTTACGGGCAGTTCTCCCGAGATGACACTGCATGCGGCACGAGCTCTTGCATCTGACTGTTTCGCAAACGGATTCCCTGAACATGAACCGATGATTCTGGTCCCTCGGGAGATTTCCTTTTCCGGCACGTCCTTGGATGGTCGGGATGCACCACAACGGTATTCCCTGCACAACCTTTTTTCCGTCGAAGGGCTTTATCGGCAAAACGAAGATGAGCTGCATCCGACCCTTGATCTTTATTTTCATGTACGCGATTCTGACCTCGAACCAACGGCAGCCGCGGTTGAATTGGCTGCGAGACTTGCATTGTCGGCAGGGTATGTCTGCTTCCCGGTGACCGCTTGTCTTGGCGAAAGCAAACCTGCCAATCGGTTTGAGATTTCCCTAACGGCTGATGATTCAGATGATTGCGAGGCTTTCGTGGGACTTTCTCCTGTCGGAAAGGGCGGCCTGGCGATTCACAGCAGCAAGCGAAGAATCATCGCATTTGTTCGCGACTTGTTAACAGAATGGTTTGCTCCGCTCGATCTGCCGACAGAGGATACCTGGAGGCACCGCTTTGCTTCCCTGCAAAGTGCCAGTCAGGATATTCAGCTGCGGGCACAGTTGGGCATGAAAGCGTTTATGGAACAGAGACGCGGGGAGATCGCACAGCTTGTCCTACCCGAACACCTGGCGAATCCGGTTGAATTGTGGAGACAATATCTTGCTCCAAACATGAGCAGCCGTTCCATTCTGGTTGAGCACGCCGCGCCCGTTTGGACCGCCGATTGGGAAGACCGTGGTGAATTGCAAGACATGGAAGAGTATCTTTTCACCACACTGACACGGCTGCAGGAAGCTGGACAGTTGGCCGACGAAATCGCGATCGAGGTGACGACGACAACCAGTGAGCCAAGCTTTCTCCGTTGGGCGGAACAACTGACAACCGCGATCCGGAAACAATGGGGGATCTCCGCCTCATATGTCTACCGTGACGCCAACAAATCCGGTCTACACTGGGCGATGCAGGAAGTCCTGCCGCGAATCAGGCAGGTTGCCGATCTCGATTCCATCGTCTTGCAGGCGCGCGCGTTTCGGCCCGATGTCAAACATCTTGATCTGGTGCACCGCTATTTACAAGAGCTGTACCCCTTCGACGCGATTTTGGCGAAAGCACTGGATGTGCCGCCGGAACGGATCACGCTGGAACTGCTGGAAGAGCAGTCGGCCCCCATGTTCCGTATAGCGGCCAAAAACAAGCAGGGCAAAGTCCTGGCGGATTGGTCCTGGGAAGGCTGGGGAAAAAGTCTGCCGTACATGCCTGATCAACCCGAGCGAGGCCATGTCATGATCCCGTTTGCCGGCTGCCGCATTTATCCGAGCGGACAAGCCCAGGCATTGGCCAGCCAATCCTTTGAAACGAATCCGTATCGCTTTTGGAAATGGTATCAGCAATCCGTCCTTCCCGCAGTGGTCGCACAGGTCGGACCCGTGCAGGGGGTGCCCAAATTCTTGCGGATTGAGTGTCACGTCTGGATGGATGCCGCAGACAACAAGGTGCCGCACCTGGAAGAGGTAAGTTCCGCCTTGGAGGCGCTGCATGAAGATTTGTATTTCTACACCCTGCATGCCCTGCATGAGCATGGGAAGCAAACGGGTGATCCGGGCTGGGACGCACCTGGAGGTATCGTGCCGTTCATGCACCACGAACCCGGCGGAAAGCCGCATGCGCGCATCGCTTTATACGCCCTGCCTAACGACCATCATGTACGGATTGTGTTCCAACACGGGGAAGAGACCGTATTGAAGCCAAGTCCGGCCGATCAATGGCGGCAGGCGAGAATTGTCTCTCTTACGCAGCACAACGGACAAACGACGTTTGCATTTGACGGCCTGGCCGATCCCGCACTGGCAGAATCCTGCGGCACATGGCTTTCCGCGGCAGCACATTCTGCCGGGGAGAACGGGTTGGCTCCTCCCGCAACCCATGCTGCTGAAAAATCGGTGACGGACGATGTTTTCGTCAACGAAGATGTTCAAGATTGGCTGGAAAAGCGGAAGGAGAAGATCCCCGGTCGGGTGACACCGATCGATTTTTCCTTTCTTGGCCAGTGGATCTGGCTGGTGGAATTGTATGCGTCATCGAACGATAAGGCGAGCATTTGCAGTTCTCTCAAGCAAACACTGTACAAGCCGACGCTGTTCATCAATGAACGGCACCATGCCAACGAGGTGTCCAGCACAAATGCTGCGCTGCATCTGATTGAGCAGGTGATGGCCGACCCATCCGTTCTGGATCATCTGAATGTTGTGATTGTTCCGTTGGAAAACGTGGACGGCGCAGCGCTGCACGCCCAGATGACAGCCGAACACCCTTGCTGGAAACACCATGCGGCCCGTTACAACGCATGCGGATTGGAGTTTGCCAAATATCGTTTTCAACCGGATGTGCCCTTTGGCGAAAGTCGGGTGTATCCCAAAGTGTGGAACCGATGGAAGCCGGATATTGTCCTTGACGACCACGGGGTCCCTTCGCATGAATGGATTCAACCGTTCAGCGGCTATCACAGCCCGCCCCGCTTCCCGGTTTCCTACTGGATTCCCAGCGCCCGGATGTATACCATTTGGCGAGAGCTTACGGATGCAACGGCGGAACAGCGGGAAGCGTATCATTCCCTGCGCTCGTTCCTGACAAAAAGACTGGATGAAGACGAAACGGTGGCAAACGACAATCGGGAGTGGCTCCGTACGTATATCCGCTGGGGGACTCAGTTTGATGAGAAACACTTTCCGGTGGAATTGTCCCATGGAAGCATCGCCTATACCCGTCATGCAAAACGGGACAAACAGTCGTACGATTTGATCGAGCGGTTTCCGCAATGGGTGACCGCAGATTTGATGACGGAAGTAAACGACGAAACGGTGTACGGCAAGGAGCTGGCTGCTTGCCAATACGCCCACCATGTTGTTCATCAAGCCATCCTTGACTGGCTGGCGCAAAGACAGATCCACGTTGAGCTTGTGCGCCAATCTTTCACGAATGGCACTGTTCGCATCGGACTGGAGCGGAAACGACCGCTTTCCACAACAAAATGATTGAGGGGAGAAACAGGGAATGGTCTTGCTTGGACTTGTTATCGTCATCGTCGGTTTTATCATTCGCGTAAATCCGCTCTTGGTTGTCACCAGCGCGGGGCTGGTGACCGGACTGCTTGCCCATCAATCGCTGTATGAAATCATCGAACAATTCGGGAAAGCGTTCACGACCAATCGGTATATGGCCGTTTTCATCGCCACGCTGCCGGTCATCGGCCTGTTGGAACGTCATGGGCTGCGCGAACAGGCGGAAAGCGTTGTGGCCAAAATCAAGGCGGCAACGACCGGCCGGATTCTTACCGCTTATTTTGTCATTCGGGAAGTAGCCGCAGCCGTCGGATTAACCTCCATCGGCGGACACGCGCAGATGGTTCGTCCGCTTGTCGCTCCCATGGCAGAAGGGGCTGCAGAAGCAAAATACGGCAAATTGCCGGACAACGTTCGCGATGAAATCCGTGCCCATGCCGCCGCTGCTGACAACATCGGGGTATTTTTCGGTGAAGACGTTTTTATCGCCATCGGGGCAATCTTGTTGATGAAAGGCTTCTTTGACCAAAACAACATTCCTTCCGATCCGCTGCACATGGCGTTGTGGGCGATTCCGACCGCTGTTGCCGCCTTGATCGTCCACTGTATTCGTCTGTATCTGCTGGATCGTTCTCTTCAGAAGCGTCTTGGTTCCGCCAGCAGCCATGCGGCGATCGGAAAGGAGGAATAATTGATGCTGCTGTCCATCGAAGCCGTCTATATCTTTTTGGGAATAATCGTCGTGTTGGGCAGTTTGTTTACCTTCGCTGACCGGAAAAATCCGCGGCGCCTCACATCCGGACTGTTTTATTTCCTCTACGGGATTTCCCTGCTGCTCGGCAGTGTGATCCCGCCGTTTTACATGGGACTGCTCGTGCTGGTGATGGTTGCCATCGTGGGAGCAGGCGGTTTGAAACCCGGCAGCTACGGGGAAGCAACTCCAGAAGAGAAAATGCAAAATCGCAACCGGTTGAAGAATCTTCTGTTCATTCCTGCTTTATTGATCCCGGTCATCACCGTGATTGGCACGACAGGGTTCAAAGGCGTAAAAATCGGTGACCTGTTTATCTTTGACCAAAAGAACATCACCCTCGTGTCACTTGGCGTGGCAACGCTGATCGCACTGCTTGCAGGTCTGTGGATGACCAAATCTGCACCTGTTGTCGCTGTAAAGGAATCGCGAAGGTTGTTGGAAGCCATCGGCTGGGCCTCCCTCCTGCCGCAGATGCTGGCAACGTTGGGGACGATCTTTACCAGCGCCGGGGTTGGCACTGTTGTTTCTGATTTGGTGGGAAAAATCATTCCTACCCATTCCCTGTTCTGGGTCGTCTTTGCTTACTGTATCGGTATGGCTTTGTTTACGATGGTGATGGGAAATGCGTTTGCCGCTTTCCCGGTGATGACGGCGGGAATCGCTGTCCCGCTGTTGATCAAGCAATTTGGTGTGGATGCCAACCATCTGGCGGCCATCGGGATGTTTGCCGGTTACTGCGGCACCCTGATGACTCCGATGGCAGCCAACTTCAACATTGTGCCTGCCGCCCTGCTTGACTTGAAAGATAAAAACCACGTCATTCGTGTGCAGGTTCCCACTGCGTTGATTATCCTAGCGTTTAACATCGTCCTGATGTATGTCCTCTCCCTGTGAGCGGACGCATGCAGACGAGGACTGCCGCCGATGTACAAAGCCGGCGGCAGCCCGTTGTGCTTCATCCATTTTGATTGGCTGGGGAGGATCAAGGGGGCTCATGATACAAAACAAGAACAAGACGATTGTCAAATCGATGGAAGTGCTGAATCTTTTTCTCCAGCACGCAAAACTAAGCCTCAACGACATGGTAGAGCTGTCGGGCATGCCCAAAACGTCCATTCATCGCATGGCAGGGTCACTGGAAGAGATGGGGCTCCTGCAGAAAAACGCAGACGGCAGCTATTCACTGGGCCTGACATTCCTGCAGTTCGGCCAGTTGGTGGCCGAGCGATTGGATATCCGCCAAATCGCGTTACCGGTGATGAAAACCTTGCGGGATCAGGTGGACGAGGCCGTCAATCTGATCATTCGAGACGGGGACCAGGCGATGTATATTGAAAAATTGGACACGCTGCATCCGGTCCGGCTTTACACGAAAATTGGCAGGAGATCCCCCCTCTACGCGGGAGCCTGTTCCCGAATCATCCTCGCCTATCTGGACGAACAGGAACGCGAACAGTATATAAACGCGATCACGCTGGTTCCATATGCATCCGGAACCATCACGGACAAGCAGCGGCTCAGGGAAGTACTCGCCGAAGCGCGGAAAAACGGCTATACCGTCAGCTATTCGGAACTGGAGGAAAACACCGCTTCGGTGGCTGCGCCAATCTTTGATCATCACGGCCGCATCTGCGCCGGATTAAGCATTGCCGGTCCGGATGTTCGATTCGGCGTCGAGCGGTTACCAGAGTTAATCCATGTGTTGCAGGAGGCTGTCAAACGGATTTCATTCGAGCTTGGCTGGCGAGAGAAAGGGACTCAGTGGAGATAAGAACGGAGGAGATACGATGAAGAACGTTCTCGTAACGGGATTTGATCCGTTTGGCGGAGAATCCGTCAATCCGGCGTTGGAAGCGGTCAAATGCCTGGCCCATCTGAAAACCGAAACGTATGCAGTCGAGGTCAGGGAAATGCCTACCGTATTCGGCAAGGCGCTTGACTGCTTGTACGCTGCGATCGAACAGGTCAAGCCCGATCTTGTCATTTGCGTCGGGCAGGCAGGCGGACGACCCCAAATGACCGTCGAACGGGTGGCGATCAATGTGAATGATGCGCGCATCCCCGATAACGAAGGAAACCAACCGATTGATACGCCGGTTGTACCCGGCGGGCCTGTTGGATACTGGTCTACCCTGCCGATCAAGGCAATCGTACAAGAACTGAATCGGCAGGGAGTACCGGCCGCCGTATCCCATACAGCCGGAACGTTCGTGTGCAATCATGTTTTCTACGGATTGATGCATTACATCGCCGAATCAAAAGCCGCCATTCGGGGCGGATTCATTCATATCCCCTATCTTCCGGAACAGGCTGCCCGCCAGCCGGGGCAGCCCAGCATGGCGTTGGAAACCATTGTGAAAGGGCTGAGGATCGCAATTGATGTCGCAGTCGCACTCGAAGAAGATATCGTGACAATGGGCGGACAAATCAGTTAAGGAGGATTTCCATGTCGATGTCTGGCACTGTTTCAAAGCCGATGATGCTTATCGAAAAAATCAGTTCGTTTGCAGGAAAAACGTTTACCGTATGGGTCATTCTCGTTTCGGTGATTGCCTATCTGTTCCCCGGCCATTTCAAGTGGATTGGAGGCTATGTCGTTCCCTTGTTGGGAATCGTCATGTTCGGGATGGGACTTACATTGTCCGCAGCCGATTTTGCAGAAGTATTTCGTCGGCCAAAGGATGTGGCGATCGGCGTGGTGTGTCACTACGTCATCATGCCGGGATTGGCCTTCCTCTTGGCATGGGGATTGGACCTGCCGCCGGAAGTGGCTGTTGGCGTCATCCTGGTGGGATGCTGTCCGAGTGGAACGGCATCGAATGTCATGGTGTTTCTGGCAAGAGGGGATGTTGCCCTCGCTGTGGCGATCGCATCGGTTTCAACGATTCTCGCACCCATTGTGACTCCTCTGCTTATCCTGCTGCTTGCCAGCAAGTGGGTTGACATCAACATGTGGTCATTGTTTGCGTCCATTATTCAAGTGGTGATCATTCCGCTGGCTCTCGGGTTTGTCATCAAGAAGTTCTTTGGCAAACAGGCGGAAGCGAGTGCAAAGGCGCTGCCGCTCGTCTCCACCATCGCGATCGTCATGATCGTAGCAGGTGTCGTGGCAGGCAGTCAGGCCAAGCTGGCCTCCACCGGCCCGCTGATTTTTGCTGTTGTGATCCTGCATAATGTGCTGGGCTTTTTGCTGGGCTTTTACCTCGCCCGTCTGTTCGGAATGGATTTGGCAAAACAAAAGGCGGTGGCCATGGAAGTCGGGATGCAGAATTCCGGATTGGGCGTGGCGATCGCAACGGCGAATTTCTCGCCATTGGCCGCTGTACCCAGTGCGATTTTCAGCGTGTGGCACAATATATCGGGCTCGATTCTCGCCACGATTTTCAGCCGCATGAGAGACAAGAACGAACGAACGTCGGGGGCCGCTCAGCAGGCAGGTATCCCCAATCCGTAACTGCCGCACCCCCCACCGGCACAGACGAGTGCGCCGTCCCCGCTGCCGCCGAACGCCAGCCCGTTCGGCACTGGGGACGACACCCCCCCTCCTCCCACTCATTGCACATCTGGATTCCTTTCATTGTGAAAGGGCTGACAGGCCTCGTGCGATCACTTATCCTCTACGTGATCATTCAGTCGTGCTGCCTCCCCCATCAGAAGCATCCAATATTTTTCCCTAAGGAAACTTTTTTTCTCTCGTAAAATAGTGTTGCTCATTGTCATTTTTTTGTGTAGAATTTGCCTCAAGGAAACAATTGTGACTAAAGAGAAAAAAATTGAGGAGGACAAACAATGGCAGATGCATATGTTTTCCGCATAAGAAACGGGCTGTTTGCAGGCATGCTGTCGCTTGCCGTGCTGCTCGCCGGCTGCGGTGCTGCCCAGACGGCGGAAGCGCCCGATGGCAAATGGAAGGTGACGGCCACTACCGGGATGGTTGCCGATATCGTCAAACAGGTCGGAGGCGACCACGTGGAAGTGACGCAGTTGATGAGCGCTGGAGTCGACCCTCACCTGTACAAAGCGTCCGAGGGGGATATCAAACGGATTGAAGACGCCGACCTGATCTTCTACTCCGGTCTGCACCTGGAAGGAAAAATGGTGGAAATCTTTGAAAAAATGAGCAAGAAAAAGCCGGTGAAAGCCGTCACGGCCGGATTGAGCAAGGAGCAGCTGCTGGCCGACCCGGCGGCACCGGAAAACCCCGACCCGCACGTCTGGTTTGACGTGTCGCTGTGGATGAAAGCAGTGGAACAGGTCCGGGATGATTTGTCTGCTTTTGACCAAGCCCATAAAGAGGTGTACGCGGCCAACGCCGAAAAGTACCTGGCGGAGCTGAAACAGCTTGACGACTACGCCCGTACGGAGCTCGCCTCCATTCCCAAAGAACGTCGTGTTCTGGTGACGGCCCATGACGCGTTTCAATACTTCGGCCGCGCCTACGACGTGGAAGTGATGGGCCTGCAGGGAATCAGCACGGCGGCGGAATACGGGCTGAAAGACGTGCAAACGCTCGTCGACACGCTGGTTTCCCGCAAGATCAAAGCAGTATTTGTCGAGTCGTCGGTGCCGAAGCGCTCCATTGAAGCGGTTGTGCAAGGAGCGGCGGCGAAAAACCACACGGTCACGATCGGCGGGGAGCTGTTCTCGGATGCGATGGGTGAGCCCGGCACGCCCGAAGGCAGCTACATCGGCATGGTGAAACACAATGTGGACACGATCGTGAACGCCTTAAAATAATCCGCGAAAGGAGGAGAACGACGATGGCGCCTACCATTACCACAGCGTCTTTGACTGTCCGGGATTTGACTGTCGCCTACCAGAAGAAACCGGTGCTGCGCAATGTTTCCGTGGAGGTGCCGGAAGGAAAGCTGATTGGCATCATCGGCCCCAACGGTGCGGGAAAATCCACCTTCATCAAGGCGGTACAGGGGTTGGTGCCGATTGCGTCCGGCCAGGTCGAGATCTACGGCAAGACGTACAAGCAGCAGCGGAAGCTGGTCGGCTACGTGCCGCAGCGGGAATCGGTCGATTGGGACTTTCCCGCCGATGCGCTGGATGTCGTCCTGATGGGCCGGTACGGTCGGCTTGGTTGGTTCCGCCGCCCCGGCAGGGAAGACCGGGCATTTGCCTTGGAATGTCTGCGCAAAGTTGGCATGGCCGACTACGCTTCGCGGCAGATTAGCCAGTTGTCCGGCGGTCAGCAGCAGCGCGTATTCCTCGCTCGTGCGCTGGCCCAGGAAGCGCAGCTCTACTTTATGGATGAACCGTTTGCCGGTGTGGACGCCGCTACGGAAAAGGCGATCATCCATCTGCTGAATGAATTGAAACAGCAGAAAAAAACCGTTCTCGTCGTCCATCACGACCTTCAGACGGTGGAAGAATACTTTGACTGGGTGATTCTGCTGAACCGCCGGGTGATTGCCGCGGGCCCCACCGCCGAGACGTTTACGGCGGAAAACCTGCAAAAAACGTACGGCGGACGGCTTCACGTGCTGGGCGGCCAACTGCTCGTTTCCTCTCAGTCGGTCAACGACGAGGAGGACGAACGATGAACCTGTGGCTCGCTCTGCAAGACCCCAATACGCAGTGGGTGCTGGCCGGGTGCATCCTGCTGGGAATCAGCAGCGGCGTGCTTGGCTGCTTCGCCTTTTTGCGCGGTCGTTCGCTGATGGGCGACGCCCTGGCTCACGCCGCACTGCCGGGGGTGTGTCTGGTCTACCTTCTCACCGGCTCCAAATCGATCGGGCTGTTTCTCATCGGCGCGGGTGCGGCCGGACTGTTGGCCACTTACTGCATCACGTCCATCTCCCGCCATTCGCGGATCAAGGAAGATACCGCGCTCGCGCTGACGCTCTCCGTCTTTTTCGGGATCGGGATCGTGCTGCTCACCTACATCCAGCACAGCGCGAGCGGCAATCAAAGCGGACTGGACAAATTTCTGTTCGGCCAGGCCGCTTCCCTCGTTTCCAGCGATGTCACGACTATGATGATCGTGTCAGGCGCCTTGATCCTGCTGACGATTCTCTTGTTCAAGGAATTTACCCTGCTCTCGTTTGACGCGGGGTTCGGACGTGGTCTCGGGTTTCCCATGGGCTTCCTGGACGCGCTGTTGATGCTGATGCTGTTGATGACCGTGGTCATCGGTTTGCAGGCCGTCGGCGTGGTGCTGGTCGCCGCCATGTTGATCGCTCCTGCCGTCACGGCCCGCTACTGGACGGATAAACTGAGTGTCATGGCAGTGCTGTCCGGACTGTTCGGCGCCTTCAGCGGCGCGTTGGGCACGCTGCTCAGCACCCAATTGGAAAATTTGCCTACCGGCCCTACCATCGTGTTGGCTGCTACCTGCTTCTTTGTCATTTCGTTGCTCGTTTCTCCCCGCCGTGGGGTACTTGTCCGGCTGATCCGCTTCCTGCGCCTGCGCAGCAAAGTGCTTCACGAAGACGTGATGCAGGCCCTGTACGAACGGATGGAGGAACCACATCACCTCCAAGCGGGCAGCCTGACCTTCGGCATCGAAGAGCACGAGTTGGCCGAGAAAAGCGGAAAAAGCACTGCTGCGGTCCGAAAAGCTTTGCGCGGGCTGCGCCGGCAGGGATATGTACGGGCCGTAGATGAGGCATCCGGACATCGGCGTTGGACGTTTACCCCGGAAGGACTGAAAAAAGCCCATGGACTGGTGCTCAATCAACGGCTGTGGGACGTGTACCACATGAACGAGGACAGGTATGCTTCCCAGCACATTGATGTAAACCGGGAAGAACTGGCGTCGCAGTTGTCTGATGAGACGCTTGCACAGATGTTGGAGCAGCTCCATGCGTACAATTTGACGCCCAAGCTGAACCAGCACGTGCCCGCCGCGAGTCAGCTTCACCCCACCAACCGAGGAGGTCTGTCGGTATGAACAGCTTATGGATCATGTTGACAGGGGCGCTTGTGGCCGCCTCCTGCGGGTTCCTCGGCTGCTTTCTCATCCTGCGGCGCATGGCGATGCTGGGCGATGCGATCAGCCATGCCATTTTGCCGGGGATTGTGATCGCCTTTCTGTTCAGCGGCAGCCGGGAAACGCTGCCGATGCTGATCGGCGCTGCCGTGGTCGGCCTGCTGACCGTCTTTTTCGTTCAACTTCTGCACCAAAGCGGAGTGAAATCGGACGCGGCCATCGGGGTCACATTCACCGCCCTTTTCTCCGTGGGAGTTGTGCTGGTCTCGCTGTACGCCCAGCAGGTAGACCTGGACCTCGACTGCGTCTTGTACGGCGAAATTGCTTACGTTCCCTGGGACACGTGGGAGTGGGGCGGCATGGACATGGGACCGCGCGCCGTCTGGGCGGTGGGTGGCGTGTTTCTGATCAGCCTCCTGGTCGTCGGTCTCTTTTTCAAACAGTTCAAACTGTGCAGCTTTGACCCCGCCATGGCAGCCGCCGTAGGCATTCCTGTCCTGCTGTTCCACTATCTCTTGATGACGCTGGTCTCGCTCACGACGGTTGCTTCCTTTGAAAGCGTCGGAGCGATTCTGGTTGTCGCCATGCTCGTCGTTCCCGGCGCTACCGCTTATCTGCTGACCGACCGCCTGCACGTGATGCTGTTCATCAGCATGGGTATCGGCGTGCTTTGCTCGGTATTCGGTTATATGCTCGCGTCCTGGCTGGACAGTTCGATTGCCGGGGCCATGACCGCCGTATCCGGCGTATTGTTCCTGCTGGCCTTTCTCTTCTCACCGCGTCATGGTGTGGTTGCGAAAGCGATCGCGCAGCGACGGGTACGCGTCCAAAACCGACAAACAAAACCCGCCTCTCATTAAAGGTGGGATCCGAACGGAGCGGCATCTGGCGCTGCGTTCGCCTGGTTTCCCCCAAACCATCAGGGATCAGAAAAAGGAGCGTGACAAACGCTCCTTTGCTCGTGCCAGGCATCACGCCATACCTTTGACTGTAGAATCGAAATTCTGATGCATCTGCGCAGCTTGAAAAAAACAAAAAAGGACGTGTCGCTGCACGACCCCATCGGAACCGACAAGGAAGGGAACGAAATCACCCTTGCGCTTTATCCGTTTGAAAGCCCCTCTCATGCGAGAAGGGATTTGTTTGTTTTGTGACATTTTCCTCCAGCCAGGCGACATCTCTGGAACCTCCATGTTGGCCAAGAAACCGCGCAGACGGCATGCCAGCCATTTTCCCTGCATGGGGATGCCACAATCCGCCCCTGCCGCGGTACCCGTCACTTTGCAGCAGGTCAAACACACCGGTGCCTGTTTAACAAAAACCTGACGGCCACCGCTCGATCTTCCAGTCGGTCAGCGTTTTTTCTTTATGATTTACCCACCTTGTCGGTCTATGACCTTCCCATCTTTCGATAACCCTCGAACGTTGTCTTCCGGTCCAACCTGAAAATAGTAACGTTTCCCTTCGTTCATGATGATGGTGGCTGGTTCAAATGTTTCTTCTTGTTTGGTCTTTGTTTCAATTTTTGTGATCTCCGAATTATTGATTTCGCCAAAAACGACGTAAAACTCATGCCGTACATTCTCTTGTCGATCATAAGAGTGAACGCCTTTCGTATACACTGTCATATTGTCATTTTCGTAATGTTCCCATCCGTTTGGACCGATATTTTCCCATCCATCCTCATCGTTGCCTTTCAGGAAAGCAACTGCCAGTGCGTCGAAATCTGCAAAAGGAAACCTCTCACGATCAGGTTCAGTCGTATACATGACGACGGTAACGCCGTCTACGTTTTGCGTGTGAATTACGTTTTTCACTTTGTAAGGGATGCCTTTTTCGAGTACCTCTTCAAAACTGTCGTACTTTCCCCATTCAACGTCAGAGAAAATGATCCAGGAAACGGCAGCAATCGAAATGAGGCCAATGATGATTCGCTTTGTCATGCGGCTCTCCTCCCCGTTGGAAATACTTCCTTCCTAGTTTTGCTTTGCGCTGCCAATTCCTGCCCTGTTTTTAAAAAAATACAAATACGATATGTAACGAAAGACCTCATCCGCAAAGAAATGAGGTCTTTCCCATCCGCTTTTTCCTAAATCGGCGTTACTCCATCGTAAAATGGGCAGCCAGGGTTATTTCCTTTTCATGTGCGTAGAAACGTTTTATCACCCGATATTCGCCTTTGGTAAACGTATACGCAAACGCCTTCACATTGATTTTTTGCTGATAGGTATCCCCCGGCTTTAACACCAGACCCATCTCCGCAAAGGCGATATCCTCTTTAAAGGGAACCTCGTACCACTTGTCTTGTTCGCGTTTCTCAACGGTATAAGCAGCGCCAAAAGACAAGGAAGCGGGTCCCGGATTATGAACCACCAGGGTAATTTCCTCCTCCGAAGATGAGTAGCTTGGTTTTTCCGTTTTCATTTCCACAGTACCCTCATTGGAGGTCATTGCACTTGGCAATTCTCCATGAATGGATGGGGTGGTTACGGGTTTCGTTTCATCATGGGAACAAGCACCAAGAAACACGACAGCCAGAACAACAATCAAGAAAGAATTCCTTATCACGCCAGCTTCCCCCCTCAATTAGAAGACGATCACAGGGGCGTCACGTTTCAATTTCGCAAGGTATGGAACCGTGCCGTATCTCCCCGTGTTCCTCCCCATGGCCGTTCCCTGAAAGGTTCCTCACCCGCCTGCATGAAAAAAACACACCCGATCCGGATGTACCCATGTTATAATCTTCCATACACAATAGAATCGGCTCCGCACGGGTGGTCGGCTCATCCCCTGTCGAAAGGGGGTGAGGGCATGACCGTGTACGAAGCACTTTCGTTGATGGTTGCGTTTGGCATGTTCATCATCGCCATGCTGTCATTTCACAAAAGGAAATAGACCGCCCTTGAGTCGGTAGCTCGGCGGTCTATTTCGCAACCAGCGTTATGAGCCGCCCCCTTGTGGGGAACGTCTATTGTGCAAGGCCGTAGGTGCTGCAACACCTGCGGTCTTTCTTAGTATATTCCCCTATTCGTGGAGCGATCACGAACACTTTTCTCTGTCTTCTATCATACCACAACCTGGTCCAGATCATAACCGATAAAAATAGGTTTGGAGCGAAAATGATAGACGCTCGTCATGCGGAGAGCGTCTTTCGAGGTGTTAGTTACCGTACATCTGACATACACCCCCTAGCTGCGACATACATTACGAAAATGAAAGATCAGCATTCCCCCTGTCATCATCTGATGGAGAGGAGCATGTTCGATGGAAAACCGTCCTCGGAGTCATCCTGCATACGGAAATGTGCCGCAACCGATAAGGGCAGACGGCGCCGGTGCGACCGATACGGGTCCGCGGGACATCATGCGAGATTTGGAGAACCCAGACATGCTGGTTCCGCCCATTACCGATGCGGGCTTGATTCCCAATTTGAAGTTCTCGTTCTCCGACACCCACATGCAGTTAAACCACGGCGGCTGGTCGCGGGAAGTGACGGTACGAGAGCTGCCGATCGCCACCACGCTTGCGGGGGTGAACATGCGGCTGACGCAGGGCGGTGTGCGTGAGCTGCACTGGCACAAGCAGGCGGAGTGGTCCTTCATGATTTCGGGCCGGGCACGCATCACCGCGGTCGACCAGGACGGGCGGAACTTTATCGCCGATGTCGGCGTCGGCGATCTGTGGTACTTTCCCCCGGGGATTCCGTACTCGATTCAGGGGCTGGAGGAAGGCTGCGAATTTCTGCTCGTTTTCGACGACGGCAGCTTCTCCGACCTGGACACCTTCTCCATATCCGATTGGTTCGCACACACACCGAAGGACGTATTGGCCGCCAATTTCGGTGTATCGGAACACGCCTTTGCCCACATCCCAACGGAACAGGTGTACATTTTCCAGGCAGACGTACCCGGCCCATTGGAAAGCCAGAAAGTGCCCGATCCTTACGGTACCGTGCCGAAAAGCTTCACGCACCGGCTGCTTGCGCAGGAGCCGATTCGAACGCCGGGCGGAACGGTGCGCATCGTCGATTCCACCAACTTCCCCATTTCGACCACCGTCGCGGCCGCCCTGGTCGAAATCAAACCGGGCGGGATGAGGGAGATGCACTGGCACCCGAACAATGATGAATGGCAATATTACCTCGCCGGCATGGGACGCATGACGGTCTTTGCGGCGAACGGCACGGCCCGCACGTTCAATTACCGGGCGGGCGACGTGGGGTACGTACCGTTTGCCTTTGGTCACTACATCCAGAACACCGGTGACAAAAGCCTATGGTTTCTGGAGATGTTCAAGAGTGACCGCTTCGCCGACGTGTCGCTGAACCAGTGGATGGCGCTGACGCCTCGAGAGCTCGTGCAGGAGAACCTTCACGTGGGGCCCGAGCTGATGAACGCACTGCGCAAGGAGAAATGGCCGGTCGTCAAATACCCGAATCCTGCCGACTCCCTTGGCGATTGCGAGTGAGAATCCGCCTGCCTCGACTGGGGGATGCCGATGCAGTACACCGGGGCATCTCTTTTCAGGCTTGTCTGATCCGCCGGGGGTTACCCGGCCTTCTCCTCAAGCTCGTCGAGGATCGCCCATCCGGCGGCGTGCAACTCGTCGAGGACCCGGTCTACCGCTTCTTCCGTCATGGGTGGAGGTGCTACGACGTGAACCGTGGTGTTCCCAAACGTGTAAGTGGCGTCGTACTTGCGCTCCACTGGCATCGCCTCCCTACAGGAATGGTATGCGATGAAGGGGCGGGGACGGGCATGGAAATCATCCTCTCCCTTTCCGTCTTGCGGCCATTCGGGCTGCAGGATGCTTTTGACGATCGGCATGTTTCGCGAAAACGGGCATAGGGTATGGCGGCACAAACCGGCATGGTTTTTTCACGTGCGTGACATAAGTCTTCATTTTGACGAGAGGTCCCCTGTATGGAACGTGTCTGCATGTATCTCCGCAAATCCCGCGCGGACCTGGAAGCGGAAGCGCGCGGGGAAGGCGAAACGCTGGCCAAACACAAAAAAGCCCTGCTGAAGCTGGCCAAACAGCAGGAGCTCCAGGTCATTACCATCCGGGAAGAAGTGGTTTCCGGGGAGTCGCTGATCCATCGACCGCAGATGTTGGAACTCCTGAAAGAGGTGGAAGCAGGGACATACGACGCCGTCCTGGTGATGGACATCGACCGTCTTGGTCGCGGGGACAAGGTTGACCAGGGGTTGATCGAGAGAGCTTTCCGCGTGTCCGGGACAAAAATCATCACGCCGCGGAAGATCTACGACCCCAACGACGAATGGGACGAGGAATACATGGAGTTTGAATCGTTCATGGCACGGCGGGAGTTGAAGCTGATCAACCGCCGGCTGCAGCGCGGCCGCATCGCTTCTGTCGAAGAGGGGAACTACATCGCCACCCGCCCTCCCTATGGGTACCTGATTCACAAGACCGATCAGGAGCGGACTCTTGTCCCCCATCCTGAACAGGCCCCGATCGTGCAGATGATCTTTCACTGGTACACCCACCAGGATCCCGGAAGGCGCATGGGCAGCAGCAAGATCGCCAACGAGTTAAACCGGCGCGGATACCGCTCCTACACCGGAAAGGACTGGACCTCCGCCTCCGTTTTGGCGATCCTGAAGAATGCGGTGTATGCCGGCCGGGTCCAGTGGAAGAAGAAAGAAGAGAAAAAATCAGCTGAGCCGGGGAAGCGAAAAGATACCCGAACGCGCCCGCGGCACGAATGGATCGACGTCCCGGGCAAGCATGAACCGCTGGTAACGATGGAGACGTTTCAAAAAGCACAGGACCTTCTCGGCCGCAGCTACCACGTCCCCTACCAACTGCAACGCGGAATCACCAACCCGCTCGCCGGCCTGATCAAGTGTGAACGGTGCGGTTCGTCCATGGTGATGCGCCCCTACACGAATCAGCTTCCCCATCTCAAGTGCGGCAATCACCTGTGTCAAAACAGGAGCAGCCGTTTCGCCTACGTGGAGAAGCATCTGCTGAGAGGCCTCAAAGCATGGCTGGCTGCGTACAAGGCCGAGTGGGGCAAACGGAAGCGGCCGGAGCGAAACGAACGCCTGATCGAAGCGAAGCGGGCAGCACTCCGCTCGTTGGAACGGGAGCGCAAGGAACTGGAGGGGCAAAAGGACCGCCTTCACGACCTGCTGGAACGCCGGATCTACGACGAGGAGACGTATCTGGAACGGTTTACAGCACTGGCAGAACGAATGGAGCATCTGCAAGCCGCCATCAAACAGGCCGAAGACGACATCGCCGCCGAGCTCATGCGTGAGCAGGCGCAAAAGGAAGTCATCCCCAAGGTTGAATCAGTCCTCGACCTGTATGATCGGACTGACGATCCCGCCAAAAAAAACAACCTGCTGAAGTCCGTCCTGGAAAAAGCCGTGTACCGCAAGGAAAAATGGCAGCGCGGCGACCATTTTACCTTGACGCTTTACCCGAAAATCCCCCAATAAACCCTCCACGGATAAACCGGAAAGGTGAATGAAATCACCCTGATCGACGTGCTGGGCACGGAGATTGACGAAGTGGTGGACACGGTGCAGCTCAAGCTGGAGTCCAACAAGATCTACCAGCACATTCACATCCTCGACGAGCGGGAAAAAGAAGTGATCATCGGCCGGTTCGGTCTGGATCAGGACAAAGAGAAGACCCAGCGGGAAATCGCCCGCGAGCTGGGCATCTCCCGCTCGTACGTGTCGCGGATCGAGAAGCGGGCCCTGATGAAGCTGTTCAACGAGTTTTACCGAACGAAGCAGGCGCAGGGGAGATAACAGGACGCGGAGTGGGACTGAGCGTTGCTTCCGATCGGGTTTTGCCGAATGAAAAAGGCTGCCTGTGTTCAGGCAGCCTTTTGGCGTGTCGTGTGCCGATGCGGCGGTTCGGTTTTGATTAAAAATCGTAGTTGCCGGCGTTTTCCTTGGTGAAGTCGCTCGGCGGTCCCATGATGACGGTTTTGCCGTCTGCCTTCACTTCGATCTTGCCGACGTTCTCCACCTCTTGGCCGTCGGTCGGCTTCTTGCCTTCCGCCAGGTCTTTGGCCAGGGTGACGGTCAAGTAACCCAGCTTCACCGGGTCCCACAGCGTCGCCGTATCGAGCGATCCGTCTTCCAGGAACGGCTTGGAGTCCTTCGGCAGCGCCACGCCCACGAGCGACACCTTGTCCTGCAGGCCTTTTTCCTGGATCGCCTGGGCCGCACCGAGCGGCGCCACCGTGGAGTAGGCCAGGATGCCGTTCAGGTCGGGGTTGGCCTTCAGCAGGTCCAGCGTCTTCTGGTAGGCCACCTGCTGTTTCTCGTCCGTGCCGATCTTGTCTCCGATGATCTGCAGGTTGGGGTACTTCTCGGCAATCTGCTTCTTCGACCAGTCGATCCAGGTGTTCAGGTTTTGCGCCGACAGGCCGCCCGTCACGATGGCCACTTTTCCGCTGTCGGTGCCCATCGCCTGGACGAGCAGGTCAACCATGTGACGTCCGTACACTTCGTCGTCGATTTGGTGGACGGACAGCTCAACCACCGAGGGGTCGGCCGGCGTGTCCCAGTCCATCACCTTGATGCCTTGATCCTTCGCCTTTTTCAGCACCGGCGTCAGCGCGGCCGCATCGTTCGGCGCGACGGCGATTACGTCCACCTTTTTGGAGATCAGGTCCTCGATCACCTTCACCTGCTGCGCGGCGTCCGGTTGGGTCGGGCCGGTGTAGATCAGCTCGACGCCCAGTTTGTCGGCAGCCTGCTTCGCCCCTTTTTCGGACGCGTTGAAGTACGGGATGCCGACCAGTTTGGGAACGACGGCGATCGTCAGCTTGCCGTCGCTTTTGCCCCCTGCCGCACCATCAGCCGGGGCGGCCGTGTTTTTCTGTACGGCACAGCCCGTCATCAGGCCCAGTGCCAGCAAAACGGAGACGGAAACAGACAGCATTTTGTTCATCTTTTTCATCGAAACTCCCCCTGTGTCAGTTGATCAGACATTGGTCTTGGACAAAAGCGGAAAGAAGCGGGTGACATCGTCGGTTCGCCAGCATCCCTCCCTTCACGCGGTCTGGCTTTGCTTGCGCTTCGCCGAGACATAGTTGATCAGCAGGACGCCAATCAGGATGGTGCCCATCAGCATGTCGATGACCATGCTGGAGACGCCCAGCAGATTCAGCCCGTTGGAGATGATCTGGAAAATCCCCACGGCCAGCACGACTCCGATCACTTTGCCGTACCCGCCGGAGATGCTGGTGCCGCCCAGGACGGCGACGGCGATGCTTTGCAGCAGGTACGAGCTGCCGATGTCCACCTTGGCCGAATTGTAGCGGCTGGTCATGATGATGGCCGCCACCGCCGCCATCAACGCGGCAAACAGGTAGACCCACAGGACGACCCGGGTCGTGTTGATCCCGGAAAACAGCGTCGCCGTCGGGTTGTTGCCGAACATGTAGACGCTGCGGCCCCACGCCGTCTTGTTCAGCAGGATGGACAGGATCACGGCAATCGCCGCAAAGATCAGGATCGGAATCGGAACGGCTCCCAAGAGGCCGTTGCCGATCAGCGAATAGCTCTCCGGAAAGCCGGAAATGCTGTTGCCCTTTGTCAGCAGCAGGACAATCCCCTCAAACAGGGTCATCGTGCCCAGCGTGACCAGGATGGGGGAAACGCCGACGACGGCGATGAAAAACCCGTTGAGAAGACCGCCGGCCAGCGCGGTGGCGACGCCCGCCAGGATCGACACCGGCACGGAATACCCGTTGGTCAGCAGCGTGGCCACGATCACGCCGGCCAGCGCCGCCAGGAAGGTGATCGACAAATCGATCCCGGCCGTCAGCAGCACGACCATCATCCCCAGCGACAAAATTCCCAGTTCGGGGAGCTGAAACAGCATGTTGATCAGGTTGTACGCTTCAAAAAACCCCGGGACAAACAGCGTCATCAAGAGAAACAGTCCCGCAAACACGTAGCCGAGAATCCATTCTTTCGAGAGAAAATTCATGTCCTCACCCCGCTCCTACGCCTCGATCTCGATTTTCGCCCGGTTGGCTTCCTCGCGCTTCCGCTTGATCACGTCATAGGTGACGGCGATCAAAATAATCGCGCCGGTCACGATATCCTGCCAGAAGGTATCGACATGGGCGAGGATCAGGCCGTTCTGCATCACGCCGAGCAGCAGCACACCCAGGATCGTCCCCGGGATGGAACCGTAGCCGCCCATGATGTTGGCCCCGCCCAGGACGACGGCGGCGATTACGGTCAGCTCGAAGCCGTTGAACCCGTTCGGGTCCACCCCTTTGGTGTACGCGGTCTGCACGATTGCGGCAATGCCCGCGAGGCAGCCCATGTATGCGTATACAAACAACTGCACGGACTGCAGGTGAATCCCCGCCCGCATCGCGGAAACCGGATTCCCGCCCATCGCCACGACCGAGCGGCCGATGACGGTGTGGTTCAGCAGAAACCAGGTAAACAGCGCGACCGCAAAAAAGATGAGGATGAGAACCGATACCCCGAGGGGTTTCCATTGGGCGAAGCGAAGAAACGCTTCCGGCAGATCGCTGCTGTTCATGTACGCCCCGTTTGTGACGTACAGCGTGGCCCCGGCCAAGATGCTTTTGGTGCCCAGCGTGGCCACGATCGGCGGTATCTTTGTTTTGGCGACGAGCAGCCCGTTGATCAGGCCGAGCAGCGCTCCCACGAGGGGCGCGGCGAGAAAAATGGCGACCAGGCTCCATCCGCTGTCGTGCAGCGAGACGGCCAGTTTTCCGATGATGACGGTGATGGCGGCCGTCACCGCGGCGACGGAGACGTCAATCCCGCCGGTGATGATCACCAGTGTCATCCCGATCGCGAGGATGCCCAGCACGGCGTTGCCCTTCAAGATGTCGAGGATGTTGTCCCCCGTCAAAAAGACGGGACTGGTGACGGCCAGCGCCGTGGACAGCAGCAGCAGGATGACTCCGATTCCAAGCTCGCTTGATTTCAGGATTTTGCTCATAAACCGACCGCCTCATTTCCTTTCGCCTTAGGTGATCCGATCAATGCCAGGTTCATGATTTTCTCCTGGGTCGCTTCCTTGATGGACAGTTCCCCGCTGATCGTCCCTTTTCGCATGACCAGCACGCGGTCGCTGACGGCCAGCACTTCCGGCAAATCGGACGAGATGACGATCACCGCCAGCCCGTCGGCGGCCAGGGAGCGGATCAGCCTGTGAATTTCCGTCTTCGCCCCGATGTCGATCCCGTTGGTCGGTTCATCGACGATCAGGATGCGCGGGTTTGTCGACAGCCATTTGGCAATGACCACTTTTTGCTGGTTCCCGCCGGACATGTTGCCGGTGGCCATCTCCGGGATGGCGGGGCGGATGTCCAGCGACCGGATGTATCCCTCGGCCAGTTTCGCCTCCTGTTTTCCGTCGATCCACCCCAGGCGGTTTTTCAACTGCTTGAGGATCGGCAGGGAGACGTTGCGGACGATCGACTGCTGCAGGATCAGCCCTTCCCGCTGCCTGCTCTCCGGCACGTAGGCGATGCCGTATTTCACGGCCTCCTGCGTGGACGAAATGCTCACCGCTTTTCCGTTCAGCCTGATCTCGCCCGCGTCCGGCTTTTGCAGGCCGAACAGCGCGTGCGCCAGCTCCGTCCTGCCCGAGCCGACCAGCCCGGTGATGCCGACCACTTCCCCTTTTCGCAGGGTAAACGAGACGTCCTTGAAATGGCCCCGCTTGGACAGCGAGACGACTTCCAACACTGGCTCGCCCGGCTGCGTCTCCTGCCTCGACACCGCCTCCACTTTTCGTCCGACCATCAGTGCGATCAGCCTTTCTTCGTTCAGCTCATCCCTGTCATACGTGCCGACGTACTTCCCGTCCCGGAGCACGGTGAACCGGTCCGACACCTTGAACAGCTCCTCCATCTTGTGGCTGACGAACAGGATGGCGATTCCCTTTCGCTTCAAGTCGTCGATCACCTTGTACAGCAGCTCCACTTCGCCGGACGAGAGCGACGAGGTGGGCTCGTCCATGATGATCAGCTTGGCCTCGAAGGCGATCGCTCTGGCAATGGCGACGAGCTGCTGCTTGGCGATGCTGAGCGTGTCCAGGCGGGCGTCGGGATCGATGCCGAACCCCCATTCGTTCAGGATGCGGGCGGCCAGCTCCCTCTTTTCTTTCCGCTTGACCAGGCGAAACGGTCCTTTTCCGGCATCGCGGCCCATACAGATGTTTTCCGCCACGCTCAGGTTGGGAAAAAGGCTCAAATCCTGATAAATGATGGAGATGCCCTGCAGGGTCGCGTCCAGCGGCTTTTTGATCTCCACCTCTTTGCCGTCAAAGAAGAAGCGGCTTCCGGGGTCGGGGTGATACACGCCCGCCAGGATTTTGATCAGCGTCGATTTGCCCGCCCCGTTCTCTCCAATCAAGGCGTGCACTTCGCCCGCACGCACCGCCAACTGCACGTCGTCGAGCGCCTTCACCCCCGGAAACGTCTTGCTGATGTGTTTCATTTCCAACAAATACGGCTGCATCGTCCACACCTCCGTCATTCATGTGCCGCGGCTGTCCCGTCCAGATAATCGCGCAGCCCGCGTTCGGCGATGAAGGACCGCACCTCCGCCAGTGTGGGGATGCCCACCTGGGCGCCGAAACGGGTTGCCTTCAGCGCGCTGACAACGCTTGCAAACCGGGCCGCCTGAAACAGGTTTTTCCCGTCGGCCAGCGCACAGGCCAACGCGCCGGAAAACGTGTCGCCCACGACCGTATCCACCGCCTGAACCGGAATCGCTTCAATAAACTCCGAGCGTTCCGGGGTGAAGACCAGGCAGCCCCGCTGCCCCATCTTGATGATCGACTGGGAGACGCCGAGCGACTGGAAGTACAGGGCCGCTTGCCGGGCGTCGTCGGGGCCCTCGATCTCGATGCCGGTCATGTACTTCGTCTCCTGCTCGTTCGGAATGACGATGTCGGCGTACTGCAGCGCCCGCATCGTGATGCCTTCCGCCGGCGCCGGGTCCAGAATCACCAGACTGCCGTTCTCCTTGGCCTTCTGCATCGCGTAGACGACCGCCCGCTCGCCCGTTTCCATCTGCGTCAGCAGGATGCGGCAGGACTGGAGCTCGGGCAGCACCTTGTCGACGTCCTCCGGAGCCAGGTCCGCATTGGCCCCGCGCACCACCAGCATGGTATTTTCCGCGTAGGCGTCAATCGTGATCATCGCCGTTCCGGTCTTGGCGGCCGCGCTCCGCTTCACCCCCGACACGTCGACGCCGTTGGCCCTGAGCTCTGCCAGCAGCCGATCCCCGAACGGGTCCTGCCCGACCGATCCGACCAGCAGCACCTCTTTGCCCAGCCGGGCGATCGCGGTCGCGGCGTTGCCTCCCTTGCCGCCCGGGAGGATGTCCATTGTCTCGCCAAACAGCGTCTCTCCCCGGCGGGGATACGTCTTGGTCCTGATCACCATATCCGTGTTCAAACTGCCAACCACGCAAATTTTCATGTCATACGCTCATTTCCGTCCATTTTTTTACCGCTTTCAATTCCTTCATCAGGGAGCCCCGTCCGAAGGTGTCGTGAAGCTCCTTGTACAGCCGGTAGAGCCGGTCGTACGTCTGACGCGCCTGTTCATCCGGCCGGTAGACGACGGAGTGGCCGTCTTTCATCCGGCTGGCCGCTTCCATGATCGAATCGTATCCGCCGGCTTTTGCCCCTGCAGCAACCGCGCCGAACATGGCGGCGCCCAGCGCGGAAGCATTGGGACTCGAAACCGCTTCCACCTGTTTGCCCGTCACGTTGGCGAAAATCTGCATCAGCAGGCGGTTGTTGACGGACAAGCCGCCGCAGGCGTACAGCTTGCGGATGGGGAGGCCGCCGTCTTCAAACGCTTCGATGATGGTGCGCGTGCCAAACGCCAGGCTTTCCATCAGGGCGAGGTAGATCTCTTCCGGCTTCGTCTCCAGCCGGATGCCGACGATCAGGCCGGACAGGGAGGCGTCGTTGAGCACGGAGCGGTTGCCGTTCAGCCAATCCAGCGCGATGAGACCGCTCTCTCCCGGCTTGATCGCCCTCGCTTTCTCTTCCAGCAGGGCGTACAGGGACATGCCCCGCTGTTCCGCTTCCTGGTGATAAGCGGCCGGCACGCCGCTGCGGACGAACCAGGCCAGCGTATCGCCCCCGGCCGCCTGCCCCGCTTCGTATCCGTACAGTCCGGGGAGAATCCCGTCTTCCACCACGCCGTTTACTCCCGGGATAAACAGCTCCTCTTCCGCCATCACCATGTGGCAGATGGACGTGCCCATCACCATCAGCATCTGGCCGGGTTCGACGATCCCCGCCCCGGGCACGCTCGCATGGGCGTCGATCGTGGCGACGGCGACGGCCACCTGTTCCGTCAGGCCCAGCCGGCGGGCCATCTCTTCCGTCAGACGGCCGGCGTACGTGCCGACCGGGTATATCGGGGTGGCGATCTTGTCGCGGACAAAATGCTCCATGTCCGGATGAAGGGCTTTCAAAAAATCGGACGACGGGTAGCCGTTCCGTTTGTTCCAGGTTTCCTTGTACCCCGCCGCGCAGGAGTTGCGCTTCAATTCGCCCGTCAACTGCAGGACGATCCAGTCGCCCGCCTCCACGAAGCGGTCAGCCGCATGGTAGACCTCAGGGGCTTCGCGCAGGATCTGCAGCACTTTGGGCAGAAGCCACTCGGACGAGAGGGAGCCGCCGTAATAGCGGAGAAACGCTTCTCCTCGCGCCCGCGCCAGCTCGGTGATCTCGTTCGCTTCCGGTTCCGCGGCGTGGTGCTTCCACAGCTTCACCCAACTGTGCGGGTTGCCGCGAAAGGCGGGATCGGCGCAGAGCGGTTCCCCGTCGGCGCGGATCGGCAGAATCGTGCAGGCGGTAAAGTCCACCCCGATGCCGATCACCTGATCCGGTCTGGCCCCGGCCTCGTTCATGCAGGCGCGGATCGTATCCACCAGCGCATCCAGGTAATCCTGAGGATCCTGCAGCGCCCATTCGCTGTTCAGCCGAACCGACGTGCCCGGCAGCGTCTCCACGATCACGCCGTGGGCGTACGGTTTGGTTGCAATCGCTTTCACTTCTCCGTTTGCTGCATCCACTAGAACGGCGCGAGCCGATTCCGTTCCAAAATCAACTCCAAACACCAGCTTGTCGTGCATCTCGGCTCCTCCTGAATCGATTGATGCTTTGTTTGTCCCACATATTATCCGCATTTTTCTGCTTTTTCAATATTCCGAAACCAACAAAAGAGAAACAATCCCACATGTTTTTGCGGGATTGTTTCTCTTTTCCATTTGAAATGTTTGGTTGGAAAACAGAAAAGAACCCACCTGTTACGACTGGGCGAGTTGTATATTCAAACCCTCTGCTTTGAAAGCGGACAACTGGTTGAGCGGCAGCCCGTGATCCGTGATGATCTGGTCCACCTTGTCCAGGGAGAGCAGGTTGGTCAGCGACTTCTGCCCGAACTTCGTGTGGTCGGCCAGCAGGATCAAGCGGTCGGAGATGGAGATGAACTTCTGTTTGACCTGTGCTTCCATCTCGTTGTTCTCGTAAATGCCGTGTTCCAGATGAACCCCGTGGCAGGAGAAGAAGAACTTGTCCACGTGGTAGCCTTCGATGGACTTTTCCGTCATCGTGCCGAAAAACGAGGTGCAGTCCTTGTTCAGATAGCCGCCGACGGTGATGACCTTTACCTTGTCCTGACGGAGAAACTCCAGGGTGACGGCGATGGAATTGGTGATCACGGTGATCTCCCGCTCGCCCAGGAGCCGGGCCAACTGAAAGGAGACGTCGCTGGAGTCGAGGGCGATGATGTCCCCGTCCTGGATGCCTTTGGCCGCTTCCTTGGCGATCTCCCGCTTCGCTTCCAGATGGGCGACTTCGCGCTGGATGAGCGGCGACGCTTCTTTTTCCTTCCGGTTCAACACCGCGCCGCCGTGCGTGCGGTGAATCAATCCCTGTTTTTCCATCGCCTCCAGATCGCGGCGTATCGTCTCTTTCGTCACCTGAAACTGCCTGCTCAAGTTGGAGACGTAGACGTGTCCCTTCTGTTCCAGCAGTTCGAGAATCTCCTGCTGCCTTTTTGAAGCCAACATGACACGCAGTTCCTCCTTTTGTTTCACTTGTCAACCGTTTGATTTACAACAAAAATCAATCGATTTTTATTGCTTTCTTTTGTTATTTTACTCCCACTATTTTGGCATATCAACATCCATTCGTTTCTTCCGCTTGCCACAACGGACACGAATGCTTTTGTTTTTTACGAGAACAAACACCTCCCGCCTGGCCGGGGCATGGCAACGGATGCCGCGGGCATACGGGAGGTGTCGTCAGATCAGCACGGATATTTGCTTGACCATATGGTCGTACAGGTGGCCGCTTACCAGAAGCGTGCCGTCCGGCCGATAGCCGATCGATTCGTACAGCTTGCGCGCCTGGGGGTTTTCCTGGTCCACGAGCAGCGCAATCCGCTCGTGTCCGCGCGCGCGAGCCTCTGCTTCAAAACGGGCCAGCAGCCGTCTGCCGATGCCTTTGCCGCGCTGGTCGGCGCGGACCGCCAGCGTGTCCAGGTAAAACTCATCGGACCGGGCTTCCTTTACAATGACCGGAGCGATGCCCGTCAAGCGGGCCAACCGCTGAACAAACGGACGGTCCAGCTCTTCGGTCCGGCTGCCGTGGTAGAACAGCGCCAGTCCGACGGGTTCTCCCCCCACTTCGGCCACGACCGCATTCTCGTAGCTGAGCCGGTTTCTCTCCATCCGAAAAAACGCCTCGATGACGCGAATGGCCTCGTCCGCTTCCACAGCGCCGGTCAGCGTATGGGCAATGCTGCCAATCGCTTCGTAAATCAGCGGCGCGACGCATGCCGCGTCTGCCGGTGTCGCTTTGCGTATCATGCTGGTTCGTTTGCGTATCATGCTGGTTCGCCTGTTCCCTCCCCGTCCCTAGTGCGATCTGTTCTATTTTGGCACAGCGGGACGGGGGTGTCGAGGTTCTCCGGCCTTTTTGCCACAAAACCGTGACATGTGGCATCCGCATGGGAACGTCCGCCGCCGGGAAGAGGTCCCGAGCGGCGATCGATGCCTTTCACCGGGATTCGGCTCGTCCGCCGCTGGCAAAGGCGCATCACGGCCGGCGAGCGGCGGCTATCCGAGCATTTTTTCGATGCTTAACTGGCGGTGGCAGCGAAGGTCGACAAACTGGCCGTGCCGGCGTATCAGCGGACGCATCGGCTCATCCCGGTGAATCAGGATCACTTCCACCTCCTCGCCGCTGTTGAGACGCGCCTTGGCTCCCACGTAAAGCTGGGCGATGTAATGGACGAACAGGGAGACGATTTCGATGTTGAGCAGCCCGTCGCACGCCGCCTTCCACAGCACGCGGGCCGCTTCAAACGGCGACGTCCGCTGCTTGTAGACGCGATCGGAGCAGATCGCGTCAAACATGTCGGCAACCGCCACCACCTGACACTCCAGCGGAATCTGCTCATCCTTCCGCCCTTCCGGATAGCCGGAGCCGTCCAGCCGCTCGTGGTGCAGCAGGGCACAAATGGCGAGCGTCTCATGGCCGCCCTCCATCTGCTGCAGAATCTCGTACCCGTACACGGTGTGCCGCTTCATTTCCGCAAACTCCTCGTCCGTCAGCCTATCGGGTTTGAGCAGGATCTCCCGGGGCACGCGCGTTTTGCCGATATCATGCAGAAATCCGGCCGCTCCCATCAACCATACGCGCTCCTCGTCCCATTTCAGCAAGCGGGCGATTAGCGTGCAGAGAATCCCCACGTTGAGCGAGTGGCGATACGTGTAGCTGTCCGCCCCTTCCAGCACGTACAGGGACCGGAACAGCCCGAGCCGCTCCTCCGTCCGCTCCGCCAGCGCGTGAAACGCTTGGCAGAACTCGTGCAGGCTCGGCACCTGTCCAAGGTCCACGCGCTCAAACAGCCGCCTCGTCTGTTCCATCGCATCCAGGTAGCAGAACGCGCTCTCCCGGTCCCCTCCCTTGTCCAGCAGTTGGGCGGAAATCTTTTCGCCATTCCCCTCCGACAGGTCGTCTGCGATGCTGACGCGCGTGATGCGCTGGTTGCGCAGCGCGTTGACGTGGGCGGCTGTCAGCACGGTGCGCCGGGGCAGAAGCAGCACACCGGCTTCCGAGTAGAGATCCTCGGCCAGCACCTTGCCGACCAGCGCGGGATTTACAAAAGCCATTGGCATAGCATCAAACCTTTCCTTCTATTCATATTTTTTCTAAAATTATAGAAAAGAAATACTTTTGCTGACAACCTTTTTTCGACAATTGTCGCACGACAAACGTCACGGATCACTTTGGCGCGCCGCTGCATAGGATAAAAGGCAGCCCTGTGGAGGTTGAGTCAAGGAGGTAGACAAGGCCATGACCTCGTTGTATATCACGCCCAAGGCGTGGAAGCAGATCGAACAATCCGTCAGAAAAAACCCCTCCCTGGAGACGGGAGGGGTATTGATGGGATACTCGTTGAATGATGAAGAGTGGCTGGTTACCTACGCCAGCGGTCCCGGTCCCAATGCCGTTCGCCATCCCAACGCCATCCTGTTTGACGACGACCACCTGCGCAGGCTGGTGCGCAAATTGAGCCGACGGCAGCGCTGGCAGTACATCGGGGATTGGCACAGCCACACGATCAAAAGGCTGTCGCCCAGCAAGGGAGACCGCCGCACGATTTGGGCGAAGGCGAGTCAGTCCCTCTACATGTCCTCTTCGCCGATCATGCTGATTGTCGGTCTCAACAGACAAGACAAGGTGCAGGCTCGCGCCTTTATTCTGGAGAACTCCCTGCGCGAAGTGGGGAAGATTGACCTGGCCACTCGGCAATCGCTTCGACAGCGCGGCGGAAAATCTCCATAGCCCGGGTTGTCTCCCCGGCCGGCTGGTGTGCCGCCACGACGGCAATGGCGTACCGGGGGGTGTCGACCGGCGTGTAGCCGACAAACCAGAGGTGGTTGCTGCCGTCGCCGGCCCCCGTCTGCGCGGTGCCGCTTTTGCCCGCGACCGGCCACGGCGCCTGCAGCAGCATCCGGCCGGTTCCTTCGGTTACGACGAGGCGCAGCAGGCGCCTCATTTTTTTGGCCGTCACATAGTCGATCCCCGACTCCGGCAGCCGGTGTTCCGGAAAACGGAAAAACGTCTGGCCGTTTCGATACGCGATCTCGCTCACCAACCGCACCTGGCCGGGCTGCCCCCCGCGCAGGATGGTCACCATCAGATTGGCGGCCTGCATTGGCGTGACGCGAACGTCCCGCTGGCCGATCGCCGTCTGGATCAAGACGCCTTCATCCTGGCGGGAAACCTGCTCGGCGAACACCCGTCCCTGCTCCTCGCCGTCCACCTGCCGGAAGCCGTCCAATTTGAACAGGTGCGGCGTGACGTATCCCACCGGAGAGGACAAGCCCAGACGGCGGGCATACGCCTCCAGCTTGTCCCCGCCGATCCGTTTGGCGATTTCGGCAAAGGTGATGTTGCAGGACTGGGCAAACGCCTCCTCCATCGTCAGCGCGCCGTGACCGTCCCGCTTCCAGCAGGAAAAGCCGTATTTGCCGTAATCGCCGCGGCAGACGAACCGCTCGGTGGGGGAAACCAGCCCCTCCGCCAGGGCGGCCGCGGCCACGACCGTCTTGAAGACGGAACCGGGGGTGATTTGCTTGACGGCGCGGTTTCGCCACGCCCCCTGCTGCACGTCCACTTTCGTCTGGTCGTACTGCGGGCGGCTGACCATCGCCAGGACGTCTGCATGGGTCGCGTCCAGCACGACGATCGCCCCTTCCCGCAGGCCGGCGCTGTCCGCCACCCGCTCCAGGCGCCGCTGCAGGTCGGCGTCCAGCGTGGTGACGAGAGACAGCGGGTAGTACTGGTTCTCCTGCCGCGTGTAGCGGATGTCCAGCCCCTTGAGCGGCTTTCCCTCGCCATCCACGTAGTAGGAGAGCACGGACGGCTCCACTCCCTGCAAAAACCGGTCGAAGCTGCGCTCCAAGCCGGACGCCCCTACCGTGCTGTCCGCGTTCATCTTCCCTTCCGCCCACTCGTCCGGATACAGCGTGCGGACCAGTTCGGGATTGCGGTGGATGTAGCCGATCACGTGCTTGGCCACCTCGTCCGCGCGGTAGCGCTCCGTCACTTTCAGGGCGACGACGCCGGGGATCCCCAGCGCGTTTACCTGATCCGCCTGCCGCTCGCTCAGGGGGACCAGCCTGCCGTCCGTCTGTCTCAGCATGAGCGGGGCTTTCGCTTTGGTCATCACGTCTTCGAGCATCGTTTCCGGCACGCGCACGATCTCCGCCAGCCGTCTCCATCCGCCGTTTTCCTGCAGGCTGCCCCGCGCCAGGGGGAACAGGAGCAGGGCGAGCTGTTCCTCCCCCGTAAAGGGGTAGCCGTTTCGGTCGAGGATGTCGCCCCGGCCGCTGTGCAGCACGATGCTCTGCTGCCGCTGCTTAACCGCATTTTTCACCAAATCGACACCGTGCCTGGAGAAGCGGTGCGATGCCCACAGTTGAATCCACCAGAGGCGGACCAACAGCCCGGCCCACACCAGCGTCATGAACAACAGCACGAGAAAGTGGCGCCGTTTCACCCGGCGTTCCAGGTCCATGCCGCATACCTCCCGCCTTTTTTTTCCAGTATTGCCGGAACGGGCGGCGGGAAAACCCGATCTGGCCCAACATGCGCACAGGCATGAAAAAAAGCGCGCCGCTTTCGGGCGGCGCGCTCGCGTGTGGTTTCGGATATTCACGTGTGAGGGGATGTCCCCGAGCCGGTCGCGCTGCCCGGGGCATGGAATCGGCCCTACAAGACAGCGGCCCTCTTGTCCCGGGCTCGGCTGACGTCCCTACGCGTTGGAAAGCTGCTGTTTCTCCAGCAGGATGTTGCGGATCTTGGTCGACAGAAGATCGAGCGCCACCCGGTTGTAGCCGCCTTCCGGGATGATCACGTCGGCGTACCGCTTGGTCGGCTCGATAAACTGCAGGTGCATCGGCCTTACGACGTTGAGGTACTGGTTGACCACCGATTCGAGCGAACGGCCGCGCTCTTCGATGTCACGCATGATCCGCCGGACGATCCGCACGTCGGCGTCGGTGTCCACAAACACCTTGATATCCATCATGTCGCGGATGCGGGGATCTTCCAGGATCAGCATGCCTTCCAGAATGATCACGTCTTTCGGCTCCACCAGCACCGTTTCCCGCTTCCGGTTGTGCACCTTGAAGTCGTAAATCGGCTTCTGGATCGGCCGGCGCTGCATCAGCTCCTGCAGGTGAAACAGCAGCAGATCGTTGTCAAACGCAAACGGGTGGTCGTAGTTGGTCATCGAGCGCTCTTCCAGACTGAGGTGGCTCTGGTCCTTGTAGTACGAATCCTGCTCAATCATGGCGACGCTGTCGTTTTGAAACTGGCGAAACAGTTCGCGCGCCACGGTAGTTTTGCCGGAGCCGCTGCCCCCGGCGACCCCAATCAATACGGGGTGACCCATGCTCCATGTCTCCTTCCTCTTGCTGCTCCCTGGCCTTACAGCCGGGGCCCGTTCTCTGATGTGTAATCGGCTGTCCGCTTCAGGCTGACGGCCAGGCCATCGCCCACCGGAACAAACGTGGTTTCCAGTTGGGGATGCTCCGCCAGGTAGGCGTTGAACTGCCGCAGCTTGTCCACCAGCGGCCGCTGCCGTTTCCCCGCTTCTTCCGGCGCCGCCACCAGCCCGCGAAACAGGACGTTGTCGGACAGCACCAGTCCCCCCTCGCGCAGCAGCGGCAGGTAGAGATCGAGAAACGTGCGGTACTGTCCTTTGGCGGCGTCGATAAACAGACAGTCGAACCGGTACGTGTCCGGCAGACCGAGCGTGGCATCTCTGGCGAGGATCTCGATCCGCGCCGACAACCCGGCTTCCGCGATGTTGGCACGCGCCCGCTCCAGACGCTGCTCGTCGATGTCCATCGTGACGATGCGGGCTTCCGGTGCCGCCTCCGCCATCCAGATGGTCGAATAGCCGATGGCGGTCCCCACTTCCAGAATCGACTTCGGCCGGTGAAGCTGGAGCAGCGTCCGCATCACCTGCGCTGTCGGCAGTTGGACGATGGGAATGCCCTCTTCCGCCGCTTCCCGCTCCAATCGCGCCAGCAGCGGGGAACGCGGCGGGATCAGCCCCGTCACATAAGCATCAATCGCCGGATTGGTTATCATCACATCACGCCCCCTTACCTAGCAACCGCATCATTATAGCATACCCGCGGGCAAAAAACAGAGGAAACCGCGTCAGTTCCCTCTGCTTTTCGCATCGTTGGCCTCGTGCTCCGCCAGCGTGCGGGAGAAGTAGTGCTCGGACGAACCGTCCTTTTTGGTCACGTAAAAGAAATAATCGTGTTGGGCCGGATGGACGGCGGCGGCCAGCGACGCCCTGCCGGGGTTGGCGATCGGCCCGGGCGGCAGTCCCGGATGCATGTACGTGTTGTACGGACTGTTTACCTTCAGATCGTTGTACGTCAGCCGGTCGCGCTGCTTGCCGAGAACAAACTGGACGGTGGCGTCCGCCTGCAGGAGCCACCCTTCGCGCAGGCGGTTGTAGTAGACGCCGGCCACGATCGGCCGCTCCTTGTCCACCACGACCTCCCGCTCCACGATGGACGCCAGGCGGACCGCCTCGTCCATCGTCATGCCCCGCTGTTTCAGCGTTTCCGTCCACTCCGGCTGCCATTCCTTTTGGAACTGGGCGAGCATCTTCGCGATGATCTCGTGCGCGCTGGCCCCCTTTTTCACTTCGTACGTCTCGGGAAACAGGTAGCCCTCCAGGCGGTATTTTCGCCCTTCCGTTTTCGGAATGGCCGCGACAAACGGAAACTCCGGAAAGCTCCCCTGATTGACTTCCCGCAAAAAGGCCGCTTTGTCGGCCAGCCCTTTTTGCGCCAAATGATCGGCGATCTGCTCCACGTTCCAGCCCTCCGGCACGGTGAAGCGCACGGTGTCCACCACGGTCTTGCCCTCCGCCATGGTTTGCAGGATCTCATCGACGGTGGCGCCCGTCTGGAACTGGTAGGTCCCGGCCTGCAGGCGGGAGCCGATCCCCTGGTACATGGCATAGTAGGCAAACAGGTCGGCGCTGCGAATCAGCCCCTGCTCTTCCAGCAGACGGCCGATCTCCCGCACCGACGAACCGGACGGAATGCTTACCTTTTTGACGGTGTGCTCGCCATTCGGCGGCTGCAGCCCTTGATAGACGTAAAATGCCGCTCCTCCCGCCGCGATCAGCAGACAGAACAGCGCGACCCCCAACCGAAAAAAGCGGCCCCGCCTGCGCCGCTGCGGCGGCGGCCATTCGGCGCTGCGATCTTGTTTCAGTGACAGTAGATTCACGACAGAGTCCTCCTTTTTTCGCGGTGCCTCTCTGCCGACCATTGATTTCGACACGCGGCACCCGGGACCCCAAAGAGGGCTCGTCCCTGCATCTTTTCCATTATACCCAAGGCCTGTCCCGCTGTCACCAGCGCGCGACCCATGCAGTTTTTGGGCACTTCGGGAGGAATTTGTGTAATAAAATGGAAAATGATAGAGGAAGGGAATTGTGTGCAGGGAGGATCGAAATGAAGCGAATGCTGCTCGTCGCGGAGTGGGGGAATACCGCTTTGAGACGCGATCGGCTGACATCAAAGCCATCCGCATTCACCAGGAACGCTATGGCGAGTCATTCTCGTTTACGGTGCCGCTCGCAAAGGGAGGGACGCCGTGATGCGCGGACACCGGAACCGGTTCATCCGCTGGCTGATTATCGCCGCTTCCCTGGCGTTGTTGTTTCCCGCCTGCTATCCTGACCCGTGGACGCCCGAGGGAGCCGTCAGCGAAGCGCTGAGAGGCATGTCCATCCCCGCCGATACGGTCCGGGCGGTCTCCGTCATTGACACCGGAGGACTGTACTCCGTCCTGTTTTATGACGAACAACACCGGATCTACCATCATTTTTTCATGGACCGCCCGTTTGGCTTCCTCTGGAGAAACCGGGGCGGCGGCGCTGTACGCCTATGACCGCAGCGGCACGCTTCTCTACCGTCTGGACAGCGACCATCCGGTAATCAGGCGGCACGCAGGCGGAGAGTGAATCCACGCCAAGAAAAACGAGAGGGCCGCATCGCCCTCTCGTTGGTCTTACAGCTCTTCTTTTTCCAGGTCGGCAATCAGGGTCTCGAACGTCGCCTCCACCTGTTCCCACTCCGCGTCGTCCTCAATCGGCTGGAGCATGTCGGTGCCGTCGTAGCGCAGGAAGTGAACCTCGTACTCCTCCTCTTCTTCCTGATCGACGGGAACCAGCACCAGATACGTGCGGTCTTCGATGTCAAAAATGTACATGATGCGGAAATCACGCGGGTTCTCGTCGCCTTCTTCCGTCAGCGCGATCACATCCCCGACTTCAAACTCCTCAAACAATTCCTCGCTCATCTCGGTCACCTCGATTTTGCGTCCAAGTAACCCTGCAGGATTAACGTGGCCGCCATTTTGTCAATCACGTTTTTGCGTTTTTGCCGGCTGACATCGGCTGCGATCAGCATCCGCTCGGCGGCCATGGTGGTCAGCCGTTCGTCCCAGAGACGGACGGGCAGTCCCGTCCGGTCTTCGAGCAAACGGGCAAACGCCTGGCAGCTTTCCCCGCGCGGTCCGATGGTTCCGTTCATATTTTTGGGCAGGCCCACGACAATTTCGCCGACCTGGTAATGCGCAATCCATTCTTCCAAGCGGGCGAGATCCTTTTCCTTTGACTGGCGCCTGATCGTCTCCACCCCTTGGGCGGTCCAGCCCAGCTCATCGCTGACGGCCACGCCGATGGTCTTCTCGCCCACATCCAATCCCAGAATCCGTGCCATCGCCTGCACGCACCTACTTGCGTTCTTCCGACAAGTAGACGGTTACCAGCTCTTCGATGATTCTGTCCCGCTCAATTTTGCCGATCAGGCTGCGCGCATTGTTGTGGCGGGGAATGAACGCCGGATCACCGGAAAGCAGGTAGCCAACGATCTGCGTGATCGGGTTGTACCCTTTTTCCTGCAGGGCCTTGTAGACCTCTGTCAGCGTTTCCCGCACTTCCACCGTATTTGTTTCCTTGGGCACCGTGAACTTCATGGTATTATCCATCGAACTCACGATCAACACCTCGATTCCTCTGAGACTCTTCCGCATTCGCTCTTCCTATCAAGTGTATTCGCCTCAAGCAGCCCGATTCCTTGTCGATCGGGCACTTTTCTTGGATGGCGAAACATGGCGAGGAAAGACGGCGGCGTTACTTCGCCACCGCCTGTCCTTTCACCAGATCGTAGACCAGCTCCAGCGCTTCCTGCAGCTTGGCCGGGTCCTTGCCGCCCGCCTGGGCCATGTCGGGACGGCCTCCGCCGCCTCCGCCGCAGCGGGTCGCCACTTCCTTGATCAGTTTGCCCGCGTGGAAGCCCTGGTCCATCAGGTCCTTGGTCACGCCGGCCACCAGGTTGACCTTCTCGCCGTCCACCGCGCCGAGAACGATGACAGCCGACCCCAGCTTGTTTTTCAGCTCGTCCACCATGCCGCGCAGGTTATCCATGTCGGTCGCGGAGACGCGGGCAGCCAGCACCTTGACGCCCTCCACCTCTTTCAGCTTGTCGGTCAGCGAAGCCGCTTCGATGTTGCCCAGTTTGGCGCGCAGCGATTCGTTCTCGCGCTGCACGTCTTTCAACTGCTGCTGGAGCGCTTCGACACGGGCCGGCGCTTCCGCCAGGACCGGGGCCTTCAGCGCGTGGGCCACCTCTTTCAGCGTGCTCAACTGCTGGTTGAGGTACTGGTAGGCGCCGCGTCCCGTCACTGCTTCGATCCGGCGCGTGCCCGCCCCGATGCCGCTCTCGCTGACGATCTTGAACAGGCCGATTTCCGCCGTGTTGGACACGTGGCAGCCGCCGCACAGCTCCAGGCTGTAGTCACCCACTTTGACCACGCGGACGATCTCGCCGTACTTTTCACCGAACAGCGCCATTGCTCCCATCGCCTTCGCTTCGTCGAGGGACTTGTGGAAGATGTCCACGTTCAGGTTGGCCCACACTTTTTCGTTGACGATCGCTTCGATCCGCTCCAGTTCTTCCGGGGTGACGGCACTGATATGGGTAAAGTCAAACCGCAGGCGATCCGGCGCCACCAGCGAACCGGCCTGGTTGACGTGCGTGCCCAGCACGTCTTTGAGCGCCTGGTGCAGCAGGTGTGTGGCCGTGTGGTTTTTGGTGATGTCGAGACGGGCGTTCCGGTTTACTTCGGCGCGGACCTCGTCGCCGACGCGCAGCGTTCCCGCTTCCACGACGACGGTGTGGACGTGTTGGCCCATCGGCCCTTTTTGCACGTCGGTGACGCGCGCCTTGACGGAGTCGGAGACGAGCAGGCCCTCGTCGTTGATTTGACCGCCGCTTTCCGCGTAGAACGGGGTGCGGCTCAAGACCACCTGGACGGTCTGGCCTTCTTCCGCCTCGTCAGCCAGCCGGTTGTCGGCGATAATCGCCTCCACTTTTCCATTCGCTACCAATTCAGTATACCCAACAAACTCGCTCGTAACCGTCAAATCGGCAAGCGGGCCGCCCTGCGTCTGCATGCTGTCCACGTCTTGACGGGCGGCACGGGCGCGCTCGCGCTGTTCCTCCATCGCCCGCTCGAACCCTTCGCGGTCCACCGTCAGCCCTTGTTCGCCGGCAAAGTCTTCGGTCAGGTCCACCGGGAACCCGTAGGTGTCGTACATTTTGAAGACGTCCTGGCCGGACAGTTGGCTCTTGCCTTCCGCCTTGGCCGCTTTCACCATCTCGGCCAGAATGGCGAGGCCGTCGTTGAGCGTTTCGTGGAAGCGCTCCTCTTCGGCGCGGATCACTTTTTCAATGAAGGCGCGCTTCTCCACCACTTCCGGGTAGAAATCGCCCATCATCTTGCCGACCGTTTCCGTCAGGCGGTAGAGGAACGGCTGCTCCACGCCCAGCTTTTTGCCCATCCGCACCGCGCGGCGCAGCAGGCGGCGAATCACGTAGCCGCGCCCTTCATTGGACGGCAGCGCGCCGTCGCTGATGGCGAAGACGACGGTGCGGGCGTGGTCGGCGATCACCTTCAGCGCCACGTCCAAGTCCGGGTCCTGCTTGTAGGCGACGCCGGAGATGGCGCTGGTCGCCTCGATCAGCGGGAACAGCAGGTCCGTTTCGAAGTTGTTGTCCACTTCCTGGATAATGGACGCCATCCGCTCCAGCCCCATGCCGGTGTCGATGTTCTTTTTCGGCAGCGGCGTGTAGCTGCCGTCCGGGTTGTGGTTAAACTGCGAGAAGACCAGGTTCCACACTTCCAGGAAGCGCTCGTTTTCGCCGCCCGGGTACAGTTCCGGATCGTTCGGGTCGTTGCCGAATCGCTCGCCGCGATCGTAGAAAATCTCGGAGTTGGGGCCGCAGGGGCCTTCGCCGATGTCCCAGAAGTTGGCTTCCAGACGGACGATCCGCTCTTCGGGAATGCCCACTTTTTTGTGCCAGATCTCGAACGCCTCGTCGTCTTCGGGATGAATCGTGACCCACAGGCGCTCCGGGTCAAATCCGATCCACTCCGGGCTGGTGAGGAATTCCCACGCCCAGGTGATCGACTCTTCCTTGAAGTAGTCGCCGATGGAGAAGTTCCCCAGCATTTCGAAGAAGGTGTGGTGACGGGCCGTGCGTCCCACGTTTTCGATGTCGTTGGTGCGAATCGATTTCTGCGAGTTGGTGATCCGCGGGTTGTCCGGCACGACGCGGCCGTCAAAGTACTTTTTCAGCGGTGCCATCCCGCAGTTGATCCACAAGAGCGACGGGTCGTCGTGCGGAATCAGCGGCGCGCTCGGCTCCACATGGTGTCCCTTGCTTTTGAAGAAATCGAGGTACATTTGGCGGATTTGGCTGCCAGTCAGTTTCTTCATGGAAAAATCCTCCCGTAGATGAGTGTGAAACAACGCGTACATGATCCGAAAAAGGGCTGCTCCCTCCCGGCCGGAGCGGCGGGCCTGCGCGAAAAAAAAGTCCCCATCCCCTCAGGGACGAGAACTTGTCTCGCGGTACCACCCTGCTTACAGGCAGCCTGATCACATGCGTCTGCCTGTCGCTCGCTTGCGGACGGGTAACGGTGTCAAGCCGCCGGTTTTTGCCCGGTCTTGGGAGTAGCCTTCCGCTGCACTTCTTCTGGCCGCTCTCCCAGCCTTTGGAGCGTCCTCTCTGGAGAAGGGCTGCAGCGTACTCGTTCCTTCATCGATCCATGCTCTTTTCCATTATCCGTATTATAAAATTGTTTGCCGAAGCCTGTCAACTTTCGTGCAGCATCAGGGCGATCCGGCTGATCACCACTTTGCAGACGGCCAGCACCGGAACGGCGACGATCAGGCCGATGATGCCCCCCGCCGCCTCTCCGGCCAGCAGGGCCATGATGATCAGGAGCGGGTGCAGATGAAGCGAGCGGCCGACGATGTTGGGCGAGAGGATGTTTCCCTCCAGTACCTGGATGACAGCGTTGACGGCCAGCACCATGAGCGTCATTTTCATGGAAATCGTCAGGGCTACGACCAGGGCGGGAGCGGCGCCGATGATCGGTCCGATGTAGGGGATGACGTTGGTCAGACTGACAAACGTGGCCAGCACGAACGGATACGGCATGCCGATCAGCCAGTAGCCGACGTACGCGCAGGCGCCCACAATCAGCGCCACGATCATCTGGCCGTGTATGTAATTGCTGAGCGACTCGTTGACGTCGCGCAGGACGGCCAGCACCTGCTTGCGGTACTTCGCCGGGACGATGGACATGCCTGTACGGTGCAGGTCTTTCATGTCCTTGAGCAGGTAAAAGGCGATGAACGGGACTACCGCGTAGGCGAGCAGCTTGCCCAGCGTGTTGCGCGCGTTGTCGACCAAAAGCGTAATTGAATGGGACATCCGTTCCTGGGACTGGACAATCACCCGGTCCACCCCCAGCGAGATGCTGTCCGGCAAAAAGTACTTGTGCGCTTCCCACTCCCGCATCCACGTGTGGTACCACTCCGTCAGGCGCGGCAGATCGTCGGACAGCTCCGCGAGCTGGCTGGCGAAGATCGGGATGGCATTGACGATCCCGATGGAGATGATCAGCATGAACGCCGCGTAGATCAGCAGCACGGCCACCATGCGCGGCACCCGTCTGTTTTCCAGCGCCTGCACGATCGGATGCAGCACGTAGGCGATCAGCAGGCCGACGAGAAAGGGCATCACGATCTCCGACAGCAAGTGAAACGTTTTGGCGACTACAGGGCGCAGCAGCCAGAGCAGATTGCCGATGGCCAGCAGCACAATCGCCCAGACGGCCGCGGCAAACAGGCGGCTGCGGCGAAGTTCCTCCACCCTGCCCCCTCCTCCCTCTGATTCGTATGATTTAGCGTGTGCAAGACGCGGAAAAACATGTACGGTATTGACATGCGTGCCGCACCGGTGTACGATGGGAGTACAAACGGATATTCTCCAAAGGGGAGTAGCTTGTTACAGCAAAGTCGTCATTACGGGAGAAATCCCCGGCTTTGTTGGCAACGTAATGTTGTAAGCAAGACCTTTGCCGTGTATGGGTAAGGGTCTTTTTCTGTTCACATGACCTTTACCCGTTGAGGTAAAGGTCGTTTTGTTTTCCTCCCCTTGACGCAGACTACATAACGAATGTCTGTCTGAAGGAGGACGCCGGCCTTTACGAGAAATGTCCGCAATAAAGGAGGTTGGAGAGACAAATGGACGTGTTGTTTACCCCCGCGTTTTGGTCTGGACTGTTGGCGATCATCGTGATTGATCTGGTGCTGGCGGGCGACAACGCAATCGTAATCGGGATGGCCGCGCGCAACCTGCCGGCCCATCAGCAGAAGAAGGCGATCGTCTGGGGAACGATCGGGGCGATCGTGATTCGGGCCGCCGCTACGCTGGCGGTTGTCTGGCTGCTGAAAATCCCGGGCCTGCTGCTCGTCGGCGGATTAATGCTGATCTGGATCGCCCTGAAGCTGTTGGTGCAGGACGAGGGGCATGAGACGGTGAAAGCGGGATCGAGCCTGGCCTCGGCGATCTGGACGATCATCGTCGCGGACGCCGTGATGGGACTGGACAACGTGATCGCGGTCGCAGGGGCCGCGCACGGCAGCTTCCTGCTCGTCGTGGTCGGCCTGTTGATCAGCGTGCCGGTCATGGTGTGGGGCAGCACCCTGGTGTTGAAGCTGATGGATCGTTTCCCCGCCGTCATCTACATCGGGGCCGCCGTATTGGCCTACACCGCGGGCAGCATGATCACGGGCGAGAAACTGCTGGCCGGTTTCTTCGCCGCGTACCCGATCCTGAAATGGATCATCATCACGGCGGTGGTCGTCGGCGTCCTGCTGATCGGCCGCATGAAGAATCAACAGCAAAAACGTATGGCCGAACAATCGTAGCCGCAAAAAAAGAGCCCGGACGGCAGTGGACCGTTCGGGCTGTTTTCATGGACCTTTCCGCTTGCCATGTGACACCGGCTAACGGGCGACGGCACGAAGCAGCGTGCGGCTCATGTTGATCACGTTCATCACGTTGCGCAGCGAAACGGGCAAACGGTTGAAACGAAACCCAAACCGCCGCCTGCGCCGCCGCGGCGCGACCATAAACCCGATCGCCGCGATCAGACCGCTGGCGGCAATTACGCCAATCAGATTGCGTCCGGACATGCCGATGACACCTCCTCGGGTAATGGGCCGTCTGTTCACATGTTCAACGGGGCGGAAACATTCTGGTCTTCGATAAACAGGTCGTTGAGCGAATGCAGCGAGCCATCCTCTTCCACCTGGTAGACGGAAGCGATCTGGTCGCCGTCGACGCTCATCTCGATGAAGCAGTTCCAGCAGTAATACTGCGTGGTTCCAATCTTGCCGATATCTTTGGAACCGCAGTTCGGGCATATGACACGCATCACACGCTTTTCCTCCCTTTCACGCCTGGCTGCGAACCCAGTCCGGCACGATCAGGTTTTCTTCCCCGACGATGACGGAAGGTGGCGCGGACAGGCGTTTGCGCCCTTCGGTGATGTCCGCAAGCCAACCGTTCGATAATTCGTACCCTACAAGTTTCTCCCAATCCGCAGAGAAGTAAACATCTTCCAGCCTGCCCAGGAGTTCCCCGGAAGCGGTGATGACCGTTTTCCCCTTCAGCTTTGTCCTTCCCGTCAGGATGCCGGTAAGCGGCAGGTCGGCGAGACGGTCAAGGGAGGTGATGGCGTCTTTGCCCGTCACGGTAAGGCAGGATTCGCCTACCGCGTGGATGCGTTCGGAAGGAATGCAGGTGCCAGGGTGGAACCAGCCCTGTTCGCTCAGCAAGACTCCCCTTACACGCCAGGCGGAGTCGCAGAGAATGTCACGGACCGTGCCGAGCTCCTCACCCGTTTCCAGGCAGACGATCGGCAAGCCGATTACATCCAATGCCTTGCGCATGTCGGGACATCCCCCTTCCGCTTCTTTAGTATCAAGCGGAGCGGGACGATCCATGCGGAACAACTTGTTCCAAGGCTCACCCTTGCTTCAATCGCTCTTCCAGGTAGCTGTAGCGCACGCCTTCCTCGTCGGTTTCCACCGCGAGGCGAAACGCATCCGGCTCCCCGCACATGATCAAAAACGACTTGCTGCGGGTGATTCCCGTATACACCAGCTTGCGCCGCAGCATGCGGTGGTAGCTTCGGACAAACGGCATGACCACGATGGGAAACTCGCTGCCCTGCGACTTGTGCACGGAGCAGCAGTAGGCCAGTGTGAGCTGGTGATACTCCGAACGCCTGTACACCACTTCCCGGCCGTCAAAGGAAACGACCATCATCTCGGTGTTCTCTGCGTTTTCATTCGGGTAAAAAATGGCGACGATCTCTCCCATGTCGCCGTTGAACACCTGTTCCTCGGCGTTGTTGACCAACTGCAGCACCTTGTCCCCGGTGCGGAAGACGGTGTCGCCGAACGTCACCTCCCGCTTCTGCTCGGTCTTGGGGTTGAACAGTTCCTGCAGTTCTTCGTTCAGCCGGTTCACCCCGGCATTCCCCTTGTACATGGGAGCGAGGACTTGTACATCTTTGGCCGTATACCCTTTCTTTACGGCTCCGGCGCAAATTTGTTTCACCGCTTCCGCCACATCTTGTGGCGAACTTGTGAAAAATCGCCGGTCGGGGGTCGTGGCCAACAGGTCGGACGGAACCATTCCCTTGCGGACGTCGTGAGCCAGCCGGATGATCGAGGACTCCTGCGCCTGCCGGTAAATCTCGCTGAGCTGCACGCGCGGCAATAGACCGGAGCGGATCATGTCCTGCAGCACGTTGCCGGGACCGACCGACGGAAGCTGATCCGGGTCGCCGACCAGAATCACCTGCATCTCGTCCGGCACGGCGCGAAACAGTTGATTGGCCAGCCAGACGTCCACCATCGACATCTCGTCGACGATCAACAGCCGGCCCCGGATCGGATGCTCCGCGTCGTGCTCAAAGCTCTCCCCTTTCCAGCCCAGGAGGCGGTGAATGGTCATCGCCGGCAGACCGGTCGTCTCCGACATGCGTTTGGCCGCCCGGCCGGTGGGGGCGACCAGCAGGATGGGGAAGGGATTTTCTTCGTCGTAGGTTTTCAGGTCGAGCGAAATGCCGTGCAGTTGGGCAAACACGCGGCAGATCCCGCGAATCACCGTCGTTTTCCCCGTGCCGGGCCCGCCGGTCAAGAGCATCAAGCCGGATTTGATCGCCTGCTCGATCGCATCCCGCTGCGTCTGGGCGTACGTGATGCCCAGCTCTTCTTCCACCACGCCCAGCGCCCGGTAAAACTCCGAAGCGGGAAAGGCGCCAAACTCGTCCCGCTCGGCAAAGTAGCGCAGCCGCTTGGCCAGCCCGATTTCGGCGAAAAACAGCGAGGGCAGATAGACCCGGTCTTCGTCCCAAACCACTTTGCTCTCGACAAAGAGCGATTCCACGGCGAGCGTGATCTCCTCCGGCTGAAAGCGGTGTCCCCCGCACTCGTCCAGCAGGCGGAGCGTTTTGGCGCACAGTTCGTCCGCCGGCAGAAACACGTGTCCCTCGGAGTAGCAGGCTTCCTGCAGCACGTACAGGGCTGCCGCCTTGACCCTCTCCTCCGAGGAAGCGGCAATTCCCGTGGCCCGGGCGATGTCGTCCGCCCGTTTGAACCCGATGCCCTGGACATCCTCGATCAGCCGATACGGCTGTTCCGTCAGCACGGTCATGGTCTCCAGCTTGTACGTCTGATAAATCCGCAGCGCCAACTGGACGCCGATGCCGAACTCGTAGAGAAACACCATCGCCCGCTCCAGGGAGCGGTGTTCCATCACCGACTCGTAGATCTGCCTCGCGCGCGTTTCCGAGATGCCCGGCACCTCCACGAGCCGCTCCGGCTGCTCGGCGATGACCGTGAGCGCTTCTGTGCCCAGATGTTCCACGATGCGTTTGGCCATGGTTTTGCCGATGCCTTGAAACAGCCCACTGGCCAGATAGCGCTCCACCCCTGCCCGGGTCTTGGGCGTCTCCCGTTCATACCTTTTGACCGCGTACTGCTGCCCAAACTTCGGATGCGTCTTCCACTCGCCGTAAAACGTGTACAGCTCCTCCGGATGCGGCCGGGGGAAGTTGCCGACGACCACGACCTCCGCATCCTTCACCGGTTCTGTAGTCTCCTCCACTGTTAGACGGATGACACCGTACCATGTTTCTTCATTGTAAAAAATTTCTTGCGCGACATAGCCGCGTATGTAAGGTTCGGCAAACAAGGAAAGTGTCTGCTGCGACACCGCACACGCCTCCCGGATGGGAGAATCCCGCGGGATTCCCCCGAAACTCTTGTTCGATTATAAAATCGTTTTGCCGGATCTGACAACCGCGCCGACAGCGAACGGGTCGTCCTGCACGCCGTGTTGGCATGAAAAAAACCAGCAGCGTTCTCTTGCGCTTGCTGGTTTTTGGTTGCGTTTCCGACAATGGAACGGCGCACGCCCGTCGTCTCGGCCGCGGTCTCCTGCGGCCGTCTGCGGGGCTACCGCGCCACCCGTTTGACGATGTCCGCCGCCGTCTGCGCCGCCTGCTTCACCTCTTCCACCGTGTTGGTGATGCCGAAGCTGAAGCGAACAGCCGAACGCATCACCGGATCGTCCAGACACATCGCCTGCAGGACGTGGGACAGCTCCAGCGAACCCGAGGTGCAGGCGGAGCCGCTGGCGGCGGCGATTCCGGCCAGATCCAGGTTCATCAGCATGGTCTCGGTATGGACGCCGGGAAAGCTGACGTTGAGGATGTGCGGCAGATGCCGTTCGGGGTGGCCGTTTACGTGAAACGCGATGCCCGACTCCCGCCAGACGGCAAGCATGGCTTCGCGCATCTGCCGGTACTTGGCGACGCGCTCCTCCATCTCCCTGGCAGCGATCTCCGCCGCCTCTGCAAAGCCGACGACGCCGGCCAGGTTTTCCGTGCCGGCCCGCCGCTTCCGCTCCTGGTTACCGCCGTGCAGATGCGGCAGAAACGGCACCTTCCGCCCCAGGTACAGGGCCCCTACGCCTTTCGGGCCGTTGATCTTGTGGGCGGAGACGGAGAGCATGTCCACCGGCAGTTCGCTGACGCTGAGGGGCATCACGCCGAATGCCTGCACCGCGTCGGTGTGAAACACGATGTTCCGTTCGCGGAGGAACCGGCCGATCTCTTCAATCGGCTGGATCGTGCCCACTTCATTGTTGCCGTACATGATCGAGACCAGCACGGTATCCGGCCGGACCGCCTGTTTCAGCTCCTCCAGGCTGACCATGCCCGTCTCGTCCACCGGCAGGTACGTCACCTCAAAACCCATCTGCTCCAGATGTGCGCAGGCATGCAGGACGGCGTGGTGCTCGACGCTGGACGTGATGACGTGCCGCCCCCGCTCCCGCTGGGCCATCGCTCCCCCGATGATCGCCATGTTGTCCGCCTCCGTCCCGCCGCTGGTAAAGACGAGCGTCTGCGGTTCGGCGCCGAGAATGTGAGCGATCCGGTCGCGCGCCTGCTCCAGGGCCATGCGCGCCTCCCGGCCAAAGCCGTGCAGACTGGAGGGATTGCCGTATACGTTCGTCAGATAGGGGTGCATCGCTTCCGCCACGCGCGGATGGACAGGGGTCGTGGCGGCGTGGTCCAGATAGATCATCTCGCGCTCTCCTTTGCTTCGTACGCTGTTGCGTCAAATGTAAAACATGTAACCGTCCGTCTGTCCTTCGTCCTTGTAGCTGATCAAATCCTGCAGCGACGTGGAATCGAGGACGGCGGATATGCTGTCGCGGATGCGCAGCCACAGGTAGCGCTTGGCCGGGTCTTCCTCCTCGGTAAACTCCACCGGGCTGATCGGCCCTTCCAGCACGCGGATGATGTCGCCGGCGGAGATTTCATCCGGCTTTTTCGCCAATACATACCCGCCGTACGCGCCGCGGATGCTTTTCACCAGTCCGGCATTGCGGAGCGGCGCGATCAACTGCTCCAGGTAATGCTCGGACAAATCGTGCCGCTGGGCAATGCTCCGCAGCGAAATCGGGCCTTCGCCGAAGCGGTTGGCCAGTTCCATCATGATGGTCAGGCCGTAACGTCCTTTCGTAGAAATTTTCACTGTACCAACTCTCCTTTTTTTCCTCTCGCTCCCTGCCCACCTCCTCCATGACGGTTGACCTACATGAGACGGGCGGTTGGGGACACACTACGTTGCAGGGGGTGAATGCACATGGCCACCAATCAAAAAGCGGTAGACGGCAAAAACCATCCCTCTGCGACGCTGTACGACCAGCCGGCCGGCACGATCGCCCACAAGGCGCGCTACGGAGCCAGCGAGCAGAGCAAACAGCCGAACGAAAACGGCGATCTTCCCAACAAACCGGGAGGAACCGTCCGCACCTGAACGCTCGTTCCCCCGCCACCCGGGGGAACGTTTACGGTCCGGGCGTCTGCTGGCGCTCCGCCTGCCGACGGCGAATCTCCTGCTCGTAGCCGATCGGCTTCGGCTGATAAAACGAGTAGTCGGTCCCGTCCGGCAAATACCGCTGCGGGACGTATCCGCCGGGATAGTCGTGCGGATAGAGGTACCCTTCGCCGTGACCGAGCCGGGACGCTCCCTTGTAGGCGGCGTCGCGCAGGTGGAGCGGCACCGGTTTGTGCCCGTCCTTCCTGATCGCGGCCAGCGCCTGGTTGATCCCGTTGTAGGCGGCGTTGCTTTTGGGCGCCGTCGCCAGGTACGTGGTCGCCTGGGCAAGGGGAATCCGCCCCTCCGGCATGCCGACCAGCTCCACCGCCTGGAAGCAGGAAACGGCGATGGTGATCGCCTGCGGATCAGCGTTGCCGATGTCCTCCGAGGCGGAAATCACCAACCGGCGGGCGATAAACCGGGGATCCTCGCCCGCGTCGATCATCCGCGCCAGCCAGTACAGCGCGGCGTCCGGATCGGAGCCGCGAATCGACTTGATAAACGCGGAAATGGTGTCGTAGTGGTTGTCGCCGCTTTTGTCGTAGCGAACAGCGCGCCGCTGGATGGACTCCACCGCCACTTCCAGCGTGACGCAAATCCGGCCGCGTTCATCCGGAGGCGTCGTTTTCACGGCCAGTTCCAGCGCGTTCAGCAATCTCCGCGCATCTCCTTCGGCGTACCGGATCAGGTGATCGGCGGCGTCGGGGGTGACCGTGACGTTCAATTCTCCCAGTCCCCGTTCGCGGTCGGTAATCGCCCGCTCCAGCACCTGCCGCAGTTCCTCTTCGTTCAGCGGATGCAGCGGAAAAATCTGCGAACGGGAGAGCAGGGCGGCGTTCACTTCAAAAAACGGATTTTCCGTGGTCGCCCCGATCAGGATAATCGTCCCGTCCTCCACACAGGGGAGCAGTGCGTCCTGCTGCGCCTTGTTGAAGCGGTGAATCTCGTCGATAAACAGCGTAGTGCGCTGACCGTTCATCACCAGACGGTCTTTCGCCTCCTCCACGATGCGGCGGATGTCGGCGACCCCTGCCGTCACCGCGTTCAGCTCGGCGAAGTAGGATTTGGTCGTGTTGGCGATGATTTTCGCCAATGTCGTCTTTCCCGCCCCTGGCGGACCGTAAAAGATGAGCGACGAGACCTGGTCGGCCTCGATCGCCCGCCTGAGCAGCTTGCCCGGCGCCAAAATATGTGATTGTCCGAGCACCTCATCCACGGTGCGCGGCCTCATCCGCGCCGCCAGTGGCTGCAGTTTGCCCGAATCGTGCTGTTCGTATGCGAACGAAAAGAGATCCATTGCTACATACCCTTCCATTTTAATGGGGTTGTCTCAATATCATAGCATACTGGAAACAAACGTGCATTGGCAAGCAACCAATCGCCCCTCCGACGAGTCGGCCGGTCAGCCGTCCGCAGCGGCGAAAGCATTTTCTCCATACCGCCGTTTCCCCGCTACCGCACCGTGATCACGCGCTGTTCCCGGCTGCTCTGTTCCGCCCACTCGATCACCCGGATCACGTTCATCGCGTCCGCAGGCGAAACGGGCGCGGGTGTTGCGGACACAATCGCTTCGTACATCTGCTGATAGTACGTCTGATACGCGCCCGGAATGGTTTCCACGCTGCCGCTCACGTTCAGTTCTCCCACGCTCAGCGTGAGCTGTCCGTACGTCTCTTCGCGATCCCTGCCCCACTCCGGTCCTCCCGGTATCAGGCCCGCCCGCAGCGCGTCTTCCTGCGGATCCAATCCGTACTTCACGAAACTGCCCTTGTCGCCGTGGATCTGGAAACGGGGACCGGGCTGTCTGACCAGCGAACCGGCGTGCAGAATCACCCGCAGCGATCCGTACCCGAGCACGATGTGGAAGTAGTCCGTCGTCCTGGCTCCGGGGCGCTGTGCGCCGACGTCGGCCATCACCGTCTGCGGCAGACCGAAAAGATGAAGCGCCTGATCAATCAAATGGGAACCCAGGTCGTACAGAATGCCGGAACCGGGCAAATCCCGCTCCCGCCAGCGGTCGGTCACCTCGGGACGGTAACGGTCGTAGTGCGCTTCATACAGGAATACCTCGCCCAATGCGCCGGTTTGAAGCAGGTGTTTTATCGTTAAAAAATCGTTGTCCCATCTGCGGTTGTGGTAGACGCTGAGCACGCGTCCGCGCGACTCGGCCAGCCGGATCAGTTCTTCCGCTTCCGAAGAGCGGATCACAAACGGCTTTTCCACCACGACATGTTTGCCTGCCAAAAGCGCCTGCTTGGCGTACGGGAAGTGCGAGGTGTTTGGCGCGGCAACGACCACCAGCTCAATCTGATCGTCAGACAGGAGTTCGTCCACGCTGGCGACCACCTCTGCCTCGGGCAGGTCGGCACGCACCTTTTCCGGACGGGATGAAACGACCTTCGTCAGTTTTAATCCCGGCACCGACCGGATCACCGGCGCATGAAAGACCTGGCCCGATAATCCATACCCAATCAATCCGACGTTTACCTGTTTCACGATTCTCCTCTCCCTTGCTCCGTCGATCGGGAAGCGACCAGCAGCTCCACGCCCGCCTGCTCCAATGCGGCGCGAACCTCTTCGGCCGGCTCCGCGTCAGTGACGACGATGTCGATTTCATCCAGTCCGCACACCTTGTGAAACAGCCGCTTGCCGAACTTGCTGGAATCGGCGAGAACGATGACCTGATCGGCGCACTCCAGCATCGCCATTTTCACGTAGGCTTCGTCCACCGTGTGGGCGGTCAGTCCTTCCGGCGTGATGCCGCAAGCGCCGAGCAGCAGTTTGTCCACGCGCATGTCGTGCAGCGCGGCGATGGTCTTGGGTCCGAACAAGCCGCGATGCCAGACGTTTAGCTGACCACCGAGCAGATGGATTTCCGCCGACCGCTTCCGGCTGAAAATGTCGGCCACGTCAATGGAATTGGTGACGACGACGTGCGGTTCGGCTGACATCCATTCCGCTGCGAACTGCACCGTCGTGGCCGTATCCAGCAACAGATAGTCGCCGCTGCGGATCAACGACGCAGCCGCCCTGCCTATTTCCCGTTTGCCGGCCGGGTTGTTCAATCGCTCTTCGTAGCTTTGCACATACTTGGTCAAGGTGGGCAGCACTGCTCCGCCGCGAACGCGAATGATTTCCCCCCGCTCCTCCAATTTGACCAGATCGCGTCGGGCCGAGTCGCGGGAAATGCCAAACCAGTCGCACATCTGCTCCACGGTGATCCGCTGGTGTCGCTGCAAATGGCGCAGGACAGCGGCTAGACGTTCTTCTTGCTGCATGGTAACTCCCTCGTTTACGGAAAAGTTATCTTTATCATAAGCATTTTGCTTACGGTCGTCAAAAATATTCGTGGAATGCGAGTGGTATGTAAGCAAAACGCGCAAATCCGTTGATCGGGGAACGGAGATGCGCTATAGTAGACGGAAACGATATCCAAGAGAGGAGCGAATCAACATGGCCCGGACAGAATCTACGATGTTTCCGCTCGGTCAAAAGGCACCTGACTTCGCACTGCCGGACACGGTAACCGGCAAGGTCATGTCGCTTTCCGAGCTTGCCTCCAAACAGGCGACGGTGATCATGTTCATCTGCAACCACTGCCCGTTTGTCAAACACGTTCAAGCGGAACTGGTACGCCTGGCGAACGATTACCTTCCCAAGGGCGTGTCCTTCATCGCGATCAGTTCCAATGACGCTGACGCTTATCCGGACGATTCGCCCGAGCGGATGAAGCAGGTAGCGGAAGAATGGAAGTATCCCTTCCCGTACCTGTACGACGAAACGCAGGAGGTCGCCCGCGCCTATCAGGCAGCGTGCACACCCGACTTTTACGTGTTCGACGGGAATCTGGCGTGCGCCTATCGCGGTCAATTGGACGACTCCCGTCCCGGCAACGACATTCCCGTCACCGGCGCGTCCATCCGCGCCGCCCTGGATCAACTGCTGAACGGCGAACCCGTGACGGTCCCGCAAAAACCGAGCCTCGGCTGCAATATCAAGTGGAAGCAGCCCGATCGATGAATGAACAAAACCCACTACCGAAAGCTGGTAGTGGGTTTTGTGTCATTACATTGTCTGCAGTCAAAGAAGCTGCTGCGTCCTTTTCGCAGCAGCTTTCAGACTGAGGACAAACCAATTGTATCGAAGGAGAAGCATGTTTCCAGGCAGAGCGACTTGTGAAGCCCTACCGAGCGGAGCAGCGATTTGCGGGAAAAAGGAGCGCCACCTTTGAATGGGCTGCGTAGCGATACGGCTTTGGCGATCCCCCGCAAATCGGTGCGGAGCGTGCAGTCTATGCTTCCTTGCTGGGCGAGCACGGAGCGGGTGCCGGAAACGTGCTTCTCCACCCAGCAGCTACTTTGTCTATACACTGGAAGCTGCTGCGCACTGTACGCAGCAGCTTTTCCTTGGGTTATCCTTTTGCCGGCTGCCAGCCCAGTATGTCGCGGACGACGACGCTGGCCAGAATCAGCCCCGCGACGGAAGGCACAAACGCGTTGCTCGCCGGGGGACGGCGCGCCTTGCTGATCGGAGAATGGGGATCGGCAATTTGGTTTCGCACGTCTTCGCGGATCGTTACCGGAATTTCTTTCGAATACACCACTTTGACGCCTTTGTGGATGCCTTTTTTCCGCAGTTCGCGCCGGATCACCTTGGCGATCGGGTCGTAGCTGGTCTGGGAAATGTCGGCCACTTCGAAGCGGGTCGGGTCCATCTTGTTGGCCGCCCCCATGCTTGAGATGATCGGAATGCCGCGCCGCTTCGCCTCTTGGATCACGTGAAGCTTGGCCGTCATGATGTCCATCGCGTCGACGATGTAATCCAGCTTGTGGGCGAACAACTGATCGGCCGTCTCTTCGCTGTAGAACATGTTCAGCGTGACCACTTCACACTCCGGATTGATCGCGGCGATGCGCTCCTTCATCAGCTCCGCCTTTGGCCGGCCGATGGTGTGCAGGGTGGCGTGAATCTGCCGGTTGATGTTGGTGATGTCCACCACGTCCTTGTCCACCAGCACCAGCTTGCCGACGCCGGTGCGGGCCAATGCCTCCACCGTAAACGAACCGACGCCGCCGATTCCCAGCACGGCGACGGCGCTGTTTTTCATTTTTTCCAAGCCCTCGGGACCGAAGGCCAACTCACAACGGGAAAATTGATGAAGCATGTTTCCGTCAACCTCTTCCTCTCAAACGATCTGAACGACCCGGCTCCTCCCTGCTGCCCGCTGAAATGATCCATCGGAAAAGTAGGAATCCCGGGCAAAAAAGGAGCCCCATTATGCCGTGCTGCTCCTGAAGTTTTGAACCTGCGCTGCGCAGGTGGGTGTCTCGCCCAACCGTCCCGGACGTCCACTCGACGGAGGCATGTCCTCGCGGTTTGGGACGGCAAACTCCCTGAAAAGAGTTTGTGGCTCAAAACTATTCGGAAGTCACGTACATCGCAGGGCTATTCTTCAGTATTACCAATGTATCAGAGGCGGATGCGCCTGTGCAAGTACGCTTACGCCTTCTCGTCTTCTCCTTTGACCGTGGTGGTGATGTTCAGTTCGGCGAGCTGCACCGGCTCCACCTGTCCCGGCGCGTCCATCATCAGGTCGCTGGCGCTTGCCGTTTTCGGGAAGGCGATCACTTCACGCAGGTTGCTGCGGCCGGCCAGCAGCATGACCAGACGGTCCAGACCGAGCGCGATGCCGCCGTGTGGAGGCGTGCCGTATTCGAAGGCATCCAGCAGAAAGCCGAACTTCTCGCGCGCTTCCTCCTGCGAAAAGCCGAGCGCCTTGAACATTTTCTCCTGCACGTCGCGCTTGTAAATCCGCATCGAACCGCCGCCCAGCTCGTAGCCGTTGAGCACCATGTCGTACGCCTGTGCCCTGATTTGTCCCGGGTCGGTTTCAAACAAGTGCAGGTCTTCGTCTTTCGGACGCGTGAACGGATGGTGCAGGGCGACGTAGCGCTGCGCCTCTTCGTCCCATTCCAGCAGCGGGAAGTCCACCACCCACAGGAAGGCAAATTTGCTGTGGTCGATCAGGCCGAGCTCCGCACCCAGTTTGGAACGCAGAGCGCCCAGCGCGTCCGCCACCACTTTCGGCTTGTCGGCCACGAACAGGAGCAGGTCGCCTTCTTCCGCCGCCAGACGCTGTTTCAGCGCGTCGATCTCCTCCGCGGAGAAGAACTTGGCGATCGGCCCTTTCACCTCGCCGTCCTTGAAGCCCATCCAGGCCAGCCCTTTCGCCCCGTAGCGGGCCGCGAATTTGCCCAGATCGTCCGCTTCCTTGCGGGAGTAGTGGCCGCATCCCTTGGCGTTGATCGCTTTCACCTGACCGCCGCCGGCGACGGCACTGGCGAACACTTTGAAATCGCTGTTGGCCACCAGGTCGGACACGTCGGTCAGCTCCATGCCGAAGCGGATGTCCGGCTTGTCGGAACCGTAGCGGGCCATCGCTTCCGCGTAGGTGAGGCGCGGGAACGGTGTCGGGACGTCCACGCCGATCGTTTCCTTGAAGACGTGGGCGACCATCTGCTCCATCATCGGCAGCAGCTCTTCCATGGACAAGAACGACGTCTCGATGTCCACCTGGGTAAACTCGGGCTGACGGTCGGCGCGCAGGTCCTCGTCGCGGAAGCAGCGGGCGATCTGGTAGTAGCGCTCCAGACCGGAGACCATCAGCAGCTGCTTGAACAACTGCGGCGATTGCGGCAGCGCGTAAAATTCGCCCGGATGCACGCGGGACGGCACCAGGTAGTCGCGCGCCCCTTCCGGCGTGCTCTTGGTCAGGATTGGCGTCTCCACTTCGACGAAGCCGCGGCTGTCCAGGAAGTCGCGGAACGCCTTGGACGCCTTGCTGCGCAGCATCAGGGAGCGCTGCATCTCCGGACGGCGCAGGTCCAGATAGCGGTACTTGAGGCGGACCTGCTCATCCACGTCGATCTCGTCTTCGACCGGGAACGGCGGCGTTTTCGCGTCGTTGAGAATCTCGATTTCGGCGACGTGCACTTCCACTTCGCCGGTTTTCAGCTTCGGGTTGACCGCTTCCGGATCGCGCTTGACGACGGTTCCCTTTACGGCCAGCACGTATTCGCTGCGGACCTTGTCGGCGATTTCCCACGCCGTTTTGTTAAACTCCGGGTTGAACACGATCTGCACGATGCCCGTCCGGTCGCGGAAGTCGATGAAAATCACCCCGCCCAGGTCGCGCCGCTTCTGCACCCAGCCGTTCAGGACGACCTCCTGTCCGATGTGTTCCTTGCTTACTTCTCCACAATGCACGGTACGGTATTGCCACGTCATCTTCGGTAATCCTCCACTCTTCTTGTCTATGAAATAACGCGAAACATTTCTTTACGCGCGTACCGCCAGGCGTTCGGCCAGAACGGCGGCGACCTGGTCGCGCTTCACTTCCTGCTGTTCGCCGGTCGCCATCTCCTTGAGGACGACCGTGCCGTTTGCCAGCTCCGCTTCGCCGATAATCGCCGTAAACGCGGCGCCCAGCCGGTCCGCCTGTTTGACCTGCGCCTTCATTTTGCGGTCCAGGTAGTCCAGATCGGCGGACACCCCGGCGCGGCGCAGCTCGTCGACGAGGACGAACGCTTCCTGTTTCGCTTCAGGGGTCTGGATCGCCACAAAGCAGTCAATCCCCCCGCTCACGGGCAGCTCGACGCCCTGCTTTTCCAGCGCGAGCAGCAGCCGCTCAATGCTGAGCGCAAAGCCGATGCCCGGCATGTCCTCGCCCCCCAGCTCGGCCACCAGCCCGTTGTAGCGGCCGCCGCCGCAGAGCGTTTCGACGGCGCCGATTTCCGCCATCTTGATCTCGAAAGCCGTCAGCGTGTAGTAATCCAGCCCCCGCACTAGCCGCGGATTGACCGTGTACGGGATGTTGAGCGCGGTCAGATAGCGCTTGACCGCCTCGAAGTGGGCGGCGGACTCGTCGCTCAGGTAGTCGAGAATGGACGGCGCGTCCTTGGTCAGCGTCCGGCACTTCTCGTTTTTGCAGTCCAGCACGCGCAGCGGGTTGCGATCGATCCGGGATTGACAGTCCGCGCACAGCTCGCTGCGGACGCCGTTCAGGTGGGCGAGCAGGTGCTCGCGGTGGCGGGCGCGGTCCTCAAGGGTGCCGACGCTGTTCAGCTCCACGCTCAAGCCCGTCAGTCCCAGCTCCTGGTAGAAGCGCATCGCCAGCGCCATCACTTCGGCGTCAATTGCCGGATCGCTGGAGCCGATCGCCTCCACCCCAAACTGGACGAACTGGCGGTAGCGTCCTGCCTGGGGACGTTCATGGCGAAACATCGGGCCCAGGTAGTACACCTTCACCGGCTGGTTGGGCTGCCCGTACAGCTTGTGCTCGACGTAGGCGCGCACCACGCCGGCGGTCCCTTCCGGCCTGAGCGTCAGCGCGTCGTCGCTGCGCGGATTGGAGACGCTGTACATCTCCTTTTCCACGATGTCCGTGGTTTCACCCACGCCCCGTTGAAACAGCTCCGTGCTCTCAAACAGCGGCGTGCGGATTTCCTGATAATTGTAGCGGCGGCAGAGATCGCGGGCCCTGGCCTCGACGTAGTGCCACAGCTCCACGGTACCGGGCATGATGTCCTGCGTACCGCGGGGAATTTGAATCCTTGTCATCTTGCCTGAACCTCCATTGTCTGTTCCCGCAGGAACGTTGGTAAGCAAAATAAAAAATCTCCCGCCGCCCGACATGCCGTCCGGACATGTCAGGGACGAGAGATGGTATTCCCGTGGTGCCACCCTGATTGGACTCCAACAGGGAGTCCCGCTTGTTGGCCGTTAACGCCGGCGTACGCCTGCCGGTTACTGGGATGGCGGCCGAAACGCGCGCGGCCGTTTTCCGTTCACCGACGGTCCTCGGGGATGTCATTCGCCAGGCCGTTATAGAGAAGCGCTCTCAGCCGCGGCGCTTCCTCTCTGGCTATCCGTCTCCTGGGTACTTGTTCCCGTCATCAGATCAGACAATCGATCTAGCATGAAAGCTTATTGAAAATCATAGCAAACCGCCAATCGGTCGTCAACAGGCGCTCGGTAAAACTTTTTCCACCGGTTACTCCGCCTGTCCTGCCGATGCGGCTGCCGTCCCGAAGTAGACCTGGTCCAGATCGCGGAGCTTTTCTTCCGTCAGCGTCCGGTAGGTTTCGTTGTACGTCTTCGGATCTTTCGGGTTGGGCCAGCGCGTCAACTTGCCGCTGCCAGGCGCCATCAGCTTGGACACGGCGCCGCATCCCAGCCCCAGGATGGTCTGCACTTCTTCCATGATCATAATGTTGTAGATGCTCTCCCGGCCGTCAAGGGCGTAGCCGACATTTTCCAGGTTGCCGAGGATGTTTTTCTGACGGTAGAGGTAGTACGGATGATAGCCGTGGGCTTTCGTCCACTCCGACGCCAGCGCCATCATCCGGCTGATCTCTTCCCGGCTGGCTACCTTGTAGCGCTCTTTGTTCTGCGTCATCTCGGACGCCCGCTTGAACGAGAGGGTGTGCACCGTCAGCGAGGCGGGCATCAGTTTTTCCACTTCCCGCAGGCTGTGTTCCAGCTCGGCCAGTCCTTCGTTGGGCAGGCCGATGATCAGGTCCATGTTGATGTTGGTCAGCCCCATCTCCATGGCGAGATGGTACTTTTCGATCGTCTCCTCGACCGTGTGGTGGCGGCCGATGGCGTGCAGCGTCTCCTGGGTAAAGGACTGTGGGTTGATGCTGATCCGGTCCACGTTCCAGCGCTTCATCACCGCCAGCTTTTCCCGCGTGATCGTATCGGGACGTCCCGCTTCCACGGTCAGCTCGCGCACATCCGCCATGTGCGGAAACGAGCGGTGCATCTTGTCGAACAGTTGATCCAGATCCTCGGCTGTAATGCTGGTCGGCGTGCCGCCTCCGAAGTACACGGAGGTAATCCGCATGTCATGCCGTCTCAGCCACTCGCCCAGCCGCTCCATCTCGTAGTGCAGCCCCTCCAGAAACGGATTGACGGAGGCGGTGTGGCTGCGGATGGCGTAGGCGGGAAAGGTGCAGTAGGCGCACTTGGTGGGACAAAACGGGATGCCGATGTAGACGGACAGCTCCCGGTCGATCCGGTACAAATCGGGCACCACCTGCAACTGCCGGTCGACGATCTCCTGCAGCAGGCGCAGCTTGTACGGCCGGACCATGAAGTCCTGCCGCAGCCGGCGGTGCGCTTCTTCCTGACTGGCGCCGGAGGAGAGCAGATGATGCAGCAGCTTGGTGGGACGGATGCCGGTCAGGATGCCCCAGCCCTGCTCCATGCCGGTAAACTCCTCCAGCATGACCAGCAGGACGTAGCTGACCGCCTGCTTGGCGACTTTCCGCTTCCCTATCTCATCCAGGCCGGCAGTCTGTCTCTCAGCGCTGTGGACAAACCGGCGCTCTCCGGCCAACAGCTCGCCCTCCGCCGATACACTGCCGTCCCTGTCTGACAGAGCCAACCGGATGCGGATCCCCTCGCCGCCGCTCCATTCATCCACGTAGGCGATATCGGGGTCTTCGTAAAACAAAGCGAGAATCAAGGCGATTTCCCGCTCGAATGCGTGTCCTTCACATTTGACTTGTATCATCGGTTCCACCTGCTTTTCAGTATGCCACCCTTCATCTTATCCGACCTGAAAAGCCGGGTCAACCGAATCGGCCGGTGCAAAAACGCCAAGTCATGGGTGCAGCTTTCGCCTCAATGTCCGTACGTCCCGCACACTGATGTCGAATTCCCTCGACAATTCCACGTCGGTGAGCGCGGATTCTTTCTCCAGAAAATCGTGGAAATCGACAGAAAACAGGCGCCGATTGGCTTCCTGGGCAAATGCTTCCTTGTTGGATTGTCTCACTGTGTCCTCCTCGCTTTCTCGTTGCATGCTCCAATCCCTAGTATGGCCGCGTCCGGGAAAAAGCATAAGCGAGGCGGAGCGAGGTGTGCCGCTTTGCGCGCAACGATTTGCAATTGCCAAAGAAGTTTGTCGGATGATGCAGGAAAAAGAAGGGGAAAGGCAGAAGGTATTAGCTGGCAAATCATGCATTGATCGACTTTCAAAACAATGGAAAGGATGTCTACTGTGTTTCAGCGACAAAAGCTTCTGCGGACCATCCTGGCTGCGGTCTGCGCCGTATTGTTTCCCGTATCCGCCGCGTGGGCGGACGGCTCCGTCCAGGTCACCGTGGACAATCTGAACGTTCGGTCCGGGCCCAGCCTGCAGGATCAGGTGCTTACCACGCTGCCCGCCAAAAGCGTCCTGCCCGTCCTCGCCGAGCAGGGGGAGTGGCTGAACGTCCGGCTTCCCGACGGCCGCACCGGCTGGGTGGCCAACTGGCTGGTCAAACCGGTGGCCCAGCAGAGCGCGGGACCGCAGGCGGAAAGCCAAACGACCAACCTCAACGTGCGTTCCGGCCCCGGCCAGACGTTTCCCGTCATTCAGACCATCAATCCGGGTACCCGGTATCCGATCGTGCAGCGCAGCGGGCAGTGGCTGCAGATTCAGCTTCCCTCCCAGAAAAAAGGGTGGGTGGCCGGCTGGCTGGTCACCGAGCACCCCGCCGCCAGTCAAGGAACGGCGGCGCCCGGCGGCGTAAGCGGCGGACAAGCTAACGGCAGCGCGCCGGAGACGCCCCCCGGCGGACAGGCAACCGGCAGTGCACCGGTGACGCCCCCTGGCGGACAGCCGAATCAGCAGGGACGCGAGCTGATCCTGGACTACGCGCCGTACGTCTACCCCGCTCCCGACGCCGCGCAGCCAGCCATCGGACAGCTTCACGACGGCGAAATCATCACCGTTTTGGCGGAACAGAACGGGTGGATCCAGTTTCCCTACGGCGGCGTCAACGCCTGGATTCCCAAGCAGGGAACGGTCCAGACACCGCTTCCCGCCGCCGGCAGCGGCCAGCCGAATCCGAATCCGCCGCAGAATGTTCCGGACACCGGTGCGCCCGCGCCTGACAGCGGCTCCGGACAGCCGCAAGCTCCCGCCAAGCAGACGGCCACGGTCCAGACGGACGGTCTCAACCTGCGCGGCCAGGCCAGCACAACCAGCCCCGTCCTGGGGACGTTGAAGCTGGGGACCACGCTGACCATTCTGGAGCAGCAGGGAGATTGGTACCGCGTCCAGACACCGGACGGCAAAACCGGCTGGGTAGCCGGCTGGCTCATCAGCGTGCAGGAGCCGGCGATGTCCGGTCCGCACGTCACCATTTTGAACCCGGACACCAACATCCGCTCCGGTCCCGGCACCCAGTACGGCATCGTCAGACGGGTACAGACCGGAGAAAAATACGCGATTGTCAAAAAAGAAGGCGACTGGTTCCAGATCACCTTGCGCGACGGTTCGACGGGCTACGTCGCCGGATGGCTGGTGGCTCCGGTGGGCATGCCCCCCGTCATCAAAGGCAACGAACTGGTCGGCAAGGTGATCGTGGTCGACCCCGGCCACGGCGGCAACGACACCGGAGCGACCGGCTCCAGCTTTTCCACGCTGGAAAAGACGGTCAACCTGCAGGTGGGGTTGCTGCTGAAAAACAAGCTGGAAGCGGCCGGCGCCAAGGTGATCATGACCCGCAGCGACGACCGCAAGCTGACGCTGCAGCAGCGCGTGGACATTGCCGTGCAAAACAACGCGGACATTTTCGTCAGCATCCACCACAACACCCATCCCAACACGCTGACCAACGGCACGATTGTCTTTTATTACAACAAGGGCAATTCGAGCAAGCTCGCCTCGCTGGTGCAAAGCGAAATCGTCAAGGCGACCAGCTACAAGGACCTGCAGTCCAGGTTCGGCAACTACTACGTCCTGCGGGAGAATCCGGTTCCGTCCATCCTGGCGGAGATCGGCTTCCTCTCCAACTACAACGAAGAAATCCGGCTTCGTTCCGAAAAACAGCAGGATTTGGCTGCCGAAGGGCTGTACAAAGGCATCCTTCAGTACTTCGCCTCCCAGAACGTTCAGGGAGGATAACCTGAGAACCCCCTTGGCCGTTTTCAATCCGGAAAGCGGCAAGGGGGTTTTTTGTTCGTCCGCGATGCAAGGAAACCATTTCCTTTACATCCATTTCATGCAACCGTTATGCTGAAGACATACTCATCAGTATGGAATGAATACATGGTCGGAGAGATACGATGACGACACGCGAACGAATCATGGAAGCGGCCCGTCGGTTGGCCGCCCGCCACCCTTTTGACAAAATCAGTTTCGCCGATGTGGCGAAAGCGGCCGGCGTCCACTGGACAGCGGTGAGACGCCACTTCGGCAGCAAGCAGGAGATGAGAGCCTGGCTGGACCAACAGCAGGCGGACAGCGCGCCGTCGCTGGCCGATACGCGGACGAGCATTTTGGATGCGGCCGCCCGCGTATTCGCCCGGCTAGGGTATGCCGGAGCGTCGCTGGAGCAGGTGGCCGCCGACGCCGGAATGACAAAGGGAGCCGTCTACTGGCACTTTTCAAGCAAGAGCGATCTGTTCGCCGCCCTGTGCGAGAAGAACCTCACGCAGCAGCTCCAGGTGCTTTCGCGGCAGGCGGGGTCCGCCCTCGATTCGGCTGTTCCGGCGCAGGGGCTCGCCCGCATGCTGCAGTCGCAGTTTGCCTGCGTGGAGGAGGGACAGGGCAATCCGATGCTGTTTTTCGAATTTGTCACCGCCAGCCGTGATCCGGCGGTCGGCGAAGCGCTGCGGGCCGCGTACGGAAAGATCATCGACGGCGTTAGCGGCGTCATCGCGCTGCTGCAGGAAAGCGGCGCCGTCAAACGCGATTGCGACCCGGGCGCCTTGGCCGTTCTGTTCCAGGCGCTGATCAACGGCCTGCTGTTGGGCTGGCTGATTGATCCGGACCGCATCCGCTTTGAGCAGGTGGTGCCCGAGCTGTCCAGAGTCCTCTGGGAAGGCCTGCAGCCCTCGGCGGACGACGCCACTGCACCCGTTTGAAAGGCAAACGGGTTTTTTTCAGCAACCACATACCGATTGGTACGTTATTCTCATACGTTTACGTATGTAAAACGAATAGAAAGGGATGGTGGGGATGATGGGGATGTGTGCGATCACGGGGGTGGCGGCGGTCATGCTGGCGCTTTATGCGCACAATCAACGGGAGGTTCGCCGCGCCGAAAACGCTTTTCCGCCGCGTGGATCATTCGTCACGGCGGAAGGACTGCGCCTGCACTACGTCTGTCAGGGGGCGGGACAGCCGGTCGTGCTGCTGCACGGCGGGATTCTCTCCTCCTGCGATTACGCCGGGGTATTGGAGCTGGCCGCAGAAGTGGGCTTCCGGGCCATCGCGTTTGACCGGCCGGGCTACGGCTACAGCGAGCGGCCCCGGCGGGACATGGCGACGCCTGCGGTTCAGGCCCGCCTGCTGCGGGAGGCGCTGTCCGTCCTCAAGGCCGAACGGCCCGTCCTGGTGGCCCATTCGTGGAGCGGATCGCTCGCGCTCGCCTACGCCTTGGCCTACCCCGACGAGATCGCCGGCCTTGTGCTTTTGGCACCGGGGGCCTACGCGGGTGACGCCTACCCGGCCGGAACGGCGGACCTCTTGATCGGCCGCCTGCTGCGCGTTCCCTGGCTGGGCGGCCTGCTGGCCAACACCGTGCTTTCGCCGTTGGCGCGGCTGCTCGCCAAACCGATGGTCACGGCCGCATTTTCCCCTGACCCGGTGCCGCCGGGCTACCTGGAACGAGCCAGAGCCTTGTGGTCGAGGCAGGTCAGTTGAGGGCCAATCGCGAAGACATTTTGGCCTACGTCCGGACGGTCCCGCAGTGGGAGCCGCGATACGCCGACATCCGCACTCCGGTCGTGATCGTCGTCGGCGATGCCGATCCGTTCCACCCCGCGCTGCAAGCCGGCCGCCTGCATCGGGAGATCGGCCACTCCCGGTTGGTGGTGCTGCCCGGCACCGCCCACATGATCCCGGATGTGCGGCCGGAAGCGGTGGTGGAGGCTGTGCACATGGTGTTGAAACACAAACAGCCGAGCTAGGCTCGGCTTCGTTTCCTCTTTACACGGGCCGCCTGTCCCACGGCTCCACCTGGCCGACGACCGAGAACGGCCGGTCGCCCTGGATCGCCGCACGGACGCCGGCGGCGATCTCCTCGTTGGTCAGCCAGCGGGAGTCGTCTCCCTGCAGCCGAAACCCGAGCAGAATCCGCCGGTACAAACAGTTGGGCACGTCGGCGACGCGGGGCGGTTCCTTGTAGGCGCGGCTGCCGCAGACGTGAAACAGCCGCCATGTCCTGCGTTGCGCCGACAGTTCCTGCTGAACCGCCGGGAGCGCGTGGGGAGCGGTCGAGTGAATCCAGGCGACCACCAGATCGATTCCGCCCCGCTCGCGAACCAGTGACGCGACCGCTTCCCGAAACCGGTCCGTCTGGTGATAATCGACCGGCAGCAGGGAGAACCCCTCCGGCCTGCCGGATCGCTCCGCCAGGGCCTGCAGCTTCTTCCGGTCTCGCCCGATCACGGCCACATGGTATCCCGCTTCCTCCAGCCACAGCGAGACCCCGGCCAGCATGCCGCTCCCGCCGATCACCAACGCTTCCCGTCCCACCGCCATCCCCCTCTCCGATTCCCGTACGCTTCGCGATTAACCCGGACCTCCCGCCGTGGAAGTGTCACGACTCCACGATCAGCGTGACGGGGCCGTCGTTGACCAAACGCACTTCCATCATCGCGCCGAACCGGCCCGTCTCCACACGCAGCCCTTTTTCCCGCAGCTTGGCGTTGAACAGCTCGTACAGCGGTTCCGCCTGTTCGGGGCGGGCCGCCGCCATGAAGTTGGGCCGCCTTCCCTTGCGGCAGTCCCCGTACAGGGTAAACTGGGAGACGGACAAAATCTGTCCCTCCCGCTCCAGCACGGAGTGGTTCATTTTTCCCTCGCTGTCTTCAAAAATGCGCAGGTGAGCGATTTTGTCGGCGACAAACTCCACGTCCTTTTCGGTGTCCTCATGGGTAATGCCGACCAGGAGCACCAGCCCGTGCTCAATCTGTCCGACGATCTCTCCCCCTACGGTAACGCTTGCTTCCCTGGAGCGCTGTACCACTACGCGCATGCATGATTCTCCCTTCTCTCCCAAATGAAGAGCACCCAATCTCTCGTGATCAGGTGCTTAAAATCCGCCGAACGGAATAAATGTCTTTGATGCTTTTGATGCGTTCCACCACTTTTTGCAGGTGAGCCACATTGCTGATCGTAATGGTCATGTGGATCGTGGCGAGGCGGTTTTTGTCCGCCTTGCCGCTGACTGCGGCAATGTTGGTCTTGGTCTCCGCCACGACCTGCAGCACGTCGTTGAGCAGGCCGCTGCGGTCCTGGCCGGTGATTTCGATGTCCACGTTGTAGTTGTGCTTGGCATCGGCATCCCACTCCACGTCGATCAGCCGCTCCACGCACTCTTCCGTCAGCACGTTGGGACAGTCGCGCCGGTGAACCGATACGCCCCGGCCGCGGGTGACAAAGCCGATGATCTGATCGCCCGGGATCGGCGTGCAACATCGCGATATCCGCACCAGCAGGTTGTCCACGCCGCGCACTTTTACACCCGATTCGCTGCGTACGACCTGCGGGGACGAGCTCGGTTTGTACTCCGGTGCGGGCGGGTTCTGCTCCTCCCGCTCCCGCCGCAGCTTGTCGATCAGCCGGGTCACGATCTGCGCGGCGGTGATGCCGCCGTAGCCGACCGCGGCGAACATGTCCTCGTGCCCCTGGAAGTTGAAGCGGGCCGCCGCCTCTTTCAGGTTGGCTTCGGTCATCGCCTCCTTGACGTCGTAGCCGCGGGCCTTGATCTCCGCCTCCACCATCTGCTGCCCCTTGGCGACGTTCTCTTCCCGCTTCTCCTTTTTAAACCACTGCTTGATCTTGTTGCGGGCGTGGGCCGACTTGGCGATCTTCAGCCAATCCTGGCTGGGGCCGTACGAATGCTTGGAGGTGAGAATCTCGACGATGTCGCCCGTTTTCAGCGCGTAGTCCAGGGGGACGATCTTGCCGTTGACCTTGGCGCCAATGGTGCGATTGCCGACCGCCGAGTGAATCCGGTAGGCAAAGTCCAGCGGCACGGAGCCTTTGGGCAGTTCCACCACGTCTCCTTTTGGGGTAAAGACGAACACCGTGTCGGAGAACAAGTCCTGCTTCAGCGACTCCATGAATTCCTGGGCGTTGGGCGCCTCCTCGGAACCGCCCTGGATGATCTCGCGCAGGTTGCCCAGCTTTTCGGCAAACGAGCCCTGCACGACGCTCTTGCCTTCCTTGTAGGCCCAGTGGGCGGCGATCCCGATCTCCGCCGTTCGGTGCATCTCCCAGGTGCGGATCTGCACTTCCAGCGGCTCCCCTTTCGGCCCAATCACGGTAGTGTGCAGGGACTGGTACATGTTGGCCTTGGGCATCGCGATATAGTCCTTAAAGCGGCCCGGCATCGGCTTCCACAGCGTGTGGACGATGCCCAGCACCGCGTAACAGTCGCGGATGTCGTTGACGATGACGCGCAGCGCCAGCAGGTCGTAAATCTCGTTGAACTGCTTGTTTTGCTTGGTCATCTTCTTGTAGATGCTGTAAATGTGCTTCGGCCGGCCGGAAATCTCCGCCTCGATGTTCAGCTCTTTCAGCTTCTCCTTGATCGTGTCGGCCGCCTCGTTGATGTACGCCTCCCGCTCGGCCCGCTTTTTCTGCATCAGGTTGACGATGCGGTAGTACTGCTGCGGATTCAGGTAGCGCAGAGCCGTGTCCTCCAGCTCCCACTTGACGGAAGCGATCCCCAGCCGGTGAGCCAGCGGCGCGAAGATTTCCAGCGTTTCGTCGGAAATCTCCCGCTGTTTTTCCTCGGACATGTGGCGCAGCGTCCGCATGTTGTGCAGGCGGTCGGCCAGCTTGATCATGATGACGCGGATGTCCTGGGCCATCGCCACCAGCATCTTGCGGTGATTTTCCGCCAACTGCTCCTCCTTGGACTTGTATTTGATTTTCTCCAGCTTGGTCACGCCGTCGACCAGGAGAGCCACTTCCGAACCGAACTCTTCGCGAATGCGATCCAGCGTAATGTCGGTATCTTCCACGACGTCATGCAAAAAGCCGGCGGCGATCGTCACCGCGTCCATGTGCAGGTTGGCGAGGATCCCCGCGACGGCAATCGGATGCATGATGTACGGAACACCCGATTTGCGCACCTGACCTTCATGCGCTTGCTCCGCCAGGCGGTAGGCGCGCGTAATCAGGTCCAGATCGGTTTGGGACAAATAGCTACTTGCTTTATTCAGTACTTCTTCAACGCCGGTGCTCATAGTTCCCTTCCCTTATCCTCTCATACAGAAAACTTCCTACGAAGCCGGTTCAACCGTTCCATCTCGTCGTAAGGGTGGAATCGATACAACACGTCTATTTCATACTATTATCTTGTAAGTCGTTTGCCTTGTAAAGGTGATTCTCCCCGCAAAGTATGAAGGAACCGTGAATAGGACCACAATCGGGCAGCGGCGGCTGCCTGACGCCCTTACGGCCAAGGAAAAAAAGCTCTCCGTCCGCTGCGAGGGACAGAGAGCAACGCTGCTAGTATTGAACCAGCGACTTGACCGGAATGTCGCCCAGTTTTTGGCGTCCGTCCAGATAGGTGAGCTCGATGAAGAAGGCAGCGCCGACCACCTTGCCGCCCAACTGCTCGACCAGGTTGATCGTGGTGGTGATCGTGCCGCCGGTCGCCAGCAGATCGTCCGCGATCAGCACGCGCTGCCCGGGCTGAATGGCATCAACGTGTACAGCCAGCGCGTCCTTGCCGTACTCCAGGCTGTAGTCCGCCTTGATCGACTCGTACGGCAGCTTGCCGGATTTGCGGATCGGCACGAAGCCCAGGCCCAACGTATAGGCGAGCGGAGCGCCTACAACAAAACCGCGCGCTTCCGGTCCGGCAATCACGTCAGCCTGCATCTCGCGGGCAAACTGGGCCAGTTCGTCAATCGCCGCTTTGTAGGCAGCCCCGTCTTTCAGCAGGGTGGTAATATCCTTGAAGCGAATGCCCGGCTGAGGGAAATCAGGAATCACGCGAATGTATGATTTAAAGTCCATGAAACAATTCCTCCTACCAGGTGACAGTCTCCACCTGTTGTTGAAAATGGTGAATCAGGGCGTCGTACGAGGAAAGCAGGAGTTCCGTCGCCAGTTCCGCCTCTTCCTTCCACTCCGCATAGTAGCGGGAGCTTTCCAGCGGCCGTTTCGGCGCTTCCGGCTGCAGGCGGAAGCTCTCCGTGTCCGAGCGGACAAACTCCAGTTCCGCAAACACGGCCAGCATGCCGTCCAACACATCCCGCTTCAGCTTCAACCGACGGGCCAACGCGTCCAAATGAATCCGCTGGACGCAGGGGACCTGCAGCAAAAACTGGTACAGCGCCTTGAACTGCTCCCGCCCCGGACACGACAGCCGCTCCGCCCCCAGATCGGGATCGCCGAACAGGCAGTAGATCCGCTCCGCCTGTTCGAGGCGGGCCAGCACCCTGTTCAGGTCGCTCCGCCGCTTGGGCAGATCGTAGAGGACGACGGTCGGCAGGGCCGGCACATGACCGTCCCACGCGTCATCCGCAACGACCAGGAGCCTTCCCGGCTGCTCCGCCGCGGCCAAGCCGGCGGCCAGCGCCTCGTAGCTTTCCCGCCGGAACAGGACGGTCAGCATCTCGTGCCGGGCGGCCAACTGCCGCCACCTTTCCTGTTTGTCCCGGCACCCCCGCCAGTCAAAGACCTGTCTGTGCGGCACGGCGAGATCGCGAATCGTAAGCTGCGGTTTGCGATGGCCGTTCCACTCGTTGACGGACAGCTCCGCCAGCACCTCAAACCGCGCTTTCGGCGTCACTTCGCTCACGACATGGGCCCAGTTGAAACCGATCGCGTCCACGCTGCCGCCCTCCTTGCAGAGCGAGCATTTCAGATGGCTGTCGTCCCGGCCGATCGTGCGCATGCCGGCTGCCTCCACATCCCGCACCAGCACCAGCGGCGTGGGGTTGCCCATCCCGAACGGCGCCAGTTGTTCCAACTGCTCTGCCGTGTCGAGGCTGATCTCCGCGAGGTCCAGGGCGACATCCACCTTGGTCAGCGGCACGAAGTCTTCTTCCGTCAACCACTCGGCGGCCAGCCGGTTGAGCCGGTCGCGGAGCGGCTCGAGATTCTCGATCGGCAGCGTCATCCCCGCCGCCATCGTGTGCCCGCCGTAGTGGGGCAGCCATTCCCTGCACGCCGTCAGCGCTTCATACATGTCAAAACCGGCAATGCTGCGGGCGGATCCTTTGGCCGTTCCTTTTTCCCGATCAATGCCGAGCACGATCGTCGGCCGGTAAAACATCTCCACCAGCCGGGAAGCGACGATGCCGACCACCCCGACGTTCCAGCCTTCCTTGGCGAGGACGAGCACGCGGTTTTCGTCCAGGGGAAACTGCTCGCGCACCATCTGCACGGCCTCGTCGGTGATGGCCTGCACCAGCTCCTGCCGCTCCCGGTTGAGGTTATCCAGGATGCGGGCGCATTGGTCCGCTTCCTCAGGATCCTGCGTCGTCAGCAGTTTCACGGCTGCTTCCGCCGTCTCCAGCCGGCCGCCTGCGTTGAGACGAGGCCCGAGGGCAAAGCCGACGTGGCCCGCAGTCAATTCGCTGTCCGCCAGACCGCAGACGCGGATCAACGCCTGCAGTCCGATGTTGCGGGTCTGATTGAGCCGCTGCAGCCCGAGACGGGCGAGAACCCGATTCTCATCCACCAGCGGGACGAGGTCGGCGATCGTGCCCAGCGCGGCGAGATCGGCCAGATAGAGCGGCGGCTCTCCCAGCAGCGCATGGGCCAGCTTGAACGCCACCCCGACGCCAGCCAGCATGTCAAACGGATACGAACAGCCCGGCTTTTTCGGGTTGATCACGGCAAAGGCCTCCGGTAAAACTGCCGGAGGTTCGTGGTGGTCCGTCACGATGACGTCCAGCCCCAGTTGATTGGCAAAGGCCACCTGCTCCACCGCGCTGATGCCGGTGTCGACGGTGACGATCAGCTTGTAACCGCTTTCCTGCAGGTGGGCCAGTGCATCTTTATGTAAACCGTATCCTTCCGTAAAGCGGTTGGGGATGTAGCAGTCAAACACAGCGCCCAATTGGCGCATGACATGAACCATCAACGACGTGGAACTGACACCGTCCGCATCGTAGTCGCCGTAAATGCAAATCGGTTCGTTCCGCTCAATCGCCCGGCGAATCCGGTGCACGCTCTCTTCCATCCCGTCCAGTAGATACGGGTCGTGAAACAACTCCGGTCCTGCCTCCAGAAAGGCACGCGCCCGCTGCGGCGAATCGATGCCGCGGATGACCAGGAGCTTGGCGATCAGCGGAGACAATCCACATTCCCGGGCAATCTCGTCCGCCAGCTTCTCGTCATACGCGGCCAGTTGCCAGCGTGTTTTCGCTTTGAGCATAGGCCTTTCCTCCAATCCTCATTCATTATAGAGGAAAGGACGGGAGACTGACAACTGGCGAACATTTACGCCTGTCCGTCCGGAGGAGCCTGGACGTCCGCCGGTTTTTCCTCCGGGCGGGGATCGTACGGGTTGACGTGGACAAACACGTCGCGGACGGCGGAGAATTGGGCCATCAGTTCCCGCTTGACCTGTTTCGCGATCCGGTGGCCCGCTTCCACGGTGATGTGGGGATCGACGCCGATCTTCACGTCGACGATCTGGTAGTGGCCGTGTTCGCGTGCACGGAACGAATCGATCCGCTTCACGCCGGGCACCGCCTCGATGGAGCGGCGCAGCTCAACCGTCTCCTCTTCGTGAAGCACGTGATCGAGCGTGTTGTGAATCGATTCCATCATGATGTGGTAGGCCATCTTCAACACCAGGGCGGAGACGAAAATGCCCGCGATCGGGTCCAGGTACAAAAGCCAGGGGATGTCCAAGCGGCCGCCGAGGATCGCCCCGCCAATCCCGATCAACGCCGCAAACGAGGAAAAGACGTCGGAGCGGTGCTCCCAGGCGTTGGCAATCAGCGACGGGCTGTTCAGCTTTTTGCCCAGGTTGTACTTGTAGCGGAACATCCACTCCTTGACAATCATCGAGCCGACAGCCGCCCAGACGGCCGCCATGCCCGGCGGCTCCAACGGGGCGAACAGCGATTTGACCGACGCCGACCCGATTTCCACGCCGACCAGCGCCAACAAAACGGAGACGATAATCGCCGCCACGGATTCCGCCTTTCCGTGTCCGTACGGGTGATCCTCGTCGGGCGGACGATCCGCCGCCCGCAGTCCGATCAGGACGGCCACCGACCCGACCACATCGGAGGCGGAATGGACCGCATCGGCAATCAGCGCCTGCGATTTGGCCAGCCAGCCGATCAGCAGCTTGGCTGCGGCCAGCGCCAGGTTGCCGACGATTCCCACCCAGGCGCCAAACTGCGCCTTGGCCAAACGGTTATCCACAGCCATCGCCCCTTTCGCGGGAAGTATGGTGGAGAGAAGAAAAACCGCGGGGAAGCTCCCCCGCGGTTTCGTCACTCAGCCCTCATTTGGAGCCGGAGAAAAACGTTTCTTTTTCATTTCCCGTTCTTTCAGGGCCACCCATACCTGAGCGGCAATGAAGATGGACGAGTACGTCCCGCTCACCAGACCGAAAATCAGGGCCAGGGAGAAGTTGCGGATGCTTTCACTGCCCAGTACGGCAATCGCCAGGGCGGTGAAGAACACCGTCGCCACCGTGAAGATGGAGCGGCGCATCGTTTGCCACAGCGAGACGTTGACCAGGTGTTCCAGATCTTCCACGGTTTTGGACTTCATCGTTCTTAGGTTTTCCCGAATCCGGTCAAAAATTACGATCGTGTCGTTGATCGAATAACCGACAATCGTCAAAATCGCCGCGATGAACGTCAAATCCACTTCCAGCCGGAACACGGAGAACAGCGCGATCGGAACCAGAACGTCGTGGATCAGACCGACGATGCAGGCGATGCCAAACAGCAGTTGGAAGCGAATCGCGATGTACACGATGATTCCGACGCCGGCAATCGCTACGGCAATTGCCGCTTTTTGCACCAGTTCGCGGGCGATGCTCGGATCAACCATCGCTTCCTGCTTGGTTACCTGCGGCCCGTACTTGTCCTTCAGTGCCTTTTCCAGCGCTTTCAGCTTTTCAGCGTCCACCGTCTGGTCAAAACGGGTCTGTGCCTGATGGTCGCCATAGGGCGTTACATGGGTGAAGACGGTATTCGGCACGTGCTGCTTGATCAACTGTTCCACGTCGGCCGGATTAAACTCTTTGCCGATGTAGATGTCGAGGCGGGTCCCCGCCTTGAAGTCGACCCCCAGGTTCAATCCCATAAACAGCGTGACAAGCAGGCCCAGGACGAGAATGGCACCGGAAAAGAGAAAGAACTTCCGCCGGTTTTTGACGATGTCAAATTTGACAATATCTTCGTGTCGTTTAGAGCTCACCGATCTCACTCTCCTTTACCCCGAACCAGAACGGCTTCTTGATCATGTTGGAGCGGACGAGCAGCCACAACAGGAAGCGGGAACCAAACACGTTGGTGATGACGCTGACGATCAGCGTCATGGCCAGCACGATCGCGAACCCTTGGATGGAGCTTGTCCCGAAGTAGAACAGCACCGCTGTCGCGATCAGCGTGGTCACGTGCGCGTCGATGATCGTGATCAACGAACGGCGTTCCCCCGCACGGAACGCAGACAGAATCGTCTTTCCGGCGCGAATCTCTTCCTGAATGCGTTCGTAGGTAATAATGTTGGCGTCCACCGCCATCCCGACGGAGAGAATGAAACCGGCGATCCCCGGCAGGGTGAGCGTCGCGTCCATCCAGTCAAGCACGACGAGACAGAAGTAGGTAAACGCGACAAGCGTGATGTTGGCGATCAGACCGGGCAGACGGTACACCAGCAGCATGAACACGATGATCAGCGCGGCGCCCACGTAGCCGGCGTAGATCGTTTTTTGCAGCGCCAGCGTACCGAGCGACGCGCCGACCGAGGTCACCTGCTTCTCGATCAGTTTCGCCGGCAGGGCGCCCGAATTGAGGATGTCAGCCAGTTCCTGCGCCGACTCCTGCGTGTAGTTGCCGGTGATTTGGGCGCTTCCGCCGGTAATCACGTTTTGGATGACCGGATTGGTCAGCAGGTTGTCGTCCAGGTAAATGGCCATATGTTTGCCCAGATTGGCCCGGGTGATGTCTTCCAGCTTTTTCGGGTCGGAAATTTTCAATGTCACGACCGGACGTTTCAGGTCGTCGTATCCGACGCCCGCACCGCCCGGGGCAAGGTCGCTTCCGCGCAGGAGCACGTTGCCCTTTTCGTCGCGGAACTCCAGCACCGCCGGTTTGCCGATCAACTCGCGCAGCTCGTCCTGATTGGCCTTCTCGGACGCGATCTTGACGCGGATGCGGTTGGGCAGCTCCGTCTCAATCACGGGTTCCGCCACGCCCCCGATGTTGACCCGCTTTTCGACCATGCTCGCGGTCGCTTTCAACAATTCGATATCCACTTTTTGGTTTGGCTCCAGCGGCTCTACGACGTAGAGAATTTCAAAGCCGCCCTGCAGGTCCAAACCAAGCCGGATCTTGCCTGCCACCTGCTGGGTCGTTGTGGTGATGAGCGTGGCCAGCATGCCCACGACGACCAGGAACAGGAGGAATCTTCCCCATTTGATCATGTAGTAATACCCCTCTTTCCTTCCAGGGTTCCGTCAGAAGACGCAAACCAATATGCCCATTATAGCGAAGTGGAAAAAAACGTGTCAATTTTTGCTGGAAAGCAAAACCATGGCAACCAACCCCTTGTCGTACGCATCAGCCTACTTTTACGAATGTTGAGGCGAAAAGTTTCACTGGGATTGCTTGTACATTTGCAGCATCAGCCAGTTCATGTACTTGGTCGGTTTCAGCGACAGGATGTCGTTGACCAGGCGGTGCAGGGGCGGAATTTCCTTGTATGCGGCGGTGACGCACTCCCAGACGTCCTCCGCCGTGACGTTTTCGTAGCCGAGCAGGGCGAATTCCTCTGCCTTGCTTTCGCACAGGCCGGCCACCTGTGCGTACCATTCCCGTTTGCGCTGCTCGTCCATCTGCTCTCCCCCTCAAAGTAGTCATGCCGTGAGCGGCACGTCCATATTCTTATAGTACGAACTGTTCACGAAATTTGGGCGGTAAAGGAGCCTGCCATGAGACAGTCTTTCTTTTACGGAACGGTCATCCTCATCATCGCGGGCGGCGTGACCAAGGTGCTCGGCTTTGCCAACCGCATCGTCCTGTCGCGCTTGATCGGCGCGGAAGGGATGGGCTTGTACCAGATGGTGGTTCCCCTGCTGTATTTTTTCATCACGGTCACCACGTTTGGTCTGCCCGTCGCCATCGCCAAGCAGGTGGCGGAAACGGAGGCGGCGCAGGACAGCCGGCAGAGCCGCCGGTTCCTGCTGCTCGCGCTGGCGGTCACCGGGGGAATCAGCCTGATCCTGTGCTCGCTTTTGCTCGCGCTGTCCGGGCGCATCTCGCAGCTGCTGTTTGCCGATGCGCGGGCGGACATCGTCCTCTTGGCCGCGGTGCCGGTGATCCCGATCGCCAGCATTTCGATGGTGCTGCGCGGCTATTTTCAAGGCAAACACAACATGACGCCGACCGCCGTCTCGCAGTTGGTGGAGCAGGTGGTCCGCATGGTGCTGGTGGTCGTGATGACGCTCGCCTTTCTGCCGCTCGGCATCCAATACGCCACCGCAGGCGCCGTCGGCAGCATCATTTTCGGCGAAGCGGCCGGCCTTCTGTACATTCTCTGGCAGTACCGGCGGTCCAGCCGGAACACGGCGGCGCGCGTCTGGGAACAGCCGCTGCTGGCTGTATTTTCACAGAGCCGGAAGAGCCTGCGCCAGTTGTTCAGCGTATCGCTTCCCGTCACCCTGAGCAGGATCGTCGGCTCGATCGCCTATGTGCTGGAGCCGATGATCGTGCCGTTCGCCCTGGTGATGTCCGGAGTGTCGACGACGGTCTCGACCAGCCTGTACGGTCAATTCGCCGGGATGGCCGTCCCTCTGCTCTTGTTTCCTACGTTTTTAACCTATTCCTTGTCCGTTTCGCTCGTTCCTGCCGTGGCGGAAGCGTCCTATCAAAAAAATGCTCCTCTCGTGCATCGGCGCATCTACCAGGCGATGCGGATCACACTCGTCATCGGAGCACCGTGTACCGTCCTGCTGTACATTTTTGCCGAGCCGCTCAGCGGGCTGCTTTACAACAACCCGGACGTGGGGCTGCTTGTGAAGGAGATGGCGCCGTTTTCCGTCTTCCTCTTTTTCCAGGCGCCGCTGGCGGCTGCGCTGCAGGGTCTTGATTACGCGCAGGTGGTCTTCCGCAACACGCTGATCGGCGCCGTTGTCAAGACAGCCGCGATGTTTGTCTTCACCGTCCAGCCCCAGTTCGGCATTCACGGAGCGGTGATCGCGCTCAACATCAACATCACGCTGGTCACGCTCCTGCACCTCGCCAGCCTGGTCAAGGTGATCGGCTTCACCGTGAACGTGCTGGAGCTGTGCAAGATCGGCGCGGCGATGGTGGCCATGGGATACGCCGGTTCGTACATGGCCGCCCACTGGTTTGCCGACGCGCCGGTCATCCGGCTGCTCCTCCTCTGCTCCGCCGCCAGCACGCTTTTGTACCTGGTGCTGCTCGTGGCGATGCGGATTCTGGGCAAACAGGACGTCCGCCGCATCCCCTGGATCGGCGAACAGTTGGCCATCTTTTTCCCCCGGCGCTGACGCCTTTTTCGTCAATGCAGCGGTTTGTCCTTGGTGTCGAGGTAGATGATCCCCCGCTCGTCGATGCTGCAGAACGAGACATCGCGGATGTCCTTGATCCCGTACTTGCGGATTTCCCGTTTCAGCCACAGCTTGTTCTGGCCGATTTTTCCCAGCGCCTCTTCCCGCACCTGGCCGTCCAGGATCAGCGGGATCGGCAGCCCCGTAAACGTCACCCCGCCCTGCGGTTTCGGATCCGGCAGCTTCAGGTCTTCCCGGGTCAGCGGGTGCTTCAACCGTTTGGGAAAGACGCTCATCTGCCCGGTCGGCTCCAGAACGGCAAATTCCACGTCCGCCAGGTTCTTGATGTTCTTCTGCCGCAGGTGAACCATCAGGTCGTCAAAGGTGAGCCGGTTGCGCCGCATCGCGTCTTCGCGAATCTGGCCGTTTTCAATGATCAAGTCGGCCGAACCGTCAACCACGTCGCGAAACTTCTTGTTTTTCAGCGACAGATACGCCATGCCGACTTCCAGCAGTCCGATCAGCAGCATCGGGATATAGAACAGGAACGCCCGTTTGTCGATTTCTTCAATCGCCAGCACCGCCATCTCCGCCAGCATAATGGAGATGACGACGTCAAAGACGGACAGTTTTCCCAATTCCCGCTTGCCCATCAGGCGCAGCAGGACCAGGAGAAAGAAATAGGAAAACAGGGTGCGCATCAGCGCGGTTGTCAGATCTTCCATTTCCGTCGGCCTCCCCACGCAGAGTTTGACGTTAGTCTCCGCGGGAGGCCGTGCGAGTATAAGCGCCAATTTTGCCTAATCCCCACCCGGCTGCGCTACAGCCACTTTCGCTTGCGGAAGATGTGCAGCATGGCAAAGGTCATGCCGATCATGACGACGAGGGCGGTGATCAGCATGTACGGTTCCGCCTCCGGGCCCAGCCAGCTGAACGTGTTCATTCCGAACAATCCGGTGATGAACGTCAGCGGCAGAATGATCGTGGAGATGATCGTCAGCACGCGCATCGTCTCGGTGGTCTTGGCGCTGATGATCGTGTAGTAGGTGTCCAGCGCGCCGTTGACCAGGTCGCGGAACGTCTCCGTGGAGTCGGCAATCCGCTCCAGGTGATCCGTCAGGTCGCTGTAGAACGGAACGTTTTCCTCGGATATGTCAAACGAATAGCGTCCGTTGACATTGGCGAAAATGCGCTTCTGCGGTAAAATCACGCGACGAATCAAAATAATCGTTCGCTTCAGCGCCAGGAATTCTTCCGTGATCTCCTCCATCTTGTGCTCGAAGATCTCGTCTTCCAGCTCGTCGATCCGCACGCTGATCCTGTCCATGATCGGGAAGTACTCGTCGGTGATGCCGTCCACAATCGCGTACAGCAGGTAGTCGGGACCGCGGTTCAGATAGGAGATGTTCCGGTGGCACATGGCCGCGATTCGGCCGATCGTGTTCATCGGCGACTTGTGAATCGTGACGATGTAATTGGGACCGAGAAAAACGTTCAGTTCCACCGTGGTGATTTCGTCGTCGCTCTCTTCGTTGTAGCGCAGGGCATGAAACACGAAAAAGTAGTAGTCGTCGTACTTGTCTACCTTGGCACGCGGGCTGACGTGCAGGCAGTCTTCAATCGCCAGCGGGTGGAAGTCAAAGATTTTGGCAATGTACTGCAGTTCATTGTTCCCCACATCGTACAGATCAATCCAAAGCAAATCTTCCGGTGACTTCAGCCATTCGTCCTTTTTGCTCAGGTCGACATCGTGGTACATCTTCTGTTCCGAGTGGTTGTAAAAGTAAGTCTTGATCACGTATTCCTCACCCCCCGTCTGGTTCCTCATCCATCATACGAAAATTCCTTCCGATGTTCAACGCGAAGATGAATACGCCGCCCAAGCCTGTCATATAGATGGTACAAACTGACCAGTGAGGAGGGTTATCCGTGCGGAGTGCTTCCACCTCGGTGTTTACGGGTCTGTTGTACACGCTCGGTCTGGTGCTGACGGGCGCTCTCCTGGCCGCCCTGCTGCTGTCCTTTACCAACCTGCGCGAAAGCTCCCTGCCGTACTTCACCTACGCGATCAACGCGCTGGGCCTGCTGTTGGGCGGCTACGTCACAGGGCGCCGCTGCGGAGGAAAAGGCTGGTATTACGGCGGTCTGACCGGTCTGTCCTACTTCCTGCTCGTGCTTTTGATCGGGTTTTTGGGCTTCGACGCGACCATGCAGTGGAACACCCTGGTGTACCTGCTGGGAGCGTTTGTGACGGCGGCCGTCGGCGGCATATTCGGCGTCAACTCCGCTTCCAAGCGGTATTGAACCGGTTCACGGAAGGGGTTCGCGGGACCACGTCCGCAGGCGGCATCCGGTCTCGCCCCGCGTCCGGGCCCGAGGGCAAACAAGAAAAACATCCGGCACCTTTGCGTGAGGCCGGATGTTTTCGCGTGGACGGCGGCTTACTTCGACTCTTCCTTCGATTCCGCAGCCGGTTCGCTTGCGGACACCACGTTGTTGACGGCGCCGCGGTCAAACGTGACGTGGACGTTGTGGGCGATCCGCAGCGTGACGGTATCGTCCGACAGATCCTGAATCGTGCCGTGCATGCCGCCGATGGTTACGACTTTATCTCCTTTTTTCAGCGCCGCCAGCATGGCGTTGCGCTGTTTCTGCCGCTTCTGCTGCGGGCGGATCAAGAGGAAATAGAAGATCGCAAACATGATGATGATGGGCAGAAAGCTTTGCAGTTGTTGCATGATTGTCCTCCTTTTTGCTTAGAAAGATCTATCTTCACTCAATCCGTATTGAGCGAAAAACTGGTCGCGGAAATCGCGCAGCCGGTCTTCGGCAATCGCCTGACGCACCTGTTCCATCAGCTTTACCAGAAAATACAGGTTGTGATATGTGGTGAGCCGGACGCCAAAGATTTCGTCCGCCTTGATCAGATGGCGGATGTAGGCGCGGGTGTAGTTTTTGCAGGTGTAGCAGTCGCAGTTCGGGTCCAGCGGGGTGAAGTCGCGGGCGTACTTCGCGTTGCGGATCACCAGCCGGCCCTGGCTTGTCATGCATGTCCCGTTGCGGGCAATGCGGGTGGGCAGCACGCAGTCAAACATGTCGATGCCGCGGATTGCTCCCTCGATCAGCGCGTCCGGGGAACCCACGCCCATCAGGTAGCGCGGCTTGCCGGACGGCAGCAGCGGCACCGTATGCTCCAGCACCTCGTACATCAACGAAAACGGTTCGCCGACGCTCAATCCTCCGATCGCGTACCCGGGAAAATCGAGCGAGACGAGGTCGCGGGCGCTCTGCTCGCGCAAATCCTTGTACATGCCTCCCTGCACGATGCCGAACAGCGCCTGGTCCTCTGGCCGGGTGTGGGCTTTCAGGCAGCGCTCCGCCCAGCGCGTGGTCCGCTCCATCGACTGCTTCACGTAATCGTATTCGGCCGGGTACGGCGCGCACTCGTCAAACGCCATGAAGATGTCGGCGCCGAGCGCATTTTGTATCTGAGTCGCTTCTTCCGGTCCGATAAACAGCTTCTCCCCGTTCAGGTGGGAGCGAAAGAAGACGCCTTCTTCCGTGATCTTGCGCAAATTGCTCAGGCTGAACACCTGAAATCCGCCGGAGTCGGTCAAAATCGCCCGGTCCCAGTTCATGAAGCCGTGCAACCCGCCCGCCTCCCGGACAATTTCGTGACCGGGCCGAAGAAACAGGTGATAGGTGTTGCTCAGGATGATGCCGGCACCGATCTCCTTCAGTTCCTCCGGACTCATCGCCTTGACGGTCGCCTGCGTTCCCACCGGCATGAACACGGGGGTGTCAATGGTCCCGTGCGGCGTATGCAGCTTGCCAAGCCGCGCCCCCGTCTGCTTGCAGGTTTTGATCAATTCGTAGCGTACAGCCAATCTGTGTGCACTCCTCAACCTCTGGATGTAATTCTCACCTATTATATAGAAACTGGCAGCTTTTCACAAGGAAAAACCGGGGGTGAGCCCCCGGTTTTACAAAATCAGCATGGCATCTCCGAAACTGAAAAAGCGGTATTCCTCGGCAACCGCGGTCCGGTAAGCCCGCAGCACGTTTTCCCGGCCGGCCAGCGCGCTGACCAGCATGACCAGCGTCGACTTGGGCAGGTGGAAGTTGGTCAACAGGCCGTCGATAATCCGGAACTGGTAGCCCGGATAGATGAAAATGTCCGTCCAGCCCGATCCGGCCGCCAGCCTGCCGTCGTGCAGCCCGCCCACCGTCTCCAGCGTCCGGCAGGAGGTGGTGCCGACCGCGATGACGCGCCTGCCTTCCGCCTTGGCCCGGTTGACCGTCTCGGCGGTCTCCGGCGGAATGTCGTAATACTCGGCGTGCATCACGTGCTCTTCGACGACATCAGCGGTGACCGGGCGGAACGTGCCCAATCCGACGTGCAGCGTGACATAGGCGATCTCGACGCCCTTTTCCGCAATCCGCCGCAGGTACTCCTCGGTAAAGTGAAGGCCTGCCGTCGGAGCGGCCGCCGATCCCCGTTCACGAGCGTACACCGTCTGATAGCGCTCCTGGTCTTCCAACTGTTCGTGGATATACGGCGGCAGCGGCATGGTGCCGAGCTGGTCCAGAATCTCGTAAAATATCCCTTCGTATTGAAAACGGACAATGCGCCCGCCCGTCTCCGTCACTTCTTCGCAGACGCAGCGCAGCAGTCCGCCGCCAAAAACCACTTCCGTCCCCGGTTTCACCCGCTTGCCCGGCTTGACCAGCGTCTCCCAGCGGTCGCCGCCGAGCGACTTGAGCAGGAGCACTTCGATTTTGGCTCCCGTCCCCGCCTTTTCCCCGATCAGGCGGGCGGGCAGCACGCGGCTGTCGTTGAGCACCAGCACATCGCCCGGCCGCAGGTATTCCACCAAATCCGTAAAGCGGCGGTGCGCCATCTCCCCTGTCCGCTTGTCGAGGACAAGCAGTCGGGACGCCGTCCGATCCTTCAGGGGATGCTGCGCTATCAGCCGTTCCGGCAGTTCAAAATCAAAGAGTTGTACGTCCACAATTCCGACTCCTCATCTGCAGTTCAACGAGCCGCGACCGCAATCACGGCTCGATTGTCACATCCTGGTAGTAGTGTTGCAAGATTTGCTTGTAGTCATACCCGTTCTCCGCCATCGCCTTCGCGCCGTATTGAGAGACGCCGAGGCCGTGGCCAAAGCCGTTGCCGCGGAACAGGAACATCTGCCGCTTGCTGAGCGTGCGCCAGTCGCCGGTGCCGCTGTAAATCAGGAACTGGTCGCTGTAGCCGTTGGCCGAAGCCGGCTCCCATCCGTCGGCCCCGATCGCCGCCACGCTGCCGCCCCGCGTGTACTCGCGCCGTTTGCCGTCCGCGCCCAGCACCGTAAACGTCCCCATTTCTTCCACGTCAAACTTGGTGCTGCGCAAACCGCTTCCGCCCTGGGTGAAGATCGAGCGGTGCGCGTCCGGCGACGACACCTTGAGCGTCACGCCGTTCGCCTCCATTTCCAGCACACGTCCCGACGGCCCCCGTTTGGTGACGACAAGCGACTCCACCGATCCGCCGACCCGCGGTGCCTTGTTGCGATCCTGGCTGGCGTTGACCATCGCCGCCACTTCTTCCGGCGTATACGGTCCCCGGGTCCAGGCGTAGGCGTTCTCTTCCGGTTCCTCCCGGATGATCGTCACCTGCGTCCCTGCCGGAAGCGTGGAGAGTACGCGGTGGTAGGTGGTGCTGGGGCCGGAACGCAAGTTGGTCCCCTCCGTCGCGATCACGGCCTGCTTCAATCCCACGGGATTGACGCCCCCGTTCAACCGGACGAGGTCGCTGCGCACATACCCCAGGGTGCCGTCCGGCAGCGACACGTAGTACCAGCGGTTGGCCGTTTCCAGCGGTCCGCGGTCCTCGCTCGGCACGGGACGGAGGTAAGGAACGGGATTGCCCCACACTTCCGTACCGTCGGCGGACATGCCGCCGGCGTTGGAATAGAACAAGGCTTCAGCCAGTTTCCCCCTGTACTTGATCACTTCGCCTTCCGTCTGGTCGACGGCCTGGCGGATATCGGCCGACTCCCGCCCGTACCCGTAGTACGCCTGCTCGTACACGGTGTCGGATACGTTGGCGACGCCGTACTTGTTCCCTTGGCCGAGCGCCCGCGTGCGGGCCAGCACGGCCTGCGACTTGAGCGCTTCCAGCGGCCAGCCCGGAGCCATTTCCGAGCCGACCACGCCGTACAGATACTGCTCCAGCGGCAGTTCATTGACGACCGTCAGATGCCCGTTGTACTCGGACAGCTCGATTTTCCCCCGGTACTTGCGCTGGTCCCGCTCCTCCACGCCGATCAGCGGCAGGGCGCCTCCCTTCTTCGGCTCCACGATCAGCTTGGCTTGCGGCGAAAACGCGTATTTCCAAATGGTCTCGGAGCCGTACACGTCCTTTTTCAGCACCGCGTACGAACGCCCCGCCGCTGCCCGGTAGGAATAGCCGGGCTTGGCCGCCGCCGCTTTTTGCGCCAGGCGCTGGAGAGCGTCCTGGCTTACCTCGTCTCCGATCCACACAGCGTACTCCAGCTTGCCGCCGTCCGCCAGCAGCACCGGGTACGCCGGGAGTCCTGCGGCAGCCAGCGCCGTCTGCGCATCCAACGCCTGCTGCCAACTGCCGAAGCGGCCCGCTTCCAGCCTCATCGGCCCTTTGACCGCCGGCTGCTGCCCGATCGCCTGGGCGATTGTCTGGGCCTGGGCTGCCGCCGCCTGATACGTGTCGTACGTGCCGCTGACCACCTGGTACAGCGTCTGTCCGCCCCGCTGCACCACCTGGATGGAGGCGTCCCACTTGCGCTGGCTGAGCTGCTGCGCCACCTGCTGGGCCCGGTTGAGGTCGCCCGTTTCCGTCACCAGCAGGTGATATTCGTCCACGCGAAAACGCGCCGCATCCTGCCCCAGGGCAGGCAGTTTTGCCGTCCCCTCGCTGCCGCGCAGCGTCACCTCCAATCCCGTGCCGCTGGTCAGCGTCACTGTCGGCACCACGCCGCGGTACCCTTGTCCGATATCGATGAACAGCGCGACCCTTATGCTGGGGTCGGCCGCCTCCACGGGAACCTGTCCCGCCAGAAGCGCCGCCGACAGCAGGCCGGCCGTTAGGACTTTCCCCATCCAACGCTTGCACATGCCGTCTCGTCCTTCCTCTCCGATGATTTGTTGCGCGTCGAAAAATGGCATCAACTCCCATGTTTTTTCGACAAAATCGCGATTTTTCCTGCCCCGTTTGCGAATTTGGGACCGGGAGAGGGGAAAAAGACCGATGTTCGGGAAGGGACGGCCGGCGGGTTGCCGGTAAAACGGGATACTCTGATCGCTTGCTTGTTTTTCCGGCCGTACAACAAAAGGAGCCCGCTCTTCAAACGAAGGGCAGGCTCCCGTCTTTCATGGCTATTTGAACAGGCGGAACAAATAGCCGGCCAATGACAGCAGAATGCTGATCACAATGCAGGTGACGATGGGAAAGTAGAACTTTACGTTTTCCTTTTCCACCACGATGTCTCCGGGCAGGCGCCCGAGCGGCAGAAAGCGGCCGCCCAGCTGCCACAACAGACCGATTGCGATCAGCACGGCTCCTCCAATGATCAGCAGTTTGGCTACCGGATTCACGCTTTCATCTCCCGACCAAAGTGTTGATAAGCCAGCGGCGTCACCACGCGGCCGCGGGGGGTCCGCTGCATGAAGCCGATTTGCAGCAGGTACGGCTCGCAGACGTCCTCAATCGTCTGCCCTTCCTCTCCGATGGTGGCGGCAATCGTGTCCAACCCGACCGGCCCCCCGTCAAACCGGTCGATGATCGCCAGCAGCAGTTTGTGGTCGATGTGGTCCAGTCCGCAGGCATCCACCTGCAGTCGTTCCAGCGCTTCGCGGGCAATCTCCGCGGTAATCACGCCCTCTCCCTGCACCTGGGCGAAATCGCGCACCCGTTTCAACAGCCGATTGGCCACCCGGGGCGTTCCCCGCGAGCGTTTGGCAATCTCTTCGGCACCGCCCTCGGTGATGCCGATCTGCAGAATGTCGGCGGCCCGGGTGACGATGAACGTCAGTTCGGGAACGGTGTAGAACTCCAGCCGGTTGACCACGCCGAAGCGGTCCCGCAGCGGCGACGAGAGCATCCCCGCCCGGGTGGTGGCCCCGACCAGCGTGAACGGCGGCAGGTCCAGCCGGACGCTGCGGGCGCTTGGCCCTTTGCCGATGACAATGTCCAAGGCAAAGTCCTCCATCGCCGGGTACAGCACTTCTTCCACGCTGCGGTTGAGCCGATGGATCTCGTCGATGAAGAGCACGTCGCCCTCCTGCAGATTGGTGAGCAGCGCGGCCAGATCGCCGGGACGTTCGATCGCCGGGCCGGAGGTGGTGCGGATGTTTACCCCCAGTTCGTTGGCGATGATTTGCGACAAGGTGGTTTTGCCGAGGCCGGGCGGACCGTACAGCAGGACGTGGTCCAGCGCCTCCTTGCGCATTTTGGCCGCCTCGATGAACACCTTCAGATTATCCTTTACCTGCTGCTGTCCGATGTATTCGTTCAGATAGCGGGGACGCAGGCTCAGCTCCGCCGCATCCTCTTCCGCATGCATCTGCGTCGTAATGATGCGATGATCCAACTCCTCACCCCCTCATTAACAGCGCAAGCCCCTGCTTGATCAACTGTTCCACCGCCGCGCCACCCTTGGCCGCTTCGGACAGGGCGCCGCGGATCGTTTGCAGTTCGGCGTCGGAATAGCCCAGCGCCGTCAGCGCCTCCAGCGCCTCCTGAAGCGCGGAAGCCGCCTTTTCGCCTGCCGCCAGTTCCGTCGCGGCGACGGCCATGACCGCCGACGGCGTGTAGCCGGTCAGCTTGTCTTTCAAGTCAAGGATCATCCGCTGCGCGGTCTTTTTCCCGATTCCGGGGAACTTCGTCAGATAGGAGACGTTCTCCTGTTGAACGGCCATGACGATCTGTTCCGGCGTCGCGGCGGCCAGGATGGCCAGCGCTCCTTTGGGGCCGATGCCGTTGACGTCCAGCAGCTTGCGGTACAAGTCGCGTTCGTCCCGCGTGGCGAACCCGTAGAGCAGGATGGCGTCTTCCCTGACGTGGTGATGGGTGTACAGCCTGGTTTTCGTCCCTTCGTACCGGACGAACTGGTACGGGTTGGGACAAAAGAGGCGATAGCCGATGCCGCCGGCCTCAATGACGATGTACTCGGCATCCAGGTATGCCAGCGTGCCTTCCACAAAATCGATCATCGTTGCGCTCCTTCCGAAAGGGAGATAAACGCGCGGAACTGCGCGTGGGTGATGGCGATGCCCAAGGCGTCGGCGACGTCGTCCGGTTTGGGCGTCTCCTTCAACCGGAGCAGCATTCGCGTCATCTCCTGAATCTGCCTTTTTTCCGCTCCGCCATAGCCGGTAACCGCCTGCTTCACCTGCATGGGCGTGTATTCGTAGACGGGAATGCCGGCCATTTCGGCGGCCAGCAGGATGACCCCCCTCGCTTGCCCGACCGTAAACGCGGTCGTGACGTTTTTGTTGAAAAACAGCTTCTCGACGGCCATCTCTTCCGGCCGGTATGTATCAAGCAGGCTCTGCATCGCTTCAAAGACCTGTTTCAGCCGCAGCGGAACCGGCAGGCCCGCCTCCGTCTGAATGCTGCCGTACTGCACAGGGCGCAGTTGACTCCCCTGTTTGTCCAAGATGCCAAACCCGACGATGGCAATGCCGGGGTCGATACCGATGATGCGCATGGGCCCACTCTCCGCGTACAAGTTTCTGTTCCTACTGTACCACAAAGCGGAGAAAAAGCGAACGTGCATTTCCATTCCCAAAAATAAAAAGCCCAACCCTTTCACAGGGTCGGGCTGCATACGGCGTCACCTAGTGTTTGTTCAATCCAAGTGCATCCGCTTCGTCGTGCTGCATGTGCGCGTATTCGTCCACGCCATCCCGCATCTGTTCGCGGATCTGGTTGATCCGGCGATAGTCGAGCTTGTTGTGCCCCTGGTTCAATTGAACGTACAAACGCTGGTGATACTGGTCTTTGTAGCTTCCTCGAGGCATCGAAGACATGCTGGAAAGACTCCTCCTTGGAGCGCCGTATGAAAACAGTATGGCGTGAGCGTCTCCTAGTTATGATGGCAAGATTTGTTCCGCAAGCGGGATGCACCCGGCAGGGCACACTATCACGCGGGAGGTGTCCTGACTTGCGTTATGTCCTGATCGTCACATTCTTCCTCTGCTCCGCGCTGTTGGGGCAGCCCCTGCAGACCACAGCGGCCGCACCCCCGCCCGATCTGCTGATCGCCGTCAGCGTCGGGCCGAATGCCGACTTTTTGTCCACGCTGTCGATTCGCCAACCGGACGGGCTGGCACAGGTCATCCTGCGCAGCCCCACCGGCCCCGCCGGCTCCCCGCCCGAACCCGTCAGGGCGACGGTCACCATCGGCTCCCGCTCCTTTTTGTACGGGTATGACGGCCGCCTGTACGACCAAAACCGGCAGTCTGCCGTGCACCTGACCGCCGATGCCGCCAAAGAGCTGGACGGGTACGTGCATCGTCTGGAACAGGTCCACTTCGGCAAACCGCTTGATTGGAGCGAAGTGCGCCGCGTGTTCAAACGGATGGGCTACGCCACCGTCATCGACCTGGAGACAGGGGAACGGTTCCGCGTGCAGCGGCGGGCCGGCAGCCGTCACGCCGACGTGCAGCCGCTCACCAAGGAGGACACCCGGATTATGAAACAGATCTACCAGGGCAGGTGGAGCTGGAAGCGCCGGGCAATCCTGGTGGAGGTGAACGGCACGTACTTCGCCGCCTCGATGCACGGCATGCCGCACGGGGCGGGCACGATCCGCGGCAACCAGTTCCCCGGCCATTTCTGCATCCACTTTATGGGCAGTTCCACCCACCGGCGGAAGGAGCCGGACCCCAGCCACAGCCTGATGATTTTGAAGGCGTCGGGAAAACTGCCGGAAACGGTGATGGCCGCCTCGCCGGAACAGCTCGTGGATTACTTCCTCACTTCCCTGAACGAACACGATCTGCAGGCGCTGCGCATGACCACGGACGGTTTTGCACTGCCCTCGTTCCTTCAAGGGATTGACTCCGTCAAACGGATAGAGGAGATACAGCCAGGCGATACCGCCGACGCCCTCGCCGTGGAGATCCCGGTGCGGGTCGACTACGTAAACAGCGATGGCGCGACAAAGCAGGATCGCTGGGTCTTTCACTTGTACCGAACCGCCCCCTGGGCCCGGTGGAAAATCACCGGTGTTTTTGCTGACGAGTAAAGGCTGCCCACACCCGGGCAGCCCCCCTGTTCAACTGTCTGCTTCGTCTGCCTGAAACTCGCTGTACGTGGACAGCACGCTGTTGTACTCCGCCAGATCGCGGACACGGATGCCCCGTTTCAGCGATTCCAGCTCATCCTTGGACAGTCTCGTTTCCATTTTGGCCGTGTCGATCCGGTAAAACGTCTGCACCACCTGCTGATCCGTCGGCAGGCCGTTGAACAGGGTCAGCACGCCGTCGGGCGACAAGCCGAAGTATCCGTTTGCCTTGCACGACGGAGCGAGATCGTTCTCCCGCTTAAACAGGATCAGCTTGGCCGGATCGGACGCGATAATCTCCCACCCGCTGTACGTCACCAGGGCTTGCGCCAGTTGATCGTGCGGAACCTGTTTGATTTCCTCGTCCTTGACGCCACACAGGTAGGTGCGTGCCAGCACCAGTTGGTACGGCTTCTCCAGGGCGTCCAGTGATCCGCCTGCCTCCGCGGCCAGCCAAGAGAATCCGCTCCCGTTTTGGCCCCGGATCATTTCTCCTACCGCAATGCCGCCGGCCAAACCGACGGCAAACACGGCCGTCCACGACATGTAAAACAACCAATGCCGCCTCATGATTCCCAGTACTCCTTTTACACCCGTTTCCAACCAGTATTGCCAATTTAATGAAAGAAAATACCAGGGAATCGCCAAAATTCTTATCTTTGCGACAACTTTTCGTGGAAAATCTACCCAACTCGCAGCAGACGTGATACACTATGGTTGCTTTCGATCTATTATTTTTTCCATGGGGGGAATGCAATCCTATGAAAAAGGCACGCACACACAAGCTGGCGGGCTTTCTCCTGCCCGCTTCCCTGGTTGTGGCAGCGCTTTCGTTCCCGCTTGTTCCGGCAAGCGCCAACGGGGACTCCACGCTGAAGCTGCGCCTCTTGGAGACGACTGACATCCATACGCACATCGTCAACTACGATTACTATCAGGACAAGGAGACGGACGAGTTCGGCCTGGCCAAGACTGCTTCGCTGATCAAAAAAGCCCGCGAAGAAGCGAAAAACTCGATGCTGTTCGACAACGGCGACCTGATTCAGGGCAATCCGCTGGGCGATTACGTGGCAAAGGTAAAACCGCTGAAGGACGGCGAGACCCATCCCGTTTACAAAGCGATGAACCTGTTGAACTACGATGCCGGCAACATCGGCAACCACGAGTTCAACTTCGGCCTGGAGCATCTGGAGCGCAGCCTGAAGGGGGCCAAATTCCCCTACGTCAACGCCAACGTGTACGTGGACGACAAGGACAACAATCCGGACAACGACCAGCACAAGTTCACGCCTTACCTGATCCTGGAGCGCACGTTCAAGGACGAGAGCGGCAAGGACGTCAAGCTGAAAGTGGGCGTGATCGGCTTCGTTCCGCCGCAGATCATGCTGTGGGACAAGTCCAACCTGGAAGGCAAGGTGATCGCCAAGGACATCGTGGAGACGGCGAAAAAATACGTGCCGGAAATGAAGAAAAAGGGAGCCGACATCATCGTCGCCATTCCCCATTCCGGCCTCGGCCCCGTCGAAGCGGGCGCCAATCTGGAGAACGCCAGCTATCAACTGAGCAAAGTGGACGGCATCGACGCCATCCTGTTCGGCCACTCCCACTCCGTCTTCCCGGGCCCGGGCTTTGAAAACATTCCGGGCGTCGACGGAGAAAAAGGGCTGATCAACGGCAAGCCGGCCGTCATGCCGGGCTACTGGGGCAACCATCTGGGCGTGATCGACCTGACGCTGAAACAGGAAAACGGCAAATGGAAAGTGGTCGAATCGGCGTCCCGGGCGATCCCGATCTACGACAAAACAAACAAAAAAGCGCTGGCCGACGTGGATACGTCCATCGTCAACGCCGTGAAGGACGACCACGACCACACCGTCGAGTGGGTGCGCTCCGCGGTGGGAACGACGACTTCTCCGATCTTCAGCTACTTTGCGCTGGTCCAAGACGATCCGTCCATCCAGATCGTCACCAACGCCCAAAAGTGGTACGTGGAGAAAAACATCAAGGGCACGGAGTATGACGGCATTCCGGTGCTGTCCGCAGGCGCTCCGTTCAAGGCGGGCGGCCGCAACGGGGCAAGCTACTACACCAACATCCCGGCCGGCACCATCGCGATCAAGAACGTGTCCGATCTGTACATCTACCCCAACACGTTGAAAGCGGTGCTGGTGAACGGCGCGCAGTTGAAAGAGTGGCTGGAACGCTCCGCCGGCCAATTCAACCAGATCGACGTGAACAAGACGGAGGAGCAGCCGCTGATCAACGATGCCTTCCCGACCTACAACTTTGACGTGATCGACGGCGTCACCTATCAGATCGACGTCACCCAGCCGTCCAGGTACGACAAAGACGGCAAGATGGTCAATCCGAACGCGAGCCGGATCAAGAACCTGTCGTACAACGGCAAACCGGTCAAGGCGGAGGACAAGTTCATCGTCGTGACCAACAACTACCGGGCCAGCGGTGGCGGCAACTTCCCGGGTCTGGACGGCAGCAACATCGTCATCGACTCGCCGGACGAAAACCGCCAGATCGTGATCGATTACATCCTCAGCCAAAAGACGATCAACCCGGCCGCCGACAACAACTGGTCGTTCGCTCCGGTAAACGGGAAGGTAAACGTGACCTTCACCACGTCCCCGGACGCCAAACCGTTTGCCGATAAAATGCCGCATCTCAAGTACCTGACCACGCTGGAAAACGGCTTTGCCAAATACTCCATCGACCTGTCCAAGGCGGCCTCCAAGTAACGCGAAAAAAAGCTGATGGCATCCGTGCCGTCAGCTTTTTTCGTTCACCCGACAAAATGATAGGAGCCCCAGGGAGAGCGCTGGAAAATGGCGTGGCCCGCTTCCAGAAACGTCCGGCGCGACCGGCGCAGGCGGGCTTCCATCTGCACAAGCTGCAGAACGCCGCGCATGGTGTAGCCCGGTCTGTTGGCGTACACGCCCGTCACTTCGCGCAGAAAGTTGTCCGGGTAGCGCAGAAGCTGGTGGATCATCCAGACTTGGGCATCGCTGAGCACATTCACGCTGCTGTACGCCTCAATCGCTTCCACAAACGAGTCGACGCGGTACCCCTGCATCAGCAGCATGCGCCCCATGAGCTGGACCAGATCGCTGAGCTGCATGTCGTGGCCCACGGTGTCCAGGTCGATCAAGTAGCAGCTGCCCCGCGACGTGATCAGAAAATTGTGGCTGGCCACGTCCCGGTGAGCGAGCGTGCCCTGTTCGACCATGGCAAACAGCTCCGACGCCAGCGGCAGTTTGTACGCCGCCTGCAAAATCTCGCGGCCGTCACGGATGACTTCATCCGCCATCTCCAGGATGATCTGTTCCAGCCGGTTTTGCGGGCCGTTCTGTTCCACGTGCCAGATGATCCGCTCGAAATGTTCCAATCGGCTTTCCCATTTGTCCAGCATGGCCGGCTTTCCTTCAAAGGCATAGGGATGAGGGACGGGGAAGCCGCGGGCCGCCAGGTGAAATCTGGCCAGCGTCGCGGCCGATTTTTTTACGTCGGATATCGAGGTGTTGTCGGCTTCCCGGCCATCGATCATTTTCATCACGGTGTAGTAACGGTTCTGAAACGGAAAGATTTTCTCTCCGCGCTCATCGGAGATGTACTGAACCGTTTGGTAAAATCCTTTCTCTTGCAGGGTATCGGAGAGTCGGGTCACCCACTCTGCCTTCTCCCGTTCTTTGTAGCCCTTGATGATCCAATGGCCCCGATCCGTCTTGAGAAGATGAACATTGCGCCGGGGCTTTACCCCATAGATGCGGCAGCGGAACGCTTTTTCAAGAGAAAGAACAAAGGATCTGCTCATATCCTGACGATCAGGAAGAGGAAGATTCATCGTGCCCTTGTTCCCAATTGGGCCACACTTCCTGAGCGGGCAGGGCCGGCATGGAATGGGAAGCAGGGTACGTCAACGGTGTAGCGTTCTCCTGTGTGCCGCTGTCAAACCGACAATCTTGATAGGGCAAGTCATATGGACCATCGTGACGGCTATCCCGGGACGAGAAAGAGCTGGACGTCGAATCGCACCACTCCCGATGATGCCGCTTCTTCTTGCGGCGGGTACGGGCGGGCGGACGCCGCCACCTCGGCGGGCTGTACGGACTTTCTTCAAACAGGTATTCCGGCGGCATCATGTCTGGCGGCAGCAGCTCCGGGCCTACCCACGGCGGCATCATGTTCGGCGAAATCATCTCCGGACCTACCCACGGCATATTTGGTGGCAGCAGCTCCGGACCCGCCCACGGCGGCATCATGTTCGGCGAAATCATCTCCGGACCTGCCCACGGCATGTTCGGCGGCAGCAGCTCCGGACCCGCCCACGGCACGTTTGGCGGCAGCATCTCCGGACTTACCCACGGCACGTTCGGCGGCAGCAGCTCCGGGCCTACCCACGGCGGCATCACGTTTGGCGGCAGCGTCTCCGGACTTACACGCGGCGGCCTTGCGTTCGGCGGCTGCGTCTCCGGACTTACCCACGGCGGCCTTGCGTTCGGCGGCTGCGTCTCCGGACTTACCCACGGCGGTCTTGCGTTCGGGGGCTGCGTTTCCGGACTTACCCACGGCGGCCTTGCGTTCGGCGGCTGCGTTTCCGGGCTTATCCACGGCGGCCTTGCGTTCGGGGGCTGCGTTTCCGGACTTACCCACGGCGGTCTTGCGTTCGGGGGCTGCGTTTCCGGACTTACCCACGGCGGCCTTGCGTTCGGCGGCTGCGTTTCCGGCAGCACTTGCGGCCTCATCGGCGGCCTTCCGCAAGGCGGGCATATCGGCTGCGTCGGATACGGACGGACGGGGTACGGACGGTACGGCGGCTGCGGCTGGGCCGGACTGACGTAGGACGGCGGCTGCGGCGGACTCACCTTGGCTGGAGGAGCCGTCGGCGGAACTGGCCTCAGTAGAGGCGGCACGGGCGGCCGGATCGGCTGAATCGGCGGCTGCGGGGCGACCGGACGCTGGGGGGGAGGCACAACCTGCGGCGATACCCTGCCGGGCGGCGCAGGCGCAACGTACGGCCCAAACGGACGCACGTAGCCGGGCGGTGCGGGCGGCACATTTGGCCCAAACGGACGCACGTAGCCGGGCGGTGCAGGCGGCACATTTGGCCCAAACGGACGCACATAGCCGGGCGGCGCAGGCGGCACATTCGGCCCAAACGGTCCCACTTGGCCGGGCGGTGCAGGCGACACATTCGGCCCAAACGGACGCACGTAGCCGGGCGGTGTAGGCGGCACATTCGGCCCAAACGGTCCCACTTGGCCGGGCGGTGCAGGCGGCACGGGCGGCATGTACGGGCTCACGTTCGCGGGCGGCTTGGGAGGCAGGGCCTGCGGCGTTTCCTGTTCCGCCTCGATTTCCAGCTCGCGGTCTTGCCCGATGTCTGTGTCCGTCTCCGGTTCCGTTTCCGGTTCCAGCTCCAATTCCCTGTCTTCTTCCGGTGCCTCCATCGGCCGCTTCTCGATCTGCTGCGGCACTTCCGGCTCCACTTGTTCTTCCTTGATCGGCTTTTCTTTTACCCGGGGGGATTCATGGGACGGGGACGTCCTGTTTTGCTGCGGCCGAACCGGCACGCGCCTGGCCGGGACTTTTACCCGCATGCCGGGATAAATCAGGTCGGGGTTTTTTATCTGGCTGTTCAGGCGCAGCAGTTCCTTAAAATCGACGCCGTATTTTTTGGCGATTTTCCACATGGTGTCGCCTCGTTGGACTACGTGGATTCTCACTGTTTCTCCTCCCTCTCGGAAACTCCCTTCCATGGTATGCACCCATGGGCGTTTTGCTCACCCCGGCGAAAAAGGGCTTACGCCCATCTTGCGGAGCGCAAGAAAAAACGGCTGCCTGACGTGTCGTCAAACAACCGTTCCGATGGGAGCGTTCCGCGGCAGAGCAGTGAAACTGCCGCCCTCCATCACGCACTTGCAACGCTTCACCCGCCCTTTTTCCTCCAACGCGACGCCCTTGCCTGTTCGAATGGTTCAGAAGGTCGGCGATCAGCCCTACATTTTGCTCGGCCGTCCTCTCGTGGCGTGGGACGTTTCCCCGATACACTCCGCCAGGCCGTAGTCGCACAGGCTGGCAATTATCCGTCTCACGTTGCGGTTCGTCATGGCGAGGTTGGGCGGACAGATCGGTCGTGGTAAACGCGTCCCAATTCATGCGGCAGATCAAGGCTTCCAGCTTTTTGTACGTCTTCACGCTGACCCCTGCCCGTTTCAGCTTGTTCAGCAGGTCCGGATCGTCGGAGCGATTGTGATAGATCAATTCGTCTTCCGCTCCCGCCGATTCGATGATCATCCCGTTTTCCTGCACGATGACAATGCCCCGCCCCTGCAGGTTCTTTGCTCCCCCATCTTGCGCAGTTCGTTTCTTCCTTATCCTACCACAGAAAAAAGCCATCTCCTAGGAGATGGCCAAGACTGAAGACAAACCGATTGCATCGAAGGAGAAGCATGTTTCCAGGCAGAGCGACTTGTGAGCCCTACCGAGCGGAGCAGCGATTTGCGGGAAAAAGGAGCGCCACCTGTGAATGGGCTGCGTAGCAATGCGGCTTTGGCGATCCCCCGCAAATCGATGCGGAGCGTGCAGTCTGTTCTTCCCTGCTGGACGTTGATTGGGCCCCGCCGAACGCGAGCGTTAGCTTGTGTTCGGTGGGTAAAGCACGGAGCGGATGACGGAAACGTGCTTCTCCCCCCAGCAGCCACTTTGTCTACACACTAAGCCATCTCCTAGGAGATGGCCTTCAGATAAAACGGATACGTGCCGAGCTGGCGGACCTGGCAGCCGAGCGCCTCGATCTCGGCAAACGCGCCGGGGAGCAGCACGTCGTCCATTTTTTGTTCGATGTCGATCACGAACAGGTAGCTGCCCAGCCCTTTCTTGGTCGGGCGGGATTCGATGCGGGACAGGTTGATCTTGCGCCAGGCGAACGCGGCCAGCACCTGGTAGAGGGCGCCCGGAAAATCTTCCGGAAGCGTGACCAGGATGGTCGTCTTTTCCCTGTCGGACGGCGGCATATCCAGCGGTTCCCGGCCGACGAGGACAAAGCGGGTGTAGTTGTTGGAATAGTCTTGAATATCCTGCTGCGCAAACGACAGCGGGTAGATTTCCGGATTGAGCCGGGTCCCGATCGCCGCCCACGGTTCCTCCGGATGCTCGCTCACGATCTGTGCCGCCTGCGCCGTGCTGTTGGTGTACTCAATCTCAGCGTGGGGAAGGTGCTCGCGGATAAAGTTGTGACACTGGGCAATGGCGTGCGGGTGCGACAAAATCCGGGTAATGGCCGCAAGCGGCAGGGCGTCGTCCCGCTTGGCCACCAGCAAGTGCTGCGAAATCGGCAGCGCCAGTTCGGCCAAAATGGGCAGGTCCACCTCGTGAATCAACCAGTCCATTGCCGCGTTGACGGTGCCTTCAATCGTGTTTTCCACCGGCACCACGCCGTAGTCGGCCTCTCCTGTGGCAGCGGCGTTCAGAACGTCGATGATGCTCGGACACGCCAGGTAACGAAACGGCCGACGCGCGGTCAAGGCGCGGGCCGCTTCTTCCGAAAACGTTCCGCGCGGTCCGAGAAAAGCCAATTGTTTCTCCATGACAATACTCCTATCCGCATTCTCTATCTGGTCGAGATTGTCACCTGTGCGCCACGCTCATCGGGTCTCAACCGCATCGTCCGGTAGGAAACGCCGTGCTTTCGCATCACGCTGTCCACAAACGCCTGCAGCTTCTCCCGCTCCGCGTCCGTCGAGTAGTAGCAGAGAATCGTCGGCCCCGCGCCGCTCAGCGCCGCGCCGAGCGCGCCGTTGCGGGTCGCCCCGTCCAGGATCTCACGCAGGCCGGGGACAAGCGCGGCCCGGTACGGCTGATGCAGCCGATCCCCCATCGCCTGACCCAACAGGTCCAATCTGCCTTGGGCCAAAGCGGCCACCAGCAAACTGCTATGACCAACATTATATATGACATCCTGTTTGCTGTACACATCGGGCAGGACATTGCGCGCCTTTTCCGTCGACAGCGGATAGTCGGGGATGATCACGAGCGTGTGCAGCCCCTCCGGGGGCGCAAGGCGGACGTAGGGGATCGGCTCTCCGTCCCGCTCCGGCATCGTCGCCACCACAATGCCGCCGAACAGTGAAGCCCCCACGTTGTCCGGGTGGCCTTCCAGCCGGGTGGCGATGGCAAACAGCCGTTCCCGGTCAAACGGCTCCCCGGCCAGGCTGTTGGCGGCGACGAGCGCGCCGACGATCGCCGCCGCGCTGCTGCCCAGGCCCCGCGTCAGCGGCGCTTCCGTCTCCGCGCGGATATACAGTTCCGGGACGGGCAGCCCCGCTTCTTCAAACAGTCCGGCGGCCACCTGGTAGAGCAGGTTGCCCTTGTCCGTGGGCAGCCCCTCCAGTTCCTCGCCGATCAGCACGATTTCCGTCGTTTCGCTGAGCGCCATCTCCACCGTGGAGTACAGCCGGAAGGCCATCCCCACGGCATCGAAGCCCGGTCCCAGATTGGCGGTGCTGGCGGGGACGGTGACCCGCACGAGAGGACGGTTCATCACGAAACGTCCCCCGCCTTTTCGCGGATCAACGCCATCACCGCGTCACGCGTCGCCGGCACAGAGCGCGGTTCCTCGCCCACCAGCTTGAGGGCAACATTGGGATCTTTCAGTCCGTTGCCCGTCAGCACGCAGGCGATCGTCAAGCCCTGCTCCAGTCTGCCCGCCTCGCGCAGCTTGATCACGCCGGCCAGGGAAGCGGCCGATGCCGGTTCGCAGAAGATGCCTTCGCTTCTCGCGAGCAGTTGGTAGGCGCGCAGGATTTCCTCGTCGGTCACGCTGTCCACCAGGCCGTCCGATTCGGCGATAGCCGCCAGAGCTCCTTCCTTGCTGGCCGGGTTGCCGATGCGGATCGCCGTGGCGATCGTCTCCGGATTGGGCACGGGATGACCGAGGACCAGCGGCGCCGCCCCCGCCGCCTGAAACCCGAACATGCGCGGCAGTTGGGCTGTTTTGCCGGTGGCGTGATACTCCTTGAAGCCTTTCCAGTAGGCCGTGATGTTGCCGGCGTTGCCCACCGGGATGGCGAGAATGTCCGGGGCCTTGCCGAGCGCGTCGCAGATTTCAAAAGAGGCGGTTTTTTGCCCCTCGATCCGGTACGGGTTGACCGAGTTGACCAGCGTGATCGGCTCGTTGGCAGTGATGTCGCGGACGATGCGCAGCGCCTCGTCAAAGTTTCCGTCGATGGCGATGACCTCCGCCCCGTAGGCGATCGCCTGCGCCAGCTTGCCCAGCGCGATGTTGCCGCTCGGAATCAGCACGATGCAGCGCAGCCCGGCGCGGGCGGCGTAGGCAGCCGCGGCGGCGGAGGTGTTGCCGGTGGACGCGCACATGATGGTGGTGCTGCCTTCTTCCAGCGCTTTGGCGACCGCCATCACCATGCCGCGGTCTTTAAACGAACCGGTCGGATTCAGCCCTTCATACTTGAAGTACAGCTCCACACCCAACTGCCGGGAGAGAGACGGGGCGTGAATCAGCGGCGTGTTTCCCTCGTGAAGGCTGACGAGCGGCGTCTTTTCCGTCACCGGCAGAAACTGTCGGTAACGGGCGATGATGCCGGACTGGCGGTCGGCCTGAACAGACGGCTGCCGTTGGCTCATGACTGCTCGCCTCCTTCCACGCGGTAGCAGCTTTTCACTTCGCTCACGATCTCCATCTCCTCCATGCACTGCAGCACCTCGTCCATGTCCCCTTTGGACGCCAGGTGCGTCACCATGATGATTTCCGCCTGCTCTCCGTTGTTGTACGGCTGCTGCAGCACCTGCTCCAGCGAGATGTTCTTGTCGGCCAACAGCTGCGTAATCTGCGCCAGTACGCCGCGCTTGTCGGCCACGACGATGCGGAGGAAATATTTCGACAATTTCTGCTTGTCATCCTTGAGAATCTTTTCTTTGTACGGAGCGACCATGCCGCGTCCGTTTACGCCCAGCTTCATGTTTTTCACGACCGTCACCAGGTCGGACACGACGGCCGTCGCCGTCGGCAGTTCGCCGGCGCCCGGGCCGTAAAACATCGTCTCGCCCACCGCTTCCCCGTGCACGTAGACCGCGTTGAACACGCCGTTGACCGATGCCAGCGGGTGGGATTTGGGGACCATCGTCGGCTGCACGCTCACTTCGATCGCTTCGCCGTCCCGGCGGGCCAGACCCAGGAGCTTCACCTCGTAGCCCAGCTTTTTGCCGTAGGCGATGTCTTCCTTGGACACCCCGCTGATTCCTTTGACGTCCACGTCCTCCAGCTTCATCGGCACGCGGAAGCCCAGCGTCGCCAGAATCGCCATCTTGCGGGCGGCGTCATAGCCTTCGACGTCGGAGGTGGGATCCGCTTCGGCGTAACCGAGCGCCTGCGCTTCCTTCAGCACGTCGCCGTAATCGGCGCCGTCCTGGCTCATTTTGGTGAGGATGTAGTTGGTCGTGCCGTTGACAATCCCCATCATCTTGGTGATGCGGTCGGACGAGAAGCCTTCCACCAAGGCTCTCAGAATCGGAATGCCGCCGGCGACGCTGGCCTCGTAAAAGACGTCACAACCTTTTTCCTGCGCCTTCTGCAGGATTTCGCCGCCGTGCAGGGCCATCAGGTCCTTGTTGGCGGTGACGACGTGCTTGCCCCGCTCAAGCGCCCCCAGGATGTACTCCCTGGCCGGCGAGATGCCGCCGATCACTTCCACGATCACGTCGATCTCCGGGTCGTCCAGCAGTTCGGACGCATCGGTGGTAATCACGCTGTTCATCGACGGGATACTGCGGGACTTTTCCGCGTCCTGCACCAGAATCCGCTTGATCTCGATGCCCAGCCCCGTCTGTTTTTGCAGATCCTCCTGATGGGCCTGGATGATGCGAACGACGCCGGTACCCACCGTGCCGAACCCCATCAACCCCAGTTTTACCGTTTGCTTGTCCATGTCTCTCTCCTCCTATCCGGCAGCCGCTACCCGCGACCGACAATCATCGCTTTGCGCACGCCGTTTATCTCCTGCAGTCCTTCCAGAAACTCCGTGCTGGACACCTTCAGATGGGCCATGTCCACCGACATGGAAATGTTGGCAATGCCCTGGAGCGGAATCGTCTGGTTGATCGTCAGCACGTTGCCCCCCTGCTCCGCCACGTACTGCAGCACCTTGGACAGGTAGCCGGAGCGGTGTTCCAGCGAAAAGGTGATGGTCATGATCTTCTCACTCATCATCGCGTTGAACGGGAAAATGCCGTCCTTGTACTTGTAAAAGGCGCTGCGGCTCAAGCCTACCCGTTCCACCGCCTCGTTTACCGTATCCACTTCTCCGGCCTCCAGCAGCTTTTTCGCCTCGATGGTCTTGGCGATCGACTCCGGCAGGATGTCGGAGCGGATCAAGTAAAACTTTTCTTCCCGCTTCACGTGTTGTGTCCTCCTGAGAAAAACAGTTGTTTTCACCTAGAGGACATTATAGCCGATCCTTTTCCCCCTGACAATCCTTATCGGCGTTTTTTCTTTCGCTGCTCGCCTTCCCTTACATGAGCGGATTTCCCTTGGTACAGACTATAACGGATCCTGAGCAAAGCGAGGTGAGTGACCGATGGCAGGACGCGGCAAAACGGACAAATCGGAGCGCCGGAACAATCACCCCGCCGCCAGGCCGAGCGATTTGGACCAGTTCGGCGACAACACGCGGGGCAAAAAAATCGCCCAGTCTCCCCACGTTGTGGAGGATCCGAGCGGCAACAAGTAAACAGGCACAGCGAAAAAGTATGCCTGACCCCAGGCATACTTTTTTGGCCCTGTATTCCCCCATTTATTTCCTGTCAGGTGCGCGATGATCGCTTTTCCCTGAGACGTTCACGCATTCGTCCTCGCCGCGGTGGGAACCGCGCGAGTCATTCGCTGCGTCCGGAATGCGCGCTGCACAGCCCCGTCCCATCGGCCATGCTGTCGGCGGAGCAAACCGTTTCGATCAAGCAGCGTTCCGGCCGGCTGCGGAAACGCGCAGCGCACAAAAAAATCCGCCCCCTATCGGGAAGCGGATTGCGCCAGTTTTTCGTAATAGCTCTGCAGCACGTGGCGATGTTTTTCCTCCATATCGGTGATGACCAGCTTCAGCACCGTCGAGCCGTCCTGAAACGTCTTCTCCACCACTTTGGTCATCGCCACCGGCTCCTGCTTGTAATGCGGAAGCAGAAAGGACAAGTGCAAAAAATCGCCGACGGAGACGAAACCGTCCGTGCCCACAATCAGATGCGTCGGGGAAAAACGAAGCAGGACGCCTTCCCCGTTTTCTTCCATGGGTCGGGCTCCCATGATCTTGTACGGGACGTTGATGACAAAATCCGGCTGCAGGAGCGGCCGCTCGCCCTTGGCTTCCTGCTCGATGCCCACCGGCACCAGGCGCGCCAGCTTCACGGGCCACACCGCCTGTTCCTGCACCACCTGCAGACTCAGCCAGGTAATCGCTTCATCCGTTTCCAAGCGCAGACGGACGACCGTTCCCAACAGGGAGACGGCCGCGTCGCCCTGCACGTACGAGAGGATCAGATAACCCGAATGGACATGTTCGACGATGGCATCGAGCGGCTGTTTCGCCGCTGCGGGCGCCACCAGTTCAACCGCTCCGCCCCGCTGCAGCCGCTTGTCCGCAATAAACGGGGTCAGGGAGGGTACGTCTGCCATACTGTCATCACTCCACAAATTCAAACTCGAAATCACCGATGCGGACGGTGTCGCCATCCTTGGCCCCGCGCCTGCGCAGGGCTTCGTCCACGCCCATGCTGCGCATCATGCGGGCGAAGCGCTGAACGGAATCGTAGCTGTTCAGGTTGGTCATGCGGACCAGCTTTTCAATTTTTTCCCCGCTGACGACGTAGACCTCGTTGTCGCGGGAAATCTCAAACGGCTCCGGCTCTTTCTCCGCGCGGAAGACGACGCGCTCTTCCACCTCCGCCACTTCTTCGACGGTCGGCTTGTCCGGCAGCGTCTCCAACAGATCGGCCACGGCGTGCATCAGCTCCTGTACCCCCTGACGGGTAGCCGCCGATATTTCGTACACGGTCACACCGGGCACCTGTTCCTGAAAGCGGCGCAGATTCTCCTTCGCCTCGGGCAGGTCCATCTTGTTGGCGGCGACGATCTGCGGCCGCTCTTCCAGCTTCAGGTTGTAGAGCTTCAGCTCGCGGTTGATCTGATGGAAATCCTCCACAGGGTCGCGCCCGTCCACGGCCGCCATGTCGATCACGTGGACGATCAGACGGGTCCGCTCCACGTGGCGCAAAAACTGGTGACCCAGTCCCACACCCTCGTGCGCCCCTTCGATCAGCCCCGGCAGGTCGGCCATGACAAAACTGCGTTCGCCCAGATCGACCACGCCCAGGTTGGGTGTCAGCGTGGTAAAGTGGTAGGCGGCGATCTTCGGCTTGGCCGCCGTCACGCTGGCCAAGAGCGTCGATTTGCCGACGCTGGGATACCCGACCAGTCCGACATCGGCAATCAGCTTCAGCTCCAGTCTCACATAGCGCTCTTGTCCCGGTTCGCCGTTCTCCGAGATGTGCGGCGCCGGGTTGGCCGGTGTGGCAAAGCGGATGTTGCCCCGTCCGCCGCGGCCGCCTTTGGCGATGACGGCCCGCTGTCCGTGCTCCACCAGGTCGGCGATGATTTCCCCGGTATCGTCATCAATCACGGTCGTCCCCGGAGGAACCCGCACGACGAGGTCTTCCGCCCCGGCTCCGTGCTGCCCTTTATTGCGTCCGTTTTCGCCGCGCGGGGCCTTGAAATGCTTCTGGTAGCGAAAATCCACCAGCGTGCGCAGCCCTTCATCCACGACGAAGACCACATCTCCGCCGCGCCCGCCGTCACCGCCGGCCGGCCCGCCCAGCGGCACGTATTTTTCCCGCCGGAAAGAGACGGCCCCGTTTCCGCCGTCTCCGCCCTTCACGTAAATCCTTACCTGATCGACAAACATGCTGTCACCTCTCTCATTCCGCCACTGGAACTACCGTTTCCAGTACCCATTCCTCGTCCGTATGTATGCACGCGGTGACCTTCACCGGAATCCGACTCTTGTCACGTACCAGTTTTTCCAGTTCGCCCTGCCCGGATGCACGCAGCTTCCCGGCCAGGTCAAAGCGAAAATGGATGCCCTGCTCACCTCGGTACAAGGTGATTTGCATGCTGGCCGGTTCAAATTCATTCCGGTCCAGGTGCTCGCGGACCGTGAACACAATGCCCGCCACCAACTGAAACAGGTCGTGCTCGTCTGCCGCTGCCTTCCGCAGATCGACTTCGCTGCAGACGTCCACCTCCAGCAGCAGGTCATTGTTCAGCGCGTTAAACGTCAAAAAGAAGACGGACAGCAGCGAGCTGTTCAGCCTGGCCACCATGCTTTCCTGCATGGCCAGCTCCGCCACGCGTTTCAGGTACTTTTCTCCTTCCTCCAGGCGGCCCAGACGCAGGTAGCCGAGCAAAACCTGGACATGGTTCAGCCAGTCGTGACGCTGCCGGTTCAATACGGCCAGCAGTTGATCTGTTTGCTGCGTGAACAGCGTACGCTCGTCCCTCATCTTCCCCACCCAAACCGATAAGAATTTCTTTCTTGTACCATTGTACCACACGGGCGTAGCGACTGAAAGAAATCCTCAGTGCCGGACAAAAAGAAAACCCAGCGACAAGGCTGGGTTTTCGTCTCCGAACTATTTACGCTTGAGAAGCGACCGGCTCGATCACCACTTGTTTGCGATCGCGGCCCAGACGCTTGAAGCGAACGATGCCGTCGGCCGTTGCAAACAGCGTGTCGTCGCCGCCTCTCATGACGTTAGCACCCGGGTAGATCTTCGTACCGCGTTGGCGTACGAGGATGTTGCCAGCTTTCACGAATTGACCGTCGCCGCGCTTCACGCCCAGACGTTTGGAGATGGAGTCGCGGCCGTTCTTGGTGGAACCTACCCCTTTTTTGGAGGCGAAGAACTGCAGGTCAACAGGGAACAGGAATTTCATATCAGGCACCTCCTTGCCATTTTGAATCGTGAATCGCCACGTATTTTCCGTTCGTTTCGGCTACAACAAACAGGGCAACAACCATGCTCTCAGCCAAGAGCTGCTGTTTCTCATGAAGGCGGGCGTCGTCGAGACGGCCCACTCTCCAGCGGAGAAACCCGCCCTCCTCTGCTGCGTGCTGAACGTCCGGAACAAATCCGAGCAGTGGCTGAATCGAATTGACGATCCCGAGACTGACCGCGGACACGGCTGCACAGACGATGTCCGATCCGTGCCTGCCGGCGTTGGCATGTCCCGAAATCGCAATCTCTTCAATCTCGCTGTGCGCATTGCGCTGAACGGTTACGGTAATCATCTCGGTGCGTCACCAAAATTACGCGTTGATCTTTTCGATCACAACTTTGGTGAACGGTTGACGGTGACCTTGTTTGCGACGGTAGTTTTTCTTGGCTTTGTATTTGTACACGATAATTTTTTTGCCTTTACCGTGTTTTTCTACTTTGCCGGTTACCGTTGCGCCTGCTACGGTAGGCGTACCTGCCGTAACTTTGCCGTCTTTGCTTACAAAGAGAACTTTGTCGAAAGTAACAACGTCACCTTCGCCTGCAGCCAGTTTCTCGATGAAGAGAACCGAGCCCTCTTCCACTTTGTATTGCTTGCCGCCGGTTTCGATAATTGCGTACATGTTGTGCACCTCCTATACTCAGACTCGCCTGTGCAGGTGCGCCGTGAACGGCGTCTTGTCCAACCTGATTCGAGCGGTTACAGTATGCGCGAGGCATAGCTGCATGACAGACATTAGGTTACCATACTTGCCGCCGCACAGTCAAGGCATTTCCGATTTTTCCCGATACAGCCGTTCCGCTTCTTCGCTGCGGCCGGCGTACAGGATGCGGTATCGCTCGGGCGGCAGCCGGTCGGAGCGCAGCACGTACAGATGCAGCAGCCGCTCCCGCTCCTCGTGCCCGCCGGCCGCCAAGCGTTCGTACAGCCGGGCCGGCACCTCGACCAGCGCCGCTTCCGCCTCCTGGCTGCGGACAAGCCCGCTCAGCTCGTCGAACAGACGGCGCTCCAGCTCGTCGACGGAGAGGACCCGTCCCGTTCCGCCACAGCAGGGGCACGGCTCCGTCATGCGTTCGGCCAGGCTGGCCCGCACTCGTTTGCGGGTCAGCTCGACCAGGCCGAGCGCGGTCATTCCCAACACCGCCACTGGCGCCGTATCCTTGGCCGCTTCGGCGCGCAGAGCAGTCAGCACCCGCTCCCGATTGGCCGCTTCCTGCATGTTCACAAAATCGATCAGGACGATTCCCCCGATGTCGCGCAGCCGCAGTTGACGGGCAATCTCCCGCGCCGCCTCCAGGTTTGCGGCGGTCACGGCCTGTTCGCGCTGCTGTCCCCCTTTTCCGCTAAAGGCCCCCGTGTTGACGTCGATCACGGTCATCGCTTCCGTGCGGTCAAACACGAGATGGCCGCCGCTCGGCAGGGGGATGCGCCGCTGCAGCGCCCGGTCCAGTTGGGCCGCCACGCCAAGCCGCTCAAACAGCGGTTCCCTCCCCTGATAGCGGCGAAGCTTGTCCGCCGCGCCGGGGAACAGCGCCTCCGCCAGTTCCCTGACGCGCTGAAAGGCGGCCGCCTCTTCGACGATGATTTCCTCCACGTCCTCCGCCCCAAAGTCGCGCAGCGCGGCCTCGATCAGGTCGGCATCGCGGCAAATCAGGCACGGGGTTTTCCGCCCGGCGGCCGACGCGAGTGCTTCCCGCCAGCGCTTTCGCAGATAGGCAAGCTCGCGGGCCACCTCTTCATCGCCAGCATTCTCGGCTTCCGTCCGCACGATCACCCCTTCGCCGTCCGCCAGCAGTCCGGCGGCCAGCTCACGCAGCTTCCGCCGCTTCGCCTCGTCCGCAATCTTTCGCGAGACCGAGACGCGGGCACCCGGCTCGACCGGTACGCCTGCGCCCGGAAGGCCGCTCGCAGACATCCCGGCGGCTCGTCCCTCCGGAGGCAGGTAGACCAGCAGACGGCCAGGGATGCTGACGCGCGTCGTCACTTTTGGCGCCTTCCCTTCCGCGGCTTCCTTGCTCACCTGCACCAGCAGCGTTTCACCCACTCTCACCAGCTCGTTGATCGGGCGCTTTTCCGTTCCGTGAAACGGCGGCAGGGCATCGTCCACGTACAGGAAGGCGTTTTTCCCCTGGCCGATGTCGACAAAGGCGGCCTGTATCCCCGGCAGCACATCCGTCACCCTGCCCCGGTAGACACAGCCCGCCAGCGGTTCCGTCTCCGCCTGTTCGCTGCGCCATTCGACCAGCCGCCCCTGTTCAAGCAGCGCCGCCCGCAGCCAGCCGCCGGCCCCGCTGATAGCCACCTGTTTCACGCCGTTCCTCTCCTTTTTCCCTCGCGTAAAGACGGACGGGCCGGCTGGACGGCGGCCTCCTGTCCGCGTACGTCCACGCCATGCCCGCCATGGCTTTGGCGGGGTTCACATCATCGCTTGCATCAAACGCGCCGCTCCCAGAGGGAAACGGCGCTTGCAACACGTACTCTACCACAGCGGAGGCGGAAAGAAAAGCGGCGGGACCGCCCGCTCACACCAACTGCCCGACAGCGGTGTCGTGCTTTTTTTCAAACAGCAGCGCATGCAGCAGCCGCTCCTCGGCCAAGAGGCCGCTCCCCTGCACGTAGACCAGGTGGGAACAGCCGCGCCGCAGCAGATGAGACACTTCCATCGCCGTCGACTCGGGCGGGACGGTCAAGGCCCGCACGCCGTACTCTTCCGGCTGGCGCGCGTACTTTTCCATCAGAAAGCGGATGAATTGGTAGGGAAAACGCAAAAAGGCCTGGATGTTTACGGCCAGCAGGTACACGGCCACCACGGCGACATTCGTCTGCAGGGCAAGGACGGACAGACCCAGCATCAGCGCGGCCAGCATGGCGCTCAGTGCCAGCGACGCGATGGCTGCCCGGCGGTACGGCATGTACCAGCAGAGGATCGCCTGAACGATCCGCCCCCCGTCCAGCGGCCAGATCGGCAGCAGGTTGAAGCCGGCGACCGCCACGTTGCCGGCCAGGAAAAACCGGGCCCACTCGTCCGTCCAGATGCCAACATGCCAGCATGCCAGGGAGACCGCGATCATGACCACGTTGAGAAACGGGCCGGCCAAGGCCACCACAATCTCGTCAAGCGGGTCGGCCGCGTAGGCTTCCTCCATCGTGGCAACGCCGCCAAACGGCAGCAACTCCACTTCGGTGACGGTCCAGCCCAGCTCCCTGGCGACAGCGACATGACCGATCTCGTGAATCAGCACGATCACGAACAGGGTGATGACCTCCCAAAACTTTCCCAACAGGAGCGACATGCCGATCACGATCCAAAACAGCAGGTGAATGCGCAGGCGGATGCCGAACGGGCGCCACTCATTCAAAGGAGATCACTTCCAGCGGGTCGATCGCCTGCTCCTGCGCCCGTGCCCCCAGGTAGAGATACCGGGCCGTCTCATTGACCGCACGCGGGACGCCCACCACCTGTCCCGGCTGGAGAAAGTCGTTCACCGCGACCTGAATCTTCTCCAAATTGCCGAACCACATCTCACGTCCCTGGGCCAGACGGACCACGACCGTCGTGCCAAAACCGGGCTTTTCCCCCACGAACGTCACCCACCCGGCCTCTCCCATCGTGACCGCGCCGCCTGTCCCCGTGCTCAGCACAACCTTGGCGCTGGCGGAGTCAAAGGGCTTCACCACTTTCCACGAAGCCGGCCATTTCCAGGCTTTCTGCGTGCTGGACCCGCTCACCGGAACCGCCTTCTTGACCGACAGGGACGGCAGCAGCGCCGGCAGTGCCCCGAAGCGCGCTTCGTACCAGTCGGCCACGCCGGCAAAATTAAAATCGCGCGTCATCACTTCGCGCGCCGATTTTTTCCAGTCCAACGGAACGACGGACGATTGGAAAACCAGATAGGCCATGCCCACCAGCAGCGCGGACGCGAAGATCTGGATGCCCCATTTTTCCCGGGGAGGCAGTTGGGGCATGGTGCCGCTGTTCCGGCGGGAAGCGTACGGGAACGGGTCGGCGTCGGGGTCGATCGGATCTTTCCATTCGTCGACAAACGGAGCCAGACTGTCGCGCGACTGCGTGCGAATCCGCTCCATCCGCTCCCGCCTCCTCTCTTTGACACGATCCACTTCGTCGAACATGTCCCATCCCTCCGATGGCCAAGCATTTGTACCATCTTATGACTTGTCTGCCCGCATTATAACCGGCGCGGCAGGCTGCGAGAGGGACGGATGCCGGCGGATCGCGGGGGCCGCTGCAGCCAGACCCGACACGCAAAAAAGCAGTCTCTCCATCGAGAGACTGCTTTCTGATTTGCCGGCGTTTACAGTTTCACAACGTTGGCAGCTTGCGGACCGCGGCTGCCTTGGACGATTTCGAACTCAACCTTTTGACCTTCTTCCAGAGTTTTGAAACCCTCTGCCTGGATTGCGCTGTAGTGTACGAATACGTCATCTCCGCCTTCTACCTGGATGAAGCCGTATCCTTTCTCCGCGTTGAACCATTTTACAATACCTTGTTGCATGAAACAAAACCTCCTAAACATGCGCCCGAATCGGGGCGAAAAAGTGTTCCGTTAACCTGTTTTTACAGAGGAGTTTTTGCCGGTATGGAAAAAGTCGTACCGAGCCGAGATTTGACCACATGGTGGCGTCTCTCAACAAGGTACGACTCCACAACCCATATCAAATCACTACAGCTAGTAAAACTGGTTAACTTAGATTGAGTGTATCACATCCGGATCGGTTTGTCACGCATTTAGTCAAAACGCAGTGTGTCCTTGCGCATCCCGATGTTCAGGACGACGCCGATGATCAGAAAGTTGGTCAAAAGCGAGCTGCCGCCGTAGCTGATAAAGGGCAGCGGGAGCCCGGTGATGGGCATCAACTGGATGGTCATGCCGATGTTTTCGAAAACCTGGAACGTCAGCATGCCGACCACCCCCGCCACCACGTAGGAGCCAAACGGATCTTTTGCCTCCATCGCGATGCGAATCATCCGGTAAATCAGGAAGAAGAACAGGATCATCAGCACCCCCGCCCCGACGAAGCCGAGCTTTTCCGCGATGACGGTGAAGATGAAGTCGCTTTCGCCGACGGGGACCCAGCCGAAACTGGCCTGGGTCGGCGTGTCAATGCCTTTGCCGAACAGTTGGCCGGAGCCGATCGCGATCAGCGATTGCTTCAATTGAAAACCGCGCCCCATCGCTTCCAGGTCGGGGTTCAACCAGAACTTGATCCGATCCCACTGATACGGCTTGATGATCTTGAAGAAAATCGACTGCTTGTAAAAGTACAGAAGCGTCATGACGCCGAAAAAGCTGCCGACGAGCGTGCCCAGGTAGAGCACGTGTTTGAGCCGGATGCCCCCCACGATCAGCATGGTGGCCAGAATGCTGCAGTACACCAGTGCGCTTCCCAAATCGGGCTGCACCAAAATCATCAACATGGGCACGGCCACGATGAGCCCGACGGGAATGAGCTGATAGAAATACCGGAATCGGTCGGGATCGTCAGCCTTGTTGGACAGGTAGCGGGCCACCGTCAAGATGGTAAACAGCTTCATCGGCTCGGACGGCTGAAACAAAACGCCCCCCGGCAGGCGGTACCAGCTCGTCGCGTTGTTGATGGGCTCCGTCTGGTATACGCCGATCAAGAGGATGATGCCGATGGCGTACAAGACGTACGACATGGAGTAATAAAGCCGATAGTCGAACAGCAGCGTAGCGATAAGCAGCATGAAACCGATTGCGTACCAGAGCATCTGCTGGTTGGCTTTGTCAACACCCGCGGCTGAGCCGGCGATGCCGATGTAGCTGTAGACGGCCAAGCCAAACAGGATCATGACAATCGGCCAGTCGATCGATTTGAGATGTCGTTTTTCAAGGTCAAACATAGTCCTTCCTTCGTCCTCCCTGGCTCCCCTTCTCATGAGGGACACGGCTTCCTGGAATCCGCTGCGCATCCGCGCCGATAAGAATGAAAGAACAGGAAAACTCCTGTTCTTTTGGTATGACAAAAACGCTTTATTTCAATCCGAAAAACCTGCGCACCTTTTGGAGCACGCCCGTCTTTTCCTGCAGCGGCTGAAGCGGCACGGCTTCGCCCAACAGGCGGCGGGCGATGTTGCGGTAGGCGATGGACGCACGGGACTCGTGGTTCATCACCGCCGGCTCTCCCTGGTTGGCCGATTTGATGACATAATCATCATCCGGCACGACGCCGATCAAGTCAATGGCCAACAAATCCAGGATATCTTCCACATCGAGCATGTCGCCGTTTTTCACCAGGTGCGGCCGCACGCGGTTGATCACCAGCTTGGGCATGCCGACCTGTTCCCGTTCCAAAAGCCCGATGATCCGGTCCGCGTCACGGACGGCGGCTTTCTCCGGCGTCGTGACCACAATCGCCTGGTCCGCGCCCGCCACCGCGTTGCGGAATCCCTGCTCGATCCCGGCCGGGCAGTCGATCAGGACGTAGTCAAACTCCCGTTTCAACTGCGTGATGATTTCCTCCATCTGTTCGGGGGAAACCGCCGACTTGTCCTTGGTCTGGGCGGCCGGCAGCAGGGACAGGTTTTCGAACCGCTTGTCCTTGATCAGCGCCTGCGGCAGGCGGCAGGTCCCTTCCGCCACATCCACCAGGTCGTAGATGATGCGGTTCTCCAGTCCCATGACCACATCCAGATTGCGCAGTCCGATATCGGTATCGACCATGCAGACTTTCTGGCCCAAGAGAGCGAGCGCCGTTCCCAAATTGGCGGAAGTGGTCGTCTTGCCCACGCCGCCTTTTCCTGATGTTACGACAATTCCAATACCCACGTCCGTTCCTCCTCTTACCCTCAACGCCTCACACTTTTTTCGCGCCCAATTCGGGGCGAATCCGGGGCAGATAGTTCATTTTGGCTACCAGCATGGTACCGTCCTCCAGATAGGCGAACTCCGTGCCGCCGTTTTTCGCCCACTCTTCTCCCGGTCTGCTGATCACTTCCGCGATGCGCAGTTGGGTGGGATTCATGACCGCGGCGGCGATGATCACCTGCGTATCCCCGTTGATCCCGGCGTGGGCGTACCCGCGCAAATGGCCCAGCACGTAAATGCTGCCCGTCGTCCGCACGATGCCTCCCGGGTTGACGTCTCCCAGAAGCAGCAGATCGCCGTCGAACTCCAGCACCTGCCCGGCACGAACCGTGTGTACCTGGACGGAAAAAGTCGATTTGAGACGTTCGGCAAACGCTTCTTCCTTGGTGATCACGTCGGCTTCGATCGTGTGGATCACCAGATTGCCTTTTTGCCGGATAATTTGCGTCAACTGCTCCTGCTGTTCAGGGGAGCAGTACCTTTTTCCCAATTTAATCGAAACGCGAATCAACGGACCCGACAAGATCTGTTGATGGCTGTGCTCTATCTTTTCACGCAAATCGGCCAGAAGTTCGTCGAAGGAACAGGCGTCATCCATGAAAAAGACGAGACCATCTTTTGTTCCCTTGATCGTGACCTTGTTTTTCACAGTCGTCACCTGTTTCACCTCGACCGATACCATTCGCCACTATTACAAAAGATTCCTGCTCCGGTTAAAAAAATTGCCGAACGCAGTCGGCTGCGGCATCAGCGCTGATCGGCCGCAGCCGGCTGCTGCTGCGAAGCGGCGTGAGAGGCGGGAGCGAGCACGCCCGGATACATTTCGTTGTACGCCTCCAGCAGCCTGCGGGCAATCGGACCGGTGGCGTCCGAACTGGACGTGCCGTTGCGCAAGCTGTCGGGAGCGAGCACGACAAACACCAATTGCGGGTTCTCGTACGGAGCGAATCCGACCAGCAGGGCGTTTTCCGCCTTGCGCCCGGTCTGCGCCGTCCCCGTCTTGGCCCCGACGTTGAACGGAAGGCCCTGGAACGTGCGCGCCGCCGTACCGCCGGGCTTCGTCACTGCCAGCATCCCTTCCTTGACCACCTGGATGTACTTCGGATTGACGTTGACCCGGTTCAGCACTTGCGGTTCGACCACGGTCAATGTCTGCCCGGGCTGTTTCGGGTCCGTCGTGCCGCGGCGAATTTCATTGACCAGATGCGGCCGCACCCGGTATCCACCGTTGGCGATCGTGGAGACGTACTGGGCGATCTGAATCGGCGTGAACAGGTCGTATTGGCCGATGAAGGCGTCGGCCAGGTTGCCGTAGTGCGTGTAGGGGTTTTCCCATCCCGTTTTCTCGCCGGGAAGATCGATGCCCGTCTTGACGCCCAGTCCGAACTGCGCGTTGTAGTAGTCCAGCACGGAGAACTGTTCGGACCAGTGGTTTTTCGCCCGTCCCGCCAGGCGGATCGCCATCTCGTACATGTAGGTGTTGTTGGACACCGCCAGCGCGCGGCGGGCGTTGACCGCCCCATGTCCGCCCGGTTTCCAGTTCCGTTTGAACGTGTTTCCCACCTTGAGACCCCCGCGGTCGATAATGGTCTCGTTCGGGGTGGTAAGTCCCTCGTTCAAGGCGATCATCACCGACATGGGCTTGTAGGTGGACGCCGGAGGAAACGGCGTGTAAATGAAGCGGTTTGCCTCGTTGGGCAGGATGACCGACGAATACACCTCGTTAAACTTCTTGCGGTCGTAGTACCAGTTCACATCGTAATCCGGATAGCTGGCCATCGCCAGGATTTCCCCCGTGTTCGGGTTCATCACCAGGACGTGGGCCTCCTTGAATTCCTTCGGCGTGGACGGTTTGCTTTTGAACTTGAGGAACTCCTCTCTCAAAATGGCTTCCACCTTGCTCTGGAAGCGCCAGTCCATCGCCAGCACCAGATCGTTGCCCGGTTCCGGCTCCCGGCTCATCTGCTTCTCGACCGTCTCCGAGTTCTTGTTGACGTGCACTTGCATCACGCCGTCCTTGCCGCGCAGATAGCGCTCGTAATACGCCTCCAAACCGGTCACGCCGACGCGGTCGAACGGATTGTATCCCTGCGCCTGGTACTCCTTCAACTGCTCCGGCTTGATGGCGTTGATATAGCCGAGGAAGTTGGTGCCAAACGGCGTTCCGTCCACGTCCTCGATAATTTTCCGCACCGGTTCCAGCACAACGGAAATGCCGGGCAGCTCGGACAGACGCTCCTCGATTTGATACCGCTCCTGATCCGAGATGTTCACCTTTACCCGGCGCGGGATGTAGCTCGGCATATGCGGAGAGCGCATTTCCTGCAGCAGGGAAAGCTTGTGCCACTGGAACTGGCGCTGCTGGTCGTTGAGCGGCAGCTTTACGTCCAGGTCAAAAATGGCCGCGTAGCGCAGCAGTTCCGTATCCGATTTCTGCTTCAAATCCTCGGGGTTGGGCAGAATGTTGATCTGGTATTTGACCTGCTTGCTCAGGTCGTCCCGGTACTCTTTGTCCAGCGTCAGCTTCAGTTCCACATTGCTGGCGATGGCGTATTTCAAGAGCTCCGTATCGGACATTTCGTCCAGCGCCGAGCGCTGTCCCGGGTCGTTCAGCTTCGCTTTGAGCAGACTCAGCGCATTTTTCCGCGACGTGTCGTCAAACGGAGAGCGCACATGCAACCCGACGTACAGCGCCGTCTTGACCAGTTGAAAGTCGGACATGCCGTCGATCTGGCTTACCTTCGGCACCTGCTGCAGCTTGGGCACGATCTGCGCGATCAGCTTGTTCGTGTCCTCGGGGCCAAACGCAACCGGCAGCGTGGAGCCCAGTTCGACCGTCTTTTTCAGCAGTTCCTTGTCCGTCCCCATTTTCAGGCCGTCCATCGTCAGGATGCGGGCCAGCCGATCAGCCACCTTTTCCTCGTCGATTTCCTGCCCCTGCTCCTCCACGTAGGTGACCGTGTACACCGGCTTGTTGGAGACCAGCACCTCGCCGTTTCGGTCCAGGATGCGGCCGCGGGGGGCGGAAATCGGCAGCTCGCGGATGCTGAATTTCTCCAGTTCGTGTCGGTACTGCTCCCCTTCCACCAGTTGGACGTAGGCGAGACGCAGGATGATGGCGGCAAAAAACAGGAACACAAGCAAAAACAGAACATTTAATCGAACGGGAATGTCCGACTGCTGTTCTTTCTTTTCGTCCACGACCCCTCTCCTCCTTTCCAGTTCCCCGCCGGGATGACCCGGCCGCTTGCGCCGCTACTCCAACGGGAGGTCGCGCTTGGACTGCACGGATTCGCACAGACTCTTGATCGGTGTGTAGATCACCAGGGCAAACAGCACATTCAGCGCGACGGTCGGCAGGATCTGCCGGTTGAGCATCCACTGCACGTCAACCGGTGCCGTGGTGAACAGCAGATGGAGGCTGTACAGCAGCCACTCGTGGGCGAACAGGATCAGGCTGCACGTAACAAACACCATCCCGAAGCCCCGCTGAAACAACAAGACGATCAATCCCGCAAAGTAGCTGGCCACCATCATCGTCATCATGTACAGGCCGATCACCTGCCCGTACAGCACATCCTGCAAAAAACCGAGCGCCAGTCCGTAGTAGAGTCCTTCCCGCCGTCCCAAAAACATCGAAACGAGAATGGTGCCGACAAGCGCAAAGCGGGGTACTGTCATCAAAGACAGACCCCATTTGTCAGGCAAAAAGACCTGAACCAGCGTTCCTTCCAGAACAAACAGCAAAAGCAGCGTCACAGCGAGGAGAAACCGCGGCATTACTGTCCACCTCCGCTGTCAGCCGCAGCCGCGCTTCCCTGCCAGCTGGACGGAGCAGCGCCGCGACCCGATGCTGCGGACGGCTGCGACTGCTGGGCTGCCTGCTGCCGCGCGGCTGAACCTGCCTGTTGAGACGCCTGCTGCTGGGTCAGAGCTGTCTGCTGTCCCTGCGGCTGATTGGGGATCAGCTCGCCGGTGGGCGAGAAGGAGAAGTTGCGCTCTACCACCATCACTTCGTTCAGTTGGGAAAAGTCGGCGCTCGGCTGGATATAGGCGGTCTGCGTCAGTCCGTAATCGTCAGGCTGGACCCGCACGACGTATCCAACCGGCAGATTGGGCGGAATCACTCCGCCAAATCCGGAGGTAATCACCTGCTGCTTTGGCTCGATTTTCTCTCCCCAGGGAATTTTGCGCATGACAAGCAGGCGTTCCTGCGAATCGTATTCTTCAATGACACCGCTGACGGGATGGTGGGTAACGGTGCCGTTGACCGTCTGCACGGTTTGAATCGTGGCCGAGATGTTATCACGCCGCTCGTAGCTGGTCAAAAGCTCCACGGTGGCGGAAAAGTTGGCCACGCTCTGCACCCGACCGATCAATCCCTTGGCGGTCATGACCGCCATGTCTTTCTTGATGCCGTGTTTCAGACCCTTGTCGATCGTGATGACGTTGTTCCAGGTGTCCGGATTTCTCGCCACCACTTCGGCGTAGCGAAGCTGATAGGAGTTTTTCAACGACTCCTCCGCTTGCAAAAGCTTGCGCAGGCGTTCGTTTTCCGCTTGGAGCGCGTGCAGCTCCGCCGTCATCCGGGCGTACTGGTCCAGGCTTGCCTTCAGCGCCCGGTTTTCTTCGTACACGTTGTACGCGTCGCCAACTTCTTGAAAAAAGGTGGAAACAGCATGGGCAGGGCGGTAAAAGATCCCCTGCACCACGCTGAACACATCCTTGAAAAACATCTCCGGCCAGGTCAGGCGAGCCCGTTCCCGGGACGTAAAGCCCACGATGGAGATCAACAGGACCAGGCCCACAAGCACAATAATCAGCCGCTTGTTCCCGAAAAACGACATGCCGCAACCTCCGATTATTTACCGCGCTTTTGGCGGGAAGAGGTAATTCCGTGTTTCGATTTGAACAGATGGAGGTTTTCCAGCGCGCGGCCGGTTCCGATCGCGACACAGTCCAGGGCGTTTTCCGCCACGTGCACCGGCATGCCGGTTTCCTTGCTCAGCAGGCGATCCAGATTGCGCAGCAGCGCTCCGCCGCCGGTGAGCACGATGCCGCGGTCCATGATGTCGGCGGCCAGCTCCGGCGGACTTTTCTCCAGCGTTACTTTCACGGCTTCGACGATGGCCGCCACCGTTTCCGCCAGCGCTTCGGCAATCTCCGCGCTGCTGACGGAAAGTGTTTTCGGCAGCCCGGTCACCAGATCGCGCCCGCGAATCTCGACGGTCTCCAGCTCGTCGGGAGCGACGGCGGAACCGATTTCCAGCTTCAGCGTTTCCGCGGTGCGCTCGCCGATCATCAGGTTGTACTTGCGTTTGATGTATTGAATGATGGCCTCGTCCATTTCGTCACCCGCGACGCGGATGGACCGGGACGTCACGATGCCGCCGAGGGAGATGATCGCCACTTCCGTCGTACCCCCGCCGATGTCCACGACCATGCTGCCGGTCGGTTCCCACACCGGCAGGTCCGCGCCGATCGCTGCAGCAAACGGTTCTTCGATGGTGTACGCTTCCTTCGCGCCGGCCTGTTTGGTGGCGTCTTCCACGGCCCGTTTTTCCACCGCGGTAATGCCGGACGGAACGCAAACCATCACGTTGGGGCGGCGGCTGAACAGCCCCTGGTTCTTCTGCGCCTGGTTGATGAAGTAGCGCATCATCGTTGCCGTCGTGTCAAAATCGGCAATGACGCCGTCCTTCATCGGGCGAACGGCGACGATGTTGCCGGGTGTACGGCCAATCATGCTCTTGGCCGCGTTCCCGACCGCTTCGATGGTGTTGGTGTCGGTGCGGATCGCCACGACGGACGGTTCGCGAACGACAATTCCCTTTCCTTTTACATAGACCAGTGTATTGGCAGTGCCGAGGTCAATCCCCATGTCACGAGAAAATCCACCAAACATAAAAAAACTCCTTCCGCTTTTGTCCGGTTACAAACCTATGATGAGAAAAAAAGCTCTGGTAAAGCATGCTCGGTGAAGCCGGTCCTTCTTGCGGAGCCGGTGCCCGCCCGTTACAGGTAGCCCTGCTCTTTCAAGCTGACGTACCTGGCGTCACCGATGATGATGTGGTCCAGCAGGGTAATGCCGAGCAGTTCGCCGGCTTCCCGCAGGGTGTGGGTAATGGCGAGGTCTTCCCTGCTGGGCGTTGGGTCGCCGCTGGGATGGTTATGTAAACAAATGACCGACGCGCTGCTGCAGCGAATCGCTTCTTTGAATACTTCCCGCGGATGCACGATGGAGGTGTCCAGGCTCCCGACAAAAATCGTCTTCTTGCCGATGACGTGATTTTTGGTGTTGAGGAACAGACAGACAAAATGCTCCTGCGTCAGATGGCCAAGCTCCGGAAGCATCAGTTCCGCCACGTCGCGCGGCAGACGGATGGACGCACGGCGCTGCCCCGAACCCCCCAGCAGTCTGCGCCCCAACTCGAACGCAGCATGCAGCTCGATCGCTTTCACCTGTCCGATTCCCTTCAAGCGGGTGAGTTCGGTGTGAGAGGCTTGGGCCAGGCCGCGCAAGTCGCCAAACGTAGCCAGCAAGCGCTGGGCAAGTTCAAACGCCGTCTGCTGCTCACTGCCCGTGCGCAATAGGATCGCGAGAAGCTCGGCATCGGACAGATGGCCCGCTCCTTCGCGAAGCAGTCTTTCCCTTGGACGGTCATAGTAAGGGACGTTTTTCTTGCGCGTTTCGTTACAGGTGGTTGCCGACATTTTTTACCGCCTCCAGCAAAACGTGATCGGTTTGCGGAAACGGCTGGCAGAGAAGCGTCCTGAGCGGGGAGAGGCCGTTGCCGCGGTGTGAGCAGCACTGCAGCGTTACAGCAGGGTGATCCCAAAGCGGGAAAGCATGCCGGCCGTCAAGCACAGCGGCAGTCCGACCACCGTAAAGTAGTCGCCTTCGATGCTTTCCACAAGAGTGGAGCCAATGCCTTGAATGGCGTAGGATCCGGCCTTGTCCATCGGTTCCTTGGTCGCGATGTAGGAGCGAATTTCCCGCTCGGTCAGCGGGCGAATCCGCACCGCGGTCTTGCTGTGAGCCACCTCGAAGCGGCCGGTCGCGGCATCGATCAGGGCGACGCCGCTGTACACGGTATGCTCCCGCCCCTGGAGCGCGGAGAGCATGCGAAAAGCGTCCGGCTCGTCAGCCGGCTTGCCCAAAATACGTCCGTCCAGGACCACGACGGTATCGGAGCCAAGCACGACGCCGGCGTCGAGGCGGGAAGCAACGGCCCGTGCCTTGCGAAGGGCCAATTCTTCCACCACCGCTTCCGGGGACATTCCCGGCTGCGTCGTCTCGTCCACGTCACTGGTCATGACAGTAAACGGCAGACCCAACGTCTGCAGCAGTTCCCGCCTCCTCGGCGACGAGGAAGCCAAAATGAGTGATGTTTCTGTTTTCATGTCATGTTCAACCTACTTCATTCTGCGATATATCCAAAAGGCGAGAGCAAGCCCTCCCATACTGGCCAGATTTAGTTTTACCTGAACGGTAAGGTCGTACTTCAGGATTTCCAAATCTGCCGCTGGGGTCCATGATATCTCTTTGCTCTTTGCGAGAAACGGGATCCATGGTCCCAAAATCTCTCCCAGGATACTGCCGCATAACATCCCGGAAATCAAAAGAAGCAGAAGCGTAAGTGTTTCTTTCCCCTTCAAATCCCTCATCTCCCTCTTGTCTCTGCGTCCGAACCACCTTCCCCGCATCCGTCCCGCATGGGTGCGGCGCAGCCGACGACGGCTGCCCGACCGGTGCCGTGCGGCAGCCCGGCAGCACCGGAACGAAGCTGTTCGAACATCTTTTTCTCTCAAGGGATTTCTTTTTTGCCAACCATAAGTGTAGCAAATGGGACAGGGCGAAACAATCCCTGATGACTACTGTATGAAAAGAAAAAACTTCCTGCAAGAAAACCTGCATGGAAGTCTTGGTTTTGTGCCGTTATTCCTCCGCCTTCACCTGCCGGACCCAGTTGGCGTAGTTCTCCCAGAACGTCAGCACGCCTGCCTGCACCTGCCAGGCGTACGATTCCGCGCTGGCCGTCTTGCTGCCGGCAATCGCCTCCGCCATTTTGTCGCGGGCCTGCACCGCCTGGTTCATGCCGTTGACCATTCCGGCGAACAGGGACTGCCACGACTCCGGCGCGGAAACGGCCCGGCTCTGCTCCAGAAAGCGGCGGTGCTGTTCCTTGAGCGCGGACGCCTCCTCTGCGGACAGCGCCGGCTGGGCCGAGCTGATCACGTGACCGGATTGGCCGGCCAGGGTGCGGGCCATCTCCAGACCGGTTTGGAAAAACGCGTTCAAATCCGCCGGTTGGGCTGTCCCCGCCGCTCCTTTTACAGAGACGCTCCCGGAGAAGCCCGGCAGGACCAATTCCTTGACGTAGACGTCCATTCCCCTTGCCTTCAGGCTGCTGGCAAATCCGAGCACCGCGTCACGGGTGGGTGCCGCGGCGGCAAACAGATACTGTTTGTCCTCCCCCTTGTACAGAAAGTGCGGGATGCCCGCTTTGTCCAACGGCTTGATCGCCTCTGCGGCGGACGCCTCCGGTTGAAACACTCCGGTCTGGGCCACGTGCAAACGCTCCTCCGGCAGCCGCAGCTCCACCGCCTGCTCCGTGCCGGCCGCGTTTGTCCCCGCAGCTTCGGGAGGGGTCGGTCCGGCTGCTTTCATCCCGTCCGTCTTTCCTCCCGTCCCCCCGGCCGAAAACGTCGTCACGGTATCGCTCAACACGCTTTGATACGACCGGGAAAGCTGCTCTTCGCCAAACACGCTGAGCACCAGCAGTCCGAACACCAGCCCGATCGCCACGGCGCCGCCGGTGGCAAACAGGTTTTTTGCTACCGTGCCTTCACGCATCCATCCCGGCAGGACAAACCGGCCGCGTCCGAGACGGCCGCTCCCCTCCTCATCCGGGGAGAACTCCACCTCCCGCTGCGGCTCGCCGCCGCTTTCCCGCTCTCCCGGCACCTGCGGGTTCTTTCCGCGAAGCTCTCTCAAGAGCGACCACGCATCCTCTTCCCGCGACGTTTTGACGGTCGGAACGGGAGGAATCCCCGCCGCCTTCCGCCACTCGATCGGGGGCTGTCCTCCGTCCGCCTGCCCCGTTTTCTTCTCCGTCCGGCTTCCTTCCCACCGCTCGCCGTTCAATTTTACCGTCACCTGCGTTTTTCTCTGCCCGCTCACGACAACGCCCTCCTCCAAACCGGCTCTGTTTGTACCAGTGTACGTCGGACAGGGACAGGTTATGACAGCACGTAGACGGCGAGGACGCCCGCACATAGAAACGGGGCAAACGGCAGCGACGCCCCCCGTCCCGCCCGTCCGCCGAACAGCATCAGGACGCCTGCCGCCAGCGCCAGCGCGCAGCCGACGGTAAGTCCACCGACAAACGTCCGCCAGCCGACCGCCGCCGCCAGCACGCCCGCCAGTTTGGCGTCCCCCATCCCCACCGCGTCAGGCCGAAGCGCGGAGATGGTCCCGAACAGCAGCAGTCCGAAGCCCCCTGCCAACAGCGAGGAAAGCCAGACGTCCGAATGCTCCAGCCAACGCAGGCCCGGCAGGACGGGCAGCGCCGCCAGCAGGACGGCGTTGGGGATGCGCCTGAACATAACATCCGTCAGGGAAACCAGCAGACAGAATACAATGAGTAGGAGGGTGGGAAGCTGCTCTGTGATGCCTCTCCCGTCCTGCATCCGGACGATGGCAAACAGGATGCCGCAGAGAAGCGACACAGCCGCTCGGTGGAAAAGCGGAGAGCGGCAGGGAGCGGACGGGCCAAAACGACAGGCCTGTCTCCAGACGTACCAGCCGGCGGCAGTACCGAGGCCGCCCGCGAAGAGCGCTCCCCACATGTCCACAGCGATGCTCCCTCCCCGTTTTTCTTCCCTGCAACGATTCTATTTCCTTGCAATGGGACAAAAACAGAGCGCGGCCGCACGCGTCAATCCAGCGATCTCGTTTTTCGCAGGCCATGCTCAAACTGGTGCAGGTGGTCTATGCGCTCGTTGACGTATCGGAAATCCTCTTGCCATCCCTGCTTCTGCGTTTCCTTCACGATTTCCGCCTTCTTTTCCAGCGCCTTGATTTCGTTTCGCAGGGCGATGATGATATCCAGAAAGGTGTCCATGTTCATCTGCCGGATTCTCTGAATAAACTGCCATTCCGCCTCCGTCAACTGATATTGTTTGTTTGCCACGGACGTATCACCTTTGCCAAATGTGTCAATTTTGAATCATCTTGTTTCAAAATGTATACGATTTGACGTCGTACTTTATATAATCGTATTCGAATATACTTATGTCAACGCCGTATTCAATAAAAGAGAGGAATGCACGCCATACTACCATGAAAGATTTCCCTCCCCCTCGTTGAAGACATGGTTGACGTTAGCTCATCTGACAGGAGGCGATTGTTGTGTTCAATATTCGGGAGTGTGACTTGCCTGGTATCGGGCGAAAGTATCAAATCGATACCAGGGGAGGAGACAAGCTGGTGGTCGTCATTCACGACGACGGTCGAAGAGAGCTGTACCACTTTGACAAGGACGACCAGGATGAAAACATCTCCATGGTCACGCTGGATGACGACGAGGCGCGCCAGGTAGCCGGCATTATCGGCGGGATGACCTATAAGCCGAAAGCCCTCGATTCTATTGAAATTGCCCTGGATGAACTGGTCATCGAATGGTACAAGATCGAACCCGGTTCGTTCTGCGTCGGAAAAACGATCGGCGAACTGGACCTCCGCCAAAATACAGGGGCGATCGTCATTGCCGTCATTGAAAAGGATCACAAACAGATCATCAGTCCCGGGCCGGAGCAGGTTCTCTCCGCCGGCTCAACCCTGGTGGTTGCCGGGGAAAGAAAGCAGGTGAAGGCGTTAAAAACCACGCTTAGCACGGGAGGTGAATGATATTGGAGCACATCGTGTTTGAGGTTGGCCTGGCCATCGCGTTGATTGCAATCGCCGGCTTCATTTCCATCAGACTCCGCTTTTCCATTGTTCCCTTCTACATTCTGGTCGGCATGGCGGTGGGGCCCCACGCCCCTGATATCGGCCTGTTTGACCTTCGCTTCATTGAGAGTGCTCCGCTCATCGAATTTATGGGCCGGGTAGGCGTGCTGTTCCTGCTGTTCTACCTGGGGCTTGAATTCTCCGTCGGCCGCCTGATCAAAGCAGGGCGCTCGATCGCCGTAGGCGGCACCATCTACATTGCCATCAACTTCACGCTTGGGCTTCTGTTCGGGTGGGCCGCCGGTTTTCCCGCCAAGGAAGTGCTGGTGATTGCCGGCATTACCACCATCTCGTCCAGCGCCATCGTGGCAAAAGTGCTGGTCGACTTGAAACGGACGGCCAATCCGGAAACGGAGATGATCCTCGGCATCATCATGTTTGAGGATATCTTCCTGGCCCTCTACATCTCCATCCTGTCCGGACTGGTGCTGAGCGGGGCCTCATCGATTGCGGGCGTGATTTCTTCCGCATTGATCGCGCTCGGCTACATGCTGCTGTTCATCATCGTGGGACGAAAAGCTGTCCCCTTCCTGAATCGCGCGCTGCAGATCAAATCCAATGAAGTGTTCATGCTCGTCGTGTTTTCCGGCCTCTTTCTGGTCGCCGGCTTCTCCGAGACGATCCACGTCGCAGAGGCGATCGGAGCGCTGCTCGTCGGCCTGGTGCTGGCGGAAACGGAGCATATGAAAAGAATCGAGCACATGATTCTGCCCTTCCGCGACTTTTTTGGCGCCATGTTCTTCTTCAGTTTCGGCTTGACGATCGATCCCTTGGCGCTGAGCGGGGCCGTGTGGCTGTCAATCGCGGCCGTCGTGATCACGCTGATCGGCAACTTTACGGCCGGTCTGCTCGCCGGACGGAGCGCCGGCCTGTCTCCCAAAGCTTCCTCCAACATCGGACTCACCATTGTGTCACGCGGTGAATTCTCCATCATCATGGCGAATCTGGGCAAAGCCGGCGGCCTTCTCGACATCCTCCAGCCGTTTGCCGCCCTTTACGTGTTAATTCTGGCGATTCTGGGACCATTGCTGACGAAGGAATCGAAGCGGATTTACAACCTGCTGAACCGGGTGCTCCCTCTGGAGCGGACGCGGCAGAAGAAGCCCGCGGAAAGTTCCGGCCAGCATTGACAGCAGGTGAAGGCGAATAGAAGGAGGCTGCCCGGATGTGTTCCGGGCGGCCTCTTGCGACCGATTACGGCATCCATTTAACCAGCAGACCGGCGTGCACCAGCCCGCCTCCAAAGCCGTAGAGGAGCAGGGTATCCCCGGGCTTCACCTTTCCGTCGCGGATGCCCATCGAAAGCGCCAGCGGAATGGTGGCCGCCGAAGTATTCCCGTAGTACTCCATGCTGTACAGCGTCTTCTCCAGCGGAAATCCGCTTTTTTCGCAGATGGACTCGATCATCCGCAAATTGGCGCTGTGGGGAATGAACCAATCCACGTCCCGCAGCGTGAGTCCTGCCCGCTCCACCACCTCCGCCATGCCTTTGGGAACCGTGGTGACCGCCCATTTGTACACTTCCCGGCCGTTTTGCACGATACAGCCGTTTCCTGCCAGTTCCGCCTCGCCCATTCGCCGCGACAACCCCGTGCGGTAGAGATGAATGCCTCCTTCGCCTTTTGTCCCCAGATGGGCGGCGAGGAATCCCGGGTTTTGCTCATCCCGCTCCACCAGCACCGCCCCGGCACCGTCGCCGAACAGGATGCAGGTGGTCCGGTCCGTGTAGTCGGTTACCTTGGACAAGGTTTCCGCCGCCACGACCAGCACTTTTCGATGCAGACCCGCGCTGATCATGCCGTTGGCCATGTGCAGGGCATAGGCAAACCCGGCGCAGGTGGCATTCACATCCAGCGCTCCCGCCTGACCGATTCCAAAGCGGGCTTGAATCCGGCTGGCGACGCTGGGAAAGGGGTAGTCCGGCGTGGTCGTGGAGACGAGAATGAGGTCGACATCCGCCACCGTTTTCCCATACGTCCTGATCATGTCCTCAACAGCGGCGATCGCCAAATCGCTGGTGAACTGGTCTTCGTCAGCAATCCGCCGCTCCCGTATGCCGGTGCGCTGCACGATCCACTCATCCGACGTGTCCACCATCTTTTCCAGGTCAAAGTTGGTCAGCACACGCGCCGGCACGTAGGTGCCAATGGCCGTGATGCGTGCTTTCGATGCCGTTTCCATACTCATGTTTCCTCACCTCGCTCGTATTGTACTCCCTATTATAACACTAAGTATTAGTACCTGGTACTAAGTTATGCACTTCTCCTGCAGGGGCCCCCGCAAAAAAACGCCCGGACCGTCGTCGTCCGGGCGTTTTTCGCCGTTTTCCGCATGTGCATGCCGCTACTTGACCAGCTTTTCCACCAGCCAGTAGGCGGATTTCCAAATGTCGCCAGCACCCATGGTCAGGACCATGTCGCCGGGCCGCAGCGCGTTGACCAGATGCTCCTGCACCTGCTCTTTCGTCGGGATGTACTGCGCGCGCGGGTGGCTGTTGGTGCGGATCTTTTCCACCAGCGCTTCGGCGGTCACTCCTTCGATTTTGGCCTCGCCTGCCGGGGAGTAGATGTCGGTGACGATCACCTCGTCCGCTTCTTTGAACGCCCGGCTGAACTCATCCATGAGAAAATACGTGCGGGTGTATCGCTGCGGCTGAAAGACGGCGATCACGCGCCTGCCCGACGCCCGGGCGCCGTTCAGCGTGGCGATGATCTCCGTCGGATGGTGGGCGTAGTCGTCCACCACGAGAATGTCACGCGCCTCTCCGATAATCTGGAACCGCCGTTTCGCCCCTCTGAACGAGGCCAGTGCCTCCGCAATCTCGGCGAAGTTCAGTCCGGCTTCCAGGCAGACGATGATGGCCGCCAGCGCGTTGGCGACGTTGTGCTTGCCCGGTACGTGAAGCGTCAGCTCGCCGAGCAGCGTCCCGCGGCGGTACACCTCGCAGTGGGTGCGGCGGTCGCCGCAGACGATCGACCGTGCGCTGAACTCCGCCTGATCCGCAAACGACGGGTGGATGGCGTACGTGATGACGGTCTCGGATACGGCTGTCATCATCTCCCGGACATGCGGATCGTCCAGGCACAGGATCGCTTTTCCGCCCGTTTTCAAGTGACTGAGGAACTGCGCGTACGCCCGCTTCAGATTATTGAAATCGCCGCCAAAATGTTCCAGGTGATCCGGCTCGATGTTGGTGACGATTTCGTACACGGGCCGGTACTCCAGAAAGGAACCGTCGCTCTCGTCGGCTTCCGCGACGACGAAATCGCTTTTGCCCGCTTTCGCGTTGGTTCCCGCGTTCAGCAGTTCTCCGCCGATGATAAACGTCGGGTCCACCCCGCACTCTTCCAGAACGTGGGCGATCATCGAAGTCGTCGTCGTCTTGCCGTGCGCGCCCGCAACGGCCACGCCCGTCCGCTCGTTGAGTATGCGGGCCAGCATCTGAGAGCGGTGCAGCACGGGAATGCCGCTCGCCTGCGCCGCGACGACTTCCGGGTTATCCTTTGGAATACTGGTGGAATATACGACCAGATCGCTGCCTTCGACATGTTTGGCGTCGTGGCCGATATGCACAACGGCTCCCCGTTCCACCAGTTTTTTGGCCAGGTCGTTCATTGCGACATCTGAGCCGGTTACCTTGTAGCCAAGGTCGATCAAGACGCGGGCGATGGCACTCATGCCATATCCGCCAATGCCCACAAAGTGGACGCGTTGGGCCTGATCCACCCTATTCACCTGCCTCTTCTACTGTAGTGGGAAAGAAAGCGCGAACTTGGGCGATGAAGTAGAGCGAACCGCAGACAACCAACCAATCGTCGCCGTTTGCCCTCCGGCTGTCCTTCACCCAAGAAGAAAGAAACGCTTGCCAGTCGGAAACGGACTCGAGGCTTTCCGCCTGCCATCCTCCCGAGCAAAACGCATCGTACAACTGCCGGCTCCCGGCGGCGCGAGGAAAGTCAAACGTCGCAAGGTGAATGGTCTTCACACGCCCTTGCAGCGGTTTGAGCGCCTCCGCCATCCGAGCGAGCGGCTTATCCGCCAGTCCGGCAAACAGCAGGTGCAGCCGGGTGTCGGCCGTCACCAACCGCTCCAGACTGCTCACGAGCGCTTCTATTCCCTCCCGGTTGTGTGCCCCGTCCAACACGACCATCGGTCTTGACGAGACGACTTCTAGACGTCCTGGCCAGCGCGTTTGTTGCAGACCGCGGGCAATTTCTTCGTCTTCCAGCAAAAAGGAAAAGAAGTTGCGCAGCACGTCGATCGTCATCAGGGCAACGGCGGCGTTTTCCGCCTGATGGGGGCCGTTCATGGCCAGCCGGTAATCGGCCTCGTGCCGGCGGTGCAGGCTGCGGTAGCGGATGAGCTGCTCGCCCATCCGCTCCTCCTGCTGCTCAACGTCAAAGTGATGACCGATTGTGTACAGCGTGCTGCGTGTTTTCTCGGCGTGTTCCCGGAAAACGGCGAGCACCTCCGGCCGCCGTTCGCCGGTAACCACGGGCACACCCGGTTTGATGATCCCCGCTTTTTCCCGGGCAATCTCCTCCAGGGTGTCTCCGAGGACATCCGTGTGATCCATGCCGATGTTGGTAATGACGGAAACGAGCGGATAGACGACGTTGGTGGAGTCGAGCCGTCCCCCCAATCCCGCTTCCCACACGACAACGGCGGGTCTGGCAATCTTGGCGAAGTAGAGGATGGCGATCAGGGTGATCACCTCAAACTCCGTGGGCGAACCGTACTCCGTTTCCGCCGCGCAGCGCTCCACGAGCGGCTTCACTTCGTTGGCCACCGCCACCAGGTCATCCTCCGGAATCATGACGCCGTTGAACCGAATCCGCTCGCGAAAATCGAGCAGATACGGAGAGGTGAACGTGCCCACGCTGTAACCGGCTTCCAGCAGCATCTGCGTCAAATAGGCGCAGGTGGAGCCTTTCCCGTTCGTGCCGGCGACGTGGACAAACGCCAGCCTGCGCTCGGGATGATCCAGTTCCTCCAGCATCCACCGCATCCTCTCCAGGCCCGGCTTCTGCCCGAATCTCAGCAGCCCGTGCAGCCAGTCAAGCGTTTCTCTGTATCCTTCCAAACGGTTTTCGTTCATACCGCATTGCTCCATTCTCAAAAATATGCGAAAGGACGGCGGTTCATTCGCCTTTCAGTTCCGCCAGGCGGGCAATCACTTTGTCCCGCTTCTCCATGTAATCGGCCAGTTTGGCCTTTTCTTCGTCGATCACTTTTGCCGGGGCTTTGGCCATGAAGCCCGGGTTGTTCAGCTTGTTCTCGATCCGCTCCACTTCCTTGTGCAGCGTCGCCAGCTCTTTTTCCAGACGCTTGATCTCCTGGTCGAGATCGATCAGGCCGGCCAGCGGCAGGAACAGCTCGGCGCCCGTCACCACGGCGGACATCGCCTTGTCCGGCGTCGCCAACTGCTCGCTGATCTCCAGGCGTTCGGGATTGCAGAAGCGTACGATGTACTCTTCGCCCCGCTTCAGGCGTTCCAGCGCAACGGCGTCGCCCGGTTTGATCAAGAGCTCGATCTTTTTGGACATCGGCACGTTGACCTCGGCGCGGATGTTGCGCACGCTGCGGATCACTTCCATGAGCAGGTTCATCTCCGCCTCGGCGTCCGGGAAGATCCACTGTTCGTTGACGGTCGGCCACGCCGCCACCGTGATGCTCTCGCCCTGGTGCGGCAGCGCCTGCCAGATTTCCTCGGTGATGAACGGCATGTACGGATGCAGGAGGCGCAGCGTCTGATCCAGCACGGTGACGAGCACGGACTGGGTCGTCTTCTTCGCCGCCTCGTCGCTGCCGTAGAGCGGCAGTTTGGCCATCTCGATGTACCAGTCGCAGAGATCGTCCCAGATGAAGTTGTACAGCACCCGGCCCGCTTCGCCAAACTCAAACGCGTCCATCAGACGGGTCACGTCGGCGATGGTGGCCTGCAGACGGGAGAGGATCCACTTGTCCGGCGTGGACAGCTCGCCCGACAGGTCAATGTCCTCGTAGCGGAAGCCGGCCATGTTCATCAGGGCAAAGCGGGAGGCGTTCCAGATCTTGTTGGCGAAGTTGCGGTTCGCCTCCACCTTTTCCCAGTAGAAGCGCTGGTCGTTGCCCGGCGAGTTGCCCGTCGCCAGCGTGAAGCGGAGCGCGTCGGCCCCGTATTTTTCGATGACTTCCATCGGGTCGACGCCGTTGCCCAGCGACTTGGACATCTTGCGCCCTTCGGAGTCGCGGATGATGCCGTGGATCAGCACGGTCTCAAACGGATTTTGCCCGGTAAACTCCAGGCCGCTGAAAATCATCCGGGCGACCCAGAAGAAGATGATGTCATAGCCGGTGACCAGCACGTTGGTCGGATAGAAGTACTTCATGTCCTCGGTCTCTTCCGGCCAGCCCAGCGTGGAGAACGGCCAGAGCGCGGACGAGAACCAGGTGTCGAGCACGTCCGGATCCTGCTCCAGCTTGTGGCTGTGGCAGTGCGGACACTCGGTCACGTCGTCGCGGGACACAATCGTCTCGCCGCAGTCCTGGCAGTACCAGGCCGGAATCCGGTGTCCCCACCAGAGCTGGCGGGAAATGCACCAGTCGCGGATGTTTTCGATCCAGCGCAGGTAGTTGTTCTTGAAGCGTTCCGGCACGAATTTGACGCTGTTCTCGCTGTACGCATTGGCGATGGCGGCGTCGGCCAGGGGCTGCATCTTGACGAACCACTGCGTCGACAGGTACGGCTCGACGACGGCGTCGCTCCGCTCGCTGTGGCCCACCTGGTGGATGTGCTCCTCGATCTTGAACATGACGCCCTGCTCGGTCAGGTCCTTGATGATCTGCTTGCGGCACTCGAAGCGGTCGAGGCCCTGATAGCGGCCGGCGTTTTCGTTCATCGTGCCGGTTTCGTCCATGACCACGATCTGCGGCAGGTTGTGCCGCAGGCCGATCTCAAAGTCGTTCGGATCGTGGGCCGGCGTGATTTTCACGGCGCCGGAACCAAATGCTGGGTCGACGTAGTCGTCGGCCACGATCGGAATTTCCCGGCCGACGATCGGCAGGATCACCGTTTTGCCGATCAGGTGCTTGTATCTTTCGTCATCCGGGTGAACGGCGACGGCGGTATCGCCCAGCATCGTCTCCGGACGGGTGGTCGCCACTTCGATGTAGCCGCGGCCGTCAGCCAGCGGGTAGCGCATGTGGTGCAGCGCGCCCTTCACCTCTTTGTAGATCACCTCGATGTCGGAGAGGGCCGTGCGGGCGACCGGGTCCCAGTTGATGATGCGGTTGCCGCGGTAGATCAGGCCTTTTTCGTAGAGGCGGACGAACACCTCGCGAACCGCCCGGGAGAGCCCTTCGTCCATGGTGAAGCGCTCGCGCGAATAGTCCAGCGCCAGCCCCAGCTTTTCCCACTGGTCGCGGATGTGTTGGGCGTAGATGTGCTTCCACTCCCAGACTTTTTCCAGAAACTTCTCCCGTCCCAGATCGTGGCGGGATATGCCCTGTTCGCGCAGGTTGGCCTCCACGCGGGCCTGGGTGGCGATCCCGGCGTGGTCCATCCCCGGCAGGAACAGCGTGCTGTAGCCCTGCATCCGTTTGGCGCGGGTGATGATGTCCTGCAGGGTCGTGTCCAGGGCGTGCCCCAGGTGCAGCTTGCCCGTCACGTTCGGCGGCGGGATGACGATCGTGAACGGACGTTTGTCCGGATCACGCTCCGCCTTGAAAAACTGCTTTTCGATCCAGTACGGATACCATTTGCTTTCCGCCGCCTTCGGATCGTAGTTCTTCGGCAGCAGATGGTCGATGTCTTGCGTCGGTTGTGTCGACATAGCACAGCCTCCTTCGGAAAATAAAAAAAGCCTTTCATCCAAAGGACGAAAGGATTGTTTCGCGGTACCACCTTTGTTAACGCACGACCTCCCGGAAAACAGGCGGGGACGTGCGTTCCCTCTGACACATAACGGCTGTTGACCGGTTTCGGCTAAGCGGCACCGCTTCACCGAAACAACTCCCGGGCGACCTTCGACCATTCCCTGCCTTAGAGAATCTCGCAGCAGATGATTCTCCCTCTCTGCCAAGGCGTCCTGGCCTACTCTTCCCGTTCATCGCTTGTTCACTGTGGCGTTGTTGATCCTACGTTATTATATACAAACTGCGCACGGCCCGTCAAACCCGGCCTCCTACGCTTTTTTGACGCCAATGCCGAGCGCCTCCGCAAACCCCAGCAGTTCCAGGATGTCCAAAATCTCTTCCCGCACGTTGACAATTTCCACTTGTTTGCCCGCCGCAAGCAGGTCCTTGGTGGTGAAAAACAGGCTGCAGATCCCCGATGAATCGACAAACGTCACGTCACGAAAATCAACCGTCACCTGTTGATTCCGCTCCCCGTATTCGCGCAGCAGCCGCCCCACTTTGTCCCCTACGGCCATGTCCAGTTCTCCGGCGAAAAACAGCGCGGCCTGTCCGTCCGCTTCCATTGCCCGGTATTCCATGCGCAAACTCCTCTCCTTGATTTTCTCATCACGTCAACGGTACTGACGGCTCCTCTGCTTACATTGTTACCCTTCTGTCCATTTCCCAAACATTCACACAGGGTGGACGCGGCACTCCAAGACCAGTTTCGTCCCCGCCGGCGAGCTGCCGATCAAGAGCCGGTCGCAGCACCGCAGCATGACGTGAAACCCGACTCCCAGCGATTCGCGGGTGGAATAGCCCTGGATCAGCGTCGCCCGCGGCAGTTCTTCGAGGTCGATGCCGCCCCCCTGGTCATGGACGACGGCGCGGCACACATCCCCATTCGCCCGGTAGAGGGTGACCGTTCCGCCGCTGCCGTGCTTCAGCGTATTGCTGGCCGCTTCGTTCAGCGCCACGATGTACTGCATAAGCCGCTTGTCCGCCATTCCGAGCGGCTCCAGCACCCGTCTGCACTCGCGCCGCAGCCTGCCCAAATCCTCCGGAGCCCGCACGTCAATGGCGGCCAGCATCTGCCCCTCCCTGATCAGCGCAAACAGTTCCTCGTCGGTCAACAGGACCAGCTTGTCGCCGGTCACCGCCGCCAGCACCTGCTTGTACAAGTCCCACTCTTTTTTCTGCCGCCGCCGCTCCTCGGCGATGGCCGCCGTGATGTCGATCAGGGCGAGGCCGCACGTCCGGTCCGGCAGGGGAGACACGTACAGCTCGTAGACACGGCTCCCGTCCGGCGCCACCACCTGTTCCCTGAGCGCGGCTCCGCCGTCCGCCGCCCGAGCCGCCAGGCGGCGCATCTCCCGCTCCAGCGGCTCGTCCACCCGAGCCGTCCCGAGCGGCCGCAGGTGGCCGTCTTCCACCAGGTAGAGGTAGATCGCCTCCAATTGGCGCAGGATGGAGAGCTTCTGCAGTTCCTGCTTGATCATCCGGCTCCGCTCGTCGTCCCGCTCCCGCATGCTTTTCAACAGCGCGGCCGGGTCCAGCTCCCCGCTCAGATGCCAACTGTGAAACTCCTCCAGGAGCAGCCGCTCCAGCACCTCGTCCCGGCGCAGCACCTTTTCAATATCCAGCACGTAATACGGCACGTTGCGGATCCCCTGGACCACGCTGCCGATAATCCGGAAGTCAGCGGCCAGTTCCACCTCGATCCGGCCCTGCAGCGGCTGCCCGGGACAGTACAGCCCCACTGCCGTCCGGCTGACCGCGCGCAGCTCCGCGACGGCCTCCACGCCGTCCGCCAAAAGCGTCAGACGAACCTGCCGGGGCGGCAGCACCTTTTGCGCCGAGCGACCCGCCCGCAGTTCGTTCAGGCAGTTGCGGCAGGCGGGATCGTCGGGACACCGCTCACACAGTATCATGCTCCTTCCCCCTCTTTCTTCGCAGCCGATTGAAACTGAAGGATCAACAAGGATATGTCATCCGTCTGCTGCCCGGCCCGGGTCAGTTCCCAGACGCGCTTTTCCACCAGGGCGATGCGGTCTTCGGGCGATGTCCGGCATTCGTCCCACAGCGCGGACAATTCCCGGCGCCACTTGTCGGGATAGCGGCTCGAATCGCGCTGCTTCAGGTCCGGCAGGCCGTCGGTGTAGACGAGCAGCATGCCGTCTTCGGCAATCGGCATTTCCTCCCGGACGTAGCGGCTGTCGGGCGACAGCCCCAGGCCCAAGCCCCCGGCGCAGGGGAGCAGGCCGACCCTGCTCGCCGACAGGTAAACCGGCTGGGGATGGCCCGCCCGGCTGAGAAAGAGCTTGTGGGCAACCGCGTCGTACACCGCGATCAGCATCGTGATGAACGAGCGCGTTTTGCTCAAATCCGCATACAGCAGGTTGTTCAGCCTGTCGAGAATCAGATCGGGCTCCCAGCACGTCTGGATCACGGCCCGCAGCGCGCTGCGAATGCCGTTGGCCATCAGGCTGGCCGGCAGGCCGTGTCCCGATGCGTCCGCCACGACAAAGCAGGTGTAGCGCTGGTCAATCCGGACGTAATCCACGTAATCCCCGCCCACGTAGGCAACCGGCAGATAGACCGCTTTTGCCTGCAGGCGCGGCAGCACCATCCGTTCCTCGGGGATCAGCAGCAGTTGAATTCTCCGCGCCAGCTCCATCTCCTGCTCCATCAGGCGCAGTTCAAGCGACTGGTTTTCGTGCAGACAGCGCAGGACCAGCCCCCGCACGTTGACCGCGAGCAGTTGGTAAAAGGGGTGCTCCATCTCCCTCTCGTCCGCCTCTTCGGCCGCGGTCTTGGCCAGCACCACCACGTAGCGGGGCGCAAGCGGCGAATCCCGCTGTTCGTCGACGACGATCTGCTCCGCCACCGTATGCCGAATGTGCGGATGGTCCGGATTGCCCCGGACGCTCTCGTAATAGACGACGCCATCCGCCGACTCCAGCGACAGCCGCAGGTATAAAAGCGTGCCCATTTTGGTGAACCAGGCGTCAACCAGTTCCTCGATCACCTGCTGCAGGTTTTCGTAGCTCACTTCCCTCATGCTTTGCTCGTTGCTGACAATCAGGAGCTGTTCGTAGCGCTGCTTCAACTGCAGAAGCTGCGCCATCTGGGCGTTTTTCCGCCGAATCTGCTCCAGCTGCTCCGCAAACTTCCGCTCCAGGCTGCCCACATGCCAAAAGGCACGTCCCATCAAGATCCGGTTGGCCCGGATCGTCAGCGCCAGCCTCGCCAACGCGGCCAGAGCCCCCAGGCCCATGCCGATCAGACTGAGGCGCGGAATGCCGGCGACGGTTACGGCTGCGACCACGGTTCCCGCCAGCAGCACCGCCACCATGGCGGTATCATGGAGAGAAAATGTCAGCCTTTCGTACGAATGGGTGCAGTCGTCGCTCGCCAGCGACCGTTCACGGCCGCGCTCACGCCGCTGGTGCGACCGGCAGAGAAATCCGAGCGAAGCCGCCCCCGCTCCGAACAGCAGAGCCGGAGGCAAAAAGGGCACCGCCGCCGCCAAAGCCGTGAACAGCAGGGTGGCCGCAAGCAGGCGCTGCCGTTCCTCTCGGGCCGCATCCGCCATCCGCCGATTGGCGAGAGCCAGGGAGACGGTCGGGAGCAGCAGCAGGAACCCGCTTTGCAGCGCCATCTGGGCGGCCAAGTGGCGGGCCATGTCCGGCATGAGCAGCAGGCAGACGGCAGAAGTGCCCAACATGGCGCACAGCGTCATCGCGTCCAGCACCGTCTTCCACCGCTCGTGGCAGAGGAACGGGGAAAACAAGGCGTGCAGCGCCAGCAGAAAAAGGAGCGAAAAGCACAAGCACAAGGACAGGCTGATCATCCGGACCCACGCGGCCGGGATGAAAGCCAGCAGGTGGCCGGCTCCCCAGGCGATCAGTCCCCATCCCTGCAAAAACGCAGCGTCATCCCAACGCTTTACGCCAGCCGGCCGGCGGGACAAGCACACCATATATGCGCCCGCGCCCGTGCCCAGCGTGTAAAGCAGAGCTTCCCAGATCATCGCGGATCCCCTTTTTTCGCAAACCTATCAGACTTTTTTCATTTTACCTTCCCGCTCTCTCCCGCGTCCAAACCTGTTTTTCGCCCGGCAGGCGGCGGCGTATGGCGAAAGGCACTGGCCGTATGCTTTCCGCATATGCTGAAACGAGGTGATTCCGATGAACAGCCGCTGGAAATACCACCCCGCCTATCTGCGGATCAAGTACGGCTGCAAGCAGATTCTGCTGCCGCTGATCGTCTTTCAGTTCATCCGCACGGTGATCGTTCCCACATCGTTTGACGTCGTCCTGCTGGCCATCCTGGCGCTCTTGTACGTGGCCATTTCCCTCGGCTGGCTGTAGGCGGCTGGAAGACAGCCGGGCAAAAAAACAACGCCCCACACGGTGAGACGCTGCTTGTTAAAAGGCCTGTTGGATCCAGCGGTTGAGCCGCATCAGCCGGTCCATGTCTTTTTCCAGCCGCTTGACGGCGTACAGCTCGCTCCAATCCCGCGTGCCGCCGTAGTAAATCTCGACATCCCGCATCACCCTCTCCGGGTAGGTGAGGAAGACGGCGAGCAAGTCGATCTCTTCCGGCCGGAGCGGAAAGATGTTGGCGTAGTGATGAAACAGTTGGCTCGCTCCCGCCTCGTCGCCCGCCTGGTGAAAATAGGCACGGTAGAACAGGGTCAGGTCACGGGTGGGCGTGTCAAAGAGGGCGCGGTCAAAGTTCAGCAGCTTCCCCTTTCCCGAACGGTCGGGCATGATGTGGGCCGGATGGGGGAAGCCGTGGATGAGGGACAAGCGGAAATGGGCGTGCGTCTGGTGCCGTTCCCGCCACTCCCGGAGACGGGCGATCGCCGTCTTTGCCAGCTCGGACAGGTACGCCTGATTGGCCAGAAAGACCACGTCAAACGGCGACGGATACAGGCGCTCACGGGCCAGATCGGCCGCCTTCTCCGCATGTGCCAGCAGATGCTGCCAGCGGTTCAGGAGAGAGTCGATCAGCGGCTCCACCTTCCGGGGATCGTCAAACCGGAAGTTTTGCGTCAAATGGTGCAGCTCGGCCAATCGCTCCACGGTCGGCATGGCCCAGGCCAGCGGCTGATCCGCCCACTGTTCGCCTCCGGGCAGCCAGGCGGTCAGGTAATACGTGGTCTCTCCCTGCCGGACGTAAGGCTCGTCGTATTTCGTGTAAAAATACGGCACGGCTCCGTCCCATCCCCGCTGCTGCAGATGGCGCAATACGCCGCTGACGAGCAGCAGCTTCTGCGAAGAGATCCGCGTCCGCTTGCAGACAAACGATCCGTAAGGGGTCAACGCCTTGTACACGTTGGGGGGTTTCAGCACATCGACGGTCTGGGCGTACATGTCGTATTCACGAAACAGCGGAAAAATATCGTCAAAGCGGCTCATGCGCCGACTCACCCCTTGCTCCCTCGGCCCGCTCAGCCACGCGCCGCAGCAAACCGTCGACGGCTTGTTGTCGGACAAGGGCCTGCTCGATCTCCGCAGCCGAGGCCCCTTCCGGCTGACCATCATCCCCCACGTAGATTTCCATTTGTTTCCACAATTCCAGAGGCGACGCCAGAAACGCCAGCATCAGCGTGTAGTCGCCGTAACTGAGCGGTTTTGCCTCCTCGTATCCGTCGAGAAAGGCATCTACCTGCTCTTCGTCTTCGTGCGTCAGGTACAGATCCCGCAAAAAGACGGCCACATCCCGCTGCTGAACGGACAGCGTCGGCTGGAAAAAGCCGCGCAGGTAAAGCTTGCCGTTGATCATGCCCCAGTTGTCCCGGTGCAGCTCGCCGTGCGAGACGGACAGCGCGGCCGGCTCGATCCGCGTGCTGGCCAAAAGGTCGGCGCTGCGCTGCAAACGCTGGAGCACAAGGGGAAACAATTCGGCCACCCGCCGCCGTTCCCCCTCCGCCCGCTTGTACTTGGCACGCACCGCTTCCCACAATTCCCGTGCCCGCCTCGACTCGGCCACTGCCTGAAGCTGTTCCTGGCGCCAGAAGTCGACGGCGGGAAACAGGCCGCTCTCCCGCTGGGCCGCGTGCATCATGCCGACGATCCGGCCGCATTGGCGGACTGTCTCGTGATCCGTCGGCACCGGTTCGATGTGGCGCAGATGGTCCGTCAGGGTAATGCCGCGGCTGGCCGTCACCAGATACGGTTTGGCATCCCGCGTGCGGATGAACCGTTCCAGTTCGCGAAACCCCTGCCGGGCCATCCTCTCCCGCCAGGCAAACGACCAGCGCATCACGTCCACACGCGGCCAAATGCGCAGTTCCTTGGTGCCCCGGTTCGTCTCCAGCAGATAGCAGTCCTCCAGCGGCGTCATGTGGATTACCCTCGCCCGATAGCGCCGACAAATCTCGGAAAGGTCGATTTTCTCCACGGTTCCCCGCTCCTCACACTGGAATGTACAAAATTTGCCCCTCCACAACCTGGTCCGCGTTCAACTTGTTCACTTCCAGGATCCGGGAGATGGGCAGGGAGTACCGCTGGGAAATGGACTCCAGCGTATCGTTGCGCTGAATGATGCACAGTTTCATCTGGCTGTACCGCTCCTGTTTGCTGCGGATGAACGAGGTGAGGTTGTGCATCGCTTCCAGCGTCGTACTGTCCGGCTCGAACGCGGCCGCCCTGCGGGAAAAACTGGAGGACAACTCGGCGCTTTCGGCCGCCTGCGCTTCCTGCTGGGCGCGGCTCGCCTGGGAAAAGATGGACGTCAGGTTCAGTTTCTCCCCTTCTTCCTTGGTCGGCTTGCCGGAGATGGCCACACGCACCTCTCGCTCCTCTTCCTCCTGGGGAGCGGCCTGCGCTTCCAGAACGTCCGGCTCCGCCTGCGCTTCGACGATGTCTGTCTCTTCCGCCTCCGCCTTGGCCTCGACCACTCCCGTCTCTTCCGCCTTCGCTCCGGCCTCGACCACTCCCATTTCTTCCGCCTTCGCTCCGGCCTCGACGATTCCCGATTCGTCCACTTCGGCCTTGGCGATTCCCGTTTCTTTCACCTCTGCTCGGGCCTCAACGCCGCCCGTTTCTTTCACCTCCGCCTCTTTCGAGGATGCGAATCCGGAGGCAGCGGAATCGGGGGCGCTCTCCCGCCTGCTTGACTCCTCCCGTGCGGACGCGCGGGTCATCTCGTCCCAGGGGGGAATCTGCTCAAACGACGTCGAGCGGTATTCGTCAGCCTCCAAAGCCGGCTGATCCCACGCGTCGGTCACGTCACCGTACACCGATGGGGCGGTCACATCACCGTACACCGTGTGGTCGGTCACATCGCCAAAATCCGTCCGGGAAGAGGGCAGGGGCGACGCGGGTCGGTCAAACATCGCCGCGAACTCAGGCGGCTCCCCTGCCTCCGCATGAGGCTCCCGCTCCATCTCCCTCTCCAGTTCGGACAGCCTCTGTTCGAGCTCTTCCAGCGAAGCTGGATGCGCCACGCGATCCCACTGGTCCGAGCTGATCGAGTCGGACCGCCACTCTTCCGCCGCGCGGCTCTCCGGAACCACGTCCGGATGCATGTCCGAATCCGTCTCCATCTGCACGTCCGCACGCACGGACAAGTCCGCTTCCGCCGTGTCGCGCTCCGGCCGCATCGCCGGTTCGACCTGCGGGGCGGATGCCCAGTCCGGATCTGTCTCCAGGGCGGCGTCATTTGCCGATTCCGCTGCCGAGTCGGGCTGCAGGGCGGATCGTTGAGCCTGCTCGACCAACTGGATGCCGGCGATTTTCAGTTCCGCTTCGATCAGCAGTTGATGCGGTGTTTCCACCTGGTAATCAAAGCCGTCTACGACAGCGTAAATGTCCCCCAGTTCGGCAATGCGGCTGACGGGGATCGTAATGTTGAGGGGAATCCGGTGATTCACTTCCGCTTCCCAACCGAACAGCCCTCCGCTGTTTCCCGCCTGCGGAAACGGAGCGAACGTCACCGCTTCCACCAGGGTTTCCGCTCCGCCTTCGGTGGGCTCCGAGGCGCCCCTGGCCGGCTCGTATGTTCCGTACAACTGCAGACAGCCTGTTATGGAGATGAAGGACTGGTTTTCCAGCACCTCAATATCAGGGACCAATTCCAGCTCTTTCAATTCGCCAATCCCGGCGCGATCCGCGGAGAGGAAAATGGTTTCCTTGATGGCGAACGAAAGCAGCCCATCCTGTATCGCCATTCGTGCTCCTCCTTTCAAGTGCAGGACATTTCCCTATACTATATGGACAGGACGAGCCGTTTAGCACTGCAAAATGGGAGGAACACAAAAGAAGCGATAGCCGTGCGGCGGAGGGACAGGCCGTGCGCCGCCTAGCAGGTCGTCGGCCTGATGCGGTAATGATGGCCGGAAACAGGCACGAAGCCGAGTTTCTTGTAGATGCTGACGGCCGCCGCGTTCTCTTTGACGACGTGGAGGTACAAGCCGCTGGCGCCATGGTCGCGAGCCCACCCGGCAAGCGATCCGACGAGCTGGACGCCGATGCCCCTTCGCCGGTGAGCGGGCACAACCACAATGTTGCAGAGACACGCCCACCCCCGCTCCACCACGACGGTGCCGAGCCCTACGGTTTCCCCGTTTTCACAGATCCTGGCGAACGCCTTTTCCGGCCTGATTGCCGAAAAGATGTGCGTGTACGCACGATGACGTTCGGGCGCAAAATGCTCGAAACGGATGAAGTCCCGGATCCATTCGTCATCCGCTTCACCGGCAAACCGGCAGGTAAAGCGACTGTCAAAATCCACGCGCTCGATGCAGTCGGACATCTTCGCGGTCATCACATAGCATTCATCCACTTTTTCGTATCCCCTCGCCGCCAGCATGCCGTCCAGTTCCGCCGGGGAGGCGTCGCTTACACAAAAGCAGGCGGGAAGCGAACGGCGCTGATAAAAGTCTTCAACGACCGTCATCCAATCGTCGCATGGCGGAAACGGCCCCACCGCAAACACGCTGTTGGCCCGTTTCGTCGTCCCGAAGGTTGCGCGAAGCCGCCACTTTCCCAGCGTCTGCTGCTCATGGGCAGTTCAGGCATTGGCCGCCAGTTCTTCCAGCAGCGCTGTCAACCGCACGTCGCTTTCCATGAAACCCCTTCCTCCTCGATGTCTGTGATTTCCAATACATCCATTATCGAATGGGCGCGACAAAAACACAAGCATTATGTCAGGTTTTTTGACATATATATGACGTCTCGGGTACAGAAAAAAACCGGGGTGTCAGTTCCCCGGTTTTTGAGTCAAGTGGTCCAGCAGTTCGCGAATCGCCCGTTTCCCCTGGTCAATGCAGTCGGGCACTCCGACTCCGCCGTACGAGGCGCCGGCCAGCCGAACCGCGGGAAGCGCCGCGCCCACTTTGGCGGTCACGTCGCGCAGCCACTGCTGATGGCCGACGATGTACGGAAGTCCCCTGTTCCAGCGGGTGACCCGGTAAAATTCCGGCGTGTCGCCGACCTTCATGACCCGCCGCAAATCGCGAATGACCACGTCGACGATCTCTTCGTCGGAGCGGTCGACGATCTCCTCGTGGCCCGGCTTGCCGACGTAGCAGCGGACGAGCGCTTTTCCCTCGGGCGTCGTATGGGGCCACTTGCGATGCGTCCAGGTGCAGGCGGTGATGGTGTAGTTGGCCTTGCGCGGCACGACGAAGCCCGTCCCCTCCACATCCAGGGGTACCGCCTCCGCCGGGTAAGCCAGCGCCACCGTGGCCATGATCGTCGGCTTTGCGCCGCTGAGCGGCGGGATGTCGACGTACGGACGCAGCAGTTCTTGTGCCACCGGATGAGGCACGGCCAGCAGCACCGCATCCGTCCGCAGCGTCCGACCGTCGCTCAACTGCAGCACATACCCCTCCGGCCGCTTTTCCAGGTGCCGCACTCCGGTATTCTTTTGCACCGCCCCTTCCGGCAGCAGCTGCTCGATCCGCTCCGCCAGCGACTGCAGCCCGCCCTTCAGCGTCATGAACATGCCCGTCGGCTTTTTCGACTGTTCCGGCTTTGCCGGCGGCCGCGCGTTTTTCATCGCCAGGATCAGGCTGCGGTACTTCTGTTCCATTTGCGCATACTGCGGAAACGTGGAGAGCAGGCTCAGCTTGTCGATGTCGCCGCCGTACACGCCGGAGATGAGCGGCTCGATGACGTTTTCGATCACCTCGTCGCCGAGGCGGCGGCGGAAAAAGTGACCCACCGACTGGTCCTCGCCCGGCTTTCCGCCCGGCAGCACCAGATCGGCGGCGGCCCGCAGTTTGCCCAGCGGCGATACCAGCGGCGTCCAGACAAACGGCAGCAGTTTGGTGGGAATGCCCATTACCGCCCCTTCCGGTATGGAAACGAGGCGGTCCTTATGGACGATGTACGCCTGGCCGGCGTGGTTGTGCACAAGCTGATCGCCCAGCCCGACGTCTGTAATCAGTTGGGAGGCGCTGGTTTTGCGCTCCAAAAAGGAGTCCGCCCCCAGCTCGATGGTAAATCCCTGGTGCCGCCACGTCTGGATTTTGCCGCCCAACCGGCCGCTTTCTTCCAGCAGGGCAAAGCGGACCGGAACGCCCTCTTCGCAGCTCCATTTTTGCAGGTAGTAGGCGGCGCTCAGTCCCGTAATGCCGCCGCCCACGATCGTCACATGCAGGTGTTTGTCGCTCATACGCTATTTCCCCAAGTCCGCCAGCTTCTTCCCGACGACATCCGCCAAACAGGCGATAAACGCCGGTCTGGCGTTGGGCATCGGCGGGCGGTAGTAGTTGGCGCCCAGTTCTTCCGTCACCGCTTTGCACTCGATGTCGTTGTCGTAGAGGACTTCCAAATGTTCGGCGACGAAACCGACCGGACAGTAAACAAACGACGTGTAGCCATGTGCCGCGTGCAGCTCTCTGGTCAAGTCCTGCACGTCCGGCCCCAGCCACGGTTCCGGCGTGCTGCCGGCGCTTTGCCACCCCACCGCGTAGTGGGTGACGCCGGCCGCCTCGGCAATCCGTTTGGCCGTATCCTCCAACTGCTGCGGGTACGGGTCGCCCATCTGCAGGATCTTCTCCGGCAGGCTGTGGGCCGAGAAGATGACTACCGCCTTCTCCCGCTCCGCTTCCGGCATGGCGGCAAACGTGTCGCGAATCGCATTTGCCCAGTAATCGATAAAGCCCGGCTCCTCATACCAGCTGTCGATGCTGTGGATCACCGGGCCGCCGATGCTCTGTGCATGGGCTTTCGCCCGGCCGTTGTACTCTTTGACGCTGTAGCTGGAGTAGTGGGGGGCAAGCACCAGGCTGATCGCCTCGGCGATGCCGTCGCGGTGCATCGCGTCCACCGCGTCCTCGATAAACGGCGCGATGTGCTTCAAGCCGAGGTAGCCGACAAATTCCACATCGGGGTGACGGCGGTTCATTTCCGCTTCCAGCGCCCGCACCTGCTCGTCCGTAATTTCGGCAAAACGGTTGATCCCGCCGACCGCTTCGTAACGCGCCTTCAGGTCGTTCAGCAGGTCTTCCGGCGGTTTGCGGCCGCGGCGGATATGGGTGTAGTACGGTTCGATTTCGTCCTGGCTGCGCGGCGTTCCGTACGCCATCAGCAGGAGACCCAGTTTACGTTTCGCCATCTGTGAGCACCTCCCGTTACGTGTCCCGGCGGTAACTGTGGATGAATCGGGTCAGTTTCTGCAGCGTTTCCACCTTCGCGTCCGGGAAGACGCCGTGTCCCAGATTGAAGATGTAGCCGGGCTGCCTGGTCCCTTCGTCCAGAATCTCCTTCGCCTTGGCCTCCAGCATCTCCCACGGCGCCAGCAGGAGCGTCGGGTCGAGGTTGCCCTGCAGCGCCTTGGTGACCCCCAGCTCCCGCGCCGTACGGATGGAGGTGCGCCAGTCGAGACCGACCACGTCCACCGGCAGGCGGTCCCACTCCTTCAGCAGGTGGCCGGCGCCTACGCCGAAGTAGATCGTCGGTACGCCCGTTTCTTTCAGCGCGCTGAAGATGCGGTGCATCACCGGCGCAATATAGGCGCGGTAGTCCTCGTCATTGAGCGCGCCCACCCAGGAGTCAAACACCTGCACGGCCTGCGCACCGGCGCCAATCTGCGCCTTCAGGTAGCGGATGGTCATCTCTCCCAGTTTGTCCATCAGCGCCTGCCATGCCTCCGGCTGCGTGTACATGAACGCTTTCGTCTTGTGGTAGTGCTTCGACGGGCCGCCCTCGATGATGTAGCTGGCCAGGGTGAAGGGCGCGCCGCCGAAGCCGATCAGCGGTACGGAGAGCTGCTGGCGCAGGATTTTGATCGCTTCCATAATATACGGCACGTGCGATTCCGGGTCCAGTTCGCCCAGGCGCTGCACGTCGGCAAGCGTTTCGACCGGATTGGCGATGACCGGTCCGACGCCCGACTCGATGTTGACGTCCACCCCGATCGGCTTCAGCGGCGTCATGATATCGGCGAACAAAATGGCGGCATCGACGCCCAACTGCTCAACGGGCAGACGCGTGACTTCCGCACACACTTCCGGTATGTAATTCATCTCGAAGAAGCTGTACTTGGCGCGAATCGCCCGGTACTCCGGCTGATAGCGCCCCGCCTGCCGCATGTACCAGACCGGAACGTGCTCCGTCGGCTCTTTGCGACAGGCTTTCAAAAACGTATCGTTAAACGGTTTTGCGCTCATGAACAAACCTCTCTTTGTACAAAGAATGATCCTCTCTCATGATACCATCCACCATTCGACAAATCCCGCCTCTTTTGTGTCAAAATCGTTATCGTTTCATAGTGTTTCCAAAAAGTTCCTATCGGATGCGAATGTCCCCGGTCGCGGTGCGAACGAGGATGCGCGGACCGCCGGCGCCGCTCGATCCGTCCAGCCTGTGATCCGTCTGCTCACTGTAGGAAAGCCCGGGCCAGTCGGCTTCCACGTCACCCGTGTCGGATTTCAGGTCGAGCCGGACTGCCGCCTTCTTCTCCACGTTGATCTCCACGTCGCCCGTATCGGTCGTGATGTCGACATTGCCGCCCAGTTCCGTCAGCACCAGATCTTCCACGTTGCCGGTGTCGCTTTCGATGCTGACTTCGCCGCGGATGCCGGCCAGGTCCATGTCACCCGTGTCGGTGCTGACCGCCAGCCGGTCTCCCTCCAATCCGTTCAGCTCCACGTCACCGGTGCTGGATTGGATCGTCACGCGCTTGGCCTTTAGACCGCCGGCGCGGATGTCTCCCGTCGCGGTGGTGACCTGCATGTCCTGATAGGCGGCGGCGGGAATGGTCACCTGCAGTTCCATTCGGGTACGGGGCGTGAAGAAAAAGCTGATCCGATCCGGCTCCCCCACAGTGACCCGCAGGATGCCGTCAGGGGTTACCTCCGTCTGCAGCGTCGGCTTGCGCTCTGCGGGCGCCTCCCCGACCAGCCGGACACTGATCGATGTCTCCCGGGCGGCGGCGAGGACGACATCCGCCGTCTCCGTCTTCAGGTCGATGCCTTTCACCTGCTGCGCGATCGTACGCTGCTCGTCGATCGTCTGCATGTCAAAATGGAAGTGCTCCCCCTGCTGAAACTGCCAGACCAGCCCTCCCACTCCCACAAGAAAGGCGAGAAAGAAAAAGCCGAACAGTCGGTTGGTGACGCGATTCATCTCACTTCCCCCTAATCATGCGCAGATTGAAATGCAGGTAGCGCAAAAATTGCCGGTACAGCCAGCCGGTCAGCCGGAACAGCCCGATCGCCATCATGCCGCCCAGCCCAAACGACGCGATGCCGGCAAACACCATGATGGAGCGCTGATCGGACGTTTCGGGGATGAGGAATGGAAACAGCAGGCCGACCGGTGCGATCAAGAGTGCCAGGGAAGCGGCGTAGAGGCCGATCAACACGCCGATGATCGCGAGAAACGGCCCGAGGACAAAGACGAGGTTGAAGAAGCCGAGGCTGACGGTCGCGATCACCGCCCGCGTCATGTTGCCGATGGACGCGTCGGACTGCGCCTGGTGAATCCGGTAGCCGGCCAGAATCTCCCGTGCGAGCAGCCTGGGACTGCCCAGCGCTTCGGCGATTTCCTGCTCGCTTTTTCCGTTCTTCACGCCGTTCAAAAAGTGCTGCGTGTAGTCGGCCAGGATGTCCAGCCGCTCCTTGTCCGGAAGCTCGCGCAGCAAGCTGTCCAGCTCATTCATAAACTCACGTCTCGTCATATCCGATCCCTCCTGGATAATCCGGTTGACCCCGTAGGCCAACAAGCGCCGCTCCAAAAATGAAAGACGCCAGATTTCACGTGGTTGAAAACGCTGATCTGACGGTCTTTTGACATGCGGGATTCCCAATCACAGGAAAACAGGCGTATCCGTACATTTCCAAACAAACATAGTAGATGAAACTGTTGTATTTTACCATACGTATACCAGTAAAACAACAGGCGCTTATCCTCTTCAAACGTGAAGACATCGGGAGGGCTTCGATGAAAAAACGATATGCACTTGGGCTCATTTGCTCCTGTCTGATGATTTTCTTCTCAAGATTGTTCCCACAAGAACCATTGGCTTGCTAATGTTCCTCACTTTTACAGCGAACATGTTGGCGGGAATCAGTTTCCTTGTCCATTTTCTCACGCTGATGCGAAAAAAGAAGACAGCATGGAGGGAAAGTGCGTCAACGCAGCCTCGCGTTTGGACGTTTGTTCAGAAAACGGCCTGGACCCCCGTTTACCCGAAATTTGAATCATGATGCGAAATGGGTTTCGCGCATCGTGACAATGTGCTTCAGCATCACTGCGTCTCTCTGCAGCTTCAGAAGCGCAGTCGTCATTCCGTCAAGCCATTTGCATCATTTTTCATTGGGCCGGTTCGATGGATTCAGTAGACAAGCTGTCGGTATTGTTGTAAAATTCAGGTAATTATTCCAAAAATTCTTTCTTTTAAAGGAGGAACCCGTGATGAGCCGCCGTTTTCTGCCCGCCCTGCTCGCCCCTTCCCTCACCCTTGCGCTTGCCTGGCCGACCGCTGCCGCAGCAGCCCCCAGTCTCACGCTGCACGACGACAATCCGAACGGAAAATCGGGGGACTGGTACACCGGAGCGATTCCGCCCAACGCTTCGGATGACAAACCGGTCTTGTTGTTCGTGCAGGGGCTTCACTCCGACTACACCACGTGGACGGCCGATGACGACTATTACACCGCCGCCTACAACGCCGGATACCGGACCGCCTTTGTCCAGCTGCCGGATGCGGACGGCGCCGGCGGCAGCATGTGGACCAACGGCAGCGTGCTGGCGGACGTCATCAAGAAAGCGGCCAACTACTACCATGTCCCGCAGATCAACGTGATCGCCCATTCGAAAGGCGGCATTGACACGCAGGCGGCGCTGGTGCATTACGGAGCGCATCCCTACGTCAACGTCGTGCATCAATTGGGCACGCCCAACAAGGGGTCGGAGCTGGCCGACCTGGCCTACAGCGATTGGACGTGGTGGCTGGCGGAGATTCTGGGCATGCGCGACGATGCCGTCTACTCGCTGCAAACCTCCTACATGGCCCAGTTCCGCGAGCAGACGGACAGCCGGCCGGAAGCCCGCAAGGCCGCCACGTACATGGGAGCGGCAACCGGCGACGACGGCTGGTTTTCCGCCACCTGGTTCGCCCATGCCGTCCTCCCCGGCTCGGATGACGGGGCCGTCTCCCTCGATTCGGCGTTCGGTCTGCCGTACGGCATCCGGGCGTTTACGGACAACGGCTCGGAGAAGCTCTCCCACTCCATGCTGCGGCATGCCTCCAAGACCTGGGAGCAGGTCCGGCCCAAGCTGAAACTGGCTTTCGCCGGATTAAGCAAAGCCGGAGCGGCCGAAGCTGAATGGGCCGACGCTGGATTGGCCGAAGAAGCGGATCAGGCCGTCCGGGTACCCGCGCGCAGCGGGGACGAGGCTGCCGGCGCAATTTACCGCGGCGGCGAAGTGGACGGCGTGCAGACGGAGCGCATTCCCCTGGAAGGCGGCATCGAAAACGTGCTGATCGACATCATGGTGGCCGACAAAGCGACGGCGGTGGAACTCATCAGTCCGTCGGGTGAGGTGTACAAGCCGGAGGAAGGGGAAGCGGTGCCGGACGAACTCGGCATTTTCGGCAAAGCCGTGCATCGCGTCTTTTCGCTCGACAAGCCGGAAAAAGGAGAGTGGACCGCGAAAATCAGCGGCGAGCGGGACGCGTACTTCCTGCTGGCGGCCGTCCAAGGAGGCGTGGACCTCAAATGGCGGGCGGACAAGCAGGTGTTCAAGAAAAACGACACCGCTTCGCTGCAGCTTGCGACCCGCAGCGGAAAAGCGAAACAGACCTCGCTCCAGCAGGCCGCGCTGCGTCGAGCCGGCGCCGGCAAGGGAACGGCGCTGCAACAGCTCCGTGTCCATGCGGCCAGCGACAGCGAGATGAACGTCCGGTTCCAGGTGCCGTCCGAACCGGGGGTTTACAACCTGTCGTTTGAGGTGTCGGGCGTGGACGAATCGGGAGAAGCGTTTACGCGATCGGTCAACTACAATTTTGCCGTCACGGATGAAGACGGCGAGATCCCCCGTCCCGAATAAGACGACGGAAAGCCCTCCGCCCGGCAGCTTGTCCGGACGGAGGGCTTTCGCTGTTGCTCGCTGCTTGGTTTCAGCGTTTTTGGCTGCGAATTTCTCGTATTACTCGTTGACTTCCACGATGCGTCCTTCTACCTTCGGGTTTACCGTCTTTTTGTTCGTCAGCGCTTCTTCGACAATGGTATAGAGCGTGAGGCCGGTGTTGAACCCCGGTTTGTTGAACGACTCGTAGCCGTCTCCGCCCGCCGCGAGGAAGTCGTTGGTGGCTACCTTGTAGGTTTTCTTCAGGTCAAGCGGCTGGCCGCCCACTTTCACTTCCACGACCCGCTCGCCGGCCGGCTTGCTCGGGTTGTAGGTGAAGGACATGCCGCTGATTTGCGGGAAGCGTCCCGCGCCTTCCTCCACTTGGCTGACGCCGTTTTCCAGCGCCTTTTTCAGCTCTTCGCCGGTCACTTCGATCACGGTCAGGGTGTTCGGGAACGGCAGCAGCGTGTACAGGTCCTTCTTCGTGATGTCGCCCGCTTTCAGTTGGGTGCGGATGCCGCCCCCGTTGATCAGGGCTACGTCCGCTTCGTGTCCTTTGATCGACTTCGTGCGCTCCAGCATGATGTCGGCGATCAGGTTGCCGACGTTGGTTTCCTTTTTGCGCACGAGGCTGCGGTCGCCGTCCAGATCCACTTCCGCCTTGGCGATCACGACGCCCATGACTTCGTCGATCTTGCTGACGATCTCCTGCACCAGTTTCTCCACGTCCGGGTCAGCCTGTACGCTCTCGTCGTACTCTTTCAGCCCGCCGCTGAACGCGACCAGTTCCTTGCCCAGGTAGTACAGGTCGGCACGGCCCAGGGACTTGCCGTATTCCCAGTCCTGCACGATGTAGGTGCCGTTCACCACTTCCGGCGTCTTCAGCGGCGTGTGGGAGTGGCCGCCGACAATCAGGTCGATGCCCGGCACGTTCTTCGCGATTTCGCGGTCCACGTCGATCCCCACGTGGGAGACCACGATCACGTGATCCACTTCCTTTTTCAACTGCGGCACGACCACCTTCGCCACTTCCACCGGATTCTTGAAGGTCAGCCCTTTCACGTTGTCCGGATGGGTGAGAATCGGCGTGTCCTCCGCCACAAAGCCGACGAACGCGAACTTCCTGCCGCCGATCTCCGCCTTGTACGTGGGCACGAGGAGCTCCGTGCCGTCCGCCTTGAACACGTTGGCGGAAATGATCGGGTGTTTCAGCATGTCGCGCAGCTTCAGGAGCTGTTCGTAGCCGAAGTCAAACTCGTGGTTGCCCGCCGCCATCACGTTGTAGCCGAGGTGGTTGAGAATCGGCACGACGGACTCTCCCTTGAACTGGTTGACGAAGACGGTGCCCTGGAAGGTGTCGCCGGCGTCGAGCAGCAGGAAGTTCTCGTTTTCCTGGCGCCACTCTTTCAGCAGCGTGGCAATCTTGGCAAAGCCGAATTCCTTGAGGTTTTTGTCCTCCTGGATGTGTCCGTGCGTGTCATTGGTGTGGGCGATGGTGATGTGCGTGGTGGCCGCGTCCCCCAGCGCCTGGAAGAATTCGCCGCGGGTCACCTGCGCCTTGTTTTCCAGCTTGAGCGTGTAGCCCAGCTTTTTCGCCAAATCCGTCAGCTTGGCGGCGGACAGAAGCTGTGTCGGGTTTTTGACGTCGTTCTCGGTAATCGCCCCCTGGTTTTTCAGCCAAGTCAGGTACGGGGCGGACCAGTGGGTGCCTTTGCCGGTCGGGGCGGCCGTGTTGGCTCCCTTCAGCTTGGCAAAGACCACGGCGGCTTCGGCCAGCGTCACGCTGCGGTTCAGCGCCAGATCACCGTTTTGGCCCGGCGAGAGGATGGACTTTTTCACCATCCAGTCCACGTGCTGCACCGGATGGAGCGGCGCGGCAAACGCCGACCCGGCCATCAGCGACGTACAGATCGCTGCGGCCAAAACGGCCAGACTGATGCGACGTGCTTTCTTCATGATTGTTTCTCCCCCCAAAACAAAAATGATAGGATAGGACAGCACTACTGATTATAGCAAAATTTTCTTGCGATTTGTCCATGTTCTGTCAGAAACTTCTCATAAATTGGCCAATCGCCTCCGTCAGGTCATCCGGGACTTCCAGCATGCCCATGTGGCCCGCTTTCGAGAGCAGCACCTGGCGGACGTGCGGACCGTCTGCCGTAAAGGTCTTGGCCGGGGACACGATCTGGTCCTGTTCGCCGGCGACGAGCAGGACGGGCAGGCGCGTTTCCTGCAGGACGTGCCGACGGTCCGGCCGGTCTCTCATCCCCTGCAGCGTGTGGATCGCGCCCTTTGGATCGGTCCCAAGGCCGATCTCCCTGGCCAGCCGCACGTCGTCAGGACGGGCCGCGGCGCTGTCCGGGGCAAACAGCTTGGGCACGAGCGCCTTGACGAACGGCTCCATCCCGTTCTGCCTGATGCTCTCCATGCCCTTGTCGCGGTTCGCCCTGCCCTGTTCGTCGTCGGGATACGCGGTGGAGTGGATGAGCCCGAAGCCGGTCAGCCTGTCCGCGTGGCGCTCGGCAAACGCCAGCGTCACGTAACCGCCCAGCGAGTGGCCCAGCAGCGCCGCCCGTTCCACCTCCAGCGCATCCAGCAGGTGGACCAGGTCCTCTGCCATCCGTTCCATCGTGTACGGCTCGTCCGGCGCGGAACTGCCGCCGTGTCCTCGCAGGTCAGGCGCAATCACGCGGAACCGCTCGGCCAGAGCGGGTATCACTTTTTGCCAATAGGCGGAACTGCCGCAAAAACCATGTACCAACAGAATCGGTTCGCCGCTGCCCGCATCGGTGTAGGCGAGGCGAACGCCGTTTGGCAAGGAAGCCTGTTTCATCATCGTGAATCCCCTACTTTCTGTCTTTTTTTCAAAGTGTTGCCCGGCCAGGCGGATCGATAAACCTGCCGGGAGAAAACCGGATCACGTCGAAACCCCGATGATCCGGAGCGGAACAAGTCCCCTTGCCAGGGCTTGTCCTGCCCCTGTATGATTGGAAAAACACGGTAATGAACTGAGGTGGTTCCCATGGTACAAGCGATCACAGGAAGTGCACCGGTCAGCGGCGAGCGGGAGGTGCCCTATACCCTGATTCGGCCGGATGGCGGTCAGGGCCGCGCCGTTTGCTTTGTCTGCCCGGGAGCGAGCTACCTGTTTGACAAGCCGCTCCTGCACTTCTCCACCATGACGCTGCTCCGGTTCGGGGCAGACGTGGTGCACGTCCGCTACGCGTACAGCAAGGACAACACCGTCTTTTGGAACCTGCCGGAAGACGAGCGCAGTCGGGTGATGCAGGAGGATGTCCGCGCCGTCACGGAGCGGGTGCTGCACCATTCTGACTACGGGCAGGTATTGTTTTTGGGCAAGTCGATCGGCACGCTGCCCATCGTGAACGGCGTCTGCCGCTCTCCCCGGCATGCGCAGGCGGCCGTCATCCTGCTTACGCCCCTGCTGACGCTTCAAACGGTTGCCGACCATCTGCTCTCCTGCCCGCAGGCGGTCTTTCTGGCCACCGGCACCGGCGATCCCTATTACAGCGAACCGGTGATCCGGCTGCTCGCCAAGACCCGGCCAAACGTGACACTGCACATCGTCTCTCAGGCCAACCACGCGCTGGAAATCGGTCTGGACGCGGAGGCGTCGCTCGACGTGCTGCGCAGCCTCATGCGGGACATGGCCCTGTTCCTCTCCGACCGCCTCCCGATACCGGCGCGATAGGATACGGGCTGCGGAGGCCGCCCTGTCTGTTCCCGGCACCGCCGGCGGTTCGCCGCAGCCCGTCCCCCTTCCCTCTTCCGACGGCGTGCCGCTTGCTTTTCCCTGTCCCACGTTTTTCGCTCCCCCAGATCTTTGGCACCGAAAACAATCCGAATTGCGTTCCCACTCCCCAGACTTTCGACCCATTTCTCGTTTTGCGCTGCAAAAACGCTCACGACGAAAGCCCCTCGTGCCGATATGAGTAAGGGACCTCGCGTTCACGACTCTGATCACACCTGGAGGAAGCGTCATGACACATGCATCTCGTCCGGCACTTATCCTGCTTATCGTGCTGAGCGTATTTATGACAGGACTCTCCACCGAAGAGAACACTGCCGAAGTGAAAACTGCCCAAGTAAATCCTGCCGAAGAGAAGGCGCTGAAAGCCACATGGCTCTGGCAAACGTACCTGACCGCCTCGGAGCCGGATCAGATCCTCTCGTTTGCCGCGGAGCAAGGCGTGACCCTGCTGTATCTGAAAATCGACACCTCGCTCACCCCCGCGTATTACCGGCCGTTCATCGGCAAAGCCCGCGCCGCCGGGATCGACGTGCACGCCTTGGGCGGGAAAGCCGATTGGGGGCTGGAACAAAACCGGCAGGACATCCTCGCCCTGGTCGATTGGGTCAACCAGTACAATCTTGCGGCCGGCGACCATGAAAAAATCACCGGCATTCACCTGGACATCGAACCGTACGTCCTGCCCGCGTGGAAAACGGACCGGGAAGCGGTCATCCGGCAGTGGATGGGCAACGTGGAGGCGTACGTCGGCAAAATCAGGCAGAATCCCTCGCTGCAGATTGGCTGTGACCTGCCGTTTTGGCTGGACAATACCCCTATCCCCGGCAGCCCTGACACCTCGCTGGCCGAATGGATGATCGCCAAGCACGATCACGTGACCGTGATGGCTTACCGCGACCGGGCGGCCGGACCGAACAGCATCTCCTCGATCGTGACGCAGGAACTGGAGATGGCCGACCGGTACGACAAGAAGGTGCTTGTCGCCGTCGAAACGAAGCAGAGCAGCGAGGGCAATTTCATCACCTTTTTCGAGGAAGGCAGCGCGTACATGGACAGCGAACTGGACAAGCTGCCCGCACTCATGGCGGAGCACCCTTCCTTTGCGGGAGTGGCGATCCACTCCTTTGAATACTGGAAAGAACTGGGGAGATAATCCTCCAAAACAAAAGTCCCTGCCGCAACCGGACAGGGACTTTTGTTATCTCAACGCTCCCGGCAGTGCGGGCGCCTGCAGCTTTTCTTCGCCGTGTGCCGGCTTACAGCTTTTTCATCGCGTTGTAGCTGGCTTCGATGGTGCGCTCGATGTCCGCTTCCGTGTGGGCCAGCGAGACGAACATGCCCTCGAACTGGGACGGCGGAATCATTACGCCTTCTTCCAGCAGGTGGCGGAAATACTTGGAGAAGCGCTCCAGATCGGACGTCTTGGCCGTCTCGTAGTTGACGACCGGCGTCTCCGTAAAGAACAGGCAGACCATGGAGCCGACGCGGTTCACCGTGTGCGGGATGCCCAGCTTGCGGGCGTTGTCCGCCAGTCCTTCGGCCAACCGGGCGGAGAGTGCTTCCAACCGCTCGTAGACCCCTTCCTGCCCCAGCTCCCGCAGCGTGGTCAATCCGGCGGCCATCGCCAGCGGATTGCCGGACAGGGTACCCGCCTGGTAGATCGGTCCCGCAGGGGCTATCTGCAGCATGATGTCCCGCCTGCCGCCGTATGCGCCGACCGGCAGGCCGCCGCCGATCACCTTGCCCATCGTCGTCAGGTCCGGCGTGATGCCGTACAGCTCCTGGGCGCCGCCGCGGGCGACGCGGAAGCCGGTCATCACCTCGTCAAAGATCAGCAGCGTTCCGTAGCGCTGCGTAATCTCCCGCAAGCCCTGCAGAAAGCCCGGCTGCGGCGGCACGACGCCCATGTTGCCGGCAACCGGTTCCACGATCACCGCGGCCAGATCGTCGCCGAACGCTTCGAACGCCATCTTGACGCTCTCCAGATCGTTGTACGGTACGGTGATCGTATTGATGGCCGTCGCTTCCGGCACGCCGGGGCTGTCGGGCAGTCCGAGCGTGGCCACGCCGGACCCCGCCTTGATCAGCAGGCTGTCGGCATGCCCGTGGTAACAGCCCTCGAACTTCATGATCTTGTTCCGCTTGGTGTAGCCGCGCGCCAGCCTGAGCGCGCTCATCGTCGCCTCCGTGCCGGAGTTGACCATCCGCACCACTTCGACCGACGGGACGATCTCGCAGACCAGTTTGGCCATCTCCGTCTCCCGTTCGGTCGGAGCGCCAAAGCTGGTGCCGAGCGCGGCCGCTTCCTGGATCGCCGCCAGCACTTTCGGGTGGGCGTGTCCCAGGATCAGCGGCCCCCAGGAGCCGATGTAGTCGATGTAGGTGTTGCCGTCCACGTCGACGACGCGGGCCCCCTCCCCTTTGGCGATGTAGACGGGATTGCCGCCCACGCTTTTAAACGCCCGCACCGGGCTGTTTACTCCACCCGGTATGTACTGCTGCGCTTCCGCAAACAGCCGGACCGATTTCTCCATGTTCATCGTCCGCTCACCTCGCCAGCCATTTTGCCACGTCTTTGGCATGATAGGTAATGATCAGGTCGGCACCGGCGCGCTTGAAGCCGACCATCGTTTCCATCACGATCCGCTCTTCGTCGATCCAGCCGTTGGCCGCCGCCGCTTTGACCATCGAATACTCGGCGCTCACGTTGTAGACGACGATCGGCAGATGGAAGGACTCCCGCAGGCGCAGCACCATGTCCATGAACGCCAGCCCCGGTTTGACCATCAGGAAGTCAGCCCCCTCCGCCACGTCCGAAGCCGCTTCGCGCAGCCCTTCGCGGGCGTTGGCCGGATCCATCTGGTACGTCTTGCGGTCGCCGGACTTGGGCGCGGAGTGAGCCGCGTCTCGGAACGGACCGTAGAACGACGAGGCGTATTTGACCGCGTAGGACATGATCGGCACGTGGGTAAAGCCGGCTTCGTCCAGCGCCGCGCGGATCGCCGCCACGAAGCCGTCCATCATGTTGGACGGCGCGATGATGTCCGCTCCCGCTTTCGCCTGCGAGACAGCCGTCGCCGCCAGCAGCTTCAGTGATTCGTCATTGACCACGTCGCCGTCGTGCAGCACGCCGCAGTGACCGTGGTCGGTGTACTGGCAGAGACACGTGTCGGCGATGACGACCAGCTCCGGATGTCTCTCCTTGATCTGACGGATGGCCCGCTGCGTCACGGCGTCGTCGTTGTAGGCTTCCGATCCGCAGGCATCCTTGTGCTCCGGCACGCCGAAGACCAGCACGGACTGGATGCCCAACGCCGCCACCTCATCGATCTCCTCGTTCAGGCGGTCCAGCGAGAAGTGATAGACGCCCGGCATGGAGGGAATTTCCTCCTTGACGTTCGATCCTTCCACCACGAAGATCGGGTAGATCAGATCCTCCACACGAACGTGGTTTTCGCGTACCAAACTGCGCATCGCCGCGCTGGAACGCAGCCGGCGATGACGGTCAAATGTGAGTGCCATGTACATCCCCTCCCAGATTTGCTGTCAACGCTTGCAACAAGCCGTCCACCGTGTACTCCCTGGCCACGGCGTGAACCGGCAGGCCGAGGCGTTTGGCTGTCTCGGCCGTAACCGGCCCGATGCAGACGATCCGCACGGAGACCAGCAAGCCGTCCAACCCGTACGGGGCCATCACCTGCATGAAGTGCTGCACCGTGGATGAACTGGTAAACGCGATCGCGTCGATTTCCCCCCGCCGCAGCCGCTCCGCCGCTTCCGGGGCGCCCTCGCCGTCGATGACCGTCTCGTAGGCGTCCACCTCGGTCACCTGCAGCCCCATGCGGCGCAGTTCGTCCGGCAGCGTCTTGCGGGCGATGTCGGCCCGCGGCAGCAGCACCCGCTGGCCCGGTGCCAGACGCCCCCGGAGCGCGGCGAGCATGCCCTCGGCCACGTAGTCGGACGGAATGACGTCCGCCGTCCAGCCGTGTTTGTCCAGTTCGGCCGCCGTCTTGGGCCCCACCGCCGCCACGCGGGCGGTCATCCGGTCCGGGCTCACGCCCAACTGCCGCATTCTATCCAGAAAGAAGCGGACGCCGTTGACACTGGTGAACATCACCCAGTCAAACGCATCCAGGCGGGCGATCGCGTCGTCGAGCGGTCCGGTGTCGGCCGGCGGCACCATTTTCAGCAGCGGAAACACGTATGCCTCGCCGCCCAGCGCCTCAATCTTTTCCACCAGCTCGCGGGCCTGGCTGCGGGCCCGCGTCACCATCACCCGGACGCCGGAAAGCGGCAGGCGATCCTCTCCAAGCGGCGCCGGCCGGTTCATCCCTGATTCTCCTTCTGCACCTCTGCCAGCACCTCGCCGGCTCCTTCCGCCAGCAGGGTTTCAGCCAGCTCACGGCCGAGTGCGGCCGGATCGGTGCCGGTGGCCGTCCGCTTGAACACCCGTTTGCCGTCGGGCGACGCGACCAGTCCGGTCAGCGTCACCGTCGGCACGGCATCGCCCGACGCTTCCGCCACGGTGGCATAAGCCCCGATCGGCACCTGGCAGCCGCCCTGCAGGCGGTGCAGGAAGCTGCGCTCCGCCGTCACCGCCAGGCGGGTCGGCGGGTCGTCCAGGCGGCGCAGAAGCGCGAGCGTCTCCTCGTCGTCGGCCCGGCACTCGATGGCCAATGCCCCCTGCCCGACAGCCGGCACGCTGATCTCCACCGGCAGGTACTGGCTGATCGTCCCGTCCCACTTGACCCGCTCCAGTCCGGCCGCTGCCAGGATGATGGCGTCGAAATTGCCTTCGTTCAGTTTGCGGATGCGGGTGTCGATATTGCCGCGCAGCGATTCGATCTGGATGTCCGGCCGGTAGGCCAAAAGCTGTGCGGAGCGGCGCAGGCTGCTCGTGCCCACCAGCGCCCCGTGCGGCAGCTCATCCAGCGTCTTGCCGTCCTTGGACAAGAGCACGTCGCGGGGGTCCACCCGTTTCGGAATCGCGCCGATCACCAGCCCTTCCGGCAGTTCCGCCGGCATGTCCTTCAGGCTGTGCACGGCCAGGTCCGTCTCCTTGTCCAGCAGCGACTGCTCAATTTCCTTGACGAACAGCCCCTTGCCGCCCACTTTGGACAGCGTGACGTCCAGGATGCGGTCTCCTTTGGTGACGATTTCATGCAGTTCAAATGCCGCTTCGGGCGCGAGCCGTTTCAATTGGTCCACGACCCAATTGGTCTGGGTGAGCGCCAGCATGCTGCGGCGCGTTCCCACCTTCCAGTTTCTCATGGTAGCCTCCTTGCATGGCGGTTACAGCCAACTGTGGAATTTGGAGATGTCGGTGGCCAGAAAGTTGACCAGCAGCAGCAGAAACGCCGTCAGGTTAAACTGGGCCAGCCGCCGCATCTGCCACGTGTCGCTGAAGCGCTTGTACAGCCAGTACGAATACGCCCCCAGCACCAGGATCGACAGCAGCACCTTGGCATCGAGCCAGAACTTTTCCGGCAGGACCAGCTTGCCCCAGATGATCCCGAGGATGATCGCCAAGAGCAGCATCGGCACCCCGACCACGTTCATCCGGTACGCGTATACTTCCAGCATGTCAAGGCTGGGCAGCCGCCGTAAAAGCGGCGTCCAGCGCTTTTCTTTCAGCATTTTATGCTGCAGGAGATACATGGCCGAAAAGATCATCGACAGGGAAAACGCCCCGTAGCTGAACATCGCCAGCGTGATGTGGATCAAGAGCAGTTCCGACGTGAGCGTCTCCGATACGGCCGTCAGCGGCGTCTCCGGCAAAAACATAGAGAGCACCAGCACGACAAAGCCGATCACGTTGGTAAAAAAAACCAGCAAATCGATGCGAAAAAAATAGTTGATCACGAGCGACAGGGTGACCAGCACCCAGGAATAAAAAAAGAGCGTCTCAAACAGCGTGATGACGGGAAAGTAGGATTTCTCCGCCATCTGTGAGACGAAAAAAGCGGATTGCAAGGCCCAAACGACAGCAAGCAACCCGAAAGCCAGACGGTTGACTTTCCGGTTGCTTTGCAAGAAGTCGTTGAAATAGAAGAGAACACTTGCAGCGTAGAGAAAGATCGTCAAGTCGTAGATCCATCTCGCGTCGGCCATGTACGCTCTCCTCTCTTTCCATTTCGGTATCTACTCGCGGACGCGGGACGCAAAGACCTGCTCACGAGTGGACAAGTGTTTTTTTTTCTCTTTTTCCCAGTTGGCTTCCCGCTCGAACCGCTCCAGGATCTCTTCCAGCGCAAAGATGGCGGAGAACATGTCCAACACGTCTTCCCCGTTCGACTTGGCTGCCAACTCCTTCAAACGGACGACCGGATCGTGCAATAATTGATTGATCATGCCCTTGGTCGTCTTGCGGATGATGTGCAGCTCGCGCTCGGTCAGGTTGGACAGCTTGTTCTCCATTTTGCGCATCCCCTCGCTGTGGATGGCCTCCGCCTTTTCACGCAGCGCGGCGATCAGCGGTGATACGCCCAGCGTCTGGTACCAGGTGGTGAAGGCGACGATTTCATCGGCAATCATCCCTTCCAGCCGCTCCGCCTCGCGGGAACGTTCCGCCAGGTTGCTGGCGACAATGCCCTCCAGATCGTCAATATCGTAGAGGTACACGTTGTCCAGGTCGTGCAGGCTGGGGTCCAGATCCCGCGGCACGGCGATGTCGATCATGAACAGCGGACGGTGTTTGCGCCGCTGCATGATCGGCATGAGCTGGTCCTTGGTGATCACATAGCCTGCAGCTCCCGTGGAGCTGATGACGATGTCGGCGGTGAGCAGCGCCTCAGGGAGCTGCTCCATCGTACAGGCGTCCCCTTTGAATTTCTCCGCCAAAAGCCGGGCACGCTCCAAGGTCCGGTTGGCGACCCGCACGTGCTGCGAACCGTTGGCGTGCAGGTGTTTGGCGGTCAGCTCGCTCATTTTGCCCGCGCCGACGATCAGTACTTCCTTGCCCGCGAAGGAGCCGAAAATCTTTTTCCCCAGTTCCACCGCGGCGTAGCTGACGGAGACGGCGTTTTGGCCGATCCCCGTTTCCGTGTGGGCCCGCTTGGCAAACGTGACCGCCTGCTTGAACAGCATGTTGAACACCGTGCCGGTCGTCTCGAGCTGCTGAGCAAGCAGGAAGGCGTCCCGCACCTGTCCGAGGATTTGCGTCTCGCCCACCACCATGGAGTCAAGGCCGCAGACGACGCGGAACAGGTGTTCAATCGCTTCTTCGTTTCCTTTTATATAAAGATGCTGCTTGAACGACTCTTTGTCGACCCCAAACCACTCCGCCAGAAATCTCAGCACGTAGTCCCGCCCCACGTTCAACTGGTCGCAGACCACGTAGATTTCCGTGCGGTTGCACGTTCCGAGAATGACGCATTCCGCGATGCTCTTCGTCTGGGAGAGGAGATGAAGAGCGCGTGCCGTCCCGTCATCGCTGAACGTGAATTTTTCCCGAATTTCGACTGGTGCTGTTTTGTAATTGAGACCCAGCAAAAGGATATCCATAACGTCCTCCCAGTATTACATGCCAGCCGGCTCTGTGTAAAATGCACTATTATTATAACATTATGTCCCCAAACGACCAGTTGTAATTGTGAAAAGTTTATTAACGGGTGCACCTGGGTCTCTATGCTACACGCGAAACCGCTTCGTGATTCGCTGCAGCGCCATCGTCTTCTCGGCCAGCGTCCCCGCTTCCTCAGCCAGCAGATGCACGCCGCCTGCCTGCTGCTCGACTGCGCTGGCCGCCGCCGAGACGCTCTCCGCAATCTGGCCGGCGATCGTCTTCACCTGGGTCAGCGTCTGGCCGATCGCCCCGCAGTGCTGGACGAGCCGCTCGGCCCTCTCGGCGTTCTGGGCCGACAGCGCCTGGTTGGCGTCCACCACCACCTGCAGGCTGCGGATTGCCTCGCCCGCTTCCCGCACGTGACGGCTGGAGAGTCGCAGGTCGCCCAACTGGCGCTCCACTCCTTCCGCAGTCTCGGTCACGTCCGCATGAATGGCGGCTGCGGTGGACAGGATGTTGTCCGCAAACTGCGCGGTCTCCTCCGCCAGCTCGCGAATCTCCGCCGCCACCACGGCAAAGCCCCGGCCGTGTTCCCCGGCGCGGGCCGCCTCGATGGATGCGTTGAGCGCCAGCATGTTGGTCTGCCGGGCAATCTTGGTGATCGCCGCCACCTGCTGCCGGATCTGTTCCGCAGCCTGTGCCAGATGGCGGATCGCTTCCGCCGTTTCGGCCATGCCGGACTCCGCTTGTCCCACCTGGCGGGAAGCCGTCTCCACCGCATGGTTGCCCCGCTCCGTGGTCATCGCGGCGCTCCCGCTCATCTCTCTCGTCTTGTTCAGCGCCGCCTGCATCTCCGTCAGCATGGCCGTCATTTCCTGCAGGCGCTCGACCGCTTCGGCGGCCGCGTGGGCCTGCTCCTCGGTCCCCGACTGAAACTGCTGCATCATGCCGCTCAGCTCGTCGAAGGTGTCCCGCAGTTCCCGTGCCTGCTGCGCCTGGTTCCGGCTGATCTCCCCCGTGATGTCCGCCGCGCCCGCGATCTCGCTTACGATGTTCTGGATGCCGATCGCCATCTTATTTAATTCCAGCCCCGTCTGGTGAAATTCATTGCGCGAGCGGGTGACGATTTTCCGGGTCAGATCGCCGGACGAGACGGCCCGGGTCAGCTCGCGCCATTCCTGCAGGCTGGCGCGCATGGTCCGGTACAACCAAAAGCCTCCGATCAGCCCCACGCCGAGCGAAACGGCTGCCCACACCGACGCATCCGCAAGCGGCAGGCCCTTCCCAAGCATGGCCGCCCATCCGCACAGCGGCGGGATACAGCCGAGACCGATCAGCGCCGGTCCCAAAAACGGGCGGTGCAGAATCGTCCCCATCCGGAGGACGTACCGCCTGCCGCCAAACGTGCCGATCGGAGCGGCGGTGTCGATCAGCCGCTCCCCCGTGTTGCGCAGGTAAAGCTGGGACAAGACCTCGCGCGTGGCGGCCGCCCGCCGCCCCACCTCGTCATCAAACACGATGCCCTCCCGCAGCCGGTTGGTATGGATGTGACCGTACCCCGTCTCATCGACGATGACGAAGTATTCCCGATTCCCCAACTGCTCGTCCAGGATCTGCCGGACGGCTTCCCGTTTCTCCTCCAACCCGCTGCTGCCCGCCAGCAGCTCGGCCAACCGCTGAGCGGTGCGGGTGACTTTGGCTTCCGCCCGGCGGGCCCGCCGCGACCGAAGTACGGACTGGTTCATGTGAATCCCCCTCTATTTTATTTTTCTTTATTTTCCGATATTTGCTCCCGGTTGCCAAGCGGTTTTCCGCTTGTGCTTGCTTTCCCCGCCGGTTTGCCTTATCATGCAGGCATGGAACCGGAACGTTTGCAATCGTCTGAATCATTTGGAAGGAGAGAAACGACTGTTGAAAAAACAATGGATGGCTGACGTGACCCTGTTTCTGATCGCGTTTGTCTGGGGAGCCACGTTCCTCGTCGTCCAGCAGGCCATCGCCGCTCTGCCGCCCAACGCCTTCAACGCGGTGCGCTTTTCCATCGCCACCCTCTTTCTGCTCGCCATCCACTGTCTGATCGATCGCGAGCAGCTGCGGAGCTGGAGCTTCCCGCTGATCAAGGCCGGATGTCTGATCGGATTTTGGCTCTGTCTGGGCTACGCCCTGCAGACGGTTGGATTGATGTACACCACACCGTCCAAAGCGGGCTTTATTACCGGACTGTCGGTGGTGCTGGTCCCGCTGTTTTCCTTTCTGATCCTGCGCGACCGGGTCAAACCGGCTGCCGTCGCCGGGACCCTGATCGCCGCCTGCGGGCTCTACCTGCTGACGCAAACCTCGACGCTTGCGTTCAACCTCGGCGACGTGCTGGTCTTCGGCTGCGCCATCTGCTTTGCGCTGCAGATCGTCGCCACCGGCAAATACGCTCCGCGTTTTCCTGCCCTCCCGCTGGCGATCGTCCAGTTGGGGACGGTGGCCGCGCTGAGCTGGGGGTACGCGTTGTTGTTCGAAGACTGGCGCCTCGCCTTCGACCCGGCGGTCCTGTTTGCGCCGGAAGTGGTCCGCGGCCTGATCGTGACCTCCATCTTCGCCACCGCGCTCGCCTTTTTGGCCCAGACGGCGCTGCAGAAGGAGACCAGCTCCACCCGCGTGGCGCTGATCTTCTCCCTGGAGCCGGTGTTTGCCGCCCTCACTTCGTACCTGTGGATTCACGAAGTGCTGACGGCGCGGCAGTTGGCGGGCTGCTTCCTGATCTTTTCCGGGATGATCCTGGCGGAGCTGCCGATCCTGGAGTGGTGGAAAAGCCGGCGCATCAGGAGAAATCAGGAAGCCGGCCGCCGGGAGTCGGCGTGATGGGCAGTGACGGATGAAAAAACGGGGCTGGCTTGCGTGCCAGTCCCGTTTTTTCACGGCGCCCGGTCCGGTTTGGTTTGCCCCCACTCGTCATTCCCGACGACCGTCCCCCATAAAACACAATCCAGGCCCCACGCTGACCGTGGAGCCCGGTTTGCTACCTCGTCTGTTTCAATTCCAGAAGCACCGCTTCCACAAACAGCTTCATCACGCTGCCGCACACCTTTTGCGGCAGCCGTTCGGTCCGCTTCATCCAGTGCTTCAGCCGGAGCAGGTGATACGCCGCCCGGAGCGTCCGGCCGCTTGTGCCCGCCTCGATCATGGCGGTAACCGCCTGCCCGACCTTGGCCCAATGCCGGTACTTCTCCACCCAGCCGCCGATCTCGGCGGCCAGTTTGCGGTTGCGCATCCGCTCCAGCAGGTGCAGGGCGGTCTCCTCCATATCGGCAAACACACGCCCAAGCATGCGCAGTCCCGCCTGCCGGTCCCCGTACAAAAACTGAAAGCGAAACTGCAGAAACGCCTCCAGCAGTGCCGGCGATTCCGTCTCGTTGAGAAACGAGCCCTGCACGTTGTCGGCGAAGCGGAGAACGGCGGCGGCGTCTTCCGGTCCGGCCACCTCTTCCACGGCCTGGGACCACGCCGAGGCTGGATCGTACCCTTCCGGATCGCGCAGGTACGCCGCTGTCGTAAGCAGCGGAATTTTCGAACTCTCCGCCCGTGCCATCGGGTTGGCCACATACCCGGCAGCGTGCCGCCACAAGCCGGGATCGCGGTTGCGCAGCGGGCCGATGTGCAGTTCATCGGCCATCGCCAGGTCGTTTACCGGATAGTTGTCCCAAATCAGCGGCTTGTGCCCCGTCCGTTCCGCAAAAAAGCGGGCGTCCGCCTCGGGCAGATACGGCGAACAGACAAAGCGGCCGGTCCAGAACAGGTCGATCGCCGCCGGCAGGCGACGTCCCAGCTCCGTGATGTACGGTTCGTCGCCCATGCCGTGATACTGGGCGGGACAAACGGTCAGCTCCACCCGCTCCTCCCAGCCGTCCATCGCCTCGCGCAGCCTCAGCGCCACATCCGCATGCGCTTCCGCCAGCGTGCGGTAGCGGCTCACGTCCGCCGGATGCATCAAGGCCAGCGGGATGTCGTCAAACAGCAGGGCGAAGTGGCGCACGCCCCGTTCGTACATGGACCGGTACTTTGCCAACAGGCGGGAAAAATGGCCGTCGTTGGCGTACTCCATGCTCAGGCCGGGACTCAGGCAGTAGACAAATCGCACCCCTGCCTCCCGGGCGCACGCCATCCAGCCCTCCATCTGCTCCAGGGCCTCGGGCGGATGCGGCTCCTGCCAGCGTTCCCGCAGATAGGGATCGTCCTTGGGCGAGTAGTAGTACGCGTTAAACCCGTGACGCCCCAAAAAGCGGATCATGTCCAGCCTCTCCGCGTTTGTCCACGGAGTGCCGTAATAGCCTTCAATTACCCCGCGAACGGGAAAAAACTCACGGTTGTGCACGGACACCCCTCTCTTCCCGCTGATGTTACGACGGGGAGCTGCCCGTTTCCGCCGTTTCCGGCGCCGCGCCGGAGAGATCCTGCTCAGCTTCGGGGGCCGTTTCGTCTTCCTGCCGCAAGCGGCGGATGATTTCGCCCCATAGTTCGTCCCGTCCCTGTCCCGTTTCCGAGGAGAAGATGATGAGTGCATCGTCGCCGCGCAGCTGGAGCTGTTCGCGGATCACTTTCGTATGCTGCAGCCAGCGGCCGCGGGCGATTTTGTCCCCCTTGGTGGCCACGACCACGGTGGGAATGCCGATTTCCTTGCACCAGTCGTACATCGCCACATCATCCTTGCTGGGCGCGTGGCGGATGTCCACCAACTGAATCACAAACCGCAGCTCCTGGCGCTGTTTCAGATAATTTTCAATCATTTTGCCCCACTGCTGTTTCAGCGACTTGGCCACTTTGGCGTAGCCGTAGCCGGGGAAGTCGACGAAGTAGAGCATGTTGTTGACGCGAAAGTAGTTCAGCGTCTGCGTTTTCCCCGGCTTGGAGCTGGTGCGGGCCAGCCCCTTGCGATTCATCATTTTGTTCAGCAGCGAGGACTTGCCCACGTTGGAGCGACCCACCAGAGCGATCTCTGGCAGGCCATCTGTCGGGTACTGTTTGGGTCCGACGGCGCTGACGACAAATTCGGCCGATGTGATCTTCATCGCGTTTCACCAACCGCTTGCCGGGTAAGCGCGTGGCGCAGGACCTCGTCCATGTGTTCCACCGTGATCAGCTTCAAGTCCTTTCGCACGCTTTCCGGGATGTCTTCGATGTCCTTCTCGTTTTCCTTGGGCAGGATCACCGTCGTCAGTCCGGCCCGGTGAGCGGACAGCGCCTTCTCTTTCAGTCCGCCGATCGGCAGCACGCGGCCGCGCAGGGTGATCTCACCGGTCATGCCCACCTCTTTGCGCACCGGGATGCCGGTCAGGGCGGAGACGAGCGCCGTGGCGATGGTGATGCCGGCGGATGGACCGTCTTTGGGGATCGCTCCTTCCGGCACGTGAATGTGGATGTCGTTTTTCTCGTGGAACTCGGGGTCGATGTTCCACTCGGCGGCGCGGGAACGGATGTAGCTGAACGCCGCCTGGGCCGACTCCTTCATGACGTCGCCGAGCTGACCGGTCAGCGTCAGTTTCCCCTTGCCGGGCAGAATGCTCACCTCTACGTTCAGCGTGTCGCCGCCCGCCTGTGTCCAGGCCAGGCCGGTTACAGACCCCACCTGATCCTCCCGCTCGGCCAAGCCGTAGCGATAGCGCGGTTTGCCAAGCAGGCTCTCCACCGTTTTGGGCGTCACCACGACCCGCTTTTTCTCGCCGCTGACGATCAGCTTGGCCGCTTTCCGGCAGATGCTGGCCGCCTCCCGGTTCAGATTGCGCACGCCCGCTTCCCGGGTGTACTGACGGATCACCTTCAGCATCGCGTCCTCGTTCATCTGCAGTTTATCCCTGCCCAGCCCGTGCTCCTCCATCTGTTTGGGCAGCAGGTAGTCGCGCATGATGTGCAGCTTTTCCAGCTCGGTGTAGCCGGCGATGGAGATGACCTCCATCCGGTCCAGCAGCGGACGGGGAATCGTATGCGTGCTGTTGGCCGTCGTGATAAACATCACGTTGGTCAAATCATACGTCTCTTCGATGTAATGGTCGCTGAACTTGTCGTTCTGGTTGGGGTCCAGTACTTCCAGCAGCGCGGAAGCCGGATCGCCGCGGAAATCGGAGGCCAGCTTGTCGATTTCGTCCAGGAGAAAGACGGGGTTGATCGTGCCGGCCTGTTTCATCCCCTGGATGATGCGGCCCGGCAGCGCTCCCACATAGGTGCGGCGGTGGCCGCGGATTTCCGCTTCGTCACGCACTCCGCCGAGCGAGATGCGGACAAACTCCCGCTCCAGGGCACGCGCGATGGAGCGGGCGAGCGAGGTTTTCCCCACGCCGGGAGGACCGACCAGACAGAGGATGGGACCGCGCATGGAATTGACCAGCTTTTGCACCGCCAGGTACTCCAGCACCCGCTCCTTCGGCTTTTCCAGCCCGTAGTGGTCTTCGTTCAGCACCTGTTCCGCGTGACGGATGTCCAGATTGTCGACGGTCCTGCGCGTCCACGGCAGGGACAGCAGCGTGTCGATGTAGGTCCGGATCACCGCTCCTTCGGCGGACGTGGTCGGCATCTTCTCCAGGCGCTCCAGTTCTTTCTCGATCTTGTTCTTGATCCGTTCGGGGGCGTCGGATTTCTCCAGTTGGGCGCGCAGTTCATCCACTTCACCCTGCCGCCCGTCCTTTTCACCTAGCTCCTTTTGGATCGCTTTCATCTGCTCGCGCAGGTAGTATTCCTTCTGCGTCCGCTCCATCTGCTTCTTGACGCGGTTGCTGATCTTGCGCTCCAGTTCCAGCACCTCGCGCTCGTTGTTGAGGATGTCGAGGAGAATGTTGAGCCGCTCCTTGATGTTGGTCGTCTCCAAAATCTCCTGTTTGTCCTTCATTTTCAGCGGCAGATGGGAGGCGATCACGTCGGCCAGCCGTCCCGGTTCCTCGATGTCGCTTACCGAGGTAAGCGCCTCCGGCGAAATCTTTTTGGACAGCTTGATGTACTGTTCAAAATGGCTCAGCACGGCGCGCATCAGCGCTTCCACTTCGTTTTCGTCGGCCTTTTCCTCTTCCAGGTACGTGATCGAGACCTGGAAGAAGTCATCCTGCCGCAGGTATTCCTCGATTCGGGCCCGCTGCAGGCCTTCCACGAGGACGCGGATCGTGCCGTTCGGCAGCTTCAGCATCTGTTTGACCCGCGCAACGGTGCCGACGCTGTAGATCTGCTCGGCGCTGGGTTCTTCTATGTGGACTTCTTCCTGCGTCGCCAACAGGATCTGATTGTCATCCACCATGGCCTGCTCCAGGGCGCGGACTGATTTTTCCCGTCCCACATCCAGATGGAGAACCATGGATGGATACACAAGCAGCCCGCGCAACGGGAGAAGCGGTATCTCTCGTTTACCGGAACGTTCGCCCAAGCTTATGCACCTCTCCTTGATCTGTACGAATTGCCTGCTTAACATGCAAAAACGGCTCCGACAGCCGTTTTTGAACATCGCGGAAGCTTCGCAGTGAAGCTTTTTATCATTGTAGCGCAAACGGAATCCGATGTCTAATCTCCGGGCGCACCGCCGTTACAACGACAGGGGCGAAGAGGCGAGATCTTCCGCCGGAAGCTGCAGGGTGAAACCGGCGCTCTCCGTCTCCGGTTCCGCCAGGAGAGCCAGCTCGATCGCCTGCTGGACGGTGGAGACGGGAATCACCTCGATGCCCTTCATATCGGCAAACAGCGACTGCCAGTTCTCCTCGGGAATCAGCACGCGTTTCGCCCCCGCCTGTCGGGCCGCTTCCACCTTGGCAACCACGCCGCCGACCGGTTTGACCTTGCCGTGGATGCTCACTTCCCCCGTCATGGCAACCAGGTTGTCCACCGGCCTCTCCTTGATCGCCGAATAAATGGCGGCGGCAATCGTGATGCCCGCCGAGGGACCGTCCACCGGCACGCCGCCGGGAAAGTTGATGTGCAGGTCGTAATCGTACGGCTGGACGCCCAGCCGGTTCAGCACGGTCAGCACGTTTTCGATCGAGCCTTTGGCCATCGACTTGCGCCGGATCGTCCGGCTGCGGCTGCCCATTTCCTCTTCTTCGACCAGGCCGGTCATGGTGACGCGGCCGGCCCCGGGTGCCGCCGCCCGGCTGGCGGTCACCTCCAGCTCCATCACGCTGCCCATGTTGGGGCCGTACACGGCCAGGCCGTTGACCAGTCCCACCTGCGGCGAGTCATGCACCCGCTTTTCCTGGCGCGGCGACTTTTGGCTGCTGTGCACGACCCATTCCACGTCGACGGCGCGGATCGTCGAACGCCCCTCGGTCAGCGCGATCCCCGCGGCGATCTGCAGGGTATTGATCGCTTCCCGGCCGTTGGTGGCGTACCGTTCGATGACGCCGACGGCCTCGTCCTCCATCGTCATGTCCATCTTGGAGACGGCGGTGCGGACGATGCTCCCGATCTCCGCCGGCTTGAGCGGTCGGAAAAAGATCTCCAGACACCGGGAGCGGAGCGCCGCCGGCAGCTCTTCCGGCATCCTCGTGGTCGCTCCCACGAGGCGGAAATCGGCCGGCAGTCCGTACTTGAAAATCTCGTGGATGTGGGACGGTATCTGCGTGTTCTCTTCGCTGTAGTAGGCGCTCTCCAGCATCACTTTGCGGTCTTCCAGCACTTTCAGCAGCTTGTTCATCTGCACCGGATGCAGCTCGCCGATTTCATCCAGAAACAGCATGCCGCCGTGCGCCTTGGTCACCGCCCCCGGCTTCGGCTGGGGAACCCCTGCCTGCCCCAAGGCACCTGCCCCCTGGTAAATCGGATCGTGCACGGAGCCGATCAGCGGATCGGCGATGCCCCGTTCGTCAAAGCGGGCAATGGTCGCGTCAATTTCCACAAACTTGGCGTCGCTGGAAAACGGCGACAGCGGATTCCGCTTCGCTTCTTCCAGCACGACGCGGGCGGCTGCCGTCTTGCCGACGCCCGGCGGACCGTAGATGATGACATGCTGCGGATTAGGCCCGCACAAGGCGGCACGCAGGGCGCGCAGCCCATCCTCCTGTCCGACGATCTCTTCCAGCTTGGACGGCCTGGTCTTCTCCGAGAGCGGTTCCGTCAAGGCGATCATCCGCATCCGCCGCAGTTGGTCCAGGTCCTTGCGCGACTCCCGGTCACTCGATGTTTTGGTCGTCCGCTGGGCGCGGAGCAAATTCCAGAAATAGGTTCCTATGATGATCCCGACGACTACTTCGATGCAGGCAATCACCAATGTGGTATAGTCCATCCGTTAACCCTCCCACGCTCACTGTTCGCACCGCTTCCGGAAGAAACGCTTCTGTTGCAGTCAACACGGCAAAAGCCGGTTCTTCCCTCGAGGATGCTTGTGTTTGCCGTATCAGGCCGCGATCGCGAGAAGTTCCTTCCTGATACAGTGATCCAATCAAAAAGCGTCTCGTGAACTATATTGAGTAGTATTGCCTCGCAATCGCGGGCGTAAACAAGCCGATCCGGCATTCCCCGCCGCTTGGGCGGGCACAGCCGGCCGGGCGAACGGGAGCGCAAACGAAAAACCACCCCGACGATCGGGGTGGTATGGCTGGCGTTTCCAGCAGTGCCGGTTACGCGCTTTCGTTTTTCAGTTCGCGGCCTTCCTTGGTCATCAACTGCGGCTTCACCTTGTCGCGCACGGTTTCTTCGGTGATCACGCACTTGCTGATGTCTTCGCGGGACGGCAGTTCGTACATCATGTCGAGCATGATCTGCTCGATGATGGCGCGCAGTCCGCGGGCGCCGGTGTTCCGCTTGATCGCCTCCTTGGCGATCTGCGTCAGCGCTCCCGGTTCGAACTCCAGCTCTACGCCGTCCAGGCTCAGCAGTTTTTGGTACTGCTTCACCAGCGAGTTTTTCGGTTCGGTCAGGATGCGGACCAGTGTTTCCTCGTCCAGCGGTTCCAGCGTGGCCAGCACGGGGAGACGGCCGACAAATTCCGGAATCAGCCCGAACTTGAGCAGGTCTTCCGGCAGCACGTACTTCAGGTACTCGCCCGGCTTCAGGTCGCCTTTGACGCCGTCGCTGAAGTCGGTGCCGAACCCGATCACCTTTTTGCCCAGACGGCGCTTGATAATCTGCTCGATGCCGTCAAACGCCCCGCCGCAGATGAACAGGATGTTGGACGTGTCGATCTGGATGAACTCCTGGTGCGGATGCTTCCGACCGCCCTGCGGCGGCACGCTGGCAACCGTCCCCTCGAGAATTTTCAGCAGCGCCTGCTGCACGCCTTCGCCGGATACGTCGCGGGTGATCGACGGATTTTCCGACTTGCGGGCCACCTTGTCGATCTCGTCGATGTAGATGATGCCCTTTTCCGCCTTCTCCACGTCGTAATCGGCTGCCTGGATCAGCTTGAGCAGGATGTTTTCCACGTCTTCGCCCACGTACCCCGCTTCCGTGAGGGAAGTGGCGTCGGCGATGGCAAACGGCACGTTGAGAATCCGCGCCAGCGTCTGGGCCAAGAGCGTCTTCCCGCTTCCGGTCGGGCCGATCAGCAGGATGTTCGACTTTTGCAGCTCCACATCCTCGATCTTGGCGCCGGAGTTAATCCGTTTATAGTGGTTGTACACCGCCACCGAGAGGGATTTTTTCGCCAGATCCTGGCCGATCACGTAGTCGTCCAGGATTTTGCGGATCTCCATCGGCTTGGGGATTTCCTTCATGTCGATTTCTTCTTCCGTGCCCAGCTCTTCCTGGACGATTTCGTTGCACAGTTCGATGCACTCGTCGCAGATGTACACGCCGGGCCCGGCCACCAGCTTGCGCACCTGCTCCTGCGATTTGCCGCAGAAGGAGCATTTCAGCTGGCCTTTGTCGTCGTTAAACTTAAACATGCGCTTCACCTCACAACGGGTCAGTTTTTCCGTTCAATAATGGCGTCAATCAATCCGTACGCTTTGGCTTCCTCTGCGCTCATGAAGTGGTCACGATCGGTGTCCTTTTCCACACGTTCGTATGGCTGACCCGTCCGTTCCGCCAGGATTTGGTTGAGCTGGCGCTTCGTTTTCAAAATCCAGTCCGCGTGGATGCGGATGTCCTCCGCCTGGCCGCGTACGCCGCCGAGCGGCTGGTGAATCATCACTTCGCTGTTCGGCAGGGCAAACCGCTTCCCTTTTGCCCCCGCCGCCAGCAGGACGGCTGCCATGCTGGCCGCCATGCCGATGCAGATGGTGGACACGTCCGGCTTGATGTGCTGCATCGTGTCGTAGATGGCCATGCCCGCCGTCACGGAACCGCCCGGAGAGTTTATGTAGAGTTGAATGTCCTTATCCGGGTCTTCCGCCTGCAGGAACAGCAGTTGGGCGACCACCAGGTTGGCCACTTCATCGTCGATCTCGCTGCCGAGAAAGACAATCCGGTCCTTCAGCAGGCGCGAGTAAATGTCGTACGCGCGCTCGCCGCGGTTCGTCTGTTCAATGACCATGGGGATTAGCATATGTATCTCCTCCTCTGCTGTCAAAGAGGTAGTGTGCAGCCGCCGATACGAGGGCTGCGGCCGAAAAAACGCAAGATGGTGAAAAACAAGGCACGAACATTATCGTGCCTTGTATATCGTTTGGCAGTCGGGTCAAGCGGGAACCTGCCTGCCGGTCGTTCATGCGTTCTTCCTAAGCTTATGCACTGACTTTGTTTTCTGCAACCAGGAAATCGACCGTCTTCCGCGTCTGCACGTCGCGGTACAGGGCAGCCATACCGTCTTGAGCGGTGAAGATTTTGCGCAGTTCGTCGGCAGGACGACCGTATACGCCCGCCAGCTTGTTCAGCTCTTCGTTCACATCTTCTTCGGTCGCGGTGATGTTCTCCGCCTTGGCGATTGCCTCCAGGGTCAGCGCGGTGCGCACGCGGGTGGTCGCGTCAGGGCGAAGCTGTTCGCGAAGCTGGCTTTCATCGGTGCCGGAGAACTGGTAGTACAGGTCCAGGTTCAGGCCTTGGAACTGCAGGCGCTGACCAAATTCGTTCACCATTTGGTCCAGTTCGTGCTCGATCATTACGTCCGGAATGTCGATTTCGGCGTTTTCCGCCGCTTTCAGCACGAGCTGCTCGCGGATGTACTGCTCCTTCTCCTGAGCCGCTTTTTCTTCCAGCTTTTTCTTGGTGTCAGCCTTCAACTCTTCCAGCGTGTCGAACTCGCTCACGTCTTTGGCAAACTCGTCGTCCAGCGCCGGCAGGTTTTTGCGCTTGAGGCCGTTCAGCTTCACCTTGAAGACCGCGTCTTTGCCGGCCAGGCTCGGAGAGTGGTACTGTTCCGGGAAGGTGACGTTGATCTCCTTCTCCTCGCCTACGTTCATGCCCACCACCTGCTCTTCAAAGCCGGCGATGAACGTGCCGGAGCCCAGTTCGAGGGTGTAATTTTCTGCTTTTCCACCCTCAAAGGCAACGCCGTCCTGGAAGCCTTCGAAGTCGATCACGGCCAGATCGCCGTTTTGCGCCGGGCCTTCTTCCACGGCCACCAGCTCGGCGTGGCGCTCCTGCATGCGCTTCAGTTCGGCTTCCACGTCCGCGTCGGTGACGTTGAACTCTTTCGATTCGATGGTCAAGTTTTTGTAGTCGCCCAGCTTCACTTCCGGCTTCACCGTTACGGTCGCCTTGAAGATGAGAGGTTTGCCCTTTTCCATCTGCTCAACGTCCACCTCGGGACGGTCAACCGGTTCGATGCCGGTTTCCCGCACAGCTTGTCCGTAAGCGGCCGGAAGCAGGATGTCCAGAGCATCCTGGTAGAGCGCTTCCACGCCAAAACGCGCTTCGAACAGCTTGCGCGGCACTTTTCCTTTGCGGAAGCCCGGAACGTGCACGTTCTTCACGACCTTTTTGAACGCCTGATCCAATGCCGCATCCACTTGCGAAGCATCTACTTCAACCGTCAGGACCCCCTGGTTATTCTCTAACTTTTCCCATTTTGCTGCCACGTAAACTTCCCCTCCTAGATTGAATCCACAGAACACCGCCCGCAGTGACCGGTTTGCAGTCGGCACGGGCGATGCAATTCTAGCCATTATAACCATTTAAGTATAGCACATATTCACCATTTTTCAAGAAGTCAGCGCCGCAGGGAAAAACTCCCCCCCAGCCGGTCCAACGGGTTGCCGCGGTGGTCGTAATAGGTAACCTTGACGCGCACTTCCCGCTTTTTCGTCTCAAGCTGTTCCAGGTACGCGTAGGTGGGAACGTCAAAACCGCGGGGGAGCTGCAGGCTGCCCGGGTTGAGAAACAGGATGCCCCGCTCGACGCCGCAGACCGGAACGTGGGAATGGCCGAACAGCACGACGTTGGCCCCCGTTTCCTCCGCCCGGTAGTGCAGCCGCATGAGCGAGCTTTTCACCCCGAACAGGTGGCCGTGCGTCTGCAGGATTTTCAGGTCCTTCCACTCGGTCAGCTGTTCGTCGGGAACGTCCCCGGCCGCATCGCAGTTGCCCTTGACCAGAACCATGCCGGCAAAGGGTTCCCGCTGCCAGTCGACGCAAAGATCGCCGCAGTGAAAGACCTTGTCCGCCGCGTGGCGTTCCATCGTCTCTTTCACTTCGCGAACCAAGCCGTGCGTGTCGCTCAGGATCAGAATGCCCACTGTACCGCACTCCCTTCTGCCTGTATTCTGCCGATGAACCGCTATCCCTGCCGCTTGATCGCCGCCAGCAGATTGCGCATCGCCATCGCCCGGTGGCTGATGCGGTTTTTCTCTTCCGGCGACAGCTGCGCCATGGTCAGCCCCTTGTCCGGCAGGTAAAAGACCGGGTCGTACCCGAAGCCGTTGGTGCCCTGCGGAGCTTCGGCGATGACGCCCTCACAGGTGCCTTGGGCCACGACGGGCTCGCTGCCCGGTTCCGCCAGGACGAGCACGCAGCGGAAACGTGCCGTCCGCTGCTGTGCCGGCACTCCGCGCAGTTCGTCCAGCAGCTTTCGCCAGTTTTGCTCATCGCTGGCGTGTTCGCCGGCATAGCGGGCGGAATAGACGCCGGGGCGTCCCTCCAGCGCGTCCACCTCCAGGCCGGAGTCGTCGCCCACGGCCGGCATGTTCAGGTATGTAGCAACGGTCATCGCTTTTTTCAAGGCGTTGGCTTCAAACGTGTCGCCGTCCTCCACCACTTCCGGCACGCCTTCAAACGCTTCCAGGCTGACGCCTTCCCAGCCCAGTTCGGCGAACAGGCTGTTGAATTCCTTTACCTTTCCTTTGTTCCGCGTCGCCAGCACCACTCGTTTTCGCTCAGACATGACTCTCCTCCGCCACCGTTTCCTGATCGTTTTCGTTGTCGTCCGCAAACGTCAGCGGTACGTCGGCCAGCGCTTCCTTTTGCGCGGCAATCAGTCCGTCGATGCCTTTTTTCGCCAGGGAAAGCAGTTCCTGAAGCTGCTCGCCGGTAAACGGCGCTTCTTCGCCCGTGCCCTGCAGTTCGACAAATTTGCCCCGTCCGGTCATGACGACGTTCATGTCCACCGTGGCCGTCGAATCTTCTTTATAATTGAGGTCCAGCATCGGGTGGCCGTCGATGATGCCGACCGAGGTCGCTGCCAGAAAATCGCGCAGCGGCATCTGCTTTATGGTGCCGGCCTCCACCAGCTTTTGCATCGCGTCCACCATCGCCACAAATGCGCCGGTGATCGCCGCCGTCCGCGTACCGCCGTCGGCCTGGATCACGTCGCAATCCAGCCAGATGGTGCGCTCTCCCATCGCTTCCAACTGAACGACCGAGCGCAGCGCACGGCCGATCAGCCGCTGAATTTCCATGGTTCGTCCGCCCACTTTGCCTTTGGACGATTCCCGTGGGTTGCGTGACTCCGTGGCCCGAGGAAGCATGGAGTATTCGGCTGTAATCCACCCTTTTCCGCCTCCGCGCATGAACGGCGGCACGCGATCCTCCAGTGTCGCCGTACAGATTACCTTGGTGTCTCCTACTTCGATTAGACAAGAACCTTCCGCGTGTTTGATGTAATTGCGCGTAATCTTGACTGGGCGCAATTGGTCACGGTCACGGCCATCAAGTCTCATTCCATGTTTCCTCCTAGCTTGCTATCGTCAACTCCGCTCATTATACCAGACGCAGGAAACCCTCTGCCACTCCGCAAAGCCCTGGAACGCATTTCCGAAGCTGTGGAAAAATCCGCTGCCGAAAGCCCGGAGAAAAATCCATCCGTTCGGCGGGAACGAAACTCCGGCAAAGAGGGGTCTTGCGCACACACACAAATTTGACTAACATCTAATTAGACAATTAACTAATTAATGGTGATTCTTATGACGTCCTCCCTGCTTTTGCGTCAAGCCAATTTTCGCAGGCTGCTGCTTGCCAACTTTTTCAGCGGAGTCGGGGATTGGTTCAACAGCGTCGCCGTCCTGAGCCTGCTGTTGGAGATCACCGGCACGGCCATGGCCGTAGGCATTACGCTGGCGCTCCGCACCTTGCCCTACCTGGTGTTCGGGCCGCTCGGCGGGATGCTGGCCGACCGCTTCAACCGCAAAGCCGTCATGGTCGCCTGCGACCTGGTGCGGGCGGTGATCGCCCTCTGCTTCCTGTTCGTCTCCTCCGCTGACGACGTCTGGATCGTCTACGCCGGAACGTTTGCCCTCGTCGCCTTTTCCGCGCTGTACAACCCGGCGAGGATCTCCCTGATCCCGGACGTCGTCGAACGCGATCAGCTCCTCTCGGCCAATGCGCTGGAGGAAAGCGTGTTCGGGATCGTGATGGCGGCCGGATCGCTGGTCGGCGGCGTCTTTGCCGCCTATTGGGGGACGGATGCCGCGTTCGTCTGCAACTCGCTTTCCTTTGTGCTGTCCGCGGCGCTGATTCTGCGGATTTCCCTCCCCCCGCGATCAAGCGGTGTCCGACGTGAAGCGGACAAGGAGGAGCGCAAAGCGAACGAACCGTCCTACCGTGACCTGTTTTCGCTGATCCGCCAAACTCCCCTGGTCCTGTACACCCTGCTGATGACGACCTTGTGGCCGATCGGGGGAGGTATTCTCAACGTGCTGATCAGCGTCAACGCCTACCAGGTGTTTGCGGCCGGCAAAAGCGGAGTCGGTCTCCTCTACGGCGCGATCGGACTCGGGTTCATCGTCGGCGGCGTGGCGGCCGATCTGCTGAAACGGCGGCCTTACCACATGGCTTCCTACAGTCTCGCCGTCGAAGGCTTCGCTCACGTGCTGACCAGCTTCGCTCCCACCATTTACCTGGCGGCCGCCTGCTACGCGCTCTCCACCGTCGCCGGGGGGATGGGCAACGCCAGTCTGCGCACGCTCCTGATGCGGCATCTCAACAACGCGTACCACGGCCGTGTGTTCGCTCTCGAATCGACCATCTCCAGCGTGCTCATCGGCCTCTCGATGCTCGTCGGCGGATGGCTGCTCACCGTCTTTGAACCGCGGCTGCTCGGTTTTGCCGCCGGGCTGCTGATCACCCTCTGCTCGCTGATCCTCGGCGTCTTGATCTGGCAGGCCTCCCGGACAGCCGATAGCGCCGCCCCGGCTCAACCGGACTGACAGGTCCGCCGCAAACAAAAAACCACGCCTGCCGATTCGGGCGTGGATTCTCGCGCGCTGTCAAAACTGCATCGTGTTGATGTGGACGGGGCGGGCGACCGGCTTGGTGAAATCGTACGTTCCGCTGGTGAGCGGCTTGCCTTCCACCAGCAGTTGAACCTGTTTGGCCCCTGTGCTTTCGGTCAGCGAGAGAACCAGCGACTCCAGCGCTTCCGGATTGGCTTCCCTGCCGTCGTCGTACCTGAGGATGTCGCTGCTCAGATCGACAGTGACCAGGTCATTCTCCTGCTTCACATTCAGCACCCGGGTGGTGCGCAGGAGCGAGCTGAACAGCGGCGAATCGTCTTTCGGCCCTTTGATCAGCTCCTCCACCGCCGCTTTGGCCACGTTCTCCGTCTCCGGCACCAGGCGGGTGACCGGCACGAAATAGGAGCGCTTGTCATCCAGTTGTCCCTGAAAATAGACCGTGACCGACGTGGTGCGGCCGGGAACGGCCCCTTCCGCCAGCTCCAGGTTGATCCCGAGGCTGCGGTCCAGAGCGGACGAGATCGGGGTGCTGCCCACCGGCATTTCGGTAAGCGGCGTGCCGTTTACCCAGATCTGCACCCTTTTGACGTTGGCAAACTCGGTCAGCGCCCGGGTCACCGCGTCCAGAATCTGCTTTTCGTTCTTGCTGTCGTACGTTTTGAACTCCTTGGAAAAGTCAACCGTCGCCAATCCGTCCTTGATGACCAGCCCTTTTACCTCCGTCCCTTCAGGGAGTACCGCGGAAAAGCCGTTGGGGAGCAGGCTTTCCACCGGTCCGCCTTTGACCATGTAGGTCAGCACCTGTTTCGCCACCCCTTCCGTTTTGGGCAGGGTCAGCGTGAACGGCACCACGAATCCGTTGGCGTCCAGCAAGTAGACGGTACGATCGACCGACTCTGTGACCGCGGCCTCCGCCCCACCGGCTGTGCCATCCGTCGGCGGCAGACCGTTCGGTGTATTCTGGGCGGCTTCCGACTGCGGCGGGGGTGCATCGATGCTGGTGGCTTCCTTTTCCGGCCCGAAGAGACCGCACCCCGAAAGCAGAAGTGCGCTGACCCCAAGCACGGCCGTGATTGTGCCGATGCGATGTATCTTCATCATTACCCAGCCTCCTCCAGACACTTTGTACTATCATGTATACGAGCAGGGCTTGGGTTTATGCGTTGAAATGTCCGAAAAGAGTGAGAGCTGGCAGAAGAAAAACAGCGGCGCCATGGTTGGCGCCGCTTTTAGCTTAGGGTTGATACGACTGCTCCAGCGACCGGCGCTCCACCTTCACCCCGCAGCCCAGCCACTCCTCCGCGATGGAGCGGAAATTGTCGGCGTCGCCGCTGGTGAAGAACAGATGGCCGGGAGCCGAAGACGTTTCGCCCGCCCTCGCAATCGAGGCATGCCGGGTCAGTTCCCGCGCGGTTTCCTCCGCCGAGCTGATCAAGGTGACGGATGGCCCCATCACTTCCTGGATGACGGGGGCCAGCAGCGGGTAATGGGTGCAGCCCAAAATCAGCGTGTCCAATTCCTCCCGGATCAAGGGCTCCAGCGTCCGGGCCACCACCCGGCGCGCCTCCGCCGTATGCTGCTGATGGTGTTCCACCAGCGGAACAAACGCCGGACAGGCCAGGCCCGCCACATACGTCTCCGGCCGCAGCCGCAGCAGGGCTTGCTCGTACGCGCGGGTGCGAATCGTCGTCTCCGTCCCGATCACGCCGATCCGGCCGCTCCGCGTGGCCCGCGCCGCCGCCCGCGCTCCCGGCTCGATCACGCCGATGACCGGCAGCGGCAGATGCTGCTGCGCTTCCTCCAGGACGACCGCCGTTGCGGTGTTGCAGGCCACTACCAGGGCCTTCACGGGATAGTGGGTAACAAACTCAATCATTTGAAAACTGTAGGCGCGTATCTCTTCCGGCGACTTGGAGCCGTACGGGCATCGGGCGTTGTCGCCGAAGTACAGAATCCGTTCGTCGGGAAGCTGCCGCATCACTTCTTTCGCTACCGTCAGTCCTCCCACTCCTGAGTCAATAATGGCAATTGCTCGTTGGTCGCTCATAGGTGTGTCTCCCCTGTTGTGATGTCCATCTCCCAGCATACCACTTTTTTGCGTTTGTGGTATAACCATATGCGGTCCGCCTGTGCCACGTACTCCGCATATGCCGCACCATCGCTGGGCGCTTTTCATACGCTGGAATAGAATAGCGAGAAAAGGAGGAATCGCGTTGGAAGAACAGATCAAGCACCTCGTCAACTGGAGCCAGTGGGGCAGCCAGTGGATTGAGCATCTGCGCAAGTCCAAGCAGCTCGGCCGGGAGCTGGAGCGCCACCTGCACAAGTTTGACGAAGCGTTTACGCTTATCGGCCGCAAAGCGGCACAGATAAAGAAAGCCCCTCATCACGAGGCCGTTCCCGCGCTGATCGCCAAGGCGGAAGTGGTGCAAAAGCAGTTTCACCAATTCCTCCGCCTGATCCAGCACAACGAGCAGGAACAGCCGGAGACCTTGAAGGCCGCCTTTTCCTCGTCCCGCCAGCCGGTGCCCGTCGCCCGTCCCGTACCGGTCGGACGCCATACGCTGCCCCCTCTGCCGTACGCCTACGACGCCCTGGAGCCGTACATCGACGAAACGACCATGCGCATCCACCATGACAAACTGCACCGCAGATACGTGGAGGACCTGAACAAGGCCGAGCTGAAGCTGGCGGAGGCGCGGGCGAGAAACGACTTCGCCCTGATCCGCCACTGGGAGCGGGAACTGGCCTTTAACGGAGCCGGCCATTACCTGCACACGATTTTCTGGCAGGTGATGCACCCGGAAGGCGGCGGCGAACCGCACGGCGATCTGGCGGAATACATCCGGCGCTACTTCGGCTCGTTTGACGCCTTCAAAGCCCAGTTCACGCAAGCCGCCGTACAAGTGGAAGGACCGGGCTGGGCGATCCTCGTCTGGTCGCCGCGGGCGCAGCACCTGGAGATCCTCCAGGCGGAAAAGCACCAGAACCTCTCCCAGTGGGACGTCGTGCCCCTGCTGGTGCTGGACGTCTGGGAGCACAGCTACTTCCTGCAATACCAGAACCAGCGGGACAAGTACGTCAGCAACTGGTGGAACGTCGTCAACTGGTCGGCCGTCGAGGAGCGCTTTCAGCAGGCGAGGCGGCTTCGCTGGCAGCCGTTCTGAAACGCGCAGCCCCTTCCGTCCCCCATCTGCCGGAAGGGGCGATGCATTTTATCATCGATTCAGCTCATTGGCATCCTTCTGCATTTGCGGTACAGTCAAATTGCCGGCTTCCGGAAAACATTCTCCGGCTCTCCACGTCGAATGGACGAAGCGAGCCGGTTACGCAACTTCCAGCCAAAGGACGTGAACGTGATCATGCCTGCACTTGTCATCCTTTTCCTGATCATCGTGTCGGCGGCCGCTCTGGCAGCCGGTCTGACCGTACCCGCCGAAGCGCTGCTTACGATCATCAACCGGAGTTTCCTGGCCGGACTCTTCCTGCTCGTCCTCGGCTGTATCGCCCTGGTCGTCCGCTCCGGGTTTTTTACCGTGTTTGGCGCCGGCTTCAAACGGCTGCAAGCACTCTTCTTCCGCCGTCCTCGCGTGATGGAGAGCGACTGGTACAACCTTGACGACCCGGTTTTCGCCCGAAAAAAAGAGACGTTCATCCGAATCGGAACGTCTCTTCTGCTCTGGAGCGGAGCAGCCCTGATCGTCTTTTCCGTCGCGCTGACCGTTTGGTACTACCGCTAGTCCGCGTACAGATGGCAGGCCGCCCAATGGCCTGTCCGCACTTCCCGCCACACCGGCTCCTCGATGGCGCAGCGCTCCGTCGCGTGCGGACAGCGCGTGCGAAAGCAGCACCCGCTCGGCTTGTTGGCCGGACTGGGCAGATCTCCCTTCAGGATGATGCGTTCCCGCTTCACCGTCGGATCCGGCACCGGCACGGAAGAGAGCAGCGCCTGCGTATACGGGTGCAGCGGCTCCGCATACAGTTCCCCGCTCTCCGCCAGTTCCACCAGCTTGCCCAGGTACATCACGCCGATGCGGGTGGAGATGTGCTTCACCATCGACAGATCATGGGCGATGAAGAGATAGGTCAGCCCTCTATGTGCTTGAAGGTCTTCCAGCAGGTTGACAACCTGGGCCTGGATGGAGACGTCCAGCGCGGAGATCGGTTCGTCAGCGACGATGAATTCCGGCTCCACCGCCAAGGCGCGGGCAATGCCGATCCGCTGCCGCTGTCCCCCGCTGAACTCATGCGGGTAGCGCTGCGCATGTTCCTTTCGGAGGCCGACCAACTGCAGCAGTTCGGTCACCCGCTCCCGTCTGCTTCCCCTGGCGAGGCCGTGGATGTCAAGCCCTTCGGCGATGATGTCCTCCACGGTCATGCGCGGATTGAGGCTGGCCTGCGGATCCTGGAAAATCATCTGCACGTCCCGGTTGAACTGTGCCACTTCCTTGCCTCTCAGCTCATGCACGTTCTTCCCCTTGAACAGCACTTCTCCGGCCGTGTGTTCATACAGTCGGACGATCGTCCGCCCGAGCGTCGATTTGCCGCAGCCGCTCTCTCCCACCAGTCCCAGCGTCTCCCCCTTGCGGATGGAAAAGGAGACGCCGTCCACGGCCTTTACCTCCAGTCCGTGACCGAAGGAAAAGTACTTTTTCAGTTCCTTTACTTCCACCAGCACCTCTGTCATTCTGTCTGCCTCCCTGCCGCGACCAGTTCCTCGATGCGCGGGGCGCGCGGGTCATGCAGCCAGCAGGCGGCCTGATGCCCCCCTCCGAACGCGGTAGGCTCCGGTATCTGCCGGTCGCAGATTTCCATGGCGAATTCGCAGCGGGCCGCAAACGGGCAGCCTTTGGGCGGATGGAACAGATCGGGCGGCGTCCCCTCGATCGGCACCAGCCGCTGCTTTTCCCCGTCCAGCCGGGGCAGGGAACGCATTAGTCCCCAGGTATAGGGATGGCGGGGATGGGAGAAGACGTCCTTCACGCTGCCGGTCTCCACGACCACGCCGGCGTACATGACCACCATCCGGTGGGCGATTTCCGCTACCACACCCAGGTCGTGGGTGATGATCAGCACGGACAGCCCCTGCTCCTCCTGCAGCCGCTTCAACAGATCGAGAATCTGTGCCTGAATCGTCACGTCCAGCGCGGTGGTCGGCTCGTCGGCGATCACCAGCTTCGGCTGGCAGGCCAGCGCGATGGCGATGACCACCCGCTGCCGCATCCCGCCGCTGAATTGGTGCGGGTACTGGTCGGCCCGCTTTTCCGGGTCGGGGATGCCCACCATGCGCAGCAGCTCAATCGCCCGCTTTTGCGCCTCTTCCCGCGAGACCTGATGATGGCGGACAAACCCCTCCACGATCTGTCTTCCCACCTTCATCGTCGGATTGAGCGCCGTCATCGGGTCCTGAAAGACCATGCCGATCTGCGAGCCGCGAATCTCCAGCAGCTCTTTTTTGCTCATCGCAGTAATCTCTTTTCCTTCAAAGACGATCCGGCCCTCGACGATCCGGCCGGGCGGGGCGGGGATCAGGCCCATGATCGCCTGGGCCGTGACGCTTTTTCCGCAGCCGCTCTCACCGACGACCGCCACCGTCTCTCCCTTGTCCACATGGAAGGAGACGCCGCGTACGGCCTGTACTTCCCCGCCGTACGTCTTGAAGTTTACTTTCAGATTGTCGATGGTCAGCAAATGTTGTTCGGCCATCGCCGTTTTTCCCCCTTTCTCTTACTCGCGCAGACGCGGATCGAGCGCGTCCTGCAGGCCGTCGCCAAACACGTTGAAGGCAAACATCGTCAGCGAGATCATCAGCGCCGGGAAAAAGAGGCGCCACCAGTCGCCGGTGAGGATGACCCCCAGCGCGTCGTTGGTCATCGTCCCCCAACTGGCTACCGGCGCCTGTACGCCCAGGCCGAGAAAGCTGAGGAACGACTCGGCAAAGATCGCCGACGGGATGGTAAACGTCAGGTTGACGATTATCACGCCAAACGTGTTTGGGATCAGATGTTTGAACAAAATGCGGGGAAACTTGGCCCCGAGCACCTGAGCGGCGAGGATGAACTCCTGGTTTTTCAACTGCAGGATTTGCCCCCGTACCAGACGGGCCATTCCCACCCAGCCGGTCGCGGACAGCGCGATGATGATCGTCAGCATGCCCGGCTCCATCACGACCATCAGCAGGATGACGACCAAGAGGTACGGCAGTCCGTACAGCACTTCGATCAACCGCATGATGACGGTGTCGATCCGCTCACCCCGCTTGCCCCTGCCGGCCATGTACCCGGCGACGCCGCCGACCGTCACGCCGATGATCAAGTCGATCAGCGCCGCCACCACCCCGATCGTCAGCGAGATCCGGGCGCCGTACCAGGTGCGGGCAAACATGTCCCGGCCCAAATCGTCCGTCCCGAACCAGTGCTCGGCGGAAACCGGTTTGTTTTTCATCATCAGACTTTGGTCGGAATAGCTGTACGGGACCAGATGCGGCCCGATGATCGCCATCGCGACCAGCGCGACGATGATCACGAGGCCCAGCATCGCCAGCTTGTTTTTCACCAGCTTGCGGATCGCCAGCTGGGCGTTGCTCAGGCTCGGGCGGGCAGAAACTGCGTCGGCCTGCTCCTGTTTGGCCAGCGGGCGAAACAGGGGATCGATTTTCTGTTCCATCGCCACTTCCTATCCCTCCTTGTTGGTCAACTTGATCCGCGGGTCGATCAGGGTGTACGCCAGGTCGATCAGAAAGATGGTAATAATCAGAATGGAGCTGTAAAAAACAGTCGTTCCCAGGATGACCGGATAATCGCGGTTGAAGATGCCGTCAACAAAGTACTTGCCGATCCCGGGAATGGCAAAGATTTTTTCCACGACAAACGTGCCGGTGATCAGCGAGGCAATCAGCGGCCCCAGGAACGTGACCACTGGCAGGATCGCGTTGCGGATGCCGTGTCTGACCACGATGGCCAAGGTGGGAATCCCTTTCGCCTCGGCGGTGCGGATGTAGTTTTGGTTCATCACTTCAATCATGCTGGCGCGCATGTAGCGGGTGATGATCGCCAACGGGCCGAACGCCAGCGCCAGCGACGGCAGCACCGTATGCATCCAGGTCCCCCAGGTGGCGACGGGAAAGATCGGCCACTTGATCGCTAAAAAGTTGATCAGCAGCGGGGCCATGATGAAGCTGGGGATCGCCACCCCGAGGACGGCCAGGGCCATCGCCGCGTAATCGAGCCAACGGCCGCGGTTGAGCGCGGCGACAATGCCAAAGAAAATCCCGAACACCAGCGCAATCGCGACCGCCTGCGCGCCCAGCAAGGCCGATGCGCCAAATCCGTCCGCGATCATGTCGTTGACACCGCGCGTATCCGATTTGATGGAAGGGCCCAAATCCAGCATGATCAGATTTTTCAGATAAAGCAGATATTGAATCGGCAGCGGCTCGTCCAGATGGTATTTGGCTCGCAGATTGGCGCGGATCTGCTCCGGCAGTTGATCCGAATCGGAAGCGAACGGATCGCCGGGAATCGCATGCATCAGCGAAAAGGTCAGCGTCACGATGATCCACAACGTCAAGAGCATCATCAGGAAGCGCTTTGCCAGGTAATGGGACATGGGTGCTCCTCCTTCTGGTTATTTGGCCAATTCGTACATCGCCTGGGCGTAGATCGCCATCGCCTGAAGCAGATCGTCAATCTCCGCGTATTCGTCCGCGAGATGGGCGGTCGACGCTTTTCCGGGGAACACGGGGCCGAATGCCACGCCCGCTTTCAGCGTCTTGGCGTACGTGGCGCCGCCGGAAGCGAGCAGGCGGGCAGGCTCTCCGGTATGCTGCTCATACACGCGGGAGAGCGTCCGGATGACGAGATGGTCCGCAGGCACGTAGTGGGACTTGGAAGTGCGCAGGCTTGACACCGTCCAGCCCAGTTCCTGGGTCTGTGCCTTCAGCCGCTCCACGTACGGCTCCGGCGACAGGGTGGCGGGGTAGCGGATGTTCAGCCGGACAGACCCGCCCTCGCTCCTGTCGTAGCGCAGGATACCCGCGTTGACGGTCAGCGCTCCGCTCACCTCGTCTTGACACGCGACGTTCAGCCGCTCGCCGTAGTGGTCTTCGTGCAGAACCTCGGCGAGGAAGCGGAGAAACACGCGATCGGAACCGGCAAACGGGGTGTCGTACAGAAAACGGGCCAGCAGCGTGCCGGCGTTGACGCCGTTGAACGGCTCCATGCCGTGAGCCGGTTTGCCGTCGAGTTGAAACGACAAAACGCCAGGCTCTCTCCGCTCCAGCCGTCCCGTCACACGGCTGGCAAGGAGAAACGCGTCCCAGCGCTCCGTCACCGCCGCCACGGCTGTTTCCGCCTCCGCTCCCGCCGGCACCGCCACCGAGGCGGCCGCTTTGTCCGGCACGCTGTTACCCTGATCGCCGGAGACGAACGACAGCAGCCGCCAACCGGCATCCGCCGCGGACTGCGGCTGTGCGGCCAGCGTCAGCGTCGGATTGATCTGCCCCTTTTCCGCGTGGATCATCGGAAACGACGCGTCCGGCGAAAAGCCGATTTCCGGTAGCGCTTCCCGTTCGGCGTAGTGCTTCATGCACAGCCATCCGCTCTCCTCGTCGGTGCCGATGATCAGGCGGACGCGTTTTGTGAGCGGCAGGCCCGACTGCTTGAGCAGCCTCAGCGCGAAATAGGCGGCCAGCGCCGGTCCCTTGTCGTCGATGGCGCCGCGGGCGTAGATTTTGCCGTCGCGGATGTGCGGCTCAAACGGCGGCGTCGTCCATCCTTCGCCAACGGTGACCACGTCGACGTGGACGAGCACCCCCACTTCTTCTTCGCCCTCTCCGTATTCCACGTATCCGGCGTAACCCTCCAGGTTTTTCACCGCAAAGCCGTCGGAGCGGCCCAATGCCAGCATGAAGTCCAGCGCCTGCGCCACTCCGTCGCCGAACGGTTTGCCCGGACCGGCGGTCGACATGTCCTCGATGCTGTTGATCGCCAGAAACGGCCGCAGCGTTTCCAGATAGGCATCGCGCTGCGCCAAGGCCTGCTGCTTCCAGTAATTGGAATGATCACTCATCTTTCTCCCTCCTCAGTTTATCTTCGGCCGTTTCCCGCAGCAGGCGAGAAACGCTGCCCCTTTGATGGACAAGCGGCTGCCCTGCCGTCCTTTGCCGACGTGTATCAGCCCGTCCTGCTGCAGCAGCTTCAAGCGGTATCGCAGTTGTTGGCCGCTCAGCTCGATCCCCTGCCGGCTGAGCTGCTCGCCCAACGCGTACCTACCGCCTCCCTGCTGTTTCAATGCATGCAGGATCGCGACGACATCGTCCAAAAAGCCGCGCTGTTCATATGCCTCGCACAGCGTCCGGCATTCGTCCGCGAGCACGTCGTCTGCGGCCGAAACGGCGGAAGACGCCTGCAAAAACGGCAGGTGGCTGGCATACACTTCCTCCTCCACCACGTGGGCCAGGTATTCCATCACGTTTTCCAGTTCCCGGATGTTGCCGGGCCAATCGTATTCCTGCATCGCCTTCAGCGCTTCCTGCGTGAGAGTAAACGGCGGGCGGCGCATCTCCAGGCAGTATTTGCGGATAAACTCCTCCGCCAGCAAGGGGATGTCTTCCGACCGCTGTCTGAGGGGCGGCAGATGGATCGGCAGGATGTTTAACCGGTAGTACAGGTCGGCGCGAAAGCGGCCTTCCCGCACCATGTGCTGCAAATCCTGGTTGGTCGCGGCGATGACGCGGATGTCGATCGGGATGACCTTGTTTCCTCCCACCCGCATGATTTGCCGCTCCTGCAGCACCCGCAGCAGCCGGTTTTGGATCGCACCGCTGGCGTCGCCGATCTCGTCGAGAAAAATCGTTCCCTTGTGGGCCAGCTCAAACCAGCCGATGTGTCCTCCCTTGCGCGCCCCGGTGAACGCCCCCTCCTCGTAGCCGAACAGCTCGCTCTCCAACAGCGATTCGGAAATGGCGGCAAAGTTCACACCGACGAACGGCTCCCGCCTGCGGGGAGAGGCGTTGTGGATGGCCTGGGCGAACAGTTCCTTGCCCGTCCCCGTTTCGCCGAGCAAGAGCACCGTCGAGCTGCTCCGGGCAATCTTGCGGGCGATCCGCAGCGCCTTTTGAAAGGAGAGGCTTTTTCCGCAGATGTCGTCAAAGTGGTACTTGGCCACCAGTCCCTTGCTGTACAGGCGCATCCGGTAGTCGTGTTCCATCTGTTCGATTTCCGCCGCCTTGCGGAACAAGAGCAGGCTGCCGAGAAAGCGCCCCTCCATGACGATGTGCATCTTGCGGAAAAAATACGTCCGGCCAGCCCAGTCCACCAGCACGTCGTCGTTTTCGTCGCACTGCCGGATCGTTTCGCAGAAGTCTGGCGGCAGACAATGGACCGCTTTTTCGCCCTGAACCGGCACGCCCTGCAGGTGAAGCGTGTCCACCGCCTTCTGGTTGATAAACCGGATGGTTTCCTTTTCGTCCATGGCGATCACGGCATCCTCGATCCGGTTGACGATCGCCTCCAGGTATTTGTGCAGCAGGTGGGCGTGATGGATTTCATTGTTCAGCTGTTTCGTGATGTCAATCAGCGACTGCATGGCGCGGGCGGTCACCCGCTGAAAATTGCCGCTGTCAAAATGGGCGTAGATCTCCAGCCAGGTGGACAGGTCGATGACGCGGAAGCCGATGTCCACCACTTTGCGGATGGTGTCCGGCACGTGCTCCGCCTCACCCGGCGTGACGGCAATCTCGATGTCGCGCGGATAGTCGGCCCCCGGATAGTACGGGTAGAGTTCAAAGTCCATGCCGGAGTCGATCAGCAGCCTGACCGTCTCCTCCGCCGTCTCCGCCGTGTCGCTCACAAGCAGCACCTTTACGCCTTTGGGTATTTCCAGCATCTCCCGCAAATTGTGGTACGGCAGCATCCGCTTGGCCACGATCACCTTCGCCCCCGGCGGCAGATACGCCGTCACCTGCGGATAGATGCTTTTGGAGGACAGGACAACGAGCGAACCGTCCACAATCGGCCGGTACGGCAGTTGATCCACGCGCCTGCCTTCGATGTGAAAATCCTCGGAGATGCCCAGCTCGCGGCATTGGCTGACCACAGACTGCAAGAATTCGTCCATTTTGGCGACAAACGTTACCGTTTTTTTCTTCATCGGAACCCGCTCCATGCTGTAAAGTGAAGACAAGGGCACGCAGTTTCAGCCCTTGTCTTCATTGTATTATTTCTTCAAAATCTCCGCCCACTTGTAATCGATCGTGCCAACGGCATGGCGCACGATCCCCTTCACGTTCGGCTGCTCCATGTAGGCCACCGTTCTGAAATAGATCGGAACAATCGGCATGTCCTCCATGAAGATCTTCTCCGCTTCGTGCATCAGCTTGAAGCGCTCGGTTTCGTCAGCCGTGCCGCGGATCTTCTGCACGAGCGCGTCGTACTCCTTATTGCTGTAGTTTACGCGGTTGCCCGGATGGTCCGTGGTATAGAGTTCCAGGAAGTTGTAGGGATCCGCATAGTCAGCCGGAATGGTGGAACGGGAGAACTGGAGCTTGCGTGCGCGCTGCTCCGCCAGGAACACGTTCCATTCCTTGTTTTCCAGCTTCACGTCAACGCCGAGGTTTTTCTTGTACATCTCCTGCAGCACTTGGGCAATCGCCTTGTGCGCGTCACTGGTGTTGTAGGTCATGGTAACGGGTGGCAGGGTGGTCCAGCCTTCCTCTTCCATGCCTTTTTTCAGCAGAGCTTTTGCCTGTTCAACGTCATTGTCCTTAAAGTAGTCCCCGCCCACTTCGCGGAAGTCGCGTCCGTCCGGTTCCAGCAAGCCGGTCGGCACGTGAGCCAAAGCCGGGATTTCGTTGCCTTGCGTGACGTTTTCGATTAAGGCCTTCCGGTCGATCGCCAGGGCAAACGCCTTGCGGATGTTCTTGTTCGTAAACGGCGGCATGGCCGTGTTCATCCGGTAGTAGTAGACGGACGCTTCCGGCATCACTTTGGCTTCCCCTGAATCGATCAGCTGCTTTTTCAGGTCGTTGGGAACGGATTGGACCGCGTCGAGCTGTCCGGTTTTGTACATTTGGTACTGGGTGTTTTCGTCGTTTACCATCACCCAGTCGAGGCCGGCGATCTTGACCGAATCCTTGTCCCAGTAGCCTTCGTTCTTTTCCACTTTCACCGTCTGGTCATGCACCCACTCCGTCATTTTGAACGGTCCGTTGGTAATGAGCGTGGACGCTTCCGCTGCGAAGTTCGGGTTGCTTTCCACCGACTTTTTGTGAACCGGGAAGAACGTCGGCTGCGTGATGATGTTGAGGAAAAAGCCGGTCGGCGCTTTCAGCTTTACTTCCAACGTCTTGTCGTCGAGCGCTTTCACTTTGACGTCGTCTGCGCTTCCCTCACCCTTGTTGAACTTCTCCGCCCCCTCGATAAAATAGGCGAGGAAAGCAGACGGGAAGGCGTTCTTTGGATCGACGATGCGTTTCCATGCGTACTCGAAGTCGTGCGCCGTCACGGGGTCCCCGTTGGACCACTTGCTGTCGCGCAGCGTAAACGTGTACGTTTTTCCGTCGTCGCTGATCGTCCACTTCTCCGCCATGGCCGGCTGCGGCTTGTGATCCTTGTCCAGCCGGACGAGCCCTTCCATGATCGCGTTCAGCACTTCATTGGAGACGCTGTCGTAGCCTTTCGGCGGATCGAGCGACGGCGGCTCCGTTCTCAGATTGAGGCGGAGCTTGGCCGTGGTGTCTGCTTCTCCGCCCGGTTGTGCTGTCTGCCCGCTGTCCGGCTGGCTCGGCGCGGCCGATTGGATGCAGCCGGACACCATCAGCGCAAGCAGCAGGGCGGACGTGCTCAACACTTTCCATCCTTTGCGCAGATTCATTGAAAAAAATCCCCCTTTTTTGTGGTTAATTGTATTCGTCAAACGGCGGCCGCGTTGGGCAGTCGTCCGTTTTACGCACGCAAGACCGTGTTGTCCCGATTGAGCGCAAATCTGGTTTCGATGCGCCCGACAACGGTTCCGCTCATGTTGGTCACGACCAGCTCCGTGTACGCCGCCAGTTCCTTCAGCGGTCCGTCCGTCCCGATCCCTAGCTGCCGCAGCACTTCGTTGACGACGGCGTATATGGCACGGGCTCCTCCGTCCTCGATCTTGACCGCAATGCCCAGCCCGGTCTGCCGGTCCCCCAGACAGTAGACCGCTTCCGCCCCCGCCTTGCCGATCACGCGGCCGCGGAACGCGCGCATCAGATCGGTGCAGTAGCGGTTATTGCCGCCAACCATCTCCGGATGGGCCGTCATCGCGTCGGTGATGCGGCGGACTGCCTGCTGCCGCGACGGGTTGGCAATCACGTCCGGCTTGGCCAGCTTCGCGTACGCCCAGGCATAATGGGCCAGCGGCAGACGGTGGACCGGCACGCCGCAGCCGTCCGTGGCCAGCGTAATCTTCTCCCGCGGATAGCTGGTCAGGTCGCTGACCGCATCGAGGATGCGCTGCTGGACCGGATGGTCCGGGTGATGGTAGGTGGCCACATCTTCTCCCATATGGACGGCGGTGGCAATCATCCCGGCGTGTTTACCCGAGCAGTTGCTGTAAACCGGCGTCAGCGGCTTGCCCTCCCGAAGCAGCTGCTTGTAACTCTCCTCGTCCCGCGGCACGTGTGTTCCGCACTTGAGTGCCGTTTCCGCTTGTCCGCATCGGACCAGCATCGCCAGCGCCCGCTCGCGGTGGCGGGGCTCCCCGCTGTGCGAGGCACAGCACAGCGACAGATCGGCCGGCTCCAGCCCGAAGCGATCCGCCGCTCCCGTCTCCACCACCGGGATCGCCTGAATCGGCTTCATGCTGGAACGGGCGTACGTGAGGCGATAAGGATCGCCGTACCAGTAAAGCAGGGTTCCGTTTGCGTCGACGACAGCTACATGGCCGAGGTGGGAGCTTTCCACCGCTTCCCCTCGGTATACGTTGGCTACCACGTTCATGACTTGTCTCCTTTTGTGTTGAAGTGAAAGAATTCGATTCTTCGTCTCCGAGAAAATAGCAACTTTCGTGCCAACCCAGCTGACACAGACGGAAGATCGTGAAAATTCCTGATATTCTTGCGGTATTTTTCTGAACCCATTGTTTGATCGCTCTTTTTTAGGATAACCTATTATCCCAAACAGGTTGCCCTAAAGTTTTAACAGGTCATGGTCGAGCGTCAATCAGCCGAACACCCCTGAGTCGGACACCCCATTGTTGTTCAAAAACGGTACGAAAAAAAACAGCCTTTCGCAAGACTGTTTCTTGTCACATGCCGATTCGCTGCTCGATTTTATGCGTATGTCGCTTGATTCCTTCCACTTCTTTAAACAGCAGGTTCACATCAGCTTGGACGTCCATATGATTCTTCCGCAAGTCCGTACGTATGGAGGTGAAATTTTCCGTCATCAAGATGGCGTAGTGCTTGATTGACTCTTTTAGTTCCTCCTGGCCTTTTTTGAGCTGCTCCTGCCCCTTTTCAAGCTGCTTCAGTCGTACGGTCATCTGTTCCTGGCCCTTTTCGACCCGCTCCAGGCGTTCGACCATCTGCTTCTGACCGTTTTCAACTCCCTCCAGTCGTTCGGCCATTTGCTTCTGGCCATTTTCAAGCTGCTCCAGGCGCACGGTCATCTGTTCCTGGCCCTTTTCGACCTGCTCCAGGCGTTCGGCCATTTGCTTCTGGCCCTCTTCGACCCGCTCCAAGCGGCTCTCCAGCCGCTCCAGGCGCACGGCCATCTGCTCCTGCCCCTTTTCAAGCCGATCCAGGCGTTTGGTCGTTTTCTCCAGCCCCTGCTCGACCCGGTCCAGGCGCTGATTCGTCTCGTCCAGTCCGCGCCCGAGGTGATCCAGCCGTACGTTCATCTCGTTTCGAAATTCACGCATGTGGTTCATGAATTCATTCAGGAGCTCCTGCACGCATCCGCACCCCCCCCTTTCTCCCATTCTATCACAGCCTGAACCCAGGGTATCACAGGATAGAGGGCGCCGCAAAAAAAGAAAGACGTACGCGCCGGTACGCCCCTTTTCCCCGTCATTCCGCTAGGCCTGTTTGACTCTCTGCAGATCGGCCTCCACCATCATGTGGATCAGCTCCTGCAATCCCGTTTTGGGTTCCCAGCCCAATTCCCGCTTCGCTTTGGCGGGATTCCCCAGCAGAACGTCCACCTCCGCCGGACGGAACAACTGCGGATCGATCACGAGGTAATCCTGAAAGTCCAACCCCACGTAGTCAAAGGCGATCCTGCACATCTCCTCGACCGTCGTGGTGGTTCCCGTCGCGATCACAAAATCGTCCGGCTTTTGCTGCTGCAGCATCAGCCACATCGCTTCCACGTAATCGCCGGCAAAGCCCCAATCCCGCTTGGCGTGAATGTTTCCCAGCCGGAGTTCCTTTTTCCGGCCTGCCGCGATTTGAGCGACGGTGTGGGTCACCTTCCGCGTCACGAATTCAAGCCCTCTCAGCGGCGACTCGTGGTTGAACAGGATGCCGTTGCTGGCAAACATGCCGAAGCTCTCCCTGTAGTTTTTCGTCATCCAGTAACCGAACAGCTTCGAAACCGCATACGGGCTGCGCGGGTAGAACGGGGTTTGCTCCGACTGCATCGGCTCCTGGATCAGCCCGTACAGTTCGCTGGACGACGCCTGATACATTTTGATGCCCGGGTCCACCTCGCGAATCGCTTCCAGCACGTGCAGCACGCCCATGCCGGTCACCTCGGCGGTCAAGATGGGCTGCTCCCAGGAGGAGCCGACAAAGCTCTGTGCCGCCAGATGGTACACCTCATCCGGTTTAACCGCCTTGACAGCCCGGATCAGCGACGAAAGGTCCAGCACGTCTCCGTCCCTGTATTCCACTTCGTCGGCGATGTTCAGGTATTCCAGTCTCCAGAGGTTGCTGGTGCTTCGCCGCGGGAGCAATCCAGCCACCCGATATCCTTTTTCCAGCAGAAACTTGGCCAGATAAGCCCCATCCTGGCCGGTGATGCCTGTGATGAAGGCTGTTTTCGTCACGGTCTCGCTACTCCTTTTCAGCAAGTGATTGCAGCCTGCGGAGGACGGCCTCCGCGCTGTGTTTCCACGTAAAGGCGGATCGCATCCGCTCGCTTGCCGCGCGCCCCATTGCCTGGACGAGGGCGCGGTTCTCGCTGGCAACGCGCATGGTTTTTTGCAGGTCGTGCTTGTCGACGGACAGCCACCAGGGCGGCCCCACCGTCTCTGGGAGACCCGTTCCCTGCTCGGGGAGCCCAACCACCTCGGCCGGAAGCAAAAAAGCCGTCCGCCCGTCACAGAGATCGCGGCTGGGGCCCTGGTCCGGCACGATGACCGGAAGTCCGCATGCCATCGCCTCCGCAATCGGCAGGCCAAATCCCTCTCCCCTGTACGGGTGAACCAGGCAGTCGCACCCCGCATACAAGCCCGCCATCTCCGTTTCGGACAAGTGCCGGTCCAGATAGACAATGCGCGGGCTGCGCGGCCGGGAAGCGACTTTCCGGATCGCCGTTTGAAACGTCTTTCCTTTATAAAAGCTGCCTGCCCCGTTGTCCTTGATCACGAGACAAACATCGTCATCCGCCGTGAATTCGTCCACATAGGCCTGCAGCAAGAGATCGATCCCCTTGCGGACGATGGTGCCGCCGACGAACAGGAAGCGAAACCCTGCCGTCCCCACGCGCATCGGCGCGACCTCCGGGCGGAAGACCGATTCGTCGACACCCAGCGGAATCACCTGTACCTTTTCTGCCGGAATGCCGCAGCGTACGTAGCATTCCTTGTTGTAGGAGCTGTACACCCAGATTTCGTCGACGTCCTTCGTCATCGGGATGAACCATTCGCGCGGAATGGCTCCATACTCCCAGGCCTGCATGCAGATCCGGCGCTTCCCGGCCGGTTTGCCCCATCCGGGCGTCCACTCGTGAACAACCGCAGCGTCCGCTTCGGAAAACGGCGCAAACGAAGCGGCGCGGGAGGACGGCACCCGCATCATTTCGTCCGGCGGCACTTCCATTCTCAGGAGAAGGCGAGGATCTCGCTCCAGCTCCCTGCAGAGATTCCGGTTGACAACAGCGATGCTGTGGCCGGCAAATTGTGGCCCGACCCAGTTGACCCTGATCCGCGCGTCCAACGGCTCACCCCCGGAATCGGAAAATGCCATTCTCCCCCAATATATGGCGCATGTGCAAGGCGGGTTCCGGTTTTCCTGTGTCCGCATCGTTCACCAGGACCGACCGCCGGTAATACCCTAACAACAACTGGTACTATCAAGCGGGAGTGAAGCTAGCGATGACCGAACATTGGCAGGACCACTATCAGCGCTGGACGACGTTCGCCAACCTCGATCCGGAACTTCGCGCCCAGTTGGACAGCTTGCGGGACGACCCCCACACCCTGGAAGACTGTTTTGCCAGACCGATCGCATTCGGAACCGGCGGCATGCGCGGGGAGCTCGGTCCCGGGATCAACCGGATCAATCTGTACACCGTGCGAAAAGCGTCGGCGGGCTTGGCCCGCTATGTGATCGACCACGGGAAAGCGGCGATGGACGCGGGCGTGGCGATCGCCTACGACAGTCGGCACAAATCCCGGACGTTTGCCGTGGAAGCGGCCAGCGTGCTGGGATGGCACGGCATTCGCGTCCATCTGTTTGACCGCTTGTGCCCTACGCCCCTGCTCTCGTTTGCCGTCCGCCATGTGGGGGCGTTTGCCGGCATTGTCATCACGGCGAGCCACAATCCGCCGGAATACAACGGGTTCAAGGTATACGGCGCAGACGGCGGGCAGATCACGCCGGCGACCGCCGAAGCGCTGCTGACGCACATGGAGGAGGCGGGCGACGAGCTGCGGATTGCGGCAGCGGACGAACAGGCGCTCCGGGCGAGCGGCTTATTGCGTACGATCAGCGGCGAGCTGCTGCAGGCGTATCTGGAACGGTTGGAAAGCTGCCGCATCCCGCCAGCCGTCCAATCGGCCGGCGATCCCGTCCGCATCGTGTTCACGCCGCTTCACGGCACCACGTACGAAGCGATCATGAAAGGACTCGACGCGTTTGGCTACCGCCACGTCACGGTCGTAAGGGAGCAGGCCGATCCGGACCCCTCTTTTTCCACCGTCTCCTCCCCTAATCCGGAGGAGCATCAAGCGTTTCGCCTGGCCATTCAGTATGCGAGAAAGGACGGCGCTGACCTGATTCTGGCAACCGATCCGGACGGAGACCGCCTCGGGGTGGCCGTGAAACATCCTCAGGGAGACTACGTCGTTCTGACCGGCAACCAGACCGGAGCGCTCTTGCTGCATTACCTGCTGTCCCAAAAACGACGAAGCGGCGCTCTTCCGGCAAACGGCGTCGTGTTGAAAACGATCGTCACGTCAGAGATGGGAAGGGCGATTGCGTCTGATTTCGGGCTGGCCACCGTCGACACGCTGACGGGATTCAAATACATTGGCGAGAAACTGGGCGAGTTTGAAAAAACGGGCGCGTACGCCTTCCAGTTTGGCTATGAGGAGAGCTGCGGCTTCCTGATCGCCGATTTCGTCCGCGACAAGGACGCCGTGCAGGCTGCCTTGTTCATGGCCGACGCCTGCGCCTTCCACAAGGCGGAGGGGCGAAGCCTGTACGATGCGCTGCTCCAGTTGTTTGCCACCTACGGGTACTACATGGAAGACCTGCATGCAATCACCTGCAGGGGCCGGGACGGCATGGCCGCGATGGCGTCCATCCTCTCTCGCCTGCGCAGCCGGCCGCTGACGGAGATAGCCGGAAAAAAGGTGACTGTCGTGGAAGATTATCTGGCGGGCGAACGCAGGGATGTCGCCCTGGGCACAACCGCTCTGCTGACCTTTCCCAAAACCGACGCGCTCAAATACGTGCTGGACGACGCGTCCTGGTTCTGCGTCCGGCCGTCCGGCACGGAACCGAAAATCAAGCTGTATGTCGGCGTCAAGGGTACCTCTCTGGAAGAGGCGGAAAAAAAACTGGCGTCGCTCAAACAAGCGGTCGGGCACCTGTTAAGGTAACCCACCCTGTGCGGATGGGAACGACAAAGCCTCTGAAGCGGTACACATCTTCAGAGGCTTTTTTTCATCCGCCTGTGCAATTGGGCGCGAACTAGGATTCCTGCACGTGTTGAAACACGATCAAGCCGTTCCAGTATGTCGGATGACCGTTGCCGGCCGTCCGGACATCCAGCAGGATTCGGTAACGACCGGGCTTGGACGCGATGAAATCGAGGGTGGCTCGGCGCGGATCGGCCCAGTTGGTATCGTCAACGAGAATGACGCAGCCGTTGGCGAAATAGGGTTCGGCGATCTGCAGCGCCAGCAGTTGGTTGTGGTAGTCGTGCGGCCCGTCAAACAGGTAACAGCCGATCAGCTCCTTGTGCACGCGTTTGAAATACTCGACGTAATCCATCTCGTGAAATGCGTGGTTCCCGCTTTTATGCCGCTGAAAATAATACTGGAAACGGTCGCGCGGTCCGCCGAATGCCGAAAAGTTGTCGACCCCGATGCAGGTTTTATCGGGATGGTTGGCCAGTCCCGCCAGAAACGTGAATCCGTGCCACACGCCGACATTCACGTAGGCGTGGCCGGGCGCAAGCTGCGAAACGAAGCGGTTCAGGATGGCCCCGATCGCGAAGGTGGACATTTTCGGAATGTCCCACACACTGCGGATGTTTTCCGTCAACCGCAGCCCGTCTGCCGGCAGCACCGTATTGGTTGACTGCAGGGCGAAATCGTCGGCAAAAAACATGTTCCCCGGCAGTTGGTCGGTCGGCTGAATGCTGCGAAACGAGATCCCGGCCAAAAAATCGGCATGGTTCATGCGGAGTCCTTCCCCTCCTTCCCTTGTGACAGGTTCAGTCATAGGCCTGGCAGGTTTGTTCATCAGGCCCCCCGTTTTGCGTACCCTTCCAGGTGTCAACCGCAAATACCCGGCCCGCTCCCCGGTCCTTGACGGCGTGGGCCAGCCAGACGGTAGACCGTCCTTTCCACGATCCCAATTCCACAACCGTGCCGGTGGGCGCATAAAACCGTGTGAGCTGGTATAACACCATGCCCGCTTGATCGCTCACCCATCCCTGGATGGGTGCCACTTTCGCTTGAATGTCCAGCAACCGGGTGCGCAGTGTGGGCGACTGCAGGAAAAAGTGCCCGCTCATTGCCCGCCACCCCCTCACGTAAGTTTTCGCACGTCGCTGCCAATTTTTCCGACGATCCTATGATATGCATGCATGTTCGATGCTGCGTGGTTCGTTGGCGGACGGGCGTTAAAATTAGGTGAGTGGGGTCAGATTCGGGGAACGGGTCGCCTGGTTTCGCGGATCCACTCTCTCAGCCGATGCTGCTCTTTCGTAAACACACGGAAAAACGCCGCTTCTTCGCGGGACAGGGGAATGATTTCGTGGGCAAGAAAACTGCACACCCGTTTGTTCGCCTGGCTGTCAGGGACAATGACATGCCACGAGGAATAGATTTCAACCCGGTTCTCCGCTTGATCAGAGCGGAGCGGGATTTCCAGCTCAAACAGGTTCGCGGGAATGCGAACGTTTCCGGCAAGCTGGCCGTTGAGCATCACGGTCAACTGCTGAATGTTCTGCGGCTGGGCGGGAACATTCAGGGGAATTTGTCCCTTGAGCAGCAGCGTGTCGAGTGGATGCTCGGGATCGACCTTGATGGACAGGACGAGCTGGATCGGAACCATCCGGTCCGGGAAGCGATTCATGTCCGCCAGCTTCGGGGTATTGCCGAACACCTTGTATGTTTTCACGTCGCGCAGTATCCGGTAGATGCCGTATTTCCGGTATTGGGGGACGTAGTGATCCGCGAACCACGTGTTGGAAATGGCCCCGAAGTGTTTCAGGCTGGTCTCAAGCACCTCCGGTATTCCGACCGATGCCCACTGGGTTCCCGATTTGCTGGAGCCGTGGTATCTGGCGTTGGCCAGGTAGTCTTCAATGGTACCGATGCGATGCGTTTTGGCAATCCGAATCCACAGGTCGTAATCCATGCAGAAGTTCAGCTTCTCATCCACTCCGCCAACCTCTTCCATCACCTCTTTCCGGATGAAAGCGGACGGCTGGCAGATGTGGCAGCATTCAAACAGTTCCACGGCATCGACCGGCAGTTTTGGGGGAAACGGGAAGACGGTAACCTTTTGATTGTGTTCGTTGGTGACATAGGCGTTTCCGTGAACCATGCCCCAATCGGGGTGCTCTTGAAGCGCCTTCACCACTTTCATGACCGCCCCCGCCTCGTACGTATCGTCCGAATTCAGCCAGCCGATGATCTCTCCCCTGGCCAACGCCAGTCCCTTGTTGATCGCGTGGGACTGTCCCCGGTCAGGCTCGGCAACGAAGCGAAAGCGCGTGTCCACCTGGCTGAAATGCTCCAAAACCGCCAGCGTGTCGTCCGTAGATCCGCCGTCGATCACGATGTGCTCCAGATAGGGATAGTCCTGCTGCAGCACGCTCTCAATCGTTTGGCGGATAAATTGCCCCTGATTGAACGACGGCGTAATGATGCTCACCAAGGGAAGATCTTCCGAAGCCACACATATCCCTCCTTCGTTGTAAGAAGTTATGTTTCCCGGCGCGATACGATAACCTATGCGAAGCGGTTCCGCGGCGAGACCGGGCGATTTTCCCGGCAGCCGGACGTGGTGCGGCATTCATTTTCGGCTGATCGAACACAGGAGAACGCACATCTTTTCGGAAAAACCGAAAAACGATGACACTGCTGTCCAAACCATCCGGGTGAAGAAATCATATCCTACTCTATAAGGCAATGAATGATCATCCGGATGCCTGCCATTTACACGGAGGGGAGAACCTGTAATGGACAATCGTCAAATCTTGAAGCACGCGGTCCGCACTGCCTTGGATTCTCGCAAATTTGACTGGGTCTTCCGCCAGTTTCCCAGCAGACCACAATTGATTGCCGATAAACAGATTGCACTCGTGCTGGATGTTGGCGCCAATACCGGACAGTACGCCACCAAGCTGAGACAGCAAGGGTATCGCGGCAGAATCGTCTCCTTTGAACCGCTGTCCAAAGAATTTGCCCAATTGCGCCAACGGGCTTCCAGCGATCCCCACTGGGACTGCCAGCAGGTGGCGCTCGGCAGCACGGAGGGCTATACCATCATCAATATCGCCGGCAACTCCTACAGCAGTTCCCTTTTGCCGATGCTGGACCGGCACGTGATCGGCGCTCCCGATTCGCGCTACGTCGGCAGGGAAACCATCGCCATCACGCGTTTGGATTCGCTGCAGCCGTCGCTCATGCAATCGCACGAACGCGTCTATCTCAAGCTGGACGTCCAGGGATACGAGCTGGAGGTACTCAAGGGGGCCGCACGGACGCTGCCCCAAGTGGACATCTTGGAAATGGAACTGTCGCTTGTCCCCTTGTACCAGCACCAATTGCTGTACCCGGCCATGATTGACTACGTGGATCGCTTGGGTTTTGATCTGCTCTATCTGGAAAGGGATTTTGCAGACTACACCACAGGGGAAGTGCTTCAGGTAAACGGCATCTTTGTGCGGAGGTAGACGGTCATGCACCCTTTTACTCATACGGAAGTGTCTTTGAACGATGTCACCATGACGCTTGTGACAAACCTGGAAGATAACATCACCGGCGCCGAATTTCGGAGTGGGAAGAAGCTGTGGTCGGACGCGCTGGATCACGCGCGAAAGGTTCTCAAACGCAAGGACAGGATTCTCTACGCCGGCGGCCATATCGGCTCGGCGGCGATTTTCCTGGCCAAGGTGGAGCCAACCGCCATGATCTATTGTTTTGAACCTGACCCGGTCAATTACTCGCTGTTGACGATGAACCTGGTGATCAACCAGGTGCGCAACGTCCACGCGTTTCCGTTCGCAGCGGGAAAAAAACAGGGGTTTATCCCTTTTTACAAAAGCGATTGGGATTCATCCGACCACCGCTGCGCCATGCCCCGACTGGACGATGCGGACGTCTCCATTTTTCACGGCATCCCCTACCACATCCCGATGGTGCAGCCCCCGGAATTTCTCAAGCAGAGTTATCGCAACCAAGCTCCAGACTCGTTTGACTTGATCGTGACCGACACCCAGGGGGCGGACTTTGACATTTTGGAGGCCTGTTTGCCGATGATTGGCCCGCATACCAGCGTGATCGCGGAATATTCGCCCTACCACCTGTACCGCCACGGCACCTCCAAGCAGCAGGTCGAACGCCTGCTTCGCCTGTTTTCCCGGGCGGAAATCGTGAACTCGCTGGTCGAGGATGTCAATCCCGCCCCCGTTACCGTTGACAGTCTGCTTTCGTTCTATGATGAACACTGCAAACAGTACAGCGGCTATGTGGACATCTGGTTGACTTCACACCCAGGCCCATCTCGCAAATAGGAGAGTGAGACCCATGGACACCCAATCGCTTCCGCTTGTGAGCGTCATCACCCCCTCCTATAACCAAGGGACGTATATCAGGGAAACCATCGAGAGTGTGCTGCAGCAGGATTATCCGCATGTGGAACACATCGTGATCGACGGCGGATCTACGGACAACACGTTTGCGATTCTCTCCCAATACAACCGGCAGAGCGAGAAATTCCGCTTCGTGTCCGAACCGGACCGCGGCCAGTCCCACGCGATCAACAAAGGGTTGTCTGTCGCGCAGGGAGAGATTATCGGATGGCTGAATTCGGACGACACGTATCTGCCCGGCGCCATCCGCAAAGCGGTTCAAGCCCTGATGGCAAACCCCCACTGGGGGATGGTGCACGGAAACGGCTACTGTGCGAACGAGCGAAACCTCCCGATCAGACCGTTTCCCGTCAAACCGCAAGATCGGCAAAAACTGTTCGAACGGTGCAACATCCTGCAGCCTGCCGCCTTCATCCGAAAACAGGTCTTGTACGAGGTGGGGGGCCTGGATGAAACGCTCAGCTTCTGCATGGACTACGACTTGTGGATTCGCATCGCGAAGCGCCACCCCATCGGCTATGTGCCCGATTACTGGGCAAAAGCCAGGTATCACGCCGCATCCAAATCGGTCAACCAGTGGCCGACGGTAGGGCTCCAGGAAGTGTTCAGGACGAGCGCCAAGCATTACGGCACCGTGTCAAACGACTGGGTGCTGGAATACCTGTACTTTCACCACAACAAGGGCGTTTTTCCGCTGCTGACCTTTTTTCGGGCGCACGCGGTTTTTGGCGGCGCGCCGCGGATCACAGCGATGAACCGCTACCCGGACATGTGGGTCCCGCCCAGATTTCACGTCTCGATTCAATCCGATCCGCAGGCTCCCGCGCACACGCTGCTGATCAGGGGCAGCAGACTGGGCAGTCCGCCGTCTTCCCATCCTGCTTTCCTGCATTACGTGATAAACGGCAGCATGACGGGAAGGATTGCCGTGAGCGGAACGACATTCACGGTGGAACTTCCGCTCCCGCCGGACAGGACGAACCATGAGGTGGACATTTTCGCATCGTGGAACGTGAAGATTGGGTCCCCGGCGAATCCGCGCGTCATCAGTTTTTTGGCCGATCAGGTGCTTCCTCTCACGTATCAGGAGCTGCAGTTTTACCGGGCGTATCTGGCAAATCCCGCCGGAATCGCACAGTGGGTCCGGGATCATCGCACTCCTGTTCCCCGGCTGTAACCTGCAGTCCGCCGCATGCGGTCGGCACGCCCCCCATCATCGCATACCGCCTCATCCAAACGGATACGGGGTGCTTGGCCCAATGGCAAGCACCCCGTTTTTTCCTTCGCCGCCCCCTGCCGCTATGTGCATCCAGCCAGTTTCAGCAGCTCGGCCAGGCGCCCCAGATCGACGACGATATCGTCTTGGATGTGGTGCCGGATGGACCACACATCGTAGACCAGTTCCCGCTTCTCGCCGAGCAGGTAGTAGTAATCCAGATCGCAGTGACAACTGATCATCCAGTACGTTTGGCGAACCCAGTGCGGAGAGAAAAACTCCACCACTTTCGTTCCCGGCCGGCAGAAGACAATATTGGCAAGGCCCGCCCCGTGCGGAGCGACAATCACCTGTGCCGAAGCAAACATGCGCACCTGCTCCGCGACCGGATACTCCTCGCAATGGATGCAGGTAAATCCGTACCGTTCCAGCAAAGCGGCCACTTCTTCCTCATTGCGCACGTGTCGGTAACGGGCCCGTGAACGGCTGATGTAGAGGCGTTCCCCCTTCCCGCCGGAAGCGGCTGCCCGCCAACCGGCGAACTGTTCGCGCAGAAAGTCGCACACCCATTTTTGCACGTGGCCGGTGTATGCCACCGCCGGGGTAATGACCAGGTTGGACGCGCAAATGTGGGTATCGCTTCTGCATTCGATCAGCTGATCGGGCGTGACCCCGAGTGCGGCAAGCGTCTCATCCTGAAACGGCTGGCGCTTTTGATTGATCAGGTATTTGTCGACGGTGATCCCCTGGCGCCGCAGGAGTTCCATCCGCGCCAATACGTCGAACATCCAGAAAAAATAATTGGAGCTGCCCACATACGTCAACAGCGCAGCGGTCCCGGGCAGACGGGTGACGGGCGGCAGCCGTTCCTGCGCAAAGACGGAATGCTCCTGCGGCAGTCGGTACATCTCGTGGGAGACATCCCAGACCAGTTTATTGTCCGGACTGATCACGGCCCCGTTCTCCCCCCACACTCTTCCGTCCGGCATGAAAGCAATGTAGTAGGGCAGCGGTTCGCCAAACATCGTCCACATGGAAGGGTCCATCGCCTGGCGGAAGCGGCCGGGGTCATAGCGGAACGGTTCCGCCGGACATTCCCGATACCTGCCCGCCACGACTCCCTGCGCTCGATCCGCAGCGGCCGCCCATTCCGCCGTGGAGTTGTAAAAATCCTTGGGAGGAGCGGTACCATCATCCCATCGTTCCATAAAACCCCCTCCGACGAATCGAATTCGCCTTACGACCCGAACACGTTTTGCAGCATTCTTCTCAACGCCGGAATACTCACGGTGATATTGTCGTTGTAGCGATAGAGGTACCGGCGGGGCCCTTCCCCGAGCAAAAAGGAATACTCTGCTCCCACGTGATTGCTCAGGACCCAGTAACAGGTCACCACGTAATTGGGGGAGTGCAGTTCGAACACTTTTGTTTTCGGCCGGCAGAAGATGAGATTGGCGAGACCGGCGCCATGGGGAGCCACGATCGCCTCTGCGGCGGAAAAGAGTCGGGCCTGCTCACGGACGGAATGCTGCTCCAATTTGACGATTCGGAATCCATACGCCGCCAGTTCCCTGACCACTTCGTCCCCGTTTGTCACGTTTCGATGTTTGGCGTCCTCCCGGCTGATGTAGAGCCGTTCGCCACCCGCCGTCGGCTGACTGTCCCGATTCGGGTACAGCGCCTCCCGCAGAAAGTCGCACGCCCATTTGGGGGGATGTCCGTTGTACCCCGGCAGAGAAGGAACGACCAACCAGTCTGCTTCGATATGCGTATGATGGCCGCAGATGATCAGTTTTTCCCTCGGGATGCCGAGGGCGGCAAGGGTTTCTGTCTGAAACGGAACATGTCCCTGGCTGTTGATGATATACCGGCTGACGGGAATCCCGCCGAGCCGAAGCAGGTGAATCCGCGCCAGCACGTCAAACAGCCAGTGGTAGTAGTTGGAACTGGCACTGGACGTCAAAACGGCGGCGATCCCCGGCAGGGGCGTAACGGAAGGGAGACGGGGCATTTTCAACAGGGTGTGTGTCGCGGGTGTCGAACCAAACTCGTAGGAAACGTCCCACAACAGCTTGTGATCCGGGCTGATCACGCCGCCGGAGAACCCTGCCACGCGCCCCCGGGGGATAAGCGCGAGATAGCTGGGCAGCGGCCTGGATTGCAGACAGCCTGCAAACGCCCACTCAGGCGTGTCATCCAGTTTGTTGGGTTCGGCAAGCGATTCAGCGTGTCCGAAGTCAAACGAGCGAACATGGTGTTGGACCATGGCGGGATTGCCGTAATACGCCCATAAAAAATCCCATGGATACAGGTAATAGCCGTGCAGTCGCCCCGTCTTGTCCAGATGGCTTCTCATGCTCCCGCCCCCGATCGCAGCCTACCCGTTTTCATCGCGCGTTTCCCCCGCCAACGCCCTTTTGTATGCCGCGATCGTCCGCCGCAGCCCTTCCTCAAGATCGATTTTCGGCTCCCACCCCAGGATCTGCTTCGCTTTTTCGATGGAGGGACAGCGCTGCCGGGGGTCGTCCGCCGGTAAGGGACAAAAGGTAATGGCGCTGTCGGACGCGATCATGTGTTTGATCAGCTGCGCGATCTCGAGAATGGTATAATCCACAGGATTGCCGATGTTGAATATTTGCCCCTCGGCCGCTTCCGACTCCATCATGGCCTGCAGGCCCCGGACCGTATCGTCCACGTAACAAAAACAGCGGGTTTGCTGTCCGTCACCGTACACGGTAATCTCCTCTCCGTTCAGCGCCTGCGTCAAAAAATTGGAAATCACCCGCCCGTCATCATTCCGCAAGCCGGCCGAATAGGTATTGAAAATGCGGGCAATTCGCATCCGGACCTGATGGATGCGGTAATACTCGAAACAGTACACCTCGCCCAACCGTTTCGCTTCGTAATAACAGGCTCGCGGTCCCCAGGTGTTGATCTTCCCGCAGTAATCTTCGGGCTGGGGATGAACGTCGGCGTCCCCGTATACCTCGCTCGTACTGGCGAAGAGAAACTTGGCCTGCAGGCATCGGGCCACTTCCAGCATGTTTCGGGTCCCGAGCGTATTGGCGGCAATCGTTTCGAGCGGGGAGGCCTGGTAAAACTTCGGCGAGGCCGGAGACGCGAGATGATAAATCTCCGTGACGCCGGCGAACTCCGGTTCGATGGCCGGCTCGATGGACGTTACATCCCGTTCGACAAACCGGAAGTTTGGCTTGCCTTCCAGATCCCGCACATTTGCCCGCAACCCGGTGCTGAGATTGTCGATGCCGATTACGTCACAGCCCTTCGCCACCAGTTCTTTTGCCAGATGGGAGCCGAGAAAGCCGGCGGCTCCCGTAATGATGACTCGCTTCATGTGACCTCTCTCCGATCAGTCGTAAACTTGCAGGCCGCTAGACCCGTTCTGCCCGCTGCGCGGCATACCACGCAATCGTCCTGCGCAACCCCTCTTGCAGCGAAACCCTGGCTTCGAATCCGAAGTACTCCCTTGCCTTCCGGACATCGAGGCATCTGCGCGGCTGTCCGTCCGGCTTCCCGGAATCCCAGCGAATCTCGCCCGTAAAGCCCGTCTCCCGGGCGATCAGATCCGCCAGGTCTTTGATGGAGATTTCCTCTCCCGTGCCGATGTTGACCGGCTGATCGCCGTCGTAATGCTCCGCCGCCAGCACGATGGCTTCCGCGGCGTCCTCGACATAGAGAAATTCGCGCGTGACCTGTCCCGTCCCCCAGACGACGATGTGATCGTCGTTTCGCTCCTTGGCCTCCACACACTTGCGGATCAACGCCGGAATCACGTGGGACGTCTCCAAATCGAAGTTGTCGCGCGGCCCGTACAGATTGACGGGGAGCAAAAAAATCGAGTTGAACCCGTATTGCTGCCGGTAGGCCTGACTTTGCACCAGGAGCATCTTCTTGGCCAACCCGTAGGGAGCGTTTGTTTCTTCCGGATAGCCGTCCCACAATGCTTCTTCCCGGAACGGAACAGCAGCGTGCTTGGGATAGGAACAGATCGTTCCGCAGGCCACGAATTTTTCCACGCCGCCGAGCCTGGCCGCTTCCATCAGATGGATGCCCATGGACAAGTTGTCGTAAAAAAAAGCCCCCGGATTTTTGCGGTTTGCTTCAATTCCGCCAACCGAAGCCGCCAGGTGAATGACCAAATCGGGCTTTGTTTGCTCGATGAGCGACATGGCCGTCTGCTGCTTGCGCAAATCGTAATCCCGGCTTCGCGGGACGATGATACGGCCGCAGCCTGCCGCCCTCAGCCGTTCCACCACGTGAGAACCGAGAAAGCCCGATCCTCCGGTCACCATGATGGTCTTGTCGGTCCAGCGTTTCATGCTCCTCCCTCCTGCTCGTCACGGTTTACCCGCCGCATGATCTCTTCCCACGAGAGACACAGGCGGACGATGTCGTCTTCCACCAGGCTGCTTCCCATCTGCACCTCGATGATATCCAGGTCGGCAGCGGCCTTGATCGCGTGCTTGGCCCCGACCGGGATTTCCAGCACGTCCCCGGCCCGGACATGCCGCAGACGATCGTCCAACACAAATTCACCCTCGCCTGCGACGATTACCCACACTTCGCTGCGATGGCGATGATACTGGTAGCTCAGATTCCGCTGCGCATCGATGTGAAGCCGCTTTGTCAATACCTCGGCCCCGCTGTCCATGGTTTGGTAGCCGATCGCTTGATACCACCCCCAGCGGCGCTCTTCAAACATCGGACGGTGGTTCCACTCTTTTGCAATCTCTTTGACGAGATGGCTTTTGGCTTTATCCGAAACCAGGATGCCGTCGGGACTGGCCGCCACCACCACGTCGGAGGTTCCAATCACGACAACGGGCAGGTCCAATTCATTGATCACGTGGGTATTGGTACACCCGTTGTCCAGGTGCCCTTTCCCGACGAGATTGACAGTCATTTCCTCCGTGATGGTGTTCCAGGTCCCCAAATCCTTCCAATACCCATCGTACGGAATGACGACGACCCGCTCCGCTTTCTCCACCACCTCGTAGTCAAAGCTGATGGCGGGCAGTTGTTCGTACTGCTGAACCAGCGTGTCGTACATGACGGAATATCCTCTTTTTTCCAATTCGTTGATGATATACCCCAGGCGGAATGCAAACACGCCGCAGTTCCAGAGCGCACGCCGCTTCAACAGCCGCTTTGCCTGTTCTTCTGACGGCTTTTCCGTAAACGAGCGGACGCGGTACGGCTGCGGTTGTATTCGGTCGGCTTTCTCCTCAGCGGGGACGATGTAGCCGTATTTTGTCGATGGATACGTGGGCGTAACCCCGATCAGCGCGAGATCAGCTCCCGATTGATCGAGCACTTCCTCCAGCCGCTTGATCATCGCGAAAAAATCATCCCCGACGTACGGATCGACGGGCATGACCGTGACGGTTTCCTGAAGATCAACGCCCTCTTTGGAGTACAAAAAGCTCGCGGCCAGCGCGATCGCGGGAAACGTATCCCGCTGCTTGGGTTCAATGATGAGCGGCACCGTCGTCCCCAACTGGTTCTGAATCAGGTCCGCCTGCGTTTTGCTGGTGGAAACGTACAGAGAATCAAGCAAGCCGTTGGCATCCAACTGCCTCCACAGCCGTTGCACCATGGATTCCAACTCGCCGTTCGGATTGCGCAGCATTTTCAGAAACTGTTTGGACCGCACATCGTTCGATAACGGCCACAGCCGCTTTCCGGATCCTCCCGATAGCAATATGAGTTTCATCCATTGCACCTCTGTCCGATTTTTGTCTTGGCCTGCACTATTTTATGAACAGGGGAAGAGGGGTGATATCGAAATGGACGAAAATAGGTATTCTCTCCGTCCCCGGGATGGACGGCCGCATGATGAAGCTGTCCCGTTTCAAAACGACCGTTTCGCACATATCATATTCAATGGCACAGTGACACGAGTCGCTTCCACCATACTCTGCATGACCCTCGAGGGGGCATAAAAGGAGAGGAGCGGTTTTGTATCCTTTTTCAATCGCACACGTGACGTTGAACAATCTCAACATGCAGTTGGTCACCCATCTCGATGACAAAGTGGCGGGAGCCGGTTTTCGCAGCGGAAACCGCCTCTGGAGCGATTCGCTGGAGCATGCGCGAAGCCGGTTGAGGCCGGGAAGCCGCGTTCTCTATGCCGGCGGCCATCTTGGCTCGGCGGCCATTTATCTGGCAAAGTCCGAGCCGGGGGCGACCATCTACTGCTTTGAGCCCGACCCGCTCAATTTCGCCCTGCTGACGGTGAATCTTCACCTCAACCAGGTTCAGAACATTCATGCGTTTCCCTACGCTCTGGGAAAAAGCGGGCAGTTTATCTCGTTTTACAAGAGCGCCTGGGACTCGTCCGATCACCGGTGTGCCATGCCGCGAAGCAGCGACAAGGAAGTGTCGATCTTCCGCAGCCTGCCGTACAAGATCCAGATGGTCAATCCCGTGGAGATTTTCAAGCAGTGTTACGGCGTCAGCTTTCCCCCGCTGATGGATCTGATCGTGATTGACACGCAGGGTGCCGACTTCGCCATCATCGAGGCATGCCTGCCGCTGGTGAGCCAGGACACGACGATCATTGCGGAGTACTCCCCTTATCACCTGTACCGGTACGGCACCACCAGGGAAGACGCCGCGCGGGTGCTGCAGCATTTTTCGCGGATCGAGCTCAGCCGTGAGCAACCTGTTTCCGTCCAACAGCTTTTGGCGATCTACGACGACTATTACGCCCAGTACAAAGGCTTCTACGACATCTGTCTGAAAAAATGAAAGGAGGCTTCCTTCCATGGGAGGAACGTGGACCGAAGACGACATCCGCCAGGCCATCAGCGACCGTCGGTGGTACCACAAGATAAGACTCAGCCCCGGCATCATCACGCCCGGCCTGCCGCTGGACAGCGTCTGGTAGATGGTTCGAGCGGCAAGGGACACCATTACCTATCAGGGGAAACGGGTTCTCGACATTGCCAGCTTTGACGGCATGCAGCGTGGTCCCTCTGTACAACATCTCCCCCTACCATCTCTGGGACGGGCTGAAGACCATTTTGATGGACGACGCCTCCGTGAATCTGGGATTCCCGGAACAGATTCGCAAAAATCAGTTCGACATCGTCCAGCATCTCGGTCTGCTCTATCACGTTCGCGACCCGTTGATGACATTGTCTCAGGCGAGAAGCGTCATCAAAACGGGCGGATATTTGCTGCTGGAAACGGCTGCGATCCTCAACAGCGAGGAGTCGTTCATGCTGTTTAACGGCCCGCCGGAAGCCAAATACCGGTTTTACAACGATGTCACAAGCTGGTGGGCTGCCACCGTCCCCTGCATCCAGGAAATGCTGAAAACCACGCTCTTCGAACCGCTTTCACACACGATTCGCACGATTCACGATCGCCGCGCGGGCAAATACGAGATCGGCCGCGCGTGTCTGGTCGCGAAAGCCATTCCCGGCAAAGAGATGGAACTGGCGTCCTATCGGGAACTGCTTCGAACCTTCCGCAATCCCGGATTGGTGCCGGATTATTTGTAGCCGCATGGCGATGGGCATCAGCGGAAAAAGGGAGGCCGGATGCAAGACCCGGTACCCCCTTTTCCACCCGCATTCCATTTGGCAAGGGAGTGAGACGTATGTCCCAACAGGATCTTCCTCTCGTAAGCATCATCACCCCCTCCTACAATCAGGCCGGCTTTATCGCGGAAACCATCCAAAGCGTTTTGAACCAGGACTACCCGAACATCGAGCACATCGTGGTGGACGGAGGATCGACGGACGGCACGGCCGCCCTCCTGCAGCAGTACAGCGATCGGGGGGAGCGGTTCCGCTTCGTGTCGGAGCCTGACCGGGGCCAGTCCCACGCGGTCAACAAAGGGGTGGCCATGGCAAAGGGGGAGATTATCGGTTGGCTGAACTCCGACGATACGTATGTGGCGGGAGCGGTCCGGAAAGCCGTGCAGGCATTTCTGCAGCATCCGGAATGGGCCATGGTGCACGGCAACTGCTTTGTCATCAACAAGAACAGCCGCTTATCTTCCTCGCTCACGGTCAGCCCCGCCACGCTCCAACGGCTGTATGAGAGCTGCTGCGTCTGCCAGCCCGCCGCGTTTTTCCGCAAGCATGTGTTTCAACAGGTGGGGGGTGTGGACGAATCCCTTCATTTTTGCATGGATTACGACTTGTGGATTCGGATTGCCAAACACTACACCATCGGGTACATCCCCGAGCATCTGGCAAACACCAGGATTCACGAGAGCTCCAAAACCGCTACCCAATGGCACTCGGTCGGGATTCCAGAAGTGCTGCAAACCGTCGTCAAGCACTTCGGAACAATCTCGAATACGTGGATGAGGTACGCTGCCCCCTACCTGCGCATGGGCGCCTTCTCCCTGCTGCGCCAAATCAAGGCCAACGCCGCCCGCAAACATACTCCCAAGGTCACGCACATGAACCGGTACAAGGATTTGTGGGTCCCTCCCATGTTCACGGTTGATGTGGAAGCAGATCCGAGCAGCCCGGCGCACCTGCTGCTTGTCAGGGGAAGATCGTCCCAGCACATCCCTTCCCCGAACGAGCAGGGGGTCAATTTCCAGTGTTCGGTCGTGGTCAACGGACGGCTGGTAGCTGAGCACCAGATCACAACGCCGTCGTTCTCGCTGGAGGTGCCGCTTGACAGGAGCCGGCTGAAAAACGAGGTGGCGATTTTTTCTTCGCGGTTTGTCTCGCTAGCGAATCAGGTGTACCCGATGAAGAGGCAGGTCAGCTTCGTCGCGGAGGACGTGCTTCCCCTTTCTCTCGATGAAGCACGGCTCTATCAAACGGTTCAGCATGCGTCCCGCACGTCGTAGCCGTCCCCGTCAGCCCATGTACATCTTGGTCTCGATCACGGCCGCCGCGCCTGCAACGGCGAGAATGAGCAGCAAGGGAAAGGCGGCCGGTACATAGACGTAAAGAGCGACGACTGCCGCCGCCGCCCAAATGCCCACGCACCAATGGCAGCTAAGCAGCATGCCCAGCCAGCGGCGGAAGCCTTCCCCCCGAAAATGGATGTGCCGGATCAGTTGGCCGGCTGCGTCGGTTTCATACTTCTCCGTAAAAAAAGGCGCTCTCAGAAACGAGGTGATTTCGTCAAACACGATCAAGTGGGTCAGGCGAAAACTGGCCAGCACCAGAATCGCCAAATCCAGCCACGAAACGCCTCCCATTATTCCCACTCCTTTTCCTGATACTTTCTTGTTCTCTCCATCTTTCTTCGCGTACCATCGGGACGGCACATTCAGAGCCAGTCAGCAGGGAACACGCTCAAACAAAGCCATCACGTTCCCCGGAAAGTGGCGGCTTTTTCGCTTACAAGGAAAGGGCGATCCGGTTATTGGCCGCGAACTGCAGCCCCTGTTCCTGGAAGAACACATAGCCCTCGACCGTCACGGTGTTTCCGGTTTCCGGTTTGACGACGGAGAACTGGAAATTCTGAAACGTCTCGGTTGCTTTCGGCTCGATCCTCACCGGGTGAATCGGACCCATCCAGTACTCCCCCCGTTCTTTCGCCTGCGTAAACCAGTCATCCTCCAGATACCTCCACCCTTTGATCCCGGCAGAACTTTGCACGCCAAGCGTTTCCACCAGATTGGGCGGCAGGATCTGCCCCCCCATCTTGATGCTGTCGGCGGGATCGGCGCGAAGGCAGACGACCGGATTGTACAGCGCTTCTGTCCCCGTATTTTTTACGCAAATATTGCCGATGAGCAAAAACGGCCGGTTTTCCACATCAGACCGCAGCACGGTGTAGTCGAAAAACACCTCCGCTTCCAGGCGGCTCGCTTCCGCCTGCCGGAACGTTTCGAGCAAGGGGCCTGCCCCCTGCAAAGAGGCTTCCGGCTCCGCCTCGTCCGTCCCGGCTGCCGCTGTGTCGTGATCGGGCTGCGCTTCGGTTGTCTGTGCGCCCAAAGCCGCCTCTGTCTCCGCAGGTTCCGTCGGTGCCGCTTCCTGCTGTTCGATCGTCCCGCCGCTGTATGCGGCCGTTTCCGCCGCCGCTGAATCCGCTACATCCGCCGAATCCGCATCATCCGCAGCGGCTCCGCCCCCAAAGGCTTTCAGCAGGTGGAGCGACAGGTACGACAGCGGCGAGATACGCAGCCCGGTCAGAAAGTAGTGAAGAATCCCGGAAGAGAGGTAAAAGGCGATGCTTTCTCCGTACGCCTTTCGCTGCTCCGCATCCGTTCCCTGGGGGAGTTGAAACTGAATCGCGATACCGGAGGAAGCAGAGCATGCTTCCCGCTGCAGTTTCACCACGCAGGTCATTCCTGTTTGCTTCAATTCATGGTGGAGGCAGTCAATCAGCGTCCTGCGTGACTCGTTTTCGCTGCGAAACACGATCAACTTGGGGGGGACGGATGCGCGGATCTCTTTGACGCTGAAGCGGATCGCCACATCCTTTTTGAGGATCTTCGCCGGTTCTCCCATCACGATCTCCGCCCCGTAATCGGAAAGAAACGCCTGCACCCTGTTCACGATCTCCCATTCGTAGGAGGCGTCTTTTCCGGCTCCCCCCGCCGCCAGGACACACACCTTCCCCCGTAGTCCGGAATCGAGATCGATCCGCTTCTGTTCGGCATCCCATCTGATCTGAAAGCCGTTCTGTTTGCAGAACAGGCGAAAGGCGGGAACCGACGTGTACGGCATGGTCCCGCTGCGCTGTCCCGCGTAATATACCTCGACGTCCATGTGATTCACTCCTTCAATGGGTACTTCCCCATCCGCTGTCTAGTGTATGAACAGCCGGCACCATGCGTGAGGCGTGACGCGGTCATTTTCAGGAAGACGGGTACCCCCTTCTTTGTTCCGCCATACCATGTCAGGAGAAAGGAGTGATCCCATGTCGGACGAACACCTGCCGTTGGTTTCCGTCATTTTTCCGGCCAAAAATGAAGGAAACAACGTGCGCACCACGCTTGAATCGCTTCGCGCCGCGAAATCGCGCTATCCGTATGAGATCATCGTGGTGGATGACGGTTCAACGGACAACTGCTGCGCCTTTTTGCAAACAGAAGAAGAGAATGGCCGGGTCAAGCTGATCACCACGCCCGGAATCGGCGCGGCAGCAGCGAGAAATCTGGGAGCGGAACACGCCAAAGGCACCTATCTGATTTTCTGTGACGCCCATCTCACGTTTCCTCATTACTGGATCGACGGTCTCGTCGATCTGATCAAGTCCGGGCGCACCGACGCCGTATCTCCCGCCATCGCATCGATGCACGAGCCCCACAAGATCGGCTACGGCCAGACGCTGGACCAACGATTGGGCGTAGTCTGGACCCGCCACGTGAACCGTCCGGAACCGTCCGCCATCCTCCCCGGCGGCTGTCTGGCCGTGCCGCAAAAAGTCTTTCTGGACATCGGCGGCTTTGACAGAGGGTTTCGCGTATGGGGCTTTGAAGACATCGAAATTTCCATAAAATTATGGCTGTTTGGCTACCGCTGCCATGTGCAGCCCTCCGTCAAGATCCTCCATCTGTTCCGGAAAGCCCATCCCTATAAAGTGGAGTTTGACCATGTGTACTACAACATGCTGCGGATGGCGTACAGCCACTTTAGCGAACCGCGGATCGCGGCCTGCAAGAAACTGATCATCCACGCCGATCCCGACCGGATCGAGCGCGAGGTGCTGCAAGGCGGGGCCGCGGCCCAGCGCCTGCGGTATTTCGCGCGACGCAAATACGACGACGACTGGTTCATGCGCCAGTTCGCCATTCCTTTCTAAGGCAGCAGCCAAAAAATGGGCATTCGTTGACAAGCAAATCTCCCGCCGCCTCCATAGTATGTAATGCAAAATCAAATACCCTATAGAAAGGAAGGGTTGTACTGGTGCATAAAGTGAAGCCCATCAAGGGTTACCAGCTTCCGACACCTACACCGACGCCAACAGCACCCCCGCCGATTCCCAACAATCTGCAGGAAGAGTGCATTCGCGTCCAAAAGGTGTACGACTGGGTTGTATTCGCCAACAGGGACCGCAACAAGGTTCCCATTCCCGACGACTGCCGGCCGTTGGTAGACGCAGCCATCCGGGCGGGGCAGGATATTACCATCCAGTGCGTGGAACCGATCGTTCCGCCGCCGTTCCCGCTGATCCCGAAACCGCAGCCCACCATTTCACCCGAATTTTCCTGCCGTGTCATCGGCATTCGCCGTGAGACGATCACGGTTGGCGGGGCTGTCGTCCGCGTAGGCGTTGTCCGGTTCCTGTTCGGCGCTACCGTGTTGCTCCGCATTTTTGCCGACGGTACGTTCCTGTGCGAATTCCCGGCTACCATCCAGTTTGATGACGAAGTGGTGCTCTGCCTGCCGGAGCCTCTGGACGAAAGCAATATTCTCTGCCGGATCACCGCGATCGAGTGCATGCCCATCGGCAGCGTGCTCCTCGGCGGCATGGTAGAACTGGAGATCACGATCTGCAAGGAAATCCAGGTGGAAGCGGAAGTGAAGCTGGAGGTTCTGGCGAAGTTTTGCGCACCGCGTCCGAACGACATTCCGGTACCGACTCCGTCGCCCGGCCCCGGTTTCCGCTGCCCGCCGATCGTCTTCCCGCCGCAGTGCCCGACGATCTTCCCGCGCGCGAACTGCGACTGCCAGGCTACGGCCAATACGCTCATCACCGGCGTAGCGGTAAGCCTCGGCCTGCCGCCGCTGGCACCGGTGGAAGTCGGCACCGTGCAGCTGATCGCCGACATCTGCCCGAGCTGCAACCCGTCGGCCAGCACGTTCACCTTCAACTTCTTCGACACGCCTGGCCCGACACCGCTGCCTGACGTCTTCCCCGGCGACCAAAGCTTCAGCCTCACGCCGACGACGATCAGTTCGCCGACGTGCATCACGGTTCTGCCGGACCTCGGTCTGGGAATTGTCCTGCCGACCATTGCCCTCGGTCTGACCGTTACCGGTACCGGCGTAAGAACGTTCACAGCTACAGGCACGCAGGAAACGGTGAACTACACGCTCGTCCTGGCCGAGACCGGTCTGGGTCTGCCGGATGTCGTGCTGCTGGTTCTGACCAACGGCGCCGGTGTTCCCGTCTTCTCCGCCGCACTTACGGTTGTCCCCGACGAACAGCTGTTGGTCCAAGACTGCGTGACGTTCCCGGATGTGATCCCGACGCCGTCCATTCCGTAATTCGCCAGATTCTTATACAAAACGGGAGAAGAGTTGATCTTCTCCCGTTCTTTTTTGGATCAATCAAAAGGCAGGCGTCATTCACCCCAATCCGGCTGCCGGAGAGCCTATCTCTTCCCTTCTTTTTCACACTTCCCGCTCCCCTACATATGTCTATAGGGGAACACACACTGCAAAGGAGGAACGTACGGTGTTGAAAAAAAAGACCTCCAGCAAAGCAAAGCCGGAGAAGGAAAAGCTTCTCCTGCTGAAGCGGCAAGCGCAGTTTTTCGAAGCGAAAGCGAACCAGTACTACGAGGAACTCCAGCATGCCAGCGAAAAACTGAAGGAGCAGCGGGACCGGGAAGAATGGCAGAACCATCACCTGGAACAGTTGAAACGATCACTGACAGATCAACAGCGCAGGGCTGACGAATTGAACCGCGTTGTGGCCCAACTGAACGACCGGGTGCACGAGCTTGAACAACACGAGGCAAATCAGCTTGCCCTGCTTGAACAACGAGACCAAACCATCTCCTATTACAAGGAAAAGGAAGCCCAATGGCAGAAAACCATGGAAGAATGGAAAGAAAAAGCAAGGGAAGCCCAGGAGTCGCTGCTTGATGAGGACGCTGCGCAGCTTCTGAAGCAAAAAGACGACATCATCGCCCGCTATCAGGCCCAAGAGGCGGAGTGGAGCGAAAAATGGGAAAAGCTGAACCAGCAGGTCAAGGCGTATCAACAAAAAGCAGCCGACTATGCCCAGCTTCTCCAGCAGCAGGAAGAAACCATCGCCCGCTATCAAACCAGAGAAGCCGAATGGAATGAGACGCTCCTGCAGGTGAACGAGCAATTGGAATCCCATCGGAATTCAGACGAACTCTCCGAAGCCCTATCCCAACAGCTTGAGGCCTACAAGCAGAAAGAAGCAGAATGGCATGCCGCGCTTGAGGAACTGCGGCAGCAGCTTGAATCCTGCCGGCAAAACGAAGAAGCGCTGACGCACTTGCTTCACCAGCGTGACGAAGCCATCGCCCGCTATCAAACCCAAGAGGCGGAATGGAGCGAAACCCTGGAAACGATGAACCAGCAGATGAAGGCGTATCAACAACAAGAAGCCGAGCAGACACAGCTTCTCAGGCAGCAGGAAGAGACCATCGCCAGCTATCAAGCCAGAGAAGCCGAATGGAATGAGACGCTCCTGCAGGTGAACCAGCAATTGGAATCCCATCGGAATTCAGACGAACTCTCCGAGGCCCTATCCCAACAGCTTGAGGCCTACAGGCTGAAAGAAGCAGAATGGCATGCCGTGCTTGAAGAACTGCGGCAGCAGCTTGAATCCTGCCGGCAAAACGAGGAAGCGCTGACGCACTTGCTTCACCAGCGCGACGAAGCCATCGCTCGCTATCAAACCCAAGAGGCGGAATGGAGCGACACCCTGGAAAAGCTGAACCAGCAGGTGAAGGCGTATCAACAAAAAGAAGCCGAGCAGACACAGCTTCTCAGGCAGCAGGAAGAGACCATCGCCAGCCATCAAGCCCGAGAAGCCGAATGGAATGAGACGCTCCTGCAGGTGAACCAGCAATTGGAAGCTTCCCGGAGTGCAAACGAACTCTCCGAAGCCCTATCCCAACAGCTTGAGGCCTACAAGCAAAAAGAAGCAGAATGGCATGCCGTGCTTGAAGAACTGCGGCAGCAGCTTGAATCTTCCCGGCGAAACGAGGAAGCGCTGACGCACTTGCTTCACCAGCGCGACGAAATCATCGCCCGCCATCAGGCCGATGAATCAGAATGGCAGCAGCAGATCGATGAATTGCAGCAAAAATTGATACACGTATCGAATCAATTGGAGCGGGATGAAAAATACCAGCAGCAGCTCATGGAGAAGGAAGAAGCCATCTCCCGCTTGCAGGCGCAGGAAGCGGAATGGCAGCAGGAACTCCGGGAGTTGAAGCAGACCGTCAAAGAATTGCAGGAAAAAGAAGAAAAATACCGGCAGGCCATCCACGATTACCAGTCACGCGAATCGCGAAGCAAAAAGGGGATGGAATCCCCCGCCAATACCCAGCAACAACAGCGGGCCGCAAGCGGCATGCCGGTGTTGAGACTGCCGTCCAGCAGCGTCCACGCCTCTTTTCTCAAACCGCACAACACGCCCGGATTCACCGCCTTTAATCCCTTTAAAAACGCGTAACCACGCTGCCAGACCGCCCGTCTTCCCCTCGCGACTGCACCCCGATGTGCAACCGCCGTTCCCTCCATTTCCGACGACGAATAAAACATAGTATACGTCGAAAGAAAGGAAGGGATTTCCATGACACCGGATCAGATCCGCGCACTCTACAGACAACGGCAAACGAGGCCGGTTCAAACGCACCCCCATCTACCCAGCTACGGTCAGCCGCACGTTTCCCATCCAGGACATCCCGGGTGGAGCAAATCGCACATCGTCAAATCATTGCCGCAGGGAAAATCAGGCGGATGCTGCGGGAGGCGTTTCAAGCCGTAATCCTGCAGAGATCGTACTGCCGATGGCCGGACATGTGTGGCGCGAGATGGTCGTCCACTGCGCAGCCGAACAGCCCTATGAAGCATGTGGACTGCTGTCGGGGAGATGCGGACGGGCGGAAACCATCTGGAAGATGGAGAACGCCGATAAAAGCCCCTTTTCGTTTTCCATGAGGGAGGAACAGATTCGCAAGGTCTTTGGTCAAATGGAACAGAGAGGGGAACGCTTAGTTGCCATCTACCACTCTCATCCGGCCGCTCCCGCTTATCCATCGCCGCATGATATCGAGCACGCCTGTTATCCCGAGACTGCCTATCTGGTCCTGTCCCTTGCCGGACAACAGCCGGTTCTGGGCTGTTTTCGCATCCATGGCAGACAAGTGACGCCGCTCAGGTGCATCCTCTATTGAGTGACGTTGGTCCTGATCGACCGGGCATGTCCCATCTCTTCACAGTCGCGAATCGGTACATGGAAAGAGAAAGAAGCGGGAGCGCTGACTCCCGCTTTTTTGTCGTTACGAAAACGGTTCTGCTTTCGTGAGCACGTCCGCTTTTTCCCAACTGACGAAGGTGTCCTCCCAGATCACCTGGTACCATTCCCCGTTCACCGCGATGACGATCCCTCTGGCCCCGTCGCGGGCGTAGACAACGCGTTCCCCCGGCTTAAACATGCTCCACCGTCCATTACCCCAGTCTGAAAATAATACCGTGACCGCCCTTCGGGTATTCCCATCTGATGTTTTCGTACGGACAGCCGATCCGGCAGCTTCCGCACTCGTGACATCCCTCGTATCCCACATGCATGCGCACCTCTTCCCACTTGTACACTTCGGCCGGGCAAAAAATCGTGCACAGCTTGTCGGGACACTTGGTGGCACAGACGTCCGCATCCAGCACGTGCAGGTGCGACTTGGTGTCCGCCTTGAAGCGGACGAGGTACTGCTTTTCCTCGATCGATTGGCCTTTGGGCAGCTCTTTCATCACTTCATCACCCTCCATGCCTGCATCAGATCGCGGGCCATCTTCCATTTCTCCCTGGCCGTGCCCAGGTCGCGCCAGATTTTCTTCTGCTTCTCCCACTTGGAACTGCCGTCCACGGTAAACATCTGGCTGGCCGCCCGGTTCATCATGGAGATGTACCTTTCGAAATACTGCGGAGAGCGTTCGAAGTGATGCGTGGCGTCCTGGTACTTTTTCAGGTCCTGGCCGACGAAGCTGTCCAACAGCTTTTTGCGGTACGTATCCAGCGTCTTCTCCGAATAGTCTCCCGCCTCTTTCGCCTCCAGGATCGCTTCCGCCGCCAGCACACCCGAGGTCATCGCCATGTTGGAGCCCTCGCGGTGGATCGCATTGACCAGTTGGGCCGCGTCTCCCACCACCAGCACGCCGTTTCCGACGATCTTGGGCATGGAGCGGTAGCCGCCCTCCGGGATGAGATGGGCCAGGTACTCCTGCTGCTCGCTGCCCTGGATGTAGGGGCGGATCATTGGGTGGTTTTTGACGTAGTCCAAGAGCGCGTGGGGCTTGAGCTTATGCTTGATCAGCCCGGACAGCATCGCTCCCACGCCGATGTTGAGGCTGTCCTTGTTGGTGTACAGCCAGGCGGTGCCGAGAATGCCTTTGGTCGAGTCGCCGAAGATTTCGATGGTACAGCCCTGATCCCCTTCCAGGTTAAAGCGGTCCTCGATGATCCTGCGGTCCAGCTTGAGCACTTCCATGACGGCGAGGGCCACTTCGTCGGGCCGGAACTCCTTGTGGAAGCCGAGCGACTTGGCCAACAGCGAATTCACGCCGTCGGCCAGCACCACCACGTCGGCGAACACCTCCCCGTCCGGCCGGTCGGTGCGGACCCCCACCACCTTGCCGTTTTCCACGATGCACTCCAGCACGACCGTCTCGTTTACCAGCAGGGCCCCCTGCTGCACCGCCTTGTCGGCAAACCACTGGTCAAACTTGGCGCGCAGCACGGTAAAGTTGTTGTACGGCTCCTCGGCCCACTCCAGCCCCTTGTAGCTGAACGTCAGCGCCGATTGTTCGTCCAGCATCATGAACCGCTGCTCCACGATCGGCCGCTCCACCGGCGCTTCCTTGTAAAAGCCGGGGATGATGTCCTCCATCATTTTGCGGTAGAGCACCCCGCCCATGACGTTCTTGGAGCCGGGATATTCGCCCCGCTCCAGGAGCAGGACGCTGACGCCGGCCTTCGCCAGCGTGTAGGCGCACGCCGTGCCCGCCGGTCCGGCTCCGACCACGATTGCGTCAAACTTTTCCGCCATACTGCACCTCCTTGTCCGATTCCTCCTGAAGCGCCTCGATCAAGAGCGGGACGATTTCAAACGCGTCGCCGACGAGGCCGTAGTGGCACGCCTGAAAGATCGGCGCGTCCGGGTCCTTGTTGATTGCGATGATCAGCCCGGAGTTCTGCATCCCGACCAGGTGCTGGATCGCGCCGGAAATGCCGATGGCAAAGTAGAGTTTCGGCGTCACCGTCACCCCGGTCTGCCCCACCTGATGCTGGTGGTCGATCCATCCCGCCTCGACGGCGTCCCGGCTGGCCCCGACCGTCGCACCGATCGCCTCGGCGAAGCGGTGGATCAGTTGAAAGCCCTCCTTGCTGCCCATCCCCTTGCCCCCGGCGACGATGATGTCCGCCTCGTCCAGCCGCACTTTTTTGCTGGTTTCGCGGACGATTTTCAGCACTTTGGTGCGGATGTCTTCCTCCCGCAGGTGAATCCGCTCCTCCACGATCTGGCCGGAGCGGTTGGGATCGGGCGGCAGCGCTTTCATTACCTTGGGCCGGACGGTGGCCATCTGCGGCCGGTGCTTTTTGCACAGGATGGTCGCCATGATGTTGCCGCCGAACGCCGGACGGCTGGCTTCCAGCAGACCCGTCTCCTGATCCACGTCAAGCAGGGTGGTATCGGCGGTCAGCCCCGTCTCCAGATCGGTCGCCACGGCGCTGGCCAAATCCTTGCCGGTCGACGTGGCCCCGTAGAGCAGGATTTCCGGCTTGTGCTTCTGCACGCATGCGATCACGGCACGCATGTAGGACTCGGTCCGGTAGTCGCGAAAGATCGGGTCGTCGTAGAGATAGACGACGTCCGCCCCGTACTGGAAGGCGTCCGCCGCCAGTTCGCGCACCTGGTCGCCGATCAGCACGCCGGAAAGGGGCACGCCCCGCTTGTCGGCCAGCTTCCGCCCCGCGCCCAAAAGCTCCAGCGACACCGGTGCGATCCGGCCGTCCTGCTGTTCCAAAAACACCCAGACGCCGCGGTATTCCGCCAGGTTCATGCCCGTCCCTCCTTCGCCCGAAACAGTTCCTTCTTCTCCGCCAGGATTTCCATCAGCCGGTTCACCTGCTCGCGCGCGCTCCCCTGCAGCTTTTCGCCTCCCTTGGGCTTCTCCGGCGGCCACACCTTGGCGACAATTGTGGGCGAGCCTTTCAGCCCCAGCAGGCTCCGATCCACGTCCTCCAGGTCGTTGACGGACCAGATGACGGGCTGGTAGCGGGCGGCGCGCAGCATGTTGGGCAGCGGAGAGTACGGCACCTCGTTGATCTCCTTTTCCACGGAAAACAGACAGGGCAGCGTGGACTGGATCACTTCGTACCCGTCCTCCAGCTTGCGGTGGACGATGGCGTATCCCTGCTCCTTGTTGATCTCCACCACCTTTTTCACGCTGGTCAGCGGCGGCATGTCGAGCCGTCTGGCGATGCCCGGCCCCACCTGCCCGGTGTCGCCGTCGATCGTCATCTTGCCGCAGATGATCAAATCGATCGGCTTCTCCCTGGCGATTTTCTCCAGCGCCTTGGTCAGCGCATAGCTGGTGGCCAGCGTGTCCGCACCGGCGAACGCCCGGTCGGTAATCATGTAGCCCTCGTCCGCCCCGATCTCGATGCACTTGCGGATCGCCTTGACGGCCGGCGGCGGCCCCATCGTCAGCACGGAGACGGTGCCGCCGTAGCGCTGCTTCAGCCGGACCGCCTCTTCCACGGCGTGGGCGTCATACGGGTTGAGAATCGCCGGAGCGCTGGAGCGGTCCATCGTGTTGGTCTTCGGGTTCATCTTGATGATCTTCGTGTCCGGCACCTGTTTGATACAGGCGACGATATGCAGCATGCACAAATCCCCCCTCGCTGCCAGGCGCGGTCGACATCGGAGTCCCGCACGGGTTGTCTCTTTTTTGGCGCTTCTCGGGCAGCGTGTTGTTCATGGTTATAACGTATTGCGGGGAGCCGTCACTTAGACCTGGGAATGGGGGACACGGACGAAACATTTACACCGGATTGACAGAAGTTCAATTCAGCTATATATTTTTTCTGTCAAACAGCATATGTGATCGGATGAACCATTCAGGAAAAGATTGGAAACGATCTACCGACGGGGCAAGGGAGCGCATCCCGAAACTCTCAGGTCTTGGCAACAAGTGAAACTGAATGGGGACGAACCTCTGGAGAGACCCCCCTTTTAAGCATCGGCGAGGGGCACGGGCACCGAAGGAGCAAATTCGCGCGGCGTACGCGAATGAATCTCTCAGGTAAAAGGACAGAGCGGACGACACTCACAAGACGACCGGAATGGCGGTTTGGCCGTGTGGATCCAAAGGCCCCCCATGAACGGGCCGTTTTGCGTCCATGCCCGCTCCAGAAACATTTCATCCGCGATGAAATGTTTTTTTCTTTTGTATGCACAAACAAGGAGGAACCAACATGGACAAGCTGATGCAGTGGCTGGATGTGATCAACGGCTACGTATGGGGACTGCCCACACTGGTGCTATTGGTGGGTACGGGCGTGATGCTGACGGTGAGGCTGAGGGGGCTGCAGTTCCGCAAGCTGTGGTATGCCTTGAGGCTGGCCTTTGGCCGGCAGGAGAGCGGCTCCGCCGGGGATATCAACCACTTTCAGGCGCTGATGACGGCGCTGGCCGCCACCATCGGGATGGGCAACATCGCCGGCGTCGCCACCGCCATCGCCACAGGCGGCCCCGGCGCCCTCTTCTGGATGTGGGTCACCGCCCTGTTCGGCATGGCCACCAAGTATGCCGAAGCCATTTTGGCGGTCACATACCGGATTCGCGAAGCGGACGGCCGGTATTCCGGCGGCCCGATGTATTACCTCGAACGGGGGTTGAAGCAAAAATGGCTGGCCGTGCTCTTTGCCTTGTTTGGCACGCTGGCTTCGTTCGGGATCGGAAACATGGTGCAGGCCCACTCGGTGGCGGAAGCGCTGCAGTTGAACTTCGCCGTTCCCCCGCTCGCGACCGGCGCGGCGCTGGCGCTTTTCACCGCTTTCGTGGTGCTGGGCGGCGTGCAAAAGATCGGCCAGGTGACCAGTGTTCTCGTGCCGTTCATGGCCCTGTTTTACATCGCCGCCGGCCTTTGCGTCGTCCTGTTCCACCTGGACCGGGTGCCGCAGGCCGTATCCATCATTCTCGACGGGGCCTTCAACGGAACGGCGGCCACGGGCGGCTTTTTGGGGGCCACGGTGGCGATGGCGATTCAAAAAGGGGTGGCCCGCGGCGTCTTTTCCAATGAGGCGGGGCTGGGCAGCGCCCCGATCGCGGCCGCTGCCGCCAAGACCGACATGCCGGCCAAACAGGCGCTGGTCTCGATGACCGGCACCTTTCTCGACACCATCGTCGTCTGTACGATTACCGGTCTGGCCCTGGTGACGACCGGCGCGTGGGAAACGGGCAAATCGGGAGTGGAGGCGACGACCTACGCGTTCCAGACCGTATTTGGTCCGGCCGGCAGCTACGTGCTGGCCGTCGCCGTGATCCTGTTTGCCTACTCCACCATTCTCGGCTGGGCCTACTACGGCGAAAAGTGCTTCGAATACCTGGCGGGCAAAGGTTCCGGCCGCTGCTACCGCCTCGTCTGGGTGGCGATGGTGGGCGTCGGCGCGACGCTGAAGCTGGACCTCGTCTGGACGCTGTCCGACATCATGAACGGGCTGATGGCCGTCCCCAACCTGATCGGCCTGATCGGCCTCTCCGGCGTCGTCGTGGCGGAAACCCGGCGCTTTTTGGAACAGGAAGCGTCCGGCACCGCAGAACGAAAGCTGGCTGGCTGACTCGCTCCGCCTGTTGCGTCATGGACCTCGTTCACGAAAGAAACGAGCCGGTTACCCGCCGCTCGTGGTCGAGCAGCCATTCCTTGCGCCACAGCTCCCAGGCGTAGCCGCGGAGGCTGCCGTCGCTGCCGATGATGCGGTGGCAGGGGATGACGATGGCAAAGCGGTTTTGCCCATTGGCGCTGCCCACCGCCCTGACCGCTCCGGCCCGGCCCAGGCTGGCGGCAATGTCCCGGTAGACAGCCGTCCTTCCAAACGGAACCGTCTCGATCCGGCTCCACACCTGCCGCTGGAACGGCGTGCCGGTTCGTTTCAGCGGCACCTGAAACGCCGTTCGCTTTCCCTGGAAATACTCCTCCAACTGGCGAAGACAGATGTGAACGGCGTCGGCTGCCGTATCTGCCGCCTCCTCGGCGCGCACGACGAAGCGGATGGAGGTCACCTCGTCGCGATCCCCCCTCACCTCCAGCAGTCCGATGGGGGAAGCGAAGTACCCTACGGCCATTCCTGTTCATTCCTTTCCGCACACGTGCGATATTGCGTCGGGGTTTGCTTTGTCTGTTTGTGAAACACGTGGGCAAAGTAAGCCCCGGTCCGAAATCCCACCTGCATGGCCACCTCGGCGATGCTCAGCCGCGTCTCCACCAACAGCCTTTTGGCCGCCTCGATCCGCGTGTGGACGAGATACTGCGCCGGGGAGCAGTTCATGAGGCGGGTGAAGCACCGCTGCAGGTAATACGGGCTGACGTGCAGGCGCGAGGCGATTTCCCCCAGCGTCAGCGGCTCGGGAAAACAGTCGGCGATCAACTGCTTGACACGCAGTGCGAGCTCCTCGTCGGGAGAGCGCCAATCCGCCCTGTGCGGCTGGCAGCGCTTGCAGGGGCGCAGGCCGGCGCGCAGCGCTTCGTCCGCGCTGGCGAAGATGCGGACGTGCTCCCGTTTGGGCGTCCGCGACTTGCACGAGGGCTTGCAAAAGATGCCCGTGGTCAGCACGCCGTAGAAAAAGCGGCCGTCACTGGCCGGGTCGCACTCGACGATGGCCCGCCAATGTTCATCGTTCATCGCGCCCACCTCCTTCTCCACGCATCTACCGACAGTATAACCTCGTCCGGCGCAGCACGGTAGGTGCGGGAAATGAGAGCGCAAGATTGTGAAAAAAGCCTCCCCGTTTCACACGGGAAGGCTTTTCGCACAGGTCAGGCGGTTTTCGGGTTCCGTTTGAATACGGTACGGGGGACCCTACTCGGCTGTCGCCGTCAGCAGCTTTTCCAGCGCCTCCAGCGCCTGCTGCTCGTCCGGTCCGTCAGCGGTCAGGGTCACCTGCTCACCCTTGGCAACGGTCAGCGACATGATGCTGATGATGCTTTTTCCGTTTGCCGTCTTTCCGTCTTTGCGCAAGCCGATGTCACTGGCAAAAACGGAAGCCGTCCGGACGAATGCGGACGCGGGACGGGCATGCAGTCCCTGGGGAAGGTTGACAATCACTTGTTTTTCCATCATCGATGAATCCACTCCTATCTCTCTTTGCAGGCGTTACACGTGCGGCAGGGCGGCGATCAGCTCTTTTACCTGGTCCGTCCTGGTCAGTCCGGTCGCCTTGTCGACGATGGAGGTATAGATGTGCGGAATCACTTGTTGGACCCCCTCCTCCAGGCAGGTTTCCACCACACGCCGGATGGAGGATGCGTCGATGCCTCCGGTCGGTTCGAACACGGACAGTCCGCAGCGGACCGCCGCGCGGGCCATCGCCCTCAGTTCGTCGAGGCGTTCGCATCCGTTCACCGGGTAAAATTTGACCGAATGCACGCCGATCTCCGCCAGCATCGCCGCAGCCGCCTCGCAGGAGACGGTCTCCTGCCAGGTTCCGCTCACGGGGCCGGTCGAGACGATGACCCGCCCGGGTGTGCCGCTGGGGGCGATCAGCGCGTTGACGAGTGTGTGGCCGCTCCCCGCCTGCTGCAGGCGGCCCAGCGTGTAGCCGGCGGCGGGAAACACCTGGTTGACGTGGGCCGGTTTTGTTCGGGCGGCCACCTCGGCCACCTTTTTCCACTGGGTCGGATCGCCGGCCCCCAATCCCACGGAGACGGGCACGTCGGCGCGCTGGAACGATTCCACGGCGGCAGCGGCGGCGTCCGCGTCAGGATACGCTTTTACCATCACGCCGATCAGCACCCGGCCGTCGGCTGCTTCGACGATCTCCCTGGCGTTTTCCACGTGTTTGGCGATGACGTTGAGTCGGATGGTTGGCTTGTTCGTTGACACGGTTGCTCCCTCACTTCCTATTGGTCCAAATCTCCCGGAGGCGGGCGGCGATGATCGCCTCCTGCCCGGGGCGCAGCGGTCTCGGGTCAAAGGCGATCACGCCGGTGTTGGCGTAGTGGTTGCGGGTGAAAATGGCCGGGTCGCCCGCTTCCAGGAGGCGAATCAGCTCCTGGGCCGTCATCCCTGCCGTCCGCTCGTCCACCTTTACCTGGGCGCGGTAAATGGCGCGCCCCGCTTCGTCCTGCACCACGGCGGCATGAAGCCCGGGCAGTTCGTTGATCGCCGCGACGAGCCGTTCGACCAGCCGAAGCTGCTCCCCGGCGTCGCCGCTGGCCGATTCGTACCGCTCCAGTGCAGCCAGCAGGCCGACGATCGCCTCCTTGCCCACCTTCATCGCCCGGCCGATGCCTTTGTACTGGGCGCGGCAGGCTTCCATCAGCTCGGCTTTGCCGCAGACAAACCCGGAGGTGGGACCGCCGATCGCCTTCCCGCCGCTGTAAATGACCGCATCCGCTCCCTTGGCGATGTACACCCGGAGGTCTTCTTCAGCGGCGGCGTCCACGATGACGGGCAGTCCGTACTCCCTGCCCAGGGCGATCATCGTCTCCAGCGGCTGCATCCCTTTCTGCACGGCGTGGTGAGACTTCACGTACAGGAGCGCCGCCGTGCGGTCGCCGATCGCTTCGCGCAGGTGCGCTTCTTCCACATGGTTGGCATGGCCCGCTTCCACCACCTTCCCGCCGCCGAGGGCGATCATCTGCCGGACGGATGCCCCGAAGTGCACGGCATGCCCTTTTTGGATCACGATCTGGTTGCGCAGCCCCTCCGAGTCCGGCAGCTGTTCGATCAGGCGCAGGCTGCGGCCGGCGATGACGGCGGCGACGGCAATGGCGATGCCCGCGGCCGCGCCGGATGTCGGACACCCGTCCTCCGCTCCCGTCGCGTCGGCGATTTTTCGGCCGGCCGCTTTCATCAGCTCGGCGATTTCCACGTAGTCCATGGCCGCCTCGCCCATCGCCTGGGCGACGGAGGGATGGACGGCGCTGGCTCCGAGCGCCGTCATTTTGCCGCTGGCGTTGATCACCTGTTTAAGTCCGTATGATTGGTAGATGCCCATTTGGTTGTGGCACCCTCCTTCCCGGTGTGTTGTGCCTCAGGCGTCACTGCGGCGGGATGGGGAACATGGCTCCCAGAATCATCGCGCCGATGATCGCCCCGCCGGCAATCGGTTTTTTGAAGTAGTAGAAGACGGCTGCCCCGATGGTGGCACCGATGCCAACCGGAATAGACGCCATGATGGCGGAGATGACGATCAGCGGACCGAGATAGCGTCCGGCCGCGTTGCCCGCCCCCATCATCACGTCGGCGCCAAACGTGGACTGGGCCGCGTTGATCGTAAACGTGCGGATCAGGATGATCACCGCGCCGATGATCAGTCCCAGCAGCGCTCCCGTCGCCAATGCCAGCGGGAACGAGAGCAGCGGAGCCGTCATGCCCGCACTGAGCATCAGCGCCGGAACGCCGATGCCGATGCCCGTCTGCAGCGATCCGCCGATGTCCAGGATGCCGACCAGCGGCCCTTCCAGGACGCGGGCGAACAGGAAGCTGGCGCCAAACGCAGCAGCCGCTCCGTACCCGCCGCCTTTTATCCCCGCTTCCAGCATGGCGACGATGGCGATGTCGTTGAAAGCGCCCACGTGATACACATAATACAGATGAGTCCCGGCAAAAATCCCGGAAGACAGGCACGCGACAAAGAGCGGAAACGCCCACTCCGAATACCAGAAGCCTTTTGCCTGACGTTCGTTCATCACTTTTTCACCACCGATCCAAACATCTCATGCAGATCAATCAACCACTGCGGAACCTCCACCTGGATGCTCTTCAACAGCGCCACGTCAAACGCGCGGAAGAACCCGCTCAGGATAAACAGCAGCACCACGGCCGTCACCAGGGTTTTGGTAATCCGGTTCCATCCGCTGTCGTCCAACCCTTTTCCGATCAGGATGCCGAGCACAATGCCCGGTACGGCGTTGCCCATGACCAGGTGGGAAAACCCGCCGAGGACGGTGCCCCAGACGCCGGTTCGCTTGCCCGCGTCCATCGCGGCCATCCAGAAGACGATCGGCATGATCGGATTGATCAGCCAGTTGGCGGCCGGAACCAGGACTTTCGTCGCCACGAGCTGCATCGACTGGGGAATGGCCGTCGCCGTGGAGTTGAGCAGCGTCACGACGACCGCGCCGACGGCCGCCCCGACGATCGCCATTTTTTTCGGGTCGTGCAGCGTCTCTTCCACGTTTTTGTTTTTCCACAGCAAAAGGGCGGCCGCCCAGTTGGGCAAAATCCGGTGGTCCACATCCTGGGTCAGCGCGCCGGCCCCGACCACGGACGCCCAGGCGTTGAAGAAGAAGCCCAATCCGAACGAAAAGTGGGAGATCGGGTCGCCGGCGCAGGCGTTCAGTTCGCCAAAGGTGCGAAACGCCCCCATTCCCTGCACGTTCGGCGCGTGAAACATCCGGGCCGCCCCCGCCCCCACGCCGAAGCCAACCAGCGCGCCGATCACCATCGATTTCAACGCAATCATCCATGTCACCATGAACGTTCCCCCTGTTTCTTTCTATCGCTGGCCGAGCAGCTGCTTCACGCCGGTCGGCTGCTCGCTTTGCTGCCGGAACGGGATCTCCTGCAGCCGAACCAGTCCCAGCCGGACGCTTACGTCTGCGGTAATCTCGTATCGCGTGCGGGTGCGCGGGAAAAAGAGGCCGAACAGCCGCTCCCGGTACGACGTCTCCGTCGCGGACACCACCTCGACCGCGAGCGGCTCAATCCGCACCACCAGATCGGACGTCTCCCGCGCGATCGCGTGCTTGATCTGGGCGAAAATCTTGTTGAACGCCCCTTCCTTGGTCTCTGCGCTCCCCGTCAGTCTCAGCGTGCGAGTCACTTCCGTGTACATGCGCTACCTCCCCGCCAGTTTGATGAATTCTTCGGTCATCCGTCTGCCCAGCTCTTCCGTGTCCATAAACCCGAATCCGATCACCTTGCTGCCGTTTCGAAGCGCGGTAATGCCCGCTTCCACGGACCTGAGCCCGTATTCGACCGGGTAGCCGTACTTCGTCTTCGCGGTCAGCGCCCCTGCGCCGCCGCTGCCGCAAAACGACAGGCCGAAATCGGCGTTTTCCCGGTACATTACGTCCCCCACCTTCATGTCCGCGCCGACGCCGGGAATCAGGATCGCCAAGCCTCCCGCCGCTTCCACGCCTTTGGCCACGTTGTGTCCCTTGCCCAGCCGGTCGCCAATCACCACTTTTACCTTTGCCATTCGCATACCCTCCTCCATGTTCTACGGTTGTTCCTGCTGCAGCGCCCGTGCCGCTTCAAAATGGACGGCCATCAAAAACACTTCCGCATCCCCGGCCTCCCGTTCCGATCCGGCGGCGGCGAGCACGCGTCCGGCGAGATGCAGCATCTCGGGAGGGATCTCCGCATACAGCTCCTTCTCCACGGGCGGCAGCGTTTCTCCGCTCCGCATCCGCCGCAGAAATCCCAGCATGTGCACGCCCATCGCCAGCCACCTGTCCCGGGGGACCGTTAATCCCAAACGGGTCGTCTCGGCAAGGGCTGCCGTCATCAGGTTGTTCAATTCAGAAACTTCAGATAAATTCGCATCCAACTGTTTGGCCACTTCTTGCACAATCGCGTTGATCATCTGCATGTCAGTACCTTTCCTGCTTTAATCGTCAGCTTGGCTGTGACCGACTCCTCCGCCGTGAGCTGCTCTCGTTCCGAGTCTGTCAGGACGACGGGGACGTTCGTCAGCTCCAGCAGGCTCAGATCGGCCACCGCACCCGGTCGCAGCGTCCCGATTTCATCCGTCATCCGCAAAACGGCGGCAGGCGCTGCCGTACAGGCGGCGATCACCTCCTCCAGCGAAAAGCCAAGCGCCAGAAACTTCGTCATCGTGGTCGTCAGGCTGTGCACCGGCCCTGCCGCGTTCTGCCGGTAAATGTCGGTGCTGATCGTATGCGGCGCCAGGCCGAGCGCCCGCGCCTGCCGCATGGTGCGGAAGCTGAAGCTGGACGTACCGTGCCCCACGTCAAACAGCACGCCGCGCGCCAGCGCCTTTTCCGCTTCCGGAATCAGCCGGCCCCGGTCGTCCAGGATGCCGCCCGTTTTTCCGTGAAACGCGTGGGTCACCACGTCGCCGGCGTCCAGTTCGCGCAAAATCTCCGGCAGGGCCGGCGGCGCGTTGCCGATGTGCACCATCAGCGGACAGCCCACTTCCCGGGCCGCTTCCTTGGCCACGAGCAGCGGCTTGATGCCGTTTTCCCTGACGACCGACGCGCTCATTCTCGCCTTGATGCCGCGGATCAGCGGCTGCTCCCGGATGAGCGCCACCGCTTCCCCGGGCGTGAGCCGGTCCATGTCCGCCAGCTCGGACAGCCCGCCGCACAATCCCTCCCCGGCGATGTTGAGAAACGCAAGTACACGGGTCTCGGCCGGTTTGACGGCTTCGTCCAGGAAGGTTGCGAACGTGCGGGCACCGGCGCTGCCCGCGTCTACCAGCGTGGTCACGCCCTGTTCGACCCCTACGCGGTCCGCCTCGATGCCGAGCGGCGTCCGCCCCGGAAACACGTGGGCATGCAGGTCGATCAGTCCCGGGGTCACGATGGTTCCCGAGGCATCCAGCGTCTGCGTGGCTCCGCCGATTTCCGCCGGCAGTCGTCCCGGCTCCGCCAGCGCCGCGATCCTCCCGCCGCTGATCGCGATGTCGTACCGTCCGTTGATGGACTGGGAGGGATCAATCACCCACCCGCCCTGTATGAGCAAATCCGTTGTCACTCTCTGTCACCCCTTTCCCCGAAAAATATCGCATGATCGCCGTAATCTCGCTCTCCGGCACCGCAAGCCCGGCTTTTTCCACGAGGGTCTTCAGCGTTTTGCGCCATGCGGCGTAGTCTTCGCCCTCCGGCTCCGCTTCCGCCTGCCACTCCACGTAGGAGGAGCCGAACGTCAAGCGGTTGACCATCAGCAGGATGTGGAGCATAAGACCGCCTGCCGCCTGTTCGGTCAAGTGGTCGCGAAACGCCGCCATAATCGTTTGGCTCAGCTCGAATCCCTTGCAAATCACGTCCTGCGACAGCCGCTCCACCACCGGCAGGTCACGCTCGTGGAGGTCGGCGCAGAGATCGCTTCGCCACTGCCCTCCGCCTCCTCGGGACGCGGCCGAGTCGACCGGCGGGTCTGCGGTGATCGTTTGCAGACAGCTTTGAATCTTTTCGAGATCGTGCCGGGTGGGCAGGGCGTTGACGACGACGACCGGCACGTCCGCCTTTACCGGCAGAACGCTGACGATCAGGTCCACTTTGCGGCTGGCCAGGTACTTCTCCACCTCCAGGCTGCCGCACAGGCCGACGACGCGCAGCCCTTTCACTTCCGCCTCCAACTGGGTTTTCAGGAAGCGGGACGTGCCCCGTCCGGTACCGCAAACGACCAGCGCGTTCACCTTTTTCTGCTCCATCCAGCGGTCCCAGGCGGCCTGAAAGTGCAGCACGATATAGGCGATGTCCGCGTCGAGAAGACAGATGCCGCTCGGCCACAACACGTCCTGGCAGGCCCGCTTGACCGCGGCGAACATCCGCGGGTACGAGCGGCTGATCTCGCCGGTCAAGGGATTGGGGTACAGCACCCCCTGCAGGTAGCGCATGATCCTGTCGTTCAGGTGGGCAAACAGGTGCTCGCGCAGCTCGGGATCGTCGGCAAACGGCACCTGCATCGCCTGGCTGACCGCTTCCGTCAGCCGGATGGTGACGTCGTAGATGTCGGGGGCCGGTCTGCCGCCGCCCACAGCCGTCAGGGGGTAATCCGCCCCCAGCAGGGGAAGGCAGCCGTACGCCAGCTCGTCGGGAGTGACCGCCAGTCCCAAGGCAGCAAACAGCCGGTTGGCCGTCTGCGCGAACAAGGGGTAGCCGCTCCACCCTTGCGCGGTTTGGACGGTTGTTTCATCGGCAGGCAGGACTCTCCCCTTGCGCACCCGGTGCACGAGAATGCACAGCCGGATGTGCAGGCTGATCAGCGTCCGGTCCGTCACGGCAAACGACAGCTGCGCCATCAGCTCTCGCACCGCCTGATCGATCAGGCGGATCTCCTCTTCGCCGAGCAGCCGCTGTTCCACGAGGGGGCCGGCTTCATCGGCAGCAGCGGGGTCCGTCGCGCCGCCCTGCACCCGCCGCACCAGCCGGAACATCTCGTCACCTTCCGAGAGATCGTGCAGGAGACACTCCAGGGCAAAGCGCACCGACCGCTCTTCTCCGAAAATTCTGACTCCGTAGCGCGGCCTGCTGATCAGCTCCAGCCCCCACCCTGCGAGAAAGCTCTCCGCTTCCCTGAGGTCGGATACCACCGTATTGCGGCTGACCGCCATCCGGTCCGCCAGATCGTTCAGCCGCACGTACCCGTCGGCGAGCAGCAGCATGAGCGCCAGGTGTTTGGCCCGTTCCTTCTGATGCAGGATCAGGTCGCTCCGCCCCCATCCCTCCAGGTGGCGGCGCAGATCGGCCCGCTTTTCCTCGTTTTCGCTGATCCAGATGCCCTTGTTCGGCTGGGAATGCAGGGTGACGTGGCGCTCCTTCAGCCACGTGCGGATTGCTTCCAGATCGTACTTGATCGTCCGCTCGCTGACGCGAAAATCGCGGGCCGCTTCCCGGATTTTCATCGGCCGCGAGCTGTCCAGCAGCACTTTCAGCAATGCGCGGGAACGCGAGGTCAACTGCACCTTTCCTCCCCCTTCCCGTCGAATCTTGTCAGCGTTGGTTGAGTTCATTATAAGAAACCGTTTTCTTGGGGTAAAGCACGATTCTTTTCCCCATCAGATCGTGCAATTTTTGCAAGATTCCGTCGAACAAACGCGAAAAACCCCCTTGAACCCGTCAAGGAGGCCGTCCCATACAGGACGGCCTCCTCACACGTGTCCCTTCGCCTTATTCAAAAATGTTCATGCTCAGATACCGTTCGCCCGTATCCGGCGCGATGCAGGCCACCCGCTTGCCGGAACCGAGCCGTTTGGCAACGGCAATCGCGGCAAAGACGGCGGCTCCGGCGGACGGCCCCACCAGGATCCCCTCTTTGGCGGCCAGCTTTCTCATCGTCTCCAGCGCCTCTTCATCGGCGATCTGCACGATCTCGTCGTAGATGCTCGTATTCAGGATGGGCGGGATGAACCCCGGACTGGTCCCGACCAGCTTGTGCGGTCCCGGCTTGCCGCCGGACAGGACGGGCGACCCTTTGGGCTCCACCACGGCGATGTAGAGATCGGGGAGCTTTTGCCGCAAGGTTTCCCCCGTCCCCGTAATCGTCCCGCCCGTTCCCGCGGTGGCGACAAAGGCATCCAGGCGCCCGTCCATCTGTTCGAGGATTTCCACGGCCGTCGTCGTCCGGTGGATGTCCGGATTCGCCTTGTTTTCAAACTGCTGCGGAATGAAACTGCCCGGAATCTCCTTTTGCAGCTCCAGCGCCTTGGCGATCGCCCCCGGCATGCGCAGCTCGCTCGGCGTCAGCACCACCTCGGCGCCGTACGCCTTCAGCAGGTTGATCCGCTCCTTGGACATGTTGTCCGGCATGACCAGAATCGCCCGGTACCCTTTGGCGGCGGCGTTCATCGCCAGGCCGATCCCCGTGTTGCCGCTTGTCGGCTCGATGATCGTGTCCCCTGGCCGAATCAGGCCTTCCGCCTCCGCGGCGGCGATCATGTTGTACGCCGCGCGGTCCTTGACGCTGCCGGACGGGTTGAACTTCTCCAGTTTGACGTACACCTCGGCCGCGCCGTCCGGCACAATGCGGTTGAGGCGGACCATCGGCGTGTTTCCGATCAGTTCGGTAATCGATTGATAGACGCTCATACAGACCTCCCGCTCCCTCGTTGTCGCACTCACGATGAATCGATCCGCGTTGCGAAAAACTAAGTAATACAGTAAGAATACTATATTTTTTGATTTCCGAGTAGGTTCAGTTCGTCATCTCTACCCTCTCCCCCCATCTCCAGCCGTCATTCAAAAATGAAAGGCGATGATTCAAAAGTGAATAGAACCAGGACGTTCGATTCTATTTTTCCAAAAATACAAATTGGTATAATATTTGCATACTTAAATCAAGCGCGGCACAACAGCAAAGGAGGAAACGTCGATGCAGCATGATTGAATCAGGTTTCGAGGTGTTTGACACATACCAACAGAGGGGGTATCCATATGGCCCAACAGCATAGCAACACCTTGCAAAAAAAGCTGAAACCGCGCCATTTGACGATGATCTCGATTGGCGGGGTGATCGGTGCGGGATTATTTGTCGGCAGCGGTTCCGTGATCAATTCCACAGGTCCAGGTGCCATTCTCTCGTATGCCTTGGCCGGGCTGCTCGTGGTGCTGGTCATGCGCATGCTGGGAGAAATGGCTGTCGTCAATCCGGACAGCGGCTCCTTCTCCACCTACGCCCATCAGGCGCTGGGGCCTTGGGCAAGCTATACGATCGGCTGGCTGTACTGGTTTTACTGGGCCATCGTGATTGCCATCGAGGCGACGGCAGGCGGCGCCATCGTTCACGGCTGGATTCCGTCCGTGCCGGTCTGGTTGTTGAGTCTCATTCTTACCGTGTTGTTGACCATTACCAACGTGCTGTCCGTGAAGTCCTTCGGCGAATTTGAATACTGGTTCGCCATGATCAAGGTGGTGGCGATCAGCCTGTTCATGTGCATAGGGGCTGCCATTCTGCTCAATCTGGTCCCCGCCATCCCCTCGCCGGGATTGTCCAACCTTTTGGGACAGGGCGGATTTTTGCCGAATGGCGCCTCGTCCGTATTCGTCGGGATCGTCGTCTGTGTCTTCTCCTTTTTCGGAGCGGAAATCGCGGCCATCGCGGCAGGCGAAACACCCAACCCGGAAAAATCCGTTGTCGTCGCCATCAAAAGCGTTGTCTGGCGCATTCTTCTCTTCTACATCGGCTCTGTCGCCATTCTGGTGATGCTTCTGCCCTGGAATGCCGCCGACCTGTTGAAGAGCCCGTACGTCACGATGCTGGACATGCTCGGCATCCCGGCTGCCGCGCAAATCATGAACGTGGTCGTGCTCGTCTCCGTTCTGTCCTGCTTGAATTCCGCGCTGTACACCAACTCGCGGATGCTGTATTCCCTGGCGCGCAAAGGGAATGCGCCGCGCTCTCTCCTGCGGGTGAACAAAAACGGGGTTCCCGTTCGCGCCGTCCTGGCGAGCACCTTTTTCTCCTATATCTGTGCGATTTTTCACTTTACGTCTCCGGACAAGATCTTTCTCTTTCTGGTCAACGCGTCCGGCGCCATCGCCATTCTGGTGTACCTGGTCATCGCCGTGTCGCACGTGCGGATCAGAAGAAAACTGGAGAGGGAAAATCCGCAGGCCCTCACCCTGAAAATGTGGGCGTTTCCCTATCTCACCTACCTGACGATGGCCGCGATGGTTCTCATTCTGGTGTCGATGCTCTTCCTGGAATCCATGCGATCCCAGCTCTACCTGACGATGCTGATCACCGTTCTCGTCGTCGCCTCCTACTTCCTGTTCAAGCGAAAACCCGCCGATACTACTCTGGAAGCCAGCGAGCAGGAAGCGGGACACGAAAACCAAAGCGCCTCGTAATGCCCAGTGAAAAATCCGTTAGCGCCCCGAGCGTTAACGGATTTTTTCACGCCAGCCAGACCGCAGCATGCGCACACACTTGGCCCCGCAGAAAAACAGCCGACACCTGCATGCAGGCATCGGCTCGTCCTCGCTGTGGCTATGAAATTGGCTGGTCGATTGCTACAGGCGATTAAAAATCACCAGTTTGCTTTCCGTCATCTCTTCCACCGCGTACCTGACGCCTTCACGGCCCAACCCGCTTTCCTTTACACCGCCGTACGGCATGTGGTCGACGCGGAAGGTAGGCGTATCGTTGATGATGACACCGCCGACCTGGAGCTTTTCGGCAGCCTCGAACGCCGTGTGCACATTCTCCGTGTAGATGCCCGCCTGCAGTCCGTACCGCGAATCGTTGACCAGCTCGATGGCTTCCTCCACGGATGCGACCTTGTTGATCAACACCACGGGCGCAAACACTTCCTGGCAGGATACTTTCAGCGTCGGCGCCGCGTCCAGAATCACCGTGGGCAGGAGGCAGTTGCCCTCTGCCGTACCGCCGGTCGCCACCCTGGCGCCGTGCTGCACCGCTTCGTCAATCCAGGCCAGGACCCGCTGTACTTCGCGCGGGGCGATCAAGGCGGAGATGTCCGTCTCGGGCAGAAGCGGGTCGCCCACTTTCAGCTTCCGGGCGGCCGCGACGAATTTTTCGACAAACTCCTCATACGCCTCCTCGTGGACATAAATGCGCTGCAGCGAAATGCACACCTGCCCCTGGTAGGAAAACGCGCTGGTTACGCAGCGGTTGATGATCTTGTCGATGGTTACGCCCTTGTCGACGATCACGGCCGCGTTGGAGCCCAGTTCCAAGACGACGCGTTTCAACCCGGCCTGGTTGCGAATCGCCTTGCCGACAGCGGCGCTGCCGGTGAAGCTGATCATGCACACGCGCTCGTCGGTTACGATCTGTTGGCCCACTTCCCCGCTGCCCGTAACGATGTTCAGCGCTCCGTCCGGCAGCCCCGCTTCCTGCAGCAGCTCGGCCAGGAAGAACGCCGACAGCGGCGTCTGCGGGGCCGGTTTCAACACCACGGTATTGCCCGCCGCAATCGCGGGCCCTACCTTGTGGGCGACCAGGTTCATCGGAAAGTTGAAGGGGGTAATCGCTCCAATCACGCCCAGCGGCTCCCGGGTGGTATACGCTACGCGCCCTTCCCCGCCCGGGGCCGCGTCAAGGGCAATCGTCTCCCCGTGGATGCGCTTGGCTTCCTCCGCGGCAAATTTGTACGTCGTGATGGTACGCTGAACCTCCGCTCTGGCCGTCGTGATCGGTTTGGCCGCTTCCCGCGCGATGATGACCGCCGCTTCTTCCTTTCGGTTCTCCAGCAGGGTCACCAGCTTTTCCAAAATGCCGGCGCGCTGGTGAGCCGGCATTTTCGCCATGGTTTTTCGGGCCTGGTACGCCGCCTCAATCGCCCGTTCCACCTCGGCTGCTGTCGCCATGGGAATCTCCGCAATCGTCTCTCCGGAATACGGAGAAAAAAGGGGGGTGTAAGCCGCGGCTTCCACCCATGCTCCGTTGATAAACAATTTCTGCTTCGTCATCTGTGCTCCACTCCCTCATGCGAATTTACGGCGTGACGAGTTCCCCCAGGACTTCTTCGATAATGTCAAGGCCTTCGTCCAACTGCTCATCCGTAATCACCAGCGGCGAGAGAAAACGCAGAACATTGCCGTACAGACCTGCGCTTAACAGAACCAGCCCGCGCTGAATGCACTCCTGCACGATCCGGCCGGTCAGGTCCTTGTCCGGCTCCTTGGTGACCGGATCCTTGACCAGTTCAACCGCACACATCGCTCCCAGACCGCGCACGTCGCCGATCACCGGATACGTCTGCTGCAGGCTGCGGAAGCGCTTCATGATGCGTTCCCCAATCGCGTTTGCCCGGTCCGGAATGTTTTCCCGTTCAAACATCTCAATCACTTTCAAGGCCGCCACGCATCCGAGCGGGCTGCCGGCATAGGTGCCTCCCACTTCGCCGGGGTTGGGCGCGTCCATGATTTCCGCCCGCCCGGTCACGGCGCTGATCGGAATGCCGGCCGCGATGGACTTCGACATCGTCATGAGATCCGGCACGACGTCAAAATGCTCCATGGCAAACATCTTTCCAGTGCGGCCGAAGCCAGTTTGCACCTCATCGGCGATGAACAGAATCCCGTGCGCTTCGCAGATGCGTTTTACCCCTTGGACAAAGGTTTTAGAGGGAACCACGAATCCGCCTTCCCCCTGCACCGGCTCCATGATAATCGCAGCCACGTCTTCGGCAGGCACTTCGGTCAGGAAAAAGGTCTCCAGCCGCTGCAGAAGCTGCCGGTCCAGTTCGTCGGGGGTCAACCCGTCGGCGCGGTAGTAGTACGGGTAGCTCATCTTGTAGGTGTCGGGGGCAAACGGACCGAAACCGTACTTGTACGGCTTTACCTTGCTGGTGAGCGACATGCCGAGCAGCGTGCGGCCGTGGAAGCCCCGTTCAAAGGAGATGATCGCTTTGCGGCCGGTGTACTTCCGGGCGATCTTCACCGCGTTTTCCACCGCTTCCGCCCCGCTGTTCAGAAACATGGTTTTCTTTTCATGCGAACCCGGGGTGATCTGGTTCAGCTTCTCGGCCAACTGTACATACGATTCATACATGAACACATTGAAGCCGGTGTGAATGAACCGGTCCAACTGCTCCTTGAGCGCAGCCACAACGGTGGGGGGACAGTGCCCGGCGTTCAGCGTTCCGATCGCCCCTGCAAAATCGATAAAGGTATTGCCGTCGACATCCGTAATCAGCGCACCTTCCGCCCGATCCGCGAACGAATACACCGTATGGGAAAGTCCGCGCGTCACGTTCTTGTCCCGTTTTTCCAGGATTTCCCGCGCTTTCGGACCGGGGATGGCCGTGTTCACTTTGACAAAGGTTCGGGTGGTGGTCTTCATGGTAAACCCTCCTCGGAAGTTCGTTTCTGTCACGATTTTACCCTAGCAAGGATCGTGCCAACCCGAAAGCATGGGGGCGAACGGCTGTCGACACCGTGCAATCCTGCCGGTTATTCAAAAATGAATGACCGTTATTCAATGCTGCCGGTGTCCCCGGTGCCGTTCGCAAAACCTGCGCCGGAAGCGTATTCTGATGTGCCGTCAAAAAAACCTTAGCCGGCTGATACCGGACTAAGGTTTCGTCTCCTGCTTCCTGTTTCGGCTGATTTTCTGAAACCGCCTGCTGAGTGTAGGCTGGCTTACTTCCAGCACCTCGGCCACCTTCGTAATCGTCTTGTACTTGGCCAGGGCCAACTGGATGAGCTGCGATTCCGTCAGCTCCACCGCTTCCTTCAGCGGGATAATCCGGTTGACCTGGACGGGAGGCTGGTCCTTCTCCGCCCGATGGCTCAGAATGCTGGTCAGTTCATTCGCGGTAATCAGGTTTCCGGGGGAGATCACCATCGCCCGTTCGATCACGTTTTGCAGTTGTCTCACGTTTCCCGGCCAGTGGTACGCGTTCAACATGTCGATGGCGTCCTCGGAAAAATACTTGCGGGTCGAAAACTTTTTGTTGAATTTCTCCAGAAACGCGTAGACGAGCGGCTCCACATCCTCGATCCGCTCCCGCAGCGCCGGGATGTACAGGGGAATCACGTGCAGGCGGTAGTACAGGTCTTCCCGGAACTGCCCGCGCTGCACCATCTCCTCCAGATTTTTGTTGGTGGCGGCGATGATCCTCACATCGACGGGAATCGGACGGGTTCCTCCCACCTTCAGGATTTCCCTTTCCTGCAGGGCCCGAAGCAGCTTCACCTGCAGGTTGAGCGGCATCTCGGCAATCTCGTCCAGGAACAGGGTGCCTTCGTGCGCCAGCTCAAACAAGCCCTTTTTCCCCTGCAGGCTGGCACCGGAAAAGGCTCCCTTTTCATACCCGAACAATTCGCTCTCCAGGAGGTTTTCCGGAATGGCCCCGCAGTTGATTTTGACGAACGGCTTCTCCCGTCTTGCGCTGCTGTTGTGAATGGCATTGGCGATCAGCTCTTTTCCCACGCCCGATTCGCCGTACAGAATCACGGTCGATTCCACAAGCGCGATCCTCTTCACCTGCTCCATCACCCGGGCCATGGCCTCCGACCGGTAAATCACCTCGTTTACGGCAACGAACTGGTGATTTCTCAGCTCATCGATTTCTTCCTTGTATTTTTGGGTCAGGCTCTTGGCTCGCTGCAGCTCGTTTTTCAACTCGGTCACTTCGGTAATATCCCGCGACGCGATGACAATTCTCTCCAACTGCCGTTTCTTGTTGAAGATGGGGTTGCCGACCGCCAGGATTTTGCGGCCGAAGCGATTTTGCTGCACGATGGAAATCTTGCGCTTCTCCTCCAACACCTTGCGCGTGACGGACGGCTTGAACCAGCCTTTTTCCTCCAGGTCGAGGATGTTCTTGCCCACCACCGTGGACAGGTGGACCCCCCATAAATTGTTCGCGCTGCGATTGGACACGCGCAGGATCGTCCCTGTCGCGTCCACGACCAGGATTTCATCGTAGATGGAATCCACGATCGCTTCCAGGTCTTTCGTCAATTCCGTCACATCCTGTGACAGCTTTCGTTTCATCAGGACGTTTTCCATCGTCACCGCGTCCAGCCAGCCAATGATCTCCCCCCGGTCGTTCTGGATGAGCCAGAAGGACGCCTGGTCGGGCCGCTGCTGAAACAGCGCCTCTTCGTCCACCACGGCAAAGGGTTCGCTGCAGGCCAGCTCCGCGGTTCCCTGCCCGAGCTGCAGGAGAAGTCCGTGCGCGTCGCACACGCCCACGATCTCCCTGCGGCTGCGCACGACCAACAGGCGTGCCCCGCTGCTGTGGACCTGTTTCAGGGCTTCCTCGACGGTAACGGGATGTTCCACGATCACAAAATCGTCGTATATCGCTGCCATACGCTCCACAGTCATCTTCCTTGTGATCCAAAATGAACGTGCTCGTTTCGTTCGCCGTCCGATGGTGGCCCGATTACGTGCGGCAGAAAGGAGCACCTTGTAGATGAAGTCTACCACAAAGCGTTCAAAAGGCCAAAGCGTTCCTTTCCACAAAAAAAATCCTCCCTTCCATTCGCAAGGGAAGAAAAGGGAGGCCGGGTGGACTGGGTTCAAATCTCTAACTCACCAAGTCGAACGAGTTCGACTACTGCTTGAGATCGACCTTTGACACCTAATTTCTGCATGACATTGCTGATGTGATTGCGTACGGTCTTTTCGCTGATGAAGAGTTGTCCGGCAATCTCTTTCGTCGTCTTATCCTGGACCAAGAGTTCAAACACTTCTCTTTCTCGATTTGTCAACAACGGCTTGGTTTGGTCGCTACCCTTCAATCGTGCCACCCCTCCTTGTGGGCTCTACAGGAACAAGGTTGAGGGATTACAGAGTCACCTTATCCTATGTAGGGGGGTGGGTGGTGGTGCCGGAATTACAGGGATTTTAGGCTTTTGCCTTACATCTTATTCAGAAAATGGGCGATGGGTTCCGGGGGAGTGACTGGGGAGCGGAAAAGGCCTCCAACAAATTAAAATACGCCCTCGGCTTGGAAGTCTTGTGCTCTGTAGAAGGCGTTTCCGATCAGGCGTTGTAACCCGTTTCCCGCCAATAGGCAGTCCACTTCGATCACGGTTTCTGAAGCATAACCTCACCCGATCGAAACGAAAGGGTAATTCTCTTGCCAGCCTCATCCTGGGAGATGTGAATGGTCTTGTCCGCATCACTTACTTCCACGAACATTTCACCATCTGCTTGAAAAGACGCTTCATTGTCAGTCACCTCAACTGTCCATCCCTCAGGTTGAGCGAGGTTCGGTATCGCCCGGGGTTGCCATTGCTCTTCACGCAATGTCCACGTGGCGAGAAAAACAGGGTGTGGTTTCTCTACGGTCAGGTAGCCGGTTAGACCAATGAATAGCCCATCTTTCGCTTTGGTCACGACAAAATCGTTGGTGATTTCCGCTCCTTGTTCGATCAGGGTTTGCGCGTGCACCTTACCGTTTGCGTCTTTCCATTGGACAAAGGTCCAGTTTCGCTCTAATGTCCCCAACAGCTCGGGTAGGCCGGCATAGTGAACGATCCGAAAGCTGGTTCCATTTTCCACTTTTGTCTTGACCACGATCTGCTGATCAAGTTTTTGTGAAAGATCCTGGTCTGAGTATGCCATGCTTCCTTCGGATTGAAGAAACGATTCCACCCCTTTCAGAAACGATTCGAGCGCTTGCGAGCGTTCGTCAGTGGAGCGATTTGTGTCGCCAATCGTACTCAACATTCCCTTCAACTCACGCAGCGCTTGTTCAAGCTGCTGAGTGTGCCCTTGAGAAGGTTCCTTGCCCGGTTCCTCGACAGGTTTAGGCACTGGTGTTATCGTCTGGGCAGTCAGCTCTGGTTTCACAGCCACCACTTTTGTGACCGTGTTTTCATGCACCGGTTGGGAAGCTTGTTTTTGAGCGCATCCCGCCAAGAGACCTGCCAGAATAAAGGCGACAAGCCAGGATTGTTTAGGAGCTGCCATCATGATCCCGCCTAGTTCCAAATTTTTCCCAGCAGATATCATTATAGAATACCTTCAATGGTGAAAAAAGATTATCGCTTGATTTTGCGGTCCGACAGGCCATATTGTTTCGCCAGATCATACTTCTTCCCGTGGACGGTGCCTCCCCCAATGACAATAGTCATTTTGCGGCTGAGTACGTCATCACGCCAGCGCGGATTGGACGCATCGGCAACTTCCTTGGCGATTATACGCATTTTTTCAATGTGGCTCAGCTTTTTACCTCTGATTTGCCGTTCGATTTCTTTTGCCGCTGAATTTTTGATTCCGCCGTTTTGCACCGCAATATCGAAGGCCAGCGCCAGGTGCTTCCTTCGAACGATTCGGTTATACTCCCCGTTTTTTCTTTGCAACCTCAAGGGCGGCAGATTGTTCAGATTGTCCGGTTTGTGCGTACACTCCAGAAGTAGTGTCTAAAGTGACTCGATTTGGTAATTTAATTCTCTAGTCGAGAGGAATTTACACACAAATATGGACTTGATCTTTTTTCCACCCCTTTCACTGTAAATAACGAAGGATGAAGCGGAACATGTGACAGCCAGCATAAAAAAATTCCACGGCGGTTGTAATCCGTTTGGTTAAGATCCCCTGTACTCCTCTCCGCCAAGCAAAAAGCCGCCCGACCGGTATCGAGCGGCTTTCCTGTTTGCTTGACACTATCATCGTCCCATCGCGAAACGAAAAAGGTGTATCGTTCCTGTCTCAAAAACGGATCACATCTGTCTCGCCCTATCCGCTCAGATATACGGCGTGCGCTGGTACGTCTCGCGGAAGTGATCGCGCAGGCCCTTGGCGAGCAGGGAAAACGACCCGACGGCAAACATGAAGGCGGCCAGCGGAATGGCGAAAACCCAGGGGGTGTTGCTGTAGACAAAGCCGCGGTAGGAGCCGAGCAGGCCAGCCCACTCATGCGTCATGGAGTGGAAGAGAACCGGGTCGTACGTCATCTTCGTGCCGCCGATGAACAGGTCAAACATGCCCAACAGCCCCATCAGCGTCATCACGGCCACCGTCTCCGTCACCAGGATGACGATCACCTGTTCTTTGATGTGCGGCAGGACGTGGCGAAACAAGATTTGCTCCCGTCCCGCTCCCATGGAAACGGCGGCCAGCACAAACTGCGTCTCTTTGATTTGCTCCGTCTTCTGCCGGATGGACGAAGCGACGCTGGGCACTCCCAGCACCGCCGCTGCGCCGATAAACAGCGCGACCAGGGTGGAGGTGGGCAGCTCCGGATTGATGCTGACCCCTCGCAGCAAAAAATAGACCGGGATGAACAGCGGCAGGTAGCTCCAGGCGTTTTCCACCGACAGCCACCAGCGCTGCGGCTTGTCCTGGATGCCGATGTACAGGCCGACCAGCGTGCCGAGCAGCACCCGGAGCAGGGCGACGGCCAGCGTGACGAAAATCGTGTACGGCGCCCCGTGAAGCAGCAGCGTCAGCAGGTCGTAGCCCCACTTGTCCGTTCCCAGCCAGTGCTCCGCGGACGGCGCAAGCGGCGGCATGACGATCACCGTTTTGCCGTTCACCGTCTCGCTGTGCAGCTTTTCCTGAAAATCCAGCTCGTACGGAGCGATGTGCGGCCCGACGATGCCCAGCACCACGAGAAACGACACCAGGACCGTCCCGATCCGCAATGGCCAATTGGTTCGACGTATCTGCATGACAAAACCTCACTCGTGTGCATCTAAACGCTCATTTGTAGACGAACGCCCGCTCAAACAGGTACAGGATGGCCCGGATCAGCACATAGACGAGGATGGAGAGCAAAACGATGCTCATCAGCCCCATCACGGCCGCGTTGAACTCAAAGCCGCCGTCCTTGCTGAAAATGAACCGGGTCAAGCCGACGACGTTCAGCAGGTATTCGACGACAAACAGGTTGGCCACCGTGATCGCGATCGTCTTTTTCAGGTCGGCCACCAGGAACGGTTTGACGTTCTTGTAGACGTGGTGGACGAGAATGTGCCAGATGCCCATTCCTTTGGCCAGCGCCGTACGGATGTAGTCCTCTCCCCCGATCTGGGCGTACTTCAGGCTGACTCCCTTCATCAGGAAGATGGTGGGCCCGATGGCCAGGATGGTCAGGGGAAACCAGTTGTTGTCCGCGTCGCTGAAGGGCGAGAGCGTGATGATGCGGATGCCGGTCCACTTGTAAAACTGGATGGCGGCCAGGATGGCCAGCATGATGAGGACGAAGTCGGGCACGGTGGCGATGACGTCCAGCGCCCGCTGCAGTTGGTGAACGGCCCCGAACCGCTGCAGGAACAGCCCGAACAAAAGACTGACGGCGACCGCGATCAGGACGCTGAAAAACAGCAGTTCAAACGTGCTCAGCGCAAACGGCCCGATGTCCTGGGCGATGCTGCGCTCCGTATTCCCCACCCAGTACGTGCCGAGCGAACCGTCGGCGATCTGCTCCAGCAAATACACCGTGCGGACGATCACGTTTTCCGGGGAAACGTGCACCTCGTCCTTGTCGGTGTAGAGCATGAACGGCGCGCCGCAGACGGCGACCACGAGCAGAAACATCCCGATCAACTGCCTGACGTAGGACAAGCGGATCAGCCCTCCTTCCTATTTCCAACAATACACGATCTGGAAGAAATCAGCCAGACAATCGCGAGTATTTTCCGTTTTCTCAAAATTCCGGCTGCCCCTGGAGAAGGGCCGCCATGACGCGACGTAAAAAGGCGTGCCGCCTCCTGACGCACGCCTTCCCCCCCTATTTCACCACGATGACCTGTATCTCCATCCGCCCCATGTCGCTCAGATCCAGCGGGGCCGACAGCGCCGGGCCGCTCACCGCCAGCATGTCACGGTGCTGAATCAACTGCGGCGGCGTGATGTCAATTTCGACGCCCTGGCTGTACAGAATCGTGCTGGCGTTGCCGGAGATCATGTTGCCCAGTTCGGAAATCGCGCTTTTTCCCAGCTCGTCCAGTTCACTGACGGGAAAACCGCCCATCATGGCCGAGACGATTCGCAGCGCGAGGTCGTTGTGCAGGCCGAAGAAGACGTGGCCTTCCAGATGGCCGGTCATGCCGATGCGAATCCAGGTATGGTCGTCCCGGTAGTCCCACTCAGTCACGGCCAGCTCTCCCCGCGTGACGGTCACGTTGCAAAACTGTTGAATGACCGCGGAGGCCGACTCCAGAAACGGATTGAGGTATTGGACGTTCATGATAGTTCCATTCCTTTCCCGGGCAAAATCTTCCTGTTTGTGCCCATTATAATGTCGAAATTTGACAGTTACAAGAGATTTGCAAAAAAATTGTAATGCTTTAGTCCCGGATGACGAGAACACCAGGAAAGAGGTCCCTGATCTCGGCGGCGGTATCCGTCCGCTCCGTGTAGATCCGCACGCACGCACGCACATCCAGCACCTCCACCCCCACCTCGTGACGGCTGAGCTGCCACAGCGGCCCCTCCAGCCGTTCAAAGGCAAACACCGTATCCCCAAAGGAGAGACACTCCCGGACGCACCGCTCCGGCGGATAGTCCGGTCCCGCCTCCAGCAGGTGGACGGGTTCGAGGCCGAACTGCTGCAGCAGATGAAGCCGGTCGGCCAACTGGTCGCCCCGTTTGCGCGAAACGCTGCGGCGCGGCGAGAGCAGCGGATACGCCTCCCGTACATATTCCCACTTGATGCCGTGAAAAAACATGGAAATCTCCTCCTAACCCCAAACAGCTCCTGCGGCATTGCCGGCATGGGCGCGGAAGCGGTTCCCTTGCAGCGAAAAAAGGATGTCACCAGGACATCCTTTATCCGCCTTTCCCGACGACGGTGATCTCGCCGTGGGCCTCCCGTCCCAGTGCGTCGGTGGCCACCACCGTCAGTTTCTGCTTGCCTTCCCGGACGCCGTCCAGCAGCACGCGAAACTCGCCCCGGTCGTTCACGTCCGCCGGGACCCGGCGATCGCCGTAGACGATCTGCAGCCGGACGACACCCGCAGCCGTCACTTTTCCGGAGACGGGAACCGATGCCCCGACGCGGGCTTCCAGGCTGTTATGTTCCAGTTTCAGCGTCGGAGCGGGCAGCGCTCTGGCCGTGTAGGTGAGCCGCTGCTCCCCGTGATGCAGCACCAGCGAACCGGCATGGGCGTCGACGTACGCGTAGATCACCAGCGAGGATTGGTTGCCGGCCCCGTCCTTGCCTTCCAGCAGGATGCGGTTTTCCCCGTGCTTCAGGGGCAGCGTGTGCGTGAACTGCTTCCAGACCGGCTTTTCCAACTGGTCTTCTTCCCAGCTCGCGACGATCTGCCCGTTGACGCTGGCCTGCCCCTTGTACGTCAGGTCGCGGTAGTGGAAGCGGATCGGGACGAGCATGCGCTTGGTGCCCCCATCGTACAGAATGTCTTCGGAGCCGTCGTTTGCCAACTGCAGGAGCGGCGGAGCCGTGTCCACGATGACCCGCTGCGTAAACTGCCGGGTGTTGCCGTACATGTCGCTCGCGCTGTACGAGACGTAGTTCAGCCCCTCCGGCAGGCGCAGGACGGTGTGAAACGCTCCGTCCGCCTCCACCTCCACCGGGGTTTTGTTGATGACGAGCCGCACGCGGTCCAGCATGTCTTCCCCGCTGATCCGTCCGCTGATCGCCACTTCCGGCTGGCGGGAAATCAGCACGTAGCGGAACAGGTCGTTGGGGAACTGAACATACGGCGGGACGACGTCGCTTTTCCCGTTGAGGTGGACGATACTGAAGTTGCCGGCGTAATCGTAGGCGACCAGCGTGACCTTTTTGTCCGGCTGGCTGACCACCGTGCCGGTGACGTTGGCCGAGTACGGTCCTCCCGTCTTTTTCCCGCCCACGTACAAGAGGTAGCCCTGCACATCCTTGTCCCTAGTGCTCCACTGGACGCGGTTGCCCGACAGGGAAGCGGTCACGGCGGGCGCTTTGGTATCCACCCGGACGGGCAGGGTCAGCGTCTGCCAGTTGGCGTTGCGCCCGTCGATTTTGGCCCGGACGACGAACTGGTAGGCGCCGTCCGGCACCGGCTCGTACGTGCCTTTTTCCGGGGAGTACGTCCTGCCGTCCCAGCTCCACTCCTCCCGTTCCGTGTAGTAATAGGGAATGCCCAGCTTGGACTGGTCGTACTTGCTCACCTTTTCGTCGCGGACCAGCGAGCGGATCGGTTTGCCCGTGCTGTCCGTCACGTCCACCATGACCTGCCGGGCGTTGCGCAAAAAGGTGATCGACGGGGCGGCCGTGTCGTAGTGGCCGTCGCCGTTGGGAGAGAACGCGATCTTCGCCGGGTCCACCTGGACCGTCCCGTCTTCGCTCACCCCGACGACTCCCAGGTAATCGCGGTATTTCCACTTGTCGTTTTCCTTGTCGTGATACCAGGCTGTCTTCACGCCGGTTCGCTTTTCCTGGCTGGCTTCCTCCCACATGGGGGAGTCCATCACCCGCGGCTCGTCCCAATCGCCGTAAAAGCCGTAGTACGGTACGCGCAGGACGGGCTCGTCGCCATTCACCGGCTCAAAGGCGATAAACCCTTCGGCAAAGAGGTTGCGCGCCGTCTCCGGGGGAATGTGCAGCGTCACCTTGACCTCCGCCCGCTCGCCCGGCCGGACGGTCACCTGCTGGCTGGAAAATTGCAGCCGCGCCCCTTTCAGCGGGGTTTCCGTCAGCAGGTTGAGCCCGTTCTGACGCAGGTCGGTCAGCACGCCGAACTCGTCCTTGATCCGGTAGGTGAGCGGCTTTTTCCCGAACTTGTTGTCCACGAAGAGCGAAAACGTCGTCCGGGCGCCGATCTCCCCGAGCGAAACGCCCGCCTTTCCTTTGGCATCGGTGACAATCGCCGGCGTCTTGATCGCCTTGGCGATCTGCAGCAGCCCTGCTCCCTGGACGCGCGGGCTGTACGGCAGCTTTCCCGGCCGGCTGCCGTCGGAAGCGGCAGCGGTTTCGTGCGGGTCGAGGACGGGAGCGGCCGTATTCATCGCGGCGGCCTTCAGCGTCTCCACCAGCGCCCGCCCTTGCAGGCTGCGCCCCTGCTTCAGATACGCCTGCTTGATGAGCGCCATCCCTCCCGCGACGTGCGGGGTCGCCATTGACGTGCCGCTTTTGACCGCGTAGTCCGACTCCCGCACCGTCGACAAGATCCCTCCGCCCGGTGCGGCAATCTCCGGCTTGAACTGCAAATCGGGCGTCGGCCCCCAGGAGGAAAAGGCGGAGATGGTGCCCCCGTCCGGATACGGCATCGGATTTTGCGCGTACTGGCCGTCGAAGCTGATCGTAACCTTTTTGCCTTTTTTCAGCGCCTGGGCCAGCCGCTCGCCCGTCTGCTTCAAAATGGATACCGCGGGAATCTGTTTGGCGTTCTCCGCGCTGATGATCAGCGGCCCCGACTGGTTGTTGTAGATGATCACGCCGGCCGCTCCCGCTTCCCGGGCCAGCCGCAGTTTCTCGTCAAAAGGGATGTCGCCCCGCTCCAGGAGCACCACTTTTCCCTTGACGGAGACATTGTAATCTTCCTTTTTCCCCTTGCCCATGTAGATCAGCTCGTACGGTTTGATCAAGGCCTGGACGGGGTTGATCACGCTGCCCCCGGCGGCGTGGCCGTGCAGGTAGACCACCCGCTCCAGCCCGGGAACCCCCTGTACGGAAAAGCTGTAGCCGGCCAGGGCCGTCGCATTGACCGACGCGACGGAGAAGGCGTCCGGCGCCAGACCGGGAGAGCCGATCATGGAGACATCCGGATTTTGCGCCTTTACCTTGTCGCTGCCAAAGTAGGCGTCGTTGCCCGCCGCCGCCACCACGATCACGCCGCTGTCCACCGCCCGCTTGACGGCAAATTGCTCCGTGTTGGTCTCGTCCACGTACCCGGCGGATGAGCCGAGGCTCAGGTTGATCACATCCGCTTTTTTCGCGATCGAATCGTTGATCGCAAACAGGATCGATTCGCTCAATCCCGGCACTTCCCCCTGGTAATTGCTGAATACTTTCTGGCTCAGCAGTTGGGCTTCGGGCGCCACGCCCTTCAGCTTCCCGTTGGCGGCCACGATCCCGGCGACGTGCACGCCGTGCTGCGATTCGCCCACGTCCTCGGTCGTCTGGTTGCGGTCTGCCCAGTTGTAGCCGGGGATGACCTTTTGCGTCGAACCGGACTTTTGCTGGGCAAGCCGCTTGTCACGCGGCGCAGGCAGATCGGGGTGCCTGCCGTTGATGCCGGTGTCGATCACCGCCACCAGCATGCCTTCCCCTTTGACGCCGGCTTCCTGCCACGCTTTCGGCGCCTCGATCATCTCCAGCCCGGAGGCAGGGGGCTGTGCCACCTGTTCACCCTGCAGCACATGCTCTGCCGCGTTCCACTCGTCTGCGCCGGCAGCATGAATCCCGCCGCGCTCCGGTTGAGGCAGAGCCGCCTTCGCCTGCCAATGGGCATCGCGAAGATCCTGACGCACCTGTTTGGCAAAAGCGGCATCCTGCCCGCGTTGGTTGGCCTCTGCCGTCCACATCTCCACCGTCTGTGCCGGAAGCAGGGATAGCGCCATCCCGATGCACAAGATCCGTTTTTTCATCGTCTGCCCCCCAAAAAACATCCATTTCCTTCAGTTTTCCTTTGAAGGGAGATTCGTATTCCCATAAATCGGATGGGCGTGCAGATTGACAAATGGTTTCACACGCTTTATATTTAAATACGTTAAATATTAATCCCGATAAATTTTAACGGCAGGAAATGAAGAGCCGGCGATGATGGAAGGTGTGCGTCATGGATCAGAAGGACTTGGATCAAGCGATCGAGCGGCTTCAGATCGCCTTTTCCACGACGATGAGAAAACTGGGACCGGAACTGGCGGAATCGTCCGCGGATCTGACCGGCCCGCAGTTTTACATCCTGAGTCTTCTCTCCAAAAAGGGACCGAGTTCGGTGACCGAGCTGGCGGACAACATGTGCGTCAAACCGAGCGCGATCACAGCGATGGTGGACCGGCTGCTGAAGCACGGATTCGTCCAGCGCGACCGGGACGAGCACGACCGCCGCATCGTGACCATCCGGTTGACCGAACAGGGGGCGGCCATTCTGCAGCAGGCCAAACGAAAGCGAAAAGAGGTTGTCCAACGCTATCTGCGCCATCTGACTCCGGATGAGCTGGACGCGCTCGTCCGCCTTTTCGAAAAGCTGGCCCGCATCGCAACACATGAGAAGGAGTGACATCTTATGCAGGAACAACAGGAAAAACGAGGACTTCTCATTGTCGGACTGTTAGTGGCAATGTTGTTTGCGTCTCTGGACAATACGATTGTGGGAACCGCCATGCCGCGCATCGTCGGCGAACTGGGCGGCTTGGGGGTCATGACCTGGCTGACCACGGCCTACATGCTGACCTCCACGGCCGTCGTGCCGATCACCGGCAAATTGGCCGACTTGATCGGCCGCAAAGTGGTCTATGTGACCGGCTTGATTCTTTTCATGGCCGGTTCCGTTCTCTGCGGGGCCGCCCAGACGATGAACCAGCTCATCGTCTTCCGCGCGATCCAGGGCATCGGCGGCGGCATCATGATGCCGATGGCGATGATTATCGTCGGCGATCTGTTTACCGGCGAGCAGCGGGCCAAATGGCAGGGGGTCTTTGGCGCCGTCTTCGGACTTTCCTCCATTCTGGGGCCGCAGGTTGGCGGCTGGATCGTCGACACGCTGAACTGGCGATGGGTGTTTTACATCAATCTGCCGGTCGGCATTCTCGCCGTCATCCTGATTGCGCTGGCACTCAAATCGCAGCGGATCAGCGGACCGGTCAACATCGACATCTGGGGCATGTTCACCATGACCGGCGGCGTCGTCAGCCTGCTTCTCGCCCTGACGTTTGGCGGAAAGGACTTCCCCTGGACGTCGTGGCAGATCCTCTCGCTGTTCGGGCTGTCGGCCGCGTTTCTGACCGCTTTCGTGATCGTGGAGTCGAGAACGGCCGAGCCGATTCTGCCGCTGCATCTGTTTCGGAACAAAACCTTCACGCTGCTGAACGGCATCGGGTTTCTCATGTCGGTCGGGATGTTTGGCGCCATCATGTTCGTACCGCTGTTCATGCAGGGCATTGTCGGCATCAGCCCGTCCGAGTCGGGGACCATCATGGTGCCGATGATGCTGGCCATGATGCTGACCAGCATCGCGGGAGGCCGGATCGTAAAGAAAATCGGCGTCCGCACGCAGATGCTGATCGGGATGATCACGATGGCGGCCGGCTTCTGGCTGCTGTCCACGATGGTCGTAACCACCTCCAAATGGGAAGCGATGTCGTACATGATCGTGCTGGGACTGGGGATCGGGCTGGTGATGCCGCTGATTACCATCGCGCTGCAGGAATCCTTCCCCAAATCGGAACGGGGGGTCGTCACATCCTCGAGCCAGTTCTTCCGTCAAATCGGCGGAACGTTTGGCATGACCGTTCTGGGAGCGGTCATGAACCATCGCTCGACCGCCCTGCTGACGCATGATCTCATGCCCCGTTTGGAAAAACTGCCGCAGCAGGCTCACGGCATGGCGGAGCAGTTTTCCGCGATGATTCAGACAAACCCGCAGGGACTGTACTCCATGCTGCTGAGCCCGGAAGCGCTGGCCTCCATTCCGGCCGGCATCCGGCAGACCCTGCTGCCGATTCTCAAGACGGACATGGTCGCCTCGCTCCATGAGGTGTATCTCGTCGGACTTGTCTTTATCCTGGCGGGCGCCGTGCTTGCCATGATGCTCGGCAAAATCAAGCTGTCCCCTCCGGAGCAAAAGGCGTCCGCTCAAAAAGCCGCGTAAACATCGCGCGGCGCTCGTCCGGAAAAAGGCACGATCATCGATCCAGGCAGACGCCAACATGCAAACAGGCGTGCAAACCACGGTAACGGTTTGCACGCCTGTTGTCTGTCATCCCCTGCACGAGAAATCAGGAGAAGAAGAATTTCTTCAGAGCGTATTTGGTCGTCTCTTTGTTCATGTGAGCGATGGAGGTCGTCAGCGGAATGCCTTTCGGACAGGCTTGCACGCAGTTTTGCGAGTTTCCGCAGTCGGCGATGCCGCCGTCTTCCAGCAGCGCATCCAGACGCTCGTGCTTGTTCATCGCACCAGTCGGGTGCTGGTTGAACAGACGCACCTGGGAGATGGCGAACGGACCGATGAACGCCGATTTTTCGTTGACGTTCGGGCACGCTTCCAGGCAGACGCCGCAGGTCATGCACTTGGACAGTTCGTACGCCCATTGGCGTTCCACTTCCGGCATCCGCGGACCCGGCCCCAGGTCGTGGGTACCGTCGATCGGAATCCATGCCTTGACGCGTTTCAGTGCATCAAACATGCGGCTGCGGTCGACGGACAGGTCGCGCTGAACCGGGAAGGTGCTCATCGGTTCCAGACGGATCGGCTGCTCCAGCTTGTCGATCAGAGCGGAACACGCCTGGCGCGGTCTGCCGTTAATCACCATGGAGCACGCGCCGCACACTTCCTCCAGGCAGTTGGATTCCCAGTTGACCGGCGTCGTTTTTTGGCCTTGCGCGTTCACCGGATTGCGCTGGATTTCCATCAACGCCGAGATCACGTTCATGTTCGGGCGGTACGGAACCTTGAATTCTTCCTTGTACGGAGTGCTGTCAGGGCTGTCTTGACGGGTGATAATCAGGTGGACAAACTTTTCGGCCATGATCAGTTCCCTCCCCTCTTACTTCTTCTTCTTGTCGGACGTGTAGTCCCGCTTACGCGGCGGAATCAGCGATACATCCACGTCTTCGTAGTAGATCTCCGGCGCGGTGGTCTCCGGATTGTATTTGGCCATCGTCGTTTTCAGGAACTTCTCGTCGTTGCGCTCCGGGAACTCCGGTTTGTAGTGAGCGCCGCGGCTTTCGTCGCGCATCAGCGCACTGATCGTGATTACGCGGGCAAGCACCAGCATGTTCCACAGGTGACGGGTGAAGGCTGCGCCGGAGTTGCTCCACTTGCTCGTGTCGTTGATGTTGATCCGCTTGTAGCGCTCCATCAGTTCCTGGATCTTTTCGTCCGTCTTCTTCAGGCGGTCGTTGTAGCGCACGACGGTCACGTTGTCGGTCATCCACTCGCCCAGTTCCTTGTGCAGGAGGTACGCGTTCTCGGTGCCGTCCATCTTGAGAATGTTGTCGTATTTCTCCTGCTCCTTCTTCGTGTAGCTGTCGTACAGCGTGGAGGGCAGAACGTCGCAGGACTGCTCCAGACCGTTCATGTACTCGATTGCCTTCGGACCTGCCACCATGCCGCCGTAGATCGCGGAAAGCAGGGAGTTGGCGCCGAGGCGGTTCGCACCGTGCTGGGAGTAGTCGCACTCACCCGCAGCGAACAGACCCGGGATGTTGGTCATCTGGTTGTAGTCTACCCACATGCCGCCCATCGAGTAGTGCACGGCCGGGAAGATTTTCATCGGTACCTTGCGCGGGTCCTCGCCCACGAACTTCTCGTAGATCTCGATAATGCCGCCCAGTTTGACGTCCAGCTCTTTCGGGTCTTTGTGGGACAGGTCGAGATACACCATGTTTTCGCCGTTGATGCCCAGCTTCAGATCCACGCAGACGTGGAAGATTTCGCGGGTGGCGATGTCGCGCGGCACCAGGTTGCCGTAGGCCGGGTACTTTTCTTCGAGGAAGTACCACGGTTTGCCGTCCTTGTAGGTCCAGACACGTCCGCCTTCACCGCGAGCCGACTCGGACATCAGGCGCAGCTTGTCGTCGCCCGGGATGGCGGTTGGGTGAATCTGGATCATTTCGCCGTTGGCGTAAATGACGCCCTGCTGGTACGCCGCAGATGCCGCGGTACCGGTGTTGATAATCGAGTTGGTCGATTTGCCGAAGATGATGCCGGGTCCCCCGGTCGCCAGGATGACGGCGTCGGCGCGGAAGGATTGGATCTCGCCGTTGCGCAGGTTCTGCGCCGTGATCCCCCGACAGGTGCCGGCGTCGTCCAGAACAACCCCAAGGAAGTCCCAGTATTCGTACTTGGTCACGAGACCTTCCGTTTCAAAGCGGCGCACTTGCTCGTCCAGCGCGTAGAGGAGCTGCTGCCCGGTCGTTGCGCCGGCAAACGCGGTACGGTGATGCTTGGTCCCCCCGAAACGGCGGAAGTCCAAGAGACCCTCCGGCGTACGGTTGAACATAACGCCCATCCGGTCCAGCATGTAGATGATGCCCGGAGCCGCGTCGCACATCGCTTTGACAGGCGGTTGGTTCGCCAGGAAGTCGCCGCCGTAAATGGTATCGTCGAAGTGCTCCCAGGTGGAGTCGCCTTCCCCTTTGGTGTTCACCGCGCCGTTGATGCCGCCCTGCGCACAGACGGAGTGGGAACGCTTAACCGGAACCAGGGAGAACAACTGTACGGGAACGCCCTTTTCTGCTGCTTTGATGGTAGCCATTAATCCGGCAAGGCCGCCACCGACAATGATCAGTTTACCTTTTGCCATGAATGAGTCCCCCTATCCCTACAGAATGAATGCAGACATCGCCCGCAAGCCGATGAGCGAAACGATTACAAAAATGCCCATGGTCAGATAAGTGGCGAAACGCTGGGAACGTGGACCGACGGTGATGCCCCAGTGTACGAGGAACGACCAGAGACCGTTGGAAAAGTGAAACACGGTGCTGAGAATCCCGATGGTGTAGAAGACGACCATCAGCGGATCGCTGAGAATGTTGGCCATCATGTCAAAGTTCACTTCGGCACCCAGCGCTTTTTGAATGCGCGTTTCGTACACGTGCCAAGCGATAAAGATGAGCGTGATGATACCCGTAAGGCGCTGCCAGAGGAACATGTGGTTGCGGAAATGTCCGAAGTTGCCCACATTGTGTTTCGCCTGGAAGGCAATGTAGATCCCGTACACGGCATGGAACAGGATGGGAATGTAGATGAAGATGAATTCCACGGCGAGCAGGAATGGAACGTGTTCGATCATTCCTACCACCTGGTTGAAGGCTTCCGGTCCCCGGGTTGCCTGATAGTTCGCCGTCAAGTGGAACAAGAGGTACAGCCCGATTGGGAACAAACCGAGAAAAGAATGCAGCTTGTGGTTCAGAAAGCTATGGCCTTTCGCCATACAATGGTCCCCCTTTCAATTGTATGTAGCGTTCTTTGGTAAATCTTTTCCCCACTATCCTAACCCATTGCCCCGCCGGTTAGACATGAACCGCAGCAGCCTGCCGTCCCTGCCGCCCGGCTTGGCAAATTGTGTCGGAAAACGGAAAAAAGTTGGGCAAAACGTTGAACCACAACCAATTGTACTCCTGTCTCCTAGGAGCGTCAAGACAGTGAATAGACTAATTCCATTGTTGGATTACACGTATCAATCGTCCGATTTTTCTATGAATCTGTCATAGACACGGCCGCTCTCTCATAGTCTGGTACCAAACAGGTTGACCAATCGGCTGCAAAAGACCGGCGTCCGCAGGAGGGTCCGACAGCGGACAAGCCATCGCGCGGCCTGCAGCCGGGAAGGAGGATCGCGAAATGAAAGAACCGGATCAACTGGGAGCCCTGCTGCCTTCCCGCGTCATCTCCGATATCGAGCGCATCCACATGCCCTATCTTGGCTATCACTTGCTGCGGGAGCACCTCACCCGTACGCTGCTGGGCGAAAGCGAACCGCCCATTCTCCACTGGCTGGGAAAGGAAATGGGGCGGCAGATTCCCATCCGCTCCGCCAACGGCCTGGTGTTTCCCTTTATCCGCCTGGGGCTGGGCAAACTGGACCTGCTGGAAGACGGGGAGCGGCAGCTTCGTTATCGCCTGACCCATACCATCTATCGCTACATGTCGCCCGAACGGATCAACCGTTCCCTCTCCCTGGAGTGCGGCATCATCGCCGGCGCTGTCGGCCGCTGGAAGGAGCAGGAGACGGAAGCCCGGATGGAGGCGGAGGAGACGGGCAGCGTCCTGATCACGGTCCGCTGGTAAGGTCTTGCCGGGACGGGTACGAGCCGGACGGACAAGATCCGGGCGGTGAGGCAACGTATCGCCGCCGCAAAAAGATTTCCCCGTAAAAAATCCTCCCGTAAAAAATCCCCCCCTTTTTCCGCGGCGAAAAAAGGGGGGAGGCAGCATGTGTCGTCGCTATTGGGCTGTCAGCCGGGTTACACCCCGTGCACGACCGCTGTTTCCGCCACGTCGAGGCCGTATGCGGTGTGCAGGCTGCGCACGGCCCGCTCGGTGTGTTCCGCCGGGATGACGCAGGACACCTTGATGTCGGACGTGGAAACCATTTTGATCGTGATCTCCTGCTCGGCCAGCACGCGGAACATCTCGGCGGCCACGCCCGGATTGTGTACCATGCCGGCTCCGACAATCGAGACCTTGGACAGGCCCTCTTCGTACTCCACTTTTTCAAAGCCGAGCTGATCCCGGTGGGCGTTCAGCGTGTCGAGCGTCTTTTTCAGGTCGCTCCCCGCCACCGTGAAGGAAATGTTGGTCACGGCCGCGTCGTACGAGCTTTGGATGATGATGTCCACGTTCACCTGGTGATCCGCCAGCGTGTTGAACAGACGGGACAGCGTGCCCACGCGTGCGGGCATTCCCACAACCGTCACCTTTGCGACGTCTTCGTCGTGGGCGACGCCGCTTACTACTCTTCCTGTTTCCATATGCGCAACCTCCTCTACGTACGTGCCTTCTTCTGTCGTAAAGCTGGAGCGGACGACCAGCCGGACCTTGTGGGTCTTGGCCGCCTCCACCGAGCGCGGATGCAGCACGCCCGCCCCCAGGTTGGCCAGTTCCAGCATCTCGTCATAGGAAATGCTGTCCAGCTTGCTCGCCGTCGGAACCACACGCGGGTCGGCGGTGTAGACGCCGGCCACGTCTGTGAAAATTTCGCATTTGTCCGCGTTGAGGCTGGCTGCCAGCGCCACCGCAGACGTGTCCGAACCGCCGCGGCCCAGCGTGGTGATCTCGCCCGCTTCGCTGACTCCCTGGAATCCAGCCACGATGACGACCCGGCCGCGCGCCAGCTCCTTCCGAATCCGTTCCGTCTCGATATGGGTGATCCGCGCCTTGCCGTGGATCGATTCGGTCGTCACTCCCGCCTGCCAGCCCGTCAGGGAAATGGCGTCATACCCTTTTTGGTGCAGCGCCATCGCCAAAAGCGCAATCGACACCTGCTCGCCTGTCGCCAGCAGCATGTCCATCTCCCGCTCCGACGGGTAGGGGGAAATCTGTTTGGCCATGTCCACCAGCACGTCCGTGGACTTGCCCATCGCCGACACGACGACGACCATGTCGTGTCCCGCTTCCTTATATTGTATAATCCGGTCCGCTACTTTCATAATCCGTTCGATGGTACCTACGGAGGTGCCTCCGTATTTATGCACGATCAACCCCATGCGGCTTCTCTCCCTTTTCCTATTCAACATGATTTCTCGTTTGATTCTTCTCTGTCAGGCCATCTTCGTTCCATTTTCTGTTGGAACATGCCGTTTTTCTCACTCTTGCAAAAAAGGCAGCGACGAGGATACACCTGTCACTGCCTGCCAGTTCGACATACCGGTTCCTCCTTCCCTTGACCACGTGAACAGTTGAGCATGACGGAACACACCCTGTTCCATCCTCAACCGACATCGTGAGATAGCTCTCCATCCGGCAACGGGTGATTGCGCGGATGACAGTCCTGCGCTTGTTCAACGCAGGCCCAGCACGGAGGAAGCGGGCCTTTCTCCGTACTTCGGCGAATTCCCCTTTCCCGTACCCGTCACAGATGCCCGATCTCAGGGAGGTACTCATGGTTTTCGCGCCTCTACCTCACTCCAAACGGGAAGTGAGGCTTGTTATGCTGTTTGTATGGGATTATACCATGAAGCCGCCTCGGGTTCAACGACCTTTTTGGCGTTACGTTTCCATCTGTCGAAGATGGCGGATAATCTCGCGGGCCAGCTTGTCGCCGATACCGATCTGCCGGAAGTCCTCCACCGTCGCTTCGCGCATCTTTTTCAGCGAGCCGAAATGCTGGAACAACAGCTTGCGCCGCTTTTCGCCGACACCGGGAATCTCGTCCAGCCGGGACGAGAGCATCGTCTTGCTGCGCGCCTGCCGGTGAAACGTGATGGCAAAGCGGTGCACCTCGTCCTGGATCCGCTGCAGCAGGTAAAACTCGTAGCTGTCCCGGCGAAGCTCCACCGGTTCCGGCGGATCGCCGTAGAGCAGTTGGGCCGTCCGGTGCTTTTCGTCCTTGGCCAGGCCGCAGACGGGGATGTAGAGCCCCAGCTCGTTTTCCAGCACGTCCATCGCCGCGCTGATCTGCCCTTTGCCGCCGTCGATGACGATCAGGTCGGGCAGCGGCTGGTTTTCCTTCAGCAGGCGGGTGTAGCGGCGGCGGATCACTTCCCGCATCGCCCCGTAGTCGTCCGGCCCCTCAACGCTTTTGATCTTGAATTTGCGGTACTCTTTCTTGTCCGGCCGGCCGTCGGTAAAGACGACCATCGCGGACACCGGCTCCGTGCCCTGAATGTTGGAGTTGTCAAACGCCTCGATGCGGTGCGGCGTGCCAATTCCGAGCACGTGCCCCAGATTGTGCACCGCCTGGATCGTCCGCGCATCGTCCTTGGACATCAGCGCAAACTTTTCCTGCAGGGCTATCCGCGCGTTTTCGGAGGCCATCTGCACCAGTTCCCGCTTTTTGCCTCGCTTGGGCGCGTACACCTTGACGCCCAGCCACTCCGCCAACAGCTCCGGCTCGCTCTGCTCCGGCAGCAAAATTTCCTTGGGCAGCGCGTTTTGCTTGTCGTAGTAAAACTGGGTGACGTAGGACATAAAGTCCTCCGCCTCGTCACCGTAGTACGGAAACGACGTCGTCTCCCGCTCGATCATCTTCCCCTGCCGCATGTAGAAGATCTGGACGCACATCCAGCCCTTGTCGACGGCAAAGCCGATGATGTCCCGGTCCACCGTGTCGGTAAAGGTCACCTTCTGCTTCTCCATCACGGCTTCGATGCTGCGGATCTGGTCGCGAAGCTCCTTGGCCCGCTCAAACTCCATGTTTTCCGCCGCCTGCAGCATCTTTTCCGTCAGCTCCCGCTTCACCTCCTCGTGGCCGCCGTCGAGAAAACGGCAGATCTCTTCCACCAGCCGCTGGTTCTCTTCCGCGGGCACCTCATGGACGCAGGGAGCCAGGCACTGCCCCAGATGGTAGTACAGACAGACCTGCTTCGGCAGCGTTTTGCACTTGCGCAGCGGGTAGAGGCGATCCAGCAGCTTCTTTACCTCGGATGCCGCCCCCGCGTTGGCGTAGGGACCAAAATAACGCGCCTTGTCCTTGACCACCTTGCGGGTGATCTCCAGGCGCGGATGTTTTTCGTTGGTGATCTTGATGTACGGATAGGTTTTGTCGTCCTTCAGCATCACGTTGTAGCGCGGATTGTGCTGCTTGATCAGGTTGCACTCCAAAATCAGCGCTTCGATCGCCGAGGAGACGACGATGTATTCAAAGTCGGCAATTTCGCTGACCAACAACTGCGTCTTGCCGTCGTGACTGCCCGTAAAGTAGGAACGGACGCGGTTCTTCAGCACCTTGGCCTTGCCCACGTAGATGATGTCTCCGTCCTTGTTTTTCATCAGGTAGCAGCCCGGCTTCTCCGGCAGGACGGCCAGCTTGTCTTTCAAGGAGCTGTTCACGGCTGCCCCCTCCTTTCTTCATGTCCGGCCCATCGGCCCTTCCCGCACGGGCGGGAATGTACGTTCCGTCCCCATGTTACCACGTTTTTCGGCGAAACACGACTGTTTCTCGCTGGCACAAAAAAATCAGCATCCGCGCAGTGCGAATGCTGATGACGGACCCTGCCCGGCTTAAGCGGCCAGGCAGGTGTTGATCCGTTTTCCTTACAGGTGTTTGCCCAGCGTGCCCATCAGCGCTTCCTTCGGTTGGAAGCCGATTACCTTGTCGACCGGCTGACCGTCTTTAAACACGATCAGCGTCGGGATGGACATCACGCCGAAGCGGCCGGCGGATTCCGGATTCTCGTCCACGTTTACTTTAACGATTTTCAGCTTGGTCCCCACTTCGCTGTCGATCTGCTCCAGCACCGGCGAGATCATTTTGCAGGGGCCGCACCACGGAGCCCAGAAGTCAACCAGGACAGTGCCGCCTTGCTCCACTTCCTGGGAAAAGGTTTGATCGGTTGCATGTACAATTGCCATGGTATCGTTACCTCCTTCTATTCGGTACGCCAAAAGGTTCCATACGCCCTACAGTATATCATTCTCCACCGGAAATGACTACGGCGGACGACACTTTGCCGCGCTTTCCACGTTAGTCTGTCCGGAATCGCCGCACTCTATTGCCCCATGTGCTTCAGCCGGTTGATCTCCCGTTCGTGGTCGCACACTTTGCGGTGCATCAGGTCAAAATCGGATTCCAGCAGTTGATGATGCCGTTCCAGGCGGTCAAAGCGGCGGTTGGTTTCGTCGCGAAACGCGTACATGTCGTCGCGAAACACATACATCTCCTCGCGAAACGTGTACATCTCCTCGCGAAACGCGTACATTTCACGTTTGAACTCGCGCAGCTCCTCGACCGATTCCTTGACGATGCGGTTGTTTTCCGCCACCATGTGGATCAACTGCCGCAGCAGTTCCTCACTCATTCCGACCACGCTCCCTTTTCCTTGTTATTATAGCGGACAGGACAAGCGTACGACAGCGGGGGCGGACAAAAAAACGGTGCGCAGCCATACCGCGACCGCCGCTTGGCGCACCGCTCCCGGGACAGCAAAAACGGCGCCCCGTACAGGGCGCCGCAGCCGTGCCGCTCGATTACACGAGCACTTTTTTGAATTCGGCCGTGAGCAGCGGAACCACCTCAAACAAATCGCCGACAATGCCGTAGTCCGCCACCTGGAAGATGGGAGCTTCCGGGTCCTTGTTGATGGCGACGATCACTTTGGAGTTGGACATGCCTGCCAGGTGCTGGATCGCCCCGGAGATGCCGCACGCGATGTACAGGTCGGGTGTGACCACCTTCCCTGTCTGGCCGATCTGCATGGAGTAGTCGCAGTAGTCGGCATCGCACGCGCCGCGGGACGCGCCCACAGCCGCACCGAGTACATCCGCCAGTTCGTAGAGCGGTTTGAAGCCGTCCGCGCTCTTCACGCCGCGTCCGCCGGAGACGATGATCTTGGCCTCGGAGAGATCCACTTTGCCGCTCGTTTTGCGGACCACTTCCTTGACGATGGAGCGCAGATCCTTGATCTCCACGTCAAACGGCACCACCGTGGCCGTTTTGCCGGTGTCGGGCGCAGCGGCGGGGATGTTGTTGGGCCGGATCGTGATCATGATCGCGCCGTCGGTGAACGTCCGTTTTTGGAACGCCTTGCCCGCGTAGATCGGCCGGGTAAAGACCGGACCGGCCTCCAGACCCGTCACGTCGGAGATCAGGCCGTACCCGAGACGGGCGGCCACACGCGGCGCCACATCGCGGCCGATCGCCGTGTGACCCAGCACCACCGCATCGGGAGAGACGAAGTCGATCAACTGTTTCAGCGCTTGGGCGTACGCGTCCGGCGTATACTGCGCCAGCGCGGCATGATCCGCTACGTAGACCGTACCGGCGCCGTGATGTCCCAGGACTGCCGCATGCGCGCCGCTGTCCGGTCCGAACAGGGCGGCCACCACTTCGCCGCCTTCCGCCAACACGTGCGCGGCGGCCAGCGCTTCCAGGGACACGTTGCGCAGTTGACCGTCGCGCGTTTCTGCCAATACCAGTACCTTTTTCATCAGGATCCTCTCCCTCTCGCTTAGATCACTTTTGCTTCGTTACGCAACAATTGGACCAATTCGGACACTTGCGCCGCCAAGTCGCCGGAGAGAATGCGGCCCGCCTGCTTCTTCGGAGGCAGGGACTGGTCGACGATGACGGTCTTCGCCTGCACGTCCTGGGCGGACAGGCCGAGATCGTCCGCGGAGAGGCGATCCAACGGTTTTTTCTTGGCTTTCATGATCCCCGGGAGGGACGGGTAACGCGGTTCGTTCAGCCCCTGCTGGGCGGTGATCAGCACCGGCAGGCTGGTTTCCACCACTTCCAGATCCCCTTCGACGTCGCGTTCCACGCGCACCTGGGTGCCGTTGATCTCCAGTTTGACGGCGGTGGAGACGTGGTTGATGCCCAACTCTTCGGCCAGACGGGGACCGCCTTGTCCAGCGCCGGAGTCGACTGCCATCTGTCCGCCGAGGATGATGTCGTATCCCACTTTGCGGGCGACGGCAGCCAGCACCTTGGCCGTCGTGTACTCGTCTCCGAACAGGGATTCGTCGTTCACCAGAACCGCCTTGTCCGCTCCCATCGCCAGCGCGGTGCGGAGCGCGTTTTCCGCCCGGTCCGGACCGATGGAGACGACGGTCACTTCGCCGCCGTGCTCCTCCTTCAGCTTGATCGCCTCTTCCACCGCGTACTCGTCGTACGGGTTGATGATGAATTCCACGCCGTCTTCCGAGATTTTGCCATCCTGGATGACGATTTTTTCTTCCGTGTCAAACGTCTGCTTCATGACAACCAAAATGTTCATGGGATTCCCTCCTTCTAGGTGGCGCGATTCCGATACCGGCTAGCGGTCGGCAAACTGCGGCCTGCGCTTTTCCAGAAACGCGGCGACGCCTTCCTTGACGTCCTCCGAAGCGAACGCTTCGCCGAACAGTTCGGCTTCGCGCTGCATGCCTTCCGCCTTGCCGAGCACCGTCCCGGCGTGCACCGCCTCCAGTGCCAGCCGCAGGGCGACGGCGCTTTTTTGGGCGATGGCGCCGGCCAGCTTTTTCGCTTCGTCCAGGAGCTGGTCCAGCGGATGGACCGCTTCCACCAGCCCGATGCGCAGCGCCTCTTCGCCGCCGATCATTTCGGAGGTGAGGATCATCTGCGTCGCCTTGCCCCGGCCCACCAGGCGCGGCAGCCGCTGCGTGCCCCCGTATCCGGGGATGATGCCCAGGTTGAGCTCGGGCAATCCCAGCTTGGCTTCGGGCGCCGCCAGCCGAATGTGGCAGGCCATCGCCAGTTCCAGACCGCCGCCCAGGCACGCCCCGTTGATCGCCGCAATGATCGGTTTCGGGAAGGTTTCCAGACGCTCAAACAATTGCTGACCGGCTTTCGCCAGCGCTTCCGCATCCGCGGACATCAGCTGGGTAAACTCCTTGATATCCGCCCCGGCGATGAAAAAACGGCCTTCGCCGGTCAAGACGATCGCCTTTACCTGGCCGTCCCGTTCCAGATCGTCCAGAAGCGCTGCCAGCTCCGTCAGCGCCGCCTGGCTCAGCGCGTTGGCCGGCGGACGGTTGATGGTGACGACGGCGACGCGGTCTTCCTTTTGCACATGCCAATACGAATACATCCCTCTCCCCCCTGCTTACGTCGAGTCATGAAGCATCCGTCATCTGAACGAACGCTCAGTCTTTACGTTTTTATTGTAACAAACGGAATCTTGCAAAAAAAGCGTTTTCTTTTGTCATTTTCCCTTCATACCGTACAGGAAGAGGTTATGAATGGGGTCAACATGGGAGACAAGATCGTACTTGCATTGTTTCATGACCCAGGACGTCGTCACTTCGTCCAGCGTGCCAAAAATCATTTTCCGCGCCACGCGGACATCGATGTCCGGGCGGAACACGCCTTTCTCCATGCCTTCGCGGATCACGTCGTCAATCAGGTTGAAGTACTGCTTCATCACGGCGCCGATGCCCTCGCTGATTTCCGGATTGGACTGGCGCAGCTCGATCTGCGTCACTTTTGCCAGTTCCGGGTCTTGGGCCAACTGGCTCAAATGGGTGTGGACCAGGACGTACAGTTTTTGCTCGACCGACTCCGCTTCGGCGATGCGTCCCCGGCAGGTTTCGATAAAGGTTCCCATCTTTTCGTTGAACAGGGAAATGAGAATGTCATCCTTGTTCTCAAAGTAGAGGTAGATGGTGCCGTCCGCTACCTTCGCCTCTTTCGCAATTTTGGAAACCTGGGCGCTGTGATAGCCCTGACGAGCGATGACGCGAACAGCCGCATCAATGATGGCTTGATATTTCTCCCCCGTTTTTTTCGCCATACGTACCTCCACGTTTGCTTCGACTAGATGTTGAAATGAATGATCGTTCATTCATGTGTAAAGTGTAATACAGGTTCCAGCCTCTGTCAATCCCTCGTCCGCCCGGGCCAAAAGCGAACGGCAGGTGGTCTGCCCGGAGAAGTCCCCCACGAAAAAGCCGGTCCGATCGAAGGCGTACGCCCGTCCGACAAGAAAAAGGCCGCTCCCGATCAGGAGGGCGGTTCGGGACAGCATTCACGGTCGACGGGATGGTCCCGACGCGGCAGTTGCCGCCTGTTTTTCCTCGCGTTTCCGGATGGCCTTCAGCTCGTCTTCACCTGGTCTTCGGCGGCGCTCCGTTTCTTTTCCTCCTCCAGCAGTTGGCGGCGCAGCACCTTGCCCACCATCGTCTTGGGCAGTTCTTTCCGGAACTCGTACATCCGCGGAATCTTGTAGGCGGCCAGGCGCTGGCGGCAGTGACGCTCCAGCTCTTCTTCGCTGACCTGCGCTCCTTCCTTCAGCACGATAAACGCCTTGACCGTCTCGCCCCGGTAGGGGTCCGGCACGCCGATGACGGCCGCTTCCTGGACGGCGGGATGCTCAAACAGCACTTCTTCCACCTCACGCGGGTAGATGTTGTATCCACCGGCGATGATCATGTCCTTCTTGCGGTCGACGACGTAAAAGTACCCGTCTGCGTCCATGTACCCCATATCACCGGTCAGCAGCCACCCGTCCCTCAGGACGGCCGCCGTTTCTTCCGGCCGGTTCCAGTATCCGAGCATCACCTGCGGCCCTTTGACCGCCAGCTCCCCGATCTCTCCCTGGGGCAGCTCTTCCCCGGTCGACGGGTCGACGATGCGGCAGTCGGTGTCCGGCCAGGGCAGGCCGATGCTGCCGCTGATCCGCTTCCCCCAGATCGGATTGGAGTGGGTGACGGGAGACGCTTCCGTCAGGCCGTACCCTTCCACCAGCCTGCCGCCGGTCAGTTCTTCAAACCTGCGCTGGACCTCCACGGGCAGCGGTGCGGAGCCGCTGACGCAGGCGGCAATGGAGGACAAGTCGTATTTGGGCAAGTCGGGGTGGTTGATCAGTCCAATGTACATCGTGGGTGCGCCGGGAAACAGGGTGGGTTTGGTCTTGTCGATCAGTTTGAGGATTTGCTTGACGTTGAATTTGGGGACGAGAATGATTTCCGCCGCGATGGAAATGCCCTTGTTCATCACCGTGGTCATTCCGTAGACGTGGAACAGCGGCAGGGCGGCGAGGATCCGTTCCCGCCCTCTGACGAACTTGTACATGACAGCCTGGCACTGCAGCGCGTTGGCGACGAGGTTGCGGTGCGTCAGCATGACGCCCTTGGCCAGGCCGGTGGTGCCGCCGGTATACTGCAGAAGCGCGATGTCCTTTTCCGGGTCAACCTCAGGCGTGACGGGATTGATAGCGCTTTCTTTCAGCACGGAAAGAAAAGGCTCAACATCACCGCCGTAGGTTATCTGCGGATGGTGGCCCTGCTTCTTCTGCACCAGCGGATACAGCATCTTTTTGAAAAAGGGAAGAAAATCCCCCACACTCGTAATCATCAGGCGTTTCAGCGGGGTGGAGGCCTTCACGGCCGCAACGCGGCTGTACAACAGGTCCAATGTGATGATCGTCTCGGCTCCCGAGTCGTTCAACTGGTGAATCAGTTCCCGTTCCGTGTAAAGCGGGTTCGTCATGACCACCGTCGCTCCGGCCATCAGCGAGCCGTAGTAGCCGATGACTGCCTGGGGGGAGTTGGGCAGCATGACGGCGACGCGGTCCCCTTTTTTCACGCCGCGCTTGATCAGCGCGTTGGCGAACTGATACGACATCGCCAAGAGCTCCCGGTAGGTGATCCGCCTGCCCATGAAGTACAGCGCAGGATGATCGGGAAACTCGGCGGCCGCCTGTTCCAGAAAATGCGTCAGCGGAACACGGGGGTATTCCAGTGACGGTGCGGTCTCGGGCGGGTAACTGGCAATCCAAGGCTTGGCGTTTGACATGGGCAAATTCCCTCCAATCCCTTATTGGCCTTACCTCTCCCGTACGATCCACATTCATAACCTCTTCCTGCTTCCATTCTAGTCGAAAGATAATTAATTTTCCAACGAAAAATACACAAACCGGACCATTTTTTTGCAGGAAATGGCAGACGCCTGTCCGGGGCGGGATGGGGGTGCCGTTCTTGCTGGCGACGGGCTTTTTGCGGCGGCCGTCCGGGGGCGTCGCGGGCTTGTCCGGCCGTTGATCTCCTCGCGTCTACGCCTGGCGGGCGGGCATGGTTGACGGGCGGGCATGGCGGACCGGCCTCCCGCCAAGAGGCCTGCCGCTCCGGAAAAGCGGCCGCGGAATCTCCCGCTCCAACCAGCGCCGTGCAGGGGGCCAGCGCCCGTGGTCAAGGGGCAAGCTCTGTGGTCAGGAGGCCAGCGCCGTGGTCAAGGGGCCAGCGCCTCCATCAGCAGTTGGCGGACGCGGGACCGCTCCTCTTTTGGCACCAGATGGTACCAGCCGAGGACGCCGTTGTGCCAGATCCGCTCGTCCGCCCCCGTGAGCGTGTCCGTCTGCACCGTATTGGGCTCGGGGTCGCCGTACGCCAGCAGGAGGGAGGCGATCTCCTGGTCGGTCAGATCGGTCTTGACGTGGCTGCCGAGAATGTCCATCAGCGAAAACGCCTTGACCAGCGTCTGCGCCGACGTGCCCTTGTCGGCCAGGGCCCGGACGATCTCCTGCTGCCGGGCGATCCGTTGGTAGTCGCTGTCTTCCCGCCCCAGATCGCTTTTGCGGTAGCGGGCGTAATCGAGTGCCTGTTCGCCGCTCAGCGTCTGCAGTCCCGGCTTCAGGTCGATGTGGGTGTCGTCGCTCGGATCGGTGTACTTCATCCGTTTTTTCACCTCGATCTGCACCCCGCCCAGCTCGTCCACCACCTGCCGGAATCCTTCGAAGTCGATCGTCACGTAGCGGTCGATCTTGAGGTTGAAAAAGCGCTCCAGCGACTGTTTGACCAGCTTGGGGCCGCCGTAGGCCATGGCGTGGTTCAGCTTGTCGTAGCCTGTTCCGGGCAGTTCCATGTAGCTGTCCCTGGGGATGGAGACGAGATGCACCCGCTGCTTGGCGGGATGCACGGCCGCCAGCATCATCGTGTCCGAGCGGGCCTGCTCCCCGTCCCGGCTGTCCGTCCCGATGACGAGCAGGAGAAACGGTTTGAGCGTTTTGGCCTGGGCCAAAAGCGCGCCGGGCAGCCGTTCCCCCGTCTGCTCCAAAGGCGCTCCCGTTCCCGCCTCGAGCGGGGCGTACCATTCCCGGGTCATCCGCTTGTAGTGGTAGGCGGCAAAGGAGACCGCCACCAATAAGCCGATCGCCACGAGGGCCGCCCCGTACCGGGCGATCCGCTTTCCGTATCTGCGCAAAAAAGACAACATGTTCATGAACGAGACCTCCCTTTGACGAACAGGACCCCATCTCTGCTGCGGCATCGATGGGGTCCTGCTTCCATTGTTGACCGGGGAGGCCTCGTTTAAACCTGTACGCCGGCCGCTTCAGCCCCTTTCCACGACCATCGCCATGCCCATTCCGCCTCCGACGCAGAGCGTGGCCAGCCCGCGCTTGACCTGGCGGCGCTTCATTTCGTGCAGAAGCGTGACGACGATGCGGCAGCCCGTGGAGCCGACCGGATGGCCAAGCGAGATGCCGCTGCCGTTGACGTTGGTGATGTCGCGCGGCAGCTCCAGCAGCTTTTCCACCGCCAGATACTGGGCGGCGAACGCTTCGTTTACTTCGATCAGATCGATGTCGGCCAGCGTCAGACCCGCTTTGGCCAGCGCCTTTTTCACCGCCGGCACCGGTCCGTATCCCATCAGATCGGGCTCCACCCCGGCCCAGGCGTACGAGACGATCCTGCCCAGCGGAGCGATGCCCAGCTCCCGCGCCCGGCTCTCCTTCATCAGCACGACCGCCGATGCCCCGTCGTTCAACCCGGAGGAGTTGCCCGCCGTCACGGTCCCGTTTTCGCGGAAGCCGGGCTTCAGCCTGGCCAGGCCCTCCAGCGTGACGTCGCGGCGGGGATGTTCGTCCGTCTCCACCATTACCGTCTCTCCCCGCTTTGTTACCGGAACGGGAATGATTTCCTCGCGAAACAGGCCGCTGTCGATGGCCCGCACCGCGTTTTGCTGGCTGCGCAGGGCGATTTCATCCTGTTCGGCGCGGCTGATGCTGTAGCGCTCCGCCAGCCGTTCCGCCGTTTCCCCCATCAGGATGCCGTGATGGGGATCGGTCAGGAGTTCCCACATCGCGTCGGTCATCTCCCCGTGGGTGAGGCGTTTGCCCCAGCGGGCGTTTTTCAGCACGTACGGCGCGTTGCTCATGCTCTCCACGCCGCCGGCGATCACCACCTCGCTCTCCCCCAGCAGAAGCTGCGCGGCCCCGCTGGCGATCGCCTGCATGCCGGAGGCGCACTGGCGCTGCACGGTAAAACCGGTCACCCGGTTGCCGAGCCCGGCGTCAAGGGCTGCCACGCGGGCAATGTTGGCTTCGTCGGTCCGCTGGATGCAGTTGCCGAGGATCACTTCATCAATCAGCGACGGATCCACTCCCGATTTGGCGATGACACCGCGGATCACTGTTTCCGCCAGTTTGCGAGCGCTTACATCTCTCAGAACGCCGCCGAACGTGCCGATCGGCGTGCGTCCGGCTGCGGCAATGACGACTTGTTCCATGCCGGTTTCCTCCTCCGTGTTCGTTTCTCCCATTGTGACACAGGTCCGATCCGGCGTAAATCGTTCCCGTACCATCTCTACTCCCGGACGTCCCTCATCATGACCGTCACCCACTCGTCACTGTGCCGCTCCGCCACCGGGGCGAATCCGGCCTGTTCGTAAGCGGTCAGCACCTTGCCGCGATTCCACTGCACGATCCCGGATAGGATCACCGTTCCCCCCGGAGCGATCCGCTCCCGCACCAGGGGCAGCATCGCCACGTCTTCGTCACCGCCGATATTGACGAGGATGAGATCCGCCTCACGGGGCAGCCGCTCCTGTACGTCCGGCTCCAGCGCGTCGCCCATCACGATTTCCACCGCTTCCTCCGACAGGTCGTTGTTGGCCAGGTTTACCCGGATCTGGTATTCGCTCTGCGGATTGAGATCCACCGCCCAGACCGGCTGCCGGGCCCCGTTTTTGATGCAGAACAGCGACAGGATGCCGGAACCGGCGCCGATGTCCAGCACTCGTTTGCCGGCGGGAGGCCGCTCCTGCAGCATCAGCAGGATGTCCTGGGTGGTGCCGTGGTAGCCGGTGCCGAACGCCGCGCCGGGATCGATCCAGAGCACGTGCCTGGCTTGGGCCAGCGCTTCCGGCGGTGTCCACGTGGGCGCAATCCACCAGTCGCCCACCTGCACCTCGCGGAATGTCTCCTTCCACGATTCGTTCTCCTCCGCCACCGTCTCCACCTCCTGCAGGCGGACCTTCTCCCCCCAGCGGCTGAGATAGTCCCGCAGCCGCTCCGCGTGCTCGGCTTCGCTGTCCCTGAGCGGCTCAAACAGGTAGGCGATCACCGGGCCGTCCGTCTTTTCCGCGTAATCGTATCCGTTTTCCGTCGTCAGCACCTCGATCTGCGGCTCCACCCAGCCGAGCGTGTAGGCGCTCGCCAGCACCTCGCTGACAAACGCGTCTTCCACATCCCGCTCTACCAGCAGGATGTACTTCAGCCATGTTTGTTCCATCGTCTGCCTGCCCCTTTCTCCCATTTGATCCTCTGAATGGATGGCGAGGATGTGCGCTTGCATGGTATGATAGTAGAATGGATGAAAACCCGTTTTGGAGGCTTGCCATGTTTGACGAATTTTTTTACCGGCGCCGCAAGAACAAGGGGATGCTGGTCCTGATGATCGCCCTGATGCTCATGGGGGCCGGTCTGTTCGCCCTGGGCTTCCTCTATTTGTTCTAGGGTTGCTTTACTTCCCCGCATTTACTCGATTATACTTGAGAATGTGTTTTTCCTGTACGTTTGATATAGAAAGAAGGTTCACTCCATGTCGCGTATTCTCATCTCCGGGTACTACGGCTTTAACAATGCCGGAGACGATGTGGTCCTGTATGGCATCATCAGCGCGCTGCGTCGGGAACAACCGAATATGTCCCTGGCCGTGTTGTCCAACCAGCCGGAGCGAACGACGGCCCTGTTTGGCATTCCGGCGTACAACCGCTGGAGCCTGCCGACCATCGTGCGCGAGTTGATGCGAAGCGACATGCTGGTGATGGGCGGCGGAACACTGATGCAGGACGTGACCAGTCCGCGCAGCGTGCTTTACTACCTGGGGATCGTCTCGATCGCCAAGCTGCTGGGCAAACCGGTCGTGTTTTACGCCCAGGGGTTTGGTCCCGTCCAGAAGCCGATCAGCCGCCTGTTGATCAAGCGGGTGGTGAACCGGGTAGACGTGATCACCGTGCGCGACTTTGAATCAGGCGAAGATTTCAAGGCGTGCGGAGTGAGCAAGGCGCCGGTCTACGTGACGGCCGATCCGGCGCTGACCATTTCGCCGGACGACGTGTCCGACGAGCGGGGGCGCCAGCTTTTGGCGGACAAGTTTGCCGACCTGTCCAAGCCGCTGGTCGCCATCTCGGTCCGCGACTGGAAACAGGAGCAGCGGTTCAAGCAGGCCATCGCCCGGGCAGCCGACCTGTTTGCCGAGCGAGGTTGGAACGTGCTGTTTCTGCCGATGCACTACCCCAGCGACCTGGCTCCCTCCCGCGACATCATCGGGATGATGCGACAGCCGGGGGCGCAGCTCCTGGACGAGCCGGTCACCTTTCACGACATCATGTCCGTGCTGAAACAGTGCGAGTACGTGCTCGGCATGCGGCTGCACTCCCTGATTCTCGCCTGCATGCTGCAGACGCCGTTTACCGGCATCTCCTACGACCCGAAAATCGACCGGTTTGTCGAGCGGGCCGGCATGCCCAGCGCCGGCCATATCACCCGTCTGGACGAATCGGCGCTCCTTGCCCTCTTGAACGAGCGGCTGGCCAACCTGGAGCGGGAAAAGCGCGTGATTGCCGAACGCTCGCGACTGCTCGCCCAGGAAGCCGCCAAAAGCAGTGAACTGGTGCTTCAGGCGCTGCGCCGCAAAACGTAAGCGGACGGCCGGACGGAGCGCCCGCAGGGGCAGGGCTCCCTGCAACGCGGACGAAAGGAGGACGTGCAGATGTCCGTTTCTTCCCAGCTTCTGATACGTTTGAACAAGCTGTTTCCGCTCCCCGTTCACCCGTTCAACCTGGCGAACGACGGGACGATGAGCTACACCGAGTGGCAGTTCCAAAAAGGGGACCAGACGATCCAGTTTTTCCTCCCCTACCATTCGCAGGAGCAGATGTTCCGCGACAAGACGGTCCTGGACATCGGCTGCGGCGGCGGAGGCAAAACCTGCTACTACGCCACATTCGGTCCCAAACGGATGATCGGCATTGACATCGTGCCCCATTACGCCGAGGAGGGAAACGCCTTTGCCCGCGAAAAAGGGCTGGCGGACCGGGTCGCGTTCATGACCGCGGACTCGGCCGAACTGCCGTTTGACGCCAACACGTTCGACACGATCATCATGAACGACGCGATGGAGCACGTCGACCGGCCGGAGCAGACGCTGGACGAATGCTTCCGCGTGCTGAAGCCGGGCGGCCACTTGTACATCAACTTTCCGCCCTACTACCACCCGTACGGCGCCCATCTTTCCGACGCCATCGGGATTCCCTGGGTGCACGCGTTTTTCTCCGAGCAGGCGCTGATCGACGCCTACAAGCAGTTGGTCCGCCACCTGCCCGACGGAGAGGAGCGGATCTCCTTCCGCTTCGGTCAGGGGCCGGACGGCAAAGAGACCATTTCCTACATCAACCGGATGACGATCAAGCGCTTTCGCCGCATCCAGGAGGGCATCCCCCATCCGGTTGTCTACCAGCGGGAAGTGCCGCTGCGCCCGGTCGTCTCCGGACTGGCCAAGCTGCCGTTCCTGCGCGAGTTTTTCGTCAAGATGGTAGTCTGTGTCTATCAAAAGCAAGCATAGCTGACCGCCAAGCGTGAAGCCGTCCCGGACAAGCGGGGCGGCTTTTTTGCCGGGGACAGGGCCGCGCCGGTCCGATCCGTCGAACAGACGAAAAGGGCTGTGCCGTAATCGGAGGTGTTCCGTTTACGGTACAGCCCTTGTTTGATGCCGACAGGCCGAGGTCAGCGGAAATCGGTCGGCGACTCTCTCCGGCGCAGCAGGTTCATCAGGCCGCGCAGCCTGTTGCCTCCGGGCAGCCACTCCAGCTCTTTTTCGTCGATCAGCGGAATGGCGAGCAGCATGCCCAGGTAGACGAGCATCCCCGTCCCGACCCCGATCACCGTTTCCGCCGCGCCCACCAGACGGGCTTTCCCATGCAGCAGGAAGCCGACCGCCTCCGTCGCGCCCCAGGCCAATACCAGCATCAGGTTGGCGACGAGCAGCGGATACAGCGTGTCAAAGCGCCACTGGATCTCCACCTTCACCAGCCGGTTGATCACCCGCATGTTCAAGGCGCAGACCAGGGCGGTGGCGCACAGCCAGGATACGGACAGCCCGTCCATGCCCATCAGGGAGGTGAACAGGATCGTCGTCCCGATCTTGGCCAGCACGCCCCACAAGAGGTGCAGCGCCGGCACTTTTTCCCGGCCCAGCCCCTGCAGAATGCCGTTGGTGGCCAACAGCAGGGAAAGCGGAATGGCGCTGACGCCCAAAATCGCCATCGCCCGGGTCCCCTCCACGTCGCCGTACAGCGCCAGGTTGGCCCCTTCGGCCACGGCGGTCAATCCCAGACCCGCCGGCAGGCCGATCAGCCAGGCAAAGCGCAGGGAGAGCTTGGTCAGCGTGGTGACCCGCTCCTCGTCGCGCTGCTGCCGTGCTTCGGCGATGGCGGGAACGATCGACAGGGCGATGGACGAGCCGAACAGGCTGGCCAACTGCAGGAGCGGGCCCCCACGGCTGTAGATGCCGAACCAGGTGTCGGCGGTCAGCCCGTCCACATGCCAGACGTAGCGGAAGATGTTGATCGCCAAAAACGAGTCGACGAGACTGAAGATCGGAATGACCAGCGCGCTGATGCAGATCGGCCAGGCGATGCGCCACATCGACAGGAAAAAGGCGCGGTCGTACCACCAGTCCAGCCGCTTCCACCCGCCCGCGGTCGCGAACGGCTGCTTGCGGTTGTGCCGCCACAGCAGGAAGGCGAGAAAGCCGAGGCTCAAAAACGTGCTGATCATCGTCCCGAAGTTGACGCCCGTGATCACCTGATCCGTATCCTCGCCCAGCGAGACGAGATAGAGCGAGGCGATCAGGATAAAGGCCACCCTCAGCGTCTGCTCCACGATCTGGGAGAGGCCGACGTAGAGCATTTTCTGATGTCCGTAGAAGAAGCCCCGGATCACCGCGATCAAGGGAACGAACAGCAGCGACAGCGAAATGGCCCGAATCGGTTCGATCAGATGCGGGTTGCCCATCATCCGGGCGATCAGGGGAGAACTCAGGTAGAGCAGGGCAAACAGGACGATCCCGATCCCGCCCATCAGCACCATGCTGCGGGCGAGAATCTGGCTGATCGCGCCCTGCTTTCCTTCCGCCAGCGCTTCGGCGATCACCCGGGAGAGGGCCACGGGGACGCCGGCTGTCGCCAGAATCAAGAAAGTGAGGTAGAGCGGGTATACCTCCTGATAGAGACCGAGCCCGTTGTCCCCCACGATTTCCTGCAGGGGGATGCGGTAAAACATCCCGATTACCTTGGACAAAATCCCGGCCACGGCGAGGATTAACGCCCCGGCGAGGAAATGACTTTTTTTGGCCATGGGAAACTCCTTTGCAACAGTGTCAAATCGAATCGTGTACCGCACAGCCGGTTTTCTTCGGAGGACGGCGGCCGTTTGCTTCGCACAAACGACAAAACGGACCACGTCCGGCAAACCCGCTGCCGTCCCTCGCGAATAAACCCGCTGTGAATCCTCTCTCTATCCTACTAGGAAACCTCCCATCCGGCAAACAGGTATAGGGTCCCGATCCGGCAGTCATACTAATGGGAAAAGATTCCAAACATTGTTTGGAATCCGCCGCCGCGAAAGGAGCGACCCCCATGCCGCTGACAGGCACAATCATCCGCTGCGTGCACTGGCCGTTGATGGAACGGCTGAAACAGAACCGCACACGGCAGTATCTGCACGAACTGCGAGAGGCGCAGCAGTTATCGCCGCAGGCGCTCAGGGAACGGCAGGCCGACAAGCTGAGACGCCTTTTGGACCACGCTGTCCGCCGCGTCCCCGCCTACACTGCATACGCATCCGACTGGGAGGCGGCAAACGACGACCCGTTCCGCTTCCTGGAGCGCCTTCCCGCGCTCAGCAAAGCCCGTTTCCGCGCGTCGTCGGACCAGTACCTGACCGACGACGCGGACCCCTCCCGGCTGATCGCCAACCGGACCGGCGGCTCCACAGGAGAACCGACCCGTTTCTACCTGAACCGGCCGGCCGTGGAACGCTACGAAGCGGCCCGCTGGCTGGGGCTCTCCTGGCACGGCATTCGCATCGGCGACCCGTCTGTCATGATCTGGGGCTCGCCGCTGGAGCTCAACCAGCAGCAGGCCCGCCGGTTTCGCTTGAAAGAGCGCTGGTTGAAAAACCGGCTGATGATTCCCGCCTACGACCTGGACGAGCGGCGGCTGGACGAACACCTTCGGCTGATCCGCCGGTTCCGTCCCGTCTACCTGTACGGGTACGCGTCCGCCCTCCACCTGCTGGCCGAGATGATGCTGGCCCGCGGCGTCAGTCCGGGCGTGAAGCTGAAAGCGGTGGTATCCACGGCGGAGACGCTCCACGACTACCAGCGGCAAGCGATCGCCAAAGCGTTCCGGGCGCCCGTCGTCAACGAATACGGCGCCCGCGACGGCGGCATCATCGCCTACCAGTGTCCGGCCGGACGCATGCACGCCTTCAGCGAAAACTGCGTGCTGGAAGTGGTCGATCCCGCCAGCGGCCGCCCCCTTCCCTCCGGGGAAAGGGGTGCGCTTCTGGTCACCGACCTGCACAACACGGTCATGCCCCGGCTGCGCTACCAGTTGGGCGACGTCATCGCCCTCTCGCCGGACGGCTGCACCTGCGGCATCGGCTATCCGCTGCTCGCCGCCATCGACGGCCGGGAAGACGACATGTTTGTCACGCCTCACGGGACGTACGTGCACGGCCACTACTTCAACCACATCATGCGCAATCTGGACAGCTTCCGCACCTTTCAAATCGTCCAGCACAGGCCGGACATGTTCACGCTCAAACTGGTAAAAGAGCCGGATCGGTACGATCCGGCCGACGAAGCCCGGCTGTTGGGGGCCATCCGGGACAAACTGGGGGAAGTCAGCATCGAGGTATGCCATGTCGACCGGATTCCGCCGACAGCTTCCGGCAAGACCCGCTACGCCATTCGCGAATGTCCGCTTACCGGTTTTGTGCGGGAGTAGACCGTCTGCGCAGCTTTTGCACAAGCTCGACGACCAGCGGCTCGCACAGCGCGGACAGCGCCGCAAAGTAAAGCAGCGCGCCGCCCGTCACGCCAAGCAGCAGGTAGAGCCACAGCGGCAGTGCGGACAGCCAGGCATCAGCCAGCAGGATCCCGCCGCTCATGACGCCGCAGGCGGCCAGCGTCCGCAGCGCGGTCCACACGAAGCTCCGACCGACGGGCGCTCCCACTTTTCGCCAGAGCAGGACAAACAGCATCCCCGCCTGGAAGAGAGCGGAAACCGCCGTCCCCAGGGCGATCCCCCCGTGTCCCAGCCAGGGGATCAGGAGCCAGTTGGCGCCAGCGTACACGGCGATCCCGATCACCCCGATCACGACCGGCGTTCGTGTGTTGTCCAGCGCGTAAAACGCCCGGGTGATCAGATCGCGGGCGGCCATCCCGTACAGCCCCAGGCCGTAAAAGGGCAGCGCCCAGGCGGTCAGCGCGACGGACAGCTCGCCGAATTCGCCGCGCTGGAACGCCAGCCGCACGATCGGATCGGCGTAGAGAATCAGACCCGCCGTCACAGGCAATAGCAGGATCAGCAGATACGCCAGCCCTTTTTGCAGAATCTGCTTCATCTGGTCCATCTCGCCCCGCTTCACGTGGCTGGCCAGCAGCGGAAACAGCGGCAGGGTAAACGCCCCGACGAATATTGCCATCGGCATCTGCACGATCTGGTTGGCGTTGGCCAGCGCGGATACGTTGCCTGGTCCCAAACCGTTGGCAAAGCCCCGCTCCAAAAACGTGGTCGCCTGGGACACCACAGCACCGATCAGGATGGGCACCACCCGCTCCCCCATGCTGCGCAGCGCTTCATCCTCTTTCCATGCAAACGACAAGTGCTGGCGGTAGCCAAATCGGCGCAGCGTCGGCAGCATCGTCAGCATCGCCGCCAGGTAGCCGAGGGTGGTCGCCATGGCCAGTCCGTCGGGCCCGTAGAGCGGCACCAGCAGGTACATGCTGGCGATCACCAGAGCGCCGTTGGTCACCGTTCCCAGCGTCGGGGTAAAGAAGTGCTGGTGGGCGTTGCAGACGCTGGACCACAGGCCGGCGAGTCCGATGAACACGGCGGACGGCCACATCCACCGAAGCATGTCGGCCGTCATCTCCAGCGTGTTTTCCTGCGCTCCCATCAACCAGGCGATCTCCCGGGCAAAGACGACGCCCAGCACCGCCATCGCCAGAAACGCAGCGAACACGATGGTCAGCATCTTGTTGTACAGCGCTCCGGTCCGCTCCTCTTTTTCCATCAGCCCGCGCATGGTGGGAATCAACACGGCGTTGATCGCTCCCGGCACGACCAGAAACAGCGTCTGCGGAATCGTCACCGCGGTGTAAAAGGCGTCCGCCGCTTCGCTCGTGCCGTACAGGCTGGATACATATACGTTGCGAAAAAAACCGAGAAGCCTCCCGATCAAAGTCAGTACGACGATCATCGAGGCAGTCTTGATTATGCTCATCGTTCGAATCTCCCATCTTTGCAAGACGCGCCCATCCTCTTAAAAAGTACACCTGTTATCATAGCGTATTTCTCGTATTCCTACCAACCACTTTCCCCTCCGCCTTGCGACAGCATTCGCCCATTCATTATAATAGTGGGGTTAATCCCTGTGTAGGAGGATAAATAACGAGATGAGAGAGATCGTATGGAAGTGGGGAAGGCAGTCAGGCACCTGGCTCTATATCCTGCTGGCCTATCCCGTTATCGATTACGTCTTGCGAAAGATTTTGCCGATTCCAGTCGTTTCGTCGCTGTGGGATGACGGCCTGCTGCTCGTCCTCCTGCTGTTTACCTTTCTCGCCTATTGGAAAGGTACGCGGGACATGCCCGCCATCAAGCATACGTTTGCGGCGTTCATCGTCTACGGACTGGCCCTGACGGTGGCCGACATGGCCAACTGGGACGCCAGCGTGGAGGGCTTCCGCGCCGTCTACCAGTACATGATCGCCTTTTTCATCGGCTTTTACCTGCTGCGCGACACGGAGCAGCTGGTCACGTTCCTGAAAGTGCTCGCGGCGGTCGGCTTTCTCGCCGCTGTCGTCGGTGTCATGCAGGTGGTGCTGGGCGTACAGACGCCGCAGTCGTGGGTGCAGGAAGGGGAAGCCGTCACGACGCGGGCGTTTTCGTTCGTCACCAGCCCCAACGTGCTGGGCAGCTACATGGCCCTGATCGCTCCCGTCGCGGTCGGGTTGGCCGTCACGACAGCGAACCGGAGAGAGCGCATCATCTGGTGGATCGTCGCGCTGACGACGCTGCTCGCCCTGCTGCTGACCAGTTCGCGCGGGGCCTGGATCGCGCTGGCTGTGGCGCTGTTTGTCTGCTGCTATCTGTGGAACAAGCGGCTGGCCGGCTATCTCGTGCTCGCCGGCATCGTCGGCCTGATCGGCCTGTACTTCGTGCCGGAGTCGACTCCCCTGATCGGGAAGATTTCCAACCGCATCTTCACCCTGTTTACCCCCGAGTACCTCGAATCCAGCATGCAGGCCGGACGTCTGGACCGCTGGGGAGAGGCGTACGACAAGATGCGGCTGGAACCGCTGTTCGGGGTGGGGCTCGGCCATCACGGCGGCGCTGTCGGTTCCCGCCACTTCGGCACGATCTACACCGACAGCTACCTGTTTAAAAGCATCGCGGAGCTGGGCATCATCGGCGTCATCATGCTCATCGCGCTGATTGCCACGACGTTCCGCTACGCGGTCCGGCTCATCCGGGCACAGGCCGGAAAGCCGCCGTTCTTCCTGCTGCTGGGGCTGTTTGGCGGCCTGTTTGCCGTCGCCATGCACAACCTGGTGGAAAACATTTTCGAGGTGCCGTTCATGTCCCTCTACTTCTGGCTGTTTGGCGGCTTCCTGTGCGCACTGTACGCCGACCAAGCGAAAGAGAAAAGGTGGTGAGTCCATGCGCCGCAATGGTGTATTGTCTGCCGTGAACTGGGCGCTGTACGCGATCGCCCTGTTCCTCATCTATCACATCCTGGTCAAACCGGCGTTCCTGGACCTCTCCTGGATCGCCCTGATCGTCTTTTTGCCGCTGCTCGGATTCTGCTATGTCCTGGTGCATCCGGACGAGCGGCGGCAGGTGGTCGTCTTTACGCTCGGCTTTTTGCTGTTGGACCGTGCCCTCGCTCACGTGGACGTCAAATCGCTCGTCGCCGTGGTGATCGGCGGAGCGGTGGCGATCGGAGTCGTGGCCCTGATCGCCAAATGGTACGGCCGCCTGAGCTGGTCGGCCGTCGGCGCGCTGGTGCTGGTCGCCGTGCTGGCCAACGTCAGCTTCCACCGGGACAACCTGGCCGCGCTCAGCCACTTCACGCTGAAGTATGAATCGGAACGCCTCTACAACGGAGCCTGGGTGGACTACTTCCCCGTCACCCTCTACGACGTGGACGGGGACGGCAAGCAGGAGATCATCACGTACGGCAACGCCGAGGAGATGCCCCTGCCGGAAGAGAAGCCGAAGAAGCCGGAGACGGAAGCAGAGCGAAAGGCGCTGGCCGACAAGCTCCTGCATCTGCAGGCCGAGCCCGTCTCCCTGTACGTGCTCACCTGGAAGGACGGAAAGCTGGTGCGCATGCCCAACGACCAGATCGCGCCGGAGACGATGGCAAAAATCAAGGAACAAATGCCGTCGGACTACCCGGGCTTCCCGTACTACACGATGAAGGACGGCCAACTGGTGCCGAACGTGCAGCGCCAATCCTACGCGGAAGCGATGCTGCAGGTGGGAACCGCGCCGTACCGCGCCCTGCTTTTGGACATGCAGAACATCGGGGACAAGCTGGCGGAAAACGGCGGCAGCATGGACACCCGCAGCGCGATGGGCGAGAAGTACCGCGACGTCTCCATCAAAGAGGGGCTTCTGAGCGGAACGTATGAAGGAAAGCCGTTCGCCGCCACCACCAAGGCGACTAAGCTGGTCGGCACGATGAAGCTGCCGGACGGTCGGGAGGGGCTCATCACCATGGGCGAACACTTCAGCGTCATGGCCGTGGAACCGGACGGCACCGCCGTGGAGGCGTACTCCCTGACGCGCAAGGAGATGCCGCTGGCGACCGCGGAATTCATCCCGGCCGACCTGGACAAGGACGGGGCCGACGAACTGCTGGTGGCCAACAGTCCGTCCTACATTCTGAAGGCGAAGCCGAACGGCACCTGGGAGATCCTCTGGGCGAGCGAGGAAGGCGACCGCAGCTTCCGCTTCACCAACTACGCCCCGGTCGGATCGAGCGGAGAGCCGGAGATCGTCGCCATGGCGAAGAGCTGGGTGAGCACCACCGACACCCGCTACCTGGCCGGGTACCGCTACACGCCGGAAGGACTGGAGCAGACCTGGCGCATCTACCTGCCGCTCTTGAATGTGCAGGTGGGCGACATCGACGGCGACAAGGAAAACGAAATCGTCGCCACCATCTACGACAAGCACCGCCTCATCGTGTTCAAGCAACACAACGTGCCCGTCGTGCCGCTCGTCATCCTCGTGTTTGTCGGATTGATCGGCTACGGGATCGCAAGGAGGGTTCGCCATGCGTAAACGAACCGTGGGACTGCTCGCCCTGTCCGCTCTCGCTTCCGCCCTGCTTTTGACCGGCTGCACCTATGAGTCGGGGCCCAAGTCTTTCGCCACCACCAATTACGGCACGCCGTCGGAAAAGACGGCCCCGCAGCAGACGGAGTCGGCGAGCGAGTGGCTGAAGACGGCGCTGGAAAAAGCGAAAACAGACAAGGATGCACAGAAGTTCTGGTACAAGGGCTATGTCAAAAATTCCATCATGAGCCGCACCACGACCAGCATGTTTAACGGCGCCGTCGTGCAGCCGAACGGGTACAATGTGGATGCGCGGATCGCCCGCCAGGACTATCAGTATTACCGAATCGGAGACAAGCGGTACATCCGGGTCGGCGATGCCTGGATGACCGCTCGGGAAACCCCGCTGCCGTTTGACGTGCTGGCCGGTTTTGACGACTGGCTGCCGTTTATGGATCAGGCGGTGCAGTTAAACGAAGAGAAGGTGTACGGCACGGTCTGCGTCCCGTTCGAAGTGAAAATGACCGGCGCAGACTGGCTGGCGGCCAGCAAGAGCCCGCTGTTTGAGCCGCTGCGCAAGCAGTTGGCCGACCGCCCGGACATGGCGGCCGTTTTGCGGGATTCCACGATCAAGACCACCTTCTGGTTCGGCAAGGACGACCGGCTGATCCATCAATACGAGACCTGGATCATCCTGCCGATGCCGGAGGGGGGCACGATGGACCAGCAGGTGTTCTTCCAGTTTTACAAGTACAACGACCCGGGGATCGAGATCAAGGACCCGGAGGAAGTGGAAAAGTATCTGCTGTATTGAACAATCGCAAAGCAGCCGCCGGCGTTTCCGGCGAACAAAAAAGAGGCGAAACCCATCGCCTCTTTTTTTATGCCTCATTGGATTCCGTGCCGTCCCGTCACGTTGACGCGGTTCCCCGCGGCCACAGCGTCAGACTGTACAAGCAGCCGGCCAGGGAGACCCCCGCCATCCCCAGGTAGAGCGCGGAGCCCCCCAGATGCTGAAACAGCCATCCCCCGGCTATCGACCCGACAATCCCCGAGATGCCGAAGAAGAGAACGGCCAGCACGGTCTGCCCCGTCGCCTTCCACTCCTCGGGAATGATCCGGTACAGATACTGAATCGTGGCCGTATAGAACACGGCAAAGGTGATCCCCTGCATCACCTGCAGATACACCACCCAGATTGGATCAGCCGCCACCGCGCACAGCGCGTAGCGGACGGCGTACAGACCGGCCGCCAGGGTAATCCACTTGATTTCGCTGCCGGTTCGCAGCAGCCAGGCGCTGAGCGCGAAAAACGCCACCTCGCTGATGGCGGCGACGAACCAGGCCTGGCCGACCATTCCCGAGGTTCCGCCCAGACTTTGCACGAAGACGCCCAAAAAGCTGTCATTGGTGCGGTGCGGAATCGCCGCCACCAGGACGAGCAGGAAAAAGCGCAGCGTCGCCGGGTACGCAAAAAACCGGCGCAAGTCGGCAAAGGAAAGCCGCTTGCCGCTCGCCGGGGCGTCGGGCACGGCCAGACAGAAGGCGAACCCGAGCAGGCCGTACACCCCATACACCCAGGAGAGCCGCTCCATACCCAGCCGGTCCACGGCAAACCCGACGATCAGCGATGCGGACGCGTACCCGATCGCGTCGAACGTCCGGATCGCCCCGAACGAGAGTCCGTGCTGCTCGGCGACGCGGTAGTTGAGGCTCTCCGTCAGCGGATCGGTCGGCAGCATGAACAGGTACATCGCCCCCACCAGGAGAAAGAACGCCGCCGGATGGACCGACTGAAACAGGGCGAAACCGACTGCTACGGAAATACCGAGCGTAAGCAGCACGATCTTCTTGATCGTCTTGTACCGGTCGCTCACCATGCCCCACAAGGGTTGGGACAGGATGCCGACAAACGAGCCCATTCCGATCAGGACCCCGATCTGTGCCGGCGACACGCCGCGAAACGTCAGGTACACGGGTAAAAACGAGATAAAGACGGCAAGCAGCGAAAAGTAGAAAAAGTTGTACGCCCGCAGAAACTGAACCGCCAGCATCGTTCGTCCCTCACCCGTTTCCGTCCGCTTGTCCGGCGAGGAGCGCGATGACCGCATCGTGCCCGTTTTCCCGCGCCAGATCAAGCGGCGTCAGGCCGTCGTCTTTTTGCGCCGCACGATCGGCTCCCCGCTCCAGCAGCAGCGGCGTATCCCCCGTCTGTTCCGCATAATCCGCCGCCAGCCGCCCGTCCTGTTCCAAAAGCAACGAGACCGTCCGCACGTCTTTCTGCTTGACCGCCTCCATGAACGCCTGCTTCATCTTTTGCACGCTGTCCGCTATCTCCTGCGCCTGGCGGAGCCACTCGCCCGACGCCTGCACGCCCGCCTTGATCAGTTGGCTGGCCGCTTCCGACCGGCTTTGAAACAGCCCGGCCCGGACCAGGAGATCGACCGCCAGCAGCATCTCGTCATCCAGGCGGACGGAGATCACATGGCTCCTTGCCCGTTTGGCAGAGTGTCTGCTCACGCTCCATCCTCCCTTGCCGCGTTGGGACCACAATGTAACTGCAATTACATGATTACATTACAATCCATTTCCTGATATTGTCAATCCAGAAAATGTTTTCGCTGAACAGCGTCTCTTCGCAAGAAAAAACTCCGCACCCACAGGGTGCGGAGTCTGCTTTCGGTCATTGTCCGACCAATTCGTTCATCAATTCCGCCAGTTGGCGGGCCTGCTCGCGCCGTTCGTACGGCTTGACCCGTTCGGCAAAGTCGTCGTCACGTTCCGCCGCGCCGGCCGCTCCCTGCGCCTTCCACTCCCGGTACAGCTTCAGGAACGCCTGCTTGATGGCTTCCTTGTCTTCCGGGTCGGCCACTTGGCCCAGGCGGAACGTCTGGATGATCTGCGTCGCCTCCCCTGGCTTGTTCAGGGCGAGGATCGGCTTGCCGATGCCCATGTACTCGTACAGCTTGCCGGGGATGTACGCTCCGGCGTCCGGCGAAACGTCCCCGATCAGGAGGAGCGCGTCCGCTCCTTTCATCAGGCCCAGCGCCAGTTTGTGCGGCAGGTTGCCGAGCACGCGGACGACGTCGCCCAATCCCAGCGCCTCCACGCAGTCCCGGTTTTCCGAATAACCCGGATAGTCAAACACGCCGGCAAAACTGAGCAGCAGGTCCTCGCGCTCCACGTCTCCCGCGTCGATCAGCTCGCGGATCGCCCGAAGCAGCAGGCGCGGGTTGCGCTTCTGGTACAAAATGCCGGCGTAGACGGCGTGAAACTTGCCGGGCGCGGCATGCTCCGGCGTGAGGCCGACGAAATCCGCCTGGTCAAAGCCGTTGTAGATCAGCTCCAGACGGCGAATGCGGCTGCCGTGTTTATTGCGGAAGTTCTCGGCAAACGTGGCCGTCACCGTGGTAACGGCGTCAGCCTCCGCCATCACGCCCGCTTCCATGCGCTCCTCCAGCCGCTCCCGCCAGGCGATCCCCGACGAGTGCATGTTCTGCGTCCAGGGATCGCGGAAATCGGCCACCCATTTCACCCCGAACTCGCGAGCGAGACGGCGGGCGACGAGGTGATTGGTCACCGGGCCGGAGGTGGAAAAGATCGCGTCGATCTTTTCCCGGCGCATGATCTCCCGCCCCAGCTTCAGCGCGTTGGGCAGCCAAAGGATCTGGTCGTCGGGAATCAACAGGTACGGTTTCGCTTTTTTCAACAAACCGACCGCCTGCTGCTTGAGCGAGGCTGCCAGCGAACGTCGAGCCGGGGCCGCCTCCGCCGCAGCAGCCGGGGCAACAGCCCCGCCCCGTCGCGGCAGCAAGGGCCACTCCTTGGCGCGGTGTATCGTGACGTCCGCCGGCACCTGCGCCAGCAGGGACGGGTCCAATGTGGCGTGGTAGACAGGGTCAACGGTCAGCACGTGCACGTTCCACCCAAACTCTCCCAGGTATTTGGCCATCTTTAACGGCCGCGGTACGCCTCCTCCGCCGATTGGCGGGAATATGTAACAGATGATCAACACACTGCGGGTCTTCATCGGGATACCTTCCTCGTTTTTGTCCATTCTCGTAATGCTCCTTCACCAAGATACCACAAGTCCAGCGTTATTGCGAATCCACCGGTCATCTGCTATAGTGAGAATGGCTTTGTTTTTCGAATCAGGAAGAGATGATGTGTCTCATCGCGACGGCAGTTTGCAAGATTGGTTGAGGGGCCCCGCCCGGCGAAGCAAGGGACCCCGCTCGGCACAGCGTCAGCCATCGCCGAGTGGGTTGAGCGTATGCTATGGCCGGGTGGGTTTTCTTACAGGATCAGAATGGTTGCGCTTCCCGGTCCTGCTTCCTGATCCTGCGGGAAAAACCACCTCTAACGAAGAACCAGCGTCTGCGAAATGGCTTCAATCAGAGGGTTTCCGGACAGGATCAGAATGGTTGCGCTTCCCGGTCCTGCTTTTTGATCCCGGCAGAAAACTACCTCTACCGAAGAACGGGCTGATGTGAAATGACTTCGATAGAGGGTTTGTCATAAAGGTTTGGGTGGATTGTCATGAGCAAATTACGAGTCCTCCACGTCATCGGCGGGGGGGAATTTGGCGGAGCGGAACAGCATATTCTCAACCTGGTCACCTCCCTCCCGCAGGAAGCGGTGGACGTGGCGGTCGTCTGCTTTTACAACTCCCTGTTCGCCGACGAGCTGCGCAAGGCCGGCGTCTCCGTCATCCCGCTGGACAGGTTCGGCCGCTTTGACGTGCGCCTGCTGAAGGCGCTGCGCGAGACGTTTCGCCGCTTTCAACCGGACATTGTACATACCCACGGCGTAAAAGCGAACTTTTTTTCCCGGTTGGCCGTGCAGGGAACCGGCCCCGTACTGGTCACCACCGTGCACAGCCACCTCCGCTACGACTACGTCCATCCGCTGGCGTACGCCGCCGTCACGCTGATGGAACGGTCCACCCGCCGATGGAACCGTCACTTTGTGGCGATCAGCGGCGCGCTTGCGGACATTTTGCGGCAGGAGGGTGTGCCCGACGACCGCATCAGCGTCATCTACAACGGCATGGACCTGGCCCCCTACCGGCAGACGCATCGGCGTGACGAGGACCGGAAGCGGCTGCGGGCGGAGTGGAACATTCCCGACGAGGCGTTTTTGTTCTCCACGGTCGCCCGGTTCGTCCCGGTGAAAGGGCTGCCGCTCCTGGTCGACGCGTTTGCCCGCCTGGCGCGGGACCACGGCGCAGAGGACGTCCGCCTCGTCATGGTGGGAGACGGTCCCGAGCGCGCGCTGCTGGAAACGAAGGTGCGCGAACACCGCCTGGAGGACAGGGTCCGGTTCGCCGGTTTCCGCCAGGACATCCCCGCCTGCCTGCATGCCTGTGACGCGTTTGTCCACTCCTCCCTCTACGAGGGACTGGGTTACACGCTGCTCGAAGCGATGGCCTCGGAAGTGCCGGTCATCGCCAGCAACGTCGGGGGCGTCAAGGAGTTCGTCAAGGACAGGGAAACCGGCCTGACGGTGGAACCGGGCGACGTCGAGCGGCTGACGCGGGCCATGCAGGAGCTGCGCCAATCGCCCGACCTGCGCGAAACACTCGTCCGCAACGCCCTGCGGACGGTGGAAGACACCTTCACCATCGAGCGCATGGCGGAGCGCACCCTGGCGCTGTACCGCCGCCTGGTGTAAGCGAACCCGTTTGTCCCGAGATGAAAAGATCAAAGAACACACGGCCTGCCGCCTTCCCGGCAGCCGTGTTTTTTTCTGCCTCTGTGAAGCGGTCCGCCGGCGTACAGGGTGTTGCCTCCGGCCGGACAATCTGCTTTCATAGAAGAGGAATGATTCAGAATCGTACGAGAAAGGATGGGCCCGATGAAACTGTTTCTCTCCGTCGACATGGAAGGAATCTCCGGCATTGTCGACACCAGCTACATCAATCCGAACGCCGGGGGTAACTACCAGCGCGGCCGCCAGTTCATGACGGACGACGCCAACGCCGTCATCGAAGCCGCCCTGGAGTGGGGCGCAACGGAAATCGTGGTGGCGGACAGCCACAATACCATGAACAACATCCTGTGGGAGTCGCTGCATCCCCAGGCGAGACTGTTGGCCGGTTCCCCACGCAACTTTTCGATGATGCAGGGGTTGGACGAAAGCTTTGACGCCGCCCTCTTCATCGGCTACCACACGCGGCAGGGGGTGCCCGGCGTCCTCAGCCACACGATGTCAGGCTGTGTCCGCAACATGTACATCAACGGCCAGGTGGTGGGAGAATTCGGCTTCAATGCCGTCTACGCCGGTTTGTACGGCGTGCCCGTCTGCCTCGTGTCGGGGGACAACCTGATCGCGGAAGAGGCGAAGGCGCTCATCCCCGACATTTGTACCGCCGTGGTCAAACAGGCGGTATCCCGCACAGCCGCCCTTTGTCTGTCCCGCGAAGAGGCGACCGCCGAACTGAAGCGGCAGACCAAGCTGGCGCTGTCCCGGGCCGCACAGATGGCGCCGCTGCGGGTGACGACGCCGCTGGAACTGGCCATCGAGTTCTCCCATGCCGGTCAGGCGGAGATGGCCGCCATCGTTCCCGGCACCCGGTACGAGAGGGAAAGCTGCACGGTACACTACACCGCCGCCGATCAGCACGACCTGTACAAAACGATGCGGGCGATGATCAATCTGGCGGGAACGGTCGAATTTTTCTAAGGCGGCTGCCCTATTTCCCCCAACGGCAAGGCAGGCACGCTTTCTCAGCGCGCCTGCCTGTTTGCCGTTTCACACAATCCGCGCCGTTTTAGAAACCAGCGGATGGAAAACGAAAAGACGGTGACGATGAACATCACGCGAAAGAGCTGAAAGGCGGTCACCAGCAGCGGGTCGGCACCGATCGCCAGGGCAGTCAGACTCATTTCTGCTGCGCCGCCGGCCGCCGTCGCCAGCATGCCGGTAAGCAGGTCGATGCTCGTGGCATACGACAGCAGCAAGGCCAGCGCGAACGTCAGGGTGGTCAGCATCAGAGACGCGGCCAGCGAAGGCACCAGCAGCCTGCGGTAGGTGCGAATCTCTTCCCGCCTGAATTCAATGCCGATCCCCGCCCCGATCAAAAGCTGGGCGCCTTTCACGACGAGACCGGACAGGGCTGGCGTGCCCATACCGGCAGTGCCGCCTGTCAACGAAAGCGCAAAGGACACCAGGGACGCCGTCAAAAGCGGCCCCAGGAAATACGGCGCAGGGATCTTCAAACGGGCGGCCGCAACCGCTCCCAGCGCCCCGGCGGCCAAATACACCGCCGCCTGCATCCAGCCGACCGTCTGACTTGCGGGTTGTACCGGCAGCAGGTTGGCCTTGTGGGACAGCGTCATCACGACGAACGGCGTCACGAACACAACCGTCACGATGCGAATGGAGTGGAACAGGGAAATAATCTGCAGGTTCCCGCCCTGCTCCCTGCCGATCGTGGCCATCTCCGAGAGTCCGCCGGGGATGTTGCTGAAAATGGATGTGATCACGTCCACCTGGTACAGCTTGTGGATCGCCCAGGCCTGCATCAGGCCGAACAGGATCGTCACGAGCGTGGCTGCCAGCATCATCCCGATGTGATCCGCCATGGCCCCCCAAATGTCCCGGGTTATCCGCATGCCCAGCGCGACGCCGACGATCACGAGGCCGATCCGGCGAAACCAGGAAGGCAGCCACAGTCTGTCACACCCCAGCATGACCGAAACGACTGTTGCTGCCAGCGGTCCCAGCAGCCAGGGCAGCGGCAGACGAAGCAGGGAGAAAGCAGCGCCACCTGCCGCCGCGACCAGGATGGTGAAAAACAGAAGCCGCGCCATCATCGTTCCGCGATTCCTTTCGCCTTTTTCACGCGTTTGTAGACCCTCTCCGGCCGCCCCACCGCCCCGTAGGAGAGGTCCGCGACCGCCTCCCCTGTGACGACCAGGTATTCCAGGTAGCGGCGTGCCGTCGAACGGCTCGTTCCCGTTGCCCTTCGCACCTGTTCAGTGGTGACTTCCCCCGCCTCGCTGAGACAGGCAGCCACTTTCTCCAGCGTGATCCTGTCGATTCCCTTGACCAGACTGCCATCCCTGCCGCCGTTGGGTCCCGCAGCGCGAATGAGCTCGTCGATTTCTTCCTGATTGATGTGTCCCCGCTCTGTTTTCAAGGCGCGCACCCTCTGCCGGAACTCCCGGTAGTTGGCAAGCGTTTGCTGCAAGCGCTCGAAGATCAGCGGCTTCGTGATGAAATCAAACACGCCGTGGCGGATCGCCTCCACCACCGTGTCCACTTCCTTGGAGGCGGTCAGCATGATCACATCCGTCTCCGAACGCCGATCCTTGATGACCGACAAAAAGTCCAAACCGTTCATGTCGGGAAAGTAGATGTCCAACAGCACCAGATCGGGCTGGAGAATGTCCAGTTGGTCCACGGCCTCCTGCTGGTTCGTGGCGATGCCGATGACCTGATACCCGCTCACCTTTTCCACGAAGCGCCGGTTCACCTCGGCAATCCGCACGTCGTCTTCGATGATCAACACCTGAATCATGGGCGCATCACTCCTCGCTTTCATGGCGTTCCCTTCCCCCTCCTTGCTGCTTCGGCTTCTTTTGGAATGACGACGGTAAAAATCGTCCCCCCGTCCGGATTGGGCGTGTGACTGACGTTTCCGTTCAACTGTTCGACCGCCTGTTTGACCAGGGCGAGGCCAAAGCCGTGATTTTTCTGCGCTTTTGTGGAAAACCCCAATTCAAACAGGCGGTCTGCGTGTTCGTCGGGAATGCCCGGCCCCCGATCTTCCACCTCGATCAGCAGCACTTCCCCGATGTCGGTCAGAAAGACGTTTACTTCCCTGGCGAAAGCCCCCGGCGCCAAAACCGCCTCCAGGGCGTTATCGACAAGGTTTCCCATGATGGTAATCAGATGGTGGCGGTCGATCCACGCCGGAATGTCGCGGAAGCTGCTTTCCCGGTCAATCTCCAGCTTCACCTTCCGTTCGCTCGCCCGATTCAGCTTGCCGAGCAGCAGTCCGCCGATGATCGGATCCGGGATCTCCCGCATGATAAACCGGGTGTGATTCACATGGACATCGGTTTCCCGGGTAATAAACTCGATCGCTTCCCGGTACGACTCCAACTGGATCAGGCCGGAAATCAGGTACAGCTTGTTGGAATACTCATGGGTTTGCGCACGGAGCGCTTCCGCGTATTCCTTGACGCGGGACAGCTCTTCGATGACCCGGTACAGCTCCGATTTGTCGCGGAAGCTGGCCACGGCGCCGACAATCTGGTTGTGCGCGTCCAGAATGGGCACGCAGTTGACGACCAGCACATGACCGGCCATCCAGGTCTCCTGGTCGACGATCGCCCTGCCCGCCTTCAGGACCTCCAGCAGCCGGAAGCTGTCCAGAATCTCGTCCGCGGGTTTGCCCGTGATTTCCTTCGAGCTGTCCAATCCCAACAGCTGCAGCGCCGTCTGGTTCGCCATGGTAATCGTCCCGCTTGCGTTGACAGCCACGATCCCTTCCCGGATGGATTCCAGGATGGCCTGCTTCTCCTGGTAGAGCTGACCGATCTGGGACGGCTCCAGGCCGAAAATCGCCTGTTTCACGCTGCGGGCGATCCACAAGGTGCCGATCACGCCCAACGCGAGGGCGATCAACCCGATCGCGAAGATCTTATCCCGATAGGAATGGATGGTTTTTTGGACATCTTCCAGCAAAAACCCGACGGACACCACCCCGATGACCTGTCCCGCCTCGTTGAAAATGGGCGCCTTGCCTCGCAGAGCGGGCCCCAGGGAACCGGTCGTCTCCGAGACGATCGACTGGCCTGCAAAGACGGGCTGATTGTCGCCGCCCTGCATTTTCTTTCCGATCCGCTCCGGGATGGGGTGAGAGTAGCGGATTCCTTCCCGGTTTCCCACTGTCACAAAATCCGCATGGGTTTCCCGGCGAATTTTCTCCGCCAACGGGGCGATCGTCCTGGACGGATCGGAGTCGGAAAAAGCCCGTTTGATTTCCGGCATCGCTGCGACGGTTTCCGCGACATGGAGGGCGCGTGTGCCGATCTCCTTTTTCAGCGCGTTCGCCAGCATGTACTCAAAGGAACATCCCAGGATGGCGATCACGCACAACAGCAGCGTGCAGATCACCAGGATCAGTTTGCTTTGAAACCGCACGAAACCACCTCTCCCCTCAGTGTAGCAGATTCCGGCGCAATCTCAGCCGCAAAAACAGTGAAAATAGAGGCCGAAGGGGGCCTCTATCTGCTCGTGCGATTCTGTTTTCCTCAGGGATGAGCTAGAACGACATCACTCCCGTGAGAATGGCGAGCACCATCATCACCAGCGATGTGCCGCAGGCCCACTTCAGGATAAACCGGTGATTTTCCCCGTAATCGACCCCCACCATTCCGAGGAGCAGATACTGGGCCGCATAGAGCGGGCTCAAGACGTGCAGCGGCTGGCCCAGGATGGAGGCCCTGCCGATCTCCGCCGGATCGATGCCATAGCTGGCTGCCGCTTCGGCCAGGATCGGCACCACGCCGAAGTAGTAGGCATCGTTTGACATGAAATAGGTAAAGGGCAGGCTGGTAATTGCCACCAAAATCGGCATGTGCGTTCCCAGCGACTCGGGAATCAGGGAAACCAGCGTGTTGGACATCGCATCCACCATCTTGGTGCCGGTCAGGATGCCGGTAAAAATCCCGGCGGCAAAGACCATGGAAACGACGGTCAGCGCATTTCCGGCGTGAGCGGTGATCCGTTCCTTCTGCTCCTGCAGGTTGGGGTAGTTGATCACAAGAGCGGCTGCGCACGCGATCATGAACAGGACCGGAAGAGGCAGCCAATTCATCACCAGGCCGGTCATCAGGGCACAGGTCAGCAGCAGGTTGATCCACAGCCGTTTCGGACGCTTGAGCTGGTCGGCGGCCGCCGCCTGTTCGGCCATCGCCATCCGTTCGTCAGCGGCGTATTGAATCTCCGCCACGCCCAGCCGCTTCCGTTCCCGCATGCCCAGTATACAGGCCACCGCGATCACCCAGATCAGCCCGCCGACCATCGTGGGAATGAGCGGCGTAAACATTTCCGACGCATCCAGGTGCAGCACGCTCATCGCCCGTGCCGTCGGTCCGCCCCACGGCGTCATGTTCATGACCCCCATCGAGAGCATCGGCGTGACCGCCAGAATCAGCGGGTTCATGCCCAACCGTTTGTACAGCGGCAGCATCGCGGATACCGTAATCATGTAGGTCGTGGTCCCGTCTCCGTCCAGTGCCACCAACATCGACAGGACGGCGGTCCCCACCACAATCTTCAGCGGGTCTCCTTTGGCCAGTTTCAGAATTTTCGCGATCAGCGGATCAAACAGGCCCGCATCCATCATGATCCCGAAGTACAAAATGGCAAACAGCAGCATGATCCCCGTGGGAGCGATCTTGGTGATTCCCTCCAGCATCATCGATCCCATCTCCGCCCCGAACCCTCCGATCAGGGCAAAGAAAATGGGCACGACGATCAGGGCAACGAGCGCGGACAACCGCTTTGTCATGATCAGGTACAGAAAGACGGCCATCATCAGGAAGCCGAGCAAAGACAGCATGTTCGTTTCCCCCCAGAAAGAATACGCTTTCAAGAAAGTGTTTTCATTATAACAACAATATTTTGACGAGAATAGAAAACGAAAATAAACGATATAAACCGCATAACTCCCATTTTGTTCATTAAAGTAACCGATGCGAAAAACGCGTGATCATGCGGTTCACAACGGCAAAAAGGCTCCCGGACCGAACACGTCACGGGAGCCTTCTTCGATAGGGATCGCCACCCCAAAAACAAAAGTCCCCGGCCTGGGGACTTTTGACTTTTGCCGTTTGTCTTTCGTCAGATGCGCACCACGGTCATCCGGCTGTCGGTGTCCAGCGTGCGCGGAATACGGTTTTTCGTGTCAAACAGGATCGGCGACGGCGCCATCAGCTCGGCGGCGCGCTGCCAATCCAATTCGGCAAACTCCTTCTGTACGGCGGTCAGGAACAGCGCGTCGGCGCCGCGCAGCGCCTCTTCCAGGCTGTCCGTCTTGTGCTCGTAGCGGCTGGGCACCGCCGGGTCGTAGGAGCGTACCTCCACGCCTTTGGCCTGCAGCAGCGCGATCAGGTCGTGCACCGGGCTCACCCGGTCGTCGTTGGAGAAGTCCTTCATCGCCAGACCCAGCACAGCGACGCGGCTGCCCGCCAGCGTCCTGCCTTTTTGCCGCAGGGCCTGTTCCAGCATCCCGACCAGGACGGCCGGCACGCCGTCATTGGTGGTGCGGGCCAACTGCAGCAGGGGCAGGGAGACGCCCAGCTCTTTGGCCTTGGGCTGCAGGTAGTACAGCGCGTTGGGCAGGCAGAAGCCGCCTACGCCCGGCCCCGGGGTCAACAGGTTGACGCGCTTGTGGGTGTTGGCCACCTTGATCAGCTCAAAGGTATCGATCCCGAACGCCTCGGCGAAGCGGGCAAATTCCTGCACCATCGCGATGTTCACGTCGCGCTGGATGTTTTCGATCACTTTCGCGGTCTCGATCACGCGAATGTCGGAGATGGTGATCTCCGTTTCGCTGATGAAGGAAAGCAGCTCCTTGCCTTTCGCGGCGCTCTCCGCGTTGATTCCGCCGAGCACGAGCGGCATGTGGATGAACTCTTCAAACGCCCGCCCCTCGGCAATCCGCTCGGAGCAGTAGGTCAGGTAAAAGTCGCTGCCCGCCTTCAACCCGCTGGCTTCTTCCAGAATCGGCAGAATCACTTCTTCCGTCGTGCCGGGAACCACGGTGCTGCGAATCATCACCATGTCTCCCTTTTTCAGCACGCGTCCCAAGGTTTGGGCACAGCTTTTCAGCGGTCCCAGGTCCGGGTCCCCGTTGTGCACGGGCAGACCGACCGTCACGATGTAGTTGTTCACTTCCGCTGCCGCTTCTTCGTAGGACGTCGTCGCCCGGAAGCGGCCGGCGGCGATTTGCTCGCGGAGGATTTCCGGCAGCGTCTTGCCTTGATAGGATTCGAGATGGTGGGATTTGCCGGCGTTGATTTCTTCGACGACGTTCGGCATGACGTCCACGCCGACCACGCGGGCTCCTTTCATGGCGTACGTGAGCGCCAGCGGCAATCCGACGAATCCTAATCCGACAACAGCTACGCGTACAGGCTGAGTCATTGCAGATCTCCTCTTTCCCATTATCTGGTAAAGGTCCGCGCGGTCAGCGTGGCCTTTTCACATCAATCCGACAGGTACCATACCCCTGCCGCAAGAAACAACACACATAAGACGATGAGGACCTTGTACAAGGTTTCCAAGGTGACGCCTCCTCATGCAGACGGCTCGGCACCGTCTGCCAAAGCCTAATTATACTCCCCAATCGAAAATGGTTCAACGGAAGGTTCACGGCCGGGCAGGAGCGGACGCGTCCAGATGAACGGTCAACGGACCGGTCACGTACACCTGACAGCTCAACCGCATACCCGCCGCCACCGCCGCCTCTCCCAGGCGGTACCGCTCCGTGGGCGACGGGAGAGCAGCCGAACCAGCCGGAATGTCCATGCGGAGGCGGCAGGTGGTGCATTTTCCCGTCGTGCAGAAAAAGTCAATCGGCAGTCCGGCCTGAACCAGCGCCATCAGCAGGTTCTCTCCCCGCTTCAGGGAAAGTGGCTTTCGTTCCCCATCGTGCAGCACCGTCACGACGACATCATCCGTCCGGCTCATCTTGCATCCCCCGTTTCCTCTTCGCTTCACGAACGCTGGCGCACCACCGGTCCCATGCACATGCCCCCAGGCGAGGATGAGCGTGCCGCCCTTCGCTGCCCGCCGGCTGCGTCCGGCATGGGCCCTGCTCTGGTCACCTGGTCAGGCTGGCCCCGATCACGTAGGAAAACCCGATCGACAGCACCATGGCGGTAAAGCCGATCGCCCGGTTGTCCTTGGCGATTTCCTCATCGATCTTGTAGCTGGGCGTCATGAACTCAAAAATGAAGTAGCTGGTCAGCAGCAGGAAAAAGCCCAGCGTCCCCCAGATCAACGCCTGTCCGATCGAGTCGTGATGCTGGATGGAGTAGCGGAAAATGTTGGCGATGCCAAAGATTTTTCCGCCCGTCGCCATCGCGACGGAGACGTTTCCCCGCTTCAGCTCCTGCCACACGCGGTAGCGCGTGACCAGTTCAAACACGGACAAAAACACGATCATCGCCAGCCCGGTGACGGTGAAGTAAGCAACGGCGGCGAAGTATTTGTTGTGAAGCAAGTGTTCCATGCGGCACCTCCCGATCTCCTACTTGAGCTCGACGATGGTGGCGCCCACGCCGCCTTCGCCCTGGCCGCCGAGCCGAAACGACTTGACGTTCCGGTGCTGGCGCAGGTACTCGTGAACGCCTTTGCGCAGCACGCCGGTGCCGTGGCCATGGATGATCGAGACGGAATGCAGGCCGGCCAACAGCGCCTCGTCCAGGTACCGGTCGATCTCCCGGATGCCGTCCTCCACGTTGTAGCCGCGCAGGTCCAGTTCCATTTTGACCGTGTTCCGGGCGCGTTTGACCGACGTGTACGCGGCGGCGGTCTGTTCCTGCTTGGAAGGCTTCACCACGTGCATGTCGTCCCGCTTTACCTTCATCTTCATGATGCCGATCTGGACCAGGAATTCGTCGCTGCTCACTTTTTCCAGGACGGTTCCCTTTTGGCCGAAGCTGGTCACCATCACTTCGTCACCCGGCTTGACCTGGGTGGCGCGCACGGCCTTGGCCGGTTTTTTCACCTTTTCCTTCTCCAGCTCCAGCACGGCATCGCCCAGGCGCTTCTTGGCCTCGATCAGCCGGTGTTCCTTGATTTCCACGCCTTCCGCCATCATGCGCCTGAGCTCGCGAATGACCGCATCCGCCTCTTCCTTGGCAAGCTGCACGGCGATCCGCGCTTCTTCTTCCGCCCGTTCCAGCAGTTTGTTTTTCTCTTCGGCGAAGCGGGCCCGCTCTTCTTCAAGCTGCGCACGCAGCGCTTCCGCTTCGCGCCGCAGCGCTTCGGCCGTCTGCCGCTCCTCTTCCGCCGTCCTGCGGTTTCGCTCCAGCGAGGCGATCATGCTCTCCACCTGATTGTCTTCCTCGCTGATGGAAGCGCGCGCCTTTTCGATAATCTCCTCGGGCAGTCCCAGCCGCTTGGCGATGGCGAACGCATTGGAGCGGCCGGGCACGCCAATCAGCAGGCGGTACGTCGGGCGGAGCGTTTCCACGTCAAACTCCACGCTGGCATTGATTACCTCCGGTCGGTCGTAGGCGTAGGCCTTCAGCTCGCTGTAGTGGGTCGTGGCAACCAGCCGGGCCCCGCGCCTGATCACGTCGTCGATGATCGCCATCGCCAGCGCCGCCCCTTCCGTGGGGTCGGTTCCTGCTCCCAATTCGTCAAACAGCACGAGGCTCTTCTCATCCATCGCGCCGAGGATGTGAATGATATTGGTGAGGTGGCTGGAGAAGGTGGACAGGTTCTGCTCGATGGACTGTTCGTCGCCGATGTCGGCAAACACCGACGAGAAGACGGCTGCTTCGCTCTCTTCCTCCGCCGGGATGTGCAGACCGGCCATCGCCATCAGCGAAAGCAGACCGATCGTCTTCAGCGAGACGGTTTTTCCCCCGGTGTTGGGGCCCGTCACCACGATCGCCCGGTAGCTGCCCCCCAGTTCCACGTCCACCGGCACGACCTTATCATGCGGAATCAGCGGATGCCGCGCCTTTTTCAGACGCAGGTAGCCCCGGTCGTTCAGCCGCGGACAGACCGCCTTCATGCTGGCGGCCAACTGTGCCTTGGCGAACATGAAATCGAGCTCCGCCAGCGCGTCGACGTTTTCCTTCAGCGCCTCCACCGCGCCGGATACCTGTTCCGTCAGGACGTAGAGAATCCGCTCCACTTCCCGCTCTTCGCGCAGGCGCAGTTCACGCAGCTTGTTGTTCATCGACACGACCACTTCCGGCTCGATGAACAGCGTCGCCCCCGACGCCGACTGGTCGTGAACGATCCCGCCGAAGACGTGGCGGTACTCCTGCTTGACGGGAATGACGAAACGATCGCCGCGAATCGTCACGATGTTGTCCATCAGCATTTTCTGGTACGAGGAAGACCGCGTCATCTGATCCAGCTTTTCCCGGATGCGCGCCTCCAGTTGGCGAATCTCCTGCCGCACCTGCCGCAGTTCCGCGCTGGCGCTGTCCAGGATGTCGCCGTTCTCGTCCACGCAGCGGCGAATGTCCGCCTCCAGTTCGCGCAGGCCCTCGATCCGCTCCGCCTGATAGCGCAGAAGCGGCAGGTCCTGCTCCTCGCACAGGTCGAGCAAAAAGTTGCGCAGCCGGCGCCCCGCCGCTACCGTGTCAGCGATGTCCAGCAGCTCCATCGGCGCCAGCATCGCGTTCAGCCGGGCACGCTGCACGGCGGCGCGGATGTCGCGGATGCCGCCCAGCGGCACGCTTCCCTTCAGCCGCAGCACGGTTGCCGCCTCGGCCGTTCCCTGCTGGGCCGTCCGCACTTCGTCCAGGCGGACAAAGGGCGTCAAGGCGGATGCTTTTTCTTTGCCGTATGCGGATGTCGCTTTCTCCATCAGGAGGGCGACGATCTTGTCGTATTCCAAGGTTTTCAACACCCGTTGTTCCAAAATGGTGCCTCCTTAACGTGGTCAACGCTAACATTCCCCATTATAACATGCAGTCCGCCGCAAGCATAAATTTACACATCCGGTGCGGCATAATTTGTCGGAAAAACAGCCAGAATGAGTAGTGAGACAAACTCCAAAGGAGGATTCTTCATGACGATCTTGCGCCATGTCATCCGTTTCGTGGTCGCTGCAGTCGTGCTGATGTTCGTCGGGTTTCTCGTTCCCGGCTTCTCTGTAAACGGTTTTTGGCCCGCACTTATGGCCGCAGTGGTCATTGCCGTTATCGGTTGGCTTGTCGAATTGATGTTCGGCGACCGGATTTCCCCGTACAATCGCGGCATCGTCGGTTTTCTGGTGAGCGCCGTGGTGATCTGGCTGACCCAGTTTATCGTCTCCGGATTCCGGGTCACCATTCTGGGTGCGCTGCTCGCCGCGCTGGTCATCGGGATCATCGACCTGTTCATCCCGGTCAAGACGCACATGGACCTGCGCAACGGCGACGCCGGCAACAAACAGGAAACCTGAATCCAGGCCCGTGAGCGAAGAGCCAACCCGACAGGGGGTTGGCTCTTTTTGTTACGGCTGCTGCCGGGCAGCGGCGATCTGCCGGTGAATCATGCCGGCCAGGTAGCCGGCGCCGAATCCGTTGTCGATGTTGACCACGGCCACGCCGTTGGCACAGGAGTTGAGCATCGACAGCAGCGAGGCCAGGCCGTTGAAGTGGGCACCGTACCCGACGCTGGTGGGAACGGCGATGACCGGCTTGTCAACCAGTCCGGCGAGAACGCTGGCAAGCGCCCCTTCCATGCCGGCGATGCAGATGATCACCGCCGCCTCCCTGATCTCCTCCAAGCGCTGGAACAGCCGGTGAATGCCGGCCACGCCCACATCGGCGATCACTCTCGCTTCGCTGCCGAAACAGCGCACCGTCCAGGCTGCCTCCTGGGCGACCGGCCAGTCGGACGTGCCGGCGGCTACCACCGCCACGTATCCGTCCCGCACGGGCGTGAGCGGGCGGCTGGTGCCGATCAACAGTCCCGCTTCTTTCACGTACTGCACGTCGGGCCAGCGGGCCAGCACGGCCTCCGCCTGCTCTGCCGTCACCCGCGTGGCGAGCACGATCTCCTGATGCTCCCGCAGCCTGCCGAAAATCCCGACCACCTGTTCCGCTGTTTTGCCGGCCGCGTACACCACTTCGGGAAAACCGGTTCGCCGCATCCGGTCCAGATCGAGCGTGGCGTACTCCAGACGGCTCGTGCCCCGCAGCAGCTCTTCCGCCTCCTCCACGCTCATTCTCCCTGCCTGCACCTCACGCAAAATCGCGGTTACCTCAACCATGCGCCGCTTTCACATCCGTGCCCAGAACGGCGTTCATGCTGCCCGTCTGATAGCCGGACAAATCCAAGGTGACGTACTGAAAGCCGATCTCGCGCAGCGTGCGGGAGACGTCGTCGCGGAGTTCCAGCAGGCGCAAAAAGTCGGCCGGGTCTACCTCGATGCGGGCGATCGAATCGTGATGGCGCACGCGCACCTGATGGAAGCCGAGGCTCATCAGATACCCCTCCGCTCTGTCAATCTGGTCGATTTTTTCCAGGGTGATCGGCGAGCCGTACGGGATGCGCGACGACAGGCAGGCAAACGACGGCTTGTTCCAGGTGGGCAGTCCCATGGCCCGGGACAGCTCGCGAATCTCAGCCTTGAAAAAGCCGGCTTCCTGCAGCGGACTGCGGACACCGCGCTGGACGGCGGCCACCCGTCCGGGACGATAGTCGCCCAGGTCATCCATGTTGGCCCCGTCGCAGATGACGGCATTCCATTGATTTTCTTCCGCCATCCGGCCGAGATGTTCATACAATCCGTCCTTGCAGTAAAAACAGCGGTTGACCGGATTGGCGACGAACTGCGGGTTTTCCATTTCGCGGATCTCGGTGGTCACAAACCGGGCGCCCAGACGTTTGGCCAACTGCTTGGCTGCTTCAAACTCCCGCGTCGGGAACGTCTCTGACGCCGCGGTCACGGCGATCGCCTCATCGCCCAGTTCCTGGACGGCGCACGCCAGCAAAAAGGTGCTGTCGACGCCGCCGGAAAACGCGATCAGCACGCGCCCCATGTCGCGCAGCAGCCTGCGCAGTTTTTCCTCTTTTTCCGCGAGAGACAGCCGGCGGGCCGCCTCCCGCAGCGCTTCCTTGTCCATCTCCTGACCCATCTTTTGCCCACGCCCCTCTTTTTGACAAGCTTTTTACCGACAATGGGAAAAGAGAGGCATATGCTGCCCCTCTTTTTATGTGATTCGTCTATGCTTTGTCGTTTGCGTCGTCATGCAGGATCTTCAACAGTGCCTCGTACTCCTGTCGCAGGCGGAAGTACTCGTCCGCAATGTTGACCGCGGTCAGCACGGCGATTTTGGCCGTGTCCAGGCGATGGTTGCCCTGTGCGATTTCATTCATCTTGTCATCGACGAAACCGGCCACCATGCGGATGTGGTTTACGCTTGCCTTGCCGCTCAGCCGGTATTGCTGGCCAAATATATCAACCGTCAACCGATTTTTCCCATCACCTTGCACGAAGGCTTCCTCCTTCAACACTACTCTGCGACTTTTGTACTCCTGTATCTTTTTTAGGTTACTGAAAATGACAGAATCCGTCAAGGTCTCCTTACATGCGCAGTTCCGCGCCGGTCTGCGCTTTCAGCGCGTCCACGACGGCGGCGGTCACCTGCTGGATCTCGTCGTCCTGCAGCGTCCGCTCCGGATGGCGGAAGACGAGCGAGAAGGCGACGCTCTTCTTGTCGGCGGCGATGCGCTCCCCGGTGTAGACGTCAAACAGCGTGAGCGATTCCAAGAGCTCCCCTGCCGCCTGGCGAATCGCCGCTTCGAGAGCGGCCGCCGGCACGTCCCGGTCCACCACCAGCGCGAGGTCGCGGGTCACCGCCGGGAACTTCGGCAGCGGCTTGTAGTAGCCCGCATCCTCCGCCGCTTCCGCCAGCTCCGCCAGGTCGAACTGGAACACGTACGTTTCCGACACGTCGTAGGCTTTTTCCATCGCCGGGTGAATCTGTCCGAGATAGCCGAGACGCCGTTCGCCGACCCATACCTCCGCCGTGCGGCCGGGGTGCATGCCGGCCAGGTCGGAAACCGGCTTGTAGGTCGCGCCGACAATTCCCAACCGGGTCAGGAGCGAGTCGGCCAGTCCCTTGACGAGGTAAAAGTCGACCGGCTGGTTTGCGCCCATCCAATTCTGCGGCAGCCACTGCCCGGTCAAGGCCGCCGCCACGTAGAGGCGTTCCTCGGGGAGCTGCGTCAGCTTTTCCTCCGTGGTCAGAAAGACGCTGCCCAATTCGAACACCGCCACATCGTGGTTTTGCCGGTTTTTGTTGTAGGCGATCGTCTGCAGGAGACCGGGGATCAGGCTGGTGCGCAGCACGCTGTGCTCCTCGCTCATCGGCATGGCCAGCGAAATCGGCTTGGCGTCGATGCGGTGCAGACCGGCTACGTCCCCTACCCGCTCCGCGTGAACCAGGGAGTAGGTAATCGCCTCGTGCAGTCCCGCGCCGATCAGATGGTGGCGGATCGTCCGGCGCAGCCGCTGGTCGCGGGTAAGCTGCCCCTGCGTGGTCTGGCCGCTCGGCAGGCTGGTCGGAATGTTGTCGTAGCCGTACAGTCGGGCCACTTCCTCCACCAGATCCTCCGGCAGGGTAATGTCGCCGCGGCGGGTCGGCACGGTGACCGTCCAGGTGCTGCCGTTCTGCTCATACGAAAAGCGCAGGCGGTCGAAAATCGCGGAGACGTCCGCCGCGGTCAGCGACGTGCCCAGATGCTGGTTGATTTTTTCCAGCGTAATCGTCACGACGGCCGGCTTCGCTTCGCGGACGACGGCCGAAGCCACCCCCTTGGACACGGCCGCGCCGGACAACTGCTGGATCAGCGCCGCCGCCCGCTCGCCCGCTTCCTGGACGCGCGCCTGGTCGACACCTTTTTCCCAGCGGACGCATCCTTCCGTGCGCATGCCCAGGGTCCGAGCCGTGCGGCGAACCGTCTGCGGCGTGAACCAGGCCGCTTCCAAAATGATTTCCGTCGTCTCGTCGGTGATCTCCGAGTTGGCGCCGCCCATCACGCCGGCGATGGCCAGCCCTTTTTCCTCGTCGGCGATCAACAGGGTCTGGCTGTCCAGCGTGCGCTCCTGATCGTCCAGCGTGACCAGCTTTTCCCCGTCCTGCGCCAGGCGCACGACGATGGAGCGGTCTTTGACCTTGGTCGCGTCAAACGCATGCAGCGGTTGGCCGTATTCCAGCATCACGTAGTTGGTCACGTCCACGACGTTGTTGATCGGCCGAATCCCCGCCGCCATCAGGCGGTTTTTCATCCACTGCGGCGAACTGGTGATTTTCGCACCGGTAAAGTGGCGTCCCACGTAGCGGTAGCAGTGATCCTCCGCTTCGATGCGCACGCTCACCGGGTTGTCGCCGCCGTTTTCCGTGACGGCGATCTCCGGCAGCATCACGTCCCGGCCGAGGATCGCCGCCACTTCGTAAGCGACGCCGATCATGCTGAGGCAGTCGGAACGGTTGGGGGTCAGGCCCAGCTCCAGTACGTAGTCGTCCAGCCCCAGGTAGGAGACGGCATCCATGCCCACTTCGGCGTCCTCGGGCAGGACCAGAATCCCTTCCTGCTGGTCTTTGGCCAGCAGCTTGTCATTGAGGCCCAGCTCCTTGGCCGAGCAGATCATGCCCTGCGACTCCACGCCGCGCAGCTTGGACTTCTTGATGTGCAGGCCGCCCGGCAGCTTCGCCCCGATCAGGGCCACCGGCACTTTCTGACCCTGCGCCACATTGGGCGCGCCGCAGACGATCTGCAGGTCCTCGCCCTGCCCCGCATCCACGATGCAGACGCTCAGGCGGTCGGCGTCCGGGTGCTTGCTGCGCTCCTTGACGTACCCGACCACCACGTTGGAAACGCCGGCGTTGCGCGGCTCCACGGTTTCCACTTCAATCCCGCTTCTGGTCAGCTTTTCCGCCAGCTCGTACGGGGTGATATCGCTTAAATCCACGTATTCCGACAACCATTGGTACGATACCTTCATCTCTGATACGACTCTCCTTTCTAGCCTCGGTTGAACTGCCGCAGGAAGCGCACGTCATTGGTGTAAAAGTGGCGAATGTCCTCTACCCCGTACTTCAGCATGGCGATGCGCTCCACGCCCATTCCGAAGGCAAACCCGCTCACTTCCTGCGGATCATAGCCGGCCATCTCCAATACGCGCGGGTGTACCATGCCAGAGCCGAGAATTTCGATCCAGCCCGTCTGCTTGCAGACGCGGCAGCCGTCTCCGCCGCAGCTGAAGCACTGCAGGTCCACCTCCGCGCTCGGCTCGGTGAACGGGAAGAAGCTGGGGCGCAGGCGGATCTGCTGGTTGGCCCCAAACATCTGGCGGGCAAAGGTGAGCAGAATCCCTTTCAAGTCGCTCATGCCAATGCCTTTGTCGACGACCAGCCCTTCGATCTGCGTAAACTGGTGGGAGTGGGTGGCATCGTCGTCGTCGCGCCGGTACACCTTGCCCGGAGAGATGATTTTTACCGGCGTCTGGCCGGCCTTTTTCAGCATGGTGCGCGCCTGTACCGGAGACGTCTGGGTGCGCAGCAAAATGTCCTCCGTCAGATAGAACGAATCCTGCATGTCGCGCGCGGGATGATCCTTGGGCAGGTTGAGCATCTCGAAGTTGAAATGATCTGTCTCCACCTCGGGCCCTTCGGCAATTTCAAAGCCCAGTCCGATGAAAATGTCCTCGATCTCTTCGATAATGCGGGAAAGCGGGTGCATCGTCCCGGTCGGAACCGGACGGCCGGGCAGCGTCACGTCCAGCGTTTGCGACGCCAGTTTGGCCGCCAGCGCTGCTTGTTCCAGTGCGGCCTGCTTGTCGGCAAACGCCGCTTCCAGCGCCGCGCGCACCTCGTTGACGAGCTGGCCGACGACAGGCCTCTCTTCCGGAGAAAGGCTGCCCATTCCGCGCAGAAGCTCGGTCAGCTCTCCTTTTTTCCCCAGATATTTGACGCGCAGGTCCTGCAGTTGGCCCGCGTCCGCGGCCTGGCCGATCTGGGCCAGCGCCGCCTGTTTCATCTCCTGTAACCGCGTTTGCACGTTGTATCGCTCCTTTTGCTCAAGATTTGCAACCTTCCTGCGGCCCCGTCCGGCTGCGGCTGCCGCTTAAGCCGGGAGGGCCCCGAAAAAAGAAAAACCCGCCCCGAAAAGGGACGAGCTGTTACTCGCGGTACCACCCTTGTTAAGCAGAAGGCTACTTTCCCAAACGATGCCTGGGGAAACCAGACTTCCGCCTCACTTTGGCCATGATAACGGGAATGTCCCGGCTGCTCCTACTGGGCTCGGATCGAGCGGTTCAGAGTGCGGCTCCAGAGTGAATTCGGCAGACATGGCGTTGGGATGCTTTCAGTCTGCGGCATCTCCTCCCTGCAAACGCATGGGGCCTGCGTACTACTCTCTGTCATCGCTTTCCGTTATAATACACACATGTAGGAAAATTATAGCGCAACCCTGGCGAACTTTCAATGATGCAAATCCTGCATGCGTTTCTGCCAGGTTTTACAAGGGGATATGTCGATGATGGACCACGCATCCGCCCTGTACGACAAGAAATGCTCCTGCCTTCACTGCGGCACCGCCTTTACCACCAAGCGGGTGCGCAGCGGCGCGCTGGCCATGCTCAAGCGGGACAGCGATTTTTGCACCTACTACAAGGAACATTCGCTCAACCCGATTCGCTACACGGTCGCGGTCTGCCCGCAGTGCGGCTTCGCCTTTACCGACCAGTTCGCTCCCCGTCTCTCCCCCGCCCACAAGAAGCTGGTGGCGGAACGGATCGCCGCCAAGTGGACCCGCAAAGACCTTGGCGCCGAGCGCAGCCCCGCCGAAGCGATCGCCGCCTACAAGCTGGCCATTTACGCCGCCGAGCTGACCGGCCAGGCGCATTCCGTCAAGGCCGGGCTGTATCTGCGGCTGGCCTGGCTGTACCGCTTTGAGGGCGATGCGGAGGAGCAGCGCTGCTTGCAGCAAGCCGTGGACGAATACGAGCAGTCGTACATCCACTCCGACTACGCCCTGGGCGACAAGGACATGTCGGAAGTGCGCCTGCTCTACCTGATCGGCGAGCTGATGCGCCGCGTCGGGAAGTACGACAAGGCGATCCACTATTTTTCCAAAGTCCTGGGATTTCGCGGCCGGACCATCGAAACCGGGATGCTGCAGATGGCCCAGGATCAATGGGCCCAGGCCCGCGACGAACACAAGCGGCAGCAGCAGAAGCGCGAGCAGCCGACGGCGGTCGACTAACTCTGCCTGCGCCGTCTGCGCTGCGCCTCGTAGACGAGGATGCCGGCGGCGACCGCCGCATTGAGCGATTCCGCCCGGCCGTACAGCGGAATGTGCACAAACCGGTCGGCCGCTTCGCTCATGGCGCGGGAGACGCCCCGCCCCTCGTTGCCGATCACGATTGCCGTTTTGCCGGCGTAGTCAGCCTCGTCGTACGCGAGGCTGTTTTCTTGCAGAGAGGAGACGAGAACCTGCGCGCCCTGCCGCTTCAATTCGGCGGCGGCCTCCGGCAGCAGCCGGGAAAAGACGGGCAGACGGTACAGCGCCCCCATCGTGGCCCGCACCACTTTGCCGTTGTACAGATCGACGCTGCCTTTGCCGAGAATCACCGCGTCGACGCCGGCCGCTTCCGCCGTGCGCAGCATGGTGCCGAGGTTGCCCGGGTCCTGAATCTCGTCCAGCATCAGCAGCAGGTAATCGCGGTTTGCCGCCGCCTGCAGCCATGCATGCCAGTCGTGCCCCGTCTTTTTCACCTCGGCGACGATTCCCTGCGGCGTCTTCGTCTCCGACAGCTTGGCCAATACGGCCGCGGAAGCGGGAATCACCTGGACCTCCCCTGCGCGCTTGTTAATCGCCCGCCGGCAGGCCGGGTCCATCTCCCGGCTGCTGTCGTACAGGACGGTGATCACCTCCGCGCCGCTGTTCAGGGCCTCCTCCACCAGATGGGCCCCTTCGACGAGAAAGCGCCCCTGCTCGTCCCGCCCTTTTCGCTCCAGCAGGTGGTACAGCCGCTTTACCAGGGGGTTGTGCACCGATTGAATCACGTCGTGCCGCATCGTTTACGCCTGCTCCTCGAACGCTTTCAGATGTTTGTTGTTGCCGATGACGACCAGCACGTCTCCGTACTGGATCACCTCGTCCGGACTGGGGGCGATGTTGAACTTCTCGCCGCTCTTGATGGCGATGACGTTCACTTCGTAGCGGGCGCGGATGTCCAGTTGGCGCAGCGTCTTGCCCACCATCCTGGACGAGACCACCACTTCGGCCACGCTGTAATCCTCCGCCAGCTCGATAAAGTCAAGCACGTTGGCGGAAATCAGATTGTGTGCGACGCGCACTCCCATGTCCCGTTCGGGGAACACCACCCGGTCCGCTCCCACTTTGTACAGCACCTGCCCGTGCCGCTCGTTCTGCGCTTTGGCGACAATCTTTTTCACGCCCAGTTCCTTGAGGATCAGCACGGTCAAAATGCTGGCCTGAATATCGGCCCCGATGGCGACGACGACCACGTCGAAGTTGCGGATGCCGATTTCCTTCAGCGCCCGCTCGTCGGTCGAATCGGCGGCGACGGCGTGGGTGACGTACTGGATGTTCTCGTTGATGCGCTCCTCGTTTTCGTCGATTCCCATCACTTCATAATCCATCTCATACAGGGTCCGGGCCACGCTGGAACCAAACCGGCCCATCCCGATGACGGCAAACTGCTTTGACATGCTTCTTCCACTCCTTATGTTGTGGCCACTCGACCGCAAACGTCCTGTCCGGGCAGCCCCCATCCGGGGCACCCGCAGCGTCGTTTTCAATACCAAGCATTATACCACAACGCTTCCATCGGCTACAAAACGGGTATGAGCGGCCGATGCGGGACGAATACTATAGGCGCAGCCATCACGACAAGAGGGGTGTATGTCCGCCATGAACATTGCCGCACTCAATCTGCGCCAAGCGATCATGTACAAAATGCAGGGCTCCGATGCCAACGACGTGCAGGAAACGATCACCGACGCGATCGCAAGCGGCCAGGAAAAAACCCTGCCCGGTCTGGGCGTGCTGTTTGAAGTGCTGTGGCAAAACAGCGATCAAGCGGCCCGGCAGAGCATGGTGCAAACAATCGCCGACCATCTGCCGAAACAGGCAAACCCGCCGGTGTAGGGCCGTCTGGACCGGTGCCGGGCCAGAGGGAGAGACGCTGCCGTCTCTCCCTCTGTTTGCGATCTCCTGCATGTCTATGCCGAGTCGGCGCAGCTTGATGCTGCAGTCCACGTGTTGGCATGCAAAAAAGCCGCCCCTGTTTGGCAGGAGCGGCTTCGACAACCCTGTTGCCTATCGGTTGAACAGCCAGAAAACAATCAGAACGATCTGAAATGCGCAGCAGAGCGGCACCACCGTCATGAACAAGGCATGCCGGGTCTTGTGGCGCCACGCCAGCATGCCCAACAGCGCGCCCGCTCCGCCGCCCAACAACGCGGTCAGCAGCAGGCTCGCTTCCGGGACGCGCGGTCCGCCCCGCCGCGCGGAGCGCTTGTCCGCGGCCATCAGGCCGGCGGCGTACACGTTCAGCATCAGGAGCCCCGCCGCCACAAGCGGCAGACGCGTCAGCCACCAGCCGCACAGAACGAGCAGCCAGCCCGCCGCCCATACCCCGTTGCGGCGCTGCCTGTGCGCTTTCAACCATTGATGATGCATGCGTTTATTCCCCTTTTGCCCGAAAGGAGCGGCCAGCTAGAAAAAAGCGGCGAACGGCCCACCCCGCGACGAGCAGCGCGATCACGACGAACAGGGCGCAGAACCCGTAGGAGCGGATCATCGCCACGACCACATCCACGTTTTTCCCGAACACGTAGCCAATCAGATAAAAAACGGTCGTCCACAACAGCCCGATCGGATAGGACAGGAACGCATAGCGGCGATAGGTCATCCCGCCCATGGCGACGATGTAGGGAACCACGTGGCGAACGACGGGAAACAGATAGCTGAAGCAGAGGGCAAACGTCCCGTACTTTTCCACGAGAGCGGTGGAGCGCTCCACCGTATGCCTCATCTTCTCGCTCTTTGACAGCCACTGCAGGATCGGCCGGCCGAAAAACTTCCCCAGCAGGAACCCAATCGTCAATCCGGACGCCACGCCCAGGTAGCCGGCAAGAAACCCATAGACAGGGTCCAGCAGCGCCATGGACGCCAGAAACCCGCCGGTAGCCACAACCAGCTCGTCGGGGATCGGCAAACCGACAATGCCCAGCCAGAGCAAAAAGAAGATGGCCGCATATCCGTATTGCTCGATGATCGACATCAGCATGTTGATTTCCATGACGCAAAATCCCCTATCCTCGCCACTCGGCGGCTTTCTTGTCTGGCCATTGCCGGCAACGTTTCCATTCACGCAACCTTTTTTGAATACGGATCGGCGCGAAAAAAGTTACGCGCGCACCGCCATCCCGTCCGCAGGCTGCCGCGGATGAGCTTTCCTTATTCTAGCAGTTTATATGCTGAAGCACTACCGCAATCCTGTTGTTTTTTCGCCAACTTTTTGTATTCTGCCCCGTTTTTGCCCGCTTACACCAATCCGCTCGCAGCGGCCGCCCGTCTGACCACGACAAAGTCGTTCTCCCGTCCGTCTTCGTACGGAAAATACACCACCAGCACGAAGTCGCCTTCCACCAGTTCACCCGACTTGATCCACGTCTCAATGTCAAAGCTGACGCCGGCCGACAGCGTGTGCTTGAAGAAGTCCTTTTGCTGCGCCGCACGCCGGGCAAAGTCTGGGCGGAGATCCTCCAGCCGCTCGTGCACCGCCTCAAAGGCTGCCTGCATCTCCCGTTTGTCCAGCACGTCGTCCCACCACAGCTTGCGAGGACGGTGCTTTTGCTTGCGCAGGTAGTCAAACTTCATCAGGCTGATCACGTGGTCGAGCCGCTCCACCTCCCGCGTCTCCAGGAAGCGGCGCAGCCGCACAAACAGATCTTCCAACTGGTGGCCGATCCGGCTCCAACCCTGTTCTTCCCAAAAATCGCCAAACGCCTGGAAGAAATCAAACGGCGTCTCGAAGCAGCGGGTCACCAGCCATTCCAGCGTGGTATCCATGCGGTGGGCGTTCCAGTATTTTTCCAGCACGTCCTCCACCCGCTTGATCCGCTGGATGTCGGCAAACGACAGGACGTTGTTGCCGAGAATCTCGTACGGCGCCTCGTCCATGAAAATGTAGCCGTGGTTGGCCGCCCGCGCGCGGACGCCGGTGCCGCGCAGCATTTTCAAAAAGCCGAGCTGCAGTTCCTCGGGGCGCAGCGCAAAGACATCGTTGAAGGTCTTGCGAAACGACTGGTAATCCTCCTCCGGCAGACCGGCGATCAGATCCAGGTGCTGGGCGATTTTGCCCGACTGCTTGATCCGGGTGACGGTGTGGGCCAGACGGTCGAAGCGCTGAATCCGCTGGACCAGCCGGTTGGTCTCGTCGTTGGTGGACTGGACGCCGATTTCAAAGCGGAAAATGCCCGGCGGCGCGTTTTCGGTCAAAAAGTCGAGCACGTCGGCGCGCAGGATGTCAGCGGTGATTTCAAACTGAAAGATCGTGCCGTTGTGGTTGTCGATCAAAAACTGAAAGATTTCCAGCGCGTACTTTTTGTTGATGTTAAACGTGCGGTCGACGAACTTGATCGTCTTGACGCCGTGCCGGATCAGCCGCAGCAGGTCGGCCTTCACCCGCTCCAAACCGAAATAGCGCACGCCGTCTTCAATCGACGACAGGCAGTACTGGCATTTGAACGGACAGCCGCGGGACGCTTCAAAGTAGACGACGCGGTTGTTCAGTTCGTCCAGGTTGTCCGCGTACGGCGACGGGATCGAGTCCAGGTTTTCGATCTGCGCCCGGGGGGCGGTAAAGCGCACGTGCTCCCCTTCGCGGTAGGCAATCCCCGCCACGTCCCGCAGGCGGGGCGGCTCCCCGGTCCGGCGGGATTCGGCGTAGACCTGCAGCAGTTCCAAAAACGTCTGTTCTCCCTCACCGATGACGATCACGTCAAACTCCGGATGCTTTTTCAACCACTCGTCGGCGTCGTAGGTCACCTCCGGCCCGCCCAGCACCACCGGCAGGTCGGGCCGCACCTTTTTCAGGTTGCGGATCACGTCGATCGTCTCGCGGATGTTCCAGATGTAACAGGAAAAGGCGGCAACGTCGGGCTGCCGCTTGTAGATGTCGGCGACGATGTTGAGCGTCACGTCGTTGATGGTGTATTCGACCAGCTCGATGTCGGGAAACGACGGCTGGGCGTAGCTTCGCAAGTAACGCAGCGCCAGGGAGGAGTGAATGTACTTGGCGTTCAGCGTAGACAGTAAAATCTTCATGTGTCTGTCGACTCTCCTTGAAATACGTGCTTCTTCTATCCGTAACCGTAACACAAGCCGCCGGCAGCGGCAAATGAAGATCCTGGGCCCCGGCGGCCCCTCCCGCCTACTTGTTCAGTTCCCGGACGACGTGCCCCAGCTCGGGCACGATCAGCCGGGTCATCGCCAGCCGCACCGCGCCGGTGGAGCCGGGCGTGGAAAAAATCGCCTTTCCCTTCCGGGTGCCGGCAATGGCCCGGCTCAATATCGCCGCCGAACCGATGTCCTCGGTGTAGCTGAGCATGCGAAACAGTTCGCCAAACCCGGGCATTTCCTTTTCCAGCAGCCTGGAGACGGCCTCAAACGTGTTGTCGCGCGGAGAGATGCCGGTGCCGCCGTTCAAGAGGATCACCTGCACCTCCGGATGGGCGATCCCGGCTTCGATCGCCGCCTCCACCTCCGCCGGCTCGTCCTTGACGATCCGGTACAAGATCACGGCATGGCCGGCCTCCTCCAAGAGCTCCTTCATCAGCTTTCCGCTTTTGTCCGTCTCCTCGGTGCGCGTGTCGGAAACGGTGATCACCATGCAGCCCACCCGTTTGGGGGCTTCCGCTTTATGTTCCTGTGTACTCATCGCCACTCTCCCTCTCCTGTCTTGGCAGGCTGTTGTTCTCCCGGTTGGGAACAGAACGGTCGCCGCTTGACCGGAACGGCCCGGTCTCGTCTGAAGCCATGATACCATGTACAGGGAAGCCTATCCAGTCAGGAGCGGGAGACCCTATACCCGTTCCCCGGCCGCATCCGCTATAATGAGGAAATCGAGAGACGGACGAAACGGACAAGGGAGCACGAGAACGATGGCGAATCGTCCTTTTTTTGCGGTTCACTTTCACAAGCGGTCGAACACACCGCTCTACGTCCAGTTGGCCGAACAACTGCGGACGGCTCTCCTGCGGGGCGCTTTTCTCGTCGGCGGGGAGCAGTTGATCTCGCTTCGGGAGATGAAAGCGGTCAGCGGCTGTTCGCTGGAAACGGTCAAAAAAGCGTACGATCACCTCGTGGCGGACGGATGGCTGGAGGCGGTGCACGGCAAAGGGTACTTCTTGACGGCGAAGGCGAAACAGGCGCGGGACTGCACACGACTGCCGCTGACCGACATTCCGCTCGCTTCGCTGGTCGACTCGACGCCCCAGCCGGGAGCGGAGCTGATGCGGCGGCTGCGCGTCGCGTTCTACGAGAGCGTGAGCGTGCTGCTGGATCGGCCCGACGAAAAAAAAGCGCGCCGCTCGCAAGCGGCGGAGGTGTTCGCCGGCCATTTGGCCCGGCGCGGCATCCCGCACGTCCCGGAACGGCTGCTGCTGTTCAACCGCAGCGTCAGCGGCTTTTCTTTCCTGGTCCAGCAGGTGATGAAACGGACTGACGTCGTGTTCGTCGAAGCGTACAGCTATCCCGTGTTTATGGCCATGCTGCGGCACAGCGGCATCGAGGTCCGGGCGATTCGGCTGGACGACGAAGGAATCTGTCCCGAGGCGCTGGAGGCGGCGCAGCGGGAACGGCCGGCCGACTGGCTGATGGTCAATCCGCACCACCACTTTCCGACCGGTATCAGCTACTCGCCGCGACGGAAGCGATATCTGCTGGAATGGGCGGAACGGCACGGCGTCCGCCTGCTGGAAAACGATCATCACGGCGACCTCTGGTTTCGCCGCCCCGGCCGGACGCTGTACCGGTTGGCGGCGGAGGCGGGCAGTCCGGTTCCGGTCTACTACCTCCATTCCTTTTCCAAGACCCTCGCCCCCGACGTTCAGTTGGGCGTGCTCGCTCTTCCCTGGGTCATGGCCGGCGAAGAGCGGGAGCGGCTTCGCCAGTTCGTTACCCTCATGGGTGCCGAGCCTCCCCTGGTGGTGCTGGAGGCGGCCGCCCGGCTGCTGGCCGATCCGTGGTTTGCCGAGGTGTATCTGCCGGAACGCCGGGCCTTGTTTTCATCCCGCTGGCAGTGTCTCCTGCAGGAACAGCGGCAGGCGCTGCCGAAGCATGCCCGCATCCTGCCGATCAGCGGCGGGCTGAACACCTGGATCGAATGGGGGACGGCCAGTCCGCTCGCCGCCAGCCAGGAGGCGCGAATCGTCTCCCTGCTGCGCGAGGAGGGACTGGAGCTGATGCCGGGCCAAGCCTTTCGCCTGCCGGACGAACCGGTCGGCATCGTCCGCCGCCCCGCCGTTCGGTTTCCGCTTTCTCCGCTGGATGAGCGGGAACTGAAACACTGACTGCACCGGCTGGGAGCAGCGATGCTCCGCTGATCGGTGCGAAAAATCCTGTTTTCTTTTCCAGCGGTCTCCATTATACTTGCAGCATCTGACGCCATACATACTAGTACGGAAAGAATCTCCTGTGCGGCCCGCCAAAATCGGACAAAATTGAGGAATGATTGCGCATGATTCAGAACTTCAAGGAAAACCTGCGCCTTGACCCTCCCAAGACGCTGGTGCTTGGCTTTGCCCTGATCATTCTCCTGGGCACCATGCTGCTGACGCTGCCCGCCGCCACCGTCAACGGACAGGGGCTTCCCTGGCTGGACGCGCTGTTCACAGCCACGTCGGCCACCTGCGTAACCGGACTGGTGGTGGTGGACACCGGCACGACCTTTACGCTGTTCGGCCAGCTTGTCATCCTCGCCCTGATCCAGGTCGGCGGGCTCGGCTTCATGACGGTTGCCACCTTTTTTGCCCTGCTGATGCGGAAGCGGATCTCGCTGCGCGAACGCCTGCTGCTGCAGGAGTCGCTCAATCTGGTCTCGATCGAAGGCATCGTACGGCTGTCCAAAATGATCATCATCTTTTCCGCCTTGACCGAAGCCATCGGCGGTCTGATCCTGGGCCTCCGGTTCTCGTTTGACATGCCGCTCGGCAAAGCCTTTTATTTCGGAATCTTTCACGCCATCTCCAACTTCAACAACGCAGGTTTTGACCTGATGGGCGACTTCTCCAGCCTCACCCGCTACGTGGAAGATCCGGTCGTAAACCTGGTCGTCTGTTCGCTGATCGTATTGGGGGGGATCGGATTTATCGTCGTCAGCGAAGTGTACGAGTACCGCCGCACCCATCGGCTGTCGCTGCACACGAAAGTGGTGCTGTCCACGACAGCCGCGCTGATTGCGGTCGGGGCCGTGCTGATTTTCCTGCTGGAGTACACCAACCCGAAAACCCTGCAGCCGCTCTCCCCGCTGGGCAAGGTGCTGGCCTCGCTGTACCAGTCGATCACGCCCCGCACGGCCGGCTCCAATACGCTGAACATCGGCGACATGCGGCAGTCGTCGCTGTTCCTCATCATCGTGCTGATGTTCATCGGGGCATCTCCCGGGTCGACGGGCGGCGGGATCAAGACGACCACGTTTGCCACGCTTATCGGGGCCGTGATCGCGCAGATCAGGGGAAAAGAGGACGTCATCTTCTACCGCCAGCGCATTTTGCCGCACATGATTTACAAATCGCTGACGGTCACCATCAGCGGGCTGTTCGTCGTGATGGCCGTAACCATGGCCCTCTCCATCACCGAAGCGGGGGCGGAGTTTCAGATGATTCTCTTTGAGGTGACGTCCGCATTTGCCACCACGGGACTGTCGATGGGATTGACGCCGATGCTGTCGCCCATCGGCAAAATCCTGATCGTGCTAACCATGTTTGCCGGACGGGTGGGGCCGCTGACCATCGCCTTTGCCCTGGCCCAGCGGAAACAAAAGGAATACTACCGCTACCCGAAAGGCAAGATCATGATCGGGTAAACGCAGCAAGAAAGGCACCGTCCAACCAGCGAAGTTGTACGGTGCCCTGCTTTTTTCTAGAAGCCCCACCAGTAACGGTGCATCCCGCTGGCGTATTGGGTGGCAAGCGTTTGGCGGAACGAGCTCTGCGCCAGTTTGGACGCGTCGGATGCGTTGGAGATGAAACCGGTCTCGCCCAGTGTCGCCGGCATGTTGGTATAGGTCAGCACGTAGTACGCATATTCTTTCACCCCTCTGGGATTGGCAAAGGAACTTTTCAATTGGTTGTACGTTTCCGTAGCCAATCGCTTGCCGTTTACCGATCCGGGGTACGCGTACGTTTCGACTCCGTTGGCCGAAGCGTCCGTCGCGGCATTGATGTGCATGGAGACGAAGAAGTCGGCATTCTGGGCGTTGGCAAATGACGTCCGGCTGGACAGCGAAACGGTTGTGTCGGAGCTTCTCGTCATGTACACCGTGGCCGGATAATTGGCCACAATGTAGTTCTTGGCCCGAAGACCGATGTCCAGCGTCAAGTCCTTCTCTTTCAACCCGTTGCCCACCGCGCCCGGGTCGTCCCCGCCATGCCCGGGGTCGATGACGATGACAGGATTGGCGGCCAGTTGGAATGATTCCTTGTCAAAGACGCGCTTGTCCGCTTCCTCCCGCTTTTGCGGGTCGTAGTTGTGTGGGGCAGGCTCGCTGTCCCACGCGGGTTCGTCGGCGATTTCCCTCTCGGCAAACGCGGGAGCGGCAGCCGCCAAACTGCTCACAACGAGTGTGGAGACCAGCAGTTTTGACCATTTCATACCCAATCTCTCCTTTACTGGTTTTTTCTATACGAAACGACTTTTCGTCTCGGATAGACTACGCAGGCGGTTGGAAAAACAGCTGCAGCCGTACAGGCAGATCGCTCCAGAACGCCCAAAACCGATTCTTTTTCAAATTTTCCGGAAATACCCGGTACGGATTTGCCCTTTTCTGCTCCTCCAGCCATTTCCCGTACACCGCCGATTCTTTCTCCAGATAGAGGGCCCGGTAGATCTTCCCCCTCACTTCCGCAAGGCTTTGCGTCTTGGCCGGCATCGTCTCAACCGGCAAAAACCAATACGTCCACTGTTCGTAGACGACCGGACCGACGACCTGCTTCACGGGCGAGCGAAACACGGCATCAGCAGCAGCTTCGCCGACATTCGCGGACAGCTCGGATTGCGAAACCCATTCATAGAATCCGGCCCGTCCCTCCAGGTCGCTGCCGTATTCTTTTAATAGGGAGGGAAAACGTTCTGTGGTGATGGTTTTCAGCTTGTCCATCCACGGCTTGTCATCTTGTCCCGCCCGGACGTAATAGATGGTGCGCAGTTCGGGAATGCGAAACGACTCGAGGTGGTCCCGGTAGTAGCTGTTCACTTCTTCCTCGGTCACCGTGATCTCCCCGGTTACCCTCCGCTTCACTTCAAACCCGATCAGAGCCCGCCGAATGTTCGTGACGCTGTCCGCTTCCGTCATGTTCATCTGCCGCAGTGCTTGTTCGCGCTCCTCTTTCGTGCTCCCCAACTGCTTCATGTGTTCGTCGATGAAACGCTGGTCAATCTGGACGCCCATTTGTCTCCCCTTGTAGAGAACCAATTCTTCCAAACTGCGCTGTTCCAGCAGCCTTTCCTCCTCTTCCGGCGTGTGCGGCCTCCCTTGAACATAGAGGGGTTTGATCCTTTCCCAATCGTCTTTGCGGAAGATTTGATCGCCGGCAACAAAGAGAAGAGGCTGGTACACCGCCATCGCGTAGATCAGCATCGCTGTCAGCGACAGGAATGCCGCGTACAGAGGAAGCCATTTCTTGCGCGGTTTCATCCGATCACCTGCACCCTGACATGGATAAAATTAAGCAATCAGTAAAAATATACCCGATCCCATAGTAACAGAAGTTTCCAATTTTAGGAATACATATTTTTGAATATTGTTTATTTTCCTTCTTTTTAGAGGCGGAAAAGGGTGACGCACCTCCGAAAGCAGAACATGCAGCCTTCTTCTCGTGAAGAGGCTGCATGTTCCTGTAACGGGTGTGGCCCCCCTCCTCAGCCCATCGGCCGAAGAGACGGGGTTTTTCGCGCGGTCATGCGGCCGGCCAGCAGTGCGGCCGCGCTCCACAGACCGCTCACGTACAGCGGATCGATGCCGGTCGCGGGCAACAGCCACCACGCCCAGGCGAGCGCGAGCAGCGGCGCTCCCCAGACCGCCAGGACCGCCCAACGCCGCTCCACCGGCGAAATGTGAAAGAGGTAGAACAGCACCGGAAAGAAGATCGTCACGCCTCGGAGCGTCATGGCCAAAAACGCCCAGTGCAAGATCAGCGCGTTTTCGTCCAGGCAGACCAGCGCGTAGGCGACCGCGATGACGCCCAGGATCAGCGCCCGGGACAGGCGCAGCCTGCTCTCCTCCGAACGGAACCGGGCGGTGTAGCGCTGGATCACATCCCGGTTGAGGATCGTGGCGATGCTCAGCGCAAGCGCCGCCCCGGTCATCACGACGGACAGGAGAATAACGGCATAAGCGGCACCCGCCAGCCAGGACGGCGCATGGGTCAGGAAAAACATCGGAACGGCCTCGCGCGGCGCCAGCTCGGGGTGGGTGTCGTGCATGTACAGGCCGATCCAGGCGCTGACCAGGCCGATCAGGATGATGACCAGACCGGCCGCGACAGAACCGCTGCGCGCCTCTCGTTCACTGCGGCTCGCAAAGATGGGCTGCAGATAGGCCTGCGTGGAAAAAATCCCCACGATCATCGACGCTCCCTGCACCCATCCCAGCCCGGCCTCGGGAACCACCAGGGAAAGGCGCCCCTGCTGCCACCAGCGGACGATCGTCTCTCCGCCCAACTGTCCCCACAGCCAGGCACCCGTTCCCAGCAGGAGGAGGATCAGCATAACCGTTTTCAGCGTGCCGACGATACTCGCTCCCATAAATCCCCCGGCCAGCACGTAGGCGAAGATCAGCGCGGCGGGAATCAGCGCCAGCAGCGGCAGCGGAGCCTTCCAGAAGACGGAGACAAACGGCAGGGCGGCCAACAACTGCGCGATCACCTGGATAAACATCCCCAGCGAGAGAAACAGGCTGGCCCCAAGCTGGGCCCGTCCGCCATACTGCGTGCCGATCAGTTCGGGCAGCGTTTCCACCTGCAGTCGGAGAAAGCGGCCGGCACACAATCCGAGCAGGATGACAGCCACCCCGCCCCCCAGCGTAAACCACACGGCGGCCAGTCCGTGCCGGAAAGCAAGCTCGCCCGTGCCGACAATCGACGTGCCGCCGACAAATCCGCCGACGAGTGCCCCGGCCACCATCCCCGCCGACAGGGAACCGCCGGCGTTGCTGAAGTCGCTGCTGCGGCGAACGGATCGTTTGGCGATCAGGCCGGCAGCGATCGTACACGCCAGAATGGCGACAAAACTGAGAAGAAATCCAAGCGAAGACACGATGCCACCTCTTTTGCACAAGTCACGAAATTGCGACTCATTCTATGAATGATTGTAGTATATGACGAGAACGGGTACAGTGACAAGTGGAAACCGTCCGGCCTGAGGACAGAACAAACCGCCAATCGTGGTAAGGAAAGACCCTGCCCTCCGTCCAATCCGTCGGACGGAGAAACAGGGTCTTTTTTGGGTTCTGTGTTCTTATCGGGAAATGGCTTGGCTTTGGAGCGCTTCGCGGACCAGGCGGCCCATCTCCGCCGTGCCGATCGCCCGGCTGCGGTCGGCGGCGATGTCGCCGGTGCGATGTCCCGCCTCCAGCACCGACCAGACCGCCCGCTCCACCGCGTCCGCCGCCGCGTCCATCCCGAACGAGAGGCGCAGCATCATCGCCGCGGAGAGAATCGTCGCCAGCGGATTGGCTATACCCTGGCCGGCGATGTCCGGCGCCGAACCGTGAACCGGTTCGTACAGCCCGAAGCTGCCTTCCGCCAGGCTGGCCGACGCCAGCATGCCGATCGAGCCGGTCAGCATCGCGGCCTGGTCGCTCAGGATGTCACCGAACATGTTTTCCGTGACAATCACGTCAAACTGCTTGGGCGCGCGAACGAGCTGCATCGCGCACGCGTCCACCAGCATGTGGGACAGCTCCACATCGGGGTAGTCGGCCGCCACGCGTTCGGTCACCTTGCGCCACAGGCGGGAGCTTTCCAGGACGTTGGCCTTGTCGACCGAGACGAGGCGCTTCTGCCGCTTGCGGGCAATGTCAAAAGCCACTCGTACAATGCGCTCGATCTCCGCTTCGTGGTAGATGCACTGGTCTTCCGCCACTTCGCCGTTCGGCCCGTCATAGCGCTTTTTCTCGCCGAAGTAAATGCCGCCGGTCAGCTCCCGGACGACGATCAGATCGACGCCGGAGACCACTTCCGGTTTCAGCGAGGAGGCCTCCACCAGCGATGGGTGCATCGTCGCCGGCCGGATGTTGGCGAACAGCCCCAACGCCTTGCGGATGCCGAGCAGCCCCGCCTCCGGACGGAGATGGCCGGGATTCTGATCCCACTTGGGACCGCCCACGGCGCCGAGCAGCACCGCGTCCGCCTCCTTGGCGATCGTCAATGTCTCTTCCGGCAGCGGCGTGCCGTCCGTGTCGATGGCGATTCCGCCGATCCGGCCGTGCTTGAATTCAAACGTAACTCCTTCCCGTTCCGCCACCAGGGCGAGGACCTTGACCGCTTCCTCCATGATCTCCGGTCCGATTCCATCCCCGGGCAGAACGGCGATGCGATAGGTTTTCTTCATCTTCATCCCGCTTTTCTGTGTATAGTTGTTTCTATTATATATAGATCCTCTGTACACTCTTTTTTTCCGAACCTGTTTGGTTTCTCTTCCATCCTATCCTGCCGCCCCCGTCAGTTGGCGGCCACCGTCATCGTCTCTTTGCGCTCCAGGATCTTGTTGACGGCCCGCACATACGCGATGGCGCTCGCCTCCAGCACGTCGGTGCTGACCCCGCGGCCGGTGACGGTAAGGTCCCCCTGCTGCAGGCGGACGAATACTTCCCCGAGCGCGTCCTTGCCGTGCGTGACGGAGAGGATCTTGTAGTCCGTCAGGGTGACCTCTTCGCCTGTCGCCCGGTCGATCGCCTTGTAGATCGAGTCGACGGAGCCATTGCCGCACGCCGCTTCCTCGCACACCGTACCGTCGGCCCGCACCAGTCTGACGCTGGCCGTCGGCAGGGAGATGTTGCCATAGGAGAGCTGCACCGACTCCAGCCGGTACATCTCCGTTCCGCGAACCATCTTGGCGTCAACCAGCGCGAGGATGTCGTCGTCGCTGACCTCTTTTTTCTTGTCGCACAATTCCTTGAAGGCGGCAAACGCGGCGTCGATTTCGTCCTGTTCCAGGTGGTAGCCCAGTTCCACCAGCTTCTCCTTGAAGGCGTGGCGGCCGGAGTGTTTGCCCAGCACCAGTTTGTTCGACTTGAAGCCGACCGTCTCCGGACGGATGATTTCGTAGGTGGACGCCTCTTTCAGGACGCCGTCCTGGTGAATGCCGGACTCGTGGGCAAACGCGTTGGCCCCTACCACCGCCTTGTTGCCCGGTACGATCATCCCGGTCAGACGGCTGACCAGTTGGCTGGTGCGGGCAATCTCTTTCAGGTTGAGCTTGGTCGTGGCCTGGTAAAAGTCCTTGCGGGTCTCCAACGCCAGCGCCACTTCTTCCAGTGCGGCGTTGCCCGCCCGCTCGCCGATGCCGTTGATCGTGCCTTCCACCTGGGTCGCCCCCGCTTCAATCGCCGCCAGGCTGTTGGCCACGGCCATGCCGAGATCGTCATGACAGTGACAGCTCAGGCGGATCCGGTCGATGCCGGGGACGCGCTGGCGCAGTTCGCGGAAGATGTTGCCGTACTCGTACGGCGTCATGTAGCCGACCGTGTCGGGGATGTTGACGGTGGTGGCGCCCGCCTTGATGACCGCTTCCACCACTTCCGCCAAAAAGTCGATCTCCGTGCGGGCCGCGTCCTCCGCAGAGAACTGGACCTGCGCAAAGTACTTCTTCGCGTAGGTGACCGCCTCCACCGCCCGCGCCAGCACCTGCTCCTTGCTCATCCGCAGTTTGTACTGGCGATGGATCGGCGAGGTCGCGATAAAGACGTGGAGGCAGGCGTCCTGCGCGTGGCGCAGCGCCTCGTACGCCTTATCCATGTCGTCCTTGACGGCACGGGCGAGGCTGACGATGGTGGAATGCTTCACCCGCTTTGCCACTTCGGCCACGGACTTTTGATCGCCCGGGGAGGCAGCGGCAAAGCCCGCCTCGATTCTCGTTACGCCCAGCTTCTCCAGTTGAAGGGCGATCTCCACCTTTTCGTTCGTGCTGATGTTGACGCCCGGAGACTGCTCCCCGTCGCGCAATGTCGTATCAAAAATCTCAATGGTCCGCATGAACTCTCCACCTCCACTGGTTTCCCCGTTGCCGGGCATTTGTCGGCCGGATCAGCAGGCTGTTACTGACCGACCTTCGCTTCTTCTTTTTTTGTCTCGTTGTTCAGCCAGGACATCATGCTGCGCAGCTTCGCGCCCACCTGTTCGATGCCGTGTTCCGCTTCCAGGCGGCGGCGTGCGTTGAAGGCCGGACGGTTTGCCTGGTTCTCCAGGATCCAGTTGCGGGCAAACGTGCCGTCCTGGATTTCGGCGAGCACTTTTTTCATTTCCTTTCGCGTCTCTTCCGTGATGATGCGGCGTCCGGTGCTGTAGTCGCCGTATTCCGCGGTGTCGCTGATGGAGTAGCGCATGCGGGCGAGGCCGCCTTCGTACATCAGGTCGACGATCAGCTTCAGCTCGTGCAGACATTCGAAGTAGGCGATCTCCGGCTTGTAGCCCGCTTCCACCAGGGTGTCGAAGCCCGCTTTCACCAGTTCGCTGACGCCGCCGCAGAGAACGGCCTGTTCCCCGAACAGGTCGGTTTCGGTCTCTTCGCGGAAGGTCGTTTCGATGACGCCCGCCTTGGTGCAGCCGATGCCGCTCGCGTAGGCCAGCGCCGTCTCTTTCGCCTGGCCGGACGCATCCTGGTGGACTGCGATCAGGCCAGGCACGCCAAAGCCTTCCTGGAAGACGCGGCGCACGAGGTGACCCGGGCTCTTCGGCGCCACCATGATCACGTCGACGTCGGCCGGCGGCACGATCTGGCCGAAGTGGATGTTGAAGCCGTGGGAGAAGCAGAGCGTAGCCCCCGCTTTCAGGTTGGGCGCGATCTCGTCGCGGTACACCTGGGCCTGGCGTTCATCCGGCATGAGGATTTGCACCACGTCGGCGCGGCTGGCCGCTTCGGCCACGGTTACCACTTGGAAGCCGTCCTTTACCGCCTGGTCCCAGGATTTGCCCGGACGCAGGCCGACGATCACCTGATGGCCGCTGTCGCGCAGGTTCTGCGCCTGCGCGTGCCCTTGGCTGCCGTAGCCGATGATGGCGATGGTCTTGCCTCGCAGTGCCTCTTTGTTTACGTCTGCTTCGTAGTACATGTTCACCATGTGTATAGCCTCCTTAAAAATGTTTAGATGGAATCACTATTCTGAATTTGACCGCTGCCGCTTACACGGTCACCGGCGACGGTACCACGCTGCGCGCCATCGCGAGCGTGCCGGTTCGCGTCAGTTCGAGGACGCCGTAGCTCTGCAGGAGCACCAGCAGGGCATCGATTTTCTCCGTATCGCCGGTCACCTGCACGATCAGCGAGGTGGGGCCGACGTCGACGATCGCCGCCCGGAACGGTTCGACGATGCCGTTCAGTTCCGCAAGCTGGCTCGGCGTGGCGCTCACCTTGATCAGCGCCAGCTCCCGCGACACGAACGGATTCTCGCTCAGGTTGGTCACGGAGATCACGTCGATCAGTTTGGACAACTGCTTCATCAACTGGTCGATCTTCTGTTCGTCGCCCCCGGTGGTGATGATCATCCGGGAGAGGCCCGGCTCTTCGCTGGCGCCCACCGTGATGCTGTCGATGTTGAAGCCGCGCTGACCAAACAGATTGGCGACGCGCGTCAACACCCCGGGGTAGTCGTTGACGAGTACCGCAATCGTATGTCGCTGCATCTATTCGTCCCCCAATACCATTTGATCTAATGTGCTGCCCGCCGCCACCATCGGGTAGACGTTTTCCTCCTGGGCCACCCGGAAGTCCACGACCACCGGACCGTCATGCCGGAGCGCTTCCGCCCAGACGGCTTCCGCCTCCTGCGGCGTGGAAGCTCGCAGCCCTTTGACGCCGTACGCTTCCGCCAGCTTGACGAAGTCGGGGCTGCAGGTCAGGTCGATCTGGCTGTAGCGGTTGTCGTAGAACAGTTCCTGCCACTGGCGCACCATGCCGAGGCACTGGTTGTTGATGATCGCTACCTTGACCGGCGTGTTGTACTGGGCGAGAATCGCCAGCTCCTGGTTGGTCATCTGGAAGCCGCCGTCCCCCACCACCGCGATGACGGTGCGGTCCGGATGGGCGATTTGTGCCCCGATCGCCGCCGGGAAGCCGAATCCCATCGTGCCGAGGCCGCCGGAGGAGATGAGCGAGCGGGCGTGCTTGAACTTGTAGTACTGCGCCACCCACATCTGGTGCTGGCCGACGTCGGTGGTGACGATCGCTTCCCCGTTGGTGGAACGGTACAAGAGCTCGATGACCGCCTGCGGCTTCAGCACCTGATCGTCGTGTTTGTAGCGGTACGGATGCTGCTCCTGCCACTGTTTCAACTGGGCGATCCACGCTTCCGAGTCGCACGCGGTGACGAACGGCAGCGCCTTTTGCAGTGTGCTCTTCACGTCGCCTGCCACCATGACGGCCGTGGCCACGTTTTTGCCCAATTCCGCCGGGTCGATGTCGACGTGGACGATTCGTGCCTTGGGGGCAAACTCCTTGGTGCGCCCCATCGTGATCCGGTCGTCGAAGCGTGCGCCGAGGCCGATCACACAGTCGGCGTTGAGCAGCGCCTGGTTGGCGGTGTAGCTGCCGTGCATGCCCGGCATGCCGAGCGCCAATTCGTGGACGCCCGGGAAGCCGCCCAGTCCCATGAAGGTGTTGATCACCGGGATCCGCGTCTTTTCCGCGAAGGCGAGCAGTTCCCGGTCGGCTCCCGCCGAGATGATCCCGCCGCCGGCCAGAATGACCGGGCGCTTCGCTTCCCGGATCGCCGCGACGAACGCGTGCACGTCTTCATCGCTCGGCACCAGGGACGCGCGGTAGCCGCGAATCTCCACCGTTTCCGGATAGGTGAACGGCGCCCTGGCGTTGCTCACATCCTTGGGGATGTCGATCAGGACCGGTCCCGGTCGCCCCGTCGTGGCAATGTAGAACGCCTCCTTGACGATGCGCGGCAGGTCGCGGACGTCGCGAACGAAGTAGCTGTGCTTGGTGATCGGAATCGTGATCCCCGTGATGTTGGCCTCCTGGAAGGCATCGGTGCCGATCAGGTGCTGGGGCACGTTGCCGGTGATACAGACCAGCGGCACGGAATCCATCTGGGCGGTGGCGATGCCGGTCACCAGGTTGGTCGCGCCCGGGCCCGAGGTGGCGATGACGACGCCCGGCTTGCCGGTCGCCCGCGCATACCCGTCGGCCGCGTGAATCGCGCCCTGCTCGTGACGGGTCAGGATGTGCTTGAAGTAGCTGCCGTACAGGGAGTCGTAAATCGGCAGCACCGCACCGCCCGGATAGCCAAAGATGTACTCCACCTGCTCCAGGATGAGACAGCGCAGAAGCGTCTCCGCCCCCGTCACCTCCTCACCGAACCGGACCGGCGGCATGCCGCTTTTCCCCTGCAATTCGGCGATTTGAACACTCATTTTCTCTCCTCCTCCCATGTCTTTGCCCATATTGAAAAAACCTATTGGCTAATAGAAAAACCCTTTCGCCCCGACACGGTTTTGGTTCCATGTCTGCTTGGGGCGAAAGGGTTCGCGGTACCACCCAACTTCATCGGCGCCTCACGGTCGGCCGATCTCAGCCAGTCACATTCATCGACTGCAACACGCTAACGGGTGTCAAACGGCCTTGCCTACTGATCCTCGCGGAGGAGCGACGTTCAGCAAGACGGCTCGGAGGCGAGCAGTGCGGTCGCTTTCTTTACCCATTCTCAGCTCCCTGGGCTCTCTGTAAAAGAAGAGGCGGGCACCTTCCTCGTCACAGCCTGTGTTTATGCCAATATTGCTAATTTTGAAGTTATCAGAAAATAAAGTGTTACGTCTGATTATAGCCACGTGCCCAAGGGGTGTCAACGAAATAAAAAACATTTTGCCAGACTTTTGTCCGAACGAATGTTCAGTCAAAAACAGCGCAGCGGCGCGGTTTTTTCGTGTAAGCGGATACATGGGGACCCGTTCCTTGTCTCCGCTTTGCCGACCTGGACCCTGCCTCTGACGCAGCCCCGATATGAGCACGGTGCGGTTTCCTTTTTACGCGGCCCGGCTGTACGGGAGCGATTGCGGGATCAGCAAAAAAAGCCCGGGGGGAATCCCCGGACCCGCTTCCTCGATGATTGGGCTGCCCCCGCGCCCTTACGATTCGGTGCGGCCCGATTCGGCCAGCCCGGTGATCAGCACTTGGGCCACCTCGGGCCGGGTAATCTCGGGCGGCGGCGTCTGCCCGCTTTTCAGCATCTGCCGCACGTTGGTCCCGGACAGCGCCACGTGCCGTTCCGCCCCGTGCGGACAGGTCTTGGCCGTGGCCATCCCCTGGCAGGCCGTGCAGTAAAAGCTGTGCTCGAAAAAGAGCGGCTGGATGCCCAGCTCGCCCGGCGAAAACGCGGAGAAAATGTGCTGGGCGTCGTAAGTTCCGTAAAAGCTGCCCACGCCGGCGTGATCGCGGCCGACGATGAAATGGGTGCAGCCGTAATTTTTGCGCACGAGCGCGTGGAACACCGCTTCCCGCGGACCGGCGTAGCGCATCGCGGCGGGAAAGGCGGCGAGGAAGACGCGCTCCCGGGGATAGTAATGGCGGAGCAGCACCAGATAGCTCTCCATGCGCACGGCGGCCGGCACGTCGTCCGCCTTCGTTTCCCCCATCAGCGGGTTGAGGAACAACCCGTCCACGATTTCCAGCGCCGTTTTCTGAATGTACTCATGCGCCCGGTGCACCGGGTTGCGCGTCTGGAACCCGACGACCGTCTTCCAGCCCTTTTCCTTGAACGCGGCCCTGGTCTGGGCCGGGGTGTAGTAATAGTCGGCAAACCGCTGGGGGATCGGCCGCTGCAGGAGCTCGATCGGGCCGCCCAGATAGAGGGCGGGCTTTGCAAAGAGCTTGTTCACGCCGGGATGGGACGGGTCTTCGGTGCCAAAGACGCGCACCGCCTCCCGCCGTTTGTCCGGCCGGTACCGGCTTTCCACGGTGAGCACGGCGTACGCCTTCCCGTCTTCTCCGCGCAAGAGCAGGCGCTCTCCCTCCCGGACATCCGCGTATTCCGTCTCGTCCACGGCGAGCGTGACCGGCAGCGGCCAAACCGTCCCGTCGGCCAGCCGCATCGTCTCCACGACGGCGTCGTAATCGCGCTCCCCGAGAAAACCGGTGAGCGGAGAAAACGCCCCGATTGCCAAACAATCGAGATCGGACAAGGTCCAGCGATCGACCGTGACACTGCGCAGCCGCTCGCCGCCGCCCGCCGGACCGTCCGCAAGCCGGTTGACCAGCGTGCCCCCGTGCGGCAGAATCGTATGGGTCATGGTCATTCCTCCCTTGGCATTCATTTGTGCAATCCGCACTCCGTCTTGTCAAAGCCCGACCAGCGGCCGGCACGCGGGTCTTCTCCCGGGCGGACGGGCCGCGTGCAGACGCGGCAGCCGATGCTGGGATAATTCCGGTCGTGCAGCGGGTTGTACGGCACGCCGTGCTCGCGGATGTACTGCCAGACCTGCTCGCGGCTCCAATCGGCGAGGGGATTGACCTTGACCAACTGAAACTTTTCGTCCCATTCCGCCTTTTTCGCGCTGGCCCGCGTCGGCGCCTGTTCCCGGCGAATCCCGGTGATCCAGGCGTCATACCCGGCGAGAAATCCGCCCAGCGGCTCCACCTTGCGCAGTCCGCAGCAGAGGTTGGGCTCCCTCTCCCACAGATTGTCGCCGTATTGTTCCGCCTGTTGGGCCAGCGTCAGCTTCGGCAGCACGCGGATAAACTCGATCCCGTACCGCTCCCGGAGACGGTCGCGGACGGCGTAGGTTTCCGGAAAGTGAAGGCCGGTATCGAGATAAAACACGGGGGTGGCGGGCGCCAGCTTGTGCAGCATGTCGATCAGCACCACGTCCTCCGCGCCGAAGCTGGAAGCCAGCGCCACGCGGCCGCCAAACTGTTCGACCGCCCATGCGAGAGCGTCCTCGGGCCGCCCGTTCTCCAATCGGCTGGCCGTCAGGTTCAACTCATCATCCGTAATCCTGCGGCGATGATTCATGCTGATTCTCCCTTCTTGCTAGGCGTTACCCCATCATCATATGAGCCGCCGAGGCAAGTGGAGAGTCGTCCACGCCAAGAAGCGCCGAACCCATGAGCGAGGTGAAAACGCTGCCGGACTTGTGATTCAGTTCGGCGGTTTCATCATCGGCCTGCTGAGTCTCGTCGTGGCGATTGTCGTTGCTTTGACGCAAAAAAAGGCTGAAAAAATCGTTTGTATGGTTTTGGGAATATAGACCCAATCACGGCCAGCACTTTTCCAGGTCTCAGGTCGTATCAGCGGCGGGCAGGGCATAAAAAAAAGCACCCGAATGCTCGGATGCTTTTTTGTGCGCAGCGGAAAGCTTACGCGTTCAGTTTGCTTTTTGCCAGAGCTGCCAGATCGTTGAACGCAGCCTTGTCGTTTACCGCCAGGTCAGCCAGCATTTTGCGGTTTACTTCCACGCCGGCTACCTTCAGGCCGTGCATGAGACGGCTGTAGGACAGGCCGTTCAGGCGAGCTTGCGCGTTGATACGGGTGATCCACAGTTTGCGGAAGTCGCGCTTTTTCTGACGGCGGTCACGGTATGCGTACAGCAGGGATTTCATTACCTGCGCATTTGCGGATTTAAACAGGCGGTGTTTGGAACCGAAGTATCCTTTCGCCAGTTTCAGGATTTTCTTGTGACGACGGCGTGTAACAATGCCACCTTTTACTCTTGGCATACGTAATTCCTCCTGGTCATTCCAGCATGGCGGCCCCGCTTACGAGGCGCTTAGGGAGCGCATGCTGCGTAATAGTGTGTGGTAGTGCGAAACAATCTTACAGGTACGTAACGAGCTGTTCGATACGTTTTTGGTCGCCTTTGGACACCAGAGCGCCTTTGCGCAGATGGCGTTTCGCCTTGGTGGATTTGTTGGCGAACAAGTGGCTGGTGTAGGCGTGGTCACGCTTCAGCTTTCCGCTACCGGTTTTTTTGAAGCGCTTCGCTGCGCCTTTATGGGTTTTCATTTTCGGCATGGTAGAAATCCTCCTGTCCTAAACGCTGTTTACTTATCCGATTTCGGCGCCAGAATCATGATCATGCTGCGCCCTTCGATCTTCGGCTTACGCTCTGCGACGGCGATGTCCTCGCAAAGGGATGCGACACGCTCCAGGACCTGTTGACCGATTTCGGAGTGGGTGATTTCACGTCCGCGGAAACGGATGGAGCACTTCACCTTGTGATGATCCTCCAAAAACTTGCGGACGTTGCGAAGCTTCGTTTGAAAATCGTGTTCCTCAATGTTGGAAGAAAAGCGCACTTCCTTCAGCTCGATGATCTTCTGGTTGCGGCGCGCTTCCTTTTCCTTTTTTGCCTGCTCATACTTGAACTTGCCGTAGTCCATGATACGGCAAACAGGCGGCTTGGCTGTAGGAGCGACGTTCACCAGATCCAAATCGGCTTCCTGCGCAATGCGCAGCGCTTCCCTGAGGGGCACGACACCCAACTGGTTTCCGTCCGGTCCGATCAAGCGGACTTCACGGGCACGAATCGCTTCGTTGACTAACAGTTGATCCTTGCTAATACTTGCCACCTCCGTCAATTTCGAGAAGGAACAAAAATGTGCGAACGCTGACGCGCCCGCACATATCTCACCTAGCAAATTCAACAGATCCACAGTTTGCTTTTGCGTAAGAGTGACCTGTCAACAGTCGTGAAGACGTCGAACCAGGTGAGAAGCTGGGCGCTTCTGCTTGTTTCTCGAAGAATGAAGTTTTTACACTGGATCAATCATACCGTGCAGATTCGATCTTGTCAAGGATTTCATGACAATCGGCGCCGCAGTTGACAGGCCGCCCCCCTGTCCCGGACAGCATTCTTGTGATATTGTCATGGTATACCCCCATACGCAAAGGAGAATGCAGATGCATGTAAAGGTTCTCTTGTTCGCCGCGCTTGCGGAACGGGCCAACCGGCATGAAGCGCTCGTCCCTCTCCCGGAACCGGCCACCGTACATACCCTGCTCGCGGAAGTCGGCAGGCTGCATCCCGAGTTGGCCGACCTGCTTCCCCGCTGCTTCGTTTCCGTCAACCAGGAGTATGCGAACGCCGAGACGCCGATCGGCCCTGGCGACGAAATCGCGATCCTGCCCCCGGTCAGCGGCGGCGAAGACGGACGGTTTCGCATCACCGATCAGCCCTTGTCAGCAGATGCCGTCATCCGGCTGGTCTCCAACCCCCGGGCAGGCGCCGTGCTCACATTTGTCGGAACAGTGCGAGAATTTACACACGGCCAGCGAACGGTCTCGCTCACCTACGAAGCGTACGTGCCGATGGCGATCCAAAAAATGAAGCAGATCGCCGACGAAATCAAGCAGCGCTGGCCGCAGGCGGAAGTGGCCATGCACCACCGCATCGGCGATCTCGCCATTGAGGACATCGCCGTGATCATCGCGGTCGCCACGCCGCACCGCAGCGAATCGTTCGAAGCGGGACGCTATGCGATCGAGAGGCTGAAACAAATCGTGCCGATCTGGAAAAAGGAAATCTGGGAAGACGGCAGCGAGTGGAAAGGCCACCAGCAGGGGCCGTGGAACCCGCTCTCCCGCCCCGAAGACTGACGAATGCAAAAGCGGTCGCCCTCCGCGCATGCGGAAGTGGGGACCGCTCGTTTTGTCATGCTTACCCGCCGATGTGCGACATCTCCACTTTGGGCCGTTTGGGCAGGCCCGGCGTGTGCTTCAACCGCTCCTCCGAGTAGCGGTCGTCGCGGCGGGCCCAGATCGATTGGATGATGTCCCGAATCTCCTCGTCGCTTTTTCCCTCCCGCAGCGGGCCGCGCAAATCTTCCCCGGACGAAGCGAACAGACAGTTGTACATTTTCCCTTCCGCCGACAGCCGGGCGCGCGTACAGGTGGAACAGAAGGCCTGCGTTACGGAGGAGATCAAGCCGATCTCTTGATTCGTACCCGCATACCGGTAGCGCGAAGCCACCTCTCCGAAGTAATTGGGCTCGATCGGCACAAGCGGCATCTCCGCGTGGATCATCCGCACAATCTCGCTGGAGGGTACCACCTGATCCAGTTTCCAGCCGTTGCTGTTGCCCACATCCATGAACTCGATAAAGCGCAGGATGTGCCCTTTTTCGCGGAAATAACGGGCCATCGGAAGAATGTCCTGGTCGTTGACGCCGCGCTGCACCACCATGTTGATTTTGACCAGAAGGCCGGCTTCTGCCGCCGCATCGATGCCGCGCAGGATGTCCTGCACCCGATATCCTCTGCCGTTGATCCAGCCGAACCGCTCGTCATCCAGGCTGTCCAGGCTGACGGTCACCCTGTCCAATCCCGCCTCCTTCAGTGCCTTGGCATGTTTGGCCAGAAGCGAACCGTTGGTGGTCATGGCGATGTCGCGCACGCCTTCCACCTGGCGAATCATCCTGATCAGATCGGGCAGGTTGTTTCGCATCAGCGGCTCACCGCCGGTGATGCGGATTTTTTCCACCCCGAGCGACGTGAAGATGCAGATCAGACGCGTGATCTCTTCGAACGTCAGCAGCTTGTGCTGCGGCAAAAACGGGTAATCCGGGCCGAAAATTTCGGCAGGCATGCAGTATCGACAGCGAAAATTGCACTTGTCCGTCACGGAAATACGCAAATCTCGGAGAGGACGTTTTCGTGAATCCAACACTTGTTCAGGCATTTCTGATCACTCTCCTGCTTCCATACTAGACCTGCGGCCTGCCAAAGATCAAGCGCGGGACGATGAACGGGGTGCATACACGATCCTTCCCGCATCGCGGCAGCTGTACCCGCCCAGCGCTTCCACCTGGCGGGCAAACTCCGGGGACCGGATGCATTCCAGCAGTTCCTGCCCTTCGCTGCTCCGGTAAAACGCCCCGCTCATCAACAGGTCGTAGCGCTCCTCCGCCACCGGAATAAAATCAAGGCCCATCGCCGTCGCCGCCGAGTAGATGCCGAGGCCGACATCGGCCGTCCCTCCGGCAACGGCAGCGGCCACGCTCAAATGGGAGACCGCTTCCCGCGAGTAGCCGTAGATCTGCTCCCGGTCAATCCCTTCCTGTTTCAGCAGGTAATCGAACAAAAGCCGCGTTCCGGCGCCCCGCTGGCGGTTGATATAGGTTATGCCAGGACGGGCCAGATCGCGTACGGTCCCGATCCGGAGCGGATTGCCCTGTCGTACGATCCATCCTTGCTGGCGATACACCAACTGTACCAAAACCACGTCGCGGCTGCGCAAATATTTTTCTACAAACGGCAGATTGTAGCTGCCGGTCGCTTCGTCAAACAGGTGAACGCCCGCGATGTGCGCCTCCCCTTTCTGGATGGCGAGAATGCCGCCCATGCTGCCCACATGGGACGAGACGAGGAAGCGGCGGGGATTGGCTTTGCGCACGAGAGAATGGAGTACGTCCATCGACAGGTCGTGACTGCCGGTCGCCACGATCGTGTTGTGAATCTGCTCCAGCGGGCGGTACAGCTCCACTTCCGCGATCTCGCCCTGCTCGTACCCGAGGTGACCGGGCGGGATGCGCAAAAGACCGTCGGCGCGCACCATCGACATGGTGACGCCTGCGGAGCGGGTCAGCGGATTGGCGATATACTGCCCGTCGATGCAGCCGATCGTCACGCGAATGAAATCCTCCGCCCCCATGACGGAGACGATCCGCCGCCCAACCGTCGCCTTGATCCGCTGACGCTGCGGTTCGGTAAGGCCATAGTAATGATGGACCAGCAGCCGGGCAAACCATTCCAGATTCAAGTAGGCGGACACCGGGTAGCCGGGCAGCCCGATGACCGGTTTTCCCTCGACGATGCCGACCACCACCGGCTTTCCGGGGCGGGTCGCCACGCCATGCGTCAGCACTTCGCCCAGTTCTTCCAGCACATGGACGGTGAAGTCCTCCCGTCCGGCCGAGGAGCCGGCGTTCACCAGCACGATGTCTGCATCCCGCACGGCCGCCTGCACGGCTTCCTTGATCAAGCCGTAGTCGTCCGGAACAATGCCGCAATACACCGGTTCCGCCCCCCATTCCTGCAGATACGCGGCAAAAACCGTTCCGTTGAACTCGATGATTTCCCCTTCGGTCACATGCTCGGCGGGCGGTATCAGCTCGGTTCCGGTCGGGATGATCGCCACCCGCGGTTTGCGCAGCACGGGTACGGTCACGTTGCCGCCGGCCAGGAGCGCTCCCAGGTCAACCGGGCGCAGCTTGTACCGGTCGGGAACAATCACCTCCCCGACGACGACATCTTCGCCGATCGGCCGAATGTGCTGCCAGGGAGCGGCCGGTTCCAGAATCTCGACGGTCTCTTCGTCGATCTGGTGGATATTCTCAATCATGATGACGGCGTCATACCCGTCCGGGATGGGATCGCCGGTGTCCACCACGACATAATCCTCTCCCCGCTTCAATCTGACGGGATGCTGCTCGTCGGCGCCATACGTTTTTTCCGCCTTCACCGCGATGCCGTCCATGGCCGAGGCATGGTAGTTCGGCATCGACACGTTCGCGTAGATCGGCTGCGCGGTGACACGGCCCAGCGCCTGCGACGTCGGGATGACCTCCACTTCCGGCGAAAAGCGTACTCGTTTCACTAGCTGCTCTTGCGCTTCCTGGAGCGGCGTATCTTCCAAGTAGATCTTGCGCATGGTTCTCCTCCTGTCATCACTCGTGGGTTTTCCATCGACCCGCGGTTAGGGAAACACGTAAACGCTGACGACTTCGCCTTCCAGGATCCCTTCTTTGTTCGCCGCGATCTCCACCATGCCGTCGCTTTTTGCCAGCGTGGAAATCAGGCCCGATTTGCCAAACACCGGCACGGCCCACAACCCGTCGCTGCGCTCTTCCAGTTTGACCCGGACGTAATCGGAACGCCCCACCGCAGAGGGGATGTTGCGGGAGATGCGGGCGGGCAGCCGCTTGTCAGACGCTGACGGGCGCATCCCCTGCAGGCGGTGAAGGATCGGCACCGCGAACAGATGGAAAATGATCAGCGCGGACACCGGGTGGCCGGGCAGCCCGAGCAGCGGCTTCTCCCCGGCCCTGGCCAGAATCGTCGGCTTCCCCGGCTTGATGGAGACCCCGTGCACCAACACCCCCGGTTCTCCCAGCGACTGCATCACCTGCACGGTAAAGTCGCGCGTCCCGACGGAACTGCCGCCGGACAGGATGAGGAAATCCACCTGCCGGTACAATTCCTCGGCTTTTGCCAGGAACGCGTCGCAGTCGTCCTTGACAATGCCACCGAAAATCACGTCCGCTCCGTGCTGTCTGGCTGCCGCGCCGACGGTCACGCTGTTGATGTCGCGTACCTCGCCGGGAGCGAGTTCCCGTTTGTCGGCGGGAACCACCTCGTCACCGGTGGACAGGATGCCGACGATCGGACGCGGGTACACCCTGACGCTGGTTCTGCCGATGGCGGCAAGCACGCCCAGATCCTGCGGGCGCAAGCGGTGCCCCGCCGCCATGACCGTCTCTCCGATCTCCACGTCGTCGCCGGCGCGAACGACATTTTCGCCCGGAGCCACCTGCCGGTACACGTTGAGCAAATCCCCCACTTCCTCCACGTGCTCCATCATGACCACGCTGTCTGCCCCATCGGGAAGCATCCCGCCGGTCGGAATGGCCTGGGCCTGTCCTTCGTGCAGGTACAGGTCTGCGGCCCGGCCCATGTCAATCTGTCCGGTAATCGTGAGAAACGCGGGAAGCGAATCGGAAGCGCCAAACGTATCCTTGGCCCTGACGGCGTATCCGTCCACCGTCGAACGGGCAAAGTGGGGCACCTGTTCCCCGGAAATCACGTCTTCCGCCAGCACCATCCCCAGCGCCTCAGCCAGCGGCACCTTCACCGGAAGCCGGACAGGGCGGAACTCTTCTGCAATCACGGCCAACGTCTCGGTCACGGTTTTCACATTTAAGAACTTCATCAGCGCCTCCATGGATGGTTGTTTGGATTCGTCGAAAAATTCATTATAATAAAGGGTAAAACGAAAAGGGAGAAATGTCCTGGATGAAAGTAAAGGTATTCGCCAATTTCCGCGAGATCTGCCAGGCCAAAACGGTGGAAGTGCCTGCGGACAACGGCAGCCGGGTAATCGATATTCTGGAAAGCCTGATTCGGATGTATCCTGCGCTGGAAGAGGAAGTGTTCACATCGGAGCGAACACTCAAACCGTTTGTCCACGTCTTCATCAACGGGTGCAACATCATCCATGCGGACGGACTGGAGACCCGCGTGCGGGAAGAAGACCAGTTTGCGCTGTTCCCGCCGGTGGCAGGAGGCTGAGATGGCCGAACACGTTCTCGAGCTGCGCGGCATCCCTCTGTCCCATCTGGTTGCCTATCTGGTCGAATGCGGAGGCGACCCGCCGCCGGATGAAACGCTGCCGATCACCGTTCGGGGGCAAGGCTGGCAGGCGGAGGTGCTGCGGGAGGAATCCGTTCGGATCACCTCCCGCTTTCACGTCAACGCCGTGTTCATCCGCTTCCATGCCGACGACGATCACACGCTGAAACGCCTGATGGACCGCTTCCGCATCAAGGTCATGCGGGTAGGCGGGTAGGCCGGAAAACGGTCCCCCGCGCGGTGGGTAACACAACCCAGCCGTCGGGCGAAAGCCTCACCTGATCGGCGATAGCGAACGCTGTGCCAAGCGGGGCCCTAACCGGAATCGGCTGGGCCCCTAGCTTTGAAGGTGGAAGACGCGTTCCACCTTTTTTTGGCGGATCGGCATGGATCATGTTGTCCTGCGCATGGATTCACACAATCTCCAGTTCCTTCAGCTTGCTTTCCGGCACAACGCCGTCCACCCAGCCGCGCACCCGGTAATACTCATCCAGCATCACGTCCATGCGGCTGACATGGCCTGCGCTGTTGCCGGTGGCGGGCTCTTCGGTGAAGCGCTTCGGCAGGTAGTCGTCCTCGCGCTTGTTGAAGCCGGCCAGGTTGTTGTAATAGCGCTCCAGGTTGTAAATCCGCTCCCCGATCTTCATGACGTCGTCCGCCGTCACCGGAATGCCGGTCATCGCGGAATACTGCTCCGCATAGTGCTCTGCGTTTTCCGAGAAGGAGGAGAATTTGCAGATGTTCATCGAGTCGGAGAAGGCGAGCAGGTCCTGGAACACTTTCAGCAGTTCCCCTTTTCCTTCCGGTTTCAGACGGTCGGTCGGCATCGGGATGCCGGCGATTTCACTCGCCACCGTGTAGCCGCGCAGGTGGCAGGCGCCGCGGTTGCTGGTTGCGTAGCCGAGGCCGATCCCCTGGATGCCGCGCGGGTCGTACGCGGGAATCGCCTGGCCTTTAACGCACATCGCCAGATTTTCGTCGCCGAATTGTTTCGCGGCCCGGGCCGTCCCCTCGGCCAGCACATCGCCGATTCCTCTGCGGAAGACGAGCATCTCTGTCAGTTCGATCATGCGGTCGGCGTCGCCCCAGTCCGCCTTTTCTTCGATCAAGCCGCGCTCCGCCGCTTCCATCATACAGGAAAGCGTGTTGCCCAGCTCGATGGTGTCCATGCCGTATTCGTTGCAGAGGTTGATCAGATAGGAGATCGGAGCGGCGTCGCTCAGCCCGCAGTTCGCGCCAAGCGCCCAGCCCGACTCATACTCGAAGCTTTCCACGCGGGTCTTGTACTTTCCGTCCTTTACTTCCACTTCCTTTTTGCAGGCGACCGGACAGGCGTGACAGGTGTTGTCCGCGACCAGCAGCGTGGCGTTGACCGTTTCGCCGCTGTGCCCTTCCGCCCCGTCCCAATGCGTGTACTTGGAGTTCATCGTCGGCAGCGCGCCCACCTCGTTGATGATGCTCGTCAGCACGTTGGTTCCGTAGACGGAGAGGCCGCCTTTTTTCGGCGCCGTCAAGCCGCCTTCCATGATCGCCTTCAGCGCCTTCTGGTTGGCCTCTTTGTACTCCTCATCCCGTGCCGGTTGCGGCATGTTCCCTTTTTGCGCAGCCTTGATGACGATCGCCTTCAATTTTTTGTAACCGGCGACCGCCCCCGTGCCTCCGCGTCCGGCCGCGCGGTCGTTCTCATTGATGAACCCGGCGAAACGCACCAGATTTTCGCCCGCCTGCCCGATGCAGATGACGCTCAGGTTCTCCTTGCCGTAGCGCTCCTGCATCGCTTTTACCGTCGCGCGGGTGCCCTTGCCCCACAGATCGCTGGCGTCGCGCAGTTCTCCCTGGCCGTTTTCCACGTACAGATAGACCGGTTTGTCGCTTTTGCCCCTGAAGATCACGTTGTCGATGCCGGCCCATTTCAGCCGCGCAGCCGACCAGCCGCCCATGTGCGAATCCGTGACGGTCCCGGTCAGCGGAGACTTGGTCACCATGCACAAGCGGCCGCTCATCGCCGAACGGGAACCGGTGACCGGGCCCGTCATCAGGCAAAGGATGTTCTCTTCCGAAAACGGTTCTACGTCCGGACCGTTGTCGAACACGTACTTGACCCCCAGCCCGCGTCCGCCGACGTACTTCTTCGCCAGCTCTTCATTGATTTCCCGATAATCGACAGTGCCCGAAGAAAGGTCGACCAGCATTTCCCGGTTTTTGAACCCACCCAAGGCCATTGGTTGCTTCCCCCTTTTCTTCCACAAGGATCTCATACAATATGCTCCTAGTTCGACCTGTATGCCGATTTTCCCTCCCGCACTCCTCTGAAAAACTGCAAGATTGATAATTTTTCGACACTTCCTGTTGCCAAGCACCGATCCGTGCAGTATGGTAATTTTATACCAATCCAAACCAACCAAACGAAAACAAACGGGAACCAACCAAACCAAAACGCAAGAGGGGATGGTATGAGACACGCGTATCTGACCCCGGAAGAGGTGGCAGAAGAACTGAAGCTCTCCAGGTATACGGTCTATGAAATGATCAAACGCGGCGATTTGCCCGCCTACAAAATCGGACGGGCACTGAGAATCTCGCGCCCCGACCTGGACGCTTTCCTGCACGGGCACAGCCCGCGGGATGCGCAGGCGGCGCCGCCGTTCGCTCCCGCCGCCGATCGCCGGAACAGTCCGCGGACGAATGACATTTACTTCGCCGGCAGCCACGATCCCGCCATCGATCTCTTGACCCGGATGCTGGCCAATCGGGGGATTACCCTCTTGCCGGCGTTTTCCGGGAGTTTGGACGGATTGATCGAACTGTACAAAGGACGCGTCGACATGGCCGGATGCCACCTCTTGGACAGGTCGACGGGAGCGTACAATCTGTCGTACATCCGCTGTCTCATGCCCCATGAAGGGGTGGCGGTGATCAACCTGGCCGGACGCTGGCAGGGATTCATCGTGCCCAAACACAACCCGCGGATGATCACCTGCTGGGAGGAATTCTTCTCCGGCCGGCATCGGATCGTCAACCGGCAGCGCGGGTCCGGAACGCGTGTACTGCTCGACTTCCACCTGCAGCAGTTGGGCGTCTCTCCCGCCAGCGTTCCCGGATACGATCATGAAGTGACGACCCACTGTGCGGCCGCATCCGCCGTTTTGCGCGGAGAGGCGGACGTCGCCTTGGGGATCGAGAGCGTTGTCCGGGGTCTTCCGCTTGATTTCTTCCCCGTGCAGGAGGAACGGTACGATCTGGTGATTCCCGCTCCGCTCCTCCGACAGGAACGCTTTCAAATCCTGCTGGAGGTTCTGCGGGACCCCCCCTTCAAACAAGCGGTGGCGGCCCAGGGCGGCTGCGATGTTTCCCGGACCGGCCAAACCATTGACCGATTGTTCTGACGATTCCCTGATCGCAAAGGAGTTGGAAATCATGAAGCCCATTCGCATCATTACCCCCCTGCTCATGTCCATGCTCATCCTTTTCCTCGCCGCCTGTTCGGCCGCTCCCGCCCAGCCGGCCGCAGCGCCGCAGCAAGCGTCTTCGACAGAGACGGCGGCGAAACAGCCGCAGTCCGCTCCGGCGGACAACGAGATCGTCCTGGCGACCACGACCAGCACCCAGGATTCCGGCCTGCTTGACGTGCTCATCCCCGCTTTCGAGGCCAAATCGGGCATCAAGGTAAAAGTGGTCGCGGTGGGAACCGGACAGGCGATCAAACTGGGGGAAGACGGCAACGCCGACGTGCTCCTGGTCCACTCGCGGAGTGCGGAAGACGCATTCGTCTCCAAAGGATTCGGCGTCAACGCCTACGACGTAATGTACAACCAGTTCCTCATCGTCGGGCCGGCTGGCGATCCCGCCGGCGTCACGTCAGCGAAAACGGCAGCGGACGCGTTCGCCCGCATCGCCGAAAAACAGGCGCTGTTCATCTCGCGCGGCGACGATTCCGGCACCGACAAGAAGGAGAAAAGCATCTGGAAGGAAGCCGGGATCAACCCCGACGGCACCTGGTACCTCTCGTCCGGACAGGGGATGGGCGCCACCCTGCAGATGGCCGACGAAAAACAGGCGTACACCCTGACGGACGAGGCGACGTTTCTGTCCCGCAAGCTGAACCTGCAGGTCTTGATGCAGGGGGACAAATCCCTGCTGAACCCGTACGGCATCATCCAGGTAAAAGCGACGGCCAAACCGGATGCAGCCATGCAGCTCATCCAATTTTTCGTCGGCGATGACGGGCAGAAACTGATCGGCCAGTTCGGCAAGGACACGTACGGCAAGAGTCTGTTCGTTCCGGCCGCGAAAAAGCGATAGGAGCACATGCCATGCTGTTCCCGCCGGACGTATGGGAGATCATCTGGCTCTCCCTGAAAGTGACGACAACGGCAATCGCCATCGGGATGCTGATCGGCATCCCCTTCGGCGCCTTCCTGGGGCTCTATTCCTTTCCGGGGAAACGGCTGATCGTCGTGCTCGTCTACACCTGCATGGGACTTCCCCCGGTGCTGGTCGGCGTGATCGTCTACCTGCTGCTCTCCCGGTACGGCCCTCTCGGATCGCTCAGCCTGCTGTTCACGCCGCAGGCGATGGTTATCGCGCAGGTGGCCCTGGTAACGCCGATTCTGGCCGGACTGACCATGTCGGCCGTACAGGAAAAGGAGCGTGCCTACCGAGAAACCGCCAAAAGTCTGGGCGCCAGTCCCATCCAGTTGATCGCAACGATCGTCAGGGAAGCGCGCACAGGCATCTGGTCGGGCGCAGCGGCGGCCTACGGCAGGGCGATTTCCGAAGTGGGCGCGGTGATGCTGGTCGGCGGCAACATTGAACACCACACCCGCGTGATGACCACGGCGATCATACTGGAGACGCGGATGGGCAACTTCCCGGCCGCGCTGCAGTTGGGGCTGGTCCTGTTGGCGGTCAGCTTCCTGTTTAACAGCTTCCTGATGGTGGGAGCGCTGAACCAATGGAAAGCCAAGCGGAGATGAGAGCATGAACATACTGGAACTGCGGGATCTGGTGGTCCGCCATGAGGGAAAAACGATTCTGCGCGTGGACAGCGTCCGGTTCGAGCAGGGGAAGATCTACGGCATTATCGGGCCGAGCGGGGCCGGGAAAAGCACCCTGCTCAGGGTGATCAACCTGCTGGAGCGGCCGGCCCAGGGCAGCATGCACGTGTTCGGCACGGATGTCGACCTGGCCGCCCTCACCCATGCCAAAGGGCTGCCGATTCAGCGGCAAATGGGCTTCGTGGCGCAGAAACCGGCCATGTTCCACGCATCCGTGTTCGACAACGTGGCGATGGGGCTGCGCTACCGCGGCGAGGATCGGGCGGCGATCCGCCCGCGTGTCCTCGCAGCGCTGAAGCTGGTAGACCTGGAGCACGCGGCCGGCCAGCGGGCTGACACGCTCTCCGGCGGGGAAGCGCAGCGGATTGCCCTCGCCCGAGCGCTGGTGTACGAACCGCCGCTGCTGCTTTTGGACGAGCCGACGGCCAGCCTCGATCCGCACAACATTGCCATTTTTGAACGCGTCATTCAAACGATTCACCAGACCAGGCGAACGACGATCCTGATCGTCACCCACAATCTGGCGCAGGCCAGGCGTCTGACGCACGCGTGCCTGTTCATCCACCAGGGGCGGATCGTCGAGTGCGGCGAAACGGCGGCCGTATTTTCCGGAGCGGCGTGTCGGGAACTGCAGGACTTCATTTCCGGGCGGATGATCTGCTGAGTGATGAGAAAGGAGCTTCCCATGAAACACGAGCACCGACAGCGTTATTCCAGACAAGTGCTGTTCGCGCCGATCGGCGAAACGGGACAGGAGCGGCTGCTGCAGAAAAAGGCGGCGATCGTCGGGATGGGCGCGCTGGGGACGGTCCTGGCCAACCACCTGGTGCGGGCAGGCGTCGGTCACGTGCGGCTGATTGACCGGGATTTCGTCGAGGAAAGCAATCTGCAGCGGCAGATGCTGTACGACGAGGAGGATGCGCGGCAGCATCTGCCGAAAGCGGTGGCAGCGGAACACAAGCTGCGGCGGATCAACTCCGGTGTTGCGATCGAGGGAATCGTGGCCGACCTGCACGCCGGTAATGCGGAAACCTACCTCGCGGACGCCGACGTGATTCTGGACGGGTCGGACAACTTTCACGTCCGCTATCTGATCAACGACGTGGCGGTGAAGCACCGCATCCCCTGGGTGTACGGCGGAGCGGTCAGTGCGCGCGGGATGTTCGCGGTCGTTCGTCCCGGGATCACGCCCTGTTTTCGCTGTCTCTTTCCCCACGCTCCGGAAGGCCGGGGCGAAACCTGCGACACGGTCGGCGTGATCGGCCCGATCGTGCACATCGTCGCCTCGTACCAGGCCGCGGAAGCGCTGAAACTGCTGCTCGGCGCCACGGACGACTTGAACCCGCATCTGGAGCAGTGGGATATCTGGCAGAACGAACACCTGCAGATGAACGTGGCGGGCGGCAGGAATCCCGCCTGCCCCGCCTGCGTCATGAACCGTTTCGACTATCTGCAGATCGGCGGAGAAACGGAAGCGTTTACCACCCTCTGCGGCAGGGATGCGGTACAGATCAGCCCCCTGCACCCCCGCCCCGTTGATTTTGCGCTGCTCGCGAAGCGGTTCCAGCCATTGGGCCGGGTGGAACAAAATCCGTTTCTCCTGCGCTTCCACGTCGACGGCTGCACACTCGTCTTCTTCCGCGACGGCCGTGTGCTCGTACAGGGGACCTCGGAGATCACGACCGCCCGCACGTTGTATGCCAAATATGTGGGACATTAGAGTCCCCACTATGCGAGAAAAGGGCCGCCCCCAACCGGGAGCGGCCCTTTTGATTCAGCTTATTTCATGTCGCTGATTTCCTGTTTGATTTTGGCGATGAACGCATCCACCGGAAGCGCCCCTTCGTCGCCTACGCCGCGTTTGCGGACGGACAGGGTGCCCTCCGCCACTTCTTTTTCCCCGATGACCAGCATGTACGGGATCTTTTGCACCTGGGCCTCGCGGATTTTGTAGCCGATTTTTTCGTTGCGGGCGTCCAGTTCCACGCGGATGCCGGCCTGTTCCATTTTCGCTTTTACCTCTTCGGCGTACGGCACGTGTGCGTCGCTGATCGTCATTAGACGCACCTGAACCGGCGACAGCCAGGTCGGGAATGCGCCCGCGTAGTGCTCGATCAGGATGCCGATGAAGCGCTCCATGGAACCGTACATGGCGCGGTGCAGCACGACCGGACGGTGCTTCTCGTTGTCCTGGCCAATGTAGGACAGGTCAAACTTCTCCGGCATCTGGAAGTCAAGCTGGATGGTGCCGCACTGATGGCGCCGTTTCAGCGCGTCCGTGATCTGGAAGTCGATCTTCGGTCCGTAGAACGCGCCGTCCCCTTCCTTGATCTCGTACGGCATGCCGGATTCCTCCAGCACTTTTTTCAGCGAGCTTTCCGCGATCTCCCACAGTTCGTCGGAGCCCATCGAATCCTCCGGACGGGTGGAGAGCGCCACGCTGTACTCGAAGCCGAACACCTTGTAGATGCTGTCGATCAACTGAATCATGCTTTTGATCTCACTCTCGATCTGATCCGGACGAACGAAGACGTGCGCGTCGTCCTGGCAGAACGTCCGTACCCGCAGCATCCCGTTCAGCGCACCGGAAAACTCGTGGCGGTGCACCTGGCCGAACTCGGAGTAGCGGATCGGCAGGTCGCGGTAGGAGTGGATCTTGTTTTTGTAAATCAGCATGTGGCCCGGACAGTTCATCGGCTTCAGCGCGTAGGTGGTGTTGTCCACCTCGGAGAAGTACATGTTCTCGTGGTAGTGGTCCCAGTGGCCGGATTGCAGCCAGAGGCGCTGGTTCATGATGAACGGCGTGCGCACCTCGGTGTAGTGGGCCAACTGCTGCAGGCGGCGGGAGAACTGCTCCAGCTCGTTGCGGACGGTAAAGCCCTTCGGCAGGTAGAACGGCATGCCCGGCGCCTCTTCGGAGAACATGAACAGCTCCAGCTCTTTGCCCAGCTTGCGGTGGTCGCGCTTTTTCGCCTCTTCGATGAAGTGCAGGTATTCGTCCAGCTCCGCCTTTTTCGGCCACGCGGTGCCGTAGACGCGCTGCAGCACCTGGTTTTCCGCTTTGCCGCGCCAGTACGCGCCGGCCACGCTCATCAGCTTGAACGCCTTGATGTAGCCGGTGGACGGCAGGTGCGGCCCGCGGCACAGGTCAAAGAACTCGCCCTGCTCGTAGATGGTGATCACGGCGTCTTCCGGCAGGTCGCGGATCAGCTCCAGTTTCAGATGGTCGTTGATTCCCTGAAAGATGTGAATCGCTTCTTCGCGGCTGACCACCTTGCGGCGAATCGGCAGGTCTTCCTTGATGATCTTTTCCATCTCGGCTTCAATTTTGCCCAGATCGTCGGGGGTGAGCGTTACCGGGATGTCCATGTCGTAATAGAAGCCGTCTTCAATGACGGGACCGATCCCCAGCTTCACCTCTTTCCCGTAGAGGCGCTTGACGGCCTGCGCCAGCAGGTGGGCGGTGCTGTGGCGGTACACTTCCAAGCCTTCCGGGCTGTCCAGCGTCACGATCTCGATCGCTGCGTCTTCCTGCACCGGCGTGTACAAATCCACCACCTTTCCGTTCAGCTTGCCGGCGACGGCCTTTTTCTTCAGGCTCGCGCTGATGGAGCCCGCGATGTCCTCGATGGTGATGCCGGATTCGTATTGGCGTACGGCCCCATCCGGAAACGTAATGTTGACTTGTGCCACGATCCATACGTCCTTTCTGCATAAAATAATGGGATTGGAAAAAATAAAAACACCCATCCCCAAAGGGACGAGTGTTTCTTACCCGTGGTACCACCCTCATTTGATTCGGCCGGAGCAATTGCCGTCGGGACGTCCTCCCGACCCATCCTCCATGCGGACGAAAGCCGAATCCTTCCTTGCCATAACGGTATGCCCGGCGAGCCGATACTGGAAGCGCGTGGCTTCGTTCCCGGCCGCTACTCGAAGGGGGTGGAGCGATACGCGTCCGCAGCGGGCTTCCAGCCAGCGGCCCGCCTCTCTGGAGCGACGTGGATATCGTCCATGTCCTTCTCATCGTATTTCAACACATCTGTAGTTGTTGTCTGTCATTATAGTGGAGTTGGCTTGTGTCCGTCAAGTGCGCGTCTGCCCGCCAGGCAAAGCGGACAGGAATGGCACGTCATCACCTTTCCGTCAAAGATGCTGTGGATCGCCTGGATCAAGGCGGGCCTGTCCTGTACCAGATGCAGCACGACGCGCTCCGGAGCGAGCGTCACCAGCGCGCTCACCAGGTAGTCCTCTTCGCGGCTGTTCTGCTCGCCGATGCTGAAGACGGCATCGAGCTGTTCCAGCCGCAGCCGTTGGCCGTGCTTGTCATAGAGGAAGAACGGTTTGTCCACACTAGGAACGACGTGAACCACTTCCTGTTTGGTCTCCTGCGCGGCGATAAAATACCGCAGCAGATCGACAAATTCCTGGTACTGCTTGTCTTCCAGATAATCGTCCAGACCGGTTTCCACCAGTTCAAACAGTTCGTTCCAATGCTCCTGCAGACGGAAGCGGACGAAGCCGAGCACATTCAGCTCCCGCTCCTCTTCCAGAAAGGCGAACACTTTGCGGTAGACGGCCGCCTTGCGGGCAGTAGCCTGGAGCAGGTCCGTGCCGCCTTCTTCCTGGTCTTGACAGATCCGCTGCACATAGGGAAGGATGAACGGCCACTCCTCTTCCAGCGCTTCCGCTTCCAGCAGGTCAGCGGCGATCTCCTCCAGCACTTCCGGCTCCTTGACCCGGAGGACCCATTCGGCCACCGCCAGGGAAACAAACGCCCGGGCCCACTCGATCGTCTCCGCGTTGTACTCCTCGGCGGACCAGCTTCGAAAGTGGAACAAGCGGTACTCGCCCTGCTCCCGTTCCCTGTATGTAATGCGCACCGGCTCCGTGTTGACCCGCTCCTTCAGCTCGGTCACGATGGAGCGAAAGGCGTCACAATGCGCAGGGACATTTTCCAGCCACACGGCAAAACTCTGCATATCCATCCCCCCATCCGCAGTGTAGTTACAGTATATGTCCCGACTGGGGCGATATACTTTTAAACGGATGGAAACAGGGGGAAGGCTCGCTTGCGCAAAAAAACACGAAGCCGTTGCGGCTCCGTGTTTTTTTGTCCGATCGGTCAATTCTGCATGACAAAGTCGCGCTCCGCCATCTCCCCTTCGCGGAAGACGCGCAGGATTTCGTAGCGCGTATTGCGCTGCGCGGGGATTTTGCCCGCCTCGCGGATGAGCTGCAGGATCAGGTTGGTGTTCACCTTGTAGGTGCATGCGGCGGCGGAAACGACGTTCTCCTCCATCATGGTCGAGCCGAAGTCGTTGCATCCGTAAGAGAGCGACAGCTTGCCGATCTCCGGTCCCATCGTCACCCAGGACGACTGGAAGTTCGCGATGTTGTCCAGCATCAGGCGGCTGATCGCCAGCGTCTTCAGGTATTCCTCCGGGGTGTTGTTGACCGCCTTCATGTTGGTGTTTTCCGGCTGGAACGTCCAGACGATAAAGGCCGTGAAGCCCTTGGTCTCGTCCTGCGCCTCGCGGATGCGCATCAGCGAGAGCACGCGTTCTTCCATCTCCTCGCCAAAGCCGATCACCATCGTCGCCGTACCCGGCAGGCCGACGCGGTGGGCCGCCTTTTGCGTCTCGATCCACTCTTTCCAGGAACCCTTCAGGCGGGAAATCTTGCGCCGCGTGCGGTCGTCCAGGATCTCGCCGCCCGCTCCCGGCAGCGAGTCGAGGCCGGCTTCCTTCAACTGCCTCAGCACTTCTTCCACAGGCAGGCCGGACACCTGCGCCATTTTTTGCACTTCCGCGGTGGAAAACGAGTGCATCGTGATCTGCGGGAAGCGCTTTTTGATGTTTCGCAGCAGATCCAGGTAGTACTCAAACGGCAGGTCCGGGTTGGTGCCGCCCTGCATCAGGATTTCCGTACCGCCCACGTCCACCGTCTCCTGAATTTTTTGGTAGATCACTTCGTTGGGCAGCACGTACCCTTCCTTGGAACCCGGCGGCCGGTAAAAGGCACAGAACCGGCAGTAGGTGTCGCACACGTTGGTGTAGTTGATATTGCGCCCGATGACAAACGTGGTGATCGGCTCCGGATGCCACTTCTTCATGACCAGGTCGGCGTAGTGGCCCATTTTTTCAATCTCGTCGCTCGCAAACAGGGCGAGGCCGTCTTCCAGGCCGAGGCGTTCACCGGCGAGCGCCCGCTCCAAAATCTTATCGATCAAAAGGATCACTCCTTCTACACTGCGTCCACGATTCATGGTAACACAAAAAAGCAACCCTGCCTATTGGCAAGGTTGCGTCAACTCTATTCGAAGCCGATTTCCTCGTACACTTCCGGTTCCCAGTAAATGACCGACTGGGCGAGCGGCAGATTCATCTCCCGCGCGCCGTTTGGCTTTCCATTAAAATAGATAATCTCCGTGACGGCCACACGGTCCCCGCGGACGTCTATTTCCCCTTTCAGCTCCAGGGTTGTCCCATCCGGTGCATAGTAGATGACTTTCCCCGATCCCAGCGTTTTCATCGGTACCTCCCGTTGTATGGACTGTACCTCTATAGTAGTAGACAATCTTTCCCATCGTCAACGTCCGATCTGGAACTTATTGACCAACCGACGAATCGGGAGGCGTATCCTTTTTGCGCCTTTTTGCCTGCCGCTCCTCCGTTTCACGGGACATTTCTCCCGTCAGATCCGCCGTCATCGCGGCGTCCTGTCCGGCGATCATCGCCGTTTCGCCTGCCGGTACGCCGGCATGCTCCTGACGATAGGCGGAGGAGGAAAATATCTGGCTGGCATTGACCGGCTGGCCCGCCGCTCCGCCGGCATGCAGGGACGACGGCGGCGGCGTCTGCTGCACGGCGGCCACTCCGGGATCGACCGCATTCGTCAGCACGCTGTCGACGGCCGGCCGGGTCTGCGGCTGGACGGACGCGAAGGGCGGAACCTGCTCGGACATCGCCATCTGTCCGTCCACGGCTGCCGGCTGATAGCCGCGCAGCAGTTGGGCGCTCGTCTCCTCCCGCAGCGTCGCCAGCGGATAGTAGCCCTTCCGCTGCATGTACCGCCACACGTCGTAGGCCTGCTGGGCGCAGTTGACCGCCCCTTGCAAGAGCATGCCGCGCAGGTGCGGATGGGCCGCCTCCAGCGCCGCGGCCATTTTCGCTTTGGCCCCCGCCTTGTGCAGGCCGAGCACGGCTGACGCCACATCGTGATCGTCCATCTGATCCGGGTGGGCATTGGGCTGGTGAGAAGCGGCCTGCTGTGGAGCCGCTGGCGGTTGGGCCGCGGCGGACGATGGCGGGGCCTGCGTCCGCCACGCCTGCGTGCTGGGCCGGTACGGCAGGCTGTCGCCCGCTCCCAGCCCGTGTACCGTATGTACCATGCTGTTGTATTCGTTTTGCATGAACTGCATCTGGTAGCTGACAAGCTGGGCCAGTTCCGGGTCGCGGATATAGGGAGTGTACAACTGCATCGTGTTCAGCGCGTCGATCGCGCAGGTGAGCGCCTCATGCAGTTCCATCACTTCATGTGCTCCGTACGGATGAGGTTGCATCATGACGGTTTCCTCCTTTTTTCCAAATCCCTAACAGTATGTCCGAAACGGCCAGCGGATAGAAGCGCACGAGAAAAACACAAAGGTATCTGGAAAATGGAGGGTAACCTTTCGGCTTCAGCCACGTAATACCTTGTCGGAAAAGCATGGCTGCACCGCACCAAAAATCATTCTGTCTGGAGAGAGCCTGTCATAGGATATAACTACAGAAACCCTTCTGTTTCCTGTATAATGAAGAAAAACGCCGGATGAAGTCCTTTCGCAGAAGCTGGTTCTTCTCAAAGCGACAGACGAGGAAAACCTCCTGAAGGAGACGCTCATGCTCGAACAAATTACGCACATCTTTATGCAGTACGGCATATGGGGATTGTTTGGCCTCGCCTTTCTGGACTCGTTTATCGTGCCTGTCCCGCCCTTTTTTCTGCAAATCGGGATGAGCCTGATCGATCCCGCTTCCGCCATGCGGTACGCCACCGTCGCGTTTACCGGTTCCATCCTCGGGGCGCCGGTGGGCTACATGCTGGGCAAATGGCTGGGCAAACCGCTCTTGCAAAAGCTGCTTCCCGAGAAGTGGACGGCGATGGCGACGGAGCAATTTGCCAAGAATGGCGATGCCGCCGTATTGATCGGTTCGTTTACGCCCATTCCGTTCAAAGTCTTTACCATTTTGAGCGGCGTGTTCAACTACTCGCTGACGAAGCTGATGCTGTTTGCCATCCTGGGACGCGGCATCAAGTTTTTCCTCATCGGGTTGTTGTTCCACCTCTACGGCAAACATGCCAAGGTGCTGCTGGACAACTACCTGGAGGTAACCGTGCTCGGAATCGGCGCCCTGGTGGCCATTGTCTGGCTAATTTGGAAAAAGCGGAAAAAATCGGCGTAACCGCCGCTACCCGGCGTGAAAAGCAAGACGCGCCTCGCAGAGCTGCTGCGAGGCGCGTCTTTTTGCTACGGGGCATGGCAGCGCCGACAAAAAAATGGCGGGACATTCACCTACCGGCGCGCCGTCCGTATATTGTAAGTGTGAGTTTCGGAGGAGGTGAAGCAATGGCCGTAATCAGAGCGAACAGCAGGGATGTAGACATGCTGGCAAGACTGATGCGCGCCGAAGCAGAAGGCGAAGGGGTCCTGGGCATGCTGATGGTCGGCAACGTCGGCGTCAACCGCATCCTCGCCAACTGCCTTGACTTTCGCGGCATCCGCACGATGAGCCAGATGGTGTTCCAATCGCCTGGCGGCTTCGAAGCGGTGCAAAAGCCGTACTTTTACCAGCGCGCCCGGGACAAGGAAAGGCGATTGGCCAGACGCAACATCAACGGCGAACGGCAGCACCCTGCCTCAAACGCGCTGTGGTTCTTCCGGCCGGCCGGAAACTGTCCGCCCCAGTGGTATAATCAACGAAATGCAGGACGCTTCAAAGCGCACTGCTTCTTTGTACCTACCCCGCAAGATTGTCCACGAGTTTACTAAAGGAGAGAGGTCATCATGAGCCAGCAATTTCCTTACCCGCCTTATGCGAATCCGTATGTCGATCCGTATGCGTCGCCGTCTTATCCGTATCCGACGGCACAGCAGCAGCAGGTGATGCCGATGCCGATGCCGCCCAGCGGGTCCTTCATCCCCGGAACGCCGTTGGCGCCGGGGCAGTTCGTAGAGGAGTCCTACATCGAGAACATCCTCCGCTTGAATCTGGGCAAAGTAATCACCGTCTACCAAACGTTCGAGAACAACACCCAATGGAACGCCAAAATCTTCCGGGGCCGCCTGGAAGCCGCGGGACGCGATCACATCATCCTCAGCGATCCGCAAACGGGCAGACGCTATCTGCTGCTGATGGTCAACACGGACTACATCACAACGGACGAAGAGCTGAACTACGTGCCGCCGGCGCTGCCGCCCACCGCTCGGTAAATAGGTGGACCGTCCGACCAAAAACCTCATCCGCCTGGGATGAGGTTTTGGCGTGTTCACATCCACTGCTCCTCCATCAAGCGGATTGCGGTCAGGTACTCCCTTCTGTCCCCCTGCAAAAACGAACCGTCGGGCAGCGCCCCTTTCTGCCTCAGGCGGATGGCCAAGCGATTGACCACCCGGTTGATTTCCCGGTGCACCGCTTCTTCCATCGTCAATTTGACCGCGTACTCGTTGATCCCGACGTCCCACTGTGCGCTGCGCACGATGTGTCCGTACATCTGCAGGCACTGCGAAAACACTTCCGTGTCAAACTGCAGGACGAGCTGATCGTGGACGGGCAGCTTCAGGTGGGTCAGAAAGCGAAGCCCGCCGCCGCTGATGTCTTCAATCAGCACTTTGGTGCTGCCGACTTCCAGCGTCTTTCCTTTGATCATGACGATGGTCATGTCCGCGCACAGAGGCGGGTCCAGTTTCAGACGGAAATATTCCCGTTGTTGCATAGTGACGCAGCGATCCACGACGTTCACCCCTGCTTGGCGGTATGAAAGCGATCATGTCAGACATCCTCTGCCGACGTACAGGAAAAGAGCGCCGATGAGCCGGCGCTTCTTTACTTTTTCTTTGTCGGGTAGTGCATGTCCTGCAGCGTAAGCGGAAACTTTTCCCACAACTGGCTCTTGTCGTGTATGATCGAATCGCGACGGATCAACCGCAAGAGGAGTTCCACCACGCCCCACACAATGAGCATGAAAAAGAAGAAGACGTATAACGAAGCCCACACGCTGCATTCCTCCTCCCATTTAGTACCACTATATGGGAGGGCAGCACAGATGATGCCCGGAAGCGATCCTGTTTGGCACCATTTCCTACATGATTCGTTATAGGTCATACGCAGGGAAAAATCAAGCCTTGTTGGGCCTTCCCAGCCGGTGCCGAACCGGCCCCGGCTCCTGTTGAATCCGGTAGCGCTCCAGCGGCTGATTGCACTCGTACGCGTAGACGTGGCACAGTTCCTTGTCGACAATTCCCGGCTCGACGGATACGTCCCTGACCGCGCCGATGGGATTTAGCCGCTCGTACGGCACAGACAGGCCCAGTTCTTCTTCCAGTTCACGGACCCCGTCCCGCGGCTCTTCACCGGCGAGCAGGTGGCCGGCGGAAGTAATGTCCAGCTTGTCGGGCGAGGTGTCCTTTGCCGGATGCCGTCCCGGCGATAAATCCAGCAGTGAAACGTCCTGTGCCAGTGTCCGCAGCGGTGGACCTCGCCGCGCGGGGCCGCTCCGGTGTGCTGGCCCGATTCGTCATAGATGTCAAGCATTTCGTCGTTCACGTTTTCTCACCCGTTTTCGCTCAGACTTGTCTCGCCCTTACAACAGCGTACGGCAGCCGTCCAGGAACACCTTGCCCGCAAAAAACAGGAAGAGCAGCGCGGACAAGAGGGAGAACCCGCGAACCAGGCGCGGTCCCAGCCATTTTCCTCCCTGACTGGACACCCCTGCCATAAACAGCGACCAGAGGACGGAAGCCGTGAAAAATCCGGAAAAGAACAACAACAGCGAACTGGCTGAATGGCCCTGGGAGGCCGCGATCACGCTTCCGCCGACCGTGGCGAACCAGAGAATGGCCGAGGGCGAAGCGAGCGCAAGCCCCAATCCCCAGGTGAAATCCTTCCAGCCTTGGCGGTGTTCCGGTTCTTGTCCGCTCCGCTCGTCCAGATCAATCATTTTCGGACGGCGAAACTCCCTGATCATGCTCCAGGCCATCGAGAGGAGGATAACCGTCCCGCCGAGCCACAACCCCCAGCGGACATAGAGATTGCTCATCAACAGCGACATGCCTGCCATGGACAGCAGCGCGTAGAAGAGATCGCCGAAGCTGGAACCGGCTCCGATCAGAAAGGACGGAAGCATTCCCCGCTGAACACCGGCCCGCAAAATTGCGACGTTGACAATCCCCAGATCCAGGCAGAGGGAAAGCGACAGGAAAAACCCGGATACAAACCAACTCATCGAAAGATCCCTCTCCCCCTTTCAAGTCAGCTAAACTGACAATATTCTGACATAAAATGAAAAGGGTGTCGAGTCTGTTCGGCCATCCCGAACACGTCCCCGGCAGCGTCCAGGTCCGCATCCAGCCCAAGGGCCGCGCCGGCCGGAAGCGGTAGTCGCCGCTCCGCTCTTTGCCGCGCCGCTCTTTTCGCCCCGCCGATCCGTTCGTCATCAGGCAGGAATGATCGGGCCGATTGGTGAACAAGGAGAAGAGAGGCATCGGACACGCCGCACAAAAGGAGGCTGTTATCATGGCACACGTCAAACTGTCACAGTGGGAAGCGATTTTGCTTGAGGTACTGCGCGCGCACGGGACAGAGGATCAGGAGATCATTGACCGGTTCAAAAGCGGAGATATCCGCCCGTTCCAACAAATCGAAGACGGCCGCTTTGATTTCGCGCATCTTCTCGATCTGTCCCAAAGCCAATGGGACCTGTTTGAGCGGGCCGTCCGCGACGGCTATCAGATCAAATTTTCCACGTTCAACGGAATCAAAACCCTGCTCTCCCTGAAGTTTCAGCAGCAGGCAGAGCGCGACTACGCGGTTCATGAAGATTATCTGGAGCGAATCAGGCTGAAACAGGCGGACGTCGAGTGGCTCCGCTCGACGATCTCCCCCAATTGGCAAATCATCGAAACGGAACGGCGGCCGGACACGGACGAGGTGGCGATCACCATCGCTTTGGCCCGGCCGTGACGCCTCCGCGTCGAAATAAAGCGAGCACTTCCGGAACGGAAGTGCTCTTTTCCTGCAGCCGGGGACCCTCCCGGACATTCGGGTGCGGCGTCTTATGACAAATCCAGCAGGGCGTCCAGCACGTTTTGCACCTCCACCCCCGTCTCAAATCCGATCAGTCTGGCTTCGCGGCCATCCAGGGCGGCGGCCAGCTCGTCCAGCAGTTGATGCAGCCGATTTTCATCAGGGAGGGGCACTTCGGCAAGGGGCTCGCCTCGACCGCCTGCCAGGAGCGTGCCCCAGTTGACCACGGAGAGGGTGCCTTCCGTCCCGTAGACGGTGTACGACAAATGCTCCTGGCGGGCAATCCCGCTCAACCCGTTGATCGTCACCGGCGTCCCGTCTTCCACCTGCAGCAGGGCGCTCACGCCCACCTCGCAGGCCAGCGGGTCGGCGGGGTATTCCACGTCGGAACGGACGACCCGCAGCCGCCCAAACAGCGATTGCGTGAGATGGAGAAAGTGCGGCAGGACTTCCCGGATGAATCCGCCCTGTTCGCGGCCGGAGAGCCACGCCGTCTGCTGCCACGGACGGGGCCACTGGTGAAAATGGGTGACGATGTCGATCCGCCTGATGGTGCCCAGCGCCTCAAGCCGCCGTTTCAGCTCGGCATACACGGGGCGGTAGTAGAGCGGAAAGTGCATGGCGTGGATCACCCCGGCCGCCCTTGCCGCCCGCAGCATCTCCTCCGCCTCCTTCGTCGTGTTGGCGAGCGGCTTTTCGCACAGGAGATGCCGGCCCGACGCCAGCACGTCCAGCGCGATCGGATGATGGAACTTGGGGGGAACGGCGAGATACACCAGATCCAGCCCTTCCCGGGCCAGCAGTTCGCGGTGATCGGTGTGCCACGAAGCTCCTCCCGCGTGTCGTGCCGCTTCTTTTGCCCGGTCGGGGGAGACGTCCGCGACGGTTGTCAGGCAAAACCGCTCGTGTGAACAGAGGGCGTTCATCATGCGCTCTCCCATGACGCCGGCGCCGATCACGCCGACGCTGTACTTGTCTGTTTTCATGTTCTTCCTCCTCGCATGCTGGGTCTGCTGCAGACTGCCAACCCATTCGTCCCTACCCCTTCGGCAGATGACGGCTGCATTCCTGCTGGAGCATCGCCGGCCGCGAAACGTTTTCCGAGCGGCTGGCCCGAACGAAGAGCATCCGCTGCAACATCCTCCGCCTTCGGGCAGGTTTCCCGGAGGTGCCGACACAACAAAAAAGCCCCCCGCAGAAGGCATTCTGCAGGAGGCGTGTAACGCGTTACGCCACTTGTGTCGTGGTTTCACGGATATACTCTTTTGCTTTGTTCTGGTCAAACTGCCCTTCCCAGCGGGAGATGACGACAGCAGCCAGCGAGTTGCCGATGACGTTGACCACCGTGCGGGCCATGTCCAGCAGACGGTCAATCCCGGCGATAAAGGCCAGTCCTTCAAGCGGGATGCCCACCGAACCAAGGGTGGCGAGCAGTACTACAAAGGAGACACCGGGAACGCCGGCGATCCCTTTGGAGGTGACCATCAAGACCAGCACCAGGGTAATCTGCGCGCTGATCGGCATGTCGATCCCGTACATCTGGGCGATGAACAGGGCCGCCAGCGCCTGGTACAGCGTGGAGCCGTCCAGGTTGAACGAATACCCAGTCGGGATCACGAAAGAGGTGATCGCCTTCGGACAGCCGAGGCGTTCCATCTTTTCCATGATCTTCGGGAGAACCGTCTCGGAGCTGGCCGTGGAGTATGCCAGCAGCAGTTCGTCCTTCAGGATTTTGATCAGGGTGAAGATGGAGATGCTGCTCATGCGGGCGATCACACCCAGCACCGCAACCACGAAGAAGAGCATCGTGGCGTGCACGAGAATCATCAGTTTCCCCAGCGGGACCAGCGACGAGAGACCAAACTTGGAAACGGTTACGCCGATCAGGGCGAATACGCCGAACGGCGCAAATTTCATGATCGCGTTTACCACCCAGAACATGGCGTCGGCCACGCCCTGGAAGAAATTCAGCACCGGCTTTCCTCTCTCTCCGGCCGCCGCTACCCCGAGCCCAAACAGGACGGAGAAGAAGATGATGGCCAGCATGTCCCCTTTGACGATTGCCTCGAAGACGTTTTTCGGTACGATGTTGACAAAAGTCTCAATAAAGCCGTGGCTCTGGGAGGTTTCGGCCGTTTCCACGTACTTGTGGATATCGGTCTTGGTCAATTGGGACATGTCCACCCCGACACCCGGCTGGAACAGGTTGGCTGCCAGCAGACCGACAATAATGGCAATCGTGGTAACGATTTCAAAATACAGAATCGTCTTCCCGCCGATTTTCCCCAGCTTCTTCACGTCGCCCACGCCGGCTACCCCCACGATCAGGGTGGCGATGACGATCGGCACGACGATCATTTTGATCAGGCGGATAAACACATCGCCAATCGGCTGCAGGTAGGTTTCCACTGCAGGATTCCCGTAGAACAGGGCGCCCACAAGAATACCGAGTAAAAGACCAATGACAATTTGAATGGCCAGTCCATAACGTTTCATCCTGACACCTCGCTATCCTTTCGTTATAATCTATATCGCACAAAAAATCGACAAATAATTGTCGAATTTTGTCGATTATCCACACCTATCTTACCAGACACGTCTCGACCGGCTCAATGTGAAAAGATTCCTTCTTTAAAGCGGTTACGTAGGCCTGCAGTCGAAATGAAGCCGTGGATTTTATAGTAACATGAATTTTTCAAAGTCACCGATTTTGTATTCTTTTATATTTTGTTACTATTTTTGATTTTCATATGCCGGGCATAACATTGTCGAACGATGACGTATGGACTGGCCGTTTCTGTCGTTTCCCGCCGCCTTGCTGAACATGCAAAAGCGGTCTGATCGGAACGTGCCGATCCAGACCGCTTTGTTCAGGTTTTCTGCCGCATCCGGCTGTGAATCAGATTTGCGTCACGGCGTCGAGGGAAGGGCGCTCCCCTTCCGTTTCCGCGTCGCGCCGCACGCGCGCCAGGAGATCGACGAGGTGCACCGCCTCCATCCGGTCCCCCAGTCCCGCCTGCTCGATGCCCGCTTTCATCTGCAGGAGGCAGCCGGGGTTGGACGTGACCAGAATGTCCGCACGCGTCGCAGCCACGTGGCCCATTTTTTCGTCCAGAATCCGTCCCGCCATGTCCGGCTGCACCAGGTTGTAGATGCCGGCCGAGCCGCAGCAGCGGTCCGCTTCGAACAGCGGGACAAACGTCGCCTCCGGTATGGATTGAAGCAGCTTCACCGGCTCTTTGGTCACCTTCATGCCATTGCGCAAATGACAGGAGGACTGGTAGGTGATGCGCTTGGGCAGCGGCTGCAGAGGGGGCGTCCCCGTCAGCCCGGCCAGCACTTCGCTGATGTCCCGCACGCGCCGGACAAACCAATCCGCGTCTGCCTCCCATGCGGGATCGTGCTCCAGCAAATGGTGGTACTCCTGCAGCATGGCTCCGCAGCCGCCCGCGTTGGAGACTATCAGCTCCACGTCCGCCTGTTTGAAGGCGGCGATGTTTTGCCTGGCGAGCTGACGCGCCTGCTCCCGCTCCCCGCTGTGGGCGTGGAGCGCTCCGCAGCACGCCTGGCCAGGCGGAATCACCACTTCACATCCGGCATCCGCCAGCAGTGTGACCGTGTTCACATTGGTCTCGTGAAACAGGACGTCCATGATGCAGCCGCGAAACATGCCGACTCGCAGCTTCTTCTCCCCTTTGGCGGGCACGACGGTTCCCACCGCCTCTGTCAATCCCTTTCCCGCCGCTTCAGGGAGAACCGCTTCCATCGTCCGCATCTGCTCGGGCAGGAGGCGAAGCAGGCCCAGCCTGCGAGCCAGCCGCTGCAGGCCGGAGCGCTGGTAGAAGCGGAGCAGCCTGCCGGCGAGGTAGAGGCGGTCCTGTCGCGGAAGGAGCTGGCGAAACGCCAGCCAGCGCAGCAGCCGCACCGGCCACGAATGGACGCACTCCCGCTCGATCGCTTCCCGCGCCTGCTCAATCAGCTTCCCGTACTTGACCCCGGCCGGACAGACCGGCTCACAGGCGCGGCAGCCCAGGCAGAGACTCATCTGGTCGACGACGTCCTGATCCGGCTCCAGGATGCCGTCGGCCACCGCCTTCATCAAGGCGATGCGGCCGCGCGGCGAGGCCGCCTCGTAGCCGGTCTCCCGAAAGGTGGGGCAGGCCGGCTGGCAGAAGCCGCAGCGCATGCAGTTGGACAGTTCCTCGTAATCGAGCGCCGCTTTCCAGTCAGCGCTGTGCATGGTTGACCACCACTCTGTTCCGGCTCTCCCGGGCGAACATTTTGCCCGGATTCAGCAGATTGTTCGGATCAAACGCCCGTTTGATCGCCTTCATCACCTCGACGCCGGCGGCCCCCAGCTTCCACTCCAGATAAGGAGCCTTGACGATGCCCACGCCGTGCTCTCCGGTGATGGTGCCGCCCAGTTCGATTGCAGCGGCGAAAATCTCTTCAAACGCCCGTTCCACCCGTTCGATCTCGTCGGGGTTGCGGGCGTCCGTCATGCAGGTGGGATGCAGGTTGCCGTCCCCGGCGTGGCCAAACGTGCAGATCTGCACGTTGTATGCGGCGGCGATCCGCTGAATCGCTTCCACCATCGGCGTGATCGCGGCGCGGGGTACGGTGGCGTCTTCGAGAATCGTCGTCGGCCTGAGCCGGGAGAGCGCGGCCAGCGCGCTGCGCCGCGCCGTCATCACCTCGTCCGCCTCCTCGGCATTCGTCGCCACTTTTACCTGGACCGCCCGGTTTTGCCGGCAGATGGCGGCGATCCGCTCCACGTCACGGTCCACCGTTTCCGGATCTCCGTCCTGTCCGATCAACAGCATGGCGGCCGCGTCCGTCGGCAGGCCAATCCGCTTGAAATCCTCCACCACCCGGAGCGTCCCCTGGTCCATGAACTCCAGCGTCGCCGGAATGATCCGGCTGGCGATGATGTCGGAGACCGTCCGGGCTGCCTCCGTCAGGTTGGCAAACGTCGCCAGCATGACGCGCTGCACGGCCGGTTTGGGAATCAGCTTGAGAATCGCTTCGGTGATCACCGCCAGCGTGCCTTCGCTGCCGACCAGCAGCTTGGTCAGGTCGTATCCGGCCACGTCTTTCATCAGCTTCCCGCCTGTGCGGATCACCTCGCCGTTGGGCAGCACCGCCTCCAGGCCGAGCACGTAATCCTTGGTCGTCCCGTACTTGAGTCCTCGCAAGCCTCCGGAGTTGAGCGCGATGTTCCCCCCGATGGTGGAGACGACCATGCTGCCCGGGTCCGGAGGGTAAAACAGGCCGCGTGCTTCCACCGCCTGATGGATGTCGGCCGTGCGCACGCCCGGCTGCACGGTAATCGTCAGATTTTGTTCGTCAATCTCCAGAATGCGGTTCATCCGGTTGAGCACGAGGACGATTCCCCCGCCGACCGGAACCGTTCCCGCGCACAAATTGGAACCGGCTCCCCGCGTGACGACGGGGATGCCCGCTTCCGCCGCCGTCTTGATCACCTGCTGCACTTCCGCCGTGTCTTTGGGCATCACGACCGCGTCCGGCAGCGCCTGGTGCATCGGCGTAGCGTCATAGGAATAGGCGACGAGCGCTTCCGGTCTGTCGAGGCAGTGAGCCTCTCCGACGATCGCCCGCAGCCGGTCTCGCACATGTTGGGGCAGCATGGCCATCCTCCCTCCCGCTTTTCACCATCATGGAATCGTTGTGCCGATCCGCCGGGTGGTTAGCCCAGCCCATCCAGCACGTCCCTGATTCTGCCGCCGGCTTCGTCCAGCAGCCGTCTTGCTTCTTCCGCTCCCCGTCCGGTCAGCTTCATCACGATCGCCGTCTTGGCGTCCCCGTTCGCCAGCTCGGCCAGGCGCTCCGCCTCCGCATAGCTGGCTCCGGTCACTTCCATCACGATCCGCTTCACCCGCTCCCGCAATTTGACGTTGGTCGCCTGCACGCTTACCATCAGGTTGCCGTACACCTTGCCCAGCTTGATCATCGTTGCCGTGGTCAGCATGTTCAGCACCAGCTTTTGCGCCGTCCCCGCCTTCAGCCGGGTGGAACCGGTCAGCACTTCCGGCCCGACGACCACGTTGATCGCCACGTCGGCAAACGCGTCGATCACGGCGTGTTCGTTGCAGGAGAGGGCGATCGTCGCCGCATTCAGTCTGCGCGCTTCCCGGAGGGCGCCGATCACGTACGGCGTGCGGCCGCTGGCGGCGATGCCCACCACGACGTCTCCCGCCTTTACCCCGTACGTGTGAACGTCCTGCCGTCCCAGCTCAGGGCTGTCTTCCGCTCCTTCGATCGCCCGGACCATCGCGGCGGGGCCGCCGGCGATCACGCCCTGCACCAGCTCCGGGTCAGTGCCGAACGTCGGCGGGCATTCGGACGCGTCCAGGATACCCAGCCGGCCGCTCGTGCCGGCGCCGAAGTAGAACAGCCGCCCGCCGTTTTCCAGCGACGCCGCGATCAGTTCCACCGCGTCCGCCACCTGGTCCAGCACCCGTTCCACGGCGAACGGCACTTTTTTGTCCTCCTCGTTCATCAGGCGCAGGATTTCCCGCACGGAGAGCCGATCCAACTGCTGCGTTTCTTCATTCGGCAATTCGGTGGTCAATTCCTCCAGTTTTTCCATCATCTTCTCTCCGAAACCTCCTCAATCTGCTTCCTCCGCCGCGGATATTTACGCCAGATGGCAGGCGACCAGATGGCCGGGCTTGGCTTCCTTGAGCGGCGGCACGGTCGTCCGGCACACCTCCATGCAGTGACGGCAGCGCGGATGAAACTGGCAGCCCGACGGGGGATTGGCCGGACTGGGCAAATCCCCTTCCAGGATGATCCGGTTCACCTCCCGGGTGGGATCGGGAACGGGAACGGCGGAGAGCAGCGCCTGCGTGTAAGGATGGGCCGGCCGTTCGTACAGCGCCTTCTTGTCCGCCACTTCCACCACTTTGCCCAGGTACATGACCGCCACCCGGTCGGAGATGTGGCGCACCACGCTCAAGTCGTGGGAGATGAACAGATAGGTCAACTGAAACTCCCGCTGCAGGTCTTTCAGCAGATTGAGAATCTGCGCCTGGATGGAAACGTCCAGCGCGGAGACGGGCTCGTCGGCGACGACCAGCTTGGGCCGCAGAATCAGCGCCCGGGCGATGCCGATCCGCTGCCGCTGTCCGCCGGAAAACTCGTGCGGAAAGCGGTCCAGATGCTGTCTGGTCAGTCCGACGATCTCGATCATCTCCTCCACCCGCTTCCGCCGCTCGGCCGGCGTGCCGATGCCGTGAACGATCAACGGGTCCTGCAGGATTTGGCCAACGGTCTTGCGCGGATTGAGCGAGGCGAACGGGTCCTGAAAGACGAGCTGCATGTCACGGCGGGCCGCGCGCAGCCCGGCGGCGTTCAGCGCGCGGATGTCCCGACCCTGAAACAGGATCTCCCCTTCCGTCGGCTCAATCAGGCGCAGAATGCAGCGGCCGGTCGTCGACTTGCCGCAGCCGGACTCGCCGACGATGCTGAGCGTCTCTCCCGGATAGACGGTCAGGTGAACGCCGTCCACGGCACGCACCACCTTTTCCCTGCCCCAGAAGCCCGTTTTGACCGGAAAATATTTTTTCAAGCCCCTAACTTCCAGCAGCGGCTGACTCACGCTTCTCCCTCCTCCCGGTACAGCCAGCAGCGGCACTTCTGCGTCGCGGAGACGACGAACAGTTCCGGCATCTGCTCGCGGCAGATCGCCATCGCCTTGGAGCAGCGCGGCGCAAAACGGCAGCCGGCGGGCATTTCGTGCAGGAGCGGCACCGCTCCCGGTATCGCCTGCAGCCGTTCCTGTTCGCCGCTGATGCTCGGCATGGAGCGCAGCAGGCCGACCGTGTAGGGGTGCCTGGGGTCGGCGAACAGGCTCTGCACGTCCGCTTCCTCCACGATCTGGCCGGCGTACATGACGATGACGCGGTGGCACATCTCCGCAACCACGCCCAGGTCGTGGGTGATCAGCAAAATGGCGGTGCCGTGCTCTTGGCGCACCTTTTTCATCAGCTCCAAAATCTGCGCCTGAATCGTCACGTCCAGCGCCGTGGTCGGCTCGTCGGCGATCAGCAGTTGGGGCTGACAGGCCATCGCCATCGCGATCATCACCCGCTGCCGCATGCCGCCGGAGAGCTGGTGCGGATACTCCGCGGCGATCTCCTCCGCCCGCGGGATGCCCACTTCCTTCAACAGATGGACGGCCCGCTCTGCCGCCTCCCGCCGCGACAATCCGAGGTGGCGGCGCAGCGGCTCGGCGATTTGCCTGCCGATCGGATGCAGCGGATTGAGCGCGGTCATCGGCTCCTGAAAAATCATCGCGATCCGGTTGCCGCGAATCGACTGCATCTCCTTTTCCGACAGCCGCAGCACGTCCGTGCCGGCAAACCGGATGCTGCCGTCCAGCTTGGCGCTGCTGCCCAACAGGCGCATGATGGACAGACTGGTGACGCTTTTGCCGCAGCCGGATTCGCCGACGACGCCCAGCGTCTCCCCCGCTTCGACGGAAAAGCTGACATCCTCGACGACCGTCAGCGTTCGGCCGGCTTCGGCAAACGTGGTGCTCAGGTGCTCCACTTCCAACATGGGTGCCATGGCGTTTCCCCCTTCTCCTCAGGATGTTCGGGTTGACCCGCTGACGAGCGACAAGACCCGGTTGTGAAACGCTTTTCGCCAGCGCGGCATCAGCGGGCTGACAGCGGGATGGACGCGGTTGGTGAGCGCGATCAGCGTGGCCCCCCGGACCGGATCGCACCAGATCGACGTGCCGGTAAACCCGGTGTGACCAAAGGCGCCGGGAGACAGCAGATCCCCTCCCGTGCAGCCGGCGGCCGCCGCCTCCAGCGGTCCCGCCTGGGCGGACGCCTCCCAGCCCAACGCGCGCGCCGGAGCCAGCCGGCCGGTCCGGCAGCCCGCCGCAAACGAGAGCAGAACCGGGTCCAGGCGCACCTGGGCGTCGGCGGACGTCCAGATCCGCATGTAGCGCTCCACGTCCTGCGCGGTGGAAAAGAGGCCGGCGTGGCCGCTCACCCCGTCCAGGCCGTAATGGCAGTTGCCGTCATGCGCCGTGCCGCGGATGATCCCCTCCCGCCAGGCGAAGCGGTCCAGGCGCTCCCGCAGCCGCCCGGCGTACGGATGTCCGACCGCCGTCATCTGCTCCGCCTGCTGGCGGGACAGGTCCTGTTCGTACGCGTTGCCGTCCTCCGTCGGGGCGATCAGCCGGCTGTCGACGCCGCGCGCCAGCGGACGGTACCCGGTCGCCGTCATGCCCATCGGCTGAAAGATCAGCCGCTCGGCCAACCGATCCAGCGGTTCGTCCCAAATGCGCTCCAGGAGAAAGCCGAGCAGCATGAAGCCCAGATCGCTGTAGATCACCTGTTTGCCCGGCTCGCCCGCCAGCGGTTCGGCGGCGATCAGGGAGAGGTAGTCGTCCCTCCCGCGCGCCAGCAGATAGTACGGACGCCATGCCGGCAGGCCGGAGGTGTGGGTCAGCAGGTGCAGGAGGGTAATCCGCCGCTTACGCGGGTCCTCCGCCCGTTCCCACTCCGGCAGGTGAATCTCCAGGGGATCGCTGAGCGACAGCTTCCCCGTCTGCACGCTCAACAGCACGAGCGGCAGGGTGACGATCACCTTGGTCAGCGAAGCCAGATCGTAGACGGTTTCCGCTGACGGGAGAGCCGTTTGTTCTCCCCTCCCGAGGCTTCCGCGGACGACCACCATCGGCGGCTCGTCGCCGATGGTCAGGCTGGCGACGCCTCCGGGAAAAATCCCCCGGGCGATGCCTTCGTCCAGACTTTCCGCCAGCTGACGCCGGATTCGTTCCTTGTCCATCCGCTCTCCCCCCTTATCTCTTCCGATGCTTCGGATCGAGAATGTCGCGCACCGCGTCGCCGAACATGTTGAAGGCGAGAATCGTGACCGTCATGGCGACGCACGGCCAAACGATCATCCCCGGCGCCAGCTCCATGTAGCGGCGCGCTTCGGAAATCATCCCGCCCCATGACGGGTCGGGCGGCTGAATGCCCAATCCGAGAAAGCTGAGAGCCGATTCTGTCAGGATGGCGCCGGAAATGGCCAGGGTCGCCTGCACCAGGAGCGGCGCCGTCACGTTTGGAAATATCTCCAGAAACAGGATGCGCGGCGTTCCCGCGCCGATTGCCCGGGCGCTTTCCACAAACTCCAGGTTTTTCACGGACAGGACGGCGCTGCGCACCGTCCGGGTAAACACCGGAATGTTGACGATTCCGATCGCCAAAATCGTATTGCTCGTGCCCGGTCCCAGCGCCGCCACGATGGCAAGCGCCAGCAGGATTTCCGGAAAGGCGAACAACACGTCCATCACCCGCATGATCAAACTGTCCATCCAGCGGCCGAAATACCCCGCGATCAGCCCGAACAAGGTGCCGAACGCGGCGCTGAGCAGCACGGACGAAAGGCCCACGGTCAGCGATACCCGCGCGCCGTAGATAATCCGGCTGAACAGGTCGCGGCCGAACTGGTCCGTCCCCAGCCAAAACTGGCCGGAGCTGCCCTCCATGCGGTGGTCCGGAAACATCTGCGTCGGATCGTGCGGGGCGATGACGGGCGCCAGCGCCGCAGCGGCAGCCAGAACGGCGAGAACGGCGAGACAGACGACGACGGTTTTGTTTTCCCGAAAGCGTCGGCGAAATGTGCTCATGAACGATTTCTCCTCGCTAGTACTTGATGCGCGGGTCAATCCAGGTGTAGATGATGTCGATCAGCAGGTTGACCAGGACGAACACCAGCGCCACAAACAGCACGCCTCCCTGCACCACCGGGTAGTCTCGCTGGTAGATGCCCTCCAGCACGTACTGACCCAGACCGGGTATGGAGAACAACTGCTCCACGATCACCGAGCCGCCCAGCAGGTACCCGATCTGCATGCCGGCGATGGTCACGATCGGAATGGACGAGTTGCGCAGGGCATGGCCGAACACGACCGTCCACATGCTGTTTCCCTTGGCCCGCGCGGTGCGGATGAAGTCCTTTTCCATCGTCTCCAGAAACGCCGAGCGCGTCATCCTGAGCACCCCGGCGGCAATGACGATGCCCATCGTGACCGCCGGCAGCAGAAACACCTGCAGCGCCTCCCCCGGATCTTCCCAAAAGCTGACCACGTCAATCGGCGGAAACCAGCCGAAATACAGAGACAGCACGAGCAACAAAAGCGTCCCGACGGCGAAGTTGGGAACGGAGATGCCGAGCAGGGTGGCGATGCGCACGACGATGTCGGTTTTTGAGTGGACGCGGATCGCTGACAGGATGCCCAGCGGGATGGCGATCGTCCAGCCGATCAGCACGGCGAACAGGGTGAGCTGCAGCGTGATCGAAAAACGCTTCAGAATCTGCGGCAGAATCTCCTCGCCGGTGTGGACGGAAACGCCAAAGTCCCCTTTCACCAAACCACCCAGCCAGGACAGGTACTGGGTGATCAGCGGCTCATCCAGCCCAATGCGTGTTCGGAGGGCGGCGATTGCTTCCGGCGTGGCGTTGGTCCCCAGCATGATGGAAGCGGGGTCGCCCGGCACGAGATGCAGGATGGTAAAGACGAGCACGGAGATCCCGAACAGGATGGGGACAAGGCCGACGATGCGTTTGATGACATAGCTTCCCACGTATTACCCCTCCTCGGAAAAGAAGAAGCGGGGAGACGGCGGCTCCCCGGCTTCCTTGGCACTTCCTGCGCTATTTGACGGACGCCTGGAGCAGCGCGGTGGATTCGCCCGCCGCCGTCGGATGGAACGACACGTTGTCGCGGACCGCGTAAAAGCTCTTCGGGGAAGCGAGGAACAGGTTGGGCGCGTCCTCCACCAGCAGCTTCTGCGCCTCGTCGTACAGCTTCTTCCGCTCGGTCTGGTCGACGGTCTGCAGCGCGTTGACGACCAGTTCGTCAAAGCGCGGGTTGGAGTAGTTCCAGACGTTGGCGGAGCCCTCCGTATGGAAAAAGAAGCGAAGGGAGCGGTCAGAGTCCGTCCCGGACGTGTTGCGGCCGACCAGAAGCGACATCTCCTTGGACTTCCAGGTCTGGATGTAGTTGCCCCACTCCAGTTGGTTGATCTTGGCGTTGATGCCGACGGCTTTCAACTGCTGCTGCAGCACCTGCGCCGTCTCCACCATGTCCGGATAGGTGGAAGCCGTCTCGATCACCGTGTCAAAGCCGTTGGGGTAGCCGGCCTCCGCCAGCAGCTGCTTCGCTTTGTCCAGGTTTTGCTTGTAGCTGTCGTAGGTATTGGGATCGAGCGCCCAGTTAGCCGCAGCCGGAGAGATCGGCCCGGTCAGCGACGCCTGTCCCTTCCACACCGTCTGCACGATCTGGTTGCGGTCCACCGCATAGCTGATCGCCTGGCGCACGCGCGGGTCGTCAAACGGCTTTTTCTTCACGTTGATGCCGAGATAGCTGTACTCCAGCGACTGGTAGCTTTTCACCTGCACGCCCGGCTTGCCATCCAGGAGCGTGGCCGAGTCGGCGGAGACGCTGGTGATGTCCACCTTGCCGGAGCGGATCGCGGCCAGCCGCTCCGCTTCATCCCTCATGATCTGGAACTTGATCGCGTCCACTTTCGGCAGACCCTTTTGGAAATAGTCGGGATTTTTCTTCAACAGCACGTACTGCCCCGGCTCGTTTTTCTCCAGCATGAACGGTCCCGTTCCCACCGCTTCCTTGTTGAGGTCAGCCACTTCTTTCGGCACGACCGCGGCAAACGAGCTGGCCATGTTGGTCAGCAAGGCGGCGTCCGGGTGTTTCAGCTTGAACACGACCGTGACCGGATCTTTTGCTTCGATCGCGTCCACGCTGGCGAAGTACGACTTGGCGATGGAGCCGGTCTCGGGATTGAGAATCCGCTCAAAGCTGTACTTGACGTCTTCCGCCGTCATCTCCCGCCCGTTGTGAAACGTCACGCCCTTGCGCAGGGTGAAGGTAACCGTTTTGCCGTCCGGGGAAATCTCCCACTTCTCGGCCAGGCTGGGGGTGACGTTCAGGTTTTCGTCCAGCCGGGTCAAGCCGTCGTAAACCAGTGCGTAGACGCGGACACTGGACGCGGCCGGCACCTTGTGCGGATCAAAGCCGACAGGGTCCTGATCCGCCGCGACGACCAGCTCGGTCTTGCCGCTTCCGCCCTGCTGCCCCGCCTGCGGATTAGCCGTATCGCTCGCAGAGCCGCCTCCGCCGCTGCAGGCGGAAAGCAGCAAGGAAAATGACAGGAAAATACCTGCCCATGCCCGTTTTTTCACGTTGATTCCCCCCTGTTTTGGTTCAATAACAAATGTTTCCCAAGACGACCGCCCGTTTGGCCCCGGTGACGGACGGCACGCTGCTCGGCCGGCCCATCAGCGTTTCGTGGCCCAAAATGGCAAAGGCCATCGCCTCTTTGGCGTCGTCCGGGACGCCGTACGCGTCCGTCGTCGTCAGCCGGATGCCCGCCGGCAGGCGATCCCGGAGCATCCGGAGCAGCGTCTCGTTGCGGGCGCCGCCGCCGGAGACGATCACTTCGTGCACCGGCGTGGCCGGCAGCACAAACGATTCGTACGCCGCTGCAATCGTGGCCGCCGTCAGCGCCGTCGCCGTGGCCACCAGATCGGCGGCGGAGAGGCCGCGCGCGTCTTTCTCGGCCCACAGTTTCTCGGCAAACGCCCGACCGTACGTCTCCCGCCCCGTGCTTTTCGGCGGCGCCAGCCGGTAGTACGGATCAGCCAGCAGCTCCTGCAGCAGTTCGGCGCAGACCGTCCCTTCGGCTGCCATCCGGCCGCCCTCGTCGAAGCGCTGCCGGCCGTTTGTCGCCATCTGCACGATCTCGTCGATCACCATGTTGCCCGGTCCGGTGTCAAAGGCAACCAGATCGTCGATGGAAGCACCCGCCGGCAGCACGGTCACGTTGGCAATCCCGCCGATGTTTTGCAGCAGCCGCCCCTTTTCGCCGTGCCGAAACAGGACGTAATCGGCGTACGGAACGAGCGGCGCCCCTTCGCCGTCCGCCGCCAGGTCGCGCGCCCGGAAATTGCCGACGACGGGAATCCCGGTCCGCTCCGCCAGCGTCGACAGTTCGCCGATCTGCAGGGAGGCCCGGATGTCCGTCGTGCCCGCCGGACCGGGAAATGGCGCCCGGCCGGCGACGTGCCAAACAGTCTGCCCGTGCGTGCAGATCGCATCCACTTCGCCGGGAGCGACATCGGCCCCTTCCAGCAGTTCGCTGACCGCGTGGGCGTACCACTCCGCCAGTCCGAAATGGGCCAGGGTCAGCCGGTCGATTCGGGCCGTCTGCGGACTGCACAGCTCGGCCAGCCACTCCCGCAGCTCATCCGAGTACGGCAGGTAGTGAAATTTTCGGAGACGGACCGCGGCGATGGCCCCCGCCTGGTCCGTTTCGATCGCCACCAGCGCGGCATCCACTCCGTCGAGCGAGGTTCCCGACATCAATCCGATGACCAAATGCTCCCGTTTCTCCCGGTAGCACCGCTGCGCTTGACCGTCCATTGGGCCACCTCCTTGCGAGCATTTCACAAACAGAATGTTGAAAAAATACAGACTTTAAAGCGCTATCATCATTATATGTAACAAAATTTCCTGAGTCAATTAATAGTAACTAAATTTTATTTCAAGAAAGAAAACAAAAGCGGCAGACCTGCCAGGCAAGTCCGCCGCAGCTAGCTGCGTTCTCTCTTTTTCGCGATGATCCGCGCTCATTTGTAAGACAGAGACGTTTGAGAAGACGCACGTTTTTGCGATGGATGTCATTTTTATATTGACAATGATAATAATAATCATTATCTTTTTCGATGTGAGAAACCTCACCGTGCATCCATACATTATCAACATAGGAGGAACTTGTCGTGCGCTTCGGACGAAAACAAATGAAAATGGGCTTGGTTTTCCTCGCGATTATGGTTGTAAGCGTACTGCTTGCAGCTTGCGGAAGTTCCGGAAGTCATTCGGGCGATCACTCGCCGAACGCTTCTGCCGGTTCAAGCCAGCCCGGCGAACAGTCGGCATCTGATCGAGTCATCCAAGACGCCATGGGCCATCATGTAACGATTCCGGCCAATCCGCAGCGGATCATTGCCTCGTATCTGGAGGATCCGCTGGTGGCCTTGGGCGTCAAACCAGTCGCCCAATGGTCGGTGGCAGACGGCAAAACGGTTCAGGGTTACCTGCAGTCGGAACTGAAGGGAGTGCCGACGATCAGTTACAATCTTCCCCCCGAAGAAGTGGCGAGTTTTAATCCGGACCTGATTGTCATCGGCTCGCCCTCGTCCGTACAAAACGGTCTGTACGAAGCGTATTCCAAAATTGCGCCGACCTATGTGCTGGGAGACGAAATCAACAGCGATTGGCGGAAAACGCTTCTGAAGATGGGGGAACTTCTTGACAAGAAGAACGAGGCCGAACAACTGCTGAAGCAATACGATCAAAAAGCGGAAGCATTGAAGGCGAAACTGCACCAAACCATCGGCGACCAATCCGTCGCGATTCTCTGGTTGACGCAAAAACAATTCTACGTGGTGGACAAAACGCGTTCCAGCGGCTCCGTTCTGTACGGGGACCTGGGAATCAAAGTCCCGCAGTACCTGTCCGATCTGCCCAGCAACTCGCAAGCGACATGGAGCCCGGTTTCGCTGGAAAAGCTGGCGCAGCTGGACGCCGATCACATCTTCCTGGTCAAGAGCGACACCGAGCAGACATCGGAAATCTTCAACAATCCGATCTGGAAGAACCTCCCTGCCGTCAAGAAAGGACACGTGTATGAAATGAGCTCCGACAGCAGTTGGTTGTACAGCGGACTGCTCGCAGGCCAACAGGTGATGGAAGACGTGTCGAAAATCCTGGCAAACAAATAAGGGCCGCAAAAAGCCGGACACCCGCCTTTGGGTATCCGGCTTTTCTTCGTTGGGGACACCGCCTTTCAGCCGCTTGATGCAAACCGTTCGGCACGGCTGATCAAGGCCGGCAGCAGCGATAGATGGCCCTCCTCCTCAAACTCCTTGAACTCCACGTGCACTCCGCGGCCTGCCAGGGTCCGCAGGCGTTCCGCCAGTTCCATCGTGTTGTCGTTTACGCGGCTTGGATGGCTGCTCTCCCATTCCCCCACCGCGAGCAGGATGCGGACGTCGATCTTTTCTTGTTTTACGCGGGCCACGAATTGCTGCTCCTCTTCGCGAATGACGCGCTTGTTCCAATGAATGGATGGGCTGCCTGCGACATACGTCCGCCCCGCCCTGTTCCGGCCATGCTGTCCCGTCGGGTTTCACGGGCAGCTCCGTTACAGGCACCGGCAGCGTAAAATCGCAATGGCGCGCGGGTGGGAACGGATCGTCCGTCGGATAACCGATGCCGACGATAACCGCCGGAACAACTCCCGTCTTCTCGGGTCGTCCTGCCTGCGCTCGAAGCGTCTCCACCATCGTGCCAAACACGGCATTGGCATCCAGCAAGTACATCACCGGATAGCCTTCGGAAGGCGGCTCTTCCGCAGGTGATGCACAACAATTCGATAGTCCCGGTTCGCAGCGCGCGACTGCATCACCCACTGGGTTGTCAGCGGGATTGTGACCTCGCGGCTGACCGGACCGTTGGCCATCGTGACGGATGGTTCAATGATTGTGCGAGCCACCGTGTCGAATCCCTCCCCGATTGACCGTTTCGTTTGCATGCAACCCTTCATCCTTCCAAGCATCGCTTGGAAACCGTTCCCCGCCCCATTCGTCATCCATCACAACGGAACATGACGTTTTGCAAAAAATGTTCCACAAAACGGCCGGCGTCGACCTCCAGGCAGACGTCGACGTTGGGCGGGGCTGCCGGCTGCGGGCGCCTGTCGCCAATTGTCCGCCCGTCGGACAGGCCGCCCGACGTGTCTACCTGCACATGCATCGGGACGCTCGTGACAAACGTCGGGTCGATAACCGCCCCGACCGCCAGCGGATCGTGCAGCGCGCAGCCGCGCACATGGCCCGCCCGGGCGTAGGCCTCCATGTAAAAGCTGCAGATGTCGGCAAAAAAGCGGCTGACCGGCGTGTCGCGCCTTCTCCACTCCTGCAGGTGGTCGCGGGTGAGCAGCGTCTGCATCGTCACGTCCAGCCCCACCAGCGTAATCGGCAGGCCCGATTGGAAGACGTACGCGGCCGCCTCCGGGTCGGCGCAGATGTTGGCCTCCGCCACCGGCGTGCGGTTGCCCGGTACGGTAACCGCTCCGCCCATCACGACCGCCCGTTTGACCAGCGGGACGATCTCCGGCGCGGCCATGATCGCCAGTGCCAGGTTGGTCAGGCTCCCCACCGTCACCACCGTAACCTCATGCGGGTGGGCCTTGATCGCCGAGATGAGGAAGTGGGCGGCACTCGCCTGCCGGGCCGCCGTCCTCGGGGGAGGCAGTTGGACGTTCCCCAGGCCGTTTTCGCCGTGGAACAGCTTGGCCTTTTCCTTCAGCTCCCGAAACAGCGGCTTGGCCGCCCCCTGAAAGACCGGAATGTGCGCCGCATCCAGCAGCTCCAGCAGCTGCAGCGTGTTGCGCGTCGCCTCTTCCACCGCGATATTGCCGAACGTGGTGGTCACGCCGAGCACGTCCAGTTCGGTCGCGTGCACGGCGTAGGAGATCGCCAGCGCATCGTCAATGCCGGTGTCCACGTCCAGGATCACTTTTTCTCTCATCGGCTGCCCTCCTCTCCCTGAACGATTGCCTGCAGGCTTGGATACGCCTGCGCGGCGTCCACGGCGACGCAGACGTCGACGTCCGTTCCGACGCGGGGAACGGCCCGCAGATCGGCCAGCACCGCTCCGGCGGACAGCGCACTTTGGCATTCCACCGCCAGTTTCATCCGTTCCGTCCGGGCCGCTTCCGGGCACAGTGCGACCAGCATCGCCGCCAAGGCGTCGAGGCGGGCTGCCCCGTCCGTCACGGGCCCAAGCAGCGTTGGCCAGGCTTCCGCAGCCGCAGGCAAGGACAGGGACCGGGTGGCGTCAAGCGGCACCAGCGTCAGCGGCAACCCCGCTTCCAGGACAAATCGGGCCGCTTCCGGGTCCGCGTAAACATTGGCTTCGGCCACGGGGGTCACATCGCCCGGCACGCGAATCGCCCCGCCCAGCGCAACCACGCGCTTCAGCTTGCGGCCAAGCTCCGGGTCCCGGGCCGCCGCCAGCGCCAGGTTGGTGAGCGGCCCCAGCGTCACGATCGTCAAGCCGCCCTCCGCCTGCTCCGCCGTCTGCACGATCAGTTCCGCCGCCGATGCGGCTGCGGGCATCCGGCCGGCGTCCGGCAGCGGCAGACGTTTTTCCTGACGAGCCGTCCCCGCGGCCGTTCCCCGGCGCAGGAGCGGTTGGACGGCCCCTCTGGCAACCGGCATCTGCTTTGCCCCGGCGAGGGCCGCCACCTCCAGCGCACGTGCCGCCGCCTCCTCCTGATCCGGGCCGACGCAGGTAACGGCGCACACTTCCGCATCCGGCCACCGCAGCGCGCACCAGAGAGCGATCGCATCGTCCCGCCGCGCGCCCATGTCGACGAGAAGTTGTCGTTTCTCCACCAGGCTTTCCCCTCTTTCTCTGCTTCAGGCAGTCCGTTTGCCCCTATGCTATCCCAATTGGTCTGAATCGGTCAAATTGTCTGAGACGATGAGCCGACGGACAGCAGACCTGCGGGACGGGCTCTGCGTTCACACTCTTGCGTCCCTTCCATGCGTGGCTTACACTGATGCGTAGAAGTGATTGGCCGGCAATTCCGACAGCAGGACATTGCCCGCCGGGGACGACGCCAAGGCCTGTCCCCCAAGCGCACCGACAAAGGAGTGGCAGCCCGTCATGCAAACCGTGGAAGACCAGAGCCGGGAGCTGCTGGACAGCCTGCGTGTCCATCTCGTGAAAGTGCTCAGGCGGCACAAGCGCAAACCGTACCTGCCCGTCTGGGGTGAACTGTTCTGGGCGCTCCGGGAGATCGCCAAAACCGGACAGCGGCTTGCCCAAGACATCCCCATCTACCCGATCCAGCCGCTCGGAACGCTTCTGTACCGCTATCATAACGACAAGTTCCAGGTCGACATCCCCGACCCCGGCATCACCATCTCGCTGACCGCCGAGCAGTTGATCGACGCGCTAATCAACGGCAGCTTTGCGCCGGTCGAAACCTTTCCCGCACACAAACCGCCCTCCTTCGGCTAGACACCTGTTGTCAGCTTCAGGAGGGAACCTTTTGGACACATAAAAAAGAGGCGGTCCCTCCTGCACAGTTTTGGACCGCCGTCACGAACTCCCCAAGTTCGTACATACTAGGAATTGTACTATGCTTTTCGCTTATCGAAAAGTGTCGTCTTTTGTTTTCTTCATAATTTGTCAAATCTGCACCATGGCGGGACGCGATTTACAGGTGCGTGCTCCCGTCTGTCCCGGGGCGGTTCGTTCGGTGCCGCCGTTCATCCTCCCTTCATCCTTCCTGCCGCTTTCCCCCGAACAGGATGTACAGGTAGACGTACTGACTGAGACTCAGCTTGGGAAAGACGAATGCCAGGGTGGTTTTTCCCGGCAGTTGTTTGACGGCGTAGCGCAGGTTTCTGGCTTGCAGCATTTTGGCCAAGCGGGTCGCGTCGCTCCACGATACGGTAAAGGAAATATTTTGCTCCATCCGGGTCAACACCTCAGGAGCTAGTATTCCCCAGTTCAGGAAAAGTTACGAACGGAGGAACCAGCATAGGCTTCATCGTGAAAACCGTCGCATGGCAGAGATACCATGGACGGAGATGGCGCGATACATCCCTGCTGTGAACAGACGCCAGGAAGCCCCCACATCGGGAGCTTCGCCGTTTCTTTCGCGAAGGCTGCCCTACCCGCCATCTGCAATATAAAAAAAAGCCACCTGTATCGTACAAGCAGCTCATAAAGGGAGGGGTAATACGTGAAGCGTGTACCTTACAGACGGCAGGACGGCAAAAAGGTTGCCGATATTCGCGTTTTTGCGAGTCCGGACCTACGCAAATGGTACAATGTTCACAGCGCAGCATGTCCACTACAATCGCAAGGAGGAAGGCATTCGTGAATCGTTTGTCGGAGGAAGAAAAACGGGGCGTGTACAAGGCCATCGTAAACCGCAGGGACATCCGCACGTTTCTGGACAAGCCCGTTCCGGACGAGAAGCTGCTCGCCATCCTGCAGGCCGGCCACCACGCTCCGTCTGTCGGCTTCATGCAGCCGTGGAATTTTGTCATCATCCGCGACCCGGCGACGAAACAGCAGTTGGCGGAGATCGTGCAAAAGGAGCGGCGGGCGCTGGCCATTCACTACGAGGGGACGGACAGGGAACTCGCCTTTTTGGATCTGAAAATCGAAGGGATCAAGGAAGCGCCGATAACCCTCTGCGTCACCTGCGATCCCACCAGAGGCGGGGACCACGTGCTCGGGCGCAACTCCATACCGGAAACGGACATCATGTCCGTAAGCTGCGCCATCCAAAACATGTGGCTGGCCGCCTATGCGGAAGGCTTGGCCATGGGCTGGGTCAGCTTCTACAAAAAGCCGGATGTGCGCCGCATTCTCGGCATCCCGCCGCATGTGGAACCGGTTGCCCTGCTGTCCATCGGCTACACGGACCACTACCCGGAACGGCCGCTGCTGGAAATCTTCCAATGGGAGCGCAGGCTTGACCTGGAGCGGCTCATCTTCGAAGAAAAATGGGGCCGCCTTCCGGACTCCGTGAAAGCCGGCCAGCCCGTCCGTCCGTAAAAGACGCGCTGGCGGGCCAGTCATACGCAAGGAGTTTCTCCTCCAGGGAACAAGCCGTTTCAAGCACGTGAGCGGCGCACGTAAACAAAAAACAGGGCTGTCCCGTCAAGCGGCATTCGCCGCTGGCGGATACAGCCCTGTTATCGTCAGGTCCTCATTTTTGGGGTACGTGATACGTTGGCTTCACGAACGGGGGCGGGTCCGGTTCGTCGGGAGCGCCTCCAGCGGATTGTCCGGCCAGTAGTGTTTGGGGTAACGCCCTTTCAAATCCTTCTTCACTTCAAAATAGGCGCTGCGCCAAAAGCTGGCCAGATCGCGCGTCACCTGCACGGGGCGGTGTGCCGGCGACAGCAGGTGGAGCGTCAGCGACACCCTCCCCCTGGCAATCCGGGGCGTTTCCTTCAGCCCGAACATCTCCTGCAGCCGCACAGCCAGCACCGGAGCTTCTGGATCGCTGTAGTCGACGGGAATGCGCGAACCGCTGGGCACGACGATATGCGTCGGGGCGTACTCGTCCAGCTCGCGCCGCCGCTCCCAGGAGAGCATCCCGGCGAGGATGTCGGTCAAGGAGAGACGCTGCAGGTCGTCGCGGCTTTTCAATCCGTACAGGTGCGGCCCGAGCCAGTCAGGCAGCGAAGCCGCCAGCGCCTCCTCCGACACGTCCGGCCAGCCCTCCTCGTGCCGGCTCATGAACAACAGCCGCTGCCAAAACTGGCGGGCCTGCTTGGTCCACGGCAGGATCTCCAGCCCTTCTTCGGTGATCCCGCGAAGCAGCGCAGCCGCGGTCTCTTCCGGATCGGGATCGGCCAGGGGGACGTCTTTCAGCACCAGGGCCCCCAGCCGCTCCCGTTGTCTCGCCCGCACGGCCTGCGCCTCGCGATCCCAGTAGACGGTCGTCTCCGCCTCGATCTGGTCGGCGAAGTGCCGCTCCAGATCGGACACGTCCACCGGAGCAGCGAGATGCACGCGTCCTTCCGCCCCCAGATCGTCCAGTTCGGCTGCCACCAGCCAGGGAGCTTTGGCCAGCGGCTGCGGCCCCGCCAGCGCCGCCCCGCGGCCGTTGCGCAGAAGAAACCGTCCGCTGTCGCGCCTCCGCGCGATCCGGTCGGGGTAGGCGAACGCGAGCAAAAGCCCGCACGCGTCCACGTCGCCGCCGCTGTCGTCGGCAATCCCCGCCTCCCGCTTCCAGTGGTTCGCCTCGGCAAGAATCCGCCGGCACGCAGCCGCGTCCACCGTGTAACCGGGCGGTGCGGCATCGCCGGGCCGCCCTCCCGCCGCTGCCTGTCGCAGCGTCTCCACCCGCAGGCGCAGATCGGCGTCGGCCGGAGCATGACCGCTGCGCAAAACGTCCCGTTCACTCAGAATTGCCGCCAGTTCGCACGCCAATCCGCCCAAACCGAGCGGAATGGCCCGCAGGATCATGTGCGCGAGGCGGGGATGTAGACCGAGCTCCGCCATCCGCCGTCCGTGCGGGGTAATCGTCCCGCTTTTCTCCAGCGCGCCGAGCTGGACGAGCAGGTCGCGCGCCTGCGCAAGCGCGGCGGCCGGCGGCGGATCGAGCCAGCGCAGCTCCGCCGGGTCCACGACGCCCCAGGCAGCCAGTTCGAGCGCCAGCGGAGCCAGGTCCGATTCCAGAATCTCGGGCGTGTTTCGCACAGCCAGGTGCCGGTGCTCCTGTTCAGTCCACAGGCGGCGGCATACGCCGGGGCCGAGACGGCCTGCCCGGCCCCGCCGCTGCTCGGCCGACGCCTGCGACACCCGGATCGTTTCCAGCCGCGTCATGCCGGTTCGCGGCGAAAAGCGCGGCACCCGCGCCAGGCCGCTGTCAATCACCACCCGGACCCCTTCCACCGTCAGGCTGGTCTCGGCGATGGAGGTCGCGAGGACAATTTTGCGCTCGCCCGGCCGTCCCGGCGCGATCGCCCGGTCCTGCGCCTCCTGCGGCAGATTCCCGTAGAGGGGGGCCACCCGGACGGAGGCGCCCAAATCCAGTTCGGCGAGCCTTTCTTCCACCCTGCGGATCTCGCCCGCGCCCGGCAAAAAGACGAGGATGTCTCCCGATTCGGACGCGAGCGCTTCCTGAATCTGACGGACGACGACCGGCTCGACCGGTCCCTCCACCCGGCGGTCCAAATAGCGCGTCTCCACCGGATAGGCCCGCCCCTCGCTCGTCAGGACCGGCGCATCGCCCAACAGCGCGGCAACCGGCTCGGCGTCCAGCGTGGCGGACATGACCAGGATGCGCAGATCGTCGCGCAGCACGGACTGGGCCTCCAGGCACAGGGCCAATCCCAGGTCGGCGTGAAGGCTGCGCTCGTGAAATTCGTCAAAAATGACCAGTCCCGTGCCCTCCAGAGCCGGGTCGGCCTGCAGCATCCGCGTCAGCACGCCCTCGGTAATCACTTCGATGCGCGTGGCAGGACCGACCCGGGAATCCAGGCGCACCCGGTACCCCACGGTGTCTCCCACCTGTTCCCCCAGTGAGGCGGCCATGTAGCGGGCCGCCGCCCGCGCAGCCAGACGGCGCGGCTCCAGCATCAGAATGCGGCGTCCGGCCAGCCACGGCTCGTCGAGAAGCGCAAGCGGCACCCGGGTCGTCTTCCCCGCCCCGGGCGCAGCCACCAGCACCGCGCCGCTGCGGGTACGAAGCGCCTCTTTCAACGCCGGGATGATCGAATCGACGGGCAATGTGTTCATGCGATCACCTCATGTTTGTTCCAGCCGCGAACATCCTGTTCTTCCTCTGCTATTATAGCCGCTTCGCAAGCGGCCGGCACGCGTTTTGACGCACACGGCGGGTGCGGGGGCCCGGCGGCCTGCAGCTGTCAGCTCTCCACGACGTAGGTATCGGGGGAAAGCGCGGTCACAAACGGGCTCACCTCGCCGACGGCATACAGGTGCAGTTCATGCATCGCCCGTGTACAAGCGGTGTAAAACAGCCTGCGTTCCGTCTCCCGCCCGTACTTCGCCCGAGACGCGTCGTAGATGAGCACCGCGTCGAATTCGACGCCTTTGGCCAGATAGGACGGGATGACGAGCACGCCCGGTTCGAAGGAGACCGTCTCCTTGCCGATCAGGCGCACCGGCAGCCTGTCGCTGAGCGCCGCGTGCGCGTCCCGGCTTTCCCGGGCGGTTTTACAGATGACCGCAATCGTCCGGTGTCCCGCATCTTGAAGCGCGCGGATGCGGGCGGCGATCTTGTCGATCAGGTCGGTCGTGTCGGCGGCTTGCGTCAAGGTCGGCTTCACCCCGTCCCGGTTAAACGGCTGAATTGCTTCGCCCCCGGCGATCAGCCCTCGGGTAAACTCGACGATTGGCCGCGTGGACCGGTAGCTCCGCGTCAGCACGATCGTCTCGGTCTGCCCGTCTTCGTACAGCGAAGCGAGCGGGGAAAAGTCCGTTTGCGCATCGACATGGGCGTATATCGCCTGGTTCAAGTCGCCGAGCACGGTCATTCTGCTGTGCGGGAACAGCCGCCGGATAAAGGCGAACTGAAACGGAGAGTAGTCCTGCGCCTCGTCGATAAACACGTGCCGGACCGACGTGTTGGTCTGAAACCCTTCAATCCGCTCCTTTACGTACAAATACGGCGTGGCGTCCTCCCAGAACAGCTCGGATCGGTCCAGCATCTCCACGGTCCGGGCGCAGATCTCCTCCCACTGCTGCGGCAAGGGGACGTCGTTCGCAAAACGAGACGCGTACCGCGGATCGGCGAACAACTGCCGGTAGACGGCCGGCATGTCGACAAATCCCAACTGCTTTACCCACCGGCGCAGCGGATCGAAGTGATCGTTGACGACCGTGGCGGCAAGCAGCTCCCGTTCGCGCTCAAAGTCGTCAAACGTCTCTTCGGTGAAGCGCTTTTGCCGCCGGAGCTTTTGATAGGCGCGGTAATACGCCTCCTGATCAAGCAGGTCGATTTCGTCTTCCACCCACGGTTGGGTTCGCTCCTGGCGCTCCCGCTTCCGCAGCTCCTCCAGCAGCCACTCCGCCGTCAGCCTCATCCGGTTGGGAAGGCGCAGCGAGGGATCGAGCGAGTAAAACTGCTCCCGGATTCGCTCGGCGTCTATCAGGGTCCGGCCGCGGAACGTCACATCCGCAAAGATCATCCCAGCCTGCCCGAGCGATTCCACGTAGCGCTCGATCACCTGCATGAACGCGGCGGACGCCTTGAAGCGGATTCCTTCCATGCGGGCGTCATACCCCGGTTCGTCCATGGCGGTGTAGGCGTATTCCATCTGCGCGAACGGATCTTCGATGCGAAACGTCTCCCCCAGCCTGTGCTCCACATACGCCTGAAACGTCGTCTGCTGCATGTTCTCCTCCCCCAGTTCGGGAAGGACGGTCGACACGTAGCTGTTAAACAGCGGATTGGGGGAAAACAGCACGATCTGCTCCGCCCGCAGCGTTTCCCGGTACCGGTAGAGGAGATAGGCCACCCGCTGCAGGGCGGCCGACGTCTTGCCGCTTCCCGCCGCCCCCTGGACGACGAGCAGCCGGCTTCGCTCGTTGCGGATGATGCGGTTTTGTTCTTTTTGAATCGTGGCCACGATGCTTTTCATCTGCCCGTCCGCCTGTCTGCCCAGCACTTCCTGCAGCAGTTCGTCGCCGATGGTGACCCCCGTGTCAAACATGCTGCGAATCCGGCCGTCACGGATGATGTACTGCCGCTTCAGCTCCATCGTGCCGGCAATCGTGCCGCCGGGGGTCTCGTACTGCGCCGGTCCGGGCGGGTAGTCGTAGTACAGGCTGGACACCGGCGCCCGCCAATCGTAGACGAGAAACTGTTCGTCCCGTTCGTCGAGCAGGGAGGCGATTCCCAGGTAGATGCGCTCCGCTTCCCGCTCCCCGTCTTCAACAAAATCGATCCGCCCGAAATAGGGCGACTGTCTTAGCTTCCTCAACGTGTCAAGCTGCTTGCTCGCATGGCGGTGGCTGCGTTCCCGCTCCGACAGCACCTCTGCCTGCTGCTTGATGCTCGCGTACGTCTCCACCGCTTCCGTCGCATCGTCAACGTTGACCGTCACGTCGTCCCAGAAGTTTTTGCGGATCTCCACGATGTCCGCCCGCACGTCGCTGACATGCTCCTGCAGACTGCCGATTTTCCGGTCAATCTCGCCGATGACACGTTCAACGCGCTCTTCTTCTTCCCGCCATTCTCTCTCCGTTACGCTCATCGTATCGCTCCTCTTCAGCCAATTTTTTGGGACCACAGTGTTTGACAAACCGGATCGTTTGTGGTATGATTATATTGGGATATATTATTCAGTTTTTTAATTGGTAGTGACCACTCCTCATTCTAACACAGACGGATGCAAAACACAATGCGGTCGGCGCCGGAAGAACACGTCCGGTTCCACTCGCAGCGAAAAACGAACGGAATAACGAACGGAATAGAGATAGACCAAACGGAGACGCGCGATTCGTCTCCGTTTTTTCGTGGATGCTGCCAATGATGGCGTTCCGGCCTTTTTTCCCTCAATTCTTTCGGAACGGCTGTAAATCTTCTATACTAATACCATAGATTTCCATGTAAGATCAAGAAAAATTCGAATACACTCTCCGATCATGGAGGAGGATCATGACGAACCCGTGAACGTATCACAGTTGCTCCTGATACGCACATCTTGAAAGCGACCGTCACATTGGGACTATGTTCGCCAGAGGTTTTACGGGGGACCGCCGACGACCGGCAGGCGGTGGCTGACGCATGGGAAGCAGCCCTGCTCGGCAGTGGGTTGGCACCCATTGACGTGCATACACCCTTGTGGTTGTGGAGCCGCGCAGGGTTCCCATCACTTGCGGTCTTCAAAGCATCACGAAGCAGGTAAACGGGGAAGGGGGATTCGATTGAGTACCGTGCTGCAAACAAGTGTACTTGCAGGTTTGCTGACCTTTTTGGCCATAGGGGGATTGCTTGCGAAGGTGCATTGGAAGTGGAAAGCGAACCCGTGGTTGGTTGGCATCATGGTTTTGCTGTTCAATGCTGCACTTTTTGGTGCTGTCTTACTTATATATTTCAACATGACACGTACTCTGTTTACATTTGTTCCTTATGCAGTGGTTCTAAGCATCACCGTTTGGCTGTTCATTGGCGGACTCTGGCGAGGAACACAAAAAGAGCGTTTCATATTGGCGGCGATCGGAAGCAGTTTCTACTGGCTGTTATCCTGTTATGTTCTCTACAGAAGAATTACATTAAAACCCAGATATCCCGGTGATGATGTATTCATGGCTGCCCTTGGTCTCGACATTGCATTGCTCGTCACGGGAACTGCTGCTCTCTCCTGTACACTCATGTTGGGATGGCCCCGAAAGGACACTTACCAGAGCCATTGAAACAGCCTGCGGTTCATCAGATTGGTGTCGACCGGACATTCTCTCGCGTTTTCGCCATACTGCCATGCCCACACCTGTGCCGGACAGGGGGGACGTACGGGTGAATACGCCGGTGCTTGACGCGGGGACGATGGGCCCGGCGTAGGCTCCTGGCTCCACAGCACCGTTCGCGTTCTCACCTTTTCACTCTTTTCCTGCGCAAGACAATAGGCTCTGGAAAAGGCGGGTTGACTCGGGTCACAGTAAATCCCCGGACGATATCCCCCCTGATCGACGGCGTCAACCCAACCGCGGATCCACGCCTCATCCACCTGAAACCGTTTCTCTATGTTGGCAAACAGCATGGTTCCCTTGGGAATACCGAGCAGTTGAGCATAATACATGCTGTTTCTTGCAGCGATTCGCCCCTGGCCATAGCCGACCGCTTGGGTGAATTTACTGTAAATTGGCAGGATCTTCACGCCGTTGCGATGAAGAAAAGATGCTTCCGCTCTCGTAAGTCCGTCCGCCGCATTGGGTACGGTTGCCAAATACCTCCCCCAGTAGGCAGGATTGCCGAAGTTGCGAACCACACATTGATACAAATCGTTTCCCACTCGTGAAGCTGAATCTACTCCCCACAGCATTTGTTCCGGCATGCGCGCTGGCCCCCTCACATTTTGTTCCCTCCATATATATGGGGGGAGCAGGGGGAACGACAAACACGTCATATCTGCTTTTATTCTCCAGTGATTTGTGGTATCCTAAAAACTACAAAGCGCTGGGACGTTTCCCGTCTTGAACAATAACCAAGGCGTGGTTGACATTGTGGGGAGTATGTCACCATGCAGCCAAGCTCAAGGGTGATCGGCTGTTAATCTTCAGGGTTTTGTGGTATCTTAAACCCAGCAGCATTTGTGCACACTAAAAAAGACCAACAGCGCGGCAACGCTGTCGGTCTTGCACAATAGACGTTCCCCAAAAGGGGGCGGCTCAAGTTCATTTCGGAGTAGACCGCGCGAGATGTCAGCTCAAGGGCGGTCTATTTCTTTTTGAGGTAAGTCAGCAATGCGAGGATGAACATGCCGAACATGAACATCAGCGTCAATGCTTGATAAACCTCCATCAGCATCACCCCCTTTCATGAGGGGATGAGCCGACCACCCTTGAGGAGCCGATTCTATTGTGCAAGTAACATTCTACCACAGTTTGGTAAGATCTGCCTCAGTCTCCTGAACTGGGGCTTTTGCGCTTTCATAGAAGCAGTTTACGACAACTTTGTTTAATCCCGCACACCACAGCACACGCTGATAAGGCGCGTAGGAGCTGCCGCATTAGGAATACTGCCCTCCCGAACAGGAAGGGCATAGTTATTTTATGGAAAAATTTGTTCAATTTTGCGTAGTTTGTCCCCACATTGTTCCCAATTGACTTTGCAGCAGCCTATAAGACAGATAATGTTGTTCATTGCCAATAACCGGAATTAGCCAACCTAGAAAATAGACAACACCCGGTGACCAATAAATACCATGATCCGTCGGATATGCTCCTGTTCTCGCAACGGATTCCGCAAATCTGGCGATATGAATGGAATCACCGAAAAGCTCGGCTGAATATCGCAAATTAAAATGAACGCGAATGGCTGCTGCGGCTGTCAGGATAGCTAAAATAACAAACATTTCAAGTTTTCTGCTCAAATGAAATTCACCTCTTAACGTAGCACCTATTCCCTTTTCCGTTACGACATCCAATCGAATAAATGGCATTACGCGCCACTATTGTCCATTTTCCTACCGCCAGTTGTTTAGACGCTTTAACCCAAAAAATGTTACGATTTCATTTTGATTGGGGATTTATTTGTATAAGGATTTTTATGAAGTATCAATTCCGTCTAAGGAATCTGTCCGGTACGATTACGGAACATGCCTGGATTGGACGGCTGCCAGTCACATGGCGAGATAGTTGAGGAACTGCTGCGTAACCTGGTAGAAGCAAAGCGCGGATGGTTAGATGTTAAGCTGGAACATGGCGATGCGATCCGATCCCGGAACCGCAAGAGGAGTACAGCGGCAAAATCAATCTGCGCTGCTACCTCCTTGATGGAATCAATCATAAATCCCTCAATTTTTTGTTTTAGACCCGTAATGATCTCGGGAAGAAGTTTTTTCGCAATGTTGAAGTCGTATGTTTCCATTCGTCGATGCCACGTTTAATCTTTTGCTTACGATTAAAATTGATCGCCTTCTTGGCATAAGAAAAACCCTTGATTTCTCAAGGGTTCTGGCGTTCGTTGTATGGTGGAGCATAGCGGGTTCGAACCGCTGACCTCTACACTGCCAGTGTAGCGCTCTCCCAGCTGAGCTAATGCCCCGTATCACGTTATCTTCTTCGGAACATCTCGTTCCTTACCACGAGATTGATTATAGCACATGCCTTCTTCAAAGATCAATAGGATTTTAAAAAAATTTTTCACCCTGACGAAACGGAAAATGTTCTGCCCGAAACCCGTTGAACGACCTTCTGATACGCCTCCTCCTTCGCCGCTATAAATACCTGACCGTCACCTCTCCCCCGCCATCCACCCCCCCTGCATGCGCCCACCAAGCGTAACGGACCGGCCCGCTTATCCGTATATGTACATAGGAACACCGCTGCCCTGAAATCAACTCGCCATCATCCATTCATAGCGCGGCGGACTGCAGCACGAGCATAAGCACACCGCCCGAAAAAACGATGGGCAAGCGGATCGCGAACACCGAGCAACATCAATAAACGCTCAAAACCCCTGACAACCGGAGGAAACCCATGATACCGACATCAACCATCCCAACCGTACACCCCTGGAAAAAACGCCTGCTCACCTGGTCGGCCGTCTGCCTGGCGGCGGCCGCGCTGTGGTCCGGGTACGTTCTGTGGCGGATCGATCAGACGAGCCGCAACGCCGCTCCGCAAAAAGCGGACGCGGCCATCGTGCTGGGGGCGGCCGTGTGGGGAGACCAGCCCAGTCCGGGGCTGCGGGAGCGGCTGGATTTGGCGCTGCGGTTGTACAAGGAAGGATACGTGCCCACCCTGATCGTCACAGGGGGACTGGGTGACGGAAAAGGCGTGACGGAGGCGCTGGTCATGCGCAGCTACCTGGTGGAGCAGGGCGTGCCGGCAGACCGCATCCTGATGGAGTCCGAGGCGACCAACACGTACGAAAACCTGCTGTTCAGCCGGCAGGTCATGCAGCAAAACGGCCTGCACAGCGCGCTTGTCGTCAGCCACGACTATCACCTCGTCCGGGCGATGGACATGGCGCAAGCGCTGGGCATATCCGCCCATCCCGTCGGGGTGAAGTCCAACGTGCTGTACAGGCCGTATCACTTGGCGCGAGAGGTGCTGGCGTACACCAAATGGCGCCTCTCGTATCTGGGAAGTCAGCTTTCGATGCGCTGATTCTTGCGCATGATCAGATACACGTCCACGTAATGGCGGATCCGCTCCATGATGCGGGCCGCCTTTGTTCGTTCGATCCGGTTGCCGTTGGAGATGGAGAGATGCTCCTCCAGCTCCTCCAGCGAGTAGTTGGAGGTGAACAGCGTCGGCAGGTGGTTGTTGACGCGCTGGTTGAGGATGACGCCCAGCACTTCGTCGCGCACCCAGGGCGTGAGGTTTTCCGCGCCGATGTCGTCCAGGATCAGAACGGGCACTTCCTTCAGCATCTCCAGTTTGCCGGCGTACGACTGGTCGGACAGCGAGTCCTTCATCTCGCGGACAAAATCGGGCACGTACACCATGAGCGAAGCGATATTGCGCTCCGACAGCTCGCGGGCGATCGCCCCCATGATGTAGCTTTTGCCCACGCCAAACGGCCCGTGCAGGTACAGTCCTTTTACCCGCTCGCCGCTGCCGACCGTCTGGCAAAACCGGATGGCCGCCGCCACGGCCGCCCTATTCGCCTGGTCCAGCTCCAGCCGGTCAAAGCTGGCGGCCATCGTCTCCTCGGAGACGTAGTAGCTGCGCATCAAGCGGCGGCGGCGCAGGTCTTCCTCGTACGCCTGCTGCTTGTCGCAGGGAGAGATGGCGCTGACGATGGCGCCGTTTCTCACGCTGAGCTGGCTGCGGTGGCCCTTGACCAGGTTGGGACACTGCTCCAGCCCGGGACAGTGCTCACACCAGTACTGCTCCTTTACCGCCGTGTAGACGCTGGACAGGGCCCGCAGGTAGTCGTCGCGGGACAGGTCCGGGTGTTCCTGCTGAAACGACTGCAAATAGGCGGAGGAGCGAAACATCTTGTCCAACTGCTGATCCGGCGTCAGCAGGTGGCGCGGCGTCCGCTTGGCCAGTTCCTGCATGAATTGGCTGATCGATTCCATCCCTCATCACACTCCTCTCTGCCGTCTGCGCAGCGATTCCAACATGGTTTTCAACTCGGGATCGTCCTGGATGGACTGTCCTTTGACCGTCTCCTGGGGCTCGCGCTCCTGCGAAAGCTGCCATTCCACCGAAGCAGGCAGCTTGTCCTGCAGGATGGGGCGGCCGCCACGGCGAACGGCGGTGTCCGTTTCCCGCTTCGGCCGCTTCGCCTTCTCCGCGTGCTGCGCCCGCTGGTCGGCGCGCTCCAGGATCTGCCGCACGGCTTCGTCCACGGTCGTGATCCGCTTCGCCTTCCAACTGTCGCGGATCGTCTCCATGTAGGCTTTGGGCAGTTCCATCTGCATGCTCTGCAGCGTGTGAAGCAGCAGCGCATTGGCCACCTCGACGGTCAGGCCGTCGCCAAACACCAGGTTTTCCGCCCGTTCCAAAAAGACCCGGCTCACCCGGCCGCCAACCACCCGCTCCAGCAGGGAGAGGGGCGAGAGCTGCCGGCAGGCGCGGGCAAACGCTTCGCTGCCCGGTTCCGGCAGGCGGCCCGGCCCCCACTCGTCGTCGCCTGGGGCAGGGGCCGCCGGCGTGCGGTGCAGCTTGTCGTCCGTGTAGCGCTGCACCAGCCGCTTGCGCAGGACGTCCATGTCCAGGCTGCCGTCCGGCTTGTACAGGGTCCAGTCGCGCAGTTCCTGCCCCAATCCCCAACTGTCCAGTTGGTAGAAGTGGTGCAGCTTGTACAAAAACTCCACGCTTTCCCCGGAGAAGACCTTGTCCGGGGAGGCGTTGTCCGGCAGGTAGTGGCGCAGGGACGAAGCCCCGAGCGGGTGATGGACCGCCGCTTCAAAGCCCGACTGCATCGGAGACGCCGGATAGCGGGTTTCCATCTGCGCGAGAAACTGTTCCCGCTCCGATCCTTTGTGCACTTCCAACTCGGACGGTTTCAACGATTGGAACACTTCGTAAAAATCCTTGGTCACCGTCTCCGCCACCGGGTACTCCTGTTCCAAAGCTGCCCCCAGCGGGTCGGCGTACCGCTGCCGCAACTGCTGGTAGCGGACGTTTTCGATTTTGTTCAGCAGCATCACGGACAGCACGTAGTCGGCAAAAAACTCGTTTGGCGTCAGCGGCGGTTTTACCAGGTATTCGTAAAAGTAGTCCCGCTGCCGATTCTCCCGTCTGCGGACGGCCAAAAGGCCCAGTGCCTCCAGCCGCTCCCGCGCCGCCAGCAGGCGGTCCAGCGAGAGATCGGTCATCAGCATCAGGCTGCGGTGCGTGCTTTCCACCGCCGCTCCGTTCGCCTCCTGCACCTCGTGCACCAGCAGTTGGTAGAGGGAAAACGACTCCACACCGATGATCGGCAGGTAGAGCTGGGTGACGAAGCCCATTTCGGCAAAGCTGAGCGGACGCGCCAGCCGCACCAGATATCGATCTTTCGGCAGTAATTCGTTCCACACGAGACGAGGCATTGATCCTTTTCCTTCCTGACTAGTCTGGTTTCCCTATTATATCATGTCCGGCCGGCGATAGATACGACAGTGGCTGGAAGAGCACGCGCCGCCGCCGTACCCGAAACGGCGGGACGCGCGTAGGGGGGTGAAGCAGTTCGTCCCCGCTCCAGAAGAACGGAGCGCGTTGGCCGGACACGACGACCTCCGGCTCGCCAACGCGGAGCCAAAAAAGATCGCCTCCTCCGCCGTCCGGCCCTCCGCGGATGAAAGCAGGACGTGCTCGCGGCTATCGGGAAAGGGGCTCTCTGAAACCCGAACGAATGGGGTTTGAAGACAGCAGGAAAGACGCTCTTGCACATCGCAAGGGCGTCTTCTTGGCCTGATGACAACCCAATTGTATCAAAGGAGAAGCATGTTTCCAGACAGAGCGACTGGCGAATCCCTACCAAGCGACGCAGCGATTTGCGGGAAAGGCTTGTCCTCCCCTTCCCCGCTGCCTTACTCCGCCTGACCCGAGCCGCGCGCCTGGGCCAGCAGTTCTTCCAGTTCCTTCATGAACACGTTGATGTCCTTGAACTGGCGGTAGACGGAAGCGAACCGGACATAGGCCACTTCGTCGACGTGGTACAGCCGCTCCATCACTTTTTCCCCGACGTCCTTGCTGGGGATTTCTGACTGGCCGCTGCTGCGCAGTTCCTTCTCAATCTCGTTGACGACGTTCTCCAGCACCTCCAGCGGCACCGGCCGCTTTTCACAGGCCCGCACCAGGCCGCGGAGCACCTTTTCCCGACTGAATTCTTCGCGGGTTCCGTCTTTTTTAATGATCAAGAGCGGTGTCTCCTCCACCACCTCAAACGTGGTAAAGCGGCGTTCGCACTTTTCGCATTCGCGCCGGCGGCGAATCGACTTGTTATTGTTAAAGGGGCGGGAATCTAGTACCCTGGTCCCATTGTAATCGCAAAACGGACAGCGCATCGCGGAATCAACTCCAATTATGACGGTACTTTCATTCAGTGTCCCTCAATTTCCCGCCGGAAGTCAAGTCAATCCTTGTACCTATTTCACGTCTAAGCCAAATGGAGTACAATTTGGGTACAGGTTGGAGGGATTCCTATGCGGTTAGTTTCAATAAAACAAGCCCGCCCCGGGATGAAGGTGGGCCGCACGATCTTTACCGAAGACGGGAAAACGTTACTGGGGGTAGGCGTCACCCTTACCGAACGGCTGATTCAGGGGTTGACCCGCTCCGGCATCGACTCGCTCTACATTGAAGACGAGCGTACGGAAGACATCGTCGTGGAGGACGTCATCCGGCCGGAAACCCGCCAGACAGCCGTCGAAGCGATTGTCAAAACAGTCAAGCAGATCACCAACTCGAACAAGCTGGCCCGGAAGGTTTCGCTCAACGAAATGGGGCTTCTCTTTCAGCAGGCCTGTAATTCCATCTTGGACGACATGATGGGCAACCAGCAGCTCTTGCTCCATCTGACCAGCATCTCCACCCATTCGCCCTCGCTCTACCATCACTCGGTCAACGTGGCGGTACTGGCGGCCGCGGTCGGCATGTCGCTCGGCTACAGCCGCAGCCAACTGATGGAGTTGAGCATCGGGGCGATGCTGCACGACATCGGCAAGGTGCAGCTTCCGCCGGAGCTGTTGCAAAAGCAGGAGCGCTGGAACGAGGAAGAGCAGGAGATCGCCAAGCAGCACACGATGCTGGGCTTCAACCTCCTGCGCAAGCAGCACGACATCTCGCTGTTGTCCGCCCACGTCTGCCTGCAGCACCACGAGCGGCTGGACGGCAGCGGTTACCCGCAGGGGTTGAAAGGAAAGAACATTCACGAGTACGCGCAGATCGTCGGTATCTGCGACGTCTACGATTCGCTCACGTCTCCCCGCCCCTGGCGAAAGCGGTACATGCCGCAGGACGCGCTGGAATACCTGTTCGGGGCGGGCGGACACCTGTTTGAGCACCATCTGATCAAAGCCTTCAGCAAACACATCGCCGTCTTCCCGATCGGCAGCAGCGTCGTGCTGAACACCGGCGAGGTGGGCGTCGTCTGCCGGGTCGACCCGGACTACTGCCACCGCCCCACCGTCCGTGTCTTGAAGGACGGCCGCGGCAACGACGTGCGCGTGCCGTACGAACTGGATCTGAAGTCGCAGATCAACCTGTTCATCGTCGGCTTTGAAGACGAAGAATTGTTCTCGCTGGAAGGGCTTGCGCAAAACAGTGCAAATTGAAACGTCTCCTTCCCATAATAAACCCCACCCGGCTATACCTAACGCTGAGCCGGGCGGGGGCCCCCCAACTTTCTTCCATGACTTCTTCGTTTTACAGAAAAGCCTCTATCGAAAACTAACCTGCCCCCGACTTCGGAGGCAGGTCTCTCAACGCTACTCAGCTTCCTTGCCGCTTGGACCCACTCGTACCTCCCTTTCCTTGTTCAAAACAGGACTTATATCCTTCCATCCCTTCGGTTCTATAATCTGAAACTTGGAAGTGTCAGCGCCTTTGTCAATTGACAGACGAAGCACTTCCATCTGATTCATTACGGTTCCCTCATCATCTGTCTCAACCAGTTTTAACAACACTCCCGTTTCCTGATCAACCCATAGCTTGAATGTGTTCGCCCGGTGTTTTTCTGCCAGTGTCCCGGATAGAGTTCCTTCAAGTACGACTGCCGTTCGATCCAGATATTGTTCCGTTCCCACAATTTCGTGCGGGTACCGATAGAGCCAAAAACCATAAGCCTGCGGAAAGATGACATCGTGAGCCCTTTCTGCATACGATGGGTCTTTTCTGTATTTATATACAGGGATTCCCTCTTCATCTTTATAGTAGCGGGGGCCCTTCTGGATTTTGCTTTCCTTCGTCACCTTTTTTATTTTCTGCTGTTTGACAAATGCTTTTTCCTGTTCGTATAAATGGATCATGGTCTCCCCATTTGATATGTGCTCACTCTGCTTCCCTGTCACGTTGCTTTTCACTTTTACGTAGCTCCCGGGTGTATCGCCTATGGATACGTCAAATTCCACAACCTCATCGACGCCAATTGGCTTTTGAATGATTCGATAAGCTCCTTGAATGGTGGTATAATAATCAATGGCGTTGAGCATTTTATCCCGGATTTCCGCAGCGGTAATATCTTGACGTGCGGAATGTATTTCTGATTTTTGCTGAACCGTGGTTTCATTTGAAGCGGGAGACGGAGCATTTCCTGTATCTCCACTAGAGCCATAGGCGACTGAAGTGAGTAGTAAACATATACCTGTGCAGCCGGCAATCATTATTTTTTTTGACATTATATGCCCTCCTTACTTGTTTTACATTCATTAATAAACCAATCGTGCAGCATCCGCTCCAGTATCCCCGCTTCAATCATAATCATACGCTATGACCATCAACTCAACATCCCCGGTAACAGTAACGTCATCCCCAACAAAATTCCACCCTTCATCCGCGGTATATTGATTGACAGATTACTTTTGTAAACAAAAGTACTTCCATTGTAATCACTACAACCGGAACCAGAAACAGGATCATTGTCGCAAGTATACGTTTTCGCAGAGGCTCCCGGTGCCAACAATACAGAAAGCATGGCTAAGATCGTAACACCGCCCATAATTTTTTAACCTAACAATTCTAGCATTAATACCAAAAAATTTCAAATATTTAGGGTGACACACAGGATTAGTAATTGGTTTTCAAGCACAGAGGCGTATGGATACATCCATATCCGTTCCAGCGCAAGGAATTTCGAACATTGATTTCCTTGTACATGATTTCGATGAAAACGAGGCAAATCCCATGTGGCCAATGAAGTTTGAATCTGTTCAGCGGGCCCTTGTTTTATTCTTTGACAGGATTGAACGAATCGTCTTGATGCGTGATCTTTGTCCACCATCGACGGTTTACATCTAACCTGCGAATTTTTGTTGGTTAGAGGATATGAGTGGCACGAGGTATCCTAAAACCATGACAAATACCGGCACTTTTCGGACTGAACCATCCAGAGCTACATGATAACCCCCAGTCAATCTCACCAAGTTTCGTCTCGTAGCGAAGAACAGCGGGAACCTGTTTCGGAAGACGAAGTCCCCCTATCATCATTCAAGATGATTTACCCCTTGTCTTGCACGTTCGCAAAAACCCCCTGGACTCCGCAAGGGTCCCAGGGGGTTCGCTGTTTACGGGCAGGTTAGTTCGCGGCTACGGCTGCCGCCTCTTTTGTCCGGGTGCGGTTGCGATCCTCGGACACGTGGCGCACCAGATCGACCACGCGGCAGGAGTAGCCCCACTCGTTGTCGTACCAGGCGATCACTTTTACCTGGTTGGTGCCCATCACCATCGTGGAGAGTCCGTCGATGATGGAGGAGTGATCGTTGCCGTTGAAGTCGCTGGAGACCAGCGGTTCGTCGCAGAATTCGATGTAGCCCTTCATGCTGCCTTCGCTCGCTTCGCGCAGCACGCGGTTCACCTCTTCCACGGTCACCGGCTTCTTGGTGTTGACGACCAGGTCGACGACGGAGACGTTCGGCGTCGGGACGCGCAGGGCGAAGCCGTTCAGCTTGCCGTTCAGCTCCGGCAGCACCTTGCCCACGGCACGAGCGGCGCCGGTCGTGGTCGGAATGATCGATTCGCCGGCAGCGCGTGCGCGGCGCAGATCCTTGTGCGGGTTGTCGATGTTCACCTGATCGTTGGTGATGGAGTGAACCGTCGTCATCAGGCCCTGCTCGATGCCGAACGCGTCGTGCAGAACCTTGGCCACCGGCGCCAGGCAGTTGGTGGTGCAGGAGGCGTTGGAGATGATGTGATGCTTCTCGTGGTCGTAAATCTCATCGTTTACGCCCATGACAATAGTCACGTCTTCTTCCTTGGCCGGCGCGGTGATGACCACCTTTTTCGCGCCGCTTTTCAGGTGCTTGCCGGCGCCTTCGCGGTCCTTGAACTTGCCGGTGGCCTCCACGACGATCTCCACGCCCAGTTCGCCCCACGGCAGATTGAGCGGGTCGCGGTCGGACAGCACGACAGTCGGCCTGCCGTTTACGATGATCTGGTTGTCCTGCACGTCCACTTTATGGGGAAAACGCCCGTGAATGGTATCGTATTTCAACAGATGAGCGAGTGTTTCAGGGGGATAGCTGGCATTGATGGCAACGATCTCGATGTTGGGGTCCTGAACAGCGCGGCGAAAAACCATACGTCCGATGCGTCCGAAACCATTAATACCGATTTTGATTGTCATAATTAGAAACCCCTTCCTACATTGAGTTACACTAATCCTTACTTTTATTATAATAAGTATGACACAATTATCAATGTGTTTTACTGAAAAAATAAATATTTGGACGATTTGCCATCCTGTTTTCCGTTCGGTCGGAAGGGGCGGGGTGATCAGGCAAAGGACAGGACAAGCGGGAAGGGCATGAGACTGCGACCAGGCGATCGAGGTGGCAGGGAGCGAACGCGTAAAGCATGAAAAGCCCCCATCTGTTCGGGAAGGAGGCCCGTCGAAGAATCAGGAACAATTGTGGACGAATGCCTGAGAGCTACCAATCAGCCCAGGGCACAAAAGGGACCCTGCCGTACGACGACATATGCAGCAAGTGCAGCGGGAAAACAGCGTCTGTGGAGTAAGATGCTGACATTAGAGGGTGATTGGCTGCAAGTGACGACTATCCATGGTAAAATTTGTATGATACAGGCGGTTAGCGCATTCAAGCAGATGGAGGAATCTCGAGGCCGCCATAACAAATCGCTGCGCAATGAAAGTGCCAATTACCGCCTGTCCGACTTTTCCATTCAGGGTGCCGAATTGCCGGATGTGGAGGAAATCCTCTCCTACGAAGGTTCAACCATGACAGACCTGCTGCTGCCTTCGGATGAGAAGCTCTCATTTATCCTGGATGGCAATCAGGTGAAAGGGTTTACGCTCGCAACGGATACGAGGCCAATCATGGCCGGTGAATCAGGGTCTGAATTGTTTGAACTGCACGAGAAAATAAAGGCGGAGCTGGGCGAAGACGTTAACCTCACGTACGTTTTTTACGCGGGCGGGTTTATTTTTGTCGCTGTTGACCAAAAAGGACAAGAAAGTGTGTGGCTGGATAGACGGGCGGCAACGATTTTGAATGTGTCTCCCTCCACGCCGTACGCTCCAGAAGAGATACTGGAACACATACAGAAAGGGGCGAAAGCAGCTGTTACGTCAAAGTCAAAATCAAAGCCAGAGGAACTATAAAAGCCGCTCTCCCCAGGGGAGAAAGCGGCATTACTGCAGTTCTTCGGAATAGATGTTGCGGTATCGGTCGTGGTAGTAGAGAACCCGCTGGACGTACAGGCGGGTCTCGCCGAACGGGATGTCCTCGAGGGTGTCTCGCTCTCCGTTCCACTGCTCGCGCGTGAGCCATACGTTTACCTTGCCGGGGCCGGCGTTGTAGGCGGCAATGGTTTTGACCACGTCGCCCTGAAACCTCTGCTGCAAGAACGACAGGTACCAGGTCCCGATGTTGATGTTCATCTCCGGATCGTACAGGTAGTCCTTTTGCTTCGGCTGAAAGCCCGCCTGCTCCACAATCCATTCTGCCGTGTCGGGCATGATCTGCATCAGCCCGATCGCTCCCTTTTTCGAGACGTTGTCCGGTTTGAAGCCGCTCTCCGAACGGATGATGGCCAAAATCAGGTAGGGGTCTACCTGATAGCGGCGGGACGCCTCCAAGATCTCGCTCTGATACTTGATCGGATACATCCACTTCCAGACCAAGGGGGAGTTGATCAGCAAAAAGACGCCCATCAGCACGATCAGGACGACTGTCGCTCGCCTGCCTCGCTTCATCCCGACAGCTCCGCTTTCAATTCTGCCAGCAGGCGCTCCACCTGCCGTTCCGTCTCTTCACGCGTCCCGGTGTTGTCAATCAGAAAATCGGCGAGCTGTTTTTTCTGCTCAATCGGCCACTGCGCCCTAAGCCGCTTGTGCGCCTGTTCCTCATCCAGCTCGTCCCGCTCTAACATCCGCGCCAACTGGACGGAGGCCGGCGCGTACACCACGACGATTTTATCTACCATATGCTGCAGCTTGCTCTCAAACAACAAGGGAATATCCATAAACACAATGGCAGCCCCGTTCCGCTCCGCGGTTTCCGCCTCTTCCCGCATCACCCGGCGGACTTCCGGGTGGACGATGGCGTTCAGCTTCTGCCGCTCCGCCTCGTCGGAAAAGACGATTTCCCCCAGCTTCTTGCGGTTGATCTGGCCGTCGGCAAGCAGGATGTCCCTGCCGAAGTGACGAACGATCGCCTCGTAGGCAGGTTTGCCCGGCTCCACAACCTCGCGGGCGATCTGGTCGGCGTCAATGACAGGAATGCCGCGCTCCCGCAGCATGGCCGTCACCGTACTTTTTCCCGTGGCGATGCCTCCTGTCAATCCTAGAATCATGCCCGATTTCCTCCTCGTTTGATGGGCTTGCCAACTTTTTGACAGGCGGGACAGATGTGCGTCCCCCTGCCGCCGACCACGAACCGGACGATCTCGGTTCCGCAGCGGGTACACGGCTCCCCTTTGCGGCCGTATACCAACAGCGACTGCTGAAACATGCCCATCTCGCCCTGGCCGTTGACGTACGACTTGATCGAACTGCCGCCTTGTGCCACCGCCTCTGTCAGCGTGGCGACGATGCTTTCGTGCAGCTTGGCCACCTGTTTGGCGGTCAGGCTGCCTGCCGGCTGTTCCGGGTGAATGCCCGCCCGAAAGAGGGATTCGTCCACATAAATATTCCCCAACCCGACAATACATTCCTGATTCAACAGAAGCGGCTTGATCTTGGTCGTCCGCCCTTTGAGCAGACGGCGCAGCACGTCCGGGGTAAAGCTGTCCTCCAGCGGTTCGACGCCCAGTTTGGCCAGCGGCCCCTCGCTCGTTTCCAATCCGATCGGGAACAGGTCCATCGTTCCGAACTGGCGAACGTCCCGGTAGCGCAGTTCGGTGCCGTCGGCAAAGTGGAAAATGACGTGCGTGTGCTTCTCCACCGGATCCGAGGCCTGATACAGGCCGTAGCGTCCCTCCATGCGCAGATGGGAGACGAGCACGTCCTTGTCCAGAATGAACTGGATAAACTTGGCCCGCCGCTTGATCTCACGAATGGTCTGGCCGGCCAGCTGCGCCTTGAACGCTTCCACGTCGTCCGGCCGGCGCACAATCCGCGGCAGCGTCACGCTGACGCGTTCGATCGTCTTGCCCAGCACGAGGGTGCGCAGGGTGCGGACGATCGTTTCCACCTCAGGCAGTTCCGGCATGGGTCTCCTCCTCTCGTTTGTCTCTCGATGCTGTGGGATCGTCCCGGTTACTTCGCGTCGTACCAGGTGCGTCCGTAATGCACGTCCACTTTCAGCGGCACGTCCAGCTTGAGCGCGTTTTCCATCACGTCCGGCACCAGCTTCTGCATGACGGCCAGTTCCGCTTCCGGCACTTCGAAGACCAGTTCGTCGTGCACCTGCAGGAGCATCCGGCTCTGGAGCCCTTTTTCCCTGATGCTCTCCTGCATCCGGATCATCGCCAGCTTGATGATGTCGGCGGCCGTTCCCTGGATCGGGGTGTTCATCGCCGTACGCTCCGCAAACGAGCGCAGGTTGAAGTTGCTGCTCTTGATGTCCGGCAGGTAGCGGCGTCGGTGCAGAAGCGTGGTGACGTAGCCGTCCTGCTTCGCCTGCTTGACGATCTCTTCCATGTACCGCTTCACGCCGGAAAAGACGGCGAAGTAGCGTTCGATGAAGTCGGCCGCCTCCTTGCGGGTGATGTTCAGGTTTTGCGACAAGCCGTAGTCGCTGATCCCGTAGACGATGCCGAAGTTGACCGCCTTGGCCTGGCGGCGCATCAGCGGAGTGACCTCCGCCTCGCTCACTCCAAACACGTCCATCGCCGTTCGCGTGTGGATGTCCATCCCCTTGCGGAAGGCGTCAATCAGGTTTTCGTCCCCGGAGATGTGGGCCAGGACGCGCAGTTCGATCTGCGAATAGTCGGCGGCCAGCATGTACCAGCCCTCTTCGGAAGGAATGAACGCCTCGCGGATTTTCCGGCCTTCCTCCAGGCGGATCGGGATGTTTTGCAGGTTGGGCTCGGTGCTGGACAGGCGGCCGGTCGCCGTGGTGGCCTGATTGAACCGCGTGTGAATCTTGCCCGTCTTGGCGTGAATCTCCTTGGTCAGCCCCTCGATGTACGTGGAGCGCAGCTTGCCCAACTGGCGGAAGTGCAGGATCTCCCCGATGATCGGATGGTACGGCGCCAGCTTTTCCAGCACGTCGGCGCTGGTGGACGGGCCGGTCTTCGTCTTCTTCAGCACGGGCAGGTCCAGTTTGTCGTACAGGATCTCCCCCAACTGCTTCGGCGAATTGATGTTGAACGGCGTGCCGGCCAGCTCGTAAATCTTCGCCGTCAGCTTCTCCAACTGGCTGTCCAGCTCTTCGCCCATCTCCAGCAGCCGCTCGCGGTTGATTTTGACGCCCTGCTTTTCCATTGCGGCCAGGACCAGACTGAGCGGCGCTTCCAGGTCGGTGAGCAGTTCGTCCAGCTTGTGCCGGGCCAGCTCGTCCCGAAGTTTCGGCACGCTCTGCCAGATCGCAGCCGCTTTGCGGGCCACGTGTTCGCTGAGGACGTCTGTCTCCGGCACCAGCCGCTTGGCTCCTTTGCCGTACACCTCATCGTCCGGCAGCACGCCCACCTCGGCGTACTGGGCGGCGACGCCGTCCAGTGTCGGATTGCTCTCCGTCGCGTTCAGCAGGTAGGAGGCCAGGTAGACGTCAAAGCCGATGCCGGCTGTCTCCAGACCGTGCCAGGCCAGTCCTACCGTATCCCGTTTGCCGTCAAACACCCATTTTTCCCGGGTATCGTCCGCCAGCCAGTCGCGGAACGCCTGCCACTCCACGGTCGCGTCGTAGGGCACGTAGAGCGAGACGCCTTCTGCGGCCAGCCCGAAGCCGAGGATCGGCGCGTGGTGGTAGTTGTCGCCGTCCATCTCCACGTACAGCGCCATGGGCGACGTCAGCTTTTCGGTGTAGCGGTCTGTCCTGCCGCTCTCCACCACCTCGAAGGAAAACGGCGCGCGCTCTTGTCCCGACGCGCCCGCTTCCTCCGGTGCGGCAGCCTTCACCTTGGGCAGGAGCGATTTGAATTCCATTTTTTTGAAAAACTCAGTGACAGCCGCCGCGTCGTAGCCGGGATACACCGTCTGTTCCACGTCCAGATCGACGGGGGCGTCCCGCATGATGGTCGCCAGCGCCTTGCTCATCCTGGCCTGCTCCACGTTTTCGCGCAGGTTTTCCTGCAGCTTTTTGCCGGAGATCCGGTCGATGTTCTCCAGCACCGCTTCCACCGATCCGTATTCGTGCAGGAGCTTCAGCGCGGTCTTTTCCCCCACGCCGGGCACGCCCGGGATGTTGTCCGAGGCGTCGCCCATCAGCCCTTTCAGGTCGATGATCTGGAGCGGCTTCAACCCGTACTTGTCCGCGATCTCCTTGGGCGAATACAGCTCCATCTCGCTTACGCCCTTGCGCGTCAACGCCACGGACACGTTGTCGGAGACCAACTGGAGCATGTCCTTGTCCCCGGTGATCACCGTCGTCTTCCAGCCCGATTCGTCCGCCCGCCGGGTGAGCGTCCCGATGATGTCATCCGCTTCGTATCCTTCCAGTTCAAAGCGCTGGATGGAAAACGCGTCCAGCAGCTCGCGAATCAGCGGAAACTGCTCCGACAGCTCCGGCGGCGTCTTGGCCCTGCCGCCCTTGTACTCGGCAAACTCGCTGTGGCGAAACACGACTTTGCCCGCGTCAAACGCGACCAGCATGTGCGTCGGCTTCATCTCTTCCAGAACCTTGAGCAGCATGGTGGTGAAGCCCAGCACCGCGTTGGTGTGCAGTCCCGCCGACGTGGACAGCAGCGGGAGCGCGTAAAACGCCCGGTTGGCGATGCTGTTCCCGTCAATCAACACAAAGTGGCTCAACTCGTACGACTCCTCTCGTTCCATCACTATTCCTTCAGTTTACCACAGGGCCACACCCCTGGCAAAACAAGTCTCTCTGCGGCGGATCCGGCGGGTAAGCATTCCTCTGCTTGAACAAACTAGGAAAAACAAACGGAAAGAAGGCGATCACATGCGCAAACGAACATGGGGGGCAGCCCTGCTCGCCGCCTGTCTGTTCTCCTTCACGGCGGGGGCGCACGCCCTCGCTCCCGGTGCTTCCCCGGCAAAAGCGGCCGGCAAGAAGGTGGCGGTTGTCATCGACGACTTTGGGAACAACATGGCGGGTACGGACGACATTCTCAACCTGCCCGTTCCCCTGACGGTCGCGGTGATGCCGTTTTTGCCCAGCACCAAACGGGACGCGGAGCAGGCCCATCAGAAGGGACACGACGTGTTTGTCCACCTGCCGATGGAGCCGGTAAAGGGAAAGCGTTCCTGGCTGGGGCCCGGGGCCATCACCACTGACCTGAGCGACGAGGAGATCCGCGACCGCGTCCGCAAGGCGATCGACGATGTTCCGCACGCGATCGGCTTGAACAACCACATGGGCTCCAAGGCGACCGCAGACGAGCGCGTGATGCGGGCCGTGCTGGGCGTGTGCAAGGAACGGGGGCTGATCTACCTGGACAGCAGGACGACGCCCCGCAGCACCGCGGCCAGAATTGCCCGGGAGCTGGGCGTGCCGTTTCTGGAAAACGAACTGTTTCTGGACGACGTCTACACCGTCTCGCACATTACCCGCCAAATGGAAACGCTGTGCAGGCGAATGAAAGACCACCCTGTCTGCATTGCCATCGGCCACGTCGGGCCTCCCGGCAAGAAAACGGCCTCCGTTCTGCGCCAGTACATCCCGCGCATACAGAAGGAGGCGACGCTTGTCACCGTCTCCACGCTTTTGAACAGCTTCGCGCCCTAGCCGTTTGAACCGGCTGTTCTCGTCGGTTCCGGCTGAAGGCGTCCGGTCTTCATCGCTCACGGCGTTTGTGATCGCCTGGGCGATTTTTTTTGGAACGGCAGGGCGGGCGGCAGGTCCCGCCCCCTTTGTCCGTGCGGCTGCCAATGTGTGGCGATTGTGAATTTTTCGATGGACCTGTAAAATAGAGAGCATGCGATTTCCCTATTGCAAGAAGGTGTAGGCATGAACAATCCCAACGAAAAGCCCTGGGTACCGCCTTATCTCGCCCTGTTTCTCGGCGTGGCGGCCGTCTCCACTTCGGCCATCTTCGTCAAGCTGTCCAGCGCGCCGGCGCCGATTATCGCCACGTACCGGCTGGTTTTTTCCGTGCTGCTGACGCTGCCGCTGCTGTTCTGGAACCGCGGGGCCATCGGCGAAATGATGCGGATGCCGGGCAGGCAGTGGCTGCTCTGTCTCCTGTCGGGAGCCTTTTTGGCCAGCCACTTCCTGCTCTGGTTCGAATCGCTCAACTTCACGTCCGTCGCCAGCTCCACCGTGCTGGTCACGCTGCAGCCGCTGTTTGCCTTTGTCGGCGGGTATTTCTTCTTTGGCGAGCGGATCCGCCCGCTGGCGCTGACGGGAGGCCTGCTGGCCATCGCCGGCAGCTTCGTCATCGGCTGGGGGGACTTTCGCGTCGGCGGCATGGCGCTGTGGGGAGACATTCTGGCGCTGATGGGCGCCGCCACCGTCACCGGCTACTGGCTGGTCGGCCAGTACGTGCGGCAGCACCTTTCCTCGTTTTCCTACACGCTCGTCGTCTACACGATCACCAGCGTGCTGCTGGTGGCGTACGATCTGGCGCTGGGGTACCCGCTGGCCGGTTACCGGGCCGAGGACTGGGGCTGGTTTTTCTGCCTCGCCCTGTTTCCGACGCTGCTCGGCCACTCGATTTTCAACTGGGTGATCAAATGGCTGAACACCACGACGATCTCCATGGGGATTCTGGGGGAACCGGTCGGAACGGCGATTCTGGCGTACATCATCCTGGGCGAAGTGATTACGCTTCCGCAATGGGTCGGCGGCCTGATCATTCTCGCCGGCATCTACCTGTTCATCCGCTGCAATACAGCCAAAGGAGTGGAGTCTCGTGAAGCAACCGCCGTACCGCCGGAAAAGCTTGCGTGAGTTCGTGAGCGGTCTCAGTATCTGGGCCAAGATCGGCTGGACCGTCCTGCTCGGCTACATCGTCGGCCGGATCATCTACTGGCTCAGCAAACTGTTCTGAAATCCGTCATCAAGCAAAACAGCAGCCGCTTAGGCTGCTGTTTTTTGCTGCTCTTGTGCCGCCCCTTGCTTGGCCGGCTTTTTGTGCATGAAGAAAATGAAGGGGATGGACAAAAAGATCGGGATGGCCGACACGAGCATGGCATCGGCAATGCCCCGAACGACCGCCTCTTTGGCGATCATCCCGGCCAGAACGGATCCGGCTCCTCCCTGGGCGGTCGCGGCGTCCACACCCGCCTGCGCAAACAGTCCGGCGAGACCCTGGAGCGCCTCGATCGCCGTGGTGGACGTCACGGACACGCTGTCCGAAATCGCCGCGGTGTGAAAGGATTGGCGCGAGCTCATGATCGTCGTCAGGATGGCGATCCCAAACGAACTCATCACCTGCCGGATCACGTTGGAGAGGGAAGATGCCCTCCCGACGCTGGCGCGGGGGATGACGTTCATCCCCGCCGTCGCCAGCGTCTGCATGCACAGCCCGATGCCGAGCCCGCGAATCGTCAGCACCGTATTCAACCAACTGTGCGGCGTATCCGCGGTCAGGTTGTGCAGTTCGTAAGTGGTCACCCCCATGACCAGCATGCCCACCAATCCGACGGGACCGATCCCGTACTTGTCAAACAGCTTGCCGCTGATCGGCATCATCAGCGCCATGGCGATCGACTGCGGCATCAAGAGAAGCCCGGAGTCCATCGCCGACATGCCCTGAATGTTTTGCAGGAAGATCGGCATCATGAAAATCCCGCCCATCATCCCCATCATGACAAAGCTGGAGCTGATGACGCTGAGGGTAAACACGGGAATTTTAAACAGGCTGAAGTCAAGCAGAGGCTGTTCCTTGCCCGTCTCCACCCAAACGAACAGCGCCAGGCTGATCAATGAGACAAACAGCAGGCTGACGATGTAAAACGAGTCCCACCCTTCCGTCTGGCCCTTGCTGAGCGCGAGCAGCAGCGTCCCGAAGCCGATGACGGAAAGAATCGCTCCCGGATAGTCAAACTTCAACTCCGGCTTTTTCGGCGTTTCCTTCAACAGGGCGCTGCTCATCACCACGGCAAACACGCCAATGGGAACGCCCAGCAGGAAAAGGAACTGCCAGTTCAGGTATTCGACAATGTACCCGCCCAGCGTCGGCCCGACCGCCGGCGCCACCATCGCGGCGATGCCAAACAGCCCCAGAGCCAGCCCCATCTTTTCCCGCGGGACAATCATGTAGATCATCGACATCCCGATCGGCATGATCATCCCGCCGCTCAGCCCCTGGACGACGCGGAAGGCGATCAGGCTGCTGTCGTTCCAAGCCAGCGCGCAGAGGACGGACGAAGCCGTAAATGCGGAGAGCGAGAGCAAAAAGATCCGCTTGTACCCGTACTTTTCGCCCAGCAGGCCGCTCATCGGGATCATCACGGCGTTCGCCAGCATGTAACCGGTCAACACCCACTGGATCGTGTCCGTCGTGGAGCCGAACACGTTTACCAGGGTAGGCAGGGCGACGTTGATCAAACTGTTGTTCAAGATGGCGACGAAGGTACCCATGAGGATGGCCAGAAGCGAAATCCACATCTCGCCTCCGCTGTTCTCATGGCGCTGTGCCGCTGCTTCCGCCATGGTTCTCCCTCCCGTCAGTTGACGATCACTTTGCTGCCCTCGGCCAACCCGTCACCAGGGTTCAGCACGAGCTGGTCGCCAGCGGCTACCCCTTTGGTCACAGCAATCCAATCGCCCTTGGTTTCGCCGACGGTCACCTCTACCTGGTGCACGATGTCGTGATCCACTTTGTACACGAAGTGCTTGTTGTCCTTGGTCACCACGGCCGAGGCGGGGACTTTCAATTCGTTTTTGGACGCCTGGTTCGGTAGGTACACCTCCGCCAGCATCCCGGCCCGCAGCGCGCCGTCCTTGTTGTCCACGCGCACCTTGATCGGGAAGGAACTGCTGTTGGGGTCGGAGATCGGGCTGACGAACTCCACCGTTCCCTTGAGCGTCTTTCCGTCCAGGCTGTCCACTTTCACGTCGACGGCCGCACCGACTTTCACCTGGTTGATCTGCTCCTGGGGCACGCTCGCCTCCACTTTGACCTGATTCATTTGGACCAGCACCAGAAGCGGGACGCCCGGCTGGGCCATCTCGCCGGGATCGATGCTGCGGCGAGCCACGATGCCGGAGATCGGCGCGAGAATCTTCGTGTTTTCATAGGTGCTTCTGGCCAGGTCCAAACCGGCCTGCAGGCGTTTCACTTCCGCCTGCAGCGCGGCCACGGAATTGGCTGTCGGCCCCGCCTTGGCCAGGTCGTATTGGGCCTGGGCCTGATCGAATCCCGTCCGCGCTTTTTCCAGTTCCAGCGACACCTTTTCCAGATCGGCCTGGGAGATCGCGCCGGAATCATACAGCGCCTTCATCCGATTGTAGCTGCTCTCGGCCACCTGCAGCGCGGCTTTTGCCTGCTCCACGCCGCTCGCCAGACGCTGCAGCTCCTGGCTGCGCACGCCCGCCTGGGTGTCGCGCAGACGCGCCTGGGCGCTGTCGATGGCGGCTTCCGCCTGTCTGATCTGCTCCAGGTAATCGGTCGCTTCCAGAGAGACGAGCACGTCGCCCTTCTTCACGACCGAGCCTTCCTTCACGTGGACCTGCTCCACTTTCCCCGGCAGTTTGGAGACCACCTGGATTTCTTCCGCCGGTGCGATTTTCCCGTTTGCGATCAAACCGGTCTGGGTCGATTCCAGCTTCCACACTTTCACGACCGGCTGGTTCTCTTCCGGTCCGGCGGTCGTTTCGCTGCAGCCTGCGGCGAACAGGGAAAGGGCCGCCACGACGGTTCCCAATCGTTTCCATTTCGTTGTCTTGTTCATCGCTTACATCCCCTTCACGTGCACTTTGATTTCCGCGTTCAGACCAGGGGTCAGATGGATTCCGGCGGTGCTGTCAATCGCCACCTTGATCGGAATCCGCTGAGTCACTTTGGTAAAGTTGCCGCTGGTGTTGACGGCCGGCAGCAGCGCAAAGGTGGAGTTGGTGGCCTGGCCGATCTCGATCAGGTGACCGGTCAGCAGTTTGCCCGGGTAGGCGTCTAGCGCGATGTCCACCTTCTGCCCCAGCTTGAGGCGGCCAAGCTCGGTCTCTTCCACGTTGGCGGAAATGTACAGGTTTTTCTCGTCCACCACCATGGCCACCGCCTGGCCGGGAGAGACAACCTCTCCTTCCTTGGCCAGCGTCTTGATCACCGTGCCGGTGATGGGGGCACGCAGCACCGCGTTTTCCAGCAGGCTGGTCGTCAGATTGGTCGTATCCTGCTGTCCGACGATTTGATCCGCCACGACGACATCGCCCTCGTGAATCTTCAGCATCGTCAGCTTGCCGGCAATCCGCGGCATGACGCGGTAAATGTCACCGGCGACGCGGGCGTCCTCCGTGGTGACGTAGTGGCTCCCCTGATACCAGTAGTAGTACCCGATGCCGCCCCCTCCCGCCACCATCAGGAGCAGGATGATGTACAAGACAAGTTTTCGCTTCATGGTTTCTCCTCAACTTTCTCTTTCTAGTTTTTCGATCAGCGTTTCCAGCGCGTTGACGATTTGATCCATCTCCGCGTCGGAAATGTCTGCGAACAACTTGTTGTAAAACTCTTCGGAAAAGATCGGGACCTGCTCGACCTTTTCCTTCACCTTGCCCGTGCCGCGAATCCAGACCACCCGCCGGTCCTTTTCGTCGCGGACGCGTTCGACCAGTTGCTCCCGCTCCAGCCGGTCGATGATGCCCGAGACCGTGCTGTAGGACAGGTCGACGGCCTTGCTGATCTGGCCGATCGTCTTGGGTTCGCATTTGATTTGCCTGAGTACCATCAATTGCGGCACAGTCAACCCGAATTTCCCCAATTCTCTGGTCGCCATGGTGGTAATCGTTTTGTTCAGCCGCTTTAACAGATCCCTCACCAAGATCGGCTTGCTCATCATGCGCCTCCCTTCCTCCGCAATTATTTCGTACCCGAAATTTTTTAACACGAAATTTATATTACGCCTTTTTCAAATCCCTGGCAATATGTTTTTCGTTCGCCCAGCACATGCACGGAGCCCCCGGACGGAGCCGCCCAAACAAAAACAGCACCTCGCAACGGGTGCTGTCTAGTCCGGCAGCCGCGGATCGGCCGGCGTTTCTTCCGGCACGTGGTTGCGCACGCTGGGCACATGCCGGGGTTCGTGTTCGATTTCCGGGAACGAATGGATCGTGACAGACATCTGTCCGTTTCCGGAGAAGGCGCGGATCAGGATGGGATACGCGTACTTGTTCTGAAACACGAAATCAGGTCCGTTCCAGCTCACCGTGGCGTCCCGTCCGGGCGGGACGTACGCGACGTGGCGGCTGTGCGAATACCGCTGCAAAATATGCATGCCGGCGCGGTCGACGGCGTTGTACAGGGTGGACGACACCTGGCAGATGCCACCGCCGATCCCCTCCGACAGTTCTCCCCTGACGATGATCGGCGCTTCCAGATAGCCCTTTTGCCGGGTGCGCTGGCCGACCACCTTGTTGAACGAAAAGATCTCGCCGGGCAGGACGACGTAATTGTTGATAGCCTTGGCAGCCAGCATGATGTTATGAGAGCGGTTTTTGTTTCGGGGATTGTAATAGGTGGCGTAGCCGCCGATGAACTTCTGCCGCACCTGGTTCAGCAATTCGCGGTCTACCTTGGGCATCACCTCGCGGATGGCGGGCGTAATGCTTTCGGAACCGCTTGCGTAAAAGTAGTCGTAGACCTGTTCGGTAAACGCTTTTTCATGCAGCGCCCGCCCCCGCTTCTCGGGAACGATCCTGCCCGCTCCGTCGATCGTGGCGTTCACCGGTGCCTGGTACACATGTTCTGCCACGCTTTTGATGACCTGCTCCAGCTTTGCTTCGTCCACCAGGGGAACGCCGGAGAACGGCAGGGTGTAATCGGCGCGGTCGAGTATGGCAATCGTCTCTTCTCCCCATTCGATCCGCAAAAAATCGGTCGCGTCCAGGGGATTGGCCAGAAGCAGCAAGGCCAACACAACAGGAAAACCCATCCGGACTGCTCACCTCCTCCGAATAGTATGAGCAGCCGAACGGGTTTCATGCGCATGGGCGGCAGCCGAACGTCAGGCCAGCCGGGCGGTCAGCTCGCGGATAATGGCCTGGTGAATGGCGTCCACTTTTTCACGGTCGGCCGCCTGTCCGTAGATGTCGGCCAGGCGATGGCGGCACGCCTGCGCTTCGGCCAGGCTGGCCGTTCCCTTTTTCATCACGGCGGCGTAGCGCTCCCTGATCTCCGCCAGCCGGTCGGCAAACGCCTCGTCGGTGCCCGGCTCAATGGCCCGGGCGTACATGTCGATCACTTCGTCACTGCTCCGATCGGGGAAGTACTCGTGCGGCGCCGTGCTGTCAAAGATGGCGAGGCTTTTTTCGGGCAGGATCACCATATCCAGGCTGTGCGGGTCCAGTCCGCAGTGGTACACGTCCGCGTCGAAGCCGCGCCGCTTCGCTTCCGCCACCAGTTTTTTCAGCATCGTCGACTTGCCGGAACCGGGACGCCCTTTGATGAAATAGCGTTTGCCGATGCCGGCGGTCAGATTGGGAATGTGGTCGACCGGTCCGGCCGGCGTGGCCGCGCCCAGATACATGTGCCGGATGCGGGCGTTCTTTGGCAGGGTTTCCTCTCCGAAGAACAGCGCCGTCACTTCTTCCGCCACGCGGTTGGCTTCTTCCCGATTCAGGCGGGCGATGTAGATTTCCTCCCACTCGTCGTGGATGCCCAGCGCCTGGGCGAACGCCTCGTACGCTTCCTGCGTCTTCTGGTACAGCGCTTCGTACCAGGTCGCAATCAGATTCCTGCGGGGAGACAGGCGGTCCGCGTCAATCGCGGCCTGCAGGTCGACATACGTCTCAATCAGACCCGGTGCTCTCGGCTGCAGCGAACGCGGATAGCTCCCGTCCACCACGGCGGCCCGCAGTTCGGGGAAGATCACCCCGTCAAACGCGCCGCTGACAAAGGGGGAGTGAATCCACTCCACGCTGCCGGCGCGGGGAGCCAGCTCGTCTCCGATCCGCTGAATCAGCGTCGAAGCCAGCCCCTCCACTCCTCCGGTCAGGACGAACAGGCGGTCCACCTCCGCCAAAACGGAATCAAAAAAACAGCGGTATCCTCTGGCCGTATTGCCGCCCGCGTAAATGTGGCGCACCGTTGCATTCATTGGCAACCCCTCCTGGATGTTGTGTGTCAATCCGGATCGGTTTTATCCTATGCGTTCATGAAGCGATAGGCTTCTGCCCACGGCAAGAAAATGTGCTGCCGCCTTGGCCCCCGCTGCATGGCCCACCCGTCGTGAAAGCCGGCGCCGCCCGCCGGGGCCGATCAGCCGCCGTTAAAAAACCGGACAGCCCCGCGGACTGCCCGGTTTGTTGGGCGCGTTACTTGTTCAGATCGGTCATTTTGCCGGTGTTGAGGTAAATGATCCACTCGCAGATGTTGGTGACGTGGTCGGCGATCCGCTCCAGGTACTGCGCCACCAGGAGCAGGTGGGTGCCCTGGTTGATGGACTGCTTGTTGCTGCTCATTACGTCGATCAGGTCGCGGAAAATCGTGGAGAACAGCTTGTCGACGGCGTCGTCGCGCAGGGCGATCTCTTCGGCCGCTTCCTTGTCGCGGGCGATGTAGGCGTTCAGGCAGTCCCGCACCATCGCCTTGACATGGTCCGCCATCAGCGGAATGTCGATCAGCGGCTTGACGTACGGTTCCGCCATCAGCCGGCGCGTCGTCTTGGCGATGGCAACGGCGTGGTCGCCCATCCGCTCCAGATCCGTCACCAGCTTCAGCATCGTGCCCAAACGGCGCAGATCGCTTCCCACCGGCTGCTGCAGCGCGATCAGGCGGAAGCAGCCGCTTTCGATGTCGTGCTCCAGTTCGTTAATCATCGTATCGTGCTCAATGACCTGTTGGGCCAATTCCACGTCCCGTTCGACCAGACTTTTGATGGCCTTGTGGATGGCTTCCTCCACCAGCGTGCCCATGGACATCAGGCTGCGGTGCAGGACATCCAGTTGTTCTTCGAATGCGTGCCGCGTCATACCCTTTTCCCCTCCATTTGTCTGTACCCCCAATGCTACAGGGGGATTGTATACGGGGGGTGAAGAGAATGTTAGCGTTGTGTAAAGGTTGTGAACCTCCCGGCAAGCGGCATGGCGGCCAAACAGGGGAGGGAATGCGGCCAGAACAAAAAAGCGAGAGCTCCTCAGCTCTCGCTTCACGACGTGACGTGTTCCCCTGACGGCAGCGTCACCGTAAACGTGGTTCCCTCTCCCTCCACGCTTTCCACGCCGATCTGGCCGTGCAGATTTTCCACCAGGTGCTTGACGATGGCAAGCCCCAGGCCGGTGCCGCCGGAATCGCGGCTGCGCGCCTTGTCCACGCGGTAAAACCGTTCGAAGATGCGCGGGATGTCCTGCTCCGGGATGCCGATGCCGGTGTCCTCCACCTGAATCTGCACCTGCGCCCCATCCTGTTTCACCCGCAGCGCGATGGAGCCGCCCTCCGGGGTATAGGCCACGGCGTTGGCCAGGAGGTTGAGCACGATCTGCTGCAGGCAGTCCTTGTCCGTCGTCAGCCAGACCGCCGGCTCCGGGTCCGGCAGGGTGAGCGACAACTGCTTGCGGTTCACCTGCTCCTGCACGATCGCGGCCGTCGAGGCGATCAGCTCCTGCACATGGACCGGGGCCATCTGCAGGTGGATGCGCTTCTGCTCGATCTTGGAGAGGTCGAGAATATCGCGGATCATGCGGTACAGCCGTTCGCTCTCGTCGTAGATGATTTGCAGGAAGTTGCGGCAGGTTTCCTCGTCCTGCATCGCGCCGTCCAGGAGCGTCTCCGTAAACCCCTTGATCGAGGTGATCGGCGTTCTGAGCTCGTGGGAGACGTTGGCGACAAATTCGCTGCGCATCTTCTCCAGGCGGCGGATCTCGGTGATGTCGTGCAGGACGACCACCACCCCTTTCGCCTCTCCCTTGAAGTTGATGTACGGCGCGAAGCTCACGTCCAGGATGCGTTCCTGCGGATAGTAGATGTGCACCTCCTGGCGGAACTTTTCCCCCGTGTCGAGGCAGCGGTCGATGTACTGGCTCAACCCGAAGTTTTTGCTCGCCTCGATGTGCAGCCGGCCGACGAGTTCGTGTCCGGACGTGCCGAGGAGCTTTTCGACGGCGGGGTTGACCAGCATGATCCGGCGCTGTTCGGAGATGAAGATCACCCCGCTGGTCATGTTGGTAAGCACGCCGGTAAGGCGCTGCTGATTTTCGGAGATTTCGTACATCTGCTGTTCCAGGCTGGAGGCCATGAAGTTGATGGCTCCCGCCAGTTGGCCGATCTCGTCCTTGGCCTTGATCCGCACCCGGCTTTCGTAGTGGCGCTGGGTGATATTGCGGGCCACCCGGGTAATTTCCTCGATCGGGCGAATGATGCTGTAGGAAATGCGCGAGACAACGATCGACCCGACCACCAGCGTCACCAGGAGTCCCGTTAGCAGGCTGTACCACATGTTGTGGACGGTGTCGGTGATGTCTTTCATCGACATGGAGGAGCGGACGGCCCCGATGATCTTGTTCCCCTGCTCGACAGGCACGGCCACGTACATCATGTCGTAGCCCATCGTTTCGCTGTAGCGGCGGGAAATGCCGATATCCCCGTGCAGCGCCGCGATAAATTCCGGCCGGTCGGCGTGGTTCTCCATCCGCTCCTTGTGGGTGCTGTTGTCATAGAGCACCTGCCCCGTCCGGTCAATGATCGTGAGGCGCACCTCTTCCGGGGCTACCTGGCGCACGCGGTCGGCCAGCGTCTTCTCGTCGGAAAAGACCTCGGGAAAGCGAACCACCTGCGACACCAGCTTGGACTCCCGGGAGAGCAGCTCATGCAGCGTCTGCAGGTAGGAACGCTCCAACACCTTCGCAAAATACGTTCCCATCAGCAGGAGGACCAGCGAGATGAGGCCGAGGATGGTCATGGTCAGTTTGATGCGAAAGCGCGTCAAGGAAATGTCCTCCCATTATCCTTCCAGTTTGTATCCCAACCCGCGCACCGTTTTGATGTAGCGGGGATTTTTCGTGTCGTCCTCCAGCTTCTCGCGCAGATGGCTGACGTGGACGTCGACGATGCGCGAGTCCCCGATGAAATCGTAGTTCCAGACCGCGTTCAGCAGTTGGTCGCGGGTCAGCACCCGGCCGGGATGGCTGGCCAGGTAGTGGAGCAGTTCAAACTCCTTGGGCGTCAGCTCCACCTTGTCGTCCCGCCGGTACACCTCGTATTTTTCCGGATAGATGCGGATCTCGCCAAACTGCAGCACCACTTCGTCCGGCGCCGCCGTCGATTCGGGGCCCGTCTGGACGCGGCGCAGAATCGCCTTGACGCGGGCGATCACTTCCCGCGGGCTGAACGGCTTGGTCAGGTAATCGTCCGCTCCCAGCTCCAGACCGAGAATTTTGTCCAGTTCGTCGTCCTTGGCGGTCAGCATCAGGATCGGCGTGTTGTTCCGCTCCTGTCTCAGCGTCTTGCACACATCCATGCCGTCCATTTTCGGCAGCATCAAGTCCAGTATGATAAAATCGGGCTGTTCGCTCCGGACCATGTCCAACGCCTGTTTGCCGTCGAACGCGGTCACCACCTGAAACCCCGCTTTTTCCAGATTGAATTGCAACAGCTTCACAATCGACACTTCGTCGTCCACAACCAAAATTTTGGTCACAAGCCAGTACCTCCCAGGTTTTTGCAGTCCTTTTCGCTAGCTTTACCAAAACAACAGAAAAACTCAATTTTAGTCTGCCAGATGCCCAGACAGCTTTACAAGTTAATTTTCAGTAAAGAATACCCTGTCCGGATCTGTTTCCGTTTTCTGCCGTGTGGTAATATGTGGTTGCGGCCATAACGGTACGATCCACTGAGGAGGTGGCACATGTCTTCTTTCCGCGCCCATGTGTTGATTCTCGCATCGCTGCTGTTGATCGCGGGAGCTGGCCTGATCGGGTGTCATTCAGGCGGCGATCTTGAGATACCAAAAGCTCATGAGGACTATATCACTTCGTTTGGCTGGCATGTTGAGAAAGGGATCGCCCGTATCCTGCACCCGAAAGGTTTCTACACCGGGGAGAAACTCGACATGCTGAAAAGCGTGGACATCGATGTATCTCCCTATAGAGACAAGGAAATCCAGGAATCGATCTATCTGCTGCAGGAACGGCAGGAACAGCAAGAACACGGAAGCATTTCCTTTCACATCTATGAGGTCGATGGGAAGATCATCGGGGCTCATTTGGCGTACGAAGGATATTCACCCGGGTTGGTGAAGCTGCGAAAACGTGAGTAACCCCAACAAAAAACGTCCCGCGTGTGCAGGACGTTTTTTTGCTGCTCGCCGAGAGTCGGCGCCGCCTTCCTCAAAGGTCCGACGAGCAGCGTTTTTTATATTAGGCGAGAACTTTCAGCACGTTGCGAACCGATTCGGCAGATTTGTCGAGTGCCGCTTTTTCTTCCGGCGTCAGATCCAGCTCGATCACTTTTTCCAGGCCGTTTCCGCCCAACAGGGTCGGTACGCCCAGGTAGAGGTCGCTGTATCCGTATTCGCCTTCCAGGTAGGCGATGGCCGGCAGAATGCGCTTCTTGTCTTTCAGGATCGCTTCCGCCATTTGCACCAGGGAAGCAGCCGGCGCATAGTAAGCGGAGCCGTTGCCCAGCAGGTTGACGATCTCGCCGCCGCCTTTGCGGGTGCGTTCCACGATGGCATCCAGACGATCTTTCGGGATCAGTTTTTCCAACGGAATGCCGCCTGCGTAGGAGTAGCGCACCAGCGGCACCATGTCATCACCGTGACCGCCCAGCACGAAGCCGGTTACGTCTTCCACGGAGACGTTCAGTTCCATCGCCACGAAGGTGCGGAAACGGGCGGTGTCCAGCACGCCGGATTGGCCGATGACGCGCTCTTTCGGGAAACCGGACGTTTTGAAGAAGGTGTAGGTCATCGCGTCCACCGGGTTGGACAGCACGATCACGATGGAGTTGGGCGCGTAGGTTTTCACCTGTTCGGCCACGGAGCGCATGATGCCCGCGTTGGTGTTCACCAGGTCGTCGCGGGACATGCCCGGTTTGCGCGCGATGCCCGCGGTGATGATCACGAGGTCGGCGTCTTTGATGTCGGCGTAGTCGGCCGTACCGGTGATGTTGGCGTCAAATCCCAGCACCGGCGAGGATTCCATCATGTCCAGCGCTTTCCCTTTGGTCGGGTTTTCCAATTGCGGAATGTCAACCAGCACGATGTCTCCCAGTTCTTTTTGCGCCAGGATGAATGCCGTGGTAGCACCGGTGAAGCCGCTGCCGATGACAGCGATTTTTTTGCGTTGGAATGCCATTTTGGTTCGCCTCCAATTGTTTTGAAGTGCAAAAGCCGGTGATCGTCTCGCTTACTTACATGTTACATGTTTTTGATCAGGGCGTCGGCAAACTCGGAGCATTTCAGCTCGGTTGCGCCTTCCATCAGACGAGCGAAGTCGTAGGTCACGGTCTTCGCGGAGATGGTTTTTTCCATGGAGGAAATGATCAGGTCAGCCGCTTCGTTCCAGCCCAGGTGACGCAGCATCATTTCACCGGACAGGATGACGGAAGACGGGTTTACCTTGTCCAGACCCGCGTATTTCGGAGCGGTACCGTGCGTCGCCTCGAATACGGCATGGCCGGTCAGGTAGTTGATGTTGGCGCCAGGCGCGATGCCGATGCCGCCCACCTGCGCAGCCAGTGCGTCGGAGATGTAGTCGCCGTTCAGGTTGAGGGTAGCCACGACGTCATACTCGGCCGGACGGGTCAGAATTTGCTGCAGGAACGCGTCGGCGATGACGTCTTTCACGATGATCTTGCCGGCTGCTTCCGCTTCTTTTTGCGCCTTGTCAGCGTCGCCGCCCTCCGCTTTGATGCGGTCGTACTGTGCCCACGTGAACACTTTGTCGCCAAATTCGCGCTCAGCCAGTGCGTAGCCCCAGTTCTTGAACGCGCCTTCGGTGAACTTCATGATGTTGCCTTTGTGTACCAGCGTGACGGATTTGCGCTTGTTGGCCAGCGCGTAGTTGATCGCTGCGCGCACCAGACGCTCGGTCCCCTCTTTGGAAACCGGCTTGATGCCGATACCGGACGTTTCCGGGAAGCGGATTTTTTTCACGCCCATTTCCTTTTGCAGGAACTCGATGACCTTTTTCACTTCCGGGGTGCCTTCCGCCCACTCGACGCCGGCGTAGATATCCTCGGTGTTTTCGCGGAAAATGACCATATCAGTCAATTCAGGATGTTTCACCGGAGACGGAACGCCCTCGAAGTAGCGAACCGGACGCACGCACGCGTACAGGTCCAGTTCCTGGCGCAGCGCGACGTTGATGGAGCGGATGCCGCCGCCGACCGGCGTGGTGAGCGGACCCTTGATCGCGATCAGGTATTCGCGAACGGCGGTCAGGGTATCCTCCGGCAGCCACTCGCCGAACTTGTTGTACGCCTTTTCACCTGCATATACTTCAAACCAGGCGATTTTCTTCTCGCCCTTGTACGCCTTTTCCACGGCCGCATCCAGCACGCGGACAGCCGCATTCCAGATGTCGGGACCGGTACCGTCACCTTCGATGAACGGGATGATCGGGTTGTTGGGAACCACCAGTTTTCCGTTGTCTACCGTGATTTTCTCACCGGCAGCAGGCTGCGACAGGGTTTTAAACACAAGAATCCCTCCAGTGTGAAAAAGTATTGAAAGAATATTTCCAGACGTAGGAGAACTACCACGCGACGTGGTAGTTCTCAAGCTTGCGCTCAGGAGTGTCGTGCCGCTGCGGCGGCCGCCTCCTCCACGCTCGGAAAAGCAAAGGTCTTAGCGCTGGTCAATCGGCACGTAGTGCTGGTTGACCGGGCCGGTGTAGTCCGCGCGCGGACGGATCAGGCGGTTGTTCTCATACTGCTCCATGATGTGCGCGGTCCAACCGGACATGCGGCTGATGGCAAAGATCGGCGTGAACAGGTCGCTCTCCAGTCCGAGCGAGGTGTAAACGGACGCGGAGTAGAAATCGACGTTCGGCTTCAGGCCTTTTTCGCCGGTTACCATTTCTTCGATTTTGACGGACATCTCGTAGAGCTCGGGACGGCCCACCTGAGCAGTCAGCTCCTTGGACATCTGTTTGAGCCACTTGGCGCGCGGATCGCCGTCCTTGTACACGCGGTGTCCGAAGCCCATGATCTTTTCCTTGTTGTCCAGTTTTTTGCGGATGTAGGATTCCACGTTGTCGATGGAACCGATTTCCGCCAGCATGGCTGCCACCGCTTCGTTGGCGCCGCCGTGGAGCGGACCTTTCAGCGTGCCGATGGCGGAGACGATGCCGGAGTAGATGTCGGTCAGAGTCGCGACAGTGACGCGCGCAGCGAACGTGGACGCATTGAACTCGTGATCCGCGTGCAGAATCAGCGCGATGTCAAACGCCTTCACGGCCGTTTCCGACGGTTCTTCCCCCGTCAGCATGTACAGGAAGTTTTTCGCAATGCTGTAGGACGGATTGGGGGCAATCGGCTCCAGCCCTTTGCGGATTCGGGCAAACGCTGCCACCAGGGTAGGGGTTTGTGCCACCAGGCGGATCGATTTGCGGTAGTTGGCTTCCGGAGACATGTCCTGCGCCTCTGTGTCGTAGAGCGCTAGCGAAGAGACAGCTGTGCGCAACGCCGCCATGGGGTGTACGCCTTTCGGATAGGTGCGGATGCTGTCGATAACCTCTTTCGGCACCGCAGCATTTTCACCCAACTGCTTTTTCAAAGCCTCCAGCTGATCGCGCTTCGGTAGGGCTCCATGCCAGAGCAGGTACACAACTTCTTCAAAGGTAGCGTTTTCAGCGAGTTCGTCAATGTTGATGCCTCCGTAGCTGAGCACACCGTCGACGATGGAACAGATCGAAGATTGAGCGGCAACAACGCCTTCCAGTCCGCGAGTAACTGTCATGTAACTCTCTCCTTTTCCACTCTAAGCTATATAAAATTGTCAGGAAGAAGTAGGGGCGGTTCTTTTTACTACCCCCCTCCGCTGTGAATGAGAAGTGCTGAGGATCATCATTCGCTTTCTCGACGCGCCGAAAAGAGGAGGAGAGACCGGATGGCCTTGCGACTGCATGGCAATAAAAAGAATCCAACCGTAATTCGACACAATTATAAAAGATTATAGCGATTTTGTGAATGAAAAAAGTACAACTTGCCAGGAAAAGCCTGCGGCCCAGCCAAAACTTGTCAGCCGCGGAAAGCATGCGGCATAATAGGTACAAGTGAGTTCGCCGTCCCTTTGGGGTCAGAAAGGAGAACGCATTTGAATCGGGAAAACTGGGTGGAACGCCTCTTTCAACTGATTCGCTTGTTGTGGGTCTGTCTGCTCGTGTACGCGGGCTTCAAGCTGATCCAATTCGCATTACCCTTACTTTACCCATTTCTCATCTCGTTAGTCATCGCGCTGATCATTCACCGGCCGGTCACCTATCTGACGAAAAAGGCCAGGATCCCCCGCTGGCTGTCGGTGACCATCGCCCTGCTCCTGCTGATGGTGCTCACCGCCGGCGTCGTCACCCTGGTCGTCACCGAGACGGTCGTCGAAATCGGGGAACTGGCCAAGCGGCTGCCCGGGTTTGCCAACGAGCTGGGAACGTACCTGCAGCGGACGATCTCCCAAGACTTCCTGATGGGGCTGTACAACCAGGTGCAGTGGTTCTACGAGCAGCTTGATTCCAGTTACAAGGAAGAGATCGACAACACCGTGGGCAAGGGGATCAGTTCGATCACCCAGGCCGGTCAGATCCTGATCGTGCAGTTCCTGGACGGGCTGAAAAACCTGCTCGTCTCGCTGCCGAACCTGGCGACCGTGCTGGTGATCTCGATCCTGGGCGCCTTCTTCATCGCCAAGGACTTTTTCCTCTGGGAAGCGCGCTTCCGCCGCCTTTTGCCAAACGGCGTGAACAACCGGCTGGATCAGATTTTCAAAGACCTGAAAGCCGCGCTGTTCGGCTTTGCCAAGGCGCAGTTGACGCTGATTTCGCTCACCGCCGCGATCGTGATTGTCGGCCTGTTGATCCTGCGCGTCGAATACGCCATCACGATCGGGCTGATTACCGGTCTGGTGGATCTGCTGCCGTATCTGGGGACAGGCACGGTCTTTATCCCGTGGATTGTCTATCTCTTTTTCAAAGGCAACTACAGCCTGGTGATCGGCCTGTCGATCCTGTACGCCATCGTCTTGATTTTCCGCCAGATCATCGAGCCCAAGGTGGTGGCGGAAAACGTCGGTCTCGACCCGCTGCTGACGCTGGTCGCCCTGTTCGTGGGGCTGAATCTGTTCGGCTTTCTCGGGCTGATCATCGGTCCCGTCTCGCTCGTGCTGATCAATGCGCTGGTGAAGGCGGACGTCTTTTCCGACATCTGGCGATACATCAAGGGCACGTAAAAAAGGAGGCGTCTTCCCTCCTTTTTTTCATGTCCTGATGCCGATTTACCTGCGGAAAAGGATGTGCACGCGGCCGCTGGAGATGAGCGACCAGAGCCAGCGCTTCAAGAGATGGCGCACGATCATCCGCGTGTAGGGAATGAGAAACACGAGCCCGAACAGATCGGTGAAAAAGCCCGGCGTCAAGAGCAGCACTCCGCCCGCGAGGATGAGCGCGCCGTCGATCAGCGCCTCCGTCGGCATCTGACCGCGCGAGAGCTGGAGCTGCAGCAGCCGAAGCACCTGCATGCCCTGCTGCTTGGCCAGCCAGGCGCCGACCAGCCCGATCAGGATCACCAGCGCCACCGTGTTCCAGCCGCCGATCACCTTGCCTACCGCGATCAGCCCCCACAGTTCAATCGCCGGCACGACGATAAACAAGACCACGAGGATGCGAACCAGCATGCTTACTCTCCTCCTTCGTACTGGGCCTGAAGCCAGGCGTAGACGTCCGGTTCCGCACGGGAGAGACGGATCGGTTTCATCGCCGGTGTCGTGAAGGCGTGCAGCGTTTTGCCGGTCACCAGCAGCGCCTCGTCCGGGATGCGGTACAGCTCGTAGGCAAACGTCAGCCGCACCGGCGTCAGCTCCTCGATCCGCGTGCGAATCTCCACCCAGTCGTCGTACCGCGCCGGCAGCCTGTACCGAAGCGTCGCCTCCGTGACGGGCAGCAGCACGCCTTTTTCCTCCAGGTCGCGATAGGTCAGCCCCGATCGGCGAAGAAACTCCGTCCGCCCCACTTCAAACCAGGTCAGGTAGTTGGCGTGGTAGACCACGCCCATCTGGTCGGTTTCACCGTACCGCACCTGTATCCGGTGAGTATGTACAACCGCACTCAATGCAACCGCCCCTTTCTCCTGTTATTGTACCACAGTCCGGCGGAAAAACGCTTCTCCCGGCGGGATGAGCCGTCCGTCGGTGCGTTCCTCCGGCTTCGCCGCCTGTCCGCATGCCGTCCTCCCCTCCCGGACAAACAAAAAACCGGGGAAGAACGAAGGGGTTCGTTTCTTCTCCGGTTTGGATTTTGTGAAAACGGGCGGCGTTAGCGGATCGGGCACGCGCCGGATTCGCACGATTCCGCCGTCGACAGGTCGGCGTCGCCGCCTGTCTCGAACTGCTGCAGGATGGCCGGGTCAAACGGCTTCATCGACGCTTTCAGCGCTTCGTACTCCTCTTTGGTGCAGGCTTCGTACGGAGCCAGTTGGTACGTGCCGCCGTCGAGCTGCAGGAACGACACGCCGACGAAATTGTCCCAATTGGAGTAGACGATCTCTTCCACCTCGCCCCACTCTTCCGGCCGAACGGTAATCGTGTTGGAGGAGTTGTGCTCCGTATACTCCTTCTGGAAGCGGAAATACGTCTCAAACTGCCGTCTGGCGCTGACCTGGTCCTTCGTTTCCTTGGCTCCGGAAGCCACCGGGAAGTCGATCACCAGCGTGCGGGCGTTGGCCATGCGCTCCTCGTGTGTTTCGCCCGGCGTGCCCACTTCCGGATGGACCCTCCAGCCCAACGCCTGAACCGCCTTCGCCAGCGGGTCTTCGGCGTTGATGCGGATGCGGCGGATGTAGTACGGCGAATGGGACCAGTGCAGACCGCTGGACACCCCGCCGGCCACCTGGGAGAGCGTGCCCTCCGGTTTCACCGTGGTCACCAGGAGCGGCGCGTTGACGCGCAGCTCGTAGGCGTAGCGGTTCGCTTCCTCGCGCGCGGTTTTGCCGAGCAGGCGGAGCAGTTCCACTTCCTGCTCCTCGGTGTATCCGAGCGAGGCGATGGCGTCCTTTACCCCGGTCAGCGACGTGCCGAGCAGACGGTCACGCTGCTGCACCCTGTCCCAGTGGGGCAGTTCCAGGGTGACCAGCGTCATGCGCAGTCCGGCGCGGGCCGATCTGCGCTGCGCGTCCAGGAGGCCGTCCAGGTCCAGGTATTTGGAGCCGTCCGGGCTTTCCTTGACGAACTGCACCAGGTTGACGGTGGTCAGGTTGCAGACGCCGTAGGAGTCGAGCAGAATTTCCGCACACGGGTTGAGCCCCTCCGCGTTGGGACGGCGCCGGTTCGCCTCTTCCAGGTTGATGAAGCCCGGTTCGCCTTCCAACTGCATCATCGTGAAGACGAGGTGCAAAAACTCCCGACTCGGCTTTTGCGTGAAGGCGATGGAGTTGTTGGACATGCGGCGGTGGTCCAGTCCAAAGCGGCCGTCCCCCACCTTTTGAATCGTGTCAAACCAGGACGGTTTCCGGTCGCCCAACAGTTCGCCCACTTTGCGGTGATGGTCGAGCTGCTCTTCCGTCCAGAATCCGTTGATGCCGTATTTGGCAAACAGGCACTCGTAGTCGTCGTGGTCAAACAGGAAGATCTCCGCCGTGCGGCGCACGCCGCCCACCACGACGTTGGCCCCGATCAGGTTGCCGATGTCGAGAATGTGGATCGGACGAACCTTGCCGTAGCCCTTCTCGTCGCTTTCAATCGGCGCCAGATGAGGATCGATCTGGTTTTTCAGCACCTTGTCGATGCCCTCGAACATCTCGCGGAGCGGTTCGTGGCCGCTGGCCGTGCCGCCGAAGCGCTTCAGCCGCTCCCCTTTGGGGCGGACGCTGTTGTAGGAGATCTTCACGGTATGGATGTGCTCGTATTCCTTTTTCGTCAGGATGTCCAGGTAGAGGCGCAGCGACTCCACCCAGCCTTCCTTGCTGTCGCCGACGTAGATTTTGGCGTAGCCGTTTTCCAGCACCTTCAGTTCGGAGCGCTCCAGCCGCTGGTGTTTCGGCAGGGGCTTGTACTCCGAAGAGAGCAGGGTGACATTGGTGCGGATCGGCGCGAGTCCTTCCGCCATCTGCTTCGTGCACTTGAAGCCGACGCCCGTCCCCACCAGCAGCAGGTAGAACAGGTCGCACAGGTCCTCCCACGACTTGATGTTCAGGAAGGAGCAGTTGAAATTTGCCAGCGGATACAAATCGGCTACGCCGTTTTCCGCTCCGCCCACCCAGAGGGTACGGCCGGACAGGAACTGCCTGAGGTTGAACATGTTGTCAAACAGTCCCTCCGCTTCCTTCTCCAGTTCGCGCAGGTCGGGGGTCAGCCCGATCTTTTGCAGATGCTGGTAGGCCAGCTTGATATTGTAATCCACCGAGCGGCGGCAGGTTTCTTTCCAGGTCTCCCGCCTGCCTTTTTCCGGGAGAAAACGGGAATACGTCCGATAGTAGACAAATTGCCCCAGCGCATTCATGTGCGGCGGGAAATCGGGGTAACGGTCAAGAAATTCATCCCGCAAAAAACGGGTTCTCGTCTCTGTTGCCAACATGTCGGTTCCTCCTTCAATGCTATCATCTCTAGTTAACTCTTTTTCCAGCAAAAACTCAATAGTTTTTTCTATATGTTGTGTGCAATATTTTTCGACAACACAATATGTAGTGTTTTTGTGAAAAAAGGGACTTGACAAGGCTGTTCGCCTGCCGGGAGAAAACACGTTCGGGAAGTCCTCATTGTAGCAGATTTTCTGTCGTTTTTCAGCCCCCTCCTGCACTTATGGTGCCCGAAATGGAAACCGCCCTGCCCGCGAAAGCAGTGCGGACAGGGCAGGAAGGAAGCTTTTTTCCGAAAAAACGGTATGGGAAAGAGAGGGTGACGCTGTCCATCACCCCCTCCCAGATTCAGGGTGTTTCCGGCACTTTTTTACAGCACTCGGGCATGTCCGGTGTAAATGTGGCCGCGTTCGGAGTCGACGGTGACGATTTGGCCGTCTTTCAACAGTTCCGTGGCACGCGCGACGCCGACGATCACCGGGACGTTGAGGTTGAGCCCGACAATGGCGGCGTGAGAGGTGAGTCCGCCCTCCTCGGTAATGACCGCCCCCGCCTTTTCAAATGCACCGATCATGTCCGAATCCGTGCCAATCGTCACGAGGATGGTGCCCTCCTGCATCTTCTCCAGCGCTTCCTCCGCCGAGCGGGCGACCGCCACCCGGCCGGTCACCACTTTGCGGCCGATGCCTTGTCCCTTCGCCACAATATCGCCGATGACGTGAATCTTCATCAGGTTGGTGGTGCCCACTTCACGCACCGGCACGCCTGCGGTGATGACCACGAGGTCGCCGTGGCGGACATACCCCGCCTCCAGCGCCTGCTGCACGGACATCTCCAGCATTTCGTCGGTCGTGTTGGCCATCGGCCCGAGCACGGGGTAGACCCCGTTGACGAGCGCGAGGCGGCGCACCACGTCGGCGTGCGGCGTGACGGCGACGATCGGCGCTTTGGGCCGGTATTTGGAGACCATGCGCGCGGTATGGCCGCTCTCCGTCGCCGTGATGACGGCCGCGGCGTCCAGGTCGAGCGCGGCGTTGGCCACGGCCTGGCTGATCGCGTCCGTAATCGTCACCTGCTTTTGCAGCGCCTGGTTGTACAGGATCTCCCGGTAGTTCAGCTCCTGCTCCGCTCTGAGCGCAATCCGGTTCATCGTCTCCACCGACTCCACCGGATACTTGCCGGCCGCCGTTTCGCCGGAGAGCATGATCGCGTCCGTGCCGTCAAAGATGGCGTTGGCCACGTCGCTCGCCTCCGCCCGGGTGGGACGGGGATTGCGCTGCATCGAGTCGAGCATCTGCGTTGCGGTGATGACCGGTTTGCCCAGCTCGTTGCACTTCTTGATCAGCTTTTTCTGTACCAGCGGCACTTCCTCCGCCGGGATTTCCACGCCCAGGTCGCCGCGGGCCACCATCAGGCCGTCGGAAACGGCGAGGATCTCGTCCACGTTGTCCACGCCTTCCTGGTTTTCAATCTTGGCGATGATGTCGATGCGGACGCCGTGGCGTTCCAGGATTTCGCGAATCTCCAGGATGTCGGACGCCTTGCGCACAAACGAGGCGGCGATAAAGTCGACGCCCTGCCGGATGCCGAATTCGATATCCTGCGCGTCCTTTTCCGTAATTCCCGGCAGGTTGATCTTGACGCCCGGCACGTTGACGCCCTTTTTGCTTTTCAACGTGCCGCCGTTCTTGATGCGGCAGACGATCTCATGGCCCTCCACCGCTTCCACGGTCAGGCCGATGAGCCCGTCGTCGATCAGGATGGTGTCGCCCTTCTTCACGTCGCGCGGCAGATCGGCATACGTAATCGATACGCGTTCCGCCGTGCCGGGCACGTCCTCCGTGGTCAGCACGATCGTTCCGCCCTCCTGCAGTTCCACCGCATCCACGGCCAGCAAGCCGGTGCGGATTTCCGGTCCCTTGGTATCCAGCAGGATGGCCACCTGCTTGCCCGTCTCTTCGGCCGCCTGCCGGATGTTGGCGATCCGGGCGGCATGCTCCTCGTGCGAACCGTGGGAAAAGTTGAGCCGGGCCACGTTCATGCCGGCGTGAATCAGTTTTTTCAGCGTCTCGACCGACTCGCTAGCCGGTCCGATGGTACATACGATTTTCGCCTTACGCAGCACTGTGCGTCCCTCCTATGAAACAAGCTGTCATTCCCGCCGCTCTAAATGGACAGGGTGCGCGCCAACTGATAGACGGACAAGTCGAGCTGGTGCTTTTGCGACAACGCTTCCTTGAAATCGACGTCGACGATCTGGTTGTTGCGGATGCCGACCATTCGGTCCCGCTTTCCTTCCAGGAGCAGGTCCACGGCCGCCGCGCCCATGCGGCTGGCCAGCATGCGGTCAAACGCGGTCGGTGAACCGCCCCGCTGGATATGGCCGAGCACGGTCACGCGGGTCTCCCAGCCGGTCCGCTGCTTGATTTCCTCCGCGTAGGTGGCGGCGCTGCCGACGCCTTCCGCCACGATGATGATCGAGTGCTTCTTGCCGCGGCGGTGTCCGGCGTGCAGCCGTTCGATGATGTCGTCCATGTCCTGTTCCGCTTCCGGAATGATGATCGACTCCGCGCCTGCGGCCAGACCGGCCCACAGCGCCAGGTCTCCGGCGTCGCGCCCCATCACCTCGATGATGTAGGTGCGCTCGTGCGAAGTGGCGGTGTCGCGGATTTTGTCGATCGCTTCCACAATCGTATTGAGCGCGGTGTCAAACCCGATGGTGAAATCGGTGCACGGAATGTCGTTGTCGATGGTACCGGGCACGCCGATGGTGGGGATGCCCTTTTCCGTCAGCTTCTGCGCTCCGCGGAAGGAGCCGTCGCCACCGATCACGATCAATCCTTCGATGCCGTGGTTGTGCAGTTGGCGAACCGCCTTCTCCTGGCCTGCCTCCGTCTTGAACTCTTCACTGCGGGCCGAATAGAGGATGGTTCCGCCCCGATGGATGATGTCCCCGACGGATCCCAGCGTCATCTCCTGGATATGGCCGCGCATCAGCCCTTCGTACCCGTGGTACACCCCGTACATCTGCACGCCGTGATAGGCGGCGCGGCGCACGGCGGCGCGAACGGCCGCGTTCATCCCCGGAGAATCCCCGCCGCTGGTCAAAACTGCGATTTTCTGCATGGAAACCACCTCTCCTGTCGTAAACAAAGGCTCAACGACCCTTCTTATCGTCATTAGCATGTCTTGAAACGGAAACAGTATGTGCCAAAACGCGTTTGAAACATGCTGTATCAGTTCCACATTTATATCTGTTACACTCATTGCGGAATATGTGCCATACTTTTTGAAAGATCTGACAAATCCCGCATTCGAATACGATTGTAGCAGATTTCCCGCGCAGAAAAAAGCCAAAAACGCCTCCTCTGGATCAGAGGGAGGCGTAGGCGCCGATCTGTTTGAACTTTTCGTAACGATCCTGTATCAGTTGTTCCGGGCTCAAACGGTCGAGCTGTTCCAATCCTTCCAGCAGCTTCGCCTTGACATGGCTGGCCTGCTGGACCACATCGCGGTGGGCGCCACCAAACGGCTCCTCGATAATCCCGTCGATCACGCCCAGCTCCAAAAGGTCGGGCGCGGTGATCTTCATCGTTTCCGCCGCGCGCATCGCCAGGCTGGCGTCCTTCCAGAGAATGGCCGCCGCCCCCTCCGGCGAAATGACCGAGTAGGTGGAGTTCTCCAGCATGTAGACGCGGTTGCCGACGCCGATGGCCAAGGCGCCGCCGCTGCCGCCTTCGCCGATCACCACGCAGATGATCGGAACGCGGAAGCCCGCCATCTCCCGCAGGTTGCGGGCAATCGCTTCGCTCTGGCCGCGCTCCTCCGCCGCCTTGCCGGGATACGCCCCCGACGTGTTGATGAAGCAGATGATCGGGCGGCCGAACTTGTCCGCCTGCTGCATGATCCGCAGCGCCTTGCGGTAACCTTCCGGATGAGCCATGCCGAAGTTGCGGCTGATGTTTTCCTTGGTGTCTTTTCCTTTCTGGTGGCCGACCACCGTGACCGGACGGCCGTCCAGTTTGGCGATTCCGCCGACAATCGCCAGATCATCGCCGAAACAGCGGTCGCCGTGCACTTCCAGAAAATCCGTAAAGATATGATGAATGTAGTCCAGCGTCGTGGGCCGCTCGGGGTGGCGGGCGATCTGCACGCGCTGCCACGGCGTCAGATTGCCGTAAATCTGCTCGGCCAGATCCTTGGCCTTTTTCTCCAAACGAACGACCTCATCCGAAAAATCGATGCCTTTTTCCTCGGTAAACCTGCGCAGTTCCTTGATCTTTTCCTGCAGTTCCACCAGCGGCTTTTCAAAGGGAAGTTCGCCTGCCATCTCTACACTCCCTCCCGAATCGTGTGCAGCTCGACGAGTTTGGCCAGCGTGGTCCGCATGTCCTTGCGATGCACCACCATGTCGAGCTGTCCGTGCTTCAGCAGGAATTCCGCCGTCTGAAAATCTTTTGGCAGCTCCTGGCGAACCGTCTGCTCAATCACGCGGCGACCGGCAAACCCGATCATCGCGCCCGGTTCGGCGATGTTGTAGTCGCCGAGCGAGGCGAAGCTGGCGGTCACCCCGCCGTATGTCGGGTTGGTGAGCACGGAGATGAACAAGAGCCGCTCCCGGTCCAGCCGGGCCAGCGCCGCGCTCGTCTTGGCCATCTGCATCAGGCTGAGCACGCCTTCCTGCATCCGCGCCCCACCGGACGCGGAGAAGAGGAGAAACGGCAGACGCCGCTCCACGGCCCGCTCGATCGCCCGGGTGATCTTCTCGCCGACGACCGAGCCCATGCTGGCCATCCGAAAGCGGGAGTCCATCACGCCGATGATGATGCGGTTGCCTCCGAGCACGCCCTCGCCGGTGATGACCGCCTCGTTGAGATTGGTGTTTTTCATGTCTTGTTCCAGCTTCTCCAGATAACCGGGAAAGCCGAGCGGATTGGCGGTGATCAGGTCCGCGTCGAACTCCTCGGTCAGCTTCCCGTCATCCAGGAGCGACTGGATGCGCTCGGGAGCGGACATGGGGAAATGGTACTGGCAGCCTTTGCAGACGCGCAGGTTTTTCTCCAGGTCCTTGGAGTAGTGTATGGTCCCGCAGTGCGGGCATTTATTCATCAGTCCCTCGGGAACTTCCTTTTCCTTGGGTCCCGTCACTTTGGCGCCGTCAGCGCCGGCGGGAACGCGCGCAAACGTCTCCGCGGGGACAGTCGCGAACTTTCGCTTCTTCCCGAACAGGTCTTTAAGCACAGTTACACCTCACCTTTCTGGTCAGTGAAGGATCGTGCCGAGTACTTCCTGGACTTCGTGAACTTCGCTTTCGGGCACGAGAATCTCGTACTGCTTCGAAACCTTCGCCTCGCGAACCTTGACCAGGAATCCTTCATCTGTCAAACGTTGCTGTATCCGTTCCGCGATTTTTGCGCTAGGAGCGATGTAGATGACCGTCCACATGCTGGCAACCTCCTTCATCGTCCAAAACAGGTCTGCATCATCATATCACAGCGCCAGCGCTCGTCGCAAATCGGGGGAGGGCGCGGACAAGGCGGGGCGCTCGCCTAGAGCTTGCTGTTTTCCAGGTGCTCCCTCATCCTCTCCACCGCCAGTGCTTCGTCTCCCTCGCGGATGGCTTCCATGATCCGACGGTGCTCCGCCAGCGCGGTGCGGGCCCGGCCTTCGCGTCCCAGCGATTCGCTGCGGACGCTGTCGCTGTACTCGACGAGCGGCGCCCAGATGCGATGCAGGATGGAGTTGCGGCTGGATCGGCAGATGACGCGGTGAAACTGGTAGTCTTCCTCGGTGGGAACCTCGCCGCGCTCCACGCGCTCCTCCGCCGCTTTCAGGATCCGCTCCATCTCTTCAAAGTGCTTGTCTGTGGCGCGCCGGCAGGCCAGCCGCACCGCTTCCAGCTCCAGAATCCGGCGCATCTCGATCAGGTCTTTTTTCGTCTTGTAGTCCCGCAGGATAAAGTAGCCGAGAATGTCAATCAGGCGGTTGTGACGGTAGTGCTTCAAAAAGGTGCCTTCTCCCCGGCGGGTTTCAATCAGTCCCAGCAGTTCCAGGGCCCGAAGCGCCTCCCGGACGGAGGAACGGCCCGCTCCCAACTGTTCGGACAGCTCCCGTTCGGACGGCAGCTTGTCGCCGGGGCGCAAGTTTTTTTCCCGAACGATTTCATGGATCTGCAGCAGAATGCCCTCGTACACTTTTCGCTCTTGCGCAGAATCGAGCACCTTTCCACCCTCCTTATTGACTGTCTACGGCGAAGCACCCTCCCGACCGCTCGCACGGTTGGGAGGGTGTTCATCGTTGTTCCCGTACGGCCGGGATTACGCCTCTTGCAGCGAGATGGCGGCCAGTTTCGCCGTTCTTTCCTTGACCTCTTCGGGATCGACGGAAATGCGGGCCACGCCGCTCTCCATCGCCGCCTTCGCCACCGCAGCCGCCACGTGGGGAGCGACGCGCGGGTCAAACGGCGCCGGAATCACCTTGTCGGCAGACAGCTCTTCCGGCGAGATCAGATCGGCGATGGCGTAAACCGCCGCTCGTTTCATCTCTTCGTTGATGTTGGTGGCGCGGGTATCCAGCGCGCCGCGGAAGATGCCCGGGAACGCCAGGACGTTGTTCACCTGGTTGGGGAAGTCGGAACGGCCCGTGCCGACGACGGCAGCACCCGCCGCTTTTGCTTCCTCCGGCATGATTTCCGGAACCGGGTTGGCCATCGCAAAGATGATCGGATCGCGGTTCATCGACCGGACCATCTCCTGGGTGACGGCGCCGGCCACGGATACGCCGATGAATACGTCGGCGCCCTTCATCGCCTCGGCCAGATCACCCTGCTTTTTGCTGCGGTTGGTGATTTTCGCCATTTCTTCCTTGACCGGGTTCATGCCGAAGGGACGTCCTTCGTACACGATTCCCTTGGTGTCGCACATGATCACGTCTTTGACGCCCATGGACAGGAGCAGCTTGATGATGGCGATGCCGGCCGCTCCGGCCCCGTTGGTCACCACGCGGATGTCCTCCAGCTTTTTGTTCACCACGCGCAGCGCGTTGATCAGACCGGCTGCGGTTACGATGGCCGTGCCGTGCTGGTCGTCGTGGAAAATCGGGATGTTGGTTTCCTTTTTCAGGCGCTCCTCGATTTCAAAGCAGGCGGGTGCGGCGATGTCTTCCAGGTTGACGCCGCCAAACGTGGGCTCCAGCAGCTTCACCGTCTCCACGATCTTGTCCACGTCGGTGGTGTTCAGGCAGATCGGGAAGGCGTCGACGCCGGCAAACGACTTGAACAGGACCGCCTTGCCTTCCATGACCGGCATGGCCGCTTCCGGGCCGATGTTGCCCAGTCCGAGCACGGCGGTGCCGTCGCTGACCACGGCTACCAGGTTGCCTTTCATCGTGTAGTCGTACACCTTGGACACGTCGTCAAAGATCTCCTTGCACGGCTCCGCCACCCCCGGCGAATACGCCAGGCTCAGATCGCGGGCGTTGCGTACGGGCACCTTGGTGACCGCCTCCAGTTTCCCCCTGTGCTTCCGGTGAAGTTCCAGCGCATCCTCTCGCAAATTGGACACAAGTACCACTCCATTTCATGTATGTCTGGTATCGCTTGGTTATCTGTTTCACTTATCTATATCGAACCTAAGTGGTCAGACCACTTTTCTGCGTATGTCCCCATTATAACAAAACCCATTCTCCTGTAAAGCTGCCGAAAACGGCGAAAAAGGGAGGACTTGGTTCATCCTCCCCAGTTTACAGGCAATTCTTTCTGGATTACGCTGTCACTTCCCACAATTGCTCGCGCTTGCTCCAAAAAGGACTCATCAACCTCAACGCGGATCGCGTCCGGCAGGCGAATCGTCTGCTTTTTTCCTTCGTAGTACAGCACGACGGGAATCGTTCCTTTTTTTTCGACAAACAGCCGCTGCAGCCGGTGCAGCGTCGAATCGCGCTCCTGTTCCGGCGCAATTTTGACAAACAGCACCGGTTCCGTCGACGGCCTGGGCAGCGCTTCGGCATCCCACATGCGGGAGGCCAGCAGCTTCACCGCGTCGTCCTGATGATCCACCCGCGCTTCCACGACGACGATCCGCTCCCGCGCCAACAGGCCGGCGTATTTGGCGTACACCTTCGGAAAGACGACCATCTCCACCTGGGCAGTTTTGTCCTCCAGCGTGACGAAAGCCATCGGTTCCCCTTTTTTGGTCTGAATCCGCCGCTCTTCGACGATCATGCCCACCACTTTTACCGTCTGGTCCCGGGCGCACTCGGCCAGCGAAGAGACGGCGTGCACCTCCGGCCGGTTGACCAGGTGGGCGAACTGGTCCAGCGGATGGCCGGACAGGTAGACGCCGAGCAGTTCCCGCTCCTCTTTCAACCGCTGGCTGCGGGAGAACGGGGGCACGTCGGGGTACTCGGACGGCGGACGCGCCGGCTCCGTTCCGTCCTCTCCGGCAAACAGGTTGAGCTGGTCGGCGTCCCGCTCCTGCCGCCTGCCCGTCGCTTTGCCCATCGCCTCGTCCAGCAGCACCATGAGCTGGCTGCGGTGGCCGGGCAGCGAATCCAGCGCGCCGCAGAGGATCAGCGATTCGACCACCCGCCGGTTGACCAGCCTGCCGTCCACCCGGGCGCAGAAGTCAAACAGGTCGCGGTACGGCCGTTTGGCCCGCTCCCGCACGATCGAGTCGATGGCGCCGTAGCCGACGTTTTTGACCGCGGCCAGTCCGAAGCGGATGGCCTCCTGCTCCACGGTAAAGAAGGCCTGGCTCTCGTTGACGTCCGGAGGCAGCACGGTCAGCCGCAGCCGGCGCGCTTCTTCGGTGTACTCGGCAATGCGCGTCTGGCTGCCGATGGACAGCGACAGCAGCGCGGCCATGAAGGCGAGCGGATAGTTGGCCTTCAGGTAGGCCATCTGGTAGGCGATGATCGCGTAGGCGACCGAGTGCGCCTTGTTGAAGCCGTAGTCGGCGAAGCGCACGATCAGGTCGTAGATCTCGTTGCCGAGCCGCTCCCCGTAGCCCTGCTTGACGCAGCCGGCGACGAACTTCTCCCGCTGCTCGGCCAGCAGCTCCCGTTTCTTTTTGCCCACCGCCCGCCGCAAAATGTCCGCTTCTCCCAGGCTGAACCCGGCCAGCTTGGAGGAGATCTGCATGATCTGCTCCTGGTAGATCATGAAGCCGTGCGTTTCTTTCAGGATCGGCTCCAGGTCGGGGTGGGCGTAGTGCACCTGGGTTTCGCCGTGCTTGGCCTGGATGTACTGCGGGATAATCTCCATCGGCCCCGGCCGGTAGAGGGCGAGCACGGCGACGATGTCGGCCAGGCTGGTCGGCTTCAGCTCGCGCAGTACGCTGCGGAACCCCGCCGATTCCAGTTGAAAGATCCCCGTCGTCTCGCCGCGGCTGAGCATCCGGAAGGTCTTGGCGTCGTCGGGGGGAATCCGCTCCAGGTCGAGGTCGATGCCCTGTTCCCGCAGGTGGCGCAGCGTCTCCTGGATGATCGTCAGGTTGCGCAGGCCGAGAAAATCCATCTTCAACAGCCCGATCTCTTCCAGCGCTTCCATCGGGTACTGGGTCAAGGCCAATCCTTCGCTGCCGGTCTGCAGCGGCACGTACTCGGTCAGCGGCTCCGGCGCGATCACCACGCCGGCCGCGTGAGTGGAAGCGTGACGGGGCAGCCCCTCGACGCCCTTGGCCGCCTCGATCAACTGCTTCGCCTGGCTGTTCGTCTCGCACAGCTTGCCCAGCTCGGGATTGAGCTGGAACGCCTTGTCGATGGTCATGCCGGGAGACTGCGGGATCATTTTGGCCACCCGGTCCACCAGGCCAAGCGACAGACCCAGCGCCCGCCCCGCGTCGCGAACGGCCGCCCGGGCCGCCATCGTTCCGAACGTGATGATCTGGGCCACCCGGTCATGCCCGTACTTGTCGGCCACGTAGCGGATCACCTCGTCCCGCCGCTCCACGGAAAAATCGATGTCGATGTCCGGCATCGTCACCCGCTCCGGGTTGAGAAACCGTTCAAACAGCAGGCTGAAGCGGAGCGGATCGACATTGGTGATCTTCAGCGCATAGGCCACCAGGCTGCCCGCCGCCGAACCGCGTCCCGGCCCGGTCGGAATGCCCTGCTCATGGGCGTGGCGCATGAAATCCCAGACGATCAGAAAGTAATCGGTAAAGCCGGTCCGCGTGATGATCGCCAGCTCGTGTTCCAGCCGCTCGCGCACCTCGGGCGTGATTTCCCCGTAGCGCTCGCGGCAGCCCCGTTCGCACAGGTCCCGCAGGAAAGCCGTCGGTTCCTGTCCGGCGGGCAGGGGAAATTTCGGCAAAATGTGCTGGCCAAACGACAGGTGCCACTGGCAGCGCTCGGCAATGGCGGCCGTGTTGGCCAGCGCTTTCGGCGCGTAGGCGAACAGGCGGGCCATCTCGTCGCCGCTTTTCAGGTAGTACTCGTCGGTCTCGTAGCGAAACCGGTTCTCCTCGTCCACCGTCTTGCCCTCGCCGATCGCCAGCAAAATGTCATGCTGCCGGTGCTGTTCCCGGTAGACGTAGTGCACGTTGTTGGTGGCGACGAGCGGAATGCCCGTCTCCTGCCCCAGGCGGAGCAGCCGCTGATTCAGCCTGCGTTCGATCTCCAGCCCGTGGTCCTGCAGCTCCAGGTAAAACCGGTCGGCGCCGAACACCTGCCGATACCAGAGCGCCGCCTGGCGGGCCCCCTCGATATCGCCTGCGAGCAGCAGCCGGGCCACCTCCCCCTCCCGGCAGGCGCTCAGCGCAATCAGCCCTTCGCTGTAGCGGGCCAGCGCCTCCTTGTTCAGCCGGGGGAGGATGAAGTGGCCCTCCGTGTTGGCCAGCGTAGCCAGCTTGAGCAGGTTGCGGTAGCCGCGGTCGTTCTCCGCCAGCAGCACGAGATGGTACGGTGCGGGGGCATTGCGCACGCGATCCTGCAGGTTTCCTTCGATGACGTACGCCTCCATGCCGATGATCGGCTTGATGCCGGCGTCCCGGCAGGCCTTGTAAAACGGCACGGCGCCGTACAGGTTGGCGTGGTCGGTCATCGCCAGGGCCGGCATGCCCAGCTCCACCGCCCGGCGCACCAGTTCCTCGATGCGGGCCGCGCCGTCAAGCAAGCTGTATTCCGTATGCACGTGCAGATGGACAAAGGGGGTCATCGCGTTCCTTCCTCTCTTGTTCCGTCCCGTTGTCGTTTTCTTTCATTATACTCCATCCCGGCCCCGTCGCGGCAGGCGCGGGCTTTACAATCCCTCCCCGCAGGGGTATAGTGAAAGAAAGGGGTTCCCTTGCCGGCAACGGCCGTGGAACGGGAATCAAACGAAAGAGACCGAAGCGTTGCCGCGCTCCGGTCATCGCACAATAGACGTTTCCGCAAAGGGAACGGCCCGTTGGAAGAGGAGTAGGTCGCGGAGCTGTCGGACTCACGCGCGGCCTACTTCTTTTTGTTCGTCAGGAGCAAGACAACTAGGGTACCGAACGTCAGCATCAGACTCAACGCTTGGTATACCGTCATCGCGTCACCCCCTTTCTCGCAGGGATGGGGAGAGCCGCCCTTTGCGAACCGGTGTACTATTGTACAAGAAAATTATACCACAAAACCGGACGGGAACAAACATTCCCCTGTCCGGTTTGCCCGCTTTCGCAAACTTTGGTAGGATAGTACCAGATCGCAGGAGAGGATGAATCCATGCATGTGGTTTGCGACCTATGTAACCGGAGTGCTGGCTTCCCTGGTGGCCAGCGTGTACTACAGCATTACCGCTCGTCAGCGCGGGATGCACCCGCTGGCGTCGCGCATGACCCTGGGCAAGATGAACATGTCGCTCGGCGTGCTGGTCACCCTGCTGGGACTGAACCAGTTGACGTTTGAACCGCTGGACACGATCCGCGTCGTGATCGCCCTCTTGCTCCTGTTTGTCGGCGGCGTCAACCTGTTTCTCGGCACGCGCAACTTCCTCCACTACCGCGCCGCGTGGCAGGCGGAACTGAAAAAAGGCTCGTAGCCGTCTGCGGCCGAGCCTGCCATGGGAACGTTTTTCCTCCGTTCCCATTCATTTTTTCTGGCCAAAATCGTTGTTCCTGCGTATAATGAGCCTGTGTGACATTCTTGCTTCAGACAACCGGAGTGCCAGGTGCCGACGGTTGTCCTTTTTTGTTTGCGCCGCTTTCGCAGCCGCTCCGCTCTTCAGCGCAGGTCTTCCGCCTTGGCCCACATCTCCGGGGGATTCAACTCGTAGATGCCGTTCTCCCGGTACATATAGTGGTTCATCACAAATTCGCGCCGGATCGTGGCGTAATCGTCGTGGAAGCGGCGGATGTACTCGTTGATTTCCCGCTCCTCGTACTTTCGTCCCCGCTCCAGTCCCCGCACCATGTGTTCGAAGACGATCAGCTTTTTCTTCCGCTGCGTCGGGATGTGCTTCAGCCTGCCGTCCGCCGTGAAGAAATGGCGGATCACCTGCATTTTCTCCGCCGCCCACTTCTCGTCCGACTCCTCCATCTCTGCCGCTCCTTCCGTTCCTTTCGCCTTGTCCAGCAGGGTCAGAAGCGCCTGCGATTTGCGCGTCAGATTGGTCTCGTGCAGGGTAAAGTAAATCGTGTTTTTATCCCGCCGCTCATAGACGATCCCGGCCTCGCGCAGCTTTGCCATGTGGTGCGTGATGGTGGGCGGGGTGACGCCCAGCTTGCCGGCCAGCGCTTGGCCGTGCAGCGGACCGTTCGCCAGGAGCGCGACGATGCGCAGACGGGTCGGGTCTCCCAGCGCTTTGTAAAAGGTGACCAGCTTTTCCAGCTGCACGGGAACCCCCTCCTTCCGTTTCTATCGTGTATATCGTGTCCATTACATTAGATGATTGTCTAATCCTAAACATAAGCCGCTTTTTCTCCGCTGTCAATGCGGACCGCGAAACGTCCGGGCCGGTCAGCACGTATATACCAGTAAGAACTGGAAAAAGGATGGTGACGGGATCATGATGTACGTCCTCGGCTCCCTGGCGCTCGGTCTCATCGCCTGTGCCTGGAAGTTCCGCCGCTCCGGCATTCTGCCCGATCGGGATCAGTGTTCCGCGAAGCACTACCAGGAGGAAGCGATGCTGTATGGCGCAACCCACGGAAATTGGCACAGCCCGTGCCCGTAAGCAAAACGGGCGGTGACAGCCAAGCGGCTGCCGCAATACGCAAGGGAAGGTGGACAACCATGCGCAATCAATCCCCCTACCGAATCATTCTGTATATAGGTTATTTCCTGATTGGGCTGCTCGGTTTTTTCGTCGCAGTCGGACTGCTCAACTTTTTTCTGTCTTCGTACAGATAACCTCACCAATTGACATTGTACAGGTCCCGGTGAACAAACGTATATGCGGCCGCGTAAGGAACATACCTGTCCGGGACAGTAGGAGGCGAAAACCGTTGCGTACGCTCATCCATCACAAAAAGCGTCTGTTTGTCTGCTTTTCGCGCTGGGCGCGGCGTCGGCGGCCTGCGCCCTGCTGCTGTGGCACCGCATGCAGACGATGTCGAGCACCAGCTATCTGTGGCTGATCAAACCCAACCTGGCCCTGGCCTGGATTCCGCTGCTGGCGGCGACGGCCATCCGCCTGATCTGGACGGTTCGGCGGCGGCTGACCTGGACGATGCTGCCGTGGGAGCGATCCTCCGCGATTCCCTGCAGGCGCTGGCAGAGCCCGTTGCCGTCCACTTCATCGGGGTGTTCATGCTGTTTGTGACGTGTTCGTACTGGGTGTTTGCCTGCTGTTTCCACATGTCCCGGCCGGACCCGGCCAGCCGTTAGCCTTCCTCGGACACCCTCCGCCTGCAAGCCAAAAAGGCCGTCCGCGGCACTGCCGTCCGGACGACCTTTTTTTCGTGATTCCGATTGATTACCGATCGATGATCTGCGCCGTCACCATCGCCTGGCCCACCTGCTGGTCGCCGTGGTACACGGAGACTTCCACCTTGCCGAAGCGGCGGCTGATGTCCATGAGGCGCGGCCGCACCTCGATCTGGCTCTCCATCTGCACCGGCTTCAAAAAGTAGACGGTGATGTTCTCCGGCACCATGTCCCCGCGCCGGTGCAGGCGCAGCAGGTTGCACGCCGCTTCCACCATGACGGTGGTCATGATGCCGCTGGCGATCGTCCCCAGGTGGTTGGTCATCTGGGGCGTCACTTCCCCTTGGTAGACGAGCTGCTCTCCCTGCCGCTCCTCGCGGAAGTGAGACATGATCAGGTTGGGAAACGTCTCGCTCATCTGCGGCTGCTTGGCCGTGTACTGCAGGGCCTTCAGCACGTCGTTGCGGCTGAGCACGCCGACCAGCTTGCGGTAGTTGTCCACGACCGGCAGCAGTTCGATGCCCTCCCACACCATCAGATGCGCGGAGGAGGCCACGGAGACGCGCGGCGAAGTGGTGATCGGATTTTTTGTCATCACCTTGTCGATCGTCGCTGTCTCCTCGTGGCCGATGATGTCTTTCGACGTGACGATCCCGATCAGCCGCATCTGCTCGTCCACGACGGGAAAGCGGGTGTCCTGATACAGCTCCGTGTACTGGTGCCACTTGGCGACCGTGTCCGTCGGGAGCAGCACGGGCGTCTCCGCCAGCGGTTTCAGGATGTCTTCCACCATGACGATCTCTTTTTTGATCAGCCGATCGTAAATGGCCCGGTTGATCATCGAGGCGACGGTAAACGTGTCATAGCTGGACGAGATGATCGGCAGGGCCAGCCGGTCGGCCAACTGCTTTACTTCTTCGCTGGTGTCGAAGCCGCCGGTAATCAGGACGGCGGCCCCCTGCTGCAGGGCGATTTTGTGCGCCTGGTAGCGGTTCCCCACGATCAGCAGGCTGCCCGCGTCGATGTAGCGCATCATCGCCTCCAACTGCATGGCGCCGATGACGAACTTGTTCAGCGTTTTGTGCAGCCCCTCGCGGCCGCCCACGACGTGGCCGTCGACGATGTTGACCACTTCGGCAAACGTCAGCCGTTCAATGTTCTCCTTTTGCTTTTTCTCGATCCGCACCGTTCCGACGCGCTCGATGGTGCTGACGTAGCCCTGTGTTTCCGCTTCCTTGATCGCCCGGTAGGCGGTGCCTTCGCTCACGTCCAGATCCTTGGCGATCTGGCGCACGGAGATCTTCGTACCGATCGGAAGACGGTCGATATATTGAAGAATCTGCTCGTGTTTGGTTGCCATTCGTTTTGTACCCACCCTCCATCCTTTGCTTCCACGGCGGTACGGATGGCCCCGGCACGCGCTGCCGCCGGGACCGGCCAACCCGGGATGTTCAGGTACTCTCCTGGGTTCACTATACCTGATGGCCGGGTAAAAAAAAAGAGTAGCTTTGCGGCTACTCCGGCAGAAAGTATATCATTAAGGGGGTTTTCATCGTGTCTTTATCTTACCCCGGGAATATTACAGAAAGATTACAGCGGCTTTACAGTTTCGTTTCAGATGGTCATGGCCGGAGAGCAGGACGCATCGCTATCCCCACAAGGCGGCCAACAGCCCCTGCACCAGTCCGATGACGCCTCCGAGGATAAACCCGAGAATGGTGATCATGCGAAACTCCCGTCCGGAAATCCCCACGATCATCTCCTCAATCCGCTCGATCGGGAAGCCCTCCACCTGCCTGGTGACGATGTCGCGGATGGAGAGTTTGTGAAGCAGCCGCTCCACGTTGTGCTCCACCGTCTCCACCATCCAGCGTGCCAGCCGGGGAATCACCTGGCCCGCCACCGTCTCCCTCAGCGGGGACAGCAGATGGCCCAGCGGCTTGTCCAGAAGCCGGACGCCTTGCTCCTCCAGTTTGGCAAAAAGGGCAGACGACCACGCTTCCACCTGCTCCGCTCCGATCCAGTCAAGCACTTCCCGCACGGTTTTGTCCAGCCATTTGTCCGCTTCCTGGCGCAAAAAGCGGTTGAGGCGATCCGCCAGTTCCGGATGGGCCAGCAGGTCGTCCAGGTAGGGCAGCAGCTTGCCGGCGATTTTCTCGTCCGTCAGAAACATGCCGACCAATCCGCCAAACATGCCCCCTCCGCCGAGCAGTCCGCGCAGCATCTGCTGTACCGTCTGCTGACCGTCGGGTGAATGCAGATAGGCGCGGAAACGCTCCAGCAGGAGGCGGCTGACATCCTCCAGCGCCGTGTCGATCCGGGCCATCCCCTCCGCGGGGATCAGCTCGCGCAGCCGCTTCTGTTCATAATGATGAATCAGCTCGTCGACAAACGCCTGCCACCGCAGGTGAAGCGGACGGCGCACGCTTTCGCTTACGCCGCCGTCTTCGGCCAACAGCCCGGGAGCGGCAGCGTGCAGAAACTCACGCAGGGTGCGGCCGTCCGCGCACCATCTGTCGGCCACGCCAGTCAGCCAGGTGTTCAAGGTGTTCTCCATCCCGCTTCGGGCCAGCGCCCGTTTGATGCCCTCGGTGGTCAGCAGGTACTCTTCCACCAGCCGCCCCATATGGACGGCGATCTCATCCCGCCGGCGGGGAATTAATCCGGGCGTAAACGGTACCCGCCACCCGCCGATCTTCCACGGCTTGTGCGGGCGAAACAGCATGCGGATCGCCAACTCGTTTGTCACGCCGCCAATGGCGGAACCGACCGCCACGTTCATCAGCAACACTATCCACGCATTCATCTATGCAAACGCCCTCTCTTTTTCCTCCATGGAACCAAAGTATATGCCTGCTCATAAAATAGACTAACTTCATGTCTGATGGGAAGGGGATTGCCATGTCTTACGTTCCGACGGTTCTGCAATCGTACGATCCCAAGACGGACATCGATTTGTATCTGCCCCAGGCGTGCCTGCGCAAGTGGAAGCTCGCTCCGTCGACGCTCACCGTCCAGTTTGGCTGCAAGACGGCTTGCGCCCGCGTAAAGGGCATGGAACGAAGCGGCCTCACCCTGATTCGCCCCTCACTGGCCCACACGCTGCATTTGCCTACGGGAGTTCCCCTGCTGGCACGTTTTTACGCGAGCCAGCAGCGTCTTGTTTTTGGCCCCTATCTGGGCGTTCTGGTCTCCCGCTACGACACCCAGTCCCCGGCCGCCCCATTTGGTCCGTTCACCTCGTTCTTCAACGAGATGGCGGACGTCTGCAGCCGCCGCGGCGGGATCGTCTGCGCGTTTCGCATGCAGGACGTCAACTGGGATCAGCAGATCGTCCGCGGCATGATCCGCCGCAGCGGAGAATGGAGGCAAACGGTGCTGCCGCTGCCTCAATGCATCTACAACCGGCTCGTCTCCCGGAAGCGGGAGCAAAGCGAGGCCATGGGCGAATGGATCCAGCGGTGCAAGGAATTCAACATCCCGTTTTTCAACGAACAATTTCTCAATAAGTGGCACGTTCACACAGCTCTGGAAAACGAGCCGGCCGCCGCCGAACATCTGCCCCGGACGGTCCGCTATTACGGTCTGACGGATCTGAAACAGATGCTGGAGAGACACAGGACCGTCTACGCCAAGCCGACAAACGGCAGCATGGGACGCGGCATCATCCGCCTGCGGCGCACGGGCGGCGGGTATCAGACGACCCGGCCCGGCGGCGCGGCCAGAGCATTTTCGAGCATTTCCGGCCTGCATCAATACCTGCTGAGCCGGACAAACGGAAAGCCGTACCTGCTGCAGCAGGGGCTGCCGTTGATCGGCATCCAGCAGCGCCCCGCCGACTTTCGCGTGCTGGTGCAAAAAGACCGCAGAGGCGAATGGGTCGTCACGTCGATGGTCGCACGTCTGGGCCAAAACAGCGTCGTCTCCAACGTCTCGCGCGGCGGAGCGATGATCGGTCCCGCCCAGGCTCTGCGCATCTGCGGCCCCTGGGCAGCGGGTACGCGTCCGACCGTCGCGACGCTCCGTAGCGTCGCTCTGAAGCTCTCCCGGCTGCTGGAGCAGTCGCTCTCCGGCCGGTACGCGGAATTCGGCGTGGATCTCGGCGTCGATATCCGCGGCCGGGTCTGGCTCCTGGAAATAAACAGCAAGCCCTCCAAATCGGCCAACACGGTACCGCTGGCGGCCAGGGAGGAAGCCCCTCCCCGGCGCGCGCGTCCATCCGTCCTGCGAATGCTGGATTACGCCGCCTATTTGTGCGGGTTTCCCCGGACAGCCAAAAAAAGTAAAGGCAAGAAAATCAGACGAAGGTGACCCTCCATGACGTCAAACCAAAAAAGCCTGGGCATTATGACCCGATGCCACGGCCCCCATTTTCAGGAAAAAGCGTATTACAAAAAACTGACGCTGATCGGACGCAAGGCAGGCATCCACGTCTTTGTCTTTTCTCCGCGCCAGGTCGATTTTGCATCCCGTACCGTCGCCGGGTTTGAATATCGTGACGGCGCCTGGCGCAGCGGCACCTTTCCGCTGCCGGCCGTCATCTACGACCGCTGTTTTGTCGGTCCGTCATACCGCCACTATAAACCATTCGTGGAAAAGTTGCAAAACGATCCGCAGATCACGTTCCTGGGCCACGGTCTCTCCGGCAAGTGGCAGGTCCACCAGATGCTGAGCAAGTCGCCGGAGTTGGCCGCGTGGCTTCCTCCGACCGAGATCCTGACCATGTCCGCGCTGCGGGAGATGCTGGAAACGCACGGCTCGGCCGTGATCAAACCGATCGCCGGCACGCACGGTTCCGGCGTGGTGCGGATCGTTCCCACCCCCAACGGCTACGAGATTGCCGGGCGGGATCGGAAAAACGAGCCGTTTTCCCGCACGATCCGCACGGTAGAAGGGCTGAAGACCTTCGTCACCGGCTTTACCGCGGGGCGGACGTTTCTGGTCCAGCCGTATCTGTCGCTGCACACGCCGGACGGGACGCCGTTTGACGTGCGCGTTTTGGTGCAAAAGAACGGCCTCGGTACGTGGGAAACAACCGGAAAAGCCGTACGGCTGGGCGATAAGCGCAGCATCACGTCCAATCTCCACGGAGGCGGCAAGGCTGTGCCGCTGGGTCCTTTTCTCGCCCGGCATTACCAACCGAAGACGCAAGCCCGCATCAAACAGCAGATCGACCGCCTGGCGGCTGAGCTCCCTCCCTTTCTGGAGCGGGTGCACGGCCGGCTGGTGGAGCTGGGGATCGACGTCGGCATCGACACGGCGGGCAGCGTCTGGATCATCGAGGTAAACAGCAGGCCGGGACGGACCGTGTTCCGCATGATCGACGATCCGAAGGCCCGGCTCCACTCCATCACGCATCCGGTTCGCTACGCCCGCTATCTCATGAAAAGCATGTAGGAGGTAAACAACGCATGGAATCGATCAGAGTGCGGCTCCGCTTCCTGTCCTACCCGCATGTCTCGGGCATTATCCTGCCGCCCCACCTCTTCCAAAAGCTGCAGCTACGTCCCCGTCAAAAGATCAAGATCTCGCTGGGGAAACGGGAAGTGGTCGCCACCGTCTTTCAGGACCGGCGAAACCCGGACAGCAATGTGGTCAAGATCACGAGCCTGTTGAAAGCCGAGCTGGGCATTCCGCACGGCGGGCTGATCCACCTCAAATGGGAAGATGACACCCTGCGCATCGGCCCCTCCATCGGCATCGTCACCACCGGGCTGCGCAGCAATTCCCGCCAGCCGATCGGAGGGCGCACCTCGTTCTTTTACAACCTGCTGCAGGCTCAAGAGGGGAAAGGCGTCTTTTACTTTATCTTCTCCCCGCACGATGTAAACTGGGACCATCACCGCGTGGACGCCTGGTTCTTGCGCCCAACCAAGCAGGGCGGGTACGTCTGGCGGAAAATGAACACCGCCCTGCCCGACGTCGTCTACGACCGCATTCCTTCCCGGACGATGGAGCGCCACGAAGCCGTTCAGGAATTCAAATACAAGCTGGCCCACTCCGCCAACCTGCCGATGTTTAACCAGGGGTTTTTCAACAAGTGGACCGTGCATCAGATCCTCTACCCCAATCCCGAAGTGAACGAGCACATCCCGGAAACCTATTCCTCGCCGTCGTTGCAGACGCTCCGAACGCTTTTGCGGAAGTACCCGATCGTCTATCTGAAGCCGAAAAACGGCAGTCTGGGGTACGGCATCGTCAAGATCGTCCGCCAACCGGGGCGCGGATATGACGTCTCCTACCACACCGGCAGCAGAAACGTCAAGCGGCGCTTTGCCAAGCTCTCCTCGCTGTACCAGCACGTTTTCCGCACCCGCCGCGTCGGCTCCTACCTGGCCCAACAGGGCATCTCGCTCCTGACGTTTGACGGCCGGCCGTTTGACTTCCGCGTCCACCTGCACAAGAACCAACAGAACAACTGGGTCGTCTCCTGCATGGCGGCCAAAGTGGCCGGCTCCGGCAGCGTCACCACCCACGTCCGCACCGGCGGAACCGTCATTCCGGGAGACGAACTGCTGACCCACCTGTTCGGCAAACAGAAAGACTTGATGGTGGAACGCATCACCCGGGCCGCCATCCTCATCGCCACCGCGCTCGAACAGGCGAGAGGGACGGACATGGGCGAACTGGGACTGGACATGGGGATCGACACCCACGGCCACGTCTGGATGTTTGAAGCCAATTCCAAGCCGGGGCGGTCCATCTTCAAACACGCCCGGCTGAAACAGGCGGACCAGGAATCCCGCCGCCTGCTTGTCGACTACAGCTGCTACCTGGCCAACTTTTGAGTGGTGAGGCGAACCACCGTACAGGAAGGAGGAAACACCCATGCCCCAACAGCGCTCCGGGTGGCTGACCATCCTCCCCAGCGGCCGATGGTTTTTGCACGTCCCGCGACAAGCGCTCACGCCGAGCAGTCACCGGCAGTTGATCGCCAGCCTGGGGCCGTTTGACTGCAAAAAACGGCTTCACCTGGGCAATCCAAAGCCGCAGCCGGGCCGCATCCGCACCCGCATCAACTACAAGACCGTCAACAACTCCCTGAAGATCGGACCGCTGATCGGCATCCTGACTGTCGGCGCCGGACCGACCTTTCTCGGCAATCGTGATCATTTCAGGGACCTCTCCCTCTCCGGCAAAAAGTTGGGCGCGCTGGTCTACGTGTTCACTCCTCAGGGGATCAACTGGGAGAAGAAAAACGTCCGCGGCTATCTGTACGACGAACAGCAGAATCTGTGGCTGGAAACCGTGCTGCCGTTCCCGCACGTCGTCTACAACCGCATCCCGTCGCGTCAGGCGGAAAGGCGCTCCGACGTGAAGAAAGCCCTGGACCAGATCGAAGACTTGCAGAACGTCACGCTGTTCAACCGCTGCTTTTTTGACAAGCACGCGCTGTTTCGCATGCTCAGCAGCCACGCCGAGGTAGCCCCCTTTTTGCCGGAGACGAAGAAGCTGGATACGTTCACCCGCTTCCGAACCTTCTGCAACCAGCACCGGTTTGTCTACCTGAAGCCCGTACGGGGCAGAGCCGGGCAGGGCATCATGCGGGTGGAACTGAAAAAGAACGGCTGGCTCCTGCAGCGGCTGAAGGAAAAACGAGCGGTTACCCGCCGCTTCTCCTCGCTGTACGCCGTCTGGAAACACGTCAGATGGCACATGCGGAAACAGGGATACATCATGCAGCAGGGGATCAATCGGGCGCTGTTTCAGGGAAAGCCGTTCGACGTGCGCGTCCTGGTGCAGAAAAACGGCACGGGTGAGTGGTGTGTCGCCGGGATCGGCATCCGCCGCGCCGGATCGCAGCACATCACCACCCACGTGCCGCGCGGCGGTTCGATTCACCCGCTGTCCACCGTGCTGAACGCCCTGTTCCATGAAGAAGCCCCGGCCGTTGAAACGAAGATCAACGAGACCTCGCTGACCATCGCCCGCGCCCTGAACGAAGAGATCAAAGCCTTGGCGGAAATGTCGATGGACCTGGGACTGACCGCGGAGGGACAGCTCTGGTTTTTCGAAGCCAACGCCAAACCGGAAAAGTTTGACGAACCGTCCATCCGCCGCTCCTCTCTGTCCAACCTGATCCATTACGCACAGTACGTCTCCCGCCTTCCCGGCGGCCAGGGAATGGCGGCGGGGTAGCGGGGATGAACCTGGTCGTCCTGTCTCCCCGCTCTCTGCAGCAGGTTCAGCCGATCTTGGTTCGGTTCGTGCGTCAGCAGGGGGATCGGCGCATCGACAAGCAGGACGTGAACTGGTTGGACTATTTGACCCCGGCGATGCTGGCCGATGAGGAGACCGCGCTGGTGGTCGCTTTGGACGGCAAGCGGCTGGCGGGCGTGTTTGCCGTCGCCCGCTGCGGGCTGACCCACTCCCTTCTCGTCGTCGACAGGCGATACCGCAGGCGGGGAATCGGTCGGGCGCTCGCGGCGCGCATGTGCCGTCTGCTGCCCAAGCTGTACGTACGGGTGGCCGTCGACAACGAGCCCAGTCTCGCCCTGTTTCACAGGCTCGGGTTCCAACCGGTGAAGGCGAGAATTGCCCCTACCGAAAAGCCCACCTTGTGGCTGGCGTTCGGAGGCTGGAGCGCGGAGGATTTGGAACAGCATGCCGGATGATGGGGCCGGCATGCTTTTTTGCCGTCCATCCTTGTCCGGTTCGCTTGGCATGATGCCAGAATCAGGAGGCAGTGCGCTTGCGGGCGCAGGCCGGAGCGCCCGTTTTCTTCCAAATGAGAATTCTCTTGAATTGGAGTCACGTGCATTAGCTTCTAATCCTTGGAAATGATAATGGCAGGAGGTGTAAACACACATGACTCACTTCACACAAGGACAGCAGTACCAGCAGTTTCCATCTGTCGGCGCCCCTGCAAACGTCGTGTTTCAACCTGGTTTTGCCGGGACCAACGTGCAGGAAGTGCGCCAACTGAACCAAGGCGGCTATTCCGCATCCCTGGGCGGCGGGTACGCGCAGCAGGCTCAGCCCCAGCAGTCGTTCGGCCAGTCGTTCGGCAGCGCCCAAGCCGTGTTCCAGCCCGGATTCGCCGGGACCAACGTACAGGAAGTGCGCCAGCAGAACCAGGGCGGCTATTCCGCGTCCCTGAGCGGCGGGTACGCGCAGCAGGCTCAGCCCCAGCAGTCGTTTGGCCAGTCGTTCGGGGGGGGCGCGCAGGCCGTGTTTCAACCCGGCTTTGCCGGCACCAACGTGCAGGAAGTGCGCCAACTGAACCAAGGCGGCTATTCCGTATCCCTGGGCGGCGGGTACGCGCAGCAGGCTCAGCCCCAGCAGTCGTTCGGCCAGTCGTTCGGCAGCGCCCAAGCCGTGTTCCAGCCCGGATTCGCCGGGACCAACGTACAGGAAGTGCGCCAGCAGAACCAGGGCGGCTATTCCGCATCCCTGGGCGGCGGGTACGCGCAGCAGGCTCAGCCCCAGCAGTCGTTCGGCCAGTTGTTTGGCGGCGGCGCGCAAGCCGTGTTTCAGCCCGGCTTTGCCGGCACCAACGTGCAGGAAGTCCGCGCCCTCAACGCGGGCCAGTACGCTCCGCAGCAAATCGGCTCCATTTTCCCGGGCAGCTACTGATTCCGGCACAACCGGCACAAACGAAAAACGTGACCGTCACGAAACTGGCGGTCACGTTTTTTCGTGTTGATCGTGAGCATACCCGTCCCGGCGCCGGGCCGGACAGCCTCAGCCGGAGACGGTCGGCGCGGCGGGGGGATTGGCTTCTCTCGCGGCCATGATCGCCGCATACAAGGCGTGCAGGTCTTGAAGGCTCTGCTCGTCCACGGTAAACGTCACGTCTCCGAACCGGTATCCGTCCCTCTCGACGCACGCCAGACCGGGGCCGTCATGCTGCCACTGCGCCTGGACGCATGCCTCGGTCTCATCCAGCAGCTCCCGCACCTTCACGTGCTTTTCCAACGTCTCGCGGAAGCGCTCCATCACCTCCGCCTGACGCTCGTCCTGCCGCGCCAGCCGATAGAGGGCCATCTCAATCTGCAGCCAGCAGGTGACGTACAAGTGAAACTCCAAAAACAGCGTGGTCATCGCCTGCCGCAGTTCCTGGTCGCTGCCGCACTCCCGTCGCCGCAGCCAGGCTTCCCTGACGTCCGCCTTTTTCTCCTGGATCACGTCGTAGTGGCTGACCGCTCCCCGGTAAAACTTGCGCACGATGTTGTACAGCATCTCCGGCGTGCGGGGCGGCAGCCCCCGATAGCGATGTTTGACATCCCGCATCGTCACGTCGCCTCTTCCTGTGGTTTCTCTTTCTTTCATTGTACCGCAGAACCGGCAAAAACGCGCACGAAAACCGCTGGATTTTGCACGCTCTCCGTCCATGCCGCCGCGGTTCCTCCTGGAGAATGGTCCGGCTGACAGCGAACGCTGCCGGAGGGCGGACGCGTTTCGCCGCCGCCACCGCCGGAACGCCCGTGAACATGCAAAGAAGTGGTTTCTGCCCAGACACGAAAGGCATGAGGGGGAATGGCGGGATTGCTGGCTGCTTGCCTACCGTCCATCCAACCATCGGCACGACGAATAGCAAAAAAGCCTGGCGTCTTGCCAAGCTTTTTGCGTATTGGAGGCGAATCGTACAGCAGTCCCATCCCCCTGATTACAACGTTTTCATACCGGGCTTCCAGTTGGCCGGGCAGAGGCCGCCCGCCTGCAGCGCCTGCAGGACGCGGAGCGTTTCGTCAACGCTGCGGCCGACGTTCATGTCGGTCACGACCTGGTAGCGCAGCACGCCTTCCGGGTCGATGATGAACAGGCCGCGGTGGGCCGCGCCGGTTTCTTCGTCAAGCACGCCGTATGCCCGGGCCGTTTCCTTGTTGAAGTCGCTGGCCAGCGGGAACTTCACCGGTCCGATGCCGTTCTGTTCGCGCGGGGTTTGGATCCAGGCGCGGTGCGTATAGACGCTGTCCGTCGACACGCCCAGGACCTCGCAATCCAGGTCGTGGAATTCGTCCAGGTGGTCGCTGAACGCCGTCACTTCCGTCGGGCAGACGAAGGTGAAGTCAAACGGCCAGAAGAACAGGACGAGCCACTTCCCCTTGTAGTCGGCCAGGGTGACGCGCTCTTCCAGCGTCTCCAGGTTTTTCGTCGTCAGCATGGAAAAATCGGGGGCGGGTTTGCCCACTTTCAGTTCCACTCGCGGTGCTGTCGCGTTCGTTGTCATGTTGGTTTCTCTCCTCTCCGGGTATGGGTGTCGGGTTACTGGCTGCTCGCTTCCAGGCTGGCCAGCGCCTTCTTGATGCGGGTCGGGTTGAAGCCGAGAATCTGCTTGTCGCCGATCAGCGTCAGCGGCACGGACATCACGCCCAATCGTGCCAGTTCCTCGCGATACGTCTCGTTTTCGTCGATGTTGCGCTCTTCGTAGGAGATGTTTTGCTCCTCCAGATAGGTTTTCAACTGCTTGCAGAAGCCGCAATTGGTGCTGGAATAAACGATTGCTTGTGCCATGAAACGGTCGCTCCTTTTCTCTCGGAATTCTTATTTGTACTGCGGTACGATTTTGGACCGCTTGTTGATGTACTTGTCGACGGCCATCGCCGCGATGGCGCCGTCTGCGGCTGCGACGACCGCCTGCTTGACCGGCGTTCTCCGCACTTCGCCGGCGCCGAACACGCCCGGTACGGCAGACTGCATGTACTCGTCGAGAATCATGTACCCTTCCTCATCCAGCGGGACCTGATCCTCGAGAAAGTCGGTGCCCGGTTTGCTGCCCGACAGGAAGATGAACACGCCGTCGACGGGAAGCAGTTCCTCTGCGCCGTCCGGCCGCCGGATGCGGACGCCTTCCACCTTCTGTTCGCCGACGATCTCCAGCGGACGCGTGCGGAACAGCACCTCCGTATTGGGCAACTCCGGCATCTCGTCTACGCCCTGCAGGTCGCCGCGCGGGATGATGAAGGTGATCCTGCTGGCAAACTTGGTCAGCGCCATGGCTTCCTCCAGCGCCTCCTCCGTGTCGCCGATCACCGCGACGTGCCCGCCTTGGTAAAACGCCCCGTCGCAGGTGGCGCAGGTGCTGACGCCTCTGCCCAGCAGGCGTTCCTCGCCGGGCAGCATGCGGTTGCGTCCCTTGGATCCGGTGGCGACGATCACCGCTTTGGCTTCAAACGTACCGTGCGCGGTGTAGATGCGTTTCACCTCGTCCTCCACATCCACCGCCGTAATCGTCGTCTGCAGGAACTCGGCGCCAAAGCTCTGGGCCTGCCGCTTCATTTTGTCCAGCAGTTCTTTACCCGTCAGCTCGCCTTCCACACCGGGGTAGTTGGCGATTTTATGGGTCAGGGCAAGCGCGCCGGAGCCGGGCGCTTTGTCGATCACCAGCGTCTTCAGGTTGCCCCTCGCCGTGTAGATGGCAGCGGATGTGCCCGCCGGACCGCTGCCGATCACAATCACATCGTACATGCCAGCTCCCCCCTCTTTCCATGATCAAATTAAAATGATTATCAACTGGGAACAGTTATCATTTTACTAGATCCAAAGTAAAAGTCAATATCTATTTATAATTATTTTAATTAAAACGTATATGTAAAACACTTTTGACATTTTTTCGGAAGATTGGTACGCTGTACATGTAAAACATCTTTTACATTTTCACAAGGAAGAGACCGCCAATGGAAAACAAGATCAAGCAACTGCGCAAGCTGAAAGGCATCTCCCAGGAAGAACTGGCCAGGGTGTGCGGCGTCTCCCGGCAGACCATCAACGCCATTGAAAACAACAAGTACGATCCCAGCCTCAAGTTGGCGTTTCAGCTTGCCCGCGCGCTTGGGGTGACGGTCGACGAACTGTTTCACGCGTAAGGAGGAGATGTGAGATGAAGATGACGACACGGAAATGGGGAGCCGCCTTGTTCGGAGCGGGCACTGCCATCGCCGCAGGGTTTACCGTGTACAAGTGGCTGACGGGCCAGTCCGTCGGCTTCAGCGAATTGACGTCCACGGCGATTCTGCTCGGTTCGTTTCTCTCCGCAATCACCTGGGGATCGCGTGAAGAGGGAGACGGGCCGGCCGAAGACGAAGAACTGGGTCGGCATATCACGATGAAAAGCGCCAAGATCAGCTACTTTATCCTCACCGGCCTGCTGCTCGCTGCCCTCGTTGTGGAAAAATGGGCGTTCGGCCGGGAAAACATGGCGCTGATCGTGGTCACCTGCTTCTCGATGATCGTTCTGCCGCTCACGGAGTGGATCGTGTCCAGGCAGTACCGCTGAAAGGGAGCCGCCCCAACGAACACAAGCCCGAGCTGTCCGCCCGGGCTTGTGTTTTTCCCCGCCTATAACACGTTGGCTGTGCAGATGTGCCGGTAGCGATTGCAGCGGCCCATCCCCTCCCCGTACGCTCTCTGCGGGCCGTCAAAGTACAATCGCTCCGCCTCCAGTTCCTCGATGTTCCCGATCGTTCCCTGCAGATAGTCCGTGACGCGCCGGATCGCGGTGTCGATCCGGGCGAGCAGTCCGCCGTAGCGGATATCCAGCACCTCCCAGCCGAACGGCTTGTAGATGCGATGCCACTGGTCGCGATGCGCCCGCCGCAGTTCGTCGACGCGCCGGTGCAGCTCGGGCAGATCGCGGGCGCACAGCCGCTCCAGTTCGTCCCGCCTGTTTTCCTCGTACCCGCGCTTCAGCCTGATGCCGATCTCGCTTTTCACGCTCAAGACTTCACACAGCCTGACCGGCACCTCGAAAACGTGCCGCCACGCCTCGTTCTGCCTCGCCGCCTCTGCCAGCGCACCGGCCAGCCGCCGGTAATGGGAGGCGACGTCCCGCCCCTCCACGTGCCGGTCAAACAGGCCGAGCAGGACGTCCTGCCAGAGCAGGTACCGGCCGGGATTGTCCGGCTCCAGCGTCTGCCGCCACTCGGCACCGGGCGGCGTGTCGATCGAGCCGAGCAGCCTGAACGCTTCGGGATCGGCGCCTGCGCAAAAGCGAAACCGTCTGCTCAGCTTGCCCTCGTCCAACTGCCGGGCGTAGCCGTGTTCGGCAAACAACTGCAGGCCGAGCAGGCTGGAAAACAGGTGGTTCTCCCCTCCGTCGTCCATCCAAATCGCGGCAAACACGTCCGTGATCCCCTCCCGCTTGCACGCCTCCAGCGCGGCGTTGGTGGCGAGGAACGTCTTCTCGTAATGAGTCCCGATCCCCGAGAACGTCCAGATTCCTCCGGCAAAGACCGGCAGGGAGCCGAACTGCTTGTGCAGGCGAATGTACTTCTCGTAAAAGGCCGGGTCGGTGTGGTAGTAGTCCCAGTAGACAAACCGGACGTCCCGCGGCATGCCGGCGATCACGTCCGGAGGGATGACGGCGGCCTCGTCGTAGTAGTCACCCGTCTTTGACCCGATCCGGATGTACATGTCGCTCCAGATCATCGGAGCAAGCCCCAGTCTGCGCGTAATCGCGAGCACACTGTTCAGGTGGTGCGTCATGATCTCAAACCGGGGCCGATACCCGTACAGGTCGAGATACCTCCCTCTGCCCAGCCCGTGCGCTTCGTCCATCCCGATGTGAATGTTCTTGCTGCGAAACGGCCTGGCGGCGGCCGTGATCATCTCTTCGACAAACCGATAGGTCCGCTCGTCCCCCGCCAGCAGCACGTCCGGCGTGTCCCGCAGACCGTCGGCCGCCCTCCACTTCAAAAACGTCTCCAGGTGGGCCAGCGTCTGGATGCACGGGATGACCTCGATGCCGAACTGATGGGCGTAATCGTCGATCTCCCGCAGTTCCCGGGGCGTGTACCTGCCGCGCATGTAGCCGAAGTAGGGTTGGCTGTCGACGGTGTACGTGTCTTCCGTGTACAGCATCAGCACATTCAGGCCCATGACCGCCATGTGCCGCAGCAGGGTTTTCACGCTGTCCACGGTCGGCACGGCATTGCGCGACGCATCCACCATTACGCCGTTCATCGCAAACTGGGGTTCCTCCCGTAGCCGGACCGGCCTCTCAGGCGCCTCCCGCAGGGCCTCCACGAGCAGGCCCAGGCCGCGGAAGAAGTGAATCGGTTGGCCGTAACGGATCTCGCCCCGCCCGTTTTCCCACGATACCGCAATCCCGCCCGGCTCGCGGATCGCGCGCACGGGAATGCCGTCCGGCGCATGAAGCACGCCCAGTTCCCCGCTCAGCGCCTCCACGCCCGCCGCCACCTCCGCCAGCTCTCCGTCCAAGCGAATCCCAAGCCGTTTGCCCATCGGTTCCTCTCCCTCCTCCTTCGCACAAGCGGTCACACCTTCACGACATACGCATGTTCGCCCTGACCCGCTTCCCGGCGAATCAGCATCACCTCGCCGCTCATGTGCGTTCCCGCGAATTGATAGCTGTCCGGCCCTTGATGGGAAAAGAGCGCCACCGCCGACCGCCCCTCCCGCCGGATCTCCAGCGCCGTCACCTGTTCCGCCGCCAGCAGGCGGTCCCGCGTATCCCTCACCTCCAGCTCCCGCACGGCAAGGCCGGCTTCCTCCCGCCCCAGATGGGTGGTGAGGATGGTCACGAACGCGTGAAACCCGTGTGCCACCTGCCGATAGACCAGCTTCGTCGCCTTCCGCTTCTGGTTGTAGTGGCGGGGAAACCAGCAGGGCTGCATCGTCCACTCGCCCCGGGCCCGGCCGAGCTGCATCAGGGTCAGGTTGCCGCCCTCGGAAAAGGCGGTACGGGCCGTGCCTGTCTCCTGATCGATCCGCAGCGGGACGTCCTCGGCAAAGTGAAAGTGCTGCGCGTATCCGTGAGCGCCGTCGGAGCGGAAGGTATCCACCACGATCCAGCAGTCCGGCGGGACGTACAAAATCCGCCGCAGGACCTGCACCGGCCGGCTGAGCGACAGGTACCCGTCGTGCCCTGCCTGCGCGTACGCATACGCCTCGTGAATGCGGCAGTACCTGTCAAGGGGCAGCGCCGTCCTGCCCCACTGCCACGAGTCGATGTAGGCCGACACCGGCAGGCCGTCCACGGTGACGACGTTGTGCTGAAACGCCTCCTTAAAATACCGGCGCTCGTCGTTCTCCATGTAGGTATAGCGGCCGGCATCGACGAGAAACTCGCGGCCGTGGGCCGACAGCTCGATGTGCAGCAGATCGTCGTGGCCGTGCGCTTTTCCCGTCAGGGCCATGTGTCCGGCGTCAAACAGCAGGTAATGGGCGTCCGGCGACCACCCGCTGCGCATCGCGACATACCCGGCCTGTTCGAGATGAACCGAGGCAAACGCAGGCGGTTCGGCCGGGAGCCGCTCGTACGCGTCCACCCCCTCGCGGCCGAAGTACCAGATGCCCTGATAGTCCAGCACGGGATAGGCCTGCGATTTCAAGTCTCCCCGCGCAAACAGCACGGCGCCCTGGCAGAGAATGTCGCGGATGTCGGTATCGTCGCTGTCGCTGGCCATCGGCTGGTGACCGTTGGGTTTCAGCAGAGCGAGGGAGGCCGTGTACATGCTATAGAGCGTCCGCTTCAGCTCGTCGGGATACGCCAGTCCGTTTTTCTCCGCCAGCCAGACGCATTCGAACAGACACTGCAGCACTTCGTGGTGGTACATCGGGGACTGCTCGTTGTGCATGCCGTCTTCAAACACCTGCAGGCGGACCATCGCGGCCAGCCGCTCGACGGCCGCGCTCAGCCAGGTCTGCGCCTCGGCCAGGGCGGGAAACAGCAGCCCGATTTGAAACAGTCCGTTCATTTCCAAAAATCCCCAGTTGCTCTGCCGGTCGTGCGGCACGTAGGCGATGTGCAGGTACATCCCGTGCAGCCGGAGCGCATCCCAAAACAGGCGCTCTTCGTCCGTTCCCCAGGCGGGAGAGGTGCGGACGCAGTGATAGCCCTTGATCCAGTTGACGATCCGGATGCCGCTGTCCAGCTTGCGCCACGTATCCTTTACGTTGTAAAAACGCTCCCGGCTGGCGTGCACCTCTTCTTCCGTCAGCGGGTTTTGCGCCAGCCAGTCCGTCATCAGCCGAACAAACCCGGCCGCGTACTTCTCGTCGCCGGTCAGCCAGTACGCCTGCCCCAGTTCCGCCATGTACCGCGCCCGATTGAGCATGACCGTCCACTCGAAATCCCCGTTGAGCCGGTACGTCCAATCGATGCGGCCGGGAAAGGAAACCGGCGTGTCGCAGCGTTCCATGTCCCAGCGGTGGGTAAAGACAAAGGTGTTTTCGCAGGCGAGGTCCGCCCGTTTCAGCACCTCGGCGACCTCCTGCGGCCAATGGGACCGGCAGGCGGCAGCCAGATACTCCCGGTCCTGCTCGGACCAAAAAAACGCAGGCGTTGACCTGTGTTCAGCCATGGTTCCTCCTCCTCGGGAAGCGGGGAGTCCTTCTGCGTGACCTCGTCCCCGCTTCGTTCATTCTGTCGGCGCGATCGTCTTCACCTCGTCAAGCGATTGCCTGACGCACGACTCCGCCTGCTCGCCGAAGTATTCGAACGACACGAATCCCCGGTAGCCGCGCCTGCCCAGTTCAGCCAATAGCTTCCGGTTGTCCACGTCTCCCGCAAAGACGGACACGGGAACGCTGTCGGCCCACCGCTGCGGCTGCCAGCGGTAGTTTTTGAGATGGACGTGGTCGACCCAGCGGTACAAGCGATCAAGCGCGTCCAACTGGTCCCGTCCGTCCACGTACAGGTTGAAGCCGTCAAAAATCAGGCGAAGGCGCGGGTGATTCGCCGCGGCCAGAAGCGTTTCCACCCCCTCGACGCTGTCGGCCAAGGTGTTGTTGTGCAGCTCCACGGCGACGGTTACGCCGTACCGCTCCCCTCGTTTCGCCGCCTGCTCCAGGGCGGCCGCCATCCGCTCCCGCTCTTCCGCCGTCGACTGCGCAAACGGCTTGCCGCCGGCAAAGACACGGACGGCCGGACAGTCCAACGCGACCGCCTGCCGCATCGCCGCCTCCGTCTCCGCCAGACTCTCCGCTTCCCCGCCGGCGGAAAAACGGGCGTACGTGCTGATCACGGGCACGGACATCCCCAAGCGGCGCAGCAGCTCGCGCGCCTGCGCCAGCGTCCCGTCACGCCCGTTCCCTCCATCCAGATGTCCCGTCCAGATTTCGATCCCGTCCAACCCCAACCGGCCGGCAGCAGCGGCTGCCTCTTCCAGCGTGTTTTCCTTCCATCCCGTCGTGCACATGCTCCATTTCACCGCGCTGTCCCCCCCTGTGCGACTTCGACTTCCGCGCCGAGACAATGGGACCGGTACATGGCCTCCACCACGCAGACGACGCTTTTCCCATACGCTCCGGAGCACTCCGGTTCGGAGCCGGAGCGGATCGCCTGCAGCAGTTCCGCAAACTGCAGCGCGAACGGATCGACTTCCTCCTCCACGGCGACGCGCCGGTATTCCCCGCCGTCGCTCATCCACAGCCCTTTCCCGCTGACCAGCTTCAGCATCCCGCCGGTAAAGATCAGCTCGGTTTCGTCTTTCGCCGCTCCCTTGTACCCCGACTGCGAAATCGTCGCCGCCACGCCGCTGTCCGTCTCCAGGTAGGCCAGCCCGCTCCCCTCGACATCTCCCCTCGGGCCAAAATGACTGACGGACGCCTTCACCCGGACTACCCTGCTGTCCGTCAGCCACTGCAGCTTGTCGACGGAATGGACGCCCAGATTCATCAGGATGCCGCCGCCCGCCTTGGCCCTTTCCAAAAACCAGGCGGGGCGCTCTTCGCGGAAGTAGTGGAGGTGGCGCGTGTCGTTGACCATCACCAGCCGGCCCAACGCCCCGGTTTTCGTCAGCTCTTTGGCCCTGCGATTCTCCGGCTTGAAGTGCTGGGTATGGCCCACCATCAGCGTCACGCCGTGCTGCTGCGCCGCCCGGATGATCGCATCGCACTCCGCTTCGTTCCGCGCCATGGGCTTTTCCAGCAGGATGTGGCAGCCGTGTTCCGCTGCAAAGACGGCCGCCTCCCGGTGCAGGTGGTGCGGCAGCGCCACAACCGCGATGTCGGGCTGTTCCCGCTCCACCATCTCCCTGTAGGACACGTAGGGAGTGACGCCGAAGCGTCTGCCCGCCGCTCGCGCCCGATCGGCGTCGATGTCGGCGACCGCGACCGCCTGCAGCTCACCGCTCGCGCCGATCGCTTCCAAATGGCTGTTGGCGATTTCGCCCGCCCCGATGACGACGACCCGGTACATGTAAGTCCCTCACCCTTTCCGCTTCCGCACGGAGCCGTTCGCCCCCTGCGCGCCGTTTACTTCAAACCGGAACTGCCTGCTCCGTGGACAAAGTACTTTTCTCCCAGGAGAAAGACAATGAGAATCGGCAGGAGGCTCATCAGCGCGGCCGCCACCAGGTACTGTTCGTTCCCCGTCCACTGCCCCTGCAGCGCCAGAATGCCGATCGGCAGCGTGTACTTTTCCTTGGACGTCAGGTACAGCACCGGCAGCAGAATCTCGTTCCACTTGGTCATGAAGGTAAAGATGGCCAGCGTGGCGAGAGCCGGCTTGCACATGGGCAGAAACACCCGCCAGTAGATTTGAAATGGGTTGCAGCCGTCCAGCTTGGCCGCGTCCTCATACGCCGTCGGGACGCTTAAAAACGCCTGCCGCAAAAGAAAGATCCCGAACGGCTGCCCGAGCCACTCGATGATCCACAGCGGCATCAGGGTATCCAGCATGTTCAGCTCCTTGAAGATGATAAACTGCGGAATCATCGTCACGACGGCGGGGATCATCATCGTTCCCAGCACGATCAGGAACAGCGTGTTTTTCAAGGGAAACTCCAGACGGGCAAACGCGTAGGCGATCATGGAGTTGGACAGGATGGCCCCGATGACCGACAGGATCGCGACGATCAGGCTGTTTAAAGTGTAGGTGCCAAAGTCGGCCATGTTCCAGACTTCGGCGTAGTTGCTCCACTGCGCGGGATCGGGCAGCCACGTGGACGGCACGGCCGTGTACTGCTGATACGTCTTCAGCGAGTTGAACACGGCGGTGGCAAAGGGCAGCAGCATCACGAGCGAACTGACCAGAATCACGGCGTAGCCGGCCGCTTTTTTCAACCGGAAGTAGTTCATGGAACGTCTCCTTTCGCTCCGGGACCTACCCTTCATTTCTCGTAATACACCCAGCGCTTCTGCAGTTTCACCTGGATCAGCGTGAACGCGAACAACATGATGAACAGCACCCAGGCGATCGCCGAGGCATAGCCCATATGGAGGAAGGAAAAGCCTTCGCGATACAGGTACACCATGAGCAGCAGACTGGCGTTGTTGGGGCCGCCGGCCGCCGTGGCGTCCACCGATCCGCCGGTCATCACGTAGATTTGCTCAAACGCCTGAAACGTGGAGATGGTGCTCAGGATGAGGACCAGAAAGGTCGTCCCGGAGATCATCGGCATGGTGATGTGGAAAAACTTCCTGACCGCTCCCGCCCCGTCCATGTCCGCCGCCTCGTACAGCTCCTGCGGAACGTTTTGCAGCCCCGCCAGAAAGATCACCATGATGTAGCCGACGCCCTTCCAGACGGCCACCAGCACCAGGATGGGGATGACCAGCCACTCGTCCTGCAGCCATTTCTGCGGCTCCAGCCCCAGCCGCATGAGGAGGGAGTTCGCCATGCCGAAGCGCGGGTTGAAGATCGCGTCGGCCACGTAGTAGATCACCGTCCAGGAGGAGATGACCGGCAGAAAGTGAGCCAGCCGGATCAGCTTCAGCCCCATCAGCTTCTGGTTCAGCGCGACCGCCAGGACCAGCGCCAGAAAGGTTTGGGCCGGCACGAACAAGACGGCGAAATAGACGGTGTTCCACAGCGCCTTCCAAAACACTGGGTCGTGGACCAGCTTCTCGTAATTGGCCAGACCCACCCACTGCGGCGGATTCAGGATGTCGTAGTCCGAAAAGCTGAAGTAGAGCGAGGCGAGAAACGTCACCGCCACAAACACGACGAAGTGGACGATGTAAGGGGAGACCATCAACAGCCCCCATCTCCCCTCACTCTTTTTTTGGGCATGTTTCTTCACCGTTTCCATCGCGACGCGCCCTCACTTTTGGTAAAATGCGTCCAGCACCTGCTGTACGTCCCGATCCGCCTTGGCCAGCGCTTCCTCCACCGGCATCTCGCCCAGAAAGGCGCGGTTGATGCTGTCGTTGAACTTGCTCAGCCACTCTTCCCACACCGCGTTGTCGTCCAGCCGTCCGGCGAAGGCGAAGCTGTCCAAAAACGCCTGCTTGTTTTGCGGCGGAGTGCCGGTCTCGAGGAACAGCGGGGAGTTTGCCACCGATTTTTTCACCGGCACGGCTTCGCCCAGACGGGCCCATTCCTTCTGCACCTCGTCGTCCGTCACCCAGTACTTGATCCACTCCCAGGCCGCCTGCGCCTTCGCGTCGCTCGTCTTGCTGTTGATCACCCAGGAATTGGCGATGATCGGGGCGAACCGCTTGCCGTCCGGCCCTTTGGGCAGCAGGGTCACGTCGTAGTTCAGACCCGCTTCGTTGGCCGCCAGCACCCTGGCGTAAATGCCGATCCGCATCGCCGCCTGCCTGCTGGGGAACGGGGCGACCGGGCTCTTGAAGCTCTTCAGATCGCTGGGATCGGTAAACAGGTTCCGCTTCATCCCGTCCACGATCCACTCCAGCGCCCGCTTGTTTTCCGGCGATTGGATGACCGACTTCTGCATCGTCTCGTCCAGCACGCCGCCGCCGTAGGACTTGAACACGCTCATCCAGCCCTCGGTGATGCTGAAAAAGGCCAGGCCGAATTGATTGACAGCCTTGCCGTCGAAGGCCGGGTCGCGGGCATTGCGTCCGCTGCTGTCAAGCGTTAGCACTTCCGCCGCTTGTTTCAGATCGTCCCAGGTCCAGTTCTCGTTCGGGTACGGCTGGCCTGCTTTGTCAAACATCTCCTTGTTGTAAAACAGCACCGCGATCTGAACCCCCTGCGGCACTCCCCAGTAGCGTCCGTTGGCGTCCTTGTTGAACTCCAGGCCGTAGTAGTCGTCCGTGTTCAAGTCTTTGCTGACCCAATCGGTCAAGTCCTTGGCAGCCCCCCGCTCGGCAAACTTGGCCACGTAGACGCCGTCGGAGAGCCAGACGTCCGGTGCGCTGCCGGCGGCTATCTGGGTGTCCAGCTTTTGAAAGAACTTGCCGTACGGCGCCGATTCGGTCGTGACTTCGATGCCGGGGTGCTTATCCATGAACCGTTTCACCAGCTCCTGCATTTTCGCGTCCGAACTGCCGGACGAGTAGTAGCCGAGCTTCAATGACACTTTTTCGCCGGTGTTCCCGGCGGCGTCCCGGCTGCCCGAACAGCCGGAGACGAGCAGCGCTCCGCTCAGGCCAACGGCTGCCAGCCACGTGACGATGCGGTGTTTTCGCATGCGAATCCCCCCGTTTTTCTTCTCCGTTTCAAACCGGATGAGCCGGGACTGCCGTCAGGACGGTGGGCCGCTCATCCGCGTCGAAGTCCTTATTGTTAAAAGGTTAAAAACATTCAGATAAAAACGGCCGTACTTCAACTGTACGCAATCCCCGGATAATGGGTCAATGTCGAAAACCCGTCTGGAATTCCCGCCCGCTCACTCGGCCGAGGCCCGCTCCTGCTCGCCGCGGCAGACCGGGGAGGCGGCAAAGGAGAGGCGGTACACCTGCCGCGGCCTGCCCCGCGACGTGATTTTTTCCACCCCGACGATTTCCACCAGCCCGGCGTCGAGCCACTGCAGCATGATACGGTGGGCGCTGCGGACGGTCACCCCGAGGATCGAAGCCAGCTCCTGCGCGGTGTACTCCGTTTTCCCCAGGCGCGTCACCTGTGCCATCAGCTTGCTCATGTAAGCGGCGGTCATGCCCGCCTTTTCCGCCTTTTGCAGCAGATCCTTGTCGGTGATGGACAGCCCGTAGACCATCGGATGAGCCATCTCGACCGGACCGATGACGCTTCTGTCTTCCAGCACGATGAAGCAGATGTCCCCTCCGAACTCTTTGGACTGGCGGAGCGCCAGCCGGGCGTGGGTTCCCGCTTCGTTGGCCGACTTGCCAAAGCCGACGCCGATGCTGAGCGAGACGCCCAGGGCGGTTTTCGCGTCCGTCAAGAGCGGAATCGATTTGTACCCTCTCGTCTCCCGCTCGAAAATCCCCCGGGTGGTGACAAACTGGTACTCTCCCCCGCCCAGGCTGGTCAAATAGCCGTCCAGACAGCCCACGTAATCGAGAAACATCCGGTGAATCTCCAGTTTCCGCTTCTGCACGTCGTACTCGGACGTGCTCCGCTCCACCCACTGCGTGTAGCCGTCGATCTGAATCAGTCCGAAGACGATCTGCGACTCCTTGTTGCGCCGCTTCTCCGTCGACAGCAGGGCCCGTTCCAGGGAAACGGTGATGTCCTGGACGGTGGGCGTCACCCACTCGTTGGGGATGCCGAGACCGGTCAGCGCGTCGGACACAGCCTTCACGCCCGTCAGCGCCCCGTCGCTTCCCCCCTGTTCAAACGCTTCCCGGTGAAAGCGGATCATCTCCTCCACCTGATAGGAGCCTCCGCCGTAGTAATGCATCGCGGCAAACGGCTCCCCCAGTTCATCCAGCACCTTCTCCACCGCCTGCCGGGCAAGCGTGTCAATCGAGAAGCTGCCCCGCCGCCTGTGCGGATTCAGGCGAAACAGCGCGCGGTACAGACCCGTTCCCGTCAGCGGCACGTAGTGGACCGGGACGGAAAAGGCCACGGATTCCTTGGCGATTTTGTACGGATAGTAGCCGGAGAACAAGAGCACCTCCACTTCGTCCATCAGCTCGCGGGCAAAGACGGGCGCGTCCGCGATCTGATCGGAGGCGCGAAATACCGGGATGAAATTGGGAAACGATTTGATCGCCTCCCGGATGCTTTCCACGATCGCGACAGGGCCGATGACCCCGATCTTGATTTTGACCTGCATCGCCACGCCCTCCTCCCTGCGCCTGTCGGGACTTACGACAGCCACTCGTCCAGATGTTTCCGGACAAACGAATCGTCGTTCAGCTCCGGGTACTCCCGGTACACGCGGTCGATTTCCTCCCGCTGGCCGTCCGACAGCTCTTCATCCGGCCGAAGGCACCATCGCCCGGCGAGGAGCCCCTGCCGCCGCAGCACTTCGTGGATGCCGGGGATGCACCCGGCAAACTGATGAGCGGGGTCGAAAAAGGCGGCGTTGGCGTCCGTGACGGCGATCCCGCGGGCCAGCAGTTCCGCCGGGATCACCCCGCTCGCCCTCACCCGTTTGATCTCGTCGAGCAGCCGCACCGCCGCATGCGTCCAGACCGCCCAGTGGCCGAGCAGCCCCCCGACGATCCGTTTTTCCACCGGTCTTCCGTCCACCCAAACCCGATAGGTCGTCAGCAGATCGGCGACGATGTTGTCGTCGTTGCCCGTGTACAGGGCGATGTCGTCGCGGCGGCTGGAGCGGCAGACCGCCCGCACCACATCGAGCGTCTGGTACCGGTTGAACGGGGCCAGCTTCACCGCCATGACGCCAGGTATCTCGGCAAACTCCCGCCAAAACGCGCCGCTCAGCTCCCGTCCCCCGACAGCGGGCTGCAGGTAAAAGCCAAACACCGGGATCACCTTGGCGATCTCCTCGGTTCGCCGGAGCAGGTCCGCCTCACTCCAGTTGTGTAGCCCCCCCATGCTGACCAGCCCCAGATCGTAGCCCAGACGCGCCGCCAATTCCGCTTCGTGCAGCGCCTGCGGGGTGGGGCCGCAAATGCCGGCCACCTTGATGAACGAGTCGGTTTTTCCCGCCCGCTCCACCTCCTCGACGGCGAGGCGCAGCACCGGTTCCAACAGATTGATCTCCCGGTCCCTGATCGCAAACTGGGTCGTGTGGACCCCCACGGCCACTCCACCGGCTCCGGCAGCCAGATAGTATCGCGTCAGTCCGCGCTGCCGCCGTTCGTCCAGCTTGCGGGAGGCGTCGAGAGCGAGCGGGTGGGCGGGAATCACCACTCCGTCGCGAAGGTGTGCGGCAACGGCCGGACGAAGCTCTTGAACCACCTCAAAATTCCCCCTTTCGCTCCTGGAAGCGCGTCGCTTTATTCAATATCTCGCCGCCCGCTTCGATCCACTCCGCCGTCCAGTCGATCATCTGCCTAAGCGAGACCCGCGGGTACCCGAACAGCCGATGGGCTTCGGCCGCATTGCTCAAGAGGGCGGTCTCCTGCTCCTGATTCACGAAGACGGGATCGACCGCAAACCGCTTGGCGAACTGTTCGGCCAGCCAGCGTACGGAAACGGTTTCCGGACCGGTTACGTTCAGGACGCGCGGAGGCGTCTCGCACAGGGCGAGGGAGCGGATGGCCATGTCGTTGGCGTCCCCCTGCCAGATGACGTTGACATGCCCCATGCCCAAATCGATCGGCTGCCGGTCGCGGACGGCTTTCGCCACTTCGAGCAGGACCCCGTACCTCATGTCTATCGCGTAATTCAAGCGAAAATGCAGCATGGGGATGTTGTAGGCAGCGGAAAAGTAGGAAAAAATCCGCTCCCGGCCCAGGCACGACTGCGCGTATTCGCCCACCGGCGACACCGGCGTCTCCTCGGTGGCTCCTCCCCGGTTCAGCGGCATCAGCGGATAGACGTTCCCCGTCGAATAGGAGACGATCCGCGCGTGGCGAAACGCTTCCGCCACCCGCCCCGGCAGGTAGGCATTCATCGCCCAGGTATACGGCTCTCTGCCGGTCGTGCCAAACTTTTGGCCGGCCATGAAGATCACATTTTCCGCCTTGGGCAGCCGCTGAAGCTGTTGGTCGTCCAGCAAATCGGCGGCGATCGTTTCAATCCCGGCCGATTCCAGCCTGGATCGGAGCGTCCCGGAGGAAAAACGGGAAACGCCGATCACCCGTTGGTTTCCCCCCGCCGCCCTGATCGCGTTTTTCGCCAGCATGGCCAAACTGGGTCCCATCTTGCCGCCGACGCCGAGGATGATCAGGTCCCCGTCCAGTTGGGATACTGCTCGGATCAAATCGACTGAAGGTTCTGTCATTTTTCGTTCCAGCTCTTCCACTGTCTTCATGCGTTCCTCCCGATTTACGTGTTCTTCCCGCGAGAAGCTGCAGCACGACGCTGTAGGTTTATTGTATGAAGGGGGACGTTGAACAGACAAGGACGAAAACGCGTCTGAAAATCGGCGGACAGAGGCCGGAAATTCCCCTACTACTCGGTATTTTTTTGCCATTCCGAATTCGGTCAAATTCGTTGACGAATCAAGCAAATCGGGCTACAGTACCTCTATCCCGCTTAAACGCACAAAAGCACAAAAGCCGTAAAGCCAAAAAGCGGGAACGTGCATGCATCCCATTTTGTACAAGGAGTATGACTATTGATGAACAAATCGTTGTCGTTTGCGCAAAGCGCTTCGGTGCTGGTCGCCGTCTTCGCCGTGCTGTTTCCCGCCATGTTCTGGGGAAAAGCGGAGCCGCACATGCCGCTCCTGGCCGCGACCGTGGCCTCTGCGGTTCTGCTGCGCCTGTACGGAATCACGTGGAGCCAGATGGAGGAAGGTTTGGTGAAAGGGGTGCAGTCAGCCGTCGGGCCGATGCTGCTCCTCGCGCTGATCGGCATCCTGATCGGGGTGTGGATGATGAGCGGGACGATTCCGACCATCCTGTACTACGGGATCGCCACCATCCAGCCGCAGTACTTTACGCTGAGCGCCCTGTTCCTGACGATCGTCGTCTCGACCGTGACCACCAGTTCGTTCACCACGATCAGCACGGTCGGCGTCGCGATGATGGGGGTCTCCGCCGCCCTGGGGCTTGACCCGCTCGTGACGGCGGGCGCCGTCATCTGCGGTGCTTGCTTTGGGGACAAAATGTCGCCACTGTCCGACACGACCAACATTGCCGCCGGGGTGGCGGGCGTGCCGTTGATGACGCATATCCGCTTCATGACGCGGACTACAGTGCCCGCGTTTGCGATTACCGTGCTCTTCTTTGGCCTGCAGGGACAGACATCCCCTGTCGACCTGCAGGGGATTTCCGCCATCCGGCAGGAGCTGGAGCAGCACTTTACGCTCTCGGCCCTGACGCTGCTGCCGGCGCTGGCCGTGCTCGTCTGCTCCGCCATGCGCATGCCGCTCATGCCGACGCTGGTTCTGGGCATTGCCAGCGGGATCGCGACCGCTGCGCTGCTGCAGGGGGCGACCTCGCCGGCCGAATGGCTGAACGTGATGCAAAACGGCTTTCACGCCGAGTTCGCCAACGACACCGTCGCCTCGATCGTCAACCGGGGCGGCCTGATGTCGATGACCTGGTCGCTCTCCCTGATCCTGATCGCGCTCTCCCTGGGCGGTCTGCTGCAGCACGGCGGCGTGTTTGACGGCCTGTTCCGCGCGCTGATGCAGCGGATCAAGCGGGACGGCGACCTGGTCGGGCTGGCCGGAACCTCCTCCATTCTGGTCAACGCCCTGACCGGCGAGCAGTACCTCTCCATCCTGCTGCCCGGCCAGATGTTTCGGGACGCCTTTGCCCGCAGGGGGATGGCGCTCAAGCGTCTCTCCCGCACCCTGGAGGACTGCGGCACGCTGGTCAATCCGCTCATTCCCTGGGGGGTGAGCGGCGCGTTTTTCACCACCACCCTGCACGTGTCGACGGTTGACTACCTGCCGTACGCCCTGTACCTGTGGCTGTCGCCGCTGTTTACGTTTCTCTACGCCTGGTTCCGCCGCTGAGCGCTACGCTGTGCCGTACACCGTGGCGCAGTTTTTCCCGTTGTGCTTGGAGCGGTAGAGCGCTTCGTCCGCCGCCCGCTTCAACCCGTCCGCCGTAGCGGCGTGCTCGGGATAACAAGCGATTCCCACGCTGACCGTCACCGGGATGACCCGCCCTTCGTAAACCAGCGGGTGCAGGCGCAGGTACTCCCGGATGGCCCGCACTTTGGCCATCGCTTCGTCCAGCGTCGCTCGCGGGGAAAGCAGCATGAACTCGTCTCCGGCGTAGCGGTAGACGCTGTCTCCTGGAGAGGCGCTCTGCTTTAGAGCCTCGGCGATGCGCCGGATCAGCGCGTCGCCCAGGTGATGGCCGTACTGGTCGTTCACCGCTTTCAGATGGTCGGAGTCGAGCATGACCAGCGCGACGGAGGGCGGCTCGCTCTGCAGGATCTGCTCCAGGTCGCGGTGAAAGGCGCGGTAGTTCAGAATGCCGCTCAGCTCGTCCCGAAACGACATCTGGTACATCCGGTCGTACAGTCTGGCGGTCTCGATCGCGCTGGCCACCTGAAAACCGATGATGGCAAGCAGTTCCTCGTGCTCCTTTTTGTAGGCGAACTCGCGGTACGACTGGGCGGAGATCACCCCTTTGATCTGGTTGTCCAGCATCAGCGGCACAAAAATACAGGCGTTGGTGTCGCTGTCGGGGTTGCCCCACCGCACGGACGCGCCTTCCGTCTCGTCCCCCGACGTCTGCAGATGGACGGTTTGCCGGGTGGCGAGCACTTTGGAAATCAGACCTTTTCCGTACGGGAGGGTGATCGGTCCGTAGTTGACCCCGTTGTCGATGCTGATCGGAATGCGGATCTCGCTGTCCCCTTCATCGTAAAAGGCGATGAAGAAGGCGTCGGTCGGCATCACCCGGGAGACCAGTTCAAAGGCCTTCCACAGAATCTCTTCTTCCTCGAAGGTCTTGGCGAAGATGTGGCTGAGATCATGGAGAATTTTCAAATGTTCTGACAGCCACAGCAGGTGTGTCACTTTTTCGTTTAGTTTGACAATTTCCTCCAGCAGTTGTTTGTGACCGATGCGTTCCCGCTCCGGCAGCACCCCGGCCAGTTCGCGGGAGAGCGCATCCACTTCCCCGCGGTCCACCTGTTCGATCCGGTGCAGCCACTGACTGTACCGTTTCAGCAGGTGTTGCGTGTACTCTTCCCTTGTCGATGTTTCTTCTCGCATGTACAACCCTCCAGCACCTTCGGGCGGTTGATTCCGTTGGCATCCTGCAACTGGCTGCGCTTTTCCTATCGTTTTCTCTCGTGATAGCGGTCGACGGCGGCGCGAATCGCCTGCAGCACCGCTCCCTGTCCGGGCGCCAGGAAGCGCTCCTGCACCTCCTGCACGATCTCCGCCATCCCGTTCGCGACCGATTTGCCCCTCAACAGCGAGGCGAGAAAGTCGCTGGTTTTCTCCATGACAAACGTAAAGCTGGCGTCGCAGATGACTTCGTCTTCCACGTCGATGATGAGCACGCATCCCACCATCGTGGACAATTCGTACAAGGTCGTCCCCTTGGGAATTTGGGCAAAGCCCGCCGTCAGCACGGTCCGCTTGTCCGCCCAGTCCGCCATCCGATTCATCCTCCTCGCTCACCGTCCGTTTCCGTTTTGCAATGGCCACCGCACGCGGCTTGGCCGGCACCGATGCGGGCTGACGATCCGTCCGGTGCGGGCCAGCGCCGAGGCCATGCAGGCCATCCACGATGGAAAAGAAAGTTCGCCCGATCCGCTCCCTTTTTTGGCGGACGAGAAAACGGCTACCCCTTCACGGCAATAGCCTGTACCGTTTTTTTCTGCTATGTACAACCAATATTACCCTATTCCCTCTGTTGTTTCCATCCCCTGTTCGCGGCATAACGTTCGAAATCGTCTGCGGAACAGACAGAGGAGAAAGAGCCCGCGGATCAGCACGTCGAAAAAGACGGACAGCCGCCGGTCGGGCAAAACCAGCGAAGGCAACGAGCACCACTTCCTTGCGCCTTTCAGGATGTCAACCACGCTGCCCCTCATACGCAAACCGGCCGAAATCATCCAGTCTTTTTCGCCAACTCTCCCGCGTGCCGACGCCTCCCGCAAACGACACGAGGCGCAGGCGATCCGTTTCGCCGGACCCGCCTGCGCCGCTGTCTTTTTCCGCCTATTCCTTCGCCTGATGGATGGCGTTCCGCACTTTGCCGCCGGCCCGGCGCAGCCGCTCCGCCGCTTCCGCCGCCGACAGGCCGGCCAGCTTCATCACAATCGCCACGCGGGCGTCTCCGGCCGCGTCGGCGATCAACTGCTCCGCCTCGGCGTAGCCGACGCCGGCTGCCTGCATGACGATGTGCTTGGCCCGCTCCCGCAGCTTGTGGTTGGTCGCCTGCACGTTGACCATCAGGTTGCCGTACACTTTGCCCAGGTGGACCATGCTGGCCGTCGTCAGCATGTTCAGCACCATCTTGGTGGCGCTCCCCGCCTTCAGCCGCGTCGACCCGGTCACCACTTCCGGGCCGACGACGATGTTGATCGAGACGTCCACGCCCTGGCTGATGTCGGGATCGGGGTTGCAGGAGAGGGAGACGGTGGCCGCCCCCCGCGCCTTGGCTTCCTCCAGCGCGCCGATCACGTACGGCGTCCGCCCGCTGGCGGCTATGCCCACCACCACGTCCCCGGCGCGCACGCCGCACCGCTGGACGTCCTCCTGTCCCAGCTCCGGCGAGTCTTCCGCCCCTTCAATCGCTTCCTTCAGAGCGGCTTCCCCTCCGGCGATGATCCCCTGCACCAACTGCGGATCGGTGCCAAAGGTGGGCGGACACTCCGCCGCATCCAGCACCCCCAGCCGCCCGCTCGTGCCGGCGCCGAAGTAAAAGAGGCGCCCCCCTGTTTCCAGGGCGGCAGCGATCATGTCCACGGCCCGTGCCACTTCGGGCAGGACGCGCTGTACGGCGTGCGCCACCTTTTTGTCCTCTTCGTTCATCAGCGTCACGATTTCCAGGCTGGACATCTGATCCAGCGACTCGCTCGCCTGGTTGCGCATCTCCGTTGTGAGCTCAAACAAGTTCTCCCCCATTGGCTTCCCCCTCTGGATGGTATCGGCACAGATTCTTCCTGACTGCCGCATCGAGCGGCCGGCCCGCCCGCATCAGCGCCGCGGCCAGACAGCCCGTCACCGGCGGCGCGGCCGGCACGACCGCCTCAAACCGGGCCAGCTCCAGCACGGCGCGGCGCAGCATCGTATCGGCCGCCATCAGCCCGCCCGCCAGCACCACGGGCAGCCGCTCCCCCGCCTTGGCCAGACACGTCTCCGCAAGCTCCAGCAGCGAAGCCGCCGCCTGCCGCACCAGCCGTCCGGCCACAGCGTCGCCCGCGGCCGCCGCCCGGTCCACCAGGATGGCCGCCCCGGCCAATTCCCTGCGCGGGTTGGGCGATCCGTACAGCCGGGCGATCAGTTGGTCGGGAGTGTCCACCCCGTAGTGCGACACCAGCATCCCGGTCAGCGCCGTCGCTTCGCCGCGGCCGTCAAACGCCCGGAGCGCGGCGGCAACCGCCTGCCGGCCCAGGTCAAAACCGCTGCCCTCGTCGCCGACCAGATACCCCCAGCCCCCGACGCGATGCCGGCTGCCGTCCGCCGTCAGCGCGCAGGCGATGGAGCCGGTACCGGCAATCAGCACGATGCCCGGTCCGCCCCAGGTGCCGGAGTAGAGCGCGGCCACGGCGTCGTTGTCGATCTGCAGCCGCTCCCCCCACTCCGCTTGAAACGCGTTGACGATCATCGTCTGTACCTGCGGCCGATCGGCTCCGGCCAATCCGAAAAACAGCCCTTCCACCTCGTGTGCCGCCGCTCCCGCCTGCCTGAGACAGTCGCGGATTAACGCGCGCAGCGTCTCCTCCACCTCCGGCCAGGGGCGCGACAGCGGATTGCTCCCCTCTCCCATAGCCAGGGCGACGATCCGCCCGTCCGCGCCGCAGACGGCCGCCGTGGTCTTGCTCCCGCCGCCGTCGATGCCGAGAAACCAGCGCCGCTTTTCACTTGACCGCACCGGCTGTCAGCCCCTCCATGAACTGCCTGGACGCCAGGAGAAACACGCCGATCATCGGCAGGGCGGAAAGCGTCAGGCCGGCAAACAGCAGGCTCCAGTCCGTCTCGTACTCGCCGAACAGCACCATCATCCCCACGGGGATCGTCTTCAGCGTCTCCTCCTGGATAAAGATCAGCGGAAAAAAGAAGTCGTTCCAGGCGCCAATAAAATTGATGATCACCACGGTCCCCAGCGCGGGCCGAATCAGCGGCAGCAGCACCCGCCACAGCACTTGAAAGTGGCTGCAGCCATCGATTCGTGCCGCCTCCTCCAGTTCCACCGGCAGCGTGCGGAAAAAGCCGGTGAGGATGAACACGGAGATCGGGATGCCGCTCGCCGTGTAAATCACAATCAGCGACCAGAGGGAGTTTAACAGCCCCAGCTTCTTCATCAGCATAAACAGCGGGACAATCCCCAACTTGATCGGGATCATCAAGCCGATCAGAAAGAAAAAGTACAGCACCCCTGTCCAGCGGAACGAAAACCGGGCCAGGTAAAACGCGGCCATCGCCGAAAAGAGGGCGATCAGCACGACCGACGCGACGCTGACAACGACGCTGTTCCAGAAAAAGTGGGCAAACGGCACCGCCTCCCACAGCTTGCGGTACGTCTCCAGGCTGAACGACCGGGGCAAGGAGAGCGGATCGGAAAAAATCTCCGCATTGGTTTTAAACGACGAGACGATCATCAGCACAATCGGGTAGGTCGCCACCAGCACGAACAGATAGGCGAACACATACTGCAGCGACCGGACGCCCACGCCAGTTTTCACGGGCTGCTCCTCCTTTCCGCTCCGTCAGTGCCGCACTTCCCGTTTCCGCATCAGGTAGAGGGAAAGCGCCGAAACGGACGCGACGATGAAAAAGATGACAACGGCAAGCGCCGAGCCCAGGCCGATGGAGACGTCACCCGCGCCCCCCGCCCCGCTGAACGCCAACCGGTAAAAGTAGACGGCCAGCGTGTCGGTGGAATGAAACGGTTCGCCCATCGACCCCTGCATGGCGTACACCAGTTCAAACGCTTCAAATGCCTGGATGAAGGTAAAGATCGTCATGATCGTGATCGACGGCATACAGAGCGGCAGGATGATCCTCACCAGCATCCGGGGGCCGCTCGCCCCGTCCAGGCGGGCCGCCTCGATCAGCTCCTCGGGAATCGACTGCAGCCCGGCGAGAAAAATCAGCACCGCAAACCCGATGCCAAACCAGCAGTTGACGAGAATGATCGCCAACAGGGCGGTATCCGGGTCTCCCAGCCAGGGCCTGGCCCACTCCGAAAGCCCCAGCTTGTGCAATAGGGTGTTGAGCGCCCCGTAGTTGGGGTTGAGGATCAGCTTCCACAAAAAGCCGACCACGATGACGGACAAGAGCCGGGGCAGGAAGTACGCCACCTTGAGGAAGCCGGCTCCCCTGATCTTGCGGTAGATGAGAAAGGCGAGCACAAAGGCGATGCCGTTTTGCACGATCATCTCGACCACAAAGTAGATGACGTTGTGGCCAAACGCGTTCCAGAACATTTCGTGAAACGGCTCCACCCGAAACAGCGTGATGAAGTTTTTCAGGCCGACGTAGGCGCCTCTGGCAATGCCCTCCCACTCGTACAAGCTGTAGGTGAAGGCGGAAACGATCGGATAGACGACAAACAGCGTGTAGATCACGAGAGCCGGAAGGGGAAACAGGTGGACGAGCCACCGCGCCTTTCCCTTTGGACGGGCAGCCTGTGTCTTGGATATGCCCATGTTCACCCACCCCCTGATGGGGACGGCGGAGCGGAAACAAGCACACTCTCACCCCGCCGCCATTTGCCGGAATTGTTTATTTCTTGAAAGCAGGGAACCATTTTTCCGCCGACTTCTGCACCTCTTGCGCCACCTGTTCCGGCGTCAATTTGCCGAGGTACATGCCCTGCAGGGCGTTCTCCAGGGTCTTCTTCGTCGACGGATTGCCTTCCGCAAAATGGACCACCATCAGATACGGCGTGGCGATGCTCTGCGACATCTCCGCCATCTTGTTGACCAGCGGGTCGTCGGTGCTCACCCCGGGCACGGCGCTGATCCGTTTGAACTCGCCCGCAAACAGCTCGCCGAATTTTTTCGTCGTCATGAACGCCAGAAACTTCAGCGCCTCCTGCTTGTGCTTGGACTTGGCGTTGACCGCGTACGAGCCGTCCACCCAGGTGGTCAGGACGGTGCTGCCGTCATCCGTCGGCATCGGGAAGAAATCGATCGGCAGGTCCGGGTTCATCTTTTTCAGCCCTTCCAGCTCAAAGCTGCCGTTGATGAACATGGCCGCCTTTTCCGTGAAAAACATCGTGCGGATGTCGTTCAGCTCCAGGCCGACGAAATTTTCCGGGAAATAAGGGGCCAGCTCCTGCATCCGCTGAAGCGATTGGACGAACTCGGGGCTGGTGAAGGTACTCTCCCCTTTCAGCAGCTTGTCGACAAACGCGTTGCCGTTGTAGGTTCCCGGCGCGATCACGCCGTGGCTGAGCGAGAGCAGCCAGCCTTCCTTGGCGCCAAACGCGAACGGTACCACGCCGTTTTCCTTCAGCGTTTTGGCTGTGGCGATCAGTTCGTCCCAGCTCTTCGGCTCCTTCAGGCCGTACTGGTCGAAGATCTTTTTGTTGTAGTAAATCTGCGTCGAGTTGAGCGAGAGCGGGACGCCGTACACCTTGCCGTCCTTGCCGGTGGCAGCCGCCAGGACGTCCTGGGGAAACTCGCGAATGCCGGGCAGATTGTCAAGCGGCTCCAAATGGCCCGCCTCCGCCAGCGAAACGCCGGGCGCGTAGGGCCGCAGCTGCAGGATGTCGGGGCCGCTGTCGCTCTGCAGGGCCGTGTTCAGGATCGTGTCGTACTCCGTAGCCTTGAGCGGCTTGAAGTCAATCTTGATGCCGGGGTTCTCCGCTTCAAACGCCTGGATGATCTTCTTGTACCCCTCCGTGTCCTCGACGCGCCAACTGTTCATGGTGAGCGTCACCTGCCCGGAGCCGCCCTGTCCCCCCTGGCTACCCCCCTGCTCGCCTGACGGCTTGGCCGTCTCTCCTCCGCCGCTGCATCCGGCCAGGGCCATCGCGGCGGCCAGCACGACCGAAGCGGCTGTGTGCAAACAGTACCTCTTCATGGTCCAACTTCCCCCTTTTCGTACACCTGTTTGGACTGCAATTTATGTCAGGTCCGGCAATAGCCGGGCCGTGACGGCGTCGTGCAGGACCGGCCGCAAGCGCCTGAGCGCGTGATCGCGACCGAGATGGACGGCATTGGTGAGGAAAATGACGGCCCAGCCTCGCTCCGGATCAATCCACATGCTGGTCCCGGTAAAGCCGGTGTGGCCGAAGCTGTTCCGGCTGAATCCGCCGCCGCAGCTCAGCCCCTCGCCGGCGCTGTTCATCTCCCAGCCCAAGCCTCTCGCCCCTCCCCTTCCCTCCGTGCGGCAGCGTACGGCCCGCTCTCTCCATTCGGGGGCGATCGGCGACGGTTCGCCGCCCAGCCACATCGCGGCGTAGCGGCACAAGTCGTCGGCGGTGGCGAACAAGCCGGCATGGCCGGCGACCCCTCCCATCGCGTACGCTTTTTCGTCGTGCACCTCACCGGTGAGGAAGCGGTTGGTCAAACGGCAAAATTCAGTAGACGCAATATTCCGAAAAATAAGTCGATCCGGACGGAAGCAGGTGTGCCGCATGCCCAGCGGGTCAAACACGCGCCGCTTGACATAGCGGTCCAGCGGCTCGCCGGTCAGCTTCTCCACGAGCAGCCCCAGCCAGATCATTCCCAGGTCGCTGTACACCACGCGCTCGCCGGGCGGATGCAGGAGCGGCCGCCCGTACAAAAGCTCCGGCAGCCGGATGTGCCCGTCCCTGCGCCGTTCCGCCGCGTCGGCAGCCAATCCCGCCGTATGCGTAAGGAGCTGCTCGACAGTGATGCTCCGCTTGTCGGCCGGACAGTCGGGAAAGAAGCGGCCTGCGGAATCGTCCAGGGCGAGCCGCCCCTCCTGCATCAGCAGCAGGACGGCAGGCAGGGTTGCGGTCACTTTTGTCAGCGAAGCGAGGTCGAACAGCGTATCCGGCGTCACCGGCTGTCCGTCCGTCAGGCTGGTCCGGCCCGCGTCACAGGCGAAGAGGAGGCCGTCCCTGTTTACGACCCGCAAGGCCGCCCCCGGAATCAACCCCTGCTCCACCCAATCCGCAAGCAGACGCTTGACGCTCTCCATCTCCGCTTCCCCCTCTACGACCGCTTGGTCCGGCTCACGGCCAGGCGCGTTTTTTCCAGCAGCGGGATCACTTCCTGCTGCCTTCTGGAGACCATGGCGATAAACAAAATGTCGATGACGTTCAACTGGGCGATCCGGGACGCCATCGCGCCGCTGCGGATGCTTTTTTCGACCGAACTGGTAAACAGCCGGATGTCGGCCAGATCGGCAACGGGAGACGGCCCGAACTTGGTCAGGGTGATGATGGCGGCCCCCTGCTGTTTCGCCTCCGTCAGTGACTGGATGATGTCTTCCGTCTGCCCCGAGTAGGAGATGCCAATCGCCACGTCCTGCTCCGTCAGGTTGACGGCCGACGTGAGCTGGGCGTGAAAGTCGGAATACGCTTCACACCAGAGGTTGATGCGGGAAAACTTTTGCTTGATGTCCTCCGCGATCACGGCGGAGGCGCCTACACCGTACACGTCGATCTTGCGGGCCCGGGACAGCGCCTCGGCCGCCCGCGCCACCTCTTCGGCGGAGAGGACGGAGAGCGTGTCCTTGATCGACTGGATGTTGTTCCAACTGATCGCCTGCATGATCGAGTCCACACTGCCCTCCATCATGATCTCCTGGTAGCTGCCCGCCACCGACTGCTTGTTCAGATCCCCGGCGATTCTCAGCTTCAGCTCCTGGTATCCCTTCATGTTCAGCGTCCGCGCCAGGCGGATAATCGTCGCTTCCGAAACGCCGCTCAACTCCGCCAGCTTCTGGACCGACAGCTTGACCACTTCCTGCGGATGGGCCAAAATGAAATCGGCCACCTTGCGCTCAGACGGCTTCAACTCTTCCAATATCGCTTGCAGACTGACAAGACCTCCGCTCAGCATCCCGACACCACTTTCTACCAAATCTTCCCTTTATTTTATGAAATTTTATTTCTAACGTCAATCACCAGTTATTAAACAATATTACAACAGCAGCAAAAAAATGCCCGTTGGAAAGGTGCAACAATCGAGGACGTTGTCGTTTTGGGCTTCCTTGAAAAAAGACTTGATGAAGGCATGCGTCTCCATCCAAAAGGGGGTAGGCAGGCTGACCTATCTTTGATTAAGCTGGGTGTTCTTGGTATATTTTGGTATAATGAGGCTGAGAGGAGGCAAAGCATTTGCATGGCATGGATGAAGCGGCTGCACATGAGAGCAAAAAGGTGAAAAGAAAGGCAGCCATCTTCTTAGCGGTAATCGGTTTGTTTCTAGCAAGCCTGATCGGATATGGCATCCATTGGGCTTTCTTTGATATGGAACGCATACCGAAAGGAGCTTTGCTTGATGAAAAAGTGTCCCCTGATGGCACGTATACCGTAAAAGCATACTTGTCGGATATGGGGGCGACGACGTCTTATTCCGTTGTTGGGGAATTGATTTTTAACAAAGAGCATAATAAAACAAAAAATATTTATTTTCAATATAGTCAACGTACTGCGGAGATGCATTGGGCTGATCACGATACTGTTGTGATTAATGGTGTTCAACTCGATGTACCGGATGAGGTTTATGATTGGAGAAAAAACGGAAATTTCACGAAATAAATAAGATGGAATTACAAACAGTTTATACTTTTACATCTGCAGAACATGATGAGCAAATTGCTAGAGTCGGCTTTGGAAGGCAAGCCTTCAAGCTCAACTACCCCCGGAAGTTTGAGCATGAACGCTAAACTGCACTCTCTAAAAAGGTAGTGCGTACCACAAACGTAAAATTCCAATACGGTCATCAAAGATGGTCTGGTTCTGTATCTTTTGGAATTTATCCAGCAGGTTTATCTATAGATCCAAATTCAGTAAGTGACCTTATTGATTATGGCATAACTTTTAGTTACTAATTAAGGTAAGCCAAAATCCCTTGATGGGGGATTTTGGCTTGTGTTGTCACCGCCGGGATATAATTGACCCAGGTTCGCCGGAATGAAAATGACCCACCCTTAGCGAATATATCCCCTTCGAAAATAGTCCGCCAAGACAACTTCGGAGGGAGACACATGCTAAGGAGTGGGATAGTGATATCGTTACATACCATGAGGGCAGAAGGCAAGAGTATTCGTGAAATTGCCCGTCTAACGGGGAATTCTCGAAATACAGTTCGCCGATATCTCCGGGGTGAATTTATCCCCGAAAAGGGAACCCGTAGATCTCGTGGTTCCAAGCTTGATCCATTCAAACCGTTCCTGCAGGAACGGCTCCAAGAGGGTATCTATAACTGTGAGGTTTTATTCGAGCTTCTACAAGAAAAGGGATACACCGGAGGGCGCACCATCCTGAAAGACTATGTGAAGGACTTCCGTCCTCCCAAACAAGTTCCCGCTGTTCTTCGTTACGAGACGAAACCTGGTGAATACGCCCAGGTTGATTGGGGACTGTGTGATTATGTAGATCTGGACGGTACGGTCCGAAAAGTGCCGGTATTTGTCATGGTATTGGGGTACTCTCGTGCCACCTATATTGAATTTACCAAGCGTTGTGACATCTACAGCTTTCTGCGCTGTTTGATTCATGCATTTGAATACTTTGGGGGTATCCCTAAAGTGATGCTGACCGATCAGATGAAAACAGTCGTACTTGGTATGGGAGACGATCGAAAACCCCGCTGGCATCCGCTTTTTGCCGACTTTGCTGCGGCGATTGGGCTTGTTCCAAAAGTATGTAAAGTCCGCCGCCCTGAAACAAAGGGAAAAGTGGAACGAGGCGTTCATTACGTAAAAAACAACTTTCTTCCTGGCAAGCGCTTCGTTGATTTACAGGATCTCAATCAACAAGCCCTTCACTGGTGCGAACGAATTAACCGCCGTATTCATGGAACAACCGGTGAACGTCCCACCGACAGACTCCGTGAGGAAAATCTGTCGCCCATCCCTTCCGTTGATCGGTGGGAAAAATATCTGCATGAACCCAGACAGGTCAGCCGAGACGGATTTGTTAGCTACGATGGTGTGCGATATGGGGTTCCATGGAGGTACAGTGGACGTGAGGTAACCGTGCGAGAAGTGAATGGGTGGGTGGAAATCTGGGCCGACGGCACATGTATTTCCCGACACCAAAAGGTCTATCGATCCCGTGCAACTGTTTTTTGCGAAAACCAGTATGCAGGTCTTACGATCGCTCAAGGATATGCTTATCCACGTCCGCAAGCCCGACAGATTTCATCGCAGCAAGTGGAAGTGCGTTCGCTGGATGTCTATGAGCAGCTGACAGGGGTGGGAACATGATCGAACTGGAACAGGCACGGCTACGTCTCGAGGAACTTGGACTTCAGCAAGCGGCTCTACTCTTAGATGCCCATTTGGAAGCGGCAAGCCATGGACAGCCCACCTATCTGTCCTTTCTCAACATGCTTCTAGATGCAGAGATAGCGGAACGTCAGAAACGGAATATGGAGGTACGCACCAAACTCGCACACTTGCCTTACCGAAAAACACTGGAGGAGTTCGATTTTACTTTCCAACCCAACATTGACGAACGGATGATTCGAGAGTTGGCCACGATGACTTTCGTAACCCGACACGAGAATGTCTTGTTCTTAGGGCCTCCCGGAGTAGGAAAAAGTCATCTGGCGGTGGCGTTGGCTGTAGAAGCCATCTCGCAAGGGATATCCGTTTACTTTGTCAGTCTCTCGCATCTCATCGAGGATCTGCGAAAAGCTTATGCGGAAAACAGGCTGGATAAACGCCTCCGCATCTATATTCGACCAAAGCTCCTCGTTATTGACGAGATTGGCTACTTACCGTTTGACAGTTTGGCAGCTAACCTCTTTTTCCAGGTAGTAAGTGCAAGATACGAGAGAGGGAGTATTCTGTTGACCAGTAACAAGAGTTTTGGTGAATGGGGGGAACTGATGGGTGATCCGATACTTGCTACAGCTATTCTGGATCGTCTCTTACACCATTCCCACATCGTCAATATTAGAGGTAACAGTTACCGACTACGTGAAAAAATGAGGACTGGAGCCTACGGCTCCCCCTCTTCTACCTAACCAACAAAAATCGCCGGGTGGGTCAATTCAAAACCGGCGATGGTGGGTCAAAGTAAAGTCGGCGTTGACATGTGTTATATTTTTCAAAACACTAAGGGAGGTATTAATGTGGAATTTTATTACTTAGGAATACTGATTATCCTATTCATTCTTGCTATATACAATTTTTTAGAAGCAATTAAATGGATTGTAGAGAAAAATGAGAAGGAATTTAATAAACGAAGAATAGTTTCCATCGTGAGTCTCGTTATTTTTATGATTATCTATATTCTTTCATTCAAATTAAAATAAACCTAATATTGAAACTATCACTAAAACTCGTTACAAAAATCATGGTTGTCGAGAAATTCTCGACAACCTGTTACAATTGAAATCCGTCAAATGAGCTAATAGTGTAAAAAATATGTTCAGGATAAACGTATATATGGCCCGTGATTCCGTGAATCTACCGTTCCTCAAGTCCCCTATGCGTTGCATCATTTCCAATCCTGCCTCCAGTGTGAGCATATCCGCTGCAAGCAAACGCTTCACCACATATGCTTTTATACCATCCCCAGCACTGAAATGCCTATCTCGCGTATTCGCATCGAACATGTTTGCAAAACCTTGGGAAATCATTCCGTGTATCCGTATTTTGAGCAGGGTGCATCAGGCATAGACAACCCTCCATGAAAATTTTCGGAACAGTAACGAAAGGGATATCAGACGAGGGGGTTCCCCGCCTCTTGACCTTTCCGCAGCGGCAGCCCTTACGCTGGAAGCGACACCATCATCACCATCATAGCGGAGGGAAATCCAGATGAACACGACACTGCTCAAAGGGTGCACGATCCTGACGATGCGGGAGGGCGATCAGCCGTTTGCGGGGGACATTCTGATCGAGGGCGAGCGGATCGCCGGCGTCGCCCCCGTCATCGACCGGGAGGCGGACGAGGTGATCGACGCCAGGGGGATGGCGGCGATGCCCGGCCTGATCAACGCCCACAACCACGCCGCCATGTCCCTGCTGCGCGGCTTTTCCGACGACCTGAAGCTGATGGACTGGCTGGAGAAAAAGATGCTCCCCGCCGAAGCGCGGATGACCGAAGAGGACATCTACTGGGGCACGCTGCTCGCCGCAGCGGAAATGATCCGCTCCGGCACGACCGCGTTTGCCGACATGTACGTCTGCATGGACGCGGTGGGACAGGCGGTGCTGGACAGCGGGATGCGGGCCTCGCTCACCCGGGGGCTGGTCTTTCTCCAGGATGACGGCGGCAGGCGAATGCAGGAAGGGATCGACCTGGTGGAAAAGTGGTCAGGCGCGGGCGGCGGGCGCATCACCACGATGTTTGGCCCGCACGCCCCCTATACCTGCCCGCCCGAGCCGCTGCGGGAGGTGATCGCGCTGGCCCGGGAGCGGCGCGTTCCCATCCACATCCACCTGGCCGAAACCGTCGAGGAGACGGTCAAAATCCGCGACAAGTACGGACAGACCCCGACCGAATACCTGTACCAGCTCGGCCTGTTCGAACACCATCACGTCCTCTTGGCCCACGCCGTTCACCTGACGCGCCGGGACATCGGCTTCCTGCGCGGGATGCGCGGCGGTGTCGCCCACAATCCCGTCAGCAACCTGAAGCTGGGCTGCGGCATCGCGCCGGTGGCGGAGATGCTCGCGCAGGGCGTCACCGTCGGCCTGGGCACGGACGGCGCCGGCAGCGCCACCACGCTGGACATGTTTGCGGAAATCAAGGCGGCCACCTGGCTGCAGAAGCTGGATCACGGCGACCCGACCCGACTGCCGGCGGAGCAGGCGCTGCGCATGGCGACGATCGAAAGCTCCAAACTGCTGGGCATCGACCACGAGGTGGGGACGCTGGAAGCGGGCAAAAAGGCGGACCTCATTCTGATCGACCTCGACAAGCCCCACCTGCAGCCCGTCCACAACATCGCCTCGCTGATCGCCTACAGCGCCGAGGGAGGGGACGTCGACACCGTGTTCGTCAACGGCCGCATGCTGATGCGCCGGCGTGAACTGCTGACCCTCTCCTGGGAAGACGTAAAGAGAGAGGCGGCAAAGCGGGCGGCGAGACTGGTTCAGGGGTTGTGACGGAACACGCGGTCGCGGAAAAAACAAGCCGTGCTCCCAATGGGAAACACGGCTTGTTCTTTCTTCCGCTCCTTTTGGCCCCGGAGCGGTGCCGGCGAACCCGCTGCGATTGTGTGCGCAGGGGCATCAGTCAGGTTCCTGTTCGTTCTCATCCGGATTGTTCTTTTCCTTGCCGCCAGCCGGCAGGCGGCCGGCTCGTCTGGCGGATTCCCGAAGCAGGAATTCAATGTGGGCATTGACGCTTCGGAATTCATCGGCCGCCCACCGTTCCAGCACCTCGTACAAATTCATGTCAATTCGCAAGGGAAACTGCTTCTTTTTGGCCATATCCCTGTACCAGCATCTGCTCTTAATAGATCGAGCCCGTATTGATAACCGGATGAGCTTCCCGCTCGGATACAATGGCCACCATCAGGTTGTTGACCATGGCCGCCTTTCGCTCGTCGTCCAGCTCGATCACGCCGTCTTCCTTGAGCTTGTTGACGGCCATCTGAACCATGCCGACAGCCCCTTCCACGATCTTCTTCCGGGCGGCAATGATCGCGGCCGCCTGCTGGCGCTGCAGCATCGCTCCCGCAATCTCCGTCGCATAGGCCAGATGTGTCAGGCGCGCCTCCAACACCTCGACGCCGGCAACAAGCAGCCGCTGCTGCAGTTCACGGGCCAGCTCCGAAGCGACTTCATCCGCATTGCCGCGCAGCGAGCTGGCATTCATGTCTTCAAATGTATCGTAGGGATATTTGCTGGCAATGTGTCTGAGCGCCGTTTCGCTTTGAATTTCCACAAACTTCTCGTAATTGTCTACGTCAAACAAGGCTTTGGCGGAATCGACCACGCGAAACACGACGACAGCCGCGATCTCAATCGGATTTCCTTCCACATCGTTGACTTTCAGCTTTGCGCTGTTGAAATTGCGAACGCGCAGCGACACCTTTTTTCGGATCGTAAACGGCGTTCCCCACCAGAAGCCGCTCCTGCGTACGCTGCCCAGGTATTGGCCGAAGAAGATCAGCACCTTTGCTTCATTGGGATGAACGATGAAGAACCCCGTGATTCCCGCAGCGAAAAGCAGCAGAAAGAGGATGCCGATCAAACTGCCCTCGCTGAGGAAATACAGTCCCAATCCAAAAAGCACCGCAACCAGCAGCAAACCGAAAAATCCATTCAGCGCCCACGTCTGTTTTTCCGTCATTTCCGCACGTCCCTTCCTTATTTATAATCATTTTAAAGTGATATCATCATTATATCATTCAGATATGTACGGAGTAAAGAACGTCTCCCCGGCAAACACAAAAAGCCGCCCTCCCGGTTTGAAAGGGAGGAACGGCTGTGTCTGCCTGTTTGACTGCCCATGCTTGTCGTACAGTTCGCACTGCACGCTGCTTGTTTTTTCGCAAACCTTTTACAGACGAATGACTTCTCCCGGCTTCAGCGCTTGTCCATCGATCCGTTTCTCCTTCAGACGGGCAGCGAACGCCTCTCCGTCCTGTTGGATCGGCGGGAACGTGTTGTAGTGAATCGGCACGACGAACTTGGCCTTGAGCCACTCGGCGGCCGTTTCCGCGTCTTCCGGTCCCATCGTGAAGACATCCCCGATCGGCAGGAAGGCAACATCGATGTCGTGGCGCTCTCCGAGCAGCTTCATGTCGCCGAACAGGCCGGTATCGCCGGCGTGATACACGGTCTTGCCGCCCATGTTCACGATGAACCCGCCGGGCATGCCCAGGTAGACGATCCGCTTCTCCTCATCGTACACCATGCCGGAGCTGTGGAACGCCTGCGTCATTTTCACGCGGCCAAACGGAAACGCTGCCGACCCGCCCAGGTTGAGCGCCGTCGTCTTCGCTCCCTGCCAGGCCAGGTAGTTGGCCAGTTCAAACGTGGCGATAATGGTCGCATCGTTCTGCTTGGCCAGTTCCACGGCGTCGAGAATGTGATCCTGGTGGCCGTGCGTCAGCAGGATGTACTGCACGCGGATGTCGGACAGCTTGGTCGCCGCCAGCGGGTTGCCGGAGATGAACGGGTCCACGATGATCGAATGCTCCCCGCTCGTCAACTGTACGCAGGAATGGCCGTGATACCGGATTTCCAACATGTGATCTCCCTTCCTTCCCTCTACAATAATCGTGCTTCCCCTCTGATCATAGAAGGGAATGAAATTCATGTCAAATCGCTTTCCCGTCATCCGGAGGCTTTGATTTCGGCGCACACGTTTTCTTTCACATCCCGATCCGGCTCGGGCAGTATCAGATTGACAGCGGATGCCGCGACCAGCAAAACGATGGAGGCGACAAACGACAAGGCATATCCGCCCGTGTGATGATGCAAGAGGCCCGGTACATACGCCCCCAGAGCCGATCCGACCTGATGGCTGAAGAACAGCCAGCCGAGGATCTGACCGACAGAGTGTCCGCGGAAGTACTGCGTGATTAGCATCTGGGTGGGAGCAACCGTCGCAAAATCCACCAGGCCGAACAGTGCAGGAATTTGTCGCACGGTTGGCAACAGGAGTTTTCCCGCCCACACAGAAAGGCTTTTACAGAATAAGGAATCGCTTCAGCCAGAGCCGGCATGGCGAACTGGCTGGTGGGCCAACGCCACATGGACAAGACGGGAGGGATCGGTATGGGAAACGTGATTGAACTGGTCGCCAGGGAAAAACCTACTCCGGCCGGGAAGTGGCCGCGACGCTCGGGATTGGCGCCAGTACACTGCGCAAGTGGAGCATGCTGTTGGAACAGCACGGATACTGGTTTTTGCGGGACAGCCAAAACCGCCGGGAATACTGGCAGGCGGATGTGGCGGCCCTGCGTTCGTTTTACCAAATGACCAAAGAGCAGTTGGTTCCGCTGGAGGAAGCGGCCCGCAAGGTGGTGACGAGAACCGCTCCCGCTCCCGCGTCGGTCCCGGCACGAACAGAAGCGGCCGCTCCGCTCGTCCCCCGCTCTCCCGCCCCGTTCGAACGGCTGGAGGAGCAGATTCACATGCTGGCCCGGCACGTGCAGCGGCAGGAGGACGCGCAGATGGCCCTGCTGGAACGGCTGGAGAAGCAGGAGGCCTACATCCGCAGCAGCCTGAAGGAGCGGGACCGCCGCCTGACCAAGGCAATGCGCGACATCCTGGAAACGAAGGCGCAAATCGCCCGGATGCAGGACGAGAAGCGCAAAACCACCATCTGTCACAAATTGTTTCGCATCACCTGACGGGCCGTTTGCCGTGCGTGCCCGGTGCGGTTGTCGGTCTGCCGGGATGCGGTTGGAACGGCCTGGTTCCGCTGCGCCTCGCCGGCTTTTTTTCCTGCAGAAAAAACGGGCTGTTGACCATCTCTTCAACAGCCCCATTGTATCTTCCTTCTCTTTCCAATCTGTTTGATGTTGTCACGCGGCGTGCGCGTTTTTGTCGCGGACCGCGGTCCTGTTCCGCATCACCAGGCTGACGGCCATCATCACCACGACGTTGACGATCAGCGCGACGATGCCGACGTTCAGATCCTGAATCGCCTGCGGCAAAAAGGGGAACAGGCTGCCGACCGTGGTCTTGCTCAGCGTGATGTAGGCCACCGTGGCCACCCCGGCGACAATGCCGGCCGCTGCTCCGTGCTTGGTCACCACATTGCGCTTCATCAGACTGAACAAGAGAGCCGGAAACAACTGCGTCACCAGGCTGTACCCCATCAAGAGCAGCGCGACAATCGCACTGCCGCCCGCAAACGTAAAGTAGAGGGAGATGAGCGCCACCACCGGCACCAGGTACTTGGCCAGTTTGGAAATCTGCGTGTCGCTCGCCTGCGGGGCGAACACCTTGTACACGTTTTTCGCCAGCAGCGTGGCGGCGGCCATCAGGATCATCGACCCCGGCACGATGGCGGTCAGCAGGCCCGCCGCCCCGATCACGCCGACAAACCACGGGTCAAACGTCTGGATGGACAGGCGCAGGAGCGACAGGTCGCCGTCCGCTCCCTTCAGGCCGGGCACCTGCAGAATGGCGGCGAAGCCCACAAAGAACACAAACAGCAGCACCAGCGAGTACAGCGGCATGATCATGGCGTTTTTTCGGAACACCCGCTCGTTTTCCGCCGAGTAGGCGGAGCCGAACGTGTGCGGCCACATGTAGAAGCCCAGCACTGTCAAGAGTACCGTGGAGATGAACCAGGAGGGGCTCATGCCGCTCTCCGGCAGGGCGAGAAATCCGGGCTTCGCCGCTTCCACCGCTTCAAACATCGGCTGGATGCCGCCGTAGTAGTGGTACGGCAGGTAGAGGCCGAGAAAGACGACGACAAACAGAATCATGATGTCCTTGAGCATCGCCGTCCAGGCGGAGCCGTGAATGCCCGAGACCATGACGTAGACGGTGACGGCGATGGTCCCGATCCAGATGGCCGCCTGGCGGGAGATGCTGCCGTACGACGCTTCCGACACGATGATCCCCAGGCCCTGGAGCTGCAGCACCAGATAGGGAATCAGCGCCGCCACGCCGACGAGTGAAACCAGGATGCCCAGATACGGGCTGTTGTACTTGCTGACGAAAAAGTCAGACTGGGAGACCAGCTTGTGCTCCTTGGCATAGCGCCAGATGGCGGGGAGCAGCCAGTACGAAAGAACGTAGGCCAGCGCGCCGTACGCGATGATGTAGAACGTCGGGCCGCCCTTGCTGTAGGCCCAGCCGCTGCCGCCGAGGAACGTAAACGTGGTGTAGATTTCCCCCGCCATCAGGAGAAAGACGAAAATGGTGCCGAAGCCGCGTCCCCCCACCGTCCACTGCTCGAGGTTCATGTCCTTGCCTTTGCGCGCCCGGATGCCGAGGTAGAGGGAGATCGCCAGAAATCCGAAAATGATCAGCAACGCGGCGTTCATTGCGCATCCTCCTCCTTGTTCGCCGGGTCCAGTTTGTACACGACAGCCATGATCACCGATGTGAGGACGACCCACATGACGATCCAAAAGAGGAGAAACGGCAGGCCGAACACGTATGGGGTGACGCTGTTAACCAGCGGGATGCAGGCGAGGATGCCGATGAACGGCAGCAGCGCCAAGAGATGAATCGCCTTCATGGGAACCCTCCCTTCTTTTTCTGTACGAACCTGTTCGATCCGGTCTGTGTCCGACCGCGATTGGTTTGTTCCCGTCAAGAGATGCTGCCGCGCCTGCGTGGGGCGGCGGGCAGACATCGCCGGGGGACGGTCACATCACGATTTTGCGGGCGGCGTTGACGAACAACTTCACGCCCACCTGCAGCGCATCTTCGTCCACGGTAAAGCGCGGATGGTGGTGCGGGTAGACGATGCCTTTCTCCTTGTTGCCGGCGCCCACGTAGAAGAAGCAGCCCGGCGCTTTTTGCTGGAAGGCGGAGAAGTCCTCGCCGCCCATGTTCGGCTTGATGTGGTCCACCCATTCGGGCCCCAGCGTCTCCACCACCACTTCCTCCATCAGCCTGGTCACTTCGGCGTCGTTGATGACCGGCCGGTAGCCGAACTCGTACTTGAACTCATACGCGGCGCCGTGCGCTTCCGTAATCCCTTTGACCACCCGCTCCATCAGGGCCGGAACCCTCTCGCGCAGTTGTTGGTCAAAGCTGCGCACCGTGCCGCAGATGCTGACCGATCCCGGAATCACGTTGTGCGTCGTGCCGCCGACAAACTGGGTGACGGAAACGACCAGGTTGTCCAGCGGGTCGGTGTTGCGGGAGACGATGTGCTGCAGGTTGGTCACCACCTGGGCGGCGATGGCGATGCTGTCGACGGTCTGGTGCGGCAGGGCGGCATGGCCGCCTTTGCCCAGGACCGTGATCCAGAACGTGTCCGGAGCGGCCATCATCGGCCCGGGGCAAATGCCGACCTTGCCGTACTCCAGCGGCGACCACAAGTGCGTGCCGATCACCACGTCGACGCCGTCCATCACGCCCGCCTGCACCATCTCCTCCGCTCCGCCGGGGTACAGTTCCTCCGCGTGCTGGAACAGGAAGCGCACCTCGCCTTTGATCCGGTCTTTCATCCCCGAGAGAATCTTGGCCGTCCCGAGCAGCATCGCCGTGTGGCCGTCGTGTCCGCAGGCGTGCATCACGCCCGGATTTTTCGAGGCAAAATCAAACGTGTTCTCCTCGGTAATCGGCAGGGCGTCCATGTCCGCCCGCATCGCCAGGACACGCCCCGGCTGGGAGCCGATCAGCCGGGCCATGACGCTGGTCTTGGTCGGCCGGTGCACTTCCAGGCTGCCGAACGAAAGGAGTGTATCGTAGACGAACTGGGCAGTCTGTTCCTCGTGGAAGGACAGCTCCGGATGCTGGTGCAGATGGCGCCTCCACGCGATCACCTGCTCCTTGATCTGTTCCACCGCTTCGTTCAGCGTGGCTGTCGTCGTCATCTTTCATGCCTCCTTGTGATGTGCGGCCTCCCTGCAAACGGCGGAGCTTGCGCCGGTCCAGGGGTCCCGCATTCTGTATTTTTCAACAATTAAGCCGATTCGGCCAGGGACAGTACGGTTCGGTACAGCACGTTGGCGCCGTCCGCGCAGTCCTCTTTGCTGGTGTATTCCGCCGGATTGTGGCTGATGCCGTCCCGGGAACGGACGAAAATCATCCCGACCGGGCACAGCTCCGTCAACTGCATGCAGTCATGTCCGGCGCCGCTCGGCAGGGTGATGGTCTCCAGCCCCAGCGCTTCGCAGGCTGCCAGGGCGGCCGCCTGTATCTCCGCCGAGCAGACGACGGGCGGAATGCGCTGCAGCAGCTCCACGCCGAGCCGCACGCCCCGTTCGCGGCAGATCGCTTCCGCCTGCCGGACGATCTCCTGCTCCACGCGGTCGCGCACCGCTTTGTCCACGTCGCGCAGGTCGAGCGAAAACTCCACCCGGCCGGGGATGATGTTTACGCCGCCGGGCGACACCGTCACCTGCCCCACGGTGCCGACCGCGGTGCCGGTTTGGCGTACTTCGCGCTCGATCACCAGCATGATCTCGGCCGCCGCTGCCAGCGGATCGCGGCGCAGCGCCATCGGCGTGGCGCCGGCGTGGCCCGCTTCACCTTCCAGCACGAACTTCAGCCAGAGCGGTCCGGCCACCCCGCTGACCACGCCGACGGACAGGCCCCGGCTTTCCAGCACCTTTCCCTGCTCGATGTGCAGCTCCACGTACGCCTTCACGCTCCCTTTGGGGCGGGCGGCCCTGCCGACGGCGTCGGGGTCGAGGCCGCTTGCGCGCATCGCCTCGGCGATGGAGATACCGTCCTTGTCCCGGTGCTCCAGCTCCTCTCGTTTCAGCAGACCGGCGATGGCGCGGCTGCCGATCATCCCGTAGCTGAAACGGGCCCCTTCCTCGTCGGTGAACGCAATCACCTCGATCGGATGTTCCGTCGTAACGCCCTGTTCGTTCATGGTCTGCAGCACTTCCACGCCCGCCAGCACGCCGAGCGGACCGTCGAAGTTGCCGCCGTTGAAGACGGAGTCGAGATGGGAACCGACCAGCACCACCGACGCCTGCGGGTTGCGTCCTTCTTTCCGCCCGATCAGGTTGCCCGCTTCATCCTCCCGCACGCTGAGGCCTGCTTCCTCCATGAAGCCGCGAACCAGATCCTTGGCGGCCCGCTCTTCCGGCGTGAAGGAAAGCCGGGTGACCCCGCCGGATTCCTGCCTGCCGACGGCGCTGAGCCGCATCAACCGATCCCACAGCCGTTCCGCATGAATCATTCGCTGCTACCTCCTCTATATGGAATCAACGATTAACGGTTAATTTACGGATATGTCCATAATTCTATAATAGTCGCGTAATTTTGAAAAGAACAAACAAACGAAAGACTCTTTGCTTGTTGCAGGCAAAGAGTCTTTGCGTGGGAGTTCGGGCCGCTGCAGCCCGCTTCGCACCCCCCCCTCTGTCTTACAGGTGAATCCGGTACACTTTTCGCGGCCGGCCGCGCGGATGCGGACTCTCTTCGCCGATCACCTGGGCGAAGCCCTTCGCCTCCAGCTCCATCAGGATGCGGCGGGCGCTGCGCGGCATGATCTGCAGGTACATCGCCAGCTCATGGGCGCTGATCTCCGACGTTCCTCGCTTTTTCAGGATGGAGTGCAGCTTGCTCAACGTCTGCACACTGAGCGAGGTCTGCCGACTGATTTCCTGGAGCTGGCCGGAGGCGGCGCTGTACGTGATCTGCTCCTGCCGTCCCAGCGGACCGACGATGCGTTTGTCGTCAAAATAGACCATCCAGGTGCCGGGGCCGCGCTCTTTGGCGTGCAGCAGCGCCGTGCCGGCGTGAATTTCCGCCTCGTAGGCCGTTTTGCCGACGCCGATCCCGCACGTCACCAGCTCGCCGCGAATGCCGAACAGCTCCTCCAGATTGGGGACGGACGTGTAATTGGCCGTGACATCGCGCAGCATGCCGCGGGTGGTAAAGATGACGTAGCGGCCCGGCCCGGCCGTCTTCAGCGATCCCTGCAGTTGTTTGGCGTAGCGGAGCAGCTTCTCCGTGGTCTTGATCTCCAGATTGTGCAGCTCGTCGGTGGAAAACGCGCCGCTTGCAAGTCCCTGGAACGAATCGATCTCCATCATCTGCACGGTGATCTGGGTGTCTTTGAACTGGAGCATTTCGCGGGTGCGCAGAAGCATGCTGATCACCGAGTGGACGCCCGTCCGCGTGGGCAGCACCCGGTAGACGGGGACACCGCGCCGCCGCAGCTCCAGTTGGGCCGTCCGCAGACAGGTGACGGCTCCCTTCGTCCTGCCGTCGCGCCACAGCCGCTCGTGGTAGTCGGCCAGTTCGCGGAAATGAATCGCCCCGTCGTAGTGCTTCAGCCAAAGATGCGTGTGGACGATGCCCGCTTCCTCCAGGAAACGGGCGAGCTCCTCGGGTGAAAACGTGTCAAAGCTGAGCTCGTTGACGCGCATCCCCGCCTCGTGCGAGAGGTACAGCAGCGTCCGGTACAGGCTGGCGCCGATATGCGGCACGTAGGCCATCGGCGCGTGAATCCTGCCCCATTCCTTCACCATCGCGTACGGCACCTGGCCGGAAAACAGCCACATGTCCGCCTCCCCGATGTGAGGCTCCAGCAAGTCAAAAATCTCCTCCTCCGACCAGTACACGATCGGCAGGCATTCAATCTCTCCAAATTCCTGGACGACGGATCGGATAATCTCCAGCGAATCGTCCGCGCCCAATACGCCGAGTCTGAGTTTCAACACACGTCCCTCTTTCGCGCAGTCTGTCTTGCCCACTCTTTTACCTTAGCAAATTTGGCCCGGCGAGGAAACGCGGCCCGCGATCATTGCCCTGCCGACCGAACCGCCCTTTGGCCGATCCAGTGGGAATCTCCCTTGATTTTTTGCCGGGCAATCGGTAAAATGTTTGCTCAAAGAGGATGTACATGGCGATGAGGAAGAAGAGTAGGCATCACAGGAGACTCAAGAGAGCTGATGGCTGGTGCGAATCAGCGTCAACTGGATGTTGAATGGGCTTCCGAGCTCCGAACCGAACCCGCCCGGCGGCAGTAGGCTTCGGCGTGAGCGTCCGCACGTTACAACGGACACCGTATCACCGGTACGGAACAAAGCGATTTCAACCACGGGCACACAGCCGTGGATTGAAATAAGAAGGGTGGCACCGCGGTTCATCCGTCCCTGTTGTGGGCGGATGGACCTTTTTTATTGCTCTTCATCTTCACCGTCAATTTTGGAAAGGAGCGAACCAACCCATGAAAACCATTTTTTCCGGCATTCAGCCCAGCGGCATCCTCACCCTGGGCAACTACCTGGGCGCGATGAAGCACTTCGTCCCGCTGCAGGATGAATTCAACTGCTACTTCTGTATCGTCGACCAGCACGCCATCACCGTTCCGCAGGACCCGGCCGCGCTCCGCGAGAACATCCGCCGCCTGGCCGCCCTCTATCTGGCTGTCGGCCTGGATCCCGAGAAAGTGACCCTGTTTATCCAGTCGGAAGTGCCGGCCCACGCCAAGCTCGGCTGGATCATGCTCTGCACCTCCTACGTGGGCGAACTGGAGCGGATGACCCAGTACAAGGACAAATCCCAAGGGCGCGGCGAGTCCATCCCGGGAGGTCTCCTGGCCTATCCGCCGCTGATGGCGGCCGACATTCTCCTGTACGGCACGCACTACGTCCCGGTCGGCGAGGACCAGAAACAGCACCTGGAGCTGACCCGCGACCTGGCCATCCGCTTCAACAACCGCTACGGCGAGATTTTCACCATCCCGGAAATCCGCGTGGCGGAAGTGGGCGCGCGGATCATGTCGCTGCAGGACGGTACCAAGAAAATGAGCAAGTCCGATCCCAACCAGGGCGCCTACATCTCCATGCTGGACGACCCGGACACGATCGCGAAAAAAATCAAGCGGGCGCAGACCGACTCCGACAACGCCGTCCGCTACGACAAGGAGAACAAGCCGGCCATCTCCAACCTGCTGACCATCTACTCCCTCTGCTCCGGCAAATCCCTGGAGGAGCTGGAAGAGATGTACGCAGGCAAAGGCTACGGCGCCTTTAAAACCGATTTGGCCGAAGTGGTCATCGAGACGCTGAGACCGATCCAGGAACGCTACCATCAGTTGATCAACTCGCCGGATCTGGACGACATTCTCACCGCCGGCGCCGAGAAGGCGAACCGTGCCGCCAACCAGATGCTGTACAAAGTGGAAAAGGCCATGGGCATGGCCCGGCTGTAAACGAATCGGACGCGGGGAACACTCCCTGCCAAAAGGCTGCCTTTCGGGGCAGCCCGTTTTCTATGTCCGTTTTTTCATACCCGAAAGTAGGCTAATGTTCACTTGTGGATGGTTTTCCCCTTGTAATAAGATGGGAAAAGTGTAAATGCCCCCCGAGCGAAAGCGGTTCTCCCGCTTGACAAGCGGCCCGTTCGCGCCAACTTTCCCGACGGAGGATCATGCCATGCAACCAGCCCGTTTTCTCTACCTGCTGCTCTGTCTGGCTGCCGGTTTGCTGGTCGGCTTTTCGTCGCCCGACAAGGGGAAAAAAGCAACCTGGATCTGGCAGGCAGAGCTGATCGACACCCAACGCCAAGAGATTCTCGACTTTGCCAAAAGCCAAGGGATCAATCTGATCTATCTGCGCATCGACAGGGAAAAGCCCTTTGACTACTACCGTCCGTTCATCCGGGAGGCCCGATTGGCCGGCATCGACGTGCACGCCTTGGGCGGCCATCCGCGCTGGGCCCTTGCCGTCGACCGGGAGCGAATGCTCGGCCTCGTGGACTGGGTAAAACGGTACAACCGCTCGGTGGACCAGGAGGAACGCATACGGGGGGTGCACCTGGATATCGAGCCGTACCTGCTTGACGAGTGGTACGACGATCAGCCCGCCGTGCTGAAACAGTGGATGGGCAACATCGAGGCGTTTGTGGCCGCAGCCAGAGAGGAGGACGGTCTGGAAGTGGGCACCGACCTGGCCGTCTGGTTCGATCAAACGCCTGTGCCGGGACAAGCCGGTACGCCGTTCAGCACATGGATGATCGACACGTTTGACCACGTCACCCTGATGGCGTACCGCGACACGGTGGACGGCCCCAATGGCATCGAAGCGTTGGTCAAGGACGAGCTGGAGGCGGCGGACGCCCTCGGCAAACAGGTGATCATCGCGGTCAACACAAAAGAGATGCCGCACGATCCGCACACCTCGTTTTTTGAGGAGGGAGCGGAAGCGATGGACGCGCAGCTCGCCGAGGTGACGTCGCGGCTGGGTGGCCATTCGTCTTTCGGCGGCGTCGCGGTTCACGATTACCGCCATTGGCAAAACCTGCGGAAGCCTACGGACACGACGACGAAGCCGGTTCTCGGCACGTACGTGTGGCACGCCGAGCACGCCATCACCGAAGGGGACGAGATTCTCGCCTTTGCCAAAGAGCAGGGAATCAATCTGCTGTACGTGCGGCTGGACCTGCAGCAGCCCTACGAGGCGTACGCCGATTTTGTGGAAAAGGCGACGGCTGCCGGAATCGAAGTACACGCGATGGGCGGACACCCGATCTGGGCCCTGGAGCAGTACCGGGAGCGGATGCTGAAGCTGGTCCGCTACGTGAAAGACTACAATCGGAATGTCGCCCCCAATCAGCAGTTCCGCGGCATCCATCTGGACATCGAGCCCTACGTCATGCCCGTCTGGCGGCAGGACACGAACGATGTGCTGCGGCAGTGGATGGGCAATCTCGACGCGTTCGTGGAAGAGACGAAACGGGAGAGCAACCTGGAGACAAGCTGCGACCTGGCCGTCTGGCTGGACCAGTTTGACGTCCCGGACGAACCCGGAACCTCTTTCAGCAAGTGGGTGATCGACCGGCTGGACCACGTGACGCTGATGGCCTTTCGCGACTACGCCGAAGGACCGGGAGGCATCGCCGCCGTGGCCAAGGACGAAATGATGTTTGCCGACGAGTTGGACAAGAAGCTGATCATCGCCGTGGAAATGAAGGAAAGCGGAGAAGGAGAGCACATTACCTTTTTCGAGGAAGGGAAAGCGGAAATGATGCGGCAGCTCGCCAAGCTGCCCAGGCTTTTGTCGGAGCACCCGTCGTACAAGGGGAACGCCGTCCACGCATACGAATACTGGAAGACGGCCAAGGAATAAGCGGCCGGGCGCACCACAGGCAAACCCACCGGAACATCCCGGTGGGTTTGCCATTTCCGGATGGAGAGGCCCTTCCCTGAAGGCCCATTCCGCTGCGAACGGGCCTTCGAATGGACATGCCGGGCCGGTTTTCACTCCGCTTCGCCGGTGACCGTCACCTGCACCTTGGCCGTTTGGCCGCCGTACGAGACGGTGAGGACCGCCCGGTCACTGTTTTTGGCGTGATCCGCCGCGCGAATGACGCCTTCCGGGCTCACGGCGACGAGGTCAGGCTCACTGGACGTGTAGACGCATTCCGTGGTCACGTCCCGCCGCCCGCCTTTCCCCAAAACGGCCGCCACCTGAAGCCGCACTTCGCTTCCGGGCCGCAGCTTGACGTGACGTTCCCGGACGATGAGCGCCCGCACGTCAGGGGACTGCCCCCCGTTCCGCTCGGACAGGTCGATCTGCACCAGCACCGGGTCGTGGTCGCTGGCCCGCCCCTGTTCGCCGGTGAAATCGGCGTTGATGTGGACGATGTCAACGGTTGTGCGCTCCGCCAGGTGGCGGCTGACGAGGATGTGGTCGAGCGCCTGGGAGTTGCCCTGGTACACGTAGGTGTACCGCTCGCCGGCCGGCAGCGTTTCCACCATGTTGCGGAGCACGTCCCCTTCCAGCGTCCGCAGTGGACGGGAGAACGGGAAGTCGTTCAGATCGCCGAGCACGACCACGTTGGCCTGCGGATCGGCGGCGTGGATGTCGCGGACGAACCCGTTGACCGCCTTGGCGATCTCCACCCGCTGGGCTTCGCTCGCGAGTACGGGAGGCTGCCGGACGCCGAACAAGGGGGTGTCCCCTCCTTTGGAGTTGAAGTGGTTGGCGATCACGATCAGCGGTTTGTCGCCGAACCAAAATTCGGCGGCAAGCGGTTTGCGGCTGTTGGCAAACGCCGGGTTGGCCGGGTCGATACGGCCCGGGTTGTGGGACAAGCGGGCCATGCCCTGCTCCGTTTCCACGCGAACGGCGGTGACGGCATCCCCCGCCGGCCGCTCGGCCAACCGGACGCGCTCGGGGTTGTACAGGAACCCGACGCGGATGTTGCCGCCCGGCTGTCCGCCGTCCCGCTTGTCTTCGGGCGCGATGTCCACGTACCGGTAGGCGGGGCCGCCCCGCTTCGCCACGGCGTCAATCAGCACCTGCGCCGACTGACTGGCATCGGTCACGCCGTCGTCCTGCGGGCCGCTGTTGTCCTGCATCTCGATCAGGCCGAGGATGTCCGGCCGCTTCAGATTGCCGACAATCGAGTCGGCAATGCGCCTCACTTTTTCCGCATCCGCGCGGGCGGAGAAGTTCTCGATGTTGAAGGAGGCGATCGTCACGCGATCCGCCTGCGGTTCGAGCGCCGTGACTTCCCGTTCGTGGCCGCCGTTCACCAGCGCCGGCAGCGGCTCGGTGTTGTACAGTTTGTAGTTGGCAAAGCTGTAGTCGATCACCCCGACGATCGGCCCCGCAAAGGTATCGCCCACTTTTGCGGCGGGCGCCCCTGCGACCAGTTTGTCGGCCACCGTGATCCGCTCCGGGTTGTAGCTGTCCTCGGCGATCGCGACGCCGCCCGCGGGGGTGCGCACCTCGTCCGGATTGGCCCCGTCGGCGACGATGACGAACTCCGCGCTCGGCGGGTTGGCAAACGTCTCCGTCGCCCCCACGACACGGGGATGATTCACCTGGACGAGCATCCCTTCCACGCTCTCCCAGAAATCGATGCCGTCCTCCTCGGGATCGAAGCGGGCAAAGCTGTCATTGTCGATCACGCGGTGCGGGAAGGAATACGCCCCCTCTCCCAGCACAACCGGGGCGGGCAGCGGCTGATCGCTCGCCAGCACCCGGACGGACGTCGCGTCGATCTCCGTCAGCGTCAGGTCGGTTTCCTGCCGGCTTTTGCTCACGTACTCCTTGACGATCCCGCTCACCTGGACGCGGTCTCCCGCCTTTACCCGGGCGTTCGGCTCGTAGACGTAGAGGCCTTCCGACGTGCGCGGATCGCTGTCCGGCTCAGGGTCCTGCATGTAAAAGCCGGTCGTGCCGCTCCCTCCCGCAGCGACTGCCGTGACGATCCCTTCCACGTTTGCCACCGTCACGCCTGTGTAGGGCGACGCGTGGGACGCCCCCTGGATGTCGTGGATGCGGACGACGTCGGCCTGTATCGTATAGGAGTAGACGGCGACGTCGCTCGCCGTCCATCCGTCCTTGACGGCTAACGCCTTGATCGTCAGCGGTTCGGCCACCGCGATCGGCTGCTGATAAACCGGACTGGCCGTGGTCGGTTCCGTGCCGTCCAGGGTGTAGTGTATGACCGCCCCTTCCAGCGGGGTCGTCAGCTTCACCAGCGTTCCGGCGGACACGGCAGGACCCGGCGGCTGGGCCGTCACGGCCGGCACTTTGCCCGGATCGCTTCCATTGTCGAGCGGCGGCTCCGCCGGACTGCGGCTGTGTTTCGGCGTCGGCTCGCCGGCGACAAAATCGCTGCCGTTTTGGTCGGTGTCCCAGCCGTTCCCCTCCCCCGGCACCACCGCGGACGCGCTGCTTTTGCGGGACACACTGGTCACGACGGACGGTGCGGGGGCGGGGCTGCCTCCCTCGGCAGCGTTTGTGCTGCCGTATCCGACAAAGTCGATGACCCCCGGCTGTCCGGCGGGATCGGCACCCGACAGCAGTTGGCTGTGGCTGACCAGCGCCACCTTCCCCTGCGTCGCTTTCATGGCGATGCCTCCCGAGGCGTCCGGTGCGGGCAGGCTGGCCCCGTCGCTGCCGCCCCCTTCCCGAATCAGGAAGTAGCCGTGCGGCGGAATGCTGCCGGACAGCTCCGTCTTCTGCCACGTCGTGCCCGTGGCGGAGGCGTACTGAACCGACCAGTTGTCCAGCGTCACGGCCTTTTCGGTCGGATTGTACAGCTCGACATAGTCGTGCCGATACGCCGCGCCGCTGCTGCCGCCGCCGCCAAACACCTCGCTGATGACCACGTGGCCGGCCGTTTCCGCTCCCGCTTGGGGCAGCGGTCCGGCGGGCATGACGCAGCCGGCCAGCACCGCCGCCAGCAATCGTTTTCGCCAGCGCCCCTGTACCTTGCGTTCCTTGTCCATCGTCCCCATCCCTTTCCTTCCTGCATGGAAATTCATTCCTGATTCTACACAAGTTGTCTAAATTGTATGTAAATAAATCACAAAGATTGAATGGAGCTTTGGTATGAAAAACGCGGGGGATGGCTCGGACCGCCGCCCTATTTACGCACCTGCCGGCCCGGGGACAAGATCCGTACAACACAAAAAAAGACCCGAGCGGAGTGCGCGGGTCGTCTGTCCGGACGGACGTCAGGGCAGCGGGACGGGAAGTTCCATCGTTCTGCTGCCGTCTTTTGCGCTTTCTTCAAACAAGATCAGCGTGAGCGACGTATTGGGATTCTCCTTTTTCACGGAAAGCGTAAAGTGAAACGCTCCCCACTCGGGCCCCCCGGCGGACGCCTGGGTGACCCCCGCTGCCAGTTCATTATGACCGTCCTCGACGACGTAGTGAACGACGCCTTCAAATACGCGGGCTTTCCCTTTTACTTCAAACGTATCTTCTTTTGTCTTTTTCACGGTCACGTCTTGAAACCGGTCGTTCTCGTACCGGGGTTGCGATTGTCCGGCATCCGGCTGTGCCGGAGCGGCATCGTTCGGCGGTTCTGACGGAGCCGTGGCGGGCGGTTGATCCGATGGAGCCGTAGCGGGCGCCGTGCCGGGTTGGGCCTGGTCGTTCGGCTTCTCTTCCGACGCCGCGCAGCCCTGCAGCAGCCCGGCCAGCAGGCAGAGCACAAGAAACCTGCGCATGGTATCCCCCCGATTCATGTTGGGATGTTTCTTTATTCTTAATAAGTAAGACGGTGTCCGCAGCGCTTTGTTGCAGGAAAAAAAACCCGTTTCCGCAGCAGCGGAGGCGGGACGACCGATGCAGAGGCGGCCCTGCCGCGGATGGCGGCCGCATGTCATTCGCTTTTGGCCTTCGCCAGAGCCGCCTCCGCTCTGAGTCTGGCTCTCATGTCCGCCCGTTCCGCTTCCTTCAGGCGAGGACAGGTGTAGCAGTAACGGCCTCCTTCCGTGCGGTAGTAGAGACAGCAGGCGCTTTTCATGCTGACTTGCCGGTCGGGATCGAACGGGTCTTCGATCAGCCGCAGTTTCACCCCCAACGGATTTTTCGTTCGGCCGAATACCTGCGGGTCAAGCTGCTCGGTCAGAAAGCGGAAGTCGTCGGCGATCCGGCGGCGCAACAGCTCCTGCTCCGTCTCCTTGAGCCATCCGTCCCGTTCGTATTGAAAGCGGGCCGGAAGCTGTCCCCATAACTGGCTGACGTTTACCCCGGCCGCTGCCGAAACGGCCTCCAAGAGCGGCCTGACCGTGTTCCCGTACACATCCTGAAGCACCCTGCCGCGCCACTCCGCTCTCGCCGCCTCGTCGGCCGGCCCGTCCTGCTCCGCCCAGCGGTTGAGCATGAACGAGAACCGGTGGTAGCCGTCCTGGGCGTACAACTGCACGGTGAGGTTGTTCAGCGACAGGTCAAACGCCTTGTTCCAGACGGACATCGCGTACTGCACGGCCAGGGCCGGTCCGCACAGCCACCCGCTGAAATAGGTGGCGGCCGGTGCCGGGTCCGGCGCTTTGATCAGTCGGGCGTACACGCCGATCAGGCTGGACATCTGCGCTGTTTCCAACAGCTCGGACGCGGGGCCGGACCAGACGACGTTCGCCATCTCCCGCCTGCTGGTAAAAAAGTGCCGCTCCAGTTTGTCAAAGTCTGCTTGCTGCATGGTCATCATCTCCGGTTCAGGCAATGTTTGCGGCTCATTTATTGATAGTGATTATTGTTTTCACGTGTGTTTGTATCATTGTACTACAATGTCATGGGCCCTACAACAGCCGGATGCGCGCCTTCGGGCCAGGCAGACACGCTTCGGCCGAAGCCCTTTCGGGGAAGCCGGTCTTGCTGCGCAGCGCGTACGTCGTGCCGTTTCAGGAAGCGGTAAAAAACCGCTCCGATTTCGGGCGGTTTCGGTCTGCCTGCCGGTATCGGTCGATTTTCAACCGCTCCCCCACAGGAGCGGCGGCCGTCGCTTAAGCGTCACCTGTTCTTGGCGTACAGCCAGTTGTAATAGCTGGCGTGCTTCAGCTCGTCGGTCATGATTTCAAACACGGTATCCCGATACTGCAGCGGAATGTATTTATAGATGGTGCGGTAACGTTCGAACGCTTTCAGTTCGCCAAACAGGGCCTGTTCAATCCCGGCCAGATAGCTCTCCGGAGGCTGGAACGCCTCGTTCTCGTCATGCGTCACAGGACGCTGTCCGGTCAACTGGCCGTAGAGCTGGAGAAACAGCCGGCGGTGTTTCCGCTCGTCATCGCGAATGCCGGCAATCACCTGTTTTTCCTGCTCGGTCGGCGCTTTCCCGATCAGGTAGTCGTAAAACAGCTCATCCTGCCGCTCTCCTGCGATGCCTTCCTGTATCATCCGGAGGACGACCTTCATCCGGTCATCGTACCCCTCCAGCGCGGCGTGCCGCAAGGGCATGTAAGATGTGTACCGATAAGGTCCGTACCAGTATCCACTCATCTCGTCCTGTCTCCTTTGTCGTGATTCACCTACAGGATATGCGCCTGCCCGGCAAAAGGAGCATGGCAACGGCGGGAACGGCATAATAGCCGGGCTTGTGCCGTTGGCGAATCACATCCTCCCATGCATGCAGCCGGAACCGGTTTAACGGCTTTCCACGGAAACGTGAATTCCCGATGATCCATAGTTGAGCGATTCCGTTTTCTTCGTAACCCTTCATTCTTTTTCGCAATACTTCCAAAGGCACGGGCGAACATTGAAACTCGATGCACAATTGCTGTCCGTCCGGAAATACGGTGAGAACGTCCGCTCGCTGATTGCCGTTTGATACACACGCTTCCACAGTAGTGTTGTTAGCGGGAAACAGACTGCTCACCCACTGCTTGATCACCTCTTTGCCGCAGACATGCTCATGGGTCTCCGGCTCCCGGTACTCACAAACTGCCCTCGCTACATGAGCAAAATGGGGCTTTATCTTTGGACCGTGCCGGTATTTGACCGGACCGTGACACAACAAGCAGCGCAAACTTTTCGTCGACCATCTCCGCAGCAAAGATTTGTCATACTCGTTCGCCCCAACGCAAAAACCGTCGGTGTGCTGGCATTTCTCCAAATGATCATCCCCCCTCTTTACCCTTGTACCTCCTGCCGGACGGACAAAAAAACGGAGAAAGCAGGTCGTCCACTCCCGAAAGAAGCCGAACATAATAAAAACAGCCGTCCCGTGCGCAACTTGCGCATGAGACGGCTGTCGACGTGCCGAGGTGCGGATCGGCCTACGGCTCCATTCGCCGCGGCTGGCAGCTTTCCTACGCCACGATGGGCAGCACCATGTTCAGCAGGAACAGCCCGGCGATCACGTAGAGCAGCGCCGGCACTTCCCGGCGCTTGCCGAGGGCGAGCTTCAGCAGCGGATAGGCGACAAAGCCAAAGGCGATCCCGTCCACGATGCTGTACGACAGCGGAATCAGGGCGATGATCAAGAAGGCGGGGAAGCCCTCGGTGAAATCGCGCAGGTTGATGTTCTGCACGTTTTGCAGCATCAGCCCGCCGATGATGATCAACACCGGCGCGATCGCGCTGTCGGGAATCAGCTTGACCAGCGGCAGGAACACCAGCGTCAGCAGGAAGAGCACGCCGGTGACCAGCGAGGCCAGGCCGGTTCTCCCTCCGGCGGCAATGCCCGCGGCCGATTCCACCGAAGCCACCGTGGGGCTGGTGCCCAGCACGCCGCTCAGGGCGGTGGACACGGCGGTCGCCTGCAGGGAGCGGCGAAACTTCTGCGGCTGGCCCAGCATGCCGGTATGGCCGTGCAGCAGGCCGATGTTTTCAAAGACGATCACCATCGCCATCGAGAACACGGCGGCCCAGAACGGCAGCGTCCACATCCCGGAGAAGGACAAGCCGGCGAACACCCGGCCGTACTCGTGCAGCGACAAGGCGGCCAAGCCGCCCGTCTCCGGCCGTACCAATCCCGCCAGCATCCCCATCACCGTCCCGGCGGCAATCCCGATCAGAAAGTTTCCCGGCACGCTGCGGATGAACAAAATCATTGTCAGGACAAGCGTCGCCAGCGTGACGATCACCTGCGGGCTGGCCAAATCGCCCAGGGCGACAAACGTGGAGGGATTGGTGACGATCAAGCCCCCTTTCTGCAGCCCGATAAAGGTGAGAAACAAGCCGATTCCCACCGTGATCGCCTCTTTGAGGGAGACGGGGATCGCCTCCGACAGCAGCGTCGCCGCCCGGGTGAAGGCGATGGCGGAAAACAGCAGCCCGGCGAGGAAGACAGCGGCCAGCGCCTGCTGCCAGGGAAGCCCCATCGTCTGGCACAGGGTAAAGGTAAACAGCGCGTTGATGCCCATCCCCGGCACCAGTATAATCGGCGCGTTGGCCCAGAACGCCATCAGGAGCGAGCCGACAAACGCGGTCAGCACCGTCGCCAGGATGCCCGCTTCCAGGGGAATCCCGGCGTCCTGCAAAATCGAAGCGTTGACGGCGACAATATAGACGATCGTGACAAAGCCGATACATCCGGCCGTAATTTCCCGTTGAACGGTCGTGTCGGAAGCACGCAGACGAAAGATGTGATCCAACCATGTACGCATGCATCTGTCCCTTCTTTCTCGCTTGCTTCTCATGCTTGTTACCGACACATATGCTATCATAGCCTGTATGATATGAAAAATATTGATTCCATCTAGGATTCATATGAAATCGATATGAAAGCAAGGGAGGCTCGTGCGGTGGACATCCGTCAGTTGCGCTATTTTATCGCCATTGCCGAAGAAGGGCAGATTACCGGGGCCGCCAAGCGCTTGCGCATGGCCCAGCCGCCCCTCAGCCAGCAGTTGAAGCAAATGGAAGAAGAACTGGGCGTGGCGCTGGTGGAACGTGCGGGGAAACGAATCGAGCTGACGGAGGCGGGCGTCACGCTCTACCGGCAGGCGCTCAACATCGTGCACCAGATGGAGGAAGCGATCACGGAAGTGCAGGAAACCGGAGCCGGCATCCGCGGCACGCTGTCAATCGGCGTAAGCGCCCTCTCCTCCTACGGGCTGCCGGAACAGATCCGCCGGTTTCAGCAGCAGTATCCGCTGATCAGCTACAAGGTGTGGAAAGGGGATACGCAGTTGTTGAGCCAGTGGCTGGAGCGGCGGACGATCGAAGTCGCCATCGTCCGCCTGCCCCATTCGCTGTCCGGCTGCACCACCATCCCGCTGGAAGAGGAGCCGTTCGTGCTGATCGTTCCGGCCTCCTCCCCTCTGGCCGGCGCCAGCCGGATCCACATGCGGGACATCGCCGATCATCCGCTGATCATGCCCAGCGCGCCGGGGCTGGGCATCTACGAGATGCTGGTCCGGGAGTTTTCCCGGCTGGGCGTGAGCCCTCACGTCATCTGTGAATGTCCCGACATCTCGCTGATCGTCAGCATGGTGGGGGCCGGCGTGGCGGCGTCGATCGTCCCCCGCTCCGCCTGGGAGACCCAGGCCGGCGAGACGATCCGCTGTCTGGAGATTACCGGCACCTCCGTCTCCTCCTCCGCCGCCGTCGTCTGGCAGACCGGCCGCCATCTGTCCAAGGCGGCCCGCCGGTTCATCCGGATGTTTGCGCCCTCGGCCGAGGTGTAGGACGCGGCCGTCAGCGGCCGGCGGTGTAGACCCGGTTGGCGCCGTTGACCCGGACGATGCGCATCGCTTCCGCGACCTGTCGCTCCTGTTCTCCGCCGGCCTCCAGGTGCTCGATGATCGACCGGCAATCCTGGTCGCTGGTGTTCCGGTGAAACGCGAAGACACGGTCCCTGCACAGCGATGACAAAAAACATCCCCTCACGCGCGGTGAGGGGATAGCGCACGGTGCTTCCTCACTTCGGGGAAGCACCGCCTGTTTTCTCAGACGAACAGGGACAAGCCCATGATCAGGATAATGGCCGTGACGGACAGGATGGTTTCCATGACTGTCCAGGACTTCAACGTATCCTGAACGCTCATGTTGAAATATTCCTTGATCAGCCAAAAACCAGAATCGTTTACGTGGGACAGGATGAGCGATCCCGCGCCGGTGGCCAGCACCAACAGCTCCGGACTGGTTCCGGGCATTTGCTGCGCAATCGGGGCGACAATGCCCGCGGCGGTCATCATCGATACCGTCGCCGAACCGGTGGCGACGCGGATCAGCGCCGCGATGAGCCAACCGAGGAAGATCGGGGAGATGGCCGACGCTGTGGCCAGATCGGCAATGTAATCGCCCACCCCGCTGTTGAGCAGCACCTTGTTGAACGCGCCGCCTGCCCCGATCACCAGCAGAATGGTGGCCGTCGGCGCCAGGCAGTCGTTGGTGAACTTCAGAATGTCGTCCTTGGTGAATCCGCGGGCAAAGCCCAGCGTCCAGAACGAGATCACGGTGGCAATCAGCAGGGACGTGATCGGGCTGCCGATGAAGTCAGCCCACACGCGAACCGTGTGTTCCTTCGGCAGCGTGATGTCCGCGATGGTCGCCCCCAGCATCAGGATGACCGGCAGCAAAATCGTAAACACGGTGACGCCAAAGCCGGGCAGTTCGCGGTCCTGCTTCGGTTCCGCCAACTGCGCCGCCAGCTCCGAGGAGATGCTGGTCTTGATCCGTTTGCCGATCCAGCTTCCGTAGAGGGGACCGGCGACGATGGCGGACGGGAGGGCGACCAGGATGGAGTAAAAAATCGTTTTGCCCACGTCCGCATGAAAAATATCGACGGCCGCCATCGCCGCCGGATGGGGAGGAACAATCCCGTGCACGATGGACAGCCCCGCAATCAGCGGGATGCCAATCTTCAACAGGGACATTCCCGTTTGACGGGCGATGGTGAAGACCAGCGGAATCAGCAGCACAAAGCCTACCTGAAAGAAAACGGGAACCCCGACGATAAACGCCACGAACATCATCGCCCAGTGGACGTTCTTTTCGCCGAACAGGTTGATCAGCGTGCGGGCAATCCGCTCCGCGCCGCCGGACTCCGCCATCATTTTCCCCAGCATGGTGCCCAGCGCGAGCACGATGGCGATGAATCCAAGCGTACCGCCCATCCCTTCCTTGATGGAATCGACGATTTTGTCGAGCGGCATCCCCGAGGCAATCCCGACAAAACCGGAAACGATCAACAGGGTAATGAACGGGTTTACCTTGAATCGGGTGATCAGAATGAGCAGGATGATAATAGCCAGCAAGGTGATGACTAACGGCATGGTGACCCCTCCTTTTTATCGCGTGTGCTGCGAAGTTCTCGACCGTTGTTGAAAGTCGGCGATGAGCTTGTACTCCTCAAGCAGGTTGAGATAGACCCGCTCGTAGATGTAAAACAACTCCAAATAGGTGCCGGAACGCTCCAGGTCCGGCTCGTGGCGGTGAGCAATGCGCAGGAGGCCGTTCACCTCGGACAGGTCGCGGATGGCGCCGACGGCATGCATCGCCAGCACGGCCGCTCCCAGACTGGAGCTTTCGTGGGTTTCCGGGATCAATACCTCATACCCAAACATGTCCGCCATGATTTGCCGCCACTCCCTGGAGCGGGCAAAGCCGCCGGACGCGCGAATCTCCCGGGCCCCTCCGGCCAAGTCGCGAAGGGCGATCCCCACGCTGTACACACTGAACAAAATCCCTTCCAGCACGGCGCGGATAAAGTGCTGCCGCTTGTGGTGCAGGCCGATTCCGAAAAACGACCCGCGCGCCTGCGGGTTCCAGTAGGGCGCCCGCTCCCCGGACAAAAACGGCAGGAACAGCAGGCCTTCCGCCCCGGCCGGCACGTCCTGGGCCGCCTGAATCATCACGTCGTACGGATCGACGCCCAATTCCTTCGCCTTTTCCACCTCGGGCCAGCTAAACTCATCGCGGAACCAGCGCAGCATCAATCCCCCGTTGTTGGTCGGCCCGCCGATCACCCAGTGCTTGTCGGTCAAGACGTAACAAAACGTTCGTCCCTTCTGATCCGTGATTGGTTCCGGCACAACGGTCCGCACAGCGCCGCTCGTGCCGATGGTGATCGCCACCTGCCCCGGCTCGATCGCGCCGACGCCCAGGTTGGCCAGCACCCCGTCACTTGCCCCCACGACAAAAGGCGTGTCGGGATCGATGCCGATCTCGTCCGCATAGCGCTTGTCCAGGCCGCGCAGCACGTGTGTGGTCGGGACGGGCTCGCTCAACTGCTGCGCGGAGATGCCGGCGACGCGCAGCGCCTCCTCGTCCCAATCAAGCCGCTTCAGATTGAACAGCCCCGTGGCCGACGCGATGGAATAATCGACCACGAATTGACCAAAGAGCCGATAAATCACATACTCCTTGATCGAGAGAAACTTGGCCGCCCTGCGGAACGTGTCGGGGTCCTTCTCCCTCATCCAGATCAGTTTGGTCAGAGGAGACATCGGATGGATCGGCGTCCCGGTGGCCAGGTAGATCCGGTGGCCGGTGCCGTCCCGTTTCAAGCGCTCCGTCTGCTCCACGCTGCGGTTGTCCGCCCAGATGATGACGTTGGTCAGCGGATTGCCGCTGGCGTCCACGGCGATCAGGCTGTGCATGGCCGTGCTGAACCCGATGCCGGCTATTTCCGACCGCTGCGCCCCGGCCTGGGCAATCGCCTGGCGGAGCGCTTGTATGACCGCGGCAAAAATCGCGTCCGGCTCCTGTTCCGCCCACGAAGGCTGCGGAACGAGCAGCGGATAATCGACATTCCCCGTTCCCTTGATCGAACCGGAGCGCGTGAACACAATCGCCTTTGTGCTGGTTGTGCCGATGTCCAGTCCGATAAAATACGTTTCGTTCATTATGGTCTCACCCTTCATGTGTATCCGCTTTCAAGATGGTCAAGGTGATTATATCGAAATTTTTTTCTTTTGTTAATACATGAGAAAAAAATTTATTTCAAAAAGTGCATCTCCACGCTTTCCGCCACCAATAGTATCCCCAAGAAAAAAAACGCCCGTGGTCAGAGGCGTTTTAAGGAAATGGCTTCCCGGATATGCTGGATGTTCTCGACCGTTTGCGCTTCCCGGCGGAGGGAAACCGCCACGTACAGGAGGTCGATCAGGAAAAGCTGGGCCAGGCGGGAAGAGAGCGCTTCCGTGCGGAAAACCGTCTCGCGCGAGGTCGTATACAGGCAGCAGTCCGCCAGTTTTACCAGCGGCGATTTGCCGTAGCTGGTGATGCCGATCGTTTTCGCTCCGGCGTCCTTCGCCACGCGCAGCGCTTCCAGGATGTCCTTGTTCGAACCGGAGTGGGAAATCCCCACAACCACGTCCCCTTCCTGCAAGAGGGAGGCCGACATCACCTGATAGTGGGCATCGGAGTGATGAATACAGGGGATCCCGGTACGCATGAACTTGTGATAGGCGTCCTGGGCGATGGCGGCCGATCCGCCGGACCCGTAGAATTCAATGCGTTTGGCGCCCGCCAGCCAATCGATGATGGTGGACAATTCGTCGCGGTTGAGAATGTGCAGCGTATCGCGCAGCGTTTCCATGTTTGCGGCGAAAATGTTGCCGGCTATGGAAAGGACGTCGTCATCCTCCAGGTTGATTTCCTGGTAAATCGCCTGCTTGGGGTTCGTCACTTCGCTTGCCAGCGCAATCTTGAACGCCTGGTACCCCCGAAAACCCAACCGCCGACAGAGGCGAAAGACGGTCGCATCAGCGCATTCGCATAACTCGGACAGCTCGGTAATGGACAAATGGACAATGTCGCTCGCATGCTCCAGGATGTAGCCGGCCACCTGCTGCTCTTTGCTGCTGAGCTGCGAATAAACGGCGCGCAGTTTGGCGAGAACGCTTTCGGAAACACGCGGTGTGGAATCGGGCAAACAACATGCACCTCTCAATCATGTCTTTCTGGTTCACATTATAGGCAATGTCCGGGACGAAGTCATTTTGAAAAAAATTTTCTTCATTTGTGATGAAACACGAATATTTTTGTCATATAATACAGCTAAGTCAGATCCCGCGAGTTTGACAACCTGGATACTAAGGAGTGTTTCGATAGCAATGCGATTAGCGATGATTGGATTAGGCAAAATGGGATACAATCTCACCCTGAACTTGCTCTCCCACCGGCACGAGGTCGTCGCTTATGACGTCGACCCCGCCCCTGCCGCTGAACTGGGCAGGCACGGAGCGATTCCCGCCGCTTCGGTCGAAGAGGCGGTCGCGAAACTGTCTGCGCCGCGTATCGTGTGGCTGATGGTGCCGGCGGGGAACATCGTGGACAAGCTGATTGAACAGCTGTCCGGCCTTCTGTCCCCTGGCGACATTGTGATCGACGGCGGAAATTCCCACTACAAGCAGTCGGTTGAGCGGTATCACACGCTCAAGCAAAAGGGCATCCATTTCCTCGATGTCGGCACAAGCGGCGGAATGGAAGGGGCACGGAACGGTGCCTGCATGATGATTGGCGGGGACAAGGAGGCGTTTGCCCACATCGAACCGCTGGTAAAGGATATTACCGTTGACAACGGCTACCTGTACGCGGGGGAAGCAGGCAGCGGACACTTCCTGAAAATGGTGCACAACGGCATCGAGTACGGCATGATGCAGGCGATCGGCGAGGGCTTTGAAGTGCTGGAGAAGAGCAGCTACACGTTTGACTTCGCCGAAGTGGCGCGCGTCTGGGCCAACGGCTCCGTCATCCGCGGGTGGCTGATGGATTTGACCGAACGGGCCTTCCGCAAAGACGCGAAGCTGGACAGCATTCGCGGCGTCATGCACTCCTCCGGCGAAGGCAAATGGACGTTGGAGACGGCGCTGGACCTGCAGGTGGCGACGCCGGTGATCGCGATGTCCCTCTTGATGCGCTACCGCTCGCTGGAGGAAGACACCTTCCACGGCAAAGTGGTGGCTGCCCTGCGAAATGAATTTGGCGGGCACGCCGTGGAAACGAAATAGAAAACCGCCAGGCCCGAGGTGCTGCCTCGGGCCTGTTTGCATGGCTTCGCGCGGTTCGCCGCCTCCCCCTTTCCCCCGCTCCTTTCAATGGCTCCGTCCGCGCATCGGGCGGCAGGACCAGAGCCGCCGGCGTTTCAGGGATGGCGGGAGAGAGCCCGCCGCTATCTCCTTTTATTTCGTCTGCTCCGATTGGACCGCGATTCCGCTGCGGATCAGCAGCGCGGCGGTCACGCCCACTCCGGCCGTTTTGTTGCCGGAGAACGTTCCGTCGTAGACGAACGAGCTGCCGCAGGAGGGACTGTTCTCCTTCAGCACGGCGGAGGTGGCCCCCACCGCCTGTGCCAGCCTGAGCGCCTGCCGGGCCCCGGCGAGAAACTCGGCCGTCACGTCGCGGCCGGTCCGGTCGATCACCCGGGCCCGGCTGTCCAGGACGTCAAAGCCGTCGCCGCCGACGATCTCCGCCGGCGGGCGCGGCGTCGGCAGACCGCCCAACTGCTCGGGACAGACGGGAATCGCCTTTCCTTCCTTGAGCAGCGCCTCGGTTTCCGCGTCCAGACAGGCGCGCTGGTCATACCGGCACTGGCAGCCGATCAGACAGGCACTGACGATTTTCACTCTTACCAGATCCTTTCCTCGAGGATTTCGAACCAGGGCTGTCCGCACCGACCGCAAACGTCCGCCAGCCGGACTGTCCTCTTTGCGTTCGGGGATTCACCGGGGTTACAGCCTGCGGAGCTTTACGCTCTGGACCATGTGATCCGGCCCCTTTTCCAAAATCAGTTGGGCGCGTCCCCGCGTCGGCAGGATGTTTTTCCGCAGGTTGATGCCGTTGATCTCCGTCCAGATGCTCGTGGCCACCGCCGTCGCCTCTTCGTCGGTGAGGTTGGCGTAGCGGCGGAAGTAGGAAGCCGGGTTGGAGAAGGCCGTCTCGCGCAGCAGCTTGAACCGCTCCACGTACCACTTCATGATGTCCTCTTCGCGCGCGTCGACGTAAATGGAGAAATCGAAAAAGTCGGAGACGAAGACTTCCGTCACGCGGCGCTGTTTTTCGTCCACCGGCGTCTGCAGGACATTGAGCCCCTCCACGATCAAGATGTCCGGTTCGCGCACCACCTGCCACTCGCCGGGCACGATGTCGTACACCAGATGGGAGTAGACGGGGGCGGCCACTTCCGGCACGCCGGACTTGACGTCGGACAGAAACGACACCAGCCGTTTGGTGTTGTAGCTTTCGGGAAACCCTTTGCGCTTCATCAGGCCGCGCTCTTCGAGGACGCGGTTGGGGTAGAGAAAGCCGTCCGTGGTCACCAGGTCCACTTTGGGATGGTTGGGCCAGCGGGATAAAAGCGTTTGCAAAATGCGGGCGGTTGTGCTCTTGCCGACCGCTACGCTGCCGGCGATGCCGATGATGAACGGCACCTTCTTGTCCTGCTTGCCGAGGAATGTATGCGTGGCATGATACAGTTCCTGGGTGGCCCCCACATACAGGTTCAACAGCCGGGAGAGCGGCAGGTAGATGTCCGCCACTTCCGACAGGGAGAGCTTTTCGTTCAACCCCTGCAGACAGGCCAACTCTTCGTCTGATATGGTAAGCGGCGTGGAAGCCCGCAGTCCTCTCCACTGCTCGCGACTGAAAGTCATGTAAGGAGATGCCATGGGAACCGTACATCCTTTCTCGTTCATGTCCTGTAAAATGTTCCACAATAGTGTACCACCTGTGGCCGCTTCTTGGGAACACGTGAGGTGCGTCTCTTGACAAGAATGGTGCAGACGATTCATAATACCCACATAGGTATATACCCCCATAGGTATAAAGAAACGTTGCCTGATCCAGATCGAACGCCCGGCGTTTGCCGAGCGAAAACGAACCGGAGGGACTGCACATGGAGAGAAAAATCGTGATTGTCGGCGGCGTGGCCGGCGGCGCGACCGCAGCCGCCCGCCTGCGCCGTCTGAATGAAACGGATCGGATTGTGATGGTGGAGCGCGGCGAACACATTTCGTTCGCCAACTGCGGCCTGCCATACTACATCGGCGGAGCGATCCGCGAGCGGGGCAAGCTGTTTGTCCAGACGGCGGAGAGAATGAGCCGGCGGTTTGCCCTCGACATCCGCACCCAGAGCGAAGTGACGCGGATCAACCGGGCGGCCAAAACGGTGACGATCCGCAACCTGCAGACGGGCGAGACGTACGAGGAGGACTACGACATCCTGGTGCTGGCACCCGGCGCCAAGCCGATCGTCCCCGACTGGCCCGGCATCCAGGAGGCGGAAGCCCTGTTTACGCTGCGGAACATCCCCGACACGGACAGAATCAAGGCATACGTGGACAATGCCCGCCCGCAGCATGCGGTCGTGATCGGCGGCGGATTCATCGGCGTGGAAATGGCGGAAAACCTGCGGGAGCGCGGTGTCGCCGTGACGCTGGTGGAGCTGGGCAATCAGGTGCTGGCGCCGCTTGACTTCGAAATGGCTGCCATCGTGCAGGAGCATATGCGGGCGAACGGCGTGGAACTCGTCCTGGGAGATGCCGTCCAAGCCCTGGCGGACAAGGGGCGGCGCATCCTGCTGCAAAGCGGCCGCGAGCTGACCGCCGACATGATCGTGCTGGCCATCGGCGTGCAGCCGGAAAGCGAGCTGGCCAAAGAGGCGGGACTGGAGCTGGGCGTGCGCGGCGCGATCAAGGTGTCCCCCACGCTGCAGACGAGCGATCCCAGCATCTACGCCATCGGTGACGCCATCGAGGTGCACGACCTGGTGAACGGACAGCCGACGGTGGTGCCGCTCGCCTGGGGAGCCAACCGGCAGGGGCGGCTGGTGGCCGACCGCATCAACGGCATGGACGTCTCCTACCGGGGCGCGCTGGGAACGGCCATCGTCAAAGTCTTTTCCCTGACGGCCGCCGTCGTCGGCAACAACGAAAAGACGCTGAAAAAATGGGGCATCCCCTACGAGACGGTCCACATCCACCCCAATTCCCACGCCGGGTACTACCCGGGCGCAGCCCAATTGTCGCTCAAGCTGCTGTTTGACCGCAGCACGGGCCGCATCCTCGGCGCCCAGGCGGTCGGGGCGGACGGCGTCGACAAGCGCATCGACGTGATCGCCACGGCGATGAAGGCCGGTCTTACCGTGCGGGACCTGCCCGATCTGGAGCTCTGCTACGCCCCGCCGTACTCGTCGGCCAAAGATCCCGTCAACCTGGCCGGGTACGTCGCCTCCAACATCGTCGACGGGCTGGCCGAAACCGTTCAATGGCACGAAATCGACCAAATTGTGGCGGACGGCGGCCTGCTGATCGACGTGCGCGAACCGATCGAGCGGGAGGCGGGCTTTGTGCCGGGCTCGATCAACATTCCGCTGGATCAACTGCGGGATCGGCTGGCGGACATCCCGCGCGATCGGCCGGTGTACGTCTCCTGCCAGGTGGGGCTGAGAGGCTACCTGGCCGCCCGGATCCTGGCCCAGCACGGGTACCGGGTGAAAAACCTGGACGGGGGCTACAAGACCTATTCGTATGCCGCCCGGGAAAAATCGCGGCCGCCGCGCGACCCTGACGGCACAGGGGCGGCCGGGGACCGGCAGGCCGACACACGGCCGGCGGATCGTCCCGCAGGGGGTCATTCCGCGGAAGCGCACCCATCCGCCCACGTCACCATCGACGCCTGCGGACTGCAGTGCCCCGGGCCGATCATGCAGGTGTTTCAGGCGATACAGCAGATGAATCCGGGTGAAGTGCTGGCCGTCTCCGCCACCGATCCGGGCTTTGGCAAAGACATCGCCGCCTGGTGCGAAAAGACCGGCCACGTCCTGCTCCATTCCGAGCTGGACAAAAACGTCTGCACCGCCTACATCCGCAAAGGCGGCGCCGCAAAAGAAGCGGCCGCTCTGCAGGCAGCTTCGGCGAAGGAGGCGAACCCCGGCGTGTCAGACGCGTCTCCCGCTGGCGTCTCGGCCGTCCCGTCCAAAAACGGCGCCACCCTGATCGTGTTCAGCGGCGACCTGGACAAGGCGATCGCTTCGTTTATCATTGCCTCGGGGGCCGCAGCGATGGGGAAACGCGTGACCATGTTCTTTACCTTCTGGGGCCTGAACATCTTGCGGAAGCAGGGCGCGTCCGCGTCCGGCAAACAGCCGTTGGAGAAAATGCTGGGGGCGATGATGCCCAAAGGACCGCACGATCTGCCCTTGTCCAAAATGAACATGGGCGGTCTCGGCGCGAAGATGATCCGCTACGTCATGGAACAGAAAAACGTCGACTCCCTGGAGACACTGATGCGCAACGCGCAGGCGGCCGGCGTCAAGCTGGTGGCCTGCACGATGAGCATGGAGATCATGGGCATCAAGCCGGAAGAGCTGATCGACGGCGTCGAATTCGCCGGTGTCGCCAGCTACCTGGGCGACGCCGAAGACGCCGGCATCAACCTGTTTGTCTAAACAAAATCCCCCCGGGGCCTTTTCGTTCGGCCCAGGGGGGATTTTTCACGGCTGCCTGCCGAGAAACGCCTGCAGCATCCAGACGTGCTTTTGCAGGCTGGTGCTGATCTCCAGAAACATGTCGCTGGTCGCCTGGTCGTTTGCCTGTTCGGCGATGGACATGCCCTCCTCCAGCTCGCGGATCACCTGCTGGAAGTCGGCGGCCACCGCCTGGACCATTTGTTCCGCAGTCTCCCCGCCCGCCGCTTCGCGCAGGGTCGACTGCTCCAGACAGGCTTTCATCGTCGAGGCCGGCTGTCCGCCGATGGCCAGCAGCCGCTCCGCCAGTTCGTCCACGTAGCCGGCCGCCTCGTTGTACAGTTCCTCAAACTTTTCGTGAAGCGTGAAAAAGTGGGGTCCTGTCACATACCAGTGGTAGTGGTGCAGTTTTATGTACAGGACGCTCCAGTTGGCAATCTGCTTGTTCAACACGTCTGTCAGGGAACGGATTTTCACTTCTGTCACAGCAGGGCTCATCCGTCGTCGCTTCATCCTTTCCTCGCATGATGATGGTACAGAACGATGTTAGTATTTCGCTGTGAGCCGCTGTTTATTCCCTCGCAGACGCTGCGGCCGTTCCCTTTCACCGCGGCGCTTTTTCCTCCAAAGCGCCGTGGCCGTTTTCCCCGCGTGCGGAGATGTAAAGGGGGGCGGACGCCGCGATCATCTGTCCGTCCCTGCCGGCGATCCGGCCCGCCGCCAGACCGCCTCCTTGTCCGGTTTCACCGGACGACCGCCTCCTCGACGATCAGCCGGCAGCCTGTCGCGTCAAGATAGGCCTGCACGCCGAACGGCAGGGCGGCGTTGTTGTCGCCGTGGCCTGCCTGCAGATTCCAGATCATCGGCTTTTGATACGGCGCGACGATGTTGGAAAAGACGTCGAGGACGGTAAAGCCTTCCCGCTTTTTCGGCTGGCAGTTGGTCCACGTGCCGAGGATGACCCCGGCACACTCCGCAAACGTGCCGGCCAGCGCCAACTGGGTCAGCATGCGGTCCACCCGGTACGGCTCCTCGTCCACATCCTCCAGGAAGAGCAGCTTGCCTTTCGCCTCCACCTGGAAGGGCGTGCCCGCCAGCGCCGCCACCAGCGAGAGATTGCCTCCGACGATCTCGCCGCACGCCTCTCCTTCCACCAGGCAGACGATCTCCTCCCCCGGCGGGTTGACGATCTCGCCCAGCGGCTCGGGGCTGGTCATGGCGCGCAGCAGGCATTCCCGCGTATACGCGTTGGTCCCGCTGAGCAGTCCGGGAGATGCGTTGGGACCGTGCAGGGTTGCCAATCCCGCCTGCTGCCGGAGCGCCGTGTGCAGTGCGGTAATGTCGCTGTACCCGATGAACAGTTTCGGGTTTTGCCCGATCATGTCGTAGTCGAGAAGATGCAGGATTTGCGGCGAGCCGTACCCCCCGCGCAAAGCCATCACGGCGTCGATGTCGGGGTCGGCAAACATGTCGTTCAGCTCGGCCGCCCTGTGTTCGGGTGTTCCCGCCAGATAGCCGCCGCAGCTTTCATAGCAGGTTTCTCCCAGTACCACCCGGAATCCCAACGCTTCCAGATCTTCCTTGGCCTGATGTACGCTGTCGATTTCTTTCGGAGGACTTGACGGGGCGATGATCCCGATCGTATCCCCTGGTTTCAGTGCTTTTCCCTTGTTCATCCGGCATTCTCCTCGCTGTTTTTTACTCCTTGTACGCCCATTTGAAATCGATTTTGCTGAGCGGATCGATCTGCACGCCTTTGACCTTGTCGTTTTGCACCCAGGCGTTGACGTCGCTGAAAATTCCCGTCAGCGGCATCTCGTCCATTAAAAGCGTCTCGGCTTCCAGCAGAAGCTGCCTTCGCTTGGCCTCATCCGTTTCCGCGTACGACTTGTGAATCAGCTCCGTGTATGTCGGGTTGTGCCAGCGGGTAATGTTGCTGGAACTGTACTTTTCGATAAACTTCTCCAGGAAGTTGACCGGGTCGTTGTAATCAGCCGTCCAACTGGAGCGGGTGATCTCGAATTTGCCCTGCTCCTGGTCGTCCAGGTACACCTTTGTCTCCTTGTTCACCAGCTTGACGTCGACGCCCAGCACCTGTTTCCAGGTGGCCTGGAGCGCTTCGGCGATCGCCTTGTTGCGGTCCGACGTGTTGTAGAGGTAGCTGATTTCCGGCAGCTTGGTGATGCCCAGTTCCTTCATGCCCTCCGCCAGCAGCCTGCGCGCTTCTTCAGGTTGGTTATCGGCAAAGAATCCTTCCGGTTTTAGCGAGGCGGTGATCGGCGTGATGCCCATCAGCGGCGTCTGGCCGGCCTGGCCGATGTTGTCGGCAATCTCCTTCCGGTTGATCGCGTAGGCGAACGCCTTGCGTACGTTGGCATTGGTAAACGGCACCCGCTCGGCGTTGAAGCGGATGTAGTAGGAGGTGGCTTTCGGCTTGGTCTTCAACTTGCCTTCCTCCTTCAACGGCTTGACGGCATCCACCGGCAAGCTGCTGATCGGCCCACCCGCCCAGTCGAGATCGCCGTTTTGGAACAGCGCCAGCTCCGTATTGGCGTCGGAAATCATCGAGAACTCGATGCGATCCAATTTTACCGCCTCGTGATCCCAGTAGGTGTCGCTTTTCACCAGGACGAGTTTGTTTTTGTGCTCCCACCTCTCCAGCTTGAACGGTCCGTTCCCCACCAGCGTTTTCGGGTCTTTCGCCCAATGCTCGTTGGCTTCCGCCACCTTTTTGTTGATTGGCATGAGGAAGGCAGCAAGCGTCGGGAAATACGGCGTGGGATGTTCCAGCGTCACCTGCAGCGTCTTGTCGTCCAGCGCCCGGACGCCGACGTCATCCCGCTTGGCCCTGCCAGCGGCAAACGCCTGCGCGTTTTTGATGCTGTAAAACTGGTACGCGGCCTGTGAACCGGTCTTGGGATCGAGCGCATGCTTCCAGGCAAATTCGAAGTCGTGGGCCGTCACCGGATCGCCGTTGCTCCACTTGGCGTCACGCAGGGTAAACGTATAGACCGTCTTGTCCTCGGACACCTTCATGTCGGAAGCGATGGAGTAAATTGGCTGGCCGTCCTTGTCCAGACGGGTCAACCCGTCAAAAACGGCGCGGATGACGGCACCGGAAACGGTGTCTTCGGCAAAGGTCGGATCAAGTGTGGCCGGCTCCTCCAGGTTCATGCGCAGCACTTGCGGCTCGCCGGAAGCGGTGGTGCCCGCCGTGCCGGTTTTCCCGGGCTCTTGTGCCGCCCCGGTGCCGGCCGGAGTGCCGCTTCCGCCCGCGAAACACCCGCTGAGCATGCTCCCCAGCACGAACGAGACAGCGATGAGGATGGAACATCGTCGTTTCATTGTATGAACTCCCCCTGAGTATCAATTTATTTTGAATATTACAAAAATTACACCGATGGGGAAGCGAGGGTTTCATCCTCATCCCGATTCACCGGCGAACCGCTTTCGGTGCGGAACCTCCAGAAACTGTTTCTCCGCTTCCTCAAACATTTCCTGCATGACCGGGAGCACGGTCAGGAGCTTCACCTGCAGGCGGAAGGGAAGCTCGTCGATTCCATCCGGAAACAGGGGGCTCCGTCGATCATCCGTCTGCCGCTCCCCTTCGGCTGTCGCGCTGCGCTTCCCGGGTCCGTCACACCAGCACATACCGGTTGGTCGGCCGGCCGACGCCGCCGTAAGCCACGTCCCGTTTCACCCGTCCGCTCTTTTCCAGGTATTCGAGGTAGCGGCGCGCCGTCACCCGGGCGATGCCGACCCGCTCCGCCACCTCTTCCGCCGACAGCGGCTGCTTTTCCTCGCGCAGATGGCGGACAATCTGCTCCAGCGTATGCATGTGCAGCCCTTTGGGCAGCGGCTCCTCCTCCCGGGCGCTTTTCGCCGCCTTGCGGAACAAGAGCTGATCCACCTCCGCCTGGGAGACGGTGCCCTCCTGCTCCAACTGCTGGCGAAACGCCCGGTAGTTTTCCAACGCCTGCTGGATGCGCTCGAACTTGAACGGCTTGATGATGTAATCCATCGCGCCGTTGCGGAGCATCGCCTGGATCGTGGGCTTGTCCTTCGCCGCCGTGATTACGATCACGTCCACCGCCTGGTTGGCGGTGCGCAGTTTCTGCAGGGTGCGCACGCCGTCCAGCACGGGCATGAAAATGTCCATGATCACCAGATCGGGCTTCAATTGTTCCACCAGAGCCAGCCCCTCCGCTCCGTTGGAGGCCGCGCCGACCACGCGGAAGGACGGCACCCGCTCGATAAACTGCCGGTTGACTTCCTGCACCATCGGGTCGTCCTCGATGACGACCACGCGAAATGGGTTGGCCATCTACGCTTCCGCCTCCTTCATCGGAAAGGTAATCAAAAAGCTGGTGCCTTCGCCGGGCTGCGACTGGCAGCTCAGCTCGCCCCGCCCCTTCGCCACCAACTGCTGCACCAGGTAGAGGCCCAGGCCGCGGTTCTTCCCCGCCTTGGTGGAGAAGCCGCGCTCCAGCATTTGCCGCCGGGTCTCGTCATCCATGCCGATGCCGTTGTCTTCCACCAGGATGGAGCAGATGTCGTCGTCCTGCTCGATGCTGATGTAGACCTCCTTGTCGTCCCGGTCCGCCTGCTCCAGGGCGTCAAACGCGTTTTCGATCAGATTGCCGAGGATCAGCACGAAGTTGTGGTGGTCCATGTACGGCGGAAAGCGCTCCAGGTTGCTGCGCCGGTCGATGACGACGCGGATGCCCAGTTCCTTGCCTCGGCTCACCTTACCCAAGAGCAGGCCGGAAACGCTTTCATCCGCGATCTTGGCCGACAGAAACGCAGTCAGTTCTTCCTGCTGTTCACTGATTTCAAACAGGTACTGCAGCGCCTTTTCCTTCTGATTCAACTGCAGGAGTCCTGCGATCGTGTGCAGCTTGTTCATGTACTCGTGGTTTTGCACGCGAAGCGCGTCGACGAACGCCTTGACGCCGGTCAGCTCTTCCGCCATCCGCGCCACTTCGGTCCGGTCCTGGAAGATGGCGAGGGCCCCGACCACTTTCCCGTCCGTCTTGATCAGGAAGCGGTTAGACCAGATCAGCGCGCCTCCGACGTGCAGTTCGTGGTCGTAAAAGTTTTGCTGCTTCTCCAGCACTTCCGGCAGCGCGGTGTCGGGAATCACCTCGCGGATCGGCCTCCCCAGCACATCGCCTTCGATGTTGAAAATCTGCTTGGCCTTGTCGTTGAAAATGGTGATCCGCTCATGCGTGTCGATCGCGATGACGCCCTCCCGCATGGCGTGAAACGTGGCGGTGCGCTCTACCAGCATGCGGGCGAGTTCCTCCGGCTCCAGGTTGAGCATCTGCCGTTTCATGTGGCGGGCGAGCCGGTACGACCCCCAGATGCCGAACAGCAGGGAGAGAAAAAACGTGATCGCGATGTTTTCCCGCTGGTCGTAGAGGATCTGCGGGATGCTCGGCAGCAGATGGCCCACCATGACCACGCCCACCTGCTGGTGCTCGGCGTTCATGATCGGCACGTAGGCCCTGAGCGCCGTTCCCAGCTCTCCCCGCACCTTGCGGATGTAGGTGTGTTCGGCAAACGCCTCCTCCGCGTCTTTGCCGAGAAAGACGGTGCCGATGCGCTCGTCCAGCGGATCGGAATAGCGGACCCGGTTCATGTCCATGACCACCACGTACGTCACGTCGTTGACGATGCGGATCCGCCGCGCCGTCGGAGCGATGATCCGCCAGCCGTCCGGCTCCTGGATGCTTTTCTGGATCAGCGGGATTTCCGCCACCGTCCGCGCCGTGGTCATCAGCCGCTGTCCCAACTCCGCTTCGGTCAGGCGAATGATGCTGCCCATGATGATGATGCCGCCGATCAAGAGGGAAAAGAGCACGATGCCGACCGACAGCAGCATGATCTTCCACTTAATTTTCAGACGTTTGAACAGGTGTGTTCTTCCTTTCCGGGGGGTTTGCCTGCTACCATATATTTTGGTACAGTACGTGGAGCAAATCAACTGATCATAGAGCAGGTGTCGGCCCATGAGATCGTTCGCAAGCATTGTCGTGTTCGTCCTGCTCGGCCTGCTCAGCGCCGTGATCATCGGCTTTCGCAGCGACCTGCCGTTTGCGGCGCTGGGGTACGACGAGGAGCAGGAAGGGCTGAACGAGCGAATCATCATCAAGTTCAGCCATGTGGTGGCGGAAAATACGCCCAAGGGCCTGGCCGTGGAACGCTTTTCCCAACTGGTCAAGGAAAAGACGAACGGCCGGGTGGAAGTGCAGGTGTTTCCCAACGGCATCCTCCACTCCGACAAGACGGAGATGGACGCGCTGCAGCGCGGCGACATCCAGATGATCGCCCCCGCCTTTTCCAATCTGGCCAACCGGATTCCGGCGTGGTCGGTGCTGGATCTGCCCTACGTGTTTCGCGACCAGCAGGACGTGGAGCAGGCGTTTCACGGGAAGATCGGCCGGATGCTGTTTGAGACGCTGGAGCCGCTGAACATGAAGGGGATGGCCTTTTGGAGCAACGGCTTCAAGCAGATGACCAGCCACAAGCCGATCCGCACGCCGCAGGACTTCGCCGGCCAGCGTTTCCGCATCATTCAAAGCCCCGTGCTGGAAGCGCAGTTTCGCGCGCTGGGGGCGACAGCCCAGGGGGCTCCGTTCAACGACGTCTACCGCAAGCTGGCGAACGGCGAAGTGGACGGCCAGGAAAACACCATTTCCAACATCTACAGCAAGCGTCTCTACCAGGTGCAGAAGTACATGACCGTCAGCAACCACGGCTATCTGGGCTACGCCGTGATCATCAACAAATCGTTCTGGGAGGAGCTTCCCGCCGACGTACAGCGCGTGATCGCCGAGGCGTTGGAGGAGGCGACGGCCTACAGCTACCAAATAGCCGTCTCCATGAACGAGCAGCAGTGGAAGCAGTTGACCAAAGAGAGCAGCATGGAGATACACGTGCTGACGCCGCAGGAGCAGGCCGTCTGGCGGCAGGCGCTGCAGCCGGTGTACGAGACGTTCGCCCCGGTGATCGGTCCGGCGCTGATGGACGAGATCAGCAAGCTGCACGAGCAGCGATGAACACGTCCCACCCGTTTGGCCCCAGGGAAAGGCGCCGTTTTCCCAACGAAAAAAGACAGGCTAAAACGGGGAAGGAACCGTCTTAGACTGTCTTCACAGCGGCAGGCGCAGCGCCAAATGGCTGCGCGGTTATTCCTTTTTCGTCGGCTGGACCGCTTTCAGCGAGGCTGCGGGCTCGGCGCCGTCCAATTTGCCGGACTCCACGTAGTGTTTGAGCATCGCCATCTTGTTCTCCCAAAACCGCTCGTAATACGCGAGCCACTGCTTCAATTCGAGCAGCGGTTCCGGATCAAGCCGGTAGCGCGTCTCCCGGCCGACTTTCCTCCCTTTGACCAGGCCGGCTTCGGCCAAAATGCGCAGATGTTTGGAAACGGCCGTCCGGCTCATCGGAAAGTGTCCGCTGATGACGGTGACAGACATTTCCTGATCCCCCAGCAATCTCAGCAGTTGGCGGCGCGTAGGATCAGCGATGGCCTGAAAGACGTCATGTCTGGACGGCGAAGCAGCCATGTCAGCCCTCGACATGCGCGCCCAGTTTTTGGATAAGCCCGGTCCAGCCCTGATTCATGCGGTCGCGCACGATTGTATGCGGTTCGCCGAATTCCGTAACGGTGTCGGGATTCCAGCCGGAGTGGATCAGCGTAAACTCCGTTTTCCCGCCAAGGTCTTTCAGTTCAAACGTAATGATCCAGTCTTTCCCCCAGCGAAACGAAAGACGGTTGGGGGGATCCACTTCCGTCACCTTGCAGGGGGACATGCCGAACGGACCGGCATTCAAGTGAAACGCGTGGCCGACCACAGGTTGAAAGTCGTTCGGCATGAACCATGCGGCGAGACCTTCCGCCGTGGCAACGGCTTCCCACACTTTCTGGATCGGAGCATGGAACACCTGGGTGTGTCGAATGTCCGGAAGGGTTTGCGGGGTCTTGTTCTCCATTGTCGTACCTCCTGGTATGTGTGCTTCCCTTTTTCCTGAGGGCGAACCCGATCGAGGTTCATGTTCGCGATTGGAACCCAAATGGTTTCCTTTTTGATTTTATGACACCTTTTGGTTTCATGTCAAACGCGGTACCGGGGTTCCCGTTGGTTGTTCCGCCCGATTCGTTTGTTGTCCTGCTGGTTTCCCCGTTTTTACAGTCCCCGGGTCGCCGCCGGATCGGCCTGGAATTCAGCATGTAAAAAGGACGCTCCGCAAGCAGAACGTCCACATATACCGAGAATGTCTGACCCTCAAGTACGCATCTGCTGTTGGGAAAGGTCGCTTTATCATCATCCTGTCAATACTTGACTGTCGTATAAGGAAGCGACCTTACCGGCTCTTTACGCGTTTGCCATCATCTCGATAAATTCATCAAGCGTCTCCTTGCCTCTGTATCCATGAAAAACCGTCAAGGCGCTTCGCATACTGAACAGTTCGAGTCTGCTCATACTTGCAATTGAATTCATGGAGTACCCTCCATCTCTTAGCAAAGTCATTTCGTGTGGGCAAGATGAAAACGGTTCGTGATTAATCGTGATTTTTTGATGATCGCACTGGTGGCGGCAACCCGTTCAGTCCGTCGTGCGGCTTCTCAAAAGGAAGGGCTTTCCAGTATACTAATCATGTATAACGCCATCGTCTTCGCCGTCTCGTTTCCCGTCTTCTCGCAGCGATACCGTGTCTGTCGTTCCTCTTTCCCCCCGCTGTTGCGGATGCAGGACAAACGACAGCCTCGGCCGCGGACCTTGGACGGAACGGGGAGTGGCGGCATTCTGTCTTGCGCACGCCAAAAAACATGCCGGAAGTTATGCGCATGTGCTGCGCAGACATACGATGAACGAACGCAAACAAGGGCGGATGCGGCACGATCCATGGTAGTCCGCGGATGCCGACTGATTCGGGAGAGGTGACGGACACGATGTTTGAGCTGTTGAAAGAAGTGGGACGCGGCAAACGCGGCGCAAAAGACTTGACGTACGAGCAGGCTGCAGCAGCGGCGGAGATGTTTCTCAACGGCAGCGCGACGCCCGCGCAGATGGGCGCGTTTCTGATGGCCGAGCGGATCAAAATGGAGTCGCTGGACGAATTGGCGGCGTTTGTGGAGGTGTTCCGGCGGACTGTTTCGCCCGTCTCGTTTCCGGACAGTCTCGATTGTGCCGGCCCCTACGACGGTCGGCGAAAATCGTTCATGGCCACGTTCCCTGCCGCCTTTGTGCTGGCCGCTTGCGGACAGCGGGTCACCCTGCACGGCAGTCCTTCCCTGCCGCCCAAGTGGGGCATCACGCTGACGGATGTGCTGAAGGCCGCAGGCGTGTCCGCGGATGCCGCCGACAGGCAGGCGCTTTTGTCGGCAGCCGAGCGCAGCGGCGTCTTGTTCGTCCCCACGGAAGCGTGGTGTCCCGCACTGCGCAATCTGCGGCCCCTGCGGCTGGAACTTGGCGTCCGCACCCTGTTCAACACGGTGGAAAAGCTGCTGCGGGTAGCCGACTCTCCGTACATGGCCATCGGCATCTTCCACGGCACGGTATTTGAAAAGGTGGCGGAACTGCTGCTCCGCCTCGGAGTGGAACGGGGAATCGTCGTGCAGGGCATGGAAGGTTCCGAAGACGTGTCCGCCGCCAAACCGACCCGCACCTTGATCGTGGAAAACGGCAGCTGCCGTCCCTTTGTCGTCGATCCGTCCTCGCTGGGCCTGCAGGCGGAAGCGCCGGAAACCGACTGGACGCCGGAGCTGCAATGGCAGACGGCGGAAGCGGTGCTGAACGGAACGGCGGAACCTGCCTACCGCAACACGGTGCTCGTAAACAGCGCCCTGCGGCTGTGGATCACCGGACGCGTCCCGACGTTGGATGACGGCGTGGCGGCGGCCCGCCAGGCGCTTGATTCCCAAGAGGCTTGGAACCGGTACAGACAGTGGCTGGAGGAAGCCGCAGCACCCTCCTCTTCCGCACGCGATGCGGCAGCGGGCAGTGCCGGCCGCTGACGACTGGACAGACACCGAAACCCATACAGCCCTTGGCTTGCCGGACCGGCAGGCCAAGGGCCTTTTGCTGGCCCCTGATCCGCGCTCCGTGTTGTCCGTGACCAAAAAGACCAAAACAACCAATATGACCGTATCGTTTCCAATATTCCATCAATTCTTTAGAATGCAAATACAGAGAATGTAAAGCGCTTTCATCATACGGAAAGGAAGGGGACTTATGCGGATCAATTTTAAAAACCTGACCGTGCAGGTCGTGATCGCCATTATCCTCGGGATTATCGTCGGCCATTATGCGCCCAAGTTCGGGTCTGATCTGAAAGTGTTGGCCGACGTGTTCGTCAAGTTGATCAAGATGGTGATCCCGCCGATCGTCTTCTTCACCGTCGTCAACGGCATCGCCGGCATGGGCGACATGAAGAAGGTGGGGAAAATCGGCGGCAAGGCGCTGATTTATTTTGAAATCGTTACCACGATCGCGCTCGCCATCGGCCTCCTGGTGGTCAACATCATCAAGCCGGGCGTCGGCTTCGACAAGACCGGCCTCAGCGGCGCCGACATCTCCAAGTACACCAAGGCGGCCGAGGAAACCAGCCACGGCTTTATCGACTTCTTCGTCGGAATCATTCCGGACAACGTCGTCAACGCCATGGCCAAAGGCGAACTGCTGCCCATCCTGTTTTTCGCCGTCCTGTTCGGCCTGTCTCTCGCAGCCTTGGGCTCCGCCGCCCAGCCGGTGATCAACCTGTTTGACAAGCTGGCGCACGGGTTCTTCGGCGTCGTCAACATGATCATGAAAGTCTCCCCGCTCGCGGCATTCGGGGCGATGGCCTACACCATCGGCACCTTCGGCATCGACTCCCTGAAGAGACTGGGCCTGCTGATGGGTTCGGTCTACATCACGATGTTCCTGTTCATCGTCGTGGTGCTGGGGCTGATTGCCCGCTTCTACAACTTCAGCATCTTCTCGTTCATCAAATACATTCGCGAAGAAATCCTGCTGGTGCTTGGCACGTCGTCGTCCGAATCGGCACTGCCCCGCATGATGGAGCGCCTGGAAAAATACGGCTGTTCCAAATCGGTCGTCGGTCTGGTCGTGCCGACCGGCTACTCGTTCAACCTGGACGGCACGTCCATTTATCTCTCCATGGCGGCCCTGTTCATCGCGCAGGCGTACGGCGTCGACCTGTCCATCTGGCAGCAGTTGACCCTGCTCGGCGTCTTGATGCTCACGTCCAAAGGGGCGGCCGGCGTCACCGGCTCCGGCTTCATCACCCTGGCGGCAACGCTGGCCGCGTTCCCGATGATCCCGGTCGAGGGCATCGCGCTCCTGCTCGGCGTCGACCGCTTCATGTCGGAAGCGCGCGCCATCACCAACCTGATCGGCAACGGCGTGGCTGCGGTAGTCATCGCCAAGCACGAAAACGAGTTTCATCCGCCTGCCCCGTCGGACGGGAAATCGCCGGCCATCTCGGCGTAACGGCGGCCACACCACACCTCTTTTGACGGGTCTGGACAGCAACACGTTTTTCCCGGATGTGAACCGCGAAGTTCCATCCGGCGCTGAACCTCCCCTTACCGGGAGGTTCTTTTTCATGCATGAAACGCGCGAAAATCGGTTGAATCTTCCGGCATTCTTTTATAAAGTAATCCTATATCACTTTACCAAAGGAAAGCAGCAGCAAAGAAAACGGGAGGACATTTTGGGATGAAAACGATCGCGATCCTCGGGAGCAGCGGGGGAAACTTGTACAATCTGGGCGGAAAAGAGCCGGACAAGCTGCTGGAAGAAATCGCCGTACAGGCGGCAGCGGCCGGCCTGCGCATTCGGGCGGTGCAGTTCATCGCCGCCCAAGGGTCCATGGACATGGCGGGCAGCGACACCGGCGCCTCGGTATTCGGATGGGACGGCGAGGCGCCCGCCGTGCTTTTCGCCGGCACGCTGGAGGCGTGCAACCGGCATGTGCGGGAACTGGATGAACAGATCGCTGCCGACATCCGGCGGGGTGAGATTGACGGCCTGATCCTGATGAGCGCGGACCCGGACGGGGCGAACCGGCTGGCGATTGAGGCGGCTGTTGAACGGGGCGTTCCGATCGTCGGAACGGGCGGCACGTCAATGGCCCTGGTCAGCGCGAAAGGGGCCAACGTGATCGCCTCCTCCGGCACGACGGGAACCACCAACCGGACGAGGGCGGTCAGCTTCGTCGCCGCTTTGAGCAAACACTGGGGGATCAACTACCGCCCGGTGATCGGAACGACCGGAAAGAGCGGCGCCATCCCGGACGGACAGCCGTGGAAGCGGATCAACGTCAGAGGGATCATGATGGCGTCGCTTCCCGGCTTTATCGCCATGGCGGTCATTCTCGCGCTGGGCAAGGTTCCCGGCCTGGAGGCGCTGCAGGGTGTCTTCGACCTGCTGATCAAGGCGCTTCCCGTCGTCGTCGCGGCGGTGGCCGCCAAGCAGGTGGCCGAGATGGAGGAAGTCTCCGTCGTCGCCGGTGTCCTGGCGGGCGTTCTGTCCGTGGACGGCGGGATCATCGGCGGCATGATCGGCGGCATCGGCGCCGGGGTTCTCGTCCATCTGCTGTTTCGCACGTGCGTCGAATGGCGCTTCCCGGCGACGACGGTCAACATTATCGCCGGCGGCGTGTCGGGGCTGGCGGCCGGCCTGGCCGTCCACTTCCTGTTCGCCCCCGTCGCCCTGCAGGCGGGGGAACTGATCAAGGTGCTGATCGAAAGCGCGGTGGGCTACAGTCCCGTTCTCGCCGGACTGATTGCCGGTCTCCTGATCTGGCCGGCGATCCTCGGCGGCGTCTACCATGCCGCCATCCTGCCAATCGTCCTTTTGGAAATGGAGAAAACGGGGAACAGCTTCCTGGGCGCCGTCGACATGGTCGGGCTGGTTATGGTGTCCGCGGGAATCACGCTGGCCAACATCGTCTCGCCGCGGGAAAAGAGCGAAGCGGCGGTGGCCGCCCCCGGCTTTTTGATCAACATGGGCTTCGGCACGTTTGTGGAGGCCGCCTACCCGTTCATGTTTGCCAACCGCATCGTCTTTGCCGGGGCCATCGGCTCCGCCGGGTTGGCCGGCATGCTGGCAGGCATGTTCGGCGTCAGGGGAACGGCGTATGTCCCCTCCGTCGTGGCCCCTTTGCTGTCCAACAACATCGCCGGATTTGCCATTGCCATGGCCGGCGGGCTCGTCAGTTCGTTCCTGGTTACGCTGGTGGCAAACAAGATCGCGAAACGATCGATGGGAAAAACAAACGAGCAGGCGTCGGCGTGATTCCCGCCGGCCCCCTGGCCTCCCGTGTCGCGGCCTTTCCCCAAACCCGCCGCAGCACAAACCCTCTCGTCCCCCTTTTCACGAGGGAGGAGAGGGTTTCTTTGCCTTGTAACCTTTCGAATGGTTTCGCTAGAAAAACAGGGACAGCAGCTCCTCGCGCGACCATTTTCCGAAAAACGGCTCGATGTCGATGCGAGCGAGCACATCCGCCACCGCCTGCTTGTCGTACGGCACACCGCGAAGCATGGCCTCGATTTCGGACACGTCCCTCATTCCGAAGAAGTCCCCGTAGATTTTGGCTTCCTTGATGCGCCCCTTCTCGATCTCCAACCGCACCTCCACCGTCCCGATGTCAAACCGGCGGGACTGCCGGAAATTGCTTTTCGGCGATTTGCCGTAATTCCACTCCCAACTCTGGTAGCGGGAGCGGGACAGCTCGTGGATGTTCGCCCAATCCTCGTCGGTGAGCGGATATTCCTCCACCGGTTTGCCGTCGAAGATGAAGGCGAGCAGCGCCTGCTTGAATTCCTCGATCGTCATCGTGCGCGGCAGAAATTCCGTGATGTTGGCGACCCGGCTGCGAATCGACTTGATCCCTTTCGACTGGATTTTCTGGGGATTCACGTTCAGCGCGGAGACGACGCGCTCCAGGTCGGAGTCAAACAGCAGCGTGCCGTGGCTGAACATGCGTCCTTTGGCGGCGTACTGGGCGTTGCCGGAAATTTTCCGCTCGCCCACCTGGATGTCGTTGCGGCCCGTCAGCTCCGCGTCGACGCCCATCTGGCGCAGAGCGCGAACGACCGGATCGGTAAACTTGCGGAAGTTGTGAAAGGACTCCCCGTCGTCATTGGTAATAAAACTGAAGTTGAGGTTGCCAAGGTCGTGATAGACGGCGCCGCCTCCCGACAGCCGGCGCACCACGTGAATCCGGTGTTCGTTGACGTAGTCGACATTGATCTCTTCGATCGTATTCTGGTTTTTCCCAATGATGATGGACGGTTCGTTAATGTAAAACAGCAGGTAGTCTTCGTTGGCGGGCAGGTGCTTTAAGGCGTATTCCTCGATCGCCAGGTTGATGCGGGGATCGGTGATTCCTCGATTGTCAATGAATTTCATGCGCTTTCCTCCTTTGCAGACCTGATGTCTGTTGGCTTGTCCGATCAAATGTTGACGGACACGCCTCTTGCTTTGCGTGGAAAAAGCAGGAATCGGCGGTTTTCCCCATCCTTACACCCCCCAGGTCTCTCCCCACTCCTTCATCGCGTCAAAAACCGGCCGCAGCGCGAGCCCCTTTTCGGTCAACGAATAGACCACGTGAGGGGGAATCTCCGAGTAGATCGTTCGGTTGACAATGCCCGCTTCCTCCAGTTCCTTTAGCCGCAGGGACAAGGTTCGGGGGCTTATCTCCTTCAAGGATCGCTGCAATTCGCCGAAGCGGCGGGGACCGTAAAACAAATCGCGCAGTATGACAAACGTCCACTTGCCGCCCAACACATCCATGATCTTTTCGATCGGGCACGCGGACTGGCCGCGATCCAACGGGTTCTCCATCCGTTACTCACCTCGCTATACCACTCTATAGTTACTATAAAAAATATCAGTACTTTTATCCAGATAGCACTTCATTTAGTATAGTCCGCAAGGGGCCCCTTGGTACAACAACACATGGATAAAGGATGTTGGAACCTATGAAAGACTGTCGTTTTCCCGGGTCCGCGCCTTGTTGGAGATCACCCGGCAAATCGCTATGGACCACAATACTGCGGCAAAGCGCACAGCAGCTTTCGGCAGGGGGGTTTGAACTGAGATGACGTTACAGCGGGCGTCTGATCTGCAGACGGACACACCCAGGCTGCAAACGAACTCGTCCACGGGTATGGCGACGCTGGTCGCACTGGCGATGGGGTTTGTTATGGCAACGCTTGACGTGACCGTGGTGAATGTCGCCGCTGCCGACTTGCAAAACAAGCTGGACATTACGCTCGCCAGCCTGACGTGGGTTGTCGACGGCTACATTCTGTCCTTCGCCTCTCTCCTGCTGGCGGGTGGCTCACTGGCCAACCGTTATGGCGCCAAGACGGTTTACATGGGGGGATTGACCCTGTTCGTCCTGGCCTCCCTGCTGTGCGCTTTGGCGCCGAGCGGAGCCATTCTCGTGACGGGCCGTCTTCTCCAAGGCGTCGGGGCGGCCTTCTTCATGCCCAGTTCCCTCAGCCTGCTTGCCTACGCGTATCCGGATGAGAAGAAACGGGCGAAAATGTTTGGCATCTGGTCGGCGATCGTCTCCGTCACTTCGGGGCTGGGGCCGTTCATTGGCGGGGTATTGGTCGAGGCGTGCGGATGGCGGAGCATCTTTTTCATCAACCTCCCGATCGGGATTCTCGGGCTGTTCATGACGCATCGGGTGGTGCCTCAGACGCCCCGCGCAGCGGTCGAATTGCATACGGCCCGTCATGCGTGGGGAATGATCGCCCTGGCGGGGCTCTATGCCCTGATCGAAGGCCCGTCTCACGGCTGGACCTCGCCGTCGATCATCGGTGCGGTCTGCCTGGCAGCCGCCGCCGCGATCCTGTTCCTGCACAGGGAGCGCCGTGCGGCAGCTCCGATTATTCCCGTCCGGTTACGGCGAGACTCCCGCTTTGCCGCTGCCAATGCGGTTGGCTTTTTGATCAACTTCGGCCTCTTCGGGGGGACCTTCATGCTGAGCCTCTTTCTGCAAAAGGCGCGGGAAGCCAGTCCCTTTGCGGCCGGGGTACAGCTCCTGCCGATGATGCTCGTGTTCGTGGCGGGCAATCTGTTGTTCGCCCGCCTGACGCCCCGTCTGGGGGCGAGACTGCCCATGCTCGCCTCACTCGCCGTGGCCGGCATCGGGTCGCTGCTGTTGGTCGCCATCTCCCCGGCCACCCCCTATTGGCTGTTGGCGGTCGTGCTGGCGGCCGTCAATCTGGCGGTGGGCGTCGCAGTTCCGGCGATGACGGCAGCCGTGATGCAGGCGTCGGGACTGTCGGACACCAATATGGCCGGCGCCATTTTGAATGCCAACAGGCAGATGGGGGCACTGTTCGGAGTGGCCGTCATGGGCGTGGTGCTCCACGAATCGGCCGACTGGTATGGTGGGGCAAGTCTTGCGTTTCTGATCACGGGGATCGCGTACATGACGGCCGGGGGGCTCGTCTGGCGGTTGATCCGCACGAGTTGAACGAGGGGCCTCATCCCCTCTCCCGGTCAGGAAATCAGCTTCAATCCGACCGCAGCGGCAAGGACGACGCCGATACACAGCATCCGGCGCCAATCGGTTGACTCGCCGTACAGGGCCATGCCCAGAATCGCCCCGCCCGCCGCGCCGATGCCGGTCCAGACCGCATAGGCCGTTCCCATCGGCAGGGTTTCCATCGCGAGGGAGAGAAACAGAAAGCTGGCCCCGAAACTGGCGAGCAGCAGCGCCAGCGTCAGCCAGGTCCGGTCGCGGTGCCATTTGTTGATCATCGCGACGCCCGTCATCTCGAAAAGTCCGGCGGCGATCAGATACAGCCACGCCATTGCGTCTCCCCTCCTTCCGCTTTCTCTTCCGGTTTCTCGTGGGTCACCAGCTTCAGTCCGACTACGCCCCCCAACAGCAGCAGGATAAGGAGCACTTTCAACCACTGAAACGGCTCGCCGAAAAAGACGATGTCGGCAAACACCGTGCCGGCCGTGCCCATGCCGACAAAGACGGCGTAGACGGTGCCCACCGGCAGTGTCCGGCCGGCCCTGATCATCATGAAAAAGCTGACGCCAATGGCCGCTGCGGTTCCCAGCCACGTCCAAAGATCGTACGCGTGTTTCAGCCCGATCACCCACAACACTTCAAACCCTGCCGCAATGAACACCTTTCCCCAATCTCTGTTCACGTCTCTCTCCTCCTCTTCATCCTGGTGGTCTCGTTTTTCCGGAGCAGCAAAAAAACCCGGGGGTATCGTCGGCACAACGATATCTCCCGGGCTTTTATCCCTCCGTGTCACAGCCAATCCGCTGTGTGTTTTCTCTCGGACCAGGCCAGCCAACGCTGCGGAACCCTAGAAAACAAGTGCTCTTCCGTTTGGCCGTACTGTATCACATCGGGGCCGTGGGGTCAAGTACGGGGGTGCTGCAGCGCTTTCGCCTCCCGGAGGATCCGCTTGGCCCGCTCCGCCACGGGGTAGTCGACCAGCTTGCCGTTGACCTGAATGGCGGCGCTGCCGGAAGCGAGCGCTTCGTCAAAGGCGGCGGCGACCGCTTTCGCCTCCGCGATTTCCTCCGCCGTCGGGGAAAACGCGTCGTGGACAATCGGGATCTGGTCGGGGTGGATCACCAGCTTGCCCTGAAACCCGAGCTGCCGCGCAAGGCGGGCCTCATGCGCAAGGCCCTCCGCATCCTTGACGTCCGCGAAGACGGCGTCAATCGGCGGTTCGATGCCGGCTGCCCGGGAAATGACCACCAACTGCGAGCGGGCAAACAAGAGTTCTGTTCCCTCCCGCGTCAGCCGGGCGCCGATATCGAGGGCGAAGTCGACCGAACCGAACGCCAGCCGCTTCACCCGGGGGCTTGCCGAGGCGATGTCGTAGGCGTGGTAGAGACCGGCCGCCGTTTCGATAAGGGGTACGATCTCCGTCGAGCCGCACGGCAGATTCAAGTGATGCTCAAGCTGCGTCAGGTGGGCGTCCGCAGCGAGAATCTGCTGACGGTTTGCCGCTTTGGGCAGAACGATGCCCGTCAGTCCGCGCCCGATCGTGCCGTTGAGGTCGTCCAGGTAAAACGGCGTGGACGGGTCGTTCACCCGCACGTATTGGAGACGGCTGTCGTTTTCCCGCAGCGCCAGGCGCACCATGTCCCGCGCGCCCACTTTTTCCTGAAGCGGCACGGCGTCTTCCAAATCGTAAATGATCATGTCAGCCGCCAGCTCCCTCACCTTGTCCAGCCGCCGCCGGCTGCTGCCCGGCACGAACATCCACGAACGAGCCAACCTCATCCGCCGTCCCCCCTCACGCTTCCCGGTACTGTTCCACGCCCTGCCCGTACGAAAAGGATTCTCCTCTGAGGATCTTGTAACCCATTTTTATTATCTATCAATTTTGATTATTCTCTCTTACAAAAGCGCCCCGCCGCATGATGGATACGAAAAAAAACCCGGGAGATATCGGATCCCCTGATATCCTCCGGGCTGTTATTCCTCGTGCCGCAGCCTGGTAACCATCTGCGTGTTGTCCCTCGGTCCAGGCTGGCCGTTGGCTTCCACACGGCTGGGCCAGCCGGCCTCGGCACGCGCGTTACGCCCGTTTCGGCGCCAGTTCGACCGCCTGACGGATCGCCTCTTTCATGCTCAGCTCGTCAGCCACGCCTTTTCCGGCAATATCGAACGCTGTGCCGTGATCGACGCTGGTGCGGATAATCGGAAGCCCCACGGTAATGTTCACACCGGCTTCCAAGCCGAGCACCTTGACAGGGCCGTGTCCCTGATCGTGATACATCGCGACGACAATGTCGAAGTCTCCCCGCGTCGCGCGGAAAAAGAGGGTGTCAGCCGGGAGCGGTCCCACCACGTCAATGCCCTCCTGCTGCGCCTGCCGAACCGCGGGCACCACTTTTTCCTCTTCTTCGCCGTATCCGAACAACCCGTTTTCGCCCGCGTGCGGGTTGATTCCGCAAACGGCTATCTTCGGGGAGGAAATCCCCGCCTTCTTCAAGGTCTCATGAGCCAGGACGATGACTTTGTAGACCCGCTCCGGCGTGATCATTTTCACCGCATCGATGAGCCCCACGTGGGTCGTCACATGGATCACTCTCAGTTTGGGAGCGGACAGCATCATGGAAACATCCTTGGTATTGGTCAGCTCCGCAAGTATTTCCGTATGACCCGGGTAGATGTGCCCGCCCTTGTGCAGCGCTTCCTTGTTGAGCGGCGCCGTGCAGATGGCGTCGATCTCCCCGGATTTCGCCAGTTCGATCGCCTTTTCCAGGAAGCGGAACGCGGCGTCCCCGGCCTGGGCGGATACCTGTCCAAACGGCAGGTCTTCCGGCAGCAGGTCAAGGTCGAGGCAGTCGATCACGCCGTGTTCGTACTTCGCCGTGCCCGCATCACTGACCCGACTCACGGACAATCCGGCTCCCGTGATGCGGTTGGCGCGCTCCAACATTTTCGCGTCGCCGATGACAAGCGGCCGGCACATCTGATAGACAGCCGGATCTGCCAGCGCCTTTACAATAATTTCCGGGCCGATCCCGGCGGCATCGCCCATCGTAATGCCTACAATCGGTTTACTCATGTTCCCGATCCCCTTTCAAAACGTGTAACGCATGAAGCAGCGTGTGATTGGTGCCAAAAGCTCCCGCCTTCGTGACGACAAACAGCGGGTGCGCGCCAACGAGGCGGCTGAGCGGAATCCCCGGCTCAATCTCGTCCAGGAGCTGAATGCCGCTGACACCCAAGTGGCGGCATACGGCTTTCGCCGTGTCTCCTCCGGTGAGAATCATCCCCTGCAGGTCATGCCGGGCGGCAATGGCGGCGGCGGCGGTGCCCAGCGCATCCGCGATCCGGTTGGAGATGTCCGTGTCCGTCATCCCCCGGGCCTCTCCCAACTCCTTGGCCCCTTTTACATGGGCGGAGGTGGCGAGGGAATAGAACGCCGCATCCCGTCCGCTCTGGACCGCTTCCTCCAGTTCCCGGACGCACCGCTCCAGTTCCCGCTGCTGCTCGTCCTCCCCTGCCAGCAGGGCGAGGGGATTCAGTTCCACGCGAGCCACGTGCGGCGCTTCGCAAACGCGCCTCACCTGCTCCTGTGTCGTTTGCGAGATGCTTCCCGCAACCAGCAGCACCGGTTTTCCGGCCGGGGCAATCGCCACCCTCGGCCGGGGGCGTCCCGCAAGTCCAAGCGTCTCGGGAAGAACATCGGCCAATCCCGCAGAGCCGGTCCACAAGATTCGTGCCCGGTACCCCGTCATGATTGACGCAATCCGCTGCATGTCGCTGTCCGACTCGGCGTCGAAGACCATCACTTCCACGCCGTCCTGCCGCAGTCTGTCCACCTGTGCCCGAACGGCTTCCTCCCCCTCCCGCAGCACAGCCAGCGGGACCAGTCCCGTTTTCCGTTTGGATTGAGAGGCGAGCAGCTTGGGGATGTCCGATTCGCTCACCGGGCATTTGGGATCGCGGGCCATCTCCGTCTGGTCGATGGGCGTCCCGTTGAGAAAGTGTCTCCCGCCTCTCGTCACACGGCCGATTTTGGGATAGGCCGGGGCGACGACGGCGAAATCAAACGCAATCGTGTCCATCACCGCGTCAATTTCCGCCCCGAGATTGCCGCGCAGCGTCGAATCCAGTTTTTTGTAAACATGCTGGAACTCCAGTTCACGCAAATACTGCGCCGCTTCCCTCACCCTGGCGTACGCGTCCGGTATCGGGAGGGAGCGGCTGTCCGTATCCATGACCGCGACGTCCGCGTCGACGCACTCCGCGGCCGCGTTTTTCCAATCAAAAAGAACGCGTGTCTCCAAGCCCATCCGCGCAAACTGAACGCCTGAATCCGAGGCGCCTGTCAGATCGTCTGCGATGATGCCTATTTTTCTCATGACTGTTGCCTCGCCTTCTGTCCATGTTTCTCCCGTCCCGGGCTGTCTACCCCCACCGTCCGCACATCATCCGCCGAGCCGCAGCGGGAAGGCAGAACAGCCAGCCGGGAGCCTCTTTCCTCTGACGATCGAAGCGAAGCGTCCCGAGCCGCTGCCTCGGGACACTCCCTCCTTCTCGATGGCTCATGATTGAGCCGTGTTGCTTTTGACGCCGATCCGCTTCGCCCACCAAGCCGTTACGATCGGTGCCAGAATGGCGGTCACGATCACACAGGAAGCGATCAGCGCCGTTGCCGACGGCACCAATGGTTCGTACACGGGATTGGCGGCAGCTACTGCGGCCGGCACACCCACGGCGTTACCCGCGGTGGTGGCTGCTGCCAAACCGGCAATACCGTTGCCGCCAGTCAATTTGTCTGCGGCAAAGAGCACGATGCCGGTGATGGCGACCACCGCCACTCCCAACAATACCCCCAGCAGTCCGGCTTTCCACACATTCTGAAGGTTCAGACCGGCGCCGAGCGCAAAGGCGAAGAACGGCACCAGTACCGGCACGGCCTTGCCCAGATAGTCGCGCATGTCTTTGTCGAGGTTGCCGAGAATCATGCCGACGACGAGCGGCAAAATGGCGCCGACCAGCGTTTCCCAGGGAAAGGCGGAAAGACCTGCCACACCCAGCGTCACCATCGTCAGGAACGGCCCCGACTCCAGGCTCATGATCGAGTACGCCCCGACGTCTTCCTTTTTCCCGAACTGTCCCATCAACGCCATGTACATGCCGCCGTTCGTGTCGTTCATCGCGGCCACGATCGCCAATACAGACAATCCGGCAAAGAATCCGCTTTCAACCATGCCTTCGCCGAGAAATTTCGCAGCGATAAAGCCAAGCACGACAGCCGTACCCACTTTGGCAGCCAGCAGGGCACCGCCCTTTTTCGCGATATACGGCGTCGCCTTGAAGTCGATGGTCGCGCCCATGCACACATAGAAGACAGCCAGAATCGGGAGTGCTCCGGTCAAAAGCGCACCTGTAAACGAACCAAACGTCTTCGCCGCCCCGGGAAACACGGTATTGATCACCGCACCGAGCAGCAGCGGGACGATCATCATGCCGCCCGGAATCCGTTCAATGGATGCTTTAATTTTCATGCGCAAGTGCCCCCTTTGGTACTATTGTTTAAAAATGAAACAATAACTATTTGATATCGCTTTCAATAGTCATTATAAGACGGGTCAAAGGGGGGATTCAATATTCAAACTGTTTATTTTTTCAACACTCCTCCCAATTTTCGCCACAGCGTTGTTCGATTGATGCCCAATCGTTTGGCCGCGCGTGATTGATTCATGCCTTCTTCTTTCAGCACGTGCAGCAAAATTTGCCGTTCAATCTCTTCCCAAGTTCCCTCCAGATTCAATCCGCCCAGGGGCAGCCCCCCGTTTCCGGCACGTGTTTCCGCGCTGTACCGCTGCCACGCTTCCTGCCATTCTTCCAGGCCCACATAGTGGCCCTCCGTCAGCAGCAGCATTTCTTCCACGACGTTTTCGAATTCTTTCAGGTTGCCGGGCCAGTCGTATTCGGCGAGCCGTTCGATTACCTCTTCCCTGATGCCGACGATGTGCTTGCCGTACGCCGAATTGTGATGGGCGATGAGCACGCGCGCCAATTCCCCAATGTCCTCCACGCGTTCCCGCAGCGGAGGAATGCGCAGTTGGCACTCGGCGAGCTGGTGGAGCAGAAGAGAGGAAAAGCCGCCTCGTTTCGCGACCTGTCCGGGCGACAGGGTGGAGGAGGCAATCAGCCGCAGCCGTCCCCCTTTTTGCAGCTCGGCCGCCAACTGATCCTGCAGGCGAACAGACAGCTTGTCCGCTTCCTCCAGGTACAGGGTTCCTCCTGATGCGGTTGTAAGCAAACCTGGTTTTTCCTCCGTTCCGAACAGTTCTTCCGCCAGCCTCTCTTCCTCTGCGGATGAACAGCAGACGGAATAGAATCGGTGCCGGCCTTGTCTGCTCGCCACGTGGATGGCTTGGGCAAAATGCATGCGGCCGCTGCCCATCTCCCCGGTGAGCCAGACGCTTTTGTTCGTCTGCGCGTACGTCTGGGCCCGCTTTACCGTTTTCGCAATCTCCCGGCTGGACCCGATCACCTGCGCAAACGCGGCCAGCCGCTCCGGCGTCTGTATCTCCCGAAATGGCTGGGGCGGCACGCCCTTGCTTTCCTGCAGGTAGAGAACAAAAGCGGCCGGTTCCTCCTTTGTGCGGGCGGCAATCCGGATATCGCACAAACGGTCTTGTATCGCCACGTGTTCTGCTGTGACCGTTGTGCCGTCCGGCTGGTCGGCGGAAAGCAGGGACGCAACTGCCGGCGGAATCGCGTCGGCATTGCCCAGCCACGCCTGCGCCGCAGGATTCGCGTACAGGATGTCGCCGTTCGCACGCACCGCCAGCACGCCTGTCGTGTCGTGCTGCAGGAGTTCCTCGTAAAAACGCGCCTTTTCCTGCCCCTTCATGTAGATATCGTGGACGTACACCAGCTCCGTCAACATCTCCTGGACGGACTCGCGGCCGGATGTGATGAGGATGCCGTGATAGCCCATTTCCTGTGCGGTCCTCACCGTGACGACATCGCCCAGTACGATTTGCGCGCCCTGATTGGTCGCCTGCTCCAGCGCGCCTCTGACTTCAGACTCATGGTGAACGGGGTAAACGGGTATTTCAAGGTTGAGCAGGCTGGAGACGGTCGCCGCCCCCTGGCAGATTCCCGGGAAGCCGATGATGGCCGGCTTGCTGTTGGAATCCTTGATCAATGTGAGAACGCGCAGGATGTCGTAGCCGGAGACGGGGATGTCCACGACCGGAATGGACACGTGCTTGCGGATGAGCTGGGCCGTTCCGCCGCGGCTGACAATCACGTCGTACTTTTGCTTCTCGGCCTGCAGCACAATGGGCAGGGCCTCTTCCAGATCGGCGATTTCCACATCCATCTCGATCCGGTCGTCTTCTTTTGCGATGTCCAGCAGCAGATCCCGCAAGCCCGGGTACGGCGCGATGCCTTTTACCTTGATCTTCGCCATGTTCTTGCCTCCAATATGTTGCGAAATGAAACAGGTATCGCTAAAATTATACAACTTTGGCCGGAAAAAGCAAAAGAACCGGTACACCCGTTGTCCGGGCTGCCGGTTCATGACGTTTCGCTCAGGGTTTCCCCAGGTTTCGGATCACCTGCTCCGCTTCCTGATCGCGCCGCTCTGTTTCTCCCGCCGCGGTCCACTGCAGGAAGCGGTCGTCCAGCAGTTCGGCCAGAACGGCCCGGCGCTGTGTTTCGTTCAGTCCGAGCGCGAGCACCCTGTCCCGCATCGCTCCCAAAAAGGCCGTGTATTCCCCGTACTCCGGTCCGAACCGCTCCTCCAACTGCCGGCGCAGTTTTTTCGCCAGACCGGGGTTGTGTCCGCCCGTGGAAATGGCGATCTGCATATCGCCCCGCTCCACCACGGACGGAACGGTAAACGTGCACAGGTCGGGACGGTCGACGACATTGACCCACTGGTGCGGGCCGCACGCCCGGTGGACAGCCAGATTGACGCGGGGATCGTCCGTGGCTGCGATCACCACGACCGCGTCCCGCACGTCGTCAGGAACAAACGGGCGGCGGTGCAGCGTAATGCGTCCCGCTTCCGCCCACGAATCGACCGCCGGCGTGCAGGCGGGACTGACGACCGTGACGACGGCTCCCGTGTTCAGCAGGCCGCCGATCTTTCGTTCCGCCACGTGTCCCCCGCCGACGACGAGACACCGTTTGTCCCGCAGATTGGCCATCATCGGGTAGAGCCGCACCCTGCCTCACTCCTCGAACCACTTGATCTTCTCCCGCAATTGTACCACGTCGCCGACCAGAATGATCGCGGGGTTGGAGATGCCGGGGTGGCGCTGGACCGTTTCCTCGATGGTGGCCAGCGTCCCGGTCACCGTCGCCTGCTCCGGCAGCGTTCCCCTGGCGATCACGGCGACGGGCGTGTCCGGCCGGCGGCCATGTTCCAGGAGCCGGGCACAAATCAGCGGCAGATTGGCGATCCCCATGTAAAAGGCGACCGTGTCCACGCCGCGTGCCAGCGCCCGCCACTTTTCCGCGTCCTCTCCCGATTTGCCGCCGCTCAAGTGCCCGGTCACCACGGCAAAGGAAGAGCCGTGCTCCCGATGCGTGACGGGGATGCCGGCATAGGCCGGAGCGGCGATGCCGGCCGTGACGCCGGGAACGATCTCAAACGGGACGCCTCTTTGGGCCAGATGCTCGGCTTCTTCACCGGCCCGGCCAAACACGCACGGGTCTCCGCCCTTGAGCCGGACGACCGTTTTGCCCTCCAGCGCCTTTTCTGCCAGAAGCGCGTTGATCGCCTCCTGCCGCATCGTGTGGTTGTCCGGCAGTTTGCCGCAGTAGATGCGCTCCGCGTCTTCCCGGACGTGCTCCAGCAGCGTCGGATTGGCCAGGCGGTCGTAGATGACGACGTCCGCCCGACGCAGGCACTCCAGCCCTTTGACGGTGATCAGCTTGGGATCGCCCGGCCCCGCCCCGACAAGGTATACCTTGCCGCGCTGCGTCATCGGCTGCTCACCCCTGCCGACTCAAATGTCGCCATCTCCCGAATCATCCGGGTGGCCGCCTCCACGATCGGAAACGCCACCGCCGCCCCGCTGCCTTCGCCGAGCCTGAGGCCCAGGTCGATCAGCGGCTCTTTGCCCAGCGCCCGGAGCGCATGGAGATGGCCTGGCTCCTGGGAGCGGTGGCCGGCGATCAGGTAGTCGGCCGCTCCCGGACAGAGGCGGACGGCCAGCAGTGCCGCCACCGTGGAGATGAAGCCGTCCACCAGCACGGGGATGCGCCGCGCCGCAGCACCGAGCACGGCTCCCGCCATGGCGCCGATTTCCAGGCCGCCTACTTTGGCCAGCGCCTCCAACGGCCGGGCCGGGTCCGGACGATGCCGGGCGAGCGCCTGCTTGACGACCGCTTTTTTCCGCTCCCACGCCGCGTCGCCGACGCCCGTCCCGCGGCCGACCAGCTCATCCGGTTCCGCCCCGCTCAGCGCCGCCAGCAGGGCGCTGCTGGCCGTCGTGTTGCCGATGCCCATCTCGCCGATGATCAACAGCTTCGCGCCCTCGTCGGCAATTGCGCCGGCACACTCCAGGCCGACCTGTACGGCGCGCTCCGCCTCTTCCGGCGTCATGGCCTCCTCCCGCAGCAGGTTGCCGGTGCCCGGCCTGATTTTTTTTCGCCACACGCCAGGCGCCTCCACATCGGCAGCTACACCCACGTCCACCACGTGCAGCAGGGCTCCGATCTGGCGGGAAAAGACGTTGATCGCCGCGCCCCCGGCCGCGAAGTTGGCCACCATCTGGGCGGTCACTTCCTGCGGGTAGGCGGAGACCCCCTCGGCCGTCACGCCGTGGTCGGCGGCAAAGACAAGCACGCCGGGCGGTGTTACGGAAGGAAGCGCGCTGCCCGTCATCGCCGCCAGCCGGACAGCCAGCTCCTCCAGCCGGCCCAGGCTGCCCAGCGGCTTGGTCAGCTGATCCACGCGGCGTCTGGCCTCAGCCGCCGCCGCTTCGTTCAGCGGCTCAATCTTTACATACGGTTGTGTCCATTCTGTTTTCATCTTCCCACCCCATTTTCCTGAAACGCTCTCATCCGCTCCTCGATCAGATCCAGCCGCACGTGTCTCCTGACGCAGTCGGCCAGCAGGTCAAATCCCCGCTCCCGCAGCGCGACAAACGACGGCCGTTCGCCAAGCGGCGCCAGCCCCTTCCGCGCGCGAAGCTCGTCGAGCAGCAGCCAGCGGAATTCATCGTTGTGAAACAGCCCGTGAACATACGTGCCGAGCACCCGCCGCTCGGGATCGCAGAAGCCGTCCGCGCGATCGGCGAGCCGGATGAACGGGGAGACCCCGTCGGCAAATACGGAACGGCCCATGTGGATCTCGTACCCCTCCAGCCGAATCCGCCTGCCCGCGAACGACGCCTCGCCGCTGCACAGGACGGTGGTTTTGCGCCGCTCCAGCGTGGTCGTCATCGGGATCAATCCCATGCCCGCCACCGATTGGCGGGGCGACTCCACACCGTCCGGGTCGCTGACCGTCCGCCCCAGCATCTGATAGCCGCCGCACAGGCCAACCAGAAACGAGCGGCCCGCCGCGTGCAGCGAGAGAATCTCCCGCTCCAGCCCCGTCTCCCGCAGGAACAAGAGGTCTTCCAGCGTGTTTTTGCTGCCGGGGAGCAGGATCAGATCGGGCTGCCCCAGCTCTTCCGGCCGGGTGACATAGCGAACGGTGCAGTCCGGCTCGACGAAAAACGGATCGGCGTCGGTAAAGTTGGAAATGCGCGGATAGCGGATCACCGCGACATCGATCTCCCGTGCCGTTTCCTTTTGCCCCTGGTAGCGGTGCAGGATGAGCGAATCCTCCGCGTCGATCCACAGGTCGGGAATGAACGGAACGACGCCCAGCACCGGTTTGCCCGTGTACTGTTCAAACCAGTCCAGCCCCGGCTGGAGCAGGGACAAATCGCCGCGGAACCGGTTGATGATCACGCCGATCACCCGCTCCCGGTCCTGCGGCTCCAGGAGCTGCAGCGTGCCCACCAGGCTGGCGAAGACGCCGCCCCGTTCGATGTCGGCCACCAGGATGACCGGCGCGTTGACGAGGCGGGCCACCCGCATGTTGACCAGTTCCCGATCGTTCAGGTTGACCTCGGCCGGACTCCCCGCCCCTTCGATCACGATCCGCTCGTACGCAGCGGCCAGCCGGCCGTACGCTTCCCGGATCACGCGCAGTCCCTCCTCGAAAAAATCGCTGCGGTAGGCGAGCGCCTTCATGTTGGCGTACGGTTCGCCGTTTACCACGATCTGCGACTCCGCGTCCCGCGTCGGCTTGATCAGGATCGGGTTCATGTCGGTGGTGGCGATGACGCCGGCCGCCTCCGCCTGCACGCCCTGCGCCCGCCCGATTTCCTTGCCGTCCAGCGTGACGTAGGAGTTGAGCGCCATGTTTTGCGATTTGAAGGGAGCCGTCTTGTAGCCGTCCTGGGCAAAGATGCGGCAAAAGGCCGTCGCCAACACGCTTTTGCCCGCGTCGGAGCTGGTTCCCTGAATCATCAGCGGCAGCGCCTTAGCCACGCGCCTTCACCTCCAGGCACCGCTCCACCCAGCGCTTGGGCAGGGCGGGGTTGGAAGCGAAGTGCAGATGGGTGTAGCCGGCCACCAGATTGTCGCGGGCGTACCCCTCCGGTTTCGTGCCGCGCAGCCCCTTTGTCTCGTACGCGTGCGGCAGCTTGAGGTCGGCCGCAAACGTGGAGTAGTGAAACTCGTGCCCGTGGGCCTGTTCGTCCGGGCCGATCAGGAAGTTTTCCGCCGTCCCCCGCACCTCCCGGTAGCCGAGCGCGGCCAGCCGCTTCTGCATCGTCACCGTGCCGGGGATGATACCGGCCATCGGGTAGGTGCGTCCGTCCGTCGTCACGATCGCGTCGGTCAGGTACATGAATCCGCCGCACTCCGCCAGCGTCGGCAGTCCGGCCCGCACCGCCCGGCGGAACGACTCCAGCACCGTCCGGTTGCGCGACAGCTCGGCAGCGAACTCCTCGGGAAACCCGCCGCCGATGTAAAGGCCGTCCGCCTCCTGCGGAACGGGCTCGCCGGCCAGCGGGGAGAAAAAGAGCAGTTCCGCCCCGTTTGCCTCCAACAGCTCCAGGTTTTCCGGATAGTAGAAGTGGAACGCCGCGTCCTTGGCGACGGCGATCTTCACCCGTTTCTCCCCGGGGACGGCGGAGACGGGAGCAAACAGCTTCCGTTCCACATGAAACGGCTCCGCCTGCGCCAGCTCCCAGACCCGGTCCACATCCACCGTCTCCGCCACCCGTTCGGCCAGGCGGTCAAACAGCGGCTGCAGTTCGCCCCGCTCCACCGACGGCACCAGGCCGAGATGGCGCTCGGGAATTTCCAGGTCGGCCTCCCGCTTGAGGTAGCCCACCACCGGCACTCCGCACTCCTGCTCGACGGCAGCCTTGACGATTTGGTAGTGCCCCTCGCTGCCCGCTTTGTTGGCGACCACTCCGACGATCCGCACCTGCGGGTTGAGCATTTGAAAGCCCTTGACGATGGCCGCCGCGCTGCGGGCCATGCTCTGGCAGTTGACCACCAGCAGCACGGGCGAAGCCGTCAGCAGGCTGATCTCCGCCGTGCTGCCCCGGTCGCTGGTCGGCTCCTTGCCGTCGTACATGCCCATCACGCCCTCGATCACGGCGATGTCCGCCCCCTCCGAGCCCCGGGCAAAGATCTCCCGGACGGTGTCGTGCGGCAGCATCCAACTGTCCAGGTTGCGCGACACCCGTCCCGTCACCGCCGTGTGGTAGGTCGGGTCGATGTAATCCGGGCCGCACTTGAACCCCTGGACGGCGTACCCTTTTCGCTTCAGGGCCGCCATCAGGCCGATGGTGACGGTCGTCTTGCCGGCGCCGCTGCCCGTTCCGGCGATCACGATCCGGCGGTCGTTCGCGCTCATGGGCGTCCCTCCCCGCCGTACGGCATCAGTCCCACGGAGATGGTGACGTTGCCCGATTTCTTCTTGGTCAGCACCAGCTTGTCGACGCCCGCGTACAGCTTGGCCGCCGGTTCGCTCACCCCGTACGCGCCGGTGTACTTGAACACCGTGTCCGACGGCTCCTCCATCGGCACGCGGTTCAGCTCTTCCGGCGCATACCAGACAAACGGCCAGCCGTATTTTTCGCACACGGCGATCAGGCCCGCTTCATCCTTTTTCAATTCGATCGTGGCCACCGCTTTGACGCTCTTGAGGGAGAACTTCAGGTCCTCCAACGTTTCCTTTATCACCGCTTCGATCTCTTCCGCCGACGTTCCCCGGTTGCAGCCGATGCCGAGCACGATCACCTTGGGCCGGTACAGGACCCCGTTGTCCAAAATCGCTTCTTCCTCGCGGGTCAGCAGGCGGTGCGTCACCACCAGCGCCGCCTGCGGCCGGTCAGCCAGCGCATCCGGAATGGACGTGTACACCCGAATGTTGGGGGGCATCGGCGTGTCGTGCATCCACCAGTGGCGCTCCCCCGACTCCTGCACCACGGCGACGCGTTCCTCATTGACCACGGAGGCGCTGACCGGGGTCAGTTTGTCCGCCGACTCCCACTCCCAGCCGAAACGGCGGCCAAACAGGTCGACGGGAATCGTCTTCTGCACGTCGGAGGCGGTCGTGATCACCGGCCGTGCCCCCATCACCGCCGCCACTTCCCGCGCCAGCTCGTTGGCGCCGCCGAGGTGGCCGGACAGCACGCTGATCACATGTTCCCCCTGGTCGTCGATCACCACCACGCCGGGATCGGTCTTTTTGTCTTCCAACAGCGGCGCGATCATCCGCACGACGGCGCCGAGCGAGATGATCACGATCAGTCCCTTGTAGGCCGGCCAGAGCGCGGGAAACAGCAGGCGGACGCTGCCGGAAAAGAGCTGGATGCCCTTTGCCCCCTCGTCGCCCTTGGCAAACTTGCTCATGTAGTAGAGATCCGTCCCCGGAAACGACTCATGCAGCCGGCGCGCCATCTCCACACCGTGCTTGGTGATGGCGATGATCGCGTAGTCGCCCCGCTGCTCGATGGCGGGAATCTCCCCTTCCGTCAGTTCGATGATCATCCCTCTGTCACACCTTTTCTGTACCCGTGGGTAAAGGTTTTGTCGTACAACTTGGAGCGGTGCTGCCCGCTCTTTTCGTGAATGGCCGGGTCAAGCGCCCAGCCGGCCAGAATCATCGCGTGCGAGCGGATGCCGTGCTTGCCCATCTCTTCGTCCAGATGTTTCAGCGTGGTGCGGACGATCACCTGATCCGGCCAGCTCGCCCGCTGCACCACCGCCACCGGCGTATCTTCGCTCCAGCCCGCTTCCGTCAGCTCGCGGACCACTTTTTTCGTCAGGGTGGCGCTCAAAAAGAGGGCGATCGTGCAGTGATGCTCCGCCAGCGCGCGCAGCTTTTCCCGCTCCGGCACCGGGGTGCGCCCCTCCGCCCGGGTGAGGATCAGCGTCTGCGTCAGCTCGGGGATGGTCAATTCCGCCCCCAGCGCCGCCGCCGCGGCAAAGACGGAGCTGACGCCCGGAACGATCTCCACGTCTATGCCCGCTTGTTTCAAGAGGGCGATCTGCTCCATCGTCGCCCCGTAGACGGACGGGTCACCGGTGTGCAGCCGGACCACTGTCTTCCCCTGGCGGACGCGGTCGACCATCAGCTCCACCATCTCTTCCAGCGCCATGCCGGAGCTTTGCAGGACTTCCGCGCCCGGCTTGGCCTTGGCCGCCAGTTCGTCGCTGACGAGCGAGTCGGTGTAGAGGACAACGTCCGCCTGCTGCAGCAGTTTCAGCCCTTTTACCGTAATCAGATCCGGGTCGCCCGGACCCGCTCCCACGATGTACAGTTTCATGTCTTTTTCACCACCATCAGCGTGAGGTAGCCGAGCTCCGCCCGCTCCAGCTCCCGGACGTCTGTCCACACCATCTCTTCGGCGGAGGTTACTTTCGTGGCGACGGCCGCCTTGTCGACGAGGTCCAGCTCGCGCAATAGCCCGATGATCATCGGCAGCACCTTGGCCACCTTCAAAAAGACGACGCAGTCGTGCGAAAGCAGCGCCTGTCTCATCGCCTCCCGGTCGTCCGTGGCCGGAATGATGCCGATCTGCTCGTCGCCGTCCGCAAGCGGCAGGCCGAGGCGGGAGGCGGCGCCGAGAAACGAAGAGACGCCCGGCACGGAGACAATCGGCACCTCGGGATGCGCCGCCTGCATCACCCGCATCATGTGAATAAACGTGCTGTAAAACAGCGGATCGCCCTCGGTGACAAAGGCGACGTCCTTGCCTTGGCGCAGCCGCTCCCAGACGAGTTCCACCGTGTTGGCCCACTCCCGCTCCAGCACTTCCTTGTCTTTGGTCATGGGAAAGACCAGTCCGAGCATCTCCTTGCCTTCCGAAGGCTTGACGTACAGCTCGGCGATCTGGTGGGCGTAGCTTTTGCTGCCCATCCGCTTTTTCGGGTAGGCGACCACCGGCGACTGCTGCAGCAGGCGAAATGCCTTGACCGTGATCAGCTCCGGATCGCCGGGGCCGACGCCGATGCCGTACAGGGTTCCAATCCTGCTCACTCGCTGTCTCCTCCTCTCTCTTTCTCCTCCTGCTTGGCCCAGGCGGTGATGATGTAGACGGGGTTGAGCCCTTCAAACCGGGTCATGTTCAGGATCGGCTTGCTGCGCGACAGCTGCGCCAGCGTCACCGAGGTCTCAAAGTGTTCCTCCGCAAACGCCTGCGTCGCCGCGTACAGCGTCTCGATCGTGGCCGCGTTGACGACGATCCGGCCGTTTGGCTTCAAGCGGCTGCAGCAGACGTGCAAAAGCTCCCGCAGTTCGCCGCCACTCCCGCCGATAAAGACCGCGTCCGGGTCGGGAAACTGGTCCAGTCCCTCCGGCGCCCTGGCGTGCACGACGGTGAAGTCGGTGCGGAACTTGGCCATGTTCTGGCGGCAGTTTTCCAGATCGTCCGCGTTTTTTTCCACCGCGTACACCTCGCCTTCCCGGGCGATGCGTGCCGCTTCAATCGCCACCGAACCGGTGCAGGTGCCGATGTCCCAGACGACGCTTGTGGCGTGAAGCTGCATCTGGGCCAGGCTGAGAATGCGCACTTCCTTTTTCGTGATCAGCCCTTTGTCCGGCTTGCGCTGGGAAAACTCCTCGTCGGCGATGCCGAGCGGCCAGACGGGGCTCTCCCGCCGCTTGCGCAGGATCACCACGTTCAGGTCGGAAAAGGCGCCGTCCGCCATCTCCTCCAGCGAGTACCAGCCGGTCCGTTCTTCCGGACTGCCCAGGTTTTCGCCCACAAACGCGTCGTACTCGGTCATGCCAAACGCGAGCAGGTAGCGGGCGATGGCGGCGGGATTGTTCTCGCGGTCGGTCAAAAGGGCCACTTTTTCCCGGCCATCGATCCGCTGCGCCAGCCCCTTCATGCTGCGCCCGTGCACGCTGGCGAAGTAGGCGTCCTGCCACGACTCGCCCGTCTTGGCAAAGGCGAGCTGAATCGAGCTGAGGTGCGGGTAAATTTCCACGTTCAGCTTTTTTGCCAGCAGGCTGCCGACGCCGTAAAACAGCGGATCGCCCGAGGCGAGGATCACCGTTTTCCGCTTCTCCTCGCGCAGCCGGTCCGCCAGCGCCGAGAGGCCTCCCTTCAGCACCAGCTTTTCGCCCGCGTACTCGGGAAAAAAGGAGAGGTGCCGCTCTCCGCCGACCAGCAGTTCGCTCTCCATGATCCATGTGCGGTACAACGGCAGCAGGCTCTGCTGCCCGTCGTCCCCGATTCCGATCACCTTAATCGCCTGTGTCATTCACTGTCACCCTTCCCAACAGGGACCCTTTCATCGTAATCAGCACGGTCTCGATTTCCATGCCGCCGCCCGCTTCCTTCAGGCCGGCGCGGCAGCAGCTTTCGCACAGCTTGGCAAAAAAGGCGGGGTAGTCCGCCATCATGTCGCCCACCTGGGCCGCGGTGTTGGCTTCCTTCGCCTGCTGCACCAGCTCGTCGGGCGCCCCCGCCTCGGCCGCGAGCCCGGCGAGAAAGCCGAAATCGACCGGCGCGCTTTTGGAGTGAACCATCATCACGCCTTGGGCCACTTTGGAAAACTTGCCCATCATCCCGACCAGGGTCACCTTTTTCACCTGCTTTCGCTTGCACTGCTGCAGGGAAAACCCGACGAAATCCCCCATCTCGACGAACGCTTCCTCCGGCAGTTCGGGGTACAGCTGCATGCCGAACTGCTCGCTTTTCCCGCCGGTGGACAGCACGATGTGCTCGCATCCCGCCTCGCGGGCCACATTGATCGCCTGGGCGATGCTGGCCTTGTAGGCGGCGGTGGAAAAGGGGACGACGATGCCGCGCGTGCCGAGAATGGAAATGCCGCCGATGATGCCGAGCCGCCCGTTCAGCGTCTTTTTCGCGATCTCCTCACCGGCGGGCACGGAAATGACCACGCGCACGCCCCGTTCCACGCCGTACTGCTCCAGCACGGACTGGACCGCCTCCCGGATCATTTTCCGGGGGACGGGGTTGATCGCCGCCTCGCCGATCGGCACCGGCAGGCCCGGTTTGGTCACCCGGCCCACGCCGACGCCGCCGTCCAGCTCCATGCCCGGCTCGTCCCGCCAGGTGACCGTGCTGAGGATCAAGGCGCCGTGGGTGGCATCGGGGTCGTCTCCGCCGTCCTTGATGATGCCCGCCGTCGCCTCGTCGGCCGTCCACTCGCAGCTCTCCAGTTGAAACGTCACATCCATGCCGGCCGGCAGGGGAATGGTGGACTGCGTCTGCCGCTCCTGGGTGATCAGGGCGGTGAGGGCCGCCTTGGTCGCCGCCGCGGCGCACGCGCCCGTGGTGTATCCGTGGCGGAGCGGTTTCGCTTCCTTTTCGTCCGTTGCCGCTTTTGCCGCCATGACCTATCCCAGCCGTTCCGCCATCAGCGAGAGTGCGTTGACGGCCGCCACGGTGACCGGACTGCCGCCCTTGCGCCCGATGTTGGTGATGAACGGCACGTCCAGCTTGGCCAGCTCTTCCTTGGACTCGGCGGCGGAGACGAAACCGACCGGCATGCCGATGATCAAGCCCGGTTTGGCCTCTCCTTCCTTCACCAGGCGGATCAGCTCCAACAGCGCGGTCGGCGCGTTGCCGATGGCGAAAATGCCGCCCTCCGCCTCCTTGACCGCCTTGCGCATGGAGATGATCGCCCGCGTCGTGTTGAGCCGCTTCGCCTCTTCCATGACGTCCTTGTCGGAGATGTACACTTTCACCTCGCCGCCGAACTTTTCGATCCGGTTCTTGCTGATGCCCACCTGCACCATCTGCACGTCGGCCACGACGATTTTGCCGCTGCGGATGGCTTCGATGCCCGCGCGGACGGCGTCCGGGTGAAAGACCAGGCTGCGCCCCAGCTCAAAGTCGGCCGAGGCGTGAATCACGCGCTGCACCACCGGGAACTGCTCCTCGGTAAACGGATGCTCTCCCAGTTCTTCCGTAATGATCTGAAAGCTCTTGTCCTCGATTTCCTGCGGCTGAACCGTCAGCGGTTTAAACTCCGTGCGAAAGTCCATGTCGCGCTCCTCCCTTTCTTTGCGGCAGCTCTCTTTCCCGTCTCAGCGGGTCCGTCCCGGCGGGAGCGGTCCCGGGGGCTGTTCACCCCACGGCAGGGGCAGCCAACTCCCGCAGCTGCCCGATGACGCCGTCAAAATCGGAAAACGCGGTGCCGTACTCGATCTGCGGCCGGGCGATCACAATCGTCTCGATGCCCATCTCCAGGGCCGCTTCCACTTTTTCGTCAAACGCGCCCGCCCTGCCGCTCTCCTTGGTGATCATCAGCGTCACGCCGTAATGGCTGTAGAGCGCCTTGTTCAGCTCCTTGGAAAACGGCCCCTGCATGGCGACGATGTTTTTTTGCTCGATGCCCAGTTCCTCGCACTTCTGCATGTTGTCCACGCGCGGCAGCATCCGGGCGACCAGCGTCGTGTCCGGCAGGCCGAGCAGCCGGTCGGTGAAATTCTTCAGCGTCTTGCTGCCGGTCGTCAGCATGATCACTCCGCGTTTTTGCGCCGCCACTTCGGCCGCCTGGACGTAATCCTCCACCACGGTGATCTTGTCATGCCCGGGCGAGGCGATGCTTTCCCGCTCGTAGCGGATGTAGGGGACGCCCGCTTCCCTGGCTCCGGCCATGGCGTTTTTCGACGCTTCCTCGGCGTAGGGGTGGCTTGCGTCCACCACGGCCTGCACGCCTTTGGCTTCGATCAATCGACGGATGTCCTCCGCGGTCAGGCGGCCCACCTGCACCGGCAAACCGGCTTCCTCCATGCTTTTGGCGGCGTTCTCCGTCACGACGGTGGTCAAAAGGTCGTACCCCGCCGCCTTGATCCGCAGGGCCAACTCCCGCGCGTCGCTGGTTCCGGCCAATACGAGAATCATTGCTCGTCCCTCCTACTTCGTCGCGTGCCGTACGCGGTCGTGATGGTGGTCGTGGTTGTGATCGTGACTGTGATCGTGTGCGTGGTGATGCCCGTGGTGATGATGCCCGTGGCCATGATCGTGGTCGTGATGATGGTGGTGGTGATGGCCGATGTGCTCCATCGCCGCCAGCCTGTACTGGCAGGTGTCGCAGTTCAGCTTCACTTCGCCGTGCAGCGCCTCTTCCACCCGCTCTTTCAGCACGTCCTTCAGCAGCGGATGATAGCCGAAATATTCCGCCAGCGTGAAGCGGGCTTCGGGGTAACGCGCGCGGAACCGCTCCAGTTGGTCGGCCATCCGTTTGATCAGCACGCCGGTAAACAAAAAGTACGGCAGCACCACCACATGGCGCGCCCCCAGCTTGAGACAGCGCTCCACCCCTTCTTCGTACAGGGGAAAGGTGACGCCCATGAAGGCCGTCTCCACCCATTTCGCCCTCCACCGCTCCCAGAACAGGCGGGACATCTTGTAGATGTCGCTGTTGGCGTCCGGGTCGCTGCTGCCCCGACCGATGATCAGCACGGCCAGGTCTTCGTCATCCGCACCGGAGGCGAAGCCGGCTTCCGCCATGCGCGCCGCCAGAATGTCCAGCACCTGTTCGTGGACGCCGATCGGCCGCCCGTAGATAAACTGCACGTGCGGATGCTTTTCCTTCGCCTCGTCGATGGCCGCCGGAATGTGAATCTTGGCGTGGCCGGCGGAGAACAGGATGATCGGGATGACCGCCACCCGGGTCGCCCCTCGCTTCACGCAGGCGTCCAATCCCTGCAGCACGTCCGGCCGTTCAAACTCCAGAAAACACGTCTCGATAATGGGAACGTCCAGTTCCGGGGCCAGCGAGGCCACAAACTGCCTGACCTCTTCGTTGCCCTCGGGATCCTTGCTCCCGTGGCCGACAAACAACACCGCGTCCATTTCTCGTCCTCCTTTTTCGCTTGCGGGCCCGCTCCGGCCCGGCGGGTGCGCTCAATCCCCGCAGACGGCGTTTTCAATCTTGGGCGCGGCCGGCTCCCGCCAGACAAATCCCTCGATCTCGCCGACGCGCTGGAAAAACTTGTGGAACCGTTCGTTCGGGAAGGCGTCCCGCTTGTAACGAGCCACGATCCGCTCGATCAGCGGCACGATTTCCTCCGGCGCGATGCCCTCCGCCACCGGTATGCCGGCATGGGCGTTGCGCCCCACCGTTTTGGCTCCGAGGAAGAGGTCAAACTTTCCTTTGCGGAAGACGATGCCGATGTCTTCCTTGACCGCGCCGTAGCAGGCCATGCCGCAGCCGTTGAACCCGATCTTCAGCTCCTTGGGCATCTCCTGGCCGCCCAGCTTTTGGTGAATCTCCTCCGCGTAGGCGATCCCGTCCTTTTTCTCCCCGTCGCAGAAGTCGCACGCTTTCACCTGCACCACGTCACCGGTCGGCATCAGCACCAGCCCCAGTTGGCGCAGGCGTTCGGTCACCGCGCCGGGATCGGCGGTCGGGACGCGCAAAATGATCTGGTGATGCGGCGTGTATTCGATTTCCCCTTTTTCTCCCGCCAACTCGGCCAGCGCGAGCATCTGTTGGGGGGTAAACTTCTTGTTTGCCACTCCCGGGCTGACCGCGCACTCGAAAATCAATTCGGGCACAAACCCGCTGGGGGGACTGCCAGCCTGCAGAGCAGCCGTCTCTGGTCCTTTGTCCGCATGAAGCGCGGCGAGCGCCTGCATCGCCCACTCGTACGGCGTCCTGTCGGCGTCAGGCTGCTCCCGCTGTCCGGTCGACGCGTCCAGGACAGCCGCGGCGGACTCCTCCGAGGCAGGGGATGGCGCTGCATGAACTCCGCCGCTTCCCGCCTTCGCTTCCAGCGACCACGGCTCGTTTTCCACCCGCAGGCGCTGGTGCGGCTTCAGCGCCTGTTCGTCTGTCGTCAGCGTATACTTGCGCTGATAGCCGCGCGGTGTAATCATCAGGCCGTCGTAGACAAAGGTGGAGGAGTTGCCGATGATCACCGTCGTCAGCATGCCGATGTCGTGCTCCAGCATGTTGGCCAGCGTGGTCAGCTCGATCCGCTCCCGCTCCCGATAGGCGCTTTTGACGATGCCGACCGGGGTGTCGGGCGAGCGGTACTTGAGCAGGATGCGCTGCGCCTCCACGATTTGACGCGTCCGCCGTCCGCTGCGCGGGTTGTACAGGGCGATGACGAAATCGGCCTGCCCCGCCGCGTCGATCCGCTTGGCGATCAGTTCCCACGGCGTCAGGTGGTCGCTCAGGCTGATGGTGCAGGCGTCGTGCATGATCGGCGCCCCCAGCAGGGCCCCGCAGGAGTTGATCGCGGAGATGCCGGGAATCACCTCCACCTCCACGCCGTTCGCTCGCGTCCAGCCCTGTTCCACCAGCACTTCGTAGACCAGCCCGGCCATGCCGTACACGCCCGCGTCGCCGCTGGAGATCACCGCCACCTTTTTGCCCGCTTCCGCCTGCCGGACGGCTTCCCGCGCCCGGCTCACCTCTTCCGTCATGCCGGTGCTGACGATCTCCTGACCGGTCAAGAGGCCGCGGATCAAGTCCACGTAGGTGGTGTACCCGATGATCACGTCACTTTCCTCGATCGCTTCCCGGGCCCGCTTGGTGATGTGGTCGAAACTGCCCGGCCCAAAGCCGATGACAAACAATTTTCCGCTCATGAGGAGCCTCCTTTCCATAACGCATCCCTATTCGCCCGTACTCACGGATATCCCGAAGGCCGCCGCCATGCAGACGACAAGCCCCAGGACCGACACCAGCTTCATCAGCCGGACCGCCGCGCCGATGTCGTCCGGGCGGAGCGGCCGGAGGGGATTGCCCAGTTTGGCCCGGTTGGACGGCACGCCCTGGTAGTAGTTGAGTCCGCCAAGCTGCACGCCGAGCGCACCCGCCACGCCCGCTTCCGGCAGTCCGCTGTTGGGGCTGGGGTGCAGCCGGGCGTCGCGCCGGATCACCGCCCAGCACTGGCGCCAGTCCAGCCGCATCAGCCAGCTTGCGGCGACGAGCAACAGGGCGGTCAGGCGGGCGGGCAGGAAGTTGAGCAGGTCGTCAAACCGCGCCGACGCCCAGCCGAGATTGCGGTACTTCTCGTTCTTGTAGCCGACCATCGAATCCAGGGTATTGGCCGCCCGGTAGGCCATCGCCAGCGGCGCGCCGCCCAGCGCGGCGTACACCAGCGGAGAGATGATCGCGTCGACGATGTTCTCCGCCACCGTCTCCACCGCCCCCCGGCAAATCTCCGGTTCGTCCAGCCGCTCCGTGTCCCGGCCGACGACCATGGAGAGCGACCGGCGCGCCGCCTCCCGATCACCTGCCCGGAGGTGATGAAAAACTTCCATGCCGGCGTCGGCCAAGCCTTTGGTGGCAATCGTGGCGGAAATCATCCAGACTTCCAGGGCGACGGCCAGCCAGGGATGGACCCTTCCCGCCGCGTACAGCAGTGCCCAGGTGACAACAAGGCTGCCGCCTGCGATCAACAGCGGGAACAGCAGGCCGGCCGCTTTCAGGTGCTCTTCCCGCTTGACCAGCGCGCGCAGCAGCCGCTCCAGCCGCAAGATGCACCAGCCCATTCCGACCACCGGATGCGGCAGGCCGCGCGGATCGCCCACCACCCGATCAATCCAGTACGCCGCGAGCAAAATCAATGCCTCGTTCATCTCGTCCCTCTCTTTGTTTCCACTCACGGAAGTTCCGTTCTTTTTCCCGGACGGGAGGCAGGCAAGCTCCAATCTCCCGCATCTCCCGCCTGCCTAGCGCCGCACCGACGCCGTCCAGCGGCTTCCGTCCCACTCGGCGACGAGGACGGCGCCGTGGCCCACGCCGTCCACCTGCCAGTAGCGGCCGGGATCGTTTTCCACCCAGGCCGCCTGAAACCAGCGGATGACGCCGCCGTGGGTCACCAGGCAGACCGTATCGTCCATGGAGACGGACTTCATCAGCCGCATCAGCCAGCGATCGACCCGCTCCCCCAACTGGGCCAAGGTCTCCCCGCCGGGCGGAGCGCAGTCGAACGGATTGTCGTACCAGCGGCGGGCGTGCTCGCCGTCCCGGGCCATCAGCTCGTCATAGGTAAGCCGCTCCCACGCGCCAAACGACAGCTCGCGCAGAGCGGGAACGGCCCTGGGCTCCAGTCCCCAGACCGCTGCCAGCCGTTCCGCCGTTTGCCGGCAGCGGAGCAAATCGCTGGTGTACAGCGCCGACGGACGTTCCGAAGCGAGCAGCCGGGCCACCTGCTCCGCCTGGGCGCAGCCGTGCTCGTTCAGCGGCACATCGCTGTGTCCCAGGTAGCGGCCGGCGCGGTTCTCCTCCGTCTGTCCGTGCCTCACCCACATCCATCTCACGGCCACCAGCTCCCAATCAGGATGAGCAGCATCACGGCTTCGGCACTCTCGATCAGGGCGCCGTAGCAGTCGCCGGTCAAGCCGCCCAGCTTGCGGGCGACGGAGCGGGCAAACAGCAGACTGGCCGCGAGCGACAGCAGGACGGCAGTCACCGCCCGGACGTCGGCGATCCACCAGCCCAACGCCAGCACCAGCAGATAGCCGATACCGATGTGCCAGGGACGGAGCGCCTCGCCGACGCTTTTGCCGATGCCCTTTTCCCCGGTGACGTACGGCCAGCAGCGGATCGCCAGCAGCACATGCGTGCGGGCGGCGGCGGGCACCAGGAACAGACAGACGCTGAGACCCGCATGGTCAAGCTCGGCCAGCGCCGCCGTCTTGACCAGAAGCAGCACGATCGCCGCCAGCACCCCCATCGCGCCGGTCCGGCTGTCTTTCATGATCGCCAGCATCTGTTCCCGCGGCCGGCTGCTGCCCAGACCGTCCGCCAGATCCATCCAGCCGTCCAGATGCAGCCCGCCGGTGATGTAGACCCAGCAGGCCATCGTCAATACGGCAGCGGTCAGCGGCGCAAACGCCCACAAGGCCGCCTGATGCGCCCCCCACAGCACGAAGCCGATCACCAGCCCGACAGCCGGGTACCAGGCGACGCTCTTCTTCCAGGCTTCTTCCGACGGGCGCAGCCAGGGAACAGGGATGCGGGTAAAAAACGACAGTGCATGAAAAAACGCGTTCATCCTTTAATCCTCCAGGGAATGCCGGCCAGGACGGCGTAGACGGTATCGGCCCGTCTGGCGGCCAACTGGTTGACGTCGCCCAGCACGTCGGCAAACCAACGGCCCAGCTTGGTCATCGCGACGCCGCCCAGACCCACCTCGCTGGTCACGGCGATGACGGTCCGGCCGCAGCTGCAAGCGGCATCCAGCCACTGCTCCGCCTCGTCCATGAGCGCCCGCGAGATCGCTTCGTCCCGCCAGGACGTTTCCGGCACGCTCATCAGCCGCGTGCTGATCCACGTCGACAGGCAGTCCAGCAGCACCACCGGATACCTCTCCATTTGGGGAAGGGCAGCGGACAGGGTGCCGTTCGTTTCGGCCAGTCCCCAATCTCGGGGGCGCCGCGCCCGGTGCCGCTCAATCCTTTGCTTCATTTCCTCGTCCCATACCTGGCCGGTGGCCACGTACAAGACGGGGCTTCCCGTCTGTGCGGCCAGTTCTTCGGCGAAGCGGCTCTTTCCCGAGCGGACGCCCCCGGTCACCACGATCAGGCTCAGCGCCGCTCCCTCCTTTCGCTCCACACGTCCTGCAAGGCCGCCAGCAGGCGGTCGTTTTCCTGCCGGGTGCGGACCGCGATGCGAAAATCGCCGGGCGTCAAGCCGGGGTACATGGCACAGCTGCGAATCAGAATGCCCCGTCTGCCCAGCATCTCCTGCAGTTCCGCCGCCGTCAGCCCAGCCGGACAGCGCACGAGCAGAAAGTTGGCCTCGCCCGGCCAGACGCGCCAGCCCAACTCCTCCCCGATGACGCCGGACAGATAGGAGCGCTCCTCGGCGATCAGCCGTCTGGTTTTTGCTGCGTAGGCGGATTCCTCCAGACAGAGCTCCCCGGCCGCAAGCGCCAGACTGTTGACGCTCCAGCTCACCTGTTTTTCCCGCAGCCGTTCGATCAGCGCGGGAACGGCGACGGCGTAGCCGAGGCGCAGCCCGGGGATGGCAAACATCTTCGTCAGCGAGCGCATCACGAGCACGCGCGGAAACCGGGAAAGCCTGCCGGCCAGCGTAAACTGCCGCTCTTCCGCGACAAAGTCGAGAAACGCCTCGTCGACCACCAGATGCGTGTCCGTCTCGGCCGTCCAGCCGGCCATCCGCAGCAGCTCGTCCGGTTCATACAAGAGACCGGTCGGGTTGTTGGGAGAACCGACAAAGACGAGGTCCGCCCGTTCAAACAGCCGGTACAGTTCCGCCTCGTCCGGCTTGAAGCCGCGTTCTTCCCGGCCCGGGCACGCCAGCACGCGGGCGCCGAACTGCTTGGAAAGTTGGGCATATTCGGAAAAGCAGGGCGTGACGATGCCGACCGTCTTTGGCTCCAGCGCGAGGATCGCCAGGGCCATCGCCTCGGCCGCCCCGTTGGTCGGCAGAAGCCACGACGCCGGCAGGTTCAGCTTCGCCGCCAAGGCGCTGCGAAACGACCGGTGCCCCGGATCGGGATAGTGAACCACCTGGGGCAGCGCCTCCCGCAGTCCTTCCAGCACGCGGGCTGGGGGGCCCAGCGGGTTGATGTTGGCGCTGAAATCCACAAATCGCCCGGCTTCCACGCCGAAGCGCTCCGCCGCCGTGACCAGATCGCCGCCGTGGCCGAACACCTCCAGCACGTCCGTCATCAATACTCCACCCCCAGGACGGCGGGGATGCCCTCGTCATAGTAGTGCTTGACCGCTTTCATCTCCGTCACCAGATCGGCGATCGCCGTGATTTCCGGCCGCGCGTCTCGTCCCGTAATCACCAGATGCACGTGGCGCGGCCTGTTCTTGATCGTGTCCAGCACATCGTCCAGCGGCAGCACGTCCGCCACGGGAAAACGCTCAATCGCCAGCGCGTTGTTCAGCTCGTCGAGAATCACCACGTCGTACTGGCCGCCCATTACCTGCTCCTTGGCGTAGCGCCACGCTTCCCGCAGGGCGGCGCGGTGCTCCTCGGGCGTTTTGGTCCAGGTAAAGCCGACGCCTTTCTGCACCATCTCGATTCCCAGCCGGTCAAACACGATCTTTTCCCCGTAGGTGCGCTCCGGCGACTTGATAAACTGAACCACCAAGACGCGCTTGCCGCGCCCGGTCGCCCGTACGGCCAGCCCGAGTGCCGCCGTCGTCTTCCCTTTGCCGTCCCCGGTGTACACCAGGACCAGTCCCCGCTTGTTGTCCGGTTTGTTCATCGGCCCGTTTCCTCCCCTCTCGCCGGCCAACCAGGGACGCGACGCCAAACGGTCCGCTCCCTGTAGGCCATCGCAAACACCGTTCACATTTTCTTTCCAGAAACAACAAAAAACGCCTTGCTTTCCCTGGAAACCAAAGGAAGCAAAGCGTCGACACGACGTCCACGACAATCCTCACCTTTTCCTTTGACCCGAAGGAAATCAGTGCACACGCAAAACAGGCAGGTCTCCTGGCTTGAGGATCGCCGCTTTCCTTCTCCTTCCCACTCCCGCTGGAGCAGTGGATGGCTGTCGCCGTGAAGGAAAACTCCCCTCTTACAGTGGCGGGACCGCGTTGGAATTTCACCAAACTTCCCTTTTAACTTCACCCACCCGGAAGCGTCCGCGCAGGTGAAGACCTGTTTGCTCCGTATGAAGCTGTCTGTGCCGCACATGACTGGCACTTGTCTCCATCATAACAAAAGTGGCCGTGGATAGGAAGGAAAAAGCGGGGGTTCAATGGGCTGTCTTATTCGCTGCGAGTCGTCGTGCCGTCTGGATTCATGATTTCATCCTCGATGGTTCCATTCACATTGGAGTAAAAATGTAGATCGTGATTCGGGCCTTGAAGGTAAGCGATGGTGTACAGGTACACCCGTTCATCTTTCCAGCCGATGAAGAAAGCGGCTCCTACTTTTCCACTGCGAATTCCTTCTTCATCAATGACATGGTCGGGCACCGAAGGCTGGTAATCCTCCTCTGTGAAAAAGCGGTACAGCCAGAATTCTTCACAGCCGTTTTCGAGATCCCCCTGGTCATCCACGAGAACGTAACGGTCTCCGAACAGTGCGGCGACTTCTTGTTTGGATGAGCCGATTTTTACGTTGTCTTTTATCCTGGCAACGGTTTGCAGCACATCTTCTTCACGAACGGTCTGCCTTTCTGGTGAGGATACGAAGATTCTGTCAAACGAATCAATGGTATAAAAGGTGACCAAGATCGCGGCAATGGCTGCGGGAAGAGTCAGGTATAGGTACGTTTTTCTTTGCAAAATGGTTGTCCCCCTTCGTTATTGAATAGAAAATGTAACACTCTCACGCTTTAAGTCATGAGAGTGTTTTTAAGTGGAGTTAATCTAGGATTTACCCAAAATTTTCTTTTCTCTTTCAGGCGACAATGAAGTCTTCATAATCTTATTAATATCTTTTTCTGTTAATTTGAAATATTTTTTAAAGTTTGTCATTGTACGCTCTGACTCCTCAATAGAGTCCATCCATCTAAAAAATTCGTCCTTACCAACGTAATCGATAAGTAAAAAGTCGAAGAAGTATTCCGGATCGTCGAACTTTTCCTCGTGTTGTCCTTGTGTAACTCCTCCAAGATCTATATTTAATAGTGAAGGTCTCTTTTCGGGCCAAAAAACCCAGGGAGAAAACGTATCGTAATCACCCGGATAAGTCATTCCTTTTGCATGTACATCGAAGTGTAAATGGTAACCAGTGGCTCCACTTTTACCAGAGGTAGCAATTGTTGTACCTTTGCTTACTGTTTTATTAGCTGTAAACTTTAACGTTCCGGGCTCCAAATGCAAGTATCTTGTAATTAGGTTTTTTCCGGTATCCGGATCAATATCATTGTGTTTGATCGGTTGAACATACCAATCCATACATCTTTTTCAGCATCAGTATTATCTCCCCATAACAACTTTGTTCAAATACCAATATTTACTATATAATATATATTAAGATTTTTAAACCACTATCTTTAAATATTGAAATTATCTAGTGTTTTATTGTGAGAAGATAAACACTTTCACAAGCGCTGGAACAGTACTCGGTAATGACAAGTATGATAACGATGCAGCTAGCCCAACCCCTGCTGCCATCATTCCAGGAAGAAAAATCGTGAGGATTTGTGCCGCAGCAGGATGTGTGCCCATTGATCCTTGCTGAAAGAATCCGTTTACTGTATCTCTATGATTCGTTACGATAGCTGCAAAACCATTCAAACACACAGCACGGAGGTGACCCGTATGACATACCCCCCGATTCCGCACGAGCCGCGCAGTGATTCCGCCCTGCTTCCGCCGCTGCAGGAATGCGGCGAACCCTTGGTTCCCCTCTCGACGCTCTCGCCCAGGATCTCCGTCTACCCCGCCTACTACCATCAAGGCTATCAGGGTGCCCTCCCGGAAGCGTACCTGCGCGAAGGGGCGGCGCTGCGGCTGGCCCAAGCGGCCGGGCGGCTTCCCGACGGCTATCGGCTGGTGGTGCTGGACGGATGGCGCTCCTATCGGGTGCAGGCTTCGCTGTACGAGCGGTTCAAGCAGTCGCTGATCGACCAGGGCTGGCAGGAAGGGGAGGCGCTGGCCCGCGAATTGGACAAGTACGTCGCCTCTCCCACCGTCAACGTGCACAAGCCCGCCCCTCACCTGTCCGGCGGAGCCGTCGACCTGACGATTGCGGGGCCGGACGGCTGGCTGGACATGGGCACGGCGTTTGACGACTTCAGCGAGCGGGCGGCGACCCGCTACTACGAGTGCATGGCGGCCCCGGACGAGACCGAGCAGCGCATCCGCGACAACCGCCGCCTCCTGTACCACCTGATGACGGAAGCAGGGTTCGTCAACTATCCCAAGGAGTGGTGGCACTACGAGTACGGCACCCTGAACTGGGCGAGACAGACGAACGGACAAGCCATCTACGGCGGACTTGTGGACTTGTTCCAACGAAAAGTTCAATGATGCGAATGTCACCTGGCCGAATTTGAGCCGGGCGAGATGCTTCCCACACGCAAAAAACAGCCCTTCGTGCCGCCGGTGTTCCCTCCGGTGCACGCGGGCTGTTTTTCGCTTGCATTCGCTGTTCGTCTCTGCCGCTTCCCTCAGCCTCTCAGCCGGTTTACCCAGAAACCGCCTTTCAGGTGTTTCGGCTCAAATGAGATGACAAACGCTTTCGGCGCCAGGTTGTTGATCAGCATCCACAGCTTTTGCTCGTTGCTTCGCTTGGTCAGCACCTGCATGACCAGCCGTTTGCCGTCTCTGCCATCCGCCACCCAGGAGGTGACGCCAAAGCCGTGTTCTCTCATCTTTGCCGGCAGGTCAAGCTCCGGCGAATCGACGACCACCTGCAGGGTGACATACCCCAGTGCCAGGTATTCCTCGATCCGGCATCCCAGATAGACCCCCATTCCCCATCCGATGCAGTACGCGGCCAGATTGAGCGGGTTGTCCAGATTGTCCAGGACGATCGCCAACCCTTTCAAGTAGACGAATACCTCCACCATCGACAGCAGGGAGGCCAACAGCCGGTACCCTTTGATCACCAGGATCATGCGCAGCGTAAAAAACGACACGTAGAGGATGTTGATGCCGACAATGATGAGAATGATCTCGTATCCCACTGGTTAGCCCTCCAGCCCGTTTTCGGGCGTCTTCTCTAAACGGCTTCGATTATAATACGTCCGGGACCGGGTGTAAATTGCCCTCGCCGGCCCAAATAAAAAAGAACCACGTCCACCCCCCGACTATTCGGGATGATTGAACGGGTTCCACGGTACAGTTCCTGACCCTGCCGCCCGGCTCCTACTGCTCCCGGCGCAGCCGCGCGTCAAACACGAACGGGCCGAACGGCAAAAGCGACGCGACAAACGCGCCCAGCACCCGCAGGAACGACCAGCGGTGCACACTCGCGGCGTGTACAACGGCGATCAGATACAGCACAAAAAACAGGCCGTGAAGCGCACCCACGATCGTGACGGCCAACGGGTAATGAAAGAGGTACTTCAGCGGCATGGCAATCCCGAGCAGCACGAGAAACGAGATGCCTTCCGCATACCCGACGGCGCGCAGGCGCCCGATAGGCGTATGAAACACGTGAACACCTCCATTGCTGAAAACCAATCACAAGCAGAATGATAAACGAAACCGTTGGAAAACGTTGAACATCCAGATTCGTTCCACATACGTTCATACTTGCCCGGCAGGCGAACGAAAGCCCCGTCAGCAGCCGATGCCCCGCTCCTGCATCAACTGCCGCATGTCAGGGGCCTTTTCCCGTCCGTCAGCAGACCGATGAATGATCAGCCCCACGCGTATGACCGCCGCTTTTAGCTACACCCGTTCCCGCTCCGCTGTTTTTGGACGCACCTGTGCAGCGGGAATTTTCACCCGTTCGCCGCCCATCAGGAGGATTCCCACGACCGCCAGACAGGCCGGGATCAGCGCCCACATGAACGTCTGGGCAATCGTCGAGGAGAGGACCGCGGTAATCTGCTCCAGGACAGGTGCCGGAATGGACGCCCGGGTTTCCGGAGTCAGCACCGCCCGCGGATCGACCAGCGCCCCTGCCGGAACGCCGCTGCCTTCCCCGGCGAACACCTCTTCCATGCCGCTCTGGAACAGGTTGCGCTGCACGATCCCAAACACGCTCACGCCCAGCGTCATGCCCAGCGAGCGGAAAAACGAGTTGGTCGAACTGGCTGAGCCGCGCTGACGCATGTCGAAGTTGTGGATCGCGGCCATGCCCAGCACCGAGAAGGAAAAGCCGACGCCAAAACCGGTGAGGACCATGTAGACGGTCACCAGACCGCGCGAGACCTCGGGCGTCAGCGTCCCCAACAAAAACATGCCGGGCAGGAAAAATGCGGCGGACAGCAGCATGATGTTGCGGAAGCTGGTCTTCGTTGTCAGCATCCCGCCCGTTTGGCTGCCGAGAACCGACCCGAGCATCATCGGGGTGAGCAGAAGACCCGAGTTGGACGCCGAGCCGCCAAACACCCCCTGGATAAAAATCGGGATGTAGACGGTCGTGATGATGAAGGACGCCCCGTACAGGAGGGACACCACATTACTCGCGGCAAACAGCCGCTGCTTAAACATGGAAAACGAAATGATCGGCTCGGCCGCCCGTTTTTCCACGTACAAAAACACGGTAAACAGCGCGGCAAAGGCAGCAAACAGGCCGAGAATCACCGCGGAGTCCCAGGCGAACTGGTTGCCGCCCAGCTCCAGTGCGAACATCAGGCTGACCACGGCTCCTACCAGCGTGACCGCGCCCCACCAGTCAATGCTCTGCTTGCGGTGCTCCAGCGACTCCTTGTAGTACGCGGAGATGAACCAGAGCGACAGGAGGCCGATCGGCACGTTGATGTAAAAGACCCAGTGCCAGCCGAAGTACTCGGTGATGTAGGCGCCGAGCAGGGGGCCGACGACGCTGGACGTGCCGAACACCGCCCCGAACAGGCCGGTCATTTTCCCCCGCTTCTCCGGCGGAAAGACGTCAAAAATGATCGTGAAGGCAATCGGCATCAGCGCCCCGCCGCCAATCCCCTGGATGGCCCGATAGATGCTCAGCTCGACGATGCTGCCGGCCGTCCCGCAGAGGATGGACCCGAGCAAAAACAGTACCAGCCCGAACACGTAAAAGCGTTTGCGGCCGTACATGTCGGACAGTTTTCCGAAGATCGGCATCCCCGCCATCGTGGCCACCATGTACGCCGAGGTGACCCAGACAAACTTGTCCAGACCGCCCAACTGGCCGACGATCGTTCCCATCGCAGTGGCGACGATGGTGTTGTCCATGGACGCCATCAAGAGACCGAGCAGGAGCCCGGCCACCACAACATTCACGTTACTTTCCTTGGCGATCACGCCGATCTCCTCCTCGTTCGTTTTCACTATGAACATGATTATAGCCAATTCGGGCTGCAAAGAAAAAACCCTTCCCTCCCAACTATACGGAGAGAAGGGCACGAGAATTTCATCCTGTTTCAGCTTTTCAGCACGTCGTGGTCGACGTAGCGCTCGCCGTTCAGCTCGCTGATGACGTTGATCGCCACCCTGGCCCCGTCGCCGGCGGTGATGATCGTATGAACGCTGACGCCGGCGCACGTTCCGGCCGCCCAGATGCCCTCCACACTGGTTTTGCCGTCCCGGTCGACGTCGATCACCGTCTTGATCCGCGGCTCGGTGCCGGGCTTGGTCGCCACGCCGATCTTTTCCGCCAGATCGACCAAGACGCCGGTAGCGAGGATCACGTGTCTGGCTTCAAACGTGCCTGCGCCGTCCGTCTCCACGGTAAAGCCCTGCTCCGTTTTGACGATGTTGGTCACCTGGCCAGCCACCAGCTCGGCGCCAAATTTTTCCGCCTGCTTTTTCCCCGTCTCCACCAGGTCGGGGCCGGTGATCTCCATCACGCCGTAGTGATTTTCCACCCAGGCCCGTTTGGTGATGCTCTTGTCATTGTCGATCAGCAGCGTTTTTTTGCCCGCCTTCGCCGTAAACAGCGCCGCGCTGGCCCCTGCCGGTCCTGCACCGATAATCGCGATCTCGTACATTCAGACAAGCCCCTTTCCAGTTTTTATGATTGTCAACTTAATTATAAACTAAGTTTTGAAAAAAGAAAAACCACCGGGGCACATTGGCGGCACCATCCCCCTACACTCCCCGTGCTTCCATGCACGGCCTGCCTTCCGCTGCCGGTATTGTCCGGCTGTGAGGGGGCGCTGTTCCGGCCGCCCGTACAAAAAAACCTCTTGAGCCCGATTGGCCCAAGAGGTTTTGCCTTGCTTTGCTTTGTCTGTCCGCCTTACTGCACCATGGAGTTGAAGCTCATGACCCAAATGGAGCCGGCGACGATCGTCAAAAGGATCACCGCGCCCAGGATCAGCGCCTGCACATTGTAGCGGGGTTTCTCCCCTTCGCGGATGTGCATGAAGAAGAACAACTGCACGAACAACTGCAGAACGGCCATCGCCATGATCGCGACAACCAGCGCAGTGCCGCTCAGCACCTTGTTCATGACCAGCACCAGCGGGATGATGGTCAGCACGATCGACAGGACAAACCCGATGACGTACGACTTGAGGGAGCCGTGCCCCTCCCCGTGACCATGACTGTCGTGTTGCATCATCTTACATCACCCCCATGAGATAGACGACCGTGAAGAGGAAGATCCAGACGACGTCGAGGAAGTGCCAGTACAGGCCCAGATTGGTGATTTTGCGCTTGGTGACCGCCGTGATGCCGTGTTTGCCCAACTGGATCATCAGCGCGGCCATCCAGAACAGGCCGAGCGTCACGTGCAGACCGTGCGTTCCCACCAGCACGTAGAACGCGGACCAGTACGCGCTGGTGTAAATGGCGGCGCCTTCCGCGACCAGATGGGAAAACTCGGTCACTTCCAGCACGACAAACGCCAGACCCAGGACGGCGGTTATCGCCAGCCAGCCGATCACCTGTTTCACTTTTCCCTTGTGCATGGCCAGCATCGCCAACCCGCTGGTGAAGCTGCTGGTCAGCAGGATGAACGTGGAGGCGATCACGCCCGGCAGTTGGAACATCTCTTTACCGGTCGGCCCTCCCGCGTAGCTGTGCATCAATACGGCATAGGTGGCAAACAGCGTGCCGAACAGAATGCAGTCCGTAACCAGGAAGATCCAGAACCCGAGGACCTTGAGAGATTCGTGGTCCTCGTGTCCGTGATCGTGGTCATGATGTGCCATCGTTTGTTGCATTATACAGCCCTCCCCAGAGAGGCCTCCGTCCGTCTCACTTCGTCCACAGGGATGTAGTAGTCCGTGTCATACTGGAACGAACGCACCAGCATCGAGATGCCGACGCCTGCCAGACCGATCACGATCCACCAGGTCCAGCCCCACACGAACCCAAATCCGGCAATGAACCAGAAGAAAGACATGATAAACGGAATGCCCGAGTTTTTCGGCATGTGAATCGGCTCCAGCTTGGCCGGCGCTTCGTTTGCCGTGCCGTTTGCCCTCGCCTGCTTGGTCGCCCACCAGTCGTCCGCCTCTTTTACCTGCGGAATGACGGCGAAGTTGTACACCGGAGCCGGAGACGGAATCGACCACTCCAGCGTGCGTCCGTTCCACGGGTCGCCCGTGGTGTCGCGCTCGCCGTGTTTGATGCTGTAGGCGATCTGCCATACCTGGAAGACGAAGCCGAGCCCCATCATGAACGCGCCGACAGTGGAAACCAGGTTGAGCGGTGCCCAGCCCAGGTCCCATCCGTACGTGTAGAGGCGTCGGGTCATGCCCATGAAGCCGAGCGCGTACTGCGGCATGAAGCAGACGTAGAAGCCGATGTTCCAGAGCCAGAAGCCCCATTTGCCCAGGCGCTCATCCAGCTTGAAGCCGAACATTTTCGGCCACCAGTAGTAAATCCCTGCGAGGTATCCGAATACGACCCCGCCGATCAGCACTTGGTGGAAGTGCGCGATCAGGAAGTAGCTGTTGTGGTACTGGTAGTCCGCCGGAGCGACAGCCAGCATCACGCCGGTCGCCCCCCCGATCACGAAGCACGGAATGAACGCGATCGTCCAAAGCATCGGCTGTTTCAACTGAATCCGTCCGCGGAACATCGTGAACAGCCAGTTGAACACCTTCACCCCGGTCGGAATGGCGATAGCCATCGTACTGATCGCGAAGAACGAGTTGACGTCCGCCCCCGCGCCCATGGTGAAGAAGTGGTGCGCCCAGGTAAAGAAGGACAGCACACTGATGATGATCATCGCAAAGACCATCGACTTGTAACCGAAAATCTGTTTCTTGGAGAACGTAGCCACGATCTCAGAGAAGATACCGAAGGCCGGCAGCACCACGATATACACTTCCGGGTGGCCCCACATCCAGATCAGGTTCACGTACATCATCGGGTTGCCGCCGCCGTCCATCGTGAAGATATGGGCGCCGAGGTAACGGTCGATGAAGAGCAGCGCCAGCGTCACGGTCAGGATCGGGAACGCGTAGATGATCGTGATGCAGCTGGACAGAACCGACCAGGAGAACAGCGGCATCTTCATCAGCGACATGCCCGGTGCACGCATTTTCAGGATGGTCACCAGGAAGTTGATCCCGGTGGCCAAACTACCGATACCGGAGATCTGAATCCCCCAGATGTAGAAGTCCTGTCCGACGCCCGGACTGAACATTTTTTCCGACAGCGGCGGATACGCGAGCCAGCCGGACTCCGCGGAACCCCCGATCACAAAGGACAGGTTGAACAGCATCGCACCGAAGAAGAACAGCCAGAAGCTGAGTGCGTTCAAAAACGGATACGCGACGTCGCGCGCGCCGATCTGCAGCGGCACGACGATGTTGAACAGCGCGAACATCATCGGCATCGCCATGAACAGAATCATGATCGTGCCGTGTGTCGTAAAGATCGCGTTGTAGTGCTCGGAGTGCAGAAACTCCACATTGGGCAGCGCCAGCTGCAGACGCATCAGCAGCGCGTCCACGCCGCCGCGGAACAGCATCAAGAGCGAGCAGATCAGGTACATGATCCCGATCTTCTTGTGGTCGACGGTCGTCAGCCATTCGCGCCACAGCCAGCCCCATTTTTTGTACTTGGTCAGGACAAACACGATGGCCAGGGTGGTCAGCACAATAGCCACATCCGCCCCGTAAATCAACGGGTCACCGGTGACAAAAAACGTGGATGCAAAAGACTTGATGTCCTCCCACATACGGTGATCCTCCTCCCTTTCCGTTTATGCGTTAATGGTTCGTTCCGGACATGTCGTGCTGGTGAGAAGCTTGGGCGTCATTTCCGCCGTGGCTGCCGTGCTGTCCGGCATCCTGCTGTCCACCGCCTTGATGTCCTTCGTCGTGTTGGTCGTCGTTGTTTTTCAGATTGTTCTTGTAGTGGTTCATTCCGCCCGGATGATTGCCGTGCGCATGGCCGTATTTCTTCACGATTTCCTCAAACAGCCCCGGCGGGAAAGACGAATACGTCAAGCGGTCGGACAGACCCGGCTTCACCAGGTTTTCGTAGTCCTGTCTGGTCATGCCCGGCGCAGTGTTTTTCACCTGCTGCACCCACTTGTCAAACTCCTCCTGCGGTTCGGCAATCACCTTGAACTGCATGTGGGCGAAGCCTTTCCCCGTAAAGTTGGCCCCTGTACCGAAGTACTCGCCCGGCTCATCCGCCTGCAGCCACAATCCCATCGCCATGCCCGGCATCGTATAGATCTGGCCGGCCAACTGCGGTACCCAGAACGAGTTCATCGGCGCCTCGGCGGTCAGCTCAAATTGAACGGGAACGCCCACCGGAATATGCACATAGTTGACTGTTGCGATGTTTTGTTCAGGATAAGTAAACATCCATTTCCAATCGAGCGACGTCACCTGTACCGTGATCGGCTTCACTTCTTTATTGGGAGGCTCGACCAGCGCGTAGGTGTCGCGCACCGTAAAATAGCCAAGAATGGCAATAATGACGACGGGAATCCCCCACCAGATGACCTCCAGGGTGGTGTTGTGCGCCCATTCCGGTTGGTACGGCGCCTTGTTCCCCGGTTTGTCCCGATAGCGCCACACGATGTAGAACGTAATCGCCAACACCGGCAGGATCACGATCGAGACCAAAATCACGGAGATAATGATCAGATTGTACTGCGTTTCAGCAACGGGCCCCTTCGGATTGAGAACCATGTATTCGCTCCCGCATCCGCTCAACAGGACGCTGGCCAATACCGCCATGATCCAAAACTGGACCCGTCCGAGCCACTTTCTAGCTCCCATTTCTTCCTACCCCTCCTCCGTTCCAACAGAAAGGAAACAACCGTTCACATTCAGTATTAGTAAACATGTTTTTTGCTCTCATATCGTATCAAAAGCGCATTTGTTTTGTACCTTTGTTTACACACCGTTCAAGAATTTGCCCTTTTTTCGTGACAAAGTGTTCACTAATACTTCACGATTTGATCAAAACTTTGTTACCGATCCCCTGTTTTTCTAATTAGCAGCCAATACAGGTGGTTTTTTCAAGCAGATTGCCTGCCCTCTCTCTCCCGGCTGCCATCGGCGGGAAGCCCCGGCGAGTCGCGCGCGAAACGGCACGGTCAGGCCGCATGCACACAAAAAAAAGACCTCTCAAGATCGCTCGTCTTGAGAGGTCATCCACCCAGTTTCTTCATCTTATTATGTGTCTGATCATGGAATGTCGCCATCTGTCCTACGATTCGGTGTGAAGCAGCCGGAACACCGTGCTCAGCAAAAAGATGTTCATGCCTCCGATCAAAAATCCAATCGCCGCCATCAGTCCAAAATTCTCCGCGCGGAAATCGCTTACATTGATCACCAGCAGAACAGCACCGATGATCGTTGCCGCCCACGCAAGCCATTTCAAGGTTGCCGCTGCTTTGATACCATTGTTCATTTGGTTCATGGCACCCAACCCCTGTCCGTTATCGATTGGTTCATGGCTCTATTGTAACACATTTTTCACATTTTGTTCACGCTTTGTTCAATTTTTTCTCAAAAAATTGTCGTTTTTTCTTGGAGGTTGGGGGCGCTTTCCAGTTCTGCGGGCGCGCTGGGTTTATTCTCAGGCCAGGATCCATGCAAAAAAAGCTGTTCCTCTTCTTCAAAGGAACAGCTTCTGCCATCCAATCACGTTTCCCTTACAAAAACCTCCGATGCACCTTTTTCCCGTCGTAGGTAAACTGCACCGCCCGCTCCTCGATCACCGTCTCCAGGTGGACGTTTTTGCCCCAGAGCTGGTACACGTACGGGAGCGTCTTTTCCACGTACTTGACGTCCAGCTCCAGTCCTTCGTAGTAGTGCTTCAGGTACAGCTCGCCTGCCCGCAGGTAGTCGCCGTCGTGGACCATGACGTACGGGAAGCCGCCGTTGACGCGCGTCGCGGCCAGGCCGTCCCGCACCTGCTCCCAGGATTTTTCCGTCACCACCCAGTCGCTGCCCTGCTTGCCGAACAGGTACAAATCCAGCTTGTCGACCAGTTCCTTGGTCAAATAATTGCGCAGAAAGCTGATGTCCGACTCCATCTCGCGCACCTCGAAAATCTTCGCCCGCCCCTGGCCCGGCGTGCGGCCGAAACGCTCCTGCTCTTCCCTGGTCGGATTGTCCCAGCGCGCCTCGATATCCTCAAAGATTTTCAGCCCGAGATGGTACGGGTTGATGCTGGTCGGCGACGGCTGGATCACCGAGGCGTGCAGCTTGGCAAAGTCGATCGTCTCCGCTTCCGTCAGGTCCAGTTCCCGCAGGATGCGCATGTGCCAGTAGGTGGCCCAGCCTTCGTTCATGATCTTCGTCTCCAACTGCGGCCAGAAGTAGAGCATCTCGTCGCGGATGATCGTTATGACGTCCCGCTGCCAGTCCTCCAGAATGGTGCTGTACTCCATGATGAACAACAGCAGGTCTTTCTCCGGTTCGGGCGGGAACTTGCGGATCGGCTTGCCCGGATCGGCTGGCTTTTCTTCTGTGCGTTCCAGCCGCCACAGATCGTCGTACGGCGTTGTCCGCTCCGTTTTGCCCGGTTTGCCGGTCGTCTCCTCCACCTCCCGCTTCCAGCGCAGTTTCGGCCGCAGCAGGCTGGGATCGATGTGCTCCTGAATGGCCAGGCAGGCGTCCAAAAACGACTCCACCGCCTCCTTGCCGTGCTCGATCTCGTACTGCCGGATGCGCTCCGAGCTGGCCGCCATGCTCTCCACCATGTCGCGGTTGGTGTTGGAGAACCGCACGTTGTTTTTGAAAAAGTCGCAGTGGGCCAAGACGTGGGCGACGATCAGCTTGTTCTGGATCAGCGTGTTGCCGTCCAACAGAAAGGCGTAGCACGGGTTGGAGTTGATCACCAGCTCGTAGATTTTGCTCAGATTGAGGTCGTACTGCAGTTTCATCCTGTAAAAGGACTTTCCAAAGCTCCAGTGCGAGAAACGCGTCGGCATGCCGTACGCGCCAAACGTGTAGATGATGTCCGCCGGGCAAATCTCGTAGCGCATCGGGTAAAAGTCAAGGCCGAAGCCTTTGGCGATTTCCGTGATTTCTTCAATCGAGCGCTCCAGTTCCTTGCGTTCGTCGTTGGTCATGTCGCTTCCCCCCATTTTCTTCTCCCTCCTCTATGTATATGGGGGCATCCGGCATGAGAGCACTCGACAAAACGACGAAGTGAATCCGGACCAAAACAAAGACGCCCCTTTCTGCAGGGACGCCTTTGCCTCTGTCGGCACCGATCCGGTTGTTACTTCTGGAGCCAGTCGCGTACGCCAAAATAGATGAGTGCGCCCGAGAACACCACTGTCGCCACGATGCCAATGCCATCGACGACAGGATCGATTGCGGAAAGGAACGAGCCTTCCAGCGGGATTTTCAAAAAGGACCAACCGCCTACGAGGCCGCCCACAAGCGCCGTCCATTTGCCCATGCTGTTCACCTCCTGCGGCGGCGGCATGCAAGCGCTGCCGCCACGTACTGTATACTATGCCGGAGGTTGTCACGCGGTCTGGACAGGAGGCCAGAAAGCGCGTTCAACAATTTGCAATTGGGCATGGACGCACCGGTTGCGGTACAATAACGCTGTGTATGCATATCGTCACACAAAGGAGCGAATGTTTTGTGCGTATCTTTCTTCTGCTCGGCAGTATCAGCGGTTTTCTCTCCGTCGCCCTGGGCGCGTTTGGTTCCCATGTGCTGAAAGGCAGACTGAACGACTACCTGCTCGGCGTCTTCCACACCGGGGTTACCTACCAGACGACGCATGCGCTGGCGCTGGTGCTGGTCGCCCTGTTATGCAAATGGTTCCCCGATTCGTCTGCCCTAACCTGGGCGGGCTGGTGCTTCGCTGTCGGCACCCTGCTCTTTTCCGGCAGCCTGTACGCCCTCAGCTTCACCAACATCAAAGCGCTCGGGGCGATTACCCCGTTTGGCGGCCTCCTGTTCCTGGCCGGCTGGGCGCTTCTCGCCGTACACGCCTGGAAATCCGTCTCCTGAGGAGGTTTCCCATGTCGCGGTTACCCGCTTGGGCATATGCCTATCTCCACCGGCTGGGACTGGAACCGCGCCCGGCCGGTTACGCCTATCTCAGCGAGCTGTGCCGCGCCCATCTGCAGGCGTTTCCGTTTGAAAACGTCGGCAAACTGCTGCAGGCCCGGCGTCCGGGGCACAGCGGCCTCCCCTCGCCCGAACAGTTTGTCGCCGACGCCGCCCGCTGCGGGTTCGGCGGCACCTGCTACTCCATCCACGCCAATTTCCTCGCGCTGCTGCGCGCGCTGGACTTTTCCGCCCATCTCGTGCCGGTGGGGGACGCCCATACGGCGGTCATCGTCCGGCTGCCGGAATGGGGCGGAGAGCCGGTCTACGTCGATCTCGGCTCCGCCGCTCCCCTGTATCAGCCGGTCCGTTTTCGCCGCGATCCCGACAACTGCACCCGGTTCGGCCCGGAGGCGGTGCGGATCGCGCCGGATACGGAGCGGCCGGGTCGTTACCGATACCTGCGTTACCGGCGGGAGAAGCTGGTGAGCGATCACTGGCACTTTGACCCGGAGGAGCGGCGGGAACCGGACGATTTCGCCGACGCGATCGCCCGCTCGTTCCTCCCCGGCGCCACCTTTCTCAACTGCCTGCGCATCCATGTGTATCAATGGGACAACGAACGCAGCGTCTCCCTGAAAAACAACACCCTGCTGATCACGCACGCCGACGGCAGCGAGCGCCAGGTGACGCTCGGTTCCGTCCGGGAGCTGGAAGAGGCGGTAGCGGACGAGTTCCGCCTGCCCCTCTTGCCGGTCAGGGAGGCGGTGGAGGCGCTGCGGGAGCGGGGCATCGATCCGTTTGCCCCGGAAACGTAAACACGTCTCGCGGGCTGCTGCCATATGCTGTAGCGTCTACTCCATCCCAAAGGAGCTGAACGTATGGAAAAGCCCCCGTATACGCAGCCGTCGTACTACTACGGCATCCCCGACATGTTCCTGCAGATGGGATACTTTCCGTATTCCGGCCAGACCGCCGGAGAGCAAACGGACATGCGCGTCGACATTCCTCTGGCGACGGCGATGGCGATGCAGTGCAAATACTACCTGGGGCAAACGGAAAAGCTGACTGCGGGCGACGGCGTCCAGGCCTGGGGGGCACTGGTCAATCCCTACCGTTCAGGCGTCCAGGTGTACGTAAACGATTGGTTTCTCACTAACCGGGCCGACCATCCCGTGGAAGCGCACATCTGGTTCGGCAAGGCCAACCAGCTCGGCGGGGCGACCGCTTCCCGGCAGGTATCCCCGGGCAGCATCCAACTGCCCCCCTGCCCCGCCCCGAAAGGGCAAATCTTGTACGCGTCCGCCACGTCCGAGATGCCCCGGGACGGGGTTATCGCCTCCACCCGGATCCTCCCGCCGAGCAGCACCACCGCCGCCGAAAAGAGCGGCCGCTGGATCCTCGGCCCCGGAACGGCCCTGCTGTTCCACATCCCCGCCGAAGTCCCGTCCTCGGAACTGACCGTCTCTTTCGGCTGGTGGGAGCAGCCGGTATACGGATGAACGAAAAAAACCGCTGCCCCAGCGGTTTTTTTGGCTGGACGGAGCTTAGCGGACATTCCCGTCGCGACCCTCCCCCTTTTTTACGGCCAGATACAGGGTCACCGCCAGCAGCACCAGATCCAGCTCGTAGCCGCTCGTGCCGCCGCTGCCTATCAGGCCGTTTGGCCATTTGACGGTGACGATGGCGCCTGCCATGATCACGGCCAGGAGCAGCGCCGCAGGCCGTACCACCACCCTGATCAGCAGCGCCATCCCGCCCAGCACTTCCGCCAGCATCACCAGATAGGCCAACCACGTCGGGAGGCCGACGCTCCCGAACCACTCCGCCACCGCTCCCATTCCTTTTTGCAGCTTGTGCAGGCCGTGGGCGAAAAAAATCATGCCCGTCACCATCCGCAGCACGGCGAAAGCCGTTTTCTCCCGCATCCGACTCCCTCCTCACCACCAACATATGCCGACGCCCGGACAAACAGCCGCATGATTTCCTTCTCAGCCAACAAAAAAGCAGTCGGAACGCCCCATCGTTTCCGACTGCTTTTGCTTTTGTCCGGCGGCGGCCCCGGGCGTTTTCGACGCGAACTTCCGGGGCCGGTTTTTTCTTACATCAGGGCCATGTAAAGCACCGCCGCCAGCACGATGCGGTAGAGGGCAAACGGAACCAGTTTAATCCGGTCGATCAGCTTCAAAAAGAAGCGGATGAAGAGCAGTGCAAAGACGAACGCGCTGATGAAGCCGACCGCAAAAAACGGCAGGACATCGAGGGTGATGGACTGCCAGTGCTTCATGAGCGAAAGGCAGCTTGCCCCCAGCATGACGGGGACGGCCATGATAAAGGTAAAATCGGACGCGGCGCGGTGGCTCAATCCCAGCAGCACCCCGCCCGAAATCGTCGAACCGGAACGGGAGAAGCCCGGCCACAGCGCGATGCACTGAAACAAGCCGATAAAGAAGGCCTGCTTGTACGTAAGCTGGTCAACCGTCTCCACTTTCGGCCTGCCCGGGCGGAACCAATCGGCGGCCAGCATCAGGAAAGCGCCCGCCACCAACCCGATCAGCACGGTGTTCACCGAAAACAGGTATTTGTCGATGTAGTCCTCGAACAGGAACCCCAATACGGCAGCCGGCAGCAGCCCGACAATCACCTGGGCCAGTTTCAGTTTGGGGCCGGGGGCTTGTCCGCCTGCCGTGCGTTTCCGCAGCCCGAGCAGATCGAAAAAGCGCTCTTTAAAGACGATCACCACAGCCAGGATCGATCCGAGCTGAATCACCACCTTGAAGGTGTTGGCCACCTCGGGCGAAAACATCTCCTTGGATTTCAGCCACATATCGTCAACGATAATCATGTGCCCGGTCGAGGAGACGGGCGCGAATTCCGTAAGTCCTTCCACAAGCCCTAATACGAATGCTACGAACATTGACCACAGATCCATTGTACTCACCTTTCTGGAAAAAGAGGCAGCTTGGCGATGCCGCCGTTTTCCTCCTCTCTTGTCTCGCGCATGAACGCTTGCGCCACGCCCTTCATTTTAACTTACTTTCTCGTGCGCCCCAAGCCTAAATTTTTTCTGCTCCGTTCGTCCCAGCGAGACGCCGGCGGCTTGGGTGTCCGCCGTCATCCTGCAAAAAACCCACCCGGCGACCGCTGGATGGGATGAGCCGGATGGGATATCGTCAACCGCATGATGAATGTGCAGAAACCGGCTGATCGGGCGAACGCTCGCGCCTCTTTTCATACACGGCGGCCCAGTCCGTAAAAGGCGAGGCTGGCCACGGCCAACGCGGCCATGACAAGAAACATCGCCGGACCGCCGTAGGCGGAGAGAATCAGACCGCCTGCCCACGGACCGGGAAAGTTGCCCAGTTCGCTGACGCTTTGCGCCCCGTAGTACGTTCCCCGCATCCGGGGCGGCGCAATCTGGTCGATCTGGGCGTATTCGGCCGGGATGATCAGGATTTCTCCCAGTGTAAACACGATCATTGCCGCAACGAACCAGCCCCATTCCGCGGAAAAGGCAAATCCCACCTCTCCCGCGGCCATCAGGAGAACGCCCGCCACCAGCCGCCGGAACAGCGAAAACCGCTCCGTCCAGCGTGTCAACGGCGCCTGCAGCAGGAGGACGGTCATGCCATTGACGCTCATCATGACGCCAAACAGGGCTACCCCGTCAGCGATATGGGCCTGTAGATACTGGGAGAGGGTCACCGACATCTCCCCGTGCACGGTAACCAGCAGCACGCCGCCGAGAAAGCCGCCCACCGTACCGGCCAGCGGGCCCGCCCCGATTACCTTTCTTTCCTTTAATTGTCAATCCCCTCTATGCAAAAACAGCTCCCGCCTTTTCCCGGCGAAAGCTGTCCGTCATCGCTGCCGTGCTGTCGGAGCACGCCTCCCGTTCACACAAACGGCGGGTCCCACGCCTTTTTGCGCCAGCCCAGCCTGTGGGTGACAACGTTCAGGTTGCGGTCCAGACGAACGTCGACGCCAAACGGCAGTTTCCGGTCGTACCAGAAGCGCACGTCGCTCCAGGTGACCTCGTAGCCGTCCTGGATCTCCTTCCAGGTGACGTGCACACGCTGCGCAAACCCGAGAAATGCCCGCACGCCGTCGATGCCCATCGTGGCCCGGATGATCTCGTTGCTCTTTTCCTTCGGGTAGATCTCTTCCAGCATGACCGTCCCGTATTCGATCCTGCCCGTGTAGAAGCGCTCCGTCGTCTCCATCACAAACCGCCAGCGAAACGGATGAAAGCTCGGCGTGACGTGACAGACCCCCTCCTGCCTGAGCGCGGCCCTCACCCTTCGCACCTCGCGGCCGTGCTGCCAGGCGCGGAGCCCGATGTAGAGCAGGGAGATCAGGTAGACGGCGGGAAAGATGCGCCCCGGCTCTCCGGCAAAGGCCAGCCACCAGACGGCAGCGGCGCCATGCAGGACAAACAGGACCGGCTCGAAAATGGCCAGCACGTCCAGGTGCACCCACCGCCTCGTAAACGGCCGGAAGCACTGGACGCCGTACGTGTTCAGCATGTCGAGAAAGACGTGGAAGACGACAGCAATCCAGGTCCACACGTACAGAAGCCCGGCGTGATCCGTCAATCCGTATGCCAGCGCCAGCGGAACGGCGATCACCGCCGGCCAGACAAACAAGGCGGGAATGGAATGGGTCATCCCCCGATGATAGCGGATGTACGTGGTAATGCCGCGCAGTCTGACCAGCGTGTCAAAATCAGGCGCATGCGACCCGACAATCGTCGCAATCATCAACGCCTGGGCGAGTGCGGGATTTTCGGCGACAGCCGGATTGACGTGGGCCAAACCGGCCAGTGTGACTCCCAACAACAGATGGCTTCCCGTATCCATCACGATCCCTCCCATGCAGTCCTCTGTTCTTCGCGCTTTGTCTCGTGTTCTGTCAGGGTGCCCTCGAATCGGTGCGGCCTGTCACCATCCCGTTCGCCGCGTTTGCCATCCGCCGCCCTCCTTCTGTTCGTGACGCCATTTCCCCCTACCATGACTGTACGACAAAACGATCGTCCGTGGTTAAACGGCAGGTTAAGGATTGCCAAAGATTCCGCCGGTTCCCTTTACGGTTTCGCAACAAAAGACCCCCGCCGGAGCTGCAGATCGCAGCACCGGCGGGGGTTCCCCCATCCATGGCCGCCAGTCGGCCTGGCGGATGCGCGCGGCGCGGACCGGTTCCCCTTCGGTCGTCGGGAAGCCGTCCGCTCGCGCTGAAATGCCCCGCTTTATTTCGTCAGGCTGAGAAACTCGTCGATGTCGGCTACGGCCAAATCCACCGCCTTCTGCCAAAACCGGATGTCGGTGATGTCCTCGCCCAGATGGCGCATCGCCAGCTCTTCCACGGTCATCCGTCCCGTATCGCGCAGCAGGGCGTCGTACTTGTCGGCAAAGGCCGGCCCTTCCTGCAGGGCGCGCGCGTACACGCTCAGGCTGAACAGATAGCCGAAGGTGTACGGGAAGTTGTAGAACGGATAGGTCGTGATGTAAAAATGCAGCTTGGACGCCCAGAAAAGCGGCTCGTATTCGGCCAGCGCGTCGCGGTACGCCTTTCGCTGGGCTTCCAGCATCAGCCGGTTCAGCTCCTCTACGCTGACCAGCCCGTATTTCCGCTTTTCGTAAAAGCGTTTCTCAAACAGGAAGCGGGCCTGGATGTTCATGAAAAAGGAGACGGTCTGCTGCACTTTGTCTTCCAGGAGAGCCACCCGCTCCTCCGCACTGGCCGCGTTCTTCACCGCCGCGTCCGCCACGATCATTTCCGCAAACGTGGAAGCCGTCTCCGCCACGTTCATCGCGTAGTTTTGCGTCAGCGGCGGCAGATCGTTCATGACGTGCTGGTGATAGGCGTGCCCCAGTTCATGAGCCAGGGTGGACACGTTTTGCAGGCTGCCCGCGTAGGTCATAAACACGCGGGACTCGCCCCTCGCCGGAAAGCTGGTGCAGAAGCCGCCCGGCCGTTTGCCCGTCCGGTCCTCCGCCTCGATCCACCCGTTTTCGAAGGCGTTTTGGGCAAAGGCGGCCAGCTTCGGGCTGAACCGGCCAAACTGTTCGAGGATGAACGCAGCGCCTTCCTCATAGGACATCTTCTTGTGCTGGCGGCCGACCGGAGCGGACACGTCGTACCAGCTCAATTTGTCCACGCCCAGCAGCTTGGCCTTGCGCTCCAGGTACGCGACGAGCCGGTCCTTGCGGTTGTCGATCGCCTGCCACATCGCGTCCAGCGTCTTTTCCTGCATCCGCCCGATGTCAAGCGGCTCGCGCAGCACGGAATCCCAGCCCCGATGCCGGTACAGCGCCAGGCGAAAGCCGCCCAGGTGATTGAGCGCCTGTGCGCACAGTTCCGCTTCCTGCGCCCAGGCCTCCTGCCATTTGGCGAACACGCGGGCGCGGACGCTGCGGTCCGGGTGGTGCATCAGGTTGGCGGCCTGGCCGACGGAGAGACGCTTCGTTTCGCCATCCACCTCTACTTCGATTGTCATGCGGCCGACGACGGTATTGTAGAGATCCTGCCAGGCGTGGTATCCGTCCACGGCCAGGTCGTTGGCCAGTACTTCCTGCGCGGGCGGCAGCTTTTCCATCGCCCGTCTGCGCCGTTCATTGAGATTGAACGCGACCGGCTTCACCTCCGGAGCGGCGAGCAGCTTGTTCCAGACCGGCTCGTCGATCGCGAGCAGGTGTTCCTCCCATTTGGCCAGCGCCGCGGCAAATGAGGCGGCAACGGTTTTCACCCGTCCGCCCAGGAGCTTGGCCTGTTCGTCCTTTACATCTTGGGCGGTCAGGCAGGAGACGAACGCCCCCGCCTCCTTCAGCCGGACGGCAATGCTCTGCACCTGGGCCAGCATGGAGACAAACGCATCCTCGTCGTCCATCCGCACGCGGTCCGCGCTCACCTGCGCCTGCAGAGCGGCAATATCTCCTTCCAACATGCTGAGAAACGCGCGAAATGACTCCGACTCGCTTCCGCCGGAAAACAGCACCTCCAGATTCCAGCGCTGCGGCAAACGTTTTTCCATATCGATCCCTCCCTCGCCATTGTAGCGCAGAAAGCGCGCGGATGTGCACCGCGACACGGATTGCGTGAAACAATTTTTGCTACGGCGCGAATGGTCTCCCGATTCTTGCCGCATGTTAGGTGCCTGCCGCCGCGTATGAAAAAAGGGACGCCTCATCGCGTCCTTTCCTTATTATATAGTGCGCGGACAAACGCCGCGATGCCTGCCGCGTCGTCAATGGCGTACACCGGCAGCGCCGGGTGCTCAAACGGTTCCCAGCTTGCCACAGCCACGGGCCGGGTGACTGCCTCCAGCAGCTCGCGGTGCGCCGGTTCGCGGAGCACGACCAGTTTCTCGTAGTCCTCCCGTTTGAATCCCTCGACCAGCACAAGATCGGCGCCGGCGTCCGCCATCCGCTCCACCAGGACAGGCAGCGGCACGGGGTTCAGCTCCAGCATTGCCGTCTTGGTCCGCGAGGCGATCGCCACCAGCGACGCTCCCGCCTCCCGGTAGCGCCACGTGTCCTTGCCCGGCCGGTCCCACTCAAAATCGTGACCGCCGTCGTGCTTGATCACGCCGACGCGCAGGCACGTCTGCTCCAGCAGCGGAATCAGTCGGGTCAACAGCGTTGTCTTGCCCGAATCGGAATAGCCTACCACCTGCAGCACCATCGGTTTGTTCGCCATGCGCTACGCCTCATCTCTCCAGTCCGGCGCGGCGTGGGGAATCACGTCGACGGTCTCTCCCGCCTGTTTGCCCCTGCCGCCTGCCGGGATGATCAGGAAGCATTCGCTTTTGCCCAGCGTCGCCAGGTTGCCCGCCTTGTCGTTGTGGTCGGGGACGACGTACAGCTTTCCCTCCCGCTCCGTTAGCCGGCCGCGCAAATAGCGCGGGTAGGGACACGGTTTGTCGTAGGTCTCCGCCAGCGTGGCCCGGATGCGGCGCAGGCCCGCCTCCCGGTCTCCCTGCAGCCGGCGCAGCACGGGACGGACGAACAGCTCGGCGCCGAGAAAACAGGCCCCCGGATTGCCCGACAGCGCACAGACCAGTTTGTCGCGGTACAGGAGGGCGGTTGTCGGTCCGCCCGGCCGCATCGCGACCCGGTTGAACAGCAGGGTGACGTCCGGATCGTCCGCCAACGCAGCCATCACGTCGAAATCGCCGACCGACACCCCGCCGCTCGTCACCAGCAGGTCAACCTCCTCCAGACATTTGGCCATGTGCCGCTTGGCCAGGGCCAGATCGTCCGGCAATCGTCCGTACAAAACAGGGATGCCGCCCGCCTCGGCGATCATGGCGGACAGCATCACCGCGTTGCTGTTGCGAATTTTCCCCGGCTCGAGCGGCTGGTCCACGTCCAGCAGTTCCGTGCCGGTGGAAATCAACCCGACGCGCGGTCTGCGAACGACCGGAACCTGCGCGTAGCCAAACGTCGCCAACACCGCCAGGGTTCCCGCGTTGATCCGCGTTCCCGCTTGGGCCACGCACGTCCCGGCGGCGATTTCTTCTCCCCGGCGGGAGATGTTTTCCCCGGGGTGAAGCGCTCGTTTTACCCCGACCCACTCCAGCAGCTCGCCGGGCTGCTCCGTCTGTTCGAACATGATCACGGCATCGGCTCCCGGCGGCATCATCGCGCCAGTCATGATCCGGACAGCTGTTCCGGCCGTTACCGTCTGCCGGGGGATCTGTCCGGCCCCGACCGTTTCCAGCACCCGCAAGCGAACCGGCCGGTCAGGAGTGGCCCCGGCCGTATCCGCCGCTCTCACGGCAAACCCGTCCAGCGGCGAGCGGTCAAACGGCGGCATGTCGCACGTGGCGGCGAGATCCCGGGCCAACGTCCGCCCGTGCGCTTCGCCAATGCCGACCTGTTCTTCCTGAAGCGGCGTCAGGCCCGCCAACAGCCTGCGCAGCGCTTCCTCCACGCTGATGGTTTGTCGCTGAAAGTGCATCGTCTGTTCCTCCTTCTGCTTCGAAACCCGTTCCCTGATGTCGCGCCGGTCAGCCGGCGTTTACGTCCGATTCCTTGCTGCGTCTCTTCGCGCATGTCCACGCTTTTTCACGTGCCCCCCGCCTTTTCCCTTGACGGCTCGTTGATCCCCCGTTTTCCGGCGCGCAGCGCAGGACGAAAAAAAAAGACAACCCTCCCATGAACCAGTCCCTTCTCATCGGACAGAGAATGTCCACGGTGGTTGTCTCAGGCAGGGTCGCTACCAAGTCCCAACTACGCGCGTGTTTCGAATGCCGTCTTGTCTGCCCGGCAAACAGGGTCGCTGCTTCCTGCAGACTCACGACTCGTTTTTAAACTTTTTCTCGATGTCTTGATCAAAGACGAAAATGGACATGCCAAAATCGCGTTCAATGTCAATATCGACGAATAAATCGACGAAGTTTGCGCCCAGAAATGACTCCATCTCGACCGGCCGGTTTTTGCGGTACATGTCCTTTACCATTTCCGTACGGGCCGCGCGGAGCATCTGTTTGCCTTCATCAGCCGTCGCAATGAACTTTTCCACCGGGGAAAGATTCCCCTCCATTTCGCAAATCGCCCAGTTTTTGCAAAACGTGGTCACGATCTTGCTGGGGCCTTTGCCCATGTGACGCTTGCGGAAAGCTCTGACCAAATTGCTGAACTCAGCTTCGTATTTATTCATCGAGGGTGTCACCTTTACAAAATTCTCTTACTAAAACTTTACCACTGATCAGCTTGCCAATTCAACAGAGTTTTCGTTCTGTTTCGCCTGCTCCCGCAATTTCTTGATATCCAGGCGGATGATCAGCGAGATGGCCAGGGCGACGGCAAACATGGCGGCAAAGACGGTCATCGTGCCGGTGTAGCTGCCCGTGCTGTCGCGCACCCAGGCGGCGAAGATCGGCCCGGCCAGACCGGCCGCTGCCCATGCCGTCAGGATGTATCCGTGAATCGCGCCCATCTGCTTGGTGCCGAACAGGTCGGCGATATAGGCCGGAATGGACGCGAATCCGCCGCCGTAACAGGTCATGATGATGAACATCGCGCCCATGAACAGAGCCGGCACTGTCAGGTTGGGCAGCAGGAAGAACAGGACGAGCTGAATCAGGAAAAACGCCGTGTAGGTGTTCGGACGGCCGATGTAGTCGGACAGGGACGCCCAGCCAATCCGGCCGGCCCCGTTGAACAGGCCGTTCAGGCCGACCATCGTCGCGGCTGCCGCCGCGGACATGCCCACGATCTCCTGCGCCATCGGCGACGCGACCGAGATGACCGCGATGCCGCAGGTCACGTTGATGAACAGCATCAGCCACAGCAGGTAGAAACGGCGGGTTTTCACCGCTTCGTTGGCCGTCAACTGGCACAGGTCTTTCTTGATCTGCTTGCCGCTTCCCTCTTCAGCCGAGTAGCCCTCCGGCACCCATCCCTGCGGCGGCGGGGAGAGGTATTGAGCGGACGCAAACATGACGACAAAATAGACGGCTCCCAGGATGAAGAAGGTATTGGCGATACCTACGCTTACGATCAGCGCCTGCATGATCGGACTTGCGATCAGCGAGGCGAAGCCAAAGCCCATGATGGCCAAACCGGTGGCCAGCCCGCGGCGGTCCGGGAACCATTTCACCAGCGTGGAAACGGGAGTGATGTAGCCGACCCCGAGACCGATGCCGCCCAACACGCCGTAGCAGAGGTACAGCAGCGGGAGGCTTTCCAAGTGGATGGCCAGACCGGACCCGGCGATCCCCAGACCGAAAAAGATGGACGAAAGAGTGCCCGATTTGCGGGGACCGTGTTTTTCCACGTAGTGGCCGAGGAACGCTGCCGACAGCCCCAGGAACAGGATCGCGATGCTGAACGTGAACTGCACCTCGGACAGCTCCCAGCCAAATTGGTTGATGATCGGCTTGGTGAATACGCTCCAGGCGTACACCGAACCGATGGAGAGGTGGATCCCCACCGCAGCCGCAGCGATCAGCCAGCGGTTCTTCACTTTTTCCTGCATGTGATTCATCTCCTTTGAAGGGTTTAAAGAGCGTCCGCAAACGCGAACAGGCTCTTGCATAAAGAAAAACTGCCGCATCCATCCGGTTCTCCTCGTCGTCCACGCTTTGGCCCCGAGGAGGGAACAGATGAAACACGGCAGTTAATCATCAGCAGGGTCGCTACTTCAGCATCAACAGCAAGTGTTTGCTATTCACTTCCGGCAGTGTCACAAATAAACCGGCGACAGGTGCGCTATCCCGTGTCTATTAGTGAACTGTTGCAAGTAAAGGTGAATTTTTTGTGACAACTAAAACCTCACATAGTATACTATCATGTGAGCGCTTACTCGACAATACATTACTTTCAAAATTTTTTTACACCCCGTATGAAACGGCAAGGAGGCTTCTATGTCAAACCTGATGCGCACGATCAGACGGCCGGTGCTGAAGATCGGGCAGGACCGGCTCGCCCGGGAAGACGACGAGATCGTTACGGAATACCCGCTGACGATTTTTCTCAACGACGAAGAGTTTGCCACGATCGTCTGCACCCCCGCCGACCTGGAGGAAATGGTCGTCGGCTTTCTCGCCGCCGAGGGGGCGATCCGGCAATACGCGGACATCAAGCAGATGTCCATTGACGAAAGCCGCGGATTTGCCTACGTGGATCTGCATCAGCAAACCGGGCTGTCGCAAAGCTTTTACTCGAAGCGGCGGATCACGTCCTGCTGCGGGAAAAGCCGGCAGTCGTTCTACTTTTTCAGCGATGCGCGAACCGCGAAACCGGTGGCGGGCAAAGTCACCGTCACGCCGGAGCAGGTGTTCCGCTTGATGGACGAGCTGCAGGCGTCGTCCGACATCCACCGCAGCACGGGCGGCGTGCACAACGCCGCGCTGTGCACGCCGGAGCGGACGCTGCTCCGATACTCCGACATCGGCCGGCACAACGCGCTGGACAAAATCTACGGATACTGTCTGCGGGAAAACCTGCCGACGGAGGACAAAATCCTCGTGTTCAGCGGCCGCATCTCCTCCGAGGTGCTGCTCAAGGCGGCCAAGATCGGCGCCGGCATCATCCTCTCCAAATCGGCGCCCACCGACCTGGCGCTGCAGTTGGCAGAGGAGCTGAACATCACTGCCGTCGGCTTCGTCCGCCACGGCAAGATGAACGTGTACACGCATGCGGAGCGGATCGCTGCTGGCGATGAATGAAGAAAACCCCGGCCTTGCCGGGGTTTTCACGTGTCACGTCGGCTTCCGCCCCGCTTCCCGCGCGTGCTGTTCCGCGAGGGCCTTCCGGTATTCTTCCGGTGTGTTGGCGTTGTAGGCGGCCAAGTCGTCCAGGAGACCGGCCGGCGTCTCTGCGATCCGCAGCCGCTCCAGCACCTCCATCAGCCGATGACGGCCTGCCCGCAGCGCTTCTTCCCACATCGGCTGCGTCCTCCGGTGATACAGCGCAAACAGCGGATGAAGACGGCCGTCCGTTCGCACCGCCACGACATCCCACTCCTCCGTTCGCTGCGCATGGGCGAGCAGGCGGCCGATCTGCTCCCGGTCGGCAAAGGGCAGGTCGCAGGAGAGGACGAGCAGCGCTTCTTCCCGGCGCACGCGAAACGCCGTCACGATTCCGCTGATCGGACCGGCGGACGGCACCAGGTCACCGGTCACGCTTACCCCTGAAAGCCCGGTCACTTCCCCCGGCAGCCGGTCGGGGGCGTTGGAGACGATCAGACAGGGCAGGTTCAGCGCCGTCACTTCGCTGACCACGTGTCCGATCAGCGTGCCCCCTTTCCAGCCCAGCAGTTCTTTGGGCCGCCCCATCCGGCTGCTGCGGCCTCCCGCCAGCACCACCCCGCCGATTGTCAACACACCCATATCCACCACTCCCCTCACCTTAAAAGTTATATTCTAATATGAACCGAGGGTAAAAAAAACTCTAAATTTCTGACTTTTTTGTTCGATAATACCAGTAGCCTTGCAAAAGAGAGGGGAAATCGTTCACCGTGAACATCGTCAGGAAACTTTCGCTCGGAAGCAAATTAAACCTGCTGTTTCTCACCGTTCTTTTGCTCCTGTCCTGTACGATCCTAGTCGTGGCACAGCGGCAGTTGGAATCGGGCATCAAGTCGGCTGCCCTGGAAAAGGCCAAAGGCGACCTGGCCCTGGGGTACGCCTACCTGGAGGCGAAGCACCCCGGAGAATGGTCGGTCCGCGACGGCGTGCTGTACAAAGGGGAGACGAAAATCAACGGAAACGACGCACTTGTGGATGAAATCGGCCGGTTGACCGGCGGTGACACGGTCACCATTTTTCTCGGCGACACCCGGGTGGCGACCAACGTGATCAAAGACGGCCAGCGCGCCATCGGCACCAAAGTGTCGGACGCGGTGGCCCAGACAGTCCTGAAACAGGGGCAGATTTTCCTCGGCGAAGCCAACGTGGTCGGCCGGCAGTACCAGGCCGCTTACCAGCCGATCAAGGACGGCCGCGGCCAGATCATCGGCATCTGGTACGTGGGGGCGTCCCAATCGCTGATCGATGCCGTCCAAAGCCGCTTTATGACCTACTTTTCCGGCACGCTCCTGGCCGGATTCGCCGTCGCGCTGCTCGCCGTTTTCCTGTTCGTCCGCCATCTGAAGAAACGGCTGGTCCGGATCGGCGACGCGTTGGAACACGCCGGCCGCGGCGATTTTTCCCGGACCGTCTCCGACGACTCCCTTGACGAGGTGGGCCGCATCGCCGCCTCCTGCAACGCGATGTGCAGCAGCCTGAAAGAACTGGCCGATCAGCTCTCCCGCACCGCGCTCCACGTCTCTTCGGCCGCGGACAACCTCTCTTCCAGCGCGGAACAGATCACCCAGGCGACCCAGCACATTGCCGAAAATATCACCGAGGTAGCCGCCGGGGCGGACCACCAGCTTCACCAGGTGGAGAGCAGCCTGCAGACGATGGAGGAAATCGCCGCCAACGCCCGCAGCATCGCCTCCCACGTCCAGGACGTCTCGCGTGTGGCCGACGCGACCGCCGAGCAGACACGGGAGGGAGACAGGGCGATCCGGCAGGCCGTCGACCAGATGAACAGCATCTACGAGACGATGAACCGCCTGGCGCTGGCGATCCAGGAACTGGGGCAGCGCTCACGCTCCATCGGCCAGATCACCGAGGTCATCACCGCCCTGGCCGAGCAGACCAATCTGCTCGCCTTGAACGCCGCCATCGAAGCGGCGCGGGCGGGCGAACACGGACGCGGCTTTGCCGTGGTGGCGGACGAGGTGCGAAAACTGGCGGAACAGTCGGCGGAAGCCACACAGCAGATCGCCGCGCTCATCGACAGCATCCGGCGGGAATCCGAAGCAGCCGTGGACGCGATGGCGGTCGGCAGCGCGGAAGTCTCGGAAGGCATCCGCGTGATGCACGATGCAGGCGTCTCGTTTGAACAGATCCAGCAGTCAATCCGCACCCTGACGGCCGACATCCAGCAGGTAACCGCAGCCGCTCAACAGATGTCGTCTTCCTCGGAACAGGTGGCGAAGGCGGTGTCCGGCATCGCGTCGATCGCGTCGGAATCGGCGGCCAAGGCGCAAAACGTCTCCGCCTCGTCGGAAGAACAGCTCGCGTCCATCCAGGAAGTCGCCCGGTCCGCCCAGACACTGGCGAAGATGGCCGAAGAGCTGCAAAGCCTGACCGACCGCTTTCGGACCTGACCCTCCTCTCGCCCCCGGCCAATGTCCGGCGATTATTTTGGAATATTCCCAAAATGGAGAGGGGTTGTCCCCCGCTCAACCGAATGGGTACAGGAACGCTGCTGCGCAATTTTTCCACGTGGAGACGTTGAACTGTTCGGATGCAAACGGGTGTTACAGCCGTCCGGAAATGTCGCTTCAGCCGGTTGGGCCGCGCGCGGGAGGGGAGAGGCGTGAGCGTTTGGCGCAAGTTCCCTGCCATCGCCCAGCAGGTGGCAGAGGCCATCTCGGCGTCGGAGCTGCAGATCGAAACGAAGATCGTCGGCGACAGGATGACGATCATCGCCGGTACCGGCACGTACGATGAAGCACACGGCAGGCATCACGGACATCGGCCGCGCGATCAAGCTGTACGACCGGGTCCGGTCGGACGTGAAAAGCTGGCCGCAATCGTGTCACGCAAAAAAAGAAGCTCGGGTGGACAGCCCGGGCTTCCGTTTTGGGTCCGCGTTTGCCAACAGGAAGAGCAGCCTGGGGAAGAATCAGCCCCTGTACCGATAACGTGAAATCACGGTGTTCCGGCCGTCTTTTTCCCAAGCCTTCCCGGCTTCTTTTTTCGCATTGTGACCGCCCTCATCCGCGGCTGCCGTTGATGGCAAGCTGACCGTACCTGGTCGCTTGTTTGCCGGAGTTGGCTTCGCTCCCGCCCGCTGCGGGGAGGATCGAGTGAAGAAATGGGTTCATGTGGAAAAAAGTCCCTGTTGATTTTCTGAAAGGCATTGACAAAACAGGACTCTTGTTTATAATAAGTATTAAACAATAATAATTCTAATTAAGGAGCGGATAAACCATGACGAATCAGGTTCACAGCGTGTTGAACAAACAAATTGCCAACTGGACCGTCCTGCACATGAAACTGCACAACTACCACTGGAACGTGAAAGGCCCCCATTTTTTCACGCTGCACGCCAAATTTGACGAGCTCTACAACGAAGCGGCCGCCCGCATCGACGAACTGGCCGAACGCGTCCTGTCGCTGAACGGCCAACCGATCGCCACGCTGGGTGAATGTCTGCGGGACGCCAGCGTCGAGGAGGCATCCGGCATCGAAACGACCGAACAGATGGTCGAGACCCTGATCGACGATTTCCAGACGCTGGTCGACGAACTGAAGGACGGCATCAAAACGGCCGAACAAGCGGACGATGAAGCGACCGCCGACATGCTGCTCTCCATCCGCAGCAGTCTGGAAAAACACGTCTGGATGCTGAAAGCCTTTCTGCGCTAACCTCCAGCCATCCGGCCGCTTCCCGAACCGCTGCTCCCCGACACCGTCCATGCACAAAAGGGCGTCCGTGCTTGCCGCACGACGCCCTTTTTGCGGCTTTTTTTTTACCGGTTCAGGGAAAAGATCAGTTTGCGTCCGTCCTTGTCCACTTTCACCTGCGGCAGGTGCTTCAACGCTTTTTGGATGCCGATATACGGACTGGCGAACTCCACGCCGTGCCGCTTTTTCAGCTCGCTGCACAGATCCATCAGCGTCAGCGGCGCCGACGCCTCCCGCAAGATGGCTTCCACCTGTTCGGCCACGGCCGCGTAATCGTGACGGGTATGCGTCTTTCTGCTCCGCAAATGCTCCAGCACTTCCGTCGGCATCTCCTCGGCCGCGGACGCCTCCACGTCTGCGTTCTGGCGGGCGCCTTCACGCTCGTCCAGCTCCCTGATCCGGGCCAACAGTTCCTTGATGTCCAATCCCAATTGCTTGTCCTGATCCACGTACTGTCGCCGCAGTGCGGCACGCTGTTCCAACAACCCCTGCAGCGTCATGTGCAAGGCTTTGCGTTCATCAAAAATAGACGCCATCCCCGTTCCCCTTTTTCATATTAGTCTCTCTATTCATTATCATAATGGAAATTTGACTACTTGAAAATTGGAGATTTCCCTTTCTTGTCATTCCCCTCCCTTACTCAGCTTCACCGTTTTCGTTTGCCCGCACCACTCCACCTTGCCGCAGACGGCCTCGGCCACGGCCCGAACCGGCAGCCAGGATACGCCGCTGCGGAGGCAGCCCTGCACGCTGAGGCGCTTTCCGTTTATCTCAATGGAAACCGTGTCCACAGGTTTTTGTTCGAGGTGTGGATGTTCGGTGACGACTGTTTTTTGAACGTCATCCTTGAACTTCGCCCAGGCTTGCGCGGCCGACATGCCGAGATACTGCCTGGCCTTTTCGTCGGAAACAAAAAAAGCCGGGCAGTTTTTCCCGGTGATGTCGTAGTGGCGCCACAGCCTGTCCACTCCCCAGCCGTGTCGTTTCAGGACATCGGCGGCCAGTTCCACGGTCCGGCGGTACGTCTTGCGAAAATCGCCGTCCGCGTTGACGCACATCTCAATGCCGAGCGTCGCGTTGTTGGGATAGGATCCCAGCACAGCCACGGCCTTGGCGACGTGATAGCCATCTCGTCTTCGGGGATGCAGCGGACGATTTGAGTGTCGTCCACGATGTAATGAGCGCTGGCCTGGGTGGTGGGCCTGTTGAAGTATTGGCGGTTGGCGGTGGCGTCCGCCCCCTTTCCCTCGTTGGCCGTCCAGTGGATTACCAGCCCTTTGGGCGTGATCCTGACGCCGGGGGCGGCCCGCTTGTTGGTGAGCAGCATCTCGCGTATCTCCATCTCACTCCCCCACCTTGTCCTTGATTTCCCGCAGTTCGCAGATGATCAGATCGTACTTGTCGCTGAACTTGTCCAGCAGGTCCTGCAGCCGGGTTTCCCGCTCGCGGTTGGCTTTCATCACGTAGAACAACAGCCAAACAAAAAGAGCCGCAAACGGCCCCTGCTGGATCAGCGAGTCAAAGACGGTTTGTTCCATGGCGCTCTCCTCCTTCCTTGACAGGTTGCGCCTGCACGTTCGCGCTTCACTTCTATAGGAAAACATCACGGCCCAATAACAACCGGGGACTTCCCTTTTTCTTCCAAACAGAAAAGAGCCTTTCGAGGGCTCTTTCGATGCATGTTTTTTGCGCGAAGCAGAAACATTACCGGATGCAGGAACGTCTCTTTTTTGGAAAGGATTGCAAGCGTCGTCTACCATATATGGATCGAGGTGCGAAAACCAAAGATGCTCGTACAGATTGTCGCTGCGCTATGTGTAGTGGTAAGTGGTCTCTATTCCCCCGAGTCTCCGGAAACAGGAGCGGACGAACCGGCTGCCTCCCAAGAAAAGGCCGCTTCCGAAATCGTCATTCTGTCCCCTCAAGAACTGAGCGTATTCAAACTGCCGATTCCCGATAACCAAATCACCGTTGCGGGTAAAATCGACGGTTACGTGCAACCGGGTAAAACGCTTCAAATCGGATTGTATGGCGGTCAGGAGAATTACAAGCAGCATATGATGTACGCGTTTGACTATCCTGTCAATCCTGACGGTACCTTTACCGTCCATTTTCCCGTGGGAAGGTTGGTCCCCTTTCCGAATGCCAAACCGGATCACTATACGCTGGAATTGACATATCCGCATGCGCCAACCAAAACGGTGACTGTTGTCATCCAAAAACAAACAGCCTCCGACTAGCTACGTGCAATGAAACACATTCCGCCAGAAAAGCGGCAGAGGGAAACCCTGCGGGTCAACGGCGTACCATTGAACGCAGGCTTCTCATCTTCTCCCCTCCATTTCGTGAGGAGAAAAGCCGGGAAACATCAGTTCCCGGCCTTGCGTTTTCCTTACGGCCCAAAACAAACCGTCGTGTAGACGGGTAGAGCCCCGCTCGGTGCTTCTTGCAAATCACCGAAGTAAAACGAACTGGCCTGACCCGTATTGGGATTGATCCACCACGGGCTGTAAGCGGAAGCGAGCTTGTAAGCCGCTTCACCATAGCCGGACGCCTTGGTGGGAACGGGCCAGTTGCCGCAGCCGCTGCCGTACGGTGCAATGGAGCCCGAGTATCCGCACATGGCCCCGTTCCATCCCGTCGCGCTCAGTTTGAAACTGCTCGTTTTGGTCGTCATGGCTTTCAGGTATTGGGCGAGAATGTTGAACGATACCTGTACGGCGGTGGTCGTGTCCTTCACGATGTTCCCCTTGCCAATAAGGTCGTTCAACGTATACGATGTGCCGTGGGCGCAATTATACGCGTTCAAGTGATCGCTGCCGATTTGCACAATGCCATACGTCGAACCGGTCGGATCAATGGCTGTCGGGTTACCGTTGGTTTCGACAGAGGCGAGCGCCAAAAGAGTGGCCGGGTTCATGCCGTAAGCTTTCCCCGCCGCATTCGCCTGCGGCAGCCATTTTTGGATGGCGGACGACGTGATGTTGTATAAGGTGCGGGAACCGTATTTCGCGCAGTCGAACGGTCCGCATGATTGCAAACTTCCCATTTCCAGATCCCCCATTCAGTTCAGATGGATGGAGGAGAAAACAAAAGGGATACAGGGTAGACGAGGCCTATCCCCAGCCTCTCTGCCTGTTTTGTTTTCCCCTTCACTCTGGAAGGAAAAAACACGTACAAACCAACAACCGCCATGCAACCGAAAAAAGAAAGAACCGACTCTCCTGCAGCCGGTTCTTTCTTGGGAAATGGGCTTTTTAAGCAGCCTTTTTCCGACAGGCTTGTCCGCCGTCCATACTCGGATCGGTCAGACTTATGACGTATACCGGAAGATCAAAACCGAGCTGTCCGAGCATCCGTACGGTCAGTCTCCCTCGCGGATAAACGCGATAAACTGCGCCTTGATCTCCTGGATGCTGTCTTCTTTCGGCATTTTGATAAACCTGGCGAGCGCGTGAATCTCCGGCTCAAACCATTCCAACAGCTGGAGCAGCGCCTCGTTGTTCCCTTTTCTGGCCTCGTCCATCATCCGCTCAAATGCTGCAGACACGTGCGAAGCTGGTGCAGCGCTTTCGTTTTGCATTTGTGCACCCCCTGTTGCGTCATGGACAACTCGCGAGCCGTTTCCTTTTCGGTATACCCGTGCAGGATCACGCGTTGAACGACCCACCTTCCCTTGTCCGACGAAATCTCCGCCAACATCTCCCGGACGTACAACGCGGACAAGTCATGTTCCACGGAAGCCAGGGTCACAACGCGTTCGGCGCCCAGGCATTCTCGCTTTCTGTACTTCTTGGCCTGATATTGGATGCGCCAAGCGATCCGGCGCAGCACCTTGCGGCATTCTTCCTCCGTCAACGGCCACTGTTTCAACGGAACCCTCCCCCTTTGCACCAATCCTTTCACATTAGTAGGAAAAATATGGATAACTGCAACAACCAAACAAGAACATATGTTCCTAGATTTAGAAGACATTCACATCATATAGTACAAGAGTCTTGTATGTCAACGTAAAAGTACAAAATTTTTATATCATGTTTCCTATTTATCTCCATTTGTGTACAATATATTTGTACCTAACTTACAGGAAGGAATGGATGGTCCATGCTGTCCCAGCGCTTGCGAACGGCCCGCAGGGCTAAAGGACTGACGCAGGAAGAACTGGCGGAAAAGGTCCGGACGACCAAGGGAACGATCAGCAACTACGAAAACAATCACAGCTCGCCGCCCAATGACATGCTGACCCAGTTGGCGGACGTTCTGAACGTCTCGACGGACTGGCTGCTCGGGCGAGTGGACGAGCCGCTTCCCCCTTCCGCCGCAGACGACCGGAGGCGCGAGCGGACACTGGACGAGCTGCTTCAGGAAAAAATCGACGATCCTGACGACTACTATTTTCTCGACGGGTATTTGGAAGCGTCCGAAGAAGAGAAAAAAGAGATTCGCCGATACTGGTACGATTTGAAAAAGCAAATGAAGCCCCATCATGTAAAAGAAAGCCGTTCTCCTTCCCTGTACGCCATCACGGAGGAGATCAAAAAGGAAAAGTAGCCCCGTGACGGGGCATTCTTTCCGTCCACAAAACGAACATATGTTCCGTATCAAGGAGGTTCCCATGCACTCCCTCGTATCCGATATCTGCCAGCCGCAGACGTGGCTGGAATCACGTGTCTACCTGCTGCTGCGGCACCACGGAATCCAGCGTCCCGAGCAGATCCGCCTGACCGATCTGTGCGCCAGCTACGGCATCGAGCTGCGCAGCATCCGCGGGCGGAGCCGCGCCCACCGGCATCCGGCGGAAGCCGGCCGCTTCGTGATCGCCGTCGACGAGCGGCTGGACGAGCCCGCGCGGCGGGTCAAAATCGCCCACGAGCTGGGACATCTGCTGCTGCACGAGGGCGTCCAGCCGCTGGGCAGCGACCTGATGATTGACTGGCAGGAGGCCCAGGCCAATCACTTCGCCGAACACCTGCTGATGCCGTACTACATGTTCACCGCGCTGATCGGGCATTGCACCCGGTTTGAAGCGCCCTTCTACCTGGCCCGGACGTTCCGCGTGCCGCTCGACTTTGCCCACAAGCGGTTTGACCGTTTTCTCAACAGACTGTACGCCAAAGGGTATCCCGTTGCGTGGTGACGAGAGGAGGATGTGGAATGAAGCGTGTGTTTATCGCCGGCGATGCCTACAGCACCCGTTTCTTTGAGCTGCCGCTGGAGGATGAGGAGCTTTCCCTGATGCCGTATTTGCATGCGGCCAGCTACCACATGGCCCGTTTCGCCTTGATCATGCGGGACGGCGGGCTTGCAAACATCGGGATCCGGGCGGGGGACGCCCTGCTGATCGCCGACTTTTCTCTGGAGCCGGTGCGGGGCAGGCCTGTCCTGGTGAGGCAGGAGGGGCAGTACATCGTACGGATTGCCGCCGACGTCAATCCGGTGGAGTGCGTGTTTGCCGCCGCCAAGGAGGGAGTCGCGCCGCTCGTCCTGCCGTCGGAAAACATCCGCATCGTCGGCGTCGTCTCCGGCATCATCTCTCCGCCGTACGAGACAGGGCGGATTGGGGACGGGGATGCGGGAGAGGCGCTGTTTTGATCAACGCGGCAGCCTTCTGAGCCAGCCATCCAGGATGGAGGCTGTCTGCTGCCACTGATCATGCGGCAGGATGGCGGCAGGGTAGTCCCCTCTCTGCGGACCGTAGCTGCCAAACTGGGTGTGGTTTCCCCCCTCGATGGTGATGTAGGCCGTGTCGGCCGGCAGAAATTGAGCGGCCTGCTCCCATTTCTCCCTGTCCACGATGCCGTCGCGCGAACCGATGAGCGACAGCACGGGCAGATTGGCATGGCGCACGTTTCCCTGCTTGTCGGGGTACGCCGCGAGCAGAAAGAGACCGCTCACCTGGCCGGGATGGCTGGCCGCATAGCGCGCAGCCATTGTGCCGCCAAGCGAATGGCCGCCGATGACAAACGCTTCGCCGGGATAGGCGGCCAACACCCGATCCGCCCGGTCGACACCGGCGACGGCCAGGTAAAACGGCATCTTGACGATTACGGTCCGCCGTCCGGACGCGGCCAACGCCCTCGCCAGCGGCGCGTAGCTTTCCGGCGCGATCAACCCGCCGGGGTACAAGATGATGCCGGGCGGCCTCACCTCGCTCCCTTCAAACACGATCAAACCGTGCTTCTTCGCAACCGACACGCCTTCCCCGTCCCGCATGGCGCGAATCGCGGCGCTGTCCGCCTCGTACGGCTGAAAATACCACGCGGCAGCCGCAGCCGGCAGCACAACCGCCGCGGCGAGAACCAATCCCCAACGCTTTATCCTCCTGGTCACATGCGTCCCTCGTTTCGCTGTATGAGTTTTCCTTGTCAGGTAGTATGTCGCAATCACCGCGTCCGTCTGCATCACGGATCATTTTCATTGACAACGTACTCGAAAAAAATTAAGATGAATTCAGACAATATAAAAAAGGAACAATGTTCCGTAATGAAGAACAACACCGACAAGGAGGTGTAAAATGGAAAAAACTGTACGCGATGCCTCTTCGGTTCAGTCCGTTGACAGGGCGCTGTACATCCTGGACTTGTTGAAGGAACATAACGACGGCTTGGGCATTACGGAACTGGCCCACCGCATGGATGTGGCAAAAAGTACGGTTCACCGTCTGCTGACCTCTCTGAAAAACCAGGGATACGTCAGGCAGGATCCGCTTACGGAACGATATCTGCTGGGATTGAAGCTGATCGAGTTGGGATCGATCGTGACGCAATCCCTGGAAATCCGCACGATCGCCAAGCCAATCTTGAACCAGTTGGTGCAGGAAACGGGGGAAACCTCCCATCTGGTAATCCTGGAGGACGGAGAAGTCGTCTATATTGAGAAAATTGAAAGCCCTTACACCATTCGCATGTACTCGTTGATCGGCAAACGGGCACCGGTTCACTGCACCGGCGTCGGCAAGGCGATCATCGCCTACCTCCCGGAGGAGCAGGTACGGCGCATCGCCGCCCAGCGCGGACTGAAAAAGTTCACGGAGAATACAATCACGTCCCTGGATGACCTGCTCGTCCATCTGCAGGAGATCAAGGCCAACGGCTACTCCCTCGACAGGGAAGAGCATGAACCTGGCATCTGCTGCGTTGCCGCCCCCATTCTCAATCACAACGGGGAAGCCGTGGCTGGGGTGAGCGTATCCGGCCCGACGATGCGGATGAACGAAGAGAAGCTGGCGTTTTGCAAGGATCGTGTTGTTTTTTACGCTCGGGAAATTTCCAGACACCTTGGATACCGAGGGTAATTTTTTCAGCATGTTACGGAACGATGTTCCTTAATGAGGAACAAAAAACGAAATGGAGGATGACAATATGAATTGGAAACGCTTCCTGTCAGGTTTGACTGCTTCCGCCCTGATCGCCGCCCTCGTCGGCTGCGGCTCCAACAATGCGGCATCGCCGTCCGGCGGCAATGGCTCCCCAGGCGAGGGAGACTACCCGAAAAAGCCAATCGAACTCATCGTTCCCTATGCGGCCGGCGGCGGCACGGATGCGGTCGCCCGTGCATTTGCCGATTCGGCCAAAAAGGTGCTGCCGCAGCCGATCGGGGTCGTGAACAAGACCGGTGGCGGCGGGGCCGTCGGCATGAGCGAAGGAAGCAAAGCAAAGCCGGACGGCTACAAGGTCACCTTGGTTACCGTGGAAATGACAACGCTTCCGCTGCTGGGACTGGCTGCCTTTACCCCTGACGATTTCAAACCAGTCGCCCGGCTGAACGCCGACCCGGCGGCCATCACCGTACGCGCCGACGCACCGTGGAACACCATCGAAGAATTCCTCGACTACGCGAAACAAAATCCGGGCAAAGTACGCATCGGCAACTCCGGTACGGGTGCCATCTGGCATCTGGCTGCCACGGCTCTGGAGCAAAAAACCGGCGCCAAGTTTAGCCACATCCCGTTTGACGGCGCCAATCCGGCCGTAACCGCCCTGCTTGGCGGTCACATCGAAGCGGTATCCGTAAGCCCGGCAGAGGTAGCGGCGCAGGTACAGGCCGGCAAGTTGAAAATGCTGGGAGTGATGGCCGACGAACGCTTGCCGAAGTTTAAGGACGTGCCGACCTTGAAAGAAAAAGGCCTGGATCTGTCGATCGGCACCTGGAGAGGCCTCGCCGTGCCGAAAGATACGCCGGACAACGTGGTGGCCGTACTGAAAGAGGCAGCCAAAAAAGTGACGGAAGACAAGGCCTTTACCGATGTCCTCGACAACATGAACCTGGGCGTGTCCTACGCTGATGATGCTGCCTTCAAAGAGGCGATTCAAAGGGACAGCGAACTGTTTGCCAAACTTGTTGCCGATCTTGGCTTGAAAAAGTAAGAGAATTCGGACACGGGTAACCGCTAAGCCCGTGTCCCGTAGATTGCGCGGTGTTTCCCATAACCCGCCCTTGCCTAGGAGGGTCACTCGTGAAGAAGGTTGATATCTTTGTCGGTTTGCTTCTGATCGTCCTGTCCGTCGCCACGTGGATCACCGCAGGAAATTTCCCGTCTGTCGGCGACACGGATGTGGGTGCGGGCTTCTTCCCCCGGCTGATCGCCTCCATCCTGCTCGTACTGTCACTCATCCTGATCGCTTCCGGATATCGCCGTCGGGGCGGTGGAGACGAGGAAACGGGACAGACGTCCTGGAAGCAGACGCTGCTCGGTTTTGTCTGTACCTTTGCGTTTCTTGCACTCATCTGCCTATGCGGCTTTTTTCTCTCCACGCCCGTGTTTCTCTTGGGGTTCATGTGGCTGCTCGGCTACCGCAAGCCGGTGCCGACCGTCGCTGTGGCCGTACTGGTGACGCTGTTTATCTATCTCGTCTTTGAAAAAGTGCTGCAGGTTCCCCTTCCTGCAGGCCTATTCTTCGAGTAAGGAGGGAACCGCATGTTGGACTTGTTTCTCAACGGGCTGAGCAACATTTTCACAGACCCTTTCGCGCTGGTGATGTCCATTGTCGGGGTGGCGGTCGGCATCATCGTCGGAGCGCTTCCTGGGCTGACGGCGACGATGGGGGTGGCGCTGGTGCTGCCGCTCACGTTCGGCATGGAGCCGGTGGCCGGACTGCTGCTGCTGTCGGGCGTTTACTTCGGCGGGGTGTACGGCGGTTCGATTACGGCCATCCTGCTCAAGACGCCGGGTACGCCGGCGGCAGCCGCCACCGCTCTGGACGGTTACGCCCTCGCGCAAAAGGGAATGGCCGGCAAGGCGCTTGGCGTCGCCACACTCTCCTCGTTTACCGGAGGAACGCTCAGCATCGTCATTTTGATGTTCCTCTCTCCCATCCTGGCCAACATCGCGCTGGAATTCAGCGCGCCCGAAACGTTTGCGCTGGCTGTTTTCGGTCTCAGCATCATCGCCAGCATCTCCGGCAAATCTCTGGTCAAAGGCTTGATCGCCGGGATGGTCGGGCTGCTGTTGGCCATGGTAGGGCTTGACCCGATTCTCGGCTTCCCCCGCTTCACGGGCGGGATTGAGCAGATGATCAACGGCGTCCCCTTCATTCCGATCATGATCGGCTTGTTCGCCGCATCAGAAGCGTTCAAGTCGCTTTCGGAGATGAACGTAAAAGAGAAAGTGAAGGTGAAAATCGAGAAGATTCTCCCGACTTGGGCCGAGTTTCGCCGCCTGATCCCGACCATCCTCCGCTCCACCGGCCTGGGCACGTTTATCGGGATTATCCCGGGCGCGGGAGCGGATATCGCCGCGTTTGTCTCGTACAACGAAGCGAAGCGGTTCAGCAAAGACAAGGACGGGTTTGGCAAAGGGAAGATCGAAGGCGTGTCCGCGTGCGAATCGGGCGCCAACGCCTGCACGGGCGGCGCGCTGGTGCCGCTGCTTACGCTGGGGATTCCCGGCGACGCGGTAACCGCCGTCATGCTGGGCGCGCTGATGGTGCAAGGACTGCAGCCCGGTCCGCTACTGTTTAAGAACAACGGCGACCTGGTCTACACCCTGTTCATCGGGATGATCATCTGCTATGTCATCATGCTCCTGATGGGATTGTTCGCCGCCCGCTATTTCGCCAGAGTGGTGGAAATCCCCAGGGAAATCTTGACGCCGATCATTCTGGTGCTCTGCATCGTCGGTTCGTACGCGATCAACAACAGCTTTTTCGATGTCATCATCATGGCGGTCGCCGGTGTAGTCGGGTACTTCATGCAAAAGTACGATTTCCCCGCTTCCCCGATCGTACTGGCACTGATTCTCGGTCCGATGGCGGAAAGCCAGTTCCGCCGTGCGCTGGCGCTTTCCAACGGCAGCTACGACATTTTTTACACGCGCCCGATCCCGTTGGTTCTCCTGCTGCTCTCTGCCATTACTCTTCTCACTCCGATCGTGAAAGCCGTATGGCAGCAGTGGAAACGCGCTTATCAATAACGCTGCTTTGGAGGAAACCAAGATGGACGTAGTCACTTTTGGAGAAACGATGGTGCTTTTCACCCCGGAAACCACGGGTTTCATGCGCTATGCCCACACGTACTCGCGAAAATTCGGCGGATCGGAGACCAACTTTGCCATCGGGCTCGCCCGGCTGGGACACCGCGTCGGCTGGATCAGCCGGGTGGGCGACGACGAGTTGGGCAAAGCGCTGCTCGCGTTCGTCCGCGGCGAAGGCGTGGACGTTAGCCGCGTCCGGCTGGACCCGGACGCCCCCACCGGAATTTACTTCAAGGAGATTCGCGGCGCCAACGACGTCAACGTCTATTACTACCGAAAAGGGTCAGCCGCCAGCCGCATGACGCCAAGCGATCTGGACGAAGAGTACCTGGCCCAGGCCAAGTATCTGTTCGTCTCGGGCATTACGCCCGCGCTCAGTGACACCTGCCGGGCGATGACCCAGGCGGCGATCACGCTGGCGAAAAAGCACGGATTGACCGTGGTGTTTGACCCCAATCTGCGCAAAAAGCTGTGGCCGGAGGAACAGGCCCGCGAGACGCTGCTGGCCCTTGCGGCTCAAGCGGACATCGTCCTGCCCGGCCTGTCGGAAGGGGAGTTTTTGTTCGGCGAAAGCGATCCGCTGAAGCTGGGTCGGCGCTTTCTCGAGCACGGCGCGCAGACGGTGGTGCTGAAGCTGGGGGAAGGAGGAGCCCACTATTTTACCCGGGAGACGGACGAATACATCCCCGGTTACCGCGTGGACCGCGTCGTCGATCCAGTAGGCGCGGGAGACGGATTTGCCGCCGGGTTTGTCTCCGGTCTACTGGACGGCCTGCCGATGGCCGACGCGGTCAGACGGGCCAATGCCGTCGGCGCGATCGTCACGATGGTGAACGGCGACGTGGAAGGGCTGCCGGAGCGGGCCGACCTGAAGCGGTTCGCCGAGGAGCCCAATGAAGAAGTGATACGCTAATCATGGGAGGAGAGCAGCCATGCGTGTATTGGACAAAATCATCGACAGCGGCATCGTCGCCGTTATTCGCGGGGCGACTCCGGACAAAATCATGCCGGTCGTCCAGGCACTCTACGAGGGCGGTGTCACCACGTTGGAAATCACCGTGGAGACGCCGAAAGTACTCACGCTGATCGAGCAGGTGAAGGATGCATTCGATGACAGGGTGGTGGTCGGGGCCGGTACCGTTCTTGATCCGGAGACGGCCCGCGCCGCGATCATGGCGGGCGCATCCTTCATCTTTTCACCGACCGTCCACCCCGAGACGATCCGCCTGACCAAGCGGTATGGCGTCATCAGCATTCCGGGGGCGCTCACTCCGACGGAAATCCTCACGGCGTACGAGCACGGTGCCGACGTGGTCAAAGTATTTCCGGCCAACGTGGTCGGCCCTCGCTACCTGCAGGACATTCACGGGCCCCTGCCGCACATTCCGCTGATGCCGACAGGCGGCATCGACCTGTCCAACGCCGCCGCGTACATCCGCGCCGGAGCCGTCGCTGTTGGCGTCGGCGGTTCCCTGGTCAGCTTCAAGGAAGAAGTAAGCGAGGCCTACCTGTCCAGACTGACGGAAACCGCCCGTAAGTTTACGGAGGCCGTCAAACAGGCGAGATCCTAGGAAAGCGAGTGGTATGTGGTGACAAAACCGCGCATCTTTATCCCCCACCGAATTGCGGAGAGCGCGTTAGCCATGCTCGGCGAGCGCTGTACGCTGGACTACCGCGACATCGAGGAGAAGCTGGACGACGCCGCGTTTTTCGCCGGTCTGGAACAGGCGGATGGACTGATGATCTACTCTCGCCATAAAATCAGCGCGGACGTGCTGGACCGCGCTCCCCGCCTGCGAATCGTCAGCAATATAGCCGTCGGGTACGACAACCTCGATCTGAACGAACTGACCGCCCGCGGCATTATGGCGACCAATACGCCGGACGTGCTGACCGAGACGACCGCCGACCTGACGTTTGCGCTGCTGATGGCGGCTGCCCGCCGCATCCCGGAAGCGGATCGGTATGTCAAGGACGGACGGTGGAACGAGTGGCTCCCCAGCCTGATGCTGGGAAAGGACGTGCACGGCGCGGTCATCGGCATCGTCGGCATGGGAAGGATCGGCGAAGCAGTGGCGCGTCGGGCAAAAGGCTTCGGCATGCGCATTCTCTACCACAACCGTACCCGCAAAGAGGAAGCGGAACGATCACTGGGCGCGGAATACGCTGGATTGGACGATCTCCTTCGCCGCTCCGACTACGTCGTGGTGATGACCCCGCTGACTCCGGAGACAACCGGGCTGATCGGCGAACGGGAACTGGCACTCATGAAGCCGGATGCGATTTTGATCAACACTTCCCGCGGACGCGTCGTCGACGAACAGGCGCTGATCCACGCCCTTTCCGAGCGGCGCATCGCCGGCGCCGGACTGGATGTGTACGCGGTTGAGCCGGTGTCCAGAGACAATCCGCTGCTGAGCATGCCCAATGTGGTGACCCTGCCCCACATCGGCAGCGCCACCCGCGAAACGCGCGAAAACATGGCGCTGAAAGCGGCGCGCAACATGCTGGCCGGCCTGTTTGGGGAGCGGCCCGAGAATCTGTTGAATCCGTCCGTTTTCTCCTAAACACGCCAAACCGCACCGATTGTCGACATCGGTGCGGTTGCTTTTTTCCCAGAAAAAGACTGCTTTTGGAACAAATTTGTTGCTTCGCCTCAAAATGGTCCGGGCCTGCACGAGATTTGGCCTAGCTTTGTCGGAATATCGACGGGCGGACCCTTCGACCGTTTTTTCCGCCCTTCCTCCGCCGTCTCCACCCCCAACGAACAGCGCCATCCTTCCATTTTTAGGCGACCGCGTGCAGCTTTGCATCGTACCAACCGATCACGAACATGGGACTGAACCGACGCGTTCGGGTGAAGATGTGCCTGCGCCTGCCCCGGTTTGAGCCGGCATGCGAAGGACCATGGCTGTATAAAATTTTTGGTCTATTCGATCATTTTCCGTCTAGCAGCATTTGGTAGAATGACACTGTCGCGATACGTCGACATCATTTGCAAGAAGGAGGAGGATCACTGATGAAAAAGATCGTAACGGCCTCTCTCACGGCTGCCTTGATGTTGGGCGCCGTACCCGCAGCGCTGGCGCAAACGGAAGGACTTGCGGACCGGAATACGGCGGCCCATGGCGATGTGCAGGGCGAGAATGCCGCCGGCGGCGCAGCCGGGACGGCGGATGAAGCCGGCTCTGACACATCGGCGAGCACAGATGACCAATCGACAGCGGACACTCTCTCTCAAACCGAAAGCGATACAACAACCTCCCCCGCAACCACGTCCGATCAGTCCCCCACCACCCTGAGTGTCCAGGAAGCGGTGCAGTCCGCGGAAAAACTGAACGAACTTCGTCAGCAGTTGAAAGACGCGCCCGAGGTGACGGAACAGGTGGCAGCCACGTACGAGGAGCTGGTCAACGCGCTCGTCGACATCGCCGATCTGCCGCAGGCGATCGAGGTGCAAAAAGAACTGCTGGAGCGAACCTACCAGCCCGGAGATACCGAGCCGTTTCAAAAGTTGGGCCAACTGTACGCCAAGGCGAACGTGACGGATGTCAAAACGTTCGTCAACGGCGAGGAACTCACGATGGATCAGGCGCCGTTTATCGTGGGCGGACGAGCTCTCGTGACGGAGCGGGTCATCCGCGAGGCATTGGATGCGGATGTGCGCTGGGATGAGGCCGCTGGCGCCGTCACCGTAACCCGCGGGGACCGCACGATCACGCTGCATGTGAACAAAAACGAAGTCGAAACGAACGGGAACAAGATCACGACCGACGCCATTCCCGTGGTGAAAAACGGCAGCCTATACCTGCCGATTCGGTTCATCAGCGAGCAGTTGGAGGCCACGGTCGACTGGCAAAAAGACGGACAGATCATCATCATCGACGACAATCAGGTGGACGAATCGCAGCCTGCGGGCTCGACCGCGCCGGACGCAACGAACCAGACGGGCGGGGGCACGTCGGGTACGGACAATTCCTCGGGCAGCGGTACTTCGGGCTCGGATGATTCGGACGATGCGGCGGATACCAATTAGCGCAGGTAAAAACCGGACCTCTGCAGGTCCGGTTGGTTCAGACTGAAGACAAATCAATTGGATCGAAGGAGAAGCATGTTTCCAGGCAGAGCGACTTGTGAGCCCTACCGAGCGGAGCAGCGATTTGCGGAAAAAAGGAGCGCCACCTTGGAATGGGCTGCGCAGCGATACGACTTTGGCGATCCCCCGCAAAGCGGTGCGGAGCGTGCAGTTTTTGCTTCCCTGGTGGGCGAGCACGGAGCGGAAGCCGGAAACGTGCTTCTCCTCCCAGCAGTCACTTTGTCTGCACACCAAACCGGACCTCTGAAGGTCCGGTTTTCTGTCGCTGCTGCACAGGCTTTTCCCCCGGATTACGCCTCCTGCTTCATCCGGTTGGTGAGACGGCCCAGCTTTTCGATCTCGATCGTCACCTCGTCCCCGTCCTTCAGCCACACCTGCCGCTCTTTGGGATAGCCGAGAATCACGCCCTCCGGCGTACCGGTCAGGATGACGTCGCCCGGCTCCAGGGTCATGTACCGGGAGATGTAGTGGACGATTTCGTCGCAGGGGAAAATCATGTCCGAGGTGTTGGAGTGCTGCCGCACTTCGCCGTTGACGATGGACTTGATCTCCAGATCGTTCGGATTGCCCACCTCATCGGAGGTGACCAGGTAGGGGCCGAGCGGACTGAAGCCGTCACAGCTCTTGCCCAGCAGCCACTGGCTGGTGCGCATCTGCAGGTCGCGGGCGGACAGGTCGTTCGCGTTGCAGTACCCGGCCACGTACGAGAGGGCCTCCTCCCGCTTCACCCGCTTCGCCCGCCTGCCGATCACGATGGCTAGCTCCGCCTCGTAATCCACCTGCTGCGATTCCGCGGGCAGCGTGATCTCGTCGTTGTGGGCGGCCAGCGTGTTGCTGAACTTGTTGAACAGCACCGGATATTCGGGCACGGCCATGTTGGACTCTTCCGCGTGCTTCCGGTAGTTCAGTCCGACGCAGATGATCTTGCCCGGCTCCGGCACGCACGGCCCGAAGCGCAGGGACGATTCGTCCAGGAACAACTGCGGCTCCCCCGCCGACTCCATGCGGCGGACGTGGGCCGCCAGCGCCTGAAACGCCTCCTCCCCTCCCTCGAGAAACCGGCGGATGGTCTGCGGTACAGCCTCCGCTCCTCCGTGCCGCTCCACCGACGCCGTTACGTCCAGTACGCCGCGGTCCGTCTTGACGCCGAGCGCCAGGCCGCGCTCCGCATAAAAGGTCAAAAGCTTCATCGTGGTTCCCTCCGTCTGTCTTATGCCATTTTTCCAAACACGACCCCGCTGTCGATGTACAAGGGTGATCCCATCATCAGGCGGGACTCATCCGACGCCAGAAAAAGGGCGGCCTTCGCTACGTCTTCGGGCCGGCCGAGTTCGCCGGTAAGCTGCCGTTTCCTGATGGCAGCCAGCGCCTCGTCGGGGTTGTCGTAGGACGTTTGCAGGTACTGTTCCACGAACGGGGTGAGAATCGTGCCGGGCAGCAGCGCATTTACCCGGATGTTGTACGGGGCGTAATCCACCTGCATCGATTTGGTCAGGGCCAGGACCGCGCCCTTGGTGGCGGCGTAGGCAGCCCGCCGCATCAGCCCGATTTCGGCGATGCAGGAGGACATGTTGATGATCGAGCCTGCCCGCCGCTCCATCATGTGGGGCAGGACGTGCCTGCTGGGCAGAAAGACGCCCTTCAGGTTGACGGCCACCACCCGGTCCCACAGCTCCTCGCTGGTCTCGTGGACAGCGCCCACTCCGGAGATCCCGGCGTTGTTGAACAGCACGTCGATGGCACCGAACGCCTTGAGCGCCTGTTCCACCATCGCCGCCACCTGCCCGTCGTCAGTGACGTCCGCCTGCAGGAACACGGCTTCACCGCCGGCTTGCCGAATCTCGCGGGCCGTTTCCTCTCCGCTCTCCGCGGAGACGTCGTTGACCGCCACGGCCGCCCCTTCCTGCGCGAACAACAGCGCAGTGCTCTTCCCGATCCCCGAGCCGCCGCCCGTGATCAGTGCCACTTTTCCCTTCAGCCTCATGCAATCGCCCCTTTCCGGCAATCCTTTATCCTGGAGAAAAGACATGACCGGCGCGCATGGAAAGCCGCCTGCCGAGATCGATGATTTCGTCCCGGGCCGCGTCCGCCTTTTCCATCCAACTGTTCTCCAGCATGGTAAAACTCACGGCGGCGATGATCTGCCCGTCGTGGTTAAACACCGGGGCAGCCACGCAGAAAAAGCCGGTCATCGCTTCCTGCTCGTCGCTGCCGTAACCCGACGCCCTGATTTGCGCAAGCTGGGCCCACAACTGATCGACGTCGCGGACCGTGTGCGGGGTCCTCGGCTCCAGCCGGTACTCGGGATAGAGCGCTTTCAATTCGGCGTAATCCAGTCGGGAAAGCTGCACCTTCCCCATGGCGGTGGCGTAGGCGGGCAGCTTCATGCCCGGATCCGTCGCCACCCGGAGCGGGCCGGAACACTCCTCCTTGGCCAGGTACATAATGTCCCGGCCGTTCAGCACGGAGAGCTGCACCGTTTCGTTTACCCGCCGGACGGATGCGCCCGCTTCGGCGTTAAACGCCTGCAGGATGTGGAACTGGCGGAAGTACGAGGCGGACAGCGCCCCCAGCGTCGGCCCCAGCGCGTAGGTCCCCCCCTTTTCCTTCACCACCCACCCCAGCGTCTCCAGCGTGTGCAGCAGGGAAAACATCGAGCTTTTGTTGATCTTCAAGCGGTTGGCCAGATCCATCAGCCGCAGCCGCGACGGTTCCGCAGCCAGCAGGTGCAGAATGTCGTTGGCTCTCTCCAGCGCGGGTACCCAGTACTTCTTGTCCATGAACAACCAGCGCCTTTCCTGTCGTGCCCATCGGTTTTGTATAATAAACCAGGTTTTGTAAAATGATTACCCTCATCATAGCACACGATTTTCTCCTCAAACAATCATCTTCTTTTGAAAAATTTTTTTATTCAGAAAACGGTTGCAATTACTTTTCCTCTTGCCCTATCATAAAAATTGCCAACTCCAATCCGATATTGTCGGATGTTGTTTTACATCATCAAACAAACGGGACGTTCTGCCGAACATGCCATCCCGTCGACTTCTTGCGCCCCGACATCCCGGTATCCCCATCCCCTGCGCTTTGCATACGGAAAGGAGGCTTGTCCATGTCCGCCTATCGCGCCATCATGATGCAGCCGCATGACAACGTGGCTACGGCCCTCGAACCCATTCCGGCAGACAGCCGCGTCACCGTCGCCTGCCTGGACGTGCAGCATACGGTGACGCTGCCGCATGCGATTGAATTCGGGCACAAGTTTGCCGTCCGCTCGATCGGAAAGGGAGAGGACATCGTGAAATACGGGGAGGTCATCGGGGTCGCCACCCGTGACATCGCCCCCGGCGAACACGTCCATGTGCACAATTTGGAAGGAAAACGCGGGAGAGGAGACAAGATCGCCCATGAAGCATGACACGACCTTTTGGGGCTACCGCCGTCCGGACGGCCGCGTCGGCGTGCGCAATCACGTCCTGATTCTGCCTACGATCACATGCGCCGTGCAGGCGGCCAGGCAGATCACCGAACTGGTGCAGGGGACCGTCTCGTTTATCCACCAGCACGGCTGTGCCCAGGTGGGCGTCGACTACGAGCAGACGTTTCGCACCTACGTTGGAATGGGAGCCAATCCAAACGTCTACGGCGTCGTCGTCCTCGGCCTCGGCTGTGAAACGCATCAGGCGCGGAGCGTGGCCGGGGAAATCGCCAAGACGGGCAAGCCGGTGGAACTGGTCTCCATCCAGGATCACGGCGGAACGCTGATGGCGATCGCGCAGGGCGCAAAAATAGCCGCCAAGATGGTGCAGGACGCGTCCGTCCTGCGGCGGGAGCCGTGCGATTTCAGCGAACTGATCGTCGGAACGGAATGCGGCGGTTCGGACGCCTGTTCCGGTCTGTCCGCCAACCCGGCCGTAGGCGTAGTCAGCGACATGATCGTCGACCTCGGCGGCACCTCGATCCTGGCGGAGACGACGGAGCTGATCGGCGCGGAACATCTGCTGGCCAACCGCGCCGTCGACGACAAAGTAGCCAAGCGCGTCTACGAAGTGATCCACGCCATGGAACAGCGCTCCATCCTGATGGGCGTGGACATCCGCACCGGCAACCCCAGTCCAGGCAATATCAAGGGCGGCCTCAGTTCGCTGGAGGAAAAGTCCCTGGGCGCGGCCAACAAGGCCGGCACCCGGCCGCTGCAGGAGCTGATCGATTACGCTCAGCGGCCGACCAAGAAAGGCCTGGTCTGGATGGATACGCCCGGACACGACATCGAGCAGCTGACCGGCATGGTGGCCGGAGGAGCGCAGGTGGTGCTGTTCACAACCGGCCGCGGCACGCCTACCGGTTCGCCGATTGCCCCTGTGATCAAAATCGCCACCAACACGCCCATTTTCGAGAAAATGGGGGACAACATCGACCTGAACGCGGGCACGATCATCGAAGGAAAGGAAACGCTCCAATCCGTGGGACAGCGGATTTTTGACGAATTGGTCCGCGTCTGCTCCGGCAAGCTGACCAAAGCGGAAATCCTGAAGCAGCACGACTTCGGCATCTGGCGGATCGGCCCCACGTTCTAGCGGCCGTTTCCCATTTTCAGCCATTTATTGAGAGGAGGAATCATCGTGAGCGTTCATACACAAGCGCAAACCTACCAGAACTACATCGGCGGCGAGTGGCGCCCGTCCGCGTCCAACCAGGTGGAGGCGAGCATTAATCCGGCCAACCGGCACGAGGTGGTCGGATACGTACAAAAATCGTCCGCCGAGGATCTGAACCAAGCGGTGGAAGCGGCCCGGTCGGCGCAAACCGCCTGGCGGAAGCTCTCCGGTCCCGCCCGCGGCGAGTACCTGTACCGCCTGGCCGACGTGCTGGAGCGGCATCTCGACGACATCGCCGCGACCATGACGCGGGAGATGGGCAAAACGCTGCCCGAAGCAAAAGGCGAGACGGCCCGCGGTGTGGCCATCCTGCGCTATTACGCGGGGGAAGGCATGCGCAAAATCGGCGACGTCATCCCCTCCACCGACAGCGAAGGGCTGATGTTTACCAGCCGTGTGCCGCTGGGCGTCGTGGGCGTGATCACGCCCTGGAACTTCCCCGTTGCCATTCCCATCTGGAAAATTGCGCCGGCCATCGTCTACGGCAACACGGTCGTCTTCAAACCGGCGCAGGAGACCGCCGTCACCGCCGCCAAGCTGATGGAATGCGTGGACGAAGCGGGGCTGCCCCCGGGGGTCGTCAACATGGTGACCGGCGCGGGCTCGGTCATCGGCCAGGGAATCGTCGATCATCCCGGCATCGCCGCCGTTACGTTCACCGGCTCCGATCAGGTGGGCAAGCAGGTGGGCCTGGGAGCGCTCGCCCGGGGAGCCAAGTACCAACTGGAGATGGGCGGCAAAAACCCAGTCATCGTCGCGGCCGATGCCGACCTCGATCTGGCCGTGGAGGCGACCGTGAGCGGCGGTCTTCGCTCCACCGGCCAGAAGTGCACGGCCACCAGCCGCGTCATCGTCCAGAGCGCCGTTTACGACGCGTTCAAGCAAAAGCTGCTGGAACGGGTGGCCGCGCTGAAAGTGGGCGACGGCCTCGCTCCCGACACCTGGATGGGACCGTGCGCCAGCGAACGGCAGATGCAGACTGTGCTCGGCTACATCCAAAAAGGGCTCGAAGAAGGAGCCGTACTGCTGTGCGGCGGAAAACGCGTGACCGCGCCCGGCCTCGAACACGGATTTTACGTGGAGCCGACTGTGTTTGAAAACGTCACGCCGGACATGACCATCGCCCGGGAGGAGATTTTCGGCCCGGTGCTGGCGCTGATAAAAGTGGACACCCTGCAGGAAGCGCTGCAGGTGGCCAATGATTCCCGCTTCGGACTCAGCGCCTCCATCTTCACCCGGGACATCGGGAACATGCTGGCCTTTATCCGCGACATGGACGCCGGCATGGTGCGCATCAACGCCGAGAGCGCGGGTGTGGAACTGCAGGCCCCGTTCGGCGGCATGAAGCAGTCCAGCTCCCACTCCCGCGAGCAGGGGCAGGCCGCCATCGAGTTTTTCACCGCGATCAAGACGGTGTTTGTGAAAGGATAGGAACAAGCCTCAGGGGAAGCCTCCTCAGCTTCCCCCTTTTTCTTTCTGCCGCTCGCGAAACCGGCGGACCTTCATCAGGTTGCCGCACATCTTGTCGTCACACCAGCGGCGGGCCCGGTTGCGGCTCTCGTCGTAAAAGATCCAGCAGCAGTCCCGGTTGTCGCAGATTTTGATCCGGCGCACGTCCCCGTTTGCCAGCAGTTCGGCAAAAGAGGCGGCGATCCGCCCGATGACCAGCGGCCAGCCTTCAGCAGGGGTCACCTGTTCCAGCCGGTACCCCTGTGCCTCGCCTGTCAGCCGGAGATGGGACGGCACCAGCAGCAGCGCCTCATTCAGCGCCTCCACGTCACGCTCCTCCGGCGTCCCCCCGGCCGCCAGCGCCTCCACCATCCTCCTCATCCGGTCGCGCAGCTCGCCCAGGGCGGCACGCGTCCGGGCATCAGGCGGTACGGCCGCCTCCAGGTTCCACTTGCGGAGAACGTACGCCCACCAGTCCGCCTTGTCCAACCGGTCTTCCCTCCTGCCCGAGCCGCGCCAGTCCCTCCAGTCGCTGTTGAGAAAGTCAATGCAGAGCCACTCCACGATCCACCCTCCATCATGGGAAAAAGCAGCGAAACGATGCACGCACGCTTGAATTCGTTCCCATCATTTGGTATCATGTGCTTGTAACCGTCATAATCAATTTAGGTAGTTACAAACCAATCATGTTCGTCACCGCCATTATACCGTCCGAACAGACCCTTGGACAAAAAAAGGAGGAGTCACATGGATCGCCTGGACCTGCTTCGCCACGCATGGACGTGCACGTACGACAAGGAGGATTGGTACCCGCCGCTGAAGGACGCGCTCGCCAACCTGACCGCCGCGCAGGCCAGTTGGCGGCCGCCGGGAGAAGCGGCCAACACCATCTGGGAAAACGTCAGCCACCTGCTTTATTACAAGGAGCGGTTACTCCACCGCCTGAAAGGAACGGCGTTCGCCGACACCGCCCGCACCAACGACGACACCTTTACGCCCGCCGGCGGCCCCGATGACGACGACGCGTGGCAGGCCGTCCTCTCCCGCATGGAATCGGTGCACCGGCAGATTGGGGAATGGCTGGCATCCGCGGAGGACGACGCGCTCGACCGTCCGCTGCCCGCCGTGCCGCTGGCCCAATCCGTCTTCAGCCTCGTCCTGCACGACGCCTTTCACACCGGCCAAATCGTGCAGATTCGCAAGCTGCAGGGCTCCTGGCCGGCGAGACGGTCGTTTGAATAGGCGGAGCAAACGTACGAGAATGAAAAAAAACCGGCTTGTAGGCCGGCTCAGCGTGCAGGCAATGGATTCGTTCCATGCGACACCCCGTTTTCTTCTACTTGTGCACTTCGTTCTCCGGTACGGCCGGGGGTTCGGTGGACAGACCGGGTCTGTGGATGTACACCTTGGCGTCAACCTTCACTTCCACGTGGGGAAAGATCTGATCCCAGCGATCTTTCGCCGCAGCCCACTGCTTGGGATATTTTCGATGAAAGGCTTCGGCGAAACCGAATATGTCCGCCTTCATCCCTTTCTGTACCTTTTCCAGGGCCATGTACACCCGATTTTCAAGGTCTTTTTCCGCTTGTTGCTGCAGCATTTTGATAACGGTCGGTTGTAACAAGTCCAGATTGGCGGCGTTTTGCACCACATCATCTTCTGCCACGGCCTTCAGCGTCATTTTCCAGGTTCCCTTTTCAATGTGGGGAATTCGCTGCGTTTTCGCCCGAATCAGTTCGAGTGAAACATGGCCTTTCGCCTCTTTTGGCTCAATGGTAATCGTCGCTCTTTTGATCTCGTTTCTCACCCACAGAATCCCTCTGGTTAGCTCGTCGTTGACGTATCCGACCATTTTACCTTTCTTGAACACCGCTGTACCGTTCAAGCGCAAGGTGGTGTGGTCTTTCTCGCCTCCCGTTTTGGGCGGGACTTCTTCAATCCGGGGCAGGGCAGCCGCTCCTGCCTCTCCCTTCAACATCTGCAGCAGCTCTTTCATCGTCTTGTTCATCCCGAACTGCAGGTTGGCCAACTCCCGCGCTGATTCCGCTGAAGATTTTTCGAGAGGAGGAAGCACTTCCAGAATGTTGGCCGCCTTCCCCTTGCTGACAAACACATGAATCCGCAGGCGGGATTGCGGATGGCGTGCGAGGTAATCCACGTGCTCGCGAATGCCTTCTTTCGCCAGTTTTTCCCCAATGACCAAAACCTTCAGCTGCCCCCAGAAGATCTTCCGCGAGATCTGTTCCTGAAGCTTCGCCATCGCATCGGCAATCGTTGTGCCCGTTGCCGAATTGACAAAGGTCGGGTTTGTTCCTCCCCCGCCTCCTCCGCCTCCTCCGCCTCCTCCTCCGCCTCCTCCGCCCCCCATTGACTGCTGGCCGCCACCCGTGGCTTTCGGAACGACAATTTGAACCGAAAGCTCTACCTTTTCGTTCGTTTTATCTATGCCGATTGCCGACACAAGCAGTACATCATTGATCTCCTTTCTGTCCCAGCAGCCGGCAATCGGCAGAACAGCTCCGCAGAGGAAGAGGGGCAGGAGTGTTCTTGATAGTCTTCGCCAACCAGGAATGATCATCTCTGTGTCCCCCTTTTTTGGGTGAGCGGTCTTCACGTAAAAAAGCAGGCGGGGATGGCCTTCTCGCTCACCCTTTCTGCATCGCTCTACCCCCATTGGCGACCTGCTTTCGGATGACGGCAATGATCAACAGCAGCAGCGGCAAGAGTGTTTGGATGAAGATGCCGATGATCGGGGCGATGATTTTGAGATAAACGGCCAAATCCGCCAAATTGGGGGTCGGCCAAATGCAGGTAACAATCAGCAGCATACCGATCGGAAATACGACGGGGCGATAATCAGCAAGATTCAGCCATTGGGCGGTACCAAGCGCAAGCACATAATAGATCACAGCGATTTTGACGAACGTCCCCGCCACCCAGATTGTCATCACCAGCGACTCGATATGTTCGAGAAAGTCTCCCATGCTGATGTACCGTACCGCTTCCACCAACGGGTAGGTTAAACTGGTGGTAATCTCCCCAAACAACCAAAGGACGACGAGATTGATCACTGCCATCGTGACCATCGTGGCAATCACGGTGATCATTCCCCATGTCATCCCTCTTTCCCGGTCTGTCAAAAAGGGCAGCATGAAGGAGATGACAATGAATTCGCCGAACCATTTTAGCGGTTCAACCGCTCCCAGGATGGCCGGCAGGATTCCCTTCTCCAAGACAGGCAGCATGTTTTCCGGCTCCAGGTCAGGAACGAGCAGGAGAGTGATTGCACCGAACACGAGAATAAAAAGGGGAACGAAGAACTGGGCGGCCCTTCCCAATACTTCCAATCCGCCGCGAACGGCGAAAGCACAGATCAGAAGCATGGAGCCAAGGATCACAATCAGAGGGGTTCTGGGAAGAAATTGACCCACCATCACCTCCCCATATTCTCTCATCACAATCCATTCCAATTGCAGAAAAAAGAGCAGGTAGACAAACCCGATACACTTTCCCAGAATCCTGCCGACAATATGTTCACTGTATTGGATGATCGTCTCCTTCGGGTACATCTTGTTCAACCGGACCGCCACATACACGGTAAGAAAGCCGGCGAGGGACGCCAAAATCGGCGAGATCCACATGTCACGCCCCGCTTTGGTCGCCGTCGCTTCCGGAATCCAGAGCAGCGCCGTCGCCACGATTGTCGGATACATCATGATGCCCATCTGGGATGCGGAAATTTTGCCCTTCTCGATCATGTTTCCCTTTCCTCCTCAAGCAGCCTCTTTCCCATCGGCCTGCCTCCTATTCTGTTCCTCTGGTCGGACCTGGTTTCTGCCCGGGAGCTTGTCGGTGTTTGTTCTCGTCTCCGGTTAAACGGGGCCGCGTGTTCATCTTCCACCACGGCAGACGGATCAGCACGTATTTGATGTCACGTGGAATTAACGGGGCCATCGGTGTCAGGTAGGGAACCCCGAAGGAGCGGAGCGTGCACAGGTGCACAACGATAGCGATGATTCCAAGCATAACGCCAAGCAATCCCAGTATTCCCGCGAGAAACATCATCGGGAAGCGCAGAAGTCTGAGTGCAATGCCGGCGGAATAGCGAGGAACCGAGAAGGAAGCGATTCCCGTGATCGACACCACCATCACCAGCGGCGAGGAAGCGATACCAGCCGTGACCGCCGCCTGCCCGATAATCAGCGATCCGACAATACTGACGGCAGCGCCGACTTGTTTCGGCAATCGGGCCCCTGCTTCCCGCAGCGCTTCAAACGTAGCCTCCATAAAGAGCGCTTCCACCAGTGCCGGAAACGGAATCTCTTCCCGGGAACGTGCCATGCTGATCAAGAGCGTGGTGGGCACCATTTCCTGGTGAAAGGTGATCGCCGCAACATACAGCGAAGGAAGCAGCAACGAGATGATAAAGAACATGTAGCGCAGCCAGCGGATCGCGGTGCCAATCATAAACCGTTGATAATAATCCTCTGCCGCTTGAAGCAAAGAAAACATGGTTGCCGGAACAATCAGGGCAGAGGGGGGGCCGTCCAGCAAGATGGCCACCCGTCCTTCAAGCAGATTCGCCACGACCACATCCGGGCGTTCCGTATTGATCACCTGCGGAAACGGGGACAGCGGATTATCTTCAATCATTTCCTCGATATACCCGGATTCCAGGACGCCGTCCATGTCAATGCGCTGCAGCCGATTTTTCACCTCATCAATCAAGGTCTTGTCCGCAAGCCCTTCTATGTACACGATCATGACCTGGGTCCGCGAATAGCGTCCCACTTTCAGCGACAGTATTTTCAGTTGGGGGCTGTGAATCTTTCGCCGCAAAAGAGAGGTATTCACCGTCATGGTCTCGGTAAATCCTTCCCGCGGTCCCCGCAATACCGATTCCGCCACGGGTTCTTCAACCGACCTTTTCTCCCACTTGGCCAGTCCCAACGAAAGTCCCCTGTTTTCCTGTTCGAACAAAAGCACCGGATTGCCGCTCGAAATCTGCTCGATGCAGTCGGCGAAAGTCTTCACTTCCTTCACCTTTGCAGCCGTTACCTTTTTTTCAAAAATCGCACGCACGGTGGTTTCTGCTCCGCCTGCATCATCCATGAGTGGCCCAAGGACACTCCGGTCGATCTCCTCGATGTTGGACAGCCCCTCGATGTAGACAATCACCGCTTTCTTCTTGCCCCCTATCAAAAAGGGCCGAAAGATCACATCCGAACAGTTGGTGTATAGGGAACGAAGAACCCGCAGGTTTTCTTGAAAATCCGTGGTAAGCGTATCTTGTTGAGAAGTGGACGGCTGACGATGGTGAAGCAGTTTGGATTTTCGGAACCACTTGCGGTCCAACATGCCCCCTCCTTTCTTCTGTCCATACCACGATGTGTCAGTGCACGAGAATGATCATTGAGGAGGGATCTCAAAAGACTGCCCTTATTCTTTCCCAGCGTGGATCAAAACATTCGTCAGGTCGCATTCGTTGCTAGAGAAATAAGTGCGTGGGATTCGTTGATGTGCCCCCCTCCTGTTTTCCCGTCCCTAAGCGTTTCGAGATGGAAAAACAAAAAGCGACCCGTTTGAGCCGCCTTTTTATTTAATCCGCAATCGTTACAACATTGCCTGGAACGGTGATTCTGACGTAATCACTGTTCCATATTCTTGTTTCCACCATTACTTTCTGCTGATCCTTTGTAAACAGATAACCGCTGCCCATTTGTGTGTCGTAGGTCCAGCCTTCCTTGTTCATTCGCTCCTTCAGAAGTTCCAGAACATCAGAGCTGCGTCGTTTGTCCGTCAGGTATATGCCATGCCCTTCCGGGGTGACTGCGACCGGAACGATTGGTTGATCTGTTGTTTTCAAGATGTACACCGGCATGAGGTAGTCGCTATCGGTTTGATTCAACGTAAACAGCAGCTTTAGATTGTCAAATCCGACCCGATTCACAAAAAGCACGACCGCTGTCACACCGAGAATCACCACGCCAGCTAAGCCAAAAAAAGCAATCTTCCACGGATTTTTCATGAGTTGAACCTCACCGTCCCTTTCCATCTCAATTATTTATTATCTTTCAAAAAATTCACCGTCGCCCAAGAAACGACGGTGAATTCTCTGCATAAATCAATTTGTAGCTTTATCCATTTCATATCCGAATACTGTGTAACCATCATTGTACCACTTTGCCAGAGTATACGCAGTATTTGTACCAGGAATGACTTCTTTAGCATCATAAGTATGCTGAGTTAGATATTTATTGCTGCTAGAACTACCCGTGTTTCTGGTGATAAGTGCTGTGTGGTCGATATGACCGTCACCAGCGAAATCTGCATTTACAGCGTCACCAGTTTGTAAATCTGAAACATAAGCAGCTACACCTGCGCGGTCCCTCCAATGCAAGTAGAAATTATGTGCTCCGCCCCATGTATATGACGGAACGACCCCAAAACTCCAAGACTTAGGGTCTTGGTAGTTCGACCCATATTTATATTTCATTCCCGCTTCGTGTAAGGCTTGAGAAACAAAGTTAGCGCAATCGTTCCAACATTTCTCATCGATTTTACATCCATATTTGTCAGCATAATACGACGAATACACTGGATTTCTGCCATTCCACCATTCATACGCATAATCTCGCGCTGCAATGTTATCATACCCATTACTAGCAGCAACAGATATGTCCGTGGTACTTACCGATGCCGAATCCGATGCTTTATTGTCTGCTGTAGACGGTGCATTTGGAGTAATCGGCATAAGGATGATTAACTCATCGATTTCATCTTCTGAAAGAGTCATGTTTTTTTCCAGTTTATCTTTGTAAGCTTTAATCTTGTCATTTATTGCGTAGTTCTCATATAAATCTATGAATTTGACGAAAGAAACGACTTTTTCCATGTCGGCTTCACTAAATAGACCATACGCAACCCCTAGAGACTTAACGAATTGTTGATATTCTGGGTTATCTAGGTCGGTTTCAATCTGAATACCATTATCTTTTATATGCTTGTTGATAATATCAATTGCCACGCTGTGTTCCTTTAAAGCCTTCTTTTTTTCCACTTCGGGATCGCCGGGAAGGGTTTTTAGGAAGCGAATGTCGCTGGCTTTAAATACGTTGAAGTTATCGTTATTTGGCAATGATTGTGCTTCAGCAGACACGCTGATTTAAGAACTTAGACTTAAACAAAGTGCCCCTACAACTGCCAATGCTCTCTTTAGCTTCACGAATAATCACCCTCCATTTTGATTAGTAGCCTTAGACCATAAGACATTGTTTAGAATGCTTTCAAGAAAAACATTCCCGAAAGAAATATGAACTGACCAAATTAGCTTTTTTCCTGATATGCGTCCTTTCCGTTTACCTCTAAACCAACGATGTGTAGACTGGCGAGCAATTTCTTTTTTGACATGATCACCAACCTCTACTCTATATTTGTTGGAGTTGTCCCTCCTTAAATAAAGACGGACTATATTGGATATTCGTTACAATATTTCCAATTATTTTTTTACATTGCCCCAATTCAGCAGATAGTAATAGTATCTCATTAAGTGGAATCCACTCTCCGCTATCTTCAAGTCCGAATAGCTGCAACCTACGACGTAGGCTGTTTTTTAAAAGTGTCGCAGAAGGAGACTTCCACGCAACTTTTGGTTACAATTAACAAAAAACCGGAAACGGAGCCGACGACAGCGAAGGGCTGATGTTCACCTCTGGGCGTCGTGGGCGTGATCACGCCCTGGAACTTCCCCGTCGCCATTCCCATCTGGAAAATCGCGCCGGCCATCGTCTACGGCAACACGGTCGTCTTCAAGCCGGCACAGGAGACCGCCATCACCGCCGCCAAGCTGATGGAATGCGTGGACGAAGCAGGGCTGCCCCCGGGCGTCGTCAACATGGTAACCGGCGCGGGTTCGGTCATCGTGTCAAAATCGGTCGTAAAATCCCCAATATCAGCGGTTTAAAATTCCCCAGAAAAAGCCGACATACTCTCCGGGAGGAGAGTAAATATGGTGAAGAATGGGGAGTTTTTTGTGATCAAGGAAATGAGACAAAAAGGGATGAATATCACCCAAATCGCGGAAGAAACTGGACGAGATCGAAAAACGATTCGGAAGTGGCTACAGAAAAATGAACCGGAGAGCTATCGCCTACGTAAACCTCGTGTTAGCAAGCTGGAACCTTTCAAGTGGTACATTCGTGCTCGAATGGCAGAAGGTTGTATCAATGCTCGAATTATCTACGATGAAATAAAAGAGCGTGGCTACACCGGTAAGGACACAATCTTGCGTGACTTTATGAAACCCTTACGGCCACAAATTCGGGCAAAGGCAACCGAATGGTACGAGACATTGCCTGGGCAGCAGGCACAAGTGGACTGGGGACATTTTCGAGTGGCATACGGCGGCAAGCAAAAACGGGTATACGCCTTTGTCATGGTGTTAGGGTATTCTCGGATGATGTATGTGGAATTTACGGAAGATGAAAAACTAGAACCCCTTATGGGTTGTCATGTCCGAGCGATGCAGCTTCGGTGGTGTTCCTCAAAACTGTCTATATGACAACATGAAGACAGTAGTTATCGGTCAGGACGACAAAGGCCAGGTAATTTGGAACGAGCGTTTTGCCCGTTTTGCTAGCCATTACGGTTTTAAGTTGTTACGCTGCAAGCCCTATCGGGCTCGTACGAAGGGAAAAGTGGAAAATGGAGTGGGGTACCTATGCAAAAACTTCTGGCCTCGTGTCCGTACCTTTACTGGACTTCAAGAGCTGAATGAACTGGTACGGCACTGGCTAGACACAGTTGCTAACTGTCGTGTTCATGGAACAACCCATGAGGTACCAATTAAGCGTTGGAAAGAGGAAACTCTCCTACCAATGAACAACGTTCCGTTTGCTACTGTCGAGCGTCATTTCCGAAAGGTGATGGCTGACGCTCACGTTTCCTATGCGGCTAATCGCTATTCCGTACCATGGACCTATGTAGGATATACAGTAGAAATACAAGACGCAAAGAACGGCATCTTACGTTTCTATTATGCCGGTCAACAGATCGCAGAACATCCTAAGCAGATAGGTCGGAATCAAACTGTGAGCATAAAAAACACTTCGAAGGAATCCGGACAATGACGGGCACCAAGGTTCCCCAACTACTCCCCGCTATGTTCCGAATTCAACACCCGAAGTGTTAGAACGCTCACTTACGGCATATGAAGAGTTGATGGAAGAGGAGGAGGTCCTGCATTGATTCTGCAAGAACGACTATTGGAAGCGTGCCGTCAATTAGGTTGGGTACGCATTCCGGATATCCTCCACTACCACGCCGAAGAAGCATCCAAACAAAACATACCGTATTTAGAGTTTCTGGACAAGTTATTGCAGGAGGAGCTAGCGGCAAAATACGAGTGATTTTTGCAAACACGTACTCGTTTAGCCCGACTTCCTTATCGAAAAACACTAGACCAATTCGATTTCGTCTTTCAACCATCGATCGATGAAAGGCGTATCCGAGATTTTGCTACGTTACGTTTTCTGGAGCATCAGGAGAATCTCATCTTTCTAGGCCCACCTGGCGTTGGTAAAACCCATCTAGCAGTAGCGCTCGGATTAGAAGCCATAAAGAATCGATATTCGGTGTATTTCATTACCGCCCACGACTTGGTTCAGACGCTACAGACAGCTTATGGCAATCGTACGATTGCCCAAAAGATAAAGGCTCTAACCAAACCGGATCTACTGATCATTGACGAGATTGGATACCGAAAGATGGACGAAACCGCCGCCCACTTCTTCTTCCAAATTGTCTCTTAACGGTACGAAAAAGGTTCGATGATCTTGACTTCCAACAAAACCTATGGAGCATGGGGAGAAATCTTTGGCGATACTGTCTTGGCGACGGCCATTTTGGATAGATTATTACATCACTCCAATACGACCAACATAAAGGGAGAAAGTTATCGGATCAAGGAAAAGAAAAAGGCAGGCTTCTTTCGTCCGGAGCCTGCCGAAGTTAACGAGCAATAACGGAGAAAATGGGGAATTTTCGACCGATATTTTTGGGGAATTGTATAGCGATTATTGACAATCGGCCAGGGAATCGTCGATCATCCCGGCATCGCCGCCGTTACGTTCACCGGCTCCGATCAGGTGGGCAAGCAGGTGGGCCTGGGAGCGCTCGCCCGGGGAGCCAAGTACCAACTGGAGATGGGCGGCAAAAACCCAGTCATCGTCGCGGCCGATGCCGACCTCGATCTGGCCGTGGAGGCGACCGTGAGCGGCGGTCTTCGCTCCACCGGCCAGAAGTGCACGGCCACCAGCCGCGTCATCGTCCAGAGCGCCGTTTACGACGCGTTCAAGCAAAAGCTGCTGGAACGGGTGGCCGCTCTGAAAGTGGGCGACGGCCTCGCCCCCGACACCTGGATGGGACCGTGCGCCAGCGAACGGCAGATGCAGACCGTGCTCGGCTACATCCAGAAAGGACTCGAAGAAGGAGCCGTACTGCTGTGCGGCGGAAAACGCGTGACCGCGCCCGGCCTGGAACACGGATTTTACGTGGAGCCGACTGTCTTTGAAAACGTCACGCCGGACATGACCATCGCCCGGGAGGAGATTTTCGGCCCGGTGCTGGCGCTGATAAAAGTGGACACCCTGCAGGTGGCCAATGATTCCCGCTTCGGACTCAGCGCCTCCATCTTCACCCGGGACATCGGGAACATGCTGGCCTTTATCCGCGACATGGACGCCGGCATGGTGCGCATCAACGCCGAGAGCGCGGGTGTGGAACTGCAGGCCCCGTTCGGCGGCATGAAGCAGTCCAGCTCCCACTCCCGCGAGCAGGGGCAGGCCGCCATCGAGTTTTTCACCGCGATCAAGACGGTGTTTGTAAAAGGATAGAAACAAGCCAAGGGGAAGCCTCTTTCAGCTTCCCCTTTTTTCTGCCGTTTGCGCAACTGGCGGACCTACATCTGGTTGCCGCAGATCTTGTCTCCACACCAGCGGCGGGCCCGGTTGCGGCTATGCATGGGGTATATATTGCGATTTAATAGCGAGGGGATAATAAACTGGAATCGCCAAGCAAAATTTTAGTGATTTCGAGCCTTTAATCCGATCCATTCGCCTAAAACAGTGCTGTCATAACGACTACAAAAAGAATTAACGCAACAAATAATAAGGCAAAAATAATGCCCCATAAAACTTCTTGTTTTTTATTATCGGCAGAGCGAATATGGAGTATTTTTTTTAAAGCGAACAAGCCGATCAAAACGATCAACCCGATAACAAATGTACCTATTGATGCGTAGTATAATGTTATTTCTTCTTGGGTTGCTATAATAATAGCTAGAACTGTTAGCCATATGATTGCATATATTGCAATTATTTTTGACATGATTTTGTCCATGTATTACTCCTTGTTATTGTTTTCAACAAATCCACATTTTTACTAAAGTAAAGGGAGGAAATGAACTGCCAAGCTATTTTCCTCCCTCTTTTTTATTTCCCAAGCTTATTTAATTTTTAGAGCGATCGTCATATGTTCCTGTTAATGCTTTTCTACATAGTATGGTGTTCTTGGGTGTTTACGCATCGTACTATGTCCTCCAAACTCATCATCCCAAATCAGGAATCTAGTATTCATTTCTACTGGAGAATCACCGAAGTCTTCCTCTGGGTCATAATCCGAGCCAAGAGCTGAATCAATATTTACTGGACCATCTTCAATATCTCCGTACAAAGGATAATCTCCCGTTTTATCATAATATTTTTCATTTACATATTCATTCCAACTCGAATAAGTTTTTGTCGGTCCAACCCCTAGTCCAGTCTGATATATGTTTCTTATATCGCCAAAATCCCCAACCAGTGTATTATAGCTCGGGTTCCATCCAGCAAAACCAATAAGTGGTTTGCTGAAATCATTTTCAAACTTCCTGGAACCATTCCACAATTCACTATCATCTCTATCTAAATCTCCAAAAGGTGCCTGATCGCTTCCAAAATGCGGAGTCCCCAGGGTAACCACCCTTTCAACATCTGCGCTTCTGATATTCTCAACTAAATACCGAGAAACCAAGCCTCCCATGCTATGCCCAACCAGATTTACATCCTGCGTTGAACTACTGAATACACTATTCTTCAACTCACGAATAACTGAATTTAGATGGTTAGCTGCTGTTCTAACACAACCTGAAGTACCATCAGCGTTATATATAAATGTAAAAATATCTTCATTAGGGGTATACCCGTAATCAATAATTAACTTTGGACCAAGCTCTTCATCATCAACAATTCCAGTTATTGAATGAACATCAATATTTGAATATGTAGTTTCTTCATGAGTGCTATAGCTTTCTCCAGTTATCGTTTCATAAGAACGAATGGGTTCAGAGGCCCAAGGTTCATCGTATCCAATATGATACCATCTATCTTCGAATCCCCAAGTGTCAGCCCCTCCCAATAAGCCATGAACTAAGATAACGGGTGTCTTTCCAGACTGGGTGGTGACAGCAGTAGCAGTAGCTATTGTCTCATCCCCCTGTTCATACACATCTTCTATTTTATAAGTAGACTCCAATAAATGGGTGTTATCAACATCATCCGCTTCGCCATGTCACCGCCGGGATATAATTGACCCAGGTTCGCCGGAAAGAAAATGACCCACCCTTAGCGAATATATCCCCTTCGGTATTAACGGCCAAGTTAATCTTCGGAGGGAGACACATGCTAAGGAGTGGGATAGTGATATCGTTACATACCATGAGGGCAGAAGGCAAGAGTATTCGTGAAATTGCCCGTCTAACGGGGCATTCTCGAAATACAGTTCGCCGATATCTCCGGGGTGAATTCTCCCCCGAAAAGGGAACCCGTAAATCTCGTGGTTCCAAGCTTGATCCGTATAAACCGTTCCTGCAGGAACGTCTTCAAGAAGGTATCTATAACTGCGAGGTTTTATTCGATCTTCTACGAGAAAAGGGGTATACCGGGGGACGTACCATCTTGAAAGACTATGTGAAGGACTTCCGTCCTCCCAAACAAGTTCCCGCTGTTCTTCGTTACGAGACGAAACCTGGTGAATATGCACAGGTCGACTGGGGACTGTGTGATTACGTAGATTTGGACGGTACAGTCCGAAAAGTGCCGGTATTTGTCATGGTATTGGGGTACTCTCGTTCCACCTATATAGAGTTCACTAAGCGTTGTGACATTCACAGCTTTCTTCGTTGCTTGATTCATGCTTTTGAATATTTTGGGGGCATCCCAAAGGTAATGCTGACCGACCAGATGAAAACCGTCGTACTGGGCATGGGAGATGATCGAAAACCTCGCTGGCATCCGCTTTTTGCCGACTTTGCTGCAGCGATTGGGCTTGTTCCAAAAGTATGCAAAGTTCGACGCCCCGAAACAAAGGGAAAAGTGGAACGAGGCGTTCAATACGTAAAAAACAACTTTCTTCCTGGCAAACGCTTCGTTGATTTACAGGATCTCAATCAACAAGCCCTACACTGGTGCGAGCGGATTAACCGCCGTATTCATGGAACAACCGGCGAACGTCCCATCGACCGACTCCGTGAGGAAAATCTGTCGCCTATCCCTTCAGCTGAACGATGGGAAAAATACTTGCATGAACCGAGACAGGTCAGCCGAGACGGATTTGTTAGCTACGATGGTGTACGATATGGGGTTCCATGGAGGTACAGTGGACGTGAGGGTACCGTGCGAGAAGTGAATGGGTGGGTGGAAATCTGGGCCGACGGCACATGTATTGCTCGACACCAAAAGGTCTATCGATCCCGTGCAACTGTTTTTTGTGAAAACCAGTATGCAGGTCTTACGACTGCTCAAGGATATGCCTATCCACGTCCGCAAGCCCGACAGATTTCATCGCAGCAAGTGGAAGTGCGTTCGCTGGATGTCTATGAGCAGCTGACGGGGGTGGGAGCATGATTGAACTGGAACAGGCACGGCTACGTCTTGAGGAACTTGGGCTTCAGCAAGCGGCTCTACTCTTGGATGCCCATTTGGAAGCGGCAAGTCATGGACAGCCCACCTATCTGTCCTTTCTCAACATGCTTCTAGATGCAGAGATAGCGGAACGTCAAAAACGGAATATGGAGGTACGCACCAAACTCGCACACTTGCCTTACCGAAAAACGCTGGAGGAGTTCGATTTTGCTTTCCAACCCAGCATTGACGAACGGTTGATTCGAGAGCTGGCCACGATGACTTTTGTAACCCGACACGAGAATGTCTTGTTCTTAGGGCCTCCCGGAGTAGGAAAAAGTCATCTGGCGGTGGCGTTGGCTGTAGAAGCCATCTCGCAAGGGATATCCGTTTACTTTGTCAGTCTCTCGCAACTCATCGAAGATCTGCGAAAAGCTTACACGGAAAACAGGCTGGATAAACGCCTACGCATCTATATTCGACCAAAGCTCCTGATTATTGACGAAATTGGTTACTTACCGTTTGACAGTTTGGCAGCTAACCTCTTTTTCCAGGTAGTAAGTGCAAGATACGAGAGAGGGAGTATTCTGTTGACCAGCAACAAGAGTTTCGGTGAATGGGGGGAACTGATGGGCGATCCGATACTTGCTACGGCTATCCTGGATCGGCTCTTACACCATTCCCACATCGTCAATATTAGGGGGAATAGTTACCGACTTCGTGAGAAGATGAGGACTGGAGCCTACGGCTCCCCCTCTACCACCTAACCAACAAAAAATCGCCGGGTGGGTCAATTCTAAACCGGCGATGGTGGGTCAAAATAAAGTCGGCGTTGACACGCCATCCAGACTGATATCATCATCATATTTTACAGTCTTTGAAATTTTAAATGTCCCATCATCACTAATGCTCTCAGCGTCGATTTCTAGTGGTAAATTGTTAAGTTTTACTTTCCCCTTTTTCTTCTTGAATTTTCCTTTTTTAGCTTCTTTTGTTGGTACATATTCTGTAAAATCTTTGCTGGATAGTAAAACAAAAGTCCCTCCTCCTAGAAACTCAACCTCTATTGAATTTGTCCTTTTGGAATACTTTTGTTCCTTAATAGGTTCTAACTGAACTTTCTTTTCATTGTATTTATATAAAACATAATCTTCATTTTTTTCTTTCTCATTAACTGGTATCGACAGATTAAATTCTATATTTGGATCCAAACTTACAATATTGAAAGTTAGCGCACTCCTTATTTCTTGGGCTAACAGAACTGGTGTCTGACGGACAATTACTTTCTGAGGAACGTTTGAAATTCCGATCATTTCGCCTTTTATGCCAAATTCATTTTTTGGAAATGTGTATTTATGTTTCTCATCCCCATCCAACTTTTTGTTGTTGTTTTCATCAGAATTTAATGGATCCGATCCTAAATACGAAATTTCAATACCATCTTTAAGACCGTCTCCATCAGTATCTGCAACTGATGGTTTTGTTTGGTATTTAACTATTTCAACTTTATCATCTAAACCATCGCCATCACTATCTTTAGCATCTAATTTTGTTCCCAATTCCTGTTCTTCAAGATTTGTAAGTCCGTCACCGTCATAATCTTCATCACCATCTAATATCCCATTACCATTAGTATCATTGTTTATTGTGCTGGTAATGAACAATTCATTAAAGTCTGTTAATCCATCATTATCGCTATCCTGTTTAAACTCTATACTGTCAATAGTTTTTTGCTTCGATTTTGCATAAGCTTCAGGTGTCATCACCCCTTGGAAGAAAAATAATGTAACAAGTGATGCTGATAACGTTAGAATATGCATTTTCTTCATTAACATTATTAAACCTCCTATTTTTCAATTTTTTACCTTTACATTGGTATTATACTCTTATAATTTTGACATATCAACACTTTATATGTCATATTTTGGGTTTCATCTTTAATCGTGCTTGAAATTTTTCTATCGTAGTTTTCGTTTTTTATATGGCTTGTTTACGAATCTCTACAGTCCCAAAAGGTGCACAGCCCAAACTGGTACGTCGCCTGCAATTCTATGAGTCCCTGATGCACCACTTCCTGTCGTCAGGCATTTGCTGTAGGGGCGGGACACTCATTGAGCCGTCTGAGATGGTCACTCCCGCCAAGTCTTGGCCATCGTTCCTCTATCTTCATTTGTCGAGTACATATTTTTTCGAAAAGCTTGAATGCCATGACCTTCATCTGCGGCTTGCCTTTAGCAAATACGCCGTAGCTATAAACGATTGAATTATCGATGCCTCATCAAATAGATGTCTATTATTCATGCTTTGTTCATATACATATTCCTCCCTTTCTACTAGACGCCCTAATTTCATCTAAGTAGCTTTCCCAATAGCCAAGCATTGCTCAGCGTGATATCCTTCAATAAATCTTTCGGTAACCCCAAAAGCAAAGCAAGCAAAAAAATAAACCACCAGCACTGAAGTGACCCCAAAAAGTTAGACAGTAATTTTAGTTAAGCCGCAAGTAAGGTTTGAGTTCGGTATTGCACTGGACTCAAGCCTTTTAATTTTGCCTTGATGCGTTTGTTGTTATAGTAGTCGATGTATTTTGCCAACTCTTGTTTAAAATGCTCAATGCTTTCAAACTCTTGCATATATAATAATTCCGATTTCAGGATACCAAAGAAGTTCTCCATGACAGCATTGTCATAACAGTTTCCTTTCCGCGACATACTCTGCGTGACGTTCTTCTCTTTCAATGCATGTTGGTACTTGCTCATTTGGTAATGCCAGCCTTGATCTGAGTGAATAAGCAGTTCGTCTTCACTTTCGGGTACATAACTGAAGTCAAATAGCCGTTGACCTTCTTTGTCAACGGCTTGTCAAAAATCAATTGCAACGAGACTCCCTGTCAAGCGGACAACGCGTTCCTTCCTCCAACGCCGCGTCGCTTTCCGGAAGCTGGCGGATCGACGCGATCAAGCGCGCGATCATCTCCCGCTGGCGTGCTGCCTCCGCGGCGTCCCATTTCCGTTCGTCCGCCATCAGCCTGACGACGCGCTCCGCCTGTTCTTCCGCCTTGTGCAGTTGAAAATAGGTCCAGCCGGTGCGCAGCCGCAGGAAGTCGACGGCGTGTACTGTCATCTCCTCCTCCACGGCGTATTGAATCTGCGCCCGCAGAAGCTGTTCGGGGGTAAGAGGAGGTCCCGGCAGCCGATCGTAAATCCGCAGCGTGTTGGTGCCGTACGTGTCGAGCCACTCCTGCGCCGTCTCCCGGTCGACGCCTTTCTCCACCCCCAGCCGCAGCATCTCCCGCTTCCAGTCTTCATACCGCTCACGCCCGTTCCGCTCTCCGCCGCTGATCACAATCCGGTCGGTCGTGCAGCCGGGAAAGGACCGTCCTTCCCGCTCCCGCAGCGTCTGCGCCACCAGATCGACCACCTTTTCCGCCATCTTGCGGAAGCCCGTCAGCTTGCCTCCGGCGATGGTGATCAGGCCGGAAGGGGAATGAAACACCTCGTCTTTCCGCGACAGTTCCGACGGGCCTTTGCCCTCCTCGTAAATCAGCGGGCGCAGTCCGGCCCAATGGGAGAGCACGTCCCGCGGCTTCAGCCTGACATCGGGGAACATCGCGTTGACCGCGCGCAGCAGGTAGTCGCGGTCCGCGACGGTGGTGCGGGGCTGGTCGATGTCGTGTCGGTAGGGCGTGTCGGTCGTGCCGATGTAGGTGATCGTGCCGCGCGGAATGACGAACACCATGCGCCCGTCCGGGGTGTCAAAGTACGCCGATTGCGCCACCGGCAGGCGGTCGTAGGCGACCACCAGATGGACGCCTTTCGTCAGATAGAGGCGCTTGCCGGCAAGCGAGCCGTCCAAGCGGCGCAGTTCGTCCACCCAGGGGCCGGCGGCGTTGACGACGCATGTGGCGTACAGATCAAACGTCCGGCCCGACACGCCATCCGCGACGCGCACCCCCGTCAACCGGCCGTTGTCGTAGAGAAACTGGCGCGCTTCCGCGTAATTGACCGCCCGTGCCCCGTGTGCCACAGCCGTCTTCATGATGTCGAGCGTCAGGCGGGCGTCGTCCGTGCGGTATTCCACGTAGAGTCCGCCTCCTTTTAGCCGGTCCCGCTTGAGCAGCGGCTCCTGCCGGATCGTCTCGTCGCGGCTGAGCATTTTCCGCCGTTCCGTGCGCTCCACGCCGGCCAGCAGGTCGTACAGGTAGAGGCCGACCGACGAGGCCAGGTAGCCGTAGGTTCCCCCTTGGTAGATCGGCAGCAGCATCGGGGCGGGAATGACCAGATGGGGGGCGTTTTTGTACAGGATGGCCCGTTCTCTCCCTACTTCCCGCACCAGCTTCACTTCCCCCTGCTTCAGATACCGGAGCCCGCCGTGAATCAGTTTGGTGGAGCGGCTGCTCGTCCCCGAACCGAAGTCCGCCTTTTCCACCACGGCCACCTTCATGCCGCGGACGCTGGCGTCCAGCGCGATGCCCGCACCGGTAATCCCGCCGCCGATCACGAGCAGGTCAAGCGTCTCCCCCGCCATCTCCTGAAGTACAGCCAGCCGGCTGCTCGCTGAAAATTTCATTTTCACACAAAAGCCTCCTCTCCGGCAGGACGAAGCCTCCCTGTTGCAGCCGCTTCGCCCGCGCCGGTTCTTCTCACGCGCTCCATGTTTCATGCCGAAAAAAACCCCCTGTGAAAAGTGCGGCCTGCCATCATCAGACAAGCCGTCCTTTCAAGGGGGTTCTCCTGTTCTCTTCCCTTTTTCCTATTCACAAGAAGACTTACACGAAAACTACGTCCACTAAAACCACAGGTCCTTGGTGCCGACCGACACGGCCAGCGCCCCTGCGGCAAGCGCGTCGTCAATTTCCTGCTTGGTGCCGACCAGTCCGCCGGCGATGATGGGCAGCGGCGTCAGGCCGGTCATCTCCTGGATCACCCTCGGCATCACGCCGGGCATCACTTCGACCGCGTCCGGCATGCTCTGCTCCACGACCTTGATGCCTTTGATCACGGCGTTGCGATCGATCAGAAAGATGCGCTGAATCGCCATCAGCCCCATCTCCTTGGCGACCCGAATCAGGTTGCTGCGGGTGGAGATGATGCCGGTCGGCGCGATGTTTTGGGCCACGTACGCCACGCCGCTTTTGTCAGGGGCGATGCCCTCGATGAACTCCATGTGCAAAAAGACGCATTTGCCGGCCTGCTTGATCCGGTCCACCAGTTCCTTGATGTTGAAAATCGAGCCGGTCAACAGAAAGACGATATTCACGTCGCTTTTGATCGCGTCGTCCACATCGGCTTCCGATTGAACCGCGGCGATGGTCTGGTGTTCGACAAGATCGACAATAGGATACATCCGTTACCCTCCAGGTCAGGTTGGTTGCTCCTATTATACCACCACTTTCTAAATGTTCACAATTTCTTTAATACTGTTTAAAATGTAGCGCGGACGGTATTCGCTCCGCTCGGCCATCTCCCTGGTGGAGATGCCGGTCAGCACGAGGACGGAATTCATCCCGGTGTCATTGCCCATCTTGATGTCCGTTTCCAGCCGGTCGCCCACCATGTAGCAGGAAGCGTAGTCCAGCCCCAGATGGCAGACGGCCGCTTCCGCCGCGATCGGGGAGGGTTTGCCCACCACGAGGTCGACCGGCCTGCCCGTCGCCCCTTCCAATGCCCCGATAAACGCGCCGGTGTCCGGGATTTGTCCGTCTTCCAGCGGGCACGTCCGGTCCGGGTTGGACGCGATCACCTTGGCTCCCCGCACCGCCGCCTGGTACAAAGCGTTCAGCATCCCGTAGCTGAACTGCCGGTCCCACGACAGGACGACGTACTGCACATCGTGCGGGTCGTCGCTCATGACGATGCCGTGCGCCGCCAGCTCGTCACGGATCGGCTGCTCCCCGATGACCAGCACCCGCTCGCCCGGCTGCATCACCCGCTGCAGGTACCGGGCCGTGATCAGCGAAGAGTTGAGCACGTCGTCCACCGTTGTAGGGATGCCCATTTTCGTCAGCTTCTCCGCGTAGGACTGGCGGGTGGCGATCGGCTTGTTGGAGAGGAACACCACCTTGTCGCCGCGCGCCCGCAGCGTCCGGATCGCCTCCGCCGCCCCCTCAATCAAACGGTCCCCCAGATAGACCGTACCGTCGAGGTCAAAGATAAACCCTCTCATTGCCCGTTCTCCTTAGTACAGTTGGTCTTTGGTCAGTTTTTTCGCCAGGGACTGCAGCGCGATGACAATGGCGATGATCAGGATCGCCATCGCCGAAGCGGTGTAGTACTCGCCGCGCAGCAGGTTCTGAAACACGGCCAGGCTCATCGGCGCCCAATCCGTCGGAGCGAGCAGGAGCGAGATGCTGGTCTCCTTGATCACCGTCACGAACACCAGTATGGCGCCCGCCGCGATGCCCGGCAGCATCAGCGGGCCGATGACCGTAACCGCCGCCAACAGGTTGGAGGCGCCCAGGTTGACGGCCGCTTCTTCGATGTCTTTGCGGATCGCCATCATCGAACTCATCGTCGAGCGAATCATGTACGGCATCCGCCGAATCGTGTAGGCGACGATCAGCAAGAGGGCGGTGCCGGTCAATTTCAGCGGCGCCGTATTAAACGTCTGGATCAGCGCAATCCCCAGGGAAATCCCCGGCACGATCAGCGGGATCGACGAGACGAAGTCAAGCCCGCCGGAGCCGCGCCGCACCACGAAGTACGAGACAAACGTGGCGATCACGACGCTCAGCACCAGCGCTCCGGCCGCCAGCACCAGGCTGTTCACGATATTTTTATGCGACGTGCTGAAGATGGTCAGGTAGTGCTTCAGCGTGTAGCCGTCGGGCAGGGCGTGATGCCCCCAGGTGGTCGCCAGCGACGAGAGAAAGACGGACCCGACGGCCAAAAGCGGCACCAGCATCACCAGGAAGGTGTAGATAGTGAGCACGGCGACGACCCCTTTGTGGTCGTTCAGCTTCTGCCGCGTCGGCTTGCCCGAGATGGTGCCGTACTCCTTCCCTTTGACCACCAACCGCTGCAGCCAGAAAAAGAAGGCGGCCACCAGCAGCATGATCACGGTCAGGACGGCCGAGCCCGCCCAGTTGTAGAAGCCGGCGATCTCGCGGTACGCCTCGACCACGATCAGGTTCAGGTCTTTGGGCGCCAGAATGATCGGCGTGCCGAAATCGGAAAAGCTGACGGTAAAAATCAGCAGCATGCTGGAGACGATCCCCGGCACGGCCAGCGGCAGCGTCACCCGCAAAAAGGTGTACCAGCCTTGCGCCCCCAGGTTTTGCGACGCTTCCTCCAGCGTCAGGTCGCTGATCTTGAACGCCGCCACCATCGGCCAAAGCGCGTAGGGAAAGAAGAAAAAGACCTGTACCAGCACGATTCCCAACATCGACTGCACGTCAAACAGCACGCCTTCGCCGCCTAGCGACCGGTAGATGTGGTTGACCCACCCGGTCTTGCCGAACATCAGGGTAAACGCGTAGGACGAGATGAACGTCGGCACCACCAGCGGGATGGTGCAGAGCGCGGCGAAGAACGGCTTCCACGGCATGGTGGTGCGGGCGAAGGCGTAGGCGATCGGCAGCACCAACACCGTCACCAGCAGCGCCACCCCCGTGCTCAGCTTCAGGCTGTTGACCAGCGCGGCGAAGTACCCCGTGCCTTCAAACAGCGACGAGTACGCGTCCAGCGACAGGTGAGAGAGCTTCTTCAGCGTGGACGACAAAATTTTCTGACTGGTCAGGCTGCCAAACAGGTTGACCGGCTCTCCCGTCAGGCTGACGAGCAGGATGGAAAACAGCGGGACCAGCAAAAACACAAGGAAAAAGAGATAAATCAACCATTTCAGCACGGTAAAGCCGTTGAAGGTAAAGGAGTGCCGCTGTTTCATAAGATCACCACGACATTCGGATCGATTGCCAGCTTCACGTTCGTCCCCGCCGGCAGCAGCGGGCTGCCCGCTTCAAAGGTTTTGTCCACTTCCACCTGCAGTTCGCCGACCTGCACGTCGTAGCGGATGGTCGAACCCAGATAGGTGGACATGGAAATCGTGCCTTCCAGCAGGTTGTCGCCCGTATCCACCTGCGCCCCGTCCGCAAACAGTCGGATGCTTTCCGGCCGGATGATCACGTCCACTTCGCTGCGGTTGGTCGGAAACGCGGAGCGAATCACCCCGTCGCCGACGAGCTGCAGCACGGTGCCCGCCTCGCCGGACTCCTTCACCGTCGCTTTGAAGATGTTGGACGCGCCGACGAAATCGGCGACAAACGTGGAGGCCGGTTGGCTGTACAGGGCCGTGGGCGTGTCCACCTGCACCAGCCTGCCGCCCTGCATCACGGCCACGCGGTCGGCCATGCTCATCGCTTCTTCCTGGTCGTGGGTCACAAAGATCGTCGTGATCCCCACTTTCTGCTGGATGCGCCGAATGGTGACGCGCATGCTGCTGCGCAGCTTCTTGTCCAGGTTGGACAGCGGCTCGTCCATCAGCAGGACGGCCGGCTCCATGATCAGCGCCCGGGCCAGCGCCACGCGCTGCTGCTGGCCGCCGGACAACTGTCCGGGCAGGCGGTCGGCGAGGTGGCCCAGTTCGACGAAATCAAGGGCGTCGCGCACCTTTTTTTCGGTGTCCTTGTCCACTTTCCCCAGCTTGCGGTTGAGCATGTGGGCCAGCACGGACAGCTTCGTGTCCAGGCCGCCCTGGTAAAAGCGGCGCACCTGCAGGCTGTAGGCGACGTTTTCAAACACGCTGAGATGGGGGAACAGCGCGTAGCTCTGAAACACCATGCCGCAGTTCCGCTGGTTGGCGGGCACATGGCTCACATCCCGCTCCCCGATGAAAATCTTTCCCGCGGTGGGGCTTTCAAAACCGGCCACACAGCGCATGGTCGTCGTTTTTCCGCAGCCGGAAGGTCCCAGAAGGGCGAAGAATTCGCCCTCGCGAATCTCCAGATTGACGTCTTCCAAAGCAGTGATTCCGTTGAATTGTTTATGCAAGTGTTCGATTCGAACCGACCCCATCCAAGAGCCTCCTTACTGGAATTTTTGCCGCCACTCGCTGCGCACCCGGTCGTAGTTGTTCACGACCCAGTCGACGTCCAGCTCCTGCGCGTGCGGGATGACATTTTCCAGGGTAAGCGGCGTTTTCGACTCCACTTCTTTGGAGATCGGGATGTGGTACCAGTTGGCCAGCGTCTGCTGCCCTTCCTTGGACAGCAGGTAGTCGATCAGCGCCTTGCCGCCGTCGGGGTTCGGGCCGTCCTTCACCAGCGACACCGGGTTGACGATGACCGGCGTCTTGTCCGGCACGATGAAATCGATTTTCTCCCCCTTGGCCTTCATCTCGTACGCCATGAAGTCAAAGGCGATCGCAATGTGTGCCTCCCCTTTGGCAACCGCTTTGGAAGGCGCGGAGCCGGAGTCGGGCATGGCGCTCATCTGTTCCACCAGCTTTTTGAAGTAGTCCCAGCCCTGCTCTTCGCCGCGGGCCATCAGTTGGCTCAGCACGGTGAGGGTCGCGGTGCCGGACGCGGCCGGGTTGGGCATCTGGATTTTGCCTTTCCATTTGGGATCGAGCAGGTCATCCCAGGTTTTCGGCGCCTCTTCCGGCTTCACCAGGTCGCTGTTGTAGGCGAACCCGAGCACGAACACCTCCGCGCCGATCCACTTCCAGTCCTTGTCGCGGAGTTTGATGCCGTCCCGTACTTCCGGCCAATCCTTGATCGCTTCCGGCGTATACGATGTGATGATGTCCTTGTCCTTGGCCGCCTCGAACGGCAGGAATCCGCCGCCGCCGTACCAGACGTCGCCCTGCGGGTTGTCTTTTTCCGCGATCATGCGGTTGACCAGCACGTTGGTCCCGGCGTACTGCACGTTGATGGAGGACCCTTTGTAAGCCTTTTCAAAATTGAGCCCGATCTCTTTGGTCATATCCGGCGTCTCCGGCGAATAGAGCGCGATTGGTCCCAGTTCCTTCGCTCCCGCCGATCCGTTCCCTGCCGGTGTGCCGCCGGGCGAAGCCTCTTCGCCGGAGGAGCACCCCGCCAGGGCGACAGTGGAGAGCAAAACGGCCGCGGCTGCGACGTTCATCCATTTTTTCAACATGCGTCAGACCCCTCTTTCTATTTATTGTTGATCGAATAGTCAAATAGTTTGGCAGGAGAAAAAGAAAAACCCTCACGTAGATAAACACATCCCCTTGGGAGTGTGTTTACGGGTAAGGGTTTTCTCCGTTTCTCCGCCTAACCGTATGGGAAAATATGCTATCCGATCAACGTTTCTTTAAGTATAACCAGATCCATCTCTTTCTGTCAATGAAGACGCTTAAATTTTTCAGACAAGTCGGACTGCTGGAGTCTCCGGTCACGGTCACGAGACGCACGGACATCTTACAAATTTTGCCCTTGATTTTGCCCCGTTTTTCTATATACTTGAACCATAACATAACTGCATAGATTATCCTCATCAAATACGATGAGGATAGAGGTCGCGGCTTTTATATGATTCTGGCACGAGATCCAGAGAAGATCGATGACTCCAGAGGAGGGAAAAGCCGCCGAAGTCCGCTGTGCATTCTCTGGGCACACGGGCTGGGGCTGTACCCGAAAGGGGCAGAACTGTCACGTTTGCGAGCCGGGCAAACGTGGTGTGCTATCTTCAACGAAGGCTTGGTGGGGATGTAACAATACCGCCCTGTTCGTTGTGGCGGTATTTTTTATGTCCGACCTTCCTTCCGACTATCTCATCAGAAAGGTCGTGCATGCACTCATGGAATCCAATCAACTGCAGCGGGGCCTCAAGGCCCGACACCTGACCATGATCGCCATCGGCGGCTCCATCGGCACGGGGCTGTTTTTGGCGAGCGGCGGCTCCATCCACTCCGCCGGTCCGGGCGGCGCGCTGGCCGCCTACGCGGCCATCAGCCTGATGGTCTACTTCCTGATGACCAGCTTGGGCGAGATGGCGGCGTTTCTCCCCGTCTCCGGTTCGTTTTCCACGTACGCGACGAAGTTCGTCGATCCGTCCCTCGGTTTTGCGCTGGGGTGGAACTACTGGTACAACTGGGCCATCACCATCGCCGTCGAGCTGTCGGCCGGGTCCTTGATCATGAAGTACTGGTTCCCCGACACGCCGTCCATCCTGTGGAGCGCCCTGTTCCTCGCTCTCATGTTTGGTCTTAATTATTTGTCCGTAAAAGGATACGGAGAATCGGAATACTGGTTTTCCCTGATCAAGGTGGCGACCGTCATCCTCTTCATCATCATCGGCCTGTTGATGATCCTCGGCATCATGGGCGGCGAAGCGGTCGGCTTCCGCAACTTTACCGTCGGCGAAGCGCCGTTCAACGGCGGCTTCATGGCGATGCTCGGCGTCTTCATGATCGCCGGCTTCTCCTTCCAGGGGACGGAACTGGTCGGGATTGCCGCGGGAGAAAGCGAAAATCCCGCCAAAAACGTGCCGAAAGCGATCAAGCAGGTGTTTTGGCGCATCCTGCTGTTCTACATTCTGGCGATCATCGTGATCGGGCTCTTGATCCCGTACGACAACCCCAACCTGGTCAACGGCGACATCGAGAACATCGCGATCAGCCCGTTTACGCTGGTGTTTCAAAAGGCCGGTCTCGCCTTCGCCGCGTCGGTGATGAACGCCGTCATCCTGACCTCCGTCCTGTCGGCGGGCAACTCCGGCATGTACGCCTCCACCCGCATGCTGTGGATGCTGGCCAAAGAAGGCAAGGCGCCCAAGCTGTTCAGCAAGGTAAACAAGCGGGGCGTTCCGGTCAATGCGCTGCTGCTGACCGCCAGCATCGGGATGCTCGCGTTTCTCGCCTCCCTGTTTGGCGACGGCGCCGTGTACATGTGGCTGCTCAACGCCTCCGGGATGTCCGGGTTTATCGCCTGGCTGGGCATCGCGATCAGCCACTACCGCTTCCGCAAGGCGTACGCAGCCCAAGGCCGCGACCTGAACCAACTGCCATACCGGGCGAAGTGGTTCCCGTTCGGCCCGATCTTCGCATTCGTCGTCTGCTGCTTCGTCATCCTCGGCCAAAACTACACCGCCTTCACCGGGGAGACGATCGACTGGAACGGCATTCTCGTGTCGTACATCGGCCTGCCGCTGTTCCTGATCGTCTGGCTCGGCTACAAGGCCGTGAAAAAGACGAAAGTGGTGCCGCTGCGGGAAGTGGATTTCTCCACTGACGAAACAACTGTATCCAACTAATACGTGAGGCAAAGGCCGGGGATTCCCCGGCCTTTCCTATTTCACGACAATCTCTGCACAAAGCGCCCCATCCGCTCCAGCGCCTTTCGGAGCTGATCCAGGGAGGTGGCGTAGGAGCAGCGGATGTGCCCTCTGCCGCTGTCGCCAAACACGTCGCCCGGCACCACGGCCACCTTTTCCTCCATCAGCAGCCGCTCGGCAAACTCGCTGGCGTCCAGCCCGGTGGACGCGATCGAGGGAAACGCGTAAAACGCCCCTTCCGGCTCGTGGCAGGCCAGGCCGATCTCCTGGAATCCCTGCACGACGAAATTGCGCCGCTGCCGGTAGCTTTCCACCATCTGCTCCATGTCCGCCTGACCATGCCGCAGCGCCTCCAGGGCGGCCATCTGCGCCATCACCGGCGCGCAGAGCATGGTGTACTGGTGAATCTTCAGCATGCCGCCGAGCAGGTCCGCCGGCGCGCAGACGTAGCCGAGGCGCCAGCCCGTCATCGCGAACGCTTTGGAAAAACCGGAGATCAGGATCGTCCGGTCCTTCATCCCGGGCAGGGCGGCGATGCTCTCATGCCTGCGGCCGTAGCTCAGCTCCGCGTAAATCTCGTCGGAGATGACCAGCAGATCGTGCTTTACGAGTATCGGCAGCAGCCGCTTCCACTCCTCCGCCGACATCGTGCTGCCGGTCGGATTGTTCGGGTAGCAGAAGATGATCGCCTTGGTGCGCGGCGTGATGTGCGCCTCCAGCTCCTCCGGCGTCAGCTTGAACGACTGCTCCGCGCGCGTGTGCAAAAACACCGGCACCCCGCCGGCCAGACGGATGACCGGTTCGTAGGAGACGTAGCAGGGCTCGACGACCAATACCTCGTCGCCGGGATCGACGATGGCCCGCAGCGCGATGTCAATCGCTTCGCTGGCACCGACCGTGATCAGCATCTCGGTTTCCGGATGGTACGAGACGGCGAAGCGCTCCTCCAGGTACTTGTGAATCTCCCTGCGCAGCTCGATGAGACCGGCGTTGGAGGTATACGACGTGTAGCCCCGTTCCAGCGAGGCGATGCAGGCTTCCCGCACGCGCCACGGGGTGACGAAATCCGGTTCCCCTACCCCGAGCGAAATGACCCCTTCCATCGAGGCGGCCAGGTCAAAGAAACGGCGGATGCCCGACGGCTTGAGCGATGCGACTGTGGCGGACAGGCGATTGCGAACGCCGGTTTGCTGACTCATGGGGTGACCACCATCCTGTGGTCTTCGTCCCTGTCTTCAAACTGAATGCCGTCGTGTTTGTACCGCTTCAGGATAAAGTGGGTCGCGGTCGAGACGACGGAGTCCAGCGTGGCCAGCTTTTGCGACACAAACGCCGCCACTTCCCGCATCGTTTTTCCTTCCAGCACGACGGACAGATCGTAGCTGGCGCCGGACATCAGGTAGACGGCCTTCACTTCCGGGAAACGGCAGATCCGCTCCGCCACCTCGTCAAAGCCCACGTCCCGCTTCGGCGTCACCTTGACGTCGATCATGGCCGTCACGTACGGATGGTCCTCCACCAGCTCCCAGTTGATAAGCGCGGGATACTTGACAATCACTTTGTCCGCTTCCAACCGGGCAATCGTCTCTCTCACGGTTTCCACCGGTTCCGCCAACAGGCTGGCGATCTGTTCCGGGGTCAGGCGGCTGTCCTGTTCCAGCAGCCGCAGCAGTTCACGCTGCTTTTGACGATCCATTTCCCTCACTCCATTCCTGTGAAAAATGCGTGTGGCCAACCCGCGTTCCCCAACAAAAAATCGCCTCGCAACCGAACCCGGGGCATCGTCCCGATGATTCGATTGCTGAGGCGACGGAATCGCGGTACCACTCAGCTTTTCTGCTCTCCTCGCGAAAAGCAGACTCGGAAAGTCCTGTACGGACTTTCACCCGATAACGGGGGCTGATCCGCTGCTTTCTACTCGCGGTTTCAAAAGCAGGAGCTCCAAGGCGGCTTCAAAGAGAGATGACGGCCGCCCTCTCAGCTTGCGGGCCGGCTCTCTGGACGTCAGCGCCCTCTCTTACTCTTCCTCTTCAAGGCCGTGGTTTCCTATGCGTCTGTCCGCTCCTTCTCCGGTACGGTGAAGGAGGTAAGCATGAGAGATTATAAAAACAGATGGCCGCGTTTGTCAATACGCCCATCCTCCCTCCCCCCCGGCCGGTTCCGGACAGGGGCGGAGGAGCCGTCACTGGGCGTACTCGCCGTTGTAGCTGACCAGCACCACGTCCTTGACCCCTTCCAACGCGGAGAAATCGTTGACAAACGCGGTGTTGTCGTCGCGAATCCGCAGCTCCACCGTCAGCTCGGTCAGCTCCTTGCGCACCGTCTTTGATTTCAGCACGGCGTTCATTTTCCGGATCCGCCGCTTGACCTCCTCTTCGGCGATCGCTTCGTAGTGCAGGATCAGGAGATAGGGGGAGGTGGCCTCCTTGCGCCGCGACAGCCACCAGATCGTCCCGCCCACCACCAGCGAACCGAAGATGGCGACCGGATAAATCTTCGCTCCCGCGGCGATGCCCGCCGAGACGGCCCAAAACATGTAGACGATGTCCATCGGATCCTTGACCGCCGTCCGGAACCGGACGATGCTGAGCGCGCCGACCATGCCGAGCGAGAGCACGATGTTGGTGCTGATGGTCATGATGATCAGCGCGGTAATGATCGTCATCAGCACGAACGTGACGTTGTAATTGTGGCTGTAGACCACTCCCCGGTAGCAGGCGCGGTACACGTAGTAGATGAACATGCCGACCGCGAACGCGACCAAGAGCCCCCAGCACATGTCCACCCACGATACGTTTGCAAACGCCTCGAGGTTGAGCACGCTTTTTTTGATGATGTCCCGAAACGTGATCAGCTCGTCCATAACGCACTTCCTTTCCCATCCATACAGTGCATCCCCGCCGCGCATCCGCCTCAGCGGCCGTACACTTTTTGCCTCTCCTTGCACAGGACGTACTTGGAGATCGTCGAGCGCTGGTGAGCCGACACCTGCGACAGCGAGCGAATCGTCCCGGGCAAAAAGCGGTGGAATTTTACCTCCATGATCATCCGCGGCCCCTGGATCGCCTCCCAGGTCGCCAGGTTGGGGTCAAACAGGTCAAACGAATGAAGCCCGGCCGCCAGTTGTTTGTCAAAGGTGATCCGGGTGTTGGTCGGCTCGTCCACATACGCCTCCCGGATGTAATCGACGATCACGGACGGCTTCATCGCCCCCTCTTTGAGATCGCGGTAAAAATCCGCCAACAGACGCTGCCTCTCGTCCGCCAGCCAGTCGATGTCACCCTCCAGCAGCCGGTACACCTGGCCGCGGGTCAAGGCGGCCGATTCCTTGAGCACGTACTCGTTCCACTTGCTTTTCCGCTCCAGCCGGATGAACCGGTCGCTGACGTTGTAGATGCGGATGCGGTACTTCTTCCGCTGGAAGTAGCCGTTGAGCTTGTCGTACAGCGCGCTCTCCCGGGCGTCGTCAAAATACAGGCTGCGGATGTGGTAGCCCTCGTCGCTCACGGAATGGCGGTCCAGGGGAAGGAGCGCCCGCATCCGGCTGCGCAGCCCGACGTATTCGTGCGGATGAATGTAGTACTTCAGTTCGTGACGCAGCATGTTCCCGTTTCCATGCACGCGCAGGCTCCCCCTCCCGTCAGTTCACGTAAAAGTCGCGGACGCCGTGATAGACGCTGCCGTTCTCATCGAAGAAGTTGTCAAACGCCGTCATGATGTGCCCCTTCGCGTCCTTCACCGTGACTCTCCAGAAGTAATGGCCCTTGCCGATGCCGTTCAGCACGAGCGAAGTTCCCTTCAAACCGTCGCGATCCACCAGCGGGCGGGCAAACGACGGCTCTTTCGCCAGTTGGAAGCGGTAGGTCAGCTCGTCTCCCTGCAGGTCGTACGACATCCCCCAGCGAAACGTCAGCGCTCCGTTCGCCTGCTCCACATCCCCCAGAAAATACGGCATCGGCGCCTGCAGGCTGGCGATGAATGCCTGCTCGTTCTCCACGGGCAGATGGATGATCCGCTCCAGCTCCTGCTCGTACAAGTCCACCCGTCCCGGCAGGTAGCGGATGTCCGGTTCCCGTCTGACGTAAGCGGAAACGACCGGTTTGTACGTCTCGATCATGCGGCGCGTGTTTTCCGGATTGATGATGGCGCGCAGTTCGCGCACTTTGGCCACGAGCTGCTCGACGTTTTGCGGATTTTTAAAAAACCGGTTGGCCACCACGCTGCCCCAGTAGTTCTGAATCCCCCGCTGCCACAAGGAACGCTCCCGGGGGTCGCCGCCCGGACCGCCGTAGTAGCCAAACGCCCCGTCGTAATCCCACGGCAGGAAATACCACTTCTCCGCGTTCAGCGGCGAATAGAGGAAAAAGTTTTGTGTGGACGTGTCCACGTCGTCCATCAGGATGTTGGCCGCCATCCAGGTCAGGAAGTTGTCGCGGTCGAAATGGCGGTCAAAGACGTCGTCGAAATCCTGGCTCATGTCGTTCACGTCATCCAACATGCGCAGCAGCTTGGCATGGTCGTTGGAGCCGTTGATTTCCAGGACGGACTCGAAGGCCTGTTTGTCGTACGCGGGATCGTCCGCCGTTTTCAACTTGTCGGGATAGCGGAAAAACTCAAAGTTGGACGCCTTGTACAGATGGCCGTAGGGATCCAGCCCGTGCGTCCGGAGAAACGACTTGTTGGGCTGTTCGATCTGGGTGTACAGGCCGTAATCCTCAAACGGGGCCTGCGCACGGCCGCTGGTGAGATCCCTGACGTGCAGGTGGACGAACTGCGTGCGCAGGCTGGTGATGTCCGGAAGCTGCTTGAAGTAGTCAAAGCTCAGTTTGTTGCGCAGCCGGGTGAAATCGGAAGCGTGCTTGTTCAGGTTGATGGTCCGCTGGTCCCGCCAGTAGCCGGCATTGTCAAAGAGCTTGATCTTGTACGACTTCTGCGGCGCCCGGATCGACGACTTGCCCCGGAGGGTGATGGAGGCGTTGGGCTCTGAGGTTCCGTAGCCGAACATCCCTTTCTGCGGCCCCTGATCCGTCCCTTCCTGCACGATGACGTTCAGCTTCCGCTCGGCCGTGCTGTCGGCCTCGTTGGCGATCCGGTTCAGCTCCGCCCAGGTCATCGGCCGCTCAGCGGTGAGATTGTCTTCCGTCACGGTGATGTACAGATGTACGACGCTTCCCGGCTGATCCTTTTCGTAGACCAGCCGGTTTTCCTGCAGCTTGGGCGCGTACTCCCCGGCAGGCGGCACGGCCGACCGGGCACCCTGCTCCTGCGGCTGGCTGACCTCTGCGTCCGGCGTACAGCCGCCCGCCGCCGCGACGCTCAACGCCAGCAAGACGGCCAGCCACCCGCTTCTCCTTGTCTGTTTCATCCCATTTCTCCTCCTCCGCTGTCACCCTGCCCTGCCGCGCATCCGGGCATGCTCCCGCAAAACCAGCGGCTGCGCGCTGAACGTCGCATAGTGCAGCCGGCGCAGCCGGTATATCAGCCTGCCCAGGGTGGCGGCGAGGACGGGAAACGAGGCGGCAAACAGGGACAGCCCCTGGTATTCGACGTCGCGCAGGGCCCAGGAGGCCGCCACGTTGGCCGCCAAAAAGATCGCCGAGAGCGCCAGCGCTCCCTTTCGATCGTCAAAGTAGAGCAGCAGCAATAGCGAGACGCTGTTCATGATGTACACGTAAAAGGCCATGACCAGGATGTTGAACGTATCCACCTGTTCGGCGGTAAAACCGATGTAGGGCAGGTATCGGATGCCGCAGGCGACGGCCACCAGCGAAAAGACGAGCTGAATCCCCATCAGCTTGGCCAGCTCCCCGATCAGCACCTGTTCCATCTCGCGGCGGGCGCGGTCGATCTCGAGAATGGTCCCCTGTCCGAGAATCGCGTCGTAATACTGGCGATACTTCGGGTAAAACGCCGTCTCCACCGACACCACGAACCAGACCAGCGTCGGCAGCACGGAGAGGACGGCATAGTAGACGGCCACATCGTATTCCGGAGTCAGGCGAAACGTCCCCTCCAGCCATTCGCCGTGAAACGCCCACTGGGCAAACTGATGCGCATACATCGAGACGGCAGTCAACAGGCCGATCGCCAACAGGGAGGGATACCGGCGCATATCCCGAACAAATCCGTACGGCGACGCCGGCCGCGGCGTGCGGAAAAAACGCTCGACCTCCCACAGCAGCACCGCCGCCGTGACAAAAAATCCGCCGGCAAATCCGGCAAACAACGCCGCCAACCGCTCCCCTTCCAGACGAACGTACAGCCAGACCGCTACCATCGCGAGCAGCATGCCTGCGAAAAACGCCCCGGCAATCCGCCGGTACGCCTTCATCGCCGACACGTACACCACGCCCATCCAGATGACGGTCAACTCCATGTACAGCACAACCAGCGCCAGCTTCTCCGCCAGCTCCAGCGGCGCCAGCAGGAGAAAGGCCGCGGCGGGTACAGACGCGCAGCCCAGCGCCACCTGCAGGCTTCCGTAAAACGTCGGCAGCAGTTCGTCGCAGCGCTGTTCGTAGAGCTGGTCGGACGCGAGCCGGGTAAACAGCATGGAGAACGGAGCCGCGACGATAAACGAAAAGGCGAAGGCGTACGCCGTTCCCGCCTGAAACAGCTCGCGGGCCCGATACGGCGCCATTTCGGCGACGAGCAGCCAGTGGACGACCGCGACCGCCGCCATGCAGCTCAGGATCGGCCCCACCGTCACCAGGGAGGCGTACGAGATGGCCTGCACGCGGCCGAACAAGCCTTCGCGGTCAAACAGCCGTTTCAGTTGAAAGCCGATTCCCGCCATGTCTTCTCCCCCTTTCCGAGCGAGGCGTACAGCGATTCGTAACGGGAAATGAACTGATCGTGGGTATACGCCGACAGGACGCGGCGCCGGCCGTTTTCTCCCATTTCCCGGCGCAGCGACTCGCTTTTGCACAGGGTGATGATGGCGCGGGCGATCTCTTTGTCGTCCAGCACCGGCACGACCAGCCCGGCGCGGCCTTCCACCCCGTCCGCCGCGCTGCCGTAGAGCAGTTCCCGGCAGCTTCCGACGTCGGTCGCCACGACCGGCTTGGCCGCCGCCATCGCCTCCAGGACGGCCAGCGGCTGCCCTTCGCTGATGCTGGTGAGAACGACCACGTCCAGCTTGCCGATGCGGGCCTTGACGTCGACGCTGCCCGTGAAGGTCAGGTCCCGCACGTCCAGCGTCTCCGCCAGCTCCACGCATTCGCGGTAGTAGTCCGGGTCTTCGTCGTACGGCCCCATGATGGTAAACGTCGCTTCCGGCACCTCCCGCTTGACCGCGGCGAAGCTCTGGATCATCGTCTTGATGTCCTTGATCGGCACCACCCGCACGATGGCGCCGATGTGAACGGCCGGATCGTCCGCCGTTTTCCGCGGCAGGTCGGCGTACGCGTCCGCCTTGATGCCGTTGGGGATGATCGCGATTTTCGACGCGGGACATCCCAGCTCGATCTCGATCTCCCGGTTGCGGTTGAACAGCGTCACCACCTGGTCGGCGTACTGGTAGGCGCAGCGGGCCAGGCCGTAAAAGTAGCGAATCCACAAGTCTTTGAAGTAGCCTTTGACCCAGTCCGCCTTGATGATCTCCTCCTCCCGCTCGCGGGAGTAGATGCCGTGCTCGGTCAAAAGCATCGGCCTGCCGTAGAGGTGCTTGCCCAGACTGGCGATGACGCCGGCGTACCCGGTCGAGACCGCGTGGTAGAGGTCCGCCTCGGGCAGCGGGTGGCGGAGAAGCTGCATCAGCGGCAGCAGCATGGAACGGACGGTCCAGAACAGCTCCCGAAACGGAAGCTGCTCGTACCGCTGTCTGGCCACATCGCTCAACAGGTCAAAGTAATCCTGGCTCATCAAAAATTCCGTGGACGCGTTCCAGCGCCCGCCGCGCAGCAGCCGAAACAGCGCCTCCCAATCGGTGTCCCGCTCGCCGACAATCAGCCCCTGCAGGGCGTCCCGCTCCTCGCCGCTCAGCTCAAACCGGCGGCCCCAGCGGCCTTCTTCCTGCAAAAAGGCGTCGAGAAACACCTCCCGCACCTCGCTCACATTGGCGGGCAGCCGGTAGGTGAATCTCCCCCTGTTTCGCTCCTCCGCTCCGATCGCGAAAATGACGAACTCGTGCCGGGGCATGGAGCTGATCACGTCATGAATCCAACTGGACACGCCGCCGGTCACATACGGATAGGAACCTTCCGCGACAATGCAAATCTTCATGGTTTCTCCGTCCAATCGATCGAAAAGATTTCATGATCCGCGCGCACCAGATAGGCGCCCTGCTCGATGCGCCGCACCTCGCACCGCTTCGTGCGCACGATGTTCCGGTCGGTCCGCAGCAGAAAGTACTGCGGGCCGGCAAAGCCGTTGATGTAGCCGTTTAAGCCGCCGGGACGCCGCTCAAAGACGGGCTGGCTCTCGAGCCACCGCCTTGCCTCGCCGCTCGCCTCCGCGGCGGTCATGGGGCGCAGCCAACCGTAGCGGTCCTGTACCAGTTCCAGGTACTCCTCCAGGCTCGTGTACAGATCGCGCCAGCTTCCATTGCCGCCCCGCACCTCGTCAATCACGTCGTCCGGGTGAACAAAGTGGGAAAAGATGCCATAGGCGGTGACCGCGTTGGCCATCATCCAGCGGTCGTACTCCCCGATCCGGTACCCGTAGGTCACGCGCGGCATTTCCACCACGCCGTCGGGAGCCAGTTTGTATTCCTGCACATAGGAGAGGTTTCGGATGTCCTCGATGTACAGGGACGAGATGTTGATGAGGTCGGGCAGCGCCTGTTTCAGCACCTGCCGGCCCGCCTCGTCCAGGGCGTTGGACGGCGGCACGTAGGTGCGCAGCGGGTAGTGCGGAAAGACGGACTCGACGTACTGCCGCAAGGAGCGAAGCGAGTCCGTCATCTCCCGCTGGCTCGGCCACATGTTGTAGCCGAACGCCCGCGACACCCGCGGAACGGTGGACAGCGTCTGATGGTTGTAGCCGTGGACGCCGATTTCGCCCCCTTCCTTCAACAGCTCGCGCCCGTACAGCACCAGGCTGGAGACGTCCGCGTCGCTCTCCCAGTCAAACGGCGGGGTGACCCGGTTGCCGTAGGTGACGATCAGCGCCCCCGTGTACTTCAGATCGTGCTTGCGCGCCAGCCGGATCATGTCCGGCCACCACACTTTCTTAAAAAAATGCGGCAGATCCATCCGGTAGTCCCGGTCGATGAGGGGATGGGTTCCCTGGGGAAACGGCGCGGGAAAGTCATCGATGTACATCAGTTTGGCGTTGAGCACCGGGTAGATCAGGTCGGGCAGCAGCACGCCGATGGCGCCCGCGAAAAGCCCGCGGTTGATCTTCTCCTGCAGCAGCGCGCCGTTGAACACAATGTAGGCTCCCTTTCCGTACGGCGCTTCCCACAACAGCGGCACGTGTTCCCCCGCCGAGACGTGAACGCGGCTGTGCTGTCCCAGCTTGACGCGCAGCACGGAAATGTGCAGGCCGGGATCGCGAAACTCGCCGCCGGCAAACCCGAGCAGCACGTTGGTATGGAGGCGAATGTCGCTGGTCTCCACGTACGTGCCGATCTCGAGGATGTCCAGCCTGCGGTACATGGTGGAAAACGCCTCGTTGTTCTCCGGCTCGATCGCCAGCAGCACGCGGCCGCCCCGCGCCACGTAGCCGTCCAGCCATTCCGTTCCCGCGAGCCGCGTCAAATCGGACACGGTCACAATCACGCCGTCGGGGGCGGGATCGGGCATGACGCTTCCCACGGGTACCCGCTCAAACCGCTTTTTCATCGCGGTCAGGACTTGTTCCGCCTGATACGCCACCTTTTGGCTCGTCGCGTCATCCGGGTCAACCAGAACGACCAGCCGTTCCTGATGGATGCGGGCCAGCTCTGCAGGCGCCAGCGCGTTGCGGGCGGCGGCCTGCGGTCCGGTCCCGTCGTTGTCCCCGTTCCAGCGCATCACCAGCTCCGAACGGGACATCTGCATCAACAGCGTCAGCAGGAGGACAAAGACAAGCAGCACGATCATGCGCCTGAGCGATTTTGTCTTGATCATCATAGAGAACCCCTGCTCCAGTACCGAATAATCTGCAGGGTCGGATACGACACGGTGACGGACGATTGTTTCAGCCTGTTCAGCGTCTCGTGAAACTTCCGCCCGGCCCGCAGCGTGTAATACAGTTTCAGCGCCGTGTAATAGGCCGTCTCCGATTGCGGATAGGCCTGGAGAAACCGTTCGCTGGCCGCTTCCGCCCTGTCGTAGCGGCGCAGGACGAGTTCGCACTCCACCTTGTCGGCGAACGCCTCTTCCCCGCAGTCCTTCTCCCGGATCAAGCGCTCCAGCACGTCCGCCTGCAGCAAGCGGTAGGTGCGCTCCATCTCGGCATCCATCAGTCCGCTGCCGAGATACCGCTTCAACGCGTCGGCGTACCCGGCCAGAATGGACGGATCATCGGGGTGGCGCTCCCGTTCGACCGACCACCGCTGCAGTTCGGCCATCATCCCCCGCTTCATTTCCAGAATGGCGGTAACGGCGTAGTGGGCGGTTTCGCTGTCTTCGTTGCGGGCAGCCTTGGCGAGAAAGCCCACGAGGTCCAGCGATTCCTCCTTCAGCGCGTCCATCACGATCCGGCGGCGTGTGGCGTGGTCATTGAGCACAAGCGCCTCTTCAATCGGGACGATCGACGTCTCCTTCTCCAGGTCCACTTTGACCAGGATGCCTGCCGGATCCGCCTTCAGTCCCACCACGTCGGCGAACCGGTCCGGATCGGCGGACGCGCTTTTCGCCGCCGCTCTCCCGGCGATGAACGCCAGCGGCAGCCCGGCAAACGGAATCAGGCAGGCCAGCGCCGCCCTGCCGCCGCTCATCGGTTCCCGGCGGCGGAACAGGAGCACCAGATACACCGCCGTCAGCACGTAGTAGACCGCAATCGAGCCTCTAAGCATAGACCGCATCCTCGCTCACAAGGCGCGTTGCCACGCCGTATTTTTGCAGCCGCTCCATCGCCGCCCTGGCCTCCTCCGGCCCGGAGTTGGACAGGAGCAGCACCAGCCGGCCCCGCCACAGCCCGATGTAGTCCGTGTCGCGCAGCAGGCGGGAAAGACGCTCGGCCGCTTCCTTGAGGCCGTTTTCGGACGCCTCCACGTGCAGCAAGGTGTACGCGGCCTGGTACCGTTCCTTGGCCGCCTGTTTGCTGCGCAGCACTTCCAAAAAGGCTCCTTCCTGCAAAATCGGCGTCTCCTCCACGAAGCGTTCGCTGCGCGTGGCGGCCACGTAGGTAAAGGCGCGGGAGAGCGAGCGGGAAATCATGTCAACGGCAATCCGAAACAGGTTTTCGTGGTACAGGGTAAACCGTTCAAACCCCTGCTCGTGCACGCAGACCAGCGCGATCGTCTCCCCCTGGTGAACCACCGGCGCAGCCAGCATCGGCAGCCCCGGCACCAGTTTTTTGTTCACCCACAAGCGCTGCGACGTGACGACCTCGGACAGCTCCGGCACGTCTTTCAGGTGCAGCGAACGGGGGGCGCGCAGATCGGCGTCGTTGGACTGAAGCAGCAGCCGCAAATAGCCGGTTGCCGATACGGCATAGATCGAGATTTTCCTGGACTCCATCAGGTCCTCCATCACGTTCACCGCCGCGCCGACCACCTGTTCCGGCTCCAGGCTCTCCAGTTCGGTCACGAGCGCATGGATGCGGCCCAGGCTGTCCCTGTTGGTCAGCACCTGCCGCTGCAGGGCTTCCTTGACGCTGCGCGTGTCCTTGTACACGTCCATCAGCAGCTTGTACCGCTGCGCTTCCACCGCCAGCTCGTTTTTGGCAAACGCCAGCTCTTTTTTGTACTTGTCCGTCACAAACCCGACCGACAAGCCGAAAAACAGGTAGACCGCGGCGACAAACAACGTTTCCGGGTCAAACAGCAGCGAGCCCCAGTCGCGCCCGTTGGCCAGGCTGTCGGCGACATACAGGCTGATCACCGCCGAAGCGGAGAGGAACGACTGGCGCGATCCGTACATGAGCCCGATCAGCAGAATGTACACCAGCCGAAAATCAAAGCCGTATTCGTACAAAAAGCCGCTCTGGTCGCGGGAAAGCAGGGCAACCGCGGCAAAGGCCAGCCCGTTTTCCACAAACGGCCGGATGATCCGCCACCATCCGGGCGTCTCCCGCGCGGGGGCTGCCTCTTCCCGGGCCGCAGCAGCCTCCTGCCGCAGCATCCATTCCCAGGTTTTGGCAACCCCCTCCTGCAGCGAATAGAGCGGCACCCAGTCCAGGTCGCGCTTCAGCCGGCTGTTGTCCAGGCAGGAGCGGGCGATCTCGCCCGGCCTGCTGTCGAGGTACTGGACATCCTTCACCGGGACCAGCGTTCGGATCGTCTCGATCAGCTCGTTCACGCTGGTTTCCCTGCCCATCGACACGTTGTAGATTCCCGTCACATCGCTCGTGGCGCCGCGGTAAATGGCATCGGTCACATCGTCGACGTAGACGAAATCGCGCGTCTGCGTTCCGTCTCCGAAGACATACAGCGGTTTGCCTTCCCGCGCCTGGTTCAGAAAGACGGAAATGACGCCCCCTTCCCCCGATCTGCTCTGACGGGGACCGTAAACATTGGAAAAGCGCAGGCACAAGGTATCGAGCTTGTACAGCTCCTGCCATTTTTCGCAGTACATCTCCCCCAGCCGCTTGTTCATCCCGTACGGCGACAGCGGATGGCAGGCTGTCTCTTCGCGGGCGGGAAGCTGGTCGGTATCGCCGTAGACGGCCGCGGATGAGGCGAAGATAAACTTTTTGACGCCGTGCAGCCGCGCGCAGTTCAGCATGTTGACCAGCCCGAGGACGTTCGCCTCCGCATCCTGGCAGGGGCGTTCCAGAGAGGTCATGACACTCGTCTGCGCCGCCAGGTGAACCACGACGTCAAATCCCACGCTGCGGAACACTTCCTCGCAGGCCCGATCTTCCACATTGTAGGCATACGCCTTGTGGGGGACGGTCACGCGTTCCCGCCTGCCCGTAGACAGGTTGTCGATAATGTACACCCGATGGCCCTCTTTGTGAAAACGTTCAACCACCGAGGACCCGATAAAGCCATATCCTCCCGTTACGAGAACGTTCACGCCGGACACCTCCATCCATTGACAATCGACAATCACGTTCGTTCTATTCGGAATTCCCATTCATTTTGAGACATAAGCCCCTGCATCAGCGGTTTCGACAAGCGCTTTTGGTTCATTCGCACTATGCTATAATGAAATCGACACCCGAAGTCGAATCATGCCGCCCCTGTTTCCAGGGAGAACCCGCCCCAGGAGGTTGACCATGAAAACCGGTCCATTCGCCGTTTTCCTGCTCGTTTTCTCGTGCCTGTTCACGTCGGCCGCAACCGGCCTGTCCCCGACCGCTGCCGCAGACGACGCGCCCCCCGGCTACCGGCTGCTGATCTACTACGGCATCCCGAAAGCCGTCAATCACGTATGGGATGAAAACAGGGCGGCTGAGATTTTTGCCCAGTACGACGTGCTGGTGTTCGGCGAAAATCTGGAGGAACCCACCCACCCCCATCACCATTCGACCCAACACGTTCTCAGCTTCGCGCGCAGGATCAAGCCGCACATCCGCGTCTACGGCTACGTCGATCTCGGGGTGACGACCGTCAATCACTCCATGGCCGCGTTGAAGGACAAGGTGCGAAAGTGGAAGGCACTGGGCGCAGACGGGATCTTCCTCGATGACGCGGGGTTTGACTACGGTGTCTCCCGCGCCCGCCTGAACGAGACGGTCCGCTACGTACACGAACTGGGCTTGTCCGCCTTCGTCAACGCGTGGGACCCCGACGACGTGATGGGCAGCGCGGTACATCCCCTCTACAATCCGAACGGCGCGGCGACAGCGCTAGACCGCCGCGACATCTACCTCCTGGAAGATTTCCTGCTGCCGACGGACATCAACGCCGGCAACAGCCCCAGCGCATTTCATCCGTCGTTTCGCGAAAAGATGGACGCATCGCTGCGGTATCGCACGCAGTTGGGCGTCAAGCTGATGTCGGTCAGCAGCATCGACTACACCCGGTACACCCCCCTTGCGCTCCGCAAGTTTTTCCGCCTGAACGAAGTGACGGCCGGCGTCTTTTCGCTGGACGCGTACGGCATTGCCCCGCTTCACTATTCGGCAGACGAGCGCGGCCGGGACGAGGTGCGATTTTTTCCATACATCACCAATTATTGGGACTATTATACTACGAACATCACCTATATTGCCAAGTATCATAACCGCGATTTTTCGCGCGGGGGCTTTCGCATCCACTCGTTGCCGGGCGATCACTACTACCTGTTCCCCGAAACGGTTCGCTACTAGCCGGCTTTTCCGCCGGCTTTTCTGGTCCTTTCCTCCCATCTTCATCCATTTTCTGCCTTGAGGTGTTGGATGGACCATTCCACGCGGTCTTTCTGAAGCGGTTTGGCCAGAAAATCGGATGCGCCTGCGGCAATCGCCCGCATGATGGCGTCCCGCTGCACCACGGCCGAACAGACGATGATCTTGGCCTTTCCGTCGATTTCCCTGATCTTTTTCACCGCCGCCAATTCGTCCATGCCGGGCGTGGAAATATCCAGGGTGACCAGGTCTGGACGGTACAACATAAACTGTTTGACCGCCTCCTCTCCCGACTCCGCCTCCACCACCACCTCCAGTCCGAGCGATTCGAGCATGCCGCGAAGCATCAGCCTGGTAAACGCCGTGTCGTCGACAATCATGGTCGTTCTCACTGGTACTCCCCATTTCTTTTGTCATGCTGCCGCATCGGGTATGTTCCCCTTCTCTACCATATTTCTTCATAAAAAACAGTATGACATGACGCGCGTGTCATACCGTGCCGTTCCGGGACCGGAACAGACGCTACCGGCTTTTTCTTTTCTTCCAACGCAGATACCACTCCCGAACGGTCTGCTGGGGTGCGACGCCATACTCCTCGCTCAGCATCCTGGTCAGCTTCATGTACTCCCTCTCCACGGCATCGCGGTCGCCCAGCCTGTCATACAGCTTCATCAGGGTCACGTACGTCTCTTCCACATGCGGGTGAAAGCGCTGGATGCGGTGATAGACGGCCAGCGCCCGGGCGTATTCGCCAACGGACTCCAGATAGCCGGCCACATGGGTCGCGTGGTAAAACCAGTGTGTCCGCAGCCGCTGCCGCTCGCTTTCCGCCCACAGGTAGTCGTAGTCGTCCAGGTAATCGCCGCGGTACAATTCCAGCAGGCTCAAGTGCTCGGACAGCGTCTCCCCCGTCACGGGGGACAATTCCCTCACGCCTCGCTCCCATTCGTCCACATCCAGCCTGACGTGGTTCATGTCCAGCAGATAGCCGTCGTCGCAGTTGGCGATGTGGATGCCGACGCCGAGCTCTTTCAAGGTTTTTCTGATCTGGTAGATGGTTGTGTAAAGCCGGGCAAATCCCCTTTTCCGGTCCGTGTCCGGCCAGAACAAGTCGAGCAGCGCGTCTTTGCGAACGGGCTGCCCCCGCCGATGAACCAGGTATGCAAACAGTTCCTGCGCTTTTGCCGTCCGCCAGCGAATGGTTTCCGGTCCACGCGGCGGAACCTCGATCTGCAGGGACTGAAAGCAGCGGATCATGCCGGTTTGCCGGGCGAGCGGAACGACGGCCGTCTCATGCCGCCTGTCGATCAGCCGCTGCACCGTTTTGATCAGACGGTCGCGCTGAACCGGTTTCAGCACGTAGTCCAGCGCGTTGAGTTCAAACGCCTTGACCGCGTACTCATCATAGGCCGTCACAAAGACAAGATCCGTTTCAGGCGAGAGTCTGAGCACCTCTTCCGCCGTTTCGATGCCGTTCAACTCGGGCATCTCGACATCGAGAAAGATGACGTCGGGCTTTACCTGCGGCAGTTCGTCCAAAGCGCGGCGGGGATTTTGATATCGCCCGACGATCTCCAGCCCTCCGCATTCCCGCAGCAGTTTTTCCAGGTAGTGCAAAGCCAGACGTTCATCGTCAACCAATATGGCTTTCAGAGTATCACACCTCGCTTTTTCAACCCCGAATCCGACACAAGCCGCACCTTCTATCATAGGTTTTTGTTCTCAACAATTTCTGAACAAGCTCCACGCCGATTCATTGTCGCATACCTCCGCAATTCGGCGGCACACGAAATACCATCACGAACCCGCCGGATTTTTCCCCAAGACGTTTCCATGGAACGGCGGCACCTGTGGCATAATGGTAAAAACAAGGAAGCACCATAAAGTGGGGATCAATATGAACGACACGATCGGCGTCATCGATCTGGGCTCCAACACGGCGAGACTCGTCGTGTACAGGCGGGACGACCAGGGGCTCGTCTATGAGGTAGAGAATGTCAAGCGCACGCTGCGGCTGAGCAGCCACCTGCGGGACGGCCGCCTGGAACGGGAGGGGATCGAGAAGACGCTGGCCTGCATGCGGCAGTTTCAGCAGTTGCTTGGGGCTTACAACGCAGCGACCGCAATCGGCGTGGCGACGGCCGCCGTCCGGCAGGCCGCAAACGGACGGGAGCTGCTGGACGCGATCCGGGCGGAGACCGGCCTGTCCATTCGCGTCCTGAGCGGGGAAGAAGAGGCGCGCTACGGCTATCTGGCCGTGGTGAACACGATGGATATCGACGAGGGCATCACCGTCGACATCGGCGGAGGCAGCACCGAGGTCACCTGGTTTTCCGGCCGGCGGCTGCGGGAGAGCGTCAGTTTTCCGTTCGGGATCGTCACCCTGACGCGCATGTTTCTGCCCGGCGACCCGCCCGCGGACGAGGAAATGAAGCGGCTGCAGGCGTACGTGGAGCGCCAGTTTTCCGGCTGCACCTGGATCAGGGACAGGCGCTGCCCCGTAATCGCCATCGGCGGCACGGCGCGCAACCTGGCGAAAATGCACCAGCGATCCGTCGGCTATTCGCTGGACAGCGTGCATCACTACGCCATGTCGGCCGAACAGGTGGACCGCGTACTGGAACGAGCGTGTGCGCTTCCGTGGGAGGAGCGCAGACAGATGCCCGGCCTTTCCAAGGACAGGGCGGACGTCATCCTCTCCGGCATCGCCGTGTTCCGCTCCCTGCTCGCCGTCGTCAACGGACGCGAACTGGTGGTCAGCAACAAGGGACTGCGCGACGGCGTTCTCTACGAAACGGTGTTTGGCGCCCAGCCGGCCGACATCCGCGAAGTCCGCCGGCGCAGCGTCGAACAGTTCATGAACCGGTACCAGGTGGACAAGCGCCACGCCCGCCACGTGCGAACGCTGGCCCTCGCGCTGTTTGACCAGTTGCGGGAGCTGGGCGTCGTCCGCTGCGGCGAGGCCGAACAAACCTGGCTGGAAGCGGCCGCCCTGCTGCATGACGTGGGACGGGCGATCAATGTGTACGAGTCGGCGGAGCACACATTTTACCTGCTGTCGCATGTACTGCTGCTCGGGTTTACCCACCGCGAGCGGCTGCGGATCGCGATGATCGCTTCCTACAAAAACAACAAGCTCTTGCAGCTGCAGATGGCCCGGCATTCCGACATTGTCGGCAAGGCGGACAAAGCCCTGGCCGAAACACTCGGGCATGTCATCCTGCTGGCGCGGACGCTGGACCGTTCCATGACCCAGCCGATCACGGACGTGCAGCTGCGGGAGGACGGGGAGCGGATCGTGCTGGAGTGTGTCGGCTCGGGGGAGAATCTGATGGAATACGCTCTCCTGGAAGACGTGCTGGCCAAGGTGTCCAAAGCGTGGAAGCGGCCCGTCGGCTTTCGCGCCGTCACACGGCCCGCCGATTGAGCCGGCCTCCGATGGAAAAGGCCTTCGCCAAAGCCGGCCCGGCCGGGACGTGCCGCCTTTCGAGGAAACCTGCTGCGCGATGCGGGCATCTGTTTTCAAAAATCACACTGTCGAGGACTGACCCATGAACGATTTTCATCTACCTGCGTACTATATCAACCGCGAACTGAGCTGGGTGGCGTTCAACGAGCGGGTGCTGGAGGAAGCCGCCCGTCCGGAAAACCCGCTGTTTGAGCGTCTGAAATTTATCGCCATTGCGAGCAGCAACTTTGACGAGTTTTTCATGGTGCGCGTAGCGGGACTGAAGGATCAGGTGAAGGCCGGGTTTGCCAAACCGGACAACAAGTCGGGGATGACGCCCAGGGAACAGCTCGAGGCGATCTGGGAACGCACGCAGGTCGTCATGAACAAGCTGTTTGCCGTGCTGAAGCACGAGATTCTCCCGGAGCTGGAGCGGGTGGGCATCCGCTTTTTGAAAACGGCACAGCTTCAAGACGAACAGCGGGCTTTCGTCCACGACTTTTTCCATCACCGTCTCTACCCCGTGCTGACGCCGATGGCCGTCGATGCCAGCCATCCGTTTCCCATGCTCCTGAACAAGAGTCTCAATCTGGCGGTGCTGCTGGAAAACGCGGAGGAGCCGGAAGAAGGGCCGCTGTTTGCCGTCGTCCAGGTGCCTGCCGTCGTGCCCCGCTTTCTCGCCCTGCCGTCGCCGGCGGGAGAGGCGCACTTCATCCTGCTGGAAGACGTCATCCGCGAGCACATGGACACCCTGTTCCAAGGGTACAGCATCCTGGAAACCAGTGCGTTTCGCATCACCCGCAACGCCGACCTGACCATCGACGAGGACGAGACGGAAGACCTCCTGGAAGCGATTCAGGAGGAGCTGAAGAAGCGGAAAATGGGGGAACCGGTCCGACTCGCCGTCGACGCGTCGATGAGCGACTTTTTGAAAAGGACCCTGCAGGACTGGCTGGAGCTGGAGGATTCGGAAGTGTACCGGATCGACGGTCCGCTGGATCCTTCGTTTTTCTTCAAGTTTTACGGCCTGCCCGGATACGATGCCCTGCGCTTCGAGCCGTATCCGCCCCAGCCGCCCCGCGATCTGCTCGGCTCCGCGGACCTGTTCGAAACCATCAGGCAGCGGGACGTGCTCCTGCATCACCCGTACGAATCGTTTGATCCGGTGGTCGAATTCGTGCAGCGGGCGGCGGACGATCCCAATGTGCTGGCGATCAAGCAGACGCTGTACCGGGTCAGCGGCGACTCGCCGATCGTCAACGCCCTGCTGCGGGCGGCGGACAACGGCAAGCAGGTGACCGTTCTCGTGGAGCTGAAGGCCCGCTTCGACGAGGAGAACAACATTGTCTGGGCGAAAAGGCTGGAAAAGGCCGGCTGCCACGTCATCTACGGGATCGTCGGCCTGAAGACGCACAGCAAAATCACGCTCGTGGTCCGCGCCGAAAACGGCGAGCTCCGCCGGTACGTCCATCTGAGCACGGGCAATTACAACGATACGACGGCCCGGATCTACACCGATCTCGGCATGTTCACGTCCCGCGAAGCGTTTGGCGAGGACGCCAGTCACTTTTTCAACCATCTGTCCGGCTATTCCAAACCGCCGGCGTGGAAAGTCATCACGACCGCCCCGGCTGGTCTGCGGGAGAGGTTCCTCGGCCTGATCGAGCGGGAAATCGCCCACAGTCAGGCGGGAAAACCGGCCCGCATCATCGCCAAGATGAACGCCCTGACCGACAAGGAGATTATCGAAGCCTTGTACAAGGCGTCCTGCGCCGGCGTCAAGATCGATCTGATCGTGCGCGGCATCTGCTGCCTGCGGCCCGGCATCGAAGGGGTCAGCGAAAACATCCGCGTCATCAGCATCGTCGGCCGGTTTCTCGAGCACAGCCGCATCTACTGCTTCCACAACGGCGGGGAGGCCGACGTCTTCCTCTCCAGCGCGGACTGGATGACGCGCAGCATGATCGCTCGCGTGGAGATTCTCTTCCCCGTCCTCCAGGAAGACCTGAAGGAGCGGATCCTGCACATCCTGGACATCATGCTGCGGGACGACGCCAAAGCTCGTGTGCTGCAGCCGGACGGCCAATACCGGCCCGTTGCGGCACAAGGCCCGCATCCGCTCAACAGCCAACACTACTTTTGGGAAGAAGCGTTTCAGGCCGTGCGCAGCCGGGGAGCGGACCCTGCCGCCCTGCGCCTGAAACCGATCACGACGGCGCCGGAGCGCTGACACTCGTGTAACCCCCCGGCGCCCGCTGTCCTTTTTTCAAAAGCGGCGGGCGGCCCGAATGGACAGGCCGCCCGTTTTCGCTTGGCACCCGCCAGCCATCTACGATACTCCCAGCTGTGCCAGCATGTTCATCAGCACGTTGGATTGGCGCAGTTCGTCTTCCGCTGCTCGGGTGAACCCCCTTCTGATCGTGAGCGTCACCGCTCGATCGGCGATGTCCCGGTACAGATCGGCGGCGGCCAGTTCGTCCCGGATGGCAAATTCCAGTCCCCGGGCAAACGATTCCGGCGCGGGCACCTCTTCCCGCCTCATCTGCGGCTCCCGTCCGGTCAACTGCCTGTAGATTTCCGAGAACCGCTGGGCATGCTTGATCCGCTCGTCGCGGACGATGTCCAAAACAGTCCGGATGTTGTCGTTCGGGGCCAGCTCCATCAGCGTGCTGAAATAATTGGCGGCCCGCTCTTCCCGGTGGATGGCTCGCAAGATATCGGCGGCCAGCCCCCGATCGCGCGGTTCGCCCAATCCCGGCTCCCGCACGAGCCTGGGCCAGTAGTGGGGAAACGCTATCGGATATCCATGCATGGAAAAACTCCTCCAAACGTGTATAGGTGTATATCCCAGCTTATGGCTGCGCCCATGAGGTGGTGAGCCCAGACGCGCAAAGAAGATCGTGGGCTCCCATAAAAATGAAAAAGACCCTTTGCCAGGGTCTTTGTATCGCTTGCACCATCTGACGCGTTCAGCCCGCTTTTCGCAGCGTGGCCGCCTGTCCCGGCGGGAAGGAGACAATTGCTTCCATGTCGCCCGCCAGTCTGTACCTGCCCAACGTTCTCGGTATCAGCAGGTGATCCCCTTTTTCCACCGTGAGATCACCGCCGCTCCATTCCAGCCGGGCCGATCCGGCGAGAACGGACACGAGGGAGAACCGGTCCCCGGACTCTTCGTCGCGCGAGCCGCGCAGCGTCCATTTTTCTACCGTGAAAAACGGGCTGTCCAGGTAGTGGTTCACCTGCAGGAAGCGGCTGCCCGCTGTCTTTGCCCGGATCTGGGCCGGCTTGTTCGGCACGTTGGTCACCTGCAGCACCTTGTCGATGTGCAGTTCGCGCTTCCGTCCGGACTGGTCGACGCGGTCGTAGTCGTAGGCGCGGTATGTGGCGTCGGAGTTTTGCTGGATTTCGAGGACGACAATGCCTTTGCCCAGCGCGTGGAGCGTGCCGTGCGGAATATAGAAGAAGTCACCGGTCCGTACCGGGACCCGCACCAACAGTTCGTCCCAGCGGTTGGCCTTCATCATCTCCGCCAGCTCCTCCCGCGTCCTGGCGGTATGGCCGTACACGATTTCCGCTCCGGGTTCGGCGTGCACGACGTACCAGCACTCCGCCTTCCCCAGTTCACCGTTCTCATGGACAGCGGCAAAGCGGTCGTCCGGATGTACCTGTACGGACAACGTGTCGTTGGCGTCCAGCAGTTTCACCAACAGCGGAAAGCGTTCCAGACGCTTCGGCGCAAACCAATCGGGCTGTTCCGCCAGCAGCTCGCTGATCGTCTTTCCGCGATAGACGCCGTTTCTGATCGTGGTTCTGCCATTCGGGTGATCGGATATGACCCACGCCTCACCCGTCTGCTCACTGGGAATGGGATAGCCGAATAATGTACGCAGGCGATTGCCGCCCCAAATCCGTTGATGATACGTCGGTGAAAACAGTAACGGATACGCGTTCATTTTCCTCACTCACCCCGGTTGATCTCAGTATGCAAGAAGGCACTACCATCGAATCACGACAGGATGGTACGGGTACACGTCAGTCCGCTGTTTCGAAGGTTACCAGCCCACCGTCAGCGCGGAATCGGCAAACGCAAGGGCCTTCTCGATCTCCCGTTTGATCTCGGCCAGCCCTTCCTCCGAATCCGCCTCCGCCCGAAGGACCAAAATCGGCTGCGTGTTGGAGGCGCGGATCAGTCCCCAGCCGTTCGGGAAGATCACCCTCGCGCCGTCCACGTCGATAATCTCGCGCTCGGGCCGGAAATACTGTTTGACCTTGTCCAGGATGGTCCGCTTTTTGCTTTCCTCGCAGGGGACTCTCGTCTCCGGCGTGGCGTGGTACCGGGGAATGTCGGCAAACAGCGCGGACAGCGGCTTGTCGCTGTTGGTCAAAATGCGAAGCAGCCGCCCCGCCGCGTAGAGCGCGTCGTCAAAGCCGAAATACTCGTCCTTGAAGAAGATGTGGCCGGACATTTCACCGGTAAACGGCACGTTCAGCCGTTTCATCGAGGCTTTGATATGGGAATGGCCGGTGCGGTGGAACACGGGCTTTCCGCCCAGCTTCTCGATTTCTTCCACCAGTGCCCGCGAGCATTTTACTTCCACCAGCGCCTGGCATCCGGGATGTTTCGGCAGGATCTCCCGCCAGAACAGAATCATCAGTTGATCGCCCCACAGGATATTGCCCTGCTCGTCGACGACGCCCAGGCGGTCGCCATCGCCGTCGAAGGCCACCCCGAGGTCGGCTTTCTCCTCGCGCACCTTGCGGATCAAGTCCTGCAGGTTTTTCGGGTCAACCGGATCGGGGTGATGATGGGGGAAATTCGGATCGGATTCACAGTAGAGCGGAACCACTTCGCAGCCCCACTGGGCCAGCGCTTTCGGCACGAACGGCGAGGGGGTGCCGTTGCCGCAGTCCGCCACCACCTTCACTTTGCGCGGTCCCAGGACAATTTTTTCCCGCAGCATCGCGAGATAGGGCTGTTCGATGTCCACCCGCTCCACGCCTTCCGGAAGGGCAAAACGTTCGTGCGGCACGCCTTCCTCGGCGAGCAGCGCGCGCATGGTGTTGTGCAGATCCTGGATCGCCTCGCCGTAGATGGTGGTCTTGTCCATGGCAATTTTGAAGCCGTTCTCGTCACCGGGGTTGTGGCTTGCCGTCACGATCAGCCCGGAAGGAATGTCCAGATGCTCCAGGCTGTAGTAAAACATCGGCGTCGTCACCTCACCGATATCGACGACGTGGATGTCCGAGCGGAGAAGCCCGGCCATCAGAGCGGTTTGCAGCTCCGGCGAAGACTTCCGGTTATCCCGCCCCACGACCGCCTTGTCCAGCCCGGCCGCTTTCAGCTTTTGGCCGAATGCTCTCCCCAGGAGCCAGGCAAACGCCGGATGAATCTCTTCCCCGGCTCTGCCCCTGATGTCGTACTCCCGGAAAACGTGGGACGGGATGTGAATGTCGTGTGCAGCCGTAACGCGCATGTGCATCAACCTCCAGTTACCGCAGTGTGATAAATCGCTTCCGTCAGCAAGTAGGACAGGGTCGATTCCGCTCCCTGATTCAGATTGGCTCCGCTTGGAGTCAGTCCGTCGCAGCAGCTTCCTTCCGCCGCGTCTGCCATCGGCACGGCTCCATCGTTGTCTCCGTAAAACCACGCCCGGCATTTGTCCACCGTTTGCCGGTACACAGGATCAGCCAGCACCGCATGGGCTTCCGCCGAAGCGAGCGCCAGTTTCATCACTTCCAACGGCTGCTGATCCCAGTCGCTGCGGGACTGCGGCGTGCACCAGCCCCGGTTGCCGATGGGGCGAATCACGCCGTTTTGTCCGGTCATCTTGGCGATCAGAAAATCGAGGCTCTCTTTGGCGATGGCCAGCGTCTCCTCCCGCTTCGTCACGCGGTAGGCGGAAAACAGCGCCCACGGCAGCACGCCGTTTCCGTAGGTCATCACCGGCTCGAACCAATGCCAGCCGTCGGCGGACGCCTCCCGGTACAGCCGGGTCAGCCGTTCTTCAAACAGCTCGATCAGCTCGATGCAGGCGGTAGAATCGGCAGAGCCGCTGCCGTTCCGGGCCAAAAAGCTGCACGCTGCCAGCGCGAAGGCCCACCCGCGCGGAAACTTCATCGCCGTCGTCCGCGGCAGCCCTTTGGCAAACAGTTGGGAGGCGACAAACCGCCGGCCGCTGTCGGGAAGCGCCGCCGATGCGACCGCGCACGCCCACAGCGCACGGCCGAGACAGTCGTCAGACGGCTTCTCCGGTTCCGGCCTGCGGTCGTAGCCGATGTTGTTGTGGAAGCTGCCGTCCTCCTGCTGAACCCACAAAAGGAACCCGAGATAGCGGTCGATCAGGCGGTCAAGGGTCGCCTGCAGATCGCGGTCTCCCGCCTGGTCCGCATGCTGCCGCCAAACGGCACACGCCCACAGCGCTCTGGCGTTGTCATCGGTGGTATAGCCCTCCCGGCGGCGCGGGATGTTTCCGAGACAGTGCTCCAACAGTCCGGTGTCATCGGTCATTCTCTCCAGGTGTCGAAAGCTAACGGGAAAGGGCCGCAACGGGTGTTCCCTCCGTCTGTTCAAACGTGCTGCCGGACTGTTTGGAAAGCTTGACAAACAGGGAAGCGTAGCGTTTGCCGATCTGCGGCCAGTGCATGGCGGAGCCGATGCGGCCGATTTTTGCCTCCCAGTCCCGCCTCAGGCTGTCGTCACGCAAGAGCGCCGCGATTTTTTCCGCCCACCGCTCGCGTTCGCCATACGGAATCAGCAGCTCGTCGCAGCCCTCCAGTAAATCCTGGGCATAGCTGTACGGCGTGCTCAACACCGGACGTCCCAGCCCGACCGCATAGGCCAGCGTGCCGCTGGTGATCTGCTCCATTCCCGGGTAAGGGGTGACGTACAGGTCGCACGCCGTCAGGAATTGGACCAGTTCCTCTTCGTCCACGTACCGGTCGATCATCACCACATGGCGTTCCAGGCGGTTTCGCCGGATCAGCTCCATCAGCTCCTCCCGGTACGCTTCCCCTTCCCGTTTCTTCACTTCCGGATGGGTTTGGCCGACCACCGCGTAGAGCAGGTTGGGGACCTCTTTCACCGCTTGCGGCAGCGCCTCCAAAATCAGTTCCAAACCCTTTCCGCGGCTGAGCAGGCCAAACGTCATCATGACCTTTTTATCCGCCCAGTTCAGCCGCTGCCGAACGGCCTCCCGCTGCTGCGGGTTGGGAACGGGGGTGCCGTGCGGGATAAACACGATGTTCTCTTCCGGAATCCCGAACGACTGCCGCAGATAGCCGACTGCCCGGCGATTCATTACGACGATCCGATCGCTCCGTTCGGCGATCTCCCGCTGAATCGACCGGTACGGTTCCTGGGGCGAGGCAAACACGGTGTGGAAGGTCGTGACGAGCGGTTTTTTCAGCTCGCGTACAAAGTCCAGCACATACGCCCCTGCTTCCCCGCCAAAAATGCCGAACTCATGCTGCAGGGAGACGACCGACACGCCGCTCTCGTTCACTCTCTGCGCCATCGCCCGATACGCCTCCCTGTCGTGTTTGGCAAGCGGCCACAGCGCCTGATTGTTCCCGTACCCCTGTTCGTTCTCGTCGGCCATCACGATCACCGGGTCCGCTGCGTTCCACAGTTTCGCCTGTTTCACGTGATGCCGCAGGTGATGGGTATACGTCGCCAGTCCGCACTTTTTCGGAACGTACGTGCTCATGTAAGCCACCTGGATCATCCTTGTCCTCCTCCCGCCGTCCGGTTCATCACCGCTTCATGCAAAATGTGGCTGGCTTCCAGCTCCAATCCGTACCCAAAGATGCAGTTCTTCAACTGGGCCGCGTCGCGCACCTTGCAGCCGTTCCACATGATCGTTTCCGAGCAGCGGACGCCCTTGCCCAGTTCGCAGCCGTCGCCGATCACCGCATACGGTCCGATCACGCTCCGCTCGCCGATTTTTACCCGCCGGCCGATCAGCACCGGCGGCACGATCAGCACGCCTTGGGCGATCTCGCTCTCCTCCCCGATCAGGATGCCCGTGCCGTGTTCTTTCTCTCGAAACGGCAGGGACAGCTTGCGATCCAAGAGGTCCCAGTGCACCTGCCGGTAACGGTTTTTCGTCCCCAGATCCATCCAGTAGCCGTCGATCAACTTGCCGTAGACCCCCACGTTCCGTTCGATCAGAAGCGGGAACGTCTCCCGTTCGATCGATACTTCCCGTCCCTGCGGAATCCACTTCAGCACCTCTTTTTCCATCACGTAGATGCCTGCGTTAATCCGGTTCGACGGCGCCGTCTCCTTGTCCGGCTTTTCCACGAAGCGGATAATTTCCCCTGTGGCTCGCTGTTCCACCACGCCGTACTGCGACGGGTCATCCACCTCGGTCAGCCCGATCGTGACGCCCCCCTTGTGCTGCACGTGGAAGTCCAGCAGCGGCAGCAGCGATACCTGGTGAACGATGTCCGCATTGACCGCCAGAAAACGGTCGCTCAGCAGTTTTTCCGCGTTTTTGATCGCCCCTGCCGTGCCCAACAGGGTTTTTTCCACTGCGTATTCGATGTTGACGCCCCACGCCTGTCCGTCGCCGAAGTACCGTTGAATCATTTCCGGATAATGCTTGACGGCAATCACAAAATCAACGATTCCCTGCTGTTTGAGGTGAACGATGAGATGCTCCAGCCACGGGCGGTTTCCCACCAAAGCCATCGGTTTTGCCAGATTCTCCGTCAGCGGTCTCAGCCGGGTGCCCAAACCACCCGCCAACAGCAATGCCTTCACGAGTCATCATCCTCCCTTTTTGAGAAAATAAAAAAGAAGCTTGCACATAAACGAAATCTTTTACCTTCATTTGAAAAAATGAGCAATAAAAAATTTCCATTTATGAACAATCTTCTTTTTTGTCACACAGCGCTCAGGGACTGACAGCGATGTGCCGTATGGGTTATGGAAAGACAACGGTAACGTGCGGCGTCGAACCGGCTGAAGCCTGTGTTCTTCACGCTCTTTCGCACCATCACTGTTAGCACTCATTTGATGTGAGTGCTAACAGTTTATATGGTAAAATTATGATAATTTCCTGGCAAACGTGGAAATCAGCGATTTTCCCTGATTTTCTCGAAAAATGAGGATATTTTCCACATTACGATTTGTTTTCTCCTTATTCTTCCATAAATCTCGTTTTTACGATGTATTTTATGGAATCGTCCCTCGTCGCCCGCATTGGTCAGCATCATTCCCTATCATGGACCAACGCGGCAGATGACCGCTGCCTTTCCGATACATCTCCCCCTGATCATTTCCAAAATGATCCGTTATACTAAGAGGGAACGATTCCACCCCCATCGACCGATGGAGTCAGAAAGGAAGATGTCGATGCCGGACAACCAAACCTTTTCCCCCGAATTTCAAGCACTGCTGGAAAAGTTCACGGAACTGCTAACCGGTGAAGCCACACCCGAACGCGTCCAGATGGTAACCATCTGGTGTCTCTATTCCCACATGGCAAAAGTAATGCCGCCGCTCATCCAACACTGGGGCAGCGAACCGGAGCACCAGCAGGCCAAGGCGGAAATCAAGCGGATTTTTGAACAGATCAAGCAGTGGAACCAGGAAAAGAACGCCAAAAACACGCCGCCCAACATTGTGCAGTAACGCCCAACTCATGCGTTCCACACGGGTTCCGCTGCTTCTTTGCCAAAAAAGCCGGTAACTCCATGAGCAGCGGCCTGCCTTGACTGTTCCCTCGCAGCATTCCGACGGGGCCGAATCACTCGCAGCCTCACTCCATGCTGGATCAGGCACCACGTCACGCAGCACCGGGTCTCACTTCACGCTGGATCGGGCCGGCAACAAGACGTTCCGGAAACGTTCCGGGGAACCGGCACCGCACACGATAGAGGCTCCCCGCTTCCACACGGCGAACGTGCGTGATGCGGAGGAAGAGCAGCCCGTTGTGTTCGCGGTGCCCCTGTCCAAAGCGCCTGGTGCCGAGCAGAACCGTGTATCATGGCACATGCCGGATTCACGTCACGCCTGGCCATTTTCACTCGAGCTGATCTCCCGCCATTTCATGGGAGGCCGGCTCTTTTTCATGCCTGAATGTTCTGTACGGGAAAGCAACCAGCCTGACCTCTACCGGACAGAAAGCTAGGTTTTTCCAGATTGACCACGACCGGACGGACAGACAGATTTTTCCGGACTAACCACAAACGACGGACAGACAGATTTTTCCGGACTAACCACAAACGACGGACAGACAGGTTTTTTCCAGCCCCCGGGACGCCCGAACATGTACAGGTCGCCGTCATGGACGCCGCTCGACTGTCTGTGCCATAATAGAAACGACACTTCGCGGGGCCATCCCTCAAGGAAAGGAACTGAACCTGATGAACAACATCCGTACGATTCGCGAAGAACTGCTGCAGCACCCCGTGTACCGGGAGATCAACACGCCCGAGCGTGTCCGTATCTTCATGCAGCACCACGTTTTTGCCGTATGGGACTTTATGAGCCTGTTGAAACGGCTGCAGCGGGACCTGACCTGCACGGAGGTGCCCTGGATTCCGTCCCGACACAGCCAGTACGCCCGTTTCATCAACGAGATTGTGCTGGGCGAGGAGACCGATGAAGACGGTCAAGGTGGCTATGCCAGCCATTTCGAACTATACGTGGAAGCGATGAACGAATGCGGCGCGGATACGGGTCCCATCAATCGCTTTCTGGCCGAACTGCAGGCCGGACAAGACTCGCTTGCAGCGCTGCAGGCCGCGGAAGTTCCGGAATCCGTCTTTCGCTTTGTCCGCCATACCCTGGAACTGGCGAAAAACGGCGGGACCCATGAAGTATGCGCCGCCTTCTTCTTCGGACGGGAGGACATCATCCCGGACATGTTTCAGGTGCTGGTCGACGAACTGAACCGAAATGGCCAATCGACCAAACGGCTGAACTACTACCTGCAGCGGCACATCGAACTGGACGGGGACGAACACGGCCCGCTGGCGGAAAAGCTGCTGACCGCCCTGTGTGAAGACTCCCCGGAAAAACAGGCGGAGGCAGAACGAACGGCCGTGCAGTCGCTTCGTGCCCGCATCGATCTGTGGAACGGAGTGCTGGCCGTGCTGTAGCCGCGACAGAGGAACAGACGCAAAAAACCGGACGATGGCCGTCCGGTCAGACTGAAGACAGGCGATTGGATTGATGGAGAAGCATGGTTTTCAGACAGAGCCGCTATTGGACCCGACCGGGCCGCGCAGCGTTTTGCGGGAACAAGGAGCGCCGCCTTTGAAGAGGCCGTTCCACGAGTCACTATCGGTTTTGGCGATCCCCCGCAACTCGCTGCGGAGCGTGCAGTCCGTGCTTCCCTGCCGAGCGTTTAGCGGGCCCCGTTTATCGTGACGGAACTTTGGTTGATGTGGTTCCGTCCGTACTTCCCTGACAAGCAAGCGTTAACCGGGCCCGCCGAACGCGCGCGTTTGCTTGTGTTCGGCGGGAAAAGACGGAGCGGATGCCGGAAAACGTGCTTCTCCCCATGCCGTCACGTTGTCTGCACTCTGAGGGACACACCCCCGCATCCCATTTCATTGAAAGGAACGCGTACAGTGAATGATAGTGTATCGATGATGGTAGCGATCGCTCTTTTTATGGTGATGAAATACGGGTTCACCAAGCGGGATCAATCACTGAAAATCACTCACCTGGTAATGGAGTATGTTATTACGGTTGGTCTTGTACTCGTCATACAATACATTATGTTCGGTTTGGCTTCCATTTCAGCAAGTTGAAAGCCATACCCAAACACATGAGGCCTCACACGTTTTATTCCCAAAATCATATGTCTTCCCCAAAATGTAAACTGCTGCAGAACGAAAAAAATCAATTTTGATAATGGGTAGTGGGAAAAGACGAGCCCAACTAACGCCCCATCTGCTCTGCCCAACATCGTGCAGTAACTCCCCAATCACGCGTTCCAGACGGGTTCCGCTGCTTCTATGCGAAAAAGCCGTTGCCTCCATAAGCAACGGCCTGCCTCGACCTGTTCCCTCACAACATTCGGACTTGGCGGAGATCAACCGCAGCGCCAGGCCGCGCTACACGCTGGATCGGACCAGCAAAAAGACGTTCCGAGGAATTTCCGAGGGGTTGGCATCGTACACGATAGAGGTGCCTCGCATCCACACGATAAACGTGCTCTTCCTTGTGAACGACAACATTGATTAAAGGGACTCCGTATTAAGTGCCTTTCACTGTATATGAGTCTGCTGGTTCTTTTTTCTGCCATCCTCCCGATTCTTCTCGGGCGTACCGATTACTGCACCGACTGCAGACGGCTTTATGAACTGCCACCCCAAATCGGTGTTTATTTAGGCTCTTTCTTGATAAAAAAAGAAAGTACCATCAACGCTACCGCCAACAATATTTCAACGCAAAAGATTACCCAAAAATTTTCATTAACGTTATCAAATGTATGTTGTGTGCCACTACCAGTCACTTTAAGTTTTTGGATAAACATATAGTCGTCCCAAAACATAGCTAACAAATAGTGTGTTAAAGCGCCATAGAGTAACCTCCTCTTATTGGTTATCGGAGAAACAAGGGGGTAATCTTGAGGACTTATGAGGTGCAGCACACGGGGCGCACCACACAAAAAACCGGACGATAACCGTCCGGTTCCCTCTGCTCTCATCCCAAACTGACTTCCTTCTTCCCGAAAAACGTCTTCAACGCCTTGTACACTTCTCCCTTTTCCCGGATGACGCAGTGCATGAACTTCGGCTCCTTGATGTGCCGGTAGGCGGACATCAGGGTGGAGTGCCGGTTGTACTGATTCACCTCTCCGTATCCAAACATGTTGCAGCGATCCATCAATTCCTTGACCAGCTTGACGCATCGTTCGTTGTCGGACGTCAGGTTGTCGCCGTCGGAGAAGTGGAACGGATAGATGTTGTACTGGGACGAAGGATAGCGGCTGTCGATGATCTCCAGCGCCTTCTTGTAGGCGGAGGAGCAGATCGTGCCGCCGCTCTCGCCCTTGGAGAAAAAGACCTCCTCCGGCACTTCCTTGGCGTCGGTATGATGAGCGATAAAGACGATTTCCACCTTTTCGTACTTGGTTCGAAGAAAGCGCAGCATCCAGAAGAAAAAGCTGCGGGCGATGTACTTCTCAAACACACCCATCGAGCCGGAGGTGTCCATCATGGCGATGATGACGGCGTTGGAGTGGGGCTTGACGATCTCCTCCCACGTCTTGAAGCGCAGGTCATCGTCGCTGATGCCCAGCTCCAGGTCGTTGTAGCCGGCCAGCGCGTTGCGGCGGATGGCGGCGATCAGCGTCCGTCTTTTGTCGATGTTGCCCATCAGCCCTTTTTTGCGGACGTCGTTGAAACGCGTCTCTTCCACGATGATCCTGTCCTCGTCCTTTTGCTGGAGGTTGGGCAGCTCCAGCTCGGCAAACAACATCTCCTCCAGCTCTTCGACAGTGATCTCCGCCTCGAAATAGTCGACACCCGGCTGGTCGCCCGCTCCCTGTCCCTTGCCGGGGCCCTGGGCGGCGTCCCCGTCTTTGGCGATGACGTCGCCCACTTTGCTGTCTCCTTTTCCCTGACCGCCGTGCTGCCCCTTCTGAAAATTGAAGCGGAGCCGGTACTCATCCAGGGAACGGATCGGGATTTTGATCACTTCCCGCCCGTTGGACATGACGATGTTTTCCTCACTGACCAGATCGGGCAGGTTTTTCTTGATCGCTTCTTTCACTTTTTCCTGATGCCGGTTCTGATCCTGGTACCCTTTGCGGTGCAGCGACCAGTCTTCCCGGGAGACGACGAACGGTGACGAATCTTCCATATAGACTCCCCCCTCCTGCTGGCGCATCTTCGGCGTATGGGCTTCCCTGGCAAGCCGAATCCTGGTGCCCTCTGGGTACTTCCTACTGGCGCAGCTACGTCGAATCAACTTCCCTGGCAAGCCAGATCCGGGTGCCCTCTGGGTACTTTATCTGTTCAGCAGACTGCCGACATACCGGAGAAGCTCATTGGCGCACACAGGGCAGTAGCGGTGTTCCTCGATCAGCCGTCTGGTCACCTCGTTGATCTTTTTCAACTGGTGTTCGTCCGGTGTTTTGTTGGAGGTGGTGATTTTCACCACGTCTTTCAAATCGGCGAACAGCTTCTTCTCGATCGCTTCCCGCAGGCGGTCGTGCGTGCTGTAGTCAAAGCGTTTCCCTTTGCGCGCGTACGCCGAAATGCGAATCAGGATTTCTTCGCGGAACGCCCGCTTGGCGTTTTCGGAGATGCCGATCTGCTCCTCGATGGAGCGCATCAGCCGCTCATCCGGATCCATCTCTTCGCCGGTAACGGGGTCCCTTATCTTATTCATATTGCAATACGCTTCCACATTGTCCAGGTAGTTGTCCATGAGCGTTTTCGCCGATTCTTCGTAGCTGTAGACAAACGCTTTCTGCACTTCCTTCTTGGCCAGTTCGTCGTACTCCTTGCGGGCCATGGAAATGAAGTTGAGATACCGCTCCCGCTGCTCCTTGGTGATGGAGGGATGCTGGTCAAACCCTTCCTTCAGCGCGCGCAGGATGTCGAGCGCGTTGATGCATTCGGTGTCCCGCCGGATCAGCGCGCTGGAGATCCGGTTGATCACGTAGCGCGGGTCGATGCCGGACATCCCTTCATCCGCATGCTCGTTCCGGAGTTCGTCCAGATCGGAGCCTTTGAAGCCTTCCACCGACTCCCCATCGTATAGGCGCATCTTTTTCAGCAGATCGGCCCCCTGCTTTTTCGACTCCTTCAACCGCGTGAGGATGGAAAAGATGGCGGCTGCCCGGAGCGCGTGCGGCGCGATATGGACGTGGCCGAGATCGGACTGCTTGATCAGCTTGGCGTAGATCTTTTCCTCGTCGCTCACGCGCAGGTTGTACGGGATCGGCATGACGATGATCCGCGACTGCAGCGCCTCGTTTTTCTTGTTGGCGATAAACGCCTTGTACTCCGCCTCGTTGGTGTGGGCGACAATCAGTTCGTCGGCGGAAATCAGCGCGAAGCGGCCGGCCTTGAAATTGCCCTCCTGGGTGAGCGAGAGCAGGTGCCAAAGAAACTTTTCGTCGCATTTCAGCATCTCCTGGAATTCCATCAAGCCGCGGTTCGCCTTGTTCAGCTCCCCGTCAAAGCGGTATGCCCGCGGATCCGACTCGGAGCCGTATTTGGTGATCGTGGAAAAGTCGATGCTCCCGGTCAGGTCGGCGATGTCCTGGGATTTCGGGTCGGACGGGCTGAACGTGCCGATCCCGACGCGGTCGGCTTCGGAAAAGAGGATACGGCGAACGGGAAAATCTTCAATGCGCCCGCCGTATTCCGTCTCCAGCCGCATGCGGTTGTACGGGGTCAGGTCCCCTTCGATTTTGATCCCCAGTTCTTCCTCGATCTCCGGCCGCAGTTCGCGGGGGATCAGGTGAAGCGGCTCCTCTTGCATCGGGCAGCCGTCCAGCGCGTACACAGCCCCCTCATCGGTGCGGGAGTACTCCTCCAATCCGCGTTTCAGCATCGTCACGATTGTCGATTTCCCCCCGCTGACGGGTCCCATCAGGAGCAGAATCCGTTTGCGCACATCCAGGCGGCGGGCGGCGGAGTGAAAATACTCTTCCACCAGCCGCTCGATCGCCCGATCCAGTCCGAAGATCTCCCGGCTGAAAAACTTGTACGAGCGGCTTCCGTCTTCGTTTTCTTCGACGCCTGCAGCCTTGATCATGTTGTAGACCCGCGAATGTGCGGTTTGGACGATCCGCGGATTTTTGCGTACCATCTCCAAATATTCGGCAAATGTGCCTTTCCACATCAGTTTTTCTTCACGGGCCCTGTGCTCGGCGATGCGTTTTAAAATGTCCATGCTCGTCTCTCCTCCTTCATAAGCCCCTCTCTCTTCGCGAACAACAGTGTACTTTCATGTATATGTCCGACTGCGGCCACGCATGCGCGTGGACCCGTTCCATCGGAGCGGCAACAGGATGCACAATCCTTTTCATATGTGTATGCACAATGACAACACATGTTTCAGCCCTCCCGCGACAAATCTGGCGCCTTCCGGTTCCCGTCAGCCGCGAAACATTCATGAAAATGACAGAAACGGCAAAGCGTAACTCCCTTGCAAACAGGGCAAGCTACGCTATAATGGGAGTAGTTTGGTAATACGAAAGGAGCAGTCCAACATGGGTACGTTTATCGTAGGGTTGGTCTTTGCCGCTTTCCTGTTCTTCATTCTCACGGCGGGATACAACGAGGACAAGACCTGGAATCTGTAAGGCCGAGCCGGATCGCCGGCTTTCCTTTTTGACATCGCTCCCAGGAAAAAAGCAGGCTGCCTGAATTGGGCAACCTGCTTTTTTTTGCGGATCACTCGCGGATGTCTGCTTGTTTTCTGCACAAAAAAAAAGACGTCACCGCATCACGGTGACGGTCGGCCGATAACGCGTGTCCCCCCTTCTCAGCGGGCGAACACACCCGTCCGCTGAGAAATGGCGGCGTAGAGCTCTTCCAAGGTGCCGCACTGATCGACCGGATACTGCGGTTCGCCGCGGTCTTCCAGCCAGTTGGTGACGAGAAACGTCTTCATCCCCAGCTTGCCGGCCACCATGTCCTCCTGCATGTGGTTGCCGACCATTACGCATTCCGTCGGCTGCACCCCCAGCTTTTGGCAAATCTCGGCGAAATAGGCGGGATTGGGCTTGGTGAAGTGGGATTCCTCGTACACCGTGACCAGCTCAAAGTCATGCGGCGCCAGCTCGATCCAGGCCAGCCGGTGATGGATGGCGGCGCGGGGGAAGACCGGATTGGTGGCGACGGCCACGCGGAATCCTTGCCGTTTGGCTTCCTCCACGATCTGTTTCGCCCACGGCGACGGGTAGGTCATGTGGGAAAGCTGGGGAAAAACATCCCGGTAAAACGCGTCAAACATCGGCCACAGTTCGTCCTTGTCCCACAGGCCGTGTTTGCTGAAATACTCGACAAACACCTGCTCGTTGGTCTTGTCCGGCTCCTGGTTGGCGATCATCGCCTTGGTGGCGTCCCAGATCAGGGCGAGCATTTTCTCGGCGTCATAGCGGTCGCCGACGTAGCGGCCCAGCTCCTTCAGATACCCTTTGACAAACGGCTCCGTCTGCATCTCCAACAGCGTGCCGTCCAGGTCAAACAAAATGGTGGTCACCGTCATCGTATCGTTCTCCTTTTTCCTTGTCGAACGGCTGGGCGGCGCGATGAAGCGCTTCCTGCTGCCCGGTCCGCCTCCCTTTTCGTCACCGCATCGAGCAAGATTGTTGTGATAGGGGCTGTCCGTTACGAGAGCCCGGGGAAGCCCAACTGCCTGAGCCCTTCAAACAGGACGATGGCGGCGCAGTTGGACAAATTGATGGAGCGGGTGGCGCCGCTCATCGGGATGCGGATCGTCTGTTCCCGGTACCGGTCGGTCAGCTCGGTAGGCAGGCCGGTGGTCTCTTTGCCGAGGATGATGTAATCGCCGTCGCGGAACGAAACCTCCGTGTACAGCTTTTCTCCCCACGTTTCCACGAAGTAAAACGTGCCGGCGTTCTCTCCCTGCGCCTGGGCAAAGTGCTCAAAGCTGTCGTAGTGATGAACCTTTACCGCATGCCAGTAATCAAGGCCGGCCCGTTTCAGGTAGCGGTCGTCCGTGGAAAACCCCAGCGGATGAATCAGGTGCAGATGAGCCCCCGTCGCCGCGCAGGAGCGGGCGATATTGCCCGTGTTGGCGGGAATGAGCGGCTCGTGCAGGACAATGTGCAGCGGCATGTCAACAAACTCCTTGTCAACCGAACTTTCAAACATCCTCTATTATACCGAATCTCCCATGGAGATGACCACCTTCCGAGTTGCCGGTATCCCCCGCTCTCCCGCCGCATGCTTGACTCGCCCAATCCTCGTGGCTGCTGTAACAAACAGACCGGCTGCCGCATCAAAAGAAAAAAAAGCCCCGCACACGGGAAGAAAGGAGCTGTCGCCCATGCGGTTATTTCGCGCGGCAACCTACACGGCCAGCCTGGCGCTGCTGGCGCTCTGGGCGGGATGGATGCAGCCTGACTTCAACTTTTTTCCTTCACTGGAGGCCTGGAGCATGATGCTGGGGTACCTCGCCTTTGTCCTGATCGGGCTTACCCTCCTGGTGGGGCCCATCAAACTGTGGCTGCCGCCCCGCTTCGTTCCGTATTGCCTGCTTCTGCGCCGCGACCTGGGCATTCTTGCGGGCGCGGCCGGTTTCCTGCACGTCGCGCTGGTGCTGTACCTGTTCGAACGGGGGCCGGAATTGATGTTTCCGCAGCGTGAACTCCAGGCAGACGGCTGGCTGGGACTCTTTTTCCTGCATGACGGGAGCGGGGCCGGGACGCTTTATCCCAACCTGACCGTCACCGGCGCAGCCAACTACCTGGGCCTGACCGCCTTTTTCGTGCTGCTCTCCCTCTGGCTCACCTCCTCCCGGCGCGCGGAACAGCTTCTGGGCGGAGCGGGCTGGAAACGGCTGCATCTGAACGCCCCGCTGCTGTACGTGCTGGTGCTGTTTCACGGCATCATCTATGTGGAGTCGATCAAAGGCGAGCCGCACACGCTTGGCGACCTGCTCGGGTGGGCCGCTCTCGTCTGGCTGCTCCGCTCGATCAGCTTCGTCCGCACGGCGCTCAGACGACGGCCGTAGCCCGACAAAAAGAGGCGGTTCCTCCCGAGGAGGCCGCCTCTTTTGTCTCACATGCCCTGTATGTGAAAAAACGCGTAGCGAATGTTTGGAGTGTAGGCCGTCGAGTCCCGATAGTTCCAGTAGCGCATCCGGCTGTTGGTCGTATGGGCGTTGACCAATGGCAGGTGGTTGGCGTCCTTGGCCACGACGATGGTGGTGTGCTGGAACCGTCCGTCTCCGTCAAAGTCGTAACAGATCACATCCCCCGGCATCAACTGTTCCGGCGAGTTCTTCTGCACGGCACGCATCGGCGGCCCGCCCGATTTCAGCAGCAGGTACAAGCTGTGCGCCACCGCCCAACTGTAGCTCCAACTGGCCGATTTGCCCGACCGCATCCACCAGCCGCGCCCTTTTTCCCCGGAAAACAGCATCGGGATGCCGCCCGCGTAGAGACATTGCGAGATGAAATTGGTGCAGTCGTCGGTAAAATGGGGGTAGGCCGGATTGGCGGAGTTCCAGTACCGCTCCGCATAGGCGACCGCCTGCTCCGCTTGGTACCCCTTCGCTCCGTGAACGGTTAATGTCGGCTGCATCCCTTCCCCAGTCCCGATCATCTCCATCCATGCTTCCGGCTTTTTCAACACGGCCGCGTCCGTCTCCCCGTCCGGGCACGGCCCGATCCAATCCAGCGCCCATCCCGTTCCCTGCCTGATTACGGCCATCCGCTGCTGCCGGCGCGTTTCTTCCACAAGTTCAGCGCCGTGCTGCCGGTACGTTCGCCGGACGTGCCAGGCAAATTCCACTTGTACGCGCCCGTTGTACTCCAGCCAATACAGCGGCACCACGTTACCCTGAACCGCGGTGATCTCCGCTCCCCTGTCCCGATACTGTTCCTGTTCCCGCAGCCACAGCTCCCGCTGCTCCGCCCCCGCACCGGGGACCGCTCCCAACGGCTGCAGCCGCTCCCATCGGCCGTCGACCCAGCTTTGTTGTACGGCGTTACAATAGTCCTGCAGGAAGTTCAGCCAATCTTCCATCCGCCTCCTCCTTTCCCCGTTGGCCCGCGCCCGTTTTCCTGTTCGGTTTTTTCCGTTTTCGTCCTGCTGCTTCGATGTGTTTCGCACACAGTTCGCGGCAGCGGTGATTTCCGCTTTCATCCCGCTGTCTGGGTGATTCCCGCTTCACATCACCGCTTCCGTATGTCCCGTTGCGTTTTTCCCCTCACGTCGGGGTTCATGCGCTCGCGCTGGCCTCTCCCTGATGCTTATGACAGTTCGCGGCCGTTCAGAAGGACTGGGAACAACAAAAAAGCTGCCCGGTTTACCGGACAGCTTTTGGCGAGCGGCCGTGGACAGACGCTGCGTGTGCGCCTTCCAATGCCAGCAGGTGTTCTTTGATTGAGAGCCCGCCGCCGTATCCGACGAGCGCTCCGTTGGAACCGATGACGCGATGGCAGGGAACGACGATGGGGATGGGATTGCGGTTGTTCGCCCCGCCGATGGCCCGGACCGCTTTTGCCGCACCGATGGATATCGCAATCTCCTTGTAGGAACGCGTCTCGCCATAGGGAATGCGGGTCAGTTCGGTCCAGACCGCTTTTTGAAACGGCGTGCCGTACAATTCCAGCGGGATGTCAAACGTCTTCCGCCGACCGGCAAAATACTCGTCCAACTGCTCGCGGACAGGCTGGTTTCCCAGATCGTCCCGGCTGATGGAGACGCCCATGAAGGTCTTGCGGCACCAGCGCTGCAAGCTGGGCAGCGCCTGCTCCTCGGAGCCAAACTCGATGAAGCAGAGTCCGTTTTCCGTAGAAGCAATGAGCAGCGGTCCAATCGGCGAGTCCATGGTGGTGTACCCCAATACTTGTGGCATCCATCGTTCCTCCCTACCCGTTTTTTCATGTGAATGATCTACACGTTTGCCCCCTTGCTGCCCCTCTCGTTGTCCGTTTGGGCTGCTCTGGACGAACCGGGCTGGTGCAAAAGGGCGATTCCCTTCTCCACTTCGGCCAGCACGTCCGGCGACGTCTCCCGTTCCCGGGCCGCCTGCAGCGCCGCTTCCGCCTCAGCGCCGCCGATCCTGCCCAACGCCCAGGCGGCCGTTCCCCGAATGACGGGGCGGGGATCCTCTTCCAGCAGCCGGATCAAATCGGGAACAGCGGTGCGGTCGCGGAAATGGGCCAGCGCCAGGATGGCGTTTCGCTGAATCGGCTTCTTCCCGCGCCAGGCAGCGGAGGAAGCGCCGAACGTCTGCTTGAATTCCTTGTTGCTCATGTGAAGCAGCGGACGCAAAAGCGGTTTGGCCACTTCCGGATCGGGCCTGAATTCCGCGTGATGGGCAAAGTGCTTGCCGCGGTTTTTGGGACAGACCGTCTGACAGGTGTCGCAGCCGTACAGCCGGTTGCCGATCTTCGCCCTGTACTGGTCGGGAATGAAATCTTTTACCTGTGTTAAAAATGCCACACACTTCTGTGCGTTGAGCTGCCCTCCCTGAACCAGCGCCCCTGTCGGACAGGCTTCCACACACAGATTGCAGTCGCCGCACCCTTCCTCCACCGGCTTGTCCGGAGGCAGCGGCAGGTTGGTGATCAGCTCACCCAGATAGACCCACGAGCCAAACTCCGGCGTAATCAGCGCGCAGTTTTTGCCTACCCATCCCAAGCCGGCCCGCTCCGCTACGGCACGGTCGGACAAGGCACCCGTATCCACCATCGATTGCACCCGGGCTCCGGGCTCCAGACGGCAGATAAACCGGGCCAGCTTGTCCAACTTCTCGCGCAGGACGTGATGGTAGTCCATCCCCCATGCCGCGCGGCAGAGGATGCCGCGATACGCGCCCGGTTCGGATTTAGGCGGGTTTTCCATCTTGGAGGGATATGCCAGCGCGATGGCAATCAGCGACCGCGCCCCTTCCAGACTGAGGCTGGGATCGGTCCGTTTGTCCAGATCAGGCTCCTCAAACCCGGATTCGTACCCTTTTTCCCGATGCTCCACCAAACGCTCTTTCAGCGTCAGAAACGGATCGGCACTGGCAAACCCGATCTTGTCGATTCCAATCTCGTTGGCATACGCGATAATCGCCTGCTTCGTCTGTTCCCAGTACTGCCGGTCGCTCACAGTTGTTTGATCGCCCCCGTGGCCAGTTCGTCGCAGCGGTTGTTCCACACGTTGTCCGCGTGACCTTTTACCTTGACGTACTGAACCTGGTGTATTTCCATCAAGCGCAGCAGTTCCTTCCACAGGTCCTGGTTTTCCACCGGCTGGTTCTTGCTGTTCTTCCAGCCGTTGCGCTGCCAGCCTTTGTACCATCCCTGCTGAAAGCAGTTCACCAGGTAGGCGCTGTCGCTGTACAAGGTGACCTTGCACGGCTCCTTCAGCGCGGACAGCGCCTCGATCGCCGCCTTGAGCTCCATCCGGTTGTTGGTGGTATTGGCTTCTGCACCGGACATTTCCTTTTTGTGCTCGCCGTACATCAGCACGGCGCCCCAGCCGCCCGGTCCCGGATTGCCGGAGCAGGCACCGTCGGTATAAATGGTCACTTCACGCATTGTCGGGGAATCCCTCCTGTTCATCTTTATTGTAACGAAGGACAGCCGCTTCCACAAAATTTTTTGCTGCTGTCTCTGAAAGGATATGTGTCGCGGCACAGCCTGCCAGGCAGAAAAACAAACCTCCGCTGACGAAGAAACGTCTTCGATATGACTTCCATCGCCGTTTTTGTTATACTACCAAAAAACGGTTGAGAGACAAGGAGTGACACTGATGAAGGTACGCTTGGACTCCACGGTGGTTGAACGCCTGCCGCGTTTTTCTCTGGGCGTCATTCACTACGCCGGCGTGACCGTAAGCCCGTCTCCCAAAATGCTGCAGGGGCGCATCAATCTGTTCGTGGAATCGCTGCGTTTGGAGCGGGAGCTCGCCAATCTGGCCGAGATCGAAGGCGTGCGTGAATGGCGCGCCTGCTTCAAGCGGCTGGGGATCGATCCCTCCCGTTACCGTCCTTCCTCGGAGGCCCTGATTCGCCGGCTGCTGCAGGGCCATCCGTTTTTCTGGATCAACGGCGCGGTCGACGTCAACAACTTCTTCTCCGTGCTGCATGCCCTGCCGTACGGCATTTACGACGAAGATCAACTGCGCGGCCCTGTGGTCTGCCGGCTGGGACAAGCCTCCGACGCTTACCAGGGACTAAACGGCCGTGAAGTGCAGATGGAGGGAAAACTGCTTCTCGCCGATGACCAGGGCGCGTTCGGCAGCCCGATCGTCGACTCGGTGCGGACGTCCGTCACGGAGAACAGCCGCAACCTGATGCAGGTGATTTTTTTCCACGAGCACGTGTCTCCGAATCAGCGGGACGAGATTCTCGGCGCGACGGCCCGCATGTTCACGGAAATCAACGGCGGCGAAGTGACGCTCTCCTATCTCGTCACCTCGTAACCGCTCCCCTGGGGCAATTGCCAAACAAAAAGACGGTCCGTCACGCAGAGCGGCCGTCTTTTTGCATCTCCGTTGTCGGCTCCGATTCCGCCGGCCGGGGAAACACCACGTGTTCCAGCAGCAGGCACACCATGACGCCGAGCAGCAGCCCGTTGCCGAACAGAAAGCTCGCCAGCGAGGGAAGGTGCTGCCACGCCGTCGCCGGCACAAACATGACCCCGATCCCCACCAAGAGCGAACTGCCGCCGATCGTGATATCCCGGTCATCCAACCGGATCGACGCCAGGTCTTTTATTCCAAATCCAAGCAGCTGCGTATAGGCGATAAACATCCCGGCGTACGCGACCGGCGTCGGCAGGGCGGCCAGGAACTGGGATACGGACGGCAGCATGCCGATCACCATCATCCCCGCCATCGCTGCCATGAACGGCAAACGGGCCGCCATCCCCGTCGTCTGGATCACGGCCGCCGCCAACGACAGCGGAATCATGCCGACAACCCCGGCCAACCCGGACAGGATGTGAGACACCCCGGTAAACACGCCGCCCCGGTTGTATTGCTGGACGGTCGGCTCCGACCGGGTCGCCTTGCCCACGACGGACAAACTGGTGACCAAATTGGTAAGCAGGACAAACCCGGTCAGCAGACTGGTCAGGATGACTCCCCCATCCCACTTGGGCTCTCCCCAAAAAAACAGGGTGGGCAGCACCATCCACTCGTCACTGGGCCGGATCGGTTCCGTCCAGCCCAAAACGGCGTACAGTCCCCATCCGATCGACATTCCCAGCAGCACGGCGTAGCTGGCCAACCGCCTGCTGCGCAGAAAGACGAGAACCAGCGCGACGATCAAGACCGACACCAGGGCAATGCCCGGATGAACTTCCTTTGCGTGCCGGTAGCCGATCCCCAGCATGCCGGTCACAATGCTGCTGCACAAGGAGACCGCCAACAGCACCATGTAGGTGCCGGACACAAGCGGCGTAAACCAGCGCTGGATTTTGCTGATCCAGCCCAGCATCCCAAACAGCAGGAACAAGCCGCCCGCCAGGATCAACCCCACCTGGAACGATTGGCCGATCAGCCGCGGACCCATTCCCACGCTGGATCCAATCTGCGCCAAAATGATAAAGATGCCCCACCACAATCCCGCGGGCCCATCCATCATCGGATAGCGGTGTCCCAGCCACGCCTGCAGGAAAGAGGCCAAGCCAATGAAGAACATGGTCTGCTGCATCAGGTGACTGATCTCGTCAGGCCGCAAACCGTACACGTCCCCGATCGCCAACGGAACGGCGACACTGCTGGAAACCGTAACGATCAGCCATTGCAGGGCGGCCAAAACGGTTGTGCCCGCCGGCGGCCTTTCATGCAATCCGTAACTCATCCCCAACACCCCGTTCGCTGTCAATCTGCCACTGGCGTACTGGCCTATTCTGTGCAGGAAAACAGAAAGCACGCCGATTCCAGCGTGCAAAGTCCGATCTCGTAGGAATAACATTGAGAGAACATACAGTCGATCATGCCTTGCCTGTGGCCTTTTCATCTTACCATAAGACCGGTTCGTTTGGTAATCCAAACCGGCTCTGTACGAACACGCAAAAACGAGGAATCTGTTCGATTCCTCGTTGAAACCTTCAGGTATGGTGCCGGTAGAGGGACTTGAACCCCCACGGTTTCCCTCACGATTTTGAGTCGCGCGCGTCTGCCAATTCCGCCATACCGGCACGTTTATGGAGGAGGCACCCGGATTCGAACCGGGGGATAAGGGTTTTGCAGACCCGTGCCTTACCACTTGGCTATGCCTCCATGTTTGACATTATATTCGGCATGGGCTGACCATGTTCCGTCCAAACCCTGCCGAGACACAAATGGAGCGGACGACGGGTCTCGAACCCGCGACCTTCGCCTTGGCAAGGCGACGCTCTACCAATTGAGCTACGTCCGCATAAATGGCTGGGGCACTAGGATTCGAACCTAGGAATGACGGAGTCAAAGTCCGTTGCCTTACCGCTTGGCTATGCCCCAATATGAGATTAAGATGGGGCGATCGATGGGAATCGAACCCACGAATGTCGGAGCCACAATCCGATGCGTTAGCCACTTCGCCACGACCGCCACGCAATTGGCAGGGGCAGTAGGAATCGAACCCACACCAAAGGTTTTGGAGACCTTCGTTCTACCGTTAAACTATGCCCCTGTATATGGTGGCTCGGGACGGAATCGAACCGCCGACACGAGGATTTTCAGTCCTCTGCTCTACCGACTGAGCTACCGAGCCATCGCTGATGAAGCAAAGGGAAACGAGAATGGCGGAGCTGACGGGACTCGAACCCGCGACCTCCGGTGTGACAGACCGGCGTGAACTCCAACTTCACCACAGCTCCAGGTTTGGTTGCGGGAGCAGGATTTGAACCTGCGACCTTCGGGTTATGAGCCCGACGAGCTACCAGACTGCTCCATCCCGCGACGATTGAAATTCTACAGTAATGGTGGAGGCTGACGGGATCGAACCGCCGACCCTCTGCTTGTAAGGCAGATGCTCTCCCAGCTGAGCTAAGCCTCCACAACACCCCACAAAGTGACGGATTGCTTTGAAGCGAATTCCGATTACGTTGTGGGGATCCCATCTCTTTACATGGTGACCCGTAGGGGATTCGAACCCCTGAATGACAGCGTGAAAGGCTGCTGTGTTAAACCGCTTCACCAACGGGCCATGATGGCGGATGGAGTGGGATTTGAACCCACGAGACGAGTTATCCCCGCCTACACGATTTCCAATCGTGCTCCTTCGGCCTCTCGGACATCCATCCGTAATAATGGCTCCTCGGGAGGGACTCGAACCCCCGACCGATCGGTTAACAGCCGATTGCTCTACCGACTGAGCTACCGAGGAACGATGAAGACTTCGGTCGACTACAACCACCTCGTTCTGAGGCAGCACCGGCACTTGCACGCACCGTGCTTCGCGCCTTCAAAACTGGATACGCATGGGTGGCAAAGGATATGGAGTGGATAAGTCCTCGACCGATTAGTATTCGTCAGCTCCACGCGTTGCCGCGCTTC
>NZ_KE695649.1:0-60613 GCF_000454065.1 Brevibacillus thermoruber 423
GTGAAGCTGGAGTTCACGCCGGTCTGTCACACCGGAGGTCGCGGGTTCGAGTCCCGTCAGCTCCGCCATCTACAAAACAAAGCGGCTCGGTAGCTCAGTTGGTAGAGCAGAGGACTGAAAATCCTCGTGTCGGCGGTTCGATTCCGTCCCGAGCCACCATGTTGTGAGCCATTAGCTCAGTTGGTAGAGCATCTGACTTTTAATCAGAGGGTCGAAGGTTCGAGTCCTTCATGGCTCACCAGTGCGGACGTAGCTCAATTGGTAGAGCGTCGCCTTGCCAAGGCGAAGGTCGCGGGTTCGAGACCCGTCGTCCGCTCCATTTTTTATTCGCACACAATTGATACAACGGATAGATGACACCACTCGCTGTAAAGCCAGTGGTGTTTCCTGCTTTTTGGCCGGTTGCGGGGCACTTTGCCGGCCGAATCAACTTGTGGCGCGGGAGCGCTTCTGGTACGATACATGAAGGTACTGCTCCCGTGATGTTGGAGGTTCTATGAAACATAACAAGGGTATCATCAAAGCCACCGTTGTTGACTTCAAGCAAGATGCGGAATTCTTTGTGGAACGCGGTCTGCGTTCCCTGCATCGCTACGATTACGAGAAGGCCCTTCGCTGCTTTCGCCGGGCAATCGAGCTGGAGCCAACCAATGCCGAATACCACTGCCACCTGGCCAGTGTCTTGGCAGAAACGGGGCAATTTGAAGCATCAAACGACGTCTTGTATGAAATTATCGAAAAGTATGATCCGTCCATGGTGGAAGTGTACTTTTACATGGCCAACAATTACGCCAACTTGGAAGACTACCAGATGGCCGAAGAGATGGCGATCCGTTACCTGCAAGAGGATGAAAACGGCCCGTATCGGGACGAAGCGGAAGAACTGCTCGATTACATTTACTTTGAACTGGACCTGCCGCCGCGCCACTTCCTTTCCGGTGACAGCGAGGACGTGTACAACAAACACGAACGAGCTCGACAAAGCCTGGAAGAAGGGCGCTTTTTAGAAGCGTTGGAGACGCTGAAAGAAATTGTGGAGACTGATCCGTCGTTCATGCCGGCCTGGAACAATCTGTCGCTGGCCTACTACTACGTGGGCGATTTTGCCCAGGCGATGGCGACGATCGAACAGACGCTGGAGCGGGAAAACGGCAACCTGCATGCGCTGTGCAACCTGGCCGTCCTGCTTTCCCACCACAATCGCGTGCAGGAACTGGTCGGGCTGATCCAGATGCTAAAAAAAGTGGTCCCGTATCACCCGGAGCACATGTACAAGCTGGCGACGACGATGGGCGTGCTCGGGCAGCATGAGGAAGCGTACCGCCTGTACTACCGGATGCTGAAGACGGGGCGTCCGCACGAAGCCTGCACGTACCACTATGCGGCCATCTCCGCCTACATGACCGGCCGCAGGGAGCAGGCGCTGCGCTGGTGGCAGAAGGCCAAGCAGTTGGACCCGGACGCGGGAGTGGCGGACCACTACATTCAGATGGTAAAAGCGCAGGAAGAAGGGGAGAATAACCTACTGATCCCGTATCAGTACCATCCACCGCAGCGTGAGGTGTCCTGGGAAAAAGCGGCGGTTGACGGTGTCGAACACCTCAAGCGGGACCCGATGATCCGCGCCTCGCTCCTGTGGGCGCTGCAGCATGGACGGGATGAAGTGAAGTTTGCCGTCCTGCAAACGCTTGCCTTGATCGGCGATGACGAGGCGGAAGCGGCCGTGCGCCATTTTTACCACCAGACCGACGATCCGCAGCTGCAGAAGCTGGCCTTGCTGGCGCTGGCCGACATGGGAGCGGCGTTACCGGACTGCCTCCCCGGCACCTCGGTGGAACGCGTCAAGGGCAAGCCGAACACAGCGGAGCGTGATGCCGTCAAAGCAGGCGAGGGGAACCGTACGACGAACGGTGCGGCGAGACGCGCGAACAGTGTCCCGACCCAGCCGGGGATGGAGAGCGTGGAAGACTGCATCTGCCGCTGCCTGACGGAAAACGGCCGGCCCGACTTGGGCGAATGGTGCCTCAAGGTCTGGCGCCGATACAAAGAGAGCGTCACCAAACCGGTTCAGGTGCGGAAAACGGTGGCGTGGGTGGCCGCGCTGGAATATCTATACGGAACGGTGAACAATCAGAAGCAATCCCAGGCGTTTTTCGCCGAAAAATACGGGATTTCTCCGGCAACGGTAGCCAAGTGTGTCAAAGCGTTGGCAGCACTTGATCTGAAATAGATTCTCATTTTATAATAAGTTTAATTAAGCGAATGAGAGAAAGGCACAATCGTGCATGATGAGGAGGCAGTGGACATGAGCGACCAAAAAATTTACGACGTCATCATTGCCGGAGCCGGCCCCGCCGGAATGACGGCTGCCGTATACACCTCCCGCGCCAACATGAGCACGCTGATGCTGGAGCGCGGCGTCCCGGGCGGACAGATGGCCAATACGGAAGAGATTGAAAACTATCCGGGCTTCGGGTCGATTCTCGGCCCCGACCTGTCCACCAAGATGTTTGAGCACGCACAAAAATTCGGCGCCGAGTACGCTTACGGCGAAATCAAGGAAATCCAGGACGGATACCCGTACAAGCGCGTGATTGCCGGCGACAAGGAATACCTGGCGAAATCGGTGATCGTGGCTACCGGTGCGGAACACCGCCTGCTCGGGGTACCCGGGGAAAAAGAACTGTCCGGACGCGGCGTTTCCTACTGCGCCGTATGTGACGGAGCGTTTTTCCGCGGCAAGGAACTGGTCGTGGTCGGCGGCGGCGATTCGGCCGTGGAAGAGGCGGTCTTTTTGACCCGGTTTGCCTCCAAAGTGACCATCGTACACCGGCGGGATCAGTTCCGCGCCCAAAAAATCCTGCAAAAACGGGCGTTTGACAATGAAAAAATCGACGTGATCTGGGACACGGTCGTCAAGGAAATCCGCGGCGATGGCAAAGTGCAGGCGGTGCTGCTGGAAAACGTCAAAACGGGCGAGCAGCGCGAATTCCCGGCCGATGGCGTGTTCATCTACGTCGGCATGGACCCGCTGTCGGAGTGCGTGCGCGGGTTGGGCATCACCAACGAAGCCGGGTACATTTTGACCGATGAGCGCATGCACACCAAGGTAAAAGGGATTTTTGCCGCAGGGGACGTGCGGGAAAAAATGCTGCGCCAGGTCGTGACAGCTACCGGCGACGGTTCCATCGCCGCTCAATCGGCTCAGCACTACGTGGAAGAGCTGAATGAACGTCTGGCGGAAGAAAATGTCACAATGTCTTAACTTCCTTGTAACATGAGTGAAACATTTGGGCGGTACACTAGAGACGATGAATTGACCCCCTTATCTATACGAACCAAACTTGCGTGGCTGCGTTCAGCCGCGTCTTTTTTTTACCGAATCCGAAAGGACAACCTGCGGCAAGCGCGATGCAGTCCGGCCGGTTTGGTGGTAGAGAGGGTACGAATATGACAGTGGTTATGGTATGCTTATGTCAGAATCGTAGGAGGCGAGTGGAGTGACGGAAGTGGGTAAAGAAAGAGCCATCAATTTGCTGATCATCACCGGAATGTCGGGTGCGGGCAAGACCGTAGCCGTGCAAAGCTTGGAAGATTTGGGGTTCTTTTGTGTCGACAACCTGCCGCCGGTGCTGATTCCCAAGTTCGCGGAGCTGATCAAACAGTCGGGAGGCAGCATCGAACGGGTTGCCTTGGTGATTGACCTGCGGGGACGAGAGTTTTTCGAAAGCCTGTCCGAAGCGATCGACAGCCTGAACCAGATGGAGGGCATTTCGTTTCATATCCTGTATCTCGATGCCAGTGACCAGACGCTGGTGTCCCGCTACAAAGAGACACGTCGACGCCATCCGCTCTCGCCAAACGGTTCGCCATTGGAAGGCATTCATGCCGAGCGCCGCCTGCTGCAGGAAATGAAAGGGCGGGCGCATCAGATTATCGATACCAGCCAGATGAAACCGGCCCAACTGCGTGAAAAGATTATCAGCCAATACGCGCAGCAGGGATCGCCGCTGACGATCAACGTGCTGTCGTTTGGCTTCAAATACGGCACGCCGATTGACGCCGACCTGATGTTTGACGTGCGGTTTTTGCCGAATCCCCACTACGTGGAAGAACTGCGTCCAAAAACGGGATGTGACCCGGAAGTGGCCGAATACGTCATGAATCATAAGGAGACAAAAGAATTTGTCGACAAACTGGTCGACTTCTTGTCCTTTACGCTGCCGCATTACCAGCGGGAGGGGAAAAGCCAGTTGGTGATCGGCATCGGCTGTACAGGCGGCAAGCACCGCTCGGTGGCGATCGCGGAGCACATCGGGGACGTCTTCAGCAAAGACTTCACGGTTCGCGTCAGCCATCGAGACATTGACAAAAACAAGTGAGCATAGGATGGCAGGAAGGATCAGGGCCATCCGCGAGGAACGCCTGTGTGTATCAGCATATAACGAGGTGACATATGCCGACGAGGAGAATGGGAACACAGCCCGGCAAGCAGTTGCGGGTTGTCGTGATCGGCGGGGGAACGGGATTGTCTGTCCTGCTTCGGGGGTTGAAGCATGAACCGGTCCACATCACGGCGATTGTAACCGTCGCTGACGACGGAGGGAGCTCAGGCAGACTGCGGGAAGAGATGGATATGCTCCCGCCCGGCGACATACGCAACGTGCTGACCGCCCTGGCCGACACCGAGCCGTTGATGGAAAAAGTGATGCAGTACCGTTTTTCCACCGGCACCGGATTAGCCGGTCATAATTTGGGAAATCTACTACTTGCAGCGATGAACGAGATTACGGGAGATTTCGTAACAGCGGTGAAAAAGCTGAGCGGTGTCCTGGCCGTGCGCGGCGACGTGCTGCCGGCGTCCACCCAGTCGATTCGGCTGCTGGCCGAAATGGAGGACGGGTCGATCGTCGTCGGCGAGTCGCAGATACCGCTTACAGGCAAGCGGATCAAGCGCGTCTTCCTCGATCCCGAAGACGCCGTACCGTTAACCGAGGCCTTGTTGGCCATAGAAGAAGCGGATGCGATCCTGATCGGTCCCGGCAGTCTGTACACCAGCATCCTGCCCAACCTGCTGGTGCGCGGGCTGTTTGATGCCGTGAAGCGTTCGCCATCACCGAAACTATACATTTGCAACGTCATGACGCAGCCGGGCGAAACGGACGGGTATACCGCGTCCGCGCACGTGGAAGTGATGTACCGTCATGTGGGCGGTCCGTTTTTGGACACCGTTATCGTCAACTCGGCTGACATTCCCGCGCATGTCTTGGAAAAGTACGCGGAAAAGGGGGCAGCTCCGGTCATCTGCGATCTGAAGCGATTGCGTCAACTGGGGCTTCACGTCGTGGCGAAGCCGCTGGTAACGTTCGAGGACGGTTATCTGCGTCACGACGCGCACGCCGTAAGCAAACAGGTGGTATCCCTGATCAGGCGCAAGCGCAGGATGCAGAAGATAGAGAAGGAGTGAGGGTCTATGTCATCATTCGCCGCACTGACGAAAAAGGAACTGACCATGCTGGAGAGCCCCGAATGCTGCAGCCGGGCGGAATTGGCCGCCTTGATCCGGATGAACGGCAGCCTGCAATTCGGCGCGGGACGGCTGGTGCTGGATGTGACGACGGAAAATGCGGCGATTGCCAGACGGATCTACACCCTGACCAAGCGGCTGTTTCATATACATGCCGAACTCTTGGTGCGCAAGAAAATGCGGCTGAAGAAAAACAACGTCTACATCGTGCGGATTCCGCACAAGGCGCACGAGATTTTGCAGGAACTCGGCATTATGGATCAACACATGTCCTTTGTCCAGGGCATTTCGCCGGGGATCGTCAAAACCTCGTGCTGCCGGGCGGCTTATCTGCGCGGGGCGTTTCTGGCCGGCGGTTCGGTGAATCATCCCGAGGCGTCCAGCTATCACCTGGAAATTTTCACTTCCTACCAGGATTTTTGTGAGGCGCTGACCAAGATGGCCAACCGCTATCGACTAAACGCCAAGTGTATCGAGCGGAAAAAGGGGTATGTCCTCTACATCAAGGAAGGGGAGAAGATTACCGAGTTTCTCAGCCTCATCGGCGCCCATCAGGCGCTCCTGTACTTCGAGGACGTGCGGATCGTCAAAGACATGCGCAACTCGGTCAACCGCCTGCACAATTGTGAAATCGCCAACATCAACAAGACGGTAAACGCCGCCGCCCGCCAGATGGAGAACATCAAGCTGATTCAGCAGGAGATCGGCTTGGAAAACCTGCCGAAGCGGCTGCGGGAAGTGGCGGAACTGCGCCTGATGCACCCGGACATCAATCTGAAGGAACTGGGGGAAATGCTCCCCAGCGGTCCGGTCAGCAAATCAGGCATCAATCACCGGTTGAGAAAAATCAACGAAATCGCTGACAAATTGCGAGAAAAACAAAATATATCTGTCTAGCGGCATGGTATACTAATCGGTAACGAGTACACTGTGTGAGGAGGTCCATCCATGGTTCAACAGCAGGTTGTGGTCAAACTGAAAACCGGTTTGCAGGCCCGCCCTGCCGCATTCTTCGTGCAGGAGGCCAACCGCTTTGCATCGGAAATCTTTGTGGAGAAAGAAAACAAAAAGGTAAACGCGAAAAGCATCATGGGCATCATGAGCCTCGCCATCAGTTCGGGAACGGAAATCACGATTTCGGCGGAAGGCCCGGATGCGTCTCAGGCGGTCACCAGCCTGGCCAATCTGGTCAGCAAAGAAGAATAGGCCGCAGCGCACACTCCCTATCGATTCTGACTCCATGCAGCGCAGTCCCGTTTGGAATGCTGCCCCTTTCATGGAATAGAGGCATAACGCAAAGCGACTTCTTTCTTTGCCGGTGCCTCTTTTTCTTTTCCGTTCCGTGCGACGGTGGCTCTCTGCTCGGCTGTTTCACATCCCTTGCAAAAGGACGATCGACCATGATTGTAATGATAAACGGTGCGTATGGCGCCGGGAAGACGACGGTTGCCAGCAGGCTGGTTGCATCCATACCGAACAGCATGCTGTTCGACCCTGAAGAGGTTGGTTTTATGCTGCGCCGCATCATTCCGGAAGAGATCAGGCAGCGCGAGGAAAAGACAGATAATTTTCAGGATTTGGAATTGTGGAAGGTACTGACGGTAAAGGTCGCCGGGTTGCTGAAAATGACCTACGGGAAACATTTGATTGTCCCCATGACGATTATCCATAAGGAATACTTCTCATACATGTTCAACGGGTTCAAGGAACTGGATGAACAAACCTGCCATTTTTGCTTGATCGCCAACCAGGAAACCCTCTATGAACGGCTCAGAAGGCGAGGAGAAGCGGAGGGGAACTGGTGTTACCGGCAGATCCCAACGTGTGTGGAGGCCTATCAGGACACATGCTTTGAAGAGAAGATCATGACGGATGGGGTACCGGTAGAGGAAATAGTCGATTACGTGAGAAAACGCATCGATGTGTTGGCAAGGACTGCCGAGAGGGGCCTTGATTAATCGGGGGGATTTGGCGCAGCCGCATAAAAACCTCCCGGAACGTGTCTTTTCGGTCGGGACAGCTGCATGTTTTCCCGCCGGACGGGGAAATGCTAACAGATGAAACAGGAGAGGCTTCCACCCGCAACCGCATGCGAATGGGAGCTTCCATCACCCGGTACACAGCCGCGCTGAAGGAGGAAGACGTGTGGAGAACAACCGTGACGCCCAATACGAAGGACGCGACCAGTTTGACATGGACATTGACCGCATGGTAAACGAGGGGCTCGGCGGCGGACAGGTGACCGACCAGAACGGACTGATCGAGGAGACGACCACCGAGACCATGACCGGAGCCAGCACGGCCCGCGACAACCGCTGACAGCACCAAGGGAGGGATTCACGCATGGATGTGAAGCGCGCACAGGAAATCCTGCGCTCCTCGGACAAAATCGAAGTCCAGTACAAGGGGCAGCCGGTCTGGATCGACGGTGTGGATGAACGAACCGCGACGGCCCGCGTACACGCCGAAGGCAACCCGGCCAACAGCATGACGGTCGAGGTCGGACAGTTGGTGGAGAAGTAATTGCAAAAACGAGGGGAGGGGCATGACGGCCTTTCCCCTCGAGTTATGTCTGGCTTTCCGTAGCTGGGGAGGGGGAATACGCATCTTCCGTTTTCAGTAAATGTTTCATATAGTTCGTAGTATCAAAACCATTGGGAAAAGGATCTGAAAACGATGCGGCGTTACGATCAATCATTAGGCATGGCAGTAAGCGCAAAAACGTATGGGCAGGTAGGGGCGGCGGCTTTGGTGCTGATCAGTTCGCTGTTGGTCTGGATTGTCCTGAAGGAACAGAGCAGTATCTATCAGGATGACTACATGCAAAAAAGCGCCTGTATTTTGCGTTTTCCATCGGGGGAGTCTGGCTCGACATCAGCCAGGATGCCGAACAGATCGGCCGTTATCTAAGCCGTCTGTAGGAGGAAGAACAAGGGCAGCATCTCGCAGGAAAAGGCCACAAACAAAAAACACCCGGCGTACAGGCCGGGTGCCGCGCTTCGAGGGGAATATCCCGTCAAGCCGATTATTTTTTCGAAGAGGATTCCGGTGTGATCACTTTGTCGATCAGGCCGTACTCCAGCGCTTCCTGGGCGGTGAGGAAGTTGTCGCGGTCCGTGTCTTTCTGAATCCGCTCCAGCGGCTGACCGGTGCGCTCGGCGAGGATTTTGTTCAGGTGTTCGCGCATTCTCAGGATGCGTTTGGCGGCGATTTCGATGTCGCTCGCCTGGCCTTGCGCGCCGCCGAGCGGCTGGTGAATCATCACTTCGCTGTTCGGCAGGGCAAAGCGTTTGCCCTTGGCGCCCGCCGCCAGCAAAAAGGCCCCCATGGACGCGGCCATGCCGACACAAATGGTGGACACGTCCGGTTTGATGAATTGCATGGTATCGTAAATCGCCATACCGGCGGTAATCGAACCGCCCGGGCTGTTGATGTACAAGTGGATGTCTTTGTCCGGGTCCTCCGCCTGCAGGAACAGCAATTGCGCCACGACGATGTTGGCGACGGTGTCGTTGATCGGCGTTCCGAGAAAGATGATGCGGTCCTTCAGCAGGCGCGAATAAATATCGTATGCACGTTCACCGCGATTTGTCTGTTCGATGACGGTTGGAATCAAGTTCATATGCATTGAGCCTTCCTCCTCTCTTGGTAAGATTATCATACACGAAAGGTCAGTAAAGGTCAAACAGGTAACTGCAAGCCCTCTTCTCAGTTCTCTCCCAATCCCGCCTATCCTAAACCTTATGGCGTCAGAAATGTTTTATTCGCCTGACCGACCGCGCCGGCCAGCGCCCCGAGGAAGGCCATCCAGACCGGCAGGGCGAACAGCCAGCCGGCAAACGGGATAATCAGCAGGCACTGCAGCGCCACCACGCCCAGCAGCTCGGCAAGCAGGGGGGAGATCCGCCAGCGGAACCGCTCGGCCAGGCGGATGCCGATCCAGGAGCCGACAAACACCTTTGCCGACCAGGTAAGGAGCAGGAATGCCAACAGCAGCGTCACCGCCACCGGAATCCCGACAACAGTCACCAGCAGCACGAGCGAGAGGAGCGGCAGGCCGAGCACGAAGCCGCTTCCCCAGGCGAGCGCCTGTCCCGGGCGCCGGTCCAATTGGCTATAGATGCAGCTCAGCCCGGCCGGGAAGAGAAAGCGCACGGCCAGCCAGAGCAGCAGCGTGCTGAGCAGGGACGAGAGGCCCAGCAGGATGGGGAAATAGGAAAAGACGTTTTGGTCGGAATTCACCGCCGGGGGGGAATACAGCTCCCTGCCCTTGAGGACGGCGCCGGAACCGATCACAGCCCGCTGCGGACTGGAGTAGACCAGATCGCCGCCGATCACGGCGGGCGCGTCAATCCGCAGGGAGCCGCAGTGGAGAAGCGAGATGCCTTCCCCGATTTCCCCCGTGATGCGCAGCGTGTTCGCCTTGCCGTTGGCTTCGCGGGCCACTTTGCCGTACAGGTCGGCATGGGGGGTAAACATCAGCAGGCTGCCGCCCACCTGGCCGCTTTGTTCCAGCACGATATGGCTGGAACCGGCGGTGACGTTTCGTTCCACCCTGCCCGAGATCGACAGGTTTTGCGTGAAGGCGCGCACATCCCCCTCGACGGTGCCGCCGATCCGAGTGGCGGCCGCGAACGAGAGGACATCTCCCGTGACGCGTCCGTTTACCTGCACGTTTTCCGCAAACACGTACAGGTCGCCGTCCACCGTTCCTTCGATCGTGACCGTGCTGGCGTTGACGGCCAGATCGCCGTCGTGAACCGCGTCAGCCGGCAGCACGTAACTTTGGCTCGACACCGCACCGAACGCATGGACCGCGCTTGCCGGCACGAGCAGGGAAACAGACAGCAGCAGGCATACGATTTGTCTGAACCGTCCCATCAGTCAACCTCCCGATTCCGCAGCCGGGATGGAGGGAAGGGATGGAAGCGTATGTTCACCAGCAGGAGCAGACCGATCAGCAGCAGCAGCGGCAGCGGCAGTGCCACCACGTATGCGCCGGGGACGTCGAACAGGTCTCCGGCGTTGTCCTTCAGCCACAGGGCCGACCCCCAAAAGAAGCGGGATGTCCAGGAGTTCCACGCCGAGGAAACCCAGTGAAACCACACGCTCTGCCAAAAAATGAGGTAACCTGCCGTAACAGCCAGAAGAGCGCTCGTCCCAAGCACCGCCCGCCACAGCAGGCGGCGTCGATGGCGCCTGTGCAGGATGGCAATGCCTTCAATCTGTGCCGCCGTCAGCGAGTCCAGCTCCAGCGGCGGCAGAGACGTATCCGCGGCGAAAAATGTCTCCGCCAGCAGACGCTGCTCGCCGGCCAACTGCTCCCACGACTGCCGGCAGTGAAAACAGTGGGCCAGGTGGTCTTCCACGCGGGCCGCTTCTTCGGCGGACAGCTCGTTGTCCCCGTACATCATCAGTGTCAGATCGTCAATATGCGGCATCGGCCATTCTCCTTTCCTCCCGATGTTTCTCCAGCAATTCTTTCAACTGCTTGCGGGCCCGGAACAGCCGGGTGCCCACGGTGTTTTTGTTCATCCCCACGATGCTGCCGATATCTTCATAGCTCATGTCTTCGACAAAACGGAGGGTCAGAATCAGCCGGTCGGTTTCGTTCAGGGTGTCCATGAGCGCGGTCAGCTCGGTGTGCGTCTCCTTTTCCACAAGGAACCGCTCCGGGCTTTTGACAGGCGCTGCGGGGTGTTTATGTACGTGCAGCAACAACTGTTCGTCCTCCAGCACGATCTCCCGTTTTTTGCGCAGGAAGTCGATGCACGTGTTGGAGGCGATGCGGTACAGCCAGGAGTGAAAGGGCAGTGCGGGATCGTATTTGTGCAGATTCTGCGCGACCTTCAGCCAAATTTCGTTGTACAGGTCCTCACCGTCGTGATAGCCGCTGACCAGCTTTCGGACGATGCGCATCACGCGCGGCGCAAACAACAGGACCAGCCGGTGAAACGCCCGCGGCTGTCCGTTCACAAACTGCTCGGACAACCGGGCGGCTTCGCTGTTGATTCGCGCCAGTTCCTGATCCATCACGCATCCCTCCTCCCGTACAACAATACGGGATCGCCTCCGCCAAAATTTCAACAGACGGGGTCCCTTCTCCAACATAGCAGGAGAAACGATCGCCGGAAAGAGGGTTGTCCCGAGGCGGACTCAGGCTTCCTCCGCCTCTTCCGCTTCGGCAAGCTCGACAGCCAGGCGAAGCGTCGCGTTCATTTTCCGCCCCTTGATGATCGTGTATTCCTCCACCTGCCGGGCCTGCAGCTTGTTGATGGCCTCCGCCAATGCCTGTTCGTCCGTGAACGGCTGAATGGTCAGCAGACATTCCTCGTCGTTCGCTTCCTGGTAGATGAGGTACAATCGCTCGTTCGCCACGAGAGCCGCTCCCTCCTTGGACTTATCCACAGAGTTGTTAACAGGTTGTGCACAAAAACGTTTGTTCGCGGGATATGTGCCGTTTCTTCTAGTGTGGCATGTTGGAGCAGGAAGGCTCATAGGGAACTTTTGGGAGAAAAAAGAAGGAATAAAACGATTAATGTCAAATATTTTCAAATTGGTAATTATTTCATTGGTCAAGGGGTGTTACCATGCTTCGCAAAATGCCAGCCATGCTGCTGACGGCAGCACTGTTGACCGGAAGCGTCGCGGCAGCCGCCGCCTCTGCCCAGGCGGCACCGGTCCAACAGCAAAAAATCAAAGTCGTGCTGAACGGAAAGGAACTGGTCTTCCCGCAGGACGTGGTGACGGAAAACGGTGTGGCCTACGTCAACGCCAGCACGCTTGCCATTGCCCTCGACGGTACGGCCGCCTGGGACAGCATGACCCATTCCGTGCTGATCGCCAAAAACAACAAGTACGCGCTGCGCATGTACCAAAACAAAACCTTCGCGTACAAAAACGGCAAGGAGACCAACGTGCCGAATCCCCCGCGCGTGACGACCGGCGCCGTGCTCGTGCCGCTGGTGTTCGTGGCAAAGGAGCTGGGGGCGACTGTCTCCTACGACGCCAAGCATCTGACCTACAACCTGTCCATCAAGACGGAGAAGTAAGCGGCCTGGCGGATTCATCCGTTGTAACCGCTCGTCCTTTTCCCGTATAATAAGGCAGAAAGCAGTGGGAGAGGGGAATCGCAGATGGAAACGACGGTCATTGTGGCCAGTGTCGTCATGTTTGTCGGGTTTATCGCCTTGACGCTCTATGTCACGAGCAAAGCGTACTCCCGCAAATACAAGGAATAGACAAAGATGCCGAACGCGAATGCGCCGCTTCCCGGCCGGGGGCGGCTTTCCTTTTTCATCATCATGGAATCGTTCCTATAGGTATCGCCTATATCTTGTATCTATTTTATCTGTTGCAAATTTTCGTATTTATTTTAAAATATGAGCAAGTGGCACTGTTTTCTTGTAATGGTTTGCTCGTAAAGTAAAAGGGGGATTTCTCACGATGAAAAAACAGAAAACATTTGTTTTTCTTGCAACTGTTTTGGCACTGGGCACCGCCCTGGCCGGCTGCGGAGGCGGCGCCGGCGGCGGACAGCAGCAGTCGAGCAACGGCGGCAGCAGCACCGGCTCCGGTTCGCTGCAAAAACTGGTGATCGCCTCGGTCGGCCCGCTGTCCGGCCAGTACTCCGATTACGGCAGCACCGCCAAGGCGGGGGCCGAATACGCCCTGAAGCAGAGACAGGAAGATTTCAAAAAACTGGGCTTTGACGTTCAACTGCTCGCCCAGGACGACCAGGCTGACCCGAAACAGGGCGTGGCGGTCGCGCAGATGCTCATCTCCAATCCGGATGTCATCGGCGTCGTCGGCCACGTGACTACCGGCGCGTCGATTACGGCATCCGCCCAGTACGAACAGGAAAAACTGGTCATGGTATCGCCGTCTTCGACCGGGGCCAATTTGACGGAAGAAGGCAAAAAAGTGGTGCACCGCATCTGCGCCCGCGACGACCAGCAGGGGTCCAAGGCGGCCATTTACGCCAAGAACCAGTTGGGCGTCAAGACGGCCTACATCGTACACGACAAACAGGCGTACGGCCAGGGGCTGGCCGACGAGGTGAAGAAGCAGTTTGAAAAGGACGGCGTCCAGGTGGTCGGCTACGAAGGCATTACCGCCGGCGAAAAGGACTACAGTGCCGTGATCAACCAAATCATCGCCGCCAAACCGGAAATGATCTACTTCGGCGGCTACTACTCCGACGCCGGCGTTCTCATCAAGCAGCTTCGTGACAAAGGCTTCAAGGGCATCGTGATGGGCGGCGACGGCTACGACTCCCTCGATCTGGTGAAAATCGCCGGCGCCGACAATGCCAACAACGTCGTGTTCACATCCGTCGTTGGCGACATCGGGGCGACCGAGGAAGGCAAGAAGTGGATTTCCGAATTTGAGCAGGCCACCGGCAACAAGGTGGGGATCTTCACGTCCTTCGGTTACGACTCGATGAACGTCCTGCTGCACGGTCTGGAAGAGGCGATCAAGGCCAACAACGGCCAAAAGCCGACGCGCGAGCAGGTGCTGGAGCAGGTGCACAAGATCAGGGACTTCCAAGGCCAGTTCGTCAAAGTGGCGTTCGACGAAAAAGGCGACAACGAGTTTGCTTCCGTCTACGTGTACAAATACGAAAACGGCCAGAAAGTGTACGTGGGTGAAGCGAAGTAACAGGCGGTTGAGTCCGGCCGGTTGGGACATACTACAGGTGGCGTGAAGACCATCTGCAGAAAGGAACGGGATGCGCATGTCCAACAACCGCAGCACCCAATACGGCGGCAATCAGGGACACAGCAGCAAGTCGCAGACGTCCCAAAAGCAAAAGTCGGAACGGGACCGCAACCTGAACAAACAGGACCCGCAGTGAATACAGCAAAACGCCCTGGAGAGGAGCATTCTCCAGGGCGTTTTGCTGTCGGCGGATGCGCTGCAGGGATTCCGCTTACTCCGAATCGGCACGATGACCGCAGTATTTGCGAATCAGCCTGGAAGCGCGAGTTTGGCTCACGTTCAGATCGGCGGCCACTTTGCGGGAGCTGCCGCATTTTTGGTAGGAGCGCACGACCATCTGCCGCTCCACTTCCCGCAGGGCTTCATCCAGTGACGAAAAGGGCGGATCGGGCAGCCGCTCCTTGGTGTGCTGGTGAATCAAGTCAGGCAGGTGCCGCGGATGGATGATCGAGTCGGTCGTAATCACCAGGCGTTCGATGACATTTTCCAACTGGCGCACGTTGCCCGGGCAGGCGTAACCGGAGAGAATCTCCAGCGTCTCCTGCGAAATCAAACGATCCACGCCGTACTTCTTGTTGAACTTCAATTGTGAAGGAAACATGTGTGCATGGTGCTCCTGACTCCTTGCCTCGCGCAGGTGCTTGGGGCTTTTTTTATGGGCCGGGGAGGGACGATTTTCAACCGGCGAAAGTTTGTCCAAAAAATCCGCCTTGAGCCGTACCCATACGGATCGGTGCGCACGGCATGCAGGGCGGTGTAACCAAAACGCCGGAACGGGGCAGGGGGCATGCACACACAAAAAAACGCGACCCTCCGGCTGGCAGAGAATCGCGTTTATTCCTTGTTGCCACGTATGGTGCGCCCGGTAGGAGTCGAACCTACGCAAGACGCGGTTCCGGAGACCGCCGCTCTATCCACTGAGCTACGGGCGCGTGACGATCTTTATTATAGAACATATTTTAAGCATATGCAAATGCAAAAAATGGAAAATGACAAAAAATCTTTTGAAGGCCGGGGAAGTCCCGCCGCTGCTGCTGCGTTTCTCACGTTTTTCAACGGATCGCACAGCAATCAATGGCGGTCCGTTGGGCGAGCGGACATATCGAAAATAAAATATTGGCAGGAAAATTGCATGACTGAGCGAATATAATGAGAAAAGACAGAAGTGCCTAAATCTGCTGCATGGAAAGAAGGGGGGCGAACTCGATGAACATGGGACTGGGTCTTTATCAGGAGCAGACGCTGAAGCTGGTGATGACGCCGGAGTTGAGGCAGGCGATTACCATTTTGCAGTATTCGGCCGTTGATCTGATCTCCTATTTGCAGGAGCAGGCAAACGAAAATCCCGTAATCGAGTTGCAGGAAGAGGCGGTGGACGCGGCACCTGTAAAACAGGAGCGGCCGGCTCCGGAAATCGACTGGAAGGAGATCGTGGGAAATCGGGCCACAGGCGAATATTCCGCGGGCAAAAATGAAAGCACTTACAATCCGCTCGACTTTGTGCATCAAGAGACGGTGACGCTGTACGAACATTTGGAACGGCAGCTTGGCTACGTCAAGGGCTTTACGCCGCTGCAGCGGAAGATCGCCCTGTTTTTGATCGGCAATCTGGACGAAAAAGGCTATCTGGAAATCCCGCTGGAGGAAGCGGCGGAGCGCCTGGGCGTGGCGTTGAACGAGATTGAAGACGTGCTGGCCGTCCTGCAGCACTTTGATCCCGCCGGGGTGGCCGCCCGCAGCCTGGAAGAATGTCTGCTGCTGCAGCTCCGCCACCTGGGCTTGGACGACGACAACATCGTGCAGGTGGTGAGCCATCATCTGCACGATCTGGCCGACTGCCGCTACCAGCGGATCGCCGAGAAGGTCGGCTGTACGGTGCAGGACGTACAGGCGATGGCGGATCTGCTGCGCACGCTTAACCCCCGTCCGGGTGCCGCCTTTTCCCGCGCCGAGACGCGCTACGTCATCCCCGACGTGGCCGTGGAAAAGGTGGGCGACGACTACGTGGTGCTGGTCAACGACGTGGCGACGCCGCGGATCAAAATCAACAGCTTCTACGAGAAGATGCTGCGCCAGCAAAAGAGCCAGGACGACGCCCGGCAGTTTATTCACGAAAAACTGAACGCCGCCATGTGGCTGGCGAAAAGCCTGGAGCAGCGGCGGCTGACCCTGATGCGCGTCACCCAGGCGATCGTCGAGATGCAGCGGGAGTTCTTCGATCGCGGCGTCCACTACCTGAAGCCGATGACGCAAAAGGAGATCGCCGAGCGGGTCAACCTGCACGAGTCGACCATCAGCCGCGCGACCAGCAACAAATACGTGCAGACGCCGCGGGGGATTTTCGAACTGAAGTACTTCTTTACGTCGGCGCTGTCGACGGCCAGCGGCCAGGCGGCCTCGTCGGAGAGCGTCAAGCGCCGGATCAAGGCGCTGATCGAACAGGAGGACCGGAAACAGCCGCTGTCGGACCAGAAGCTGGCCGAGATGCTGCTGCAGGAAGGGATCGAGATTTCCCGCCGGACAGTGGCCAAATATCGGGAAGAGATGATGATCCCCTCGTCGGCGAAGCGAAAGAGGTTTTGAGAGATGCATGCAGGCAAACCGTTTGAAATCGTGCTGTACGGGCGGAAACACTGCCATCTGTGCGAGCAGGTGGAGCAGTCGATCCGCCTTCTGGAGCAGGAGTTTCCGCTTCGCCTGACCGTGGTTGACATCGAGGCGGATGACGTGCTGCACGAGCGGTACATGCTGGTCATCCCCGTCGTGGAGATCGACGGGCAGGAGGCATTCCGCTCCGTCACCAGCGTGGTCACCTGGGAAGAACTGCGAGCGGAGCTGGTTCGCCGCTCGAAGTAACCGGCAACACGTCCCTCGGCTCTGGCGGGCTGAGGGACCTTGCATGTTTTTTACAGGTGTGCTACATTCAAAGGGAAGTGAGATTATTTTTTTGCTCCAACCGGGACAAAAAATGTATATACCGGGACAAAAAACGTCCCGGAACAAAAACAAGCAGACGAGGAAGAAGGCAGATGCGGCGTTTCATCGAGATGCAACAAAAACTGCTGCCCGATCTGATTGACGTAATGCGGCAGCGGTACATGCTGCTTCGCTCGATCGATCACCTGCAGCCGATCGGCCGGCGCGCTTTGGCCCAGGAGCTCCAAAGCACGGAGCGCATCCTGCGGGCCGAGGTGGATCTGTTGAAGGAGACCGGGCTGCTTCACGTCACGGCAGCCGGGATGAGCTTGAGCGAAGAAGGACAGCGTGTGCTGGATGAGCTGGAACCGCTGGTCGGCGAATTATTCGGCCTGACCGAGCTGGCGGAGCGGCTGCAGCGCGTGCTGGGCATCGCCGAAGTGATCGTCGTCCAGGGAAACGCCGACCATTCGCCCTGGGTCAAACAGGAGCTGGGACGCGTCGGAGCGCGTGTGCTGAAGCAGTACGTGCGGGAAGGGGACATCGTCGCCGTCACCGGCGGAACGTCGATTGCCAGCGTGGCCCAGCATCTGACGCCGGCCCCCGCGTTTAAAGGCGTCCAGTTTGTCCCGGCCCGCGGCGGCCTGGGCGAGCGGGTGGAGCTGCAGGCCAACACGCTGGCATCGGCGATGGCGGCCAAGACCGGCGGAACCTACCGGCTGCTGCACGTGCCGGATCGGCTGCATCCGGAAGCGCTGCAGAGCCTCTTGCGGGAACCTCAGATCAAAGAGGTTCTGGCCCTGCTGAAGCACGCCCGGATCGTCCTGCACGGCATCGGCGACGCCGTCACGATGGCGAGGCGGCGCAGCTACTCCGAAGCGGAGCTGCGCGAACTGGAGCAGGCCGGGGCCGTGTCGGAAGCGTTTGGCTACTACTTTAACGAGGCGGGCGAGACGGTTCACCGCATGCCGACGATCGGCCTTCAGCTCGAGGACGTCAAAAAGGCGGAGGCGGTGCTCTCCATCGCGGGCGGCGAGAGCAAGGCGAAAGCGATCCTTTCCTTTGCCAAACAGTCGTGCCAGAATGTACTCATCACGGACGAAGGGGCCGCGCGGGCCATTCTGTCCGCATGACTGCAGCGGAAGGAAGAGCGCTTCATGAACGTGCTGACGGTCCTCCCCGTCTTGTCGCTGATCGCCGGAATCGCGCTGAGCCTGAGTTTCGGCTTTCCGCTGTTTCTGGGGATGGTTTTCGCCATCTTGGTCACACTTGTTAGTGTAAATCGCCTTGGCTATTCCTGGAGGGAACTGTTCGCGTTCGGCTGGGACGGCGTGAAGCAGACCAAACCGGTGCTGCTCATCCTGTTTCTGGTGGGGCTGCTCATCCCCCTCCTGATGATGGGGGGCACGATTCCCGCCATCATCTACTACGGGCTGTCCGTCGTCGACGTCCGCTGCCTGCTGGTTCTCTCCTTTCTCCTGACGGCGGCGACCAGCTTCCTGCTGGGCACCTCGGTGGGGACGCTGAGCACGATCGGCCTGTCGTTGATGGGGATCGCCCACACGGCCGGCGTGCCGGGCGGGATCGTGGGAGGCGCGCTGATCAGCGGCGCGATGGTGGGGGAACGGTTTTCCCCCATCTCCAGCAGCCGACTGCTGGTGTTGAGCAGCGTCAGCATGACGGAAGAGGAGGAGCGCCGCACCAACAGCCCCGCCCTGTTCACGGTGGGGGCGTGCGCGCTGTTGTTCCTGCTGATCGACCTGCTGCGCAGCCAGACGGGCGAAGCGGGAACGATCGGCTATTACCAGGAACTGCTGCGCCGGTTCTTTTCCGTCGGCTGGCTGCCGCTGGTTCCGCTGATTGTGCTGATCGGCTCGTTTGCCCTGCGGGTCAGGGCAATCCCGGCCCTGCTGTTCGGCATCGCCGCAGCCGCGGCGCTCGTGCTGGCGACCTCGCCGCTGGACGCCGGGACCATCGTCCGCTCTGTCCTGAGCGGATACGAGCTGCATTCCGGCACGCCGCTGGACCAACTGGTGCACGGAGGCGGGATGGCGTCCATCCTGAACGTGCTGGTGCTGATTAGCCTGGCCGGCTTTTTGAACGGCATCCTGAACAAGGCCAACCTGTTGGCCCCGTTGGTCGACCGCCTGATGGGGGAGACGAAGCGGCCGGCAGTCTTCGCCGGCAAGGCCGTACTGCTGTCCCTGCTGGTGGTCGCCATTAGCTGCAACCAGACGATTCCGCTGCTGGTGCTCGGCTCGACGCTGCTGGAGCGGTTCTCCCGGCTGGAAGCGGGAAAGGTGCTGCTCGGCCGGACGATGCTGGATTCGACGCTGGTGATGCCGGTGCTCATTCCCTGGAACGGCCTGGCGATGGTGATGGCCGTCACCTTGGGCGTGTCCACCGTCGAGACGCTGCCGTATTTGTTCTTTCCCCTGTTATTGCCGATTGTAACGATAGTCACTGCCCGTTCCTTTCAAACGGCGGGCGTTTTTGTAAAAACCAAGTAGAAAGCCATATGAGCGAGCAGGAGGTATTGTTATGGTAAAAGTGGGTATCAACGGATTTGGCCGCATCGGCCGCAACGTGTTTCGCGCAGCGCTGAACAACCCGAACGTGGAAATTGTCGCCGTCAACGACCTGACCGACGCGCAGACGCTGGCACACCTGCTGAAGTACGACTCCGTACACGGCGTGCTGGACCTGGACGTGGAAGCGCGGGAAAACACGCTGATCGTCGGCGGCAAGGAAATCAAGGTGCTGGCGGAGCGCGATCCGGCGCAGCTCAAGTGGGCGGATTACGGCGTAGAGATCGTGGTGGAATCCACCGGCCGTTTCACCAAACGGGAAGACGCGGCGAAGCACCTGGAAGGCGGCGCGAAAAAGGTAATCATCTCCGCGCCGGCGACCAACGAGGACATCACGATCGTGATGGGCGTCAACGAGGACAAATACGATCCGCAAAAGCACACGGTCATCTCTAACGCGTCCTGCACGACCAACTGCCTGGCTCCGTTCGCCAAAGTGCTGCATGAGAAGTTCGGCATCGTGCGCGGCCTGATGACGACCGTTCACTCCTACACCAACGACCAGCAGATCCTTGACCTGCCGCACAAGGACCTGCGCCGTGCCCGTGCGGCTGCGACCAACATCATCCCGACCTCGACCGGGGCGGCCAAAGCAGTGGCGCTCGTGCTGCCGGAGCTGAAAGGCAAGCTGAACGGCTTTGCGATGCGCGTACCGACGCCGAACGTGTCCGTCGTCGACCTGGTGGCCGAACTGAAAACCAACGTGACGGTTGAAGACGTCAACCGCGTGCTGAAGGAAGCGGCGGAAGGCCCGCTGAAAGGCATCCTCGGCTACTCGGAAGAACCGCTGGTCTCCTCCGACTACAACGGCAACCCGGCCTCCTCCACAATCGACGCGCTGTCCACGATGGTACTGGAAGGCAACATGGTCAAAGTCGTCTCCTGGTACGACAACGAATGGGGCTACTCCAACCGCGTCGTAGACTTGTGCCAATTTGTTGCAGAACGTGGCTTGTAAAAAGTAAAATAGAACTGTTGTGAAAAAAGGGAGAGCGTCCTCTCCCTTTTTCCCATACGCTATTTTCCGAACATAAGCCATTCTTGTGGGGAGGATCGTTCATGAACAAGAAGTCTATCCGCGATGTGAACCTGGCAGGAAAGCGCGTTTTCTGCCGCGTCGACTTCAACGTACCGATGCAGGACGGCGTGATTACCGACGACACGCGTATCCGTGCCGCCCTGCCGACGATTCGGTTCTTGCTGGACGCAGGCGCCAAGGTGATTCTCGCCAGCCATTTCGGCCGTCCGAAAGGGCAGGTGGTCGAGGAGATGCGCCTCACGCCGGTTGCCGCCCATCTTTCCGCGCTGCTCGGCAAAGAGGTTAAAAAGCTGGACGACTCCGTCGGACCGGACGTGGAAGCGGCCGTCTCCAACATGCAGAACGGCGACGTGATCCTCTTGGAAAACGTGCGTTTCCATGCAGGTGAGGAAAAGAACGATCCCGAGTTGGCACAGCGCTTTGCGCAGTTGGCCGATGTGTTCGTCAACGACGCGTTTGGGGCCGCACACCGTGCCCATGCGTCCACGGCGGGCATCGCCCGGTACATACCGGCGGTGGCGGGCCTGTTGATGGAAAAGGAAATCCGCTTCCTGGGCGGCGCCCTGACCCGTCCGGAGCGTCCGTTTACGGCCATTGTCGGCGGCGCAAAGGTTAAAGATAAAATTGCCGTGATTGAAAACCTGCTGACCAAGGTGGACCATCTGATCATCGGCGGCGGCATGGCCAACACTTTCCTCAAGGCAAAAGGGTACGGCATCGGCGCCTCCCTCTGCGAGGACGACAAGCTGGATCTGGCCCGCTCGCTGATGGCACAGGCCGAGGAGCGCGGCGTCCAACTGCTGATGCCGGTGGATGTGGTGGTGGCGGACCGCTTCGCGCCTGACGCACAGAAACAGACCGTCTCCGTCGACGCGATTCCGGACGGATGGATGGCGCTCGATATCGGTCCGAAAACGGTGGAACTCTTCCGCGGCGTGATCGTCGATTCCCGCACGGTGGTGTGGAACGGGCCGATGGGCGTGTTTGAAATGGACGCGTTCGCCCAGGGGACGATTGGCGTGGCTCAGGCGATGGCCGCCTGCTCCGGCACGACGATCATCGGCGGCGGCGACTCCGTGGCGGCCGTGGAGAAAGCGGGCGTGGCGGAACAGATGACGCACATTTCCACCGGCGGCGGCGCTTCCCTGGAATTCATGGAAGGCAAGGAGCTGCCCGGCGTGGCCGTGCTGCAGGACAACGAATAAGGAGGGAGATTCCTCTGAGAACCCCAATTATCGCTGGAAACTGGAAGATGCACAAAACGATTGCCGAAGCCGTCCGCTTTGTCCAAGAGGCGAAAGCGGGCAGCGCTGCGGCTGGCGTGGAACAGGTGATTTGCGCGCCGTTTACGGCTCTGGCCGCTCTGGCGGAGGCGCTCAAGGGCACACCGATCGCCCTGGGGGCGCAAAACGTTCACTTCGAGGAGCAGGGCGCCTTTACCGGCGAGATCAGCCCGCTGATGCTCAAGGAGATCGGCGTCCGCTACGTCATCATCGGCCACTCGGAACGGCGCCAGTATTTCAATGAAACGGACGAGACCGTCAATAAAAAGGTGCTGGCCGCCCTGAAGCACGGCCTGAAGCCGATCGTCTGCGTGGGCGAAAGCCTGGAGCAGCGGGAGGCGGGCGAGACCGCTGCGGTCGTGCGCAGGCAGACTGAAGCGGCGCTGGCCGGCGTGGATGCCGCGCAGATGGCGGACGTGGTGATCGCCTACGAACCGATCTGGGCGATCGGTACGGGCAAATCGTCCACGGCGGAAGACGCCAACGAGACGATCGCGATCATCCGCGGCGCGATCGCCGAGCGGTTTGGCCAGGCGGCTGCCCAGACCGTGCGCATCCAGTACGGCGGCAGCGTGAAGCCGGAGAACATCGACAGCTTCATGGCGCAGCCGGACATTGACGGAGCGCTGGTGGGCGGCGCCAGCCTGACGGCGGAAAGCTACCTGCAGTTGGTGGCCGGAGCCGCCGGACAGCGTCAGTCGTAAGGAGGGGAGTCAGATGGCACATCGACCCAAACCGGTCGCACTCATCATTCTGGACGGCTTTGCGCTGCGGGAGGAAACCTACGGCAATGCCGTGGCGCAGGCCAACAAGCCCAACTTTGACCGCTATTGGCAGCAGTATCCCCACGCCACGCTGCAGGCGAGCGGACTGGCTGTCGGGCTGCCGGAAGGGCAGATGGGCAACTCCGAAGTCGGCCACCTGAACATCGGGGCAGGCCGCGTGGTGTACCAGGATTTGACCCGGATCACCAAAGAGATTCGCGAAGGCGCCTTTTTCGAAAACGAAACGCTGATTGGCGCATTCCGCCACGCCAAGGAACACGGCAAGCAGGTGCACCTGTTCGGCCTGATTTCCGACGGCGGCGTGCACAGCCACATCGAGCATTTGTACGCGCTCCTGGAGCTGGCCAAACGGCAGAACGTCGACCGCGTCTTCATCCACGGCTTCCTCGACGGGCGTGACGTGGCCCCGGACAGCGCCGTCGGCTACATCGAGGAACTGCAGGCCAAAATCGCCGAGATCGGCGTGGGCAGGATTGCCACGGTGCAGGGACGCTACTACGCGATGGACCGCGACAAGCGCTGGGAGCGGATCGAAAAGGCGTACCGGGCGATGGTGTACGCGGACGCGCCGGCTTACACCGACCCGATTCAGGCGGTCAAGGAATCGTACGAGAAGTCGATCATGGACGAGTTTGTGATGCCGACGGTGATCGTGGACGAGCAGGGCAAGCCGGTCACCACCATCCAGAGCGGCGATTCCATCATCTTTTTCAACTTCCGGCCGGACCGCGCGATCCAGATTTCGCAGGCGTTTACCAACGACGACTTCCGCGGCTTCGACCGGGGTGAAGGGCATCCGCGCAACCTCCACTTCGTCTGCCTGACGCATTTTTCCGAGACGGTGAACGGCTATGTGGCCTACAAGCCGACCAACCTGGACAACACGCTGGGAGAAGTGCTGGCACAGCACGGATTGAAGCAGCTTCGCATCGCGGAGACGGAAAAATACCCGCACGTCACCTTCTTTTTCAGCGGCGGGCGGGAGCAGGAGTTTCCCGGCGAGACGCGCATCCTGATTCCGTCGCCGAAAGTGGCCACCTACGACCTGAAGCCGGAGATGAGCGCGCCGGAAGTCACCGAGGCGGTGCTGAAAGAGATCGAAGCGGAGCGTTTCGACGCGATCATCCTCAACTTCGCCAACTGCGACATGGTGGGTCACTCCGGCAAAATGGAACCGACGATCAAGGCGGTGGAGACCGTGGACGAGTGCCTCGGCAAAGTGGTGGACGCGATTCTCGCCAAGGGCGGCGCGGCGATCATCACGGCCGACCACGGCAACGCCGACCTGATGCTGGATGAAGCGGGACGTCCGATTACGTCCCACAGCACCTTCCCCGTGCCGGTGATCGTCACGAAGGAAGGCGTGACACTGCGGGAGGACGGCATTTTGGCCGACCTGTCGCCGACCATGCTGGAGCTTTTGGGCCTGCCGCAGCCGGCGGAAATGACCGGGAAATCGCTGATTGCCAAGTAAACGGCAGCGAGTGACGAGCAAGGCGCACCCGCTAGGCCAACGACGAACGCCGCACCCGCGAGTCCCAGGCTGGTGCGGGGTTCTCCATCATAATAAAGGAGATGGTCACAATGACGATGATTACCGACATTTACGCACGCGAAATCATGGACTCCCGCGGCAATCCGACCGTGGAAGTGGAGGTATTTCTGGAAGACGGCTCCATGGGCCGCGCCGCCGTTCCGTCCGGCGCATCCACAGGCGCGTACGAAGCAGTGGAACTGCGCGACGGTGACAAGAGCCGCTACCTCGGCAAAGGGGTACTGAAAGCGGTGGAGAACGTCAACGAGATCATCGCGCCTGAGCTGATCGGCATGGACGCGATGGATCAAGTGGGCATCGACACGGCGATGATCCAACTGGACGGCACCCCGAACAAAGGCAAACTGGGGGCCAACGCGATTCTCGGCGTCTCCATGGCAGTCGCCCGCGCCGCAGCCGCGTCCCTGGGCGTTTCCCTCTACAACTACCTGGGCGGTTTCAACGCCAAGACGCTGCCGGTGCCGATGATGAACATCCTCAACGGCGGCAAGCACGCGGACAACACGGTGGACATCCAGGAGTTCATGGTGATGCCGGTCGGAGCCGAATCGTTCAAGGAAGCGCTGCGCATGGGGGCGGAGATTTTCCACTCGCTGAAAAAGGTGCTCGCCGCCAAAGGCATGAACACGGCGGTAGGGGACGAGGGCGGCTTTGCTCCCAACCTGAAGTCCAACGAGGAAGCAATCACCACCATTCTGGAAGCGATCAAGGCCGCTGGCTACGAGCCGGGCAAAGACGTCTTCCTGGCGCTGGACGTGGCCGCTACCGAAATGTACAAGGACGGCAAGTACCACTTTGAAGGAGAAGGCGTCGTGAAGACCACGGAAGAAATGATCGCCTTCTACGAAGACCTGGTGAGCAAGTACCCGATCATCTCCATCGAAGACGGTCTCTCCGAAGACGACTGGGACGGCTGGAAAGTGCTGACCGAGCGCCTCGGCGGCAAAGTGCAGCTCGTCGGCGACGACCTGTTCGTGACCAACACCGAGCGTCTGGCACGCGGTATCGAAAATGCGACCGGCAACTCCATCCTGGTAAAAGTAAACCAGATCGGTACGCTGACCGAAACCTTTGACGCCATCGAGATGGCGAAACGGGCCGGCTACACGGCGGTCATCTCCCACCGCTCCGGCGAAACGGAAGACTCCACCATCGCCGACATCGCGGTTGCGACCAACGCCGGCCAGATCAAGACAGGGGCTCCGTCCCGCACGGACCGCGTGGCCAAGTACAACCAACTGCTGCGCATCGAAGACGAGCTGGGCGACACCGCACGTTTCGGCGGCCGCGCCGCTTTCTACAACCTGAAGAAGTAAGCGCAGCAGTGGCAAACGCAAAAAAGGTGCGTTCCCTGACAGGGAAGGCACCTTTTTTGTTCGCTTATCGCCGCTGTCGATTCTCTTGTTGTTCCATGAGTTTGTCGAGCTTTTGTTCGATGCGCGTGAGACTGTCGCGTTTGTCCGCCTGGCGCTGCAGCAGCTTGCGAATAAACAGCGCCAGCGCAACGCCGAACAGGGCAATCAGCGCAAACATGACCAGCAAAAGCAGCAACCCGGGAAAACCCACACTGGACAAAGGGAGAATCTCCTTTCCGCCTCGCGAATGTGTACCGTTTGTCCTTCATTGTAACGTTTCGGCTGGCGCGTGTCATGCCGTTTTTTTGTGCCGATTTTTCGGCGCCGGGCCTACGCGTGAACCATCTGTCTCGGCTCGGCGACAGCGGTCAACCGGCTTCTGCTGAACGGGATGCACATCGGCGTGCCGTAGAGCGGATCGTGAGTGATCTGGCACTCCATCTGAAACACGTGGCGGACCATTTCTTCCGTCATGACCTCGTCCGGGCTGCCCTCGGCGTACACGCTCCGGTTGTGCACGGCGACGATGTGGTGGGCATAGCGGCAGGCCAGATTCAAGTCGTGCAGCACCATGACGATCGTACGCTGTTCCGTCCGGTTCAGCTCGTACAGCAGGTCGAGGATCTCGATTTGGTGCGCCATGTCCAGGTAGGTGGTCGGTTCGTCCAACAGGATGGTCTCCGTCCCCTGGGCCAGGGTCATGGCGATCCAGGCACGCTGCCGCTGTCCGCCCGACAGCGAGTCGACGGGATGGTGGGCCAGTTCGGTCAGTTGGGTGGCTGCCAGCGCTTTGGTCACCATCCGTTCGTCTTCCTCCGACCACTGCTGCAGCCAGCTCTGGTACGGATAGCGCCCCTGCTTGACGAGCTGCAGGACGGTCAAGCCTTCCGGCGCTGTCGGCCCTTGCGGCAGGATCGCCAGCCGCTTGGCCACTTCCTTGGTCGACTGCTTGGCGATCGACTCGCCGTCGAGCAGGATCGCCCCCTGTTTGGGCTTCAACAGCCGGGCGAGCGAGCGCAGCAAGGTGGATTTGCCGCTGCCGTTGCTGCCGATGAAGACCGTGATCTGCCCGCGCGGGATGCGCAGATCGAGCGCTTCGATGATATTCCGTTCTCCGTAGGACAACGTCAACTGACGGGTTTCCAAGGCATGCACGCTGCTTCTCTCCTTTCAGCTTACCGGTTTCGGTTTTTGTAGAGCAGGTAGATGAAAAACGGTGCCCCTACCGCCGAGGTAAAGACGCCGACAGGGATGTCGATCGGGGAAAAGGCCGTTCGCGCAATCAGATCGGCAATCAAGAGGATCAGGCTGCCGACCAGGGCCGAAACCGGCAGGGCGCCTCCAAACGAGGGGCCAACCAGCATTTTGGCGATGTGCGGCGCCAGCAGGGCGACAAAGCTGATTTCCCCGCCGACGGAGACGGCCGCCCCGGTTAACGCGGCGCAGATGATCAAAAGCGCAAAGCGGTCGAACTGAACCAGGCTGCCCACGCTCGTCGCCACTTCGTCGCCCAACTGCTGGACGTTGACGCGGCGGGCGAGCAGCGCAGCCAGCGCGATCAGACCGACAACCCACGGGCCGATCATCTTCACGTCGTTCCAGTCGACGCCGTAGATGCTGCCGGTGAGCCACAGGGTGGCCTTGTTCTGCAGGACAAACGGACTGAACAGGATCAGCACCGTGATCACCGCGCTGGCGGCGATTTTGATGCCCACGCCGATGAGCACCAGCCTCAGCGGCGTCACCCCTTTTTTCCAGGCGAGCGCGTACAGGATGAACGTCGTCAGCGTCGCTCCCAGAAACGCGAAGGGGGGAAGCCATTGAATGCTGGCCGATTCAAAGTAGAGCAGGAAGGCGACGGCCGCAACCGCAGCGCCTCCCGTTACCCCGAGAATGTCGGGCGCAGCCAGGGGATTGCGGACGATCCCCTGCAGAATGGCCCCGGCCGCTCCCAGCGCGGCCCCCACCAACAGGGCGATGACGACGCGGGGGAGGCGGAACTGCATTACGATCAGCGCATCCTGCTCCTCTCCCATCCCCAGAAACGCCTTCAGGACGTTGAGGGGAGAGATGTTCATTTCGCCCATCCCCAGGCTGACTACCGTGACGGCTCCGGTCAGCAGCAGGCAGACAGCAGCGTACAGCAGCGTTTTCTTGTGAATGTGAAAGGAAAAGGAGCCTTTCTTGTTGCGCAGCGGCAGATACGACTTCATTTCTTCTCCAGCCCCTTTCTCGCCACGTAGATGAAGAACGGGATGCCGACCAGAGCGGTCATCGCTCCGATGGGCACCTCTGCAGGCTTGGCGATGAAACGGGCGGCGATGTCCGCTGCGAGCAGGATGGCGGAACCGAGGATGCCGCTGTACAAGAACACCCACCGCGTGTTCAGCCCGACCAGATAGCGGGCGAGGTGCGGCGTGACCAGTCCGACAAAGCCAATCGGCCCTGCCACGGCGACCGAACTGCCGGAAAGCAGGACGATCACCACGCCGGTCATGACTTTTACCAGCAGGGTCCGCTGCCCCAGTCCCTTGGCGACGTCATCGCCCATCAGCAGGGTCTGGATCGGACGGGCGAGCAGGAAGGCTCCCGCCCAGGCCGCCACCATGTACGGAAAGACGGCTTCCAAAAACTCCAGCTTGCGTCCCCCCACCGAACCGGACAGCCAGAACAGCACTTCGTCCAGCGCCTTTTCGTTCAGGACGAGCATGCCGTGCCGGGCGGATGCGGCCAATGCGGTGATGGCTGCGCCGGCCAGCGTCAGCTTTACCGGCGTCAGGCCGTCGCGTCCCAGCGATCCCAGGAGATAGACGACGAGCCCGCTGACCGCCGCTCCCAAAAAGGAGATCCAGGTAAACGCAGTAAGGGAACTGATGCCGACAAACGTCACCGCAAACACGACGAACAGGGCGGCCCCGGCATTGAGGCCGAACAGTTCGACGTCGGCCACCGGGTTTCGCGTCAGCGACTGCAGCAGCGCGCCGGCGATGCCCAGACTGGCTCCGACGGCCAGGGCATTCAGCACCCGCGGGACGCGAACTTCCTTGATGACGATGTGTTCATTGGAACCGTTGAAGTGCGTGTAGGCGTCGATCGCCGTCTGCCAACTGGTGTCGATGACGCCGAAGACGAGGCTGGCGTAGCTCAAATATAAAAGAAGGAACAGGCCGATACAGACGCCAGCGATTTTGAGCGGATTGTTGTGCAGTAACGATTTCATGATCTTCATCCTTGGGTGACGATTTCTACTCGTTTCACATTCCAGTGTAGTTCTTGCAGGAGTGCATTGTCAATGATTTTGAGATTCATTATCACCGTTCGTGTGGGAAAAAAGTCAGTGTGTATATATAGGAAAGGAGACATTCGGCACAGCAGCCGGCAGTCGGCCGCTCAGGCGGCAGCGGAAAGCGGAATTTCACGTCTGGCCTGAGGCGAGCAGTCGGGAGAAAGCGTGGACGAGCAATCGCCGGGAAAACCGGAAAGCGGTGAAGGTCACAAGGCGTTCAGGGCGGACGATGCGATCGGAAACAGGCACAAACATGATGGTGAGATTCATTATCATTTTCCTGTTGACTTCGTCCGACCGTGGTAGTAGGATATTGGGTGTAAATGATTTTAATTCTCATTATCATCATGGAAGGGAGTCAATTGCATGTTTTCTCGTACATACCGAACGGTACGCGGCAAAGCGTTTTTTGCCCTGCTGATGGCCCTCCTGCTGATCGTCACCGGCTGCGGCGGCGGACAGCAGGCAGCTGACCAAAAGCCGGCTGACCAAAAGCCGGCCGAACAGGCAGCAGGCAGCTCCGATCAATCCTACACCGTGAAACACGCGATGGGGGAAACCACGATCAAAGGCACCCCGCAGCGCGTAGTCGTCCTCACCTCGCAGGGGGTGGAAACGCTGGTGGCCCTGGGTGTTAAACCTGTGGGTGCGGTCGGTTCCTGGACTGACCCAACCACCTTTTACGATTTCGTAAAACCGCAGCTCGAGGGCACCAAAACGGTTGGTACCGAGTCCCAGCCGAACCTGGAAGCGATCGCGGCGCTGAAGCCGGACCTGATCCTCGGCATGAAGTTCCGCCACGAAAAGATTTACCAGCAGCTGACTGCCATCGCGCCGACCGTCTTCGTGGAAGAACCGCGCGGCGACTGGAAAGAAAACTTCATGCTGTACGCGGAAGCGCTCAACAAGAAAGCGGAAGGCGAAAAAGTGCTGGCCGATTGGAACAAGCGCATCGAAGAGTTCAAGGCGAAAGTGGGCGACAAGGCGAAGACCAAAGTCTCTCTCGTTCGCTTCATGCCCGGCCGTGTACGCATCTACTACAACGACACGTTCGCCGGCACGATCCTGAAAGACCTGGGCGTAGCCCGTCCGGAAGCGCAAAACAAAGAGGAATTCGCCGCCGAAGTGACCAAAGAGCGGATTCCGGAAATGGACGGCGACATCATGTTCTACTTCTCCTACGAGACGGGAGACGGCGAAGCGACCAAGCTGGAAAAAGAGTGGACCAACGATCCGCTGTGGAAAAACCTGAACGTGGTGAAAAACAACAAGGCGTTCAAGGTGGACGACACGATTTGGAACACCTCTGGCGGCGTAATCTGCGCCAACAAAGTGGTGGACGAACTGGAGAAATACCTGCTCCAACAGTAAAAACAGCATGTGAGGTACGGCATGCTGCCGGAAATGATTCCGGCAGCATGTTGCTTCATTGTGTGGTCGGCCTTCCCCTTCCCCATATGCGAAAGGAAAGACGCCGACGTGATTCATGCCCTATGCGAAGAAACGATGCATGATCAATCGTTGGACAGTTTTGTCAAATTATGCTATTGATTTTTCAATATTGATAATATTGGGGGGATAATCATGATACGTCGAATATTCGTCTTTGTTCTACTCACCGTTTTCGCCGCTATGACCGCCGCCTGCGGCGGGACAACCCCAACCACACAGACGGACGGGCCTACATCAAACACGGCGGGAACGGAACAGCCCAAGGCTTCTGCATCGCCGGGTGAAGTCAACATTTTTACCGCGCGGCATTACGAGGTCGACGACAAGCTTTACGCCACATTCACCGAGCAAACCGGAATCAAGGTCAATGTAGTCAAAGGCACCGCGGAAGAATTGATCGAGCGTCTGAAGCGTGAAGGTGCGAGCACGAGCGCGGACCTGTTCATCACGGTGGACGGAGGCGTGCTGAACAAGGCCAAGGAAGCCGACGTGCTCCAACCGTTGCAATCTGACGTTGTGAATCAAAACGTTCCCGAAAAACTCCGCGACAAGGAGAACTACTGGGTCGGATTGTCCACGCGGGCGCGCGTGATCGTCTATCATCCGGATCGGGTCAAACCCGAAGAATTATCCACTTACGAGGATTTGGTGAACGAAAAATGGAAGGGCCGCATTCTGGTTCGTTCCTCGAACAACTTGTATAACCAGTCTCTGCTCGCTTCTCTCATTGAGCTGAACGGCGAGGAAGCGGCGGAACAATGGGCGAAAGGCATTGTGGCCAACATGGCCCGTCCACCGGAAGGCAGCGACCGGGATCAGGCCAAGGCGGTCGTTGCAGGCATCGGCGATATCGCCATCATGAACACGTACTATGTCGGGCTGCTCATCAACTCCAAGGATCCGGAAGAAGCCAAGGTCGGCAAGACGATTCGCGTCTTCTTCCCGAACCAGCAAACGACCGGAACGCACGTCAACATCAGCGGCATCGGACTGACCAAGCACAGCAAAAACAAGGAAAATGCGATCAAACTGGTCGAATACCTGACCGGTCCGGAAGCGCAGAAGATAGCGTCCGAAGAGAACTTTGAATACCCGGTAAATCCGCAGGCCGAAAAGGCGGATCTGCTGAAATCGTGGGGCGATTTCAAAATGCAGGAGATCGATTTTGCGGCGCTCGGCCGGAACAATCCGAAAGCGGTCCAGATTTTTGATAAAGCGGGCTGGAAGTAAGCATGCGCATGCGGACGTTGAAGCGAAACATCCAGAGATACGGTAACGGATGGTTGTGGATCAGCTTGATCGGGGCAGTGGTCATACCGCTGCCCATTCTTCATATCGTCAGTTCGCTTTTTCAAAAACCGAACGACAATTGGGCGCACATCAAAGAATACCTGCTGCTCAAATATGCGCTGAATTCGCTGCAGCTCGTCCTGTGGACGGGAGCACTGACTGTCGTGATCGGCATCACGCTGGCTTGGCTGATAACCGCTTACGACTTTCCGCTCCGGCGGTTTTTCAACTGGGCGCTGACGCTTCCCCTGGCCGTACCTCCCTACATCGCGGCCTATACGTACAGCACCATGTTCGGTTATACAGGCGTCGTCCAGTCGACGCTGCGCAACCATTTCGGCCTTGTCCTCCCGCAGGAGTGGTTCAACCTGATGTCCATGCGGGGCGCGGTGTTTATTTTCACTTTGTTTTTGTATCCGTACGTTTATCTCATGACCCGGACGTTTCTGGAACGTCAGTGCGCTTCCTATGTGGAAAGCGCGAGATTGCTCGGGCAAAAACCGCTTGGGATTTTCGTGCGGGTGGTTTTGCCGCTTTCACGGCCAGCCTTGGCAGCGGCGGCGGCACTGGTCGTTTTCGAAGTGCTGAGCGATTATGGGGTATCAAGCTATTTTGGCATTCCCACCGTATCGGTCGCCATTTTCCGAACCTGGTTTGGCATGTACGATCTCGATTCGGCATCGCGTCTGGCTGCGTGGCTGATGGCGGTGTTAATCGGGCTGCTCATTGTCGAACGCCTGCTCAGAAAGCGCCAATCCTTCAGCCCCTCGACCAGCAAAACGAGACCGCTCAAGCTGAAAGCATTGCGGGGAGTTTCCGCGCTGGCGGCGGTTTTGTTCTGTTTGTTCATCTTTTCTCTAGCCTTTCTGATTCCTGTCCTGCAGTTGATCACATGGGCGGGATGGACGTATGACGAAGTGCTGACGCCTGCGTTCTGGGATTTGATCAGGAGCACGCTTTTCGTGTCGCTGGCCGCCGCGGCGATCGTCATGATGTTGTCCGCCGTCGTCGCCAACACCTGTCGGCATCTGCCGGTTTGGCTCTCCGTTTTGCTGTCCAGAGTCGTGACTTCGGGTTATTCGATACCGGGAACGATTGTTGCGATCGGGATTTTGGCGCTGTTTACCGCAATCGATCATGCGCTTTCCCCGGTTTACGCGCGGATCGGGCTCGGGGAGGACCGGCTCGTGCTTAGCATGTCCGTAGCCATGCTGATTTGCGGATATGTCGTCCGCTTTATGGCGATCGGTTACAACGCGGTGGAAACCGGATTCGAAAAAACGGGCAAAACGTATACGGAAGCGGCACGGGTGATGGGGCTGGGGATGACGGAAACGTTTTTCCGGGTCGATCTTCGCTTCATCGCGGGATCGCTGGGAAGCGGATTGATTCTTACTTTTGTGGAAATTGTCAAAGAACTTCCGCTCGCCCTGCTGTTGAGACCGTTCAATTTCGACACGCTGGCCACCAAAGTATACCAGTACGCTGGCGACGAACAGATTATCGAAGCCTCGATTCCGTCGCTGTGCATTATCGGGATCAGCCTGATATCAGTGGTTGCCATTCACCACTTCGGGAGGAGGTCGAACTCATGACATTCGTTCGCATCGAAAACCTGTCCTTCGAATACCGCAAAACCCCGGTATACGATCGTTTCTCCTTTTCGATGGCCAAAGGGGAAATTGTGGGCTTGATTGGAGAGAGCGGAAGCGGGAAAAGTACGCTGCTCCGGCTGATCGCCGGATTGGAAACGCCGTCGCATGGGACAATTGTGCTCGATGGTCGAACCGTAGTCGACGACCGCACGTTCGTTCCTCCCGAAAAACGCGGCGTCGGCATGGTTTTTCAGGATTACGCACTGTTTCCGCATTTGACCGTGGCGAAAAACATTACGTTCGGACTTAACCACCTGTCCAGGAGAGAGAGAAACCTCCGTTTGGCCGAAATGCTCGATCTCGTTCAGCTTGCCGGCTTGGAAAACCGGTATCCCCACGAATTGAGCGGCGGCCAGCAGCAGAGAGTCGCGCTCGCCCGGGCCATTGCGACCAAACCTTCCCTGTTACTGCTCGACGAGCCGTTCAGCAATCTGGACGCTGGATTAAAGGAGACGATTCGAGCGGAACTGCGCGACATTCTGCGAAAGGCCGGCATGACATGTCTGTTGGTCACCCACGATGTCCGGGATATCGAGGCGATTTGCGACCGGGCTGTCAGCATATCGCCTGCGCGCGTGTCCGCCCGCGCCTGACGATCGGACGAATGTCCTCGCCGAGTCAGCTTCATCAGCCATTCGATCAGGATTGGGATGTCCCCTTGGCTCCTGAATTCAAGAAAGCCTCACTCGAAGTGATGGTATCCCCGCTTTACGTCTACAGCAAAGAGTAAACTCTTTTGCTGTAGACTTGGTGGGGATTTTTCTTTAGGTAAATTCGCTTCCTGAAGAATACCTTCCACACGCGGAAAACGTTCGTTAATTGGTCAGCCGTAGAAAAAAAGCTGCCGTCGCAAGGAGGGCAGCATCGTTTGAACGCGTCACGGACGCAGCATGGATTCGCGAGTAAACCAGAGCCGGTAGCAAAGCAGGCTGACCAACACGGCCGAAATAGCCGCAGACGAGGAAAACGCGAACATGATCAGAATCTGGTAGCGGACGGCATCGATCGGATTGGCCCCGGCGATGATCATGCCGGTCATGGTGCCGGGAAGCTGCACCAGCCCGATCGTTTTCATCGTGTCGAAGGTGGGGATCATGCTGGCCGTTACCGCCCGTTTCAACACGTCGTGAATCGCCTGCCGCTTGTTTGCGCCCAGGCAGAGCAAAGCCTCAATCTCGCCGCGGGCGGTTTCCGTTTCACGCTTCATGTGATTGAGAAACAGGCCGCTGACCATCATGGCATTGCCGATGATCATGCCGGAGATCGGGATCAGGTACTGCGGTGTGGGTTCCACCAAACGGAACAGCAGCAGCAGCCCCATCGTCACCGTCGCCGTTATCGTCAGCGCGGCGGTGATGCGCCAGTACACCCCCGGCAGCCGGTCCCCCCGGCGCGAGGCGTTCCAGGAGGCGACGGCGATCATCATGACGAGCACCAGCGCCAGATAGACGGGGTGGTCGGCGTGAAACACAGCCTGCAGCACGTACCCGATTACCAGCAGTTGGACGGCACAGCGGACCGTGCTGACGGCGATCTCCTTTTCCAGGCCGAGCTTCTGCCAGAGGGAAAGCAGCAGCGCGATCAGGACAAACGAGAACGACAGCCACAGCGACATCGATGACATTCCCATCTCCTCCTATCCCTCTTGAATGGCGGCGGCCAAGAACCGGCGCGCCTCCTCGGTGCGGGGAGCGTTAAAAAAACGATCGCTCGGCGCATCCTCCAGCAGCCGGCCGTCTGCCATGAACCAGACCCGCTGGCCGACGGAGCGCGCCTGCTCCCAGTCGTGCGTAATCCAGATGAGCGTGGTGCCCTCACGGCGGTGCAGGTCGGCCAGCAGCCGCTCGGTCGCCTGTTTGCTGAGCGCATCCAGCGAGGCGGTCACTTCGTCCAGCAGCAGTACGGCCGGCTGCAGCAGCAGCGAGCGGACCAACGCCACGCGCTGTTTTTCCCCGCCGGAGAGCTGGTCGGCCGGTTTGGCCCAATCCAGTCCGCCCAGTCCCAGCTGCTCCATCCATTCCCGGGCCCGATCGGCGGGAAAGGGGCGCTGGTGCAGGCGGCTGACCGTCCGCAGGTTGTCCTCCACGCTGCCCGGCAGCATGACCGGATGCTGGGAGACGTAGCTCATCGTCATGCGCCAGCGCTCCGGCGTCCATTGTGCCGGGGGTTTTCCCGCCAGCCGGACGGTCCCGCTGTCCGGGCGGGTGAGCAGGGCCAGGATGCGCAGCAGGGTGCTTTTGCCCTGTCCCGACTTCCCCAGGATGTGGATGATGGCCGGTTCTTCCACCACGGCCGACAGGTCGGCAAACAGCCAGCCGTCCGGCTGCGACGCCGACCGTTTGCCCAGTTGTTCCAGTTCCAGCAGCGGGGCCATCTGCCGTTCCTCCTCTCGAGAAATGAGAAAACACCGGAGAAGTCTCCGGTGTGTAACGCCCGTGGCTGCCTATGTATTTACTTGTGCTGAGCCAGCCACTCGGCAACTGCTTTGATTTCCGGTTGTTTTTTCAAGATGCCGGGGGGCATGCCGCCTTTCCCGTCCTTGATGATTTTCGCAATATCGTCCGCGCTGTACTTGCTGCCTGCTTTGGTCAGGTTCGGGCCGACAATTCCTTCCAGATTTTGGCCGTGACAGGATGCACAGTTTTGCTTGTACACGGCTTCCGCGTCAATGTTGGCCGTTGGCGCTCCGCCACCTTGGGCCTCTTCGCCGTGTTTCGGCGGGAAAATGGCGGAACCGACAAGAGCAATAAGAAAAACGAGAAACAAGATACCAAACGAAGTAAAAAAGGCCTTCGCGGAGTCAACCACGTCATTTTGATTCATGTCTTTTTTGTTGGAACCAGCCATGTAACTAGGACCTCCTACGGCAAGTATAACGGTACAACTGCAATTTTACGGCAAAATCGTGACAGTTGCAAGGAAACGGAAAAACAGACAAAGAACGTACACAATTTTTGGATAATAAACGGTCAATCAACCAGGGTTGCTGATCCGATCCAACTGTGGTAGAGTAGAAGTAATGGTTTCTTCACGTATGGGAAATTCGCTTTGAGGTGAATACACATGGTATTGGCTGCGAAAATCTTACTTGTGATCGCAAGTATTGGCTTAATTCTTGTCGTGCTGCTGCAGTCCGGAAAAAGCGCCGGTCTCTCCGGTGCGATCGGCGGCGGCGCGGAACAACTGATGGGCAAGCAGAAGGCCCGCGGAATTGACGCCCTGCTCGGCAAACTGACGGTTGTGTTTGCCGTGTTGTTCATGGTGTTTGCCATTCTGCTCGGGTACTTCTTGAGAAGCGGTGCGTAACATACGACTCGCCAAAGGCAGCAAGTTTGACTTGCTGTCTTTTTTCTATTAGGATTGCCTACGGCGAAATCGGAGAATACTGAATACTACATAGAAGAGGAAAAGTCGCGGCAACGTATGCGCGGCAAAGGAGGGTACGGAATGAAAGAACAGGACATCCTCGCGTTCATGCGGGAACAGGCGTATCACCCCATGACCGTGAAGGAGCTGGAGGAGGCGTTTGGACTGGCCGACTCCGAGGCGTTTAAAGAACTGGTCAAAACGCTGAACGCGTTGGAAGAGCGGGGCGAAATCGTGCGGACGCGAACCAACCGCTACGGCGTGCCGGAAAAAATGAACCTGGTGCGCGGCCGGCTGCAAAGCCATCCCAAAGGGTTCGGGTTTGTCATCCCTGACACGCCCGGAGAGGACGACATTTACGTCCATGCCAACGACATGAACGGCGCCATGCACGGCGATACGGTCCTGGTGCGGGTGGAAAAGAAAACGGGCGGCAACCGCCTGGAGGGGCGGATCATCCGCATCGTGGAGCGCGGCGTGACGGAAGTGGTCGGAACGTTCAAGGACGAAACGTACTACGCCTACGTCATACCCGATGAGAAACGGATCGGCAGGGACATCTTCATCCCGAAAACGGCCTACAACGGGGCGGTGGACGGGCACAAGGTCGTCGTCAGGATCGTCCGCTACCCGGAAGGACGCGCCAACCCGGAAGGCGAAGTAATTGAAATCCTCGGGCACAAAAACGACCCGGGCGTGGACATTCTCTCGATCATCCGCAAGTATGGCCTGCCGGAAGCGTTCCCCGCCGACGTGCTGGCCGAGGCGGAAGCGGTGCCGGACGAAATCTCCGAGGAGGAGATCAAGGGCAGGCGCGACCTGCGCGACCGGATGATGGTAACCATCGACGGCGCGGATGCGAAAGACCTGGACGACGCGGTCTCGCTGGAGAAGCTGCCCAACGGCAACTACCTGCTGGGCGTCCACATCGCCGACGTCAGCTACTACGTCCGGGAACATTCCGCGCTGGATCAGGAAGCGTATCGGCGCGGCACCAGCGTCTATCTCGTGGACCGGGTGATTCCCATGCTGCCGCACCGCCTGTCAAACGGCATCTGCAGCCTCAACCCCAAGGTGGACCGCCTGACGATCACCTGCGACATGGAGCTGGATGCGGAGGCCAACCTGGTCACCTACGACATCTACCTCAGCGTCATCCGCACCAACGAGCGGATGACCTACACGGATGTGCGCAAGATTTTGGAAGAGAACGACGAAGCGCTGATCGAAAGGTACAGCGAGCTGGTGCCGATGTTCCGCCTGATGGAGGAGTTGGCCCGCAAGCTGCGCGCCAAGCGGATGCACCGCGGCGCGATCGACTTTGACTTCCGCGAGGCGAAAATTTACGTCAACGAAGAGGGGACGCCGACGGAGATCGGCTTCCGCACGCGATCCATCGCCGAGTCGATCATCGAGGAATTCATGCTGGCGGCCAATGAAACCGTGGCGGAGCACTTCCACTGGATGAAACAGCCGTTTATGTACCGGGTGCACGAGGAGCCGAACCCGGAAAAACTGATGGCCTTCATGGAGTTTGTCACCAACTTCGGCTACGCCGTGCGCGGCAAGGGCAACTCCGTCCACCCGCGCGCCCTCCAGCAGCTTCTGGAGGAGGTGAAAGGGACGCCGGAGGAGGTCATCATCAGCACGGTGATGCTGCGCTCGATGAAGCAGGCGCGCTACGACGCGGAAAGCCTGGGTCACTACGGCCTGGCGACCGACTTCTACACGCACTTTACCTCCCCGATCCGCCGCTACCCCGACCTGATCGTCCACCGGCGGATTCACGAGTGGCTGGAGAACCGCGAGCTGTCCGAAAAGCGGTTGGCCTATTGGGTGGAGCAGATGCCGATCATTGCGGAACACGCGTCCCAGCGCGAACGCATCGCCGTGGACGCCGAGCGGGAAACGGACGATTTGAAAAAAGCGGAGTACATGCTGGAGCGGATCGGCGAGGAGTTCGAAGGCGTCATTTCCGGCGTCACGTCGTTTGGCATCTTCGTGGAACTGCCCAACACGATTGAGGGCCTGGTGCACATCAGCTATCTGACCGACGACTACTACCATTACCACGAAAAGGCGTACGCCCTGATCGGGGAGCGGACGGGCAAGCAGTTCCGCATCGGCGACGTGGTGCAGGTGCGCGTCTCCAACGTCAACGTGGATGAGCGGGCCATCGATTTTGAGATCGTCGGGATGAAGAAGCCCAACACCTTCCGCGGCCGGGAACGCACCCCCAAGGTGATCGACGGGCGCGGCGGCGAGCGCAAAGGCAAGCGCGCCAAAGAACGCGCCGCCAAGCAGGAAAAGCCCCATCCCGCCGTGCTGCGCAAGCAACGCAAGCAGCGCCGCCAGACCGAATCGGCCCGGCAGACCGGTGCCGGTCAAGCGGACGCGTCCGAGGGCGACGTCGTGCCGCTCGACGAGGCGGCTGAATCGCCGACGACCCGGCAAAAGGCGTTTTGGGAAGACCTGATCCGAGCCAAAAAGTCGAAAAAGAAACACGTGGCCGGGCAGGCGAAACGGAAGCGGCGGTAACCATCTTGTCACACGGCGCAAAATTTGCTAGACTAACAGGTACGATATTGGCGGATTGTACAGCCGTCCGGAAACCAGGCAAGCGAGGTGATCTCCCATGTCGAAAGCAAAAACCGGTGTGAAGACGCTGGCCCAAAACCGCAAAGCGCGTCACGACTATCACATCGAAGACGTGTACGAAGCCGGCATTGCCCTGACCGGCACGGAGATCAAATCGGTGCGGGCCGGACGCGTACAGCTCAAGGACAGCTTCGCCCGCATTCACAACGGCGAAGTGCTCCTGTACAACATGCACATCAGCCCGTACGAACAGGGCAACCGCTACAACCACGAGCCGGAACGGACGCGCAAACTCCTGCTGCACCGTCTGGAAATCCTCAAACTGAACGGCCTCACCCGCGAGAAAGGGTACTCGCTGGTGCCGCTCAGCCTCTACCTCAAGGGCGGCTGGGCCAAGGTGGAGCTGGCGCTGGTCAAAGGGAAGAAGAACTACGACAAGCGCGAGGACATCAAGAAGCGCGACGCCCAGCGGGAAGTGGAGCGCGCGCTGCGCGAGCGGCAGAAGGTGTAACGAGGCGGGAGACGACCTCATCTTGTTTCCCGCGGCGGCATCGGATCGTTGTGAATGGCCGCTGCGTCTGCTGGCAGGGTACTCGCAGGCAAGGTACGCTGCCCGCAGCCGAGCGGTGGCCGACAAGCCGTTGTTCGCAGGTCCCGCGCTTGGTGCACGATGGCAGGACTGGCACAAATCGACGTTGAGTTTTGGATGCCGCGTGTGCTATAGTAAGAAGGCAATGAACCCCGAAACGACAGTCTAGGTGCGGACAGTTGCCATCTTCGCCTAGACTTTTTTTCACCTTTTTCATTCTATCCTGGGGGCGTTCTGGATTCGACGGGAATGGTAGAGCATAAGAAGCGAGCCGGGGGGCTGCGGACCCCGTCAACAACGCGGAAAGCCATAACTGGCAACAAACAACTTTCTCTCGCTGCCTAATAACCAGCGAGGCTCTAACACTCCATCGGCCCGTGTGGCGTGATTAGGGCTCACTTCTAACGGGCTACGCCGGAGGTCTCCGCCTGGGGCCAAAGGAAGAAGACCAATCAGGCTAGGCAGTAAACTAGCGTGTCACTCCGCAGGTTTGCCGCCGAATTCCCAATAGAGTGACTGCGCTCGGAGATGCTTATGTGTCGCCGTTTTCGGACGGGGGTTCGAATCCCCCCGCCTCCACCAATATCATGAGAGAGAGTACCGCATGAGGTGCTCTTTTTGTGTTTTTACGTGAGTTTTGTGGGGTTCGTGGAGGTGTCAAAGCGTTGGTATGTCTGAGTTTGTTGGACGTGCTGGTTATGAATAGCGAGAGTGTCTCTCATGATGTACATTGACAACCGAACCCGATATGAGAGAGGGGAAAAGCTAAAAGCATCCAAAATAATACGGTTCTCCGTATCTATTGATATGGTAAAACTGAGAGCCATTAAATACAGCAAACAATAAAACCCTCAGACCAATAAGAATGGAACTGTGGGTCGCTTTTCAAATGTTCAGTACGCTAATACTAAGGTGGTGTCTTCTTCATAATAACTGCCATGACGTTTATAAACATACTGCGTCAGCATCATTTCCGCTAGTTCATCTGGTGATAAAGCCCCACCAATGCGGCATATCCGGTGTTGTTCTGAGGTTATCTATGTTTTCCCTTATGATTGCATCAGCAGCTACGCCGGCTTTTTCCCTTCCTAATTCCCCATGGACTTCTTGATTATGTCTAGCTTCCGCTCGTACTCGTTCTTCTCTTTATCGTCAGCACTCGATTCTTTTCTGAAACGTTTGATTTCGTCCTCGATTATCTTTGCGAATTTAATAATATCGTCCAACAGTAAATCGAGAACGGCTTCTTCTAGTTCTTCAACTTCGAATATTTCTCCAGCGATAAGTACGTTGTAAAACTTAATATTTAGAAAGACGTTCCATAGCAAGACGTTATATAGTGCAATCTCGTTTTTAAGTTCATATGAATATTGAGTGCCGTTTCTGTAATATCCCGAAGTCACGAAATTACAATGCGTTATGTCGCAGAGGTACGAATAAACCAGTTTGTATGTATCTTTTTCATTCGCGTTTAACGCAATATTCCAAATAGTGTTTATGTATTCAATCTCGGCATTGGTTTCCACGCTTGCGATGATACTTTTTTTTCTGTCCACGAACTTATATCTTTTTTCGTCAATAAGGCCAAGTTTATATTCAACTAAATGGTATATCATTTCTGGATTAGTAACTACTGCTTTGGAATTGATAAAGTTCTCATAATTAGATCTTGTTAGAATTAAGGCATCCTCGTAATACCCGGTCTTGATGAGCTTGTCGATTGCCAAGAGCGTCTTGGTAAATTTGCTAAAACAAAAAAATATGAAGTCTTCCTCAATGTCTAATTCGTTTACAGGCATCTTACCTGCTCGTTTGGCTGGAACAACCGCTAAGGCTTGTACATCAACAATTGTCTTATTCAATTCGATGTATTGTTTCAACATTCTTTTAAGCTTTTTCATGTTTGATGCAATGCTCACTATGTAATCCCCCATATCGACTTGAAACGTAGTTAGTTATATGCTGAACGGTTCTAAAACAACACAAATGGTTCTGGACCCAGCAAAAAGAGTTCGCACCAAGGTTTTATCACCAGGAGATGCGTCGCTATAGCGGTTTTGCTCGTTGTCTGAAGGGAAGGCGAAGATGGCCAAGATCATGGCGTAACGTCCGTTTAAATTTTGCCTTGCGACTCGCTGTTGTAAAAGAGTATTTATTATTATGAACACAGAAACAACTATTTTACATACTCTTCATTTATACAATATATTGTAATGGAACGGTTATAACTTTGGCAGGAACCTCAAAAATTGAGTTCATACCCATCTACGATATCAACTCAAGGTAAATGACTCCCATTCCTAAAGCAACAGAATTGTTATGCTTCTGTCGGGTGGTGAATTAATGTGACAGATGTTTTAACTATAGACCAGCGTAGGAAGAATATGCAATCTATTCGCTCTAAGGAGACAAAAATCGAGAAAAAAGTGGCAAGAGCTTTATGGAACCACGGCGTTCGTTACCGCAAAAATGTACAGAACCTTCTCAGAAAGACGGATTTTGCCATAAAGAAATATAAAGTTGCAATTTTTATTGATTCTTGTTTTTGGCACGGGATCAAGTCCATATTTATGTGTAAATTCCCCTCGGTTAGAGAAATACATTAACCAATGCGAATCACTTTAGATACCGCTTTTGTCCCTGGGATTTTCGCCATTCCAAATACTTTACCATATTGAGATACTTCTTACGGATTATCCATGTAAACAATTGGGCGAAGTATTCAATTTCTTATCGTTTTCTCCCTCTGTACCTCGCATCAAACCGCATAAATCCAGCAAAAAGACTTTGAAGTAATAATTTCCTGCCTTTCTGACGCAAAGTGAACTATATATCCGCAAAAAGCTCATTTTGGTACATGGGAATGTGTCAAAACTGTGGAAATTTCAGAACGAAGTATCCGAGCACACCAATCACGGTTGCGGAGATGAGACCTACTATGAAAATACCCTTCATCAGCTTGTTTGACGTTTTTGACACTGGTTGCCTTGTCTGCATTTCCTTGATAAGTACAACCTGATCGTAAAGAAGCTGAATGTGTGATGCTGTCCGGGTATGCACACCTTTAGCCTTGTCCAATTCATCGAGAATCTCGTTGATCACGGAAACATTGTGTGCATGACCCATTGCCAACGTCAATACGAGTTTGATGGTTGTCTGTTGAGCGTATGTCAGATCTCGCATTAAAGTCAGCATCTCCCGCTGATTGGAGCCGGTCAATCCGCCCCATAAACGCCCAAGGAACCCTTGATTCTCCATCTTGTCGATCCGATGTTCAATGGAGAGTAATTGATTAAGGGAATTGCGTACAATAGCTCTCACTTGCGTTGGATCAATTAAACGAGGGTTCTGTTTTACCGCCGCAATCACCTGCTGTTGAGTTGGTAGGGAAGGTTCTTCGGCTTTCACTGCACTATATCCGGGTGAAGATGCTTCATCAGGTGTTTGATGGAAGAAATCAGCGATGTGATGTCGAATATTCAAATCACTTTGCATCGCATACAAGTCACGTTCAGCTTTCTGAAACTTGGAACTGGCCGCACGTACAGCCGCACTATTACCGGATTTCACCGCAAAGTCAAACTCTCTCTTGGCTTGATAAAATACTTCTCTACGTTTGATGTATTCTGCACGAATTGGATTCGATTCCGGTGAATGTTCAGGAGCTTCCGTTTCAACAGTTACGGATACTTGCGGTTGACGGATTGAAGCAGAGTGGGGGTGTATGGTGTTCATTTACGTTTACCTCCTAGCAAACGAAACCGCATTTCGTCGCACCGATCCAAAATATCTTCGGCGGCTTGACTGTAATCGATTCGTGTCATGGTACCATGTTGCCGCTCCAGTTTTGTGTATATCTCATCCGCTTTCCATCGATCTTCTTCCATATCGTTGATGATGGAGACGGCCCGCTCCAGAACATCGGCGTTCACTTCGGACAGCTTGGCGATGTAGATTGATCCATGATGCAACAACTCCACGTTGGCTTTAACCGAGTTCGCCGTCTTCAAAACTTCACCGAAAGTTCCTTCTCCAAAGGCGTTGTCAAGCAGTCTGCGAAGCGTAATTCCGGCCACGAAGCCAATACCGTGTCCGATAAGCCCGCCCGGAATGAACAACGTCAATCCGGCCAGAACGCCTCCAGCGATACTCCCTTTCAACGCATCTTTCCCTAGCCGCTCCTTCAGTTGCTCCCATGAGATTTGCCCGTTTTTGTACTGAATGAACTGGACGAGTCCCGATACCGTAACGGAGATTGCGGCTCCGATGGCAGCACCTCCGAGAAGTTTTTCCGTAACATCAACAGGAGTAAATCCTACAGACAAATCCCCGCTCAGAATCTTCTCTTTCAACGCTTCCGCCGAGGCTGCGTTGCTGTCGAGAGTGCCCATCACCTTCGTCGGATTCGGCAATCCCATCTCCTTGGCCCGGTCGATCAATTCTTGCGGGCCGACAAGTGTAATGTCGGGGCGGTAATGGTCGTTGTGCAAAAACTCTTTTAATGTCTGGTCGATAGTATCCGGCGAACGTAGTGTCTTCACCTGATATTCGTTAACGATATCACCGGTCAGACGATTCATCTCCACGACATCAATGCCGGGATTGTTACTGGTAACTCTTCCATCGACATTCCGCACAAAATCCGTTTTCGTGAACAGACTTCGCAGATCGCCTTGCATTTGACGAACGAAGTCCACTTCGCCCGCGATATCCCCTTGCAGGCGGTTCAACGCATTCGCCGCAGATTGATCACTCCCGTTCAAACGATCAACCAGCCAATCCTTCATGCCGTCAACCGTCTTGTAGGCTTCCATGTTCGGGAATTTTTGCTGAAGCAGTTCCGCTATTTTCACTTCCCGGACGAAATCATGTGTCCCTTCAAAGACATGCGGTATTCCCTTGGTAACAACTTCGTATGTTGGGATGGTCGTAGCGACATTGATGAAGGTAGTCAGATCATTTTTGGAAAGGTTGTATGGAAGATGTTTCATGCCAATGCGGCTTTCGATCTCGTGATATTCGTTGCATTTCTTACAGAAGTAATGTGACTCCATCGAATCCCTCCAGAAAATGGTCATCAAACAAAAGACGGGAGCTACAGGAACTCCCTCATTAACTGGTGTTTATTCATTGAATTCATGACCGCAAAAACGGCAAATCTTTGCCCTTGCCTTTACAAGCTCGGCACATTTTGGGCATTCTTTCGTGTCTGCCGTAGATGCCGAATGATGTTGAATGGCCGACACTTCCTGTTCAATCAGTTCTTGCTGATTAAGCATATGGCGTTCGTATAGCTGGCGTTGATGAGACATTTCAGCTTGGTAGTAATCCTCCAAGTGTTTCAATTCCTCACGCAGTTTGGCAAGTTCAGATTCAATGGCTTCACAGTGTTTTGTCGCTTCTTTCTGATTCTCCATTGCCGTTCTGCGAATAGAAAGCCCTTTTCCGCGAAAAATTGCACCCAGGATTATGCAAAATACACCTACTACGCAAAAGATCATTCCAAAGAGCAAAACATCGTTTCTGGAATTTTCGGTAGCCATCATGATCCCGATCAGGCAGGCCAGTGATCCGATGATAAACCCGACCCAGCTAAGCAGGAGCAAAAACCCGCCGCCCAGTTCTCCTCCAATGCCCACGTTTCGATAGCGATCTAGTTCCTGCTCTTTTAACCGGATATCGTTGTTGATACTCTCCAGTTTAATCCTGTACTCTCGTTCCAGTTGCTCCAGCTTCATCTTGAAGGCGTCGGAGGTATTGATGGTTCTCACAAATTGTTGCAAGGGAAAGCCCGTCCTTTCTTACATAAACTATCGAAGCAGGGTTATGACTGTTTCCTGGGTATGGATTGCTTGTGCCAGCATGGCCTGGGATGCTTGTGATAGAATTTGGCTCTTCGTAAGTTCCATCATTTCCTTGGCCATGTCAGCATCTGTAATTCTTGATTCCGCCGCCGTAAGATTGACCCTGTAGTTCGATGCGTTGTTGTGAATATGTTCCAATGCGTTTTGATACGAACCAAACTTTGATCGCTCAGCGGACACTTTATTGATTGCCTCGTCAATCTTTCCAATCGCTTCTACCGCTTTCTCGGGCGGATCAAAAGCAATATCATCGATGCCAAGGGCTGTGGTACGGGCATCCGTTAACTTGATCTTGTATGTATCACCGGCATCAGGGCCAACCTGTAAGATCACGTCTCTGGATTGGTTGGGCAGAGTGGTGGAGTTGGGGTCTATCGTTGCTTCAAATTGAACAACGATTTCTGTCCATACGCCGCCTCCATCCGAGAAGTTGGGCGAGTCGGACAGGTCATTCCCCAGAATATTCTCTGGCGGCACTCCGACATAGGGAGTACCGGAGTAGGAAACGAGTTTCGTTGCGTAAACCTCTGTCTCCTGATATCCAGTGAGTCCGTTCACCCTGACTGCGGTGATATTGTTGCCAAATCCCCATGTCTCCGCTCGTGTCTTAAAGGTGTTGGTGGCAAGTTCAACAGAAAAATGATAAGGCTCACTCGACTGTGGAGGCGGGGCCGGAGTAGACCAGTAGACACCATTCACCAGATCGGCGATAGAAAAAGTTTCTTCGTAGATGGTGTTGATGCCGGATTGCTCAAAGATGGTGATGCTGACCGCATTGGCCAAATTGACAACGGTAAGTCCCGATGGTGGAGTATCTGACACGTTTAGTAAGTGGATTCCGTTGAAGTGGGTGTTGTTTGCGATGTCATTGATGGTGTTCTTGATTTGATCGATTTCTTCCTGAATGCGTAGTCTGTCGTCCGAAGTTAACGTCCCGTTGGCCGCTTGCAAGGCAAGCTCTCGTAATCTCTGAAGATTCGGATTCTGTATCTCGGCGAGACCCGATTCGGCCGTTTGTACAAGAGAAATGCCGTCCTGTATATTCCGCTCAGCCTGTTCCAAACCTCTAATTCGTGCTCTCATTCTTTGTGAAATGGACAGGCCTGCGGCGTCATCTGCCGCTTTGTTTATGCGGAGTCCCGAGGATAGTTTTTCAATTGAAATGGCAGTACTTTTATTGTTCCTTTGAAGTTTATTTAATGAAGTCAGTGCTGTAGCGTTATGATTTATCCGCAACTGACAGTCACCTCCAAAGCCTTAGCGAACCAAAAATTCACAGATACAAACTCATTATATTAACTTTATCGGTAAGAAATAAAGGTAAATTTACGTTTTGATAAGATAATATGTTTCTGATCAAATCTCTACTCTAGTGGTAGAGGTGATAGGCGTGTCAGATTTTTTGAAACTTGTCGGGGAGCAAATACGGTACATCAGAAAATCGAAGGGACTTACACAGGAGGCATTAGCTAATCAATGTGGTTTTCAATATTCGTATCTCTCCGACATTGAACGTGGTGAGCGAAACATATCACTAGAGACACTAGAGAAGATTATCAACGCATTAGGGATTTTGCCGATCGAGATTTTTAACTTCAAGCACGCCGATACCGACAATGAACTCATTGAAAAGCGTTTGGTCATTGAATCACTCCAAGCGTTATTGCATGATCGAGATGTTAGTGAAGTCAAATTCATTCACCGGGTCGCAAATGACTTTATAAATACCGTCGATCAGGCTAAAAACAGATAAACAATCGCGGCCCTATATAAGCAAAAAATGTAGACATTTTCTCTCGGCACCATGCCGTATTTTTGAACAGGGGGGCCTGCCGTTTCATGCCCTACCGGGTTCTATATGGACTGTGATCTACTGATTCATTGGTAGATCGCAGTCCTTTTTTGTTTTTGTCGCTCTGCTGATCGTGACAGCGAACAGGGAAGGTGAGATGCTTCCCACACTGAGAGGAGGTGAATCTGGATGATCAGGCAGTGATGTTTTGAATGAAAGAAGCAGTGTGGTTATTGGCGTGACTTTTTTGGTGAACAAAATTCGGTAAATCGGAGGGAGTCTGTATGGAGGTTAGAATTTACGTTGCCAATCTGGCGAAGTACAACGAAGGTAAATTGGTTGGCAAGTGGCTAACGCTGCCGCTGAGAAGTGAAGAGTTAGAGGAAAGGCTAAAGCAGATTCTGGGCGAAGATGAGGAATACGCCATTCATGATTACGAAGCACCATTCTCCATCAGCGAGTATGACAATGTGTTTGCGATCAATGAAGCCGCCGCCGTTTTGGCTCGATACGACAGCAGAGTTGTTATCGCTCTTTGTGAATGCGTGGACAACGTTGAAGAGGTTGTGCGGCTGTTGGAGAGCGGCGACTACAGTGTGTATTATGATGTGGACAACTTATGTGATGTCGCGGCTGAAATGATCGATGAAGGTTGCTTTGGTTCCGTTCCTTCCTCACTCGTTTGCTACATCGATTATGAAGGTATCGCCAGAGACTTGAAGATGGATGATTGGCACATTAATTACGAGCTGAGAGTTGCCGTCCGCCCGCATTCTTAATCACGCCGTTTATTTGTAACAAGGATTTGTGTAATGGTGCCTGCTTGAATCAAAGCGGGTTATTTGTCGTTGCGAAAAAAGCGAAAACGACGGGTTGCAAGACAACGGGACGATGAAAGGAGGTGAGATGACTATGAGGGATTTGTTGAAAAGGCTGGAGTTGAAACAGGTCGATCTGCTTGTCAGGGAACGGTTGCTGAGAAACTCTGACATGAACCACCCAAGAAACATGTTCAGCCTACAACAGGTTCGGGAGGAGCTTAAAACCCTGCAAATTAAATTGGATATGATCGACATCCTGCGGTCGATTGAACTCGAAACCAATAAGAAAGGAGCTGTAACACATGCAACAGAACAAAATGAATCTGTCTGATGACCTTGTAGTGTTGTTAAATCGGTTGGCTCTGAACGGAGACATTCGAATGGCCGGTCACGTCTTGCACGCATACGTCATCCGCTTCTGGAAGATTGAGAGGGATGTTGCAACCAGATTTGTCATTGGATACTTTGAAAAGCATTATCCAAAGCAGTTACAGCGGTATGTGAAAAAGAGAAGACAACGGAACTGAGTGGCTCTTCTGCACTGATTAATGGCAGGAGGGCAATTTTTTTATGTCCTTGGAGGGAGGTGAGGATGATGGAGAAGTGTGTTGATTTGCATGAGAAGAAAAAGTGGTTGTTGGCGGCGTTGAAGCATTTACGGAGTATCAAAGAGTTGCGTCCCGCTTGGGGGCGGCTTTATGCCCGCACTCTCGTCAAGCTGGTGCTAGTCGAGATGAAACTGGAGCAGTTAGAAAAACAAAAAGAGGTGCGACCATAAGGATCACACCAAAAAACTTTGCTGATTGTATTGTACAGGATTTCATTTCAACAACACAAGGAGGGTTCGCCGCCCTCCTTATTTTCATTTCACGGAGGTAATTGACGATGATTGATAGATTTGACAACAAGCCTGCTCTTGCCGATATCTTTTCACAGATTTTGCGGGAGAAGCCTGACAGTCACACCATTCGCACTTTGCTGACCAACTTTCCAACACTCCATGATTTGCTTCAGACCACAGAAGAGGAATTGAGAGCCCTTCCTCGCATCGGTGTAGTTAAGGCGAGAAAAATTATGGCCGCTTTAGCTAGTGCTCGAACTCTCTGCACTGAAATATCTCGTCCGCATGTTGTTCGTTCGGCCAAGGAAATTTACGACTTTCTCAAGGCTGAGATGATTTATTTACCTCAAGAACACTTTGTTGTTGTCGGTTTAGACAAGCGGAATCGGATTTTATTCTGGAAGGTAGTCAGCGTAGGAAGCATCGATGCGGCAATAGTTACGCCGAGACAGACCTTCCTTCCATTGTTAAAGCATTCACAAGTAGAGAAGGCAATATTCGTGCACAACCATCCTTCAGGTGATCCTACTCCATCAAGGGAAGATATAACCATAAGCAATACTCTCAAGAAAGTAGGAGAAATCATTGGCGTGGAAGTTCTCGATTCGATTGTTTGCGGCATGAATTCGTACTGCTCTTTAGCTGAGCAGGGATTTATGTAAATCTAGTCAGGAGGCGGAAAGCATGGCGAAACTCATCAAAAACCTAGTAAGCTCCCACATACTACGGGAGAGCGACTTGTTGACGATTCAAGCATTGTTACATCACTTTGATCACCCGAATCAACTTAAAGGGCTATCTCAAGAGGATTTATCTGAAATAGTCAGTTCATCTGCGGAAGGAAAACAGCTTCATGCTACCCTGAAACTTGCACATTTACTTTCTAACCCCGGCAGGCAGGATAGGTTCGTTATCCGCATGCCTAGAGATGCCTACCAGTATTGCAAGGAAAAGTTTGAGATGGTCGGCGATGGACAAGCGGTACTGCTGGCATTAACGACTAAGAATCATGTCCTGAGCCTAACTACTATTGATGAGAAAGTGATGGCCGACATCCCCACTTGCCAGCGATTTATCTTCCGCGAACTAATATTGCGGAACGCCGCTTCAGGGATACTGGTACACATCCTAAAGGAGGGCGACCTTAATCCTACTACTGAGCAAATCTCAGTGGCTAAAACAATTACTGAGGCCGGGGATGTGTGTGGCATATCGATTTTGGATATTCTTCATATGACAGGTTCAGAGTATCTTAGTTTCAAAGAAAAGGGGTGGGTATAAGAAGAATTGGTGGTATGGGAGTCGTTATAAGGTAACTGGCTCCCATTCCCATAACGACTAGTAGGCCTGATGTGGTCATGTTGAGTCTGTTCTGTTTAAATTAAAGTATAGGAATTGACTGGAGGAAGTTGCTGTGCAGATACCTAACTTTCAGAGCTATTTCAGAAACACCGGTGCGAGGAATAAGTTTATTCTTTCTCCATCGTGGTTCCCTTTTCAAAGACAGATATTAAGCGAGGTATATGGTGATTTTAAAGACCGTGACGCTTTTGTTATCTATCTATATTTGTGTAAACATTTTGACTACACATCCAAAAAGACATATCGATGCATTGATACAATTCACAAGGATCTGAAGTATAACTTGCCAACTGCACATAGACCGAAGTATTCAAGGAAGGTTCAGAATGCATTAGCCTGGCTTGAGCGAGAAGGTTTTATTAAACGTGTTAGTGGAAAACAGCAGTGGTTCCGCTCCACTATTCTTGTCGCTCCAGATTACCACTATGGTCAACAAAAATTCTATTCTTGTCATGAACTGAACTTTGATTTTGATGAGTTAAAAGCACATAACAAAGGCTACATTATGGTGCCAAAAACAGTATTAACAGAAAAAATGCTGGCTGACACAACCCTTGCCAAACGTCAGTGGACAATCACTAAGCTGAAAACAATTTTGCTACTGTACGCATATTGTTGGCTTGAATTTTACGGGGGAATCGATCCGAGAATCGTGCAAATCGATCAGCAAGGTAAAGTTGATCTTAATCCAGGCTTCTGTTATGCGTTAAAAGGTTCAACCACAGTGATATCGAGAACGGTTATTTCTTTGATAAAGGATGGTTTATTTATACCAGTTAGGTGTTGGTTTGAGGAAGGGATATACACGGGTGATGTAGGAACATATCAACCGAATTCAAATGCAAAAGTCGTTGAACGAATTGTGTTACGCCCGACCCATTTAATTCTTCATCAAGTCGAAACCGATGTTATGAAATCTAAAAAGGGGTATATGGAAATATGACGACAACATGGAGGAAGTTGAAAGTAAAGGTGGCAACCGAAATAGTTGAGTTTCTTCATGATGGATCATCTACAATAGAGATTTTGGGGGAGCCTCATTCTCAGTCGATTGAATACGATTCAACAAAGGAAGAAGGGATTCTACAATCCATTCAAATGATGGATTTTCAGGCAAAGGTCGCAATGCTGTTACGTGCGGAATTGAAGAGGATGGGTATGCTTCCCCCGCTTCCTGCTGAAAGGTATCGTGTTGAAATTGATGTTGTTTCCAGAAGGCCGAAGAAGGAGTTGCCATTAATCGAAGTAATGAAATCGGTTGTTGATGGAGTCAACAAAGAGATTATCGGGAATGACCGCAGTATTTATGAATGTTGCATCACAAACGCCGGGCCCCAAAATGTTCAAAGTCGTTCTACGCAACCTTTGGATAATCTGTCAGTTAGGATTTATCCATTGAGTGCGAATACAGGTTCACCTGTGGTTAGTTTTTCTGATGTTCCTATTTATATTGTCCCGAAGGAAGAGCCGCTTTTAATCGACTTCGACAATGACACACGTTGGGAGCCATACAATTGGGATTTGCAAAAAGACGTGGCGGAGACCCTACAGAACGATGGAATGCAACTTTCAGGAGTTGGCGGCCCCCTTCAGGTGAATATGACGTTCATCGGTGGAAAGGTTGCGGGTATGGACATCGATAACATGGCTAGGGTTTATTTGCCGATCCTTTGGAATCTCGGAGTTAACGAGGAGGAGGTAAACGCTATTCATTTGTACAAACAACCAGTACAAGGGCATCAACAGAGTAGTACATTGATTGTCTTACAATAGGTGTATACACGACCGAGAGCAGTAAAATCCTTGAGGCTCTAAGGTTAAATCGCTCTTTGATGTAGACCAAAGTATGAACATTTAATAGAGATTACTGAATGCTAGATGATACTATCTATCGCACTTGTCACATTAACCAATGTGATGAGTGCTTTTTTATTTACAGCGAATAAATCAATCAACGGTGAGAGGCGTTGAGCAGTAGAGAGGAGGTGAAGACATATGCTTGTTCAGTCTGTCGTATCTCTTCCAAATTAAAGATGAAAGGATACCGGAAAGGAGTAGTCAGTATGAATGTTGCAACATATCTCAGAGTTTCGTCAGAACAACAAGCCAACCGTGAATTGTCCATTCCGGCACAGAGAGAGGCGTTGAAGGCCTACGCTGATGCAAAAGGATGGAATATCGTTGAAGAATTCGTAGACGAAGCAAAATCGGCGAAGACGGCGGATCGCCCTGCTTTTCAAAGAATGATTGCTTTGGCTCAAAAGCCTGGCAAACTGTTCGACGCGATTCTCGTGCACAAGTTTGACCGCTTCTGCCGCAGACGTGAAGATCATATTATATACAAAGCCCTGCTAAAAAAGCAGGGTATTGTTGTGCTTTCCGCAACGGAACCAACAGACCCTGAAACCCCACATGGTGTCTTGCTTGAAGGAATGCTGGAGGTTATCAGCGAGTTTTATAACGTCAACCTGAAGCATGAGACACTGAAGGGGTTGAGAGAAAACGCAACCCAAGGTTTTCACTGCGGTGGGCGTGCTCCCTATGGATATCGTTTACGAAAGATCGGTAACAGAGTGACTTACGAACTTGGGCCAGAAGATGAGGTGCAGACGGTTAAAAAGATCTTCAGCATGGCTGCTGAGGGCATGGGAGGAAAGAAAATCGCACGTTTGTTGAACCAGCGATCGTATCCTCAAGGGAAAAAGTGGAGTCCTTCAACCGTATTGTCCATTCTAAGCAACGAAGCGTATCTCGGTCGGCGAGTGTGGAATAAGAGGTCTGACGGTCGTATAAATGATCAAGGCAAGTGGATTGTTACCGAGAAGAGTCATCCAGCCATTATTGATCAGGATCTCTGGAACGCCGCTCAATCATCCCTAATGACACGTAAGTTATGCAAGTAACCAAATATCGTTTTCATGCAGGTATGCCAAACAAAGGTGTACCTGCTTTTTTTATGCCCAAAAATCAACATACAAGGAGAGGTTGATCAATGAAAGTAGTCGCTTATGTTCGTGTATCGTCGGAGCGTCAAGCAGAAAAGGAATTGTCTATTCCCGCTCAATTGAAAGCCATCCAGCAATATTGTCAGGAGAAAGGCTGGATCATAGTTGGTGAGTACATTGAGAAGGCGAAGTCAGCAAAGACTGATAATCGTCCTGAGTTTCAGAAAATGATCGCATTAGCGAAGAGGCCAAACAGACCTTTTGATGCCATTGTAGTTCACAAGTTTGATCGCTTTTCGCGTAAACGGGATGATCACGTTATCTACAAAGCGTTACTTAACAAGTGCGGCGTTAAGGTGATATCCGTTACCGAACAGACAGAGGCGGAAACTCCACAGGATTTGCTTTTGGAAGGGATGCTTGAGGTAATCAGTGAATTCTACAACGCGAATCTTGCATCTGAGGTCAAAAAGGGAATGACGCAAAACGCGAAGCAAGGATACAACAACGGCGGTACACCTCCCTACGGATACCGTACCGAACATATTGCGTTGGGAGCCAGCAAAACAAAAGCGGTATGGGTACTCGGCCCGCGGGAAGAGATTGATATTGTTCGTTGGATTTTCCATCAGTATGCTTACGAAGGTTCAGGGTACAAGAAAATCGCCAATACACTTAATGAGAAAGGAGTACCCACACAGAAAGGCGGGAAATGGTCGGCAAGCACAATTCGGGCTATTATCTTCAATGAATCGTATATTGGCCGGAAAGTGTGGAACAAACAAGACTATCAAACGAAGGGGAAGAAGTGGAAAGACCGCTCTGAATGGATCGTAACCGAAAATGCACATCCGGCCATCATCACTGAGGAGTTGTTTAATCTATGCCAAAAGAGAGCGAAAGAAAGGAACAACGGCGGGGGTGAAACGCATAAGCCGTTCCAAACGAAGCCTAACTCTCCATTCTGGCTCAGGGGAATCTTTTACTGCGACAAATGCAACTCACGGATGGTCGGCCATTCGACATCGACAACCAGGAAATACGGCGGACAAAAGTATTACATCTGCGGTGGGTATATGCGAAAAGGTAAGGATTTTTGCCCTTACGTTGGTTGGCGGAAAGAACAGATAGAGAAAATCGTTGCTAATAAACTACGAAGTGCATTGCTCCGACTGACTTTTGATGACCAGATTGAAAGGGAAATTCACCAGTACCATAGAGACTCAAATAAACACATTGCCGCGTCATTAACAGGATTGGAAACGGAAATCAGTTTTCTGAAGAAGAGGATTGAGCAAATGCGGCACGAACTTCAAACAGGTGGTGGAAAAGCGTACTATGCGGATGTCATCACTGAAATGCAGGCAGAGTTGAAAGAGAAGGAAGCTGAGTATGCTCACAAGAAGAATTTGTATCAAGAGCTGACTCTTCCCGAAACTGCTATTGAATCAATTAAGCATGATATCAGAAACCTGATAAACTTGCTTAATGAAGAGGTGCCGAATCCTCAACTGCTTAATGAGTATGTCGGCAAATTTGTCTCTAGTGTGATGATTCAAAGGGAGACAAAGATGGTGCAGATAACAATGCATCTTAAGTATGGCGAGCAAGTGTTGTATCAAAAGATGATTGTTGCTGAATGGAAATGCTGAAATTAAGACACAGATTCGGGGGAGTTGTTCACTCCCTCGAATTTTCTTTATTACAAGACATACTCAAATTTAACCACCTTCATTTGATAAGAGAACTTTCGTATAGGAACATACGTTTGGTATACTGAAACTGAAGATCAGGATCCCACTCAAATAGAATAATGTGTTAAACTATATTGATATGGGGAGGCAGAATTATGGTTAAAAACACTCGAGACATTTCCAAACAACGCTATACTGTACTTAGCATGTTTAGTGGTTGTGGTGGAATGGATTTAGGCTTTCATAAAGCAGGATTTGAGATTGTTTGGGCCAACGATATAAATCCAGATGCATGTGAAACATACTCCAAAAATATTGGCCCGATAATTGAAGGTGATATTAACGATATTCCTGTCCCTGATATTAAAAACTTAGACGTTTTACTAGCAGGCTTTCCATGCCAACCATTTTCGAATGCTGGTAATAGAAAGGGAACCAATGAGGAACGGGGAACCCTATATAAGTCTACTCTGAAGTATGTTAGTGAACTTCGTCCAAAAATTGTTATGATGGAAAATGTGAGAGGATTACTCTCTATTAAAACAGATAAGGGTTATTTGATCCAAGAAATCTGTGAAGAGCTGAAAGGGATGGGATACGAAGTTCATTTTAAATTAGTAAACGCTTCGGATTATGGAGTACCACAGAATAGATTAAGGGTAATAATTGTTGGCGTCTCCTTAGAACATCAATTGGGTAAATTCCAGTTTCCTGCACCAATAGACGGCCTCGACTTATCTATCGGAAATTGTATTAAAGATATACCAGAAAATACACCTAACCAAGACCAACTGTTGCGTCTGAACCCGCAAGCTATAGCTCTAGGTAGTTTAGTTCCCGAAGGTGGCTCGTGGAAAGATATCCCATATGAACTGCTACCTGATCGACTGAAAAAAATCCGTGATAACATGGCAAAATATCGTTGGCCGAATTTTTATAGACGATTTCACCGCAATGAGATTGCCGGAACTATTACTGCGGCATTTAAGCCGGAGAATGCTGGTGTCTGGCATCCAATAGAGAATCGTGTTTTGTCAGCAAGGGAAATAGCGAGAATTCAGAGTTTTCCTGATGATTTTATATTTTATGGACGTTCTGTTAAAGCTATTTATGAAATGATTGGTAATGCAGTACCTCCAAAATTGGCAGAGGCCTTCGCAAAAGTCTTTATCAAAGTGCTATCCGGTGAAGATTGTTTGACTGGAGCACCAACAAGGTTGTTTTCCCAAATAAAAATTGGTAAAATCCCTGTCCGAGTTTCAGATCCAGAGGTAATTTACGATGGACAGGAAGAGTATGAGCAATTAGAATTTATCGTTTAACGAGAGTGGGCGATTAATATGTATTTTTCCCCAAAAACGTTTAATAATTTCTATCGGTTGTTACAAATGGAAAGCCAGGGGGGAAAGACCGGTCGGGAGCGAACCACCGGTCTAGCAGTCTTTTTAGCTTTGGACAAAATGCAAAAAATGACGTCAGAGGACGTAATCAATTTACATCCCGATTCTGAACAAAGAACTCACTTTACAAATGCGTTTGTAGAGTTATTGCTCATTGGGCAAAGAAATGAAGTGGAATATCAAGCTTCAGATTTAGGTTTTGTAGAATTGGGTGACCAAACCCTAGCAAAGAAGCTAAGCTCAAACTTTTTAACCGTTCCCTTAAAAAGAGGAAGTAGACAGGCCGAGGTCTATCCTTATCCGGGTAGACCGGCCCCTTTATTAAGTCTTGGGACTGAGATTTCCGGCTATGGTAAATGGGGAGTTACTAAGCATAGCCAGTGGGTAGATAATTTTGTTCGCTTCTTAGAAGGCAGGCGTTGTGAAAGCGATACTTTTCCTTTAATAGTTTTCTTATTACGAGAGAAACAATTGTCTGCCGCTTCCTCTGCTCATCCTCAAGATGCTCTGTTTTCGGCATTAAATACGCTTTTTACAGCAGAATTATCGGAATACCTAGTTACCCATGCCCAAATACCTGATGAATGGGGATCTCATGATTTTTTTACCGAGAGTTACGTATCAATAATAGATAATTTAGACTCTCGACTAATTAAAGAACAATCTTCTGAAAGCGATGCGGGTAACAATTTGGCTTTTACTTTTGATTACGACAATTCTGAAGGGGACATTAATTTTGATCAAGGTTTAATAAGAAGGATTATTGCCGCATTAAAATCTGGAAGTCACGTGATTTTGACAGGCCCACCAGGTACGGGAAAAACGACGATAGCTACATTCTTAGCATCGAGAATCAAGGGTCATGCAAATTATGAAACTTTTACTGCAACTTCTAACTGGACAGCGTTTGAAGTTCTTGGGGGATATCTTCCTGACCCAAGTAACCCACAGACCCTTCAATTCGAGGCAGGGTTTATTACTAAATGTGTTCGAGAAAATAAATGGGTTATTATTGACGAAATAAACCGTGCAGATGTTGATAAGGCATTTGGTGAATTGTTTACAGTTTTAACGGGAAAACCAGTTTACTTACCATACTACACTTTCGGACAGGATGAAGCAGGATTGTTACATAAAAAAAGAGTCGTTATTGTTCCAAGTAGTATGACTCATCTTATCAGTGAAGAAACTGAGCAATACGTTGTAAATGATGATTGGCGAATTATCGGAACGATGAATACGTTTGATAAGAGCAGTCTTTACCAAATGTCATATGCTTTTATGCGAAGATTCGCATTTATCGAAGTAGATCCCCCGTCTCCTGAAGAGATGAATTTATTATTGGACGAAAAAATTGGTGCTATGAATGTCCCTGAAAGCATCAAAAGTGAAATCCTAATATGTTTGAAAAATATGTTTTCATCAGGTTTAAACAGTATTGGTCTTGGAGTTGGAGCGGCTATTCCTCTAAATATTATTAAATACCTTGAGGAAAGAATTCAGTTAGAGACTGACCCGGATTATATTGCTGAGCAACTTAAAAAATTTATTCTTGAAGCGTTTTTCATGTACTTCTTCCCTCAATTTGAGGGAAGAAGAAGGTTACATGAAGATATAGTATCCGTTATTGTTTCATCACTAAATATTACCAAGCAAGAAGAGAAAGATCTGTTAGACAAGGAATTATCCAGTTGGACTGGAAATTCTATTGGGTGATAAGATGGCAACAACATTTAAGTTTGATGAGGAGTACTGGGGACGTGAAGTAAAAAGATATTTATTTGCAAGACTCGATTCATTATGGTCAAATGAGGGGCTGTCATACCAAGAGGTCTTAGATTTTATTCATGCATTAACGGATTCAACAGGTGAGGATCTGAAGTGGATCGCTACACTCTATCATATTAACCAGCCAAATGGTGCTTGGGATTATATTGTCCATGAATTGCCCGAATATCTGAATACTATTTCTTGGAGGACAGAACAATATAGAATAATATCTGATAGAGTGCGTGGAAGAATATTATGGAACCAAACATATCTACAAAGAATTTCTACCGGAAGATATAACACGTTTGTGCTACAGGATAACACAAAGAGTATTGATTCTGAAGAAAATCGACTTCTGGTTTATTATTTAAATGAACTAGCAAACATACAAATACCACATCATTGGAGTTATTCTGGATCAGGGAATCGTATTGGAGATAGACTAGTTCAGCTAATCGATACTTGCAGACACTTACTTCAATCAACTTATCTTCGGGAAGTGTCTTGGACGAATTCAATCTCTTCCCGAATGATATCTTTAGCTAAACGAAGTAAAAGTCCACTGTACGCTCGTTTAGCAGACCTTTGTATTGAGTATGAAAAATTGATATATAATCCTCGACTTGATACATTAAAAGATTTATTGTCACGAGGCTGGATTCAACCAAAACAGGAGGGAAGTACGGACGACTTATTTGAGTTGTATGTGTTAATAAGTAGCCTCAATGCCATTGAGTGTTTATGTAACGAATACTCTAGTGACGTAAAAACATTCTATAATATTATTAGGCCTGGTGGATCAAGAGTAATTGCCAAGATTAAGAGTTCGGATTTAGAAATAGAGGTTACGTATGACCGTTCCCCGAAAAATTTATTTGGTGTAGCTGAAGCAAATTCTGTCTATAGAAATATCTTAAGCTTATACACCGGGATAAATGGTAATTCCAGAAGGCCAGACGTACTTGTAAGGATAAAAAATCATGATAGAGAAATACGAGTTGTTATTGAGGCCAAGAATACAGATTCAGAAAGTAGTTATGCAAACGATAGTGTCTACAAAGCTTTGGGATACTTAAAAGATTACGAAGGTTTTTGGCGAGAAACGCAGTCCCCCAAAATTGTACTAGCCTTTCCCTACGGAGTTAAGGTTAAATCAACAAATGATTCTAGTTGGTTGGAGCAAGATTTATGTCTTGTGTCTGGAGACATAAAGAATCGTCTACAAGAAATATTTGTCCATCTAATTCAACAATAGTAGTTTCAAAAATGTGAAGGCAGTAATGTGTTTTTCCCTGCTAGATTCTAAGTGCAGGGATTATTTGCGTTTGAATGCTATTAAAGGGTATAAGTCGAGTTATATCTTCAGAAGACATGAAATATACGTATGTAATATTGAGGGGGGAGAGATGATGAGTGAGGTAGTCGAGCAAATTGGCTAATGCCAGGGAGGTTGTAATTGCGGGGAAATTGACGTTGCAGGGGTATACTGTGATCCGTCCGCTTTTTGGTGCATGCAGATATAGCCTAGTTGCCGAAAAGAATGGTCGTTTTGGCTTTCCTGTAACCATAGAAGGCAAGTATTGATGACACTATGTGTGATTGCTTCAAGAGAGATGCTTATGTATCGCTGTTTTCGGATGTCAACGCCGACTTTACTTTGACCCACCATCGCCGGTTTTGAATTGACCCACCCGGCGATTTTTGTTGGTTAGGTAGAAGAGGGGGAGCCGTAGGCTCCAGTCCTCATTTTTTCACGTAGTCGGTAACTGTTACCTCTAATATTGACGATGTGGGAATGGTGTAAGAGACGATCCAGAATAGCTGTAGCAAGTATCGGATCACCCATCAGTTCCCCCCATTCACCAAAACTCTTGTTACTGGTCAACAGAATACTCCCTCTCTCGTATCTTGCACTTACTACCTGGAAAAAGAGGTTAGCTGCCAAACTGTCAAACGGTAAGTAGCCAATCTCGTCAATAACGAGGAGCTTTGGTCGAATATAGATGCGGAGGCGTTTATCCAGCCTGTTTTCCGCATAAGCTTTTCGCAGATCCTCGATGAGATGCGAGAGACTGACAAAGTAAACGGATATCCCTTGCGAGAAAATAAATGGGTTATT
>NZ_KE695649.1:60623-718123 GCF_000454065.1 Brevibacillus thermoruber 423
GAACAAGACATTCTCGTGTCGGGTTACGAAAGTCATCGTGGCCAACTCTCGAATCATCCGTTCGTCAATGTTGGGTTGGAAAGTAAAATCGAACTCCTCCAGTGTTTTTCGGTAAGGCAAGTGTGCGAGTTTGGTGCGTACCTCCATATTCCGTTTCTGACGTTCCGCTATCTCTGCATCTAGAAGCATGTTGAGAAAGGACAGATAGGTGGGCTGTCCATGGCTTGCCGCTTCCAAATGGGCATCTAAGAGTAGAGCCGCTTGCTGAAGTCCAAGTTCCTCGAGACGTAGCCGTGCCTGTTCCAGTTCGATCATGTTCCCACCCCTGTCAGCTGCTCATAGACATCCAGCGAACGCACTTCCACTTGCTGCGATGAAATCTGTCGGGCTTGCGGACGTGGATAAGCATATCCTTGAGCGATCGTAAGACCTGCATACTGGTTTTCGCAAAAAACAGTTGCACGGGATCGATAGACCTTTTGGTGTCGGGAAATACATGTGCCGTCGGCCCAGATTTCCACCCACCCATTCACTTCTCGCACGGTTACCTCACGTCCACTGTACCTCCATGGAACCCCATATCGCACACCATCGTAGCTAACAAATCCGTCTCGGCTGACCTGTCTGGGTTCATGCAGATATTTTTCCCACCGATCAACGGAAGGGATGGGCGACAGATTTTCCTCACGGAGTCTGTCGGTGGGACGTTCACCGGTTGTTCCATGAATACGGCGGTTAATTCGTTCGCACCAGTGAAGGGCTTGTTGATTGAGATCCTGTAAATCAACGAAGCGCTTGCCAGGAAGAAAGTTGTTTTTTACGTAATGAACGCCTCGTTCCACTTTTCCCTTTGTTTCAGGGCGGCGGACTTTACATACTTTTGGAACAAGCCCAATCGCCGCAGCAAAGTCGGCAAAAAGCGGATGCCAGCGGGGTTTTCGATCGTCTCCCATACCAAGTACGACTGTTTTCATCTGATCGGTCAGCATCACTTTAGGGATACCCCCAAAGTATTCAAATGCATGAATCAAACAGCGCAGAAAGCTGTAGATGTCACAACGCTTGGTAAATTCAATATAGGTGGCACGAGAGTACCCCAATACCATGACAAATACCGGCACTTTTCGGACCGTACCGTCCAGATCTACATAATCACACAGTCCCCAATCAACCTGGGCGTATTCACCAGGTTTCGTCTCGTAACGAAGAACAGCGGGAACTTGTTTGGGAGGACGGAAGTCCTTCACATAGTCTTTCAGGATGGTGCGCCCTCCGGTGTATCCCTTTTCTTGTAGAAGCTCGAATAAAACCTCACAGTTATAGATACCCTCTTGGAGCCGTTCCTGCAGGAACGGTTTGAATGGATCAAGCTTGGAACCACGAGATCTACGGGTTCCCTTTTCGGGGATAAATTCACCCCGGAGATATCGGCGAACTGTATTTCGAGAATTCCCCGTTAGACGGGCAATTTCACGAATACTCTTGCCTTCTGCCCTCATGGTATGTAACGATATCACTATCCCACTCCTTAGCATGTGTCTCCCTCCGAAGTTGTCTTGGCGGACTATTTTCGAAGGGGATATATTCGCTAAGGGTGGGTCATTTTCATTCCGGCGAACCTGGGTCAATTATATCCCGGCGGTGACATCGGACGGGGGTTCGAATCCCCCCGCCTCCACCATACATAAAAGAAAATGCCGCCTAAAGGGCGGCTTTTTATTTTATGTCCGTGGCGAGCCGGATTAGACCTCACAAGTCCGATCGGACGGGAGGTTCGTCCGCGAAGGAGCGAAGCGAGTGAACGCATCGATATCGTCCATAACAGCGAAGGAGCGAAGCGACTGAGCCATGTAATCGAAGATATCGATAATCCCCCGCCTCCAGCATACAAATGCATAAATCAAGACTTAGTAAACAGTCATCTTAGTTTCTTAAAGGATGGCTGTTTTTTTGTATTTAAAATACTCGTGAACAGTTTCCGCAGGAGGGATAGTAGTGGTAAGTCCGGCAGAGACCGTTAAGGCTGAGAGCCATTGGAAACCCCAGTTTTCATTGCTGTTGTTCGGGTTATTATTATCCAAATTAGGAACGAGCATATACATGCTTTCGCTTCCCTGGTTGGCGTATGATTTAACGGGATCTTCCCTGATTCTAGGGAGTGTATTTGCAGTGGAGATGTTGCCATTCATACTCCTTATGCCTTTTGGCGGAGTTCTGATCGATAAAATGAGCCGCAAAAAAATCATGATTGTTTCGGATGTTTTGCGATGTATCGTTCTTCTCAGTGTTCCCGTATTATTTGGGGTAGGTCTTCTTGAAGTTGGCTATATCTATCTGCTTAGTTTCTCTATGTCCGTCCTTTCTTTTATGGTGGAAGTATCTTTGATGGCGATCGTTCCAACCATGGTCCCCTTTGATCATCTGACACGGGCAAACAGTCACATACAGATGATTGAAAACATCTCAACGTTGGCAGGCCCTTTATTGGCAGCTTTCCTATTAGGTGCGTACGGCACGTATATGACACTTGCTTTGAATGCCTTTGCTTTTTTAGTCATGGCTTTTTGTGTACTCTTTATCAACATTCAGGAAAACAAGCAGCAAGTGCAACTACAGTCTTTGATTCAAGATGCAAAAGAGTACGGTATTTATGGGGAAGCCAAACACTGCGGATGATCGCCTGGGTAAGTATCTTGTGCAATTTGGGCATGGGGATTGTGCTTTCGACTCTGGTTTTTTATATGCGAAATATTCTGCAGGTTGGTGAACATCACACAAGCTTTACAGCAAGGTGATGGACCCTTGTCGTTTGCGTTTGCACGCGGATACCGGCGGGATTCGCACCAACAGAAACAGCGCCTTGCTTTGCAAGCAGGGTTTTTTTATTGGAATCAACCGAGAAGAGGGGAATGGATTAAACAACATCGTCGGCATGACGCACGAGATAACGCACGAGGGAGAAAGGAAGAGGGCAGGGAGCAGGAGGCGAATGAAGCATGGTGTTTGTCGAAAAAAGGCGGGAAACATGGGACTCGTGCATGTACCGATGCGCCCCCCGCATGGGACCGGGGGGAGGAAAAGGATGGATGGACTGACCTGGAAAGGCACTCCGGTCTATTTTCCAATACAATAAGGACATACTAGGCGATGTCGTACAATGTAGATTATACGACACTTTTATAGTACCATAGACCCATGACATTTGGCTATATGTCAAACACAGTTTCCCCTAACATCCCCATTGTTCGCAATCCGTGCCTTGAATAATATCGGCAATCCCTTTTTCGACAAAATCCGGGGCGGCCTTCTCCAACAGCTTGATCGTATGCAAATACCGCTGCGTTGTGTTGAGCTGGGAGTGGCCCAGGTTTTCCTGCACCTGTTGGAGGGTGGCCCCGTTCAGCAAAGCAAGCGTCGCATTGGTATGCCGGAGCCAATGGGGCGTAACGCGTTTGTGCAGCCGGCATTTTACGCGTGCCTTTTCGATAATCCGCTCCACTTGACGGCTTGTGATGGGAAACAGTCTGCTGCCCGTGGACAGGCTGTTTCGGTTGGCGCAGATCATGCGCCACAACAAAGCCGGAACCTTGACCTCCCGCGATTTTCCCCCTTTCCCGTTGGGGATCGTCAGCCAGACCGACGACTCCGACGGATCCGTATAAAAATCCTCCCATTTGACAGCGGTCAGCTCTGACACCCGCAGCCCCAGAAGAACCAGCATGAGGCCGATCAGGTAATCCCGTATGCCCTGCTCTCTCAGTGCCGCCAGCAGTTTCGAGAGGTCTGTCTTTGTCAGGTAATGATTCATGCTGGTTACCTTGACGCGGGGAATGCGGATGCATGTGGAAGGATTATGGCTCATAAAGCGAATGTTCGGGTCGCTTGCCCATTTGTAGAACGAACGAATGGAGGACAACTGGGTGGCGACGGTTGCAGGAGAAAGAGGCCGCCCGTTTTTTGAAAAGGTTCCCACCATGAGGTGCTGCTTAAATTCCTCGATGTCCCTCCATGTCGCTTCCCCCAACTGTTTCGGGGCAATGAAGGCCTGGAAACGCCTCAAGGACAAGGCGTAATTCTTGATGGTGTGTTTGGAACGGTCATTGACCGACAAAAACAACTGAATGAGCTGGTTGTCCGAATAACCGTGCGCCCTTCTGGCCGACCGGTTTCTTGCCGAGAACGAAAGCGAATTGACAGACATGGAAATTTCCTCCTTCAGACTATCTACATTGTACGACAAATTTTAACATGTACTGTTGGTATTTGTGATTTTTTGTCGAATTTCGCGGTTGCGTTAGGAGCAAGGGGGGATGGATGATGCGGCCATTGAAGGAAATTCCGGTTTCGCAACTGATGATCGGCAGTGTTCTTGCTCAACCCGTCACGCTGCCGAATGGGGTGAAACTGCTTGAGGCAGGAACGGAGTTGACAGAGGGGTACATCAAAAAGATCAGGAAGATGGGGATCAAAACGGTGGTCGTCATCGACGAGCAGGAAGAAAAGCCCCAACGTCCACGCCCGGCGGTGCAGGTTCACGACCGTTCGGAACCGGTTCAAAAGGTGTATCATACCTTGAGCCATTTGGCGAATTCCGACAAAGTCAGAGGACGGATGTCCGTTCCCGTGATCGAAGCGCGTTTTGTGCACGTATTCGAAAGCATCCTGGAGGAGCTGGTCCGACATGAATTTTTGCTCGGGCAGTTGGCAGACGTGTACGTAAAGGACCCATTCTTGTTTGACCATTCCATCAATGTGGCGGTGCTCTCAGGGATGCTGGGGACGGTAAAGCAATATGATCGCCACAAACTGTATGAACTCGTTTTTGGAGCGTTCCTGTTTGATTGCGGGATGCTGGACGTTCCCGCCGAACTGATCAAAAGGAACCGTCCGCTCACGCCGGAGGAAAAGAAAGTGCTGGAGTACCATACAGCGGCGGGGTACAACAAGCTGGTGAAGCGGGAGGATGTTCCCAAGCGTTCGGCGCTGTGCGCGCTCCAGCACCACGAACGATACAACGGCAGCGGGTATCCCCACAAACTGAAAAAAGGGGAGATTCACGAATACGCCCAGATTGTGGCCATTGCCGACGTCTACCATGCGATGATCTCGCCGCGGTACCATCGGAAGCCGTACACGCCCGCCGAAGCGAGCGAATATTTGGCTGCCGCGGGGAACTATTTCTTTGACCTGGAACTGGTCAAACTATTCCTCACCCATATCTCGATTTATCCGGTAGCAAGCAAGGTCATGCTGAGCAATGGCCAGATCGGCGTCGTCTCTTCCGTGCATTCGGGGTTGGCCCACAGGCCCGTGGTCACCGTTATTCAGGAAGCGGACGGTTCGGTCGTCCCCTTCCCGTACAAGGTTGACCTGCAGGAAAATCTGGATGTGGTGATTGTCAACCGGTTGTCGGGGTAATGGCATCGCAAGACGCTCCGGCGCAGCGTCAATAACATGCCCACGCTCACGCTCTTGTTTCCGGGGGAACAAGGGCGTGAACTTTTTTCGTCGTCGGGGCCGCTGTTTGAGGCGTGAATCGTTTTTCCGCCGGCTGTGATGCCGTATGAAAAGAAAAAGCGCAACGCAGCCGTTACGCTTTGGGGGTATGCAGCGGGATTTTGGCGGTGAAGGTGCTTCCGTTTCCGGGGCTGCTCGCCACGGTGATCGTGCCGTGATGGGCTTCCACAATCCATTTGGCGATGGCCAGCCCCAGGCCTGTTCCTCCCATTTGTTTCGACCGGTTTTTGTCGACCCGGTAAAACCGATCAAAGATGCGGTTCTGCTCCTCAGGCGGGATGCCGATGCCGGTGTCACGGACGGAGAGGCACAAGACGGGGGGATTCTCCGTTTCGTCAACGGAGAGGGTGACCTGGATTTCCCCGCCGCCGGGCGTGTACTTGATGGCGTTATCCAGCAGGATATACAGCAGTTGTTTGATCCGTTCATGATCGCCGTACACCATCACCGCCGGCGGCGCATCCAGCTTCAGGGCGATCTTCTTCGAGGCGGCCACGGTTTGCGTGGACCGCATCATCTGTTCGACGGAAGGGATCACGTCGGCGTATTCGCATTGCAGATCGGGGTGGCCGGAATCGGAACGCGCCAGCGTCAGCAAATCACTCACCAGTTTGGTCATCCGTCTGACCTCATCTTTCATGTTGAACAGGACGTTTCGCCCAAAAGCGGAAAGCTGCTCGCCTTCTTCCATTTCGAACACATCCAGAGAAGACTGCAAAATGCTGAGCGGGGTCCTCAGCTCGTGCGAAGCGTCGGCGACAAACTCTCGCTGACGCTGAAAGGACCGACGAATCGGGATCATGGCTCGCTTGGACATGAAATAGCTGAGCAAAAGCGCGATCCCCAGAAACAAAATGCCCAAGGCCGTCAATATGGTGAGCAGCCGTTTGAGGAGATGGTTGGTAAACGAGATATCGATTCCCGTGTAGAAGATCCCCTTCATCTGCACGCCCTGAAAAACGGGGCGGCCCGTCATCATGAGCTCGAGCCGCCCGTCCATCGGCGGCAGCGGCTTTCCGCGCCGGGTTGGAGGCGGAACGGTCACGGTCCCGTACCGGACTTCGTTGGCGGCGGGAATCCATCCCCGGACAAGCTCCAGGATCTGCGGCTTGGCCCGGGGGATGAATTCGTCGCCAAACAGGAGCTGTCCGTTTGCGTCCACCACATAGTAAAAGAATTGATTCCGGCTTTCCCGAATCCGGTTGAGGTTGTCGTACTCTTCCTGACTCAGGACGCCGTCTCGCAGCGCCTCTTCCATCAGCTTGACTTCCTGTTCGGTGATCATCCGCAGTTGTCTCTTTTGTTCATACGAAATGCCGATGTCGACGAGAACGTAAACGATGCCGATAAACAGGGTGAGGAAGACCATGAGCAAAATGCTGTATTGGACGGTCAGCCGGTTTTGCGTATGCACAAACAGATCCTTTTTCCAAAAACGACGACGCGAGAACCAGTCAATCATCAAGTTTGTATCCCACCCCGCGAATGGATTGGATAATCTCCGTCTCGCCGTCGCCGTTGAGCTTCTTCCGCAGCAATTTGACGGTGGCGTCAATCGTTTTCATGGACACGTCGGAATTCAATCCCCAGATGCGCTCGAAGATCACCTCTCGTGACAATACCTGTCCCTTGTTGCGGATCAGCAGTTCCAGCAGCTGATATTCCCGCGGCGTCAAGTGAATTTCCTTTTCGCCATCATGGACCGTGCGGTTGGTCAGATTGACGGTGATCGTGTGGATGTGCACGATCTGCTCCTGAATCGGGGCAAAATTGCGGCGTGCCAATGCGCGCAAGCGGGCGAGCAGTTCCTCGATTTCAAACGGTTTTACCAGGTAGTCGTCGGCTCCGGAGTCCAGCCCCTCGATGCGATCCTGGAGCGCGTCTTTTGCCGTCAGCATCAGGATGGCGCCGGCGTATCCCTGCTGGCGCAGCCGGCTGGCTACACGCACCCCTTCTTCCCCGGGCAGCATCCAGTCCAGAATCAGGATGTCAAAGTGGGCGTGCAGGGCATAGTCGAAGGCATCGTCTCCCTGTGTCACCCATTCAACCTGATAGCCTCCTTTTTTCTTCAGCATGTACACGATCAGTTCACCCAGTCGAATGTCGTCTTCGGCCAGCAAAATATTCAAAGGAGACACTCCTTGCCCAAAACATGAAATGGTGTCTGTTTTCATTATTCTCTCCATGCTACACGGTTTCAATGAAAAATGGGTGAAAAATGCTTCCGGCCGCTTCGGATCAGGACGGCGTCTCCCTTTTCACCGTTTTTTCACCGTTGCTGCCTATAATGAGCGGGTAGGACTTGTCAGATACGTGTAGGGGGAATGCCGCGTGAGTGAGTATGCCAAGAGAAATCTGGCGCTGTTCTTGCCCAGAAAAAACAAAAGACACATCGTGCTGATCGGCTTGATCGCTGTCCTGTTGGGCGGGGCGGGAATCTTTGCCTACCAGAAATGGACGTCTCCGCAAAGCGCCGCCTCCGTGATGCGAGTGGAAACCGTCAAGCGGGGGAACGTAACGGAAACGGTCTCCGCATCGGGAACCGTGCAGGCCTCCAAGCGCGTTTCGCTATCCGCTGCGAGCAGCAGCGCGGTCATCAAATCGATCCACGTGAAAGTTGGCGACCGTGTCAAGGCCGGACAAGTGCTGGCCGAGCTGGACGATTCCGAAGCCCGCGTACAGGTGAAGAATGCGGAAGCCAACCTCCTGTCCGCAAAGGCCCATTTGGCCGAATTGACAAAGCCCAGGACCGCGGCGGAAATCAACGCGCTGCAGGCGAAGGTAAACCAGGCGAAGGCCGCATTGGACGCGGCCCAAAGCGGTTTCGACACAAAAAAGGCCGATTACGACGTGGAAAAGGCCAAAGCCAACCTGCAAAATGCGCAAAAGACCTACAACACGCAAAGCGCCCTGTACAATCAGGGGATCATTTCGAAGAGCGAATTCGATCAAGCCAAGAGCAGTTTGGACCAGGCGCAGCTCGAGTACAACAGCGCCGTGCTGGCCCGCAGCCAGACACAAGCGAAATCCAGGAGCGACCTGGAACAGGCGCGGGCCTCGTACGAAACGGCGGTAGCCGACCTGCAGGAAGCCAAAGCGGGGCCGGACCCCTCGGCCGTGCAGTCCGCACAAGCCGCGGTGGCACAGGCGGAGGCGCAGTTGCAGCAGCAGGTAAAAGCCCTGCAGGACGTAACCCTGAAAGCGCCCATGGACGGGGTGATTGTGCAGATAAACGGAAATGTGGGGGAAAGTCCGTCCAATCCGTTTATCGTCATGGATAATTCGGACTCCGGCAATCTGGAGGTCCTGGCGCAAATCAGCGAAAGCGATATCGGCAAAGTGAAGGCGGGGCTGCCGGCCACCTTCACCACCACTTCTTACGCCGATCAAACCTTTGCCGGAAAGGTGAAGCTGGTTTATCCGGAAGCGACGACCGACTCAGGGGTCACCACCTATCAGGTTCTCCTGTCCGTCGACAACAAGGACGGCCTGCTGAAAACCGGCATGACCGTGAACGCGCGCATCGAAGTGGGCACGCACGAAAATGTGCTGTACGTCCCGGCGGCGGCCTTGAAAACCCAGAACGGGAAAGATGGCGTGTACCTCGCATCGGCGAAGGGAGAGGCCGGCGCGACCCGAACGGGAAGCGCAGAATCGGGCAGGTCCGCTCCCCGTTTCCGCTTCCAGCCGGTCACCATCGGTTACTTTAGCTCCGATCGGGTGGAAATCACGTCCGGTCTGCAGGAAGGGGATCAAGTGGTTCTGACCTTTGAGAACACCGCCTCCTCCGGCTCCAGCAGCAGGCCAAACGGCATGGGGGGATTCCCGGGCTTTGGCGGGATGGGAGGCCCCGGCGGAGGATTCGGCGGCGGCATGAGAGGGAATCGATAAGATGAAACCGGTCATTCAAATGGAAGAGGTAACGAAGACCTACGTTATCGGCGATCAGGAGATTCAAGCGCTTCGCGGGGTAAACCTGGTGATCCAGGAGGGGGACTTTGCGGCGATCATGGGTCCCTCCGGTTCCGGCAAATCGACGATGATGAATCTGATCGGCTGTCTGGACAAACCGACTTCGGGCGAGCTGTACCTGGATGGTTACCCCGTGTCGCAAGCGGATGACGACGAGCTGGCCATCATTCGGAATCAGAAGATCGGCTTTGTGTTTCAACAGTTTCATTTGCTCCCCCGAACCAGCGCGGTCGAAAATGTGGAGCTGCCTCTGCTGTATGCGGGCGTTCCCGCGAAGGAACGGCGCGAACGAGCCGTGCAGGCGCTGGAAAGCGTGGGGTTGGGCAATCGGCTGTACAACAAGCCGAATGAACTGTCAGGCGGGCAGCAGCAGCGGGTGTCGATCGCCCGGGCGTTGGTCAACAATCCCGTGATACTCCTGGCCGATGAACCGACAGGCGCGCTGGACACGAAAAAGAGCATCGAGATCATGAGCATCTTTCAGCAGCTGCACGAGGAAGGCAAGACCATCGTGCTGGTTACGCACGAACCCGACATTGCGGAACATGCCAAGCGAATCATTCGCTTTCGTGACGGGCAGATCATCTCAAATGAAGCGGTTGACCATCGAAGACGGGCCAACCTTGAGGATGTGAAGGTATGAATTTCGCGGAAAGCCTGCGCGTCTCTTTACGCAGTATCAAAACAAACCGATTGCGCTCGTTTCTGACCATGCTCGGCATCGTGATCGGGGTGGCCGCCGTCATTGCGATGGTGGCCATCGGGGAGGGCGCTTCCGCCAACGTGGCGTCGCAAATCAACGCCTTGGGGAGCAACCTGCTCATTGTGACACCCGGCCAGACTGCCCAGGGGCAAATCAATCTGGGCGCCGGTTCGTTAAACACCTTGACGCTGGCGGATAGTGAAGCGCTCGCCCAAAACAGCTCCATCGCGGCGGTTGCGCCCAGTGTGACGGGGCGGGCTCAGGTAGTCTGGCGGAACAAAAACTACGCGACCTCGATCGAAGGCACCAATGAATCGTATCCCCAGGTGCGGAACGTTCAGGTGCAGCAGGGCCGGTTCTTTAACCGGCTGGAAGTGCAGAGACAATCAAACGTGGCGGTTGTGGGCCCGGACGTGATCGCCAATTTGTTCGGTGACAGCAATGCCAGCCCCATCGGGCAAACCATCCAGATCAACCGGATTCCGTTTCAAATCATCGGCATCTTGAAAAGTCAGGGCAGCACGGGAATGACCAACAATGACGACAAAGTGATTGTCCCGATTACGACAGCGATGAACCGGCTGACCGGAGGCAGGCACGTGGGCAGCATTTACGTGTCGGCCGTCTCCGCGGAGGCGTTGCCCCAGGCGCAGTTTGACGTTCAGTTGACGCTGAGGGCCCAGCACAACCTGCGGCCGAACAAGGAAAACGACTTTCAAATCCGGTCCCAATCGGAAATCCTCAGTACGGCCCAAGGGGTTACCGGTGTGATGACCGCCCTGTTGTCCGGCATTGCGGCGATTTCGCTGGTGGTCGGGGGCATCGGGATCATGAACATCATGCTGGTTTCGGTGACGGAACGAACGCGTGAGATCGGCATCCGCAAAGCGCTCGGGGCAACCCGTTGGGACATTCAACGGCAGTTTTTGATCGAATCCGTGACCATCAGCTTGCTGGGGGGAATCATCGGCATTCTCCTGGGGATCGGGGCGGCTTTCGCCCTGCGCCAATTCGCCGGCATAGCGACGTCGGTCAGTGTGTCTCCGATGCTGTACGCGTTCCTTTCCTCCGTGCTTGTCGGCGTGATATTCGGGGTGTACCCGGCCCGAAAAGCCGCACGGCTGAAACCGATTGACGCACTGCGTTACGAGTAGTGCGCAGCGGGTGCGCCGTTCGGTGTTCCTGCACAATTGATTGCCATTCAAAGCCACTCCTTTGTGTTGGAGTGGCTTTTTTGCTTATGGACAAGGCGGTTTCCTCTTCCAATAGGGAACCGCCCATTTTGGTATGGGCAAGCAACCAATTCGGGGAACCGGAATAATGTGCACTGTAGCGAAAAACAGAATGATGGTGAAAGGGGAAAGGTTTCATTGAGCAGCACACCCGTTGAAAGCCACCATGGCCATAAGTCTTACGGCACAGCCGCGTTTTCTCCGCAATGGTATCAATGGCCCCACCCATATCATGTCCCGTATCCGCCCTATCTGTCCTACGTGCCGGTTGTCTACCAGGAGCCATTCTATGACTATTATTTGGACTACGTTGATTATGTTGACCCGTACGGAGGCTACTACGACGTGTACGACTCCTACGAGGACAGCTTTGATTACGTCAGTTCCTGACGGTTGCGGCAGGGAGCGCGAGCGCTGCACGTCCGCAGCGGCCGCATAGCGTCCGGTGCGCTGACGGACACGTTTTCGGTGATGAAACATCCAGATCAATTCATGAATGGAGGGTATCAAATTGGACGATTTTAAAAAAGAAATCAAAAAGGTAGAAGCGGATGAGTTTCATGCGAGCGAGATGGTTCCCTATGAGAATCCGGACTACGATTACGCCCAATTCAATTGCGGGCAATGTGGGGGACGCTGCAGAAACTGTAGAAATTGTTTTCAACGCTGCCGAAATTGCTTTTTCCCGCGCTGCCACAACTGCTTTTTCCCGCGCTGCCACAATTGCTTTTTCCCACGCTGCCACAATTGCTTTGGCCCCCGGTGCGGACGATGCTTTTAACCTGGTGAAGACAGAGGTTTGTGATCGTTTGACAGGAGAGCCGAAACCCTTCAATTGCAAGGGTTTCGGCTTTTTTTCGGCTGCATGTGACCGGTCTGTTTGTCTCGTGGCACGGAAGTTGTCGGCGTGGAGGGGACTTCTCAACAAAGTAGGCAAGAGGGACAAATAGCGGTACATATGATTAACACGGAGTGTGTTGAGGGATGGTTGCGGATTTCAGAACAGCTGACGGGAGGAAGCATGGTATGACAAGTTTGAAGCCATCGATGCGTCTGAAAGTGAAGGGAGACACGTTTTTTCTCCCCGATCCATCCGGCGGTGTGTATTTTCGGAACAACATCGGCTCGTTTCACATGGAAGGCAGGACGATCCTGCAGTGGATTGAAAAACTGATGCCGGTGTTAAACGGCGAGCACACGCTGGAGGAGTTGACGGACGGATTGCCGGCCCCATACCGGGACCGGGTGTATGAAATTGCAGAGGTGCTGTACCAAAACGGCTTTGTCCGGGATGTAAGCCGGGATCGGCCGCATCAACTGCCGGAAGAGATACGCAAACGATATGCGGAGCAAATCGAATTTTTGAACAGTTTCGGGGATTCGGGTGCCTACCGCTTTCAGACGTATCGTCAGTCCAGGGTGGCAGCGGTGGGCGCCGGCCCGTTACTGCTCTCGCTGGTAGCGGCGTTGTTGGAATCGGGACTGCCAAGGCTGCACGTACTGGTCACGGATGAGGCAGTCACGAACCGGCAGCGGTTGGCGGAACTGGCGGAACATGCCCGAAAAGAGGACCCTGAGGTATCGCTGGAGGACATTTCGCTGCAAAAAGGGGGCGTCATTTCCTGGCGGGAGTTTGTGCAGCCGTTCGATGCGATCCTGTACGTGTCAGAGAAGGGGGATGTCGAGGAACTGCGGGTTCTGCATGACGTCTGCAGGCAGGAAAAAAAGGTGTTCCTCCCGGCCCTGTGCATCCATGAGACAGGGATGGCCGGTCCGCTGGTGCATCCGGACAGTGCGGGATGTTGGGAGTCGGCGTGGCGCCGCCTGCACCTGTCGGCGGTGCACAAAGACCCGAAGCAGCACGCCTTCTCCTCCACCGCGGGAGCCATGCTGGCGAATGTCATGGTGTTCGAATGGTTCAAAACGGCAACGGGCGTATTCCAACGGGAACCGCAATTCTTTCTCTTGAACCTGGAGACGTTGGAAGGAAGCTGGCATTCGTTCCTGCCCCATCCGCTGGTGACCGGATACGAACCGGTGCACTGGGTCCACGTTTCAGATCTGCGGCTCGAACGGGATTCCACGAGGCGGGAATCGGACGGATTGATTCCGTACCTCAGCCGGCTTGCATCACCGGAAACCGGCATTTTGCATGTGTGGGATCCGTTGGACACCCGGCAGATTCCGTTGGCACAGTGTGTGGTTCAGGCTGTCGATCCGCTGTCGGAAGGACCGGCTCGGCTGCTGCCGGCGGTTGTCTGTACAGGGTTGACGCATGAGGAGGCGCGGCGGGAAGCGGGACTGGCCGGGATCGAAACGTACGTGTCGCGAATGGTCGATCTGCTCGCGTCGACGCTTCCCGCCGAGCAGGAGGCCGGAAGGAGCATGATCCAACCGGATGAATGGGTCGGCGTCGGAGCGGGGGAAACGGCTGCAGAAGGCGTAAGCCGGGGACTGCAGAAGTGTTTGACCGAAGCATTGAGGAAGAGACACGCGGATGAGAAGCCGCGCATCTCTTTGGTGCGGGTGGAGACGGTCGAAGATGAGCGCTGCCGGTATTATTTGCAGGCGTTGACCACGATGCAGGGAGCTCCGCTGATCGGCTTGGGAGAGGACGTCTATGGGTTCCCTGTGGTGTGGGCCGGTATGAACGGCCGGTGGTATGGCAGCGTGGGATTCCAAGTGACTTCAGCGCTGCGGCAGTCGCTGCAGCAGGCGCTGCTGAAGGCGCAAAACCAAGCGGCGCGTCCCGGGATGCAGGCGGTGGAGGTTTCAGCCGTGCTGCTGGCAGACAAGGCACCGCAAAGTCTTGCGATCCCCGCGTGTGAAGCGGACGATCATGTCGAGGTTGTGCAGTCCGCTCTGCAGGTGTTACAACGAAACCGCAAGCGGCTTCTGGTCTGCGATCTGGCGCGGGAGCCGTTCTTGCAAGAGGAGTTGGCAGGGGTGTTTGGCGTGCTGGTGCGAGAGGAGGAGTCCCGGTGAGTGCTGGTGTGGTTGTTGTTGGAGAAGGGCTGTTGGCCGACTTCGTGAGCAGGGAATTGTCCTCCCGATACCGGATCGTTCGTCATGCCGATGGAAAAACCGGAATACCGGAATCGGCGGACCTGGCTCTGGTTTTGCATGATACCTGGGAGCCTTCCGTTCATTACGAGGCGGAAGCGCTGTTTCCACCGGCCGGCATTCCCTGGCTGCGGGGCTTTGCCGCATGTGGCGAGGGTGTGGTCGGACCGCTGGTGCGCCCGGGTACGCCGGGGTGCTCCCAGTGTGCGGACCTGCGGCGCGTCGTGGCGAGAAGGGACCGCAGCGAGATGTGGGAATGGAAACGGACGCTGGCGGAAAACGGGGGGATGCCGCGTGACCCGTGGGCGTCGCGGACCGGGATGCTGCAGACAGCTCACCTGCTCGTCGCCGAGGCCGAAAGGGTGCTGCAGGGCAGGCAGGCCCACCTGGAAGAAAGCGTCTGCCTGATCAACCTGAAAACGCTGGAGAACTCGCGTCACTTCTTTCTCCCCGACCCGCTGTGTCCGGTATGCGGTCGATTGCCCGACGATTCGCCGATGGCGGCGCGGATTTCGCTCGCGCCCAGTCCGAAGATCAGTGCCGACAGTTACCGCTGCCGTCCGATGGATGAGCTGAAGAACGTTCTGGGCAAGGACTATCTGGATTACCGGACGGGATTGGTCAATGGGAAACGGAATAACTTCGAGTCGCCGTTTGCCGTTGTCAGCGTCAATCTGCCGCTGTTTACGGGGGACGAATCGACGGCGGGTCGGACTCATTCCTTCGCGGAAAGCGAGTTGTTGGCGATTTTGGAGGGATTGGAGCGGTACTGCGGTTTGGAACCGCGCGGCAAACGGACGGTCGTACACGACAGCTATCGCAACCTTGCCGATCAGGCACTCAACCCTCTCACGGTAGGGGTGCACGCCAAGGAACAGTATGCGCGGCCCGATTTTCCGTTCAAACCGTTTGATCCTGACCGCCCGATCCATTGGGTATGGGGCTATTCCTTTATGCAGGAGCGTCCGATTCTGGTTCCGGAACTGCTGGCCTATTACAGTCTGGATTACGGGGACGGCTTCGTCTATGAAACGTCCAACGGATGCGCCTTGGGCGGAAGTTTGGAGGAAGCTATCTTCTACGGCATTTTGGAAGTGGTGGAGCGCGATTCGTTCCTGATGACGTGGTACGCCCAACTGCCTCTCCCGCGTCTTGACCCTGGTTCCGTCGACGATACGGAACTGCGATTGATGATCGAGCGTGCGAAGGCGGTGGGGGGATACGACCTGTATTTCTACAACGCGACGATGGAGAACGGAATTCCAAGCGTGTGGGTGTTGGCCAAGAACAGAAAGGAAACCGGAGTGAATCTCATCTGTGCGGCCGGGGCTCATCCGGACCCGGTACGGGCGGTGAAAGGCGCCGTTCACGAGTTGGCTGACATGATGCTGACGATTGACGACAAATTCGACGCGTACCGGGAGAAGTATGAGCGAATGCTGGATGATCCGTTCCTGGTGCAGGAGATGGAAGACCACTCCATGCTGTACGGCTTGCCGCAAGCGGAGAAGCGCCTGGATTTTTTGCTGGATGAGGACCGTCCGCTGCGAACGTTTGACGAGGCATTCAAGCGGAAGGAGAGGTCGGCCGACCTGACTGATGATTTGAAAGACATTCTTCAGGCTTTTCGCCGTGTGAACCTCGACGTGATCGTGGTGGACCAAACGACACCGGAGATGAGGCGAAACAGCCTGTACTGCGTGAAAGTGCTGATTCCGGGGATGCTGCCGATGACGTTCGGGTATCACCTGACCCGCCTGGAGGGGTTGGAACGGGTGCTGCGGGTCCCCATGGAACTGGGATATGCCAGGCAGCCGTTGACACGTGAACAGCTCAATCCCCATCCGCATCCGTTTCCATAATCCCGGACGGGAGGAAGAAGTATGCGTCTGGATTCATTTTTGCACAATCTGCACTTTGACATTGACAGGCTTGATCCGCCGGACTGGGAGGTGGATTGGAACGACGCCCCCCTCGCGTATAAGCTTTACCGCGGCCTGCCTGTCGTCCCGCTTTCTGCGGAAGTGCCGCTGACGCTGGAAGGACGGGAAGTGCCCGGAATTCCCGCTCTTTCCGACATCGGCCATTTTCTCTGGTATGCGTTCGGGCTTGCGAAAGTCTGCCAATGGGAGCTTGTCGGGGATGGAGCGGAACAAGAAGGCGGCGTAACGCATTCGTTCCGGCGCTTTCTTCCTTCCGGCGGGGCGCTGTATCCCAGCGAATTGTACCTGTATTTGCGAGTAAAGGATTTGCCCGCAGGGATCTACCATTACGATACCGCACACCACCGCCTGGTGCTGCTGCGGGAAGGCGATTTCGATTCCTATGTCGCCAGGGCTCTCGGCAATCGCTGCGACGTGTCGGCTTGTTTCGGCACGGTGTTTGTCTCGACGATGTTTTGGAAAAATTTTTTTAAATACCATAACTTTTCCTACCGGCTGCAGGGGTTGGATGCCGGGGTACTGATCGGGCATCTGCTGGAGGTGGCGAAACGGTTTGGCTTTTCGTCGGGGGTGTACTTCCAGTTTCTTGACAGGGCCGTCAACCATCTGCTCGGCCTGTCCGAACAGGACGAGAGCGTGTATGCGGTCATTCCGCTGTCAGTGGAACCGGGGATGACCTGGTTTGCCGACAGGGGGAGGGACGAGGCGATCACGGCCAGCGAACTGTGCCGGGAGTTGAGGCCGATTGCGCATGAGCACTACGTCCGGTCGCGGCGGGTCCGGCCGTACCCGATGCTGGTCAGGATGAACGAAGCCTCCCTGCTGGAATCGACCCGGTCGTTTCGGCAGGTGGAGGGAGAGACGCACGAAAACGTAAAGGGTCGGACGGTGCCCCTGCCCCCGGTGAACCGGTTGTCGTATGACCTGGCAGCGGCCTGCAAGAAGCGGCATTCGCCGGGGATCGACTTCGTGTTGGGCCGGGTAAGCCAGGAGCAGCTCGCCGCGCTGCTGCGGGAAGCGACCGCTTCCTTCGCCTACCGGAATGATTTGGACGGGGTGCGAGCGAATTCCGAACCTCGCGTCTCGCTGTATCTCTGTCTGCATCATGTGGAAGGCATCCCGGACGGCGCCTACCGCTATGACAGCGGCGCGCATGCCCTGCAGATGGAACGTCCCGGAGATCATCGGCTGTCGCTCCAGCAGGCCATGACGCTCGACAATGTCAATCTGTTCCAACCCCCGCTCTGCCTGCATCCGGCGGGGGGACGGGATCACCTCCAAACGGCACTGGGGTACAGGGGATACCGCATTCAACAAATGGAGGCCGGCATGCTCGTGCAGCATGTGCTGCTGGCGGCATCGGCCCTCGGGATGGCGGGGCATCCGCTTCTGGGATACGACGCGAATATGTGCGACGAGATCTATGGGATTGCCTCACGCGGCCAAACCTGCCTGATCCAGCTCCCGGTAGGTCCCTACCGCCCCGCCTCCCGTCTGGAGGGGAGCCTGCACGCCTAGCGTTCGCCGTTTGTGCTGACCGATACCCTGCTTGTTTTCGCGGTATGCGCGGAGACGGGCAGGGCTGTTTTTTTCAAGCCCTGCCGCAGCGGGCGGGGGGTGGCGCCTGCCTTCTGCTTTGCGCCCTGAAACTGCAAGCGGGTGCAGTTGGTTCATTGCTTTTTGGAGGGAAAACGTGAAATCATAAGGGGGAGGTGAGAAGCAAGATGATTCGCTTGAGCGTACTGGACCAATCCCCGATTGCCCAGGGCAGCACGGCCCCGGAGGCGCTGTCCCAGACCGTCCGCCTGGCCCGTGAACTGGACCAACTGGGGTATCATCGTTTTTGGGTATCGGAACATCACCATACGTTGGGGTTGGCCGGGTCCAGCCCGGAAATTCTGGTGGCCCATCTGGCCGCGGTCACCACGAACATGCGAATAGGGACGGGCGGTGTCATGCTGCCCCACTACAGCGCGTACAAGGTGGCGGAAACGTTTCGCGTGCTGGAAGGACTGCACCCCAACCGGATCGACCTGGGGGTAGGCCGGGCACCCGGCGGCATGCCGCTCGCCACGAGAGCGCTGCAGGAGGGAAAAGTAACGGGCATCGACCGGTATCCCGAGCAGTTGGATGATCTGATCGGCTATTTGTACGACACGATTGACGAGAACCACAAGTTTCCAGGGCTGCGGGCAACGCCCATCGTGCCCACCGCGCCCCAGTTGTGGCTGCTCGGCTCCAGTGGGGAGAGCGCCAGACTGGCCGCCCAGCGAGGAGCATCGTTCGCCTTTGCCCATTTTATCAACGGGGAAGGCGGCGAAGAGGCCATGCGGTGGTACCAGGAACATTTTCAGCCGTCCCTCGTAAGCGATCGGCCGCAGTCGATGGTGGCGATCTTTGTCGTCTGTGCCGAGACCGAGGAAGAAGCGAACCGAATCGCTTCCAGTCTCGACCTGTCCCTCTTGCTGCTGGAAAAAGGGGGCGGCAGTCAGGGTACCCCCTCCGTCGAAGCGGCGCTGCGGTATCCCTATACCGATTATGACCGCTACCGGATTCAGGAAAACCGCAAGCGAATGATTGTGGGCACCAAGGAACAGGTGAAGGAGCGAATCCTGCAGATGAGCGAGCGGTACAACACGACGGAGTTTATGGTGGTCACCATTACGCACGATTTCGAAGCGAAGCGGAAGTCGTTCCGGCTGCTGGCGGAGGCATTCGGCTTGTCGGGCCGGTAGACGCCCAATGAATCAAACAGGGAAACGGACGGTCGCGAGGCGGCCCGTTTCACGCGCGTCCCATGAGCATGCGGCACGCCCGATGGTCCAGGTTCCATGCGGGAGCAGCGGGGCGCGCGTGTTTTTTGGGGAAAAGGTGGCGGCGCATTCCGCTCTGCACCAGCGCCGGCGTCCGGCCGGAGGTTTGTCGGCAGGCGCATAAAGCCGCGGTGTGAAGCCGTAAGATCATTCGATTCGTTGTAATAGACAAAATATTCTGTATCATATATCATATATGCAATGTCGCAGCGATTGAGGTGCATGGCGTGCGATCCTCGTTCATTTCGTACAAGTCGTTAAAAATGCAGGCGTACCACGTTTTGAAGGAGGCGATCATCAGCGGAACCCTGACGGACCATCAGATGCTGACGGAACGCACAGCGATGGAGCTGTTCGGCATCAGCCGCACCCCTTTTCGCGAGGCGGTTCAAATCCTGGAAGCGGAAGGCTGGGTCTATTCCCTGCCGTACAAAGGCATCTATGTCAGTCCTGTCAACCTGAAGGATTTCGAGGAAGTGTTCGAACTGCGCCTCATTCTGGAGACCGCCATCGTGCGAAAGGTGGCGAGCCGGCTGGACGAGACCGGCTTCGCTGTGTTGGAAAGGATGGTCGAGTCGATGCAGACCGATTCCGCCGCGCAAAACGATTACGACTTCACCTCGCTGGATTTTGCCTTTCACCGGACCTTGAACAACATGGCCGACAACAGGCGCCTGCTGGCGATGACGGAACAGATTTACGACGTGATGCGCCGCATCGGCATGAGGGTCCTCAGGCGGCCGATTGCCCGCCGGGAGGAAATCATTCGCGAACACCGGAAGATTCTCGACGGACTCCGAAACGGCACAGCGGAAGCGGCTGTGATCGAGCATCTGGAGAGAGTGAAGCAGTTGATGAAGCATGAGTAACGGAGGGGGAGCGGAGACCGCTCTGTCATCTGACACCGAACCGTCCGAAGCGGGCACGTTTGGCGGCGTCCCCCATTTCTTCGCCACCATCGCGACGCTTGTGGCGCCGACCCTGACCGGCGTCTTCGTGAACGGATACGGGTATTCCGCCATGTTCGTGGCGCCGACGGTGGCGGCGTTCGGCGGCATCCCGGCGATGGTCGCTGGCAAACCGGGACGCCGGGTGAAAAAATCTGTGGAGGTATAGGAAATGAATCTGCTCACGTTATCCCGTTCCATCCGGGAAAAGAAGATGTCTCCCGTGGAAGCGGTGCAGCAGACCTTGCAAAGGATCGAGAAGGAGAATCCGGTCTGCAATGCGTATATCACCGTCTGCGCCGAGGAGGCGATGGCCGCGGCCGTCCAGGCGGAACAGGAAATCATGGCGGGGAACAATCGCGGCCCTCTGCACGGCGTGCCGGTTGCCGTCAAGGATCTCATCTTTACCAAAGGCATCCGCACCACCATGGGCTCCAAGGTATACGAACGTTTCGTCCCCGACAGGGACGCGACCGTCGTGCGGAAATTGAAGCAGGCCGGCGCGATCGTCCTCGGCAAGACCAATACCCATGAGTTTGCCTACGGGCCGATCGGCGACCGCTCCCACTTCGGCCCTACGCGCAATCCCTACAACCCGGAGAAGATCACGGGGGGCTCCAGCGGCGGTTCCGCGGCGGCCGTCGCCGCCCACCTGGCTGCTGCCGCACTGGGAACCGACACGGGCGGCTCCATCCGGATTCCCTCGGCTGCCTGCGGAATTGTCGGGATGAAACCGACCTTTGGCCTGGTCAGCAAGGCGGGGGTGTTTGACCTGGCCTATACGCTGGATCACGTTGGGCCGATGACGAAGACGGTCAAGGACAACGCGGTGCTGTTGAACGTGCTGGCGGGATACGATGAAGCCGACCCGCATTCCCTCCCGCAGGTCCGGGAAGACTACACGCGCTTTATCGGGGAGGGCGTGCGCGGCATCGTGATCGGGGTTCCCGAGGTGTATTTCCGGCATGTGGACAAAGAGGTGGAGGCGGCAGTCCGGCGGGCGATCGACGTCTACCGCAGCCTGGGCGCGGAAGTGCGGGAGGTGGAGGTCCGCGGATTCGCAGCGCTGTCCGAAGCGCAGCGCATTACCATCCAGGCGGAAGCGTACGCGGTGCATGAACGGACCGTGGCCGAGCACGGGGCTGACCTGGACCCGGAAGTCCTTGAGCGCCTGCTGGCGAGCAGGGAGGTTCCCGGATACCGGTATGTGCAGGTGCAGCACCGCAGAAAGCAGCTTACCCGCCAATTCAACGAGGTGTTTGACGACGTGGATGCCCTGCTGACGCCGACCCTTCCCATTTTGCCGACGGATATCAATCAGCGGGAAGTGGCGATCGGCGCGTACACGGAAGGCGTACGGCAGGCGCTGCTCCGGCTGACCGCGCCGACCAACTTTACCGGAAATCCGTGTTTGTCCGTCCCCTGCGGCTTCTCCGACAGCGGCCTGCCGATCGGCTTTCAACTGATCGGCAAACACGGTGACGAGGCACGGCTGTATCAGATCGGGCATGCCTATGAACAGGCCGTTTCGTAAAGGAGTCCCAGCCTGTCACGCTGCCGCACGCATGGCATTCAGGTTCGCCTGACGGACGGGACAGGAGGGCAGGGGACAGAAGATACCCACCAAGGAACAAACCGGGCAAAAACGAACACCGTTTGCTGGCGGTGTTCGTTTTTGTCCATGGGGCCGATGGTTGGGTGCGCGTTCACGCGAGGCCGGTCACCCGCCCGTGCTCATCGACGCGCAGAGCCTCCGCGGCCGGCTTTTTCGGCAGGCCGGGCATGGTCAGCAGGCTGCCGGTCAGCACGACGAGAAACCCGGCACCGGCGGAAATGCGGATGTCGCTCACATGGATGGTAAAATCAGTCGGAGCGCCCAACCGGTCCGGCTGGTCGGTGAAGGAGTACGGCGTTTTGGCCATGCAGACGGGCAGGCGGGAGAGTCCCATCCCGTCCGCCTTCTCCAGCGTCTTGAGCGCTGCTCCGGAAAAGGTGACGGCGGAGCCGCGGTACAGCTTTATGACGATGGTCTCGATTTTCTCCCGCGGGGAGAGGCGATCCTCGTACAGGAAGGCAAAGGAGGAGGGCTGTTCCGCCGCGCGAACGACCGCTTCGGCCAGTTCGATTCCGCCTTTGCCTCCCTCTTTCCAGACGGTGGAAAGGGCCGCGTCCACCCCGAGTTCCCGGCACATCGCCAAAACGGCGTCCAGCTCGGCGGGCGTGTCGGTGGCGAAGCGGTTGACGGCGACAACCGTCGGAACGCCGAAGTTGCGCAGGTTTTCCACGTGCCGCTGCACGTTGGCAAATCCGTTTTTCAGCGCCGCCAGATTCTCCCGATGCAGGTCGGCGGCGCCGATGCCCCCGTTGTACTTCAGGGCTTTCACCGTTATCACCAGGACGGCTGCGGACGGCGTCAGTCCGGCTGATCTGCATTTGATGTCAAAGAACTTTTCGGCTCCCAGATCGGCGCCGAAGCCCGCCTCCGTCACCACGTAATCGGCCAGCTTCAGCGCGAGCTTGGTGCCGATCACGCTGCTGCAGCCGTGGGCGATGTTGGCGAAGGGACCGCCGTGGACAATGACCGGCGTGCCTTCCGTCGTCTGCACCAGGTTGGGCTTGAGGGCGTCCTTCAGCAGCACGCACATCGCGTCCACCGCGTGGATGTCGCGCGGCGTGACCGGCTGGCCGTCCTGGTCGTAGCCGATGATGATCCGCCCCAGCCGCTCCCGCAGGTCGTCCATCTGTTCGCTCAGGCACAGGATGGCCATGATTTCCGACGCGGGCGTGATCAGGAAGCCGTCTTCCCGCAGCGGTCCGTTTCCGTCGCCCAGGCCGACCACGATCTGGCGGAGCGCCCGGTCGTTCATGTCCATCGCCCGTTTCCACACGATTTTCTTCGGATCGATCCGCCGGGCATTGCCGTGGTAGAGGTGATTGTCAATCATTGCGGCCAGCAGGTTGTGGGCCGCCGTAATCGCATGCAGATCGCCCGTAAAGTGCAGGTTGATCTCATCGGACGGGAGGATTTCCGCTTTTCCGCTGCCGGTCGCGCCTCCCTTCATGCCCAGGCACGGTCCCAGGGAAGGTTCCCGCAGCGCGGCAACGTCTTTTTCCCGATGCGGTTCAGCGCCTGGGACAGCCCGATGGTCGTCAAGGTTTGCCTGCCCCCGCCGGATTGGGATTCATGGCGGTGACCAGCACCAGTTTGCCGTCCGGACGGTCCGCAACCTTTTCCCACAGGTCGCGGGACAGCTTTGCCTTGTATTTTCCGTACAGCTCCAGATCTTCTTCCGCAATGCCCGCCTGTCTGGCTGCGTCGGTGATCAGTTTCATGGCCGGATGCCTCCATCCCGTTTCGTTTTTTTTTCTTCTTTTTACTATGTTCACCAGGCTGTCCACATGTCCTTGAGGGGCACGCGAAAAGAATGGGGCGGCGAGGCGGGGGAAACGGCGGTGAGCATGGAAAGCGGCCGGATGGGCACGAAAAAAGCACCCGCGGTTCTGCCGTATCGCAGCATCACGGGTGCTTTTGTGCGAAAAGCGGATGGGGACGTGCCTAGCTCATCGGCTTCTTCGGCACAAATTGAAAGATTTCGTGTGTTTCGAACGAGTCGATCAAGCGGGAGAGCCAGTCGTAGTATTCCAAGCCGTTTTCGATGCGGTGAATGCTTGTTTGCACGCGTTCTCTCAGCTCATCCGACAGCTCTTCGCTTTGGAGAAGGGCGCGCAGCTCCTGCAGCGATTTTTTCATCGCGTGCACGTTGTACTCGGCGGCGCTTCTCCAACGGAGCGAGAACAAGTCAATGAAATTCTGGTACCAGTCGAGGTTTACCTCGTAGTGGTCCTTTCGCGCTCCTTTTTTCCAGATTTTTTCCACCATTTTCAATTCCATCAGGGTTCGCACGCCGGTGCTCATGCTCGTCTTGCTCATGCCCAGCGCTTCGCCCATTTCATCGAGGGTCATCGGCTTGTCTTGAAACAGCAGGGTTCCGTACAGCAACCCCGTGGACATGGTGATTCCGTACAGATCCATGTTCTTGGCGAGAGCTTCGATCACCCGTTCCTGAGCCCGTTGAAGGATTTCTTCATGTTTGGCATCCATAGCAAACCAAGCAGCTCCTCTATTCGTTTTACCTGATTCGAATTGTACTAAGGAAACCATCAGAAGTAAATGATCATATCATACAGTATATACGAGATATTCTTAGCATGAAGTTAAAAAAGTACGTAAAGTTTTTTCTGAACGCCAAATATTCGTAAATATCGCTGATTACCAAATTTGTGGGAACCATCCTCCTTCGATACAATGAGAGGGAGCGATTGCGTCCGTACAAAACGTTGGAGGTGACGTTATGCCGAAAATCAAGGTGGAAAATCTCACGAAAATCTTTGGACGTCAGCCTCATCGCGCGTTTGACTACCTGAAGCAGGGACGGTCCAAGCAGGACATCTTCAAGGAAACGGGCCTGACCGTGGGGGTCAATCAGGTCAGCTTTGAGGTGGAGGCGGGAGAGATTTTTGTCATCATGGGTCTGTCCGGCAGCGGCAAGTCGACCCTGGTGCGCCTGATCAACCGGCTGATCGAACCGACGGCCGGCCGCATCCTGATCGACGGGGAAGACATCGTCGGGATGAACGCCGAACAGCTTCAGCAGGTCCGGCGGAAAAAGCTGGGCATGGTTTTTCAGAAATTCGCCCTGTTTCCCCACCGAACGGTGCTGGAGAACGTGGAGTTTGGACTGGAAGTGCAGAATATTCCAAAAAAAGAGCGGGAAGAGAAGGCCAAAAACGCCTTGGCGCTGGTCGGCCTCAGCGGCTGGGAGAACAGCATGCCCGATCAGTTGAGCGGCGGGATGCAGCAGCGGGTCGGGCTGGCGAGAGCGCTGGCCAACGATCCGGACGTCCTCCTGATGGACGAAGCCTTCAGCGCCCTGGACCCGCTGATCCGCAAAGACATGCAGGATGAACTGCTGGAACTGCAGACGACCATGCAGAAAACGATCCTGTTTATTACCCACGATCTGGACGAAGCCTTGAAAATCGGGGATCGGATCGCGTTGATGAAAGACGGGGCGATCGTCCAGATCGGCACGCCGGAAGAGATTCTGACCAATCCGGCCAACGAGTACGTGGAGAAGTTCGTGGAAGACGTGGACCGCTCCAAAGTGCTGGCGGCGGAACACGTGATGAAGCGGGCGGAAACGATCACCCTCGACAAGGGGCCGCGGGTCGCCCTGCAGTTGATGAAAGACAGAGGCGTCTCCAGCCTGTACGTGGTGGACAAAAAGAAACGGCTGATCGGCGTGGTCAAGGCGGACGCGGTCAATGCCGCCTCGCGGGAAGCGAAGACGCTGGAAGACGTGATGGATCGCGAGGTGCCGACCGTCTCGGCCAATACGCTGTTGAACGAAATGTTCGACCTGGTGGCGTTTTCCGACATCCCCGTGGCCGTCACCGGCGAGCAGAACCGCCTGCTGGGTGTCGTCGTGAAAGGGGCGGTATTGGGCGGACTGGCCGGCAAGGTCAACCGGAAAACGCCGTCCGATGCTGAAGAAGAAAGGCAGGTGATGGCGGGTGAGTGAGCTGTTTCCGAAACTGCCGCTCGACCGCTGGGTGGAGCGGCTGGTCCAGTATCTGGATGAGCATTTCGGCCTGGTGTTTGACGTGATTTCGGCCGGCATCGGCAGCACGGTGGATCTGTTTTCGCTGATCTTTACCAGTCTGCCCGACTGGCTTTTGATCATCGGCTTCACGCTTCTGGCCTACAAGGTCGGACGGCTGCGCGTCGCCCTGTTTACGCTGGTCGGCCTGCTGCTGATCGCCAATCTGGGGTATTGGGAACATTCGATGGAAACGCTGGCGCTGGTGCTTACCGCCGGGTTGATTTCAATCGTGATCGGCGTGCCCGCCGGCATCTGGTGCGCCCGCAACGATTCGGTGCGCAACGTGGTCACGCCGCTGCTCGACTTCATGCAGACCATGCCGGCCTTTGTCTACTTGATTCCGGCAATCTTTTTCTTCGGACTGGGCAAGGTGCCGGGCGTGATCGCGTCCGTTATCTTCGCGATGCCGCCGACGATTCGTCTGACCAATCTGGGCATTCGCCAGGTGCCGAAGGAATTGATCGAAGCCTCGGACGCGTTTGGCTCCACCTCCTGGCAAAAGCTGTTCAAAGTGCAGCTTCCGCTCGCCAAGACGACGATCATGGCGGGCGTCAACCAGAGCATCATGCTGGCGCTGTCCATGGTCGTGATCGCGTCCATGATCGGTGCCAAAGGGCTGGGAGCCGACGTCTACCGGGCGGTCACGCAGATCAATATCGGCACCGGTTTCGAAGCGGGGCTGGCAATCGTGATCATGGCCATTTTGCTGGATCGCATCACCCAAAACATGGGGAAAAAGAAGAACGTGCAGGAGGGGTAATCATGAAAAAACGATGGGGCAAAGGATGGGCGGTTCTCCTCGGAATCAGCATGCTGATGGCCGGTTGTTCCGGCGTCTCGCCGTCGACGGAGCAGCCGTCGCAGAACGCCGGCGGCGAGAGTGTCGGCAAGCAGGTGGATTACAAGATCATCGGGATCGACCCCGGCGCCGGCCTGATGAAAGCGACGGAAAAGGCAATCGAGGAGTACGAGCTGAAGGACTGGGAGCTGGTGGAAGGCTCCAGCGCCGCGATGACGGCGGCGCTCAGCGAGGCGGTCAAAAACAAAAAGCCGATTATCGTGACCGGCTGGACGCCGCACTGGATGTTTTCCAAATTTGACCTGAAGTATCTGGAAGACCCCAAAGGGGTGTACGGGAAAGAGGAGCAGATTCACACGATCGTCCGCAAGGGACTGAAGGAAGAGCACCCGAGCGCGTATGCGTTCCTGGACAACTTCACCTGGACGCCGAGCGATATGGAAAAAGTGATGCTGGCCATCGCCGACGGCAAAAAGCCGGAGGAAGCAGCGGCAGAATGGGTGAACAACAACCAGGAGATCGTCAATAAATGGGTGCAGGGCATCAAGCCGGGCAGCGGCGAAACCATCACCCTGGCCTACGTCGCCTGGGATTCCGAGATCGCCAGCACCCACGTGGTGAAAAAGGTGCTGGAAGAGAAGCTGAACTACAAGGTAGAGCTGAACCAGGTGGAGGCGGGGCCGATGTGGGCCGGCGTGGCCAACGGCGACGTGGACGGCATGGTGGCAGCCTGGCTGCCGACGACGCATGCGGATTACTACGAGAAACTGGGCAAGGACATCGAAGACCTCGGCCCCAATCTGAACGGCACGAAGATCGGTCTGGTGGTGCCGAGCTACATGGACATCACATCGATCGAAGACCTGAAGAAGTAAGAAAGAGTCGGGACGCCGCGATTGCGCGGCGTCCTTGTTTTTGCCCTGGTTTGCGCTCGGCGAGTGGGATATGATGAGAGAAACCGTTCGATTGCTTGGCTGGCCAGTCGGACGGTACTCGCCGCAAAGGAGGAACGATCATGACGGTAGAGCGGGAAACACGAGCGGTCGCCCTGGTCACGGGAGCCTCCAGCGGGTTTGGCCTGCACACGAGTGTGGCCTTGGCGCAGGCGGGGTTTCGTGTCGTCGCCACGATGCGCAGCCCTGAGAAGCGGCATGACCTGCTGCAGACGGCCGAGACCGCCGGAGTGCGGGAGAGAATCGACGTGCGGCGGATGGATGTCACCGACCATGCGGGCATTGTCCAAACCGTCGAGGAGATCGCCGCGGCGTACGGCCGGATCGACGTGCTGGTCAACAATGCCGGATTTGCCGCCGGGGGAGTCGTCGAGGAAGTGGACGGAGACACGTGGCGTGCGCAGATGGAGACCAACTTCTTCGGGACAGTCGCCGTCACCCGGGCCGTCCTGCCGCACATGAGGAGACAGCGGCGGGGAAAAATCATCAACATGAGCAGCGTCAGCGGGAGGACAGCGTTCCCGGGGTACGCCCCCTACGCCGCCTCCAAGTTTGCCGTCGAGGGGTTTACCGAAGCGCTGCGGCTTGAGGTCCTGCCGTTTGGCATCCACGCCGTCCTGATCGAACCGGGGGCGTACAAGACGGAGATTTGGCGCAAAGGGTTTGCGACCATCCGCATGCGGGAGAACTCCCCCTATCAGCCCATGCTGGAAGCCGTTCTGCGCATGTCCAGAAGGACGGCGGAAACGGCCCCGCCTCCGCAGGAAGTGGCGGCGGCGGTGGTGAAAGCGGCGCTCGCTCCCGCGCCCCGTCTGCGTTATCCCCTGGGACGGGGAACGGCGGCGATGAGCCTGCTCAGGAGCCTGCTGCCCTGGAAATGGTACGAGCGGATCGTGTTGTGGGCGCTCCATCGGTGAGCGGAGGCAGCCTCCAGCCGGACCGCTGGAGCGGACGAGGTCTTTGACCGCGGCAGCGGCGGTCACATCGGGCTGTGTAGAGGCAGCCCGGAGGCGTATCGTTCTAGGAAGAAACGGAGGGACATGCCGCTCTCCCGGCCGCCGCCTGTTCACACAAGCCGACGCCCCCTGCGGGCGTTTTTTTGTGCAAAACAACCGGGCAAAAAGAACCGTTTTTTGGGGGATAGTAATTTTTTTCTGGTCAAAAAGTCTTGTTTCATGGAATTTTATTACATATTATGGTTCGTTGTGGTAGAATAGTGTGGTTCGTTTTACAGAATAGAAAAGGGAGAATTGTATGAAAACGGGTAGTGGACTTCATTTGTTTCTCGTCCTGATCATGATGTTTGGCGTCATCCCGACGGCAGGAGCGGAAGAGCAGCAGCCGCAGGTCAACTGGATTGAAGGCGGCAGGTCCGTCGAGATCGGCGACGGATTGGCAACGCTGGATCTGGCCGAAGATCACGTGTACCTGAACAAGGAAGACACGGCCAAACTGAAGGAGCAAGCCGGTGCCGCCCCGTCCCCCCGGGAGATCGGCAGCATTTTTCCGACGAACGAAAACGAGGACTGGATGGTCATCGTGGAATACGAGGAAGTGGGGTACATCAAGGACGAAGAAAAGAACGACATCGACGCGGACGAAATCCTGAACAGCTACAAGGAGGGAACGGAAGAGGCCAACAAGGACCGGAAACCGGAAGAGCAGATTCACGTTGTCGGCTGGGACGTGAAGCCGTTTTACGACGAAAAGACCCACAAGCTGGAATGGTCCATGCTCGGGGAAGACGCGCAAAAACATCCGCTGATCAACTACAACGTGCAGCTTCTGACGAGAAAGGGCTACGTCTCGTTCGTCCTGATCACGGACCAGGCCAACCTGCCGCAGGACAAGAACATCCTGCATGAAAAAATTCTCGCCAACTTCAAAATAAAAGAAGGCAACCGTTACGAGGACTTCAACGAGGCGACGGACAACGTGGCGGAATACGGTTTGACCGGCCTGATCCTGGGCGGTCTGGGTCTCGCCGTGGCGAAAAAAACGGGCTTCCTGCTCCTGCTGGCGGGACTCCTGAAAAAAGGATGGGTGCTGATTCTGGTTCTGTTCGGCGCGATTGCCGCGTTTTTCAAAAAGCGGTTTGGACGGAAACCGGCACCGCCAGAGAGCGGGCCGGTTGATCAACCGGCCGCGGAACAGCCGGACGCGGAAGAAGCGCCCAAGGAACAGACCCCGCCGGGGCAAGCGCCGCCGGCATTGTAACGGCACCGGTTCACGATGGCTGAAACAGAGGCACCGCTGGGAAAAGCGGTGCCTTTGACGTGGGGAAGGGGATTAGTTGCCCCGGATCGCGGCGGCATCTTTGAGCAGCCGGACGAATTCGAGCTGCTCCTCGCCCGCTGCGGTGGCTTCGGCCAGTTCCCGGACAGCGGCGAGCGAGCTGTCCTTGGCCCAGTAGCTGCCGCGCAGAATTTCCGCACATTCGGCGACGGCGGCAAGAAATTTCAGTTCGGTGGACAGGTGCTCACCGATTGCGATCGGCTGTGCCGTCTCGGACGTTTTGCCGGTGTCCGGGTCGCGGTAGCGCACGCGAACCGTGCCCAGTCCGTCGCGTGCCTCCCCTTTTCGCTTGATCTCGTAGAGGGCCGTCACGGTATGGCCGGCGCCGATCTCGCCGCCGTCCGTCCGGTCGTTGCGAAAATCCTCGTCGCGGACATCGCGGTTTTCGTACCCGAGCAGGCGGTAGCGGTCCACTTTCCCGGGATCAAACTCCACCTGGATCTTGACGTCCGTGGCAATCGTCTGCAGCGTGCCGGTCAGCGCCTCGGCAAACACCTGCCGCGCCTCGGAAAAGGTATCGATGTACGAATAGCTGCCGTTCCCCTTGTCGGCGAGCTGTTCCATCAGCACGTCGTTGTAGTTGCCCATGCCGAAGCCGAAGGTGCTGAACGCGATGCCTTCGCCGGCGTACCGCTCGATCGTCGGCAGGATGCCCTCGGCGCTGGTGTTCCCCACATTGGCGACGCCGTCCGAGCAGAGGATGACGCGGTTGACGCCATCGCGAAGGAAGTGCTCGGCGGCCATTTCATACCCCAGCTTTAGCCCTTCTTCGGCATTGGTGGAGCCCTCCGGGACGAGCTGATCGATCGCCGCGAGAATGCGCTCCTTGTTTTCGGCGGAAGTCGGCTCCAACAGCTTGCGCCCTTCGGAACCGTACACGACAATGCCCACCCGGTACGGCGTCCCCTCTGCTGGCCGGAGGAGCCCCTCCGGCAGGCAGTTGACTGCTGGATTGGGCGGTCTCGCCCTCCTTTTGCTCCCCTGCGCTGCAGCCGACGACGGTGACGGCAATGAGCACTAGCGCATGGGTGATCACGTGTCTGTTCATCTCTATCTACCCCCTTTCCTCATTCGACATGGCAAAAAAAGGAATGTTACACAGGAGCCAATCCAGATTTGGCAGGAATTCCTGTCCTGCGTATTCCGCGTGGAGTGAATTTCCCGCGAGCCATTTACTTGTCGAACGTACATTCGTAGAATAGGGGAAGAAGGTGGTGTTCGACGTGAAAATCAAGCTGGACATGGCGCACGTGCTGGAACGGTTACGCCAGGACGAGCGCTTTGCGCGAAACATCGTGCATTGGAAAACCATCGAACCCCGCGAGGCGCAAACGGTTCCCTTTCCCCCTGACCTGGACGGGCGGATTCGGGAAACGCTGGCCAAACGGGGGATTTCCTCGCTGTACACCCATCAGGAGACGGCTTTTCGCCACGTACGGGACGGGAAGCACATCGTGGCGGTGACGCCCACCGCTTCCGGCAAGAGCATGTGCTACCACCTGCCGGTGATGCAGGCGCTTGCGGAAGACCCAGAGGCGCGGGCGCTGTACCTGTTTCCCACGAAGGCGCTGGCCCAGGACCAGAAAAGCGAGCTGCACGAGCTGATCAACGAATCGGGCCTGCCGATCAAGTCGGAAACCTACGACGGGGATACGCCCGCCCAAATCCGACAGACGATCCGCAAGGCCGGCAACATCGTGATCACCAACCCGGACATGCTGCATGCGGCCATCCTGCCCCATCACACCAAATGGGTCTCCTTTTTTGAACACCTGCGATACGTCGTCATCGACGAACTGCATACATACAGGGGCGTGTTCGGCAGCCACGTGGCCAACGTCATCCGCCGGCTGAAGCGGATCTGCGCGTTTTACGGCAGCCGTCCGCAGTTCATCTGCACGTCGGCCACCATCGCCAACCCGCGGGAACTGGCGGAGCAGTTGACGGAAGAGCCGATGGTGCTGGTGGACAACAACGGCGCGCCCACCGGAAAAAAACATTTTCTGTTCTACAATCCGCCCGTCGTCAACCGGCAGTTGAACATCCGGCGCAGCGCCACGCTGGAAGCCCGGGACATCACGGAACTGTTTCTGTCCAACGGGATTCAGACGATTTTGTTCGCGCGCAGCCGGGTGCGGGTGGAGATTCTGCTCAAGTATCTGCAGGAGCTGGTCAAACGGAAGCTGGGGCCCAAGACGATCCAGGGCTATCGCGGCGGCTATCTGCCCAGCCAGCGGCGGGCGATCGAAAAGGGGCTGCGCCAGGGAGAGATCATGGGCGTGGTCAGCACCAACGCGTTGGAGTTGGGCGTCGACATCGGCCAGCTCCAGGCGTGCGTGATCACCGGCTATCCCGGTTCGGTCGCCAGCACCTGGCAGCAGGCGGGCCGGGCCGGGAGGCGGCAGGGGGAGTCGGTCGTCGTCCTGGTCGGCAGCTCCACGCCGCTGGACCAGTACGTGATTCAGCATCCCGAGTACTTTTTTGAACGCAGCCCGGAGTCGGCCCGCATCAACCCGGACAACCTGATCATCCTCGTCGACCACATCAAATGCGCCGCCTACGAGCTGCCCTTTTCCGAAGGGGACCGCTTCGGCCGGGCGGAGATCACGGAAATCCTGGAGTTTCTGACGGAAGAGCAGATTCTGCACCACGCCAAAGGCAAGTGGTTCTGGATGAACGACTCGTTTCCGGCGCACAACATCAGCCTGCGTTCGGCTTCCCAGGAAAACGTGGTGATCATCGACATCAGCGAGCGGGGCAACGAAAAGGTGATCGGGGAGATGGACCGCTTCAGCTCGCTGACACTCCTGCACGACGAAGCGATTTACCTGCACCAGGGAGTTCAGTATCAGGTGGAGAAGCTGGACTACGAAGAGAAGAAAGCGTACGTGCGGGAAGTGCAGGTGGATTACTACACGGACGCCAACCTGGCCGTCCAGCTCAAGGTGCTGGAGCAGGACCAGTCCCGCCGCGGGCCGCGGATCGAATACGCCTACGGGGAAGTGTCGGTCCACGCCATGGCGACCATTTTCAAGAAAATCAAGTTTGAGACCCATGAAAACATCGGCTCCGGTCCGATCCACCTGCCCGAGGAAGAACTGCACACCAACGCGGCCTGGATCGGATTTTCGGAAGCGCTGCTGGAGGAGGTGGGGACAAGCGAGGTGGAGCGCGGATTGGTGGGGGTGGCTCACGTGCTGCAGCACGTCGCGCCTCTGTTCGTGATGTGCGATCCGCTCGATCTGCACGTGATTCCGCAGCGCAAGGCCGTACACTCCGGCCAGCCCACCATCTTCCTGTACGACCGCTATCCGGGCGGCATCGGATTGAGCGAGCAGGTGTACGAGCAGATGGAGACGATCCTGGCCCGGGCGGAGGAGCTGATCTGCTCCTGCCCGTGCGAGTCTGGCTGCCCGTCCTGCGTCGGCGCGGCGGAAGAAGGAGGCGGCAAGGAACTGGCGCTCTCCTTGCTGCGGGTCGCCCAGGGGGGAAGCCTGCATGTCTCTTAAAGCGAAGCTGAACCGCCTCAAACCGCATCTCACCCGGGAAGCGCCCAAGCAGCCGGAGGGGGACGGGGCACCCGGCGGGGCTGCGGGTTCGCCGGCGGCCTTCGACACGGCGCCGCTTCCGGACATCCCGTACCGGGAAAAGTGGGCAGGCCTGCAGGCCAAACCGTACGTGCTCGACGGCGAGTACGTGATGGTGCGGGAGGTCCGCTACCCGGTCACCGCGCGGCATGGGGCCTACACGTTTGCCCAACTGTACGAGACGATCGACGCCTGGGAGCAGGCGGGCATCCGCCATCCGCTGTCGGCGGCGGGCAAAACGGCGGAGGACCTGCTGTTTTTTGACACGGAGACAACCGGTCTGCACGGCGGGGCGGGCAATGCCGTCTTTTTGCTGGGGCACAGCCGCTTCGAGGGAGACTGCGTCGTCGTCCGCCAGCACTTTTTGACCGCCCCTCACGCGGAGGCGGCCCTCTACCACTCGTTTCTGGAAGAGGCGCGGACGGCGACCGATCTGGTCACGTACAACGGCAAGTCGTTTGACTGGCCGCAGGTCAAGACGCGGCATACGCTGCTGCGCGACCTGGTTCCCCGGCTGCCGTCGTTTGGCCATTACGACCTGCTGCACGGGGCGAGGAGGCTGTGGCGGGAGGACCTGGAGTCCTGCCGGCTGTCGCTGATCGAGCGGGAGAAGCTGGGCGTCCAGCGGGAGAACGACGTCCCCGGCTATCTGGCGCCGATCCGGTACTTTGACTACCTCACGGACAAGAACCCGGATACGATCAAGGGCGTCCTCGCCCACAACGAGACGGACGTGCTCTCCCTGATCACGCTGTACATCCGCCTCTCCTCCCTGCTGCTCGCGTGGGACAGGGAGGACGTCTCCGCCGAGGAGCGGTTCAACATCGCCCGCTGGTATGAAGCGTTGGGCGACGGCGAGAGCGCCCTGCGCGCCTACCGATCGGTCGCGGAGAGCGGGCATCCGCTGGGCGTGAAGGCCGCAATCGCGATGGGCCACTGCTACAAGCGGCAGAAAGACTGGAAACAGGCGCTGCGGCTGTGGGAAGAAGTCGTCCGCTCGGAAACCTACGTGCCGGAAGAGGTGTACGTCGAGCTGGCCAAAATCTACGAACATCACACCAAAGACTATGAAAAAGCGCTCCACTGTACGCTGCGGGCGTTTGAACTGTGGAAGAAAAAGGGCAGCCTGCTGCGCCGCAAGTCCAAGGCGGAGGAAGCGGCCTACCGCAAGCGGATCGCACGGCTGGAGCAGCGGTTGGAACAGCATGCGTAACGGAAACAATGAGGGGACAGGACCAGACAATTCCTGTTCCCTTTTTTGTTGACCCTCACGTTGCGTCATAAATTATGATCGAGGTGGAGGTGATGACGTGCCGTACAAGGTGAAGGAAGTAGCCGAACTGGTGGGCGTGAGCGTACGTACACTCCATCACTACGACCAGATCGGGCTGCTGAAACCGGAGTCGATAACCCCGGCCGGATATCGACTGTACACGGACAAGAACCTGGAGAGATTGCAGCAGATTTTGTTTTTTAAAGAGATAGGCTTTCCCCTGCAGGAAATCAAACAGATTTTGGACAGTCCCGGATTTGACCGCACGCAGGCGCTGAGGGCCCACAAACAATTGCTGCTGGAAAAAAAGAAACGGCTGGAAGAGATCATCCGCACCGTGGACAAAACCCTCTCTTCCATTGAAGAAGGAATCGAAATGGACAAACAGGACATGTTTGGCGGTTTTGACATGACAAAGATCAAGGAGCACCAGGAGAAATACGCGGCAGAGGCCAGAGAGAAGTACGGCAAAGCGATCGTCGACGAGACGGAAAAACGGACGAACGCCTACACGGAGAGCGACTGGGCACGCATCATGGGGGAATGGGAAGCCATTACCCGCAAGATCGTCGGCGCCATGGGAAACGGACCGGCCGATCCGCACGTTCAGGAAGGCGTCGCGGAGCTAAGGCAGCATATCACCCGCTACTTCTACGAGTGCACGCCGGAGATTTTCAGGGGGCTGGGTGAGCTGTACGTGGCTGACGAACGCTTTACGGCCAATATCGACAAGTACCGAGAAGGGCTGGCCGCGTTTTTGCGGGAAGCGATTCATCTCTACTGCGACCGCTTGCAAACGAATTGACGGAAATGAGGTTGGGGGATGCCCAACCTCTTTTTGCGGCGACTAAACGTTTTTCTTCAGGTGCTTCGCCCGGTACTCGTGTTCCAGGATGCTCATGATGATCGAGTCGTGATACTGGTGGTTGTAGTACAAGGCTTCGCGCTGCACGCCCTCCCGCTGAAAGCCGAGCTTTTCATAGGCGCGAATGGCCCGCGCGTTGTAGGAGAAGACGTTCAGTTCAATCCGGTGCAGGTTCAAAATCCCGAATCCGTAGTCGAGCAGAAGACGCATGGCTTCCGTGCCCAGCCCCCTGCCCTGGTGTTCCTGGGAGGAGATGGCGATGCGGATATTGGCATTGCGGTTCATGCCGTCGATGTTCTGCAGGGCGATGTCGCCGATCACCTCGTCCGTTTCCCGCAAGGCGATCAACAGCAAGAGCGACGACGGGTCCTGCGTTTTTCCTTCGATGTATCGGTATATTTGTTCACGGGTAAAGCTTTTCTGTGTGCCGGTCAGTCTCCGCACCTCCGGGTGAAACAGCGTCCGGAAATAGAGGTCGGTGTCGTCTAGTCCGATGGGGCGCAAGTACACCCGTTCTCCCTCGAGAAACCGTACAGGCGCAGCGGGGGTGTCCTGAATGTGCATGGGAATCCTCCTGTTTTTTCTCCTAACAATAGCAAAATTGTGCATAGTTGAAAATGTGCGGTTTTGGAAAGGATTGACATACAGCTCGCATTCCTCTACATTTCATGGTGTGAGGAAAATATAAAAAACAAATGATTTTCCTTCGTTTCTATCCAAAAGGAGCTTGATGGTCCATGCAGGAACGCATTGTTCAGGCGGCGATCGAGGAAATTCAGTCCAAAGGCCTCAAATTTACGATGGCGGATCTTGCGCGCCGTGCGGGTATCAGCACGAAGACGCTGTACGGCCATTTTCCGTCCAAGGAAGAGCTGATCCATCACATTATCGAACGGGGAAGCCAGGAAGTGCGGGACGGCATGGAGGCCATCGTGAACCGGCAGGATCTGGATGTGACGGAGAAGCTGCGCCGGCTGCTGGCCTACGTGCCGAGCGGGTTTGGCGGCACCGACCTGCGGTTGTGGTACGAGTTGAAGCGGTATTATCCCGCCCAGTGGGCACTCGTCGACAAGTGCTTTCAGGAAGAGTGGGACCAGGTCCGGGCCGTGTTGGAAGAAGGGATGCGCCAAGGCGTGTTTCGCAGGGTGAACGCAGACATCCTGATTCAGATGTATGTGGGCGCCTGGGAGCAGATGATCAACCGGCAGGCCTCGTCCCGAGACAGGATGACCATTCACGAGGCGCTGGACGCGGTGATCGACATTTTGCTGGGCGGAGTGGTCAGCGCCCGGAAACGTCAGGAGGAGAGCGTATGAGCTGGCTGTATCTAAGTTTGGCCATCTGTTTCGAGGTGGCGGGAACCACGTTCATGAAGCTGTCGAACGGGCTCAGCCGGCCTGTTTTCACCGTGTTGATGTTCGTGTTTTACGTCATCAGCTTTTCGTCTTTAAGCATGGCGCTCAAACAGCTCGAGGTGGGCACGGCATACGCGATCTGGTCGGGAGTGGGGACGGCGGCGATTGCCGTCATCGGCTTTCTGTTTTTCAAGGACGTGCTCACCGTGCAAAAAATCATCGCCATCGTGCTCATCATCGTCGGCTGCGTGATGCTGAACCTGAGCGGCGATGCGCACGGGGGAAGCGCTTCGGCCGGGCCGGAAAGCGGCGTCGCGGTGGAGAACGAGGCCAGATGAAGCGGCTGAAAGGGTTTTTTTGGGCGACTGATCTCAGCTTTCTTCTCTACTGGATCGTCAGCTTTCTCGGACTCATTCCGAAAGAGTACATGTACCAGGACTACACCAACGCCAATCTGGTGGCGTGGAATCTCTCGTTTTTCCCGCTGGATCTGCTCATCTCGATCACCGGATTTGCCAGTCTGTACGCGTATCACAGGAAAAACGGCTGCTGGCGGCCGTTGGCGCTGATCTCGCTGGTGCTGACGTCCTGTTCCGGCCTGCAGGCGATCACCTTTTGGCTGTTGAAAGGGGATTTCGATCCAGTCTGGTGGATTCCCAACCTGTACCTGCTGATCTATCCGCTGTTCTTTCAGCCCCGTTTTCTTCGGGAACAGCCAGTCGTATCGGCTGCGGGCAAGTCTGATCACACCCCGTAAAGGCAGCGTGAGCAGTCGGTTGCTCCGGTTTTTCCCCATACGGTCTTTTCGACCCTCCGGCACCGCTTTATGGCGGTGTCTTTTTTGCTGCCGGCTCGCTAGCCCAGCACCTTCTTCATCCGCCGGACGCCTTCCGCGATGTCCGCTTCCGTCAGATTGCCGTATCCCAGAATGATCTTGTCGTGGTGCCTGCCCTTGACGATGGCGTGCGCTTCCACCGGGTAGACCCGGACCCCGGCGGTTTGGAGGGAGGTCAGCAGTTCAGGCGTAAACGATGTGCCTCGAAAGGCGGCCACGATGTGCAGGCCGGTGGACGAGCCCAGGGTGCTCACCTGTTCGGGAAAGTGGGCATAAAGGGCGTCGCACAGGGCCTGGCGGCGTTTTTTGTACACCTTTTTGACGCGGTTGATCGTTTTCTCCAGGTGGCCTTCTTCCACAAACAGTCCGAGCGCCAACTGATCGAGCGACGGCGTGTGCAGATCGGTGTACCATTTGGCCTCCTGATACCGCTCCACCAGTGCGGGAGGAAGCACCAGGTAGCCCATCCGCAGGGCGGGCGAGAGGATTTTGCTGAACGAACCGACGTAGATCACCCGCTCCTCGGCCAGCCCCTGCAGGGCGTTGATCGGCGGGCTGTCGTAGCGGAACTCGCTGTCGTAATCGTCCTCCACGATGTAGCAGTCGTTGTCCCGCGCGTAACGGATCAACTGAATCCGCCTCTGAATCGGCAGGGTGCCGCCCAGCGGAAACTGATGGGAGGGCGTCACCAGCACGAAGCGGGGAAATTTGCCGGAGGGAAGGCAGTCGGTCATCATGCCCTGTTCGTCCACGGGGATCGGGTGCAGGACAGCCCCCGCCGAGGAAAAAATCGTCTGGATGTCGAGGGTGATCGGGTCCTCCAGCAGGACGGAGCAGCCGGGAGAGAGAAGCACCTTGGCAATCAGGGACAGCGCCTGGGTCGCTCCCGACGTGATGACGATCTGTTCCGGCCGGCACTGGACACCGCGTGTGCGGTACAGGTAACGGCTGAGAATGCGGCGCAGTTCCGCCCGTCCCTCGGGGCGGCCGTAACCGAGGGCGGAGAGCGGCGCTTCCCGACAGGCGCGCTGGACGACTTTGGCCCAAACGTCGCGCGGAAAGTGGTCCAGCGCCGGGACGCCGGAACGAAAGTCGATCACGCCATCATCGCTGTCGCGGTCAATCGCCGTCCATGCACGTTCGCTCCCCGCGGCATCCGCGGCGGGGGCGTCGAGGCGGATGCCGGGGGCCACAAAATGGCCGGAGCCGCGCCTGCTTTCCAGATAGCCTTCCGCCAACAGCAGGTCGTACGCCTCCAGGACGACGTTGCGGGAAATGCGCAACTCTTCTGACAGCTTGCGGGTGGACGGCAGCTTGTCGCCGGCAGAAAGTTCTCCCCGCAGGATTTTGGCCCGGATGTCCGTGTACACCTGCCGAATCAACGGGACCGGTTTGGAACGGTTGAGAGAAATCCACAGCAAGAGAAGACACCTCCTTTTTTCGACGGGATCCGAACGCAAAACGCCCGCTGACCTCCTGATCCAGCGGGATTGCGTTCCGCGATAGAACAATCAGCTTTGCCATATCGAAAGTGGTCCTGTCCGCATCGCGGGGAAGTGGACCTAACCGAAGTCAGCATAGCATGTTATGGTGGCAGTGGAAAGTACGGCAAAAGGAGTGGTCCATCATGACTGCAGAGCAGCAATTGGCGGCGGACGCGCTTCGGACGTTTGCCCGCGATGAACGGCTGAAGGCGCATGTGCTCGATTCTCCCCTGTTTTACCGGATGCTGTCGGCTGCGGCGAAGCGCTACGTGGTGGGAGAAACGAGGGATGAGGCGGTGGCCGTGGCTCGTAGGCTGAGCGGCCGGGGGTACCGGATTTCGCTCGAATACATCGGCGAAAACACCCGGGAACGGGAGGAATGCATACGGGCCAAAGAAGAGTTTGCTGCGCTGATTGGCGAGGCGGGCCGGCAGGGACTGACGGCGGACATCTGCTTCGATCTGTCGCACATCGGCTTGACGGCCGACGAGGAGATGGCGTTTGCCCACGCCGACGAGCTGGCCTTTCTGGCGGGCCAAAGCGGTCAATCCCTGATGGTGAGCATGGAGGAATCGGACAAGACGGAAGCGATTTGGAAGCTGTACGAACGGCTGGCCGTCCGGCACGGAAACGTCGGCATTACCGTGCAGGCCCACCTGCACCGCTCCCTCGCCGATTTGCCCCGGCTGCTGGAGCTGACGGGAAAGATCCGGCTCGTCAAAGGGGCGTTCAAGGAACCGCAGTCGATCGCTCTGCCCCGCGGCCGCGAACTGAACGAGCGGTACGTGCGGATGATAGAGGCGTGCGTCGGGGCAGGTCATCCATGCTCCATTGCCACTCACGATGAAGCGATCATCCGCATCGCGCAGGAGAGGGGCTATTTCGCCCTGCCGCATGTGGAGGCGGAGATGCTCTACGGCATTCGCCCCGAATTGGCGAAAGCGGCCAGACAGTGGGGAGCCGCCACACGCCTGTATGTCACGTACGGCAGGGAATGGTACCTGTATCTGTGCCACCGTCTGGCCGAACATCTGCCCAACCTGTATACCGCTTTGGCCGACATGGCAGATCCAGCCCGGCTGCAGCGCGATCCGTACGAAAACTGACCGTGCCAGGGGACGCTGCGGCAGCGTCGATCAGCCATGCGCTTGTGTGGGTCACCCCCCGGGGTGGCCTTTTGCGCGTTGGCAGGCGAATAAAGTTTGAATGTTTTGACAACCGACAATTGCAAAAGAACTTGTAGCCTTTTGTCGATTTCATACGTCATTACAGGTAAACGACAAGAATTTGTTCGTGGAGGTTATGCAGGAATGAATACGGCGAAGTCCAAGCACTGGCTGCTGCACATGTGCGTCTGCCTGCTGCTGTTGGCCGGACTGCCCGACAGCCGGGCGGCAACGGCGCAGGCGGAGGCGGCTGTCCAACTGAGCGTCACGGCCGGCATCGGCGGTGACTACAAGGAAGCGGGCATGGTCCCGGTTCAGGTGACGGTCAGCAACGGCGGAGCGGATGTGGAAGGCAATCTGGTCGTAGCCGCCAACGGCGGAAACGGCGACGATTTTTCCGTGGGGTACTACCAGCCCGTCTCCGTGGCCAAAGGAGCGACCAAGCAGGTAACGATCACCGTACGGGGAGACGAGATCGGCCCCCACACATACGTGGCCCTGATGCAAGGCGATGACATCGTGGCCAAAACGTCGATCGGCGGGAGACGGCACAGTCCGGACACGCTGTTCGTGGGCGTGCTGGCGGCCGACCCGGACACGGCCAACTTCCTCGGGGCGATGCCCCAAACGGCCTTTCCCAATCCGGTGCGGGTCGTGCCGATGAAGGCGGAGCAGTTCCCGGCGGCAAAGGTGCAGTTGGAGATGATCGACATCCTGGTACTGAACAATTTCGCCCTGGACGGGTTAAACGGCCAGCAGGTGCAGGCCATACGCGACTGGACGGCGTCGGGCGGCATGCTCGTGCTGGCCGGCGGTGCCCACTACAACAAGACGGCGGGGGCGCTCGCCGATCTTTCGCCGGTGGAGGTAACCGGCGTTACCAGCCTTGCGACCTTGTCCAGCCTGGCCGTGGAGAAAAACAAGCCGCTTGTGCTGGAGAAGCCGTTTACGGTCAGCACGGCAAATCTGAAAACAGGCAGCGTAATCTATGCGGAGGGCGGCGTTCCGCTGATGGCGGTCCGCTCGCTGGGTGAGGGCAAAGTGCTGTACGTAGCCTACGACCTGGCAGAAGAGCCGGTGGCAAGCTGGAGCGGCAACGGCCGTTTCTGGGCGGAAGCGCTGACCAGGGCGTTTGGCGCAGCGCTGCAGCGGACAGACCTCGATCCCATGAACGACATGTGGGGGTTGAGCGAAGCCGCCGACCGGATTCCCGCCCTGCAACTGCCGGACGTGAAGTGGATGGCGCTGTTTTTTGGCTGCTACGCGCTGCTGGCGGGGCCGGTCTTCTTTTACCTGCTGCGCCGCAAGCGAAAGCAGGGCTACATGTGGGTGGCCGTTCCGGTGTTTGCCGTCATCACCGGCGCCGGCATTTTTTCGTACGGCGCGCTGCAGCGGGGGACAGGCGCGCTCGTGCATCAAACCGGAATCATCCAGATGCAGGGGGACGGACAGGCGCGGATCAAGGCGGTCACGGCGCTGTTTGTGCCGACAAGCGGCGACTATGAGCTGGAAGTGAAGGGCGGCGGCAAGGTGTGGCCGATTCTGTACCGCTACGGCGATGAAGCGTCGCCCCAGGCGTGGGTCTCGATGCAGTCGGACCGGACGCTCGTGCAGTTCCGCGACGTCGAGTTTTGGTCCATGCGCAAAGTGGGGACGGAGCAGGTCGTCACCGATGCCGGTTCGTTTGTGTCCGATCTCGTCTACGCCGACGGCGCTCTGAAAGGGACGGTGACCAACAAGACAAAGTATGCGCTGCGGGACGTCGCCATCGTCTCGGGCAGCCAGGTGCAAAAGGTTCCCGAACTGGCGCCCGGATCGAGCGTTCAGGTCAACCTGCCGTTCAATCCGGCACAAACAGGCAGTACCGTCCTTCCGTACAGAAACAACCGCGTGTTTCTCCCTCCGCATGTGGATGCGCACAACCCGTATGAAACCAGCCGGGAGGGCGTGATGATCAACGAGCTGGAGCAGGGCAAAGGCTTCCAGCCCGCATCGCTCATGCTCGTCGGCTGGACGCGGACCCCCGCGGTGGAGACGGACGTGAAGAACAGGCGGTTTCAGGCGGACAGCCTGACGCTGGTGACGCAGCCGCTGTCGCTGAAGCCCTCCCCGGACGGCTATGTCGTTTACCCGGCCGGAACGATTGTGCCGGTAAAAACGGGCAGTTCGGTGAAGGTGGAAGACCAGGGCGACGGGTACATGATGCAGGCGGGCGACATCACGCTTGACTTCCCGATCGAACCCGGGGAAAAACGGCTGAAGATCACGAACATTTACCTCTACACCTGGTCGAACGACAATACGCGGTTTGACAAGCAGGTGTACAACTGGAAGACCCATTCGTTTGACCCGTTCGACAAGGCGTTTGCCAACAACACGATGACCGGGGACAAGACGCCGGTGTACCTCTCGCCCGATGGCACGCTCCGGATCAGGTTTTCGCACGGGTATAACGATTACCGCCACCTCGGCATCCCGGTGATCAGCGTGGAAGGAAAGGTGATGCGTCCATGATCCAGATCAATCGGCTGGTCAAGCGATACGGCAAAACGGAGGCGTTGAAAGGACTGACGCTGGAGATTGAGAAGGGCACCGTGTTCGGCTTCGTCGGCCCGAACGGAGCCGGCAAGTCGACGACGATGGCCATCCTGGCCACCCTGCTGGAGCCGACCAGCGGCCAGGCGTACGTCGGCGGATACGAAGTGACGAAGCAGCCGCGTGAAGTGCGCAGGCTGATCGGCTACATGCCCGATTTTTTCGGGGTGTACGACAATTTGACGGCGGAGGAGTACCTGGACTTCTACGGAGCCAACTACGACATCCCCGCCCAGGAGCGCCGGCAGATCATTCCGCAATTGCTGGAGCTGGTCAATCTGAGCCACAAGCGGGACGCGTACGTCGACTCGCTGTCGCGGGGGATGAAGCAGCGCTTGGGATTGGCCCGCTGCCTCGTGCACAACCCGGAAGTGCTGATCCTCGACGAACCGGCTTCCGGCCTGGACCCCAGGGCCCGGATCGAGCTGCGCGAAATTTTGAAAGAGCTGCGCGACATGGGCAAGACGATCATTATCAGCTCGCACATCCTGCCGGAGCTGGCGGAGATGTGCGACGTGATCGGCATCATCGAGGAAGGCAGCCTGGTCGCGTTTGGCAGAGTGGACGAGATTTACGCGAAGATGCAGGAAAAGCGGGTGCTGCGCATCCGCCTGCTGGACCGCGTGGAGGAAGCGATGACCCGGCTGCGTGAAGTGCCGACCGTGTCGGGCGTCACCCGGGAAGGCAACTGGGTGGTCGCCGGTTTTACGGGAAACGACGAACAGCAGGTGGAGCTGCTGCGCGAATTGGCCGTGGCGGGTCTGCCGGTGGCCGCGTTCAACGAGGCGCAGGGCAATCTGGAAGAGATCTTTTTGGAAATCACGAAGGGGGTGGGATCATGAACCTCTTGCAGCGACTGCGCAACCCCGTGCTTGTAAACGAGTGGAAACTGCGGATGCGGACGCGCCGTTCCCCGTGGATCATCACATTTTACCTGCTGGTGCTGGGCGGGGTGACGCTGACGTTTATCTACCTGATGACGGGGGGCGGCGGCCACTACAACCCGAACCGCTCGCGGGAACTGTTCATGGTGCTCTCGATCCTGCAGCTGGCGATGATTTGTTTTGTCGTGCCGGGGCTGACGGCAGGGGTGATTTCCGGCGAGCGGGAGCGGCAGACGCTGAGCATTTTGCTGACGACCAACATCAGCGCGACCAAGCTGATTGTGGGCAAATGGCTGGCGTCGCTCAGCTTCATGACGTTTCTCGTGTTCGCCACCATCCCGCTGTACGCGATCGTCTTTTTGTACGGCGGCATCTCTCCCGCCCAACTGCTGAAGGTGTTCGGCTTTTACCTGATCACCATGCTGGGATTGGGCAGCGTCGGGGTGCTGATCTCGACGCTGATCAAACGGACGGGAATCGCCACGGTGCTGAGCTACGCGGTCGTCTTCGGGTACGCCGCGGGCACCAGCATCCTGGCCGAGGTGATCCGCGAGTTCATCCGCTACCAGCGGCGGGTGTACTATTCGACCGGTGCGCCGATGCCGCTGTGGCCTGACCTGCTGCACAGCATCAATCCGCTGTTCGGGATGCTGGGCATCTTTAACGAGGGGCCGGTTCAGGATCTGCGCAGGGTGATCAGCAACCGGTTCTCGCTCGTGAGCGTGGACCCGTTCTGGCTGTACGTCCTCTTTCTGGCGTTCGTCACCGTGGTCTGCCTGGCGCTGGCCGTTTACCTGATCAAGCCGGTGCGACCCCGTTTGCGAAAAGCGGCTGGTGAGGAGTGATGGGTCGTGTCCACCCGGCAACAGAAAGATGAGCTGCTCGCGCTGCTCCGGCCGATCCGCAGGCGGCTGACCGTCCGGGAGCTGGTGCTAAGGCTCGCGGCGGGCGTCCTGTGGGGGCTGGGGGGAAGCCTGCTGGTTCTCCTCATCGCCCGCCTTGTGCCCATCCCGTCCTACAAGGCGATCGCGGCCGCCGTCTGCCTGCTCGCAGTGGCGGCGGGAGCGGCCGTCGCCTTCGTTCGCCGTCCGGACGAGAGAGAGTGCGCGCTGCTGGCCGACCGTCAGGGGCTGGCGGAGCGGGTCGTGACGGCGCTGGAACACCGCGAAAACACGTCGCCGCTTGCCGCCGCGCAGCGGGAGGACGCCGTTCGCCGCCTGCGCGAGGCGCTGCCGCGGGTGCTGGAGAGCATCCCCGTCCTGCCTGATGCAAAACGGCCTGCGTACGCGGCAGGATGCCTGCTTTCTCTTTGTCTCCTGCTGCTCTTCTGGCCCAACCCGCAGGATGAAAGGCTGGCTCGGCTGGCCCAGGAGCGGGAGGCGCAGGCAGCGGCACAGGAGGCGGTGGCGAAGCTGGAACAGGAGGCCAAAGCCGCCGAGGGCTTGAGCGACGCGCAGAAAAAGCAGCTGGAAGAGATACTGGCGCAGGCCAAAAAGGCGCTGGCGGAGGCGGACAGTCAGACCGAACGGCTCCAGGCGCTGAAGACGGCGGAAAAGCGGTTGGATCGATGGAAACAGGCCGAACAGGCGAAACAGGCGGCGCTGCAGCGTCTGCGGCAGTCGCTGGAGCAGCATCCGGGGCTGCGGCAGGCGGCGGCGTCTCTGAGCAGCGGGGACCGGCAGGCGCTGGTGGAAGCGCTGCGCCAGTCGGCCAAAGCCGTGGAGGCGCTGTCCGCCAAAGAGCGGGAAGCTCTCGCCGGGCAGCTGCAGAAAGCGGCGGAACAGTTGGCCCAGGCCGCCGATGCTGCCGGGGCGGAAGACGCGGCCCGGACGGCGGAGCAGTTGAAGCAGGTGGCTGAGCAGTTGGCCCAGGGCAGCGTGCAGCCGGCCATGGCATTGCTGCAATCCGGCCTGCTGCAGGCCATGCAGCAGGGGGCACAGGCCCAGCAGGGAGCGCTGCTGGCGGCGCAGGCGATGGCCGCGCTGCAGCAGTCGCAGATGATGGTGGCGGCGGCCGGTTCCTCGTCAGGCAGCGGCGGCCAGGCGGGGATGGGCTCCGGCACGGGAACAGGGGGAATGGCAGGCGCGGGACCGGCAGTTCCCGCCTCCGGGGCCGCGGGGACAGCTTCCTCGGGAGCAGGCTCCCGGCAGGGCCAAGGGACACCCGCAGACGGAGGAGCAGGCAGCGCAGGCGGAAACAGCCAAGCAGGGGCGGGAAACGGTTCTGGAGCGGGCAATGGCTCCGGGAACGGGGCGGGCTCCGGCAGCGGTGCCGGAGCGGGGGCAGGTTCCGGCCAGGGCGGCGTCCAGGGCCCGGGTGCGGGTCTAGGCGCAGGCAGCCATGAACTGGTGACCGTCCCATCGCCCCGCATCGGCGCAGAAGGGCCGACCGATACCGTGGGCGGGCCGCTCGGAGCCGGTCCCTCCCAATCCCGGGCAAGCACCACGACACAGGTGTCGTCGGGGGGAGCCCGGCCGTATGAAGAGGTATACGGCCAGTACGCGGCGTTTGCCCGCGAGAGCCTGGAAAAAGGGAAAATTCCGGGCGATTACCAGGACGCGGTCAAAGCGTATTTCAGCAGTATCGAACCGTAACGGATAACGTGAAGCAAGGAGACGTGGCGATGACACAACATGCAGTGGAAGAGTGCCTCAGCCGGGTGGAACGGGTGAGGCAGGAGATCGGAAAAGTGCTGGTGGGGCAAAAAGACGTGGTGGAGCAGCTGCTCTGGGCGGTTTTTGCCGGCGGCCACGCGCTGCTGGAGGGCGTGCCCGGGCTGGGCAAGACGCTTTTGGTGAAGACGCTGGCGCAGGCGTTCGAACTGTCGTTTCAGCGGATTCAGTTCACCCCCGACCTGATGCCCACCGACATCACGGGGACCAACATCCTGCGCGTGGACGAAACGGGGCGGCAGTCGTTCCAGTTTCAACCAGGCCCCGTCTTCGCCCACGTCGTGCTGGCTGACGAGATCAACCGCGCGACGCCGAAGACGCAGAGCGCGCTTCTGGAGGCGATGCAGGAGCGGACCGTCTCGGCGGGCGGTACCACCCGGCCGCTTCCGGAGCCGTTTTTCGTGCTGGCGACGCAAAACCCGCTGGAGCAGGAAGGGACCTACCCGCTGCCGGAAGCGCAGATGGACCGGTTCCTGATCAAGATCGACGTGCCGTTTCCCAGCGAGGACGAACTGAGGGAGATCGTCTTGCGGACGACGGCGGGACAGCCGGCGGCGGTGGAAAAGGTGGCGTCCGCCCGGGAGATCGCCGACATCCAGCAGGCGGCGCGGGACATCCTGGTGGCTGATCCGGTGCTGCGCTACGCGGTCAAACTGCTGCTGGCCACCCATCCCGGCGAGCGGGCGGTGGAGTCGGTCAACCGGTACGTCCGTTCCGGGGCGGGACCGCGCGGCGTGCAGGCGATGGTGGCGCTGGCCAAGGTGCGTGCCCTGCTGGCCGGCCGCTACAACCTGGCCTACGAGGACATCGACGCGGTCGCGCTGCCGGCGCTCAGGCACCGCGTGTTTCTCAACTTTGAAGGAGAGGCAAACGGCATCCGCCCCGACCGGATTATCGGCGACATCCTGGCCGCGCTGGAGAAGGAAAAGGCATGAGCGGGCAGTTGTTGGACCCGGCGTGGCTAAGCCGGCTGGAGCGGATGCAGGTGTTGAGCAGGCGGATGGCGAGCGGCACCCACGCGGGCAAACGGCGTTCCAAACAGTCGGGCAGCTCGCTGGAATTTGCCGATTACCGGCCGTACGCCCCAGGAGACGATCTGCGGCAGTTGGACTGGAACGCCTACGCCCGATCGGGAAAGCTGTTCTTGAAAAAATTTCTCGATGAGCAGGAGCTGCACGTGACGCTGTACATCGACTGCAGCCGGTCGATGGCCTACGGGGAGACCCGGAAGCTGGAGCGGGCGGCGCAGTTGGCAGCCGCGCTGGGCTACATCTCGCTCTGCCACCTCGACTACGTGTCGGTGTACGCCTTTGACCGGGACGTGACGGCGTCGCTGTGCAATCTGCAGGGGAAACACAAGGCGGCCCACCTGCTCTCCTTTTTGTCCGGGCTGCAGGCGGGCGGGACCGGTGACATCAACCGGGCGCTCCGCTCACCGGGCGCGGTGCGGGGCAAACCGGGCATCTCCATCGTCTTGTCCGATTTTCTGTTTGAAACGGGTTATGAAGCGGGCATCGCCTATCTGCAGGCTGCCCGGCAGGAGGTCGCGCTGGTCCAGGTATTGGCGCGGGACGAGCTGGAGCCATCGTACGAGGGAGAGCGGCGGCTGATCGACAGCGAGACGCGGCAGTTCAAAGAGGTGTCGCTTACCCGGCCGCTCGTCGACCAGTACAGACAGACCGTGCGGGACTATCAGGCGGAGCTGGCCGGTTTCGCCTACCGACGGGGCATCGCCTGCACAGCGGTGGAGGCGGAAGCGCCGCTGGAGCAAATCGTCTTTCGGGTGTTCCGGCAGGCGGGGATGATTCGGTAGAGAGGAGGAGAAGGCAGTCATGCAGTGGATGGCGTTGGGCAACCTGGGATTTTTGCTGATCGTGCCGGCCATTGTCGCCCTCTACCTGCTCAAGCGAAACGTGGAGGACCTGGAGGTGCCCAGCACGCTTTTGTGGCAGCGGACGCTGCAGAGCTGGGAAGCGGTGCGCCCGTGGGAAAAGCTGCAGCGCAACCTGCTGCTTTTGCTCCAACTTTTGGCCGCCGTCCTGCTGGTGCTGGCATTGGTCCGTCCGGCCGTGCCCGCGGCGGGAGCGATTGCCGACCATACCGTGCTCGTCGTCGACACGTCCGGCAGCATGCTGGCCAGGGAAGGGGAGCACACCCGGTTTCAGCAGGCCGTCGACGCCGCTCGCGGCGTCGTGGAACGGCTGAGCGGCGGGCAGGCGATTACCTTGATCGAGGCGGGACGGGAGCCGCGGGTCCTGGTGTCCAAAGGCACGGACAGGCAGGTGCTGCTGCAGGCGCTGCAATCGCTGGCGCCCCGTCCGGGGACGAGCGATCAGCGGGCGGCCCTCTCGCTGGCCGCGGCGATCACAGCGACGGAGCCGGGCAGCGAGGTGATGTGGTTCGGCGACGGCGGGTCCGCCCGCACGGCCGAACAGGAGAGCGGCTTGGCCGTATCCGGCCCGTTTCGCTTCGTGCAAGCGGGGCGGGCAAAGGAAAACGCGGCGATCGGCGCCTTCGTCACGCAGCCGGGCCAAGCGGGGACGGAAGGGCTGCTGAGGATCGACAACTACGGCAGCCAGCCCGTGCGGGGCAGGGCGACGATCTACGGCCCCGATCAACAGGTGCTGGACGTAAGCGAGTTTGCGGTGGAGGCCGGGTCGTCCCGCACTGTTACCTTTGAACGCCTGCCCGTCGCCCCCGTCTACCGGGCGGTGATCGAACCGGAAAAGGACGGGCTGGCGGAGGACAACGAGCGGTGGAGCGTGCCGTTTGCCGCCGGAAAGGGGCGGGCGGTGCTGGTCAGTCCGCAGGGAAACCGGTTTTTGCACCAGGCGCTGCAGACGGTCGGCCGTCTGGAAGTGGAGACGCGCTCCGAGCTGCCGGACGGCACGGAGGGGGCGGCCGACTTGTGGGTGTTTGACGGCGTGGTGCCCGACCGGCTGCCGGAGGGAAACATCCTGGTGATCGCTCCCGACCGAAAAACGGACTGGCTGCCGTACGCCGGCGCGGCTGACGTGCAGGCCAGGCCGGAAGCGCTCCGGCCGGACGATCCGCTCGTGAAGTACGTGGATTGGCAGGACGTGCACGTGGCCAGGACGTCCGTGGTGCACGAGATGCCGGGCATGCGGCCGCTGGTGAAGGCGGGAGACACAAACCTCGTCCTGGCCGGGTCAATGGCGGGACGGCGGGCCGTCATCGTCGGCTTCGACCTGCACGACTCCGACTTTCCGCTGCGGCAGGCGTTCCCGATTTTCATGCAAAATGCGGCCTCCTGGCTGTCGTCCGCCCAGACCGTTCCGATCGGTCCCGCCGTTCCGGGAGAGACGCTGGCGATTCCGCTGACGCCGGGAGCGGGAAAACGGACGCTGACCTACCCGGACGGACGGGAGCAGGCCGTCGAGGCGCAGGGAACGACCTGGCTGTTCCGGGTTCCGGAGCAGACGGGGTTGTACCGGTTGACGGAAGAAGCGGAAGGGACGGCACAGGTTCGTTACTTTGCCGTTCACATGGACGAGGCGGAGTCGGACATCGCGCCGCGTTCGCTGGCGGTCGGAAGCGGCGGGGCCGGCGGGGGAGAAAGCAAGCCGCAGGACGGCCAGGCTGCCGGCAGCCGGGAGCTGACCGGGTGGCTGGCGGCGCTGGCGCTGTTGGCGGTGTTTGCGGAATGGAGGGTGTATCAACGTGGGTATTGACGTGCAGCAGCCGTGGTTCCTGCTCCTGCTGATTCCCGCCGCCTGGGTGATTGCCGCCTGGTGGCGCGGCCAGCGCCGGATGCCGAACAGCCGCAAGACGGTGATCGCCGCCGTGCGCGGCTCTGTCTTTCTCCTGCTGATTTTGGCGCTCGCCGGGACGCAGCTTCTCCATCCGGTGCGGGCGGAGACAGTGGTGTTCGTCGTCGACCGGTCGGCGTCGATGAAAGACGATCCGAGGGTCTACGCGTTCATGCGCGACGCGGTGGAGCGGAAGCGGGCCGAGGATCAGTTCGGCGTGGTGGCCGTCGGCGCGGACGCGGCGGTGGACCAGCCGCTGACGACGCGGCGGGAGGTGCAGCCGGTCGGGGTGGAAGTGAACCGGCATGCCACCAATCTGGCCGAAGGCATCCGCCTGGCCGCCGCGATGATCCCCAGCCATGCGCGAGGCAAAATCGTGCTCCTGACGGACGGATTGGCCACGCACGGCGACGCCGCGCGGGAAGCGAAGCTGGCGGCGGAGCGGGGCATTGCCGTCGAAGCGGTCTCCCTGCAGCAGCCGCAGGGAGAAGAAGTGGTTCTCACGGCCGTGCAGGTACCGGAGCGGCTGTACGCGGGCGAGGAGTATGCGATCAAGGTGGACGTCGAAAGCACCACGGCCACCCGGGCCACGCTCCGCCTGTACGAGGGGAACCGGGAAGCGGGCCGGCAGACCATTCAGGTGGAAAAGGGAAAAAACCGCTTCCTGTTTACGCAAAAAGCGCTGCAGGAGGGCTTTCAGCGCTACCGGGTCGAGATCGAACCGGAGCGGGACACGGTACAGACCAACAACCAGGCACACGCGTACACGCAGGTGGCAGGCGCCCCGACCGTGCTGGTCCTGGAGGGACATCCCGGCGCGGCGAAAAACCTGGTCAGCGCGCTTTCTGCCGGCAGCATCAAGGCGGACGTGAAGGACCCGTCGCTTTTGCCCAAGGCGCTGGACGGATACAAGCGGTACGCGTCGATCATTCTCGCCGACGTGGCGGCCACCCAGTTGAGTGACGCCGACATGGAGCGGATGCGGACGGCGGTCCGCGACCTCGGCGTGGGATTGATCATGACCGGCGGTTCCGACAGCTTCGGGATGGGCGGATGGCTGCAGACCCCGATCGAGGAAGCGCTGCCGGTCCATATGGATCTGCGCGGCAAGGAAGACCTTCCTTCGCTGGGACTGATGCTGGTGATCGACAAGTCGGGGAGCATGGCGGCGGACGCGCACGGCGTGGACAAGATGGAGCTGGCCAAAGAGGCGGCGATCCGGGCCACCTCGATGCTGAACCGGCAGGATCAGGTCGGCGTGATCGCGTTTGACGGGACGCCCTGGGAGGTGGTTCCGCCCCGGTCCGTCACCGACCTGGACGACATCCACCGGCAGATCGGCGGCATTTTCGCCGACGGCGGCACGGATATTTTCCCGGCGCTGCAGATGGCGTACGAACGGATCAAGACGATGCAGACACAGCGGAAACACGTCATCCTGCTGACAGATGGACAGTCGGGCCGGAACGACGACTACCAGGGGCTCCTGCAGCAGATGACGGGCGAAAACATCACCGTGTCCACGGTGGCCGTCGGTGACGACGCCGACACCGCGCTGCTGGAGGAAATCGCCCAATGGGGCAAAGGGCGCTACTACTTCGCCAAAGACGCGACGTCGGTGCCGAAAATCTTCAGCAAGGAGACGGCGCTGGCCAGCCGCACGTATATCGTGGAACAGCCGCAGGTGCCGACGCGCACCGGCGGCGCCGACTGGTCCGCGCTCCGCCAGCCCCTGCCGCCGCTGCACGCCTATGTGGCGACGACGCCAAAGCAGACGGCGGAACAGCTTTTGACCAGCCGGGACGAGGATCCGATCCTGATCCGCTGGCAGTACGGACTGGGCCGGTCGGTCGCCTGGACCAGCGATCTGGAGGGCAAATGGGCCCCGGACTGGGTGGCGTGGCCGGGCAACAGCCGGATGTGGAACGAGGCGGTGGCCTGGACGCTGCCCCAGGTCACAACGGGCCGCTGGAAGGCAGAGACCCGGCTGGACGGGACAACCGGCGTAGTGACGGTCACCGTCCCCAAAGGGGAGAAGCTGCCGCAGGAACTGGAAGCGGTGGTGGTCAACCAGGAGATGAAGCGGGAGGCTGTCCGGCTGAAACCGGTGGCTCCCGGCACGCTGGAGGGCCGTTTTTCCGCCGCCGAACCGGGCAGCTACCTGGTGCAGATCACGGAAAAAACAGGCGGACATGTAACGGCAAGCGAAACGGCCGGGTTGACCGTCTCGTACTCGCCGGAGTACGGTCTGCCCCGGGACGGGGACAGCGAACTGCGCCAATGGCTGGCGGCAGGCGAAGGGGCACTGATCACCAGGCCGGACGAGGTGTTTGCCGGCAGGCTGCCCGCCAAGTGGGATACGCAGCCGATCGGAGAATGGCTGCTGATGCTGGCCGCCCTGCTCTGGCCCCTGGATGTCGCCTGCCGCCGTCTGCAGCTCCCGGAAGCATGGTGGACACGGCTTGCGGCCCGCTTCCGCAGGCGCGGGTCTGCCGGGAATGCCGGCCATCCGTCGGTGTTTGCCCGCTTGGGAGAAAAGCAGGAAGAGCGGAGGCGAGGCCGGGCGGCAAGGCGAGAGGCGGAAGCGGCCGACGGGGCAGGGCAGGCGGGGACCGCTGCGGGGAAAAGCGCGTCGGCTGCAGCCGCTTCGCCCGCCGGGATGCCGCTTTCCGCGCAGGTACCCGGCAGCAGTCTGCAAGGGGAAGCGCAGAGCCGTTCCGGCGCGGGCAGCCGACCGGCGGCAGGGGCTTTTGCAACGGACAGCGCCGCTGCCGAGCAGACGGACGGCGGGAAAGCGCAGGCGGACAAGACAGGCGAGACCGTCAACCGCCTGCTGGCCGCGAAAAAGCGAAGACAGAAATGAGGGGGAAACCGCCGTCCGGGCGGTTTTCTCCTGTTCCGGGCAGTTCCCCTTTTCGGCTGCGATTTGCGATTAAGGAAACGGTAAGCAGGCGTTTACGTGAGGATAATCCTGCGCTGGTATCATGACAGCGAGGTGAAAAGCATGAAGGAAAACAGGCAGCGGCTGGCTGTCGTGGACGGCATTCGCGGATGCAGCCTGCTCGGCATTCTCTTGGCCAACATGCTGATTTTTCAATACGGGATATGGGGAAAGGACGAACTTCATCTCTATGCCCCGTCCGCCGTGGATGTTGGGGCGTACGCCCTGTTTGGCATCTATGCGGCCAAGGCGCGCTGGTTCCACGAACCTGACAGGGAGAGGCCCTTTTACCGGAACGGGGCCATTCTTTGTCTGCTCCCGGGCGTGGTGCTGGCTTGCGCCGGCTACGTCTGGCGAGACGAGGCGTGGAGCGGGACTGCGGACGTCTTGGGGAACAGCTTGTTGGCGTTCGGCTACCTGTTCGCTCTGGCATACGTATTTTCGCAGGCGGCATGGTCCACGTGGCTCCACCGGTTTGCGAGCGTCGGAAAGCTGTCCATGACCAACTATCTCATGCAAACGGTCATCTGCACGACCATTTTTTACGGGTACGGGCTCGGCTTGTTCGGGAACATCGGCGTTCTCGCCGGAATCCTCCTGGCCGTCGCGATTTTTGCCTTGCAGGCGGCCGGCAGCCACTGGTATATGAGCCGCTTCCGCTGCGGGCCGGTTGAAAAGCTGCTTCGCATGTGGACCAACGTTTCGTTCTCGGGCAGGCCAAAAGAGAAGGCCGCTGTGGGGAGAGGCGTTACCACGTCCGCATAGAACATCCACTGCCCCGTCGTCACGCATTCTTCAGGTGACGGCGGGCTTTTTTCTGCCGTAAGTAGAACCGGCTCCAGCGAGTGACAGCGGACGGAAGTTTTTATACGTCGATCGCTTTCCTTTGATATAATGCAGATAATTACGAAATTTTAGGATGATTTTCATGACCTTTCCAGTCTTTATCGACATCGGTCCGCTGCGGCTGCATCCGCACTTTGTCTTTGAGGCGCTGGCGTATTTCATCGGCTTTCGGCTCTATCTGCTGACCCGGCGCAAAGGGCGGATTCCCGTCAACCAGGCGTTTTGGGTGCTGGTCGGGGCTACGCTGGGAGCGGCTATCGGTTCCAAACTGCTGTTTTTGCTGGAAGACCCGGCGAGGACGCTGGCCCATTGGAACGAATGGGCGTACGTCATGGGAGGCAAGACGATTGTGGGGGGCCTGTTGGGCGGTTTGATCGGCGTGGAGTTGACAAAAAATTGGATCGGTCTGCGCCAATCCACCGGAGACGACATGGTGTTTCCCCTCATCACCGGCATGGCGATCGGCCGGATCGGCTGCTTTTTGACGGGCCTGGACGATCACACCCACGGTACGCCGACCGGCTGGATCACCGGCGTGGACTTCGGCGACGGTGTGCCCAGACATCCGACCCAATTGTACGAAATGGCTTTTCTCGGGCTGTTGGCTGTCTTTCTTCTCGTAGTCAAACGGGGGCGAATGCTTTGCCGATGGGAACTGCCCGAGGGGGCGCTGTTTCAGTGCTTCATGTTCGGCTATCTGAGTTTCCGGTTTCTCGTTGATTTCATCAAACCGACGCCGCACGTCTACCTGGGACTGAACAACATTCAACTGGCGTGTCTGGCGGGAATGGCTTATTACGTGTCGCTCATGCGGCAGTGGCCGCGCCGGAAGGGCGTGCCGCTGCACGGAAAGGAGTAAACCATGCCGAAAAACAGGCCGTATCTCTTCTACGAACTGACCAACAGCATTTGTTCCCAATGCCTGCGCAAGACGGAAGCCAAGGTGATCATCGAGGAAGGGCGGGTCTATCTCTGGAAACACTGCCCGCGCCACGGGCGGGAAAAGGTGCTGATCTCCACCGACGTCGACTACTACAAGCGCTGCCGGGAGTTTCTCAAACCGGCGGAGATGCCGCAGGTGTGGAACACGCCGATCCGCTACGGCTGTCCGTACGACTGCGGGCTCTGCCCGGATCACGAACAGCACAGCTGCTTGACGCTGGTGGAGGTGACCGACCACTGCAACCTGCAATGCCCCATCTGCTACGCGGAATCGTCGCCCAAGCGGACCTCGTGGCGCTCGCTCACGGAGATCGGTCGGATGCTGGATGCGGTCGTCCGCAACGAAGGGGAGCCCGACATCGTCCAGATCAGCGGCGGCGAGCCGACGCTTCACCCGCAGTTTTTCGAGATTCTGGACATGGCCAAGGCGCGGCCGATCCGCCACCTGATGGTCAACACCAACGGCATACGGATTGCGCAGGATCGGGAGTTCGTCCGGCGGCTGGCGGAATACATGCCGGGGTTTGAAATCTACCTGCAGTTTGACAGTCTGGAAAAGGAGGCGCTGATGGAGCTGCGCGGCGCCGACCTGCGGGAGATTCGCCGTAAAGCGGTCGAGCATCTGAATGAGTTCAACATCTCCACCACGCTGGTAGTGACGCTGAAAAAAGGAGTGAACGACGGGGAAATCGGCCGGGTGATCCAGTACGGGCTGGAGCAGCCCGCCGTGCGCGGAGTCACCTTTCAGCCGATTCAGGCGGCCGGACGGACGGAGGCGTTTGACCCCTCCCGCGACCGGCTGACGCTGAGCGAGGTGCGGCAGAGGATCGTCGAACAATCCGGCGTGTTTGCGGCGGAGGACATCATCCCTGTTCCCTGTCATCCCGACTGTCTGGCGATGGGGTACGCGCTCAAGCTGAACGGCAGCGTCACCCCGCTGGCGGGACTGATCGATCCGCAGATTTTGCTGGAAGGGGGCCGCAATACGATCGTGTTTGAGCAGGACCAGTCGCTCAAGGAGCGGATCTTTCACCTGTTTTCCACCAGCCATTCGCCGCAGTCGTCGGCGCTGTCGCTGAAAAGCCTGCTCTGCTGTCTGCCGCAGGTGGCCCTGCCCGACGCGATCGGGTACGAAAACGTGTTTCGCGTCATCATCATGCAGTTTTTGGACCCGTACAATTTTGACGTCCGTTCGGTCAAGAAGTCGTGTGTCCACATCGTCCATCCCGACGGGCGGATCATCCCGTTTGACACCTACAACCTCTTCTATCGGGACGGCAGGGAAGAGGTGCTGAAGGCGATACGAGACGAACGGCAAACGGAGGGAAGCCATGTCTGACAAACCGGGGAATCACGCCGCCGATGTGGGGATTGGGATCGGTATCACCGCCCTGCTTCATTTGCTGTTGTTCTTTTATCCGCAAGGCTTTCTGTTTATCGGGGTAGCCCAGCTCATCTACATGCTGCCGGTGATCGTCGTGACCGCGATCGCGGTTCGCAGCAGAACCGGCATTCTTCAGGGCATGATGCTCGGTATGGGCATTACCTTTTTGTTGAATGCCGCCTGCGTCGGCTTCGTTCTCTTTCAATTCTCCCACTAGGAGGTGACGATGGTGTATCATCTGTTCCGTGAAAGGTAACAACGCTGCCTGACCATTCGAGCTCCGCCCGCCCTGTGTAACGGAGCGGACCAGACATGCCCACACACATGAGACGGGAGGAGTTTTACCGATGGATCAACAAGCCTGGATCGATTGGCTGCACGCGGAAACCGCGGTTCTGTTTGCGGACGAAGTGTTTGAGCTGGTGATCAACCGGCACGAGTCGTACCGGCCGGAAGAGGTCTGCCGGATCATGAAGCCGGGCGCCTGCTTCATCACCCAACAGGTGGGCGGCCACAACGACCTGGAATTGAACCGGATGCTGGAAGCGCCGGTGCCGGAGGAGTACCTGCACTGGAATCTGGCATACGCGGCCGCCCAATTGGAATCGGCGGGCCTCACGGTGGTGGAGCGGAGGGAAGTATTCTCCTTTACACGGTTTTACGACGTGGGGGCGATCGTGTACTACCTGCAGGCGATCCCCTGGCAGGTGCCCGACTTTTCCGTGGAGCGCTGCGCGGACGGTTTGCTGCGGATTCACCGGGTCATCGAGCGGGACGGATACGTGGACATCCCCGCACACCGGTTTCTGCTGGTCGCGGTGAAGTAACGACGTCGTCTTGCGGACGCTGATTGGGGGCAGGAGTCCGGAGCAGCCGGGCCGAAACGCATGGAGAAAACGACAAGCACCGTCGATGCGGACGGTGCTTTTGTTTTGGCCGGTTACTCCTGTTCGCGCGGTTCGTTGGTCCAGGTGAGGGCCAGCGTGCCGCGCCCTCCGTGGACGCCCAGGACCGAGCTGAGCGGGCCGATCAGGACGTGGATGTCCTGGTATCTGGCTGTGATCGATTCCTTCAGTTCCAGCGCTTTTTCCAGGACGTTGCCGTGCAGAATCTGCACTTCCGTGATCCGGTGCTTCTTGCGGGCGGCCTCCAACTGCTCCAGGATGCGCTTGACGGCCTTGCTTTCCGTTCGCACCTTTTCAAAAAGTTCCACCACGCCGCCGCGGATGCGAAAGATCGGTTTGATCTGCAGCAGGTTGCCGAGGAAGAACTGGGCGCTGCTCAACCGGCCGCCCTTGTGAAGCTGGGACAGGCTGCCGATGACGATGTAGTTTTCGTTTTTGGCCGCTTCTTCGCGCAGCGCGGCGGCGATGGCGCGGAAGTCCACGCCCCGCTCGGCCAGTGCGATCCCTTTGAGGATCAGCGCCGTGATCGGATAGGAAACGATTTGCGAATCCACGACTTCGATCGGGAAGTCCACCATGCCGGCGGCGTTGAGACTGGCGTTGCAGGTGCCGCTCAACCGGCTGGAGAGGTGGACGGCAATGGCGCAGTCGTACGTTTCCGCCAATGTTTCGTAAAGTCTCAAGAATTTTCCGACTGATGGCTGCGAGGTTGTGGGTACCGTTTGGGCGCGGTCGATTTTTTCGTAGAGCTGCTCGGGGGACAACCCGAACCCATCCTCATACGTTCCGTCTTCAAAAATCACGTCCAGCGGCACGATGTGGATGTCATGCCTCTCCCGCAGTTCATCAGGCACGTAGGCCGTGCTGTCCGTAATCCAAGCAATTCGCTGTTTCAACCAAAAATGCCCCCTTTGTCTTCATTACCCCTATCATACTGGAACGGGCGGGGGTGTGGGGAACGTTTTCCGCGATTTCTTTGACAAGTTCGTGGAGCATCCTTCGAGAACGCGCTGCCCCGCCTGCTGACGGCGAAGAAGGCGCGAGGCGCCGTCCCGCGGCAGGGGGCCGGCTCTCCGCTTGTCCGTGCATGTCTGTGTTCATCCCAGAAATACTAACGAAAGGATACCGTCTCGACGGAAGGGAGGACACGGCATGAGCAGGTTTGGCCTGGTGCTTCAGGGAGGCGGGATGAGAGGCATCTACACGGCCGGTGTACTGGATTGCTTTCTGGAGCACGGCCTGATCGCCCCGTACGTGGCGGCCGTCTCGGCCGGCGCCTGCAACGCGCTCACCTATCTGGCGCGGGAAAAAGGACTGGGCAAGTCGATCTACATTGAACACCTGTGCGACATGCGCTTTTTTTCGTGGCGCAACCTGTTCCGCCACGGCTGCATGCTGGGCTTGGACTGTCTCTTTGACGAGATCCGCAGGCAGATTCGTCCTTTGGCGTTTGACGTCTTTTCCCAGGCCACGGAACAGTTGGTGGTCGCGGCCACCAACTTCGAAACGGGAGAAAGCGTCTACTTTTCCAAAGACGAGCACAAGGAATTCCTGCTGGCGGTGCGCGCCTCCTGCAGCATTCCGCTGCTGTCGGGGGTGGTGCAGTACCAGGGGGTGACGCTGTTGGACGGCGGGCTGGCTGACCCGATCCCGATCGAAAAGTCGCTTCGGGACGGTAACGAACGGATTGTTGTCGTGCGCACAGGGACGGAAGAGTACGTCCGGCAGCCGGTCAACCTGTCCTGGCTGGGAGAGCGGCTGTTTCCCCGGTACAAGCATCTGGTGCGCGTCTTGTTCGATCATCACCGCCGGTTCAATGAGACACTGGCGCGGATCAGGTCGCTGCGTGAGGAGAAGCGGGCCTTCGTCATTACGCCGAGCAAACCGGTCCGCATCCGCCGGGTGGAACGCAATCCGGCCCGGCTGCTGGACTTGTATACCCTGGGCTACCAGGATGCGAGCAGGGCGCTGGGTCCGCTCTGCCGCTGGATCGAATCGTGAGGAAAGCCCGCAGCCATGTGCGGGCCTTTTTCCCCTGCGGCTCCCGTCAACAGGCTCCTGATTGGTCGGGGGCCTGTTTTGCTGCTGCCGGTGCCCCAAGGGGCGGTGGTACAAGCAAAGCACGGCCGCTTCTCATAAATAAGGAGTAAAGAGAAAGACTGGAGGAGGTGGGAGCCATGACACCGGGGAAAAACGAGATGACACAGGACAGCGTGCAGCGTATCTATCAACGCCTGGACAAGTTCGAGGAACGGATCGACCAACTGGAAGGAAAAATGTCCGTGGCGACCAAATGGCTGGAGCGCATCGAACACCGCCTGGAGAGGATGGAGGAGGTTCGCGCCGAACTGCTGCAGGCGATCACCAAATTGCAGACGGAACTGGAGCTGAAACGGGGCACGACGGAGAAGGACTTGATCCTGCAATTGTTGGACCACGACAAAAGCGACATGGAACAATTCACCAAAATGATCGAAGGGGACAAGGGAAGAAAGCATGAGCGGTTTTTGCAGATTTGGGCGGTTTTGGGGCCGGTTATTGCCTCCGTGATTTCCGCTTTGTTTACCAAGTACTTATTATAGGGTTGTCACAAATTTGTCACCATTGTGGAAAGGTTGTGGAACAGTGATTCCATCTTTCTTCCGCAACCGCTCTCTATTATAATGGCATAATGGCGTAGAAGTGCGAAGAAAGAGAGGACGACCTGATGAAAAAGTTTGATGTATCCATCCTGGCTGCCGCCGTGCTGCTGCTGGCGCTGGCAGTGGTGGGGCTTTCGGAGGGAGAGAAGGAAGATCCGGCTGTCGCCAAGGTGGGAGACGTGACGATCACCGAGTCGCAATTCAGCGACGCGTTGAAACACAAGTACGGGATACGGGTCATGGACCAGTTGATCGCGGATGCGCTGATCACCCAGGAAGCGAAGCAGCAGGGGGTCACGATTGACGAAGCGGAACTCGAAAAGCAGGTTGACGCGCTGAAAAAGTCGCTGGGCTCGGATGAAGCATTCCGCCGCTCGCTGGAAAAGAAGGGATTCAACGAGCAGACGTTCCGGGAAGCGCTGAAAATCGTAATGCTGAAAGACAAGCTGTTTGAAAAGGCGTATCCGGTGACGGAAGAGCAAATCAAGGAGTACTACGACAAGAACAAGGAGAAACTGGGCAATCCCGTGCCCACCCTGGAACAGGCGCGGGAGAAAATCAAGGAAAAACTGGCGGGCAAGAACCGTGCCAAATACCAAGACGAGTGGATAAAAGGATTGGAGAAAAAGTACGGCCCAACCCTGCTCGACCCCGTACTGGCGAAGCAGAAAGCGAGCGAAGAGGAATAGCGAGGGCGTGTGCACGTGGCGACCTGGGCCGCATGATTACCGGCGGCACAGGTCGTTCGTCTTGTGTCGGTGGCCGCGTCATTGCGTTGCCCGGCACCGCTGTCCGGCGGGCAGGTGAATGGCCGCGGCAAGCAGTCGGGAAACGTTTGCCGGATTCGCGGAAGGGGAGCGGCGCCAGCTTTCCGGGCTGATGTTCTGCCCGGCGGATGCGCTGCAGCGGCCGGAACCGGACGGCGCCAGCGGAAAAGAACGCCGGTAACGGCAGGAGTGGAGGATGTGTCGATGAAACCCGTTACAAACAAGCGCAATGTGACCATTGCCGTGATGATCGCCACCTTTTTGGCCGCCATTGAAGGGACGATTGTCAGCACGGCAATGCCCACCATCGTCAGCGATCTGGGAGGACTCCATCTGATCAGTTGGGTGGTGTCCATCTACCTGCTGACGTCGGCGGTCACCACCCCGATTTACGGAAAACTGGCCGACTTGTACGGACGGAAAATCGTGTTCAACGTCGGGGCCAGCCTGTTTCTGATCGGGTCGGTGCTGTCGGGGCTGTCCCAGACGATGGAACAGCTCATCTGGTTTCGCGCCTTTCAAGGGATGGGCGCTGGCGCCATCATTACCATTACCTATACGATTATCGGGGACATCTACCCGTTTGAAGAGCGGGGAAAAGTGCAGGGGTGGATGAGCGGGATCTGGGGCATCTCCGGCATCCTGGGTCCGCTGACCGGCGGCCTTTTGGTGGACTACGTCTCCTGGCACTGGATCTTTTACATGAATCTGCCGTTCGGGATCGTGTCCATCGCCCTGATCGGGATGTATTTGCACGAGCAGATCGAAAAGAAGCGGAAGCATATTGATTACGCCGGGGTCGCGACGTTTACCGCCAGCATGTCCGCGCTGCTGTACGCGCTGTTGAGCGGCGGGACGGAACACCCCTGGGATTCGCCGCTGATCATCGGGCTGCTGGTCGCTGCCGCGTGCGGCCTGGCGCTGTTTCTCTACATCGAGAAAAAGTCGCCCGAACCGATGCTGCCGCTGCAGTTGTTCTCCATCCGCGCCATCAGCGTAGCCAATCTGGCGGGCTTTCTGCTGGCGGCCGTTCTGGTGGCCGTCTCCTTTTATCTGCCGATGTGGATTCAGGGGGTCTACGGTCAAGGAGCGACCGGCTCCGGCCTGACGCTGATTCCGATGTCGATCGGATGGCCGCTGGGAGCGGCGTGGAGCGGCCGGCTGCTGGCCCGGATCGGGATTCGCACCACCTCGCTGATCGGGCTGATCGCCCTGATCGGGGCGACGCTCTGGCTGGCGCTGATTTCGGCGGAAACGCCGCATTGGATGCTGTTTGTGATCACCTTTGTCGTCGGTTTCGGGTTCGGCTTTGCCTTTACCTCGTTTACCGGCGCCGTCCTGTCCGTCGGCTGGAACCTGCGCGGAGCCGCGATGGCGACCAACACCTTGATCCGGACGCTGGGGCAGACGATTGGCATCGCCCTGTTCGGTCTGATGCTCAATCGGTCCATACAGGGCATCCAGGGGACGGAGAGCGTCGACGTCAACAAGATCCTCAACCCGGAGACGGCCCGGCACTTCCCGCCGGACGTGCTGCAGGCGGCGCGGGAAGCGCTGGCCGGCGGGCTGCATCAGATCTTTGTCGTGTTGGCGCTGCTGACCGTCGTCAGCCTGGTGGTGACGCTGGCGTATCCGCGGCAGGAGCGGCAGGAAGCGGCGTAGCCTGCGGCGCGCGAGGCGAGCTGTGCCGATCGGGAAGCGGCGCGTACCGCCCGGCGGCCGTTGGCGGCAGGACGGGTCGGATGCTCGGGCCGGCGGGTTAAGCGGCAGCGGCGGCGGACATACTGAAGGTAGTCCAACAGAAGGAGGAAGGATGCTGGTGGCCGGTTTGCTCGTAAAGCTGTTCGTCTGCCCGGCGGTGGTCGTCCTCGCCGATGCCCTGTTCCCGGAGTTGAATTACGCCTCCCTCTATCAGTCGATCGGCGTGGGACTGTTTTTCGCCATCGCCGGACACGTGCTGGAATTGTTTCTGCTGAGGCCCGGCACCTTGTGGCTGAGTACGGCGGTCGATTTTATCGCCGCCTTCCTCATCGTCAACCTGAGCGCCTTTGTCCTGCCCGGGGCGCGGATCGTCCCCATCGGCGCCGGTTTTGCCGCCATCCTGCTCGGCGTGGCCGAATACCTGCAGCACCTCTGGCTGATCAGGAGCGGACGCGCGGAAAAGGCGTGACATGCGATGCCCCCGGAAATGCCGCGATGGCTTTCCGAGGGGCTTTTTTGCCGGTCGGCCCCGAAACCTCCTGTCGGACGGGAAGCGCCGCCGCTCGCGGCAGCCGTTGTGAACCGCCGCCTATATGATCCATCCCGCCCCGGGAGATGGAGAAGGTGCCAAAAGGGGACGCGGCGCTTTGACAGGAGACGGCGGTCGGGATATGCTACAAGTTGGAGAGGCAAAAGGGAAATGGCGGGAGAAATGGGGGATGGTGGTGCGGGCTATTGTGCTGGGCGTTGTGGCTTCCTTCTTTTTTGCCTTTACGTTTGTGCTCAACCGGGCGATGGATCTGGCAGGAGGCAGTTGGATCTGGAGTTCCTCGCTTCGCTATTTGTTCATGGTCCCGTTTCTGCTGGCGATCGTCTGGCTGCGCGGCAATCTGCGCCCGCTGTGGCGGGAGATGAGGGCCAGACCGTGGGCGTGGCTGGTCTGGAGCTTCGTCGGATTCGGGCTGTTTTACGGTCCGCTCAGTTTTGCCGCCGCGTACGGTCCGGGCTGGCTGATCGCCGGCACGTGGCAGGTGACCATCGTCGCCGGTTCGCTGCTTGTTCCGTTTTTGGGTCAGAAAATTCCGTACAAGGGACTGGCCGTATCCCTGATCATCCTGGCCGGGGTGGCCCTGATGCAGATGGAGCACGCGAAGGCGCTCGGGGTCAAGGAGGCGCTGTACGGGATCGTGCCGGTTGTCGTCGCCGCGTTTGCCTATCCGCTCGGCAACCGCAAGATGATGGAAATTACCCGGGGGCGACTTGACGCCTACCAGCGGGTGCTGGGCATGACGCTGGCCAGCATCCCGCTATGGCTGCTGCTGGCAGTCTGGGGAGCGGCGGCGGAGGGACTGCCCAGCGTCAGCCAGACGGTGCAGTCCCTGATCGTGGCGGTGACGTCCGGGATCGTGGCGACGGTGCTGTTTTTTCAGGCCACCGACTTGTCCAAGGGCAGTCCCGGGCGTATGGCCGCGGTGGAAGCCACGCAGGCGGGCGAAGTGGTGTTTGCCGTGCTGCTGGAAGTGCTCCTGCTGTCCGCGCCGCTGCCGGGGGCATGGTCGTGGGCCGGAATGCTGCTGGTCGTCGGCGGCATGGCGCTGCACAGCCGGGTCTCTCACAAAAAAGAATCGGCTTGTCAACCCATTGAAAAATAGTTTCACAAAATTGTTCATAAATTTGTTAACAGATTTATTCCAAATGGCATGGGAGCTTCCAAGAAAATTATGTATACTTAAGAGGTTACCAGTCGAGGTAGGTGTAGGGAATGGCCCTTACTCTATTTGTTTGTCGCGCTCTCCGGTTGCTAATACTTTTCAGCTTTGGGTATCATAGTGGAGGATAGCAGCAGGCGGAGTGATCGTTGACAGACAAAAGAGTACGAATAAACATTCGGCTGCACGGCAGGTTGCGGGCGGAATGTTACCAACACGAAAGAAAGAGGGGTTCAATGGTATGAAGAGTTGGCAACAGTTTTGGCGTCAGCTTTTCCTGTTTGGGTTGCTGGCGCTGACACTAACCGGTTGCGGCATACAAGAGCTCTCCGCGCTCAAGCCGCAGGGGCCGGTTGCAGCAATGCAGTTCGATCTGATGAAGTTGTCCTTCTCCATCATGATCGGCGTCTTTATCGTTGTTATTCTGATCTTGACCTATGTCCTTATCCGTTATCGCAAACGTCCGGGACAAGAGGGCATTCCGAAACAGGTGGAAGGCAGCCACACGCTGGAGATCCTATGGACGGCCATTCCGTTCCTGCTTCTGATCATCATGGCTATCCCGACGGTCACCACCGGCTTTGCTCTTTCCAAAGAATACGATAATAAGGAAGCGCTTCAAGTGAACGTAACCGCTCACCAGTTCTGGTGGGAGTTCGAGTATCCGGATCTCGGTGTAGCTACCGCGCAAGACCTGGTGCTGCCGGTGGGCAAAAAGGTTCAATTCACCCTGAACTCCGCCGACGTGATCCACGCGTTCTGGATTCCGGCGCTGGGCGGTAAAATCGACACCAACCCGGGCCTGGAAAACAAAATGTGGCTGCAGGCCGACAGAACCGGCACCTTCTACGGCAAATGCGCCGAACTGTGCGGGGCGTCCCATGCTCTGATGGACTTCAAAGTGGAAGTAATGGAGCAGGCCGACTTCGACAAGTGGGCACAGAAGATGAAAACCGTGCAGTCTGCCGATCCGAAGAAGGCTACCGCCAGTGCCGCAGAAGGCCAAGCCATTTTCGAAAAGAGCTGTTTGGGCTGCCACGCTGTAGCGGGCAAAGGCGGAAAACTGGGTCCGAACCTGACCAACTTTGCTGACCGCATGCGCGTGGCGGGCATCAAGCCGAACGAGCGTAAATACCTTGAGGAATGGCTGAAAGACCCGCAAAAAATGAAGCCGGGCAACAACATGCCAAACCTGAACCTGAGCGACGACCAAGTGAACGCACTGGTTGATTACCTGTACACCCTCAGTGTGAAGGACGAAGTGAAGGACGAAAACAAACAGTAAGCGACCGTCATGAGGCAGTGACGCTAAAAAGGAGGTAAAACCGTGTCTGCACATGCTTCTCATGCACCAAAGCGGTCAGGGCTGTGGGATTGGCTCACGACAGTGGACCACAAGAAAATCGCGATCCTGTACCTGATTGCCGGCGGCCTTTTTTTCCTGGCCGGCGGAATTGAGGCCCTGCTGATTCGTTTGCAATTGATGTATCCGGAGCTTTCCGTCGTCGGGGCCAAGACGTTTAACGAACTGATTACCATGCACGGTACCACGATGATCTTCCTGGCGGTCATGCCAGTGATTTTTGCCCTGATGAACGCGGTTGTTCCGCTGCAAATCGGTGCGCGCGACGTTGCGTTCCCGTTCGTCAACGCACTCGGTTTCTGGCTCTTTTTCTTCGGGGGCGTGCTTCTGAACACCAGTTGGTTTTTGGGCGGTGCGCCTGACGCCGGCTGGACGTCCTACACGACCCTGGCCCTCAACCAATTCAGCGGCCGCGGCATTGACTTCTACGTGCTCGGCCTGCAGATCGCCGGTCTGGGTACCCTGATCGGTGGGATCAACTTCCTGGTGACGATCATCAACATGCGCGCGCCGGGCATGACCTTCATGCGCATGCCGCTGTTCACCTGGACGTCCTTCGTGACTTCCGGCTTGATTCTGTTCGCGTTCCCGGCGATCACCGTCGGTCTGGTGCTGTTGATGTTCGACCGCCTGTTCGGGGGCAACTTCTTTAACCCGGATGCCGGCGGTAACATTCTGATCTGGCAGCACCTGTTCTGGATCTTCGGTCACCCCGAAGTGTACATCCTGATTCTGCCTGCGTTTGGTATCATCTCTGAAGTCGTTAGTACATTCTCGAAAAAGCGTCTGTTTGGTTACAGCTCCATGGTATTCGCGACCGCGCTGATCGGTTTCCTCGGCTTCATGGTGTGGGCGCACCACATGTTCACCACCGGCATGGGGCCGATTGCCAACACGCTGTTCGGTCTGGCGACCATGTTGATCGCGGTGCCGACCGGTATCAAAATCTTCAACTGGCTGTTCACCATGTGGGGCGGTCAAATCCGCTTCACCACGGCAAACCTGTTCGCCGTCGGGTTCATTCCGACCTTCACCATCGGCGGTATGACCGGTGTGATGCTGGCGATTCCGCCGGCTGACTACCAATACCACGACAGCTATTTCGTCGTGGCGCACTTCCACTACGTAATCGTAGGCGGTCTCGTATTCGGTCTGTTTGCCGGCCTCTACTACTGGTGGCCGAAAATGTTCGGCAAGATGCTGAACGAAACGCTCGGGAAATGGAACTTCTGGACGTTCTTCGTCGGGTTCCACCTGACCTTCTTCCCGCAGCACTTCCTGGGTCTGATGGGGATGCCGCGCCGCGTCTTCACCTACCTGGCCGGCCAAGGTCTGGAACTGGGCAACTTCATCAGTACGATCGGCGTGTTTGGCATGAGCATCGGTACGATTCTGTTCCTGGTGAACGTCGCCGTTACCGCGAAGAGCGGCAAACGCGCTCCGGCCGACCCGTGGGATGGCCGCACGCTGGAATGGTCGATTCCGTCTCCGCCGCCGGAGTACAACTTTGCGCAAACGCCGCTGGTACGCGGTCTGGACGCGCTGTGGGTAGAAAAAATGGCGGGGAACAAAGGCATGACCCCGGCCGAACCGCTGGGCTCCATCCACATGCCGTCCGGTTCCTTCCTGCCGTTCGTCATGTCTGTGGGGCTGTTTATCGCCGGTTTCGGGTTCATGTATCACAACTACGTGGTCGTCGTCATCGGCTTGGCGATCAACTTTGCGTGCATGCTGCTGCGTTCGCTGACAGACGACCCCGGCTATCACATTGAACCGGACGAGATCGAAGAGAAGGGGGTTAAGGCGTAATGGCTACACATCACGTACACGCGGTTCTGCCTGACGAACCGGAAAAAGCCACCCTGGAAGGGAAGAACAAGATCCTCGGCTTCTGGCTCTTCCTCGGCGGGGAAACCGTTCTCTTCGGTTCGCTGTTCGCGACGTTTATCGCTCTGCGCGACCAGACCAACGGCGGACCTTCTTCGCAGCAGCTCTTTGACATGCCGCTCGTGGCGATTGCGACGCTGCTGCTCTTGACCAGTTCGCTCACCAGCGTGTTTGCGGTGCTGGCGATGCACAAGAAAAACCTGAAACAGGTGCAGGCCTGGCTGACCGTGACGGTCCTGCTCGGTCTCGGCTTCCTCGGCCTGGAGATTTACGAGTTCATGCACTACTACCATGAAGGACACAAGATTTCGTCCAGCGCGTTTGGTTCGGCGTTCTACACGTTGGTTGGCTTCCACGGAGGCCACGTGCTGTTCGGGATTCTCTGGATCGTCACCCTGCAGTTGGCGGCCGTCAAAAAAGGCCTGACCGTGGTGACCGCTCCGAAGTTTTACGTCGCCAGCCTGTACTGGCACTTCATCGACGTCGTGTGGGTGTTCATTTTTACCGTGGTCTATCTCATGGGCATGATCGGTGGAAAGGTGGGATAAGCGATGGGAGCACATACGCACAATGAAGAAGTACGCAAGCCCAAAGTGAAAAAGGAAAGCGCGAAGAACCACATTGTGGCCTTTATCGCTTCCCTCGTGCTCACCGCCCTGGCTTTCGTCGCAGTCGCTTATGAGGTGGTGCCGAGCGGATTTACCGTACCCTTTATCGTCGGACTGGCGTTTGTCCAGGCGCTCTTCCAGTTGTTCTTCTGGATGCACATGGACCAAAAGGGGCATGAGTTTGCCCGCATCTCGATCTTTGCCGGCCTGTTCTTCGTGCTGGCAGCCGTGATCGTGTTCGTGTTCTGGGTGTGGGTGTAAAAACAGAAACAGAAAGAAGGGCAGACTTCTTGGTCTGCCCTTTTTTTGCGCATCCGCAAGGGGATGACGAGTTCACCAAGGGAGCGCAAGCGGTGGCAAACAGGCTGACGCGCTGCTAACAGCCGAATATTTGTCCGAGTTTGTTCATTTTTACAAGAGGAAGAAAGCGCAAATCAGCGGTATAATGGAGTTTGAATGAAGGGCACCCTTTCTAGTAGGAAAGGAGACGGGATTCATGCATAACCACCATCAGCATCACAACGCGTCCGATACGGGAATCGGCCCTTTTTCCGATCTGTGGAATCCGGAAGTCCTGCTGATCACGCTGCTCTTGGTCGTCCTGTACTTCCTGGTGACCGGACCGCTGCGCAGCCGCTTTGCCGGCGCAGAGCCGGCGACCGGGAAACAACAGACCATCTTTGTCCTGGCGATGGTGATCCTGTACGCGGCAGCGGGAAGTCCGATCAACTACCTGGGGCACCATTACCTGTTCAGCATGCACATGCTGCAGATGGCTCTGCTGTTCATTGCGCTGCCGCCGATGATCATGCTGGGCATTCCGGGCTGGCTGTGGGCCGTCATTTTCCGCAACCGGGGGGTGCGTGCCGTCCTTCGTTTCTGTACCCGACCGGTGGTAGCGGCGCTTCTCTTCAACAGCCTGCTTTCCTTTTATCACTTTCCGGCGATTCTGGACTATGCGGCCCAGAACCACAATTGGATGAACGCCATTCACGCGGTAATCTTTCTCGCCGCCTTCTGCATGTGGTGGCCGATCGTGAGCCCGCTTCCCGTGCAGGAGAAACCGTTGGAAGGGCTGCGGAAAGTGGCGTATCTGTTCCTCAATGGCGTCTTGATTACGCCGTCCTGTGCCCTGATCATTTTCGCGGGCGAACCGCTTTATCACAGCTACATGAATGCGCCGCTACTGTTTCCGGGCCATACCGCCTTCGAGGACCAGCGCCTGGGCGGCATCATCATGAAGCTGGTGCAGGAAGGGGTATACAGCTCGGTGCTGGCGTACATCTTCTTCCGATGGTATAAACAGGAGAAACAGAACGATTTGCCAATGGACCAGCAGACGCCCGGACCACAATTGGGTGATCTGGCTGCGTCCGGCGCCGACAAGGGAAACGCGTAACAAACAGAGAGAAACGGACGATTTGAGGTGTAGGACATGTCGATCATTCTGCCGACCATCAGCACGTCGTTTATTGCCATCAGCGGCATTCTCGTCGCGTTCGGCTGGTATAACATCCGCTGCCGCCGGACGGAAACGCACATCAAGCTGATGACATGGGCGGCCATTTTCGCCACCCTCTTCTTTATCACCTACGTGTCTCGCACTGCCTTCGTGGGCAATACCCATTTTGGCGGTCCGGACGATATCCGCATCTTCTATCAAATTTTCCTGCTCTTTCACATCGTGTTGGCTACGGTGGGGGGCGTGATGGGGCTGGTTACCCTCTACTACGGGTACAAAAAGCAGTATGCCAAGCACAAAAAAATCGGCCCCTGGACTTCGGTAGTCTGGTTTGGCTCGGCGATCACGGGCGTAACCGTATACACCCTGCTGTACCTGATTTATCCGGGCGGAGAGACGGCCGGCGTGCTGGACGTCATCTTCGGCTGGTAAGCGCATGTTGAAATTTTGTCAAGAATGACGTCGTTTTGGACCGGCTTCTTCTGATACAGTAACGGTAGCCGCAGCGAAGCGCGGGGGAGCGGGCACACTCGGGCACCCCGCACGTTGACTAGTTTCGACCTGATTCGCTACAATGTAAGCTGATTTATTCGCCGAAACGAATACGTGTGAGAGATTCGGGCCGCCGCTTCCTCGCTTGAAGCGGTATGCCCTTGTAAAGGGATGTTTGCACGAATGAGACAGGAGGTACGAAACGTGGACCAGCAAGTGACGATGCAGGAATCGCTCAATACCGATTCCGCCATGCAGGCCCAACCGGTGCAGCAGGCCACTTGGCGCGATTACGTGCAGCTCACCAAACCGGGCATCACCATGTCCAACCTGATGACAACATTTACCGGTCTGTGGCTGGCTTCCCACGGTTTTCCCGATTGGAAACTGGCGCTGTTCACCATGCTTGGCACCGCCTTGGTGATCATGTCCGGTGCGGTGCTGAACAACTACTACGACCGTGAACTCGATCAAAAAATGAAACGCACCAGGGACCGCGGTCTGGCGTCCGGGCGCATTCAGCCCCGTCATGCGCTTCTGCTCGGAATCGCGCTCCTGCTTGCTGGTCTGGTCGTGCTGGCTGTCTTTGCCAACCCGTTGGCGGCGGTCTGGGGCTTGATCGGCCATATTTTCTACGTGTTGATCTACACACCGCTGAAGCGCGTCACCAGCCTGAATACGGTGATCGGCGGCGTTTCCGGTGCGGCTCCCCCGGTAATCGGCTGGGTGGCGGTCACCAACAACATGGACCCGAGCGCGTGGCTGCTGTTTTTGATCCTGTTCCTGTGGCAGCCGCCCCATTTCCTGGCGCTGGCCATGCTGAAAACGGAAGATTACCGTGCAGGCGGCATTCCGATGCTGCCGGTGGTCAAAGGGTTTGCCGAGACGAAGCGGCAGATGTTCCTGTGGGGCTCCGTGCTGCTGCCGGCCTCGCTGCTCCTGTTCCTGCACGGCAACGTCGGCTATCTCTATCTGGCGGTCATGGCGGTCATGGGCCTGCTGTACATCGTGTTCCTGTACCAGGGCTTCCATGCCAAGGATGACCTGGCGTGGGCGCGCAAGCTGTTCGGGTATTCCATTCTGTACCTGACCGTGTTCTGCGCGGCCATCGTCGTCAGCACGATGATCGCGAACTTTTGACACGCAACGCTCACAAATGGCAACGGAACATCCCTTGCATGGCGGGGGATGTTTTACTATTGTAAAAAGGGGCAACAATAATTTATTCGAGCTAGGTGTTCGCAGATGGAAAAATGGCTGAAACCGCTGGCTGTCGTTGCCACGCTCGTCATGTTGGGCGTGATGATTGGCGGCTCGCTGGTAACGAAGACCGAATCGGCATTGGGATGCGGGAACGACTGGCCGCTCTGCAACGGCAGATGGGTCCCGGAATACACGTTGGAATCGCTGATTGAATACATGCACCGGTTCGTCACGGGGATCGCCGGCATCGTGGTCGGTGTGTTTTCCGTGATGGCCTGGCGCCGCTACCGGGGCAACCGGGAAGTGCGCAACCTGGCCATCTTTGGCTTGTTCTTTATCGTCGTGGAGTCCATTCTGGGCGCATCCGCGGTGATCTGGCCGCAGTCGTCCGGGGTGCTGGCGCTGCACTTTGGATTTTCCCTGCTGGCCTTTACCGGCGTCTTTCTGTTAAGCCTGTTCGTGCTGCAGAGAGACAAGCGGGAGAAATGGGTGCAGATGCCCGTCTCCAAGGGATTCCGCAATTACATCTGGGGCGTGGCCGCGTACGCCTATGGCGTCGTCTACCTGGGCGCCTATGTCCGCCATACCGGTTCCAGCATGGGATGCAGCGACTGGCCGCTCTGCCAGGGCAGACTGATTCCCGAGCTGGCGGGACAGACCGGCATTCACTTCGCGCACCGGGCGGCTGCCGCCCTGCTGTTCGTGCTGGTCCTGGGCGCCATGATCTACGCCGTCCGCCATTTCAAGGAGAAGCGGCGCGACCTGTACGGGGCGAGCATCCTGGCCTTCGTGCTGACGGCGGTGCAGATCCTGAGCGGCGGGTTGGTCGTGCTGTTCCGGCTGCATCTGTACGCGACCCTGTTCCACTCGCTGGTCATTACCTGTCTGTTTGCCGTCATCTGTTACATGTGCGTGCAGTCGCTCAAGCAGCCGCACAAGTCCACTGTTCGCCACTGACAAGCGAAAACGAGTGAAGCCGCCATCCGGCCGTGTGCCGGGTGTGCGGCTTTTTGCTTGGGGGGCTTTCGTTCGGGCGCCTGCCGGACGTATCCGCTCCTTGCCGCGCGGACCGGCCGGCGGAAATGTCCGGTAAACGGGCGCTGCAGCTTTTTTCTTGCCGCGCCTGGCTTCGCTTTTGTTACAATAAAAGCAAACACATGATCGGGAAAGGGTGAAAGCATGCGCATTTTACATACGGCCGACTGGCATTTCGGGCGGCAGTTGGAAGGGCGCGATCGGCGCGCGGAGCAGGCCGCGTTTGTGGACGAGCTGTGCCGGATCGCGGACGAGCGGGAGGTCCACCTGGTGCTGGTCGCCGGCGACGTGTACGATTCGGTCAATCCGCCTGCCTGGGCGGAAGAGCTGTTTTACGAAGCGCTGGAGCGGTTGTCGGCGGGAGGGCGGCGCGGCGTGGTCGTGATTGCCGGGAACCACGACCAGCCGGAGCGCGTTCGCGCGGCCGCGCCGCTCGCCTCCAAGCACGGGATCGTCCTGCTCGGCCTGCCCAAGGAAGCGCCGCTCTTGTCCGGTCCCGAGGCATCGCCGGAGCGCGTGCGCATCGTGGACGGGGGGCCGTCGTGGCTGGAGCTGGCCGTGCCGGACGTCGACCATCACGCGGTCGTGCTGGCCCTGCCGTATCCGTCGGAATCCCGCCTGAAAGAGCTGTTGAGCGAGACGTTCACGCCGGAGCAGATGCAGCTCGCCTTTTCCGAGCGGATCCAGACGCTGTTTGCCGATTTGGCCGGCCGGTTTCGCGGGGATACCGTCAACCTGGTGATGAGCCATCTCTTTGTCATGGGCGGCAAGGAAACCGAGTCGGAGCGGCCGATTCAGATCGGCGGGGCGCTGACGGTTTCACCGGATGCCTTCCCGCCGCAGGCGCACTACGTGGCGCTTGGCCACCTGCACCGCCTGCAGAAGCTGGGGGAGCGCCCCCTGATCCGCTACAGCGGTTCGCCGCTCGCGTACAGCTTTTCCGAAGCGGGCCAAAGCAAGGCTGTCGTGCTGGTGGAGATCGTTCCCGGCGGGGAGGTGCAGGAAGAGATCGTCTACCTGCAAAGCGGCAAGCCGCTGGCCCGCTGGAAGGCGACGGAGGGCATCGCCCAGGTGGAGCGCTGGCTGGAAGAAGGACGGGACGCGGGCGCGTGGATCGATCTGGAGCTGCACGTGTCCGACGTGATCGATCCCGCCGAATTTCAGCGGCTGCGCAAACTGAGCGACGATTTTGTCAGCATTCGGCGCGTGGTGGTGCAGGGCGAGCGGGAGCAAGAGCGGGAAGAAGCGCGGACCGAGCTGGCGGAACTGCAGCCTGACCAGTTGTTTCGCCGCTTTTTCGAGCGCAGGCGGGGCGCGCAGCCCGACGAGCGGCTGGTCGATCTGTTCCTCCGCCTGCTGGCGGAAGAATCCGGAGAGGAGGAGACGGGATGAAGCCGATACGCTTGAAGCTGGCCGGGCTGCACAGCTATCGGGAGATGCAGGAAGTGGATTTTGAGACGCTCTGCGAGGCCGGGCTGTTCGGGATTTTCGGCCCGACCGGGAGCGGCAAATCGACGATTCTCGATGCCATCACGCTGGCCCTGTTCGGACAGGTCGTCCGGCAGGGCGGGGGAAGCCATCCCAAGGATGTGCTGAACCAACTGGAGCAGCGGGTGTTCGTCTCGTTTACCTTTGAGCTGGGCAAAGCGGGCGAACGGCGCCGGTACACGATCGAGCGGGAATTTGGCCTGGACAAGAAGGGCAACCGGCGTCCCCCGGAGGTGAGGCTCATCCAATGCGGCCGAGCGCCGGGCGAACCGGACGTGGTGCTGGAGTCCAAAGCGAACGCGGCCACGGCGGCCGTAGAGGAGCTGATCGGCCTGACGCTGCAGGACTTTACCCGCGCCGTGGTGCTGCCGCAGGGGCAGTTCTCCCGCTTTTTGACGTTGAAGGGCAGCGAGCGAAACGAGATGCTGCAGCGGATGTTTCATTTACATATCTACGGCGAAAAGCTGAATGAACGTGTGCGCGCCGCGCTGGAGAAGACGCGGGCAAGGCTGCACGAGCTGCAGTTGGAGGCGGCGGCCTTGGGCGATGCCGGCCCCGAAGCGCTGCAGGCGGCAAGGGAAGCGCTGGAGGAAGCGGCCCGCCAGGAGCAGGTCTACGCGGAACAAAAGCAGGAGCTGGCCGGGAAAATCAAGGAGATGGAACAGCTCTACCAGTGGCAGCAGGAGCTTGAGCGCGTGCGGGAACGGCTGGACAAGCAGATGGCCCGGCAGGCGGAAGCGGACGAGTGGAAGGCCCGGATCGCCGAATGGGAGGCCAGCGTGCGCCTCTGGCCGCTGGTGCAGCAGTGGGAGCGGCTGGAGGCGGAGTGGACGGAAGCGGCGCGGAAGCTGGAGCAGAGCCGGCGCGAACAGGAAGCGGCCCGGCAGGCGCACGAAGCCGCCGAGAGCGAGTACCAGCGCTGCCAGAGCGCGCTCATGCGGGAAGAACCGCTCTTGATCGAACAGAAGAGCAGGCTGATCCAGGCCGCGGAGTGGGAGACAGAGCTGGCGGCGCTAAGAGACGAGTGGACCGTCCTGGAGCGGGAGCGGCAGGCGGTGAGCGAGCAGTTGGCCGAGACGGAACGGCAGTTGGCTGCGGACGAAGCGGCGCTCGAGAACGGGGAACGCGAGTGGCAGCGGCTGGCCGAACAGTTGGCCGCGGCCGCCGTGACGCCGGAGTGGCGCGACCTCTTGACGGCGGCGCGGGAGGCCAAACAGCACTGGGAACGGGAAGTGAACGCGCGTCGCGAGCTGGAGGCCGAGCTGGCGTCCGTGGAACGGGAGCAGCAGGCGGCATCCGCCGAGGCGGAGAAGCTGCGCGCCAGTTGGGAAGCGAGCGCGGCCCGGCTGGCAGAGGCGCGCAAACGGCTGGAAGAACAGCTCGCACAGCCGCTGATGTCGGACGCGGAATGGGAGCACGCCCGGGATACGCTGGCGCAGATCAAGCAGGTGGGACGCCAATGGCGGGACCTGCTTCAGCAGATGGCCGTCTGGCAGGAAAAGTGGCAGGCCGCCGTGCGGGAAGGCGAACAGGCTGAAGCCCGCTGCCGCGATCTCGAGGCGGCGTGGCAGGCGGAGGACGCGCGTCTCGCCCGACTGCAGGCGGAGCGCGACCGGCTTCGCGCGGAATGGGAGCGGTGGCAGGAAGCAAACATGGCCCGCCTCCTCCGCGAGCGTCTGACGGACGGCGAACCCTGCCCGGTCTGCGGCTCGACGCACCATCCCCAGGCGGTGCCCGGCGGCGCCGGCAAAGCGGACGGCGAACGGGACGGCCGCGAACTGCGGGAACGGGTAAAAGCGGCGGAGGAAGCGCTCCGGGAAGCGGAACGGCAGCTCAGGACCGCCTTTGAAGCGCTGCAGGCGGCCAAGGCGGAGCGGAGCGCCCGGGAACAGCGCCAGGTCGTGCTGCGGGAAGAGCGGGAAGCGCTGGAACAGCGGATCGCCGCCGTCCGCCAGGAGTGCGCGAGCCACGGCGACAAGTGGAAAGCGGGCAGCATCGAGGAACTGCTGGACGCCTATCAGCGGGAAGAGGCCTCGCTGCGGGAGCAGGCCGCTCGCCGGGAACGGCTCGCGGCCGAGCGGGAACGGCTGCAGCAGCAGGCGGATGCGCTGCGTGAACAGGAGGCGGAAGAGCGCCGCCGCTACGAACGGATCGCCGTGCTGATGGAGCAGCTTCACCGAAAGCAGGCGGAGATGCGGGAGCGTCTGGAAGCGGCCGCCCTCCGGGTCGCCCAGGCGGAAGCGGCGCTCGATGCGAAGCGGGGCGACCTGCCGGTGGAGGAGATCGAGCGGCGGTTTGAGGAGATCGGCCGAAAAGACCGGGAAGCGGCCCGGCTGCAGCAGGTTCGCTCCGAACAGGAAGCGCAGATGCAGCGCCTGCGCAGCCGCCGAGAAGCTGCCAAAGCGGCCCGCGCGGAACTGCTGGCCCGGGAAGCGTCCCTGCGTGAACGGCATGACGACCGGAAACGGCTGTGGGAGCAAAAACAGGCGCAGTGGCTGGAGCGAACCGGCGGCACGCCGGCCCGCGAGCGCCTCACTCTCGTGGAGCGGTCCCTGTCGGCGCTGCGCGAGGCGCTCACGTCGGCGGAAGAGCGGCGCAGGCAGACGGCCGAGGCGAGGGAACGGGTGCAGAACGACCTGGTCAAGCACTCGGAGACGTACGCCGTGCTGACCCGGCAGCGGGCAGAGGCCGCGGAAGCGCTGCAGCGCGCGCTCATGGAGAGCGGTCTCGGCACGCCCGAACGCGTCAGGGAACTGTACGGGGAAAAGGAACTGCTGCCCCAGTACCAGGAGCGGCTGGCCGCCTTTGAAAGCGAATGGGCCCGCCTCCGCTACGACGAAGAGCGGCTGGTGCAGGCGCTGGACGGCCGGACGGTCGGCAGCGAGGAGTGGCTGGCGGCGAAGCGGGCCTGGGACGAGTGGGAACAGGCGTATCACGCGGCCAAGGAACAGGTGGCCGTCGCCCGGCAGGCGTACGCCTCCGTCGAGGAGAACCACGGCAAGTGGCAGGAACTGCAAAAGCTGCTGGAGGCGGAGACGGACGAACTGAGCAGGCTGGAGGAATTGAAAAAGCTGTTGGAAGGAAAGGCGTTCGTCCAGTTCATTGCGGAAGAAAAGCTGGCCTCGATCGCACGCGACGCCTCCCATCACCTGAAGCGGATGACCAAGAACCGCTACGCGCTGGAGATCGGCGACGAAGGCGAATTCGTCCTGCGGGACGAAGGGGCCGGGGGTCTGCGACGTCCCGTCAGCACGCTGTCCGGCGGGGAGACGTTCCTGACGTCGCTCGCGCTGGCGCTGGCGCTTTCCATGGAGATACAGATGCGCGGCGGCCGCCTGGAGTTCTTTTTCCTGGACGAAGGGTTCGGGACGCTGGACCCCGAGCTGCTGGAAGTGGTGATGGACGCGCTGGAACGGCTGCGCATGGACGACTTTACGATCGGCGTGATCAGCCACGTTCCGGAGATTCGCGTGCGCATGCCGCGCCGTTTGATCGTGACGCCGGCGGAACCGCTGGGAGAAGGCAGCAAAATCAGCATGGAAGTGGAGTAAGGGCGGCGGACGTGTACCGGTGCGGCCGTGGGAGCGGAGCGAGGCCGGTACGTCCGCCATGGCACGTTGCGAGGAAGAGCGAAGAGGAGGGAAACGGATGGCGGTCCAATTTGTCCTGGGCCGGGCGGGAACCGGAAAGACGCGGACGATTCTGGAGCGAATCGGCCGGCGCCTGCAGGAGGATCCGCTGGGCTCGCCGATGATTTTGCTGGTGCCGGAGCAGGCCAGTTTCCAGGCGGAGCAGACGCTGGCCACCCTGTCCGGGCTGGGCGGCGTGATCGGCACGCAGGTTCTCAGCTTTGGCCGGCTGGCCCACCGCCTGCAGCAGGAGCTGGGCGATCTGACGCTGATGCAGGTGGACGACCTGGGCAAGCACATGGTGCTGCGCCTGCTGCTGGAGCGGTACAAGGATCAGCTTCAGGTGTTTGGCCGCTCCGCCCTGCAGCCCGGATTTGCGGCGCAGTTGGGACGGCTGATCAGCGAGTGCAAATCGTACGGGGTAACCTTTGAACATACGGAAAACCTGGAGTGGGGGAGCGCCACGCTCAATCAGAAGATACGCGACCTGCGCCTGATCATGGGCGCGTACGAGGCCTACCTGGCAGACGGGTACTGCGACGCCGACGACATTCTCAACCGCGTGGCGGCGAAGGTGGGCGAATCGGCCTACATCCGCCAGGCGGAGGTGTTCATCGACGGCTTCAGCGGGTTTACCAATCAGGAGCTGCGGCTGATCGAACAGTTGATGATCCATGCCAAGCGGGTGACAATCGCTCTCTGTCTCGATCCGGCCGAGCGGGACGCGTCCCTGGATGAACTGGGCCTGTTTCATCCCACGCTGCGGACGTACCGGGCGCTGGAGACGATGGCGCGAGAAGCGGGTGTCGCCGTGGAGAAGCCCGTCCTGCTGACGGAACCTGTCCGCTTTGCACACAGTCCGTGGCTCAAGCAGCTCGAAGCCCGCTACTTTGAGTGGGGCGATCCGGGAGCGCCGCCCGCCCCTGCCCGCGCGGACGAAGTGGCGCTGCTCTCGGCCGCCAACCGGCGTGCCGAGGTGGAAGCGGTGGCGCTGCAAATCCTCGCGCTGGCCCGCGACGAAGGATACCGCTGGCGGGACATGGCCATCCTGCTCCGGGAGATCGGGACGTACGCGGATGAGGTGGCGACCGTCTTTACCGATTACGGCATCCCGTTCTTCCTGGACCAGAAGCGGACCGTCATGCACCACCCGCTGGTGGAACTGGTCCGCTCCGCCTTGGAGGTGATCGCCGGGAGGTGGCGGTACGAGGCAGTATTTCGCTGCTTCAAGACCGACCTGATCAGTCCGGAGCCGGAAGCGGCGGAGGGGGCGGAAGCGGAAGAAGCGGTGCGGCGCCAGGTTGACGTTTTGGAAAACTACGTGCTGGCGCACGGCGTTTACGGCTCCCACTGGGCGCAGGAGGCCCCCTGGCGCTTCGGCGGACCGGCGGGGGCGGATGAAGACGCCGAGGCGGACGGCCTGCGGCGCCGCTACGCCGCTCCGCTGCTGCGGTTTGAGGCGGAGCTGAAGCGGGCGGAAAAAGAGAACGTGCGGGAGATGACGGCGGCGTTGTACCGCTTTCTCGCTGCGCTGGACGTCCCGCAGAAGCTGGAGCGCTGGCAGCGGATGGCGGAAGCGGCGGGCGACCTGGAGGATGCCCAGGTGCACGGCCAGGTCTGGAACGGCTTGATGAACCTCTTGGACCAGGTGGTGGAGGTGATGGGCGACGAGCAGATGGAAATCGCCACGTATGCCCGCGTCCTCGACAGCGGCCTGGAGAGCATCGAGCTGGGGCTGGTGCCGCCGGCGCTGGATCAGGTGCTGGTCGGGTCGATGGAGCGCTCCCGCCAGCCGGACGTCAAGGCGCTGTTTCTGCTCGGCGTCAACGAGGGCGTCATCCCGCTCAAGCCGAAGGAAGAAGGCATCCTGGACGAAGCGGAGCGGGAGCGGCTGGCCGAGATGGGGGTGGAACTGGCGCCCAGCGCGAGACAGCGGCTGATGGCCGAGCCGTTCCTGCTGTATCAGGCGATGACGCGCCCCTCCCGGCGCCTGGCGCTGAGCTGCGCCCTGGCTGACGAGGAGGGCAAGGCGCTTCTGCCGTCGTCCGTCTTTTCGCGCGTGAAAGAGGTGCTTCCCGACGCGCCTCACCGCTTTTTCCACAACGAGCCGACCGGAGAGGCGGAGGCGGACGCCTTTCTGCTCGGCAGCCCGCGCCGATTGTTTCGCCATCTGCTGACGCTTTTGCGGGGAATGAAAAAGAGCGGCACCCTGCCGGTCTTTTGGTGGGAAGTGTACGACTGGTTTGTCCGCTGCTCTCCCGATGCGGCACGGGAAGGCTGGCTGCTTTCCGGCCTGCGCTACACCAACCGGGCGGCGCCGCTCGACAGAAAGACCAGCCGGGCGCTGTACGGCGAGCGGCTGAGAATGAGCGTCTCCCGCCTGGAACGCTTCCAGGCCTGTCCGTTTTCCCACTTTTCCTCGCACGGGCTGCGCCTGGGCGAGCGGCGGCTGTACAAGCTGGAGCGGTTTGACGTGGGCGAGCTGTTCCACGCCTCGCTGAAGCGGGCCGTGGAAAAGATGAACGAAGAACACCTGGAGTGGGGACGGCTGACCGAGGCCGACAGCATGCAGCTCGCCAGCGCGGTGGTGGACGAGCTGGTGCCGGCCACGCGGAGCAGCATCCTGACCCGGACGGCCCGGTACCGCTACCTGTCCGGCAAACTGAAGCGGGCCGTGGGCCGGGCGATCTACGTGCTGGGGGAACACGCCAAGCGCAGCCGGTTTGCTCCGGTGGGGCTGGAGGTGGCGTTCGGCCCGGGCGGTGACCTGCCGGGGCTGGCGCTGAAACTGGCGAACGGGGCGGAAATGCTGCTCGTCGGACGCATCGACCGCGTGGACCAGTCGCTGGACGAAGAAGTGCCGTATCTCCGCGTCATCGACTACAAATCCGGCCCCAAGCAGCTCCAGCTCTCCGACGTGTGGAACGGGCTCAATCTGCAGCTCTTGGTCTACCTGGACGTGGTGGTGACCAACGCGGAGGCCTGGCTGGGGAAAAAGGCGGAACCGGCGGGGGTCTTTTACTACCAGGTGGCCGATCCGTTCGTCACCGCCAAGCGGCTGCTGACACCGGACGAGGCCGCCAGGGAGCGGGCGAAAAAGCTGCGCATGAAGGGGCTGATGCTGGCCGACCCGGAACTGGCGCGGATGATGGACGCCTACGTGGAGCAGGGGCCGTCCGAACTGCTGCCGTTTGAGCTGAAAAAGGACGGCAGCCTGTCGGCCCGTTCGTCCGTCGCCACCCCGGAGCAGTTTCAGGCGCTTCAGCAGTACGTGCGGGAGACGGTGGAAGCGATCGGGCAGCGCATGACCGACGGCGAAATCCAGATCGCCCCGTATGTCCAGGGGACCGTGACCGCATGCCAGTTCTGCGCGTACAAACCAGTCTGCCAGTTTGACGCGGAATCGGACGGGGAGATGCGCCAACTGCCCAAATGGAACAACAAACAGGTGTGGAGCATGCTGGCCGGCCAACAGCAAACGGAAGAAGGAGGAAACGACGATGTCACAGCAGCAAGAGGCCAAGCCTGAGCAGTGGACGGAGGAGCAGTGGCGGGCGATTACGCGGCGCGGCCGCAATCTGCTGGTGGCGGCGGCGGCCGGTTCCGGGAAGACGTCTGTCCTGGTGGAGCGGATCATCCGGCGGATCATGGATGAAAGCGACCCGGTCGGGGTGGACCAACTGCTGGTGGTTACCTTTACCAACGCGGCCGCCGCAGAGATGCGGCACCGCATCGGCGACGCCCTGCGCAAGGCGCTGAAGGCGCAGCCCCACTCCGCCCACCTGCGGCGTCAACTGGCGCTGCTGCAGCGGGCGACGATCACCACGCTTCACTCCTTCTGTCTTTCGCTCCTGCGCCAGTATTACTACCTGGTGGAGCTGGACCCGGATTTCCGCATCGCTGACCAGATGGAAGCCGAACTGCTGCGCCAGGACGTGCTGGACGAGCAGATGGAGGCGTGGTACGAGCGGGACGCGGAGTTTCAGGCGCTGGCCGATCTGATCCTGGACGGCCAGGACGACACGCCGCTCGCGACGCTCCTGGTCAGGCTGTACGAGTTTTCCCGCAGCCATCCCGAGCCCGAGCGCTGGCTCGACGAGGCGGCCGGGATGTTTGAAGCGGCCGATCCCGGCGGATTGGACAGCTTGGCCTGGACCAAAAGCGTCCTGCAGTCACTGGCGTTGGAACTGCGGGCGTTGGAGGGCAAAATCCGGAGGGCGGCCGTCCTCGCCGCCGCACCGGACGGCCCCCAGGCCTACGTGCCGCTGCTGGAGGCGGAGGCGGACGCGCTCGCCCGGGCCGGCGCCGCCTGCCGTCAGGGATGGGAAGCGGCGGAGTCGGCGGTGCGCGCCGTATCGTTCGGGAGGCTGCCGTCGGTCAAGGAGGCGGCTCCCGAGGTCAAAGAGCAGGTGCAGGATCTGCGCAACGAGGTGAAAAAGGCGCTGGGCGAGCTGACGGAACAGTATTTTGCCATGCCGGCCGAGCGGTATCTGGAGGATGTGCGCCGGCTCGCTCCGCACATGCGGACGCTCGCCCGGCTCGTCTGCGAGTTTGAAGCGGCGTTTCAGAGGGAAAAGCGGGCCCGTTCGCTGGTCGATTTCAGCGACCTGGAACATCTCGCGCTGCAGGTGCTGACGGAGCGGACGGAGGACGGCCGGACGGTTCCTTCCGCGGTCTCCCGCCAACTGCGCGACCAGTTTGCCGAGGTGCTGGTGGACGAGTACCAGGACATCAATCTGGTGCAGGAGACGATCCTGCGGATGGTCTCCCGCGACGCCGAGACACACGGGGCGGCCAACCGGTTTATGGTGGGCGACGTGAAGCAGAGCATTTACCGCTTCCGGCTTGCCGAGCCGAAGCTGTTTCTCGACAAGTACCTGACGTATGTGACGGAAGCGGACGAAGCCGGATCGGTCGGCGAAAGTCCCGGCGAACGGATCGACCTGGCCGCCAACTTCCGCAGCCGGCGGGAGGTGGTGGACGCGGTCAACTTCCTGTTCCGGCAGATCATGTCGCCGGGGGTGGGAGAGATCGACTACGACCGTTCCGCCGAACTCATCTGCCGCGCCGCCTACCCGGAATCGGAACCGGAGCGGCTGCGGCCGGAGGTTCATCTGATCGACCGGGCCGCCCCCGAAGAGCCGGGGGATCAGGCCGAAGCAGAGGAGACGGGCCTGCCCCCTGCGGGAGAGGCGGCTGAAGAGGCCAGCACGGCCCAGTTGGAAGCGAGGCTGATCGCCAGGCGGATTCGCCGCTGGATGGAGCCGGGCGAGGGGGAGGCACCGCTGTTGGTCTACGACAAAAAAGAGGGCGGGCTGCGCCCCCTGGCGTACCGGGACATCGTGATCCTGCTGCGGGCTGTCTCCGGCTGGGGCGAGGCGATGATGGAAGAGCTGCGGGCCGCCGGCATTCCCGTCTACGCGGAGCAGAGCGAGGGGTACTTTGACGCGACCGAAGTGGAAGTGATGCTCTCGCTTCTGCGCGTGATCGACAACCCGCTGCAGGATATTCCGCTGGCCGCCGTGCTGCGCTCTCCGCTCGTCGGGCTGCGCGAGGAGGAGCTGGCCCACATCCGCATCCGCTATCCGGCGGGGCCGTTTTATCAGGCGGTGCACCGCTACGTCGAAGAACAGCCGGCGACGTGCGGGTGGGAAGAAAAACTGCACCGCTTTTTTCGCCGCCTGAAGCGGTGGCGGACGCAGGCGCGGCGGGAACCGCTGGCCGAACTGATCGCCGCGCTCTACAGGGAGACCGGCTACCTGGACTACGTCGCCGCCCTGGAAAACGGCCAGCAGCGGCAGGCCAACCTGCGCGCGCTGTACGACCGCGCCCGGCAGTACGAAGCGGGCTCGTACCGGGGACTGTTCCGCTTTCTGCGCTTTGTCGACAGGCTGCGGGAGGCGGGCAGCGACATGGGCGAGGCCCGAACCATCGGCGAGAGCGAGGACGTCGTGCGAATCATGACGATCCACAAGAGCAAGGGACTGGAGTTTCCCGTCGTCTTTGTCGCCGGGATGGGCAAGATGTTTAACACCATGGATGTGAAAAGCCCGTTTCTCCTGCACAAGGACCTCGGCTTTGGCCCGATGGCGGTGGAGCCGGAACTGCAGGTCCGCTATCCCAGCCTGGCGGCGCTGGGCATCCGGCAGCAGATGCGGCGGGAAATGCTGGCCGAAGAGATGCGGGTGCTGTACGTCGCCCTGACCCGGGCGCGGGAAAAGCTGGTGCTGGTGGGCACCGCCAAGGATTTGGGGAAAAGCGTAACCGCCTGGGGACGACAGGGAGACGGCGAACGGCTGCACGACGAAGACCTGATTCAGGCCAAGGGCTACCTCGACTGGGTGGGCCGCGCGCTGCTCAGGCACCCGCAGGCTTCGCCGCTCAGGGACTACCCGCGCGAGCGCGGCGGCGAACCGGTGTCGGTCCGCACGGTGCCGGACGATTCCTGCTGGTCGTTTCATTTTTACCTGGCGGATCGGCTGCAGGCGGAATCGGACGGTCAGGCGGAGGGCCAGTTCGTCTGGGAGCGGCTGACCCGGCGCGAACCGATCGCCGAGCGCCCGGCCGACGAAACGCTGCGCACGCTCATCGAACGCCGGCTGGGATGGAGCGATCCCCATTCGGCCGCGTCCCGGGTGGCCGCCAAGTGGACGGTCAGCGAACTGAAGCGGCGGGCCAAGACGGGCGGCGGCTTCCCCTATCTGCTGCCAGCGATTGCGGAGAAACCGCGCTTTCTCGCCGAGGACGCACGCCATCGCCTGACCAGCGCCGAACTGGGGACGGTAACCCACCTGGTCCTGCAGCAGCTCGACCTGGGCCGGCCGCTGGACGAGCAGGACATCCGGCAGCAGATCGCGTCGCTGGTGCTGCGCCGCTTTCTGACCGAGGAGCAGGCGGAGGCGGTAAACGCCCGCGACCTTGCCCGCTTTTTCGCTTCCCCGTTGGGAGCGCGCATGAAACAGGCGGCCAAGGTCCATCGCGAACTGCCCTTTACGATGGCGCTGCCCGCCCATGAGGTGGACCCGGAGATCGGCGAGGCGGGCGACGAGCACGTCATCGTCCAAGGGGTGATCGACTGCCTGCTGGAGGAAGCGGACGGCCGGTTGGTCCTGATCGATTTCAAGACGGACCGGATCGCCGCAGAGCCGTCCCCTGCGGTTATCGACGAGATGAAACGGCGGTATGAAGAGCAAATCCGCCTCTACGTCCGCGCCGTGGAGCAGATTCTCAAGACGCGCAAGGTGGCGGAGAGCTACCTGTATCTGCTGGCGGGCGGGGTTGCGGTGCCTGTCGAAACCGACGGCCGACATCAATAGAATCGTAAGAAAAGAGAACAATCCGGTTTCCAGAGGGAAGCCGGATTGTTTTGTTTGCCTAGAAACTATTTCCTGTATATACGTGCAGCATCGTCTGCAATCTATGAATAGGCGTCCGGAACGTTGCCGATTCAAGAGGGGGCAGCGCTGCGGGCAGACGAGAACATCGGTTGCGCAATAAACTGGATAATAAGGAAAAAATCGGTCTGTCAGCGGCCGTTTTTTGTTTTTGGTTAAAATATCTTTTAACGATAACAAAAATATAATCCTAATTACAATATTGTTCTGATAAATATGACAATGTATAATGAGAGGCGTTCCCGGTACGGCTCACCGGTTCTTTGGCGGCAGGCACACCATACGTGAATGAGAACACAAACATCGGGGGTTATACGAAATGGACATCTTGCGTCAATTCTTTCGCAAAAAATCGATCTCCCAGATGCTGGAGCAGACGGAAAGCAAGCACGGCTCGCTGCGCAAGGCACTGGGGGCATTTGATCTCACCATGCTGGGCATCGGGGCCATTATCGGCACCGGCGTCTTTGTACTGACGGGTGTGGCCGCCGCAAAATACGCCGGTCCCGCGTTGGTGCTCTCCTTTGTCCTGGCTGGACTGGCCTGCGTGTTTGCCGCGCTTTGTTATGCTGAGTTTGCCTCCACCGTGCCCGTTTCGGGAAGCGCATACACGTACAGCTATGCCGCTTTTGGCGAACTGGTCGCCTGGATTCTCGGATGGGATCTGATATTGGAGTACGGCGTAGCGTCCGCCGCCGTCGCGAGCGGCTGGTCCGGATACGCGCAGGGATTGCTGGCCGGTTTCGGCATTCATTTGCCCACCGCACTGACAAGCGCGTACGATCCGGCAAAGGGCACGATCATCGACCTGCCCGCCGTACTGATCACCGCCGTCATCACCGCCCTGCTCATGATGGGCACACGCGAGTCGGCGAAATTCAACAACGTGATGGTGTTTATCAAAGTGGTGGTCATCCTGCTGTTTTTGGCCGTGGGGATCGGTTACGTGAAGCCGGACAATTGGACGCCGTTCATGCCGTACGGCTTCGCGGGAGTGGCCACGGGAGCGGCGACGGTCTTTTTTGCCTTCATCGGCTTCGATGCCGTCTCCACCGCAGCAGAGGAGGTGCGGAATCCCCAGCGCAACATGCCGATCGGCATCATCGCCTCCCTGCTGATCTGCACGGTTCTGTACATTGCGGTCTCGCTGGTGCTGACCGGCATCGTGCCGTTCGAGCTGTTGAACGTGAAGAACCCGGTTTCCTTTGCTTTGGAGTTCGTGCATCAGGATTGGGTGGCCGGCTTCATCTCCCTGGGCGCGATTACGGGAATTACCACCGTGCTGCTGGTGATGATGTACGGGCAAACCCGGCTGTTTTTTGCCATGAGCCGCGACGGTTTGCTGCCTGCCATCTTTTCCCGCGTCAATGAAAAGCGGCAGGTTCCACGTCAAAGCACGTTTATCGTGGGCGGCCTCGTCGCCCTGTTCAGCGGTCTGTTGCCGCTGCACAAGCTGGCCGAACTGACCAACATCGGTACGCTGTTTGCCTTTATCGTCGTCTCTGCCGGCGTGCTGGTGCTGCGCAGGACCAATCCCGGCCTGCGGCGCGCGTTCCGCGTGCCGTTGGTGCCGCTGGTGCCGATCCTGGCGATCCTGTTTTGCAGCTACCTGATCTACAGTCTGCCTGGCGGGACCAAGATCGGTTTCCTGATCTGGCTGGTTGCCGGATCCGTGGTCTACCTGGCGTACGGCAGACGTCACAGCAAGCTGGCCCGAGACGCAAGCGAGTGTTAATACGGGAACAAACGTTGACGAGCAGGCATGCCGGAGCGGGCGGCCTGCTCGTTTTCTTGCGCGATCGGGGGTGCCGCTTCGGTTACAAAAACGGGAAATCGTGCTACAGTAAGTGGGAGGAGACGTGGAACAGGAGGATGTCCCATGAAGCGAAAACGGGCGGACCGCCCCGGCTGGCGGCGTGTGAAGAAGATGGGGTATACGGAGAAACGGGTGGAGTCGGAGGCCTTTACGGGCTACGCGGTACGGCTGACGCTGGATGAAGTGACGGAACCGGCGTTCATGACCGTTGACGGACGCGAGCTGCGGGTCGGCGACAACGGCTACTGCTACCTGCAGTACTTTCCCGACGGCGAAGCCTACGCCGTCACCAGAATGCTGGACGAACGGGGACACACGGTGCAGTGGTACATCGACATCTGCAGGGAACACGGCAGGGACGAGCGGGGGTTTTTGTACTACGACGATCTCTATCTCGACATTGTTGTGCTGCCGGATGGAGCGGTCTTCCTGCTGGACCAGGACGAACTGGACGAGGCGCTGGCCGAAGGAGCGATCAGCGCGGAGGACCACCGCTTCGCCTGCGAGACGGCGGACGACCTGCTGGCGAAAATCGCCGCCGGCCAGCGTAATGTGTTTGACTATCCCGATGTTTTTGCATAAAATATGGAAGGGTTTTGGAGCAACCTGTAAGAAGAGGGGGATACAGGTAATGGGAACACATGCGTCTCGTTGCGTGTCCGCCTCTTTTTTGCCAAAAGGACGAAAGCCGCTGCCGCTTTCGTCCTTTTTTGACGGTTTTGACGGTTGCTCTGGCAAAGAAGATCTGTCCGCGCCAACGGGGACGGGAAAAGGAGGAGAAAACCATGCGGTACAAGCGGGTGCTGGTCAAACTGAGCGGCGGTGCCATCTCAGGAGAAAGCGGATTCGGATTCAGCCACGGGCAGTTGGAGTACATGGCGGACGAACTGCTCGCGTTGACGAAGCTGGGCGTGGAAGTGGCGGTCGTCATCGGGGGCGGCAATATTTTTCGCGGCAGCATGGCGGACGTCTGGGGCATCGACCGGGCCGAGGCGGACAGCATCGGCACGCTGGCGACGGTGATCAACAGCCTGATGCTGCGGGGTGTGCTCAAAGCCAAGACAGACCGGGAGATCCGGGTCATGACCGCCGTGCCGATCAACACGGTGGCCGAACCGTACATTCGCCTGCGCGCCGTTCACCATTTGGAAAAAGGGTATCTGGTGATCTTCGCCGCAGGCAACGGACAGCCCTACGTCACAACCGACTACCCGGCGGTACAGCGGGCGCTGGAAGTGGGCGCCGATGCCCTGCTGGTGGCAAAACACGGCGTGGACGGCGTGTATACGGGCGATCCGCGCCATGACCCCTCCGCCCGCCGCTTCGCCTCGATTTCCTTCGATGAGGTCGTCAGACGGAATCTGCGGGTCATGGACCAATCGGCGATGATTTTGGCCCGCGATCACCGGCTGCCCCTGCACGTCTTCAACTTCGACACCCCCGGCGCGATGACGCGGATCTGTCAGGGCGAACAGGTAGGGACGTACGTGGGGCGGGAGGTCGAGTGCCGGCTGGAGGACGGCTGAACAGGCGGTGCGCGGCTCTCCTCCGAACGGGGGGATTTTTTTTCGAGCGTCTTTACATGGGGCCGGGAGCAGGCATATAATGTGAACGAAGAAAGTGAAAGTGAGTAATCACTCACTCATTCGCATCATCAGAGTGGATTACGCATCCACCAGGCACCGGATAGTATTTTTGGCAGCAATAATGAGTGAGTACTCACATCAACCATTTAGTCGAGGTGGTCTTATGTATCGTCGTTTCCTGTTGATCTGTCTGGCCGGATCGCTCGCGGCGCTGCCGGGGTGCACCTGGTTTCAGCCGCGCGAATGGCCGCTCTCCGGCACGATTGAAGCGGTGGAACTGCCCGTCGTCGCCGAAGTGGGGGGATTGGTGACGGCCGTCAAGGTGGACGACGGCGCCGTCGTGAAAAAGGGGCAGGTGCTGGCGGAGATCGACAAGCGCAGCTATCAGGCAGGCGTACGCGAAGCGGAGGCGGTGCTGGCCCAGGCCCAGGCGCGGCTGGAAGAAGCCCAGGCGGGCAGCCGCGACTCGACCATCCGCAGAGGCATCGCCGCCGTAGACCAGGCGGACGCCGCCATCCGGCTGGCGGAGGCGCGCCGAAAGCAGGCAGAAGCCGGACTGGACCGGGCCAAAGAACAGATGGACCAAGTCGCCTCGCAGCTGGAAGGGGCGAAGCGGACGCTCGCCTACCAGGAGAACCGCTTGCGGGAAGCGGCCCAGTTGTACGAGCGGGGAGCCATTGCGAAACAGGAGTACGAAGCGAAGCAGGAGGCGGTCAATCAGGCCCGGACACAGGTAAACCAGTTGGCCGCTCAACTGGAGGCGGCCCGGTCCCAGTACGCCGCCGCCCGGGAAGACGTCGCCGCCGCCCTCGCCCAGACCGGCACGGCGCAGGCGCAGCGGGCGGGTGCGCAGGCCGAGCTTGACCAATTGAAAGAGGGGAGCACCGATTACGCGATTCGCGCCCTGCTGGCGGCCAAGGAGCAGGCCCAGGCGCGGCTGGAGCTGGCCCGGCTGCAGTTGGAGAAGGCGGTGATCACCGCGCCGGAGGACGGCGTCGTGCTGCGTTCCTCCGTGACCCAAGGGGAAGTGGCAAAACCGGGAGCGACGCTGTTTACGATGAGGAAGGCCGACCATCTGGAGCTCAAGGTGTACATCCCGGAAGCGGAGCTGGGCCGCGTGCGTCCGGGCGAAACGGTGGGCATACAGGTGGACGCCTATCCGGGCGAGACGTTTCGCGGCGTGATCAGCGCAGTTGCCGACAAGGCGGAGTTTACCCCGAAAAACGTGCAGACCCCGGATGAGCGGACCAAGCTGGTGTTTGCCGTGACGATCCGCATCAGCGAAGGGCTCGACAAGCTGAAACCGGGCATGCCCGCCGATGTGCTGCTGCCCGGCAAGGAGGGGGCGCAATGAACTACGCCATCCAATGCGAGCAGTTGACCAAGCGCTTTCAGGACCGCGTCGCCGTCAACAGCCTGACGCTGTCCGTTCCCACCGGCTCCATCTACGGCTTTCTCGGCCCCAACGGCTCGGGCAAATCGACCACGATCCGGATGCTCTGCGGCCTGTTGAGCCCCACGTCCGGACGGGGAACGGTGCTCGGCTACGACGTGATGACGCAGAGCGAGGAGATCAAGCAGCGCATCGGCTACATGTCGCAAAAGTTCAGCCTGTACGAAGATCTCACGGTGGAGGAAAACCTCGACTTCTACGCCGGGGTGTACCGTCTGGGCAGAGAGGAGCGCAAGCGGCGCAAAGCGGAGCTGATTGAAATGGCCGGACTGACCGGGAGGGAAAGGCAGTTGGCCGGCTCCCTCTCCGGAGGCTGGAAACAGCGGCTGGCCCTGTCCTGCGCCCTGCTGCACCAGCCGGAGCTGCTGATTCTGGACGAACCGACCGCGGGTGTCGATCCGGTCTCCCGCCGCATCTTCTGGGAGGTGATCCACGACCTGGCGAAGCAGGGGATGACCGTGCTGGTCACCACCCACTACATGGACGAAGCGCAGACCTGCGACTGGATCGGCTTCATTTTCTTCGGCAACCTGCTGGCCCAGGGAACCCCGCAGGAGCTGATCGAACGGATGGGAGCAAACAACCTGGAGGACGTCTTCGTCACCCTGGTCAAGGAGGAGGAAGCCCGGCAGGCCGCGGGCGAAGGGGAGGGACGGCGATGAACCGGTTTTCCTGGGCACGGTATTGGTCGGTGGTGAAAAAGGAAGTGATCCAGATCAAGCGGGATCGGCCCAGCCTCGCCATCGCGCTGGCGATGCCGCTGATGATGCTGTTTTTGTTCGGCTATGCCGTCAACACGGACGTCAACGACATCAAGACGGTCGTGTGGGATCAAAGCCCCTCGCCCTACAGCCGGGAACTGGCGGCCAACTTTGAAAACACGCGGGTGTTTCAGGTGGTCGCCCACGTCGGCGGGTATGCGCAGATCGAAGCGATGCTGGACGACGGCAGCGCGGACGTGGCCTTGGTCATCCCGCCCGACTACGCCCGCAAGCGCGACCGCGGCGAACCGGCAGCAGTGCAGATGCTGATCGACGGCTCCGATCCCAACATCGCCCGGACCGCCTTGTCCAACGCGCAGTTGATCGTGCAGAACCGGGCCATCACCCTGGTGCAGGAGCGGATGGAAAAAGAGGGGATGGGCCGCTTTGAACCGAGCGTGGAGCTGGACACGCGCGTGCTGTTCAATCCCAACATGGAGAGCATCGTGTTCAACATTCCCGGCCTGATCGGCCTGATCATGCAGAACGTGACGATGATCCTGACCGCGTTTTCGCTGGTGCGGGAAAAAGAGCGGGGAACGATGGAGCAGTTGATCGTCACCCCGATCCGGCCGCTGGAGCTTTTGCTCGGCAAAATCACGCCCTACGTCTGCATCGGCTTCTTCTCCTTCTGTCTCGTCCTGCTTTTGGGAAGCTGGTGGTTCGGCGTTCCGGTGAAAGGCAGCGTGCCTCTCCTGATCGCCCTGTCGGTGCTGTTTTTGGTCACCACGCTGACGCTCGGCATTTTCATCTCCACGGTGGCCCGTACCCAACTGCAGGCGATGCAGATCGCGTTTGCCTTCATACTGCCCAGCGTGCTGCTGTCCGGGTTCATGTTCCCGCGCGAAACGATGCCGCTCGTGATACAATGGTTAGGCGGGATTGTCCCCTTGACGTATTTTTTGGAAATCCTGAGGGGCATCTTTTTAAAAGGGGTGGACCTGTCCGCCCTGTGGCGGGACGCGCTGGGAATGGCAGCGTTTTTCCTGCTGATCCTGACGGTCGCCATGCTGCGGTTCCGCAAGAAGATCGAGTGACACGGCGCATGTGAAGCTCGGATGAAGGAGCGTTTGCGAGGATATGAGCCGATCATCGTTTGAAGAAAGCCTGATGCAGTTTGTTGAGGAATTGAAAGACGAGAGCGAAATGACGGAGAAGCAGCGCCGCATCCTGCAGGCGTCGCTCAAGCTGTTTGCCGCCAAAGGGTTTCACGCCAGCTCGACGGCCGAAATCGCCAGGGAGGCGGGAGTGGCGGAGGGAACGATCTTCCGCCACTACAAGTCCAAAAAAGACCTCCTGCTGGCCGTGGTGGCCCCGGTGCTGGTCAAGTTTGCCGCCCCGTTCATTTTGAAGGACGTGCGGGTCATTTTTCAGGAGCAGGCGAAAAAGCCGCTGGCCGAGGTGCTCACCGAGCTGTACCGGAACCGGCTGGAATTGATTGGGGCCAATGAAAAGCACGTCCGGATTCTCCTGCAGGAGGCGTTTTTCCACGAGGAAATCCGCGAAGCGATGCTCTCCACGGTATATCAGGAGGTGAAGCGGCTGGCGGCGAAACTGATCGAGGAGCGCAAGGAAGCAGGCGAACTGCGCCCGCTGCCGACGGAGGCGGTGTTTCGCATGGTGCTCTCTTCGCTGGTCGGGCTGATCCTGTTCAAGCACGTGACGGAACCGGAGGAATACGCCAAGCGCTCCGACGAGGAACAGATCGCCCTCACCGTGGACATGCTCCTATACGGCATCGCCAACCGCTAGACGGACCGGCACGCGGGAGGACGATGTCCTCGGGGGAGGCCTCTCTTTGCGGGAGGCGGCGAAGCGCAGCGCTAGTCCTTTTCGTTCAGGATGTAGCGAAGCGTTCGTTTGGAGATGCCCAGCTTCCTGCTCAACAGCTCCCGGTCTCCGTTGGTTTCGGCCAGCCCTTTTGCAATCACCTGGCGGCCTACTTCCGTCTCCAGCCTCCTGATTCTGCCCAGCAATTGGGCAAAGTCAATGTCGTCCACCGAACCGATTCGCCCGACGACATTCTGTACAAAACGGACCGCTTCCTGTTCGATGGCATGTTGAACGGCAGGCGGTCCGGCCGTTTTTTCCCGGGGGCCGCCCGCGCCGTACACGATCGGCTGCGGCAGGTGTTCCGGCTTCAGGACGGCGCAGTCGTGGATGGCGACCGCCTGGTTGACCACGTTGATGAGCTGGCGGACGTTGCCCGGCCATTCATAGTGCTGCAGGAGCGTCATCGCCTCCGGATCGACCCGGCAGGCGCCGCCAAACTTCTTTTCCAGGAAGGCGTGCACAATCGCCGGAATGTCGTTCGGCCTCTCGCGCAGGGGGGGAATGGTCAGCTTCACTCCTTCCAGGCGGTACAGCAGGTCGGCGCGAAACCGGGACGATGCCGCCTCCCGTTCCAGGTTCCGGTTGGTGGCGGCGATAAACCGGACGTTGCACTTCAGCGTCTGCTCGCCGCCCACCCGCATGTACTCGCCTGTCTCGATGACCCGCAGCAGCTTCACCTGGATGAGCGGGGGCGCTTCCCCGATCTCGTCGAGAAACAGCGTTCCGTTATTGGCCAGTTCGAAGATGCCTTTGCGCTCTTTGACCGCACCGGTGAACGCTCCTTTTTCATGGCCAAACAGTTCACTTTCCAGCAGGGACTCCGGGATTGCGCCGCAGTTGATCCCGACGAACGGATGCTGCGAACGGGCGCTGACTCCGTGCAGAAAGCGGGCCATCAGCTCCTTGCCGGTGCCCGTTTCGCCCTCGATCAGCACGTTGATCGCCTTTTTCGCCAGCTTGTCCGCGACGGACAGGACTTTGGCCATCGGGCTGCCGGCCGCATAGATGATGCCGAAGCGGGCAGCCGTCTCGGCCAGTTCGTCGGAAAGGCCGCCGGGCTCGTCCCAGACGGAGAAGATCACCTGTTCCAGGCTGTCCAGATCGTCAAACGGCTTTTCCAAATAGTCCCGCGCTCCCAATTGGATGGCGGTCACCGCCGACTTGATCGTGCTGTAGCCGGTCATGATGATGACCTCGCAGGCGGGCTGTCGCGCCTTGATGGCGGAGAGCAGCTCCAATCCGTTGGTGTCCGGCAGCTTCAAATCGATCAGCGCCAGGTGAAACGGGAAGGAATCACCGGCCAGCAGATGCCGGACCGCTTTTCCCGAGTGGGCGACAGTCACGTCGCACTGCTTGGCTTTGAGAAAATAGGAGAAAAAGGACGTAACCTCCACTTCGTCGTCAACGACAAGCACCTGTTTGGGATTCATCGGCACTCTCCTCGCTTGTGTAAATGGGCAGCAAGAGCGTAAACGTGCTGTACTCCCCCCGCACGCTCTCCGCGGTCAGCGTTCCGCCGTGCGACTCGGCGATCCCCAGACTGACGGACAGGCCCAGTCCGGTTCCCTTTGTTTGTTCCTTGGTCGTAAAGAAGGGATGGAAGATCTGCGGCAGATGCTCCGCTTCAATGCCGGCGCCGTTGTCGCGGACGGACATGCCGACGTAGACGCCGTCGTCCGTTTCCTGGCGAAAGGTTTCGATGACGATCTCGGGGGTGGATACGCCGTGCAGCGCGTCGCGGGCGTTCAACAGCAAATTGATGATGATCTGCTCGATCTGGTGCCGGCTTCCCCGGACCGCCAGCGGCTCCTCCGCCAGCCGCTTCGTGATGGAGATGCCCGACACGGTGAGCTGGTAGCCGATCAGGCCGAGCACGACGTCGACCAGGTCGTTGATGAAAAGACGCTCAAACTGGTACTCCTCCTGCCGGGAAAAGGTCAGCAGGTTTTGAATGATCTTCTTGCAGCGGACGCTGCACTGGAACACGTCCTGCAGCATCTGCCGCTGCGGCTCGGTGTGCGTCTCCCTCAGCAAAAGCTGGACGTTCCCCAAAATGGCGGTAAGCGGACTGTTCAGTTCGTGCGCCACCCCGGCGGCCATTTCGCCGATGGCGGCCAGCTTGGCTGATTGGATCAGCCGGGCTTCGATCTGTACTTTCTCGCTCACGTCTTTAAACAGGAGGATGTTTTCCACGGACACCCCGACGTGTTCGGCAATTTGCTGAAAGAGGAGGAGGTGCTCTCCGTCGTCCAGCGGCTGTTCCCGATGGAGCAGAGTGATAAAGCCGAATGTTTTGTTCAGCCGGCTTTGCAGCGCGACGGAGGTGACGTGACAGCCGGGGTGTTCGGTCTGAAACAGGCGGTCCAGCTCGCTCGTGGAGACGGACTCTCCCCGTTTCAACGGTTGGGTCAGGGTGCGAAACCGCCAATCCGCCCCGTTTCGTTCCGCGAGATAGGCGGAGAGGGCCGTTCCCTCGACAAGCGTGAGCGCGAACAGGTCAAACGGGATCAGCCGGGACAACTGCTCCGCGAGATAGGCGCTGACTTCGCTCCAGTCCGCATCGATCTTGATTTTCGTCAAGCGGTTGATGACTTCCAACTGACTGTTCTTTTTCTTCATTTCGTCCACGACGAGGTTCAGTTCGTGGTAGTAGCTTTTTCGCGAGGATTGGATGCCGGTCAATTTCTCCAGGATTTCTTGTTTGTGATGCATGTCGTCCTCCTACAGTGCATTGCAAAACAGCATGTGGACGTCTTCTTCCGTCATGTCGCGGGGGTTGGTGGCCATGCAGACGTCGCGGACGGCGTTGCGGCTCAACACCGGGATGTGCTCCGGCTGCAGCCCCAGCGTGGACAGGTGGTCCGGGATGTCGAGATCGCTCGCCAGCTCTTTGACCGCTTTCATCGCCAGGCGGGAGGCGTCGGACAGGCTTAATCCGGAGACGTTTTCTCCCAGGGCTTCCGCCATCTTTTTGTACTTCTCCGGGGCGGCGAGGAAGTTGTATTCCAGCACGTAGGGCAGCAAAACGGCGTTGACCTCCCCGTGCGGCAGATCCAGCAGCCCGCCCAACTGGTGGGACATCGCGTGGACGGCTCCCAGGATCGCGTTGGAAAAGGCGAGACCCGCCTGCAGACTGGCCATCGCCATGCCCTGCTTCGCCTCGGCATTGCACTGGCTGGCCGCGGACGGGCGCAGGTACCGGGCGATCAGCCGCATCGCCTGCAGCGACAGGACTTCCGTCAGCGGAGTGGCGGCCAGCGAGACGTACGACTCGATCGCGTGCGTCAGCGCGTCCATTCCCGTGTTGGCCGTCAGCCGCTTGTCCATGGTCATCAGCGTCTGCGGGTCGATAATGGCGATGTCGGGAATCAGCGATTTGGAGATGATGGTCATCTTGACCTTGCGCTTGGAATCTACGATGATCGAAAATTGCGACACTTCCGAGCCGGAACCGGCCGTCGTCGGAACCATGACCATCGGCGGCAGGGGACGCGTGATTTTGTCTACGCCTTCGTACTCAAGGATGCTGCCTCCGTTCGCCGCGAGCAGGGCAATCGCCTTGGCTGCGTCCATGGCGCTTCCGCCGCCGATGCCGGCAATCGAGTTGCACTCGTGGCGAAGGTATTCGGCCACGCCGGCGTGCACCTCTTCGTCTTTCGGGTTGGAGGTGACGTTCGTCCAGAGGTGGTACTCCAGCCTGCTCTGCTTCAGGTAGCGGATCGCCTGCTCCGCCCACCCGGCGTTCACCACGCCCGGGTCGCTGACGAGAAACACGTTTTTTGCCCCCAGCCGGATCAGACTTTCGCCGATTTGACTGATCGACTGGTTGCCAAAGATAATTTCCGGCGTCATGAATTTGGAGATTTGCATGGGAACACCTCCTGTTAGGTTCTATTGTAAACGGGGGCGGCCCGCTTCCCAAGGACAAATTATCGGCCCGGGGGCCGTTTTTTCGGCAGATGGGCCGAAAAATTGTCCCGGCGGTGATGGAGGTGATGGAATTATTGGAACATTTGATCATTTTTTTGCTTGGTACGCTTTTTGCTGAAATGGATCGGTGCAGTCACATACCCATGTTTCAAAGGAGGAGAACAGATGAAAGCAGCCGTTGTCAATCACTTTCACGAAAAGCTGGAGGTAAAGGAAGTGCCGATTCCCGAGATCGGGTTCGGCGAGGTGCTGGTCCGGATCAAGGCGTGCGGGGTGTGCCACACCGACCTGCATGCGGCGCACGGAGACTGGCCGGTCAAACCGAAGCTGCCGCTGATCCCCGGCCACGAAGGAGTCGGGGTCGTGGAGAAGGTAGGGGAAGGGGTAACCTCGCTGAAGCCGGGAGACCGCGTCGGGATTCCCTGGCTGTATTCCGCGTGCGGCGAATGCGAGTACTGTCTGACGGGATGGGAGACGCTGTGCAAGAAGCAGTTGAACGGCGGATACTCCGTCGACGGCGGGGATGCGGAATACTGCAAGGCGCCTGCCGCGTATGTGGCCCGGATCCCCGACGGCCTGAGCGACGTGGAGGCCGCCCCGATCCTGTGCGCCGGCGTGACGACGTACAAGGCGCTGAAAGTGGCCGACATCAAGCCGGGGGAATGGGTGGCCATTTACGGCATCGGCGGTTTGGGGCATCTGGCGCTCCAGTATGCAAAAGCGATGGGGTACAACGTGGCGGCCGTCGACATCAACGATGAGAAGCTGACGCTGGCCAAAGAACTGGGGGCCGATCTGACGGTAAACGGGGCCAAGACCGATCCGGTCGCGGAGATTACCGAAAAAATCGGAGGAGCCCACGCGGCCATCAGTGTCGCTGTCACCCGCAAGGCGTTTGAACAGGCGTACCGTTCGGTGCGGCGCGGCGGATCGCTGGTCGTGGTGGGACTGCCCAACGACGAGCTGCCTGTCCCGATTTTTGACACCGTGCTGAACGGCGTTTCGGTGAAAGGCTCCATTGTCGGGACCCGCAAGGACATGCAGGAGGCGCTTGACTTCGCTGCTCGCGGAAAAGTAAGCGCTATCATCGAGACGCAGCCGCTGGAAAAGATCAACGAAGTCTTTGAACGGATGGAAAAGGGACAGATCAACGGCCGTGTCGTGCTGACCCTGTAAGGATGCTCTCGTCCCGGTCGGGAGGAACCACGCGCCGGAGCCGGTACTTTCCCCGGAGCCGGTTCATTTCCGGAACCGGAAACGACGGGTTTGATCGGACAAAAAAACTTTATTGCACGGCCGCCCTCTCCAGGCGAAAGATGGGGATGGAAACGACAAAAATGGATGATATGATGATATAATGGCAAGATTATTTTGACGTCCATTTTTGGAGGAGAGACATCCATGCATCGTTTGTCAGAGAGAGAATGGCAGGCGTACCGGCAGAAGAACAAGGACCGGGCGCGCATGCTGATATCGTGTCCGGACCAGGCCGGGATTGTGGCGGCCGTGTCCAGCTTCCTGTTTGAACAGGGGGCCAACATCGTTCAGTCCGACCAGTACACGACCGATCCGGAAACGGGCCGCTTTTTCATGCGGATTGAATTTGACGTGGTCAATCTGGAGGAGCGCTACGAGGCGATCAAGGATGCGTTCCGGCCGGTGGCGGAGAGCTTCGGCATGGATTGGTCGCTGGTGGAGGCGAAGAAGCGGAAGAAAATGGCCATCTTCGTCTCCAAAGAGGACCACTGCCTGTTGGAACTGCTGTGGCTCTGGAAGTCGGGCGCTCTGCACGCCGATATCGAGATCGTGGTGAGCAACCATCCCGACATGCGGGAGACCGTGGAGTCGTTCGGGCTTCCGTACCGCCATATCCCGGTGACGAAGGAGCGCAAGGCGGAGGCGGAAGAGGAGCAGTTGGCCGCGCTGGGCGGCGGCGTGGACGTGATCGTCCTGGCCCGCTACATGCAGATTCTGTCGCCCCGCTTTTTGCAGGAGTATCCGATGCGGATCATCAATATCCACCACTCGTTCCTGCCTGCCTTCGTCGGGGCCAAGCCGTACGAGCAGGCCTACCGCCGCGGCGTCAAGCTGATCGGCGCCACCGCCCACTACGTCACCGAGGAGCTGGACGCCGGCCCGATCATCGAGCAGGATGTGCAGCGGGTGACGCACGAGGAAGACGTGGAGGCGCTGAAACAGTTGGGGCGTCAGGTGGAGCGGACCGTGCTGGCGCGCGCCGTCAACTGGCACCTGGAGGACCGGGTGCTGGTCTACGGCAACAAGACAATCGTGTTTCCGTAAGGTGGAGCCCTTCCGTTCGGGAAGGGCTCTTCGCTTTTGCAGGGTCATTTCCGGAAATGGAGGAAGGCGGAGCGGCCCGCGGTCTTACGGGCGCTTTTCCAGGGCCAGCGTGATGCCGAACGCCACCAGCGCAAGGCCGGTGATCCCTTGAATCGCCCGCTGCGTGGACGCTTTTTTCATCCAGGCGCGAATCCGGTCAATGAACTGGACATACAGGAAAAACCACGCGACCGTGAGCAGCGTGTAGGTCAAGCCCAAGGCGAAGAATTGCAGAAACGCGTAGCTGCCGGGCTTTACAAACTGCGGAAGGAACGTCAGGAAGAAGACGGCCACTTTCGGATTGAGCACATTGGTCAAAAACCCCTGCAGAAAGGGGGATTTGCTTTGATGCTTGGCATATGGCCGGTCAACAGCCGCGGTTTCCTGATTCCGCAGCGACCACAGCGACACAAGCCCCAGGTAGAGAAGGTAGACGGCCCCGACGTACTTGATGACGGAAAAGAGAAAAGCGGACTTCACCAGGATCGCGGATATGCCGCAGACCACGGCCAGGGTGTGGATCAGCAGCCCCGACGTGCTGCCCAGAACCGTTTTCATCCCGCCTGCTCGTCCGTGGAAAACGGTATTTTGCGTCACCACGCCGGTATCGGGACCGGGCAGGATGATCAGCAGGACGGACATGAGCACAAACAACGCGTAATGTTCCATCGGAACCCCCCAATCAAGCAGGTATGTTTGTCGTGACGAGTCATTTCCTGCTATTTCCATTGTAACAATGACAGGAAATCCATCAACCCTGTCTGCCGATTGGAACGGCGGCGGCCCCCGCCTCTCATCCCCACGCCTGCATGCAGGGCGGCAGGATCATCTCCAGAAACCGGGCGGCGGAGGGGCGCAGGCCGCCATCCTCCTCGCGGGTGCAGACGTAGACCGGCCGTTTGATCGCCACGCCGTCGACGAACACCCGCCCCACTTCGCCTCTTTCCACCAGTTCGCGGACGGCCGGTTCCGGTGCCAGCATCGTGCCGTACCCCGCCTTGACGGATTGGATCGATTCGATCAGGCCGTGGTACTCAAGGCCCACTTTCGGCGGGGAGACGCCGTGCTCCCGGCAGAGGGAAAACAGCCGTTCCCGCGTGGAACTGCCCTTTTCCCGCAGCAAAAACGGCTCCCGCATCAGCGCCTCCAACGAAACCGTCCGGCCGGCAAACGGATGACCGGCCGGGACGATAAACCAGAATGCCACATCCGTTATGTGCCGCCGCCGGATGGGCAGGTGTTCGTCCCACGACTCGTTGGTGACCACGGCCAGGTCGGCCTGACAGCGGAGCAGACGTTCCAGCGACTGCTGCGAGTTTCCGGCGCGGATTTCCACGTCCGCCTGCGGGTACTGCTGTTTGTAGGCGGCCAGCCATTTGGGCAGGAGGTAATGGGAGGGGAGAAAGGTGGACGCCACCCGCAGCTTTCCCCGCTTGCCCTGTTTGATCTCCTCCAACTGCGACTCGATCTCCCGTTCCCAGTCAAAAATCCGCCGGGCTTTCTCATACAGAAAACGTCCTTCGGGGGTGAGCGCAATGCCCCGCCCCTGCGGCGCGAGCAGCTTGATGTCCAGGTCCCGTTCCAGTTTGCGGATGTGCGCGGTCACGGCCGGCTGGCTGATGGACAGCGCATCGGCCGCGGCGGTCACGCTGCCCCGCGCCGCCACTTCCACGAAGATCCGCAGCGAGTGAAGGTTCATCATCTCCCTCCATTCATAACCATTGCTTATGAGTTTGATGCTAACATGTATTGGATTTTTGGGAATCTCCTTTGTAGTGTAAAGCATATAGATTCGATCCGGCAAAGGAGATTGCGATGAGAGGCAAAAACGGCAAGACACAGGTTATCACACTGGCTCTCGTGACGGCCATGTGCCTGCTCGGCGATTCCATGCTGTACGTGGCGCTGCCGCTCTATTGGCGGGAGGCGGGACTGGACGCGCTCTGGGAAGTGGGGGTGCTGCTCTCGGTCAACCGGCTGGTGCGGGTGCCGCTGGGACCGTTTATCGGCAAATGGTATGAGCGCACCGGCGGCCGGTCGGGGTTGACGATCGCCGTGCTCCTGGCGTTCGTGACGACGGCCTCGTACGGGCTGCAGGGGTTTTGGCTGTGGCTTTTGATGCGCTGCCTCTGGGGAGCGGCCTGGACCTTCTTGCGGTTGGGCGCCTATTCGTTGATCGTCAGCGTCTCCGACGAAGGGAATCGCGGCCATTTCATGGGGCTGTACAACGGGCTGTACCGGCTGGGCAGCCTGGGCGGCATGCTGGCCGGCCCCCTGCTGGTCGCCTGGTTGGGCTTGCGGACGACGTCCTTTTTGCTGGCGGGGGTGTCGCTGGTGGCGTTCGTCCTCGTCTACGTCTTCATCCCCTCATCCTTTACCAGACGGAGCGGCGATGCGTCCCCCGCAGCCGTGCGGCCGTCGCTCCGATGGACGGGGAGCGTGGCGCTGACCATGGCCTCGGGGATGTTTGTCGCCATGTGCTACCAAGGCATGCTGGCTTCCACGCTGAGCCGCTTGATCGACCTTCGGCAGCCGTTCACGGTGATCGGAGGGATGGTGGTGGGCTCGGCCGTCGTGGCCGGAGTGGTGCAGGGAGCCCGCTGGGTCTGGGAACCGTGGGCGGCGCCGTGGTTCGGCAGGTGGTCGGACCGCTGCGGGCGGCGGCGGATGCTGGTCGGGGCGGTGCTGGCCGCTGCGGTGCTGTTCGGCCTCACAGCCGCGCCGCTGCCCTTTGCGCTCTGGTTGGGCGTGCTCATGGGGATACAGCTTACCGGCACGGTTCTGACCACGGTGATGGACACGCTGGCGGCAGACGAAGCGTCCCGACAGGCCAACGGCGCTTCGCTGCTGACGTGTTACTCGGTGGTGACCGATCTCGGCGCCGCCGCGGGACCGCTGCTCGCGTTTTGGGCAGACGGCTGGTTCGGCCTGAACGGGCTGTACGCGGGAACCGCCGGCTTCCTGCTGGCGATGGCGGCCGCCTGGTCCGGGCGGGCGGGGCAGGCGCATGCGGCCAGAGATAACAAGGTGTTGGACTGAATCGCAACCGGTTGGACTGCCATTCTGTTCGTCACGTTTCTTCCGGCCTTCGAGCAGGGGCGCTTACTCGGATTCGCCGCCCGCGCTGTTCCTTGACGCCGGACTGTGTTCGCGAATGGCGTCCAGGATGCGGGCGATCGCGTCGTCCCGGTCCGGACTGTGCAGCAGCATGTGGCCGGAGTTGTCGTACCAGGTGATGCGGGCGCCGGCTTCGGCGGCGACGCTTTTGGCCAGATGCTCCGCGCTTGACGGCCGCACGGTATCGTCCCGCCTGGACTGCAGCAGCACGTACGGGACGCGGATGTTCGGCAAAAGCGGCTTGGTCTCCGCCAGCAGGCGGCGAAACTGCAGCATGCTGCGCAGCGGGATTTTCACCAGGCTGTTGACGTAGCGGCGGGAGTGGGTGGCAAAATCCTCGCGCAGATTGCGAAGGGCCTGCCGCACCTCCCAGTAATGGTACGGGGTGTTGATCGTAACCAACAGGCGGACGGGATGGCGGCTGGCGACGTGAAAGGCGAGCAGGCCGCCCATGGAAAAGCCGATGACGACGATCGGGTCGGCCCGCATGGCCAGCCGTTTGTACGCTTCTTCGGCGGAGCGCAGCCAGTCGTGCCGGGTGCTTTGGGCCAGCCGCCGCCGATCCGCGCCGTGTCCTTCCAGGGTGGGGCACTCCACATGGTAGCCCGCTTCCCGCAGCGCCTGCGCCAGCGGCAGCACGTCCCGGATGTCGCCGGCAAAGCCGTGCAGGACGAGGCAGCCGAGCGTATTGGACATAACGCATCACCTCTCCGTCAAGATTGTTCACACCTCGTATTATATACGGTTTCCCGGACGGGCAGCGAACCCGCTCCGAACAGAAAATCGGACCCGTCCGCGGGAAGGGACGGGTCCGGTTGGTTCTCACATGGGTGTTCTTCACGGCGTGATCGTTTTCAAGTCGGGGGAGACAATCAGCTTCGGCTGCGTGCAGGCCTGGATGTCGTCGGCGGTGTAGCCTTCCGCCACCTCTGTCAGCACCAGCCCTTCCGGGGTGACATCCAGCACGGCGCGGTCGGTGATGATCCGGTTGACCACCCGTTTGCCGGTCAGCGGCAGGGAGCACTCGTTCAAAATTTTCGGTTCGCCGTGCTTGTTGACGTGCTCCATGATGACGACGATCCGCTTCGCCCCGTGGACCAGGTCCATTGCGCCGCCCATGCCCTTGACCATTTTGCCGGGGATCATCCAGTTGGCCAGGTCGCCTGCGGCGGAGACTTCCATCGCGCCGAGGATGGCCAGGTCGATGTGGCCGCCGCGGATCATGGCGAACGACTCCGCGCTGGAGAAGTAGGCGGCGCCGGGGATGGCGGTGACCGTTTCCTTGCCGGCGTTGATCAGGTCGGGGTCGATTTCGTCTTCCGTCGGGTAGGGACCGATGCCGAGCAGGCCGTTTTCCGACTGGAGCACGACCGTTTTCCCTTCCGGAATGTAGTTGGCGACGAGGGTGGGCATGCCGATCCCCAGGTTTACATAAAAGCCGTCCTGGATTTCCTGGGCGGCGCGCATCGCAATCTGTTCACGCGTAAGAGCCATCACTGCATCCTCCTTTTGGTGGAATTACTGCCGCACCGTGCGCCGTTCGATCCGTTTTTCAAACGACGGGGCCTGGATCAAACGCTGCACGTAGATGCTGGGGGTGTGAATCTGATCGGGGTCCAGCTCACCTGTTTCGACGATCTCTTCCACTTCGGCGATGGTGATTTTTCCGGCCGCGGCCATCATCGGATTGAAGTTGCGGGCCGTTTTGCGGTAGACGAGGTTGCCCATCTTATCCGCTTTCCATGCCTTGATCAGGGCGAAGTCGCCGGTGATGGCGTGTTCCAGCAGGTACTCCTTGCCGTTAAACACGCGGGTTTCCCTCCCTTCGGCGATCGGGGTGCCGACGCCGGCAGGCGTGTAGAATGCGGGAATGCCGGCCCCGCCGGCCCGGATGCGTTCGGCCAGCGTCCCCTGCGGCGTCAGTTCCACTTCCAGTTCTCCCGAGAGGAACTGCCGCTCAAACTCCTTGTTTTCCCCCACGTAGGACGAGACCATTTTCTTGATCTGCTTCTCCTTGAGCAGAAGACCAAGCCCCCAGTCGTCGACGCCGCAGTTGTTGGAGACGACCGTCAGGTTCTTCACGCCCTTGTCGCGAAGCGCGATGATCAGGTTCTCCGGGATGCCCACCAGACCGAAACCGCCGACCAGCAGGGTGGCGCCGTCGTGGATGTCTTCCACGATTTCCGCATAGGACGAGTAGATCTTTGCCATGAAGCTCACTCCCACCATTCGAAATATTGAGAAAAAGCGACGCATGAAAGCGCTGACAAAAGCGGACTACCTCCATCTTACCAGAAGCGGCGATCGGCTGAAAAGCAGGGGGAATTCCGCCTTTTCCACCATGATACCAGAGCGCGGCGGCGGACGAGATAAAAATCGTAAAAATCGACAGAAAAGTGGCGCAAGTAAGAGCCTTTCTGTAAAATATAATGTGCCATTTTCTGTTCATGTTTCGGCATATCGAGTCCGGGGTGGGGGTTGATGGAATGAAAAAATGGATAGGGCTTTCCCTCGCTGCCCTGCTGATTGCCGGGTGCGAAAAACTGGAGGAAAGCGTGGAAAGCCTGAAGCGCCTGGAAGAAGAGGGCGTGATCAAGGTGAAGACGGTCAAAGCCTACACGGTCGAACAGCAGGACGGCCTGACCCAGGAGATCGCCGGAGTGGTGGCGCCGCTCAAGGAACTGCCGCTTTCGTTTGGCCGATCGGGCCGGATTGCCACCATTTTTGTGAAAAAGGGCAGCGTGGTCAAGCAGGGCGGGACGCTGGCCGCGCTCGACACGTCCGTGTGGCAGCAGGAGGTGAACGCGGCCCAGGGGCAGGTGGCCAGCGCCGCCATTCGCCGGGCGAAGGCCTTGCAGGGACCGGCGCAGCACGAGGTGGAGGCGCAGAAGATACAGCTCGAAAAGGCCAGGCAGACGGCTGCCCAGGCGGCGGAGGAGCACGCGCGCGGAAAGCTGCTCTACGCCAACGGCGCCATTTCCAAAGACGAGCTGGACAGCCTGGCTCTCCGCGAACGACAGGCGAAGCTGGACCTGGAGGAGCAGCAGATCCGCTACGACAATCTGCTGAAGGGAGCGGACAAGCTGGACGTGGAAGAGGCCAACGCCGAAGTGCAGCAGGCCAGTGTACAGTTGATGCGGGCCCGGCAGGAGGCGGCGGATGCCGTGTTGAAAGCGCCGTTTGCCGGCGTGGTGGCGTCGATATCGCAGGCAGAGTCGGAGCAGACGGGGCCGGGCAGCGAGGTGATGCGCCTGGTGGACACCTCCCGCTGGCTGGTCAAGCTGCAGGTGACCGGCGAGCAGATCGGCAGCTTTGCCGTGGGCAAAACGGTGACGGTGCAGGCGCCGGACGGCACGGAGACGGAGGGGACGGTCAGCTTCGTGGCGCCGGTGATCGATTCCGGGACAGGGACCTATCCGGTGGAGGTGACGATCAGCGGCCAGGAGCGCGTCTGGAAAGGAGGCATGACCGTCACCTGCCGCTACCAGGTGAAGCCGAACGGGGGAGTGCTGGTGCCCGCGAGCAGTGTCGGCATCTCCGAAGAGTCCTATTACGTCATGGCGATCAAGGACAACACCGTCAAGAAAACGCCCGTCAAGGTGGGCAATGTGTACGGTCCCTATTACGAAGTCCTGGAAGGGCTGGAGCCGGGCGACCAGATTGTCAGCTCCGGGATCTCCTACGTGGCGGACGGTGAGGTGGTGAAGGTGGCCGATGAGTAACCGCACATTCGCTTCGACGTGGCCGGCGCTGGCCCGGCTGCTGGCGCTCGTCTGCTGCCTGCTGGCCGTCGGCGCCCTTGCCAGGATGGACGTCGCGCTGCTTCCCGACCGCCCCCTGCCGGAGTACGTCATCACCCTGGAGGCGCCCGGTCTGTCGGCGGAAGCGGTGGACGAGTCCGTGACCCGGCCCGTGGAGGATGCCGTCCGCGAACTGGACGCCGGGGTGCACATCAGCTCCGAATCCCGGATGGGAGGGGCGACGCTCACGGTGAAGACGCCGGGGCTGCCGGACAACGGCTACAAAGAGCGGCTGGAGCGCAAACTGCAGGAGGCGGCAGCACGGCTGCCGGTAAACGGCTGGCGTCTCAGCCAGGCCAACCTGGCCGACAGACAGATCGGCCGTTACCTGCTGCACGGTGCGGACGTGCAGACGCTGGCCGACGCGGCCCGCTACGCGGTGTACGACAAGCTGGCCGCCATCCCGGGCGTGGCCCGCGTGGAGGTGGAGGACCAAAGCGTCCGGGAAGAGGTGGAGCTGGTGTTTCGCCCCTCCATGCTGCTGACCTACGGCCTGACGCCGGGGGATGTGCTGGGGCAGCTGCGCGGCGTCGGCGCGGACGAGCAGGTGGGCGCCGTCGGAACAGGCGGTGAGCGGACCTCTTTCCAGTGGACGGGCCAACTGTCGGGCCCCCAGGAGCTGGGCCAAAAGCTGATCGCCACGGAGAAGGGATACGTGCCGCTGAAAGAACTGGCCGAGGTGCGCGATTTGCGGGGGAGCAAAGGGGAGGAGGTCACGGTCTATCGCGGCGAACCGGCGGTGGGGATCAGCGTGTTCGCGACGGAAGCGGCGCAGGTTCCCGCCGTCAGGGCCGAAGTGGAGCAGGCCGTGGCCGAGTGGAACGAACAGGCAGCGGGCAGGTACACGCTGGATCCGGTGGAAGACCGGTCACAGGCGCTGACGGCTGCGCTGCGCGACATCGGCTGGCTTGTGGCCATGGCCGCGTTGGGCGCGGCACTGATGCTCGGCGTTTCGCTCCGCAGCGCGACGGCCGCCCTGCTGACGCTGTACGCGGCGTGTCTGGCGGTGGGAGCGCTGTTGGGCGGCATGTGGCTGAGCGGTATGCCGCTGACGTTGACCTCGCTCGGCCCGGCAGCCGTCTTCGCCCTGCTGTACATCGGGGCGGGAGCGGCACTGATCCATCGGCTGGCCGGAGCGGGGCGACTGTCGCCGCTGCTCTGCCTGCGCGAGGCCCGGTCCCTGATGAAGCCGCTGCTGTTGGCCGTCGTCGTCTGTGCCGCCGGCTGGAGCGCGCTGATGGTGACCGACTTTCTCAAAGCGGCCGACCTGCCTCTCCTGTATGACGCGCTGCCGGTTCTCCTGCTGGGGACGCTGTCCATGCTGCTGGTGTACGGGTTTATCGTGCCGGTGCAGGCCGCTCGATGGCTGCCGGACGGCGCGGCGGGCGGACGGACCGCAGAGGGGCGGCTTTCGGCGGGCAGCCTGATGGGCGGCAGAGTGGGCCGCTTCCTGAAGAACCGTTGGGAGCGCTCCGTCGACCAGGGCTTTCTGCCGTACGGGATCACCGTGGCGCTCTCGCTGTCGGCCGTCGTGCTGCTGCATGCGTTTGTCCTGACGGAACCGTACGGGAAAATCGAAGGGCAGGAGAAGACGCTGTCGCTGGAGATGGTCAGGGGCAGCACGCTGGATGAGGCGATTCGGGCCGCCCGGACGGCGGAAGAGCGTCTTCGCGGACTGGAGGAGGTGCGCGACCTGTACACGACAGCCAGTCGAGAGCGGCTTACCTTTCATCTGAAACTGGCCGACAAGAGCCGCTGGACCCGGACGCGGACGGAACTGGAAAAAGAGCTGGACAAACGGCTGCGGGAGATCCCCGGCACCGATCCGTTTGCCCTGGTGCTCTCGGAGGACCAGAAGACGAGACTGGAGTTTACCGTAAAAGGGCCGTCCCTGCACACCGCCCGGGAGATCGCCGGGCAGATGGTCGCCTACTTGCAGGAGCTGCGGTGGACGGATGATGACGGGCGGGAGCTCATCACCGACGAGCGCCTCGGCGAAGGCGGCACGGGGACGTATATCGCCATCCGCCCCAAACCGGAGATGCTCGTCCGCTACCGCGTGACGGAAGAGGAGATCAAGCGGCAGTTGGCCGCCTATCTCGGAAAGCAGCAGGCCGGGACCCTGCATGGAAACACCGGGGCGGTGCCGGTAACCGCCCGCTTTCCCGACAAGTGGATGGAGCACCCCGACCAGGTGAAACACATCTTGATCCGCACGCCGCAGGGAGCCGTCCGTCTGGGCGACCTGACGGAGTGGACGATTGCCGAAGAACCGCCCGTCTACCGCCGCGTCGACGGCATGTACGTGTTCAAGCTGAGCAGCGCCGTCTCCATGCCGGAGTGGATCGAGGGCTTGTCGTTCGGGATTCCGCGCAGCATGGAGGAGAAGATCACCATTCCGGAGGGCTACGCCATCCTCAATGCAAATGAATGGCGCAAGCTGGAAGAAGCGGAAGCCGACGAAAAGGACACGGCCGGACGGGTGCTGGCGGTCGCCGGGGCGGCGGCCGCGGTGCTCCTGTTCAGCCTGCTTTTGCACCGGCGGCTGCGGGACGGGGTGGTGGCGCTCGCCCTGCTGCCCGTTTTGGCCGGAGGGGTGACGATCGGGCTGCTCTGGCTGGATCGGTCGCTCAACCTGATGGGCGTGTACGGCATCGCTGCCGCCTGCGCCGTGATGACGCAGCAGGCGCTGATCCATCTGGACGAACTGTTCCGCGCGGGCGGCGGCGCTCCGTCCGTCCTCGACGGGATTCGGGCTGGGACAGGCCGGGCGCTCCGTCCGCTGGTGTGCGTTCTGGCGGCGACGGCCGCCGCCTGTCTGCCGCTGGCGGCTGGGTGGACGGAAGGGGCCGGCCTTCACGCCTCGTTTGCCGCCGCTCTCTTGGCGGGCCTGCTCCTGGCCGCCTACGCCGTTCTCGTCCTCGTGCCGGCGATGCAGCACGCCGCCGAGCAGAGGCTGGCCGGCCGCGCCGGGGTGTCGCTTGCGGAACTGCGCCGCCGGCTGCATGCCTGGTGGGAAAATGAACAGGTCCGCCGCCGGGATGCGCGGGAGCAAAAACGGCAGGAAAAAGAACGATTGGCAAAGCGTGCGGAGGAGGCCGTCCCCGTACGGGACAGGCACGAGCTGACCGAGGAGGATTTTCAGCCGCTGCCGGTGACGGCGCGCGACGCCCATCCGTGACATTCCGCGGCGTGCGCCGCGCGGGTTTCTGGTACAATGGAAGCGGAACATTCCCCGCGAAAGGAAGAAGAGCGTGAAGACATTCGTACGGCTGCTGGACGTGCTGCTGCTGGTCGCCATATTGGCCGGCTTGTACGTTTCGTCGTCCCAGCCTTACTACCAACAGGACATGCGCGGAACCATCTCCCGCTTCATCGACGAACAAGCGGTGGGCGAACGTCTGAAGGACGTGTCGTTCCGCTACGGGAAACAGGAGATCAGCGTGGAGGAGAGCGGCACCGACGGGTTTATCGAATTTTTCCTCCGCAAAGGAACGCATTTTGCCACCTTTGCCCTGCTCGCCCTGATCGGGTACCGCGTGCTGCGCCGCTTCGCTCCGTTTGCGGTCGCCCTGCCGTGGAGCGCGTTTTTGACGCTGGCGGTTGCGGTGCTGGACGAGTGGCATCAAACCTTTACGCCGGACAGGACGGGGCAGGTGGCCGACGTGGTGCTGGATGCCAGCGGCGCGTGCATGATGCTGCTGCTGATCGTTCTCGCGAGGGTGCGGCCCGGACAAAAACGGCGTGATAAAAGATGAGCGGCTCATCCATCCTATTACAGGGGAAACAGCGAGCCGGACACGGGCCCAAGCGCCCTTCACTCTATCGTTTTTCACCTCTGCCGGCCGGTGTGCTGCGGCAAAGAATAGGCTTTTCAGTATTTGATTTTCTCTGCTATACTTATGAAATGAGGCTTCTGGTAGAGGTTCTCTTACACTTTTGGGAAATGATAAAAGGAGTGCAAACTGAATGGCAGTACAAGTGGGAAGCATCATCGAGGGAAAAGTGACAGCGATTAAACCGTTTGGGATGTTCGTAGCAGTCAGCGAAACCGAGCAGGGGCTGGTCCACATTTCCCAAGTAGCAAACGGTTTTGTAAAGGACATTAACGATCACTTTTCCGTGGGAGATCAGGTGAAGGTAAAAGTACTCTCCATTGATGATGCAGGCAAAATCTCGCTTTCGGTTCGCGCTGCACTGCCTGCGCCGGAGCGCAGCGAACGCGACGAGCGCCGCGGCGGTGGCCATCGCGGAGGAGACCGCGGAGGAAACGCAAGACGGGACAGTTCTGCTTCCTTCGAGGACAAACTGAAGCGTTGGCTGAAGCACAGCGAAGAGAACCTTGCTACCATCAACAAAAAGAACGCCAAACGCGGCTATTAAAGCCTTGTTGATACGGGTTTGACATATCGGGAAGAAGGACCGGACACCGTTCCTTCTTCCCTTTTTGCATTTTCGCCATGCCCGGCAGGCGAGGGAGGCAAAGCGGGGCATCTTATGCAAAACGAACGTCATCAGGACGAGGAGGAGTCAGTGTGGAAACAGGAGACAAAATGGCGTGCGCGCCGTTTTTGGAGGTGCAGCCCGAACCGTCCGTCCAGCCGGGCGTCCGGCTGTACACCGTCACCTATCTCAGCCAGGGATTGCGCGTCAAAGCGCTTCTGGCTGTTCCCGATGCAGAAGCGGCGGAACTTCCGGCGCTGCTGTACTGCCGCGGCGGCATCAAGGGCGTCGGGAGGGTGAGGCCGGAGCGGATCAGCCAGATGGCGTCGTTCGGCTACGTGGTGCTGGCTCCGCACTACCGCGGAAGCGAAGGAGGCGAGGGACGGGACGAGTTCGGCGGGGAGGACCGGCACGATGTGTTCGCCGCCTACGAGCTGCTGCACGCGATGCCGGGCGTGGACCGGGAGCGGATCAGCGTCTACGGGTTTTCCCGCGGCGGGATCATGGCGCTGCTGGCGGCGATCGAGTGTCCCGGGCTCCGCTCGGCGGTGGTGTGGGGAGGGGTCAGCGACCTGTTTCTCACCTACGAGGAGCGGGTCGACCTGCGGCGCATGCTCCGCCGCGTCGTTGGCCACCCGCGCAAGCAGCCGGAGGCGTACCGCTGGCGGTCGCCCGTCTACCGGGCGGCGGAGATCGCCTGCCCGGTGCTGATCATTCACGGGACAGAGGACCAAAACGTGGGGGTGGAGCACGCCCTTCGCCTGGCGGACGCGCTGCGGCGATACGGCAAACCCTGCGAGCTGTGGCTGGTGGAAGGAGCAAGCCACCTGTTCCAGGGAGAGCGGATGGAGACGTACACCCGGCGGATGTTTGCCTGGCTGGACGGCGTCGCCCGGGATTAAGCGCTGCCCTGCAGGGCGCGCGGCCGTATCGGGAGGGAGATGACGATTTCCGTCCCTTCTCCCACTTTGCTGAAAATGCGCATGTCGCCTCCGTGGTTTTCCACCATGCGCCGGGTAATCGGCAGCCCCAGGCCGGTGCCGTCCTCCTTGAGCGAGAAGAACGGATCGAAAATCCGGCCCAGATGCTCCGGCGGGATGCCTTCGCCGGTGTCGCGGATGTGGATGTTCACATGGGTCTCGTCCACCCTGCTTTCCACGGTGAGGACGCCGCCCTGCCGCATCGCTTCGATGCTGTTTTTCATCAGGTTGAGCAAGATCTGTTTCAACTGCTCCACGTCCACCGGCATGCGGGTCTCCTTGTCGCAGAGGTCGACAATTTCGATGCCGTGCAGCGTCGCTTCCGCCTTCATCAGCGGGAGAATCGAATCCAGTACCTGGGCCAGCGCCACTTCCCGGTAGTTGGGCTGTGACGGCTTGGAGAGCATCAGCAGTTCCGTCACGATCCGGTTGACCCGCTCGATCTCCTGCAGGATGAGCGGCAGGTAGTGGCGGTCGCGCTCCTCGTCGGGGAGGCGCTGCTGGAGCAGTTGAATAAAGCCGTAGATGACGGTCAACGGGTTGCGGATTTCGTGGGCGGCGCCGGCCGCCAACTGGCCGACCATGGCCAGCTTTTCCGACTGGTGCAGGTACGCCTGCACCTTTTCCTGTTCCGTGATGTCGGTAAAGGTGACCATCCACCCCGCTTCCCGGTTGTACTGGTTCCGAAGCGGTACGTAGGAGACCAGCGCAGTGAACGAACTGCCGTCCTGCTTGTACAGGGTGATCTTCCGGTTTTCGAACCACGGCGCCTCGTCCGTGTCCGGCGATTGTTCCCAGACGGTGGGATCGTCGGTCTGCGGGAAGTAGTTCTTGTCCAGTTGAACCAGCTCGTTCGCCTTTTGATTGATGTGCACCCAGGCGGAGTGATAGTGGCGGGTGATCACCCCGACCGGCAGCGAGTTCAGGATCTGCTCGCGCACGTTTTTCTCCTCTTCCAGGACCAGGCGGCGGGCTTCATCCTGCTGAAACAGGCGGGCGATGTTGCTCGACATCCGGTTGAACTCCTGCGCCAGCTCGTAAAACTCATCCCGGGTGCTGTAGATGATCTGCTGCCCGAACGTGCCTTTGGACACTTCGCGCACCTGCCGGATCAGCGATTGGATCGGCCGGAGCAGCTCTTTGCGGAAGTAGAACGTGCAGAACAGTCCGAACAGGATGGCGGCCACGGAGACTGAATAGGTGAGGATCAGGGAGACTTTCAGGCTCTCGTTGGTCCGCTGAAACTCCTTGTTCGTCTGGAACTCCAGCCGGTTGAGCGAAAAGGTGAGCTGCTTTTCCAGCTTGTCGATACGCGGCTGCACTTCCTGGGAGAGGACGTAGCTGACCGCCTCCACGTTGTTGGCTTTCAGCAGCGGGTTGATTTTGTTCAAGAACAGAAAATCCAGTTCGCTGATCGATTCGATGATGGCAAACAGGTCGCTGTTGGCGTCCGTCTTGGGGATGGATTCGAAGCGGGACGTGTCGATCAGGTTGGTGTAGTACTCGTCCAGATAGGACGGCTCCCGGGTGATGGTGTACATTTTCAGCGCGTACGTTTTCATGTACAACTGGTTTTTGACGTCAAGCAGGCCGCTCGCCTGCGGCAGCACGTTCTGCGTCAGGTGTGTCTCGTCCGTGGTGACTTTGGTCATCTGGTAGCTGAACAGCGTGGTGACACAGCCGATCAGAAGCATCATGACAAGGTAACTGAGCATCATTTTTTTCTGAAACCCCAAGTTTCGAAACGGAGACATGTAGACTATCCTCCACCTATTGCTGGCGATGATGAGTAAGGCGTTCAAATTCCTGCTGCATCTCGTCGCGTATCTCCGGCGGCACCATCGGGCCAAACGGGCTGAAACGGTTTACGCCCTCGGCGAGACCGTAGGTGACCTTTCCGGCGGGAAGTTTGCCGGCGGTGTACTGGGCCATGATGGTTCGGTAGCACTGCCGGACGTCCTGAATCAGCGAGGCGAGCACGTGGTTGGGTGCGATGTAGCGCTGGTCGGCGATGTAGCCGATGGCGTAGATGTCGGCCCGCTGCGCTTCCGTGATGACCGCCAGATTGTAGCTGTCGCCGGTCGTGTAGATCACGTCCACGCCTTTGGCAATCATGCTCCGTGCGGCCCGGGTGGCACCCGCCACGTCGTTGAAATCAGGCACTTTCTCGACGATCACCTGCGTGCGCGGGCTTGTTTTCTTGACCCCCTCCTGGAAGCCTTCCCATTGATCGTACTCGGTCGGTTTGTCCGTCATGATATAGCCGACCTTGCGGGTCTTGGTCATGGTGGCGGCCAGTTTCCCGACGAGAAAGCCGGCCGGTTTCATATCGTAGCGAATCGTCGTCTGGTTGGGATGGACCGCTTCCCCGTTGAAGGAGACAAAACGCGTCTCCGGGTAGAAGGGAGCGACCTTGGTAAACGGCTCGGAAAAAATGACGCCGTGACCGAAGATCAGATCGAAGCCGTTGGAGGCGTACTGCTGCGTCACGGCTGTAAGCTGGTCCGGCTTCAGATTGCTGGCGACTTCCAGGGAAAACCCGTACGTTTTCTTCAATTCCGTCAGGCTCTCCAGCGCGCTGCTGTTCCAGCCCTGATCGTACGTGGGCCCTTCCAAAAGGAGCGCCACCCGCAGCTTGTTCTTGGAACTGCCGGTTTCGTTGAACTGCTGCAGGTGTGTCATGCTGGTCATAAACTGGCTGGTGATCAAGAGGAGCAGGGCGATGACCAGGCCCACGAACAGGGCGGAAAACGGCTGCAGTTTGGGCATGACTCGTTCCTCCCGAAAAAACAAACGTAATTGAACACACTTCTACAGTACAGGCCAAAAATCCTTCCTTTGGAAAAAAGAAGAAAGCCCGGCGCAAAATGGCGCGGGCTTGGCGATACGTTTGACCTATTAACTAGAAGCGATGGCCCCGGTGCAGCGCGTTCTGGTTTTCCGTCGCATGTGCGGCGTGAGGAGCCAGCGGAACGGGCGAGTACGGAGCGGCGTAAGGGTTGTGGTACTGGTTCAGCGACTGCAGCGCTGCGGGGGAGATGTGCCCCTGGAAGACGAGAGCGGCAGGGGATACCTGGTTGTTGAAGGCCGTCGTCTTTTCGTTGTAGGGAAGCGGGTTGACGTTGACGTACGCCTGCCCCCCTTGGGCGGGAGCGGGACTCGGGTATGAGCCGAGCGACTGGATCGCCTGCGGGGGAATTTGCCCGTGGAAGGCAAGAGCGGCGGGAGAAACCTGATTGTGGTAGGCCGTCATCTGTTCAGAGTAGGCGGGATGGCTGATGTACGCCTGCCGTGTCCCTTCGGGGGAAGGCTGCGGCAGGGGGAAAAACGGCGCCTGCTCGGGGCGGGCGTAGGGCGAGTATTGATTGTGCTGCATCGTTGCATCTCCTCCGATAAGATTCGTGTAAGATTCGTCGCATCGAGGCAAGAAGAGGCTGCCTGCCTTTCAAAGTATGTCCAACCGTCCGCGGAACATGCGGCGGGGAATGGGCCGCGTCCGCTCGGGGAACGATAACGGGGAACGCCGATGACACCGGCAATACGTTGGGTAAAGGAGGATCCTCATGGAAAAGGACATTGTGGAAATTCCCCAGGTGGACATCCCGGACGAGTTCACGCAGGTGGAGCTGCCGGAGATCGGCGAGACCACGCCCCATCCGAAACCGGGCAGCCCGCTCGCCTCTGCGGGAGATGCGGAGCGGCCGATCGGCTTTACCGCCGGCCGATAAGGGACATGACGGGCCGTTCGACAAAAACAGCCAATTTCTTTCGTGGACAAGTCCTGCGTTTTCTGTAAAAGTTAAAAGAGAAAGTGCGAGACCGTTCAAGGGGGAAAAGGTGCGTGGCCCGTTTGTTGATTGTGGACGATGCGGCGTTTATGAGGCGGATGCTGGCCGACATGGTGGCCGGCGAGCATGAGGTGTGCGGGGAAGCCGCCAACGGGATGGAAGCGATCGCCAAGTACAAGGAGCTGAAACCGGACATCGTCACCATGGACATCAGCATGCCCGAGATGCAGGGCATAGACGCGATGCGCGAGATTCTGGCGTACGACAGGGAGGCACGGGTGCTGATCTGCTCCGCGATCGGCCACCGTCAAAAAGTGCTGGAAGCGATGAAGTCGGGCGCGCGGGACTTTCTCGTCAAGCCGTTTCAAAAAGAACAGGTGCTGGATGCGATTTCGCGATTGCTGTAAGGGGACACGGCCGCCTTTTCCGCAGGGAAGGACGGCCGTTTTTGAGACGTCCGTGATCGGTTCTCACCCCATGTCTGGTTTTATATCTTCTTGAAAAAAACTGAAAATTCAATATAATGTTAAGGACAGCGGGATTGATTCGGGGAGCGGAGGGTGGAGGATGCATGATTGAGGAAAGCGTTTCGCTGCGCATGTGGAAACGTTTTGTTCAAGAAGGTGTATTGGACTCGGCGCGACTCAACAAACGAATCTCGGAATCGTGGCATCGCTGCAAGAACGGGAAAGTCAATCCGTACGAGGGAAAAGGGAGGATGATCCTGGAGGGAGAAGCCTGGGAGCTGCAAAAGGAAAAAGGCCGCCGCCTCCTGGAGCTGACCTTGCCGCAGATCAGCCGGCTGTCTCCGTTTATTCGCGATGTGGGCATGATTGCCCTGGTGATCGATCCGGAAGGCTACGTGCTCAGTATGCAGGGAGAACAGCGAACGCTTCGGGAGGCGCACGCGATCAATTTTCGGGAAGGCGTTCGCTGGACGGAGGACGAGGTGGGCACCAATGCGATCGGCACGGCGCTCATGGCGGGCGAGCCGATCATGATCAACGGTACGGAGCACTATTCGGTCGCGTCTCACTCCTGGAGCTGTTCGGCGGCACCGATCCGGGACGGAAACGGAACCTTGATCGGGGTGGTGGATGTCTCCGCTCCGTTGGCCCGCAGCCATCCCCAGATGATGGCCACGGTCTCCTCGCTGGCCTGCTTGATCGAGCAGGAGTGGATGAAAGAGAGGCAGCGGGATGAACTGGAACTGATGCGGTTGGCGGTGGAAGAGCCGGACGAAGGGGAGCGCCTCTGGGTCGTCTGCAATCAGGATCAGCGGGTGGTGTACGCCAGCCGCGGCGTCCGGCAGGCGATGCGCGGCTGGGCGGAAGCGCCCCGCGAACATGTGCGGGAAGCCGGCTTTCGGGAAGGCTTTCAGATCCCCGTGTTCTCGCTGCGGCACGGAGGGCTGATCGGATACCGGATCGAACTGATCCGCAGCGAGACCCGGGTCCGTCCGCATGCGACCGGCCGTGCCGTCTCCCGGGTCCGGTTTCGCGGAGAGGCAGGCACGAGCCGCGCCTTTCAGTTCACCCTGCGCGAAGTCGAACGGATTGCCCCATCGGACGGCAATGTCGTGATCTATGGAGAGAGCGGTACGGGGAAGGAATTGATCGCCCGGGCGATTCACGACAGCAGTCCGCGGGCGGAGGGGCCGTTTGTGGCGGTGAACTGCGGAGCGGTGCCGCGCGAGCTGATGGAAAGCGAATTGTTCGGGTACGAAGAGGGCGCTTTTACCGGAGCCCGGCGCCGCGGCTACAGAGGGAAGCTGGCTCAGGCGGACGGCGGCACGCTGTTTTTGGATGAGATCGGCGAGATTCCGCACGCGATGCAGGTGGCGCTGTTGCGGGTGCTGCAGGAACGGAAGGTCACCCCGATCGGGAGCGCGGAGGAGATCACGGTGAACGTCCGCGTCATCGCCGCCACCCACCGCAATCTGCGTCAACTGGTGAAGGAAGGAACGTTTCGGGAGGATTTGTATTACCGGCTGCACGTGCTGCCGGTCACGGTTCCGCCGCTGCGGGAACGAAAAGAGGATATCCCGTTTCTCATCCGTCACTATTGCGGCCAGAACGGCTTTGCGCTTGAACTGCCGGTAGACGTGATGGAGGAGCTGCTTGCCTATGACTGGCCGGGGAATATCCGGGAACTGTTCAACGTGCTGGAACGGATGAGGGTTTCGCCACGCGAAGAATGGAAGCGCTTTCTGTCGGAGGCGGTTCAGCCGGAATGTTCACCGGGTCTGCCCCCGCAATCCGCAGCGACGCCCCCTTCCCCGCGCCCCCCGCTCACGTTTCGGGAGCAGTTGGAGAAGAACGCGATCGTCCGGGCGCTGGAAAAGAGCAACGGGAGCGCTTCACTGGCGGCGGAGATGCTGGGCATCCCCCGCAGCACGTTTTACCGGAAGCTGAAAAAGTATCAGTTGTAGCTGCAAGGAGGAACCCAATGAATCCAATGCCGGTCATCCGCATGCTCAATACGGCCGCATCCATCCAATCCGGGGACGTTCTGGTTCCGTTCAGCATAGACGAAGCCTACGCCCGGCTGGCGGCGCGGGAAACAGAACCGGTGCCGCCACTCGTCCATCTCTGGAGGCATCGGCGGGCGATGGTGCTGGGAGCGCGGGACGCGAAGCTGCCGAATGCGGCTCTGGCAGTCCGGCTGCTGCGGGAGCGGGGGTGCCAGACGGCCGTCAGGCACTCGGGCGGAGCGGCGGTTCCGCTCGACGGCGGGGTCGTGAACCTGTCGTTGGTCATGCCCGCTCCCGCCCATGATTTAACCCCCGAACCGCATTTCGAGCGCATGGCGGCCTTGATTCGAGAGGCCCTTGGCACGACGGGAAAGCGGGTGCAAACAGGAGAAGTAGAGGGAGCCTACTGTCCCGGTTCCTACGATCTCAGCATCGACGGCTTCAAATTCTGCGGGATTGCCCAGCGGCGTCTCACGCGCGCGGTCGTCGTGCAGGCGTTTGTCCTGACGGAAGGGAGCGGCCGCACATACGGCGAGGCGGCGCGAGACTTTTACCGGATGGCCGGGGAAGGCGCGCCGGCAGGTGCCTTTCCCCGCGTGGTGCCGGAGCGGATGGCCAGCCTGAGCGAGCTGGGCATGAGCGGGGGAGCGGGCGCATTTGCCGGTCGGGTGCGGGACGTGCTGGCCGGGCTGGGGACGGTGGAGGAGATGAACGCCTGCCCCGCCTCGCTGGAAGCAGACGCGAAGCGGTCGCTTGCCGCGCTGAGGGCGCGAAACGGCAGCGTCGGTTTGACATGAACCGGCGTTTTTTTGTGTCCGCACGCACACCGCGCATGAGACAAAACGGGACGATTTGGGAACGTGTCCCATCCGGTGCCGCTCGGTGCGGAAGAGGGTATCGGCGGCGCAGAGGAAAATCCGCGCCGCCGCTCGCTTTTTGCGCGACCTTCCGGCTGGCACGGGGGTTGCAATCAGTCAGGAGGCACGAGCGGTTTCGCTGCCAGGAAATCACGATGGGAGGCGTAAGCGATGAAAGCGACACAAGCGGAAGAACAGGTATTGTCCAGCGAACAGGCGAGATGGATGTACCGGAAGATGGTGGAGATCCGGCAGTTCGAAGATGCGGTTCACCTGCTGTTCGGGCAGGGCAAACTGCCGGGCTTCGTTCATCTGTACGCGGGAGAGGAAGCGATCGCGGTAGGGGTTGGCGCCCACTTGAACCAGCAGGACAGCATCACCAGCACGCACCGCGGCCACGGTCACTGCATCGCCAAGGAATGCGACCTGAACGGCATGATGGCGGAGCTGTACGGCAAAGCCACCGGTCTGTGCAAAGGGAAAGGCGGGTCGATGCACATCGCCGATCTGGACAAAGGCATGCTCGGCGCGAACGGAATCGTGGGAGGAGGATTCCCGCTCGCCTGCGGCGCGGCGCTGACGGCCAAGGTGAAAAAGAGCGGCGCGGTCAGCGTGTGTTTCTTCGGCGACGGAGCCAACAATCAGGGAACCTTCCATGAAGGCCTGAACCTGGCCGCCATCTGGAAGCTGCCGGTCGTCTTCGTGGCGGAAAACAACGGGTATGCGGAGGCAACCCCGTTCACGTACGCCTCGAGCTGTACCCGTATTGCCGATCGTGCAAGCGGTTACAACATGCCCGGCGTGGTCGTCGACGGCAAGGACGTGCTGGCCGTTTACCGCGCGGCGGGAGAAGCGATTGCCCGCGCCCGCAGAGGCGAAGGTCCCACGCTGATCGAGTGCATCACCTACCGCAATTACGGCCATTTCGAAGGAGACGCCCAAAAGTACAAAACGGAGGAAGAGAAGGCCGAACATCTCAACGAACGGGATGCCATCGCCCTGTTCCGCAGACATCTCCTCGCCACGCAGACGCTGACCGCCGACGAGATCAGCGGCATCGAGCGCGACGTGGAAGCGGCCGTGCAGGAGGCGATCCGGTTCGCGGAGGAAAGCCCGTATCCGGATGCGAGCGAACTCCTGACCGACGTGTATGTGTCCTACTAAGGAAGGAGGATGAAATCATGACGAGAAAAATCAGCTTTTCTGCCGCCATCAACGAAGCGATGAAGCTGGCCATGCGGGCTGACGAAAACGTCATCCTGCTCGGTGAAGACGTGGCCGGAGGCGCGCAGGTGGACCATCTGCAGGATGACGAAGCCTGGGGAGGCGTGCTCGGCGTGACCAAGGGACTGGTGCAGGAGTTTGGCCGTGAGCGGGTGCTGGACACGCCGATTACGGAAGCGGGCTTTATCGGAGCGGCCATGGGAGCCGCGGCGACCGGCCTGCGACCGATCGCGGAACTGATGTTCAACGACTTTATCGGCAGCTGTCTCGACATGGTGATGAACCAGGGGGCCAAGTTCCGCTACATGTTCGGCGGCAAGGCGCAGGTGCCCGTCACGATTCGGACCATGCACGGCGCGGGCTTTGGCGCCGCCGCCCAGCACTCCCAAAGCCTGTACGCGATGTTTACCCACATTCCGGGCATCAAGGTGGTCGTCCCGTCCACCCCGTACGACGCCAAAGGGCTGCTGCTCGCTTCCATCGCGGACAACGACCCGGTGATTTTCTTTGAAGACAAGACGCTGTACAACACCACCGGTGATGTGCCGGAAGAGTATTACACCCTCCCGCTCGGCAAGGCGGACATCAAACGGGCCGGCAGCGACGTGACGATCGTGGCCATCGGCAAGCAGGTCCAGACGGCGCTGCAGGCGGCCGAGCGACTGGCCAAAAAAGGCGTCGAGGCAGAGGTGGTGGACCCGCGCACGCTCTCGCCGCTGGACGAAGACACCATCCTCGCGTCGGTCGCCAAGACCAATCGCCTGATCGTGATCGACGAAGCCAATCCGCGATGCAGCATTGCAACCGATATCGCGGCCTTGGTGGCGGACAAGGGGTTCGATACACTGGATGCGCCGATCAAGCGGATCACCGCGCCGCATACCCCGGTGCCGTTCTCGCCGGTCCTGGAGGAATTGTATCTGCCTTCGCCCCAAAAAGTGGTGGAGGCCGTCTCGGAACTGATCGGAGACGCTTCCATCGCGGCAGTGTCGTAATCGCTGCGGAATGGTGGCGGAGCCCGCTGGCCGTCCTGATCACCGGAGAGAGCGGGACCGGCAAGGAACTGTACGCCCGGGAGCGTCCGGTTCGGCGCGGCAGCCGCGCCGGGGGCTCCCGGCTCGTTTCTGGGTGACTTTGAAGCAGGGAGAGGAGAGATCGGCTTGGCTCATGAAGTGATCATGCCCAAACTGGGCATGGCGATGGTGGAGGGAACCGTCATCGCCTGGAAAAAACGGGCGGGCGATGCCGTGAAAAAGGGAGAGGGCATCGTCGAGATCAGCTCGGAAAAAATCGAAATGGAAGTGGAAGCACCGGCCGATGGCGTCCTGCTGCGCATTGACGTTGCCGAGGGAGGCGTCGTTCCCTACGGCACGGTGCTGGGCGTGGTAGGCCAACCGAACGAGACGGCAGCGGCAGTGCCCGCGGCGGTGTCGGCCGCTGCGCAGGTGGAATCGGCCGCGTCGCTGGCGGCTGCGGAGCCGACGACGTCTGCGACAGCCGTGACAGGAGCACCGGCTGCAGGAGGAGCACCGGCCCGGTCGCGGGAGGGCGTCAAGATTTCGCCCGTGGCCCGCAAAATGGCGGAAGAGGCCGGGCTGGACTACACGAACATCGCCGGATCGGGTCCGCAGGGACGCATTACCAAGGAAGATATCGAGGCGGCGCTGGCGGCGAGGGAGAACGAAGGAAACGCGCCGGCCGGGCAGGCAGCGGCGGACGAGGGGCCAATTGGTGAAACGGGTGCCGAACACATTCCGGTGACGGGAATGCGCAGGGTGATTGCCGAGCGGATGCAAAACAGCCTGATGCAGAGCGCCCAGCTCACCATGACGGCGCATGCCGATGTGACGGACTTGCTGCGGATGAAGGAACAGGTGTCGGGCGAACTGCAGGACCGCTACGGTGTGAAGCTGACCGTCACCGATTTGATCGCCAGGGCGGCGGTGCTGGCCCTGTCACGCCACAAGGAGATGAACAGCGCGTTTCTCGGCGATCGCATCGAGCGGTACGAGGAGGTTCATCTGGGCATCGCCGTCGCTCTGGAAAAAGGACTGGTGGTGCCGGTCATCAGGCGGGCCGGGAAGCTGTCGATTGCCGAACTGTCCAGGGAGATCAAGTCGCTGGGGGTTCGCGCCCGCCAAAACCAGCTCGCGCCGGATGAGATGAAAGGCTCCACCTTCACCATCACCAATCTGGGCGGATACGGCGTGGAAACCTTTACCCCGATCCTCAACCCTCCGGAGACGGGTATTCTCGGTGTCGGGGCCGTGAGGGATACGCCTGTCTTCGTCGGCGACGAACTTGTGCGGCGAAGCATGCTGCCGCTTTCGCTGACCTTTGATCATCGGGTGCTGGACGGCGCTCCGGCAGCGGCATTCCTGGCGGCGGTGAAGCGCTATCTCGAAGAGCCGTACAGCCTGCTGCTCTAGGGAGGACACCCACATGCAAAACGTTGCGATTATTGGCGGAGGCCCGGCAGGGTACGTGGCGGCCATCACCGCCGCACGCCTGGGGAAACGGGTGTTCCTGATCGAGGAAAAGGAACTGGGCGGCACCTGTCTGAACGAAGGCTGCATGCCGACCAAAGCGCTGCTGGAGTCGGCAGAGATGTACCAGCATGTTCAGCGCGCCGGCCGCTTCGGCATCGACGTGCCGGCGGAAGCGGCCCGCGTCAACTGGAAAAACATGCAGGCGTACAAGCAGGGCATAGTGCGCAGGCTGACCAGCGGGGTTCATCACTTGATGAAGAAAAACCAGGTGCAGGTCATACGCGGGAAGGCGGCATTCATCGACGAGCACCGGCTGCGCATTGAGCGGACGGACGGCGAACAGCGGCTGGAAGCGGACCGCTTTCTCATCGCCAGCGGCGCGGAGCCCGTCGCCCTGCCGTTTGCGCCGTTCGATGGCGAGTGGATCCTGCACAGCGGTCACGCCATGTCGCTTGACGCGGCCCCGCCCGTGCTTCTGATCGTGGGCGGCGGCGTGATCGGCTGTGAATTCGCTTCGCTGTACGGGCGGATGGGGAGCAAAGTGATCGTCGTCGAGATGGCAGACCAACTGCTGCCCGGCGAAGACGCAGACATTGCCGCCGTCCTGGAGCGGGGATTGAAGCAATCGGGGGTCACCGTCCATCTGGGCAGCCGTGTGGAAGCGCTGGATCACACGACGAGAACTGCGCGGGTACGCACACCGGCGGGCCTGATCGAGGTCGCCGCAGATGCCGTTCTCGTGGCCATCGGACGCAGGCCCCGGGTGGCCGGTCTGGGATTGGAACGGATCGGGGTGCGCGTCACTTCGCGCGGGATCGAGGTGAACGAGCGGATGCAGACCAACCTGCCGCACATTTTCGCGGCGGGCGATGCGATCGGGGGGATCCAGCTCGCCCACGTGGCGTTTCATGAAGGTGAGGTGAGCGCCGTCAACATCTGCGGAGGGGACCGCACCGTCCATTACCGCGCGGTGCCGCGCTGCATCTACACCTCGCCGGAAGTGGCCTCTGTCGGACTGACAGAGCGGCAGGCGCGGGAAGCCTACGGCGAGATCCGGATCGGCGAGTTTCCCTTTGCGGCCAACGGCAGGGCGCAGATTTTGCAGGAGACAGCCGGCAAGGCAAAGGTCATGATCGAACCCCGCTATCATGAAATCGTGGGGATTTCCCTGGTAGGGCCGCGGGCAACCGAATTGATCGGCCAGGCCGCGCTGCTGCTGCACACGGAAATGACAGCCGAGGCGGCGGAGAACGTGATCGCGCCTCATCCGACGCTGTCCGAAACGCTCTGGGAGGCGGTTCGGGGCGGGATCGGCCAGGCTGTTCACGGATGACGTCAAGCAGGTCATCGCGGCCAGACAGGCAAAGCGGTGACCCGCTTTCTTTTGTTCCGCCCCCTTCCGCCTTTCCGGTATAATAGAACCACGTACACATGGCCGGCAAAGAGGTGGAACCGTGTCTGTTCAACCTGATTACTTTCAGCAGTACCAACATGCGGATATCGAAGAACTGGCGGACATCATCGGGGATCTCCTGCAAAATCCGATCACGATCGAAGATGCCGACCACAGGCTGATCGCCTACAGCTCCCACGGGGAAAGCACCGACCAGGCCCGCTGGTCGACGATCATGGGCCGGCGGGTGCCGGAACATGTGCTGACCCGGTTGTGGAAGGACGGGGTGTTTCAGGAGCTGTTGACAAAGGACGACCCCGTGCACATTCCGGCAAAAGACGAGGTGGGGCTTGGCAAGCGGGTGGCGATCGCGATTCGCCGCGGCAGCGACGTGCTGGGATACATCTGGGCCCAGGAAGTAAACCGTCCCTTGACCGAGGAAGACGACGAAATTTTGCGACAGGCGGCGCGGGCTGCGGTGACCCGGCTGGTGCAGCGGCAGGGAAAGCGGAAGGCGGAGGAGCGGCGGCGCAAGGAGTTTCTCTGGGAGCTGTTGCTGGGCAATCACACCAGCGACACGCTGATTCGGCAAAAAGCGGAAAGTCTGCAGATGAGGCTGCCTTCCTCCTACCTCATCTGCGTCATCGAGGCGGCCGGAACGGGGCTGGAGCAGTACCTCTACCCGCTGCTGATGCGCGACAAGCTGCTGTGGGTGGTGGATGGCGGACAGATCGTGCTGCTGATCGGCCTCTTCGGTTCGGGCAAGGAGGGAAAAGACGAGCTGCTGCGCAAAACGGAGCAGTTTCTGGCCGACTCGCTCGGCAAGCTGGTGGCCCACGTCCGCGAAGGCCAGGTGACGGCCGGCTACGGCTGCGTCTACAAGGCCTACCCCGACATCGTGAAAAGCTACCGGGAAGCGCTCCACGCGGTCCGGGTAAAGCGGCTGTTTCCGCGCGAAACGGAAGGGATCCACGGGTACCACGAACTGGGCATCTACCGCTACCTGCTGAAGCTGAAGGAGTGGGACGAGGAGCAGGGCTACGAAAACGACCGGCTGGCCCGGCTCAAGGCGTATGACCGGGAAAACCAGACCGCGCTGATGGAGACGCTGGAGACGTACCTGGACGCTGCCGGCCGGGCGAACGTCACCGCCCAGCGGCTGCACATCCACATCAACACCCTGGGGTACCGCCTGCGCCGCATCGAGGAGATTCTGCGGGTCGACCTGGAGGACATGAACCAGCGAGCCGCGTTGTATCTGGAACTGAAAATGGACAAGTTGGACAGGGAACGCTAGTTCGTTTGTGAAAACACACAAACAGAAAGGCGAAAAGATTAAGGGAATCCCCAAGGAAACGCGTCCTGAAAACGCTGTACAATGGTAGTACACTTGTTAATCGGCGTTGCGAAGGAGGACGTACTACCATGATTGTAGGGATTCCCAAAGAGATCAAGAACAACGAAAATCGCGTAGCCATTACGCCTGCCGGCGTGGCTGCGCTGGTGCAAAACGGCCACACGGTTCGCATCGAAAACGGTGCCGGCCTGGGCAGCGGTTTTACCAATGACGATTACACGGCGGTTGGGGCGGAGATCGTCGCGACCGCGGCGGAAGCCTGGGCAGCCGATATGGTGATGAAAGTAAAAGAACCGCTTCCGTCCGAATACGGCTACTTCCGCGAAGGCCTGATCCTGTTTACCTACCTGCACCTGGCGCCGGAACCGGAACTGACCCGCGCCCTGATGGAGAAAAAAGTGGTGGCGATCGCGTACGAAACCATCCAATTGGACAACGGCGCACTGCCTCTCCTGATGCCGATGTCCGAAGTGGCCGGCCGCATGGCCGTGCAAATCGGCGCGCAGTTCCTGGAGAAGCCGTACGGCGGCAAGGGCGTGCTGCTCGGCGGCGTGCCTGGCGTGCAGAAGGGTGAAGTGGTCATCATCGGCGGCGGCATCGTCGGCACCAACGCGGCCAAAATGGCGGTCGGCCTGGGCGCCAACGTCACCATCATCGACGTGAACGCCGATCGCCTGCGCCAACTGGAAGACCTGTTCCAAGGCCGCGTGCAAACCCTGATGTCCAACTCGTTCAACATCGCCAACGCGGTGAAAAAGGCGGACCTGCTCGTCGGCGCCGTGCTCATCCCGGGCGCCCGTGCGCCTCGCCTGGTGACGGAAGAGATGGTCAAAACGATGGCGCCGGGCTCCGTGATCGTCGACGTGGCCATCGACCAGGGCGGATCCATCGAAACGATCGACCGCATCACCACCCACGACAACCCGACCTACGAAAAACACGGCGTGATCCACTACGCGGTCGCCAACATGCCGGGCGCGGTGGCGCGCACTTCCACGCTGGCCCTGACCAACGTGACCGTGCCGTACGCCGTTCAGTTGGCCAACAAGGGCTACCGCCAAGCGATCCTGGAGAACCGCGCGCTGGCCAAAGGGGTCAACGTGATCGACGGTAAAGTGACCTACAAGGCCGTCGCCGAAGCGCACAACCTGCCGTACGTCTCCATCGACGACGTGCTGCTGGTGAAAAACTGACCGGGCCGGGACGATCCCAGCCGACACAGCACAACCGTGACCAACTGCCTGCCCTGCCGATCGGGGCGGGCAGTTTTTTTTGCCGGGAGATCGGGTTTGAGAGAATACAGGCATAGGGAATGAGGATAATAGTTGCTAAAGGCGCCGGCTGCCGGCAGGCAGGAGGAGTTGTGACGGAATAGCCGCCTGCTGCGGATGGACCAGTGTCTTCCCTAGATATTGGCAGAAGGTTTTCCGTAACCGGAGGGAAAGGGTACTTCTCTCGTAGTGCGTACCCTTTTGCAAATATGGTATGCTACTAGGCAGTAGAACGAGTGAGGAGTGCAGCGATGTATCAACTGGTCAAAAAGTTCCTGTTTCAGATGGACGCGGAAGAGGCGCACGAGAAGACCATACACGTGCTCCGGTCAGTGGAAAACTCCGCACCGGGCAAAAGCATCCTGAAGATGGTGTACCAGTTCCGCGACGAACGTTTGGAGACAAAGCTCTGGGGCATCCGCTTTCCCAATCCGGTCGGACTGGCCGCCGGATTTGACAAAAACGCCGAAGTCTACCACGCGCTGGCTTCGCTGGGCTTCGGGTTCGTGGAAGTGGGCACGATCACGCCGCAGGGACAGCCGGGCAATCCGCAGCCGCGGCTGTTCCGCCTGCCGGAGCAGCAGGCGGTGATCAACCGCATGGGTTTCAACAACTACGGCGCCTACACCGCCTCGCAAAACCTGGTGGACTACGCCTATGCCGACATCCCGATCGGCATCAACATCGGCAAGAACAAGCTGACGCCCAATGAGGAAGCGGCGGCCGATTACAGCAAGTGCCTGGACCTGCTCTATCCGTACGGCCACTACTTTGTGATCAACGTCAGTTCGCCCAACACACCCAACCTGCGCGATTTGCAGGAGTCGGAAAGCCTGCGGGCCATCATCCGCGAAGTGAAGGCCAAGGCGTCCGAACTGGAGATGCGCGGCGTCAAGGCGAAGCCGATCCTGGTGAAGGTGTCGCCTGACATGGCGGACGAGCAGATGAGTGACGTGGTCAGGACCGCGGTGGCCGAGGGGGCGGCCGGCATCATCGCCACCAACACGACGCTGTCCCGCGATGGGGTGGAGAGCCATCCCTACGCCGAGGAGGCGGGCGGCTTGAGCGGAAAGCCGCTGGAGGAGCGGTCCACCGCCTGGGTAAGAGAAATTTACCAGGAAGTGGGGGACAAGGTGCCGATCGTCGGAGTGGGCGGCATTTTCACCGGCGACGACGCCTACCGCAAGATTCGCGCCGGCGCCAGCCTGGTGCAGGTGTACACGGGGATGATCTACCGCGGGCCGGGCATCGCCCGCCAGATCAACAAACGGCTGGTGCAGCTATTGAAGCAGGACGGGTTTGCCCGCATCAGCGACGCGGTGGGCGTGGACGCGCGATAGCGCACCTCGGGGCAAAAGCGATTCTCCCCTTTTGCTTTCGCGGGGGTTCGTATATAATGGACGCAAACGTCCAAGAAAATGATGGAAAACGGAATACAACGGAGCTAGGTGCCCTTATGCATATAAGGGGTAACAGGGAATCGGGTGAAAATCCCGAGCGGTCCCGCCACTGTAACCAGGGAATTCTCTTTTGACAGGCCACTCGCCGGTCGCCGGACGGGGAAGGCAAAAGAGCGTGATGATCTGGAAGCCAGGAGACCTACCTAGCTGCCGCACCCAAAAGCCTTCGAGGAAAGGAGAGGTGAGCCCAGGCAGCACGACTGTTTCGTTTCAGGGAGTAGTCGTCTATTGACATTGCGCAAAGCTCATCCGACCGGATGAGTTTTTTTTTCTTGGACGTTCGATGTCGAACCAGATAGGGAGAGGATGCTGAATGAGCCGTTCGCGTTCGCTGATGAGCGGATTGCTTGTGACCGGATTTGTCCTGTACTTTGTACTGAATGAGCCTGAGACCGGATACGCCATGCACATCATGGAAGGCTTTTTGCCGGTGGGCTGGTCGCTGTTCTGGTGGGCCGTGTTTCTACCCTTTTTCCTGCTGGGCCTGCGCTCCATCAAGCGGCTGGTCCAGGATAACCCCGAATTGAAGCTGTTGTTGGGCGTGGCGGGGGCGTTTACCTTTGTCCTGTCTGCGCTGAAAATTCCGTCCGTGACCGGGAGCAGTTCCCACCCGACCGGGACGGGCCTGGGAGCCATCCTGTTCGGCCCGCTGGTCATGTCGGTGCTGGGCACCCTGGTGCTGCTGTTCCAGGCCCTGCTGCTCGCCCACGGAGGCTTGACCACGCTGGGCGCCAACGCGTTTTCCATGGCGGTGGTCGGACCGTTTGTCGCCTACGGGGTGTATCGGCTGGTGCTTCGGGCCAATGGCGGCCAGCGGCTGGCTGTCTTCCTGTCGGCGGCCCTGGCCGACCTGAGCACGTACGTGGTGACGTCGCTGCAGTTGGCGCTGGCGTTTCCGGCCGCTTCCGGCGGTGTCGCCGCCTCGTTCGCCAAATTTGCCGGCATTTTCGCGCTGACGCAGGTTCCGCTGGCCGTAAGCGAGGGGCTGCTGACGGTGCTCGTCTGGAACTGGCTGCAGTCGTACAACGCAAAAGAGCTGACGCAGCTGCCGCTGCTCAAACGGGAGGGGATGTAAATGAAACGCTGGTCCAACTGGGTGCTTTTGCTGCTGGTGGCGGTGCTGGCCGCGCTGCCGCTGGTATTGGTGAAAGATTCGGAGTTTGGCGGGGCGGACGGCGCGGCGGAAGAAGCGATCAAAGAAGTGGCTCCCGGCTATGAGCCGTGGTTCCAGCCGCTGCTGGAGCCGCCGGGCGGCGAGACGGAGAGCCTGCTGTTCGCCGTGCAGGCCGCGCTGGGCGCCGGATTTATCGGATACGCAATCGGCCTGTACCGGGGCCGGTTGAACAACAGCAAGGAACAATGATCGGGCAGTTGGATGCGCTCGCCTACGCCAACCGGCTGCGCCGCCTGTCACCCGGGCGCAAGCTGCTGTTTGCCCTGGCGCTGATGCTGATCGTCCTGGCCAGCCATCCGCCCGTGCAGCTCGCCGCCTTTGTCTGGATCAGCGTCTGGATCGTCGGTTACGCCCGCATCCCCTGTCGCGTCTACCTGGTCGGCCTCGTTCTCGCGCTGTCGTTTTTGGCGGCGGGAATGCCGGCCCTGTTGGTGGAAGTGGCGCCTGTAACGGGGTGGGGCAGCGGCGCGAATGTCCTGGCCGCCTGGCAGTGGGGAGGCTGGGTGGCCTATGTGACAACGGACGGCGTCGCGCGGGCGGCGACCCTCTTGTGCCGCTCCCTCGCGGCACTGTCGTGCTTTTATTTCGTGCTCTTTACCGTGCCGTTTGCCGAGCTGCTCCAGGTGCTGCGCCGCATCGGCCTGCCGGCGGTCCTGACCGATCTCGTGATGATCATGTACCGCTTCGTGTTTGTGTTTCTGGAAACGGCAGCCTGGCTGCGGACCGCGCAAATCGCGAGGGGCGGTTATCAGGGAGTTCGCGCGGCGCTCCGCGACACCGGCAGGTTGGTTACCCGGTTGTTCGGAAGAGCGATGCTCCGGTATCGGCAGGTGTACCTGGGCATGATGGCGAGAGGCTTCACGGAGGACTTTCGCGTCGTCGGCCTGTCGGCACATGTCCGCTCCAAGCGGCACGAGCGGGAGGCGCTGGCAGGATGCGTGCTGCTGGCGGCATGGGAATGGTGGATCGGAGGATGAGACGTGACAACGCATGTGCTTGAGTTTGCCGACGTGCATTACACCTACCCGGGCGCCCGCCAGCCGGCGCTGAACGGCGTGACGCTGGCCGTGCCCGCCGGCCGGAGATGCGCGCTGCTCGGCCGCAACGGCTGCGGCAAGTCGACGCTGTTTCTGCATGCGAACGGCATTTTTCGCCCGCAAAAGGGACAGGTCCTGTGGAAAGGCGTGCCGATCAGTGCGCGCCGGGCGGAACTGCAGGCGCTCAAACGAAACGTGGGCCTTGTGTTTCAGGACCCGGAACAGCAGTTGATCGCCGCCACCGTCGCCGAGGATCTGTCGTACGGACTGTGCAACCTCCATCTGCCGGAAGAGGAGATCAAGGAAAAAGTGCGGCGGACACTGGAGGCGTTCGGGATGAGCGAGTGGGCCGACACTCCGGTGCACCATCTGAGTCTCGGCCAGAAGCGGCGGGTGGCCCTGGCTGGCGTGATGGTGATGGAGCCGGAACTGCTTTTGCTGGATGAGCCGACGTCCTACCTGGACCCGTGGCAGACGGAGGCCTTTGTCCGCGAGCTGGAGCGCATCCATGCGGCAGGCACCACGATTGTGATGGCGACGCATGATCTGGATTTCGCGTTTGCCTGGGCGGACTGGGTGTTTGTGATGGACGCGGGGCGGCTTGTGCTGGCCGGGGAGCCGGAGCGGGTCTTTGCCCGCCGGGACATCCTGGCCGACTTGCGGATGAAACCGCCCGCCGTACTGGAGCTGTGGGAAGCCATCCCCGGCCATGTGAAAGAACGGCTCCGCCGCGGCCTGCCCCGGACGCCGGGCGAACTGGCGGAGCGGCTGCGTTCGCTGTAACGAAGCGGCTGAAACCGTTGGCCGTTCGCATGACGCTTTTTTGACGCGAAAAGACCGAGGGACTGTGCCTCGGTCTTTTCGTTTCTCGCGGCAGATTCGGTTTTTCGCGGTTCCGGATCGGAGAGGAACCGGTTCGCCGTGCGGGCCCCGGCTTACAGATCATAGTACAGCTCGTATTCCTTCGGATTGACGGTGCGTTCCACTTGTTGGATTTCGCCGCGCTTGAGGGCGATCCAGCTTTCGATCACGTCGCGGGTGAAGACGCCGCCTTCCAGCAGGAAGTCGTGGTCGCGTTCCAGCGCGTTCAGCGCTTCTTCCAGCGAGCCGGGTGCGCTCTTGATCTCCTGTTTCTCCGCATCGGAGAGATCGTAGATGTTGCGGTCAACCGGTCCGTAGCCCAGTTCGCGCGGGTCCAGCCTGCGCTTGATGCCGTCCAGGCCGGCCATCAGCATGGCGGCGAAGGCCAGGTACGGATTCGCCGTGGAGTCCGGGGTGCGGAACTCGATGCGAGCCGCTTTCGGCGTCACGGCAGCCACCGGAATGCGGATGGCGGCGGAGCGGTTCCCTTTGGAGAAGACCAGGTTGACCGGCGCTTCGTAGCCGGGCACCAGCCGTTTGAACGAGTTGGTGCTCGGATTGGTCAGCGCGATCAGGGCCGGCGCGTGATACAGGATGCCGCCGATGTAGTAGAGCGCCATTTGGCTCAGATTGGCGTAGCCGCCTTTTTCGTAGAAGAGCGGTCGTTCGCCGTCAAACAGGCTTTGGTGCACGTGCATGCCGCTGCCGTTGTCGCCGACGATCGGCTTCGGCATGAAGGTGGCCGTTTTGCCGTGCTTGGCCGCCACGTTGCGGACGATGTACTTGAACAGCAGCAGGTTGTCGGCCGTGCGCGTCAGGGTGTCAAAGCGGAAGTTGATTTCCCCTTGGCCGGCGGTGGCCACCTCGTGGTGATGGCGCTCCACTTTCAGGCCGGCTTGGGTCATCAGCGTGCACATCTCATTGCGGATGTCCATCTGCGTGTCGGTCGGCTGCACGGGGAAGTAGCCGCCCTTGTTGCGCACCTTGTAGCCCAGGTTCTGCCCTTCCTTGCCGGTGTTCCAGAACGCTTCCTCGGAGTCGATGTGGAAAAAGGAGCCGGACGGTCCGGAAGCGTAGCGGACGCTGTCAAACAGGAAGAACTCCGATTCCGGGCCGAAGTAGGCGTCGGTGGCCAGGCCGGTCTGCTTCAGGTAGGCCTCCGCCTTCAGGGCGATGCCGCGCGGGTCGCGTTCGTAGGGAGTGCCGTCCGGATTGCAGATGTTGCAGACGATGTTCAGCGTTTTCGCTTCGACAAACGGGTCGATAAACGCGCTGGCCGGGTCGGGCATCGCCACCATGTCGCTTTCTTCGATGCCTTTGTACCCGGTCAGACTGGAGCCGTCAAAGGCGACGCCGTTGAGGAAGGTCCCTTCGTCAACCGCGTAGGCGGGGATGGTGACATGATGCTGGCGGCCGGGCAGGTCGACGATGCGGAAGTCGACATATTCGATGTTTTCTGATTCGATCAGGGAAAGAACTGCTTTCATATCCATGGCGATCACTCCATTTACGAATATTCATCCAGATTTTCTTATTAACGTTCGATTTTCGTCCGTTTCTATACTAGCGATTATAGTGGTTGGATTTTGGGACTGTCAAGAGGTTTTATCACGTTTTATGTCAGATTTTCTGACGTAATATTGCGGGGTGTTGCAAAAGGGTCTGTTTTTGTAGAATGGAGACAGACTATTTCGAACAAGAGTGGGAGGAAAGCGGATGAAAGTGTTGGTGTTGGGGGCAGGTGCGGTTGGCGGCTATTTTGGTGCCCGATTGGCGGAAAACGGGGGAGATGTTACCTTCCTCGTGCGGGAACGCCGGCGGCGCCAGCTTCTGGAACGGGGCCTGCGCGTGCAGAGCGTGCACGGCGACATCCATCTCGAACAGCCGCAGTTGATCGTCGCAGGCGAAGCGGCAGGGCCGTTTGACGTTGTGATCCTGTCTAACAAGGCGTATCACCTGCACGACAGCCTGGAGGCGATCGCTCCGTACGTGGGTGAACAGACGGCGGTGGTGCCGCTGTTGAACGGGATCGCCCACATGGAGCTGTTATGGGAGCGTTTTGGACGTGAGCGGGTCTTGGGCGGTCTCTGTTTTATCGAGACGACGCTGAACGAGGATGGCGATGTGGTGCAGACCAGCCCGACGCACGAAGCGGTGTTCGGCGAGTGGGGCGGCGGGCGAAGTGAGCGGGTGGACGCGATGGAACGAGCCTTTGCCGGGACGGCGGCCTCGTTCAGGGCGAGCGCCAACATCCAGCGCGACATGTGGCACAAGTACCTGTTCATCACCACCCTGTCGGGCATGACCACGCTGATGAACGCGGCGGTGGGGCCGATCCGTGACGCTGCCTACGGGGTGGAGCTGACGCGCCAACTGGCCGAAGAGGTGGCCTCCGTGATGCGCGCTCTACATGCCCCGATCGACGAAGACATTGTCGAGAAGCAGATGAAGACGTTTCTGAACCTGGGCTACGGGATGAAGTCGTCGATGCTGCGCGACATGGAAAAAGGGCTGCCGGTGGAAGCGGATCACCTGCAGGGCTACCTGCTGAAGCGGGCGGAGGAGCTGGGTGTTGCCGCGCCGCTGCTCAAAGTTGTCTACAATAATCTGAAGGTTTACGAACGGAAGCGGGAAGCAGGCAAATAAGGTATAATAGTAACGATTTGCTGATCTCGAGAGGAGGGGTATACATGGAAGTGATCAAGATTTCCCCCCGCGGTTACTGTTACGGCGTCGTGGACGCCATGGTGCTGGCGCTGAAAACGGCGCAAAATTTTGACCTGCCCCGCCCCATTCACATTTTGGGGATGATTGTACACAACGCCCACGTCGTCGAGGCGTTTGAAAAACTGGGCGTGAAGACGCTGGACGGCGAAGACCGGCTGGCGCTGCTCGACAAGATCGACAAGGGAACGGTGATTTTCACCGCGCACGGCGTTTCCCCCGAAGTGCGGAAAAAAGCGCGCGAAAAGGGATTGACCGTGGTGGATGCCACCTGCCCGGACGTCACCAAGACCCATGACCTGATCCGCGAAAAAGTGGCGGACGGGTATCACGTCATCTACATCGGCAAAAAAGGGCATCCGGAGCCGGAGGGAGCAGTCGGCATCGCCCCCGACAAGGTGCATCTGGTGCAGACCGTGGACGAGATCGAGGCGCTGAATCTGCCCGCCGACAAGCTGATCGTTACCAACCAGACGACGATGAGCCAGTGGGACGTCAAACACCTGATGGACGCGATCGTCAAACGCTTCCCGCAGGTGGAGGTGCACAACGAAATCTGCCTGGCCACCCAGGTGCGCCAGGAGGCGGTCGCGGAGCAGGCCGGAGAGGCCGATCTCTGCATTGTCGTCGGCGACCCGCGCAGCAACAACTCCAACCGGTTGGCGCAGGTGGCGGAGGAGATCGCCGGCGTGCCGGCCTACCGCATCGCCGATTTGTCCGAACTGAAACTGGAATGGCTGAAAGGAAAGAAAAAGGTGGCGGTCACGTCCGGCGCGTCCACGCCGACGCCGCTGACCAAAGAGGTCATCCAGTTCCTGGAGCAGTACGATGAGACAAAGCCGGAGACGTGGGAGAAAAAGCGGACGGTCAACATGGAGAAAATCCTGCCGGCAGTGAAGCAGTAAGGGGTCCGCTGCCGACCAAGGCGGGACACCGTCACCACCGGGAACTCCCGCGTTCCCGACATCTGAAAGCCAGCGCATTCGGCCGAGGAGACGAGCGGTGCCTGCTCGTCTCTTCAGCCTGACCCAAAGGAGAGCGTATGTCCGAAGCACGGTCCAGCCAAGCGAGCGAAGAACGCGCGGCACAGCGCGTCAGCCTGAACGCATTCTACCTGTTTGCCTACTACGGGTTCGGCTCGTTTTTTCCGCTGATTACCCAGTACTACGAATCGATCCGCCTGACCGGAACGCAGATCGGCATAATCAGCGCCGTGACGCCGGTGATCTCCATTGTGACGCAGCCGTTGTGGGGCATGATCTGTGACCGCTTTCACATCCGCAAGCAGGTCCTGATGCTGACCCTGGCCGCGGCGGGGGCGGTCGGGCTGCTGTTTCCCGCCGTTTCCACGTTTGCCTGGGTGTTTTTGCTCTACATCGCCATGTCCGTGTTTCAAAGCGCGGTCGTGCCCGTGTCGGACAGTCTGGCGCTGGGGTACGCCAAACGGCACAACATCCAGTTCGGCGACATTCGCATGTGGGGCGCGGTCGGTTTTGCCCTCGCCGCGTTTCTGACCGGGCTGGCGGTGGAACAATGGGGGCCTGCCGCCATTTTTTACTCGTACTGCGGCGCTTACCTGATCGCCGGCCTGTGTCTGCGCCGGATTCCGGAACACGCGGAAGCGGCGCCGTTCACCGTGAGCGTCTTCAAGGGACTGACCGAACTGATCCGCCTGCCCCGGTTTGTCCTGTTTCTCGCGGCGTCCTTCTTTATCTTTGGGGCGATCAACGCCCATAACATCTGGTTTTCCCTGTACTACCAGCACATCGGGGGAACGGTGGCCGGCGTGGGTCTGGCCTTTCTGCTCTTCGCCGGCAGCGAGGCGCCGTTTATGAAAATCGCCGGTTTCTTTGTGCGCCGCTGGGGTCTGGAGCTGACCATTCTGCTGGCGGGCACGGTCTCCGCCCTGCGCTGGCTCTGGTACAGCACGGCTCCCGGCACGACCGCGGTGATCGCCCTCTTTTTCATCCAGGGCCTCTCCGTCGGGTGTTACCTGGCCACGGCGGCGCAGTTCGTGCGGGAAAATACACCCGCTTCCCTGCAGGTGACCGCGCTGGCCCTCTACGCTTCCGTCGGCAACGGGCTGGGCTCAATGACCTGCAACCTGGTGGGCGGCTGGATCAAGGACGCGTTTTCCATCCTGGACACGTACCTGTTTTTCGGCCTGGCCACCGCGGCCGGACTGATTCCGCTGCTGATCATCCGCTTCGGGCCGTGGAAACACTCCGCTCCGGAAGAGAAGCAGCAGGAACAGCTCGCGTCAGGACAGCCTAGTCGATAATCAGCAGCCCCTGATACCCTGTTTCCGGATAACCGGGCGTATCCGAGACAAACGGATAGCGCCCTTTTTTGCTGGCCGCAAACTGGAGCGTCGCCGACTGACTCGGTTTCAGATCGGCGGAAGAGACGTTCAGCTCGCGAATCACCAGGTTGTGGGGACGGGTGTCCGCGTTGACGATCGTCAGGGAGACCGTCTCTCCTTGGTGAAAGACGAGCCGGTTGGGCAAAAAGCCGGCGCTGGCAATGGTGACGGTTTGAACGCGTTGGGCCGCGACCGGGGAGGCGTTCAAACGGTAGTGGTCATGCAAGGCCAACAGACCCGATATCAGCGCCAGCGCGATGAACGGATAGCGAAGCTGCCTGAAACGGTGACGAGTCATTACACTTCAGCTCCTTCGCGTGTGCATGATCTGTGCTGTTACTATTATCCTGTCCTGGCCTGGTCGGGGATAAACAACGAAAGCGCGGGAGGGGTGGCCGATCCGATATGAAAAAAGCCCTGATCCCGGAAGATGTCGGCGATCAGGGCTTTTGCTTTTATGTTCCGTGATTACCCTTTTATTTTCCGTGCTTGCCGGCGATCATTTCGATTTCTTCGCCGGTATTGGCATCGATTATCACATGAACATCAGCGTTCACATATTGTTTCCCGCTGCCAGCCTTCCCGTTTCTCGGCATATCCACGCCGTGGAAGGTAACAATCCATACGGGAACGTCTTGTACGGACAGGTTGGAATCGGACAAGATTCCCTGTTCAACTTGCGTATCCGTGAATCTTGCCAAGGTCATCGTCACTTTCTTGGCGGTATCCCCTCGTGAGGAACCAATGAAATGTTTTGCAGCTTCAAGCGCTGTGTTTTCATCCACTTTCACCGCTTCATCCAATACCTGGACTTCCAATCCGTTGTCAACAAACGTGCGGCTTTCTGCCAGTCTTTGAACTTCGGCGGCATACACAGCCGATTTCCCCTGTCCCGGATCGGGGGAAGAAGTGTTCAACTGTGCTGCGGCAACCGATGTCATTCCAATTGCAGCGACAATTACTGCACTTGCTAAAAATCCGAAAGGTTTCTTCATGAATCATCAACTCCTTTTATTTGTATCGACTGTCCCAAACTTCCCAGCTACTTGAACCGGTACTCGGAATATTATTTTTCATGTGCGGCAGGTCGTGAAATTCGTCTACTTTCACTGATACCCAACGATCCGAAGTCGTTTTGTATTGGGCGGACCCTATCGATACCGGATTCGATATGGAACCGGGATTTTGGTCGTTTTCATCGTGTGTTTCTGCAAGAAGTTGAATTTGGTCAGGTGTCCATCCAAGGGTGCTTAGGGGCACATCACCATATGAAATATCATTGATTTTGAAATACATGTTTGAGTTGTCGCTTCCAACACTAAAATTGTTGTGGCTTCCACTTGAAGCGTTACCTAACGTTTTTTGGTACCAGAGGTCATCATCTGTATTACTATATTCATAAAAGTATTTGGGGCCAGACCAACCATATACCTTCCAGTATCCAACTTGAGCATAATCAGCCGAGCCAGGACCGGCTGTCATAGCCCAAATGGATACCCAAGAATCTTTTGCTACATATGGATTTTGAGTTTCAATTGTTACGGCGGCGCCCTTGTTACTTACGAACTTCATTCCACCATTGAAATAAAAACCTGTGGCCGCGTCTGCCTGATGGGAGATAGAAGTTGAAATAGCGAGTGAACAAATCAATGTCGCCAGTCCGGAAAACCACTTGCATCTTGTGATTTTCATCCTGTATACCCTCCCTTTTTTCAAATGATTTTGCGCCTGATTAAGCCGTTAAATTTTGGAGGATTACAGAAATCCACTGGTAAACATCATAAGGCCACAACTTCTTTCCAAGCGGTTGTTGGCCCGTTCACTTTGCTATTTACAAAGTGTAACAAAGTTGTGATAATTTCAATCTAATCAGAGGTGCTTTCTTTGCATATCATAGCAAAGGAAAGAGCCACGAAGAGTCGTTTCCAATTGCGCCCGCCAAAGCTAGATTGGAACGGCTCTTTTGTATGTAAAAAGGAACCTGGCAATGAAGTTCCTTTTTACAGCATTTGGGAATCGTTCTAATAATATAGACTTCATCAGATCGTGATTCGTTTCAATAAAAATGTAGTGAATGTCGCCGGTTTTCTACGAATCAGTTGAAATGGGTTTAACAAAGGGGAGCCATTCGCTCCCCTTTGTTGGTTCCCGCCCGATTCCTACGCGGCAAGCTCCCGCACCAGCGAAACCGCCATGTACGCGGCGACGCCCCAGATGAGAAAGGCGGAGGCGAGGTTGAGGGCGCGCAGCAGCCGTCCGGAGCGGTCCAGCCTGCCCGCCGTCCGTCCGGCCAGCGCCAGTCCGAAAAACCACAGCCAGGAGACGAGGATGCAGGCGGCGGCGAACCCCCACTTCGCCGCCCCGGCGTACCCCAGCGAGCTGGTGCCGATGACGCCGATGGTGTCCAGGATCGCGTGCGGGTTTAACAGCGATACCGACGCGGCGAACATCACCTGGCGTTTCGGCGGGTACCGTTCCGCCTCCTGCGCCTCGGCGGAAGGGCGGCTGCGCCAGGTGAGGATGCCCATGTAGACCAGAAAGAAAACTCCGCCGGCGTAGAGGATGGTTTTCAGCCAGGCAAAGGTGAGCACCGCCAGCGACACGCCCAGGACGGCCAACAGGATCAGGAGCGTGTCGCAGACGGCCGCAGTCAGGACGACCGGCAGCGCGCGCCACAGCGTCGGCTGGGCGGCTCCCTGATTGAAGACGAAGACGTTTTGCACGCCGAGCGGCAGGATTAATCCGAATGCGAGCACAAATCCGTGCAGGGCGGCTTCCCACATGCGTAAAGCTCCTCCTTTTGCGGTGTATCCCATGGCTTCCACAGTAAGACAAATCGGGCCGTCTGTCTCCAGCCAATTGGTTTGGCAGCGACCCAACCAATTGGCTACAATAAGGGCAGCATGAAGACTGGAGGGGGAATCGATGGTGCCGACCATTGACTGGAAGCCGGACAAGGCGTCGGATGTGCCCGTCTACGTCCAGATTGTCGCCTACATCCGGGAAAAAATCGCCACCGGCGACTGGCCGGTCAAAAGCAGGCTGCCGACGCAGCGGGCTTTGGCCGAGGCGTTTGGCGTCAACCGGAGCACGGTGGTGACGGCGCTGGACGAACTGAAGGCGGAAGGGCTGATCGAAGCCGTCGTGGGCAGCGGCACCGTGGTCAGCAACAACACCTGGTCGCTGCTGGCTTCCGCCCCGCCTCCCGATTGGCTGAGCTACGTCCAGGCGGGCGACCATCCGCCCAATCAGCCGACCATCCAGGCCATCAACCGCCATGAACACGATCCGCAGATCATTCGGCTGGGCACGGGGGAGCTGTCGCCCGAACTGCTGCCGTCCGCCGGCATGGCGGAGATCATGGGACGATTGGGCGGACAGGTTGCCCAGCTCGGCTATTCGGAACCCAAGGGGCTAAAGTCGCTGCGGCAGGCGATCAGCGCCCATCTGCGGACGCGCGGCATCGACGCGCCGCCGGCGTCCATCCTCGTCGTGTCCGGCGCGCTGCAGGCGCTGCAGCTCATCTCGCTGGGCATTTTGCGCCAGGGCTCGGCCATTTTGCTGGAGCGCCCTTCATACCTGTACTCGCTGCCGGTCTTTCAGTCGTCGCGCATGCGGCTGACCGGCGTCCCGCTGGACGGCGAAGGGATCCGGCCGGATGCGCTGGCGCGGCTGAAACAGGCCCACCAGGCGGCTCTGCTCTACACCATTCCGTCCTTTCACAATCCGACCGGCATCCTGATGTCGGAGAAACGGCGGCAGCAGGTGATGGCCGTCTGCGAACGGGAGCGGCTGCCCATCCTGGAGGATGACGTCTACGGCGAGCTGTGGCTGGACGAACCGGGGCCGCCTCCCTTGAAGGCGCTCGACCCCAACGGGCTGGTCCTGTACGTGGGCAGCCTGTCCAAATCGCTCAGCCCCGGTCTGCGGATCGGCTGGATCGTCGGGCCGGAACCGGTTGTCGAGCGGCTGGCCGACGTGAAAATGCAGACCGATTACGGGGCCAGCGCCCTTTCCCAGCAGGTGGCGGCGGAATGGCTGAGCAGCGGCCTGTACCAACGCCATCTGCAAGCGGTGAGGGAAGCGCTCAGAGCGCGCAGGGCGTGCGCGTGTGAGTCGCTCAGGCGCTGGTTTGCCGATCTGGCGGAGTGGCGGGAGCCGCGGGGCGGCTTTTACATCTGGCTGCGGCTGCGCCGGTCGGTGTCGATGCGGACGCTCTTTTGGCGGGCGCTGGCCGAGGGGATTCTGCTCAATCCCGGCTACATTTACGACGGCACGGACCACTGCCACCTGCGCCTCTCTTACGCGTACGCCGATGAGCAGCAGATGGAGCGGGCGCTTCACCGCCTGTCCCGATTGATCAGAGAGATGGCGTGACCGACGGTGGAGCGGGGGCTGCGCCAGTGCCGATCCGGGGAGGCCGGCCGACGTTTACGCCTGTGCGCCAACGGGTATGTATAGGGTAACAACCACGACTCGGCCACAGGAGGGAACGTGATGAAAACCAAAAGCATTGTCACTCATGTCCTGCTGCTGATCGTGCTGGGGATGGCGGCGCTGACGGCCGTCAACGCGGTCAGCCTGTATGTCAACAACGCCAACACGGTGGAGAGGACGGTCGGCACGTTCGGCACGGAATGGGCCGCCACGATAGCCAGACAGGTGGATGTGCAGGCGTACGAGCGCTTTTTGCAGCAGCCGCAAAAGGGGGAAGACTACTGGAACCTGCGCCAGCAGCTCAACGACTTTCGGGAAAAGACGGGGGCGCTGTACGTCTACATTCTCCAGGCGGATGGAGAGCAGCTGCGGGTGATGATCGACGGTCAGCCCCGGGATGCGGAAAACGCCTCGGATATCGGCGATCCGGCGAGTGCCACGGCGTTTCGGGATGTGGCTCCCGTCCTGCGCGGGGAGACGAGCAGCACGCCGATCGTGCACGACCCCCGATACGGAGACTACCTGTCCGCATTTGCCCCCGTTGCCAAGCCGGACGGCACGGTGATCGGCATTCTCGGGGTGGACATTGACGCGTCCACGGTCGGTTCGGTCACCACACGCGTCCAGTGGGAGAGCCTGCCCGTGGCGCTTACGCTCAATCTGCTGATTGCCCTCGCGGCAGCCGTCGTTCTCGCCTGGCTGATCCGCAGGCGGCTGCAGCCGCTGCGCATGATCAGCGACAAGGCGCTGGAAGTATCGGCGGGTGTGTTGACGGAATGTTCGTTCAGCTACAAGCGCCGCGACGAAATCGGCCAGATCATGGATTCGTTTTCGCAAATGGTGGACTATCTGCGCGGGCTGATCACCGACATGAAGACGGCGGCGCACCGGATCGACCGCATGGCGGAAGGGATGGCCCGCCGTGTCGGCGAGATGCGGGAGCAGGCGGACGCGATTGTCACGGCCAGCACGGAAATCGCCCAGGGAAACGAGCAGACGGCCGCTTCGGTCGAAGCCATTTCCAGGCTGAACGGCGACCTGACCGGCAAGATCGACCACGTCAACCGGCTGGTGGAGGGAATGAACCGGCTGGGACAGGACGTGTCGCAAACGGAGCGGGAAAGCCGGGAATCGCTGCAGTCTTTTGTGACCCACAGCGCGGAAACGGCGCAGCACTTCAAGCGGGTGGAAGCGAGCATGGAACGGCTGGTGGAAAAATCCGTCGCCATCGATCAGGTGGTGTCGGCGATTCAGTCGATTGCCGCCCAGACCAACCTGCTGGCCTTGAACGCCGCGATCGAAAGTTCCCGCGCCGGGGAGGCGGGCAAAGGCTTTGCGGTGGTGGCCGCGGAGGTGCGCAAGCTGGCTGAGCAGACGGCGGAAGCAACCAAAGAGATTCAGGCCAGCATTCGCGACGTGCAGCAGGAAGTGGAACAGACCAAACATGAAGTGGGCGTGACGAAACGGCAGTACGAAGAGGAGGCGCACAAAATCGACGAGGTGTCGCAAGGGGTTTCCCGTCTGTCCGTGATCACCGGCGAGCTGAACCGGTCGCTGGAGCAAATCGTGGAGACGATGGCGGACATGGCCCGCTTCCAGCAGACGATTCAGCAGGACGTCCTGTCGGTGACCGCCATCTCGGAGCAGACGGCCGCCTCGGCGGAGGAAGTGACCGCGACGATTCACGATGTCAGGGAGTACATCCACGCCGTCGCCGAGGAAGTACGGGACGTGGCCGGACAGATCAGGGAACTGCGCGGAAAGACCGACGCCTTTACGGTGTAGACAAAAGGGACATCCCCTGTCGGATGTCCCTTTTTCCCTGCCTGCGGCGGTCTTCCATCAGTGGTACGGAAACTGGGTGGAATACCCGCTGTACTGTTGATACGCCTGCTGCAGCTTTTGCTGGTCTTCCGCCTCCAGCTTGTACCATCCCTTTTGGAACATCAGGTTGTACATCTCGCGGGCGCTCTGGTGCGTCTCCGTCAGGATTTGCAGCATGTCGGCGTAAAGCTGCTGGTGGCTGGCTTCCCGTACGGCCACGTTCAGGCTGTCCGTCAGGTACTTGCATGTCGCCAGGCCGTCGTTCAAAAAGTCCCGGTCATTCATCTGCGGTCCTTTTACCTGCGGGACACCCGTCTGCGGATTGGCAATCTGGTTTTGGTTCGGCATCTGGTTTCCCTCCCTTGTTACTGCATCTGCGTTTGCTGTTGCTGCTGCTGCGCCTGTGTCTGGGGAATGGCGGCCATCGCCTGTGCGTTGTTTACCTGCAGGTGGGTAAGCAGCTTCTGGTAGTGGCGCTGGTGCATCTGGCCGGCTTTTTCCAGCGCCTGCTTCACCTGCGGGTCCGTCGCCTGCTGGGCGAAGAAGTGCAGCTTTTTAAACGCCAGCAGCTCCCAGGAAAGGGCGTCCTTCAGATAGCTGGCGTCTTTGGTCGAAATCACCCGGGGCGGTTGGGGAATCGGCGCCTGCGTTTGCTGAGGAGAGAACATCGTCGTTGGCATGAGGCGATCTCCTTTCACGGTGGAATGGGATACACCTCTTAGCATGGGCAGCGGGAAGGCGGGTCATGACTTGTATTTGCAGGCAAAACGAAAGCCGGTTTGCCTCGTGTCGGATGACAGCGCGGCAAACCGGAGAACCAGTTGCGTATCTGGTTGGGAATGATTCACACCAACTGCAAGGTCATAATCCGTATGTCAATGCTGGCCGGGGCAAAATTGAGACAGTGGCTCGTTTCCCGTAGAAGCGCCTCTTGAATCTCCCGGGCCAGCGGGGGAATGGACGCGCCAAACGGGAGCCGGACATCCAGGGAGACCTGCAGGCGGGGCACGTCTTCAAACGTGTACGTCATGTTCTTCACCTGGCTGACGAACGGAAAGCGGCTGCACGTCACCTGGACGATCTTGCGCAGCACCTGCGGGTGAATCAGGATGCGGCCGCCGGTAAACGGCGGGTGAACCACGGTCGTTTCCCCGATGACTTCCTTTTTGGCGGAAAAGATCTGTTGGGCGGAGGCGATCATCCGCTGCCAAAAGTCTTTTTCCACTTCGACGCGGGGGATCGGAATCACGTGCTTTCCCTGGGTCTCCCGAATGTACCGGGCCGCTTCGATTTCATGCGCCGGTTTGATCGATTCGATCGGAATGTGGCGGACGGGGGCGGGCAGGTCCAGCGCTTCCCGAATCCGCTCGATCATCCGCTTCGAGGTGCCGATCACCAACAGGCGCCGGGGGCGGATGGCGGCGAGGGCGCGGCGTACTTCCTCCGCGTGGTCGCGATAGTGGAAAATCGCCCGCTTGACCGCCTGGATTTTCGTTTTTTCGTACTTGGCGGAGGTGCCGGCCACCTTGCGGCCCTGGTAAATCAGGATGCCGTCGTCGATGATGGCGTCAATGTCCATCTGGTGAGCCAACTGCAGCGCGCTCGTGCTTTTTCCCGTCCCGCTCGTTCCGTAGAGGGCGTAAATCTCCATCGGCTCCTCCTTGTCCGTCGTTTTTCTTTAGTATACACGATCGGGCGGAGAGGCAAAACGGATCACCGGTACTGCGCGCCAAGCTCGCGAGCCCGTTCGGCGGCGCGCAGTACCGCGGAGGCGACGGCCTGTTGAAACCGGTACGAATCCAACACTTCCAGACCGGCCTGGGTGGTTCCGCCCGGACTGGTTACTTTTTTCCGCAGGAGGGCGGGCTCATCGCTGGAATGAAGCAGCATCTGCGCCGCCCCCAGCAGGGTCTGGACGGTGAGCTGCCGGGCCATCTCGCGGGACAGCCCGGCTTCCGCGCCCGCGCCTTCCATCGCTTCCGCCAGGTAGTAAATGTAGGCCGGGCCGCTGCCGGAGAGGCCGGTGATGATGTCCAGCTCGTCCTCGGGCACGATGTGGACGGAACCGATCGCTTCGAAAAGAGCGGTGGCCGCGCGAAGCTGCTCCTCGCTCACGGAGCGGTTGGCGGAGAGGCCCGTGACGGACAGCCCGACGGCGGACGACGTGTTCGGCATGGTTCTGACGATCGGGCCATTCGTGCCCAGCCAGTCGCTGATGCAGGCCGTGGAAACGCCGGCGACGACGGAAATCACCAGTTGTTCCGGACGGACCAGTCCGCGCAGGCTGCGGCACGCATCCGGGGCGTCCTTGGGCTTCATCGCCAGGATGAGAATGTCGGATTGCTCCACCAGAGCGGCTTTGTCCTCGCAGGCGTTCACCCCGAACGTTTCCGCCAGCCGCCTGAGCCGCGTCCGGTCGCTGCGGTTGGCGACAAAAATCCGCTCCGGCGCAATGAGTTCGTTTTTCAAAATGCCGGCCAGCATGGCCTCGACGATCGAACCGGCTCCAAGAAAGCCGATCCGCGTGTCGAAAGAGAGCGTCGAATGGTCACTCATGCTGCATCCTCCTTCCGTTAGCGTATCTGTCCGGTTCCGCGTACGACGTACTTGCTGGACGTGAGCGCGGGCAGGCCCATCGGACCGCGGGCGTGCAGCTTCTGCGTGCTGATGCCGATCTCCGCGCCGAAGCCGAATTCCCCGCCGTCCGTAAAGCGGGTGGACGCGTTGTGGTAGACGGCGGCTGCATCGACGGCGGCGAGGAACCGTTCCGCTCGCGCGGCGTCCTGCGTCACGATCGCTTCGGAGTGGCCGGTGCCGTGGCGGGCGATATGGTCCAGCGCGTCATCCAGGCTGTCTACCGTGCGCACGGCCAGGATCAAGCCGAGGTATTCCGCGTCCCAGTCCTCCGGCGCGGCGGGAACGAGCCGGTCGGCCAGCTCCGGATGGAGCCGCCGCGTCTCCTCGCAGGCGCGCAGTTCGATGCCGGCGGCCAGCAGACGGGCCAACAGGTCGCGCCGGTGCCGTTCAGGCCAGCCGCGGTGCAGGAGCAGGGTTTCGGCCGCGTTGCAGACGGCGGGACGGCTCGTTTTGGCGTTGAGGGTGATGGCTTCGGCCATGGCGTACTCGGCGGATTGATCGATGTAGATGTGACAGTTGCCCACGCCCGTCTCCAGCACCGGGACGGTGGAGGTGCGCAGCACGCGGCTGATCAGCGAGGCGCCGCCGCGCGGGATGACGACGTCGATCAAGCCGTTGGCCGTGCACAGCAGATCGACGGATTCGTGTTCGGCATAGGGCAGGTACTGCACCGCCTCCGCCGGCAGCCCGGCGTCCGCCAGAGCGGCGCGGATGCTGTGCGTCAGGGCGAGGTTGCTTTCCCGTGCGCTGCGGCTGCCGCGCAGGACGATCGCATTGCCGGTCTTGAGCGCAATCGCGGCCGCGTCCACGGTGACGTTCGGCCGGGCCTCGTAGACCATGCCGATCACGCCCAGCGGGACCCGCACCTGCTCGATCACCAGACCGTTTGGCCGGGTCCAGCGGGCTGTCACTTCGCCCACCGGATCGTTCAGTTCGACCAGTTGGCGCAGCCCCTCGACCAGATCGCGCAGCCGTTCCGGCGTCAGGCGCAGCCGGTCCAGATAGGCGGCCGGTTGACCGTCCGCCTCCGCGCGGGCCACATCCCGCCCGTTGGCGGTGAGGATGGCCGCTTCGTCAGCCAGCAGACGTTCGCCGACCGCATGCAGGGCGCGGTCCTTTTCCGGGCGGGACAGCAAGGCCAGGCTCCGCGCCGCCTGTTTGGCCAGGCGGATCTGTTCGTACACGCGATCTTTCAGGCTCTTCTCCATGTTCTGTCTTTTCTCCGTAGTTTGGCTCTTCTCCACATTCCTCATCTCCTTTATCGCAAGGGGATCATCCCCTGCTTCACGTTCTGTCGCTGCCGCCGATTGCCGCAAAACAAGCCGCTTCCGTCCATTGGTCGCGGTGGATGACGATGCCTTTCGGCCGGGCCGGACCGGCGGGGGAGAGCTTCGCCCGCAGGTCGGCGGCGCTGCAGCGGCTGACGCCGCGGCCGATCAATTGGCCGTCGCAGTACACCTCGATCACCTCGCCGGGGGCAAACGCGCCATCCACGTCCCGCACGCCGGCCAAAAGCAGGCTGCGCCGGTGCCGCAGCACGGCTTCGGCGGCGCCGCGGTCCACGCTGATCCGCCCGCGGACGGGGGAGTGAAGCGCGATCCACTGCTTGCGGGTCGGCAGCGCGTGGCCCGCGGGCGATTCGGGCCGGAAGCCGACGTAGGTGCCGCTGCCGCTGCCGTCCAGCACGTCGAGCAGGTCGGACGGCTGCGCCAGGTGGCCGATAAAGCTGGGAACGCCCAACTGCTGGGCCGTTTTGGCGGCAATCAGCTTGGAGCGCATCCCGCCCGTGCCCAATCGGGAGGCCCCGCCGGCCAGCGCCTCCACCTCGTCCGTGACGGCGGGCAGATAGGGGATGCGGACCGCGTCCGCGTGGGTCCGCGGGTCCTTGTCGTACAGTCCGTTGGTGTCCGTCAGGATCAGGTACAGGTCGGCGTGTACCAGACCGGCGACCAGCGCGCCCAGCATGTCGTTGTCGCCAAAGGTCAGCTCCGCCACGGAGACGGTGTCGTTTTCGTTGATGATCGGCAGGACGTTTTTCTCCAGCAGGAGAGACAGGGTCTGAAAGGCGTGGTGATAGCGTTCACGGTCGGAAAAGTCGCCCCGGGTCAGAAGGATTTGCGCCACGGTGCAGCCGTACGCGGCGAACAGCTCGGTGTAGGTTTGCATCAGGAGGCTTTGCCCGATGGCCGCCGCCGCCTGTTTGGCCGCCAGCGTCCGGGGCCGCTGCTGGTACCCCAGCCTCCGAAAGCCGCTCGCCACCGCTCCCGAGGAGACGAGCACGACCTGATGGCCGGCGTCCCGCAGACGGCTGACGGCGGATACGAGCAGCGACATCTTCGCCGGGTCGCACCCGCCGCCCGGCGCCGCCAGCGAACTGCTGCCCACCTTTACGACCAGCCGCATTTTTCCCTTCTTCATCGTGTAACCCTCCTCTTTCCAGCAAGAACAAGCAAAAAACCCTTTCATCCCACACATAAGGACGAAAGGGTATCTCTCTTCCGCGGTACCACCTTATTTGACGGTATTCAGGCGTCCCAAACCAGGGGAAGAACGAGGCGTTCCGCTCCCGTGTTCAGCCGCCAAACCGTCCGGCTCTCTTTCTTTGATAACAGGTGAAAGAAACCTGTCCAGGTCATCCCTGGCCGCTCGGGGGTGGGTTCAAACCGGTTCACGGGCGAAATCTCTCAGCCGCTGAATTTCGCTCTCTGTACCTGAAGGGCGGTTTTACTGATCCCCGTCATCGCCATTGGCTATGCACGTTTGTTCATTCGCGTTTGTTAATTCATAATTATTCGCGCCGGCCAGTGTAAATGTCAAGGGGGTTCCGCACTTATTTTTGCCGCTTGTCCGGATCGCCGCTGCGGGCCCCGGCACCGCCCGCCTCGTTTCCGCCGCCGTGTTCCGCACGAAAAACAGCGCCCCAAAAACGGGTGCGGCAGGAACGAAGTGAGCAGGTTGAGAGATAGGGGTTGTTTCCCGGACGCGATTATGGCTATCATGGAATGAGGTTGAAAAACAGTTGAGGTGGAATAGGCATGTTCGGTTTTGGAAAAAAGGCAAAAAAGATGGACGGCATCGACGTATTGCTGATCAAGACGGAAGAATCGCAACTTCGCGACATTTACATGGTCGCGTTTCGCAGCATGTATGCCGATGACATTGTCAGCATGCTGCAAAAGCTGGAAAAGTCGCCGCTGAACAAGCGGGAATACCTGGGTGAACTGGGCGGATTCCGCATCATGATCCACCTGGAAGCCATGACCGGTTTTTCGGTGCTGGACGATGCGGACATGGAGGCGCATCCGCTGCAAATCAGCGACTTCGCCAACATTCTGCTGCGCCGTCTGGAGACGCTGGAGGCGAACGGCGAGCTGCCCGATTCGGAAGACGTGGCGTTCTTCATGGGCGAGCTGACCATGCTCCGCGACGGCAGTTTTATACCGCAAAACTAACACGTGAGCCGGCATGCGAGCCGGCTCTTTTGTCAGGCTCAGGCGAACCGTTGGCGGCAGGGGAGGCCGCAACCGATTTCCGGCTGTTTCGTAATACGTGATAGTACGACGCACTTCCCGGGCAAAAGGAGGACGACCATGATCGAACTCGTGGACGTAACCAAAAGCTACAACGGTACCGTCAAGGCGGTTGACCGCCTCACCCTGACCGTTCCCCGCGGGGAAATCTTCGGTTTTCTCGGGCCAAACGGGGCGGGCAAGACAACGACGATCAAGATGATCACCGGCATTGTCCGGCCGGACCAGGGAACCATCCGGGTGAACGGCAAGGACATCGGGACCGAACCGCTGGAGGCCAAGCGGCAGTTTGGCTATGTGCCGGACAGTCCCGACCTGTTTTTGCGGCTGAAGGGGCTGGAGTACGTCACCTTCATGGCCGACATGTACGGGGTGCCGCAGGACGTGCGCAAGGAGCGGATCGCCCGGCTGGCGGAACGGTTTGACATGACGGACGCCCTCTCCGATCCGATTCAGAGCTACTCGCACGGCATGAGGCAAAAAATCGTGATCATGGGGGTGCTGGTCCACCATCCGGAAGTCTGGATTCTCGACGAACCGCTGACCGGGCTGGACCCGAAATCGGCGTTCACGCTGAAGGAAATGATGCGGGAACACGCTGACAGCGGCCGGACCGTGTTTTTCTCCACGCACGTGCTGGAAGTGGCGGAAAAGCTGTGTGACCGCGTCGCCATCATCAACAAGGGCGTCATCCTGTTTTGCGGCACGTTCAAGGAGATGCAAGAGCACTTCCGCTCGAGCGAATCGCTGGAGCGGCTGTTCCTGGAGCTGACGAAGCATGAATAGGACCTGGCTCTTGACCAAGATGCTGATGAAAAACGGCAGCGGCCTCTGGAGCGGGAAACGGGGGAGCGGGTGGAAAAAGCTGCTGATGATCCTGCTGATGGCCGTCGCCTTTTTTCCGCTGATGTCCGGTTACGTGATGGGAGTCATCGGCCTGTACGACGGGCTGGCGGCAAGCGGGCAGGAGAGCGCGCTTTTGGGGATGGGCATGGCGATTGCCTGTCTGGGCATCCTGTTTTTCGGGATTTTTTACGTCTTGACCGTGTACTACTACTCGCAGGACGTGGAGCACCTGCTGCCCCTGCCGCTCAAGCCGTCCGACATTCTCGGGGCGAAGTTCCTCGTCACGCTGGCGTACGAGTACGTGCCGACCGCGTTTCTGCTGCTGCCGCTGCTGATTACGTACGGGGTGAAAAGCGGAGCCGGGCCGCTCTACTACCTGTACGCGGCCGTCGTCTTTTTGGCGCTGCCGGTCATCCCGCTGGTAATCGCCTCACTCTTGGCCATGCTGTTCATGCGTGTGACCAGCGTGGGAAAAAGCAGGGACCGGTTCCGCCTGATCGGCGGCGTGATCGGGATCGCGGCCGTGCTGGGTTTTCAAATTGTCATCCATCGGAACAGCGCAGGGAGGGACAGCGTCGAGCAGTTGACACAGATGATTCTCTCGGAAAACAACGCCCTGCTTTCGCTCGTCACCCGACTGTTCCCCAGCACCAAGCTGGGGGCGATGGCGCTTGCCGAGTCGGGAGTTCTCGCCGGTCTCGGCTATCTGCTCGCCTTTCTGCTGGTGTCGGCGGCGTTTGCCGCGGCCTTCGTCTTGCTGGGAGACCGCTTGTACCTGAAGGGCGTCATGGGGATCGCCGAGACAGCGGCCAAGCGCAGGTGCGTCAGCGGAGAAGAGTTCGACAAGCTGACCGGACGCCGGTCGCCTGTGCTGGCGTTCGCCGCCAAGGAATGGAAGGTGCTGCTGCGCACCCCCGCCTACTTTCTGAACTGCGTCCTGTCCTGCTTCTTGTGGCCCTTGCTGATGTTCATTCCCGTGCTCAGCCGCCCGGACGGGTTTGCGACAGTGCGCGAGTGGGGTCAGTTTCTTCAGGAAGACGCCGCAGCCGGAATCGGCGTGGCGGTCGCGTTTGCGCTCGCCCTTTTCATGACGTCCGCGAACAGCGTGTCAACAACGGCCATCTCGCGGGACGGGCAGACCTTTTTCGTCAACAAGTACCTGCCTGTTCCCTATGCGCAGATCATCGCGGCCAAAGTGGTGCCGGGAACGGTGCTGGGCATCCTCAGCATGCTGCTGATGTGCGCCGCCGCCGGGCTGGTGCTGCATCCGCCGGTGCAATTTCTCCTGCTCGCGTTGCTCGCCAGCCTGCCGGGCATCGTGTTCATCAATCTGATCGGGATCATCATTGACCTGCGGATGCCCAAACTGGATTGGGATTCGGAGCAGAAGGCGGTCAAGCAGAACTGGAACACGCTGTTCTCGATGGCGGCCGTGGTGGTCACCGCAGCGCCGACGCTGTTCCTGGCGTTCCAGGGGAAGCCGTCGCTGTACGGCATCAGCCTGACGCTGTTTGTCTTGTTCGCCGTCCTGGACCTGGTGCTCTGCCGGGCGCTGGTGACCAAAGGACCCGAATGGATGGATAAGATCCAGTCGTAACCGAATCTGCTTGTGCCGCAGTCCACCAACCGGAGGAGCCATTCCTCCGGTTTTTTTGCATGGGGCGAACGGCCAGCGCGGCAAAGGGAGCGGAAAGACGCACGACGCGGAGCCTAAAAATGGATACCGTTTCCTATTGGCAGGAGGAAAGGACTATTCGTTCGGGCGGGGGCCTTGTGCGTCCCATCCTAAATTTTTCAAGCTATCTTTACAAAGGTGGGAACAGTTGGTATTTTTGTCTCATACTGCGCAGCGGTTGGGCGGTAAAACATGCTGTTTTGTCCCGGAAATCATTTGTGCGATCATTCCATTCGACGCAATTTCAAATGGAGAGGAAAGGAGACCATCATGTTCAAGAGAAGTCTGTTGTGGGTTCTCATGGTTTGCTTGTTGATCCAGGGCGTCTTCGTTCCGCGCGCGAACGCCGAAACCGCGTACGACGACGTCAAGGGGCACTGGGCCAGCGAGCAGATTCAGTTCCTGACCGAACAGGGCGTATACAAGGGGAACGGCACGCGCCATTTTTACCCGGACAAGCCGATTACCCGCGGCGAGGCGCTGGCGCTGGTGAACCGCGTCTTTGAAGCCGTCTACGGCCCGTTGGCTGCTCCCGAGGAGAAGGCCTACCTCGATCACAGGTATCCGCTCCGAAAGGAAATCGAAGCGCTGACGGCCAACCTGCAGGTGCTGCTGGACGTCCAGACAGGCTTTGTCAACGAATACCGGCCGGGTGACAAAATTCTCTACTATCTCCATCTGGCTTCGCAGGGCCAGTTGATGAAAACGCCGCAGAAAGAACTGGTCGACTGGTGGGTGCCGACCCAGTACCTGCAGTATCCGCTCTCGCGGGAAGAAGCCAGCATGATCTTGTTTCACGTGCTCGCTCCGTACAAGATGAGAAGCATGAATGTGAAGCCGCAGGATGTAGCCCCCTTCTTTGCCGGGTACCACGGATGGAAACAGCCGAGCGGTTATCCCGACACCGCCTCGCCTTATGCGGGAGCGATTCGTGAATTCCACCTGTTCAGCGAGACGCGGCTGTTTAATCCCTACAAAAACATGACGCGTGCAGAGTTCGCCGCCGTGCTGAAGCGCCTGTACGATTTTTACGCGGACGACGCCGCCAAACAGTTCCGGGAATCGCAGCAGCGGCAGCAAAAGGCGGTCAACCTGCTGCTGACGGCCGCCAACCATGCGTACCGCACGAAGAATGGGAAATGGCTGGACGCGTATCTGAGCAAGCCGGCGCAGGAGAGCATCGCCAAAATCGCGCTGCCGCTGCATGACTATCGCGTGGCGCTCACCCTCCGGAAGGATGACACCGACAAGAACAAGCTGTGGGTCGCGGCTGCCTACGCAGATCCCAAAGTGGGCAACTACGAGTTGGAGTACCTGCTGGAACCGGATGAAGGAAACCCGTTTGGCCGCAAGGTGACATCGATCAAATTCATCCAGAAGTAGCGGCGCGGCAGAAAGGCAGGGGCGGCCGCTTCTTTTGCCGCCTGCCCTGTCATTGTCCGCTGCGGCGGGTTGAGAAGCGTCCAGGATGAGGAGAGCGGGAAAAATCGGCAAATGAAGATTGCAACCGCTCTCCTTTTCGATTACAATGAAACTGAGCGATCATTCAGTTTCGTCTGAATCGCCAAACATCTCACGTTGACCGAGGGCTTTTACGGTGGGGTGTTTTTTTACACCAGCAAAATGAATGAGCATTCATTCAAGGGGTGACATGTGCGGCGAAAAACAGGAATACCTTTTGAACAAGTAGAATTCATTCACAAAAAACTCTGCGAGTTCGGACTGTTTCGTCTTTTTCGCAGGGACCCCATTTTTTAGTGAGGAGGGTAATGGATGGAACGCAACATTCGCAAAGCGGCCGTGCTCGGTTCCGGCGTGATGGGAGCAGGCATCGCCGCGCATCTGGCCAACGTCGGCATCCCCGTCTACCTGCTGGACATCGTGCCGCGTGAGCTGACAGAGGAAGAGAGCAAAAAAGGGCTGACGCTGGCTGATCCCGTCGTCCGCAACCGCATAGCGCAGGCCGGCAAGGACCGGCTGCTGAAGGAAAAACCGGCTCCGCTCTACGACAAGGCGAACCTCGACCTGATCACCGTCGGCAACATGGAAGACCACCTGTCGTACCTCGGCGACGCTGACTGGATCATCGAGGCGGTCGTGGAAAACCTCGACGTGAAGAAAAAGGTGTTCGAACTGGTCGAGGCGCACCGCAGGCCGGGCACCATCGTCTCCTCCAATACGTCGGGCGTCTCCATCAACGAGATGAGCGAGGGACGTTCCGACGAGTTCCGCAAGCATTTTCTGGGCACGCACTTTTTTAATCCGCCTCGTTATCTGAAACTTCTTGAGATTATTCCCGGGAACGACACGGACCCGGCGATCGTGGACTACATGATGCGCTTCGGCGAGTTCGTGCTGGGCAAAGGTACGGTGCTCTGCAAGGACACGCCCAACTTCATCGCCAACCGCATCGGGACTTACGGCCTGCAGATCTCGATCCAGGAGATGGTGCGGCTCGGACTGGGCGTCGACGAGGTGGATGCGCTGACAGGTCCGGTCATCGGCCGTCCGAAGAGCGCCACCTTCCGCACGCTGGACGTGGTCGGGCTGGACACGTACGTGCACGTGGCCAACAACGTGAAAAACAAGAGCGCGGATGACGCGGAAAAAGCGGTCTTCGAAGTGCCGTCCTTCGTACTGGAGATGGTGGAAAAGCGCTGGATCGGCCAAAAGGCGGGGCAGGGCTTTTTCAAGCAGGTAAAAACGGCAGAAGGCAAGGACATTCTCGCGCTCGACTACCACACGATGGAATACCGTCCGCGCGTCAAGGCGAAGTTTCCGTCGCTGGAGGCGGCCAAGACGGCGAAGACGCTGCCGGAAAAACTGAAAGCGCTTGTGTACGGAAAGGACAAGGGGAGCGAGTTTCTCTGGAGCGTCTTCAAGAAGGTGCTGCTCTACTCGGCGGCCAAGGCGTACGAAATCGCCGACGACATCGTGTCCGTCGACCGGGCGATGAAATGGGGCTTCGGCTGGGAACTGGGACCATTTGAGACCTGGGACGCGATCGGTGTGGAGAAGTCGGTGGCCCGCATGCGCGAAGAGGGCGAGACGATCCCGCCGCTGGTGGAGGAACTGCTGGCGAGCGGCAAGACCTCGTTCTATCAGAAACAGGACGGGCGCGTGGCTGCGTTTGCCGTCGGCGGCCGATACAAGGACGTCGAGGAGAACAAAGAGCGGATCAACCTGGCGGCGCTCAAGGAGCAGGGCCGGCTGATCAGGAAAAACGCGGGCGCCGCGCTGGTGGACCTGGGCGACGGTGTAGCCTGCCTGGAGTTTACCTCTCCGCACAACGCGCTGGGCATGGACGTGCTGCAGATGGCAGCCTTCGCGGCGGAAGAGGTGCAGCGCAACTTCCTCGGACTCGTGATCGGCAACCAGGGCAAAAACTTCTGCGTCGGCATGAACCTGGGCCTGGCCTTGATGGAGGCGCAGGACGAAAACTGGTTCGAGCTGGACATGTTGGTCAAACAGTTTCACAAGGTGGGGCACGCGCTGCGTACCATGCACCGTCCGGTCGTGGCGGCGCCGTTCGGCATGACGCTCGGCGGCGGCGTGGAAATCTGCTTCCTGGCCGACCGCGTGCAGGCGTCCGCCGAGACCTACATGGGGCTGGTGGAAGTGGGCGTGGGCCTCTTGCCCGGCGGCGGCGGCACCAAGGAGATGCTGTTTCGGGCGATGGAAAATGTGCCGGAAGGCGGCACCGTGCCGGTTGACCCGTTCCCGTTCGTGGCCCGCGCGTTCGAGACGATCGCCATGGCCAAAGTCTCCACCAGCGGCAGGGAAGCGATCAACCTGGGCTACCTGCGCCCGAGCGACCGGATCAGCATCAATCCGGATCACCTCCTCTACGACGCCAAGCAGCTCGTTTTGGCGATGGTCAAAGAGGGGTACACGCCGCAGCGCCCGCGCAAGATCCGCGTCATCGGCGAGTCGGGGTACGCCACCCTTCGGCAAAGCATCTACACGATGAAAAAGAGCGGCTACATCAGCGATCACGACGAACTGATCGCCAGCAAGATCGCCTACGTCATGTCCGGCGGCAGCGTGCCGGCCGGCACCGAGGTGACAGAGCAGTACATCCTGGAGCTGGAGCGCCAGGCGTTCCTCGAGCTGATCAAGACGCCCAAGACGCAGCAGCGCATGCAGCACATGCTGACGAAGAACAAGCCATTGCGTAACTAGGGAGGGGAAAGACATGAGAGAAGCAGTGATCGTCGCCGGCGCCCGCACCGCGGTCGGAAAAGCGAAGCGGGGCAGCCTGAAGGACGTGCATCCCGTCGACATGGGCGCCGCGGTCGTGAGCGATCTGTTGCGCCGCGTCCCCGAGCTCGACCCGGCCGAGATCGAGGACGTGATCATCGGGACGGCCGTGCCGGAAGCAGAGCAGGGGATGAACATGGCCCGCCTGATCGGCCTGCGCGCCGGGCTGCCGACCAACGTCGCCGGCATTACCGTCAACCGTTTCTGCTCGTCCGGCCTGCAGACCATCGCCTACGCCGCCCATCAGATTATTGCCGGCGGGGCCGACGTGATCGTGGCCGGCGGGGTGGAGAGCATGAGCCTGCTGCCGATGGCCGGCCACAAGGTGGCGCTCAATCCGACGCTGATGGAGACGATGCCGGAAGCGTACATGGGCATGGGGCACACGGCGGAGGAAGTGGCAAAGCGCTACGGCGTCAGCCGCGAGGACCAGGACGCGTTCGCGCTGCAAAGCCATCAGCGGGCCGCGGCCGCCATCGCCGCCGGCAAGTTCCAGGACGAGATCGTGCCGCTGACGGTAAAGCAGCACCGCGTGGACGAGGACGGCAGGCTGCACGTCACGGAGCGCGTCTTTGACACGGACGAGGGCGTGCGTGCCGACACCTCGCTGGAAGCGCTGGCCAAGCTGAAGCCGGTGTTTCACGTGCAGGGCACGGTCACGGCCGGAAACTCTTCGCAGACGAGCGACGGCGCGGCCGCCGTGCTGGTGATGTCGGCGGAAAAGGCGGACCGTCTGGGCGTTCGTCCGATCGCCAGGTTCCGCTCGTTCACGGTTGGCGGCGTCGATCCCGACGTGATGGGGATCGGTCCTGTCGTCGCCGTTCCGAAAGCGCTGAACATGGCTGGATTGAGCGTGGCCGACGTGGATCTGTTCGAGCTGAACGAGGCGTTTGCCTCCCAGTCGCTCGCCGTGATCCGCGAACTGGGCCTCGACCCGGCAAAGGTAAACGTCAACGGCGGCGCCATTGCCCTGGGCCATCCGCTGGGCTGCACCGGGGCGAAGCTGACCGTTTCCCTGTTGAACGAGCTGAAGCGGCGCGGCGGCAGGTACGGCGTCGTGACGATGTGCATCGGCGGCGGCATGGGGGCCGCCGGCGTGTTCGAAATGCTGTAAGCACGGTGGAACACCCCAATTTTGAAAAAGGGAGAGGGATACGATGGCTGAAACGAAAGATCTGATCCGCGGCGGCAGCTTCCTGATCAATGCCGGTTCGCCGGACGACGTGTTCGCGCTGGAGGAAATCACCGACGAGCAGAAACTGATCGCGCAGACGACGGAGGACTTCATCCGTAACGAAGTGCGCCCGCACATGGAAGAGCTGGAGCACCAAAACTTCGAGCTGTCCGTATCGCTGTTGAAGAAAGCGGGGGAACTGGGCCTTCTGGCAGCGGATGTGCCGGAGAAGTACGGAGGTCTCAGCCTGGATAAGATCAGTTCCGCTCTGCTGGGAGAAAAATTTGCGCTGGGGCGCGGGTTTGCGATTACGTTTGGGGCGCACGTCGGCATTGGTTCCCTGCCCATCGTGTACTTCGGCAATGAAGATCAAAAGCAGCGCTATTTGCCCGATCTCGCCACCGGAAAGCGGATCGCCGCGTACTGCCTGACGGAGCCGGGCTCCGGTTCCGACGCGCTCGGCGCCAAAACCACGGCAAAATTGTCCGAAGACGGCACGCATTACATTTTGAACGGGACCAAGCAGTTCATCACAAACGCCGGTTTTGCCGATGTCTTCATCGTCTATGCGAAAATTGACGGGGAACATTTCTCCGCGTTCATCGTGGAGCGCGACTTCCCGGGGGTATCGGTCGGCGCGGAAGAGAAGAAAATGGGCATCAAGTGCTCCTCGACCCGTCCGCTCATTCTCGAAGACGCTCGCGTCCCGGTGGAGAACCTGCTGGGAGAGCCGGGGAAAGGGCACGTGATCGCGTTCAACATCCTGAACGTCGGGCGGTACAAACTGGCCGTCGGAACGGTTGGCTCCGCGAAACACGCCCTCCATCTCGCGACCACCTACGCCAAGGAACGCAGGCAGTTCAAAACGCCAATCGCCAACTTCACCATCATCAAGAACAAATTGGGCACCATGGCGGCAAAGATCTACGCTGCGGAATCCTCGGTGTACCGCACGGTCGGACTGTTTGATGCCGCCCTCTCCGCTCTTGGCGAGAAGGCGGAGGACGGCCGTGAAGTGGCCAAGGCCATTGCCGAGTATGCGATCGAATGCTCCATCAACAAGGTATTTGCTTCGGAAGTGCTGGACTACTGCGTGGACGAGGGCGTACAGATCCACGGCGGATACGGCTTTATCCAGGAATACGAGATCGAGGGCATGTACCGCGATTCCCGCATCAACCGCATTTTCGAAGGAACGAACGAAATCAACCGCCTGCTGATCCCCGACATGCTGGTGAAAAAGGCGATGAAAGGGGAACTGCCCCTGCTGCAAGCGGCCGCCGGCCTGCAGGAAGAGCTGATGAGCTACTATCCGGAAGAAATCGAGGAAGCGCCGCTGGCGGTGGAAAAACACCTGATCGGGATGACCCGCAAGATCATCCTGATGGTGGCCGGTTCCGCGCTGATGAAGTACCAGCAGGCGATTGCCAAGGAGCAGGAGCTCTTGGCGCTGGCCGCCGACATGCTGATCGAGCTGTACGCGATGGACAGCGTCGTGAAGCGGACGGAAAAAGCGATCGCGAAAAACGGCGTGGAGAAAGAGCGGCAAAAGCTGGATCTCGCCACCGTGTACGTGCACGAAGCGTTTGACAGGGTCGAGGCCTGGGCAAAAGAGGCGCTGGCGGCGATGGAGGAAGGCGACGATCTCCGCATGCGCCTGTCCATCCTGAAAAAGCTGACCCGCCGGACGCCGATCAACACCGTCCACCTGAAACGGGTCATCGCCGACCGCGTCATCGAAGCGGACGGGTACGTGCTGTAACTCGCGAAATGGAAAGAAGCCGAGGGGTGCGCCCCTCGGCTTCATCGTTTCATCGTTTCCGGTTTAGTAGATCGCTTCCCAGCCGGCCGGTGTGACGAACAGGCGGATCGCCTTGATCTTGCGGTCGTCCATCAGCGTGAAGTAATGGCGGTAGTAGGACGGAACGGAGATCAGGTCGCCCGGCTCCATTTCCACGTCAAAGTAGCGGCCGTCCTTGCCCTTGATCGCGAAGATGCCGTGGCCGTCCACGCAGAAGCGGCACTCGTCGTCGGTGTGGTGGTGCTCCGCTTTAAATTTGACCAGCAGCTCATCCAGGTTGGGCGTCTGGTCGGACAGGACGATGATGTCGGCAGTGAGATAGCCGCGCCGCTTGCTGATGTCGTCGATTTCCGGGCGGAACGCGTCGAGAATCTGCTGCTTTTCCTCGTCGGTCAGGTTGTAGTTGTCGCGCAGGTTGGCATCCAGGCGGTCCACTCCCCAGTGTTCATAGATGATTTCTTGGGTTTGCAGGAAAGCAGAAACCTCCTCCGGTGCCGTAATGTACTCGTTGTTGTCGTGAAAACGAACTTTTGCCATGATACAATACCTCCTCCAATGATTTTAGCTGGTATGTGTGAGGGACACGGCGTTCTGGCGAAGCTGCAGCCAGCGCACGTGGTACTCAAACAGGAATTCGAACGACTCCAGGTGGCGCTTCGCCTCGAAGTCGTTGGCGCCCCAGGCGTAGATGCCGTGGTTGCGGATCAGCACGCCGGGGACATCGGGCGTGATCACTTTGTCGATCGCGGCCGCCAGTGTCGGAATGTGGGCAAAATTCTCGACAATCGGAATGGTAATGCGGGCGTTTTCCTCCCATATGCCCAGTCCCTTGATCAGTTCCTGCCCCTGAATGGAAAAGGCGCGCTGCCCGAAGTAGAGTTCGGACACGAGGTTGTTCCACACCGTATGCACGTGGAAGCAGGCGCCCGCCTGCGGAATGCGCTTGTAGACCACGGCGTGGATCAGCGTTTCCGCCGAGGGCTTGAGCGCTGTCGGTTCGACCGGGCGGGACTCCCCGTCGACCACCAGGTAGTCTTCCGGGGAGAGCTTGGTCTTGTCTTTTCCGCTGGCCGTCACGGCAAACTGCAGCGGATCGTCGGAGAGCTTGATCGAGAGATTGCCGCTGGTACCGGGAAACCAGTCGCGGCGGGCAAACGCCAGCTTCGCCTCGTCCAGCCGGCGAAACGCGTCTGCGCGTTGTTCCAGAGTGACTGTCATGGTGAGCCGACCTCCTGTTGGGTTCGTAAATCCTGCAAAATGGCGATGACGTCGTGGAAGGTGGCAAACGTCCGATGCGGCAGGCCCAGTTCGGCGCATTTTTGCGCGAGCAGCGAACGGGCGATGACGAAATCGGCAATCTTGGCGCCCGCCAGATCGGTGACGGAATCGCCGATGACCACGCGGAAGTGGCGGTCCGGATCGTATCGCCGGATGATCGTCGTCTTGCACATGCCGCAGTCGTTGTCGCAGTGTTCGTCGCAGCGGTGCGGCCAGGTGATGGTGATGCGCTCGCCGCTGAAATCGCTGCCGTTGCAGTAGATTGGCACGTTCAGCTCAAACGGGGCGAGGATCGGCTCCACGAAAAAGTCGATGCCGCCGCTGGTGATCAAAAGCTCGATGCCTTCGTCCCGGCAAAAGCGGACGAATTCGGCAAAGCCGGGGCGGATCGCCGCTTCGCCCACGATGAAGTCGACAATCTCCTGCTTGAGCGAGGAGGGGAGGAGCTGAAACAGCCTGCCCACGCCTTCGCGGACGCTCACCTGCTGGGAGAGGATCTTTTCCGTCAGCGCCTCCCACTCCGGGGGAGCAAAGCGGCGCATGATGGCGACAATGTTGTCCTTTTCCGTAATGGTCCCGTCAAAGTCGCAGAACAGCACGAGCGGTTTGCTCATCGTCCGCCCCCCCATTTCTCCAGGGCTGCCGCCAGTTCCGGCGACTCAGCCGCCGCGTCGGCGAGCGAGCGTCCGGCGACGACCGCTTCGATGGCGGCGACAAACGCGCGTCCGCCCGCCGTCGCCCCGCCGGGATGGCCGTGAATGCCGCCGCCGGCGTTGACCACCTGATCCTGTCCAAAATCTTCGTACAGTTGCGGCACCAGGCCGGGGTGAATGCCCGCGGACGGGACCGGGAACGAGCGGCGCATGCCGTGCAGGGGAGCGGTCAGATGCTCCGCCAGGCGCAGGGCTTCCGCTTTGTCCAGGGCCACGCTGCCGTACGGCGACGGGAAGAGCACCAGGTCTGCGCCGGCGATCCGCATTAGCTTGCCCAAGAGCAGCGGCGTGGCGATGCCGTAGTCGGGCGACGGGTAGAACGCGCCCGCCAGCGCCGGATGGGCCATGATCGGCACGTTGACGTCCGGATCGGCTGCCAGGCGGTGCAGAGCGTCGAAGCCGAACGCCAGCACGTTGAACAGCAGGCAGTCGGCACCGGCCTCCACCGCCCGCTTGGCCCGCTCGTTCAGTTCGTGCACCGGACCGGTCAGATTGGCCGCATAGAGGACGGGTTTGCCTGTCTGTACTTCCGTTTCCGCGGCAATCTGCTTGAACGCCTTGATCCGCTCCAGGAACGGAGCGCGGTCATCGGCGAAGAAGATTTCGTCGTCCTTGACCAGGTCCACGCCGCCCAGCGCCTGGGCGCGGAACTGGGCTTTCAGATCGTCAAACGGCATTCCCAGGCAGGACTTGAAAATGCTCATCAGGAGCGGACGGTCATGCACGCCGAGCCGTTCGCGCAGGCCGTCGATGCCGAAGCGGGGGCCGGGAAAGCCGTTGAGGAACGCTTCCGGGAACTGCACGTCGATCAGCTTGATCTTGCCGTCCATGGAGAGCTTGCCGAAGATGCCGGTCAACAGCGACGGGATGTCGGCGGTAAAGTTGCGCACCGGATAACTTACGGTGATCAGGCCGCGCGTTTCCCCGTTTTTCAGCGTCTCCAACGGTTGGGTGTCCACCGCTTCGCCCAGGTACGGTTTCAGTTCCGCCTGTTTGGCGGCAGGCAGGTCGGTCCAGGTGCCGACGGTCATCCCGACGGCGATCCCCTCCGCTTTTTTTCGCAGGTCTTTCGCTTGTGTCAGATAGGTGACGAGGATGCGTTGTTCGTTCATGGATGGGATGATCCTCCTTTGCTGTGCCCTCCCGGCCGCCGGGTCCTTCACGCTGTCCCGGCGATTGCCCGCGCTGTGCCGGGGAGGTGCCGCGGACGAGCCGGACGGGGCCGCTGTGTTCCAACAAAAAACCTCCCCATGGAGGAGGGGAGGCGGTTGTCGTTCATACGTCAGCGTCTCCTCTCATCTCTCGGAAAAACATTTCCGCAGGATTTAGCACCGTTACGCCTCCCTGCCGGGAAAGCGCCGGTTGCCGGGCATCATAGGGCCAGTCCCTCAGCCAGCTCGCGATAAGAGTGTGAATCGTTCGCTATGCGGTTTTGCTTGGTAGATACCCCCATGATATGACGTTCCTTTCAGGGAGTCAACCCTTGATTGGGGGAAATGTGCGGCGCTGTTGAAAAGGCGGCAGGGTGCGCGGCCTGGGTTCGTCCGGCCGTATTGAGCGCGGCCTTTGCGCCGGTTCAGCGATGTACGTGCACGTTTTGGAGAAGCAGCCACAGTTCGGACGTTTCGTCCACCACCCACCAGAAGATGGCATCGCGTACAAACGCGCATCGGTGTGCAGGCGGAGCGGCGGCCAGATAGGCGCGAATGTCGTCCAGCGGTGCGTGATCCCTGCTGCTGCCGGCAAAGGGAAACACGTAGTCGAACGCGGGCCTCTCGTCTTTTCCCTCAATCGGCACGACCCCCAACCCGTCGATGGTCGGGATGCAGCCGGCTGCCTGGCGCTCGCTCTCCAGGTCGCTCAGATACCGCATGACATCCGGAATCGGTTCGAGGCCCAGAGAGGTCCGCAGCCGATGCAGAACGGTGCGGCGATGCTGAAAGAAGGTTCGATGCTTCGGATCCGTTTCCTCGTCGTGCCGGTCTCGTGCCAGGTTGGCCCAATACCGCTTCCATTGGCGGGGAGTACGGACGGAAACAAGATTGCCAAGCTCGCCGGCGGATCCGATCGTCACCACCAGGCGGAAAAAGTCTTCCAGGCTGCGCGCGATGATGCGCAGGGGCGGATCGTCCGTCGGGCTGACGCAGACAATGGGCGCCTCTGTCAGGTCTGTGATGCGGCCGAAATCGGTCAGAAAGCCGTAATGAATGCCGTCGCAGCCGGTGTCGGCAAAGACGTGCAGGTCGGGCGGCGTGATCCAGTAGCGAAAGTCATTGTCCGCAAAACGGAAATGGATATGCTCCAGCGGACTGTCCAATCCTTCCCGGGTCAGTTCCTGCTCCAATACCCGCACGTTCTCCAGCAGGTCAATGCCATAACCCATCAAATCGCTCCTTAGACACCGTGTTATAATATCCCTTATTTTACCATAAACCTCAATCTTTTGAAAAATTGCTGCGGCGCGGTGGAACTTTTTCCCGCCATGTGCGTGGATAGGAGTGAAAGGGTGTGAATCCGTGGAAAAGGTCGGACTGGAAGACGTGTACCGCTTGTACGTCAACGACATATACCGCTACCTCTGCCGATTGACCGGTGATCGGGTGCAGGCGGAAGACCTGACGCAGGAGACCTTTTTCCGGGCGTATCAATACCTGGATGCCTACCGGGGGGAAAAGGTGCGCCCCTGGCTGTTCAAGGCGGCCTACCACACGTTTGTGGACTGGCATCGGAGGCGGAAGAAGCGTCCGTGGCGATTGGTGGAGACGATCCCGGAACAGCCGGACGGGGCGGCGGCGGACCCGGTGCGGGCGCTGCTGAGCCAAGAGGCGTGGTCATCGCTGCGGACGTGCCTGGACCGGCTGCCGGAGAAGCAAAAACAGGTGATCCTGCTGCATTGCGGACAGCTCAGCTACGCGGAAATCGCCGAGGTGCTGGGCATCGACACGGGGGACGTAAAGCGCTCATTGTTTCGCGGGCGGCAAAAACTACGCAGAATGTGGAGGGATGAACATGACGACGGACAAGGCAAATGAGGAGCGGGAACGGGAACTGCTGGCATATCTGCGCGGTGAAATGACGGAGGAAGAAGCCGCCTCTTTCCGTGCGAGGATTGCAGCGGACGAGCTGTATGCGGAACGCTTGGAGGAGCTGCTGCTGGGCAGCGGCGGACAGGAGGAGAGAGAAGCGGACGTGCTGTCCGAAGAGACGCAGCGCGCCATCCTCCGCCGCAGCAAATGGCGCCACAGGCTGGGCAACGCGGCTTACACGGTGGGCATCTCGCTTCTCGTCGGGGCGGTCCTGATGTTCGCCAACGGGTGGATCGGCTGGTATTTGCACGAGGACGCCTACCGGGTGGCCCGGGACATGGTGCACTTTACCCAGCCGGGGCTCACGGTGGGCAGCAGCGGTTCGCAAATCGGATTTCTGTACGGGGAGATAAACATGGAACTGCGTGAACAGGTGGGGGGAGACGATCAGAACGCCGGAACCTTTTCGATCAGCAACGTCTTCTCGATCATTTCCGCGAAGCCGGCATGGACCGACGGTTTGCGGAAAGAGCGGCTCTTTTTTCTCTTTCCGTCGTCAGCGGCCGATCGGGAAGAAAGCGCCTTCCGCAGAAATCCCGCCTGGAACACGCTGGAAAAGCTGCCAGAGGGAACGGTGGCGCAGCTCGCCGTCTCGTTTGACCGGCTACTGACCCATGATGAGTACTACGCCCTGCTTTCCGGCTACGACTTGGATACCACCTGGTTCGCCGTGGACACGGGACAGGAGCGAAACCATCCGGACGCGGCGGAAGGCAGTCTGCTGCTGTCGGCCGGTGACGTGTGGGGATACGCGGAAAGAGAACTCGATTACGGCGAAGCGCCGATTCAGGCACATGGCGAAGGTGAGCGGCGCGCCCGGGCGTACCTGGCGGAAATGGAGTATCTCGCGGGACAGGAACGGCTGACGAACGCCATTGGCGAGCGGCTTGTGACCGCCGGAAACCGGCTGCGCATCGAGGAACGCTGCCGCTACCTGCAGCAGAACGGTGTGCGCCTCTACGGGGCGGTCGTGACGGGCCCTGTCAAGGAACTGCTCAAGCTTCGGCAGGAGCCGTCGATCACGGCTGCCTTCGTGGGCCGGATCGACTGGTGGAACTGGGACCGGCCGAGTGCCTCGGGCCAGCGGACCAGTCCGTGAAGACTGGACATTTCACCCAAAAAAGGGTGTTGACAGCGCGAAACCGGGGTTGTATGATTCAAACAAACGTCAAAACCGCATACGTTGGATACCTTATCCAGAGAAGGTGGAGGGACTGGCCCGATGAAACCCGGCAACCGACATGACGCTGTCCGAGCGCTTCCGGCGACGGACGTGCAGCGCGTGCACGGTGCTAATTCCTGCAGAAACAAAAGTATTCTGGAAGATAAGGGGGAGACGACACGCAGACGCGTACGGACAGACCTCTTTTCTTCGGGAAAAGAGGTCTTTTTGCATGTGCGGAATGCTCTGGCTGGAGGCGGCAGCGGTTCACGCGCCGCCCGGCGGCCACCGAATAGACACACCGGAAATGTGAAGACAAGCGGCATCTGCCGAAGGAGAGGGGAATTGAACCATGGCGTATCGCGCATTGAGCGAACAAGAAGCAGTGCAGTACGTAAAACAACTGCCGGACCTGTTTGCGGCGGAAGCAGAGCTGACCAGCCGGGAGATCGGCGACGGCAATCTCAACCTGGTTTTCCACATCCGGGAGGAAGCGACGGGCAAAAGCGTCGTCGTCAAGCAGGCGCTGCCCTACGCCCGCGTGGTGGGCGAATCCTGGCCGCTCACGCTGGACCGCGCCCGGATCGAAAGCGAGGCGCTGCGCATCCAGCACAAATACGTGCCGGATCTCGTGCCGGAGGTGTATCACTTTGACGAGGAGCTGGCCCTGACGGTGATGGAAGACGTCAGCGACCACGTGATCATGCGAAAAGGCTTGATCGCGGGCAACCGCTACCCGCTGTTCGCCAAACAGATCGGCCGCTTTCTCGCCCATACGCTGTTTTACACGTCCGATTTGGGGGCGCATCCCTACGACAAAAAAGCGCTCGTCGGAAGATTCATAAATCCGGAATTATGCAAAATTACGGAAGACCTCGTCTTCACCGATCCCTACGAAGACGCGCCGACCAACAGCTTCAACCCGCTGATCCGGCGGGAGGTGGAGGCGATCTGGAACAACAAGCCGCTGAAGCTGGAAATCGCCAAGCTCAAGTACGAGTTCCTCACCCGGGCGGAGGCGCTGGTGCACGGCGACCTGCACACCGGCAGCATCTTCATTTCGCCGACGTCGATCAAGGTGATCGACCCCGAATTCGCCTACTACGGCCCGATCGGCTTCGACATCGGCGCGGTGATCGCCAACCTGCTGCTGAACTACGCGGGCCAGCACGGCCTGCAGCCGGATACAGGAAAGCGGGAGGCCTATCGCGAATATCTGTTGGCGACGGTGGAAGACGTCTGGAACGAGTTTGTCTCCCAGTTCGTCCAGCTCTGGCACAAACAGGCGAAAGAGCGCAGCGCCCACACCGAAGGCTTCTGGCAGAGCTACGTGCAGCGGCTGATCCGGGACGCGGCGGGCTTCGCCGGCTGCAAAATCCTGCGCCGCGTCATCGGGCTGGCGGGCGTCGCCGACCTGAACAGCATCGCCGACGATCAGACCCGAGCGGAAGCGGAGCGGCTGGCGCTGGCGATCGGCCAGGCGCTGATTCTGGAGCGGAACGGCGTGGAGGTATCGACAGACATCACAGACATCGTTCGGACGGTTACCGCACGATACTACCAGGAGGCTGCAGTATGACAACGACCAGCACGCCATTTGCGCCGGTCAAGTGGCAGGATGACGCGCTCGTCCTGCTGGACCAGACCCGGCTGCCCGTTGAAACGATCTACCTGACGCTGACCACTTCGGAGGAAGTGTGGGCAGCCATCCGCCATCTGCAGGTGCGCGGGGCGCCCGCCATCGGCATGGCGGCCGCCTACGGCTTGTATCTCGGCGTCCGCAGCAGCGACGCCAACGATTTTGAGGCGTTTTGGCATCATTTGAGCGAGCAGGCCGACTACCTCGGCACCTCCCGCCCGACGGCGGTCAACCTGTTCTGGGCCCTGGACAGGATCAAGGCCCGCGTGCAGCGCGAAGCCGGCAAACCGGTGGCAGAGCTGAAGGCGGCGGTTCTGGACGAAGCCCTGTCCATCCAGCGGGAAGACGCGGAAGTGTGCCGCCGAATCGGAGAGCACCTGCTCACCCTGTTGAAAGACGGCATGGGCATCCTGACGCACTGCAATCCGGGTGCGCTCGCGACCGCGGCCTACGGTACGGCGACGGCCCCGCTCTACCTCGCCAAGGAGCGCGGCTGGAACCTGAAAGTGTACGCCGACGAGACCCGGCCGGTGCTGCAGGGGGCGCGCCTCACCGCCTACGAGCTGCAGCAGGCGGGCATCGACGTCACGCTGATCTGCGACAACATGGCGGCGATGGTGATGGCCCAGGGCAAGGTGCAGGCGGTCATCGTCGGCACGGACCGCGTGGCGGCCAACGGCGACGTCGCCAACAAGATCGGGACCTACGGCGTGGCGGTTCTGGCACACGCGCACGGCATTCCGTTTTACGTGGCGGCCCCGCTGTCTTCGGTCGATCTCGACACGCCGACGGGTGCGGACATTCCGATCGAGGAGCGGCCGGCGGAGGAGATTACGCACGGATTGGGCAAACAGGTGGCCCCGGACGGCATCAAGGTGTACAATCCCGCGTTTGACGTCACTCCGGCCCGCTACATCACGGCCATCGTCACCGAAAACGGCATCTACAAACCGGACGAGATCCGCAATTGCAAACGATAACGGCAAACAGCCCCCGGGCCGCCTCTGGGAAGGTGCGTCTTTCCCGGCGGTCCCGTTTTCCACGTTGGTAAAGCGCCCCCGGGCGCTGTTTGCGTTTCCTGGAGGAGGAGCGGCATGAAAATCATTCCCATGACGGCGGAGGCCTGCCTGAAGCGGCTGGAGCCGGCCGACGCGGAGGAGATGTTCTGGCTGACGGATGTCAACCGGCCCTATTTGCGTCAGTGGCTGCCGTGGCTCGACATGGTGCGCGAGGTGAAAGACACGGCCCGGTTCATCGCCTTGACGATTGACCAGCATCACCGCCGCCAGGGCACCCATTACGGAATCTGGTACAACGGCAGGCTGGCCGGGACGCTGGGCGTCCACAGCATCGACTGGGCCAACCGGAAGACGTCCATCGGGTATTGGCTGGGGGCGCAGTTTCAGGGAAAAGGGCTGATGACCCAGGCGGTGGCCGCTTACCTGGACCATCTCGTGTTTGGCGAGTGGGACCTGGAGCGCGTCGCCATCCAGGCGGCGACGGGCAATCACAAAAGCCGGGCCATTCCCGAGAGACTCGGCTTCCGGCTGGAGGGCGTGCTGCGCAGCAACGAATTTTTGTACGACCATTACGTCGACCACGCCGTCTACGGCATGCTCGCTGCGGAGTGGCGAAGCCGGACGTCCGCGGACGAGAGCGGGAGCGGGACGTGAAAGAAAAAGTTGGATTGACAAGAAATTTTGGGTAAAATACGATCATAACAGCGAAAAAGGGTTGCGTGCCGCGCATCCCTTTCTTTGTTGAAACGAGTTCTTTGTTGAAACGAGAGCCGGCGAAAGGGGGAGCAGCGTGCGCACCTTGCTTCAGTTGTCCTGGTTTTTTCGGAAATATTGGAAAAGATACGCGATTGGCATTTTCTTTCTGTTTGTCATCGATCTGCTGATGCTGTGGCCGCCCCACCTGATCGGGCAGACGGTGGATCTGATCCGCAACGGCTCGCTGACGCCGTCCGGCCTGGCCCGGACCGTGGCGATCCTGCTCGGCCTCGGGCTGGTGATGTACGCCATTCGCTTCCTCTGGCGCTACCTGCTGTATGGCGGTGCGCTGATCCTGGAGCGGACGCTCAGGGACCGGCTGTTTGCCCATCTGACGCGGATGACGCCGTCGTTTTACCAGCGGCGCCGCAGCGGCGACCTGATGGCGGTGGCCACCAACGACATTCCCGCCATTCAGATGACGGCGGGCGATGGCGTGCTCACGCTGGTCGACTCGCTGTTTGCCACGCTGCTGACGCTGAGCGTGATGATCGTGGCGATCGACTGGAAGCTGACGCTGGCGGCGCTGGTGCCGATGCCGCTGTTGGCCTGGGCGACCGCCTACTACGGACGATTGCTGCACGAGCGGTTTTACCTCGCCCAGGAGGCGTTCGGGGAGATGAACGACCACGTGCAGCAGTCCGTCTCCGGCGTACGGGTGCTGCGCGCCTTTGTCCAGGAAGAGGAGGACGTGGAGGCGTTTCGCCGGGTAAGCGAAAAGACGCTGGAGCGAAACGTCAGCGTCTCCCGCATCGACGCACTGTTTGAACCGACGATTGCCGTCATCATCGGCTTCAGCTTTTTGATCGGGCTCGGCTACGGCACCTATCTCGTCTTTACCAGCGCGATCTCGCTCGGGGACCTGGTCGCGTTCAATTTGTACCTCGGCCTGCTGATCTGGCCGATGTTTGCGTTTGGCTGGCTGATGAACATTCTGCAGCGGGGGAGCGCTTCCCACAAGCGTTTGCTGGAGCTGTTTGACGAACAGCCGGACGTCGCCGATCCGCCGCAGCCCGTCACCCGCCTGACGTCCAGCACGGTGGAGGCCCGCTCGTTTACCTTCCGCTATCCCGGAGCGGAGACGCCGGCGCTGCGCGACGTCAGCTTTGTTTTGAAGGAAGGGGAGACGCTTGGCATCGTCGGCCGCACCGGCAGCGGCAAGTCGACGCTCTGCCGCGCGCTGCTGCACCAGTACCCGGTGGAGAGGGAGTCGCTGTTTGTCGGCGGCGTGCCGGTTGAACGGATTTCCTTGTCCGCCTTGCGGGAAAAAATCGCCTACGTGCCGCAGGAGCATCTGCTCTTCTCCCGCACGATCGCGGCCAATGCGGCGTTTGGCCGGCCGGACGCGACCCGGGACGAGGTGGCGCACGCGCTGGAACTGGCGGAAATGGGGCGCGATCTGTCGCAGTTCCCGGCAGGCCTGGAAACGATGGTGGGCGAAAAGGGCGTCACCCTTTCCGGCGGACAGAAACAGCGGATCTCCATCGCCCGCGCGCTGTTGATGAATGCCGATATTCTGGTGCTGGACGATTGCCTGTCGGCCGTCGACGCGCGGACGGAGGAGAGCATCCTGCGCCATTTGCGGGAGGAGCGGGCCGGCAAGACGACGATTATCGCCGCCCACCGCCTCTCCGCCGTGCAGCACGCCCACCTGATTCTGGTGCTGGACGAAGGAAGGGTCGTGGAGCGGGGAACGCACGACGAACTGATGGCGCTGGACGGCTGGTACGCGGAGCAGTACCGCCGGCAGCAGATGGAACGGTACGTCGCCGGACAGGGATAGGGAGGGGGGCTTTCGATGAACGAGACAAGCGTATGGCGGCGGCTGGCGGAATTCGCCATGCCGTTTCGCAAACAGATTGCGGGAGCCCTGCTGCTGCTGTTGCTCGGCACCGGCGCGGAGCTGGCCGGTCCCTTTGTGGCCAAAGTGATGATCGACAACCACATCCTGGCCATTCAGAAAAACTGGTACCGGTTCGAACGCGAGCCGGTCGATCGGGAGGGCAACCGCGTCGGCATTCCCATCGCGGGACGCTATTACGTCCGGGAAGACTGGCTGGACGACCTGTCGCCGGATGCGGCCGCCCAAGGGACGTTGGCGCAGGTGGTCACCGAGGGGACGACCTACTACTTGTTGGACCGTCCGCTCAGGGGAGAAGGCGACACGCAGATTCGGCCGATCGCCGGCGCAGACGGACGGGAACGGGTGGAAGCGACGCTTCGGCAGGCGGGGCGCACGCTGGACCGGACGGAAGGCGTCCGCCTGCTCGCGGCGGAGGTCCGGGACCTGTACAGCCGGGACATCTTCCCCATTCTGCTCCTGGCCGGCGGGTATGCGGTGCTGATCCTGGTCAGCGCCCTGTTCAATTACATTCAGATTTTGTCGCTGCAGACGACGGCGCAGCGCATCATCCAGCGGATGCGGATGCAGCTCTTCGCCCATCTGCAAAAGCTGCCGGTCTCCTTTTTTGACCGGACGCCGGTGGGGCAGCTCGTCTCCCGGGTGACGAACGACACGGAGGCGATTCGCGAACTGTACGTCAGCGTGCTGGCCACGTTTGTGCAAAACGGAATCTACCTCCTCGGCATCCTGATCGCGCTGTTTCTGCTGCAGCCAGAGCTGGCCCTGTTCTGCTGTCTGACGGTGCCGCTCCTGGTCGTTCTGATCGTCGTCTACCAGCGCTACAGTTCCCGTTACTACGCGGCGATCCGCAGCCGGTTGAGCGACATGAACACGACGATCAACGAGATGATCCACAACATGCCGGTGGTGCAGGCGTTTCGCCGGGAGACGGGCGTGCAGCAGGAGTTCGCCCGGGTAAACGACGAGTATTTCCGCGTCCGCCTGAAAGAGAACAACCTGGAGGCGCTGCTGCTTAGGCCGGCCGTTGACCTGATCTGGAAAATTGCGCTGACGGTCATCGTCTGGTACTTCGGGTCGCGTTCGTTTCACGGCGCCATCTCGTTTGGTGCGCTGTTTGCGTTCGTCGATTACATGGGACGGTTTTTCGAACCGATCAACATGATCATGAACCGCCTGTCGCAGCTTCAGCAGGCGGCCATATCGGCGCAGCGGGTGTTTGACGTGCTGGATACGCCGTCCGAGGCGGAGCGGGGCGGCCGCCAGATCGGCCGGCCGCGCGGCGAAGTGGTGTTTGAAAACGTCTCGTTTGCCTATCAGGGAGACGAGTACGTGCTGAAAAACGTCTCGTTCACCGCCCGCCCCGGGCAGACCGTGGCCCTGGTCGGCCACACCGGTTCGGGGAAAAGCTCGCTGATGAACCTGCTGCTCGGCTTTTATCCGGTCACGCGGGGACGGATCACCATCGACGGGATCCACATGAACGAACTGGACACCCGGGCGCTGCGCCGCCATGTGGGTCTGGTGCTGCAGGACCCGTTCCTGTTTGCGGGCAGCGTCGCCTTCAATGTCCGGCTGTACAACGAGGCCATTTCCGACGAGGACGTGAAGCGGGCGGCCGAAGCGGTGAGGGCGGACGAATTTATCCGCCGCCTGCCGGAGGGGTACGACGAGCCGGTCGTGGAGCGGGGCATGACGCTGTCCGCGGGGCAGCGCCAGTTGATTTCGTTTGCCCGGGCGCTGGCCGCCGATCCGGCCATTCTGATTCTGGACGAAGCGACCGCCAGCATCGACAGCGAAACGGAGTCGGCCATCCAGGAAGCGCTGCATGTGCTGTCGCGCGGCCGGACGACCTTTGTCATCGCGCATCGGCTGTCCACCATCCAGCATGCCGATCTGATTCTGGTCCTGTCGCGCGGCGAAGTGGTGGAGCGCGGAACGCACGACGAACTGATGGCCCAAAACGGGCTGTATCAAAAAATGTACCAGTTGCAGCAGGGGCGTCTCTCTGCGACGATGGAGCAGTAGGGGGGTGACCCTGACGCGGCGGGAAGGCTGCGTATGCGCGTATGCGAAAAGGAAGAGAGTTCGAGAGGAGTTACCAGACATCATGTCGTCATCGCGTTATACCTTTTGGGTACTGATCCTGGTGGTGGTGATCGCCGGCGTCAGCCAGGGCCTGACCATCCCGCTTCTGGCCGTGCTGTTGGAAAAGCAGGGGGTGTCGTCCCTGGCCAACGGGCTGAACGCGGCCGCCCTGTACATCGGGATGGTACTGGTTTCCCCGTGGCTGGAGATCCCGCTCAGACGGATCGGCTACCGTTCCACCATTTTGTGGGGACTGCTGCTGGTTACCGCCGCCACTGTGCTGCTCCCGTTCTTTTCCCATCTGGCCGTCTGGTTTGTCCTGCGGCTGCTGATGGGCGTGGGCGATTCTTCGCTGCACTACGCCAGCCAGATGTGGGTGACGAAAATCGCGCCGCCAGAGCGGCGGGGACGGGATTTGTCGCTGTACGGGCTGGCGTACGGGATCGGCTTCAGCATCGGACCGCTGGGGATCAATCTGCTGCCGTTCGGGATCTGGGCGCCGTTTGCGGCGGTCACTGTCCTGTACGTGCTGGCGTTTTGCCTGCTGGCCCGCATCCGCAACGCGTTTCCGGATCCGGTTCCGCCGGCTGCGGATGGAGGGCGGGAAAACCGCTACGCTGCCGTCTTCCGGCTGGGGTGGCTGGCGCTTATTCCGTCGTTTTTGTACGGATACATGGAGACGTCGCTCAACGGCAGTTTCCCCGTCTACGCGCTGCGGACGGGCATCTCGGTGGAGTGGGTGTCGCTGATCCTGCCGTCGTTTGTCGTAGGCAGCATCATTCTGCAAATGCCGCTGGGAGCGCTGAGCGACCGGATCGGCCGCAGGCAGGTGATGGGTGCCTGCGCATTGGTGGGGGCGGCTGCCTTTCTGCTGTTCCCGTTGAGCGGCAGCAGCGTCTGGGGGATGATGCTGCTGTTGGCCCTGGCGGGAGCGGTGGTCGGGTCGTTTTACTCGCTGGGCCTCGCCTTTGCGGCCGACATCCTGCCGGCTTCCATGGTGCCGACGGCGGGCATCATCGCCGGCGTGAACTTCGGCGTGGCCAGCATTCTCGCACCCAACGTGAACGGTCTCATGATGCAGTTGTGGGAGCCGTGGACCATCTTCTGGCTGATGGGAGGGCAGCTTCTCGCCTTTGCCGCCGCCTGCCTGCTGCAGCGGCCCCAGCCGGAAAAAATGCGCCTTCATACGCAAAAAGGCTAGGTACAGCGCCCTTCTGCGGCCGGAGGGGCGGCTGTCATGCGGCTGGACTCAAGGGCCGTTTTTGCTGAAAGTCCCCCAAATTGGGCGTGGACCCAGAGAATGAGCGGAGCTCCCGGCATAAAAAGAGAACAGCAGGGGAAACGTAAGGATAGTCCCACTTTTTGCCGAAAGGGGTCGACCCGATGCTTACGCCATCCGTGTTCAAACGGGGGATTATCTGGATTCTGTTTTTTCTGCTGAGCCTGGTCGTCGTTCCGTTCTTTACGGATGACAGCAAACCGGCGCCCGCTCCCGCCGCTCCTCAGGCGACCGTCCGATAGGGCGACGGCACACATACCCGCGCTCGCGGCCGGTCCGGCCGATGAGATTGCATGGCTTGCACCCGGCATCCCGTATCACGATCCACGTGGTACGGGATGTTTACGTTTGGGGGGCTGTCCTGGAGGGGCTGTCTGCCGCGCGCCGGCTGCCGTACAGCGCCGGTGTCCGGGCGGATGTCCCCGCGAACCCGCGGACACACGCGCGTTTCCCGTGCAGACCGGCAGCCCGTCCGAACCGAAAACACGGCACGGCGAGACGCGAAGCGCGGCAAAACCGCTGCCGCGGCGCATCCGGCGCTATCTGCGCTCGCGCACCACGTAGGTCTTGGCGATCAGATCGTGCCAGGCCTGTTTCTTGGGATGCCAGCCGGCCCACATGTAGCCCAGCCCGAGCGGCAGGCCGGACAGCAGCTTGCCGACGACCTCCCGCAGGAGCACCTGGCCGATCGTCAGGTTGCCCCGGGGCTGCCGGGCGCTGATCACGCGGATGCCGGTGATCACCTTCCCCAGCGTTTGGCCGCTCCACCAGGTCAAGAGGATCATGTACAAGAAGTCAACCAGCATTTCCAGCCCGTCGACGAGGGAAAAGAGCGCAGCTTCCACGCCCAGCGCCCTGCGGAGCGGATTGAACACGAGCAGGGTGAGGCCGGTGAGAAGCAGGCCGTCGAGCAGCGTGGCCAGCGCGCGAATCCAGAAACCGGCGAAGGCGTAAGAGGGACTGCCGACGTGCTGGTCGGGGCCGGCAAAGCCCGAGACTGTGCCGGTTGCCGCCGCTGCATCGGCGTCAAGCAGCGATTCGGGGGGCTCGTCGCCGGTGCGCCGGAGGGGCCTGTCCGGCCCGTCATCGGCTGCAGACGGGCGGGTGATCTTGTCGTCCATGGATCAAAACCTCCTTGCCGTTACGGCATGTATTGATACAGCAGACGGGGGGAGCCGTGGCGGGTGACGATCCGATCCAGTCCGAGCGGATCGGGATTGGCCCAGCGGCTCTGCAGGCTGAACAGCAGGCTGCCCAGGGAGAGGCTGTCCGTGTAGCGCACGACCAGCGCCTCCCGTTCCCCGGACAGGGAGAGGGCGTATCCGGTGGCGTCGTCCAGGTCGCCAAACCGGTCGACCAGCCCCAACCGCTTCGCCTGTTCGCCCGAGTAAATCCGTCCGTCCGCGATCTGCAAAACGCGTGTGCGGGGCAGTTTGCGCCCCTGGACGATCACGTTGACAAAGCGCTGATAGCTCTCGTTCACCAGTGTTTGAAAGATGTGCCGTTCCGGTTCGGTCAGCGGGCGGGCGGGACTGCCGATGTCCTTGAAGCGACCGCTTTTGATGGCGTACGTCCGAATGCCCAGTTTGTCGATGGCTTCGCTGTAGTTGGTCAGCGAAAAAATCACCCCCAGGCTGCCTGTCAGCGTGTTGGGGTTGGCGAAGATCGTGTCGCCGGCCGTGGCCAGGTAATACCCTCCCGACGCCGCGGTGGAGCCCATGCTGACGACAATCGGAATGCGGCGCGTCTGTTTGAGGCGCAGCAGCCGCCGGTGAATTTCGTCGGTGGCGACGACCTCGCCGCCGGGGCTGTCGATCCGCAAGACGACCGCTTTCACCAGCTCGTCTTCCTCCACGCGGCGCAATTGTTCGGCGAGCCGTTCGGTCATCGGGGCGAGGGAGACGTTGGTCCGCTCGCTGGAGATGACCCCGCTGACAAACAACTGCACGATTTTGCTCGTCCCCGCACCGGAGACGACCGTTTCGTCGATGGCGTACGCCGGATGGTTCGCCATCTGCGCATAGCCGCCGAACAGGCTTTCCACTGTCAGGCCGAGGGCGAACACGGCCAGCACGATGACCAGCGCCGTCCATTTTCTGCGATTCATGACAAACCACCTCACGACATAGCATGTGCCGCACCGCTGACGGCTACGCATCGGCGCGTCGCTGGAAAAAATGGGACGGGCGCTCCCGGCGACGCGCAGACCGGTATTCCGGGAGTCGGCGCGAAGAATCGGCCGGGTCCGTACGGCTAAGCTTGCACAAACTGCTGTAATTTTCGAAACATTGCGCTACAATAGGGAGACAGGGATACAGACATACGGAACCAGGGGGTACTTTGCGTGATCATCCAAGTGACGGACCTGCGAAAGAGTTACGGAAAGCTGGAGGTGCTGAAAGGCATCACCACCCAGGTGGCGGAACGGGAAGTGGTGTGCGTGATCGGGCCGTCCGGCTCGGGGAAAAGCACCTTTTTGCGCTGTCTCAACCAGTTGGAGGAGATGTCGGGCGGACGGATCGTCATCGCCGGCCGCGACCTGAGCGATCCCAAGGTGGACATCAACAAGGTGCGGGAGGAAGTGGGCATGGTGTTCCAGCGGTTCAACCTGTTCCCGCACAAGACCGTGCTGGAAAACGTCACCCTCGCCCCGATCAAGGTGAAGAAGATGCCGCCGGAGGAAGCGCGAAAGCACGGCCTGGCCCTGCTGAAAAAGGTGGGGCTGGAAGACAAGGCGGACGTCTACCCGGACCGCCTCTCGGGCGGACAGATGCAGCGGGTGGCGATTGCCCGCGCGCTGGCCATGAACCCCAAAGTGATGCTGTTTGACGAGCCGACCTCCGCACTCGACCCGGAACTGGTCGGCGAAGTGCTGGGCGTGATGAAAAACCTGGCCAGGGAAGGCATGACCATGATCGTCGTCACGCACGAGATGGGCTTTGCTCGCGAGGTGAGCGACCGGGTGATTTTCATGGACCAGGGCGTCATCGTCGAAGAAGGAGCGCCCGAACAGATTTTTTCCAGTCCGCGAAACGACCGGCTGCGCGCCTTTTTGGGCAGGACGTCGGCGTAAGCGTGCGGCCATATGCGAAAAACGCCCTCCGCGTGAGGGCGTTTTGCTGTTTGTCCACCCCCGGATTCGGATCGCGGGAGCCGGCGGGGCCATGTCCATCCACTGGACGCAAACGGGGCCCGGTTGGCTCGCCGAAGCGAAGGATGCTGACAAACGCAGCACTTATTGGGCGGCGTCCAGAAGCTGGCTCACGGTGACAAAGCGGTAGCCCTGGGAGCGTAGATCGGCAATCAGCTCCTGCAGCGCCGCTACGGTCTGCCGCTGGTTCAGCCCGCCGTCGTGAAACAGGATGATGTCTCCGGCCGAGACGTTGCTTTTGACGCTTTTGGCGATCACCGAGGCGGTGCGGGCCAACGACCAGTCGCGCGGATCGACCGACCAGTGGATGATGTCGTACCCGCATGACTGGACGGCGTTCATCACGTCGTGGGTCATCACGCCGCCGGGCGGCCGGTAGTACTGGGCCAGCACGCCGGTCGTGCGCAGGATGGACTGCTCCGCGCGCTTGATCTCGTCGTAAATCTCCTGTTCGGTCAGCTTGTGCAGGTCGTAGTGATGGTACCCGTGATTGCCGATCTCGTGCCCGGCTTTCTTGATCCACTGCATCACCTTGGGATATTGGTCCGCTTTGGAGCCGAGCACGAAAAAGGTGGCCGACACGTTGTTGCGGTGCAGCACTTCCAGGATCTTCGGCGTGTAGACGGCGTCCGGTCCGTCGTCAAAGGTGAGCGCCACCACCTTTTTCGGGGTGTCGATGCGATGGATGGGCTCGTAGGCGGGGACAGGCGGAACAGACGCGGCGGTTCGGGGCGTCCACCCCAAGAGGCAGAGGAGCAGACAGGCAAACAGCATCCTGCGGTGCAAGACTACCGCCTCCTTTGCATTGTTGTCATCTCCTAGCTTCACCGGGCCCCGGGAAAACATGCTGCCAAAAGAAAACAGCGGCCAGCGGGGAAACGGGATGTGGTAGAATGAAGGGACCGTACATAGGGGAGGAGAGAGTATGGTGGAACTCCGCGGTGTTCTACATGGGCTGGCCCACCAGTACCACGGCAAGGATCAGCCTGTCGACTACTATCTGCAGGTGGGAGAAGACCGGCTGCCGTTGAACGAATGGCTGGGCCGGGAACTGACCATCGCCTTTCTCGGCGAGAAAAACTGCATCGCCTGCGGACGCAAGACCAACAAGACCTTTAACAACGGGTACTGCTACCCCTGTTTTACCAAGCTGCCGGAAAACGACTTGTGCATCGTCAAGCCGCACGAATGCCACTACGATCAGGGGACCTGTCGGGACGCCAGCTTCGGGGAGGCGCATTGCATGATTCCGCACTACGTCTACCTGGCCGTATCCAGCGACGTGAAGGTGGGGCTGACGCGAAAAAACAACGAGCTCAAGCGCTGGGTGGACCAGGGGGCCATCCGCGCCATTCCGATCGCGGAGGTGCCGACTCGGCGCATGGCGGGAGAACTGGAGGTACACCTGAGCCAGTTTTTGCCGGACAAGACCAACTGGCGAAAAATGCTGAAAGGGGACGTCAAGGAAGTGGATCTCCTGGCCCTGCGCGAAGAGGTGTACGCCCACTTCCCCGAGGAGTTCAAGCCGTTTCAGTACCGGGAGGACGAATGGGTGGACATCACCTATCCGATTCTGGAGTCGCTGGACAAGATCCATTCGCTGACGCTGGACAAGCAGGAGAGCGTCGGCGGCAAGCTGATCGGCGTCAAGGCCCAGTACCTGATTTTTGAAAACGGCGTCTTCCAGGCGAAAAAACACGCCGGTTATCAGGTGCAGGTGACTGTCTCCGCCTGACGTGCATAAAGCGGCCGCCTGATCTCCACACTGTAAGACATCGGAGTGGAGGAGGCGAACGCACGTGACCCAAGAGCGGATTCAATACACGGAACCGTTGACCGGCACGCTCGCGGAAGCGGCAGAGGCGGACCCGCTGGGGGTGCCCTTTTCGCCGCTGGCGCAGACGTGGCAGGTCAATCCGGGGGCGGAAGCGGCCGAGCCGGGCGGCGCGCCCGGTGAACCGGCACGGACAACGGAATAAGCGACTGCACGACAGGGAGCGGCAGTCGGCGGTACGCGCGGCTGCCGTTCTTTTGTAATATCGGAAAGTATAAAATTTTGGGGGTTTTTCGCAGTTGAAGATACGTCCCTCATGTTTACCGCTGCTTGGCAAGGTGGTGTAATCGCGCTTTATCCCTTAGCAAAACCGAGTGACTCTGCCAAGCATGCTGCGCCTGTTAACGGCTCAGCTTGGTCAATGTCGCGATTGCTTTTTTATACGCCGCTGCATCTTTCGGATTTTTTTCGGCTTTCACTTTTGTCAGCAGCTTTGCTGCCAGCTTCTTCATTTCCGCAGGATGAGCTTGCGCAAATTGCTTGAGCTTATTGTTGACCAGATAGTCGACATACCAATAAAATTCTCCATTATATATACTGACGTCCAGCTTATCCAGTCCTGCCATGAACGATTGGTACCATTGCAGGCGGAGCTGTTTTTTGGTTGCTACTGCTATTTCCTTCTGCCCGACAAATGCATCGATCATTTCGATCGCCTGGGAGTAATCCTGGTAGTATCGTTCATTCTCTTTGATCTCAGCATTGTTTTGCTTGAGGACATTGATGATCACTTCCTGTGTAGTGGCAATCATATTGTTTTTGAATGCAGTTCCAAGTTGGGTTTTGTATGCGCTGTAAATGTCCGTCGCGTTTCTAATTTTGTACTCGAGATTCAAACTTTGATCGGCCTGAACCAGATTCAGATAATTTCTGGTGTACGTATCGTACAGCTCTTGCACAGTATCATGGTAGTTCGACTCCAGCGACTTGGTGAATTCCGCAATCGATCTCATGGCAACCGAATGCGCCCAGCTGTATTCGGAGAAGCTGCCACCTGGGATATAGTCGGCGAATTGGGGCAAATCGTGCTGAAAACGATCAAGCACGGCGACGACACCATTCATGTATGCATAAAGATACTCGGTGTCGCGATCGGCTACCCAGCTCTCCTGCCAAGATGCATCCACATAGAGTTCGCGCGCTTTGGATACAGCGTAGGTTAAAACTTTCACATCGTTCGCGGAGACTTCTTTCATCTTGGACGTATAGGTCAGCATATCCAGTATCGTCGCTTGTACGTCTTCACGAACTTTGTTGTACGGCGCTCGCTCGTTTGCCTTGTACAGATCGATGATCTCCGATTCTTTCTGAAGAATGTCCTTAACCTTATCTAAGATGTATACCTGCTCCGGGGTCAACGTATCGTTTTTCAACTGCATTTCATAAAAAACCGGGCCAATCCCCATGTAGAGATCTCTTCCTGCACGACAGCCCATGCCGCATTCCTTATTTTTTTCCGCTTCCAACCGCTGCTGGTCTGCTTTTTTCATTTTTTCGACAATCGGCGACGCAGCTGATGCTGAGATGGTGGTAAACAGGCTGAGCGATGCAAAAAGCATGATCGATTTTTTGAACTTCATCAATGTCCCTCCAAGCATGTTTATCCAGTAAATCAAGTCATCGATAGTCTGACGTTTTTATTACCAATTTCGTTACATTTCACCAGAAACCTGTACACGTCGTCCATCGGAAACAGTCGAACTAAGGCTTTGCCCGCGCCAAGGCTTGGCAAAGCCAAGTTTTCTAACCTGCTCACGGCCGCCCCCGGCTGAACAAGAGAGGGTCCAATGGAATCGTCACTTGTCATGAACGTTTTCTTGCTGCCTTCAGACAGATACCTTTTTTGCTGCCAGGGCCATCATGGTATGCTAGAAGCAGGAACCATTCTTTCCACCTGCTTTTTATAACGAGTGTTCGAGGTGAACCAGTATGACGATCAAAGCATACCTCTACGACAAATGCGGCACCTGCCGCAAAGCGAAGCAGTGGCTCAACCGGCACGGTGTCGCCATTGAGGAGATTCCCATCGTCGAGGCGCCGCCGTCCAAGGAGGAGCTGCGCCGGATGTGGCAGGCGAGCGGGCTCGACCTGCGCAAGTTTTTCAACACCAGCGGCCAGCACTACCGTGAACTGGGGCTGAAGGACAAGCTGCCCGCGATGAGCGAGGACGAGATGCTGGAACTGCTTTCGTCCAACGGCAAGCTGATCAAGCGTCCGCTGGTGACGGACGGCAGGACGGTAACAGTTGGCTTCAAGGAAGACGAGTACGAAAAAGCGTGGGGGGCGCGCTGACGATGCGGACCCCGTCGCGGCGTTTGGAGCACCTGTCGTCGGCGATATTTTCCGAACTCGCGAGGCGCAAGCGGAGCGCGGCGCAGCGCCGTCCCGTCATCGACCTGAGCATCGGCAGTCCGGACCAGCCGCCCGCGCCTGAGCTGGTGGACGTGCTGGTCGAAGCCGTGCGGCAGCCGGGAGCGTTCGGCTATCCGATGACCGACGGGACGGACGAATTTCGCGCCGAAGTGGCCCACTGGTACCGGTACCGGTTCGGCGTCGCGCTCGATCCCGACAGGGAGGTACACTCGCTGATGGGCTCCCAGGACGGTCTGGCCCACTTTGCCCTGGCCTGGGCCGACCCCGGCGACGTGGTGCTGGTGCCGGACCCGGGGTATCCCATCTACGCCGGCAGCGTCCGTTTGGCGGGGGCCGACCTGTACCCGATGCCGCTGCGGGCGGAAAACGACTTCCTGCCCGATCTGGCGAAAATTCCGGAAGAGGTGGCCCGGCGCGCCCGCTTCATGATTCTCAACTATCCGAACAACCCGGTGTCTGCCGTGGCCCCGCTCTCCTTTTTTGAACAGGTGGTGTCCTTTGCCAAACAGCACGACATCATCGTGGTGCACGACCTGGCCTACTCGGAAATGGCGTTTGACGGTTATCGGCCGCCCAGTTTTCTGCAGGCGCCCGGAGCCAAAGACGTGGGCATCGAGTTCAACTCGTTTTCCAAAAGCTTCAACATGGCCGGCTGCCGGATCGCCTACGTGGTAGGCAATGAAGAGATCATCAAGCCGCTGGCCGCGGTCAAATCCAACGTGGATTACGGCGTCTTTCTCCCTGTGCAGCAGATGGCGGTGGCGGCGCTGCGGCTGGACAGGGAGTCGGGTTCGCCAAACGCGGTGGGCCCCCTCTACCAGGAACGGCGTGACGTGTTGCTCGCTGCGCTGCGGGAAGCGGGCTGGTCGATCGAGCCGCCCAAGGCGACCATGTTTGTCTGGGCGCCGGTGCCGGCCGGATGGAGTTCCCGGGCGTTTGCCTTTGCCCTGCTGGAAGAAGCGGGCGTGGTGGTCGTCCCCGGCAGCGCATTCGGCGCGGAAGGAGAAGGCTACGTGCGCATTGCTCTGGTGCAGCCGCCGGACGTGCTGCGGGAAGCGGCCGACAGGATCGCGGCATCCGGCATTTTGCAAAGAAGGCCGACCGGCGTATAGACTCCCCCGCGAGTGGAAAACCTAGCTGTTGGGCCATTGAGATGGAATTACAGGTTGAAATGATTCCTATATTATATTGACTATAAAGAGTTCCGTTGATATGATGAGAACTGTAGGCAATACAACAATTCCAAGGAGGTTGTTACATATGGCACAACGTCTTGTTGGTCTTCCGGCCCCTGACTTTACTCTGGAAACCGCTCTCGGCAACGGCAAGGATTTCGGTAAGGTTTCCCTCTCCGACTACCGCGGCAAATGGCTGGTGCTGTTCTTCTATCCGCTCGACTTTACTTTCGTGTGCCCGACGGAAATCATCGCGCTGAGCGATGCGATCGAAGACTTCAAGGATCTGGATGCGGAAGTGCTCGGCGTATCCGTTGACTCCAAGCACTCCCACCGCGCATGGATCAACACTCCGCGCGACCAAAACGGTCTGGGCGGCCTGAACTACCCGCTCGCTTCCGACTTCAACAAAACCACCGCTCGCGCTTACGGCGTTCTGGATGAAGAAGCCGGCGTAGCATTCCGCGGTCTGTTCATCATTGACCCGGAAGGCATTCTGCGCTACCAAGTGGTAACCGATCTGAACATCGGCCGCTCCGTAGACGAAACGCTGCGCGTGCTGCAAGCACTGCAATCCGGCGGTCTGTGCCCGGCCAACTGGCGTCCGGGTGAAGCTCACCTGACTGCGAAGTAAGAATCGCGACAACAGGATGAAAAAGGGTCTAACAACCTGCTGTTAGACCCTTTTTTTGCAGGATCGAAGTGCGGCGACTCCTATCAATAGTAGGGCCGCTTTCGGCATATGCTTTTCTGTAGGAACTCGAAAGGAGATGTGCTTTCCATGCGTTTGCGCGAAGAACTGCCTGATTTCCCCGGTGTGACGGAATGGGTCAACGGACAGGCGAGCAAGTCCGAACTGGCCGGCAAACCGGTCCTGGTTCACTTCTGGTCGATTAGCTGTTACATGTGCAAGGAGTCGCTGCCGCAGGTCAACGAGTGGCGCGATAAATACGCCGCCAACGGCCTGCAGGTGGTGGGCATCCACATGCCGCGCTCCGAAGCGGATACCAACGTGGAGGCGATCAAGGAAACCATCGCCGAGTACAAGCTGACGCACCCGATTGCCATCGACAACCAGATGAAGACCACCGACGCGTTCCAAAACGAATACGTCCCGGCTTTCTACCTGTTTGACGAAAACCTGCAGCTCCGCCACTTCCAGGCGGGCGAGAAGGGGCTCAACCTGGTGAAGAAACGCCTTCATCGAATTTTGGGGATTGAAGAGGAATCCTAGAGCGTTTGTCCAATAAGTAAGGGGTAATTGACTGTACCCGATAGGAGGATACGTGAGCGATGGAATTCCCGAAACACCTTCGTTACAGTGAAGAGCACGAGTGGGTGCGCGTAGAAGGAAACAAGGCGTATATCGGCATTACGGCTTTTGCCCAATCCGAGCTGGGCGACATCGTGTTCGTCGAACTGCCGGAAGTAGGGGCCGAGATCAAGCAGGATGAACCGTTTGGCAGCGTGGAGTCGGTCAAGACCGTATCCGAGCTGTATGCTCCTGTCAGCGGAAAAGTGGTGGAGGTAAACGGCGAGCTGGAAAACGCGCCGGAGCTGGTCAACACGTCGCCGTACGAACAGGCGTGGATGATCGTCGTGGAAATGTCCGATCCGAGCGAGCTGGATAAGCTGCTGGACGCGGACAAATACGAAGCGATGGTAAAAGAATAGGCACGTGGACGAAAAGGCCGGAAGCGGTATGCTCCGGCCTTTTGTGCATGGGGCGGCCGGGGCTCCGGGACGGGCCAAGCGGCGGGACACCACGAAACTGCTGCCCGATGAGGGGGAGAAAACGCGCCGGGCTGCGGGCGGCGGCGTCCAGGCAGGAGCGGAAAATGCGCCGGAAATGTTCGGACTAGTCAGAAAAAAGTGGTCAGTGCTGTTGTTTTCCGATACAATAGGAGTACGATTTCACCCCTTCCGCGCAGGGTACTGGTATCATTTGCGTCTGGAGTTGACGTCCGTTTGTAGGCTACAATGCCTATACAGACAGAATTCGTGCAAACGTGCAAGCGTTTGGCGAAAAGGAGGGAGAGGTATGAGCTTTTGCTGCGGAGCCGGAATGGTCGGTTCGATCGGGACCGTGCGTCATTACAAGACGCTTGTGCACAACGTGCCCATCCTGTTTTGCCCGGTTTGCGACCGGATCGAAGTCCATCCGGCCATTGAGGGAGAGTACGAGATCTTGGTAGAGTATGCGCAGGGCGATAATGCACCGGAAGTCGACTTTGCCGACTTTGTGAGTGTTGACAATACATCCGAGTTGTTTGAGAATTGTAGCATGACGGACGAAGCAGCCAGCTTCGCCGACGTGCTGAAACAGCAGATTGACATTTCCCTCGACTTGCTGGGCGTGGCGAAAGAGCTGAACGACGACGACTGGCGGGAAGCGCTGATGCTTCGCCTCAAGCGGTTGAGCGAGCGGCTGAAGCAGTACAACAAGCGGAAGGAAATGTCAAAGCGCAGCGTGTGATCGAGTTGACGTGGGAGGCAGTGTAAATGTTTCATTTGAAAGGTGTACACCACATCGCCCTGAATTGCCGCGATGTCGTGAAGGTAGCTCGTTTTTTCAAAGACATATTGGAAGTTCCCATCCCGGATGAACACATGACAGAAGGAGCACCTATCTACTTTCAAATCGGCACTTACACACGGATTGGTCTCCATCCCTGCACCGGTGACGAAGGCAAAGGCGGCATCGGACAGGTGGATCACATCGCCTTTTCCGTGACCAGCCGGGCGGAGCTGGATTACCTGGTCGACAAGCTGGAGGCATGCAACATCTGCTACCGCGGCCCCATTGCCCGGCCGACCAGCTACAACCTCTATTTTGAAACGCCGGACGGCCACCATCTGGAGGTCCGCCTGGACAAGGACGAGTTTGACGAGTAACCAAGCAGCGGCTTTGAGATAGATGGAGAACGGCATCTGCAGACGGCAGGTGCCGTTTTGCTGTCCCGAGGGCCATCTGCCGGCGTCCCGCCCTGCGGGTGTGTGTCGAGAAAAAGGGTGGCGGATGACACCAGCCGACATCGGCTCCGACTGCTCGTCAAAGGATTCGACCCGCCCCTCCCCGAACGTAAGGGAGAAGAAAAAGGAGGAGATGGCGGTGGCGGTGTGTCTGGAGCGGCTGTTGGCGGAGAAGGCGGAACGGGTGGGGCGGAAAGCCCATTTGAAACCCTTGACGGCCGGATGGGACCGGGTCGTGGGGATTGTCGCGGAAGATGTGCCGGCGCGCTACTGCCTGACGTTTTCCGGCGGCGGCGTGGCGTGTACGGCATGGCAGGAACCGGTCCATCTGGAAGTGCGGGGGCGCGCGCGTGATCTGGCGATGCTGTTCGGCGGCGATGAGCTGGCCTACCAGTACGCCAAGCAGCAGGTGTCCACAAAGGGACGGATCGGCGACCGGCTGAAGCTGGAGGCGCTGCTCCGCTTGTCGGGCTGAACGGCCGGATACGGATGGCGGCCGGAAGGGGCCAGGTGCGCCGTCGCGGCGCCGTGACTGTCCCCTGCGGTGCTGAGCCGGTCCTGTGCTATAATGGTCCCGGGAGAACGTTCCGGTCGGAAGACGAGACAACAGGGAACAGCCATGCTCGATGATGACGGAACATTCGCAATACGGTGAAAAAAGGAGAGGGGAACATGACGACAGCGCTGCCGTTGAAAGAGACGCTGGCCGCGCGGCAAGCCCACGTATACCGCACGTTTGACCATCTGCACGCCCATCCGGAGATCAGTTGGAAAGAAGTGGAGACGACCCGCTATCTGGCAGACCGGATGCGTGCCCTGGGGCTGCGCGTGACGGCGTTTGACGACTGCACCGGGCTGGTGGCGGAGTGGGGGGAAGGCAAGCCGGTCGTGGGCCTCAGGACCGACATCGACGCGCTTTGGCAGGAAGTGGACGGTGTGTGGCGGGCCAATCACTCGTGCGGTCACGACGCCCACATGACGATCGTGCTGGAGGCGGTGGAGGCGCTGATCGCTTCCGGGTACCGGCCGAAAGGGACCGTGAAAATCCTGTTCCAGCCCGCCGAGGAAAAGGGAGAGGGCGCGCTCAAGCTGGTGGAAAAAGGGGTGGTGGACGACATCGACTTCCTCTACGGCGTCCATCTGCGGCCGATTCAAGAAATGGCGGCGGGCGACGCAGGGCCGGCGATCTACAACGGCGCGGCGATGTTCATGACGGGAGAGATCACCGGCGTGTCGGCGCACGGGGCCCGGCCGCACCTGGGCGTGAACGCCATCGAGGTAGCGGGGGCCATCCTCAACGGGTTGGGGCAGGTGCGCACCAATCCGATGGTGCCGGCGACCGTGAAAATGACCATGCTGCAGGCGGGCGGGGACAGCTACAACATCATCCCCGACAAGGCCCGCTTCGCGCTTGACCTGCGGGCGCAGACCAACCAGGCGATGGAGGAGCTGGCCGCCCGCGTCCGGCAGGTGATCGACGGCGCGGCCGCGATGTTTGGGGCCGACATCAGCGTGACGACCGGTTCGCGGATGGTGGCGGCGGAAGTGGACGAAGAGGCCAGGCGGCTGATGGAACAGGCGATCGTGGACGTCTTGGGAGCGGAACACCTGCGGCCCGCTCCGGTAAGTCCCGGCGCGGAAGACTTTCATTTTTACACCGTGGAGCGGCCGCACATCAAGGCGACGATGCTCGCGCTTGGCTGCGATCTGACGCCCGGGCTGCACCATCCGCACATGCGCTTCGATCGCACCGCCCTGCTTGCCGGCGCGGAAATCCTCGCGCGCGTTGTGGTCCGGACATTTGCCCACCTCCACGGGGAGCAATCAGCGTAAATACGGGGAACGGTGCCTCCGCCATCCGGCGGAGGCTTTTGTCGTTCGGCGCCATGCAGGCAGTGCTGCCATGATCTGGAACGGACAAAAGCGATGCGGAGGCGGAGGAAGCGGACGCGCCGGGGAACCCTAGAAACAGGAAACCCCGGCCGAATGTGTTGGCAGACAGTCATTCACATTTTGTTCACACCCAAAAATTAAAATCTTGTAGCTTATTTAACGAAATGTGATATACTAATTACAAATCAAGTGACATGAGAAAGGCATGACTCGGATTTACATGGGAAGGAGATCGTTCACACATGGAAACCAAGACGGTTTACAAGCTTGCTGACGTACTGGCGACGGCAACCGTTCACGCAAACCTGCCTGTCGCCCAACTCGTTGAGATGGCGGTAAAACGCGGCGAAGGCATTCTGACCGACAAGGGAGCGCTCAACGCGTTAACGGGTAAGTTTACCGGCCGCTCGCCCAAAGACAAATTTGTGGTGGACGAAGCCTCCGTGCATGATAAAGTCAACTGGGGACCGGTCAACCAGCCGATCTCTCCGGAGAAGTTTCAGGCCCTCTACCAGGACGTGTTGGAGTACCTGCAGACGAAAGAGCTGTTCGTCTTTGACGGCTTTGCCGGCGCGGACAAAACCTACCGTCTGCCGATCCGCGTGGTAAACGAATACGCGTGGCACAACCTGTTTGCCCGCCAGCTCTTCATCCGCCCGACCGCGGAAGAACTGGCCGAGCACAAGCCGGAGTTCACCGTCATTTACGCGCCGACATTCAAGGCCGACCCGGCTGTTCATGGCACCAATTCGGAGACGTTCATCATCATCAGCTTTGAACAGAAAACCGTGCTGATCGGTGGGACCGAATACGCCGGCGAAATGAAAAAATCGATTTTCAGCGTGATGAATCTGCTGCTGCCCGAGCGCAACGTGCTGTCCATGCACTGCTCCGCCAACGTGGGCAAAGACGGCGATGTGGCGCTGTTCTTCGGCCTCTCCGGCACGGGCAAGACAACGCTGTCCGCCGACCCGAACCGCTTCCTGATCGGCGATGACGAGCACGGCTGGTCGGACGACGGCGTCTTCAACATCGAGGGCGGCTGCTACGCCAAGTGCATCCGCTTGTCCGAAGAAGGCGAGCCGCAAATCTGGAAGGCGATCCAGTTCGGCACCGTGCTGGAAAACGTGGTGGTCGACCCGGTGAGCCGCGTCGCCGATTACGACAGCGATGCCTACACGGAAAACACCCGCGCCGCCTATCCGGTTGAAGCGATTCCGGGCGCCGTCATTCCGGGCGTCGGCGGCCATCCGAACGTGATCATCTTCCTGACCGCCGATTCCTTCGGAGTGCTTCCGCCGATCTCCAAACTGTCGAAGGAACAGGCGATGTACCACTTCCTGTCCGGCTACACCAGCAAAATGGCCGGCACCGAGCGCGGCGTGACCACTCCGCAGACGGAGTTCTCCACCTGCTTTGGCTCTCCGTTCCTGCCGCTGCATCCGGTCGTCTACGCCGAGATGCTGGGCAAAAAGATCGACGAGCGCGACGTGCGGGTCTACCTGGTCAACACCGGTTGGACCGGCGGACCGGTCGGCGTGGGCTCGCGCATGAAGCTGGCCTACACCCGCGCGATGGTAACCGCTGCGCTGAACGGCGAACTGGAACACGTGGACTACGTGACCGATCCCGTCTTTGGCGTGCAGGTGCCGACGTCCTGCCCGAACGTGCCGGCGGACGTGCTGCAGCCGCGCAACACCTGGGCGGACAAGGAAGCGTACGACAAGCAGGCGCGCGAATTGGCGGCCCGCTTCGTCGAGAACTTCCAGAAGAAATTCCCCAACGCGACAGACATCGCCAAGGCGGGTCCGCGCGTTCAATAACCAGGATACGCAAAAGGCGCCCCGGCCGGAATGGCCGCCGGGCGCCTTTTTTTCGCGAGTATGGCAACGGCCCGCATGTCCGCATGACAGGCTGGCCATACAGACTGCTGCCCGCTTTATTCAAACGTTTGGGCTGCCGTGTTTCTTCGCTCACCATTTTCAGCGGACCGTGTTTCGGGAACGTTCACCACAGGGGACGTCCGTTTGCTGCCCGTACAAGCCCAAGTCAATCGAGGGTCTTTTTTCCAGTCACATGGAATTGATTTTTCTTTTTAAAGGAAGTAAAAATGATATGAATGCCCAGTACGCGGAAACAACTTGCTAAATATACTAAACATAATTATTTAAAAATTACAGATATGTTCCATTCCTTGATTTAAAATTATTCTTATTATAAGATAGTCATTGAGAATGAATTGAGAATAACCCATTCATTTCACGATACTGATGGAGGGAAAGCACATGACAGCAGTACCGCATTTGCAAATAAAAAACCTTCGCGCCAAAATTGAGGACAAGGAAATCCTCAAGGGTCTCACCCTGGAAATCAAAGGCGGCGAAGTGCACGCGATCATGGGGCCGAACGGTACTGGGAAATCCACGCTGGCGTCCACGCTGATGGGTCACCCGAAATACGAAGTGACCGAAGGCGAAGTGATCCTCAACGGAGAAAACCTGCTCGAGATGGAAGTGGACGAGCGCGCCCGCGCCGGTCTGTTCCTGGCGATGCAGTATCCGTCCGAAATCAGCGGGGTGACCAACTCCGACTTCCTGCGCTCCGCGATCAACGCGCGCCGCGGCGAAGGCAACGAAATTTCGCTGATGAAGTTCATCCGCGAGCTCGACAAGAAGATGAAAACCCTGGAAATGGACGAATCCTTTGCTCACCGCTACCTGAACGAAGGCTTCTCCGGCGGTGAGAAGAAGCGCAACGAAATCCTGCAGATGATGATGCTGGAACCGAAGATCTGTATTCTCGACGAGATCGACTCCGGTCTCGACATCGACGCGCTGAAAGTGGTGGCGAACGGCGTCAACGAAATGCGTTCCCCCGAACGCGGCTTTTTGATCATCACCCACTATCAGCGCCTGCTGAACTACATCAAGCCTGACTTCGTACACGTGATGATGCAGGGCCGCATCGTGAAATCCGGCGGTCCGGAGCTGGCGGAGCGCCTCGAGGCGGAAGGCTACGATTGGATCAAAGAAGAGCTCGGCATCGTGGATGAAACCGTAAACGCGAACGTGTAGGAAGAAGGAGGCAGCAGTGAGATGAGTGTGGATGTACAGCTCCGCTTCGACCGTGAAGCGATCACCGAGTTCTCCAAGGCCAACCGAGAGCCTGCCTGGTTCTTGGAAAAGCGTCTGGCCGGCTTGAAGGCGGCGGGCGAACTGCCACTGCCCGCTTTGGAGAAAACCAAAATCGACAAATGGAACATCGATCAGTTTGAGCCGTTTCAGACCAGCGCCAGCGTATCCGCCGCAACCGAACTGGACGACGTGGTGAAAGCGCAGATCGATGCGAATGCGGTAAAAAGCCTGATCGTGCAGAAAAACGCTTCCGCGGTGTTTCACGCGGCAGCGGACGAGCTGAAGAGCAAGGGTGTCATCTTTACCGACCTGGCGACCGCGCTGCGCGAGCACGGCGATCTGGTGCAAAAATACCTGCTGAACGTCGTGGCGTACGACGAGCACAAGCTGACCGCGCTGCACACGGCCGTGGTCAACGGCGGGGTCTTCCTCTACGTCCCGAAAAACGTGGAGCTGGACGTGCCGCTGCAGGCCGTATTTGAAGTGGCGGGCGACAACGCGCTGCTCTGCCCGCACGTGCTGATCGTGGCGGAAGCGAACAGCAAGGTGACCTACGTGGATACCTACGTCTCCGGCGAAGGCCGCAACATGGTGGCCAACAGCATCGTGGAAGTGTATGTCGGCCCGGGCGCGTCCGTGCAGGTGGCATCCGTTCGTTCCCTCTCCAAGGACGTCCACGACTACACGTTCCGCCGCGCCACCGTTGACCGCGACGGCAAGATGGAGTGGATCCTGGGCGAGATGAACGACGGCAACACCGTGGCCAACAACACGACGATCCTCAAGGGCACCGCTTCCTCCGCCGAGACCAAGACCGTCTCCGTGGGAACCGGCGATCAGCGCCAAAACCTGACCTCCCAGGTGCAGCACATCGGCACGCATTCCGAGTCCGACATGGTCAGCAAGGCGGTAATGACGGGCGAAGCGACGACCATTTTGAACGGTATCACCAAAATTGAAAAAGGCGCCGAAAAGGCAAACGGCGAGCAGGCGGAAAACATCCTCATGCTCAGCGAAAAAGCGCGCGGCGACGCCAACCCGATTCTCCTGATCGACGAGGACGACGTGAAAGCGGGTCACGCCGCGTCGGTGGGACGGGTGAGCGAGGAGAGCATCTATTACCTGATGTCTCGCGGGATCGACCGCCAGGAAGCGGAGCGTTTGATTATCCTCGGCTTCCTGGAACCGGTTGTCGCTGAGATTCCGATCGATGAAGTGAAGAACCGGCTGCGCCAGGCGCTCGAAAGGAAGTTGGGCTGATGAACGCCAAAGAGCTTCGTCAATACTTTCCCATCCTGCACCAAGAGGTAAACGGCCACCCGCTCGTCTACCTGGACAACGCGGCTACCTCGCAAAAGCCGATCCAGGTGATCGAAGCGGTCGACAAGTACTACAAGGAGTACAACTCCAACGTGCACCGCGGCGTGCACACCCTGGGCAGCAGGGCGACAGACGGATACGAAGGCGCGCGTGAGAAGGTCCGCGCCTTCATCAACGCCCGCGAGGCGGCGGAAGTCGTCTTTACCCGGGGCACGACCACGGCCGTCAACATGGTGGCCTACGGATTCGCCCGTGCGTTTCTCAAGCCGGGCGACGAGATCGTGACCACCCTGGTGGAGCACCACAGCAACTTCATCCCCTGGCAGCAGGCGGCCAAGGCGACCGGCGCCACCTTCAAGTTCATTCCGCTGGCGGAAGACGGCACGGTGACGCTGGAGGCGGTGAAGCAGGCGATTACGGCCAACACCAAACTGGTCGCCATCCACCACGTCTCCAACGTGCTCGGCGACACCACGCCGGTGAAGGAGATCGCCGAGATTGCCCACCGCCACGGCGCGCTGCTGTTCGTCGACGGCGCCCAGGGGGCTCCCCACAAAAAGATCGACGTGCAGGAGCTGGACTGCGACTTCTACGCGTTTTCCAGCCACAAGATGTGCGGCCCGACCGGCGTCGGCGTGCTGTACGGCAAGCGCGAGGTCCTGGAGCGGATGGAGCCGGTCGAATTCGGCGGCGAGATGATCGACTTCGTGGAGCACTTCGATTCCACCTGGAAAGAGCTTCCCTGGAAGTTCGAGGGCGGAACGCCGATCATTGCCGGCGCCATCGGATTGGGAGCGGCCATCGACTTTTTGCAGGAAATCGGACTCGACAACATTGAACGGCATGAGAAAAAACTGGTGGCATATGCTATGGAGCAGATGCGGGAAATCGAAGGGCTGACCATTTACGGCCCGGCGGAAAACCGCAGCAGCTTAATCACATTCAACCTGGCCGAGGTCCATCCACACGATCTGGCGACGGTGCTGGACAGCCACGGCATCGCCATTCGCGCGGGCCATCACTGCGCCCAGCCGCTGATGCGCTGGCTGAACGTCACGGCTACCGCCCGGGCGAGCTTCTACCTGTACAACACGGAAGAAGAAGTGGATGCGCTGGTGGCGGGGTTGAAAAAGGCGAAGGAGTACTTTGGCAATGTCTTCTCTTGATGATCTGTACCGCCGCGTGATCATGGACCACTACCAGAAGCCGCGCAACCGCGGCAAGCTGGATGAATCGGAAGGACTTGTTGTCAACCTGAACAACCCGACCTGTGGCGACAGCATCTCGCTCTCCCTGAAGGTGGAGGAGGGCAAGGTGGTGGACGCCAAATTTCTCGGCGAAGGCTGCTCGATCAGCATGTCGTCCGCCTCGATGATGACGGAGGCGGTCAAGGGCAAGTCGGCGGAAGAAGCGCTCAAGCTGGCGCACATCTTCTCCGACATGATGCAGGGCAAGGAGATCGACGATTCGATCGACCTGGGCGACATCGAGGCGCTGTCCGGGGTCGCCAAGTTTCCGGCGCGGATCAAGTGCGCCACGCTGGCCTGGAAGGCGCTGGAGCAGGGGATCAGACAGGCCGGGGAGTCGTAAGTTCGTCAGGCTGTCAAGCCGCCATGTCAACAAAAAGGAGTGAGTAAGGATGGCTAAGAAAGCCCCTGAATTGCAGGAATACCAGTACGGCTTTCACGACAAGGACGTCTCCGTCTTCCGTACGAAAAAGGGCTTGACCCGCGAGATCGTGGAGGAAATCTCCCGCATCAAGGGCGAACCGGAGTGGATGCTCGAATTCCGTCTGAAAGCGCTGGACATCTTTTTGAAAATGCCGATGCCGAAGTGGGGCGGCAACCTGGACGACCTCAACTTCGACGACATCACGTACTACGTCAAGCCGTCCGAAAAGACCGGACGCAGCTGGGACGAAGTGCCGGAGGAAATCAAGGCGACCTTTGACAAGCTGGGCATTCCGGAAGCGGAGCAGAAGTTCCTCGCCGGCGTTTCCGCCCAGTACGAATCCGAGGTCGTCTACCACAACATGCAGGAAGACCTGGAAAAGCTGGGCGTGCTCTTCTGCGACATGGACTCCGCGGTGAAGCTCTACCCGGACATCGTGAAGGAGTACTTTGCCACCGTCATTCCGCCGGCGGACAACAAGTTCGCGGCGCTCAACTCGGCGGTATGGTCCGGCGGCTCCTTCATCTACGTGCCGAAGGGCGTGAAGGTGGAAACCCCGCTGCAGGCGTATTTCCGCATCAACTCGGAGAACATGGGGCAGTTTGAGCGCACGCTGATCATCGTGGATGAGGACGCCTTCGTGCACTACGTCGAAGGCTGTACCGCCCCGATTTACAGCACCGACTCGCTGCACTCCGCCGTGGTGGAAATCATCGTGAAAGAGCGCGGACGCTGTCGTTACACAACCATCCAGAACTGGTCCAACAACGTCTACAACCTCGTGACCAAGCGCGCCGTCGCATACGCGGACGCGACGATGGAGTGGATCGACGGCAACATCGGCTCCAAGCTGACGATGAAATACCCGGCCGTGATCATGAAAGGACCGCGCGCCAAAGGGACCGTTCTCTCCATCGCGGTGGCGGGCAAAGGACAGCATCAGGACGCGGGGGCGAAAATGGTTCACCTGGCGCCGGACTGCACGTCCACGATCATTTCCAAGTCCATCTCCCGCGACGGCGGCAAAGTGACCTACCGCGGTCTGGCCCAGTTTGGCCGCAAGTCGGAAGGCTCCAAGTCCAACATCAAGTGCGACACGCTGATTCTGGATAAACTGTCCACGTCCGACACGATCCCGTACAACGAGATCATGAACGACAACATCACGCTGGAGCACGAGGCGACGGTCTCCAAGGTGTCCGAGGACCAGCTCTTCTACCTGATGAGCCGCGGTCTGTCCGAAGCGGAAGCGACCGAGATGATCGTCATGGGCTTCATCGAGCCGTTCACCAAGGAACTGCCGATGGAGTACGCGGTAGAAATGAACCGCCTGATCAAGTTCGAGATGGAAGGTTCCATCGGATAATCCTAGATGTAGCAAGGGGGTGGAGCCCAGACAGTGGGCTTTGCCCCCTTTTTTTGTCCCCTTCCATGTGAACGTACCTCACCTGCAGGGAGAAAGCATCGTTTTCCATCTGTTTGGGAGCATGCAGATGGGAACCGGTTTCCAGCCGAATGCTGGGCAAGTGATCATGGGGGAATGATTTGTGCACGGACAACCATGATGCAACGGTTGTCTGTTTTTTTATTCGCAAACAGGAAATGAGGCTGTCGGCAGGGACAGCCTCATCGGCATTGGACGGTGCGTGCGGGTTCCTTCTTTTTGCGGGGCAAATAATCGGGGAAGTCGGTGATCATGCCGTCCGCACCGGCATTACGCAGCGGGTTCACTTCCTCCGGCTTGCGTGTGTCCATCATTGTCATTTGCGCATGTACGATATAAAGGGAAATTATGGTTCGATCTTCTCCCCGTTTGCTTGTACGAAGGACAAGTTCTCATTGTGTACCTGGTTTTTGTTTGTCGTGGAGGGGGTTCTTTCTGTAATCGCCTTGATGATGGTGGAGCAGAAGAACAAGGTGCGGGTTCTCAAGGGAGGGAGTTAAATCGGATGCCGAATATCTGTGAATTGATCAATGTCAGCAAAAGCTATGGCCGCCGCCTCGTGATCGACAATCTAAGCCTGGCGATTCAAAAGGGAGAGATGGTGGCCATTACAGGGAAAAGCGGTTCGGGCAAATCCACAATCCTCAACATGCTGGGACTGCTGGAAAAGCCGGACAGCGGCATCGTCCAGGTGTGCAGCGAGAAAAACCCGCCGGTCGGATCAGGCAGAGCCAACCGGCTTCGCCGGAATGCCATTTCCTATCTGTTCCAAAACTTTGCGCTCATCGATCACGCCACGGTGGACGACAATCTGGAGATTCCGCTGATCTATGCGAAACTCAATCGAAAAGAAAAGCAGGAGATGAAACAATCTGCCTTGGAACGGGTCGGGTTGAACATTTCGCTCAAGCAGAACATCCATGAGCTCTCCGGGGGAGAGCAGCAGCGGGTTGCCATTGCGAGAATCCTCTTGAAACCTTGCGAGCTCATCCTGGCAGATGAACCGACCGGCTCGCTGGATGCGGACAACCGAAACGAAATCCTGGCTATCCTGCAGGGACTCCACCAGGAAGGAAAGACCATCATCATCGTGACGCATGATGATGTAGTGGCGGAAGCATGCAGCCGGATCATCCGCCTGGATGCCTCCTGAAACAATCCGATACAGACAGATTGCCCCCAACGAGCAGACAAGTTGCTGGTATGGGGGTTCTTGTTTGATGGAGGGTTGCCGCCTGATGGTTGGAATCGACAATGGGAGGGGCGAATGGGCGATTTTCTCCCCGCACGGCATGGCAAAAGCCGCTTTTCTTTCTATATACTACAGATAGGGAAAAAACCCGGACCGCGGGGATGCAGACATAACTGTGAATGGAGACATACATATGAATGTAGTAACCCAACTGCTTCACCATTTCAACCATGCGTTTGGCAGCCGGGGAGAACTGTATCAATCCGAGGAGGCGGACGTGCTGATCGCCGTCTATCCGGCCACGCGCAAACGGGGCTGGTGGACCTACGTGACGCTGGAGCTGCATCATACGGGAGGAACGGAGTGCGTCTTCTATTCGTACCGGTTCAACCCCGCGATGGTCACCCACCTCGGGCACGTGGCCGGACAGGTGGCCCGGCTGTGGCGCGAACAGGGAAGGCGGCTTGGGGACGGGGATGTCTTTTTGCTCCGGGAACCCATTGCCGAGGGCTCCTGCCTGCGTTGGGCGCTGGCCACTTCCCCCTATTTTGAAGCGGACGGCTTCGACCTCTTTACCGACGGAAGCGACGTGGTTCGGATGATGATGCTGCACGCCATCTCCGAATCGGAGGCCGCTTTTGTAAAGAACGAAGGACTCGACGCACTGGAGAAACGCTTTGCGGAGACCGGAGTCAATTCTCTGGATGTGACGCGTCCCCCTGTCATATGAAAAGGGAGCGAGCGGAATGAAAGCGATTCGTATGAGGGTCACCGTAGTGGTGGAACACCAGGGCGCGATTTTGTTGATCAGGGAAAAAAGCGGCGGACAGCCCTGTTACAGCCTGCCCGGCGGCAGCGTGGAGTTTCTGGAGACCATTCCGGAGGCGGTGAGGCGCGAGGTATGGGAAGAGACCGGCCTTTTGGTGGAGTTTGAGCGGATGCTCTGGGTGGATGAACGGATCGACACCGCCGGTGACGGCAAGCACACGATCGGCATCGGCGTCCTGGCCCGGTTGGTCGGGGAGGAGACGGCGCCCATCCCCGGCGGACTGGACGACGAAGAGATTGACTGGGCCGGGTGGGTGCCGGTGGAGGAGTTTTGCACGTGTCCGCTGTACAACCCGCTGCGGCGCGAGCAGGTGATCCAAGCGCTGACGGAAACGGGGTACATCCCCGGCTACATCGGCAGCCGTTCCCAACAGGAATGAGCCGGTGGCGAACATGGCGGCAGAGGGGCGGTGACAGACAATGAACGAATCGATGCTGGCGGCCGTTTTGCGGCAGGCGCCCGACCTGCGGGACCGGCTTTGCTACCTGGCGTACGGGGGCAGCCGCAGCTACGGAACGGAGACGAACGAGAGCGACGTGGACCTGCGCGGGATCGCCTTCGCCCCGGTGGAAGCCGTATTCGGCCTGGAGACGTACGAGCAGACGATCCTGGATGTACCGGACACGGTCGTGTACGCCCTGACCAAGTACCTCAAACTGGCGGTGAAGGGAAACCCCACGATCCTGGAAATGCTCCATGTGGAGCCTGCCCACGTCCTGTACGCCGATGAGCGGGGCGAAGAGCTGCGGGCCCACCGGGACCTGTTTTTGTCCAAACGCCTCTACCGCTCCTACGGCGGGTACGCCATCGGCAGCATCCGCAAGCTGGCGAGAAAAGGGGAGCCCTACGACGCCAAAGACGCCCACCATCTGATCAGGCTCTTGCAGATGGGACGGGAGCTGTTGGAAACGGGAGCGCTGCAGGTGCACCGCCCCCGGGCCAGCGAGCTGGCGGCGATCAAGCGGGGTGAGTGGCCGCTTGCGGACGTGCTCGCCTGCGCCGAAACGCTGTTTGCGGAAATGACCGCCGCTTACGAGCGTTCCCCCCTGCCGGATGAAGTGGATCGCGATGCCGTCCAGGCGCTTGCGATCCGCCTGAACCAATCCTATTACTGCCGCTTGGCCTGAGCCCTTCCGGAACCGGGAAGGGTTTTTTTGTCGGAAAAAGCGGCTGGACCCGAATGAACTTCCGCACGACCGGGTGAAAATAGGGGGGAACCACGTGCCGGGGATCATGGCGGCTGACCAATTGGGGAAGGCTAACGATCGGGTTACCAAAAGGAGGGATGGGTTCTGGAGAAGGATTTGCTGCTGATGAAGGAACTGACGGAGACGGCCGGGCCGCCCGGATTTGAGGTGCGCATCCACGAGGTGATGCGAAAACACCTGGCCGATCTGCAAACGGAGCTGATCGCCGACAACCTGGGCAGCATCGTCGGGAAAAAAGGGGAATCGGGACCGAAAATCCTGTTGGCGGCGCATCTTGACGAAGTGGCGTTTCTGATTACCCACATCACCGAAGACGGATTTTTGCGGTTTCTGCCGCTCGGCGGCTGGTGGGGACACGTGATGCTGGCCCAACGGGTGAAAGTGCTGACCGGCGCAGGAGACCTGACCGGGGTGATTGGATCCAAAGCGCCTCATGTTCTTTCGCTGGAAGAGCGAAAAAACGTGCTGGAGATCGACAACATGTTTATCGACATCGGAGCGTCCAGCCGGGAGGAAGCGGAGCGGTTCGGCGTCCAGGTGGGCGACCCGGCGGTTCCCGTGTGTCCGTTTGAAGTCCTCCCCAACCCCAAGTTTTTGCTGGCGAAAGCGTGGGACAACCGGGCAGGCTGTTATCTTGCGCTGAAAGTAATGGAGCAGATTCAACGGGAGGACCTGTCCAATACCGTCTACGCCGGCGCCACCGTTCAGGAGGAAGTGGGACTTCGCGGCGCCGAGACGCTGGCGCACAAGATTTCGCCGGACATCGCGTTTGCGCTGGATGTCGGAGTGGCCGGGGATACGCCGGGCATGACCCAAAAGGATGGGCAAACCAGATTGGGCAAAGGGCCGCTGCTGGGATTTTTGGATCGAACCATGATTCCTCACATCAAACTCAGAAACTTCGTCATAGAGACGGCGCGGGAACACGGCATCCCCTTTCAGATCGACGTGATGCCGGGCGGCGGCACCGATGCCGGAAAGATCCACACCGCTTACAACGGCATCCCCTCCATGGTGATTGGCGTGCCGGCCCGCTACATTCACAGCCACGTTTCTGTCGTCCACCGGGATGATTTGGACCATGCGGTAAAACTCCTCGTCGCCCTTCTGAAGAAGCTGGATGCAGCGGCGGTCCAGTCCATAAAGGGATTGGGACAAAAAAGTTCAGACAGCCGGTAACGCAATCCGGATCTGCCGAGGGAAGCGGGCAGATCCGGATTTTTTGCTTTGGAAAGATGCACTGCCAGAACCGGGGTTGTCAACTGCTTCTGATCAGCGCGTTGGTATCCGCTGTCAGCGTTGTGTGTTGCCGCTTAAGACATCACTCGGGAAAGCAGTCCGGCTCCGTTTAGCCAGGGACAGGGCACAGCCGGATTGTTTCCGTCACGACCGCTCGATGCGAATGACGGCGGCACGGCGTCCTTGGGCTACGGCGGCCACGACGATGACGGCAGCGGCGACCGCCCCCGGCGTGATGGATTCGCCTAAAAGCAGGGCAGAAGCGGCGAGAGTGAAAAACGGCTGCAGGTACTGCGTCTGGCCGACACGGGCCACGCCCCCTACGGCCAGGCCGTGATACCAGGCGAAGAAGCCGAGATACTGGCTGACCACGCTGACGTAGCCAAAACCCAGCCACGCGCTCCAGGAAGCGTTCCGCAGCTCGGAGACGAGCGGGCCGGCCATGGGGACGACGAGGAGTGGAAAGGAAAAGACCAGCGCCCAACTGATCACCTGCCAGCCGCCCATCGTGCGGGCCAGCTGTCCGCCCACGGCGTATCCAACGGCGGCGGCCAGCACGGCGCCGAGCAGCGCCAGATCGGCCTGCTGCAGGCCGCCCAGTCCGGTGCCGGCTGCGTACGCCAGGATCGCCAGACAGGCGGCGGCGCTGGAGATCCAGTACCGCCGGGAAGGACGCTCCCCGGCGAAAAACGCGGCCGCTCCCGCTGTCGCCAGCGGCAGCAGGGCCAGCACGATCGCGCCGTGGCTGGCCGGCACTCGTTCCATCGCCCGGGCGGTTAAAAACGGAAAGCCGCCGACCACTCCCGCGGCGACGATCACGAGCTGCCTGGTTTGCCGCCAGGTCGGCACCCGCTCCCGTTTCAGCAGCAGCACCAAACCGGCCAGCACGGCGGCGACTAGCGCCCGCCCCAGCCCGACCGTGAGCGGAGACAGGGCGGTCAGGGCCGCCTTGGTGGCCGGAAGCGTCAGGCTGAAGCTGAAGACGCCGAGCAGACCCCAGACGAGGCCGAGCCGTTCTTCCCGCCGGTCTGCGGTTTCCTGCGACGCTCCCGATGGCTGGCTGATCCGGCTTCGGGCTTGAACTCCCATGATGATCCCATCCTTTTTTCACAGCATGTGGTTGCATCCTCCATGGTAGGGCAGGCTGTGCGAAAAGTCTTGAGCCAATTGGCAGCAGGGGGGATCAGCCAATTTGTCGAACAAGGGAGGAAACGATGGATCGGGAGGGAAAGCGACGTGGAATGGAAGCCGGACAAGCATGCGGAGCAGCCGGTCTACAAACAGATCGCTGCGCATCTGGAACATGAGATTGTCAGCGGTGCGCTGCCGCCGGGGGCCCCGCTGCCGCCAGAGCGGACGCTGGCCCGCCAGTACGGCGTCAACCGGGGCACCGTTTCGGCTGCCTACGAGGAGCTGCGCGCCGCCGGACTGATCCAGTCCCTGCAGGGGAGCGGCACATGGGTCAGCAGACACCTGTGGGGCGTGCAAAAAGTGCCCAACTGGCACCAGTACACCACCGGCGGGGCGTTTTTGCCGGCGCTGCCGATCGTCAGGCGAATCCGCGAAGCCGGGTGGAATCCGGCCATCATCAATCTGGCCAAGGCGGACCTGGCGACGGCGATGCTCCCAACACTGGGGTTCGAGCGTTTGCCCGGCGGAAAGCTGGATGCCATCGAGTTGGGGTACGTCCATCCCAAAGGGGAACCGCATCTGCGCGAAGCCGTGTCCGCCCACCTGCGCACCCATTACGGGATTGCCGTCTCGCCCGAAGAGATCCTGATCACCTCGGGCGCGCAGCAGGCCCTCCATCTCATTTCGCTCTGCCTGCTCGCCCCGGGCGATGCCATCGCCATGGAGGGACCCTCGTACACGTACTCGCTGCCCTTGTTCGCGTCGGCGGGGCTGCGCCTCTACCGGCTCCCGATGGACGAGGATGGAGTGATCCCCGACGAGATGCGGACGCTGTACAAAAAACACCGGATTCGCATGGTGTTTCTCAACCCGACGTTTCACAATCCCACCGGCACCGTGCTGAGCGAATCGCGCCGCCATCAGCTTCTGGCCGTCTGCCGGGAACTGCGGATTCCGGTGGTGGAGGACGACGCGTACGGAGCGCTCGCCCTGGACGAGGCCAAGCGTCCGCCGCTGCCGCTGAAGGCGCTGGACACCGGCGATTCCGTCCTGTACGTCGGCAGCTTGTCCAAGACGATCGCGTCCGGTCTGCGGATCGGCTGGCTGGCAGGGCCGCGTGCGGTCATCGAACGGCTGGCCGACGCCAAACAGCAGATGGACTACGGCACCAGCTCGGTTTCGCAGCAGCTGGCCCGGCTGGCCCTGGAAGGAGGGCTGTGGGAGAGACAGATGGAGCGGCTGCGCCCGTTTCTCACCGCCCAGCGGGACCGGATGCTGGCGGCACTGGACACGCACCTGCGGAAGGAGGCATCGTGGAATGTGCCGGCGGGAAGCTGCCACATCTGGTGCAGGCTGAACACGCCCGTTGACGGGCGGGACCTGCTGGAGGCGGCGATCCGGGCGGGGGTGGTGATGACGCCGGGAGAGGTGTTTGGAGCGGAGCCGGGCTGGATGCGGCTGACGTATTCGTGGGAGAGCAGCGAGGCGCTGGAGGAGGGGATTCGCAGGCTGGCGGAGGCGATCAAAATGGCGGAGCCCGGCCGGAAGAGGACGGGGTCCGTATGGCGGTCCCCTGTCCGTGATGGGTGATCAAAGCGCCGAGACCGGAACCTGACAGACGTTCCTGCCGTCCGAAGCGGCGGGGACGTCTGCTTTTTTTGTCTGACCAGCATGAAACGCAAGTCCCACTTTCGATGAAAATATTGCCGAAAAATCGAAACATTTGGCCTACCCATACGTATGAAAAGGATGACAGGAATGGAAAGGGGTGACAAACATGGGCGTGATGGATACCGTCTACCTCATCTGCATGGCGTTTGGCCTTGTCTATACGTTGATGACGCTTTTTTGGGGCGGGGCCGTCTCCGACTGGCTGGAACAGGCCCATCTGCCGGTGCTGCAGCCCGTCCTCCTGGTCAGCGGGATCACCGCTTTTGGCGCCGCGGGTTTGCTCCTGTCCCGTCTGACTTCCTTTTCCGCGTGGACGGTGCTGGGCTTGGCCGCTGCGGGCGGAGCGGCGCTGGCGGTTCTGGCGTACTTTATCTGGGTGGAGCCGATGGCGAAGGCGGAAAACTCGACCGGGTACTCGATGCAGCAGCTTGTCGGCCAGATCGGCGAAGTGTGGACGTCGATCCCCTCGGGCGGTCTGGGGGAAGTGCTGATTGCCATGGTGGCCGGCACCACCCACCACATGGCCGCCAGCGTCGATGGCGAACCGATCCGGGAAGGGACGCGGGTCGTGGTGGTAGAGGTGCGCGACCACGTTCTGCATGTCACACCGTTCCCCCATTATGAAGAAAAGGAGAGCATGCTATGAACGAACCGACCATTCTCGTCACCGTCGCCGTCGTCGTCAGCGTCTTCGTGGTGCTGGGCATCGCTTTTTGGGCCCGGTACAAGACGGTGGGCGCCGATGAGGCGATGATCGTGACCGGCAGCTTTTTGGGCACCAAAAACGTGCTCAGCGACGAGTCCGGCCGCAAGATGAAAATCGTCCGGGGCGGCGGCGCCTTCATCCTGCCGATTTTCCAACAGGCCAACTTCCTCAGCCTGCTGTCCCACAAGCTGGACGTCTCCACGCCGGAAGTGTACACGGAGCAGGGCGTTCCGGTGATGGCGGACGGTGTCGCCATCATCAAGGTGGGCGGGTCGATCGAGGACATCGCCACAGCCGCGGAGCAGTTCATGGGCAAGTCGGACGACGCGCTGAAAGCGGAGGCCCAGGAAGTGCTGGAAGGCTACCTGCGCGCCATCCTCGGCAGCATGACCGTGGAGGAGATCTACAAAAACCGGGAGCGCTTTGCCCAGGAGGTGCAGGCCGTCGCCGCCAAGGACCTGAAAAAGATGGGGCTCTCCGTGGTCAGCTTCACGATCAAGGACGTGCGCGACAAAAACGGCTACCTGGCGGCGCTGGGGATTCCGCAGATTGCGGCCGTCAAGCGGGACGCCACGATTTCCCAGGCGGAAGCGGACAAGGAAGCGCGCATCCGCCAGGCCCAGGCGGAAGAAGAGGCGCGCAAGGCGGAACTGCTGAAAGAGACCAACATCGCCGAGGCGGAGAAGGACAAGGAACTGAAAATCGCCTCCTTCAAGCAGGAGCAGGACAAGGCGAAAGCCGTCGCCGACCAGGCCTACAAGCTGCAGGAAGCCGTCGCGAAGCAAAAGGTGACGGAAGAGGAGATGAAAATCGACCTCGTCCGCAAGCAGAAGGAAATCGAGCTGGAGGAAAAGGAAATCCTGCGCCGCGAGCGGCAGTACGACGCCGAAGTGAAGAAAAAGGCGGACGCCGACCGCTATGCCGTGGAACAGGCGGCGGAAGCGGAAAAGGCGAAGAAAATCCGCGAAGCCGACGCGCTGAAGTACCGCATCGAGGCGGAAGCGAAAGCGCTGGCCGAACAGAAGCGGCTGGAAGGGCTGGCCATCGCCGAGGCGGAAAAGGCGCGAGGAAGCGCCGAGGCCGAGGTTACCCGCCTGAAGCTGGAAGCGGAGGCGGAAGGGAAGGAGAAGCTGGCCGAAGCGTTCGAAAAGTTCGGGCAGGCGGCCGTGCTGGACATCATCGCCAAGATGCTGCCTGAGCTGGCCGAGAAGGTGGCCGAGCCGATGAAGGCGATCGACAAGGTGACCATCATCGACACCGGCGGCGGGCAGGGCGACGGCGTCAACCGGCTGAGCGGCAGCGTGACCAGGCTGATGGCCCAGCTTCCGGAAATGCTGAAGGACGTCTCCGGTCTGGACATGAACAAAATGATCGCCGACTTCATGCAGCCGACCAAACCGGAGGCCCCGGCCGTTCCGCAGCCCGCGGCGCAGCAGGCGGCGGCCGCGGCTGAGCCGCTTCCGGCTCAGGACACTGCCCATCGTCCGGCAAGGTCCGCAGCGGAACAGCAGACCTGACGCCCCCCTTTGTGGAGGGGGCCGCTGGGGCCATTCCATGTTCATCACAAGCAGGTTTCCCTCGCCGGGGGGAAGCCTGCTTTTTGTCATGCGCCCATCCCTTCGCCTAAAACGTGAGGTCGATCGGAGCAGCAGGCGGGAACCGCGGGGAATTTATTCATAATTGGACCGCGATTCGCCAACACTATAGAGGCTTGAAGGGAATGAATGGAAGGAAAGGTTTGAACCCCCTATGCAGTTCAACCTGTTTTGGCGCAAATCGGTGGATAAATCAAAGCGGTTTCTGTTACGCGAAAAACAAGCGGTGAACACGATCGGGAAAACGCCCCTTCACGCGTCGCTGGTCAAAAACGCGGAGGAGCTGACGGAGCGGCTGGGCGGCAGCAGCGATTTTGCCGCCTGCCATCTCACGTGTCTGGACAGGAAAGTCAGCCTGTTCTTCCTGCGCAGTCTGGCAGATCCCGACCGCTTGAACCGGCAGGTGATCGTGTCCCTGCAGCAGAGAGCGGGCTTGTTCCCGACCGCTCAGGCGTCCCCCGTGACCGGGGACAAGGAGGAGAGAAGCCTGCTCCCGTTCATCCAGGAGGGCATCGTGTCCGCAAGTGACACACAGCGGGTGGAGGACTGGCAGACCGCGATCGAGCAGATCCTGTACGGCAAAGCGCTGCTCTTGGTGGACGGCGAGTCAGTCGGTTTGGCTGTCGGAGTCAAGAAGGAAAACGGCCGGAGCATCGAGCCGCCGGACACGGAACAAAGCGTCATTGGACCGAAAGAAAGTTTTGTGGAAACCCTCAACACCAATATCGGACTGGTTCGCCAGCGCCTGCGCGACCCGTATCTGCGGGTGGAGTCCGTCGTGGTGGGAAGACGGACGAAGCAGGAAACCGCCGTATTGTACCTCGCGGACGTGGCCAATCCGCGCATCGTGGAAGAAGTGAGGCGGCGTCTTTCCTGCATCGAAACAGACAGCCTGATCGGCCAGATGCAGCTTCAGGAATACCTGGAGAACAATTCGTTCTCCCTGTTTCCCCAACTGCGCCCCACCGAACGGCCCGACGTCACCTGTTCCTATCTGATCGAGGGAAACGTGGCGGTCATGGTCGAGGGGGCGTCGCACGCGCTGCTTCTGCCGATCACGTTCTTTCAACTGCTGGAAACCGTCGACGATTACTACACCAGTTGGCAGTACGCCACGCTGATCCGCTTCGTGCGGATGATCGCCCTGTTTCTCAGCATCACGACGCCCGGGCTGTATTTGTCGCTGGTCGCGTACAACCCGGAGCTGATTCCCACTCGGCTCCTCATCTCCATGGACGCCGCTCGGGTCAAGGTCGCGTTTCCCTTTCTGGTGGAAATTTTCATCATGGAACTGATGATCGAGATTTTGCGCGAAGCCGGCATCAAGCTGCCCAAACCGGTCGGGCAGGCGGTAAGCATCATCGGAGGGCTTGTGATTGGCGAAGCGGCTGTGAACGCTAATCTGGTAAGTCCCGTGACGGTCGTCATCGTCGCGTTGACCGCGATCTCCTCCTTCACGGCGCCTGTGTATTATCTCGGCATCACGTACCGGATTCTGCGGTTCTTTCTGCTGTTATGCAGCAGTTTATTGGGGACCTACGGATTCATCCTGGGCCTGTTCCTCATCCACGCCCATGTAGCCCGGCTTGTTTCATTCGGCGTTCCCTATCTGGCTCCGCTTTCTCCGCTGCGTTTGCGGGATTGGACGGATATGCTGGTTCGAATTCCGGTGAAAAAGCTGCAAACGCGCCCCGCGTTTCTGAAAACGCGCAAGCCAAAGAAAGCGGGGGACTCCCCGATGATGCACCGCGACCGGCGGAACAAGTAAAGGCTGCATTTTCCGCGAAAGGAATGATCACTCGTGCAAGGACTGGAACAGCGTCCCGCGATTAGTCCGACCCAGCTTGTCATGTTTGAATTCGGCGTTTTTGTGGGAGTAGGGTTCCTCATCATGCCCAGAGGCGCGATGGAGAAAGCCCGGGAAGATGCGTGGCTGACCGTCATCCTGGCGGGATTGTGCGCGATCGCGTCGCTGTGGGTGATCAACCGGGTGGCTCGCACGTTTCCGCATGAGACCGTGTTTGACTACAATCCCAAGCTGTTTGGAACCATCATCGGCAGCCTGTTGAACGTCGCATGGGGCTTGTACTACCTGTTCTTTACCGTTACCGGCATTCGCGTCATGGCCGAAGTGGTGAGAGAGGAAATGCTGCCGTTTACGCCTGTGGAAGTCATTATCGCCGCGATGCTGCTGGTGCTCGTGTACCCCGCATGGAACGGGCTGATGCCGATCATCCGCATGTTCGAATCGGGACTGCCCGTCACGCTGTTATTGATGGTCATGTTTTTTCTGCTGGCCTATCTGCGCGCCGACTGGACCGAACTGCGAATTCCGTTTCAGGACGGCATCCGTCCCGTCATTTCGGCCCTTCCCCAAACGATTTATTCGTTCCTCGGCTTTGAAGTGCTGTTTCTGTACTATCCGTTCGTCACCCGCAAGGAGAAGGCTTTCGTCAGCACGTCGATCGCGATTGCCGCGGGGGGAATGTTTTACGCCTTTCTCGTGTTGGGCACGCTGGTGACCCTTGGTCCGGATGTGACCATCACCCAGACCTTTCCCGTCGTGACCATGGCAAAGACGATCGAGCTGGTGCGCCAGTTTGTGGAGCGGGCCGAACTGCTGCTGATCATCCTGTGGCTTCCGCTCGCGTACACCACCCACCTTGGCTTCTTTTTCAGCAGTGCGTTTTCGTTCCATCGCACGTTTCCGCGCCTGGCGTTGCGGTGGTGGATGGTGCTGCTGCTGCCGCTGGTCTTCGTCTTGTCGCTGATTCCCGACAATTTGATCGCCATGCTGAAGTGGTCCGACAAGGTCGGGCTTGTTGGATTGTTTTTTACCGTTCCGTACCCCTTGATCATGCTGGTGTGCATTGTTGTGCGGCGCAAGCTGGGACATCTCTCTTCTCCCCGCAAGGACGGTGATGTGACATGACAAAACGGCGGCGGAACTGGCTCGCGGCCGTCACGGTTATCCTTTTTATCGGCGTCCTGCTTGCCGGATGCTGGGATTACCGGGAGCTGGAGAAGCGGGCGGTCATTGTCGGCATCGGTGTTGACGAGCTTCCTCCGGCCACGTACAAAGGCAAAAAGATGCGGATGTACCAGGTTCTCGTACAGGTGGTCGAACCGGCAGGCGCAGGAGGGAATATGGGAGCGGGGGGCAGTACGCAGGCAAACGGTCGTAAAGCCTACACGAACATCGTCATCACGACGCCGTCGTTCGCGGAAGGAATCGAGCGGACCGTATCCCTTAGCGATCGCATTCCCAATTTGGCTCACCTGCAGCTCATCGGGGTGGGGGAAAAATTGGCGAAAAACGGCATCAACGAGCTGTACGACTTTTTGACCCGTCTGCCCCAGATGCGACGCCACACGGAAATCATCGTGCTGGATGGACCGGTTTCCCGGTTCTTTACCACGCCGAGCATCTCCCAACCCACCCCGGCACTGCACATGGCGGAGATGGCGGCAAATGTACAGCGGACGCTGGTGATGCCCGAGTCCAACCTGGGGGTGGTCTCCAAAAGCGTTCGGGGACACATACCGTTCATCCTGGTAAAAGCGTCGTTGGACAAAAACAAAAAGATAAACATGAAACAAGCGGCCGTATTTGACCGCCAAAAAATGGTGGGCACCCTGTCAACGGATCAAATGCAGGACCTGTCCCTGTTGCAGAATGAAATTGAACGGGGGCTTCTGTCCTTCCCGTGTTCCGGAGGCAAAAAAACGGGGCTTCAGCTCTTGGCGGGGAGAAGCAGAATCGAGCCTGCCATGCAAAATGGCCGGCCGCATCTCACGTTTAAAGTCTTCCTCGAGACGGAGCTGATCGAATACCAATGCATGGGCGCCTCCTTTTCCGAACCGGAACAGATCCGAAAGGCTGAGCGGTGGTACGGGGCCATGCTGAAAAAACGGCTGACCGCGACGGCGAACAAGCTGAAAGACGAGTTCAAAGCGGATGTGTTCCGGCTGACCACCCGGTTGAAAAACCACCCGGACCTGTACCATGCGTTGAAGCGCGACCCCAAAACCTTTATGGAACAGATGGTTGTCGACGTAAACGTCGAGCTGAAGATCCGGACGATCGGCAGTTCTCTCAAAACCCCGGATCGAGTCTCAAACCCGTGATCCCCTTCCTCCCGTCAGGCGTGGATGGTTGTTCAAACGCTGCGCGGCAGCGCGGCGCTTGCCGTGGAGACGCGCTTCAGGTGATGTCCGCAAGCGCGTAGGGGCGCTCGACAAAGCGGCCGTCCGACCACTGGTACAGCCGCAGGTCGGGGAGACTGCCTGCGAGGCCGAGAATCCAGTAGGCGAGCTGGGGATAGTGCCAGCCGCTTTGGTCCGCTTCGGAGGGAACGGGCGGGGTCGTCGGATGGCTGTGCAGGACGCCGACCCACTGGACGCCAGCCTTCCTCACGCTGGCAAGCGCCTGAAAAAAGGAGGGGGCGTCCCACGAAAACGCGTGCCTGCCGTGGCCGGCCGAGCGTATCGGCAGATGGCCGGTCACCATAGAGCCGCGCCCTGTCAGCAGCGCGGAATACTCGTACGGTAACGCCTCCTGCGCTTCGGCCAGGAGGCGTTTGGCCGTGTGCCGGTCCAGAGACAAAACGGCGTTTCGACTGGCAAAGGGATGGCCCATCAGATTGTCGTACATGCGGCTTCTCCTCCGTCAGGAATGTGGCGTGCATCAACGGCACAAGCAAACATGACTCGTTACAGTCGATTGTACCATGGGCCGTCCGGTGCGCAACCGGGAGGCATTCGCCACTTTTCCCTCCCGGCATAGTTTGGTATGCTTAATCGCAAAGGGGTCCCGCCATGAACGAACGGGCAGGGGCCGGTTCCTGAACGATTGGTCATTTCTTCCCCCGTTGGTGTTGGAGGTATGCGCTGAGATGAATACGATCCATGTGGGAGTGTGCGGCTGGGGAGATCACTACGACCTGTATCCCCCGGGGACGCGCAGCCGGGACAAGCTGTCCGTCTACGCCGGCCACTTCCCCATCGTGGAACTGGACAGTTCCTTTTACGCCATTTTGCCGCAGCGCCATTACGAGACGTGGGCGCGTGAAACACCGGACTGCTTTGGCTTCATCGTCAAGCCGCATCAGGCGATGACCGGCCACCAGCGCAGTGAAGCGCCCCTGGATCGGCGGGAACTGTTCCGCCAGTTTGAGGAGAGCATCCAGCCGCTGGTGGAGGCGGGCAAGCTGAAAGCGCTGCTGTTTCAATATCCCCCCTGGTTTGACTGCACGCGGGAGCACGTGCAGTACGTCCAGGCCTGCCGGCAGGCGCTGGCCGCGTATCCGTTTGCCGTGGAATTTCGCCACCGCAGTTGGTTTGAGCCGCGCTACCGTGAGAAGACGCTGGAGTTTCTCAGAACCATCGGGGCGGCACACGTCCTCTGCGACGAGCCGCAGGCAGGCAGCGGCTGCGTCCCCGTCGTCGTCGCCGTGACCGACCCCAAGCTGGCCCTGATCCGCTTTCACGGGCGGAACGTCTCCGGCTGGCGCGATCCGGGCGAAGGGCAAAACTGGCGGGATGTCCGCTATCTCTACCAGTACAGCGAAGCGGAACTGGCGGAGTGGGTGCCGCGCGTTCGGGAAGTGGCCCGAGAGGCGGCGGAAGTGTGCATCCTGTTCAACAACAACTCGGGTGGGCACGCCGCCGGCAACGCCAAGCAGTTCATGGACATGCTGGACGTCCGGCCGACGGGTCTGAATCCGCGTCAACTGGAGCTGTTCTAACAGTACGAAAGAAGGTTTGCAGATGGTTTACGCTATGGCGGCTTTGTTTCTCGTCGTGGGACTGGTGGCCGGCGTGATCGGCAGCATCGCCGGCCTGGGCGGCGGGATGTTTTTTGTGCCGGCGCTGCTTTACTTTGCCAACGCCTACGAGCCGGGCTCCGTCAGCCCGCAGGTGGCGGCCGGCACGTCCCTGTTGGTCATCGGGGTGACGGCGCTCTCGTCGTCGATTTCCTACATCAGGCAGAAAAAGGCGGACGTGCAGACCGCCCTGCTCTTTTTTTTGGGCAGCGCCCCCGGTGCTGTCGCGGGCGTCTACCTGAATACACTACTGCCAGTGAAGACGTTTTCGCTGTTGTTCGGGCTGTTTCAGTTGGGCATGTTTGCCCTGATGATGGTCAAGGACAAAATCAAGCCGCGAAACCTGTCTTGGGATGTGAAGCGCCGCTTCGTCGATCCCGACGGCGTCGAGTACGAGTACGGGTACAAGCGGTGGGCAGCCGTGGCGGTCGCCTTTTTGGTGGGCGTCGTCTCGTCGCTGTTTGGCGTGGGCGGGGGCCTGCTGATGGTGCCGGCACTGATCGTGCTGTTCCGCTTCCCGCCGCATATCGCGACCGCTACGTCGATGCTGGTCATTCTGTTCTCCGCCGCTGTCGGTTCCGCGACCAACATCCTGCATGATCACGTGCACTGGCTGTTCGCCGCCATGCTGGCGCCGGGCGCCTGGATCGGCGGCAATCTGGGGGCGGCCCTGGCCGCCCGCTTGAAAGGCAAAACGATTGTGCTGCTGCTGCGGGTTCTGATCCTGGGAGTGGGGATCCAGATGATCGGCGAAGCGATCTGGAAGTAGTTGCGAGAGGGAGGGGAGAGCTGTGGCGGACACTTGTACCTTGCACATTCTGCACACCAACGACGTGCACAGCAACTTTGCCAACATGCCGCAGATCGCCTCCTGCCTGCGCCAGAACCGGCAGGGGTGGGAAGCGCGGGGCGAGCGGGTGCTGACCGTCGACATCGGCGACCACGTGGACCGCATGAGCCTCAAAACGGAAGCGACCTGGGGGCGGGCCAACGTCGGGGTGATGAACCGGAGCGGGTACCAGTACGTAACGATCGGCAACAACGAGGGGATTACCTTTCCCAAAGAGAAACTGGACGCCTTGTACGAACACGCCGACTTTACGGTGGTGGCCGGCAACCTGATCGAGCCGGCGAGCGGGCGGACGCCGCAGTGGGCGGTGCCGTACGCGGTGCATCAATGGCCCGATCTGCGGGTGGCGATCCTGGGGGTGACGATCCCGTTTGTCCCGTTTTACCGGATGATGGGGTGGGATCTGCGCGAGCCGCTGCCGCTGATCCGCGAACAGGTGGCCATGCTTCGTCCGCAGGTGGACGTGATCGTGCTCCTGTCCCATTTGGGCTATCAGGCGGACTGCCGGCTGGCCCGGGAGGTGGACGGCCTGGACGTGATCCTCGGCGGCCACACCCATCATCTGCTGGAGCACGGCGAGCGCATCGGCCGTACGCTGATCGCCCAGGCAGGCCGTTATGGCGAGCATGTCGGACACGTGCGTCTGACCTGGGATGCGGCGGCGAAACAGGTGAGCGGTCTGTGCGCCGAACTGTTTCGCACGAAGGATTATCTGCCCGAACCGGAGCTGGACGACTTTTTGCGGCGGGAAAAGCAGGCGGCCGAAACCCTGCTGGCGCGTCCGGCGGTTTCTCTCTCGGCGGATCTGGACATCGGGTGGTCGAACGAAACGCCGTTTGGTTCGGTGCTGGCCGCCAGCCTGCGCAAATGGACCGGGGCAGAGGTGGGGCTGGCCAACGGCGGGCTGCTGCTTGCGCCGCTGAAGCGGGGCCCGGTGTCGTACAAAGACCTGCTGACCTGCGTGCCGCATCCCATCAATCCCTGCGCCGTCACGCTGACGGGGGAACAACTGCTGGGCGTGCTGAAGCGGGCCGTCCAGCCGGAGATGGTGCAGCGGGAACTGCGCGGCTTCGGCTTCCGGGGCATCCAGATCGGCTGGATGGGCATCGACGGCCTGCGGGTGTGGTACCGCCCGGGCGAGCGGCCGGACATCGAGCGGGTCGAAGTGAACGGCCAGCCGCTTGATCCCGGGCGGACGTATCGGGTCGGCACCGTGGATATGTTCATGTTCAGCCGCCTGTTCCCGGAACTGGCGGACGGCGGCGAGATTCGGTTTTACCTCCCGGAGCTGCTGCGGGAAATCCTCGCCGTGACGCTGGGGGATGACGAACTGGTTCGCGCCGGCTTTCAACCGCGCTGGCTGCCCGTGTCCATTTGACGGCGATCCTGCACACCCGCCCGGCGAATGGGGCATGCTACAGGGGAAAGGAGGAGCGAATCATGCGGTTTATCGACGAAGTGTACAACATGTACAAAGGCCACTTCAACGGCAGCGAGGAGGACATCGTTGCCATCGTCGTCGGCATCCTGGCGGAACAGTCCCGGGAGGATTTGCTCCGCCTGGTGTCGGACATGGAGGAGGAAGAGCTGTTTCAGATGCTGGCCACCTACATGATCGAGGTGATGAAGCGCAAGGTGGCGATGGAAGACGAGCAGTCCCCCTCCCCGCTGGTGCATTGACCTTCCGCGATTACACCCTTTCTGGCCGGATGTCATAGGATGGTAGCGCCACGGATAGTTGGAGACAAAGGAGGAATCCGCGATGATCGAGATCGCACCCGTCCATTTTGAAGAGGGAACCGCCATCGCCGTGACCGTGCGCCTGCCCAAGACCACACTGCTGGCCGTCACCACGGACAAAGGGTACATCATGTGCGGCGCGCTGGACGTCGGCCTGTTGAACGAACGCCTGGCCAGCCGGGAGATTATCGCCGGCCGCGCGGTGGGGGTCAAAACGATCGAGGAGCTGCTGGACGCTCCGTTGGAATCGGTGACGGTCACGGCGGAGCGCCTGGGGATCACCCCCGGCACGATCGGCCGCGACGCCGTCCGCAAAATGTTTTAGCCTGTCCGGACGCGACGGACGCGAAGCCATACGGACTGCGTAAAAAAATCGCCTTGGTCGGCACAGACGGAGGCGATTTTTTTCATGGAATCACGGGGATCGGCTGCTGCGCCCCGCAGTCCAACGCGTGTCGAACCGGTTCCTCGTTTCGACAGGGGCGGCCTTGTCGAGAAAAAGAATGTAGAAGCCGATCGAATCGCGTTATAATAGGGGTACTATGACGAAAGGCGAAGAATGGACATGAGATTGACCTCGATCCACAAATGCCGGCCGGGCGACACGCTGGCCCGGGCCATTTACGCGGAGAACGGAACCGTCCTGGTAGGCGCCGGCGTCGAATTGACGCAGCGCATGCTGGACAGGCTGAAACAGATGAACATTGCCACGCTTTACATACAGGACAAGCGCACGGAAGACATCGTGCTGGAAACGCCCGTGTCGGAGCAAACCCGGCGGGAAGCGATGAGCGTCATTCAAACCGCGTTCCGCTCGGTGCACGAGTTTCCGCACAAATGGCAGCAGGTGTTTACGGACAGGCAGTTGGGCCGCCAACTGCGGCAGGTGTTGTCCCGGATGGCGGACGAGTTGAGAGGCTGCCGCTCGGCGATGAACCTGCTGGCGGATGCCTGCGCCTCCGATCACTACATTTTCTCCCACTCCTTCAACGTGACGCTGTACGGCACCGCGCTGGCGATCAAATCCGGTTTTTCGGAACGAGAGGTGCTGGAGATCGGCATCGGCGCCATGATGCACGACATCGGCAAGATGGCCATTCCCGACGACATCCTGAAAAAGCCGGACCGCCTCACCCCGGACGAGTATGAAGTGATGAAAAAGCACGCCGAGTACGGGTTTGAACTGCTGCGCCGGCAGGAAGACATTCCGCTGTTGGCCGCCCACTGCGCGTACCAGCACCACGAACGGCTGGATGGGACAGGCTACCCGCGCGGGTTGAAGGGCGGGGAAATCCATCCGTACGCCCAGTTGGTGACCGTTTGCGACGTGTTTGACGCGCTGACCACGCACCGCATCTACCGCCCGCCGCTTCTGCCTCACGAAGCGATGGAGAAGCTGTTTGCCGGGACGGATACACTGTTTGCCAAGACATTCGTGGAGAGCATGCGGGACACCATCTCCCTCTATCCGCTGGGCTTGTCGGTGACGCTCAACACGGGCGAGTCGGGCGTGGTCGTCGATTCCAACAAGGGCATGCCCAGCAGGCCCATCGTTCGCATTCTCTACGACGAGAACGGGGAGCCGGTGGCGTCGCCGTACGAGTACGACCTGTCGAAGCGGCTTCAACTGATGATCGTCGCCTGCGACGGGCTGGTATGAAATCACGCGGCGAGTCTCCTCAGAGCCACTTTTTCCGCTTGAAAATCCAGAACATCGTCAAGCCGAGCACGGCCATGAACGCGAGGACGATGTAGTAGCCGTACCGGGATTTCAGCTCCGGCATGTATTCGAAGTTCATCCCGTAGATGCCGGTCACGATGGTCAGCGGCATGAAAATCGTGGTCAGGGCGGTAAAGATGCGCATGATGTCGTTCGTCCGACCGGCCACGGCGGAGTGGTACGCTTCGCGCAGGTTGCCGATCAGGTCGCGAAACGTCTCGAAGCTTTCCACGATCTTGACCGCGTTTTCCAATATGTCGCCGAAGTACTTCCGCAGACGGGGCTCGATCAGCGGAAGTTCTTTTGTGTGCAGCGCATCGATCAGATCGCGCTGCGGCAGGAGCATCTTGCGCGCGTACAGCACTTCGCTGCGCAGGCCGATGATCTGGTTCAACTGCGTTTTGCGCACGTTGAGCAGGATGTCTTCCTCCAGTTTTTCGATCAGTTCCTCGATGTGTTCCATCACCTGAAAATACTGGTCCACGATCTGGTCCACCAGATGGTAGAGAAACGCGTCCGGCCGGTTCAGTTCTTCCTCCCTGACGATTTGCAGCAAGCGGGGGTAGAGTCCGTGGGGATGCTTGGTGACGGTGATGATGTAGTGGCCGCCCAAAAAAATGTTGACCTCTCGCAAAAAGATGTCCTGGTCGCGGAATTCCGCGTGGTTGATGACGATGAAGTAGTGATCGTGGTACACCTCCAGCTTGGGCCGCTGCTCCTCCTCGTCCAGGCAGTCGTCGATCGCCAGGTCGTGCAGGCCGAACAGCGGCTGCAGCACATCGAGGTCAAACAGGGTGGCGTCGATCCAGTAAAAGCCGTTGTCGGGCGGCGTGCGCGTCTCGTCGAGGTCGTCAATCTGGGTGATCAGTCCGTTCTGTATCAGTCGAATCTTCATGAACCATGCTCCTGCCGGTGGATGATGGGGGAGGGGGCGCGTGCGGGGACGGGCCGCCGCTCGGAGTCTGCCGGGCCGCCATGCGCGGCCAGATGCGCGTCAGGATCAGCTCGTACGCCGTCCGCAGCGCCTGTCTGCTGGGAGCGCCGCGGACGACCTCGTCCGGGTCGGACGTCTTCATGGGATACCGCCTCCTCTTTCCCGATCGGTCTCACCATCAAGGGTATGACGGCACGCCCGTCCGCTTGCCGTTTTCGTTTTGACGGACAGCCCGGATTCCTTCCCGTAGTGTGCCTCACTTTCCGCCATTTGTTTCCTCGCTGGGTCGTATTTCCGCCGCGTATTGACAGGGGCTGGTCCCCCATACGAAAATGATGAAAAGAAAGTGTTTTCAAACTATTCGGACTAAATTTGGAGGGGAGCACATGACCAGGAGCCGTCCCGTCGCGTGGGTGCCGTCGGAAGAACAGCTCAGGAGCAGCAACCTGTGGCGTTTCATGGAGCAGGAGAACATCGCCGACTACCGGGAACTGCTGAGGCGATCGGAGGAGGACGTGGGCTGGTTTTGGGAGGCGTTTCTCCGCTTTGCCGACATCCGGTTCACCCGCCCGTACCATACCGTCGTCGACCTGTCCCGCGGCCTGCCGTGGCCGAAGTGGTTCGTCGGCGGGAAAATCAACCTCGTTCACAACTTTTTGGACAAATGGGCGCTTCAGGCGGAGACGGCGGAGCGGCTGGCCCTGCTCTGGGAAGGGGAGGACGGCGAGGAGCGGCGCTACACGTTTGCCGAACTGCATCGTCAAGCCAACCGCTTCGCCCACGCGCTGAACCGCCTGGGCGTGGGCAGGGGAGACCGCGTCGCCATTTACATGCCGATGATCCCCGAAACGGTGATCGCCCTGTACGGCATTTACAAGGCAGGGGCTGTGGCCGTACCGCTCTTTTCCGGGTTTGGCCCCGAGGCGGTGGCGGTTCGCCTGCGGGACGTGGAGGCCAAAGCGGTGGTGACGGCCGACGGGTTTTACCGCGGCGGGCAGCCGGTCCTGCTGAAGCACGTGCTGGACAGAGCGCTGGACTCGGCTCCTGCGGTGCAGGCGGTGGTGGTGGCGGAACGGCTCGGCGAAAAGGCGCTGTACACGCCCGGCCGCGACTGGCGCTGGAGCGAGGCGCTGCGGGATGCGCCGGACGTCTTTGCGACCGTGGAAACGGACGCGGAAGAGGTCTGCATGGTCAGCTATTCGTCCGGCACGACCGGCAGTCCCAAAGGAATCGTCCACGTGCACGGCGGAATCGCGGTGAAAACGGCGGAAGTGGGCATGTTCGTCTACGACACCCGCCCGGACGACCGCTTTTTCATGGTGACCGACTTCGGCTGGATGATGGGGCAGCTCCCGCTGTTTTCCGCCCATGCGGTGGCCGCTCCCTATCTGATGTACGAAGGCAGTCCGATGCATCCCCATCCCGGCAGGCTGTACGACCTGGTGGAAAAACACCGCGTCACCGTGTTCGGCGCGCCGGCGACCGCGCTCCGCTTGCTGAAAACGTACGCCGAACCGTTTCGCGCCAGGGCGGACCTCTCCTCGCTGCGAATCCTCGGCCACACGGGCGAGCCGATCGACGAAGAGACCTGGACCTGGTACGCGTCGTGGACGAACGGCAGGGCCCCGATCATCAACGGCAGCGGCGGGACGGAGGTGTTTGCCGAGATCATCTCCTCCACCTGCGTCGAGCCGCATAAAGCCACCTGCCTGGGCGTGACGCCGGCAGTCGGCCCGCGCGTGGTGGACGAGTCGGGAGCGCCGGTGCCGGCCGGAAAACCGGGCTATCTCGTGTTTACCCTGCCGCAGCCCGCGCAAACCCGAGGGTTTTGGAAAAATCCGCAGCGGTATCTGGACACCTATTTTTCCCTGGGGACAGACATGTGGTGGCAGGGAGACATCGTCATGGTGGACGAAGACGGGTACTGGTTCCACCTGGGGCGGGCCGACGACGTGATCAAGGTGTCGGGACGCCGCACCGGACCGGGCGAAATCGAGGACGTGGTCAACCGGCATCCGTCTGTACTGGAATCGGCCGCGATCGGCGTGCCCCACCCGCTCAAGGGGGAAGAGCTGATCCTGTTCATTGTCGCCAAACCGGGAGCAGCGCCCGACCCGGCGGCGCTGAAGCGGCACGTGGCCGCGGCGCTCGGCAGGCCGTACGAACCGGGCGAAGTGCATCTCGTCCACGACCTGCCGAAAACCCGGACGCACAAGATCATGCGACGGCTGATCAAGCAGAAATTTCTCGGCGAAACGCTCGGCGACACGTCCAGCCTGATGAATCCGGGGGCGCTGGAGATGCTGCCGGTGCGGACCGTCTGACGCGAAGGGCGCGGCTGAATCAAGGCCGCGCCTTTTTTTTGGTCGCGGGGCCAGGCGTCGGGTTTGGGAAGCGGAACAATGGGGGTATAAGAATAGGGTGATACCGAATGGGTAGCCATGGTGAAAATCGATGGAACAAAAGGAGAGCAAGCAATGAGCAAGAGCCCATTTTCGAATTTCTTTGGCCGGAAGAGCGGCCGAAGCGGCGAGTCTTTTTTCCGGGACATGCGGGAAAAGGGAGAAGTGCGCATTGAGCCGCAGTCCGAGCTGGCCAGACAATTGTCGATGATTCACTTGAGCGAAGAGGATCTGGCAGTGGTTAAAGCGCTGCAGCCCTTGATTGTCCAACACATCGACAACATCGTCCATTTCTTTTATGAAAAGATAGAACGAGAGCCGCTATTGATGTCCATCATCGAGAAAAACAGCTCGATCGAACGGCTCAAACAGACGCTGAAACGGCACATTCAGGAGATGTTCAGCGGCCGGATCGACGCCGCCTTCATCGAGCAGCGCAGACGGATCGCCATCGTCCACGTGAAAATCGGGCTGGAGCCGAAATGGTACATGAGCTCGTTTCAGAACCTGCTGGTCTCGCTGATTGAGATTATGGACGACGCGATTGCAGACAAGCGGGAATTTGTCCGGGCCGTGACGGTGGTGACGAAACTTCTCAACATCGAGCAGCAGCTCGTGCTGGAAGAGTACGAGAACGAGCACGAGCGGATCCGGCAGGAAGCGCGGCGGAAAAACGAGCAGCTTCGCCAGGTCCTGGCCCAGTCCGCCCACGAGCTGGCGGCCGTCTCGCAGCAGACCAGCGCGTCGGTGCAGCAGTTGACGGAACAATCGCGGGACGTGCTCCGTTTTGCGGAGAGCGGCACGGGCCACTCCCTGCGCGCCCAGCAGTTGTCCCAGGAAGGCAGGGAAAAGCTGGAGACGCAGCAGGAGCAGATGGGGTTGATCCAGCGGAGTGCGCAGCAGATCGCCGCGGAAATGGGGACGCTGGAGGAGATTGCGGCGAAAATTCGCGGCATCGTCGACGTGGTGACGGCCATCGCCGAGCAGACCAACCTGCTGGCCCTCAACGCCGCGATCGAAGCGGCCCGCGCGGGAGAACAAGGGCGCGGTTTTGCCGTCGTGGCCGACGAAGTGCGCAAATTGGCGGAGCAGACGAAACAGTCCGTCTCCGGCGTGACCGAACTAATCGAAAAGACCAGCGCCCAGACGGCCAGCCTGTCCGCCGTGGTCAGGGAAGTGGAGCGGATGGTGGCGTCCAGCACCGCGATGACCGCCGAGACCACCGCCTTTTTCGCGGAAATCTTGCAGGCGGTGACCGAGAGCAAGGAGCAGAGCACGCACATCCAGCGGGAGCTGGAACGCTTCTTCAAGGTGATGGAAGACATCAATCAGGCGGTTTCGCAGGTGGCCGTCTCCGCCGACGAGCTGTCCGCGATCACGGAAGACATGTAACGAAGGCCTGTAACGGCAAACAGGCACACCACGGAACTGTTCCATGGTGTGCCTACGTGTTTTTGCGCAGCAGCCGGTTCACCGTCTCCCGCCGCAGCCCGACCAACTGGCCGATCTCTTCCTGGGTGAGCAGCTCGGTCAAGGCGTAATCGCCCACGTACGTGCGAAACCATTCGTTCAACAGCGCCAGCTTGTCCGCCGGGGAGGAAGCGGTCAACTGGTCCATGCGCTGCTGCGTGAGGCGCAGCTTCATCTGGAGCTGCAGCGCGATGTCCCGGTACATCAGCGGGTTTTCCTCCAGCGAGCGGTACCACTCGTCCGGAGGGATGACGTCCACGTCGCTGGTCATCAGGGCGATCGCCGTTCCGTGGTATTCCTTGACCGACAGGAGCGAATGGTGGGGAACGATCTCCCCGGGCAGCAGGATGTTGAACAGAAACGGCGAGCCGTCCTGCTGCAGCCTGACCACCTTCAGCAGGCCCGATCGGATGCGAAAAAGCGGTCCCCGCTCTCCCTGGCGAAACAGGACGTCCCCTTTGTTCAGCCTCATCGGCATCCCTCCGTCTCGCGTGACAGGCGCATGCCGTCAGCGGGTGGTCTCAAAGAACTCCAGCCGTTCCCCGTCCGGCCCCTCGAAAAAGATGTAGCGTGAACCGTTGGGCAGCGTCGTCGCCGCATCGTCCACAAAGGTGACGCCCAGCCGCTTCAGCCGCTCGATTTCCTCGTCCAGGTTGTCCACCGTAAACGCGAGGTGGTGCACCTTGCCTTCCACCGGCAGATCGTCGTTGTAGCCGTGGATCAGTTCCAGTTCCGTTTCCGTGGTGCCGGGGAACCCCAGAAACGCCAGCGTGATCGCCGGATTGGTGTGGACCAGCGTGCCGCGGCATTCCAGCCCCACGACATCCCGGTAAAAGGCGATCGACCGCTCCAGATCCTTGACCATCAGGCCGACGTGTTCGATCTTTTTCACTGCCATCTTCATCTCTCCTTTTCCAGGCGTTTCCCTCATTGTAGACGATTTTTCCCAAAAAGTCTGTACGCGGATTCCGGCGGAGGACGCGGGCTCTCTTTCTTCTTGCCGGCCATATTTCAAACGGGAATAATTGACACTCTTTTCGGAATTGAATTACTATTTAGAAAACGATTTCGTATACAGCATACCGTATTCATGACAGGGGAAGGGTTTGAGGGTCATGCCCAGGATGATCAAGCGAAGCGAGACGCTCCAGGAACAAGTGTACGAATATTTGCGGGAACAGATTCTGTTCGGCGGGCTCGCCCCGGGGCAGCGGCTGATCGAGGAGCGCCTGTGCGAAGAGACGGGCGTGAGCCGCAGCCCGATCCGCGAAGCGATCCGCCGGCTGGAAAAGGACGGCCTGGTGGTGGTGCAGGCACAGGGAGGGGTCACGGTCCACCAGCCGACGCTCGATGATTTTACCTCGCTGTTCGAGTGCCGTCTCCATCTGGAACCGGCGGCGGCCCGTTTTGCCGCCGAGCGCCGGACGGAGGAGGAATTGGCCGATCTGCAGGAACTGTTGGCCCGGATGGCGGACATTGCCCGCGAGAGCGATGCCCGCCGAACCCACGAGCTCCATTTCGCCTTTCACCAGCGCGTCGCGGAAGCGAGCAAAAACCCGTATATGGCCAAGATCATGAACGATCTGAAGGTGCTGATTTCGTTCTACCGCAACGCCATCCTGCAGGTGCATCCGCAGCGGCCGGAAACCGTCATTGCCGAACACGCGGCGATCCTCGACGCCATTCGCAGGCGCGACGGAGACGCGGCCGCAGCGAGCATGGCCGAGCACATTACCCGCGATTTCCGCCTGTGCATGGAAGCCAACCGCACACCAACACGACAAGGAGGGGACCGATGAACGCACGAAAACCGCTGCAGGGCGTGCGCGTGCTGGAACTGGGCACGCTGGTGGCCGCGCCGTTCGCCGGCAAGATTTTTGCCGAGTTCGGAGCGGAGGTGATCAAGGTGGAGCCCCCGGAAACGGGCGACCCGCTGCGCAACTGGCGGGCCATGCATCACGACACGTCCGTCTGGTGGTACGTCCAGGCCCGCAACAAAAAATCGATTACCGTTGACATGCGCATGGAAGAGGGGCAGGGGATCATCCGCTCGCTGGCCCGTGAAGTGGACATCGTCATCGAAAATTTCCGGCCCGGGACGCTGGAGAAATGGGGGCTCGGCTACGAGGTGCTGAGCGGGATCAACCCCGGCCTGATCATGGTCCGCATCTCCGGTTACGGGCAGACCGGTCCCTACCGCGGCAAGCCGGGATTCGGCAGCGTGGCGGAAGCGATCGGCGGCCTGCGCTACTTGACCGGGTTTCCCGATCGCCCGCCGGTGCGGGTGGGCATCGCCATCGGCGACCTGACGGCGGGCTTGTACGCGGTGATCGGGGCGCTGATGGCGCTCCACGCCCGCAGCCGCTCGCCGGAAGGAAAGGGCCAACTGGTGGACGTGGCCTTGTACGAAGCCGTGTTCAGCCTGCTGGAAGGCGTGCTGCCGGAATACGACCTGAAGGGGGTGGTACGGGAGCGGACGGGCAGTGCGCTGCCGGGCATCGCGCCGTCCAATACCTACCTGTGCGACGACGGCAAGTACGTCGTGATCGGCGCCAACGGGGACAGCATCTTCAAGCGGCTGATGCACGCCATCGGCCGCAGTGACCTGGCGGAAGACCCCCGTTACGCCACCAACCAGGGACGGGTGGAAGACGCGGCGTTCATCGATCAGGTGATCGAGGAGTGGACGAAGCGGCATCCGCTCCAGGAGGTGCAGCGCCGCCTGGACGAGGCGGCCGTTCCCGTAGGGCCGATCTACAGCATTGAGGAGATTGTCGGAGACGAACATTACCGGGCGCGTAACATGCTGGAGGAAATCCGTCTGCCGGACGGCGAGACGGTGTTGTTTCCCGGCGTGGTCCCCAAGCTGTCGGAGACGCCCGGCGGCCACGAGTGGGTGGGGCCGCGGTTGGGGGAGCACAACGAGGAAATCCTCAAGGGTCTGCTCAGGCTGGATGACGCCGCGCTGGCCCGGTTGAAGGAGAAGAAAGCCATATGACGACAGACGTGACGATTATCGAAGTGGGGCCGCGTGACGGCCTGCAAAACGAACCGGGCTTCATCCCGACGGAGAAAAAGCTGCGCCTGATCGGCATGCTCGCCGATGCGGGCCTGCGCCGGATCGAGGCGGCGTCGTTCGTCCATCCGCAGCGCGTGCCCCAGATGGCCGATGCCGAAGCGGTGATGGGCGGACTGCCCCGGGTGTCCGGGGTCTCGTTTGCCGCGCTCATTCCCAACCGGAGGGGATTGGAGCGGGCGGCCGCGTACCGGCTGGACGAAATCAACTGGGTCACCTCCGCCAGTCCGGCGTTCAACCGGCGCAACATCAACCAGACAATCGAGGAAAATCTGGAGGCCTTCCGCGAGCTTGTTCCGCTGGTCCGGCAGGCGGGGCAGCGGATCCGCTTTTCCATCGCCACCAGTTTCGGCTGTCCGTTCTCCGGCAGGGTAGAACCGGACGTCGTGCTCCGGCTGGCCGAGCAGGCGATTGCCGCCGGTGCGGATGAGATCGGCGTCGCCGACACGATCGGCATCGCCGTTCCGGACGAAGTGTACGCGCTGTCCAGACGGCTGATCGACGCCGTGGGGACGGAGCGAATCGCGCTGCATCTGCACGACACCCGCGGCTTGGCGCTGGCGAACACGTACGCCGCTTACACGGCGGGGATCCGCAGCTTCGAGACCGCGGTCGGCGGGCTGGGCGGCTGTCCGTTTGCGCCGGGCGCCGCCGGCAACGCGGCGACGGAGGATGTCGTGTACATGTTTGAACGGATGAAGGTGCGCACCGGAGTGGATTTTTCCAAGATGCTGGACGCTGCCGAATACGCCGTCAGCTTCTCCATGCGCATGCCGCTGGGCCGCATCCGGCTGGTGGAATCGAAAGAACAGCCAACGATTCACAGATGACCAAGGGGGAAAACCACGATGAAAAAAAGTTGGATCACCGCATGGACGACGATCGGACTGCTGGGCGGCCTGCTGGCCGGCTGCGGCGGAGCGGCGGAACCGGGCGGCACCGCGGCGGTCGGCACGTCCGGCGGGCAGGCGGCATCCGCTGACGGCTACCAGGAGGCGACCATCCGCCTCGCCTACAACCTGCCGCAGGACCACCACATCGCGCGCGGGGTGGAAGCATTTGCGAAAAACGTGACGGAGCGCTCCGGCGGCAAGGTGAAAATCCAGGTTTATCCGGCCGGCCAACTGCTGAGCGACAAGGAAATGAACCAGGCGATCCTGACCGGCGGCGTCGAGATGGGGGTCAACTCGTCCACGCTGTGGTCGTCGGTGGTGCCGGCGATGGGGATTTTTGACGTGCCGTTCGCGTTTCCCACCTACGAGCTGGCGGGCAAGGCCCTGTCCGGCCCTGTCGGCCAGAAGCTGAATGCGGAGATGGAGAAAAAGGGGGCCAAAGTGCTGATGTACGCCGACTATGGCTACGCCCAATTTGCCAACAGCGTCCGTCCGCTGACCAGGCCGGACGATTTTCACGGGCTGAAAATCCGCAGCATCGGTCACATCCCGTCGGTGATGATCCAGGCGTACGGCGCGGCCCCCGTCTTCATGGGCGCGGGAGAGGTGTACATGGCGCTGCAGCGCAAGACGATCGACGGCGCCACCTCCGGCACGACGGCCATGGTGCAGCGCAAGTACGACGAGGTGTCCCGCTATTTGACGGTCGTCAACTACGCCTACCTGGAATTCCTGCTCGCCGTCAACAAGCAGTACTGGGACGCGCTGCCGCCCAAAACGCAGGAGCTGTTGACCGCGACGGCCAGGGAGACGGAAGAGTGGATCCGCAAGCAGGCGGAAGAAGAGGACAAACAGACGACCGAGCAGTTGAAACAAAAAGGCATGGACGTGTACGTGGTGCCGGAGAGCGACCTCCCGCAGTGGAAGGAAGCGGCCAGGCCGGCCTGGGACGAGTACCTGAAAACCGCCGGGGACTTGGGCAAAGAGCTGCTGGACGACGTGCAGAACATCAAGTAACCGTGCGGCAGAACGCGAGGAAGGGAGGACGCTGAATGAAATGGTTTTCATACCTGTACCGCTGGCTGGACCGCTTGATCCTGTGGGGGGGAATCGCGGCGGGGATCCTGATCGTGGTGACGACGGGCATGATTTTTTACGAGATCGTCTCCCGTTCGCTCTTTGACGCCCCGACGACCTGGGCCACCGAGCTGTCCGTTTACGCGATCATCGGCAGTTGTTTCATCGGGGCGGCTTACGCGGTCCGGGCAGACGCCCACATCAAGGTGGATTTGCTCCTGCACAACGTGCCGGCCGCCGCGCGCCGCTGGCTGCTGATCGTCTCCGCCCTGCTGGGGCTCGCGTTCAGCCTGCTGTTTGCCGTCTTCGGCTGGGAACACGTCAAGCGGTCGATGGAGCTCGGTTTTACCTCCACCTCGCTCTTGCAGATTCCCATGTACATTCCGGAGATGCTGCTGCCGATCGGCGGCACGCTGCTGTGTCTCGCCTTTCTGCTGCAGGTGGTGGACTGCATTCGCGGCGGGAAAGGGGGCGAGGCGTAATGGGCCTGTTCTTTGCGGGCGGCATGGCCGCGCTGCTCTTGATCGGCGTGCCGGTGGCCTTTGCCCTCTCGCTGTTGGCCGCGATCGGCCTGTACTGGTTTAACGGCGGCGTACTGGGGCTGCACCAGATTCCCATCATCGCGTACAAGGCGCTGGATGACTTTACCATCAGCTCCCTGCCGATGTACGTGCTGATGAGTCAGATTCTGCTCTACAGCGGCGTAGGCAGGGAGCTGTACGAAATGGCCAGCCGCTGGCTGCGTCATCTGCCGGGCGGCCTCGGGCTGGCCACGCTGGTGTGCTGCGGCATCTTTGCCGCCATCTCCGGTTCCAGCGTGGCAACGGCGGTGACGATCGGCACCGTGGCGATTCCCGAGATGACCGCCCGGGGCTATGACAAAAAATCGGTGCTGGGCCTGTTGGCGGCGGGCGGTACCTTGGGCATCCTGATCCCGCCCAGCGTGCCGATGATCATCTACGGCTCGGTCACCGGCGAATCGGTCGGCAAGCTGTTTATCGCCGGAGTCGTGCCGGGGATTTTGCTGCTGGCGATTTATATGGCGTACGCGTCGTGGAGCATGCGCCACATCAAAGACGAGCCGGCCAGTTGGCCGGAGCGCTGGCAGGGGACGCGCAAAGCGGTCTGGGGCCTCTTGATGCCCGTTTTGATCATCGGCGGCATCTACTCCGGGGTGTTCACCCCCACCGAGGCGGCCGCCGCCGGCGTGGTGTTCAGCCTGCTGGTGGCGGGGATCGTCTACCGCAGCCTCACCTGGGCCAACATCAAAAACATCCTGCTGTCGACCGTCGCCACCAACGCGATGATCCTGTTCATCATCGTCGGGGCGATGCTGTTCAGCTTCATCCTCACCTCCCTGCAGATTCCGCAGGCGATGACGGAGATGGCCACCAGCCTGCCGGTCTCCAAGTGGGTCGTGTTCATCCTGATCAACCTGCTCCTGCTCGTGCTCGGATGCTTCCTGGAGACGGTCTCCATCCTGGTCATCACGCTGCCCATTTTGTATCCGATCATCACGACCCTGGGCTTTGACCCCATCTGGTTCGCCATCATCATGGTGGTCAACATGGAGCTGGCCCTGATCACGCCGCCCGTGGGACTGAACCTGTTTGTGCTCAAGGGCATCGACCCGTCCGCGCCGATCGCCCTGATCGTGCGCGGCGCGGCCCCGTACGCCGTGATCATGCTGCTGTTCATCGCGCTGCTGGCGTTTTTCCCGGGGCTTGCGACAGGACTGATCGGCCACGTGCAATAACGCCTGTACCCCCTCTGCCCCGTCCTTGAGGCGGAGGGGGGCGGCTGTCACGTGCAAACGGCAGCGGCGAGAAGCGCAAAGGCGAGAAGCGGAGCCGAACCGCCCGAGGCAGGTTCGGCTTCTCTTTTGGCTGACTCCCGCATAGGATGTACCAACTGGGAGGTGACGGGCGTGGCGATGTTTCGACCCCGTCGGCGATGGAGAAATCCGCTTTCGCGCACGAAAGCGTTTTTTATCGCGCTGGTCATATTCTTCGTGATGCTGATCCAGTTTCTGGTCTTTGTCGAGAATCGCCTGAAGCCGACGCTTCTGATCCTGGCGTCGCAAAAGGCGGAGCAGTTGGCCAAGCAGGCCATCACCGACGCGGTGACGAAACGGATAACGCAGCAGGGCGTGGACTTCAACCAGATCGTCAAGATTGAAAAGGACAACGAGGGGCGGATTCAGGCGTACCAGTTCAACTTCAAGGAGTATTCGCGGATTGTGGGAGAAACCACCTCCCGCGTTCAGAACCGGTTGAAGGAATTGGAAGACGAAAAAGTGGACCGCCACATCCCGCTCGGATTGGCGACGGGCAGCAGCTTCCTGGCGCAGATGGGGCCGGAACTTCCCGTCACCTTTGTGCCGATCGGGGCGGTGAAGACGCGCCTGGATACGGAGATGAAGGAAGCGGGCATCAACATGGTGCTGGTCACGGTGTACATCTACGTCGACGTGGATTTGCGGATCGTCATCCCGTTTGCCACCGACCAAAAGACGGTGACCACCAAAATCCCGATCACCCACTCGCTCGTCATCGGCGACGTGCCGCAGTACCTGTACAACAATCCGGAAGGAAAGCCGGACGTGCCAAGGCCGGATGCTCAGCCGGACAACACGCCGTAAGGGGAAAGCCCGGATGAAGAATTCCGGGCTTTCCTGCTGATTTCGCCGCCGTCGCCGGAAAAAAGTGTAGGACTCGTCTGAAATTGTGGTATAATGCCCGTAACTGAATACCAACCTTCAGGGCAGGGTGAAATTCCCGACCGGCGGTGATGACGAACGCACGTCTCAGCCCGCGACTCGCTGACGGCTTTGGCCGACAGCGACTGACTTGGTGAAATTCCAAGGCCGACGGTACAGTCCGGATGGGAGAAGGTATTTGGTGAGCCTGTGCGTCCGTTTTTTGGAAAAAACGGACGGCAACAGGCTTATTCCCCTATGCCCTGATTCGATGTCAGGGCATTTTTTGTTGGGGCGAAAACGAAGCAGGAAAGGAGCGCACGATGGAACACGACGCACGATACATGGCGCTGGCGCTGGAGCTGGCGCGCTCCGCGGCGGGACAGACCAGCCCCAATCCGCTGGTGGGGGCCGTGGTGGTAAAAGACGGCGAGGTCGTCGGCATGGGGGCCCACCTGAAAGCAGGCCAGCCTCATGCGGAGGTGCACGCGCTGCGGATGGCCGGCGAACGGGCAAAAGGGGCCACCTTGTACGTCACGCTGGAGCCGTGCAGCCATTACGGACGAACGCCTCCCTGCGCCGACGCGGTCATCCAGGCGGGGATCAGCCGTGTGGTGGTGGCCGTGCTGGATCCCAATCCGCTGGTGGCGGGGCAGGGGGTGTCCCGGCTGATCGCCGCCGGCGTGGAGGTCACCGTCGGCATCGGGGAGACGGAGGCGCGGCGGCTCAACGAAGTCTTTTTCCACTACATCACCACCCGGCGGCCGTTCGTCACCGTGAAGACGGCCAGCACCCTGGACGGCAAAATCGCCACGGTGACGGGGCACAGCCGCTGGATCACGGGCGAGGAGGCGCGCGGGCAGGTGCACGAACTGCGCCGGCGGCACGACGCGATTCTCGTGGGGGTCGGGACGGTGATCGCCGACGACCCCGAGCTGACGGCCCGGACGGCGGGCACGGCGACGGGCCGTCAGCCGGTTCGGGTCATCCTGGACAGGCGGCTGCGCACGCCGCTGGATGCCCGCGTGGTGAATGACGGCAAGGCGCCGACGTGGATTGTCACCTCGGCGGAGGCGCCGGCAGAGAAGCGGGCGGCGCTGGAGGAGCGCGGTGTGACGGTACTCGTGCCGGACGGACCGGTCACGGTGGAGCAGGTGCTGGATGAACTGGGAGCGCGGGGCATCACCTCGCTTTTGGTGGAAGGCGGTGCGGAGGTAAACGGTTCGTTTCTCCGCGCGCGGGCGGTCCAAAAGATCGTCGCCTACCTCTCCATGAAGCTGGTCGGCGGCGCCGGTGCCCCCACGCCGTTTGGCGGTCCGGGGCTGGAACGGATGGACGAGGCGGTGACACTGGCCGATGTCGAGTGGGAGCAGGTGGGACCGCACGACCTGCGGATCACCGGCTACCCCGTCTGGGATTCGGAATCATGAGAAACGAGGAGGAGAGCGACGCCATGTTTACCGGACTGGTGGAAGAAGTGGGCGTAGTGGAGAGCGTGACGGAAGACGGCCAGGCATGCCGCATGGTGATCCGTGCCGAACGGGTGCTGGAGGGCGTCCGCGTCGGCGACAGCATCGCCGTCAACGGCGTCTGCCTGACTGTAACGGCCCATACCGACCGTCAATTCAGCGTGGACGTGATGCCGGAGACCTTGAACAAAACCAGTTTGCGGCAGGCAAAACGGGGGCAGATTGTCAACCTGGAGCGGGCGATGAGGCTGGGGGACCGCTTCGGCGGCCACATCGTCTCCGGCCACGTGGACGGGACGGGAACCATTCTCTCGCGCCACCCGCATGCCAACGCGGTGCTGTTTCGGATCGGAGCGGAGCCGGATGTGCTCAAATACGTGGTGCCGCGCGGCTCGATTTGCCTGGACGGCATCAGCCTGACGGTCGTCGACGTGGACGCGGAAAGCTTTTCCGTCTCCATCATCCCGCACACCTTGGCCCACACCAATTTGCGGGACAAGCGGATCGGGGATCCGGTCAACCTCGAAGCGGACGTCATCGGCAAGTACGTGGAGAGGCTGCTGGCGTGGCGCTCCGAACAGCCGCAGCCGGAGCGGCGGACGGGGCTTACGCCGGAGTTTTTGCGGGAGCACGGGTTCGTCTGATGGAATCGACGGGTGCTGCCAAAACAGAGGGGAGGGAACCGACCATGTTCCATGCCATAGAAGAAGCGCTGGAAGACTTGAGACGGGGAAAAGCGGTGATCGTCGTGGACGACGAGGACCGGGAAAACGAAGGGGATTTCGTCTGCCTGGCGGAAGCGGCCACGCCGGAGATGATCAATTTCATGGTGACGCACGGACGCGGCCTCGTCTGTGTGCCGATCACGGAAGAGCACGCCGCCCGGCTGCGGCTCAAGCCGATGGTGGAGGCAAACACGGACCGGCAGGGTACGGCGTTTACCGTCTCCATCGACGAAGCGGGAACCCATACGGGCATCTCCGCTCACGAACGCTCGCGCACCGTGCTGGCGATGCTGGACGATCAAAAAACGGCGGACGATTTTCGCCGTCCGGGCCACATCTTTCCGCTGATCGCCAAACCGGGCGGCGTCCTGCGCCGGGCCGGACACACCGAGGCGGCCGTCGATCTGGCCCGGCTGGCGGGCGCTTTTCCCGCCGGGGTGATCTGCGAAATCATGAACGAGGACGGGACGATGGCCCGCCTGCCCCAACTGGCCGAGATCGCCGAGCGTTTTGATCTCAAGCTGATCACCATTGCCGACCTGATCCGCTACCGGATGCGGACGGAGCGGCTGGTCAAGCGGGAAATCGAGGTGAACCTGCCTACCGAATACGGCGACTTCCGCATCGCCGCCTACACCAACGAACTGGACGGCAAAGAGCACGTGGCGGTGATCAAGGGAGAGATCACGCCCGACGAACCGGTGCTGGTGCGGGTCCACTCCGAGTGCCTGACCGGCGATATTTTCGGCTCGCACCGCTGCGACTGCGGCCCCCAACTGCACGCCGCCCTGCGGCAGATCGAAGCGGAAGGACGGGGCGTCCTCCTGTACATGCGGCAGGAGGGGCGCGGCATCGGCCTGATCAACAAACTGCGCGCCTACAAGCTGCAGGAGGACGGCTACGACACCGTGGAAGCGAACGAAAAGCTGGGCTTCCCCGCCGACCTGCGCGACTACGGGATCGGGGCGCAAATCCTGCGCGATCTGGGCGTGAAAAGCATGCGGCTGTTGACCAACAACCCGCGGAAGATCCGCGGCCTCAGCGGCTACGGACTGGAAGTGGCAGAGCGGGTGCCGATTCAGATGCCGGCCCATCCGCACAACAGGCGGTATCTGGCCGCCAAACACGAGAAGCTGGGTCACCTGCTTCAACTTTGAACAAGGAGTGAACAACCATGAAAGTGTTCGAGGGAAATCTGGTAGGAACGGGTCTGCGCGTAGGCATCGTGGCAGCCCGGTTTAACGAATTGATCGTCAGCAAGCTGCTCGGCGGCGCGCTGGACGCGCTGAAGCGGCACGGCGTGGAGGAAGCAAACGTCGACGTGGCCTGGGTGCCCGGCGCCTTTGAAATCCCGCTGATCGCCAAGCGAATGGCGGAGTCCGGCCGCTACGACGCCGTCGTCACGCTGGGCGCGGTCATTCGCGGAGCGACGCCTCACTTTGACTACGTGTGCAGCGAATGCGCCAAAGGGGTGGCGTCCATCTCCCTGGCTACGGGCGTTCCCGTGATTTTTGGCGTGCTGACGACGGACTCGATTGAGCAGGCGATCGAGCGGGCCGGCACCAAAGCAGGCAACAAAGGATGGGAAGCGGCCGCAGCCGCCATCGAAATGGCGAACCTGAACCGGCAGTTCGCCTAAAGGGCGGCCGCTATTCCCGCAGACGCTTCCACTCCCGCCAGGCCGCACGCAGGGCCTGGCGGTTCCATTTCCGTTCCCTGCCGAACAGGGCCTTGATCAGCCCGACAAACATCGTCTCCTGCTCCTCGGTGTAGGGATACCAGTTGACCTCCCGTTTTCGCCTGCCGGGATCGTGCATGACGGAGACGGCGTGCGTAAACGCCCGCAAGCCTTCCGGACCGCGGTAGCGCCCGATGCCGCTCTGCTTTACGCCGCCGAACGGCAGATGGGGGTTGGCGTAGCTGACCAGGCAGTCGTTGATGCAGACATTGCCGGTTTCCAACTGCAGCGCGACTCGTCTGGCCTTTGTCTCGTCCTGCGACCAGACAGAAGCGTTCAGCCCGTACGGCGAGTCGTTTGCCAGGCGGATCGCTTCTTCCTCGGAGGAAAAGGGCATGATCGGCAGGACGGGGCCAAACGTCTCCTCGCGCATGATTTTCATCGCGTGCGTCACGCCCGTCAGGACGGTCGGGGGCAGAAACATCCCGTCTTCTTCAAAGCGGCCGCCGATCTCCACCACGGCTCCCTTGGCGATGGCGTCGGCCACGTGGTCACGAACGATCTCGACCTGTCGGGGAAAGGTCATTGACCCGATGTCCGCCTGACGGGGAAAGCCTTGGCGCAGCGCCGCCGTCTTCGCCTTGACCAGCTCCACAAACTGCGGGTACACGCTTTGCTCGACGTAGAGACGCTCGACGGACATGCAGACCTGTCCCGCGTTGGTGAACGCGCCCCAGACGGCGGCATTGGCGGCCCGCTCCAAATGGGCGTCGGCAAAGACGATCATCGGGTCCTTGCCGCCCAGCTCCAGTTCCACCGGGATCAGGTGTTCCGCCGCCTGCTTCATGATGGCGCGGCCCGTCGCCGCCGAGCCGGTGAAAAAGATCTTGTCCGGCTTGGCAGCCACCAGCGCCTGCCCCACCTCCCTGCCGCCGTGAAGCACCTGGATGACCCCCTCGGGGAAGCCGACGGCCCGGAACAGTTCGTCCATGACCAGGCCGGTGTACGGCGTGACTTCCGACGGCTTCAGCAGGACCGTGTTGCCGGCCGCCAGCGCGGAAAGGGCGGGAATGACGGAAAGCTGGAACGGGTAATTCCACGGCGAAATGACCGCGACCACGCCCAGCGGTTTGTAGTGGATGGACGACCGTTTCGGCCACAGCACCAGCGGCGTGGGCACCCGTCTGGGGGACAGCATCCGCTTCGCGTGCTTCTCGTAGAAGCGGATCGTGTCCGCGGTGACGAAGATTTCCGTCATGAGCGCTTCCAGCGTGAGTTTGCCGGTGTCGGCGCTGATTTTCTCCGCCAGCGCTTCTGCCTGCTCCACCAGGTAATGGCGCAGCCGGGTCAGGTAGTGGAGCCGCTCCGGAAGCGGCGTGGCGGACCAACCGCCAAACGCCTGCCTGGCTCGCTCCATTGCCAGGCGTACCTCCTCCGGCGTCGCCTCCGCCAGTTCGCCGAGGATGGCGCCGGTGGCCGGATTTTGCATCGTGAGAACGCCCATGGTGGATCACCTCTCCGTTTGGGATGATGGGGACAATAACAGCGCAAGCATGCGGGGGAGCGCCTGCTCCAGCCGATTCACCGTCTGCTCGGGATCGTCCGCCTCGTGGAGAAGCGCTTGAAAAAACAGGCCGTCGATCAGCGAGTAGAGCAGCGGGACCGCCTCGTCCGCTTCCGTCAGGGGAGAAAGCCCCGCTTCCCTGCGCAATCTGTCCAGCATCTCGCCGATCAGCTCGAAGAGGCGGGCGCGTATCTCCCGCACGCCGTCACGAAATGCGGGCAGGTACATGGCCTGCACCTGAAAGTCGTACCACAGGCGGTGCACCGCCTGATCCTCGACCAACGCCCGGCGCAGCACCGCGAGCAGCCGGTCCATCCACCCTTCCAGGGGGGCGCTCAGGAGTTCCTGCTCCAGCTCCCGCAGAAACCGCTCCTTGTACCCCGAGATGACGGCGAGCAGCAGGTCTTCCTTGCTGGCAAAATAATAGTGCAGGATGCCCAGCGAGACGCCGGACTCCCGGGCGATGTCGCGCAGCGAGACGCGGGCGTACCCTTTTTCGGCGAGGCAGCGGGTCGCCTGTTCGATCAGGTAGGCCCGTTTGGCGTCTGCTTTTGTTTGTGAACGGGCGGAACGGGTCACGGTTTTACACACCACCATTTTTGGACGATTGTCCAGTTTTTCTGTTTTCATTGTATGTGGGGTGGGTGTTTCTGTCAAACGCGCCAAATGTGTCAAACGAACCAACGGCCGTTTTCCCGTCGAGGAACGATGCCGTTCGGTTGGGGCGGACGCAAAAAAAGAAGCGGCTTTTCACCGCTTCTTTTTGCTGTACATCTGCCGTTCCCAGCGCTTCAGATAGGGATACGGGTCAAATGCCCATTCGCTGTAGCCCCTGTCCCGGTACATGCCGTAGTGCAGGTGGGGGGGAAACTTGCCGGATGTCCCCGGTTTGCCGTAGCCGGAACTGCCGACGTAGCCCAGCACTTCCCCCGGTTCGACGATGTCTCCCGGCTTCAGCCCCTTTCGGAAAGAGGAGAGGTGGGCAAAGTAGTGGTAGACGTTGCCCATGTCCCGCATCCCGATGCGCCACCCTCCGTACCGGTTCCAGCCGACCACTTCGATCACGCCGTACCCTGTGCTGAGCACGGGCGTCCCGTATCCGGCAAAGATGTCCGTCCCTTCGTGGATGCGCCGCCCGCCCCAGCCGCGCGGGTCGCCCCACGTGCTGTGGTAGCTGTAGTTGTACCGCTTGGGGATGGGGAAGTGGTGGCCGTCCAGATCCAGCCGCTTGTACTTGTCGTAAACGGCGGCAAACTGGGTGATGGTCTTGACCGCCCAATCCCACTTGTAGTAGGCCCACAAGCCGATGCGCCAGTCGTCATGCTGGAAGCCGTACGAGGCGAGGAAGCGGATCATCGCCGCAAGCACGTCCATGTCGTTGGTGCGGTCCGCTTTTCCGTCTCCGTCCCCGTCTGCCCCGATTCCGCCAAAAAAGCGGATGGAAACCGGATCCGTGTCGTCGTTCTCGGGATTGAGTTCTCCGCACCACAGGGCGGGGGGAATGTCGATCGCGGTCAAGCGCTCCGGCTCCTTCTGAGGGGGCTCCTGTTTGGACCGCTTTTGCATGGTTCGCTCGTATTGATCAATGGCCGCCACATACGGCCAGGGGATACCGTAGACCAGTTCCATCCGCTGGAACAGCTCCAGCCGCTCCTTGAGGACGGGATCGGCCTGAGTGCCGGACGAGACGGACGAAGCAGCCGTTACAGCGGAAGACAGCGGACAGGCGGCAACTGCCAAACACAAGCTGATCTGAACGATTAGGCGGAAAACAAACATTCCGTCTCCCTCCAGCCAGGTAGTTTCTCGTTGTAGTTTCTGCCAGCTTCCCCGCTTTATCCGCATTACTTTTTGCCAAATGGCAGACGGAATGGCAGGCACCGGAAGCCGAATTGGTGTATGATGCAAGAAAAGGAACCGTGCCGGAGGGATGGGTGATGATGAGATTGGTCATACGCAGCGAACGGCCGCTGTTTTTGCGCGAACTGGCCGAACCGCTGAGGCGCCTGCTGCCCGCCGGGGAAACGGACCGTTTCTCCGCGGACGAACGGGTCGTGGACATCATGAATCGCGCAGCGGCGTACCGGCCGTTTTGCCGCGAGGACGACTGGGCGGCGGAGGAGGAGGCGCTGCGGACGCTGATGACGCTTCTTCCGGAAAACGGCCAGCGTGTCGCGCTTGGGGTACAGTGCCTGCCCGTCCCCGCCGGTCTGCCCGTTCCCCTGCTCACGCTGCTCGAGGGCTGGATGATCCGTGAAGAGGACTGGCCCCCGGCGCTGTTCTCCCCGCTTGCCATGCTGTGGCTGCAGGCCGTGGGCGCCCGGCCGCTCGCCCGGCTTGAAGGCCGGCTTGCGCAGGTGGAGCACGGGGAAGGCGTGGCGGTGATCCGGCTGGAGAGCGAAGCGCGGGGTGACGGGACCGACGTGCCCGTCGTCAAGGAACGGCGGCAGCACGAAGAGGAGCACATTGACGAAGGAATGTACCTGCTCCAGGCCAATCTGGACGACAGCAGTCCCGAGTGGCTGGCCCATGTGCTGGACAGGCTGTTGGCGGCAGGAGCCAACGACGTCCACTTTCTGCCCGCGACGATGAAAAAGAGCCGTCCCGGTGTGCTGCTGCAGGCATTGTGCTACGGCAGCCGGCTGGACGAACTGAAATCCATCCTGTTTCGGGAGACGACCACCTTTGGCGTTCGATATTTTCCCGTTTCCTGCCACAGGCTGGCCCGCCGCGTCGTCACCGCGGCCACTCCGTGGGGAGACGTGCCGGTCAAGCTGGGCTACCACCGGGGAGAGCGGGTGCAGACGGCGCCGGAATACGATGTCTGCGCCCGTTTGGCGAAGCAGGCCGGGGTGCCGTTGAAGCAGGTGTACCAGCAGGCGCTGCTGCTGGCGGAATCCGCGGAGGCGCAAACCAGGCAGGAGGAAGAAGGCGGCGTGGAGAAATGGAAAAGAGAGGAAGAGATTCCTCAGAAAGACGCAGGGAGGCTGTGCGATGAGTAAAAAGGTGTTGATTGTCACCGGTGACGCGGTAGAGGCACTGGAAGTCTTTTATCCGTACTACCGCTGCCTGGAAGAGGGATTCGAAGCGGTGATCGCTTCCCCCGCCAAAAAGACGCTGCACACGGTATGTCACGATTTTGAAGCCCACAGCGAGACGTACACGGAAAAGCCCGCCTACCAGTTGTCTTCCCACGTCGCGTTTGCCGACGTCAAGGCGGAAGAGTACGACGGCCTGATCATTCCCGGGGGACGGGCACCGGAGTACATCAGGCTGAACGAACACCTGAAGCCGATCCTCGCCCACTTCTTTGAAACGAACAAGCCGATCGCGGTGATCTGCCACGGCTCGCAAGTCCTGGCCCTGGTCAAGGAACACCTGCGCGGCCGGGAAATGACCGCCTACCAGGCATGCCGTCCCGATGTGGAGGCGTGCGGCGCCGTTTACAAAACCGACACGCTGCACGTGCACGGCAATCTGGTGTCGGCTCACGCCTGGCCGGATCTGCCGGGATTCATGCGCGAGTTTATTCGCCTGCTCCGCTAGCGAAAAAACGACAGCCTTGTCCGCCGGAAAAGCGGGCAAGGCTGTTTTTTTGCTCATCAGGGACGGCCGATCAGCACGCGCAGGACGTTGGGCTGGTCGGGCAGATCGCGCGTGCCGGCCCCGTAGCCGATCGCTTCCACGGTCATCGCCGGCAGCGGCCCAAACTCGCGAACCAGGGCCGCCGCGACGCCCGCCCCCGTGGGCGTGGTCAGCTCCTTTTGGATGTTGGTGCGGCGCAGGGGAATGCCTTTGAGCATCTCCATCGTCGCCGGAGCGGGGACCGGATAGAGCCCGTGGTCGCAGCGGACATAGCCGTTGCCGGTGGGGACGGGACCGGCGTACAACTGGTCGATCTCCAGTTCTTCCAGGGCCAGGGCGATCCCGACAACGTCCACGATCGAGTCCAGCGCCCCCACTTCGTGAAAGTGGACCGTTTCCACCGGGACGTTGTGGATTTTTGCCTCGGCGACCGCGATTTTTTCAAACACGGCCTGGGCCCGGGCCGCAACTCGCGGAGCCAGTTCGGCCGCATCGATCATCTCGGCGATCTCCTTGTAGCGGCGGTAGTGATGGCCGTGGTCGTGATGATGGCCGTGGTCGTGATGATGGCCGTGATCGTGGTGATGCCCGTGATCGTGGTGGTGATGCCCATGGTCGTGATGATGATGCCCGTGGTCATGCTCGTGTCCGTGGTCGCCATGACCGTGATGGTGGCCGGCCAGAACGGGCAGCTTCTTGAGCTCGCGGGCGCGTTCCTGCTCCTCGTCGACGACGTCCAGTTTTAGTGCGCTGACGCCTTTTTTGACGACGGTTTTCCACTCCAGTCGAAACGGCCCCAGCGGCAGTTTGCGCAGTTCCTGTTCGATCCGGCCGCGGTCCGCCCCCGCGTCCACCAGCGCGGCCAGCAGCATGTCGCCGCTGAGCCCGGAAAAACAGTCCAGATACGCTATGCGCATCGCAATCGCTCCTTTTCAATCGGTTGTTTTTTCCTGTATCATGAAAGGGAAAATATGTTCGCGTGACGATTCATCCGTTGACCAAAGTGTATCACGGCAGCGGGGCGCTGTCATGTCGGGGAGGTTCACATGCTGAGGTTTATCCATACCGCGGACGTCCATTTGGATGCGCCGCTTCAGACGCTGTCCGCCCTGTACGAGCTCAGGCAGGACGACTTTCGCCGGACGATGCGGACCATCCGCGACCTGGTGCTGGACAGGCAGGCCGATTTCTGGCTGATCGCCGGAGACCTGCTGGAATACCACGGAGGGAGGCGCTCCACCGCACTCTTTTTGCGCGATTTGTTTGCCAGCGTGGCACCGGTGCCGGTCTGCATCGCGCCGGGCAACCACGATCCGTGGCATCCCGACTCCTATTACCGGACGCTGGAGTGGCCGGGCAATGTCTTCTGGTTTACGCCGGAATGGGGGGCGTACGAATTCCCGGACAAATCCTGCGTCGTCTACGGATGGGGCTTTCCCCAGCCGCACGTGTACGAATCGCCGCTGCCCGCCTTTCCCGGCCGGCTGCACGGGTACCGTCACCACCTGATGGTGCTGCACGGCAGCGTGGTCAACGGCGGGGCGGACGGGCATCATCCGTACGCGCCGGTAACGCTGGAAGAACTGGCTGCGGCGGGCATGGACTACATCGCGCTGGGCCATATCCACAAGCCGGCCGTGTTTCTCCACCCGATCAGCCAGACGCCGTTTGCCGCCTATCCAGGTTCGCCGGAAGGGCTTTCCGCCAAAGAAGCGGGGGAGCGTTTTGTCATTTTGGGTGAGCTGGACGGAGACGGACGCCTCCGGCTGGAGCACGTGCCGGTGCAAAGCCGCATCATCTCCAGGCGGGAGGTGGACGTGGCGGGGGCGGAGACGACGGAACAGCTCGTCAATGTGCTGGAGCGGGGGCTGGCCGACGAGGGGGACGGCCGCCTGCTGTACCTGACGCTGACGGGGGAGCGGCCCGCCCACTTCACGCCGCCGGTGGAGGTGCTGGAGCAGCGGTTGTCCCGTTTCTTTTACGTGCAGTGCACGGACCGCACCTGGCCCGATCTGGACGCGGAACAACTGCAAGCCCAGTCCGGCGTCTGGGGCAGGTGGCTGTCCAAGCTGGCAGAAGCGGAAGCGGAGGCGGAAGGGGCCGACGAATGGCGCCGTGACGTCGTCCGGATGGCCCGCCGGGAAGCGCTGGCGCGAATCGGGGGGATCATGCGGTGAGAATCGACGAACTGCAGCTCCGGGGATTCGGCAAATGGCGTGAGGCGGTATTCCGCTTCGCCCCGGGCATCAACCTGTTTTGCGCCCCCAACGAAGCGGGCAAATCCACCCTGCTGCAGGGGCTGTTTGCCGCGCTGTACGGGATGAAAAAAGACTACGTCCGGACGGCCCGCTACCTGCCGGAATACGAGAAGTACCTGCCCTGGGACGGCGGGGCGTACGAAACCATTGTCCAGTACGAAGTGGCAGGAAAATCCTACCGGCTGCACCGCTGGCTGGAAAAGGAGCGGGAGCAGGCGCGGCTGTTTCTCAATCCGGACTGGTCGGAGGTAACCGGCCTGTACCAGGAAGACCGGCGAAAGGAGCGCAATTTTCTCGAGCTGCATCTCGGATTGACGCGCAGCCTGTTTACCGATGTCACCTGGATCAGGCGGGAGCCGATTGCGGCGGCGGAGCACCTGCTGCCCTCGCTGGGCACGGACGAAGCCGACCCGGCTGTCAACCGGGTCCTGGCGGAACTGGAGCGGGAACTGGCGGCCATCGGGAAAAAGGAGCGGGCGGAAAATACGCTGCTGGGAAAAGCAGGCGCCCACGTCGCAGAAAAAGAGCGTGCCCTGGCCGAAGCGGAAGCGGGGTGGGCTGCTGCGAGCAGTCTGGCCCGGCACATCGCGGATTGGGAAGCGGAGCGAAAGGAACGGGAGCGGGCGCGGGAGAAGCTGCAGCAGCGCCTGCAGAGGATGGAACAGGAAGAAGCGGAGTGGCAGGCGCGCTGGCGGCATAGCCACGTTCCTCCTTCCCCTGAACAGTGGGAGGAGTGGGAGCGGAATGCCGTCACGGCGGAAGAGCGCCGCCTGCACCGGGAGACGCGGGAGCGGCTGGCTGCGCTGGCCGCCCGGTCTGTCCCCGATGCCGATACGGAGCCGGGAGCGGAACGGGAACGGCTGGAGGCGGCCTACCAGCGGGCCGTGGAGCTGCGCAGGGCGTGGGAAGCGTGCCGGGAACAGGTGAACCGCCTGGCCGCATCCGCCATCGCCGGAACGGAGCGGCCGCGGCAGGGACGAAAAGCCGCCGGGGGGCTTTCCGCACACCGGCTGTTGTGGATGGGCAGCGGCCTGCTGATGGCGCTGGCGGCGGGCGCCTTTGCGGCAGGGAGAGGCGCGTTTGGCTGGATCGCCAGCGTACTGGCCGTCTTCTTGGCCGCGGCGGGCGCGTGGAGACGCAGACGCGCACGCGGAAACCAGCGCGTGCCGGCCGTCATCGAGGAGTGGCGGCGCCTGCAGCAGGAGGCGGACCGCCTGGAAGCGGAGCTTTGCGACATCTATCGGGAATGGAACGCGGCTGATTGGGACGCGTTCCTCCTGCTCCGGGAAGAACAGATGAACCGCAGCCGGCAGCGGGAAGCGGACAGGCAGGCGGCGGAGTGGAAGCGGCGCGAGGAGGAAGCGCGGCTGCTCGCCCGCTGGGGGGATGCGCTGCGCTCCTTGCTGGAAGCGGAAAAAGCGGAACGGGACAGGGAACGGGACGGTCTCGTGCAGTCGCTGAGGGAGACGGAAGAGCGGCTGCAGGAGCTGCGGGAGCAGATCGCCCGGGCATCGGGCGAGATGGGGAGCCATGACGCGGTATCGGTTGCGCGGGCACGCAGCGAGTACGAGGACGCCGCGGCCGCCCTGCGCAGCCTGCAGATGCGGAGGGAAGCGCTGCAGCTCGCCCGCGACACGCTGCAGGAGGCTTTGGCGGAATGGAATCGGGACGTCTCTCCTGTCCTGAACGGACTGGCTTCCGATGTGATGGCGCGAATCACGGGCGGCAGGTACCGGGATGTGCGGCTGGACCCGCGCGAACGGTTTGCGGTCCGGCTGCTGGAACCCGACCGGCATCTGGTCGTGGAGCAGGAACAGTGCTCCCTGGGCACGCAGGATCAGCTCTACTTTGCGCAGCGGGTGGCGCTGCTGCGCCTCGTCAGCCGGCAGACGGAGCCGCTGCCGCTGTTTCTCGACGACCATTTCGCCCATTACGATCAGGAGCGGCTGGAGCGGACGCTGACCTTTGTGGCGGAACTGAGCGAAGAGCATCAGGTGTTCCTGTTCACCTGTCAGGAGCGGGAGCTGACGCTGTTGGAACCGTACCTGCGGGGATCGGACCGGCACATGGTTCACCAGCTGTAACGCGGCCGAAACGGACAGGGCCGGCGGGCTTCACCGGTCCGGGCGTCTGGCGGGGCGGGCGGCCGTACACCCGAAACGGGAGCGGATATTGCTCCCCCCAAAGGCGTTCCTCTATAATGGAGGATGACCAAGTCCAATGAGGAGTGAGCCCTATGACGCAACGCAAACCGGAGTGGCTCAAGATCAACCTTGTATCAGGAAAAGAACTGGCCAACTTCAAGGAACTGAAGCAGACCATGCGCAGCAAGACGCTGCATACCGTATGCGAGGAAGCAAAGTGTCCCAACATTCATGAATGCTGGGCCAACCGTACGGCCACCTTCATGATTTTGGGTGATATATGTACCCGGGCCTGTCGGTTTTGCGCGGTGAAGACCGGCCTGCCGACGGAGCTGGACCTGGCCGAGCCGGAACGCGTGGCGGAAGCCGCAGAGCAGATGGGGTTGAAACACGTCGTCGTCACCTCGGTCGCCCGCGATGATCTGGCGGACGGCGGGGCGATGATCTTCGCGGAGACGATCAAGGCGATTCGCCGCCGCCTGCCGCTCGCCTCTGTAGAGGTGCTGATCCCTGACTTCATGGGCAACTGGGATGCGCTCAAAGTCGTCATGGATGCCCGGCCTGACGTGCTGAACCACAACATCGAAGCGGTGCGCCGCCTCTCCGACCGGGTGCGGGCACGCGCCAAGTACGACCGGACGCTGGCGCTTTTGAAAAAGTCCAAGGAACTGCAGCCGGACATCCCGACCAAGTCCAGCCTGATGATCGGGGTAGGCGAGACGTTCGAGGAGATTCTGGAAACCATGGACGATCTGCGCGCGGTCGACGTCAACATCATGACCATCGGCCAGTACCTGCAGCCGACCAAAAAGCACCTGCCCGTAGAAAAGTACTACCACCCCGACGAGTTTGCCCGACTCAAGGAAGAGGGCATGAAGCGCGGGTTCAGCCACGTGGAGGCGGGACCGCTGGTGCGCAGCTCGTACCACGCCCACGAACAGGCCAACGCCGCCAAGGAAACGATCGCCCAGGCGAAATAAGCAGGAAAAACGCAAACCCCTATGTCAGACATAGGGGTTTGTTGCCGTTAGCGGGTGGTTGTGGTCATCCTGGAGCCTTTGGTCCTCATTTCTTCGCCGTCCACCAAGCCGCCCATCCGCTTGATCAGGGCATCCACGCTGCGTTCTTCGTCGGCGCGCCCCATCGAGACATTGCTCGCGCGGCTCGCGATCCGGGAGATTTCGGCGATGTCGTTCGCGTTGTCGGTCACATACACCTTGTAGTAGCGCGGCGCAATCGACTGGGCGCCCATGCGCGCCTGTTCCTTGGCCGTGCGGGCGTTGCCGCCCAGCGTGTTGAGGCCGACGAAAATCTCCTCGTCCGTGACGAGAACGGTGGAGCGGTCCACGCCCGGACAGGTAGCGGTCACGTTGCCCACGGCGCGGGCCAGCGCTTCCCGGTCGACAAAGACATTGTTCGCTCCGGCCGTACGGACGTGCTTCCGGTCGATTTGGGCATAGCCCAATCGCGGCATCGTCGTCGCCATCACGCCCGCGCCGTTGCGGGCGCGATAGATGGACGGGGCGCCAATGCCGTCAAGCGGGCGCCGGCCGTCGTCCGTAAAGGCATTGTACGAACGGGCGCCGCTGGTGTACGCGTTGTAGTTGTGGTAGTCGGTGCCGTAGGGAGTGTTTCTCACGCCCAGATCGTAATTGCGCACACCCAAACCGTCAAAGGGACGCGTACCGAGGCCGTCGAAAGGACGCGCGCCGATACCGTCGTAGTTCCGCACGCCGACGCCGTCGAACTGCGTGCGGGGAACGGCCTGTTGAACCGTCGTGCCTTGTTGGCGGTAATTCGGAGCGGCGTTTGGCGTACAAGCGGACGCGACCAAAGCTAGACCTGCGATTACAGGAAACAGCCATGTTTTTTTCAATGGTTCCACCCCCTACAGGTAGGGTGTCCCCCGAGGGGGGGCTGTTTTCGTGGGAATTTTATCTCCCCCTGCGAAAAATGTGATAAGATGGACGTAGTATGCAAGTGTAAGGAGGAAGCGGACTTGATTCGCACGCCAGCCGGTACTTACGAGGTCATGGAGGAAAATCGCGACGGGTGGAACCCGGAAGCGTTCAAGGAACGCTACAGCGACATTCTCGACAAGTACGATTACATCGTGGGGGATTGGGGATACGGCCAGCTTCGCCTGCGCGGGTTTTACGAGAACACCAACCGCAAAGTGCCGTTCGAGCAGCGAATCGCCGCGTTGGATGAATACCTGCACGAGTTTTGCAACTTCGGCTGTCCCTATTTCGTGCTGAAAAAGGTAAAACCGGCCTCGCCTGTCTCGGGTCAGCATGGGCAGGAAACGGATGCCGGAGCCGAGGGGACGGACGCCGACCAGCGCAAGGAATCGGACAGGGACGAACAATCCCTGTATATCGAACGAAAGGAACGCCGCCGTTTCCACCCGCGCCACGGCAGACAGGAACGAACCGAGCGGAACGGCCCGTCCGCAGAGCGCAGCGGCCGCCAGGAGCGGGGAGACAACAAGAGCAAGTTTGCCAAGGGGGAAAAAAGCGGACGCGACGGCGGAAAAGAACGCCGTCAGAATGCGCCGCGAACCAACCGCGAACGGGACAAGATCCCGGCCGGTCCCAACCAACCAAAACGGGAATCGTAAACCAGCCCACTGGCAGTTGACCTGAAAACAGCCCGAATCCGATGGATCGGGCTGTTGTTTTTTGTCGCGGTCCGCACATCAAAACAGGATCAGGAATATCCGGTAAAAGGCATACAGCGCTCCGCCCATGCCGACCAAAAGCAGGATCGCCAGCTCGGGAGACACCCGCGTAAAAACGCGACAAGGCACCGTCCGCTGAGCGCGGATCGATGCCTTGGGTCTTCGACATGCCGTCACGCCGGCGGTACAAAACGGCAGCCTCAATACGGATAGAACGGGTAGAATGGGTAGGGAGCGTAGGGAAACGGTGGATAGTAGGAATAATACGGGTAGAAACCGCCGAACGGGAAGACAAACGGAATGATGACATCAAACCGGGGATGCCTTCTCCGCCGCCGCCAAAACACCGGGGCGGCCAGATCTTCCCTGTGGTGTTGATGGCTACGCGACTCGTACGGAAAATCGCCTGATTGTTCGGAGGGATACGGTTGCATCGCGCGATGTGGCACTCCTCTCGTGTTGTCTGCTTTGTAGTTGCAGTATACGAGACATCTGCCCGGGTGGAGCGTTGTCCGCAGGGAAATGGGCGGGTGTACCGGAAACGAAAACGTTTCTGACCAGGGATATCCTTTCTTTACTTAACTACAAAAAGGTAATATACTAATAAAAAGTAATTAAGTAGGGAAATAAAGGGGAGGGAACCGGGATGAAAGACTTCGTTTCCGTGGTAAAAGAGCGGCGCTCGGCCAACAAATTTGTGCAGGGAATCGAGATTCCCAAAGAAGACTTCGAAGAGATTTTTTCGCTGGTCAAATACGCTCCGTCCGCGTTTAACCTGCAGCACGCCCGGTACGTGGTGGTCACGGATCAGGCGCTCAAGGACAAGGTGTACGAAGCGGCGCACCGGCAGTATAAGGTGAAAACTGCGTCGGCGGCGATCGTGGTGCTGGGGGACACCATGGCGTACGAAGAGGCCGGTCAGATCAACGAGGGGCTGCTCAATCTCGGGGTGTTCAGCAAACAGGAATACGACATGATCGTGGAAAGTACGGTTGCGTTTTACCGGGAGCGGGGCGAGGCGTTCATGCGCGAAGAGGCGATTCGGAATGCCAGCCTGTCCGCCATGCAGTTCATGCTGGCCGCCAAAGCAAAGGGATGGGACACGTGCCCGATGATCGGGTTCGATCCGCAGGCCCTCCGCGATGTCCTGCATATTCCCGAGCGCTATGTGCCCGTGCTCTTGATCGCGATGGGCAGGGAAGACGTTTCCAGCCAACGGCCGCGCGGGTATCGCAAGCCGGTTGGAGAATTCGTGTCGTACAACGGCGTCGGTTTTTAACACGCCGAGCCGTCATCGTGCGGTGAAAAAGGGACGAGCCTTTATGTCAGGCCGTCCCTTATTTGGCGTGAGAAAGGTTCGTTGAATCCCCGGTCGTCTCCGCCCGTATCCATGCAAGCAGCCTGCTTCTATCCGGCAGCAGGCGGGCGGATTCCCTCGCGTTCGAGTTGCCCAAGTGATGCACCGTGTACAGTCCCGGATCAGTAAATCACGGTGTGCAAAAACGAGCGCAGTTCTTCCGCTTCTTTTTCGTTCAGGTTGAAGGCGTACTCCAGGTAGCCTTCCTCTTTCAGATCGTCGTCGCCGATGATGGCGGAGCGGCCGTTCTGGATGTTGATCACCAGTTTTTTGCCGTAAAAGCGGTTGGTTGTCGTTATCGCCAGATCAAAGCGCGTCGCTTCGCCCATAAAGCTGACGAACCGGGTCTTGGTCTCCTCGGTCTCGTCGTACAGGAAAAACAGGTCGTTGGCCATTTCCTTCCCCCTTACTTCCATACGAGATTGGGCTTGTGGGTGAGATTGTGCAGCGCGCGGATAAAACGGATGGTCTTGGTCTGGGCGCGCATCACGATGGAGTGGGTCTCCACCATGTCGTCGCCGAGGTAGCGGACGCCCTGCAGCAGTTCGCCGTCCGAGACGCCGGTGGCGGCGAAGATCGCGTCGTCTCCTTTGACGAGATCGTTCAGGGTCAGCAGCTGCTCCGGATCGGCCAGCCCCATCCGGATGCAGCGCTGCCGTTCCGCGTCGTTTTGCGGCCGGAGCCGGGCCTGCATGTCGCCGCCGAGGCATTTGATCGCCGCCGCGCTGATCACTCCTTCCGGCGCACCGCCTGTGCCGAGAAACAGGTCAATCCCCGTATGCGGCATGCAGGCGGCGATGGCCGCGCCCACGTCGCCGTCGCCAAACAGCTTGACGCGCGCCCCTTTTTCCCGGACCGCATCGATGATTGCCTGATGGCGCTCCCGTTCCTGGATGATCACGGTGACGTCCTGGATGCGCTTGTTGTTCGCTTCCGCCACCACTTCGATCATCTTTTCCACCGGGTCGTCCAGCCCGATCTTGCCGGCGGCCCGCCTGCCCACCGCCATTTTGCTCATGTACATGTCGGGGGCGTGCAGCAGCGTCCCCTTGTCGCCGATGGCCACCACCGACATGGCGTTGTTGTGTCCCTTGGCGACAATCGTGGTGCCTTCCAACGGATCGACGGCCACGTCCACCTCCGGACCGGTCGCGTCCGGATGGCCCAGCCTTTCGCCGATGTAGAGCATCGGCGCCTCGTCCAGCTCTCCTTCGCCGATCACGACCGTTCCGCGCATGTTGATCGTCTCAAACATGGCGCGCATCGCGCTCGTCGCCGCTTCGTCGGCCTCGTTTTTCCTGCCCCGCCCCAACCAGTGGGAAGAGGCCAGCGCCGCCATTTCCGTTACACGCACCACTTCCAGTGCCAGTTCGCGTTCCACAGTTGCGTATCCTCCCCTTGTGCCGCCAAAAACTCACCCCTCATTGTAACACAAATGAGAGGGGGATTCGTGACAGTCCAGACAATTTTGGTATACTGATGGATGAAAAGAGGTGAAGGCGATGAACGATTCCTATCTGCGGCAAGGGGAATTGGTTCTTCTGGTGCTGGTGCTGACGTTTGTCATTACCGTATTCTACGCAAAATGGGCAGCGAAAAAGCGAAAATGATAAAGGAGATCTCTCGATGTACGACGTAAATACGAAAAAGATCGACGAAGTGTTGACTCATCTGTCCCGGATGCTCGACCTGCTGGACAAGCTGGCGGCCCGGGGAGCGGAGGACGTTCTCGCCGACGACGTGGCCGAGGCGGCGATGGAGAGGGCGCTGCATCTGTCCATCGAGGCGGTGATCGACGTAGGCAACGCGCTGATTGACGGCTTTATCATGCGCGATCCCGGCAGCTATTCCGACATCGTGGAAATTTTGCGGGACGAGCGGGTGATCAGCGATGAGCAGGCGCGGGTGCTGACGGACGTGGTGAAGTTCCGCCGTCATCTGGTCAACCAGTATACCCGCGTACCGGCGGCGGAGATGGTGGAGCTGGTGAAAAACAGCCTGCCGACGCTTCGCCAGTTCGAGCCCGCTGTCCGCACGTATCTGCAAAACGAACTGTTTTGACGCGTGAATCGCGGATTTTTTATACAAAACGTTTTCTTTTGTTTACTAAAGAGGCCCGATTCGCTACAATAGAGAGAAAGGGCGGTGATTACGATGGCCAACGAAGGAACTTCCACCCGCGACCAGATCCTCAACATGCTCAAGGTAAAAGGCTCGCTGTCCGTCAGCGACATGGCCGTCGAGCTGGGGATCACGGAGATGGCCGTGCGGCGCCATCTGAATACGCTGGAGCGGGACAATCTGATCAAATCGACGCTGGTACGCCAAGCGATGGGACGCCCGACCAATGTCTACTCGCTGTCGGAGGAGGCAGATGAGCTGTTTCCGCGCAACTACTCTCATCTGACGCTCGACTTTTTGCGCGATTTGGAAGCCATGGACGGAACCGGGAAAGTGGAAATGCTGTTCCGCCGCCGGGAGAACCGGTTGGAAGAAGCATACCGCAAGCAGATACAGCAGGAGGCCCTGGAAGAGCGGGTCGCCAAGCTGGCCGAACTGCAAAACGAGAAGGGCTACATGGTGGAGTGGGAAAAGGACGAAGAGAGCGGCTGCTACCGCATCCGCGAGTACAACTGTCCCATCTCCCAGGTGGCGCGCGAATTCAACCAGGCGTGCAACTGCGAGCTCTCCCTGTTCCGCCGCGTGCTGAAAGCCGACGTGGTGCAGACCTCCTGCATGGCCAAGGGCGGAGACAAATGCGTGTTTGAAATCAAGGAAGCGCGGCAGGCCTAAACGAATGACAACGTGCGTAAATCCACTCGTCGCCGGGTGGATTTTGTTGTGAACGGGGAAAGGATGACGCAGCATGAAGAAGTACAAGGGGTATTTGCTGGATCTGGACGGAACCATTTATCGCGGCAGGGAGGCAATTCCGGGAGCCGCCCGGTTTGTCCGGCATTTGCGCGAACAGGGTATTCCGTACCTGTATCTGACCAACAATGCGTCCGCTTCGCCGGAGCAGGTGGCGGCGCGCTTGACCGGGCTGGGCATCGACGCGAAGCCGGAAGAGGTCTACACCTCCGCAATGGCGACCGCCCAGTTTCTCAGGGAGCAGGCTCCGGCCGGCACGCCGGTGTACGTCATCGGCGAGGAGGGACTGATCGCGCAGTTGACGGCCAGCGGCTTTGTAATGAGCGAGGAGAGCCCCCGGTACGTGGTGGTGGGGATTGACCGTTCGTTCCATTACGACAAATTGACGGCGGCCGCCCGGGCGATCCGGCAGGGGGCCACACTGGTCGCCACCAACGCCGATGCTGCCCTGCCGACGGAACAGGGACTGTTTCCCGGCAACGGTTCGCTGGTGGCGGCCGTCTCCACGGCGTCCGGGGTCAAGCCGGTGGTCGTCGGCAAGCCGGAGCGCATCATCGTTGACTACGCGCTGGCGCGGCTGGGCACGTCCGCCGGGGAGACGCTGATCGTCGGGGACAACCTGGATACCGACATAGCCGCAGGAAACCGTTCGGGTATGGACAGCCTGCTGGTCCTGACCGGTTACTCCACGAGGGAGGACGTGGACACGCACCCCTGCCGGCCTACGCACATCGCATCCGATCTAGCGGACTGGCTGCGAAGAATCGGAGGGTAGGCAGTCTTCCTCCGCCTGCTTCTGGCGGTGGGCGATGCGGCTGGACGCCGCGGCGGCTATGGCCCCGACCAGATCGTCCAGAAACGTGTGGACGCCAAAGCGCTTGTCGTTTAGCTCCCGCAGCTTGCCGTACTTGACCTTGTCCACGTACCCGTAGTTGGTGAACCCGATGCTGCCGTACAGGTTCACGACGGCCAGCGCCAGCACTTCGTCCACTCCGTAGAGCGGTTCATCCGACGCGATGATGTCCTGAAGCGGGGGGAGCAGCTTCTTTTCTTCGGCCAGCATGTCGAGCTGAATGCCGGTGAAAAGGGCGTTCTGCACTTCCCGCTTCTTCAATACGGCCCGTACGCTTTCGCGGCACGTGTCCATGGAGAGGTCGGAAATGTAGTCTTTTTGCAGAAACATGACAATCTCGGCAATGTGGTCGATGTGGACGCCGCGCTGCTCCATCAGCGTGACGACGGCGTCGTAACACGTGTAGCTGTTGAGCGGATTGTTGTGGTTCACCGCTGTCCTCCTCTCGCCACGGCTTTCCTGGGTACCCGCCTGCGGCGATTGCCGGTCAGGCTGGTAGGTGCTGCTGTATGTGCACGTGGGTAGTATCTGCAGCGAGATAGGCACCTATCCCGCCGGCGCTACATACCATGCTCCATGAGAAGGTGTGTGGGGAGGTTGTTCTCATGGAGTACAAAGCCTTGCTGGAAGAAGCATACGGATTTTCCCTGCACGGCTGCCGAACCGCCGGGGCGGGAACCGTGCTGGAGACGGATCAGGGGCTGTTTTACCTGTATACCGCGCCGGCAGGATCCAAATACAAAAGCAGGTTCATCGAGCGGGTGAAAAAACAACTGGCGCAGCAGCAGGAAGTGAACATGCTGTCGCTGGTCAAGACGAAAGAGGGATACCCGCACGTCGTCAGCGACGACCAGATCTACTACCTGTACCGGGGCGTGCGGGAAGGGGTCCCGGACGATCCGGCGTTTGCCGCAGGGCAGGCGCTGGCCCAGTTTCATCAGGCGACCCGTTCGTTCAAGAGCGACAAGCTGTTTTTGCCTTACTCCACGCTCGGCCGTTGGCCCGGCATGTGGCGGAAAAAACTGCGCGAGTACAACGGCTACCGGGAGGACATGGACGAAGCGGACGGCGAGATATTCCCGTTTGACGAGTATCTCCTGACCAGCTACACCTATGTTCACCAGTTGGGGGAGACGGCGGTGCAGTACCTGTACCATGCCGGTTACGACAGCGTGGTGAAGGAAACGGCCCACTGCGGCAAAGTTGCCTACCAAAATTTTGATCAGGGGTATATCTTATGGAATGAAGAGGCCGTTCGCTACGTCTGCGGCGAATGGAACTGGGTGCTCGACATGCGGGCGCGCGATATCGGCCAGTGGATCAAGGCGGAAGTGCGCCGGAACGGCTGGCAGGAAGATGTGGTGACCCGTTTCCTGGACGGGTACAACAGCGTCTGCCCGCTGTTGGAAAGCGAATACGCCGTGGTTTACGGCCTGATGCTGTACCCCGGGCGCTTTCTCAAGCTGGTGGAGACGTACCGCGCATTGCCGTGGGAAGAGCGGCAGGAAGTGGACGTCGCGGCGTGGAAAGAACACTTGGAGGAAGAACTGATAAACATGGAAGAGGCGCTTCGCCGCTATCCGCAGACGATTGCGCAGCGATACGGGGCGCCGGTTCCGCATATTGACTGGTTGTGGAGGCCTGCCGATGACAAAACCGATGGTGTACGTGACGAGGCAAGTGGCGGATGAAGCCATCGCCATGCTGGAGGCGGTGGCGGACGTGGAAGTTTGGGCGGAGGATCGTCCCATCCCCCGAGAGGTATTTCTGCAAAAGGCGGAAGAAGCCAGCGCCCTCTTGACCATGCTGACGGAACGGATTGACGAAGAACTGCTGATGCGGGCGAAACGGCTGCGCATCGTCGCCAACATGGCCGTCGGCTACGACAATATCGACGTGGCGGCGGCCAAACGGCATGGCGTGATCGTGACCAACACGCCGGACGTGCTGACGGAGGCGACCGCCGATTTGGCCTTTGCCCTGCTGATGGCGGCGGGCCGGCGGCTGGTGGAGGCCAACCGCTTTTTGTTGGCCGGCGGGTGGACATCCTGGAACCCTCACCTGATGGTCGGCCAAAACATCTACGGAGCGACGCTCGGCATCGTCGGCATGGGCCGCATCGGACAGGCGGTAGCCCGGCGGGCAGCGGGCTTCGGCATGCGGATTCTCTATTACAACCGCAGCCGTCGGCCGGAAGCGGAGCGAACGACAGGAGCGCAGTACGCGCCGTTTGACGAACTGCTCCGGGAATCGGACTACGTCGTGCTGCTGACGCCGCTGACGGCGGAGACGCGCCATCTGATGGGCGAGCGGGAGTTTTCCCTGATGAAGCCGACCGCCGTGTTCGTCAACGTGTCGCGCGGCGGAACGGTGGACGAAGCGGCGCTCTACCGGGCGCTGGTCGACAAACGAATCTGGGCCGCCGGTCTGGACGTGTTCCAGCAGGAGCCCGTGCCTCTCGACAACCCGCTCTTGTCGCTGCCCAACGTCGTGGCCCTGCCGCACATCGGCAGCGCGACACATCAGACGCGACTGGAAATGGCCCGGCTGGCTGCGGCCAACATCGCTGCCGTGCTGAGCGGAAAGGAGCCTGTAACCCCCGTATGAACTGGATGATTGCGACAGTGGCCGGTCTGGTGCTGGCAGCGGCATGCATGGCGGCCGTGGCGCTGCGCGTGGCCTGGAAATTGACGCACCCGCGCCGCAGACCGGTGGACATGGAGCCGTCCCGCTTCGGCATCGGTCACGTGGAAGCCGTCACCTTTCCCAGCCGGGAGGACGGCATCACCCTGAGCGGCTGGTACATACCGGCGGAAGCCAACGGACACGACGGCAACGGCTGTACGCTGATCTTTGCCCACGGCTACGGGCAAAACCGGCTGGAACCGCATCTGCCCGCCCTGTCGCTGGCCGCACGGATGCTGGCCGCCGGCTACGACGTGCTGATGTTTGACTTTCGCAATGCGGGAGAGTCAACCCCCGCGCTGACGACGATCGGTCTTCGGGAGCAGCAGGACCTGCGGGGCGCGATCGATTACGTGGAACAAAGCCGTCCCGGGCAAAAGATCGGTCTGATCGGGTTTTCCATGGGTGCCGCCACCTCGCTTCTGGTCGGCGGGACAGACGAGCGTGTGCAGGCCGTGGTGGCCGACTCGCCGTTTTATTCGCTGCGCGAGTATTTGGAAGAAAACCTGCCGCAGTGGACAGGCCTGCCGCGGGTGCCGTTCAACTGGTTGATTCTGACGCTCAGCCCGGTCATGCTGCGGGCCAATCCGTCGGAGGTCAGGCCGTACATGGCGGTGAAGCGGGCCGACAAGCCGATCCTGTTCATCCACGGCACCGGCGACGAAACCGTGCCGTGCGGCAACAGCGAACAGCTTCGGGCGCTCTCCGCTCACCCGGATTCCGCGCTCTGGCTGGTGCCGCAGGCGGGCCATGTGCGCAGCTACGCCATGATGCCCGACGAGTACGGAGAGAGGGTGGCCGCTTTTTTCCACAAGACGCTGCTGAAAACGGAAAAGCCCTTGCCGGCCAGAAACCGGTAAGGGCTTTCGCTTGCATTAGAATACTTGCTGTACTTCTTTGATCCCCGGCACTTCTTCCAGCAGCGCGCGCTCGATCCCTGCTTTCAGCGTGATCGTGGAAGAAGGGCAGCTTCCGCAGGCGCCCATCAGGCGCAGTTTGACGACGCCGTCCTCTACATCGACGAGCTGCACGTCGCCGCCGTCGCGCTGCAGGTACGGACGCAGTTTATCGAGTACTTCCTGTACTTGATCGAACATGTCCATGGGAATTTCACTCCTTTCCATCCTCCCTCTATTATAATCTCCCGGAGCCGATAAATCCATGACCGATACGCCCGAAGCGGCACTTTGCCGCGGATCGTGTTCCCGGCTGGCGTGCCGCATGGACTTTTTCGCACGGCCTCATGTTATAATAGAGGGGCGAAAAGGAACAACAAGATAAGGGGTCGGTGTCGTGAACGTATACCGTAACGTGAAGGAATTGATCGGCAACACGCCGATTGTCGAGCTGACACAGTTTGATGTGCCGGAAGGCGTTCGACTGTTTGCAAAACTGGAGTTTTTCAACCCGGGCGGCAGCGTCAAGGACCGCTTGGGACTGGAGCTGATCCGCGCCGCCGAAGAGAGCGGGCAGTTGAAGCCGGGCGGAACGATTATCGAGCCGACGGCGGGGAACACGGGAATCGGCCTGGCGCTGGCCGCGATCGGAACCGGCTATCGCGTGATCTTCTGCGTGCCGGCCAAGTTTTCCGAAGAAAAGCAGGAACTGATGCGCGCACTGGGAGCGGAAGTGGTGAACACGCCGACCGAGCTGGGCATGAAAGGGGCGATCGCCAAGGCGCAGGAACTGGCGGCGTCCATTCCCGGCGCGTACGTACCCCAGCAGTTTGCCAATCCGGCCAACCCGGCGGCTCATTACAAAACGACAGGACCGGAAATCTGGAAGCAGATGGAGGGCAACGTGGACGTGTTTGTGGCGGGGGCCGGTTCCGGCGGCACCTTCATGGGGGTAGCCCGCTACCTGAAAGAACAGAAGCCGTCCATTAAAACCGTAATTGTCGAACCGGAGGGCTCCATTCTGAACGGCGGCGAACCCGGTCCGCACAAGACGGAAGGAATCGGGATGGAGTTTTTGCCGCCGTTTATGGACACGAGCTACTTTGACGCCATCCACACCATCCTGGATGTGGACGCCTTTGAGATGGTCAGACAGTTGGCCGCCAAAGAGGGACTGCTGGTGGGCAGTTCGGCGGGCGCGGCGATGGCGGCGGCACTGCGGGAAGCGCGGGCAGCAAAGCCGGGGACCAACATCGTCACCTTGTTTGCCGACAGCAGCGAGCGTTATTTGAGCAAAAAAATCTACCAAGGAGGAGTATAAGATGCGGATCAAAACACGCCTGATCCACGGAGGGATTGAGGGAGATCCCCATACGGGAGCCGTATCCGTTCCGATTTATCAAGTCAGCACATACAAGCAGGAAGCAGTCGGCAAGCACAAGGGCTATGAATACTCCCGCACGGGCAACCCGACCCGCCACGCGCTGGAAACCTACATCGCCGAGCTGGAGGGCGGGGCGCGCGGCCTGGCGTTCGGCTCCGGTATGGCGGCACTGTCCACGGTTCTCTCCCTGTTCTCCAAAGGAGACCATCTCGTGGTGGGCGACGACGTGTACGGCGGCACGTACCGTGTGATTACCCGCGTCTTTTCCCGCCTGGGACTGGATGCCACCTACGTGGACACGAGCAATCCGGCTGCGGTGGAAGCGGCCATTCGCCCGGAAACCAAGGCGATCATCATGGAAACACCGACCAACCCGCTGTTAAAAGTAAGCGACATTGCCGCCCTGTCCGCGATCGCCAAAGCGAAAGGGATCATGCTGATGGTGGACAACACGTTCATGACCCCGTACTGGCAAAATCCGCTTGAACTGGGCGCCGACATCGTCTACCACAGCGCGACCAAGTACCTGGGCGGACACAGCGACGTGGTGGCCGGCCTGGTCGTGGCCAAAGACGCCAAGGTGGGCGAAGAGCTGCACTTCCTGCAAAACGCGATCGGCGGCATCCTCGGGCCGCAGGATTCCTGGCTGCTGCTGCGCGGGATGAAGACGCTGGGCGTACGCATGGAAGAGCACGAGCAAAACGCGCGGATACTGGCCAACTGGCTGGCGGAGCGGAACGACATCAAACGCGTCATCTACCCCGGCCTGCCCAGCCACCCCAACCACGAGCTGGCGAAAAAACAGGCGCGCGGCTTCGGCGGCATGATCTCCTTTGACGTCGGCAGCGCCGAACGGGCCGATGAAGTGCTGGCCAAGGTGAAGTACTTTACGCTGGCGGAATCGCTGGGTGCGGTGGAAAGCCTGATCAGCGTCCCGGCCCGCATGACCCACGCCTCCATTCCGGCCGAGCGGCGGGCGGAATTGGGCATCACGGACGGATTGATCCGCATCTCGGTAGGGATTGAAGATGTGCAGGATCTGATTGACGACCTGGAACAAGCCCTTTCCTGAGAGACAGGAAAGAGGAGCAGGGGGCGGAGCAGATGAGCGTGGAAATCAAGGTCTACGGCACCGAGCAGTTGTGCGCGAGCTGCGTCAACCTGCCGTCGGCCAGGGAGACGGCCGACTGGCTGCAGGCGGCAGTCTCCCGCAAATTCGGAAACGACAGCGTCCGCATCGTGTACAAGGACTTTCAGCAGCCCGAGACAGAAGATGACAAAAGCTGGGCCAAACGCATTGTGGAAGAAGATTTGTGGTATCCGCTTGTCGTAATTTCCGGGGAAATTGTCGGCGAGGGAAATCCGAAACTGAAAGATATATACGCCAAGCTGGAAGAGCTGGGGGTAACCCCGCTCGACGCGGCGAAATAGGAGCGAGCGGGAGCAATCCCGCTCGTTTTCGTTTGTATGCAGGGTGACGCACGGAAGAAGCAAGATTTTGGCATAATCCTTGTCGCCACCTATTGCAGGTGTCTGCTTCATTCGTAGAGTAACAGGATTATTATCTTAATTTTCAAAACTATCTAACTTTCCCCCGGGAAGAGAGTTCTACGTGTCCCACCCGATTCATATACATCCAGAGGAAAAACTGGAATCGAGGAGGGCGCCCTGCATGGAACAGCAGTTGGCTCGCTATTACGAGCTGAAAGAAACACAAAAGAAAATCGAGGAAGAGCTGAACGACCTGAGGCAGAAACTGTTGGCAGAATATGGGGATAGCGGAGGTGCCGAGGCAGGGGCGTACAAGCTGACCATCCACTATCAGGAGCGGCGGGAGTACTACGATGAGCGGGTTTACAATGCCCTGCCCGATCCATCGCTGTGGCGGCTGATGTCCCGGGCGGACGCCGGAAAAATCGCCAGTCTGCTCAAGCTGAACGTGATTCACGACGGCATCCTGGAGGGAACATACGAACGAAAACACATTCCCGTCCTGCGCGTGCAAAAGCGATAGCCGCATTTGAGGGAAAAGCCTTTCGGTGAGAATCCGAAAGGCTTTTTTTATGTATGCTCGCATTTCCAACTGTAAAGGTTTCTGCTGACAAAGAGTAAGGAAAGGTTTTGTTTATCAATTTATTCATATACATAATAATCAAAATATTAAAAATAAATTTTGCGAATTTTAGTCTGATGAATAATCTTTCTCATTGTATAGATGACAAAAGTCCGTATTTCACTATGAGGAATTAATATCATTTAGTAAAATGTACCTATTCAAAATATAGGAATAATTGGTAAAATGAGTAATGGAAAGAGTTGTAAATAAACTGATTAACGTCTTATCCAAAATTCTATTGAAAGGAAGGAGAACCATGCGAAAAAAGACTAAGAGGATCATTCCGCTATCAATTACCTTGGCGACTGCTGTTTTCTTCACAGGAATAAGTGCGCAAGTTGCCGCCAGCGAACAAGTAACCCGGATCCCAGATCAAATGAAAGCTGGGACGATCATAGAATTTGACGAAGACAACAAGATGAGAATCATCGTTGAAGGGGAACCAGTTCCCAAAAAGAGGCCAATCATGAGAAAGGTTCTTTCGCCAGAACAGCAGAAACTGCTTGAGGAAGAAGAAAAGATGGTTCAAAAAATTCGGGAAGAAGCAAAAGATTTGCCAGTATACCACTTGGAAAATCCCGCCCCCCAGCCCGGTATGAGGGTCATTTATGACGGGGAAGGTTTGATCAGAGAGATTATTTATCCGAAGAATATTTCTCCTAATGCGTATAAGCCACTTCCCAGAGGTACGAGGAAACCCCCAGGGACATACACATACGGCAAAAGTAACAACAGCATTACGATTAAAGGAACCACATCGGGTTCCGTACTTGGAGAAGGTCGCTTTACTAACTACTCAGATACGGTTGGAGAGAATGACAATACGTTGAAAAAAGGCGATTGTGCGACAAAAGGCGAGATTGACAATCCAAGTTATGGGACAAAGATTGCTTCAAGGAACCTCGAAAACGACGTTTTTGCATATGTATATAAAAGAGACAATGGTGCTCTCCCTGATGCAGTCCTTGACATTTGGAAAACAGGAGTCGAGTTATACGGTTTGACCTGGTCGTCATCGTTGTCGTTTAAAGGAAGATATTACTACGAGTTTAATGAAAATGATGATAAATAAAACGTACATCCAGTATCTTTCGTAACGCTAAGCTTGGTTACAGTTATATGAGGCAATCACGATGCAACGATTATCCAGAGCAGGTGCATGTTTTGCAGCCGCGCTGCTTTTTATGCGGTGCTTCACTGCTGATGCAAATCGACCGACCGCAAGCCCGCAAACGTCCTCTCCACCTGTGCAGACTTCGGGTGAATACCTGACGACTACAAGTACCGAGTACGTGGACGGCAATAGTCTCTGAAGGCGGGATGTCGATGGAAAATTGGTTCAACCTCAATGACATCCCGTATACGTCTCAATCCCCCCCTGACGGCAGTTATCTCAACAATTTCATGTATGTCACGCAGTACAGTATCAAGTGGCAACGTAAAAAGCCTTTCGGCGACAAACCGAAAGGCTCATTTAATCAAAACTGCCTTTTCGTAAATCATTTGTAATACTTTTGATTGCGATTGTTGGTAAAATATACCTGTAATTCGCCGAGGGACACAATTGTTACCAGGAGGGCGCTATGTTAAGAAAAGCTGGCGGAAGCGTTCTTTTGCTTGTTGTACTCGTATTGGGCACGGTTGCTGTTTTTACGGCAGCACAATTGCGTGAGGACGACAACGGGCAGGTAGTAACCCGGATCCCAGACCAAATGAAAGCGGGGACGATCATCGAATTTGACGAAAACAACAGGATGAAAATCATTGTGGAAGGGGAACCGGTTCCCGAAAAGAAGCCGATCGAGAAAAAGCCACTCTCACCCGAACAAAAGAAACTGCTTGAGGAAGAAGAGAGAATGGTGCAAAAAATTCGGGAAGAAGCAAAGGATTTACCCGTATACCACTTGGAAAATCCCGCCCCCGAGCCCGGTATGAGGGTCATATATGACGGGGAAGGTCTGATCAAAGAGATCATTTATCCGCAGGACAAGTAAGGGAACGAAAACTGTTCTTTGGAGAAGGCCGCTTTTGCTAAAGATGGTGGTTATGGTGCAGTTATACCAGTGAAATGAGGTAACCATGATGCGACGATTATCCCAAGCAGGGGCATGTTTTGCAGCCGCACTGCTATTCTGTGCGGTGCTTCAAGGGTGTGCTTCTCCTGTGCCGCCGTCGGGTGATTATTTGTCAATAACGAGAACCGAGTACGTGGACGGGTATAGTCCCGAAGGCGGGATGTCGATGGGAGTGTACACCTACGATCTGGCCAACGGAAAACTTGTTCACGTCAATGACATCCCGTACACGTCCCAATACCCCCTGACGGTTGTTTCCTGGCCTGAACACAAGCTGTACTACTCCGCCGACGTAGGTGACAAGGGTGACCAATTGTTTGCGTACGATTTGCGCGACGGAAAGACCGAACAGTTATCCACCGATCTATTTGCCATCAATCACATCATTCCGACGACTGCGGAAGGCCCGGTGATTGTGATCGCGGTGAAAAAAGGGAGGCGCGTGCTGCAAACGGCCTTTTACGAGAAAAAGACGAAGAGGCTCGAATTTATCGACGAGCAGGACACGGACACGAACACGTGGACGGCCAGCTACGATCCCGAGACAAACAAGACATATCTTGTGCAGTATTCGGACAAAGAGGATTATGCAAAACTGATGCACGCCAACGAGACACAGACCTTCATGGTGCCCGCCACCCACACCGTAGTCGAAATCGACAACGTCACCAAACAGAAGCGGAAGATCATCGAGCTGAAAGATGAGCAAATTATGGGGATTTCGGCCAGAGGCGGGCAACTGTTTCTGGTCACGTCGCCCCATGTGCTCAGGCCACCGGTCGAATACAATCTGGTGGACATTAATACGGGGACGAGACGGAAACTTGACTTGCCTATCTCTGCCAGAACCGGCGTCTTTTTGACCAAAGACGGGAAGGGATTGTACTTCCTGGGCGGCAGCAAAGACTCCTCCCACAAACAGGAAAGGGGCATTTACTATTACGATTTCCAAACGGGAGCACTGCAGACGATTTTCCTGCAGAAAGATGGCAGTTACATCAACAATTTCATGTATGTCTCGCAGTAACCGTGTCAACTGGAAACGAAAAAGCCTTTCGGCGAGGAACCGAAAGGCTTTGTTCATCTTGATCCGCACTATCCGAGATGCTTTTTGTACATCCACAGCACGCCGCTCTTCATCACGCGGGGCATTTGGCCGACCAGGGAGACTTTGCCCATCACGCCAAAGCCTTCCTTTTTGCCCAGCGAGCCGAGGAATCCCTTGTGCTTGATGTCCGGCAGGGAAGCGGGGTATTCTTCGCCCTTGATGTCCTTCTTCAGCATCAGGGCGATCTGTTCACCCTGCAGCTCCGCCGATTGGGCACTCGGGGCGATGGGCAGGCTGGCACAGTCGCCCACCACGTACACGTTGGGATACTCGGGAATCTGGTGATACTGGTTCAGCTTGGCCCGGCCGATGTTGTCCTTCTCGATCGGCAGAGCGCGCACGATGCGGCTGGCCTGGATTCCGGCCGTCCAGACGGTGACGTCGGTTTCCACCGGCTCGTTGTGGTTGTAGACCACGCCCGGCTCGACGCGGTTGACGCTGGCCATGGAGACCAACTGCACATCGTGTTCGATAAACCACTGGGAGGCGTACTGCTGCAGTTTTTTCGGGAACGGGCTGAGAATGCTCGGGCCGCGGTCCAGAATGCGAATGTTCAGGTCCGGGCGGCTTTCCCGCAGTTCGGAGGCCAGCTCCACGCCGCTCAAACCTCCGCCGACGATCGTCACTGTACCGTACGGGTCCAGGTTGTTGATGGCTGCGTAGGTGTTGCGGGTCGCGTTCATGGTTTGAATCGAGTGGGTATATTGTTCCGCTCCCGGGATGTCATGATAACGGTCTTCACATCCGAGCGCGATAACCAGCCAGTCGTAGGAGAGGGTGTCGCCGTTTGCGAACGTGACGATCCGCTCGTCCATATTTACGCCGGTTACCTCCCCGAATTTTGTCGTCAAACGAGGATCGCTTGGAAACGGGACGCGCACGGCTTTTTCCGGTTCCGTTCCCGCCGCGAGGGCGTAATACTCCGTTTTCAAGCCGTGAAACGGCATCCGGTCCACAAGCGTCACAAAGACGTTGTCAGGCAAATCCGGGGACAGGACCCGCTCGATAATCCGCAGACCCCCGTACCCTCCGCCAAGGATCACAAGTCGTTTCATAGAAGGTCTAGTCCTTTCTTCTGTCCGTTATTTTACAGCACCCATTCTATTGTTAGTCTCTTTTGCGCAAATTGCAAGCAGAATCTTTTTCCCGTTCATTCGCGGATCACTGCACCTGCCAGGGGGGGAAACCAGTTGCGATCAGGCCTCAGTTTGCTATGATAGGGGGGAGGGTCTGGAGGGCTCGCACGAAACCGGGAATGCCGGCGCTGACGACGCATTCCGCGTGCGGGTTCGCCGGAAAATTCCCCTGTGGACCGCAGCGTTTGCCATGACGCGGTACACGATGAGGAGAACAGTCCATGTTGACGGCAGGTGAAAATGGATGAAGCCATTAGTTGAATTTTGCGCGAGCAACGTCTCTTCCTATACAAAATCCGTGATGGAGGCGCTGGAAAACGATCCCGAGCTGGATGTGGACGTGCTGGAGTACGGCTGTCTCGGCCATTGCGGCGAATGCTACATGCAGCCGTTTGCGCTGGTGAACGGCGACCTGGTCCAGGCGGCCACCGCGGAGGAGCTTCTGGCGAACATCAAGAAAAAGCTGCGGGAAGACGAGGAGGATGACGGATTCCCGTTTTGAAGACAGGTGGATGAAAAAGGCACGGCCGAATGCTTCGGCGTGCCTTTTTTTGGTGGAACCGAATGCGGACGATGTCTGAATGTCATCCGCTGAACCCTCTGGGGAAGCAGTCCGACACGGGGGCGAAACAAAACAAGCCGACGCCCATAAGAGAGGCGCCAGCTTGCGATGAAGGTATGGCGGCATGTCGTGTCGCGGGTCCGGTTCTCAGTGTTCCTTGATGACGTTGTAGAACGTATCCCGTTCCAGCGCGCGTTTGCCGGCTCCTTTGATCAGCCAGACCAGTTCGTCGACGGTGAGGGCCTGTTGGGTCAGCGCGCCGGCGGAGTGGCTGATGCGCTCTTCGATCAGCGTGCCGTGCACGTCGGACATGCCCATGGTCAGGGACACCTGCGTCAACTGCGTGCCGATGTTGATAAAGTACGCCTTGATATGCTGGAAATTGTCCATCATCAGGCGGCTGATGGCCATCGTCTTCAGGTCGTCGATCGCCGAGTTGCGCCGCTTGATGCCGGCCGACGCCTTGATCGGCTGCACCGCCAGCGGGATGAACACCAAAAAGCCGTTGGTCTCGTCCTGCAGTTCGCGCAGGCGGATCATGTGAATCAGGCGCTCCTCCAGCGTCTCGATGGAGCCGTACAGCATCGTGGTGTGGGTCTTCAGGCCGAGCTGATGAGCCGTGCGGTGCACCTGCAGGTACATGTCCGTGCTGGCCTTTTCCGGGCTCATCTTCATGCGGTACCGCTCCGTCAGGATTTCCGCGCCGCCCCCGGTCAGGCTTTCCAGCCCGGCTTTCATCAGCTCCTGCAGCACTTCCTTGATGGACAGGCCGGAGATGCGCGTGAAGAATTCGATCTCCGCGCCGGTGTACGCTTTGATCGTTACGTGCGGATACGCCTTTTTCAGGGTGCGGATCGTGTCTACGTAATAGTCAAACGGCACGTGCGGATTGTGGCCGCCGACGATGTGGAACTCGCGGATGCCTTCGCGATACCGCGAGCCGACGTAGTGCAGCAGTTCGTCCATGCTCATCGTGTAAGCGCCGTCTTCCCCGAGATCTCGACGGAAACCGCAGAACCTGCAGTGCGCCTCACAGACGTTGGTCGGGTTGATGTACATGTTTTGAATAAAATAGACGTTATTCCCGTTTTTTCGCTGGTTGACCAGGTTGGCCAGTTGGCCGATGGTCAACAGATCGTTCGAGTTGAACAGGGTGAGGCCGTCTTCCAGTGTAAGCCGCTCGCCGTGAATGACCTTTTCCGCCACACCGGCCAGCGATTGGTCTTGGATGGTTAAGGTGTCAAGCGCCATCCGAACACTTCCCTTCTCAGATTTCGTCCGGTCGGTTGCCCTGATGCGGGTGGTCAGGGCTGATCCGTCAATCGTTCACAAAAGCATCTATAATTATAAACCTCTTGGGAAGGTGGAACAATATCAGAAGTTTAGCAGCGTCCGACCTGTAAAAATCTTGCAAATATCGCCAAAAACCTGGTATTTTCATGGTTATATAAGGAAATTTTGATTGCCTTATGGCTGCAGTTCCTGTAAAATGTAAATGAAATGAAGGTACGAACGCCTTATCTATCTTTAGGAGGAGCTTCAGCAATGCGAGATATGGTACTCGAAAAAATCGAACTCCTTCGACAGCGTATGGTGAAAATGGGGTTAGAGTTTGGGTTGGATCATCCGGATGTCCTGGAATACAGTAAGCAGATTGATCAACTTCACAACGAACTGAACCAATTGGATCATAGTCTGTCCAAGGTAGGCAAAAAGTCAAAACCGTATCGCTTTTACATGTTGGAAAACAAGGCGCATTTTGCGTGAGGAGGGCAACCCCTCTTTTTTTGTTTGGGCAGGCGTGTTCAGTGGGGGAAGGGGGCAGGCGCCCGAAGTGCAGGGCAGCCTTGTGAAAACGCGTCTTCCTTTTGTATACTGAAAGCAGAAAGCGGCACCCTGTAAAAAGGAACACGGCGCTTGCGTGGTGCCTCATGGAATGGAAACCGCCGGTGAAGGAGGGAAACGAGATGATCACATTGACGGAACAAGCCAGCCGGAAGGTAAAGGAGATGCTGGCTGCGGAAAACAATCCCAACCTGTTCCTGCGCGTAGGCGTCCGTCCGGGCGGCTGCAGCGGCTTTACCTATGGGATGGGCTGGGATCAGGAAATGAAGGAAGGCGACCACACCTTCGAACAGGACGGAATCAAGATTGTTGTCGACAAGGACAGCTATCTATACATTGAAGGCACGCGAATCGACTACAAGGAATCGCTGATGGGCGGCGGCTTCTCCATCGACAACCCCAATGCGGTCGCCTCCTGCGGCTGCGGCGCGTCGTTTCGAACGGCGCTGGCCGAGGGCAAGCCGGAGAAGTGCGACGAGTAAGACGCATAACGAGAGGACACAACCCTCGTGGGCATTGCATGACGGTCATGCGATGCCGGCGAGGGTTTCTTTTTTGCCGGCGAAGACGTAGATGATCCTCGCTCGACGGAGGCGAACCTCGCTCCCCGTTGACATGCATAGGGGATATCGCCCCTTTTACGGGCTGGAAGGAGTTGGAGCAGGGGAGGAGGAATAGAGAAGCGGGAGGCGATTCGATGCGAACCGTGGAGGTTGTAGCGTACGACGACCGCTGGCCGGAGATGTTTCGGGAGGAAGCGGCGAAGATCAGGGAGGCCGTGGGCGGTGCCGTACGGGACATTCATCACATCGGCAGTACGTCGGTGCCAGGCATGGCCGCCAAACCGATTCTCGACATCCTGGTGGAGGTGGACCGGATCGAGAGCGTGGATGCCCGCTGCAGCCGCATGGAGTCATTGGGCTACGAAGCGCGCGGCGAAAACGGCATCCCCGGGCGGCGTTACTTCTGCAAAGGAGGCGACAAGCGGACCCATCATGTCCATGTCTTTCAACAGGGCAGCGACGAGGTGATCCGCCTTCTGGCGTTTCGCGACTATCTGATGGCCCATCCGGCGGAAGCGGCGGCCTACCGTGACCTGAAGCGGCGTTTGGCGGAGCGGTTTCCCGCCGACATTGCTGCGTACGTCGCCGGCAAAGACGCGTTTGTCAAGGCGCTGGAACAGCGAGCGCTGGCATGGTGGAACGCCCGCAGGGACAGCGAGAAGTACGGCATCGATGAGAAGCGCGGGTAGGGAAGCGGCCGCCAGCGGCGTTCACCAATCGTTCGCCGGTTCGTCAAGATTCGTTCACAGGTTGGCAGATTCTGGACCGATTTCTTTCGCTACAATGAAATTGTAGAACGTGAAGACATTGCATGAAAGAAGGGTGTCTTATGAAAAAAATGTGGGGTCTCATGATGTCGGCAGCAGTCTTGTCCGTCATGCTGGCAGGCTGCGGCGGCGACAAACAGGAAGCGGCTCAAGGGAGCAGCCAACCCGCTCCGGCGGCGTCCGGCACGGCGATCAACATTGAGGCGAGCAACTGGAAGTTCAACCAGGATACATTTGAAGTAAAAGCGGGTGAGCCGTTTACGATCAACTTCAAGTCGACCGAAGGCTTCCACGGCATCGGCATTGAAGGGCTGGACGTGGACATCCAGAACGAGGGCAGCAAGACGCTGACCGTCGACAAGCCGGGCGAGTACAAAATCTTCTGCAACGTCGTCTGCGGTCCCGATCACGGCAAAATGGTCGCCACACTCGTGGTGAAATAAAGCAAACGAACAAAGAAGAGCACGACCTCTCAAAACACTTTGGCCTGCAGCGCGGGTCAGAGTGTTTTTTCCATTCTGCCGCAGGACATCCTACAGGGGTATCCTACACGCAGGAGGAGATTCCAGATGGCAAAGCACAACAACAAGGCCAAACGGCCGACTGAGGCTGCGGCCGGCTCTCGCAGCACACCTCCCCATACGGGGGAAAATACAGGGCACAATTTGCGCAAAGAAAACAAGTAGAGGAGCAGCAGCAGGAAAAGCGTGGCGGACAGAACGTGTGAACAGGTTCTTGACCGCCACGCTTTTGTTATGATGAAGCCCGTTTGTTACGTAGTGCAAACACCTGCTTTATCCCAGGGTTCGTGACAAACGCGCGATACTATGATTTCGTCTCCATTCCGTAATGTGCCAGCTTGTCAGCACAGCGGATAGAGGGCCATGCAGGTAATGGGGCGATTAAAATCCGATGGAATATTGCAAAGTGGCTACTGCAACATTGTATTGATACGCAGAATCAATGCTTTCGGCAATGCTGTCCAGCCATTTTTCTTTACGGTCGGCCAGCTCAGATGCGGATGCTTTTCCGTTCAGGTAGTCGATGTAGGTTTGACGGTAACGTTCTTCCGCCGATTTTTGACTTGCGCTGCTTTCCTCCATGGCTTGTTTCGCCTGAATCACTTTCTCGTAATTGGCCGCGATTTCCTGGTCAGCCTTTCGTTGGGCTGTTTGCAACAAAAGCTCGGCTTTTGTCAGCTCAATTTGTGCGATACGCCCAGGGTAGGTACTGAGGGAGGCGTACTGGCTGATGTAGTTTACTTTGGCTTGGTAAAATGCTTTTTCGGCGGAGGCTTTCACCAGATCGGGGCGTCTTTCGTAGGCGGTTTTTTTGTATTCGTCGACCGGGAGCAGTTGGAAGGCGGAATAATTCACGGCTGCCAGGTTCCACTCTTTGTCGCTCTTTTCGTTCATCAGTTGATTCAGTTTGGCAAGCGCCTCACGATACTTGGCTTCGAGTTCGCGGAGTGTTTCTTGAGCGTCGTTGTTGTTGTCCCCGTTCATCATTTCGACGTACTTCTTTTGCAAGTCCGCCTTCTCTTTCGCTGCCAGTACATCAAAATACGCTTTGTGTACATTGAGTCGGACGTTGTTTTCTTGTATTTTCCAGTTGGACTCGGCGACCTTGTAATCCCTGATCGCATCTGCTTCTGTCTCGAATTTCGATTTGGCACTGCTCAAGGTCTTGATGGAATCTACTTTCGTCGCTTTCGTGCCCAATAAAGTCAGGCGTGTTGTGTAATAGGCGGAGTCGCTGTCGAGCTTGAGCAGCCTCAGGTCGATGCTGCTGGTGATTGCCTTTTCAATCGCCTGCTCAAGCGTCAGGTCGGAAATTTCTGCCGGGGCCGCAGCAGCAGCTTCGGATGCACCCGCATCGGCAGGAGCGGCGAGGACAGGTGCTGCACCTGAGAGAATCGTGGCGATCAGGGTCGTGGTGTAAAGCGGTTTGAGCAAATGGAACTTCATGGATGAACCTCCTTGTAAGAATAAAAAATGTATGATAACGATTATCATTATCGTTAACGAGGCCAGTATATGATGACTTCATGTGCGGCGTCAAGGCAAAATATGCTACATGATTACAATTTTTTTAGATTGCGAGATACATATTTTCCCTCTGCCCGGCGCATGATAGAAAGGGAATGCTTGCATGCAACCTCCATAGGCTCCGCTTACGGCAGGGCCGAGTTTGAAGCAGAGGAGATGGTGGCCCTGGAAAGAAACCGGTATTACATCACGCTGCAGTCGGGGACGACCGTGGCCGAGATCCGCGACGTCAAGGGCGATTCCACCTACGACTTTGAGATCGAGGCGACCGAGGTGGAAGCGGGAATGCTGCGCGACCTGTTCAACCACTGCGTGCACGGGGACTTCATGATGTGGATGCACGGGCATACCTTGTGGAGCGACATGCCGGATCGGGACAACGACGAGTACGACGACAACCTGCGCGAGATTTACCGCACGATCTACCGGCTGGGCACGCCGAAAACCCGGAACGATCTCGAACAGATGGGATTGGTGGAGAGGCTGGGGTTGGACAGGGACGGGCTGCGGCCGCTGTAGCCAGGCCATTTCACAATTTTCCACATTCGCTTGACAATCGTGCCACATTGTTTGCGTAGACTGTTACCTGCAGCCGGGAAGCGACCGGCATCATGACCAGATCAGTACGCAAAAAGGAGTGACGGAACATGAAACTTTGGCAAAAAAGCGTTTTGGCGACAGCACTCGTGATGGGTCTGGCGATTCCGGCCGGCGTACACGCGGCGGACACCCAGGCACGGCCGGCGGCGAAGCTCATCCAGGCCGGACAGGTCGGCGCGCAGCACGAGCATCAAGGCGAACACCAAAAAGGCAAATGGCACCGCGGGATGCACCTGAATGCACACCGTCAGATGTACCTGACCCTGCTGGCCGAAAAGTACACGCCGGACAGCGTGGACGAATGGAAAGCCGCTTTTGCCGAACGGGAACGCCTGATGACGGAACTGAAGGCGGTGCGGGAGCAAAACGGCCAGGACGAGCAAAAACAAAAGCTGCGGGAGGAATGGAAAGCGCTGAGCGAAAAACTGCACGAGCAGGTGAAAAACGGCGAGATCACCCGAGAGCAGATGAAGCAGCAGTTGAAAGAATGGCGCGTCAAAAACTTCGGCGAGCGCAATCCAAAAGACGCGGAAACGATGCGCGCCGTGATGGAACAGTTTAAACAGACCCACGAGGCGTTCGACGCCGCGATCCAATCCGGTGACGCCGCGAAGATCAAGGACGTGCTGCCGAAGCTCCTGGACGAGGTGAAAACGGTCAACCAGCACCTCGCCAAAAAGCTGGAACAGAAGAAAAACTAGCGGGCAGCCGCCGGTTTTCGGTACAATAGGAACCAAAAAAGGACGTGTCCCCGTGCGCGTCCTTTTTTCATGGAATGGGCCGGCCGGACGGGATGCCGGCATTCGCAGGGGGAAGACGGAGGAGGCATGAACGTGAGCTATCTCATTTATCTGGTGGAAGATGAGGACAATCTGAACCGGGTACTCACCTCCTTGCAAAACGAAGGGTGGCAGGTGGGTTCGTTTCACAACGGGGAAGCGGCCCGGGCCAGGCGTTTGAACGGGAAAGCATCCTGCGCCGCATCTGGGGCGATGATTACCGGGACCGACCGCGTCGTCGACGATCTGGTGCGCCGCCTGCGCAAGAAAATGCCGGAGCTGCGGCTGGAAACCCTGTACGGATTTGGCTACAGGATGATCGGCTCATGAAAAACTACCCGTTGGCTGTCCAGATCTGGCTGGTCTTCGCCGGCATCACGCTGGGCGTCGCGATCCTCCTGGCCCTTTTGTTTCCGTGGACGCTGCGCAGCTTTTTTACCCGGGAAATCTTCGTCACCATCGAGACGGCCCAGGATACGCTGCTGGATTACATCCGGCCTCCCCTGGAGGAAAACAGGCTGTTCAGGCGGGAACTGGAGAGGAAAAACATACGCACGGTGAACCACGTTTTCTTTCGCGAAAACGGCAGGCCGATTGTCGGACGGATGCTGCCGCGCTCGTTTGTCGAGATGGTCGGGGAGGATATTCGCACGCAGCTGCCCGACGTCCAGCGGTATATCCGCAGCGTGGACGACGACACCATTTTCTACGTCATTCGCCGGGAACAGGCGAACGGCAGGACGGTGTACCTGGTGTCGTACGTCTGGGAGAGCTACTTGAACGACCTGGTGCGCACGCTGGTTCGCCGGCTGTTCCTGATCCTGGGGATCGTACTGGTGGCCAGCCTGCTGCCCTGCATCTGGCTGGCCCGCTACCTCACCCGTCCGCTGGTGCAGATGGAAAAGCGGGTGAAACGGATCGCCGACCGGGATTGGCACGAACCGTTCGTGACGGACCGCAGCGACGAAATCGGCCGGCTGTCCCGTTCGATCGAGCGGATGAGGGAGCGGCTGGTTCGGCAGGATGAAGCCCAGCAGGCCTTTTTGCAGGACGTCTCCCACGAGCTGAAAACGCCGGTGATGGTGATTCGCAGCTACGCCCAGTCGATCCTGGACGGGATCTATCCGCGCGGCGACCTGCAGGGGTCGGTGCAGGTGATCGACAGCGAGGCGGAGCGGTTGGAAAAACGGATTCGCGGCCTGCTCTACATGACCAAGCTGGATTATCTGGAGACGCGCCGGCCGGAGCACCGGCCGTTTCGCCTGGACGAGCTGGCCCGCGATGTATGGGAGCGGCTGCGCTGGCGGCGGACCGACGTCCGCTGGGAGGAGTCGCTGGAGCCGGTGACCGTCACGGGCGACAGGGAGCAGTGGGGCGTCCTGCTGGAAAACCTGCTGGACAACCAGACGCGCTATGCCCGGGAGCGGATTTTCCTCTCACTGCGGCAGGAAGCCGGAAAGGCGGTGCTGCGCATCGGCAACGACGGGCCGCCCATTCCGGAGGAGGAAGCGCTGTTCAAGCAGTTTGTGAAAGGGGAGAAGGGGGAGTTCGGCCTGGGCTTGGCGATTGTGCAGCGGATTGCCCGGCTGCACCGTGCCCATTTGCGGGCGGCCAACACGGACGACGGCGTCTGCTTTACCGTGGAGATTCCCCTGCATCCGGAGTAAAGGGCGGCGGCGACTGGTCATGCAGCGCCTGGCTGCTCCACTCCTCGATCACCGACAGATGCTCCTGCCTGCAGGCGGGACACCAGCCCACGTGCAGGCAGTGGTGGTGGAGCCGGTCGGGAAAGCCGTTGTTCAGCTTGGAGTCGTCGATCTCCAGGTACGGGCTGTAATCGCCGTAGTAGTCATACAGCCGTCCGGCGTCGTCCAACGGGCGGCCGCAGCGGGGGCATGCTTCCTGGTAGGGCATGAGGCCGTTGCAGACGGGGCAGAGATGGTCCATGGCGGGATGGATCCCTCCTTTTTTGTGGCGTCGTTCTCTCCCTACTGTGCGCCGGGGCGGCATCCCCTATGCAGAGCGGCTGGCGCAGGCAAACGGGCCGTCCCACGCGGAAGGACGGGTGGAACGCTTGTTCGGGCTTGCCCGACAAAAAAGCCCTGTCCAGCCGAAGATAACGGCTGGCAGGGCGCTGCTGCGAACGGTTACGACTTGAAATTGTCCATGCTGGAGGAGTGGCCGGGCTGCAGTTTCGCATCCGGATTGATGTAGGCGACCGCGTTGTTGACAGCGGTAGGCGCTTCGCCGAAGCCGACGGCGATCAGTTTGACCTTGCCCGGATAGGTGGCGATGTCGCCGGCCGCGTAGATCCCCGGAATGTTGGTCTCCATGCGGGAGTTGACGAGGATGCCCCCTTTTTCCAGTTCCAGTCCCCAGTTCTTGATCGGTCCCAAAGACGAGATGAAGCCAAAGTTGACGATGACGGCGTCCACTTCCAGGTCGCGCTCTTCTTTGGTGACGTTGTTGACGATCGTGAGCCGTTCGATGCGTTCGTCGCCGTGCAGGGCGGCGATTTCATACGGCGTGGTGACGTTGACGCTGGAGGCCATCAGCATTTCGACACTGTGTTCGTGAGCGCGGAACTTGTCGCGGCGGTGGATGAGAGTGACTTCCTTGGCAATCGGTTCGAGCATCAGCGCCCAGTCCACGGCGGAATCCCCGCCGCCGATGACGGCTACGCGCTGTCCCTTGAAGGAGTTCAGATCGGTGACGAAATAGTGCAGGTTGGCTTTTTCGTACTTGGCGGCGTCAGGATGTTCCAGTTTGCGGGGCTCAAACGCGCCCACGCCGGCGGTGATGATGACGGCGCGCGAGTAGTGAATGCCTTTGTCGGTGGTGATTTCAAAGATGTCATTCGGTTTCTTCTCGACGTTTTCCACCTTTTCCTCCAGGCAGACGGTCGGTTGAAACCGGGAGACCTGCTCTTTCAAATTGTTGATCAGGTCCTGGGCCAGCACTTTCGGAAACCCGGCCACATCGTATATGTATTTTTCCGGGTACAGGGCAGAAAGCTGTCCGCCAAGCTGCGGCATGCTTTCGATAATCTTTACGCTAACCTGGCGCATCCCGCCGTAAAACGCGGTGAACAAGCCGGCAGGGCCGCCTCCGATAATGGTAATGTCATACACCTGCTCGTCCTTTTGCAGAAGGTTCAATCTCAAGCACCTCCGAAATATTCTGAAAGCATCCTTTCCTATTATACCCATACCTGTAAACGAAAAAAAGAAGAGAAAAAACGGGGAGATGGGCAAAAATGACTTGAAAATCTTGTCGACTCCTTTTAATATGAGTGTGAATGTAACGAATTTGACAAAATTTTTTGTTTCCTGGATTGTGCTTTTTTTCACAGATTGGAGCACCGGATCTGGCAGGGCAATTATTCCGTTTATACAGGAGCGGTCGTTCAGGGCATCTTAAGCGTATCCAATCACGTGAAATTTCGCACAAACTTCCAGGGAATGCCTATCATAACACGAATGGAAGGGATACCATGAGCACACCCAAAATCCTCATCCTCGGCGCCGGATACGGAGGCCTGCTGACCACGCTGAAGCTGCAGAAAAAGCTGAACTACAACGAAGCGGAAATCACGCTGGTCAACAAGCACAACTACCACTACATCACCACCTGGCTGCACGAGCCGGCTGCCGGCACCGCTTCCGCCGACCACGCCCGCGTCAGCCTGGATCAGATCATCGACATGAACAAGGTAAACTTTGTAAAAGGCACCGTTCAGTCCATCCAGCCGGACGAACAAACCGTCACGCTGGAAAACGGCGAAGTGCTCAGCTATGACTACCTGGTGATCGGTCTGGGCAGCGAGCCGGAAACGTTTGGCATCCAAGGCTTGAAAGAATACGCGTTCAGCATCCGCAGCATCAACGCCGTGCGCCAGATCCGCGAGCACATCGAGTACATGTTCGCCAAGTACAAAAACGAGCCGGAGCGCACCGATTACCTCACCTTCGTGGTGGGCGGAGCCGGCTTCACCGGCATCGAGTTCTGCGGCGAGCTGGCCGACCGCGTTCCGGAGCTGTGCCGGGAGTTTGACGTCGATCCGGAACTGGTGAAAATCTACTGCATCGAAGCGGCGCCGACCGCTCTGCCGGGCTTTGATCCGGAGCTGGTCAGCTACGCGATGGACGTCCTGGGCCGCAAAGGCGTCGAGTTCAAGATCGGCACGCCGATCAAGGAGTGCACCGCAGATGGCGTCCTGCTGGCTACCGGCGAAGAGATCAAGTCGAAAACCGTCGTTTGGGCGGCGGGTGTGCGCGGCAACAGCATCGTGGAGAAATCCGGCTTCGAAGTCATGCGCGGCCGCGTGAAGGTAGACGAGTACCTGCGCGCGCCGGGCTACGAAAACGTGTTTGTCGTCGGCGACTGCGCCCTGATCTTTAACGCCGAGGGCCGTCCGTATCCGCCGACCGCCCAGATCGCCGTACAGGAAGGGGAAAACCTGGGCGACAACCTGGTGGCCCTGATTCGCGGCGAAGTGATGCAGCCGTTCGTTCCGGCGCTGCAGGGTACCCTGGCATCGCTCGGCAAAGGCGAAGGCATCGGCATGGTCGGCTCGAAAAAGCTGTTCGGCAGCACCGCCGCCCTGATGAAAAAGGCGAGCGACCTCCGCTACCTGTGGAAGATCGGCGGGGTTGGCCTGGCCATGAAAAAAGTGCGGTTGTAAGAGGCAGCCATGCGTCACGCCAGTATTCAGGTCAGAGGATTGCTGACGAGGGATGAACTGGAGCGCTACAACGCGCTGATGGAGGTAGGCGCCTACCTGGAGGAACAGGGCCGCTACGACCTGGCCCAGCACGTGCAGCGCGAAGTCGACATCCTGATCCTGCCCGCGATCGAACGCCTGAAAGAAAAAGGGCGGGAGCGGGACCGGGAAAACCTCCGCTACATGATCGACAACGGCCTGCTCGACGCAGACGACGAGTAGCGCGAAGAAAAGGGCCGGCGAAACGCAGGCGGTTTGGGAAAGCAGGACAGACATGCACGAATGCCCCCGGGGAAATGCCGGGGGTTTTTGTGGTGGTCTTCTGGATGGACTATGTCAGCGGGGAGCTACGGCCGCAGGAGGGAGAGAATCGCTGAGGCCGCGTTCCTGCCGATTCGCCGGCTGCTGGATGATCCGCTCGCGGCCATCATACTGTCCCGTTTCACCGCCAGGGAGCAGGGACTCGCCGGGAGGGAGTACGGTATCGAGCCCGTCTTTCAGTACACCCGCTATAAAATCTTCTCGCATTCGTGAGAAATAGACAGAAAAACCGGGATGCAGCCGCTTACATCCCGGTTTTTTTCCGTTTTCCGAGTGATTTTCCCGTTGTCGTGCCTGCGGATTCTCTGTTATAGTAAGACACATCTAAAAAATCAGAAAATACAATTTATTTCCCGAGTGGATGGGAAAGGAGAGGTCACCATGAGAACCGAACAAGAACAATGCCCGTACTGCAAGGGGCAGGGGTATTTCCAACTGCTGCTGGGCGGCACCGAGAACTGTCCGGGCTGTGAAGGCACCGGGACTCATTCCGAACCGATGACGGCCGCTTCTCCCGTCAAAGCGTAGCCGAAAGCCGACGAACGTCGGCTCTTTTGTTTGGGCCTGCACAGGGCGGCGCCGCTTTTCCGATTGACCTCCCCCGGGGATTGGGCTACACTAAAAAGCGGAAACGGACGTGGTTTGGACGCGAATGCCGATACGTCCAGAAGGCTGGAGGATTGAACGGGCGATGAGTTTGCTGCAATTTGTGGTGTCCATTGTGCTGTTTGCCGTGCTCGGTTTTGGCATCGGTTTTATCATAAACATGATTTTGCGGACGACCTGGCTGCCGGTGGTGCTCGTCATCGGCGTGGTGGTCGGGGCGCTGTTGTACAAAAAAATCGTTCCCGGCCCCTGGGACGCGATCATCCTGGGATGCGGCATGGCGGGCACGGTGGTCAGCGGTTGGACGATCCAAACGCTGCGGAAAAAAGGGTATCGGATGTTTTAACGACGGTTCGGGCGGGCCTTTTGCGGGGTCTGCCTTTTTCTGTTCAGGCTGCACAACCTTCTCGGCGACAGGAGCTTCCGCCTCCCGGCACGGGGCGGCTTTTTTGTGCCACAAGATCCAGAATATTTTTGTAATGAGGTCATTTTGTGTATAGTTTCCTTCTCTTCGGGACAAGACTAGAACCGAGAGGAGGTTTTTTACAGAATGAATGGTAAGCGATTGGTGAGTATGATCGTCTTGGGCGTTACCGTACTGACCGGCTTCGCGACCGACGGATTGGGCTACAATGTAATGGGGGATCGCTCCGTCCAGACCGCATTCGGCGTCACGGAGACGAGGGATGGCAGGCAGGTCGTCAAGAAACGGACCGTTTCCACCAGCTCCTTCCTCCCGATGACCGACAAGAACGAACGGATGCTGGAGCAGTATCCCAAGGTTCGCGTCGTGGCGACGGGGTATTACGCCGGGTATGAATCGACGGGCAAACATCCGTCCCATCCGTCTTACGGCATTACATACTCGGGCGTGAGGGTTCGCCGGGATGAATACTCCACCATTGCCGCCGACCTGCGCGTGTTTCCGCTGGGAACGGTCCTGTACATACCCGGTTACGGCTACGGCGTGGTGGCGGACAAAGGAGGGGCCATTCGCGGCCACAAGATCGACCTCTATTTTGAAACCAAGCAGGATGTGTTCAAGCAGTGGGGCAAAAAAGCCCTGGACGTGTACGTCATCCGCCGCGGCGACGGCAAGGTGACGGAAGCGATGATGACCCGACTGAACGAAAAAGGAATCGCGGCGATGGCCGACCCCATCCACTGACTTTAGCGGGATGGGAACACACAAAAGGATTTGCCCCGGTGTTGATGCCGGCGGCAAATCCTTTGCTTGTGTACAGGGGAAACACGCTTTCAGGTGACGTCGTCCGGGTGCAGCAGCTTGACCAGGTGCTCCAACCCGTCCAGAATGCGGGGCGACGGGCGGCAGTAGAGTCCTTCTTCCAGCAGATGGACGTGCCCGCGGCGGATGGCGTCCATCTCCCGCCACTCGGGCCGGTCGGTGATCATCGCCGGTTTGATCCGGCGCAGCTCGATGCCGCACCAGACGACGCAGATGTGATCGGGATTCCGCTCCCGCACCATGTCGCGGGTCGCTTTGACATTGGCGCAGGGAAAGTCGGCGAACACGTTGACGCCCCCGGCAATTTCGCTTACGTCCGTAAGCCAGTTGTCTCGTCCGGGGGTGTAGATCGGATTGGGCCACCATTCCCAGTAGAGCTTCGGCCGGGTGCCCCGTCGCGCTGCCGCCTGACGGATGGTTTCCACTCTTTCGGCAAATTGCTGGGCCAGCCGTTCGGCGGCCTGTTCCGTACCGGTGGCCTCGCCCACCAGCCGGATGTCCTGGGGGATGTCGGCGATCCGCGACGGATTCAGCACGAGATGGGGAATCCGCCGGGCGGCGAGTTCCTCTACGTTTTTTTCCATACCCGGAACGCTGAGCGAGGCGACGACCAGATCGGGCCGCAGCGCCTCCACTTTCTCCATGTCGATGGACAGATCGGGTCCGACGCGCGGCAGGTGCTGCCATTCGCCCGGCCAGTCGGAGTGGTCGTCCAGACCGACCACCTGATCGCCCAGTCCCAGATAATAGAGGATTTCCGTATTGCTCGGACAAATGGAAACGATGCGCATGCTCTCCCTCCCCGAAACGGCGCTGCCCGGCTCCGTTTCCGGTGCGGGACAACTCCGGCGGTCTCCTGCCGCCCTACATCAACCTATGTGTGATCAGCGCGATCATGACACCCAGCCATCCGCCGATGAATACCTCGATCGGCTGGTGGCCGAGCAGTTCTTTCAGCTTTTGGGCCTTTTCCTGGTTGGGACGCACCTTGAAGGTCTTCATCCCCTCCAGCAGGTGGTTGAATTCGTCCACCAGCTTGTTCAGCACGACTGCCTGCATGCCGGCGTGGCGGCGGACACCGGCCGCGTCGAACATGACGATGACCCCGATGATGGCGGAGATGGCGAACATGCTGCTGCTGAACCCTTCCCGGATGCCCACGGCCGTCGAGAGGGCGGTCACCGCGGACGAATGGGAGCTGGGCATGCCGCCTGTGCTGAACATCAGCGACCACTGCCAGGTCCGGGTGGCGATGTAGTGAAGCGGGATTTTGATCAACTGGGCAATTCCTATGGCAATCAGAGCCGCCCATAACGGAAAGTTGTCGAGTATTGCTGCCATAGAAAGATCCATTCCTTTCTGCTGCGTCTGCGTTTATTGTAACAGAACGGCGTTTCGCTCATCCGTAAAGTTTTCGTCAGGATTTCGAGACCGGGCAATCTGTGTTACGATGGAAAGCGGAAGGACGGTGGCGGTTGACCATGCGATACCCCGAGCAGTACATACGGTTTATCGAAAAGTTCAACGCCGGCGAGTACTACGAGTGCCACGACCTGCTTGAGGAAATCTGGATGGAAGACAAATCGAACAAGTTTCTCCAGGGACTGCTGCAGATGGCGGTCGGGCTGTATCACTTCTCCGGCGGCAACGTCAAGGGTGCGCGCCTGATGTTTGCCAACGCCCGCAAATATCTGGCCAGATACGGTCCGCGCCACTGGGATCTCGATGTCGACGTGATTCTCCGTTTTCTCGACGACTGCACGGCCGCGCTGCCACAGGCGGACGCCATTCCGTACACGGAAGCGAAAGCCATCCCGTTTCCTTCCCTGCATCTGAGTCTGGGCACACGCTGAGGCATGCATGTGCCCGTAGTTTTATCCTATCACAGAGAAAGAAGGAAGGGTATATGAACGTCACGGTAGAAAAACGGAGCGAATGGTGGACCGTTCCGTGCGATGAGCTGGTGATCCCGCTGTGGAAAGAGGAGGAGCTGGCGCAGGTGTATCCGGAGCTGGATCAACGGTTTGCAGGCGGGCTGGCCGCGCTGCAGCGGGACAAGGAAATCAGCGGGGAGGCCAAGGCGGTGGCCGTCGTCCACACGATGGGCCGGCTTGTGGCCAAAAAGCTGATCGTCATCGGCATGGGTGACCGGGAGAAGGCCGACTTCGTCTCCATCCGCGCCGCCTGGGGGCGGGCCGCCAAGACGGTGGGAGGCAAAGGCAGCGGCAAAACCGTGGCCGTGGATCTGCGCGGCGGGCGGAAGCTGTCGACCGGCCGCTTCGCGCAGGCGGTGACGGAGGCGTTTTGCCTGGCGGCGTATCACTACGAAGGCTATCGGCAAAAGCCGAAGCGGGAGACGGAGCCGCTGGGGACGGTGCAGCTTCTCGTCGGCAGCGACGAGGAAGCGGCCAGCGCCATGCTGGGCGTGATGCGCGGCGAAGCGCTGGCGCAGGGAACCAACCTGGCGCGGACGCTGGTCAACGAACCGGGCAATTACCTGACGCCGCGCGCCCTGAAAGACGCGGCGGTGGCCGTGGCCGAACGCTACGGTATGGCGTACGAGGTGCTGACAAAAGATAAACTGGAGGAAATGGGCATGGGCGGCGTGCTGGCCGTCGCCAGGGGCAGCGCGGAAGAGCCGTACGTCGTCGCGGTGAAATACCAGGGAACAGAGACCTGGGAGGACGTGATCGGCCTGATCGGCAAAGGCGTCACCTTTGATACCGGCGGCATTTCCATCAAGTCGGTTGCCGGCATGGAAGACATGAAGTCCGACATGGGCGGAGCGGCGGCCGTGATCGGGGCGTTGGAAGCGCTGGGCCAGCTCAAGCCCCGGGCGAACGTGCTCGCGGTCATCGGCTGCGTGGAAAACATGCCGTCGGGAACGGCCTACAAGCCGGGGGACGTGATTACCACGATGAGCGGCAAGACGGTGGAAATCATCACGACCGACGCCGAGGGACGGATGGTCCTGGCCGACTGCATCACCTACGCCAAGGAACAGGGCGTCTCCTGCCTGGTGGACGCCGCCACCCTGACCGGCGGGATCGTCGTCGCCCTGGGCCACTACTGCTCCGGCGCGATGACCAACGACGAGGCGCTCGTCGGCGAACTGCTGTCCGCGGCCGAGCAGGCCGGGGAACGCCTCTGGCAGCTGCCGATGTTTGAGGAGTATCGCGAGTTGAACAAAAGCCGCTATGCCGATCTGAAAAACTCGGGCGGCCGTTACGGCCACTGCATCATCGGCGGAGCCTTTTTGCGGGAGTTCGCGGGTGATACCCCGTGGGTCCACCTGGACATTGCCGGCACGGCGTACACCGGCAGCGCGGGCGACATGCAGCCGGCGGGCGGAACCGGCGTCATGGTCCGCACGCTCGCCCAGTTTGTGCTGAACCGCAGCCAATCCAATGCGTAAAGGAGTTGTCAAGCCATGTTCCACAATCCGAGTGACGAACGCCGCCGCCAACTGCTGGAGGAGGCGAAAACCATCGCGGTGGTCGGCCTTTCCAACAAGCCGGAGCGCACCAGCTACATGGTCGCCGCCGCCATGCAAAACGCGGGCTACCGCATCATTCCGGTCAACCCGACGATTGCCGGCGAGACGGTGCTGGGCGAAAGGGCGGTCGCTTCCCTGAGCGAGATCGACGAGCCGGTTGACATTGTCAACGTGTTTCGCCGCAGCGAGGACGTGCCGCCGGTCGCCGAGGAAGCGGTCAAACTGAAACCCAAGGCCCTCTGGCTGCAGCAGGGGATCGTCAGCGAAGAGGCGGCCGCGCTGGCGAAACAGCACGGCATCGAGGTCATCATGGACCTGTGCATCAAGGTGGATCACGCCCTCCTGCGCGTAGGGAAAAAATAGACCGGCGGACGCCGCCGTCCGGCAGCGGACTTCGTGCGGGTTGTTGTCCCGCATTCGCGAGGGACGCCCCCCCGCACATTGGCGGGGGTGTTTTTCTTGCAGCGACCTGCGGGATATGGTAAGAAGGTGGTATACCTCACAACGAGTCGTTCCCGTATGGCTGGCCGCTCTCCGCACATACTACGCGGGACGGCGTTTGCGCCCGGGAATCGATCACGCCTGTCGGACAAAGGAGTGAAGCCCCATGTTTACCAACAAAACCCTGGAAACCAGGCATGACCGCGTGCCTCCCAATCAGAAAGTGACGACCGGCTTTCCCGTCCTGCACTACGGCGATGTGCCGGAGTACACCGATTTGGCGACCCAGTGGAGCTTTCGCATTTTCGGCCTGGTGGAGCAGGAAGTGACGCTTACCTACGAGCAGATCATGGCCCTGCCCAAAGCGCAGGTGACCAACGACATTCACTGCGTCACCGGCTGGAGCAAGCTGGACAACGTCTGGGAAGGCATTCCCGTGGAAGAAATCGTGAAGCTGGTCAAGGTGAAGCCGGAGGCCAAATACGTGATGCTGCACGCCGAATTCGGCTGGACGGCCAACATGCCGCTGGACGACTTCCTCAAGCCGGGCAACCTGTTTGCCTTCAAGCACAACGGACAGGATCTCACCCCGGAACACGGCTGGCCGCTCCGCTTCGTCATCCCGCACCTGTACTTCTGGAAGAGCGCCAAGTGGGTGCGCGGCGTCGAGTTTTTGGAAAAAGACAAGCAGGGGTTCTGGGAGAAGAACGGGTATCACATGTACGGCGACCCGTGGCGCGAACAACGTTTCGCTTGGGATTAACTGGAATGAAGAAGAGGCGGAAATCCGCCTCTTCAGTTCGTTTTCAGTGAAATAATCTCAGCTGGGGCTCTTCGACCTGGACCTCCAACTGCCTCTCCAGTGACGTCTATGGCGAGAAGAGGGTTTGCATGATCATTTTTTTGTGATCCGGCTCAAGAAAGGACCAGTTCTCTTTCAGACTTTTGGCTACTTCTATGACCTCATTGGGGGAGAGTTTTGGTTGCTGTTTCTCAAATAAGGTCTCAACCTGCAGTTGTTGACGAATGGTCTCTTCTCGTTCGTTTTCTTCTTGCATACGTTGTTTGAGATCGTCAGGCCGTAAAGTACGTGCAGGACGACCTTCCCTTTGTGGTGTCGTCAGATACCTTTCTGATCGTGTATGGGGCGTATCTTCGTCTACTCGGCAAAGCAGCGTTCACCAAGGAGAGAGAAGCCGCCAAGGAGCTGCGGCGCGCCGGCATCACCATAATGGGCTAGAAGAGCGACCGTAGCGAGCACTTCGTCATGTGGCGGCAGGTGGTCAGACCAATTTCCATAATTTATGCATGAATGCATAATCCTCTCCATCCGATAAACAGGGTGAAGAGGTAAGTCCTCTACGAAATGTTCTTGGGGTAATGAATTGAGGCAGTCAAATTTTGCAGGAGACTGTCTCCTTTTTTTTCATTCAAGCACCAATTGAGGATATTCTTTACTCACTTACCATCAATAATCTAAGGAAATTCCTATTGTCAGTAATTATAATAACATCATTCACGTACTACTTCTCCGATCATCTTTAGATGGTCGGAGTTTTTTTATGAGTCAACTCCCTCTCCAGGTGTCTTTATTTTTACATGTTCGCCTCGTGTTCGTATTGCAGAGGGGAACGAATATGCTCGGGAACTTAAAACGCTAAATGAGCAGCGGTCAGCTTGTCGAGATCATCTATTTGGATCGCCACGGCCGAACGTCGAAGCGAACAGTCCGGATACATGAGATCAGCAGCGGCCGGGTGAAAGCCTACTGCTTTGCACGTAGGGCGTTCCGTGTATTCTCCGTTGACAACATCCTTGCCGTAGCTCCAGTGGTGAAACGTCATGCTGCAGGATATTGAACGGAAAGTTCTGCGCATCATTGCCAATTTCTCAGTTGGGCGCCGGCGCACGCCGACTGTGGATGAGTTGTGCGTGAAAACCGGCCGCAGTCGCAGCGGCGTGTTGGAGGTGCTGGCCGCATTGGCCCGGGAAGAGTACATCGAATGGGATCGATCACACCCGGACGACATCAAGTTGCTGGAAGCATGGGAAAAGAAAAAGGGGGATCATCCCCCCGTAGTCTTATATAACCAAAGTTGAAATAGCAGCAATTATTACGGCTACCGCTAAGTTAATACTTATTAACTTCCAGTCAAAGAAGGCACGTAATCCCTCTTTTTTAATTATAGAGAAATATAGGGAAAAGAGAATATATACAATAAAGACTCCTTGTAACCCTAAATAAAAATTGTGTACAAAGTTGTCCATGGAAAATTTCTCCTCAAGTATTCAATCATGTAAAAAACATAAGATTACCACTTAAAGAAATCCTTGATTTTTTCAATACTTTCTTTTATCCCTTTTTCAACTCGGTCCTTAATGCTCTCCTTTGAATCTCCCTTAGACTTTCTAATCTCTTCAGGGGTTGGCATCGAAGCATAGGGTTCAAACGGAGCAATTACACGATTCTCTACTGCCTTTGCAACTGCTTCATTGATTCCTTTTGTCTTTGCAATGTTATCATAATGATTATATACTGACTTAGCGATTTCAGTTCCAATACCAGCAAGTGCTGCTGCACCGGCTCCGGTTATAGCTCCTTTAACATAATCAGGTGGACTAACTCGTGGAGCACCAGTTGGTCCGTTTATTTTTCTTGCTGCTTCAGCAACTTTCATTCTATTCTGACAATCTTTGTGTTGAGCGTAAGCTCCAGTAATTGCACCCCCTGCTGAAGAAGCGATTACTCTTATCACACTGCCAGTAATTTTGTCCTTACTATTATTATCTTCCTTAGTTTTCTTACCAGAAACTGTTTGTTGAGATGTTTGAGAGGTTTTTGACGATGAAACGCTTCCTCCAGCACCCGGACCTTCTATTACAGCTCGTATTTGAACAGAAGGTGTCGCGGATGTAGATTTTTTGTATGCTTCTTGAGCTTCCTTACTTATTTGTACAGTGTCTTGTCCGGTTTTACCTACTGTTTCTTGTTTCGCGTTCTTCGTAGAAGTAGTATTGATTTGAGGTAAGTTTTGTACCCGTTCTAATCGTTCTCGTTCTAACCGTTGTTGGTATCTTTTCTCAATATGATCTTCTCTGCTAACTCTACTCATTTTATCCACTACAATCAAAAAAAGTAGAATTTGGCATTTGGTATTATAGCAGAATTTTTTGTTTTTTTACAGTATTAAAGGTTGGTGACCAATATGCACAAAAAGATATTTTGTATCCAAAGAGTCGAATGACCAAATTGGTATATCATAGTCTATAGGTGCTGATAAGAATTACCATGCGGAACGGAGAACCGTTTGCCTTTGCCGGCCTGTTTGACACCTGGACGGGGCCTGACGTTAGGACACATCACACCCGAACGATCATTATCACCCGGCCTAACGACGGCCTTGATTAGCTTCATTTAGGGATTGTCAAAAACATCCCCATCTCAATAAACCCCTTCTATGTAGACAGTAAAGGACAAGCTCCCTTCCTGTTACCTTGGAGGGGATTTTCCATGAGGACAACCTGAGCCCGGTTCAATCCCGAGCCCAGAGTCTGTTTACTTGAGAGGGTAAGACCCCAATGGGACATGAATTGTTTTGAAACATAGGACAGAAGCAGCAGTTAGGAACGCTTCACAGAAACAGCAACCTTCCAATCCCCTTCAATTTTTAAAGGCGAGTCAGCTTTTTTCTGTCCGAAGAATGAACGGATCTTCAACGTAAAACGCTCATTGTTATTGAAGAAGCCAGCATCAAGGAGAAGGTTTGCCTGAAACACTCTTTCATTCGCTTTCGGACTTTTTACTTCGGAAAGAAGTTTGTCACGATCTTTTATATCAAATTCATAACGGTTGTCTGATGCGGCCTGGACGGTAATTTGGTTGTTGGTCAAAGACTCTCCTGAACTTCCCACAACCTCGAAATCGCCGAAAGTAAGAACCTCTATCGTACTGAAAGGCGGTTTCGTAATGTCTTGTAGGGTAACCGTTACTGGCACAATAATCGTTTCAGATTGTACAGTGGCTGAATTCGCCTCGACCTTAATTTCATCCGTAGCTTGGGAATATTGTGTGTCTACCACCTCGTTCTTCCAGTTGACGATATCCCTGAAATATCCACGTACAGATGAAGCCAGACTGGAATCGTTCAAAGCAATAATGGCAGACACCAAAACGGCAGCCGAAACGATTCCGCCCCATACGCGTTTCTTCCTAATGATCCTCTCGCTATGTCGCTCTTCTAATTTCGCTTGTTGGATACCCATTTTACTTCTGTGATGAAGATCTGGCGGAATCTCGATTTTTTCCATTTCCTCTTTCAAGGTGCTTCTTTTCATGAACTCTCCTCCTCCCTTAAAATTCCACGAAGTTTTTCCAAGGCTCTATACAAAATGGTTTTGGTTGTACCCAAGGGGAGTTCTAACATCTGAGCGATATCCTTCAACGTGTAGTCTTGATAAAACCTCAGCAAGACTACACTTTTTTCATTCACATCTAATTTTTCAAGCACATCTTTTAATGTGATGGAAAGAGGAAGATCCTCATCCATTGAATGAAAAAAATCCAATTGTTCCGGCTTCAATGGAACGACTTTCCTTCGTTTCTGAAGCAAGTTGATCGAACAGCTCATGGTAATTTTCGTTACCCATGTTTTAAAGTATCTTGGTTCCCGTAATGTCTTGATTGACTTGAAGGAGCGATAAGCCGCCTCTTGAACAATATCGAGGGCATCTTCTTGATTTTTCACATAGACAAAAGCGATCCTGTACATCATTTCTTCGTATTGTTGAAACAATGCAAGGTAAGCCGTTTCATCGCCCTGCTGCGCTTTTTTTACTAAGGTAACAGCATCCATTCCGTTTCCCTCCTTTCATGCACGTTTTTTACTAAGGTAACAGCACCCATTCTGTTTCCACTCCCTGACACTTATTAGACCAATCATCCTTATGTTTGGCTTTGGTTGTAAAGGGGAAAAATTGTCTGATTGCTTATGGGTTCTGGTGCTGCAGGACGCAGACTGCCTCCCTTTTCTGTGGCCTTTCCATTCCGCCTCAACTGCAAACGGCCGGTGCAGTGATGTTGGCATACGCAGGTTGATCTTGCTGCTGTCCTCCGCCTGCGGTTCCGGGCTCCGAAATAGGGTGCTGGAAGTCAATCCCTTACGTCTGCGCGGCCCGCGGAAAAAGCAGCCCTTCGCGTAGGATGGAGGCATGGAAAAAGGGCTGTCTGCGACGAGACAGCCCTTCTTCTTTGATAACCAATGGGGGAAGCCAGAGACTTTTTCTGCTCACCTGTTACCTGCCTGTATCTGTGGTTCGCCCGGTAGCGGAGACACGCGCAGGCGCAGAAATCGCCTCATAGGTGAAGGCGGCCAGGACGGCGCCGAGCAGGGGACCGATCACATAGACGGGAAAATGGCTCCAGTCCACGGTTCCGCCTGCCAAACTGTCCACCACGTAGGGGCCGAAGGTTCGGGCCGGATTGAAGGAGGAACCCGTCGGTCCGGCCGTCATCATGATGATGCCGCCAACCGTCAGGCCGATGACCAGTCCCGCGAATCCGTGGGGCGCCCGCGAATCGATGGCCACTCCCATAATGACAAGCATCAGAATAAAGGTTTCCAGCGCTTCGATGGCAATGCCCTGAACGTATCCGGTGGTCGGCGAAAGGACGGTGGCGCCGAGATTTCCGATGACGGCTCCGTCCGTGCCCAGCACGGCCAGGATCAATAGGGCGCCCGCGATTCCTCCCGCACACTGTGCCGTCACGTAGGCGGGGACGTCCCTCCAGGAAAAGCGTCCCGCCGCCGCCAATCCGATGGTCACCGCCGGATTGATGTGGCACCCGGATACGTTTCCAAAGGTGTAGATCATCGCGGTGACGATGATGGCAAAAGCCAGGCTGATGACGCCGATATCAGCCAACGTGGCGGGGTGATTCGCCTTTGCCGACAGGATTCCGTGAAAGGCGGCACTGCCCGGGCCGATGAGCACCAGCAGGGCCGTACCGACAAACTCAGCGAGACTCCGCCTCCATAAAGCAGGTGGATGCTCCATGGTCACACCACCTTTCCTTCGCACCATTCCTGCAACCGATGGAATCCCCGCCGGGTACAGCCTCACGCATGCGGAGGGCGTTACTTGACCAAGCCATGGGGATCAATCACGTATTTTCTCGCCGCCCCTTTATCAAAGTCGCTGTAGGCTTTCGGTGCTTCGTCCAGCGAAATTTTGGTGGCATTGACCGCTTTGGCGATCTGCGCCTTGCCATGGAGGATGGCCATCATCAACTCGCGGTGGTATCTCATGACCGGCGTCTGTCCGGTGACAAAGGTATGGGCTTTTGCCCAGCCCAGGCCGATGCGAATTTTCAATGTCCCGACCTTGGCCTCCTCGTCCACGGCGCCAGGATCACCTGTCACGTACAGCCCCGGGATGCCGAGTCGGCCTGCGGCCCTGGTAATTTCCATAATGGAGTTGAGCACGGTGGCGGGTGCCTCGGAATGGTCGCGACCGTGACCGTGGGCTTCAAACCCCACGCAGTCGATCGCGCAATCCACTTCGGGAACGCCCAGAATGTGTTCAATTTGTTCTCCCAGGTTGTCATGTTCACTCAGGTTGATGGTTTCGCATCCAAAGCTTCTCGCCTGTTCCAGACGGGCGGGATTCAAGTCGCCGACAATGACGACGGATGCGCCCAACAGTTGGGCGGAATGGGCAGCGGCAAGCCCAACCGGCCCTGCTCCGGCGACGTAGACGGTAGAGCCGGGACGCACGCCGGCACTGACGGCACCGTGGTACCCTGTCGGGAAAATATCCGACAGCATGGTCAGATCGAGGATTTTTTCCATCGCCTGATCCTTGTCGGGGAATGCCAGCAGTTGAAAGTCTGCATAGGGAACCATGACGTATTCCGATTGACCGCCTACCCAGCCGCCCATGTCGACATACCCGTAGGCAGATCCGGGACGATCCGGGTTCACGTTCAGGCAGACATGGGTGTTTTGTTCCTTGCAGTTCCGGCAACGTCCGCAGGCAATGTTGAACGGCACGGAAACGAGGTCGCCTTTTTTGATGAATTCCACATCGCGTCCGACCTCGATCACCTCTCCCGTAATTTCGTGGCCCAGGACGAGTCCGGGGGGCGCCGTGGTGCGGCCGCGCACCATGTGTTGGTCGCTTCCGCAAATGTTTGTCGTCACCACCTTCAGGATCACGCCGTGGTCACATTTGCGGCCGACGTTCAGCGGATTCACCCCCGGCCCGTCCCGCAGTACCAAATCCGGAAAAGAAATGTCCTGCACCTCTACCTTGCCTGGTCCCATGTAGACGACTCCCCGGTTGCTTGCCATGCCAATTCCTCCTTTTATCATGAATGGGATTGCGCAGGACATGTAAAGCAAAAGGCATGCCAGACCCAGATCGCCGATCGTGACAGCGCTTTCGCAGAGGGGGATGGTGAACTGCTCCACTTTGAAACAACAAACTGCGCAAATATTGAGCAAATATTCAAATATTTTGTGATATACTGGGTGTGCACCATTCCATTGCTTGTTTGGAGGTGATCCTGTTGTCATCTCTTACGCCTCTGGAAGAGCAGCAAATGATACAGCGTTCGTGGAATCGATGCTATTCGTTTGGATTCACACCGATGGATGCCCTCGAGGATGAACTGCTTCCCGACCGGCAGGTACACGAATTGCTGCAGGAGAATCACGCTTTGCTTTGCCACGTGGCCGCCGTGTTCGAGAAGTTGACCCCCTCTCTCAGGAAAAGCGGCCAAATCGCGCTGCTGGTCGATCGCCAGGGAGTCGTGCTCCATACACGAAGCGATCCCGACTTTGACAGCCAGGCCAAAAATCTGCACCTGCGCGTAGGGGCGAATTGGCATGAGAAAAAGAAGGGGACAAACGCGATGGGAGTCGCCCTGGAGGAGAAAATGTCCGTGCGTATTCACGGCGAACAGCACTTCTTTGTTCAGAACCGGTTTCTCACGTGCGCCGCGTCCCCCCTGTTTACGCCCGCCGGTGAGCTGGCAGGGGCGATCAACATCAGTGCGACGAGGGACCAATTCCATCCCTTTCTTTCCTCCCTTGTGCAGTTCATTGCGGAATCCGTGCAAAACCGCCTTCTGCTGGAAGAGGTCAAGCACGAACACCTCATCACCCTGAAGGAACTGGAACACACGTCCAATCGGCTTCATACCCCGCTTCTGACCCTCGACGGCGACAACCGCATCATTCGTGCGAATCAAGCGGCACGGCGCATACTGGGAAAGGATTGCGTGGGCAAGGAATTCCGAGAGAAAAAGGGGTTCGTAATCGAATCCATCGTGGACCATACGCGCAAGATCTGGCGGTCTGTGGCGGTGCTCACGAAGGATGCGGCCAGACAGCCGCTGCATAAATTCGACCGGATTACGGGCTCTTGTCCCAGTCTGCAGAGCGCCAAGGCGTTGGCACAAAAAGTGGCGGAAACGGATCTGTCGGTTCTTCTCTTGGGCGAAACGGGAACGGGCAAAGAACTGTTTGCCCAATCCATTCATTCCGCCAGTTTGCGAGCGCGGCATCCGTTTATTGCCGTCAACTGCAGCGCCATTCCGGAAACGATCATCGAAAGCGAACTGTTCGGATACGAGGGAGGTGCCTTCACGGGAGCGAAAGCCGAGGGGAATATCGGGAAAATCGAAGCGGCGCATCAGGGAACGCTGTTTTTGGACGAGATCGGCGACATGTCCCTCCGTGCCCAGGCGGCGCTGCTCCGCGTCCTGCAGGAGAAAGTGGTTACCCCGGTGGGCAGTGTGAAAAGCAAACCGGTCGATGTCCGCATCATCGCGGCAACAAACAAGGACCTGCGGGAAGAGATCAAGGCGAATCGATTCCGGGCCGACCTCTACTACCGATTGAAAGGAATTCAGATAACCCTGCCGCCTCTTCGCAAGCGGAGCGATGTGGTTGAGCTGGCGGAACATCTTCTCCGGACGATGAGCGGCTCTGCTGCGATCACACTTTCCGCGGAAGCACAGACAAAGCTGCGTGCCTATTCGTGGCCCGGAAACGTACGGGAGCTGTACAGCGTGTTAAACCAGGCGGTCTTCTTGGCGGAAGGGAATCCGATCGGTCCCGAACATCTTCAGTTTGAAACGGAAGAACGGGAGGAGGAACATCAACAAAAGGTTCCTTCCTTACCGGTTTTGGAAAAAGAGGCGATCGAGCAGTCGCTTCGATTGGCCCGCTGGAATATCAGCAAGGCAGCCCGAATGCTTCAGATCAGCCGCAATACGCTCTATCGCAAAATGCAGGAGTACAAGATCTTTCAACCGTAACGATTCGGCCAAGGACTGTTCGTGGATTGCTGCGGCGACTCGCTCGGGAGACCAAGGAGAGGCGGCTTTCCGCCTCTTTCGTTCGTTTTGCGACCCGATTCGATCCGTTTTGACAATTTTCAATACATAGCGACAATAAACGATAAAGTCATTGACAGACACCTGCGGACACGTTATAATCCAACTAATCAAATCGGAATTGCACTTACAACTGGATAGGATGATCTCTTATGAAGAGAGGTGGAGGGACTGGCCCTGTGAAGCCTCGGCAACCTAAACGAACATTTGTGGTGCCAAATCCAACGGATCGATTCCGCTAGGTTCGATTCCGAAAGATAAGAGAGGTATTTACGCAGCAGGGGCTTGCTGCCCTTACCTCTTCTTTGTAAGAGGTTTTTTTATTGAAAGGAGAGGATGCGTTCACATCGACGCCGTTGTTTTCCCAATCATGCATTCATACATCGTTTCATCGGAGAAAAGGAGAGAAGACCATCATGAAAAAAACGCGTTTCTTGTTGATCATGCTGCTTGTGATCGCCACGCTGCTTTCCGCCTGCGGAGGAAACAAGTCGGACAATTCGGCCGCACCGGCTGGGGAGAAAACCACGATCAAAGTGGGCGTCACCGCCGGCCCGCACGAACAAATCCTCAACAAGGTAAAGGAAGTGGCCAAAAAAGAAGGATTGGACATCGAAGTCGTCGTGTTCAACGACTACGTTCTTCCCAATCAGGCGCTGGATAAAGGAAACATTGACGTAAACAGCTTTCAAACCATTCCGTTTTTAGAGAAATTTAACGAAGATCACAAAACTCATATTGTCGAAATTGGCAAAACCGTCACCTTCCCGATGGGGATTTACTCCACCAAGTACAAGAAGGTGGAGGACATCCCGGAAGGCGGCACGGTCGGCATCCAAAACGACCCGACCAACCGGGCGCGCGCCCTGCAGCTCTATCAGGCCGCGGGATTGATCAAGCTGAAAGACGGTGTCGGCAACAAAGCAACGCCGCAGGACATCATCGAAAACCCGAAAAAGCTGGTCTTTAAGGAACTGGAGGCGGCACTGCTCGCCCGGACGCTGAAAAGCCTGGACGCGGCAAGCATCAACACCAACTTTGCGATGGAAGCGGGGTACAACCCGAAAAAAGACGCGATTTTTGCCGAAGGGCCGGACTCCCCGTACGTCAACATTCTCGCCGTAAACGAGAAGGACAAGGACAACCCTGTCTATCAAAAACTGGTCAAGATCTACCGCTCGGAGGAAGTCAAGAAGTTCATCGAGGAAGAGTTTTCCGGATCGGTGCTCCCTTCTTGGTAAGGAGGGAAACGTCCCAACAGGGAGGAGCTTGGGCAGATGATACAGCTAACGAATATTCACAAGACGTACAAGGTTGGCAGCAAACAGGTGGAAGCACTGAAAGGCGTAACGCTCCACGTCAACAAAGGCGAAATTTTCGGCGTGATCGGGTTCAGCGGAGCAGGGAAAAGCACCCTGCTCCGAACAATCAACCTGCTGGAAAAGCCGACAAGCGGATCGGTCGTGGTCAACGGGCAGGACTTGCTGAAGCTGTCCGAGAAGGAACTGCGCCACGCCCGCAAAAAGATCGGCGTCATTTTTCAGCACTTTAACCTGCTGTCGTCGTACAACGTTTTTGACAACGTCGCCGAAATTCTCAGGATGAATCGGGTGCCGAAAGAGCAGATTCGAAAAAAAGTGGAGGAACTGCTGCGCCTGGTAGGGTTGGAAGACAAAGCGAGCGCCTACCCCTCCCAATTGTCGGGCGGGCAGAAACAGCGGGTGGGGATAGCCCGGGCGCTTGCCATGGATCCGGAAATCCTGCTGTGCGACGAGGCGACCTCGGCGCTTGACCCGCAAACCACGGAGTCGATTCTTGACCTGCTTTTGGACATCAACCAAAAGTTTAACCTGACGATTGTGCTGATCACCCACGAGATGCAGGTGATCAAAAAAATCTGCGACCGCGTGGCCATTATGGAAAACGGGGTCATCATCGAGCAGGGAACGGTATTGGATGTCTTCAGCAATCCGCAGCAGCCGACGACGCGCAACTTTATCAAGACGGTCTTTGATGACCAGGTCCCGAAAGAGATGCTGGCCAAAATCAAGAACGCCGGTCCCAGCGCGTACATCCTGCGCGTCGCGTTCCGCGGGGATGCGGCCCTCGATCCCGTTCTGGGAACGCTTGCCTCCCGCTATCCGGTCAGGACAAACCTGCTGTACGGGTCGATCAGCTCGATAAAAGGAACCGCGCTCGGCATCCTGCTGCTGCATATTTCCGGTGAAGAAAAAGCGGTGCAGGAGGGAATCGCTTATCTGCGCGAGTCCGTGTACCGGGTGGATGTCGTATCGCAAGAGGAGGTGGGGAGATAATGGATCGACTGGTGGAACTGCTGCCGCTGTTTTATCAATCTTTTGAAGAAACGGTGATCATGGTCGGGATCTCCTTGTTCATCTCCACGCTGCTGGGCATTCCGCTGGGGGTGCTGCTGGTCATTACCCGTCCGGATCACCTTGCCCCCAACAAGTGGGTCTATCACAGTCTCAACGTCATCATCAACGTGATTCGCTCGCTTCCCTTCATCATTTTGATGGTGGCGATCATCCCGTTCACAGAGTTTGTCGTCGGCACCTCCATCGGGGTCGAGGGCGCGATCGTGCCGCTTATCGTGTATACCACGCCGTATATCGCCCGCCTGATGGAAACGGCGCTGCTCGAAGTGGACCGGGGCGTGATTGAGGCGTATCAGGCAATGGGCGCTTCCCGCTCGCAAATCATTTTCCGCATCATGATTCGCGAAGCCAGACCGGGCATTGTCTTGTGTCTGACCATCGCGACCATCGGCCTGATCGGGGCGACGGCGATGGCGGGAGCGGTCGGCGCGGGCGGTCTGGGTGATTTGGCGCTGCGCTACGGCTATCAGCAGTGGGATATCGAAGTGATGATCATGACGGTCATCATTCTGATCTGCCTGGTGCAGGCAATCCAATCGCTCGGCAACTGGGCGGCCAAAAAGCTGAAGAAAACCGCGTAAGCCAATTGGCTTCCGGCACACATCTCCACCCGCGTCGATGACTGGCGCGGGTCATTCCGTTTCGGTATCCTGGTATCCGTGCCGGCTGTCTGTTGTACGGCGCGTGAAAAGGTCACAACAAGGGAAAACGGCTATCGCTGCCTGGTCCAGAGAGCAGACCGGGCAGCGATAGCCGTTTTCAAATCTGAATCAAAATTTGTTAGTTTATACTAACACCGTTTTCCAAAAGCAGAGGGCTCGGGCAGCTTGGGACACGACCGGCAATCCCTATACAAAGGAGCGTGGAGATGGGAAGAGAGTCGCGATTGTTCAAATCGCTTTTCCTTACGCAGTTGTTGTCGTCCTTTCTCGTGTCTTCGGGGCATTACACGGCTTTGGTGCTTCAGTACGACAGTGCTTTCTGGGTCACGGCCCTGAATCAGTTGAGTCGGTACGGCACCGTTCTGCTGGCCATGATCAGCGGGTTTTTTACGGCCCATACCTTTGAGACCAAACAGCCCACAGCGCGGCAGTACTTTTCCGGGAAGCTGCTGTATATCGTCGTGCCCTTCCTGTGCGCCGGAGTGGTTTACCACTATTTGCTCTTTGCCGAATGGCCGCATACGAAAGAAGCGTTTGTCCATATTCTGCTGGGAAAGACGGGCGACCAGCTCTACTTTCTGTTCATGCTGTGCCAGTACTACGTCTTTGCCTACCTGTTTCGAAACATCATCACCAAACAAAACATCACGGTCCTGATCTGGCTGTTCATGGCGCTCCAATTCGTGTACATTCACTACCTTCATCACGGATGGCTGGGGTTGACGACGCGCCATTTCTTTCCCGCCTGGATCTTCACCTTTTACCTGGGCAATCTGCTGTATTGGTACCGGCATGAGACGATGCAATTCCTGCGAAAGCATCGGGGGCTGCTGCTCGCCTGTACGCTGCTGTCCGTCGTGAGCACGGTCCTGTTTGTCCTGTCCGACACCATCTATGTGGCGGTTCACCTGCGATTCGTGTTGGTTGCGTTTGTTTCCCTGATCGTGCTGCTGATGGTCCTGGAGCGCTGGGCCGATTCCATTCCCGTCCGGTTCCGGAAAGGGCTCACGCTGTTCATCTATTTGTCCCATTCGGCCGTCATGATCTGCTGCAACCTCGCGCTGATCAAGCTGACGGGGGACCTGTCGTGGATTTTCGCCAACATCGGGTTTACGCTGCTCTACCTGCTGGTGATCTACGCGGGCACCGTGTTCCTGTCGTGGGGACTGGCCCGGATCATGCACACCGTGGAAAGCATGACGCGAAAAATGCGCCAGTTGAGCGGGTGATGGTCTGCGCAAAGAATGTCCGATTTCAAAGAGAATTCAAAAAAAGAAACGGTACACTGGGCTTGTACCGGAACGGTACCAAAATCAGGAATGGCTGAAGGGGTGAGACATGGTGTTGAAAAAAACCAAGGGGGAGGGATCTGGCATGTGGAAAAAAACGTCGGCCGTTGTCCTGTCCTCCGTGCTGCTGGCAGGCGTCCTGGCGTCCAGTTCCGATGCCGCGGTCGCGACCAAGAACGTGCAGGTCAAATACAACAATGTGAAAGTGACGTATAACGGCCAGCTTGTTCCCACCGACATCGAACCGTTTTTGATCAACGGCACGACCTACATTCCTCTGCGGATGATGGCCGGTGTGTTTAACAAGAACGTGGCGTGGGACGGGAAAACGTATACCGTGAGCGTCACGGACAAGGAGGACCCGCGGATTGCCTCCCTGCAGGCGGAAATTGCGCAAAAGGATGCCCGGATTGCCGAGCTGGAGAAGAAATTGCAGGATGCGGAGGACGAACTGGCGAGCGCCGATGACGATGACGTCGATGACCGGATCGACGAGCTCGAGGATAACTTGAACGACGACTACGGGGATTATGAGGATCTGGAATGGTCGATTTACCTGAGCGGTGACGAGGACGACATTGACGTGGAGATCGAAGTCGACCTCGACGAGTACCAGGATGAATACGACGATCTCTCTACCAGCGACATCGAGGATCTGGTGGAAAATATCTGCAGCGATATCTGGGATGAATTCGAGGATGCGGACATCGATGGGGTCATTATTGACATCTCTGACGACGATTATGAACTGCACGACTTCTTCGGCGATGCCGACAGCGGCGACATTGAATTGGACGGAGAAGAGATCTGAATGAACAACCCCGGGGGGAGAAACCCCGGAGGACACTTACGACAGGGAACCCGCTGAAAAGCAGCGGGTTCTCTTTTTGCATGCGTTCCCCCGACACACAACTCTTCCACGATCATTCCTACAGTTTTCCACAGTTCTCAAAGGCGAATCAAAAATTGAGACTCTACACTAAAGCTGTACCTAGGTACAAGTCCAAAATGATGGAAAGGGTGAAGCAGCATGTTCAGCAAAGCAAAAATCGGGATGCTCTTGGGAGCAATGGCTACGGCGTTGAGCGTCGGCAGTATCGGAAGCGTCTACGCCGCGGCCGACAATCAGCCGTCTGCGGAACAAAGCGTCAAGATCGAACGGCAGGGCTGGTTCAAAGTGGGGAAACCCGGAGAAGGAAAAGTGATTGTGAAAGGGCCGTCCCTCTGGGAAAACGCCGATCTGCTGGCGCTGCTGAAGCTGGATGAAGAGAAACTGCAAAGCGAACTGAAAGCCGGCAAGTCCCTGGCCGACGTGGCCGAGGAGCAGGGCGTTTCCACGGATGAGCTGGTCAGCCTCCTGACCAAGCAGGAGGAAGAACACCTGGCAGCGGCGGTGAAAGAAGGCAAGCTGACGCAGGAGCAGGCTGACAAGCTGAAGGAGACCATTTCCGAGCGGGTGCAGCACATTGTGGAAGACACCCATCTGGGAAAAGGCTTCGGGAAGTTCTTCGTAAAGTTCCCGGGATTCGGCAGCAATGAAGAACTGCTGGCGCTGCTGAAGCTGGATGAAGAAAAGCTGCAAAGCGAGCTGAAAGCCGGCAAGTCGCTGGCTGAAATCGCCAAGGCCCAGGGCGTTTCCACGGATGAGCTGGTCAGCCTCTTGACCAAGCAGGAGGAAGAACACCTGGCAGCGGCGGTGAAAGAAGGCAAGCTGACGCAGGAGCAGGCGGACAAGCTGAAGGAGACCATTTCCGAGCGGGTGCAGCACATTGTGGAAGACACCCATCTGGGAAAAGGCTTAGGGAAGTTCTTCGTAAAGTTCCCGGGATTCGGCAGCAATGAAGAACTGCTGGCGCTGCTGAAGCTGGATGAAGAAAAGCTGCAAAGCGAGCTGAAAGCCGGCAAGTCGCTGGCTGAAATCGCCAAGGCCCAGGGCGTTTCCACGGATGAGCTGGTCAGCCTCTTGACCAAGCAGGAGGAAGAACACCTGGCAGCGGCGGTGAAAGAAGGCAAGCTGACGCAGGAGCAGGCGGACAAGCTGAAGGAGACCATTTCCGAGCGGGTGCAGCACATTGTGGAAGACACCCATCCGGGAAAAGGCTTTGGGAAGTTCTTCGTAAAGTTCCCGGGATTCGGCAGCAATGAAGAACTGCTGGCGCTGCTGAAGCTGGATGAAGAAAAGCTGCAAAGCGAGCTGAAAGCCGGCAAGTCGCTGGCTGAAATCGCCAAGGCGCAGGGCGTTTCTACGGATGAGCTGGTCAGCCTCTTGACCAAGCAGGAGGAAGAACACCTGGCAGCGGCGGTGAAAGAAGGCAAGCTGACGCAGGAGCAGGCTGACAAGCTGAAGGAGACCATTTCCGAGCGGGTGCAGCATCTTGTGGAAGACACCCATCCGGGAAAAGGCTTCGGGAAGTTCATCGTAAAGTTCCCGGGTTTCGGCAGCAATGAAGAACTGCTGGCGCTGCTGAAGCTGGATGAAGAAAAGCTGCAAAGCGAGCTGAAAGCCGGCAAGTCGCTGGCTGAAATCGCCAAGGCCCAGGGCGTTTCCACGGATGAGCTGGTCAGCCTCTTGACCAAGCAGCAGGAAGAACGCCTGGCAGCGGCGGTGAAAGAAGGCAAGCTGACGCAGGAGCAGGCGGACAAGCGAAAAGAAGAGATCGAGAACGTGGTGAAAAAGCTGATCGAGCGGACCTTTCCCGCCGGTCACGCCGAAAAGACCGTGGTAGAACCGTAATTTCTGAAACGGGAGAAAAGAGGGCAGGTGAGCGATCACCTGCCTTTTTCAAATCTGTTTCAAAAAAACGGATGGTTTACTAATAGAATGGGAGAGTACGGTCACAAGCACAATTGGTGTAGTATAGATGAAAAAGGAAATGCGCTCCCTCCCGGCGTCTCCCGGAGGCAGACGGGAGGGGGATTGGAGCAGGAAAGAGGGATGGGTATGCGAATTCTCGCAGTAGAGGATGAGCGTCATTTGCTTCAGGCGATTTCCGCCGTGTTCACGGAAGAAGGGTACCAGGTTGACTGTGCCGACAGGGGAGATGAAGGTCTGCTGCTGGCGGAACGAGGCATTTACGACCTGCTGGTGCTGGATATCATGATGCCCGGATTGGACGGCTTGTCGATCGTCAGAAAGCTGCGGTCAAAAGGTAATCTGACGCCGGTTTTGTTCCTGACCGCCAAAGACAGCGTGGAAGCCCGGGTCGAAGGATTGGACGCCGGAGCCGACGACTACCTGGTCAAACCGTTCGCGGTGGAAGAACTGTTGGCGAGAACGAGAGCGCTGCTGCGGCGAAACGGCAAGTTCGCCAAGGAAGGCGAACTGAGCTACGGCCCGATTTGTCTGAAGGAGTACGAGCACGACGGGTATGTGGGTCCCCATCCGCTGCGGTTAACCAGCAAGGAGTACGATCTGCTCAAGTATTTTCTCTACAACCGGGAACAGATTTTGTCCCGCGACCAGATTTTCGACCGGGTCTGGGGGATCGAATCCGAGGTCAACTACGGCATTGTGGACCTGTATGTCCATTACCTGCGCAAAAAACTGGCCGATCACGGGTGCGACCACTATATCCGCACGATTCGAAACGTCGGCTACATCCTGAAGGGGAACAAGGAACATGTTTAGAAAGACGCGGATCCGCCTGGTCACGCTGAACGTGATCGTGTTCGTCCTGCTGCTGAACGGCCTGGGGAGCGCGCTGTACGTCTCCATGCAGTATCGGCTGTATGCCCAGGTGGATGCAGAATTGCGGCAGATCGGAAAACGCCTGCTGTTCGATCCGTTCCCGTTTTTTCGGCCCGAGAAAAAGCGGATGCTCGACGTGGACAGGCGGATGGTCTTCCTGCTCTGGGACGATCGGGGAGAGCTCATTCGCAAGGAATACGGCGACTCCATCGACGCGGAAGAACTGCTCACATTCCGGCCGAGAGGAGGGGCGGACGGCATCGAAACCTTGACGGTGGACGGGCAGACCTATCGCGTCTACACCTTGTCCATCGATAAGCGGGTGTTCGCGGACGGTCGGGTGTGGAAAGTGAAACAGATCCAGATGGTGGTCAACCTGGAACCGGAAGAAAAAATGCTGAACACCCTCCTGTACGTGTTGGGGATCGGCGGTGTGGTCAGCATCGTGATCGCTGTCTTTGCGGGACTGTTCCTCGCGAAAAGGGCGCTGATTCCCATTCAACTGTCCTGGGAGAAGCAGCAGCGATTCATCGCGGACGCCTCCCATGAGCTGCGCACGCCGCTGTCGGTCATTCTCCTTCACCTCGAACGGCTGTTCCGCAATCCCGACCATACGATCGAGCAGGAAAGCGAAAACATTTGGGTGAGCATTCAGGAGACGAAGCGGTTAAACAAGCTGGTCTCCGATTTGCTGACCCTGGCCCGCTCCGATTCCAACGAGCTGCAGATTATGAAGCGGCGCGTACGGCTGGATGAGCTGGCGGGGAAAGCGGTGCAGTCCTTTCAGCAGCTTGCGGAGCTGAAGGAGATTGACGTGCAGGCGGACATCGAGCAGCCGCTGGAAATCTGGGGAGATGAGGAGCGGCTGTACCAACTGCTGGTGATTCTCCTGGACAACGCCTTGAAATACACGAAAGAAATAGGGACGATCAAGGTCACGTGCAGACGGGACAGTCATTGGGTTACGATGGTCGTGGCCGATACCGGCATCGGCATTTCCAAGGAGGACCTGCCCTTCATCTTCGACCGGTTTTACCGCGGGGACAAAATGCGTTCCCGGGAGATGGAAGGAACCGGCTTGGGCCTGTCCATCGCGAAGTGGATTGTGGATGCCCACGGCGGCCGGATTCGCGTGGAAAGCGAGGAGGGCGTGGGGTCCAGCTTTACCGTCACGCTGCCCGCCCGGGGCAAGGACGCGGGCTGATTCCGCTTCATGGCGGTCCCGGGGGAGCGAACCAAGAAAAAACGGCTGCCGAAACCGGTCAGCCGTTTACCATTTCTCCCCCGTTCACATGGATGAACTGGCCGGTGATGTAGGAGGCGTCGTCGGAAGCCAAAAAGACGTAGGCCGGTCCCACTTCCGCCGGCTGACCGGGCCGCTTCATGGGCGTGTTGCCTCCGAAAACAGCGACCTGATCGGCGCGAAACGTGGACGGTATGAGCGGTGTCCAGATCGGCCCCGGCGCTACACCATTGACACGGATGCCCCGCTCGGCCAGGTTGGCGGAAAGGTTTCCCCTTCAATTTTCCGCTCGCTTTATAATGAGGGGCGACGGTTACGGGACGCGGCGTCATTTCGCTCTCGATCCCAGGCTGTTGATCCTGATGCTGCGGGGGTAACGTCTGTTTCTGGGGGATTGATGACACGTGTACAGGTCCTCCTTCTCACGTCATTTTCCTTAGTTTGGTAATCGGTGGAAAAAGTATGCGTTGGCCGGCGGGCCGGGGAGCGAGGGAGAAAAGAAGAGGGGCGGCAGGTTCACCCTGCCGCCCCTTTGCGAATGGTAATTTGCCATTGGGCATCGCCCGTCTGTTCAAAGGAAACCACCTGATGCCCATGCTTGACTGCCCACCGGGGCAGGCTTTCTGTCGCCTGCGTGCAGTCGAAATCAATAACCAGCTCTTGTCCCGGCGACAACTCCCGCATCGCTTGTTCCGCCTCCACCAGCGGGAAGGGACAAACCATGCCGATGACCTGCAAGTGTTTTTTCATCCGGATTCTTCCTTTCAGCGTTGGTTACATGGACAGGGGTGCGGTTTGGCCGGGGGCAGCCCCCGCGGTTTCTTTTCGCCGTCCCCGCATAATGACGACGTAGGTCGCGGACCAGGTGCCCGCGATGATGAACAAGGTGGCGACCCACCCCTGCCAGGTGAACAGCGAGGTGTTGACCAGGCCGTTGCCGATCGTGCAGCCGCCGGCGATGCTGGCGCCGAATCCCATCAGCAGACCGCCGACGAAATTGTGGCGAATCGTCTTGACATCAGGCAGGCGCCAGCGGAATTCGCCGCTCCCTTTGGCCGCGATGTAAGAACCCAGCGCGATGCCGAGTACGAGAAAGACCGCCCAGTCCAGGTAGGTGGCGTCCCCGGTCGTGATGTAGCGCAGCAGATTGCCGCTGGGCGTCGTGATGCCCAGGCCAAACATCCGTCCGGTCGCCTCGCTCATGGGCCAAGCCGCGATCGCGATGATCCCGACGAGCAGCGCGGTGACAAACGGGTGCCAGCGCTTTTCAAACAACAGGTGGGCAAGCCCCGATTTTCGCGGCTTCAGCGTCGGGACGACCAGCGCAGGCTGGCGCAAATGCCGCCACACGATCAGGGAGACCAGAGCGGCAAACAGGAGAATCAACACCCAGGGGGAGATCCCCAGGGTCGTATAGATGAACGCATCGCCGCCCTTGTGCCGGGTCAGGGCATCGTGGGCCGGTTTCAGGACGCCCGATTTCGTCGCCACGGTTCCCAGCATGTACGCGAACAGCGCGATCCAGCTACCCAGCAGCCCTTCGCCCGCGCGGTACCAGGTGCCTGTCGCGCACCCGCCGGCGAGCACGATCCCCCAGCCGAAAACAAATCCGCCGACAATGGCGCCGAGCCAGGTGAACGGGACGTCGGTCAGTTGAATCAGCCCGAGACCGGCAAGGGCGTAAACGCCGATGCTTTGCACGGCAATGGCGATCAAGACGGCGATGAACATGCGGTTGTCTTTCACCAGAATGACATCGCGATAGGCGCTGACCACACAAAATCGTCCCCGCTGCAGGACAAATCCGAGAACGATTCCGCAGAGCAGCCCCAAGCCTATTTTTGCAAACATGTCCATCCTCTCCAAAGATGCAAGTTAAATTTTTTTATCATTATAAGACCGATAAATCCGATGTGTCAACTTACCATTAAAGGGTCCGGATGAATGTTTTGTCACATTCATGTAATAAAAGCTAACAGAAAAGAATGTATGATCGTGAGTATCTGGAGATATTTGGGGATAAACGGAGAGAATGCGTGCAAAATCGAGATGTAACCGCTTAGTTTGTGTTAGATAAACTGACATTGTTGTTGAGTTTCTCCGGCTGTTTTCTTTATAGTGAGATACAACACCGGAATGATGGGGGGGATGGAGCCTGAAACTGCTGCTTGAAGTCCTGGTCCTCTGCATGCTGTACGGGATTGCCGTCCTCGTCACCGATTTCTTCGCTCTTCCCGTGCCTCCGGTGCTGACGGGAATGGTGCTGTTTTTTCTCCTGCTTGTGACCGGCGTCCTGAAACCGGCGCACTTCGAACATTCCAGCGGCTTGTTTTACCGCCACATGGCGCTGTTTCTGGTTCCGTCGATCGTCGGCGTCATGAAGTACTGGGGCATCTTGAGACAGCAGGGGTGGGCGTTGTTTTTGATCATTGTCGTCAGTACGATTTTCGTTCTGATCACGACGGCATGGGTCGCCATGCTGTGCAAACAGGGAGGGAAGCAAAATGACGGCGGATAGCGGAATGGTGTGGTTGTTGATTCTGACGGTGGGCGCGTATGTCATCGGGTGTCGGGTGAATCAGAAGGTCGGCCGCGTGTGGAGCAGCCCCATTTTGATGAGTCCGCTGCTGATCATCGCGGTCTTGTCGGCCACCCGCACGGACTATGCCGCGTACCAAACGTCTACGCATCTCCTCACCTTTTTGCTGGGGCCGGCCCAGATGGCCATGGTCATCCCGCTCTACAAACATGCCGACGTGTTCCTCCGCCATCTCCGCCCGATCCTGACAGGCGTCTCTGTCGGCTCCTGTGCCGGCGTGGCCTCTGTCATCGGGATCGCCTATCTCTTTCAGCTAAGCCACCCGACCATCGTTTCCCTGGCGCCCAAATCCATTACCACCCCGATGGCGGTTTCCGTTTCTCATCTGCTGGGCGGATTGCCGGAGCTGACCGCCTTGTTTGTCACCATGACCGGGCTGTCGGGGATACTGATCGGCCCTGTGATCCTTCGCTGGGCGGGCATTACCAACAACCTGGTGAAAGGGTTGGCGATGGGAACCGCCGCCTCGATGGTGGGAGCAGCCCGGGCCGCCCAGTGGGGAGAGCCGGAGGGAGCCATGGGCGTGTTGGGGATGACGCTTTCCGCGGTGTTCATGGCTGTCCTGGCGCCGGAGCTGTTGTGGGTGTTGGACTGACTGTTTGGGGGAGAGTGGGGGATGCATATGAAAAAGCGATTGTCGATTACCTTGCGGCGGGCTCTGGAGCCTGAGCGCATGAGAAACATCGTGGCGAGTTACATCTTGATTGAGCATCAAAATGTGCAGATCAATGCGAAAAGCCGGTTGAGCACGTTTGGTTTTTTTGGGGCGAAACAAGGGGAAACCATCGTGATCAGCGCGGCGGGAGCGGATGCCGAAGAGGCGTTGGAAGATTTGCGCTCGTTTCTGGCTGCCGAATGAGCGTGTCAGCGTGATGCCGCTGGTGGAAACGAATCGGGATGGCAAGAAATCCGGGGGGTACGGCCACCTCGGATTTTGTTGTGCTCCGGCACACAATGGGCACCTGTGCCATAGGCTGTGGTATGACTTGCGGGCGTCGCTGACACGCGGTGCAGAGACGCGCGGCAAGAAGGGCTTCCGCATGGCGAGGTGATGACGTGAGACTTCCGCACAACGTACCTGACTTCCTGGGGGCCGTTTTGTCCATCGCGGCGGGCGTTTTGGTCAGTCTGGAGGCGTATCGGCTGCGGGCCTATTCCCTGTCCCGATATGTAGGCGATCATACGCTGCCAGCCATTCTGGGGCTTGTGTTTGTGCTGTTGGGGGCGGCCCTGCTGGTTCACTCGTTCCGGAATGAGGAGCGGGCCAAGGCACCGCCGTCGCCGCACCGAACGAGCCTGCTCCTCTGCCTGGCTCTATTGGGGGCGTACTGCCTCTTGATTGACATCGTCGGCTACCTGACGGCGACGCTGATCGTGTCGGCGTTTCTTTTCCGCGTCGTCGGAAGGTACGGATGGGGGACGGCCATCGTGTTGGCCGCCGTCCTGACAGGATGTCTGTACGTGGTTTTCATCATGTGGCTGCAGATTTCGTTTCCAACCGGATTCTTTCTGTGAAAGGGACGCGGTATCATGGACACCTTACACCTTCTGTTGGCAGGCTTCGCGCAGGCCATCACGCCGGAAAACCTGCTGATGGCCGCACTCGGCGCACTGGTCGGCACCTTTGTGGGTGTGCTGCCCGGGTTGGGGCCCACGTCGGCCATCTCCATCCTGCTTCCCGTCACCGCCGTGCTGGAACCGACGCAGGGGATCATCATGCTGGCCGGCATCTACTACGGCGCCATGTACGGCGGATCGACCACGGCGATCCTCCTGAACATCCCCGGGGAGATTTCGTCGGTCCCCACGTGTTTGGACGGCTATCCGCTGGCGAAGAAAGGAAAAGGGGGGCCGGCCCTCGGCATATCGGCCATCGCCTCCTTTGCGGCCGGCATCCTGGGCGTTGTCGGATTGGTCTGTTTTGCGCCCATCCTGGCGGACCAGGCGCTGAAGTTTGGTCCTCCCGAATACTTTGCCCTGATGATCCTGGCGCTGACGCTGATGGTCAGCTTGTCGGGCGGTTCCCTGATCAAGGCGTTTTTGATGGGGGCCTTCGGGTATACGCTGTCGCTGGTGGGACTGGGGCCGTCTTCCGGGATGCCCCGGTTTGATTACGGCATCCCCCTGCTGGACGGCGGGTTTGACATGATCAGCATCATCATCGGCCTGTTTGCCATTGCCGAAGTGCTGAAGGGGATCGGGGAAAAGCGGCTCGCCACCGTCATCGGCGCACCGGGAAACGTCTACCCGTCGAAAAGCGATTGGAAAAAGAGCGCCGCGCCCACGATCAGAGGGGGGCTGGTCGGGTTTTTTCTCGGGCTGCTGCCGGGCTGTTCCGCCGCGATCACCTCGTTTCTCGCCTACGATCTGGAGAAAAAGGTGTCGAAGCATCCGGAACAGTTCGGCAAGGGAGCGATCGAGGGCGTGGCCGCGCCGGAAGCGGCCAACAACGCCACCAGCAGCGCCGGATTCATTCCCCTGTTTTCCCTGGGCATTCCCTCTTCCCCGCCGCTGGCCATCCTGCTGGCCGGGTTCATGATCTACGGCTTGACGCCCGGTCCCGTGCTGTTTGAGCAGCACCCGGCATTTGTCTGGACGGTCATCGCGTCCATGTTCGTCGGCAATGCGATGCTGCTGGTGCTCAATCTGCCGCTGGTCTGGGTGTGGGTCAAACTGACGAAGGTCCCGTACGGCATCATGGCGCCCGTCATCCTGATGTTTTGCACCATCGGGGCTTACAGCGTGCGAAACAGCCTGTTTGACGTGGCGGTGGCCTTCGCGTTCGGCGGGCTGGGCTACCTGTTTTATACCTACCGCTGGCCGGTCGTGCCGCTGGTTCTGTGTTTTATTCTCGGACCGCTGCTGGAGGAGTCGTTCATCCAGACGATGGTCATGTCTTCCGGCGATGTGGCGATCGTGCTGCAGCGACCCATCTCGCTGGTCATCCTGTTGGCGGCGGCCGCCCTGATGCTGGTGTCCCTCGCGCTCAACAGGCGGACGCAAAAGCGGGTGCGGGAAGAGCGGCAGCGCGGCGCGGACGTGGCCTAGCATCACGGAGATCAGCATGTACAGGAGGAGTGTTTTTGAAAGCGTATGTGAAATGGATCGGCGGGATCGTCTCCTGCCTGGCGGCCGCGGCGGTGACGGCCTGCGGGGTGGGCGTCGCCCAACCGGCCGCGGGCTCTGAAACGCAGGCCTCCGCCAGCCAGGCGGCTCCCGCCTATCCCGACAGACAGATCGAGTACGTGGTTCCCTATTCCGCCGGGGGCGGGGTGGATCTGGTTGCCCGGGCCGCGGCGGATTATTTGAGCAAAGAGTGGGGTCAGCCGGTCGTCGTCGTCAACAAACCGGGGGGCGGCGGCACGGTCGGGGCGCAGTACGCCTTGAAACAGGCGAAAAACGACGGCTACACGGCGCTCGCCGTCAACGTTTCCAACACGTCCATGCTGTCGGCGGGGATGAAACAGCCCCTGATCACCAACGCGGACCAGATTTACGCCGCCCGGATCGGAAAAGGGACGCTGGCGTTCGCCGTCAAGGCGGATGCGCCGTGGAAGGACTTCGCCGAGTTCTCGCAATGGGTAAAACAGCACCCGGAACAGTTGACCTGGACCTCCGTCGGACCTGCCGGCTTTTCCGCATTCGGCGTGGCGGAATGGATGGACGCCATCGGGGCCGATTTTTCCAAGACCCGGATGATCGTGACGAAGGGCGCGTCCGACTCGCTCCCGAAGGTGGCGGGAGGACACGCGATCCTCGCCGTCCACACCGTCGGAGAGATCAATCCCATGCTCCAGGCGAAGAAAGTGAAAATCCTCGCGGTGTCCGGCGACGAGCGAAGCCCGTTTCTGCCCGACGTACCCACCGCGGAAGAGCAGGGAGTGAAGGGGCTGACCGTTTTCTGGTGGACCGGCGTCTCCTTTCCGAAAGGGACGCCCGTCTACGTGATCAACAAGTGGGAAGAAGCCGTGGCGAAAATGGTGAACGACCCCGCATTTGTGAAAAAGCTGCACGACATGCAGGTGGAGCCGGACTATGCCGACTCGGCCCGGTTTACGCAGGATGTGCAGAAGGAAACCGGGTATTACGTCGAGCTGGCCGAAAAGCGCAGCATGCGAAAATGACGATGTACGAAAAAGCTGCTGTTTCCTAGGAAACGGCGGCTTTGTTTGTGAAGATGCGTGACATGGTGATTCAATCCCCTTGCTGTCGGGCCGGCCTGCGCATTAGTTCTCTTCGTTCAAAACCGTACCGCTCGTAGAGGCCGTGGGCATCCCGGGTACCCAGCGCCATGTTGGTATGGCGGACGGCCGGGTGTTCGAGCAGATACTGCATCAGCCATTTGCCCAGTCCCTTTCCCCGAAAATCAATTCATACTTGACAGGTATGAATTGTTGGATTAATCTTTATCATACATCCCCCACCCGAGTGAAACCAAATAAATCGCTGATCAGTCAACTGAAGGCTCTTTCTGCTTGCCCGGCGGCAGGCGGCGGGAGCCTTTTGCATTTCCCATCCCATCAGGTCCGACCGGACGACCGGAGGCTTCCTCGTCTGCCCTCTGCGGCACGTTGAAGGAGGCCTCTTTTTTATCAGACAAGGAGAGGAGGAAGCACGGTGATTCGTCTGGAGAATGTCGCGAAGACGTATCAAACCCCTGCCGGCCCGTACCAGGCGCTGGCACCCGTCAGCCTGGAAGTGCGGGAGGGGGATGTGTACGGCATTATCGGCTACAGCGGTGCCGGAAAGTCGACCCTGCTCAGGATCATGAATCTGCTGGAGAGGCCTACAGCCGGGCGCGTGTTTGTGGAAGGGAAGGATTTGACCGCCCTTTCCCCCCGGGCGCTGCGGGAGGCCAGACACGCGATCGGAATGATTTTTCAGCACTTTCACCTGTTCAGCAATCGAACGGTAGCCGAAAACGTGGAGTTTGCCCTGGAAATCGCCAAGGCGGAAAAGGGGGACCGCGAGAAGCGGGTCCGCGAGCTGCTGGAATGGGTGGGGCTTGAGGACAAGGCGGACAGCTACCCGTCCCAGTTGAGCGGAGGCCAGAAACAGCGCGTCGCCATCGCCCGGGCCCTGGCCAACCGTCCCCGCATCCTGCTGTGCGACGAGCCCACGTCCGCCCTCGATCCCCGGACGACGCAGTCGATTCTCTCCCTGATCAGGGACATCAATCAGACATGGAAGGTGACCGTCGTCATCGTCACCCACGAGATGGACGTGGTCAAGCAGCTGTGCCATAAGGCAGCCGTGCTGGAAAACGGACACCTCGTCGAAGAACTGCCGATTCGGCACGCCCGGACGGCGCCAGCGTCCGCGCTGGGCAAACTGCTGTTTCAGGAAGCACCGGAACGGCTGTATCCAACGGAGGTGCTGAATGGCTGACAATCTGCTCGAACTGGCGCCGGAATTTTGGCTGGCGCTCGGACAGACGTTTACCATGGTCGGCATCTCCGTCGGGGCCGCCTTCCTGTTCGGAACGCCGTTGGGCGTCCTGCTGTTTCTCACGGACCGGGGGCAAATCCTGGAGCGGATCACGCTGCACCGTGCCATCAACTACCTGGTCAACACCGTCCGCTCCCTGCCGTTTGTCATCCTGCTCGTCGCGATCATCCCGCTGACGCGCCTGATCGTCGGGACGACGATCGGCCCCATCGCCGCGTCGGTTCCCCTCTCCCTGGCGGCCATTCCCTTTTTTGCGCGCCTGGTGGAACAATCCCTGCGGGAGCTTCCCAAAGGCGTGATCGAGGCGGCGGTCGCGATGGGCGCTTCGCCGGTGCAGCTCGTCTGGAAGGTGCTGCTCAACGAAGCGCGCGGCAGCATCGTCTCGGCGCTGACCGTCACGTCCATCAGCCTGCTGTCCTACTCCGCGATGGCCGGAACCGTTGGCGGCGGAGGGATCGGCGATTTGGCGATCCGCTTTGGCTACTACCGCTTTCAGACGGAAGTGATGGCGGCCACCGTCGTCCTGTTGATTCTGCTCGTACAGCTCATCCAGTTTGCGGGCAACCGGATCGCGCAGCGGCTGGATAAGAAATAAGGGGGTCTTCCATGAAGAAAATCACGCTGCTTCTGACGCTTGTCACCAGTCTGCTTTCCGCTCTGCTGGCGGGCTGCGGCTCATCCGCGGGCGGTCAGAAGGATTTGAAAATCGGCGCCACCGCCGGTCCGTACAGCGATCAACTGCGAAAAGGCATCAAGCCCCTGCTGGAGGAAAAGGGGTATCGGGTGACGATCGTCGAGTTTCAGGATTACGTTCAACCGAACACGGCGCTGTTGAGCGGCTCGATCGACGCCAACGTGTTCCAAAACACGGCGTATCTGGACAATTACATCAAGGAGCAGCAGGCCGATCTCACCGGGATCATCCCCATTCCCACGGTGCCCATGGGGGTGTATTCCAAAAAGCACCGCTCGCTGGATGACATCCGGGAAGGCACGCGCATCTCGCTGCCCAACGACCCGACGAACCAGGCGCGCGCGCTGGGCGTGCTGCAAACGCTGGGCCTGCTCAAACTTCGGCCCGATGCGGACGCGCTGCACGTCTCCGAAAAGGACATCGTGGAAAACCCCAAGCAGATCCAGATCGTGCCGCTGGAGGCCGCCCAGCTTCCCCGTTCCCTGGACGATGTGGATTACGCCGTCGTCAACGGAAACTTTGCCCTGGCCTCCGGGTGGAAGTTGAGCGATGCGCTCAAGCTGGAGCAAACGCCGAAACCGTACATCATCGTGCTGACCGTTCGCACGGCAGACAAAGACAAGCCGTTTGTAAAAGACCTCGTCGAGGCGTATCGGTCCCCATCGTTTGACGAATTGATCGACAGAGAGTTCCAAGGGTTCATCAAGCCCGAGTACGCAAAGGAGGTAGGCCAATGAGCACGCTGGGGCAGCGGTTTCTCGACAGCCTGCAGGACGGGCGGACCGTCTGGCTGGACGGCGAAAAGGTGGAGAACGTCTCGACCCATCCCGCCTTTCAAGGCACCCTGCACACCTTGACATCCCTTTTTCAGACGCTGGAAGACGACGGGACTCGCGAGCAGGTCGGATTTCGCAGTCCGCGGACGGGGGAGTACGTTCACGCCGCCTTTCTCGTGCCGCACACGCTGGCCGACCTGCAGAAGCGCACGGCGGCGTTTGCCCGCTGGGACCGACAAACGCACGGGGTGATGAGCCGCCTTTCCGAATACGCCCGTTCCCTGGTCACCGGGTGGTACGCGGCCCGGGACACCTATCAGAAGTTTGACGCGCATTTTTCCGAAAAAATCACCCGCTATTACGAACAAGCCCGCGACCATCACCGGTTTGTGACGACGGCGCTGTTGGACCCGCAGATCGACCGCTCCAAGGGACCGTCCGAACAGAAAGACCCGGATGCGGTTCTGCGCATCGTGAAAAAAACGGAAGACGGGGTGTTTTTGCGGGGGGCGAAAATGATTGCGACCGCCGCTCCGTATACGCACGACTTTCTCGTCTATCCGTTCCACCGCCTGCATGACGGCGATCTCGCCCATGCGCACATGATGATCGTTCCGGCCAACACGCCGGGGCTGCACATCGTCTGCCGCGAGTCGTTTGCTTCCAGCCAGCGGGACGCCCAGCCGCTCAGCGCCCGCTATGACGAGATGGACGCCGTTCTGCTGTTTGACGATGCGTTCGTTCCCTGGGAGCGCGTCTTTTTGCACGACAATCCCCAGGCGGTCTGGGAGCTCAGACTGGATGAGACGGCAAACGGGCTGGCCTACCACTCCACCGTGGTGCGGCTTCTGGTCAAGCTGGAATTTGTGGCGGGCGTCGCGTTTGCGATTGCCGAAGCGATCGGTGCCAACCACCATCTGCACGTGCAGGAAAAGCTGGGAGAACTGACGATTCAACTGGAGACGGTCAAGGCGCTGCTGGCTGCTTCGGAAACCCGGGGCAAGGCGGATCGGTACGGGACGTTCGTGCCGGACCTGACGCCGATCGAAACGGCGAGAAACCTGGGGCCCCGGTACTATCCGCGGGCGATTGAAATTCTGCAGCAAATCGGAGCGGGAGGGTTCATGCAGGTGCCGTCCCAGGCGGAGCGGCTCGCCGGGGAACTGGGCGGCCTGATCCAAAAATACTACCGCGGCGCAAACGTCGACGCCCAGGACCGGATCCGGCTGTTCCGGCTGGCCTGGGACCTGATCGGAAGCCCGCTGGGATCGCGGCACGAGCTGTACGAGCGCTTTTACCTCGGCGATCCCGTCAGGACGTACGCCGCGCAGTATCTGCGTTACGACAAGGAACGGTTTCAATCCCATCTGCGGGATTTCTGGAATCTGATTGCGGCCGAGGAGGGGAAGCAGGATGGGAGCGCGTCAACGGTATCTGTCTAGGCGAAACGACGGGAGAAGCGTCTGGCTGAACGGCCAGGTCGTACACGATCTGATATAGGCCACCCGGCGTTTGCGGGAACGATCGACACGATAGGGAAGCTGTTGGATCTGCAGGATGACCCGCACGTGGGGCCGTCGCTGACGTTTCGGTCTCCGGACACCGGGCAGCCGGTCAACCTGGCGTATCTGGTCCCGCGAAGCAGGGAGGAGCTGCTGCAAAAGCAGACGGCGTACGACATCTGGTCGGAACGGACATTTGGCATGATGAGCAGGCTGTCCGACTATTCCCGCTCCCTGCTGACCGGGTGGTACGCCAGCCGGCATGTGTTGGGGGGAGGGGATGGGCAGTTTGCCGAGAAAATCGAGCGGTATTACCGGGAGAGCCGCGATCAGGAGTGGTTCTCCACCACCGCGCTGCACGATCCGCAGGTAGACCGGTCGAAACGCTCTTCCCAGTTCGACGATCCGTACACCCATCTGCGCATTGTGCGGGAGACCGAAGACGGCATCGTCGTGCGCGGGGCCAAGATGATCGCCACCGGCGCTCCCTACGTGGACGAACTGCTGGTGTATCCGTATCACCGGCGCCCGCAGTCGGAGGAGCGGTACGCGACCATGTTTGCGATCCCGGCAGCGACGCCGGGGGTGCATATTGTCTGCCGGGAGTCGTTTGCGTCCGCGGAAAGAGAGGATCATCCGCTCAGCTCCCGGTTTGACGAGATGGATGCGGTGGTGGTCTTCGACGATGCGCTGATTCCGTGGGAGCGGGTCTTTATCAAAGACGATCCGGACGCGATCTGGGCCGTCCGACAAGATCCGGTCGCCGTCGCGCTGAGCCAACAGCCGACGGTGGTGCGGCTTTTGCACAAGCTCGAATTCGTCGCCGCCATCGGTCACGAGATGGCCGCAACCATCGGCGCCCAACACTATTTGCACGTGCAGGAAAAGCTGGGGGAGCTGATTGTCCAGGTGGAAACCGTGAGAGCGCTGCTGCTGGCCGCTCACGAACAGGCGAAGCCGAATCCGTCCGGGGTGTGGCTCCCGGCCGTCGAGCCGTTGACGACCGCGAGAAACCTCGGGTCCCGCTTTTACCCGCGCGCAATTGAAATCCTCCAGCAGATCGGAGCGGGCGGCTTTATGCAGGTGCCGTCATCGCTTGCGGAACGAAACGGGCCGCTCGGACCGTTTCTGGAAAAGTACTATCGCGGCGCGGAGGCGGACGCCGACACCCGCGTGAAACTGTTCAAGCTGGCCTGGGACCTGATCGGCAGTCCGCTTGCTTCCCGACATGAGCTGTACGAGCGCTTTTACTCCGGCGATCCCGTCCGCACCTATGCCAGCCAGTATCTGGGGTACGAAAAACAGGCGCTGACGGATGCCGTGTGGGCATTGGCAAAAGCAAACGGGAGGGGCGAAGGAAGCGTATGAGTGTGCAGGTGGCGATATGGGGAGCCAATATTTCCGGCGGGTTTCTGCGCTCGGAGGCCGAGCAGGAAAAAGACGGCAGCTTTGCATACAATCTCCGGCTGACGCAGTTTGCCGACGCGCTGGGAGTGGACGCGATCCTGTTCCCGACCCGCTATCTGGGAGGACTGGGTGGCGAAGACGGGTCGGATGGGCAGTTGGACTCGCTGTCGATCGTGGGGGCTCTGGCCGCCCATACCGAACGCATTCACTTTATTTCCGCCGTTCTGCCCGGTTTCGTTCCTCCCGTGACGCTGGCGAAAATGGGGGCGACGCTGGATGTGATCACGTCCGGCCGCTGGCACGTCAATCTCGTCAGCGGCTGGTTCCAGGGGGAGCAGGAGATGTTCGGCGTTCCCTGGATGAGTCACAGCGAGCGGTATCGGCGGTCGGAAGAATACCTCCAGGTGGTAAAAGGGCTGTGGCAGCACGAAGAGTTTTCCTTTCGCGGCGACTACTATCAGATTCACGCGGGAAGAATCCGGCCGTTTCCCGTGCAAAAGCCGTATCCGGCCATTTTCCAGGGCGGCAATTCGGAAGAGGCGCAGATCATGGCGGGGAAGCTGTCTGACTGGTATTTTATGAACGGCGCGCCGCTCGATGAACTGCAGCGGCAAATGAACCGGGTACGAGAGGTCGCCGCTCTTCACAACCGGCAGGTCCGGTTTGCCGTCAACGCCTTTGTGATCGCGCGCGAGACGGAGCGGGAAGCGCTTGAGGAATTTCAATACATCGTGGAGCGCGCCGATCTGACGGCGATCAACAAATTCAAGAACCATGCCCGGGGGGCTGCGGGAATGTGGTCCCGCGCCGCGGCAATCAGCGATTTTGTCGCCAACAACGAAGGGTTTCGCACCGGACTGGTGGGTTCGTATCAGCAGGTGCGGGAGAAAATCGACGAGCTGCACCGGGCGGGGATTGACATGATATTGACCGCGTTTCGCCATCCCCTGGATGAACTGGGGCCTTTTTTCGAGGAAGTGATGCGGGCGCAGAAGGGAAACGTCATGAGCTAAATTCATACTTGACAGGTAGGAATAATTGGAATAAACTGTACCGTAAGCAACCGATGCCGGGCACAAGAAAACCGAACATCGCGCAGCCGATCAGTCAACTGAAGGCTCCTGCCTGTTTGCTCTGATGCAAGCATGTGGGGGCTTTTTTTGATACCCACATCGGCGAGAGGAGGAAAACCGTGCTGACACACACAGATTCACGGGAAAACCTGCGGGCAGGAACCCGTGCTGCCGCCGTTTTTCTCGCAGGCCTGTTCCTGGTGGCTGCCTTTTTGACAGGCTGCTCCGGGGACAGCGGCGGAAGCGTGGGGCAGGCCGCCGCCAAAAAGGAAGAAACGGCGAAGGTCCTGCGCATTGGCTACCAGAAGGGGGATCCGCTGAACATCGTAAAAGAGCGCGGCACCCTGGAAAAACGATTGAAGGAACTGGGATACGACGTGACCTGGAACGTGTTTCCGGCCGGTCCTCCGCTGCTGGAAGCGCTGAGCTCGGGAAATCTTGACGTGGGCCGAACAGGCGATTCCCCTCCCGTGTTTGCCCAGGCGGCAGGCTCTTCCCTGGTGTACGTGGCCGCGGGCAAGGCAAAGTCCGCCGGCTCGGCGATCCTCGTCAAAAACGACTCCAGCATACGCACGCTGGCCGACTTGAAAGGGAAGAACATCGGCCTGGCGAAGGGCTCCAGCGCTCATTACCTGCTGGTGAAGGCGTTGGAAAAAGCAAACCTGCAGTACGGCGACGTGACCCTGTCGTTTTTGTCCCCTGCTGATGCCCGCATCGCGTTTGAGCAGGGGAAGATCGACGCGTGGGTGGTGTGGGACCCCTATTACGCCGACATCGAGAACGCCGGCGGGGTCCGGGTGCTGGTCAACGGCGAAGGTCTGGCGGAGGACCGCGATTTCTACCTCGCTTCCCAACGCTTTGCCGAGGAGCATTACGACATTGTCCAAGTCCTGCTCGAAGAAGTGGAGCACGCGAGCGCGTGGGCAAACGAACATCCCAAGGAAGTGGCCCAACTGCTTGCGCCGCTTTTGAAAATCGACGTGGCCGCGCTGGAGAAGGCGGCGGAACGAAGAGAGTACGGGCTGCAGCCGATCGATGACGCCATCGTGAAAGGGCAGCAGGAAATCGCCGATACGTTTTACGCCCTGAAGCTGATTCCGCAAAACATTTCCGTCCAAGAGGCGATCTATCGACCATCACGGTAAGAGAAAGGGAGAGGACTATGGAAGTCTTGTGGTTTTTGCCGACACACGGGGATGGCCGTTATCTGGGAACATCCGTCGGAGGACGTCCCATCACGTACAACTATTTGCGTCAAATCGCCCAGGCGGTGGATGAACTGGGGTTCAGCGGTGCCTTGCTGCCCACGGGACGGTCATGCGAGGACGCGTGGGTGGTGGCTTCTTCCCTGCTCGCGGCCACCCGGCAGATGAAGTTTCTCGTGGCGGTTCGGCCCGGGATTGTTTCTCCTGCGGCGGCAGCCCGCATGGCGGCCACCTTTGACCGCTTTTCCAACGGCCGCCTGTTAATCAACGTCGTGACGGGCGGCGACCCGGTCGAGCTGGCCGGGGACGGTCTCCACCTGCCCCATGATGACCGCTACGCATTGACGCATGAATTTCTCACCATTTGGCGCTCGCTGGTAAGAGGGGAACAGGTCAATTTTCAAGGCCAGTACCTGCATGTGAAAGAGGGGCGACTGCTGTTTCCCCCGTTCCAAAAACCGTATCCGCCGCTTTACTTTGGCGGTTCGTCCGATAAGGCGATCAAAGTGGCGGCCGAACATGTGGATGTGTATCTCACATGGGGAGAACCGCCGCAGCAGGTGGCGGAAAAAATCAGGAAGGTGCGCGCGCTGGCGGAAGCGCACGGGCGTACCGTCCGATTTGGCATCCGCCTGCACGTGATCGTCCGGGAAACGGAACGGGAAGCGTGGGACGCCGCCGAGCAGTTGATCAAGCACCTGGATGAGGAGACGATCCGCACGGCGCAGCAAGCGCTCGCCAACTACGACTCCGAAGGCCAAAAGCGGATGATTCGGCTGCACAACGGCAACCGCAGCGATCTGGAGATCAGCCCCAACCTGTGGGCCGGCATCGGTCTGGTCAGAGGCGGGGCGGGGACCGCGCTCGTGGGCGACCCGCAGACCGTCGCCGCCCGCATGCTGGAGTACGCCGAACTCGGCATCGAGACGTTTATCTTTTCCGGCTATCCCCACCTGGAAGAGGCATATCGGGTGGCCGAACTGCTATTCCCGCGTCTGCCCCTGGCGAACCGAACGGAGGCGCCGAACGCCCCCGCCGGTGAAGTCATCGGCAATTACCGCTTTCCCGCGAAAAAAGCCTTGTCCGAGAGCGGGATAGGCAATGGCTGACATCGTCTTTGGTTCGGGAGGAGACTCGCCATGCGATTTCCGTTGAAGAGCCGCGGCCTGGCGCACGCAATTCCCTGGAGCATTCCGATTCTGGTCATTCTCGTGTGGCAGGTGCTCGGCGACTGGGGGATCATCTCCACGCGCGTTCTGCCGACACCCGTCCATGTGCTGGAGGCGGCGGTGCAGCTGGTTCAGGACGGGGAACTGTTTGACTATACGGCGGCCAGTGCCAAGCGGGCTTTGATCGGCTTTTTGATCGGCGGCAGCCTCGGCTTTTTCCTGGGGCTGATCAACGGGGTGTTTCCCCCTGCCGAAAAGCTGCTGGACACATCGGTGCAGATGGTTCGCACGATTCCTCATTTGGCCTTGATCCCGCTGGTGATCCTGTGGTTCGGGATCGGAGAGGAAGCGAAACTGTTTCTCGTCGCGCTGGGTGTCTTGTTTCCCATTTACGTCAACACCTTTCACGGCATCCGGACGGTGGATCACGGTCTGATCGAAATGGGCAGGGTATACGGGCTGAGAGGATTCGCGCTGTTCTGGAACATCATTCTTCCGGGGGCGCTTCCCTCCATCCTGGTAGGGGTCCGCTACGCGCTCGGGGTCATGTGGATGTCGCTCATCGTGGCGGAGACGATCGCTTCCGATTCCGGCATCGGCTATATGGCCACCAATGCCCGTGAGTTCATGCAGATGGACGTCGTCGTGCTGAGCATACTCTTGTACGCGCTGTTGGGCAAATTGTCCGACGGCATCGCAAAGGCGATCGAAAGAAGGTGGCTGCAGTGGCATCCGAGCTACAGCAAGCAGTGATCCGGCGTGGGGGTGATGGTATGAATGCGGGCTGCGGCATGTCTCTCGATGTGCAGGAGGTGGGCAAAGCCTTTGGCGCCACCCGGGTGCTGCAGCAGGTGCGGCTGGCGATGCAGCCCGGCGAATTTGTCGCCGTCGTCGGGCGGAGCGGATGCGGGAAAAGCACGCTGCTGCGGATGATTGCCGGTCTGGACCAGCCGACGGAAGGGCAGATTTACGTGGATCGCCAGCCCCTCCACGGCATTCACGCAGAGGTTCGCATCATGTTTCAGGACGCGAGGCTGCTCCCCTGGAAGAAGGTCATCGACAACGTGGCGGTCGGGATCAGAGCGGGAGCGAGGCGGACGGCGGAGGAAGCGCTGCGGCTCGTCGGTCTGTCCGAACGCGCCGGTGAGTGGCCCCGCGTCCTGTCGGGCGGACAGCGGCAGCGTGTCGCGCTGGCCCGCGCCTTGGCGGGAGAGCCCCGGCTGCTCCTGCTGGATGAGCCGTTGGGGGCGCTGGATGCGCTGACCCGGATCGAGATGCAGCGGCTGATCGAAAAGCTGTGGCTGGAACAGGGATTCTCCGCCATTTTGGTGACGCACGACGTGAGCGAAGCGGTCGCCCTGGCCGACCGCGTGGTTCTCCTGGAAGAGGGAAAAGTGGCGATGGACATCAAGATCAACCTGGCCAGGCCCCGGGTGAAGGACAACGGTTTTGCCCACTATGAGCGGGTGATTCTGGACAGAATCCTGGGCACGCGGGAAGAGGAGCCGTTTGTCGCCAAAAAACAAGCGCATTCCTACTCGATCTGAGCATGGATCCTGTACGCATGGCCGGAACCGGATGCGAAAAGCCGGCTTTCGCCAGGAAGGCCGGTTTTTTCATGTCAATCTGGTTTCGTTTGTGATACCAGAAAAGTGTATGTAGGGTACATGTATTTGCGTAAACGGCTAAAGGGCCAAGAGCGTTGCCGCGCTCCGGCCCTGCACAATAGACGTTCCCCACAAGGGGGCGGCTCTACTGCAGAAGAGAGTAGATCACCAAGCTGCCAGGCTCAAGGGTGATCTGCTTTTTTCTGCCGATGTTCAGGGATGTAAAAAATGGAAAATTCGTCAGCGGGGAACCGTAAACGGAAAATCCGCATGAGACGAAGAGGTCTTTGCCCCTTCTTAATCTCCTTTTTACAAGGAGAACAAAACCCTAATAGAGAAATTTGTAGACAATGCCATGTTGCGGGGGTCCCACCAAGATTTTCTTGGAGCCATCGCAGAACGGTTGACAAAGGAGAATGATCGTTTGTCCCACTGCTCCCTGGGTACAGCTCTCAAAAAAACGCTCGATGGAATCGAAGCAGCTACCATTCGTCATGTTCCGAATGCCTTTATGACTGTACTGGAGAGCGAAGGAAGGTATTCTCCCTTCTAGTCGGTTTTGGGAAAGGAGGGGCTGTATTGGCCAAGAAGATACTCCATCTGTTTTTAGTGGTGATGTTCACAATCATTATCTGCGTTCTCGCACACACCGTGTCATATGTGAAGAATGACCCGATTTCGGGTCTATTGGCGTTACTGTCAGCGATCCTTTTGGTTCATCTGCTTTTCGGGAACAACAAAGGTTGAACCAGGAGATGTGAATGGCCGCACGAGCAATTTACATTGTGTTCGGTCGAGGGATCGTCCGCTGTCTATTCGACGTTCCGATCTCAACAACGTAGGAGAGATCATTAGCTGCAACCCCGGCTGCATGCGAAGGAGCACCGGACATGTCAATGCAAAAGCAGCGCATCCAACGATGATGCGCTGCTTTTACCTATTGCTGTTTTTCGGACTCAAAAGCATTTGAATTCAGATACAGCCGGTGGAAAACAGACTGGCACAGCGTCCCAGCAGCGGGAACGCTGTGCCTTTTGTCTGTCCTGCGTGCTGCTACGGGCGAATCCTCACCGGCGTTCCGATGGGCACCCGTTTGGCCAGGTACTCCACGTCCCGGTTGTGCATGCGGATGCAGCCGTGAGAGACGTACTTGCCGATCGAGGCCGGATTGTTGGTGCCGTGTATGCCGTAATGAGGCCTGCTCAGCCCCAGCCAGTAGGTGCCGAACACGCTGAGCGGGCCGCCCGGGTAGGAGTTCGGGTACGGGACTTTGTTGATGATGGTAAAGTCGCCGCGCGGCGTGGCTGTGGCGATTTTGCCCAACCCGACGGGAAACGAGCGGACCAGGCGCTGACCGTCGTACAGATTCAGCCGCAGCCTGGAGATGGAAATGCGGATGTGGTACGGGATGATCTTCACCTCCTCGGCCGGTGGTGCTGCGTTGTTTTCATCCTATGCAGCCGCACCGTTCCCGTCCTTTGGGAGGGGAAACGAGGTTTTGCGAGAAAACGCATCCGGCAGGACGGCTGGCGCGCTGTCCGCCTGATGCGTTTTGTCGTGTCAGGTAGAGGTTCCCGTGTAGAGTTGCTGCAGCTCAAGCTGATCGGCAACAGGCCACTGTCCGATGCGCTCGTACGCCTGCTCGCTGATCGGCAGCAGAGTGACCGGCAGGCCGTACTGTTCCATCATTTCCTTGGCAAACACCGCATCGGAGACGAACCAGCAGCCGATCTGCTTTTGTGTGCCATCCTTGAACGTAAACCGCATATACACTTCTGCCGTATCCGCTTTTTTTCCCGTGAGGCCGACCCCGATTTCGGTCTTTTGGACCTGGTTCCAGGCGTAGAGCGTTTCCCTGCCGAAGAACGGGTTCAGATGGACACCCTCGCGATCCACATACGCATAGGTGTTCATGGTCAGCCAGAGAAAGAGGATCGTCACCCCGCCCAGGATCAGTTTGACGCCCTTTTTTACGACAAAGGCGGGCAGAATGAAGAGGCCCGCCAGACAGGCGAGCAGCAGCGACATGTGGGACATCAGCCACGTCTGTTCCGGGTAGACGAACAGCCATTTCAACACCGCCATGAACACGGGGAGCAGCAAGATGCCCAACAGGGAGAGCGGCAGGCCAATCTTGAGCGATCGTTTTGTCCAGGCCACTGTCTTTTCCCACCTTTTGGTTTGATTTCCACTAGTTTATACGCCGCTGCGTGACGGCGGTTTCAACGCGGGTTCCCGGTCGATGCGACCAGCCAAGCCCCACCCGGCGCAGCAGGGAGGACAGGAGTCAACGTTTTTACCAGGAATGAACACAGTAGGATATGGAAGGATCTTTTTGGATGAGACTGGTAATTCCAGGTAACGGCGGCTGAGCGGGCCTGATGCGTGAATATCCGGGATTACCGGGGATGAGGCAGGGGCGGGAGTATGGTAACATGAACCCCATGTTCGAGAACGCCAAAATGGCAAAAGGAGCGTGCCGTATCATCATCCAACCACATACGGGCCTAGTTCCGTTGATGACGGAAACGGGGGAACCATCTTCTGGGGTTAATTCTGTTCCAAACAGAAGGGATGCTTCTGCCATCCTACCCGTCAGCTAACCTCGTCGGCTAAAGCAGATCGATTTTACTCGTACACGACATCCGCTTGTGTTGCATGCAGAGGGCTGTCCGGCACCCGTTCGGGCAGTCCCCCTGTACCCACGTCAGGTTTTCCGTTTTGTTTGCAGGAAAACAGTCGGCGCATTCGCTTTCCGTCTGGAACGGCCCTCCAGTTGCGGAAGCAGTGCGCCGATTTTTTTCTATCCGTTGACGAAGAAAGGAGAGGTGCGAATGAACAGGAGAAGAACGTGGGCAGCCGCTTGGACGGCGCTGTTGTCTGCCGCACTGCTGGCGGCGGGATGCGCCCAGCAGCAGGCCGCCTCGCCCCGCGCGGGGGAAGCGGCGGAAACCACGCTGGAAAAGGCGAAGCGTCAAGGTTTTGTCACGGTCGGGTTCGCCAACGAGAAGCCGTACGCCTACGCCACGCCTGACGGCAAACTGACCGGGGAAGCGGTGGAAGTGGCGCGGGTGATCCTGAAGCGGCTGGGCATCCCTGAGATCAACGGGGTGCTTACCGAGTTCGGGTCGCTGATTCCCGGTCTGAAGGCAAAGCGTTTTGACGTCATCACCGCGGGCATGTACATCACGCCGCAGCGGGCGCAGGAAGTGGCCTTCGCCAACCCGGAGTACGGCATCGGGGAGGCGCTGGCGGTCAAGAAGGGGAACCCGCTCAACCTGCGCAGCTACCCGGACATCGCGGCCCAACCGCAAGCGAGGGTGGCCGTGATGAGCGGAGCGATTGAGATGGAGTACCTGCAGCAGTCGGGCGTGAAGCCTTCGCAGATGGTGGTGGTGCCCGATCAGCCGTCCGCCGTTGCGGCACTGCAGGCGGGGCGGGCGGACGCGATCACGATGACGGGTCCCTCTCTGCAGGCCGTGCTGGACAGCGCCAAGGACCCCGAACTGGAGAGGGTCATGGATTTCGTGCAGCCGGTCATCGACGGCAAAAGCGTCCGCGGGTACGGCGCGGCCGCCTTCCGCAAAGAGGACCAGGATTTCGTCGACGCGTACAACCGCGAGCTGCAAAAGCTGAAGGAGTCGGGCGAGCTGCTGCACATCCTGGAGCCGTTTGGCTTCACGGAGCAGGAGCTGCCGGGGGAGGAAACGGCGGCGGAGCTGTCGCGGCCCTGAGCCGATTTCGTTCAAACGAAAGGATGTGATGGAACGTGTCCCTGTTTGATCTATTTCCCTCGCTTGCAAAAGGAGCCGCCCTGACCGTGGAAGTCACCGTCCTGTCCGCGCTCGTCGCTTTCGCGGCATCGTTTCTGGCCGGATTCGGGCGCCTCTCCAGGCGGAAAAGCGTTCGTGCGCTGACCGCCGTCTACGTGGAGGTGTTTCGCGGCACCTCGCTCTTGGTTCAGTTGTTCTGGCTGTATTACGCGCTGCCGCTGTTGGGAGTGGAGCTGCCTCCGCTGGCGGCGGGGGTGATCGCCTTGGGACTCAACCACGGCGCCTACGGCTCGGAAGTGGTGAGAAGCGCCGTCCTGGCCGTCCCCAGAGGGCAGACGGAAGCGGCCATCGCCCTGAACATGACGCCGTGGCAGCGGATGCGGCGGGTGATCCTGCCGCAGGCGTTTGTCATGATGATTCCGTCCTTCGGCAATCTGCTGATCGAGCTGTTGAAGGGAACCTCCCTGATCTCGCTGATCACACTGGCCGATCTCACCTTTCAGGGGATGGTGCTGCGCACGTTTGACGCGTCCCGAACCTTCGAAATATTCGCGCTCGTTCTGGTCGTCTACTTTGCCCTGGCGTACCCGCTGACGCTGGGCATGCGCGGGCTGGAGCGGCGTCTGACGGCGGGGAGGGTGTAAGCCGTGTGGAGCTGGCCGTTTGCGTGGCAGATTGCGCCTGAGCTGTTGAGAGCCGTACAGACGACCATTGCCGCTACCCTGGCCGGCTTTGCCCTCGCGCTTGTCGGCGGACTGCTGCTGGCGTTCGCGCGGCGGGCGAAGCCGAGGGGCGTGTCTCTCGCCGCGGCGGGCGTCATCGAGTTCGTTCGCAGCACGCCGCTCCTGGTCCAACTGTACGTGCTCTTCTACGGTCTCCCCTCGGCAGGCATTTCCCTGCCGCCGTTTGCGGCAGGCGTCCTGGGATTGGGCATTCACTACAGCGCCTACCTGGCTGAAGTGTACCGTTCGGGAATTGAGTCCGTTCCCCGGGGACAGTGGGAGGCGGCGACAGCGCTGAACTTTTCCAGACGACAGACGTGGACGCGCATCATCCTTCCCCAGGCGATCCGCCCGATCATACCGGTGCTGGGCAACTACCTGATCGTCATGTTCAAGGAAACGCCGGTGCTGTCGGCCATCACTCTGGTGGAAATGCTGATGACCGCCAAGATGATCGGTTCGGCCTCGTTTCGCTACCTGGAGGCCTTTACGCTGGCAGGGATGCTGTTTTTCCTGCTCAGCTACGCCTCCTCCCTGCTGATTCGCAGGCTGGAGAGCAAACTGACACAGCGGTAAAAGGAGGGGAGTGGCATGAACAACACCCGGCAGACCGCCGATCCCATCGTCCGGTACCGCAGCATAAGCAAGACGTTTGGCGACCTGACGATTCTGCACGAGATTGACCTGGACATCGCGCCCGCAGAAAAGGTGGCCGTGATCGGTCCGAGCGGTTCCGGCAAGACGACGCTGGCCCGCCTGCTGATGACGCTGGAAGAACCCACTTCCGGGACGATCGAGGTGAACGGTGAGCTCTTGTGGCACAAGCGGGTGAACGGCCGGCTCGTGCGGGCGGATGAGCGGCATCTGCACAAGATGCGCGGAAACATCGGGATGGTGTTTCAGCACTTCAACCTGTTTCCGCACATGAACATCCTGCGCAACGTGACGGAGGCCCCCATCCACGTCCTCGGGCTGCCCCGGGAGGAAGCGGTGGAGCGGGCGGTGACGATGCTGGAAAAAGTGGGACTGGGCGACAAGCTGGAGGCGTATCCCTCCCACCTGTCCGGCGGGCAGAAGCAGCGGGTGGCGATCGCCCGGGCGCTGGTGATGCGGCCCAGCGTGATGCTGTTCGACGAAGTGACGTCCGCCCTCGACCCCGAACTGGTCGGGGAAGTGCTCGCGGTGATCAAGGAGATTGCGCGGGAAGGGGAGATGGCGATGATGCTGATCACGCATGAGATGGACTTCGCCCGCGACGTGGCCGACCGCGTCATCTTCACGGACGGGGGCACGATCGTCGAGGAAGGGTCTCCCGAACAAATCTTCCACGATCCGCAAAGCCCCCGGCTGCAGGCCTTTTTGAGCCGCTTTCGGGCCGGATCGGGAAAGGAGGTGATGAGGTGAAATCGACAACCGGCCGGCGCATCGCCATGCGAAAGCCGAGCGAAGCGGACGGCGCCGCCATGTGGAAGCTGGCGCGCGACTCCGGCGTGCTGGAGCTGAACTCCGCCTACGCCTATCTGATGTGCGGCAAGTTCTTCGCCGACACGTGCGTGATTGCGGAAGCGGAAGGGGAGGCGGTCGGATTCGTCACGGCGTTCCGTCCCCCCGCCAGGCCCGACACCGTGTTTGTCTGGCAGATCGCGGTCAGCCAGTCGCAGCGGGGACAGGGGATCGGCAGCCGGATGATCCGGGAACTGCTGAAGCGCGACGCATGCCGGAACACGCGGTATCTGGAAGCGACCGTCTCGCCGTCAAACGCGGCATCCGCCGCCCTTTTCCGCAAGGCGGCCGAGGAGCTGAAGACGGGCTGCGAGGTGCGGGAGTGCTTCCCTGCCCGCCTGTTTCCGGGGAGCGTACACGAACCGGAGTGGACGTTTTGCATCGGGCCCATCCCAACCAAACGATAGGAGGTTGTGCATGAAAGCTGCTGCCAAGTCGCGAACACCCTTGACCGTCTTTGACCAACTGGAATCGGAAGTGCGCAGTTACTGCCGCCATTTCCCTGCCGTCTTCACCAAAGCGAGCGGCCATACGCTCTGGGACCGGCAGGGAAAGGCGTACCTCGACTTTTTCGCGGGAGCGGGGGCGCTCAACTACGGACACAATCCCCCCGGAATCAAGGAAAAGCTGATCGAGTATCTCCGGCAGGACGGGATCACGCACAGCCTGGATATGGCGACGGACGCGAAGGAAACCCTGCTGACCCGTTTCCGCGACGTCATCCTGGCGCCGAGGGGGATCGATTACAAGGTGATGTTTCCCGGTCCGACCGGCACCAACGCGGTGGAAAGCGCCTTGAAACTGGCGCGCAAGGTGACCGGCCGGACGAGCGTGTGGAGCTTTACCAACGGCTTTCACGGGATGACGATCGGATCGCTGTCCGTCACCGGCAACCGGCGGAAACGGAACGGCGCCGGGATGCCCCTGCCCCATGCCGTTTCCATGCCGTACGACGGATACATGGGGCCGGACACCGACACGGCGCGTTATCTCGAACGGCTGCTCGAAGACGAGGGCAGCGGCGTTTCCCTCCCTGCGGCGATGATTCTCGAAACCGTTCAAGGAGAGGGCGGACTGCACGCGGCGAGCGAGTCCTGGCTGCGCCGGATCGAAGCGCTCTGCCGCACGCACAACATTCTCTTGATCGTGGACGACGTGCAGGCGGGATGCGGACGTACCGGACCGTTCTTCAGCTTCGAGACGGCCGGCATCCGCCCGGACATCGTCTGCTTGTCCAAGTCGATCGGCGGATACGGGCTGCCGCTCGCCCTGACCCTGTTCAAGCCGGAACTGGACATCTGGGGGCCGGGCGAACACAACGGCACCTTCCGCGGCAACAACCTGGGATTTGTGGCGGCCGCCGAAGCGCTGCGGTACTGGGAGGACGATGGCCTGCGCCGCGCGGTGGAAGCCAAAGCGGCCGCGGTCCGCGCCTTTCTGGAGCATCTCGTCGGCGCGTACCCGTTTCTCCAGGGCGAGGTGCGGGGCAAAGGTCTGATGCAGGGGATCGCCGTCAAAGCGGACGGACTGGCGGAGAGGATCTGCGCGCGCGCCTTTGCCCGGGGCCTGATCATGGAGACGTCCGGACCCGACAGCGAAGTGGTGAAGGTGATGCCGCCGCTGACCATCGGGGAGAAGGAACTGGAACAAGGGCTGTCGATCCTGGAGGAAAGCGTAAAAGACTGCCGGTGAAAGGAGAGAGCGTTTCATGATCGTCAAACACCTGGAAGAGATTGTCGGCACGGCCGACGACATTGACACCCCCACGTGGAACAGCAGGCGGTTTCTCTTGAAAAGGGACAACATGGGGTTTTCCCTGCACGACACGATCATCAAGGCGGGGACGGAGACGCTGATCTGGTACCGAAACCATCTGGAGGCAGTGTACTGCATCGAAGGCGAGGGAGAAATCGAGGTGGTCGGAGGGGAAACCTACCCGATCCAGCCGGGCATGATGTACGCCTTGAACGGTCACGAAAAGCACTACCTGCGGGCCAAAACGGCGATGCGCATGGTCTGCGTCTTCAACCCGCCGCTGACCGGCCGGGAAGTGCACGACGAAGAAGGAACCTACCCCCTGGCGAACGCGTAGACGCAGCAGCCCGGAAAGTATCGGAACGAGAGGAGAGGATCGCATGACCCATCCGCACCTTGCCGCCGAGGATGTGTACCCGTCCCGCGTCAGCGACCGACCGGCCATGCTGGAGCGAAAAGACCCCGTCGTCTACGGAGACGTCGCTGCCGGCGCAGGGCCGCTGGACGCCGAGGCCCTGGCCCGGTATGAGCGAAACGGCTATTTGTGCCTGCCGGGCTTTTTTTCCGCGAGCGACGTGCAGACACTGCGCGGCGAACTGAAGCGGCTGTGGGAACAAAGCCGGGACGCGGACAGAAACGAGGTGATCCGCGAACCGGACAGCCGGGACATCCGCTCCATCTTTGCCGTCCACCGCGATCACGACGCGTTCCGGCGGCTGTCGCGCGATCCCCGGATCGTCGGCATCGCCCGGCAGATCCTGGGCAGCGACGTGTACATCCACCAATCCCGCATCAACTACAAAAAAGGCTTTACCGGCAAAGAGTTCTACTGGCACTCCGACTTTGAAACCTGGCACGTGGAAGACGGCATGCCGCGCATGAGGGCGCTCAGCTGCTCGATCACGCTGGAAGACAACCATCACTGCAACGGTCCGCTGCTGTTGATCCCCGGCTCGCACAAGACGTTTGTCTCCTGCGTGGGGCGAACGCCCGAAGCCCATTACGAACAGTCGCTGCGCCGGCAGGAATACGGCGTGCCGGATCAGGAAAGCCTGCGCCTGCTGACGGAACGGCACGGCATCGAAGCGGCGGTTGGCCCCGCCGGGACGGTCGTTTTCTTCGACTGCAACATCATGCACGGGTCCAACAGCAACATCACCCCGCTGCCGCGAAGCAACGTGTTTTTCGTCTACAACAGCACGGAAAACCGATTGACGTCCCCGTACTCCGGACAAAAGCCGCGCCCGGACTACATCGCCACCCGCGGCTGAAACGGCGGCGCTTGTGCCGGAAGCCGCTTTTCCTGTCTGTGAAACGCGAACCGGGCTGTCTCCTTCTCCTGCAGGGGGAGACAGCCTTCATTGTGTTGACAACGTGACTGCGGATCACGGGGGAGACGGACAGGTTTGCGTTCATCTGTTCCGTACCGGGACCAAAGCATTTGCCGTCCAACGGGTTCGTCGGGAACCTGTGGGGGATTGTCAGTGACATCACCTCCCGATTGGGGATATGGGTTCTGTTGGCTGCAATGATTGCTGCATGGAGCAGTCATCCAGGAATGGGAGCCGTCAAGGTGTTTGCCTTCTTCGCCGGCATGCTGCTGAGTTATTACGTCTATTCGGCGTGGGTATTTGGTTTTTTCCCCACCCATGTCTTTATCCGTTGGGGTATAATAGCGGCAGCGTCGCCAATCGCAGCCTATCTGGCGTGGTTTGGCAGAGGAAACGGATGGATTGCAGCGTTTTGTGCCGCAATGCCCATCGGGTTGTTGGCGGCAGAGGGCTATCCGTTTTTTACAGGGGTTCCCAGTCACATGTTCTTTCGTACCTGTTTGGTGTAGCCAGGCAGCGGTGCATGAAGCGGCAGGAAGTCTCCTTGCAAAACAGATACCGATGGGGAGTGGGCGTCATGAGCGTTTACGATTTTTCGGCCAAAACAAACCGCGGCGAGCTGAAGCCGCTGGCCGATTACAGGGGAAAGGTGCTGTTGATCGTCAACACGGCCAGCCGGTGCGGGTTTACCCCGCAGTACCAGGGGCTGCAGAAGCTGTACGATGAGTTTCACGCATCGGGGTTTGAAGTGCTGGCGTTTCCCTGCAATCAGTTTCACAATCAGGAGCCCGGCTCGGACGAAGAGATCCGGGACTTTTGCCAGGTGAACTACGGGGTGACGTTTCCGCTGTTTGCGAAAGTGGACGTAAAGGGGCCGAACGCCCATCCGCTGTTCGTCTACCTGACGAAGCAGGCTCCGGGATTGCTGACGGACGGAATCAAATGGAACTTCACCAAGTTTTTGATCGACCGAAACGGCAGCGTGGTCAGGCGCTACGCCCCCGTGACCAGGCCGGAACGCATCGCGGCGGATATCAAGCGGCTGATCCAAGAGGAGGCGTGATCGGGCTGCTCGGGTAGAACCGCCATGTGCGGCGCTGCCGACACGTGTGCTCGTCACGTAGATAAACAGGAACCTTCGGCGTCTACCCAACGCCGTTTTTTCATTTCAAGAGATACTTTGTCAGATTTTTCGCATAAATGATTGGACATGTTGTCAGAACATGAACCTTATATTTTCTCATATATTTAAATTCATAGAATTATTCGACATATAAAACAAGGGGGCAAGAATCGTGAGACTCAAAAAACGCGCGTCCATCCTCATGCCGCTGCTTCTCGCTGCCGTCTCCATCGCCGGCTGTAACTCGCAAGGCTCACCGTCCGGACAAACAGGACAAGCCGGACAAGCCGGGGAGGCCGCCAGCGCGGGGAGCGGTTCGTCCGCTACCGCCAAGATTTTGATTGCGACCCAAAGCCCCCTGTCCGGCTCCCAGTCGGCGATCGGCGACTCGATCAAGACAGGGGCGGAGTACGCCTTGCGATTGCAGCAGGACGAGTTCAAACAGATGGGATTTGACCTGCAGTTGTTTCCGCAGGACGACCAGGCCGATCCGAAAATCGGCGTGACCAACGCAGAGATGCTGGTCTCCAACCCCGATGTCCTCGGCGTGGTCGGCCATTTCAACACCGGCGTGGCCATTCCCGCCTCCGTGAAGTACGAGACGGGCAGCCTGGTGATGGTCTCGCCGGCCAACAGCGGCGTGCAGTTGACGGAGGAAGGCAAAAAGACCGTGCACCGGATCTGTGCCCGCGACGACGCGCAGGGGCCCAAAGGAGCCAAGTACGCCAAGGAAACGCTCGGGGTCAAATCCGTCTTCCTGCTTCACGACAAAACGGCGTACGGGCAGGGGCTCGTCGACCAGGTGAAAGCCCAGTTCGAAAAGGACGGCGTGCAGGTGTTGGGCTATGAAGGCGTCAATCAGGGGGAGAAGGACTACAACTTCGTGATCAACCAGGTGGTGGCGAAAAACCCTGACCTGATCTATTTCGGCGGCATCTACCCGGAGGCCGGGATTCTCGTCAAGCAGGCGCGGGAAAAAGGCTTCAAGGGGGTATTCATGGGCGGCGACGGCATCGACTCCCCCGACCTGATCAAGATTGCGGGACCCGAGGCGGCAGAGGGCGTGGTGTTCACCTCGCTGGCAGGGGACGTGAAGCAGACGGAAGAGGGACGGAAATGGGCGGAGGAGTACGAAAAGACGATGGGGAAAAAGCCGGAAACCTACTCCGTCTACGCCTTTGACTCCATGAACGTGATCCTCAACGGCATCAAGCAGGCGATCAAGGCCAACGGCGGGCAAAAGCCGACCCGCGAGCAGGTGCTGGAGGCGGTCCACAAGACGAAGGATTTTCAAGGGCAGTTCGTCAAAGTCTCGTTTGACGCCAAAGGGGACAACCAATACGCCGACGTGTTCATTTACAAGTACGAGAAAGACAAGACGACCTTCCTGGGCAAGATCGAGTAACAAGGAGAGCGGCCGATGTTCAGCGGAACATCGGCTTTTTTCCTGCCCGGGGCGGCTCCCTGCTCCCGGAGGAAGGCGAACAGCCCGGATCGCGGTGATCCGGGCTGCGTGCTCAGCGGTTCCATTCGTCTTGAAGCTGCTGATACTCCTCGGGGGTAAACAGGCTGGAGCGGGTGAGAAAGCGCACCCCTTCCGGCCCTTCCAGCGAAAACATGCCGCCGCGCCCTTCCACGACGTCGATGACGAGCCGGGTGTGCTTCCAGTATTCGTACTGGGCCCGGCTCATGTAGAACGGACATCCGCCGATTTCGCCCAACAGGACGTCGCTGTCTCCAATCAGAAATTCCCCCGCCGGATAGCACATCGGCGAACTGCCGTCGCAGCAGCCGCCCGATTGGTGAAACATCAGCGGGCCGTACTTGGCTTTGAGCCGTTCGATCAGCGCCAGCGCGGCGTCGGTAGCCAGCACCTTCTGCACGTCGGCCATTGCCTTTTCAAAAGAAGCCCAGCGCGTCGGGACTGTAGCTGACGAGCAGGTTTTTCGTCTGCTGGTAGTGATCCAGCATCATCTTGTGCGTTTCCCGGCCGATGCCGGACAGCTTGTACCCGCCGAACGCGGCGTGGGCGGGGTAGGTGTGGTAGCAGTTGGTCCAGACGCGCCCGGCCTGAATGCCCCGGCCCATGCGGAAAGCCGTGTTGATGTCCCGCGACCAGACGCCGGCGCCGAGCCCGTACAGCGTGTCATTGGCGATGGACAGCGCCTCTTCTTCGCTGGCAAACGTGGTCACGGCCACCACCGGGCCGAAGATTTCCTCCTGGAAAATGCGCATCTTGTTGTTCCCCTTGAAGACGGTCGGCTGGATGTAGTAGCCGTTTTCCAGGCCGCCGCCGAGCGTCTGCCGCTCTCCGCCGATCAGGAGTTCCGCGCCTTCCTGCTTGCCGATTTCGATGTAGGAGAGGATTTTCTCCACCTGTTCGGTAGAGGCCTGCGCGCCGATCATCGTCTCCGTGTCCAGCGGATTTCCCTGTTTGATCGCCTTGACGCGGGCCAGCGCTTTTTCCATGAACGGCTCGTAGATCGATTCATGGATCAGGGCGCGGGACGGGCACGTGCACACTTCCCCCTGGTTGAGCGCAAACAGCACGAACCCTTCGATCGCCTTGTTCAAAAACGCGTCGTCCCTGGCAAAGACGTCGGGGAAGAAGATGTTGGGCGACTTGCCGCCCAGCTCCAGCGTGACGGGGATGATGTTCTGGGACGCGTACTGCATGATCAGGCGGCCTGTCGTCGTCTCCCCGGTAAAGGCGATCTTGGCGATCCGGCTGTTGGAGGCGAGCGGCTTCCCGGCTTCCAGCCCGAAGCCGTTGACGACGTTCAGCACGCCCGGGGGCAGGAGATCGCCGATCAGCTCCAGGAGGACCAGGATGGAAGCGGGCGTCTGTTCGGCCGGCTTCAGCACGACGCAGTTGCCCGCGGCCAGCGCCGGCGCCAGCTTCCAGGCGGCCATCAGCAGCGGGAAGTTCCACGGAATGATCTGGCCGACGACGCCGAGCGGTTCGTGGAAATGGTAGGCGACGGTGTGGGCGTCGATCTCCGACAGCGTTCCCTCCTGCGCGCGGATGCAGCCGGCGAAGTAGCGGTAATGGTCGATCGCCAGCGGTATGTCGGCGGCCAGGGTTTCGCGGATGGGCTTGCCGTTGTCCCAGGTCTCCGCCACCGCCAGCATCTCCAGGTTGGCCTCCATCCGGTCGGCGATCCGGTTGAGCACGCGGGCGCGCTCCGCTGCTGACGTCCGGCCCCACGCCTCCTTGGCGGCATGGGCGGCATCCAGCGCCAGTTCGATGTCCTCGGCGGTGGAGCGGGGCACTTCGCAAAAGACCTGGCCGTTGACGGGGGAAACGTTGTCAAAGTACTCCCCTTTTACAGGCGGGACCCATTGGCCGCCAATGTAGTTTCCATAGCGTTTCTTGAACGTCACCTTCGCGCCGTCCTGTCCGGGTTGCGCATAGATCATGGAAAACGCCTCCTCATTGATTTTTTTAATGGCTGCTGCCTCTTTCCATGTGCAAGGAAGATGCCAACCCCATAACCGGCGTCGTTTTCGGGTGAAATGCGGAACCATGCTTCATCCGCCTGTGCCGGGATGGAACAGCGGTGCTCCAAAACGGAACATTTATGAGATTCGGACGGTTGTGGTACGATAGAGGTACGAAACGATCGGAAAGGAGGCCTCTTCATGTCCTTTCAGGTTTCTCTGTCAGACTGTCCGCCTGATGTTGCCCTTTCGTGGAAGCGCTCTCATGAACGCGGTCTCAAACCGGATGACAAAGCGGATGACCAAATCATTACCGGCACGCTGATCAAGGAATTGATCGACCGGCACCGCTCCCTGGTCAACCATGCCGAAACGGTCTTTTCCAGGCTGTATCCGGTCATCCGGCAGTTCGGCTGCGTCGTCTTTTTGACCGACCGGGAAGGGACGATCCTGTATGCCAGCGGCGATGCCGATTTTGCCAGCCGCGCCGCCCAAGTGCAGCTTCAGGTGGGCGCCAACTGGCACGAATCGAGAAAAGGAACGAACGCCATCGGGGTGGCCATCGAGGAGAAGAGGCCGGCGCTCGTCCGGGGAAGCGAGCATTATTTTGTGGAAAACCGCTTTCTCACCTGCGCTTCGGCCCCCTTGTACGGCAAGAGTGGGGACTTTCTCGGCGTCATCAACATCAGCGGTCTGCACGACCGGTTTCAACCGGTGTTTGCGACCTTTGCGCCGCTTGCCGCCGAACTGCTGCAAAACCGCTTCATGATCGAGGAGATGGAAAAGGAGCAGTTGATCACGCTGCGGCATCTGGAGGCGGTCTCTGACCGCCATCCGCTGCCGCTGCTCACGCTGGACGCCGACCGGCGCGTGACCGGAGCCAACCGGGCGGCTCTCCGCCTCCTGGGAGAAGATTGCCTCGGCCAAGCGTTTTCGCCCCCGCCCCACTTCCAGGTGATTCCGATCAAGGACGAGACACAGCGGGTCTACCGCTCCGTCGCGATCGGGACAAGCCCGGCCAGGGAAAAGACCGTCCGGCAGGAGCAGGGCCTGTATACCTTTGCCGACATCTACGGGGAGTGTCCGGCCATCCTCCGGGCCAAGGAACTTGCCCGAAAGGCGGCGGGTAGCCCGCTGGCCGTCCTGATCACCGGAGAGAGCGGGACCGGCAAGGAGTTGTTCGCCCAGGCGATCCACGCGGCCAGCGGACGGGGGCCGTTTGTGGCGGTCAACTGCAGCGCCATCCCCGACACCCTGATCGAGAGCGAACTGTTCGGATACGAGAAAGGGGCGTTTACCGGGGCGCAGAAAGAAGGGAGTCCGGGCAAGTTTCTTGCGGCCAACGGGGGAACGATCTTTCTCGACGAGATCGGGGACATGTCCCTCCGCGCACAGGCGGCGCTGCTCCGGGTGCTGCAGGAAAAAACGGTCACGCCCGTGGGCAGTGCCGTCGCCAAACAGGTGGACGTCCGCGTCATCGCCGCCACGCACCGGAACCTGCCGGCTGAGGTGCAGGCCGGCCGTTTTCGGGCCGATCTGTACTACCGGCTAAAGGGCATTACCCTGCATCTGCCCGCCCTGCGAGAGCGCAGCGATCTCCGACAACTGGCCGGCCACCTTCTGCGCAAGCATGCGGACACTCCGGCGGAGCTCTCCCCGGAAGCGCTGGACAAGCTGTGCAGGCATACCTGGCCCGGCAATATCCGGGAACTGTTGGCCGTGCTGCAGCAGGCGTCGTTTCTGGCGGAGGGCGCCGTCATCAGGCCGGAGCACGTGATGCTTGACGATCCCGGCGAGAGGGAGGACACGCCGTCTTCGCTGCGGCGGCACGAGCGAAAAGCGATCGAGGAGGCGCTGCTGGCGACCCGCGGCAACATCTCCCAGGCGGCCCGGCTGCTGCACATCGGCCGCAACACGCTGTACCGAAAGATCAAAGGCTACGGCATCCGGCTGGGCACGGAAGCGGACAAAGGGCGCTCGCGGATTTGACAGCCCCCTTCCTTCCTGTCTACTATATACCCATCGGGGTACGTGAACGGGGTGATCCGTCCGTCCGCCGATCGGCAGAGGAAGAGGAGGCATGGCCATGAAGTACGGAGATCACGTGAAAAACCGCTTGAAGCGCGTCGAGGGTCAGGTCAGGGGCGTCCTCGGCATGATCGAAGCGGACAAGGACTGCAAGGAAGTGGTGGGGCAGCTCACCGCCATCCGCTCCGCCGTGGACAAGGCGATCGCCGTCATCGTCGCGGAAAATCTGGCGGAATGCATCAAACACGAGCTGGCCGAGGGCAGGGAAACGGACCAGATCGTGGAGGAGGCCGTCCGGCTGCTGGTGAAGAGCAGGTAAGCCCCTTGACGGCAGACAGGAAAGAGAACGGTGAAAAGGCGGGCTTCCCCTCCCCTGAAAGAAAGGGTTCGGCAGCGGTTGTCGCTTGGCCGAACCCTTCCTTGGGGGTGGGGGACGTCCGTTTTTTGCTTTTTGGGGCAAACGGGGGCCTGCCCCTCCACTTCGATCACCTGCAATCTGCGGCTTTTGAAATGGAGCGCTTCTTCTTTGCGGCAGGCCAGTTGCAGCATGTTCCGGATGGTCATGCGGTCCTGAAACTCCAGGCCCACGTCGCAGATGATCCGGACGGAGTCATACGGACCCAACCACTCCCTTCCGCGTAATCACCGATCCCCGGCGCACAGGGCGCAGAGGGCAAGCGTTTGTACGCCGATGCCCAGCACCCGTTCGTCGATGTCGAACTTTTCGTTGTGGTGGCCGGCCGCCAGCGTCGTGCCGAAAACCAGGTAGGAAGCGAGACCGCCGCGCTGTTTGACCCGCTCCATCATGTACGTGGCGTCCTCGGAGCCGGACGCGTTCCGGGTGTCGACGATGCTGGTGACGCCGGCCACCTTGGAAGCCTGGGCGCGGATGTAGGGGAGCAGCTCCGGACTGGGGGAACTGCTGTCCGCTTTTCCGACGATGTCGATCTCCGCCTGTACGCCGTACATCGCGGCGGCGCCGTGAATCACGTCCATGGCCCTGGACAGGATGTACTCGTTTACTTCGCTCGTGTCGCCGCGCGTCTCCAGTTTGAACGCGGCGTGGTTGGGAATGATGTTTCGCCCGCTGCCGGCATGCAGCACACCGACGTTGATCCGCGAGTTGCCGCCGCTGTGGCGGGAGATGGCATGGAGATTAAGCACGGCGGAAGCGGCGGCCAACAGTGCGTTTTTGCCGTCTTCGGGATGCCCGCCCGCATGGGAGGCGACGCCTCTGTAGGTGACGTCGATCTTGGTCGTGGCGAGGTAGCCGTCAGCGCCGCAGACCACTTCCCCCAGCGGAACGCCGGTGCCGACGTGGCAGGCGAAGAAGAGATCGACGTCATCGACGACGCCCGCTTCCACCATGGACCTGGCTCCGCGCACGCCTTCCTCCGCGGGTTGAAAGATCAGCTTCACCCGGCCGCGCAGGTCGTCTTTCATCCGGCTCAGCACATAGGCCAGGCCAAGCCCGATCGCCGTGTGGGCGTCATGGCCGCAGGCGTGCATCATGTTTGCGTTGACGGAGGCAAACCCTTCCGCCGCGGGCAGGTGGTCGGGATCGGCTGACTCCTGCAGGTCGAGCGCGTCCATGTCCACGCGAAACGCGACGGTGGGACCGGGACGGCCCGAATCGAGAATCCCGACAACGCCCGTAAATCCCCCGGACAAACGGGGAAGCCACTCGGCGACGGCCCCTTGCGACAGCGCCCGCTGTTCCTGCTGCCGCAAAAACGCCTCCGAAGGCACGCCCATGCGCGCTTCCGGCTTGATGACCTCGCGTCCCGCCTTCACCTCGAATCCCCATTCCTGCAGGGTGCTGGCGACGATGCTGGCGGTGCGAAACTCCACCCACCCCGATTCGGCGTAGCGGTGAAAATCGCGGCGCCACTTCAGCAGCGTGGGGGACAGTTCTTCCACAATCGAGTGCACACGTTTCTCCATGATTCTTCTCCTTCAATCCGGGTCATGATCCGTTTCTTTTGGGAATAATGTAAGAATTATGCCAATAATTATTTGCTGTTCGCTTTTTTTCGGCCAGTTCCTTCTCCATCATCAATCATTTCCAAATTGACACGATATTCATAATATTCTATAGTCTTGGGGTAGCGTCCAACAACCACGCGCCGAATGAAAACATCATCCTCGACGACTACGTCCAGGGGATCAAGCACATTGCCGCCATACTGGAGGCATTCGCCCACGAGGCGTAACAAAGGAGGCGTCCACTTCATGGAACAGATTCCCGTCTTGTATCAACGTTCGGACATTCTCGCCAAAGCCGGCGCGCTGAGAGAGCAGGCGGCTGCCTGGCGGCGCGACTTCCATCGGCATCCGGAGCTGAGCTTCGAGGAAGTGCGCACGTCGGAGATCGTCGCCCGCCACCTGCAGCAGTTGGGATTGGAGGTGAGGCGCGGAGTGGGGCGCACCGGCGTGGTGGGCGTGCTCAGGGTCGAACAGCCCGGGCCGGTCATCGGACTGCGCGCCGACATGGATGCCCTGCCGATCCAGGACCAAAAGGAAGCGGCGTATCGATCGACGGTGCCGGGCAAGATGCACGCCTGCGGACACGATGCCCACACCAGCATGCTGATGGGGGCGGCCCAGTTTCTTTCCCAGGTGGAGCGGCCGCCGAGAGGTACGGTCGTTTTTGTCTTCCAGCCGGCCGAAGAAGATGGCGGTGGGGCCAACGTGATGATCGAGGACGGGCTGCTGCGCGACTACGGTATCGAGGCGATGGCCGGGCTGCACGTCTTTCCCGGCGTGCCCGTCGGGGAGGTGACGGCGGTGCGCGGGGTGGGCTGTGCCGCTGCCGACACCATCCGCATCACGATCATCGGCCGGGGCGGACACGCCGCCCATCCCCATCTGGCCGTCGACTCGGTGGCAGTCGCGGCGGAGGTGATCTCCGCCCTGCAGCAGATCGCCAGCCGGCAGGTGGACCCGCTCGATCCGATCGTCATCACCATCGGCAAAATCCAGGGGGGCACTGCCAGCAACGTGATTGCGCCCCAGGTGGAACTCCTGGGGACGGTGCGCACCCTGAATCCCGCTTTGCGGGAACAGATGCCGGCGCGAATCGAACAGGTGGTGAGCGGCGTGACCTCGGCGATGGGAGCTGCGTACGCGTTTGACTACGAGTTCGGCTATCCCTCCATCATCAACGACGACAGGATGGTGGATCTGGTGCTGGAGACGGCGGAGCAGGTACTCGGTCCGGGCCGGTGCCGACTGGTGAAACCGTCGATGGGCGGAGAGGACTTTTCGTATTACACGCATCACGTGCCCGGTGTCTTTTTCCGCCTCGGCGTGGGCAATCCGGAGAAACTGACGCCGTATCCGCTGCACCACCCGCTGTTTGACATTGACGAGGACGCGCTGCCGGTCGGCATTGCCATGCTGTCGGCGCTGGCGCTGAACTACCTGGGGCGCTGACCGGGTGCCAATGATCGGCTGCCCGGCTGTGACCCGCTGCACAATAAGGTGCGTGCCACATGACCGGCTTTGACATCCACGACCACCACAACACCTCTGCGGAAGCCGTACGATGAAAGCAGGAGCGAATAGCGAAAAAACAGCGTCCTTTCGCCGGAAGGGACGCTGTTTTTACCGGATGAGCGCCAGGATGGAAGACAGCTCCGCCTGCAGCTTTTCAATCTCCGTGCGGTTCAACAGGAGTGGCAGCATGCCTGTGGAGATGATCAGCGAATTCTGGCCGCTGTTGATCACCCTTGTCAGCAGCTCGTACACGTCTTCCACCTGCCGGGTGTCCCATACGGAATGCGTTGGGATGCTTTTTATTTCGGTGACGGTAAACTCGTGAGCGTCCGGGTCCGCTTCGCCCGAAATCATGGAACCGGCGATGAACTGGTTCATTGGATGGATTCCTCCTGTCATGGTCAACCTTGCCATACCCGTTAGGCTTTCCAGTCTGCCCCGTTTTTATCGGATTGGCCTCCTGCCGTGATCACTCTCCGGCAGCTTGCGGGCCCTTTTCTGTTGCACGGATACCCGCACCGGGCGCTGCGGTTTTGAATCAACGGCGTGCAGGATTTTGGATGGCGGCAGGAGAAGTTCCCTCTGTGTGAAACAAGCAGCCATCAGTGGAAGGGAGCGGAAACGATGACAGTGCAGAAGGAAGACGTGGTGATCGGGTTTGTCGGCACCGGCGTCATGGGGAAAAGCATGGCGTCCCATTTGATGAAGGCGGGTTACCGCGTGCTCGTGTACAACCGGACCAAAGCAAAGGCGGAGGAGTTGATCGCGCAGGGGGCGACGTGGATGGACCGGGTGTCCGATCTGGCTGCGGCGGCGCGGGTGATCATCACCATGGTCGGCTATCCGAAAGACGTGGAAGAGATCTATCTGGGGACGGACGGCATCGTTCACCATGCCAAGCCCGGCGCCTACCTGATTGACATGACCACGTCCAAGCCGTCCCTCGCCCGGACGATTTACGAAGAGGCGAAAAAGCGCTCGCTCTTTGCCTTGGACGCGCCGGTCTCCGGCGGTGACGTGGGGGCGCGGGAAGCGCGTCTGACCATCATGGTGGGCGGCGACGAGGACGCCTACGCAGCAGTGGAGCCGATCTTGCGGGTGATGGGCACCAACGTGATCCGGCAGGGCGGACCCGGCGCCGGCCAGCACACCAAAATGTGCAACCAGATCGCCATCGCCACCAACATGATCGGCGTCTGCGAAGCGATCGCGTACGCGAAAAAAGCGGGACTGGACCCGTCCCGCGTGCTGCAGAGCATCGAGGCGGGAGCGGCGGGAAGCTGGTCGCTCAGCAACCTGGCGCCGCGGATGATCGCCGGCAATTTCGCCCCCGGCTTTTACGTGAAGCACTTCATCAAAGACATGACCATCGCGCTGGAAGCGGCCAAGGAGATGGGGCTGATGACCCCCGGTTTGGAGCTTTCCAAATCGCTGTACGAGGAACTGGCCGCGCAGGGCGAGGAGAACAGCGGCACCCAGGCGCTGATCAAATGGTTTGACAAGGAGTTCGCGGCGTCCGTGTGACAAAGCGAGGGCCGACGCGGTGTATCGGCACATGGAAGCAGGACCGGCCCACCCCGGGAGCAGTCCCCGGCAGGCACGGTCGCGTTTCGACAAACAAAATGCCAGACGATCGGCTCGTCTGGCATCTTTTTTTGGCGGGACGAGGTGTGCCGGTGGCGTCGTGAATGCGCCCCGGCTTCGCCTGTCCGCTCCGTTAGCGGTTGTCCACCTTTTCCGGATACATGTCGTGGTTCATCAGGCGGTACTCCGCCATCTTCTCGTACTTGGTGCCCGGTCTGCCGTAGTTGCAGTACGGATCGATGGAGATTCCGCCGCGCGGGGTGAACTTGCCCCACACCTCGATGTATTTCGGGTCCATCAGCTTGATCAGGTCGTTCATGATGATGTTGACGCAGTCCTCGTGGAAGTCGCCGTGGTTGCGGAAGCTGAACAGGTACAGCTTCAGCGACTTGCTCTCCACCATTTTCTTGTCCGGGATGTAGCTGATGTAGATGGTGGCAAAGTCGGGCTGTCCGGTAATCGGACACAGGCTGGTGAACTCCGGACAGTTGAATTTGACAAAGTAGTCGCGGTACGGATGCTTGTTGTCAAACGTCTCCAGCACACCGGGATCGTAGGTGTAGCTGTATTTCGTCTGCTGGTTGCCCAGCAGCGTGAGCGAAGAAAGATCTCGTTCCTGACGGTTATCCATGCAACATTCCCCCGTTTCTTATGCAAAAACGTGCCAATCAGTCAGACGCCCCGCTTGTTGCCCCACACCAGCGCGTGAAGCTGGGGCAGCACTTTGACGTCGTTCATGTCGTCTGCGGCCATCGTCCGCTCGATCAGCCATTCGTAGGCCGCCAGCAGGCGGTCCCGCAGACCGGCGAGATCGGCCTGCGCCACGTCGTCGTTCCCCGCCTGCAGAAAAAAGGGAACGCGCGGGTACCGCTGATGCACCTGGCGGGCGTAGTCAAAATCGGCTTCGTCAAACACGACGACCTTCAGACTGGTGCGCACATCGCCGGTTCGGCCGGACAGCGCGTGCACCATCGCATCCAGCGCGGCGAAGTCGGTGGTCATCCCGGAACTGGGCGGTTTGGGCGAAATCGTCACGTCGTCGACCAGCAGCAGCCAATCCTGCCACCGGCTGCCCTGCGTCTCGACGGCCGTCCGGATGTTTTGCTCCCGCAGCAGCCGGACGAGCTGCCCGACGTTGGCGATCAGCGCCGGATTGCCGCCCGAGATGGTGACGTGGGCAAAGCGGTCCTGCCCGATCCGGCGCAGCTCCTGCCAGATTTCCTCCGGCGTCATCTGCCGGATTTCGCCTGCGGCCGAGCCGTCCCAGGTAAAGGCGGAGTCGCACCAGCGGCAGCGGTAGTCGCAGCCGGCGGTGCGCACAAACATCGTTTTCTGGCCGATCACCATGCCTTCTCCCTGAATGGTGGGGCCGAAAATTTCCAGCACCGGAATGGTGTTCACTCGTACATCCACTCCCGTCTCGCCTCGGCGTAGCTGGTCGGCGTCTCGTACAGGCGGACAAACTCCACGCGGGCGCCGTCGTACCGGTCGCGGTACGCTTCCGAGCAAAGCTGCGCCTCCATCTGCTCGAACAGCCAGACCACCATGTTTTCCGCCGTGGTGTTCATCGGGGGAAGCATCTCGTTCAGGTAGCGGTGGTCCAGGTACACCTCGATGTGCCGCTTCCAGATCTCCTTGATGTCGCCGAAATCGATGACGATGCCGATCTCATTCGGATAGCCGCTGATGCCGAAGACCACCTTGTAGGTGTGGCCGTGCAGGTTTTTGCACTTTCCTTCGTAGGCGTGCAGGTGGTGAGCGGCGTCAAAGGTGAACTCCTTGCTGACCAGCACCCGCTTGCGGTGGTAGCGAAGCTGTTCTTTCTGAATCTCTTTGCCCAACGTTTGCAGGCGGTCGACAATGCGGAAGTCAAAAAAACCGCTCATCAGGCCTTCACCTCCCCGCGTTCCCGCAGGTAGGCCTCCAGGCCGGCTTTCCGCAAGGTGCAGGCGGGGCATTCGCCGCAGCCGTCTCCTTTGATGCCGTTGTAGCAGGTGAGCGTTTTTTCGCGGATAAAGTCAAACGCGCCCAATTCGTCGGCCAGTTTCCAGGTCTCCGCCTTATTCAGCCACATGAGCGGCGTGTGGATGACGAAGGGATAATCCATCGCCAGGTTGAGCGTGACGTTCAGCGACTTGATAAACGCGTCGCGGCAGTCGGGATACCCGCTGAAGTCCGTTTCGCACACGCCGGTGACCAGGTGGCGGGCTCCCCGCTGTTTCGCGAAGACGGCGGCAAACGACAAGAACAGCAGATTGCGGCCGTCCACGAATGTAGAGGGAAGCTGGCCGTCTTCCTGGGCGATCGGAATGTCGGTTCGGGTCAGCGCGTTGGGTGCCAGTTGATTAAGCAAGCTCATGTCCAATACCGTGTGTTCCACACCCAATTCCTCGGCGATTTGCCGGGCGCAATCGATCTCCAGGTTGTGCCGTTGCTGATAGTCAAACGTAATCGCGGCCACGTCGCCAAACTGCTTGCGCGCCCAGAACAGGCAGGTCGTGCTGTCCTGGCCGCCGCTGAAGACGACGACGGCTTTTTCCTGTTTCATGCTCTCCATCTCCTTTACGTTGTGGTGGAAGAAAGAGAGTTCTTGAACTGAATCCTGCAAAAAAAACAAAACAATACCAAGGGTACTGTTTTTCACCTTAGTTTTTTATAGAGGGAGTTCGCGAACCTCTCCCATGCGTACGCATGGATTTTCCAGTATGCAGTTGTCAGGCGGTATGGGCATGGCTATTCTGATTATACACTATTTTTGCCGCCAGCGCGGACTGCCGTTATTTGGTGGCCCACATCAGTCCGACAAGCTGCGGCCGGTTTACCATGGAGAACACGAGAGAACGGAGGAAGCGCGATGGTGTTGGAAATTATTGCGACAACGGTGGAGGACGCCAAACGGGCGGAGCGGGGAGGAGCGGATCGGATCGAGCTGATCAGCGGCATCCTGGAAGGGGGCGTGACGCCCAGTTGGGGTCTGATCGACGCGGTGGTCAAGGCCGTCTCCATTCCGGTCAACGTCATGGTGAGACCGCACAGCCAGTCGTTTTGCTACACGGCCGACGATCTGCGGGTGATGCGCGAAGACATCCGCGTCATCCGCGAGAGCGGCGCGGCGGGCATCGTCCTCGGCATCCTGACGCCGCAGGGAAGGGTGGATACGGCAGCGCTGGAGGAGCTGCTGGCCGAAGCGGAAGGGCTGGACGTCACGTTCCACCGCGCCTTTGACGAGGCGGCCGACCAACTGGGAGCGGCCCGCGTGCTGCTTCACTATCCGCAGGTGCGGCGGATTCTCACATCCGGGGGGCAGCAAAGCGCGCTGGACGGGGCGGAGCGGATCGCCGAACTGGTGCGGATGACCGCGGGAACGCATCTGTCCATCATGGCGGGCAGCGGCCTGACGCTGACGACGATGGCCGATGTGATCCGCTCCACCGGCGTGGCCGAAGTCCATTTCGGCACCGGCGTGCGCGAAGACGGCCAGGCGCTGAAGCCTGTGGACGAGGCGAAGGTGGCGGCGGTGAAAGCGGCGCTGAAAACGCTGGTGATGGAACGGCCCGGCCATTGAGCCGGGAGCGAATGACGACAGCAGCGGCAGAAGCGTAATGATTGATCACGAAAAGAAAGCGGTGCGACTCCATCAGCCGGAGTTGCCCGCAGGCAAAACGTTTATGGCAGCCAAGGAGCTGATGAGGATATATGAAGAAAAGAGTCTTTATCCTTTGTGGAGTGTTCATCATCCTATTGTACGTAAGCCTTTATGTTTACAAGGTGGTCAACGTCCCCACGTATTCGTTAGAACACGACGTAAAAGTGGTAGTTTTACATGGCACTGAATATTCCATCAGTAAGGTAACGATCAATGGTGATGTTTACTACTCGGATATCCGCTGATCCAGCCGCCTTTACGTTTGGAAAACTGATTGGGCAGACACAACATGGCGAACGGATTTATGAAGTGAAGAATGACAAATCAAAAGTAATGATTACGTCTTTCATGAGTCCGCAGCTTATCTACACAAAAGACAAAAGGTACTGAGATAGGCGCATGAACCCCCTCGCCGAAAACGAGTGATTCCTCAGGTGTGAAAGCCCCCCCCAGAAAAGGACAGTTATCTGAACGTGATTGAAGACCGATTCACGGCATGTCACTAACAAAAAAATTCCGAAAAATCAATGATTGAGAATCAGCTTTGTGCGTAGTATTATTTAATTAATTTAATAAAGTATGTTTTCCGCTCTCCACGGCCCTGCCGGTTGGCAGCCGGAAAAGCAAGGGTTGACGTTGGCACGCATCTGGAAACGCAAGGGCTGCCGCCGGCATATTGCCGGCGAGAGGGGAAAGGAAAGGGTGGTGTTCGTGGAGATCTACGAGCGGCTGCAGGCGAGATTTCGCGAGGAGTTTGGCGTACGGGAAGACGTCCGCATCTTCTTTGCGCCGGGGCGGGTCAATTTGATCGGGGAGCATACCGATTACAACGGGGGCTATGTGTTTCCCGCCGCCCTCACGTACGGTACCTGGGCGCTGGCCGCTCCCCGGCAGGACGGCGTGTACCGGTTTGCCTCCGTCAATTTTCCCGGGAAAACCTCGTGCGAAGCGGCCCGCATCGTCTACAGGGCGGAAGACGGATGGGCCAATTATCCGAAGGGCGTTCTGCATGAACTGGCGGCGCTGCCGGAATGCTCCCCGCTGCTAAAGGGGGCGGATCTGCTGTTTTTCGGGAACATTCCCAACGGCGCGGGACTGTCGTCTTCGGCCTCCGTCGAATTGGCGTCCGCTGCGGCCGTGACCGCCCTGGCCGGGATCGACGTGCCGATGGTGGAGCTGGTCAAACTGGCGCAGCGGGCGGAAAACCGCTTCGTCGGGGTGCGCTGCGGGATCATGGATCAATTCGCGGTCGGGATGGGGAAAAAGGACCATGCCATCATGCTGAAATGCGACACGCTGGCTTACGAATACGTGCCTTTTCGCATCGACGGATACAAGCTGGTGATCGCCAACTCCAACAAGCGGCGGGCCTTGACCGATTCCACGTACAACGAACGCCGCCGGGAGTGCGAGGAAGGACTGCGCGAACTGCAGAAGCGTCTGCCGCATCTCCGCTCGCTGGGCGATCTTTCCGGCGACGAGTGGCGGCAGGTTTGCACGGCACTCCCCAACGGCGTGATTCGCAGGCGGGTGGAGCATGTTGTCGCTGAAAACGAACGGGTCATCCAGGCGGCGCAATGCCTGGCGGCCGGCGATTTGCACGCGTTCGGCCGCCTGATGAAAGCCTCGCATGAATCGCTGCGCGACCTGTACGAAGTGACCGGGTTCGAACTGGATGCACTGTTCGAAGCGGCGGCACAGGCCGACGGCTGCATCGGCACCCGCATGACGGGGGCGGGGTTCGGCGGCTGCACGGTCAGTCTGGTGAAGGCGGACGCCGTAGACGCGTTCAAGCGTCAGGCAGCCGAACATTATACGCGAGCGACCGGGCTGGTGCCCGACTTTTACGTGTGCGAGCTCGGAGACGGAGTGGGCGAAGTCGTTTTGCCCTCCTCCGTGTAACGTCAGCACATCATGCCGGAAGAGAAACGAGAGCAAGGAGGAATCTGGTCAATGGCTGAACTGCGCTACAATCCCCTTTTGCGCGACTGGACGATGGTGGCGTCCAACAGGCAGCACCGTCCGCACATGCCCAAGGATACCTGCCCGTTTTGCCCGGGCTCGGGCAGGGTTCCGGACCACTACGACGTGTACAAGTACGACAACGATTTTCCCGTGTTGACGCCCGATCCGCCGGAACCGGACCCGGTGCAGACCTCCCTGTACCGAACGGCGAAGTCGTACGGAAAGTGCGAGGTGATTCTGTACTCGCCCGACCACACGAAAACATTGCCGGAACTTTCCGTCGATCATATCGTCAAGCTGGTCGACCTGTGGGCGGAGCGTTTTGCCGAACTGGAAAAAGACCCTCGCCACCAGTACGTGTTGATTTTTGAAAACCGGGGCGAAGAATGCGGGGTCACCATGCCCCATCCGCACGGACAGATTTACGCCTACTCGAAAATGCCGCTGAAAATCAAGCAGGAGCTGGAAAGCTGCAGGCTTCACCGTCAAGAGACAGGCAAGTGCCTGCTCTGCCAGATGAATGACGAGGAGAAAAACTTCGAACAGCGGGTCATCGTCGAGAACGACCACTTTCTCGCCTATCTGCCCTTCTTCACGGATTACCCGTACGGCGTGTTTGTCGTCAGCAAACAGCACAAGACGGCGATTACGGATTTCACCGCGGACGAGAAACGAAGCCTGGCCGCGATCCTCCGCGACACCACCGGGGCGATGGATCAACTGTTCGAGAAGCTGTTCCCGTACATGATGGTCATGCACCAACGCCCCGTCAACGGCGAAAACGTGGAGGACTACTACCATTTCCACATCGAGTTTTACACACCGCTGAGGGAAAGAGACAAAATCAAGTACTACGCGTCCTCGGAGATGGGGGCGTGGGCGGCGACCAATCCCCAGTCGGTAGAAGAGACGGCTCCCCGACTGCGGGAAGCGTACCGGCGGTTTTTGCAAAAAGAAGGGCGCCTGCCAGAGGGAGGAGGCGCGTGATGGCGATTCTGGTGACGGGCGGAACGGGGTACATCGGCAGTCACACCGTGGCGGAGCTTCTCGCCCACGGCGAAGAGGTGATCGTGGTGGACAACCTCCGCACGGGACACGAGCGGGCCGTGCTCGGCGGCACGTTGTACCGCGGAGACATCCGGGACCGGCAGTTTCTGGACGAGGTGTTCCGCGCCCATGAGATCGAAGCGGTGATCCACTTCGCGGCCAAATCGCTCGTCGGGGAGAGCGTCCGCGATCCGCTCGCCTATTACGACAACAACGTGATCGGAACCCATACCCTGGTGTCGGCGATGGTGGAGCACGGCGTCCGGAAGGCGGTCTTTTCGTCGACGGCGGCCGTCTACGGCGAACCCGAGCGCATCCCGATCCGGGAAGAAGACCCGACCGTTCCCGCCAATCCGTACGGCGAAACCAAACTGGCCATGGAAAAGATGTTCCGCTGGTGCGACCAGGCGTACGGACTGAAGTCGATCTCGCTGCGGTACTTCAACGCGGCCGGCGCCCACCCGGACGCGATCATCGGGGAAGACCACGAGCCGGAGAGCCACCTGATTCCGCTCGTCCTGCAGGTGGCGCTGGGACAGCGGGAGCAGATCGAGATGTTTGGCGACGACTACCCGACCGAAGACGGGACGTGCATTCGCGATTACGTGCACGTCATGGACCTGGCGAACGCCCACCGGCTCGCGCTGGACTATCTCCGCACGTACAACCAGAGCGATGTGTTCAACCTGGGGAACGGCACGGGCTTTTCCGTGAAACAGGTGATCGACACCGCGCGGAAAGTGACCGGCCATCCGATTCCCGCCAAAGTAAGCCCCCGGCGGGCGGGAGACCCGGCCGTGCTGGTCGCTTCCGCCGACAAGGCGAAACGGCTGCTGAACTGGCATCCGCGCTGCCCCGAGCTGGAGACGATCATCGAGAGCGCGTGGAACTGGCATCGCCGCCATCCGCGCGGCTACGCCGGTGTGGACCGGTAAATCCGGGGGAGAGGAGGGGCAGATGTGAAATGAACGCGAAGGCAGAATACGGACGCTGGCTCCGGCATGAAGAGCTGGATCCCGACTTGAGACGGGAACTGCTCCTGATCGAAGGAGACGAGCGTGAAATCGAAGATCGGTTTTACCGGTCGCTGACATTCGGCACCGGCGGGCTGCGCGGCGTTCTGGGGGCCGGCACCAATCGGATGAACCGCTACACGGTCCGCAAGGTGACGCAGGCACTGGCCCGCTTCCTCGTCAGGCAGGGGGAAACCGCGATGCGGCGGGGAGTCGTCATCGCGTACGACTCCCGCCGACAGTCTCCCGCATTTGCCCGGGAGGCGGCGCTGGTTCTGGCGGCCAACCGGGTAAAGGCGTACCTGTTTGAGGGAGTGCGCCCCACGCCCGAACTGTCTTTTGCCGTCCGCCATCTGAGGGCGGCCGCCGGGATCATGATCACGGCGAGCCACAATCCCCCCGAATACAACGGCTGCAAGCTGTACGGAGCCGACGGTGCCCAGATCACCGCCGGCGTGGCGGAGGCCATCGCAAACGAAATGGCGGACGTGGACGAACTGGCGGTACCGCTGGCGGACGCGGAGGCGGCGCTGTCACAGGGGCTGATGGAAGAGGTCGGCGCGGCGGTGGACGAGGCGTATGCCGCCCGGCTGCGCACGTTGGCGTTCCAATCCCGGGAGAACAACGCGGACTACCGCGTCGTCTACACGCCGCTGCATGGAACGGGCAGCGTGCCGGTGCAAAGGGTCCTGCGCGACATCGGCTTCCGGCATGTGACCGTCGTGCTGCAGCAGGAATGGCCCGATGCCGATTTTCCGACGGTGGCCGCTCCCAATCCGGAAGACCCGGCGGTGTTCGCCTTGGCGATCGAGACGGCCGAAAAGGCGGGAGCCGACCTGGTCATGGCCACCGACCCCGATGCCGACCGCGTTGGCGTCGCGGTGCGGGACGGCAGCGGCTCATTCGTCTGCCTGACCGGCAACCAGTTGGGAGCGCTGCTGCTCGCCTACATCCTGTCCCAGCGAGCGAGTCGAAATGCGCTACCCGACAACGGCGTGATCGTGAAAACGATCGTCACGTCGGAGATGGGGACCGCGATTGCCGCCCGGTACGGCGTGGAAACGGTGGAGACGCTGACCGGCTTCAAGCATATCGCGGAAGCCGTCCGGCGGTGGGAAGAGACGGGGGAAAAGACGTTCCTCTTTGGCTACGAGGAGAGCTGCGGCTATCTGATCGGCGACTTCTGCCGAGACAAGGACGCGGTCCAGGCGTGCATGCTGACGGCGGAGATGGCGGCCTACTATGACAAACAGGGGTGGAGCCTGCATCAGGTGCTGCTGGAGCTGTATGAACAGGTTGGGTTCTATCAGGAAGATCTGGTTTCGTTCACGTGGAACGGCAGGGAGGGGGCGGAACGAATCCATCGGCTGATGGAGCGTCTGCGCAAGCAGCCTCCGGAACGGGTGGGCGATGTTCCGGTAGCCGTACGCAAGGATTACCTGACCGGAATCGAGGGGCTTCCTCCGGCCGACGTGATCAAAATCCTGCTCGCGGACGGTTCGTGGTTTGCGGCCCGTCCTTCCGGCACGGAGCCGAAGATCAAGTTTTACTTCGGCGTAAAGGGAACGGACCCGGCAGACGCGAGCGAACGGCTCAACCGCTTGAAAACGGACGTCCTGCAGTTCATCCAAAAGGCGGAAGGAAGTGACCGATGTCATGCCCTCTGACGCGGCGGTAGCGAAAATACGGGCGTTTCTGAAAGCGCGAAAGCTGGACGGGGTGCTGCTCCGCACACGGTCCAATTTCGCCTGGGCGACCGGGGGAGGGGACAACCACATCGTCAACACGACGGCGTTGGGCGTGGCGGACCTGCTGATCCTTGCCGACAACATCTACTGCATCACGTCGCGGATGGAAGCCGCCCGCATCCGTGACGAGGAGATGGCCGATTTCGGCTGCGAGTTCGTCACGCCTGAATGGTACGAGGGGAACGATGCCGCCATCCTGCAGTTGTGCGCGGGAAAAGCGGTGGGTGCCGACGTGTGGTTCCACCACCTGCCCAATGTGGCGAACGAACTGGCGCAGGTCCGGTACACGCTGACGGAGGAGGAGATGGAGCGCTACCGCCGGCTGGGGCGAACGGCGGCAAAAGCGCTCGAGGCCGCCTGCCGGGAGCTGCAGCGGGGGTGGACGGAGCACGAAATCGCCGCCCATCTCGCGGCCAAGGTGATGAGAGAAGGAATCAACCCGCAGGTGCTGTTGGTCGCCACGGACGAGCGGATTTACCGCTATCGGCACCCGATTCCTACGGACAAGAGGCTGGACCGCTACGCCATGCTCGTGTTGTGCGCGGAAAAGGGGGGACTGGTGGCGAACGCCACCCGTTTTGTCCATTTCGGTGACCTGCCGCCCGCCTTGGAAGAAAACAAGCGGAAGCTGGCGGAGATCGAGATCGCGATGATTGCGGCGACAAGGCCGGGAGCGAAGATGGCCGACATCCTGCAGCGGGGGATCGAAGCGTACGAACGGGTAGGGTACCCGGACGACTGGCGGCTGCTGCACCAGGGAGGGCCGAGCGGCTACGCTTCCCGTGAATTGCTCGTGGTGCCGGGAGGAGAAGGCGTTGTCCAGGCGCAGCAGGCCTTCGCCTGGAATCCGGCCATCCGCGGCATCAAGATGGAAGATACCTTCCTCGTTCACGAAGCGGACATTGAATTCATCACGCACACGGGCGAATGGGTGTACATGGAGGCGGCAAGCGAGGGCCGGACCTACCTGCGGCCGGACATCCTGATCCGCTAGGCCGGGAAGCGGCGGAACAAACGACCGGACTGGCGCCGGACAGCGGCATGTGGTATCACTGGTGTGTGGGTTGCGCACATCGGGCACGCTGACGGAAAGGAGGGAAACGCATGGTCCGAGGCATGGCAGGAAGCTTTCAGTTGATGAAATCGCTGAACAAGTCGCTGATCTTGAACGTCATCCGCACCGAAGGACCCATTTCCCGCGCCGACATTGCGAAACGGACGCAGTTGACCGCTCCGACGGTCACGAACATTGTCGGCGAACTGCTGGAATCCGGCCTGGTGATCGAAAGCGATCTGGGCGCCTCAAGCGGCGGCCGCAAACCCATTTTGCTGCGCATCCATTCCCAGGCGTTTCAGGTCATCGGCATCGACGTGGGAGCGCGCGACATCAAGCTGGTGCTGACCAATTTGGACGCGGAGATTCTCGACTCGCTCCGGGTCAGCATGCCCGCCGACCTGTCCAACGAACGGCTGCTTGCGCTGTTGGCAGAGGCCGTCCGCGGCATCATGGACCGGAATCGGCTGAACAAATCGTCCGTGATCGGCATTGGCGTGGGGATGCACGGGTTGGTCAACCCGGCCGAAGGGGTGTCGATCTACGCCCCCAACCTGAACCTGCGGAACATTCCGATTCGCGATTGGCTGCAGACAGCGTTTGCGCTACCCGTCGAAGTGGAAAATGACGTGCGGGCCATGGCGCTGGGCGAAAGCTGGTTCGGCAGCGGCCGGGGAATCGATCACTTCGTCTGCGTCAATGTGGGGCGCGGTGTCGGGGCCGGGATTATTATCGACCGGAAACTGTTTGACGGAACCACCCACACGGCCGGCGAGCTGGGGCACATCACCGTCGATCCCGAAGGGCCGAAGTGCAGCTGCGGCAACTACGGCTGCCTGCAAGCCCTCGTCTCCGGTCCGGCGATCGCCAGCCGGGCCAAGGCGGAGATGCAGCGGGGCCGAACAAGCATCATCGCCGAACTGGCGGGCGGAGACGCGGATGCGATCACGGGCGAAACCGTCCATGCGGCCGCGCTGCAGGGGGACGCGCTGGCCATCGAGGTGCTGCAGGCTGCGGGCCGTTACCTGGGCATCGGGATCGCCGCCGTGATCAACTTCCTCAATCCGGCGCGGGTGATCATCGGCGGAGGAGTGGCCAAAGCGGGAGATTTTCTGCTGGAGGCGATCAACGAGACGGTGCGCACCCGGGCGCTGCAGACGCCCGCGGAAGCCGCGTCCATCACGCTCTCCGGGCTGGGCGATCACGCCACGGCGATCGGCGCCGTCACGCTGGTGCTGAAAAAACTGTTCGCACCTGATTATGCAACGCCGATGTGACAGGGGAGACGGGCGCGCACGCCCCAAACGAAGGTGAGCCCTTGGCCTTGCCTGCCGGCAAAACCGAGGGCTCACTACGCTGATTGCACGACGTGATGGAGCAGCGTGAACTGCCGTGTACCGATGGTTCCCTGTCCGCTATTTTTTCCGGTTATGATTCAGTTCGGCTTCGATGCGGGAGATTTTCGAAGACTCGTCCATGCGCCAGTAGACGATAAAGCTCACGGCGATGCAGGCGGAGACGTAGAAGTAGAAGAGCGACTCTGTTCCGATGCTCTTCAGCCACAACGCGAGGAACTCCGCCGTCCCGCCGAACACCGCTACGGTGACGCCGTAGGGGAAGCCCACGCCAAGAGCACGGACTTCTGTCGGGAAGAGCTCGGCTTTCACGATCGCATTGATGGATGTGTAACCGGTTACAATGATGAGACCTGTCATCATCAGCAGGAAAGCGGCGACCGGGTTCGTCGTCTGCTCCATGAGCAGGAACAGCGGCACCGTCAGCAGCGTTCCCAGGATGCCGAAACCAATCAGCAGCGGGCGACGTCCGATCTTGTCAGACAGCAGGCCGGCGATCGGTTGAAGCACGACGAATACCAGCAGGGCAAAAAAGTTGATCCAACTGACGACCTCTTTGTCGAGGCCCACGGTATTCACCATGAATTTCTGCAAATACGTCGTGTAGGTGTAGAAGGCGACGGTTCCGCCGAGCGTCAGTCCGACCACGGTCAGTACCGCCTTGGGGTGTTTCATCAGAGCCCGAATGGTCCCGGCGCTCGCCCGGCTTTCCGAGCCCATTTTGGAGAACTGCTCCGATTCGTCCATCGTGCGGCGCAGCCACAATACGGCCAATGCTCCGATGGCGCCGATCACAAAGGGAATGCGCCAGCCCCAGGACTTCATATCGGGTTCGCTGAGCACCTGCTGGAGGATGATCTGAACCCCCAGTGCCACCAACTGTCCGGCAACAAGCGTGACGTACTGGAAGCTCGAGTAGAAGCCGCGGCGGCCGCTGCTGGCCATCTCGGACAGGTACGTCGCCGAAGTTCCGTACTCGCCGCCCAGTGACAATCCCTGGAGCAGACGTGCAAAAATCAGAATGATGGGAGCCAGCACGCCAATGGTACTGTAGCCGGGGGTACAGGCAATAATCAGCGAACCGCTGGCCATGATGGTGATGGAAAGCGTCAGCGCGGCACGGCGGCCATGGCGGTCGGCGTAGCGGCCCATCAGCAGGCTTCCGATCGGGCGCATCAGGAAGCCGACGGCGAAGATGGCCGCCGTGTTGAGCAGTTGGATGGTCGGGTCTCCCTTGGGAAAAAACTCCGCCGAGAAATACACGGCGAAAGCGGAATACACGTACCAGTCGTACCATTCGATCAGGTTTCCGACCGACCCCTTGAAGATGTTGCTCGTGATACGTCGTCTCTGTGCGCGATCAATGGGTTGAGACATTGCTGCATCCTCCTCGTAAAGTGCCGGTGTTGGACGTACTTGTATGGGCCTCGTCAACACTCGAAACATTTCGTCTATTCAAATTATACCATTTATCATTTCACAAAAGTAGATGAAATTTCATTTTAGTTAAACTATTCCGTCCAATCATATGATGATCTCCACTATTTTTTTCGATTGTCCATTTCCGCCGTTTCCAGAAGGATTATGGTTGGGGAAAGAGTATAGAATAGTATATATATTCAAAACATACAAACGAATATTTGTGCAGGGGGTGTTGGCGCATGATGAATGTCCAGTTGACCATCGCGCCGTTGATGGAGAGGGCGGAACAATACTTTTCCAGGAAACAGGTGATCTCCCGAACGGCGACCGGGATGTATCGGTTTACGTATGAAGAGATCGGCAAACGAACGCGCCGGCTGGCGAGTGCCCTGGAAAAACTGGGCGTCAAACGCGGCGATCGCGTGGGGACACTGGCGTGGAATCACCATCGACATCTCGAGGCGTATTTCGCCATCCCGGGGATGGGAGCTGTGCTGCATACGATCAACATTCGTCTTTCCCCCGAACACATCACGTACATCATCAACCATGCAGAAGATCAGGTGCTTCTGATCGACGATGACCTGCTGCCGCTCATCGAGCGCTGCAAGGATCACCTCCATACGGTGAAGGCTTACATCCTCATGACGGATCACGACGAACTGCCCGCCTCCAGCCTCGAGCCTCTTTATTCGTATGAAGCGTTGCTGCAGGAGGGCGATCCCCACTATCAATACCCCACCGATATTCAGGAGAACGATCCTGCTGGTATGTGCTACACGTCAGCCACAACGGGGAAGCCGAAAGGAGTTGTGTACACGCACCGCGGCATTGTCCTGCACTGCATGGGAATTGGGCTGGCAGATTCCCTTGCGCTGTCCGAGTCCGATGTCTGCATGCCGGTCGTTCCCATGTTTCATGTAAACGCCTGGGGACTTCCGTTTGCCGCTGCGTGGTTTGGGACGACACAAGTGTTGCCCGGCCCGAGATTCACCCCGCAGATCCTGGCCGAATTGATCGAGTCCGAAAGGGTAACCGTTGCCGCAGGCGTTCCGACGATCTGGCTGGGGCTGTACCAGCAGCTTGAAAAGGGGCGCTACAACACCAGCAGCCTGCGCGGCATCGTCTGCGGCGGTTCCGCTGCGCCTAGAGGGTTGATCAAGGCGTTTGCGGAGCAGTTCAATATCCCCGTTCTGCATGCGTATGGCATGACCGAAACCAGCCCCCTTGTTACCGTTTCCCGCTTGAAAAGCTACCAGCAGGAGCTGCCGTTCGAAACCAAACTGGATCTGTACGCCAAACAGGGCATGGTGGTACCCGGGCTGGAAGTCAAGGTGGTCGGACCCCATGGCGAAGTGAAATGGGATGGAAAGGAAATGGGGGAACTGCTCGTCCGCGGACCGTGGATTGCCGACGAATATTACCGGGATGAACGAACCCGAGAGGCGTTTCAGGATGGTTGGCTGCATACAGGGGACGTGGCGACGATTGACGAAGAAGGGACCATCAAGCTGGTCGACCGGACGAAGGATTTGATCAAGAGCGGCGGCGAATGGATTTCTTCCGTCGATCTTGAAAACGCTCTCATGGCACACGAGGCCGTGCTGGAAGCGGCCTGCATCGGGGTTCCCCATCCGCAGTGGGACGAGCGGCCCGTGGCCTGCGTGGTGCCAAAGGAGGCCAGCAAGGACAAGGTGACCAAAGAAGAGCTGCTCGCGTACCTGGCTCCCCAGTTTCCCAAATGGTGGCTGCCGGATGACATCGTCTTCATGAGCGAGATTCCCAAGACAACCGTGGGAAAGTTCCTGAAACGGGCCTTGCGGGAACAATTCCGGCATCATTTCACGGCGCAAACGGATACCCGGTAACCGGCGCATATGCAAAACCAGCGGGAGCACGGCCGCCCGCTGGTTTTATTGCTCATTCATTGCCAATCCCGGAACTGCTAATGGGCGGGCGTCTGTTCAGGCCGAAATCGTACCGGTTGTGGGTGGTGGCAAAGGATCCGTATCGGGACAGCAGCTGCTCCGATTCGTCGTACAGGTAATCAATAGGCATCTGCTCCTTACTTCGCGTTATGAAATGTGGGCTGCTGGCCTGTTATCTCTGCAAACAGGATGCCAAGCGAAAAAGTCGGCGGGCGGAAACGGTATGGCGTTTCCAAGCGCTGGGAGCTGGGAAGTATGAGTGGGAATGCTGCTGGATTACATTTTTGCAAGCATTGTCGAAAAATGCGGAAAAATGACATAAAAATTCGATTATATCCCTCTTTATATGGAAAATGTTATCCGATATTATAAAAACTGTAAATTACATTCATAGAAGGAGGTTGTTTTTTGCGTACAACAGTTCGGAAGGATAAGTAACTAAAATTCTGGAGGGGGAACCATGAAAAAGACTGTTATTACAGCGTTATTACTATCTGTAATCTTTACGCTTTCTTTTTGTGTTCCGACATTCGCACAGAAGAATATCGTACATAACGATAACTCTATTGTTCAGAGTAATGCGACGAGTCAATCCATTGGTACTGATCAATCACACTCTGATGATCAAGTAGAGCCTCGGTTCATTCGAAGACTCATTTTAAAATTGATTGAAGAAGGCACAGAGTACTTTATTAAGCTTAGTAAAAAAGGTAGTATAATCAAAAAGGCAGACTTTAAAGTAAAAACTGAACATATTTTTTCCAAAGATCACAAAGACAAAGGCATAATGAAATTGGGGAAAAATGAAAAAGCAATTCTTAAAAAGTTCAGGGATATGATTGAAAACGCCGATGAATATGGAGTGCTGAAAGATAATACAAACAACCAGATACGAACAATCATTAATGGCTATAAAGTGGAAGTAAGAGCTTATGTGAAAGACGGAGAATTAAAGAACCTGAACGCTTTTCTGGTAACAGGTGAATGGCCGAATACTAATTTCGGTAATATCGTGTATCTTGTACCAGATTATGATGACTAGAATGATAGAGGACGAGAAAGTAAGCCTTTCTCGTCCATTTATATCGTTTTCAACAAAAGGGGGAGGCAGCATGGACACTGTTATCGCGGAAATACAAAAGATTTTTATCTCAGACAAACTGGATGATAGTGAAAAGATAGAAAAGGGCGATTCCATATTGGCAGGAGCATTAAAACAAGATCCTACCAACACGCAGCTTTGGATCCTGCGGGCCTTGTTGGCATTGGAAGTTCCCGTTGTGGATTACATAAGGAGCTTGGAGTATATCAGAAACATACTCGGTTATGATCCAAACCATACGATTGCCTGGATCCTTCTTGCCTATATACAAGAAACCCATGAGGAATTGCACGAGGACGTAAAAGATTCCCTTGTCAACCTTATTGACAAGGAGAAGAATCCTGAAAAACGCTCATTGCTGAACTTGGCTATTGCTTGGTACTACTTCTCTAAGGACTTCCCAACTTGTGAACAGTATCTGCTGCAGGCGATTCGCCATTTTCCGGGTTACCCCGCTCATTATCGCTGGCTGCAGAGTTTATATATCTACCATAGAAAGAATCTTGGCAAGATAAGGGAACTAGCCGAGAATGCAGTAAAACATATAGAGATTATCTATATCTACGATAACGATCAACGTTTTATACAAGAGATTCAGCCTTACCTCGGAGAGAATTTTAAAGGGTTCGTTCCGGGAAATGAATCACGAGGCATTCCTGATCTCGACCTTTTTCTCCAATCGGAGATCAAGATGCTTCATACCACAGATTCCGTAGCGAAAGGTTATCTCGAACATCTGAAAACAAATCGGTAAAACCCTGACCAGCGATTGCCTTGCGTCGAAGAGAAGAGTACGACGGACAGACCGTAACATTTTGCTATCACGTAAAACGAGTGGCCAAGGAAAACAGGAAACATTGACGGTGGAGCAATTCATTGCCCGGTGCATTTGTCATATTCCCGATGAACAATCTAAAATGATTCGGCACTTCGGGATGTATGCACGAAGAAGCAAGAGAATTTGCAAGAAGAAATAGTACCTGGCAACAGGAAATAGCCAACGAATCAAAGAGCAAATCGGGAGCCCCCTCGTCTGCGGGCGGGCGGCCGTTCGGTCAATCCCTGCTCACACAGAGCGCCAGGGATGAAAAAAAGCAGCGATGGATGTCCACCGCCGCTTCTTCCCTTACAGCCATTACAGCTCGTCAAATCCGTTCTCTTTCGTCACCTTGGCATAGGTGCGGGATTTGCCCTCAAAGAAGTCCGTTTTGGTTTGATTCAGGGCTTCGTCGGAAAACGGCCGAATCCACGGCATGCAGTTATCCACGCCCTCATACGCTTTTTCCAGTCCCATCATGGTCAACCGCTTGTTGACAATATAACGGATGTAGCGGTCAAATTCGTCAAAGTCAATGCCGTCGACGCCTGTCAGCACATGGCGGGCCCACTTCATCTCCAATTCAACCGCCTGGTTCATCTTTTCATACACAAAGGAGCGGTTCCGTTCCGTATCCAGTTCGGGAAAATCGGCCAGCAGGAGCTGGAACACTTCCCCGAAAAAGAACGTGTGCTGCGCCTCGTCCCGCTGAATGTAGCTGATCATCTGGCTGGTTCCCAGCATCTTTTGATGACGGGCCAGATTGTAGAAGAACGCGAACCCGGTGTAGAAGAAGACCCCTTCCAGAATCATGTCGGCGACAAGCGCCTCCAGGAATGTCTGGGGGCTTTTTTCGTCTCGGAAGCGCTGGTACATGTCCGCGATGAACAGATTGCGCTCCAGGAGCACTTGGTCGTGTTTCCAGTATTCAAACACGTCCTTTTGGGTCTGGTAATCGACCAGACTGGAGAGCACATAGGAGTACGACTGGTTGTGAATCACCTCCTGCTGGTTGATAATGGCGGCAATGGCCACCAGGGAGGAATCGGTAAAGTATTGGCCGACATCGGTCACAAAGTTGGTCTGCATGCTGTCCAGCACAGCCAGCAGCCCGATAATCTTCTTGAAGGCGTCCTGTTCGGTCGGCGTCAGTTCGGAAAACTGCTGCCTGTCCTTGTTCATCGGAATCTCGGACGGAATCCAGTGATTGGCAATCAGCACCTTGTACAGCTTGTACATCGCCGGGTGGCGGATATCATCCCAGTTCAACACCCCGGAACACTCGCCGTTGATGATTTTGGTTGACTTGTTGGGAGCGTTTGTCTGAAACACTTTCTGCTTCTGCAGCATGTCCGTTCTCCTTTCCGCTATCAGGTGCAGGCTTCGCATTCATCGATCTCCACCGCCCGGCTGCGGACGTAGTAGGTCGTCTTCAGTCCCTGCTTCCATGCCTCCAGATGGAGCTGCAGCAGCTCTCTGGCATGGATGTCGGGGCGCACATACAAATTGATGCTCTGCCCCTGATCGAGGTGGCGCTGGCGGGCGGCCGCCTGTTTGATCGACCAGTGCTGATCCAGGTGATATGCTCCCTTGTAGTACCACATCGTGCGAGGAGACAGATCGGGAGCGGGATTGGCGATTTTGTACGTCGTCTTCTCCTCGTAGGCGACCGGTTCGAACACCGGATCGACGGAAGCGGTGGAGCCGGCGATCAGCGACGTGGAGCCGGTGGGGGCGATGGCCATCACATAACCGTTGCGAATGCCGTACGCAGCCACTTCTTCCGCGAGCGCCTTCCACTCGGGAGAATCGTAGCCCCTGCGGACAAAATATTTGCCGCTTTCCCACTCGCTGCCCGAAAAGAGCGGATAGGCGCCTTTTTCCTTCGCCAGTTCCAGGGACGCGCGAATGGTCAAGTAATGGATCCGTTCGAACAACCGGTCGTTGAAGGCGACCGCCTCTTCGCTTTCCCATTTGATTTCATGGAGGGCCAGAAGATGATGCAGGCCAAAGGCCCCCAGCCCGATGCCCCGGTACCTTTTGTTGGTTTGGTGGGCCTGCAGGACGTCGATCTGATTCACATCGATCACGTTGTCCAGCATGCGCACCTGGATGGGAATCAGCCGCTCCAACACGTTTGCAGGTACGGCACGCCCCAGGTTGATGCTGGAGAGATTGCAGACGACGAAATCACCCGGCGTTTTCCGAATCACGATCTCTCCGTCCTGCAGCACTTCTTCGCGCACCGTTGTGGGAGACATGTTCTGCAGAATTTCCGTGCACAAATTGCTGGAGTAAATCATTCCCGCATGTTTGTTGGGGTTCGCGCGGTTGACGGTATCCCGGTAGAACATGAACGGAGTGCCCGTCTCCAACTGGGAGATCATGATCCGCTTCATGATCTCGATGGCCGGTACCGTCACGCGGCTCAAGCGGGGATGCTGCACGCACGCTTCGTACCGTTCGCGGAAGCTGCCCCGCCCCGGCTCCTCATCATAGAAATCCTCCAGCGAAAAGCCCATGACGGTGCGCACTTCATGCGGATCAAACAAGTGAAACTCGGCCCGGTTTTCCACCGCTTCCATGAAAAGATCCGGGATGCACACACCCGTAAAGATGTCATGCGCCCGCAGGCGTTCGTCACCGTTGTTCATTTTCAGATCCAGAAACGCCAGGATATCCTTGTGCCACACGTCGAGATAAACGGCAACGCTGCCGTTTCGCGTTCCGAGCTGGTCGACGCTGACCGCCGTGTTGTTCAGTTGGCGAATCCACGGAATGACCCCGCTGGATTTGTTTTCATAGCCGCGGATGGAAGAGCCGCGAGCCCGCACTTTTCCCATGTATACGCCGATGCCGCCCCCCATTTTGGACAGCCGGGCGATGTCGGTGTTGGAATCGTAGATGCCCTGCAGAGAGTCGTCGACCGTGTCCACGAAGCAGCTCGAGAGCTGTCCGCCCCGTGCTTTGCCCGCATTCGCCATGGTGGGCGTTGCCACCGTCATGTACTGATGGCTCAGCGCCCAGTAGGCTTCTTTCACCAGCGCCAGTCTTTTTTCGCGGGGTTCCTGCATCATGAGGTGCATGGCGATGACCATAAACCGCTCCTGGGGCAGTTCAAACAGGCTGCCGGTGTAATCCCTGGCCAGATACCGCTCGGCGAGAGTCACAATCCCCAGATAGGTAAACAGCTTGTCCTTTTCGGGATCGATCTCCCGTTCCAGCTCCGCAATGTCTTCCGGATGGTAGGCGGCCAGCAGTTCCTGTTTGTAAATGCCCTTTTCAACCAACTGCTCCAACAGGTTCAGGAACGAACCGTAGGGACGCGAAGGACTGAAGGAATATGCCCGGCTGCGGGCCGATTCGTGATACAGGGCAGCGAGGTACGCCCTGGCTGCGACGTAGGTCCATTCCGGTTCCTCTTTGGAAATCAGTTCAGCGGCCGACATGGAAACGATTTTTGCCACTTCCTGTTCCGTGAGTTCCTTGTGTTTGGCTTTCGTGGCCGCACCCTGGATGACGGCATCCGCGCGCAGCCGGGGAAAATCGGCCAACATGTCGCCAATCAGCGACGTAATCCGTCTGTCGATGTCAGAAACAACCGTTTGCAATCTCTCCCTCTCCTTTGCGGTTCATGAAAAAAGCATCCTCTCCCGTCAGGTAGAGGATGCTGATGATGACAACGTGGAAAAAGACATGCCTGTGCCAAAGCGGAACGTGCGCCAGAAAGAGCGGCACGCCTCCGGTGACCGATTCCACACCTCCCCATCCTCGTGGTTCCAACGGTGTTTTCTTTGTGGCAGGTCTCCTGGCTCATGGATCGTCGCTTCTCTGAACCTTCCCGTCGATGCGATCGACAGTGGCATCTGACAGAGTCGCTCCCCATTCACAGTGGCGGGACCGCGCCGGACTTTCACCGGTCTTCCCTTTTAAGCGCTTGCCGGAATCCTGGGCAAGCGCACCACAAAGTACACTATATATGGTTTTATGATGGTACTATAACACAATATGTTGTGAAATGAAAGCGTGATGTTGGCTGGCAGCTTCCAAAAAAGCGGGGGCGTTTGCGTCAACGCCCGCCAGTTCTCACGATTCTTCTCTTCGTTTTTTCCTCAACAGATAGCGATGCTGGGCCTGCTGAAACTGTTTGCATTCCTCGTCCGTCTCCGGGATCACCTCCGGCACGGACGTGGGCCGCCCCTGTTCATCGAGGGCGATAAACGTCAAATACGCCCGGGCGGTCACCTTTCGTTCCCCGGTCAGCAGGTTCTCGGACTCTACCTTCACAAAGACCTCTATCGAGGTGCGGTAGGTGGACGTGACATAGGCTTCCAGGTTGATCGCTTCCCCGGTTTTGATGGGAGCGAGAAAATCAAAGCTGTCGCTCGATACGGTAACGACGGGCTTCCGGCAGTGGCGCATGGCGGCAATGCACGCGATTTTATCCACATAGGCCATGACCCTGCCCCCAAAGATGGTGTGATGGTGGTTGGTGTCGGGAGGCAGCACCAGATCGGTCAGCGATGTTCGGGATTGTGAGACGGGTATGCCTGGCATGGGAAGGGTTCACTCCTTTGACGCCTGCTGGAAACGGGACAGGCGTGCTCTGACGCGATGGGCTGCTTCCACCATGTGTTTGAGCGGCGCGATCGTTTCCGCCGGCTGTCTGGTCTTCAGTCCGCAATCGGGGTTGATCCAGAACCGGGCCGGATCGATGACCCGAATGGCGCGTTCGATCGTCGTCGCCATTTCTTCCACGGAAGGAATGCGCGGACTGTGAATATCGTAGACGCCCAGCCCGATTTGCTTGTCGTACGACTCGCGTTCAAACGAAGCGATCAGTTCCCCGTGGCTGCGGGAAGATTCCACGGAGATCACGTCGGCGTCCAGTTCACTGATGACCCCCATGAAGTCCTGGAACTCGCAGTAGCACATGTGGGTATGAATGCGGGTGGGGGAACTGCTCGACCCCGAGGTGTTTCAGAAGGTCGTGGAGAACGGCGAAACGATTCTCAACCACATCATCGTCAATGAACGGATCGGCGTGCTTGCCGACTTCGGGCCGATTCGCAACCGGCATGGAAACGTGACCGGCGCCATCATCGTCCTGCAGGATCTGCCCTACATCGAGAAGATGGCGATGGAGATGGAGTATGTGAAAAATCTCAACAAGGACCTGCAGGGGATCCTCTCTTCCATCTACGACGAGATTCTCGTCCTCGACGCCAAAGGCGTCCTGCTGCGCTACAGCGGCAATCTGATTAAGGATTTCTGGGAGATCGACAAGGAGCAGTTGATCGGGCTCAACCTGATGGAGCTGGAGCATGAAGGGACCTTTTTCTCCGCCATCGTGAAAATGGTCATCGAGCGGCGAAAAAAGGTGTCCGTCACCCAGGAAAGCCGCTCCGGAAAAAACGTGCTGGCGGTCGGCAACCCGATCTTTGACGAGGCGGGCAGGCTGGAGCGGATCGTCATCGCCCTGCGCGACATCACGGAGACGGTGATGCTGAAGGAGGAACTGCTCCAGGCGAAGAAGATGTCGGAAAAGTACAAAAAAGAGCTGGAGCACCTGCGCGACCAAAAGCGGTACGCCAAGAGCCGGCAGCTCATCTACGCCAGCGACAAGATCGAAAAGGTGATGAAGTACATCCAGAAGATCGCCAACACCTCGTCCACGGTGCTGCTCACCGGCGAGTCCGGCGTGGGCAAGGAGGTGTTTGCCCGCACCATCTACGAGCTGGGTCCGCGCAGCAGCAAGCCGTTCGTCAAGGTAAACTGCGGCGCCATCCCGGAGACGCTTTTGGAGAGCGAGCTGTTCGGCTACGAAAGAGGGGCGTTTACTGGGGCCCATTCCAACGGCAAGCCGGGGTATTTCCGGATGGCCAACAAGGGCATCATCTTCCTCGACGAGATCGCCGAATTGCCGCTCAACCTGCAGGTGAAGCTGCTTCGCGTCCTGCAGGAGCGGGAGATTATCCCGATCGGCGGATCGGAAGTGGTGGAGGTGGACGTGCAGATCATCGCCGCGACGAACAAGAACCTGGAGAAAATGGTGGAGGAGGGGACGTTTCGCGAAGACCTCTACTACCGGCTCAACGTCATTCCGGTGGCGATTCCCCCGCTGCGGGAGCGGCCGGAGGACATTCCGCTGCTCGCCCTGCACTTTCTGCACACCTTTAACGAAAAATACGGGCGCAGTACCCAGCTCTCCCAGGACGCCCTGGACGTGCTGGAATCGTACGCCTGGCCGGGCAACGTGCGGGAGCTGCAAAATATCATCGAGCGCATCGTGGTCACGGCCGACGACGACCTGATCGAGGCGTGCCACATCACGCCCCTTCTGAAAAAAGGAAAACGGCAGTACATGCAGCAGCGTATTCACAAGATCATTCCGCTCAAGAAAGCAACCAGGGCGGTGGAGGAGCAGTTGATCAAAATGGCCATGGACGAGTACAAAACGACCTCGATGGCGGCCAAGGTGCTGGGAGTGAGCCAATCCACCGTCAGCCGAAAGTTTCAGGAAATCCAAGAGAAGATGAGTCGGGGTGAGCAGATTGGGCGTAACATATGACGTAATTTCCCCCTTTGCCGGCACGGTGGAACGCATCCGGTTCCGTAAGGGCGACAAGGTGGAAGAAGGAGAGGTCTTCTTCTCACTGGTCCAAGACGGCTTGTCGTTTGACATCTTGTCGCCGGTGACGGGGTATGCCGATTCGCTGGAAGTGGAGCGGGGGGACCGGGTGATCGCCGGTATGATTTTGGCGACCATCCGACAGACGGGAGACTAGAGGGAAGGGCAGACGCTCCCCTCTAGTCTTTTCCCTTGGCGGCGTGCAGCAGTTCGTATTGCGCGTGCAGGTCCTTCAGCGCCGCCACCAGGGCGTTGGCCGCCTTTCCCCGGTAGTGGGTCAGGAGGTGCTGAATCGGTTCGTCCACCCCGTCTTTCAGGCTGAACCCCCTGAGCAGCCGGCCGACAAAATCGCGGCCGTGTTCGGTCGCCAGTGTGCAGGAAGCCTCCACGATCACGCCGTATCGCTTGTCCACCTCGGCGGTAATCGTCAGGGAGTCAAACACGCTTTTGGCTGCCATCCCCTGCGGGAGCCTGGCGTGGCCGGCAATAAAGTACGTGTTGGGCAACGGCATGACTGCGCCACCTTTCTGTTAATGATCAACCACTTTACGTTTTGATGACTGGTTCGCAGCGCAAAGACCATATCCCTGCCGGGGGATACGGTCTTTTTTGCCGCGTCGATTCTTTCTTTTTGTCGAATCATTTTCCGTTCAAACGGCCAGAAAGGTCTCCTTCACCTCTCGGCCTCTCCCTCTTGGGCAAACGGCCAGGCCGGCAGCATGCGGCGCAGCGGTTTGTCCCGCCGGTAGCCCAGCGCGTATTCGGCCTGCATGATCGTGTGGATTTCCCGCGTCCCTTCGTAGATGACCGGCGCCTTGGCGTTGCGGAGGTAGCGCTCCACCGGATATTCGTTGGAGTAGCCGTAGGCGCCGTGGATCTGCACGGCGTCGTTGGCCGCCTCAAACGCCGCGTCGCAGGCGAACCACTTGGCGAGCGAGGTTTCCCGAGTATTGCGCTTGCCCAGGTTTTTCAGCCAGCCGGCGCGGTAGACCAGCAGCCGGGAAATCTCCAGGTTGGCCGCCATCCTGGCGATCATCTGCTGGACCAACTGGTGTCTGCCGATCTCCTTGCCGAAGGTCTTCCGCTCGCGGCAGTAAGCGAGGCTGGCTTCCAGGCTGGCGTTGATCAGGCCGCAGGCCCCGGCGGCGACGGTGAAGCGGCCGTTGTCCAGGGCGGACATGGCGATCTTGAAGCCTTCCCCTTCTTCGCCCAGCCGGTTTTCCTTGGGCACGCGCACCTCGTCCAGAATCACTTCGCCGGTGTTGCCCGCGCGGATGCCCAGCTTGCCCTTGATCGCCCGGGTGGTGACGCCGGGGAAGGTGCGTTCGACGATGAAGCAGCTTATGCCGTGGTGCCCCTTGTCCTTGTCCGTTTTGGCGAAGATCAGGAAGTGGTCGGCGATGTCGCAGAGAGAGATCCAGGTTTTCGCCCCGTTCAGGATGTAGTCGTCGCCGTCGCGCCGCGCCGTGGTCACCATGGCGGCCACGTCTGATCCGGCGTTGGGCTCGGTCAGGCCAAAGGCACCGATTTTTTGCCCGCGCGCCTGGGGAATCAGGTAGCGCTCCTTGTGGAAGTCGTCGCCCCACTGCAGCAGGGTCATGCTGTTCAGCCCGGTGTGCACGGAGACGGCGGTGCGGAACGCCGTATCGCCCCGCTCCAATTCCTCGCAAACGATGGCCAGCGTGTTGTAGTCCATACCGGCGCCGCCGTAGCGCTCGGGGATGCAGACGCCCATCAGCTCCAGTTCGGCCAGCCGCTTCATGATGGACGGTTCAAAATGGCCGTTGGCGTCCCACTCGCGAATGTGCGGGATAATTTCCTTGTCCACAAAACTGCGCACCATCCTGCGCACCGCTTCCTGCTCTTCTGTCAAGGCAAAGTTCATCATCGTCGGGTGCCTCCTTTTTTTGGGGTTAGATGTCTCCTAAATGTCGCCATTTCGTCTCATCTCGTCCAGCTCGTCCGGCGAATAGCCGAGGCGGGACAGCACCTGCGTGGTGTGTTCGCCGTACAGCGGCGGGTGCCGTTTCATCTCCACCGGGGTGCGCGACAGCTTCAGCGGGCTGCCCACCAGCTTCACGCTGCCCGCCGTCGGATGCGCCATCTCCACCACCATGTTTCGAGCCTGCACCTGGGGATCGGCGAAGACGGCCTGCAGGTCGTTGATTGGTCCGTGGGGGATGCCCGCCGCCTGTAGCCGCGCTCTCCAGTGAGTGGTGGGTTTGGCTTTCATCACCGCAGAGATGACCGCGACCAGCCCGTCTCTGTGCCGGAGCCGGTCGGCGTTGGTTCGGTAGCGTTCGTCGGCCGCCAGTTCCGGCATGCCCAGGGCCTCCGCCAGTTTGCGGAATTGGGCGTCGTTTCCGACCGCGACCACCATTTCGCCGTCCCGTGTGGGAAAGACCTGATAGGGGACAATGTGGGGATGCTGATTGCCCAGCCGGCGGGGCACGGCGCCGGTGGTCAGGTAGCTGCTGGCGACGTTGACCAGTGCCGAGAGCTGCGCGTCAAACAGGGAGACGTCGAGCTGCTGCCCCTCGCCCGAATAGCTGCGCTCGTGCAGCGCCGCGAGAATTCCGATCGCCGCGTACAAGCCGGTGAGCACATCGGCGATGGCGACACCCACTTTCAGCGGTCCGGAGCGTTCGTCACCGGAGATGCTCATCAGACCGGCCATCGCCTGGATGATGTAGTCGTACCCCGGTTCGTTTTTGTATGGGCCGGTCTGTCCAAAGCCGGTGATCGAGGCGAGGATGATCTGCGGGTTGATCCGCTTGAGGGTGTCGTACCCCAGCCCCAGCCGCTCCAGCGTGCCGGTTTTGAAATTTTGCACGACCACGTCCGCCCCGGCGGCCAGCTTTTTGAACGCGTCCTGCCCCTTGGCCGACTTCAGGTTGAGGGTGATGGCCCGTTTGTTGCGGTTGGCGCAGAGGTAGTAGGCGCTTTCCCCGCCAGCAAACGGGGGGCCCCAGGCGCGGGTGTCGTCTTTCGATCCGACTGCCTCCACCTTGATCACGTCGGCGCCCAGATCGCCGAGAATCATCGTGCAAAACGGCCCCGCCAGCACGCGCGTCAAATCGAGAACCGTGATGCCCTGCAGTGCGCCGTCCAAGGAAATCCCTCCTTTTTCGTCATGAAAATAAAAACAGCCAGGCAAACCGCAACAGGTGATTCCGTTGCCATTTTCCTGGCTGTCGTTCGCGTGTGTCTTCCGGCGAGGAAGATCGGACGAATGAAGGCAGAAATTTCATATCAAGCTGTGAGCGCGAATCCCAATGGTGAACCGATTCAAACGGGGGAGGGAAGGAAACCGGTTCAGAGCGGCAGGGAGGGGCGAAAAGTCGGCTCTCTGCCCGTGAACCGTTTCTATTATGTCATTGGATGGAAGCAGCTGTCAATATTTTTTTCTGAATATTCTATATTATAACGTCCAAAACGTGCCTCCTGTTGGCTTTCCGTCTGGCGGATGCCGGGCGTATGCCTTTGGGCCGGTTATTGCGTATTGAGCGGTATTGCGCGGCGGTTGGTTCCGCTGGTGACGCGGCAAGCTGGCGTGATACGGCCAAGCTGGCGGGGGGTTTCTTTTTGGAAAAAAACATGGTACTGTATGGAACAGTTTCGTATCCGTGAAAACATGGCAGGAGTGAGAGCTGTGGCACGAAAACGACGGGCGGCCGTAAGTTTGAACAGCCCGCAGCGGAAAGCGGTTGAATACGGCATGCTGGCGCTGGGATCGCTGGTGCTGGCCGCCAGCTTCAACCTGTTTCTCAACCCCAACCAGCTCGCGTCGGGCGGCGTTTCCGGCCTGTCTACGATCTGTTACCATCTGTTTGGCTTTCCCCCCTCTGTCGTGCAGTGGGCGTTTAACATCCCGCTGTTTCTGCTCGGCCTGTGGCTGTTGGACCGGCAGTACAGTGTAAAGGCGGCGGTCGGCTCCCTCATTCTGCCGCTGTTTGTGGCGCTGACCAGCCATCTGCCGCCGCTGACCGACAATCCGCTGTTGGCTGCCATTTACGGCGGCATGGGCGTCGGGCTTGGCATCGGGATTGTCTTTCGCGGCCGAGGGTCGACCGGCGGGTTTTCCATCGCGTCGCAAATCCTGCACAAGTACACGGGGATCAGCCTGGGCGCGTCGGTCGCCGTCTTTGACGGGCTGGTCATCCTGCTGGCGGGCGTCGTCTTCCATCCGGAAAAGGCGCTGTACGCCCTGCTCGCGCTGTTTGTCACCAGCAAAACGATCGACATCGTGCAGATGGGCTGGAACACCTCCAAGGTGGCCTACATCATCTCCGAGCAGACGGAACGGCTGCGCGAAGCGATCCTGTTTGATCTGGACCGGGGCTTGACGCTGCTGGACGGCGCCGGCGGTTACACCGGGGACGAACGCAAGGTGCTGATGGCCGTGGTCAGCCAAAGCGAAGTGAGCAAGCTGAAAATGCTCGTGCGCTCCGTCGATCCGGACGCGTTTATCATTCTCTGCCCCGCCCAGGAGGTGCTGGGCGAAGGCTTCCGTCCTGCGTAAATCGGACCAGGACGGGCAAAAAGGAGGCGGCTCCCGTTGGGGGCCGCCTTTGGACTACGCGGAGCGAAACGCGTTTTCCGCCACAAACATGGTGACCTCGCGCAGCATGGAGGAAACGCCGCCCGAGAACGGGTAACGGACGGGCTTCTGCTGGCGCGAGGCTTCTTCTTTTACCGCCCAGTAGAACGAATGCTTGATCTGATGCGTGTTGCAGATGACGAGATCCGCTTTGGCCACATAGGGCTGCAGCGTCTGCGGCTGGCTTTCCAGAACGATGACGGAGCCTCCCCTGGCCCGTATCGCTTCCTCGTAGTGTGCCACCATGTTGGACTGGGCTCCGCAGATCAAGACATGAACATCCTGGAGCGCCGGATTCGCTTCCGCTTCCGCCGCTTCGCCGTCTTGGGAATGCTCGGTCCGTCCCCCTTTGCGGCGGGAGAGGCGCTCCGGTCCGGATTCGTCCGGCGGCAGATGCTCGTGGACGGTCAGGATGCGGTTGTTGTGCGGATGGGCCGCGTCAAACAACAGCGTGACGACATCGCCGGGGGCTACCTTCTCCAGTTCGTAGGCGTGAAGGGGGATAAACAGATCGTCATCGTACAGGTCGCGGACGCCGATCCAGCCGGCGCGCTCGTCCACAATCCCCAGCAGTTCTCGGTGATGGGAGGGCTCAGCCCCTTTTCGCAGCACGCGGTACCGGTACTGCGGAAATCCGGGCGAATACTCTCCGACCAGCATCCCTTCCAGTTCGTCGCCGTCTTCTGCCTTGATGGCGAGGAGGATCTTTTCCGAGACGTACACATCCGTGCCCGCTTCCGTGGACAAGAGACCGAACGAAGCGCGTACGGGAATGCGCAGAATCCCCCGGACCACCGGCGGATAGGAGGGAGCTTCGAACTCCGGATTAGGGGCCGCTTGTGCGGTGCCGGGATCGTCGCCGCCGGCCTCGTCACTGTTTGGGGAAACGGCTGGCCCAATAGCGGTCAGTGCTTCCGGTTCGGGGCTCGCGGCGGGAAGGCGGATGGGCGGCGCGGGCGGAGGAGCCAGCAATGCGTGCAGGCTCGCTGACTCCGCCTGCAGCCGACAGACGGTCTCCTGCTGCTCCTTCAGCCGCTGCGTCAATGCTGCGACCTCCGCTTCCAGCTTTCGATTCTGCTCCAGCGCCCGCTGCCAGTTTCGCTCCATGAGGGCCAAGTGCCGTTCCGCCGCCTGGCGCATGGTCCGCTCTTCCTGAAGCTGCGCCTGCAGGCGGGCGTCCTGTTCCATCCGCAGCCTGTCGATTTCCTTGGCCGCTTTCCGCAGCGCGGCGATTTCGTCACGAAGTGCAGCCGTTTCGCGGTCCCATTTCTTCTGTTTTCGGGCGGTCGTTTTTTTCACGTTGTCGAGCAAACGCTTCAAACGGCGGTTCTCCTTTTCTAGCGTCTCGCCGGCGGCCGGCAGCGCGCGGCGGGCCGTGGCCGGTTCAAATGGACGCATCTCGTTCATGCAGGACAGCGCCAACTGCGTCAGGTCGTCGCGACCCGAGAGGATCAGGCCCAGGACCACATCGCCGAGATCGATTCTGGCTTCAAGCGCCAGCGCGTCCGCCAGGGTACAGGGGATGGGCAGCGAGGCGATCTTTTTCTCCAGGTCAGGGTACGTTTCATACAGGCGTGCGGCGGCATGGTAGCGCGGCAGCACGGGTTCTCCGCCGCAAAACAGGTGTTTGCGAAAGAACGCGTTCAGCGTGGGATAGGGAACATGTTTGACGCTGCGAAAGCCCGGGGGGCAGAGGTCGTAGCGAGCGCATACCTGCGGCAGCTCCCGCGGCCCCACATGGGTGAAGTACCACGAGCGCCACTGCTCGAAGTGTTCGGTTGACAGGTCTTCCTTGGGCATCGGCATCACTCGATTCACGTTCGTCGTTTCCTAATATGTTCGGGACGAATCGAGAAAATCCTTTGCGCCGCGCAGTCCTTCCGGGAGCAAAGCAGCGCGTTCGCGACGAATAGGCGCGGCGTTTTCCCCCTTCTTCCGTTTGGCAGTCCCCAACTTTGGCTCTTTCCATGCCAGTGATGTTCCCTGCCAGATCTGATCGAGTTTAGAAAATTTAGGTTGTTTTTTAAACAAAGTATTGTGATTGTCTCGTTCAGGTAAAGTCTTCCCGAAAGGTGAGTCGGTCATGGGAATCGATTCTCCAGGAACAACACAATGAATGGAGCGTTGCTCGTCGGTACTCGAACGCTTTTTTTCTGCAAATATCTTTCTCAAAATGTCACAAAACGGGAGGATGATTTGTTATATCTGGCAAAGGAGGTGAACGGTTTGGACAAAGATCAAATCGAGCGGGTGATTGAGGAGATCAAGTCTTCCGGTTCATTGGAGATGTTTGGAGACATCATTGAAGCTTTGCAGCAGCCGATTTTTACCTACTGCTATCATATGCTCGGACACAGGCAGGAAGCAGAGGATGCCGTGCAAGAGGTTTTTATCAAAGCATACGAACATATCGACAAGTACACAAAGTCCGTTTCCTTTTCAGCGTGGGTGTACAAGATTGCCTATCATCACTGCTTGAATCTCATCAATCGGAGAAAGCTATACCGAATGGTCCCATTCTTGAAAAGAGGAATGGCGGCCGTCAGTCAAAACGAAGGAGAGATCCGGGTGGATCACGAGCAGGTAAGCTATCCGCTCCATCAGGCGATGTCCCGTCTGTCTGCGGAGGATCGAAATTTGATCATCCTGCGCGTGATTGAAGAAAAAGGGTACGAAGAACTCTCTGTACTGCTAAACAAAAAACCAGCAACCCTGCGAAAACAATATGAGCGGGCTTTACGAAAATGTAAACACTATTTGCAATTGCAGAAAGGAGGGGAAGTGAATGAAGCCTACAAAGCCATTCGGTGATGTGGAGCATCTGATCATGGATACACCCGTTCCGAAAATTGACGTCAAGGATCGGGTGCTCGAGAAACTGCGGGAGCGGAAAAATCAAAGGGAGGCGGTTCGAGTGAAAAAGAAAATCGGATTGATTGTAGCGGCGTGTCTGGTTTTTGGGGTAACGTCTGCATACGCGGCCATGAAAGTGTATGAGCTGAAGAATGAAAAAGGAGAAGTAGTGGTACAGATCAACCAGACAGCCAAGGATCCGGTTACGAGCCAACACAAAACGTATGGCCAGATGTTGAAGGAGGTTCGCGAATCGGTCAAACCGGGCACCGCTGTCGCTGTGTACATTGTGCCGGATAATCCTCAGAAAATCGTTGCTTTCTTCCAAAAGCCGATTACGTCTACAGACCGTAGGGTGATTCAGGCGGAAGCGGGAAACATGTTTGCCTTCCCGGCCGAACTGACTGGCGGGTACACGTTTAAAGAAGGGTTTGTCCAGCATATGATCATCCACGATTACAAGAAGGAAGATTTTTATAAGCAAGCGGAAGAGACAAAGAAAGACGTGATCGTGAAGGAGCTGAAAGTAGAACCGACGATTGAGCAATTGGGCGCCACCTACGCGAATCACAAGGGTGAAGTACGGATACGCATCGAGAATTTTGAGAAAGTAAAGTATGTGAGCACCGAAGCAGGTCCGGACGACACTGTGGAAAAAGTAAAGGTGGACAAAAGAGAGGCGCTGTATCATCTGAGGAAAATAAAGGGAGCGGATGGAAAAACAGAATCGATGGAACAGTCCATCGAATATTTCAAAGACGAAGCGAAATTGCTTTATCATGTATGGACGTCGTCGCCGGAAATTACCAAGCAGGACTTGTTGGCCATCGTGGAAAAGCTGGAGGAATCCCAGCCTTTCGACTGAGCCAATCTTCGTAACGGCTCGATCAGCCCTTTTCTACCGCAGGGTGGTGAAACAAGGAGTACTGTTTGTCCGCGGAAGTGTCACTCGCTGTCACAAAACCGCCAAGCATTGCGTGCCCTGCTTTTCCCTTGCCGATCTGTTATAATGAGACGAGTATGAAGATTGCACTGGGCAAGGAGTGAACAAATGGTGAGCAATGCGTTTCTTGAAGCCCACGTGGGCAGTTGGGAAGTGGCATTCATCCTGCTGATCGTCGGGTACATCCTCTTCCGTATCGGCAAGGAGAAAGTGGGCAACATCGTTCACATGTTTCTGCGCGTGATGATGGTGATCGTCGTCGTGACGGGCGCTTGGATGTTATTTAAGTTCCACGCGGGAGATGTCCTGTACTATGTAAAGGGAGTGCTGGGGCTTGTCGTCTTCGGGCTGATGGAAATGGCGCTGGGACGGGCACGCCGCCAGGAAGCCAGCACCGGATTTTTCGTCGGTGCCCTCGCGCTGATGGTGGTCGTCATCCTGATCGGGTACCGCGTCATCATGTAGGCGGCAGGCGCGGGGTTCAAGTCGGAAGGCTTTCGTTCGGATCGAAAGGATCCGGGCGGAGGCCTTTTTTTACGGGAACTTTTTTTGCGGCCGGACAAGTGCCCCCAAGACCGGCGGATGCTCGTGGAAACGGGATTGCCCAACGAACGGGGCGGTCGGGTATGAATCGGAGAACTTCTCCACTTTTCTCGTCTAATATGGCGGAACGCTCCACTTTTGCGTATAATGGCTGTAGGAATACAGCCGTTTTCTTTTGGCGATGGACGGGGGAGGAAACCGATGACGGCATATCAGGAAGAGCGGACGGCCGGAGCGTCCGGCGGCGCGGCCAAAACCAATACCACCCTGCTGGGCATTCAGAGTTTGCGGCCGTCGTTTACCAAATCTGAGCAAAAAGTGGCGGAGATCGTATTGAGCCAGACGGAGAGCGTGATTTACTCCTCCGTCATCGACCTGGCGGAAAAAGCGGACGTGGGCGAAACCACCGTGCTGCGGTTCTGCCGCAAGATCGGCTTTCGCAGCTACCAGGAGTTCAAGCTGGCGCTGGCCCAGGAGCTGGTCCATCCGGTCAAAAACCTGCACGGCGAGGTAACGGAGGAGGATTCGCTCGCGACCATCGCGCAAAAGGTGACGGCCACCAACGTGCAGGCAGTCGGCGACACCAGCTCGCTCATCGACCCGATCGAGCTGGAACGGTGTGTCGACCTGCTGCAAGCCGCCAACACGATCCACTTTTACGGCGTGGGGACATCCGGGGTGACCGCCCAGGATGCCAAATACACGTGCCTGCGCCTCGGCCTGAAAGTGGACGCCTTTTACGAGGCGCACCTGCAGGCCATGGCCGCCGCCACGCTGGGCCCCGGTGACGTGGCCGTGGGCATCTCCGTGTCGGGCAGCACCAAGGATACGATTGACTCGCTGAAAGTGGCGAAGGAAGCGGGGGCGACGGTGCTGTGCATCACCCACTACCGCCGCTCGCCGATCACGAACGTGGCTGACATCACGCTTCTGACGGCAGCCAAGGAAGGGCCGCTGCAGGGCGGGTCGCTCGCGGCCAAAATCGCCCAGCTTCACGTCATCGACATCCTGTGCACGGCACTCGCCATGCGCATCAAGGAGAAAGCGCTGACCTACAAGGAAAAAACGGCAAAAGCGGTGCTGGACAAAAAATACTGAAACGGCTGGATGGGGGAGAGAGCATGAAGCTGTTGATTGCGGAGAATTACGAGGCGTTGAGCAAAGAGGCGGCGCGCGTCGTGGCGCAGGTGGTGGCAGCCAAGCCCACGGCCGTTTTGGGACTGGCTACGGGCAGCACGCCGATCGGCATGTACCGGGAACTGGCGCGGCTGCACCGCGAGGAGGGGGTTGACTTCTCCCGGGTGACGACGTTCAACCTGGATGAATACGTCGGTCTGCCGCCGCGTCATCCGCAAAGCTACCGCACGTTCATGCAGGAGCACTTTTTCCGCCACGTGAACATCCCGCTGGAACAGACCAACATCCCGCGCGGGGATGCACCCGACCTGCAGGCGGAGTGCCGGCGGTATGAAGAGGCGATCGCGGCGGCGGGAGGCATCGACATACAGGTGCTGGGCATCGGCAGAAACGGCCACATCGGCTTCAATGAGCCGGGGTCCGACGCGGAGACGACCACGCGGGTCGTGAAGCTGGCGCAAAGTACGATCAAGGCGAACGCGCGCTTTTTTGACTCGATCGACGAAGTGCCGACGAAAGCCGTATCGATGGGGATCAAAACGATTCTGGCGGCGAAGCGGATCCTCCTGCTCGCGAGCGGCGAGGCCAAGGCGGAAGCGGTGTGCCGCATGCTGGAAGGGGAAAGGACGCCCGACGTGCCCGCCTCGCTGCTGCAGCTTCATCCGGACGTGACCGTCATCGTGGACAAGGACGCGGCCGCGCTGCTGGCAGCCGAGACGAGAGGCAGAGGCCGCCTGGTGTGAGCGGCCCGTTTTGCTGCGCTTGTTCACCAATTCGTTTCGAATAACGCCTCGTTCGTTATGCTATACTGGGAGTGTCCAAGGAGAATGCACCAGATTACCGTAAGGAGTTGATCCTGATGAGCACGAACGAGGCGTTGCTTACGCTGGAAGGCTGGTATACCTATCATAATTTCCGCACGATCAATTGGGAGAAGTGGAAAGCCGCTTCGGCCGAAGAGCGCCAGGCCGCGCTGGACGAGCTGCTCGGCCTGATCCGCGAGTGGGAGGCAAACGAACAGGAGAAGGAAGGCAGCACCGCCATCTACAGCATCCTGGGGCACAAGGCGGATCTGGTCTTCCTGTTCCTGCGCCCGACGATGCAGGAGCTGGACGCGATCAAGACGGCGTTCAACAAGACCCGCTTCGCCGCATACACCCAAGCGCCGTACTCCTACATCTCCGTGGTGGAGCTGAGCAACTACGTACATAATCCCGGTGAAGACCCGAAGTCCAATCCGCACATCCGGGAGCGTCTCTACCCGATTCTGCCGAAGTGGGAGCACATCTGCTTCTACCCGATGAACAAAAAACGCAACCTGCAGGACAACTGGTACATGCTGACGATGGAGCAGCGTGCCGAGATGATGCGCTCGCACGGGATGATCGGCCGCAAGTACGCCGGCAAAGTGAAGCAGATCATCGGCGGCTCCGTCGGCTTCGACGATTGGGAGTGGGGCGTGACCCTGTTTGCCAACGACCCGCTCGAGTTCAAGCACATCGTCTACGAAATGCGTTTTGACGAAGTGAGCGCACGCTACGGGGAGTTCGGCAACTTCCTGGTGGGCAACATCGTCACGCCCGAGTCGCTCACGCAGATGCTGCAGGTGTAACCCATCAACCACAATCTACCCGCGGTGCAGCCGGGGTAGATTTTTTTTGCATGAAAATCATGAAAAGAGCTTGCTGATTTCGTTTTCATTCCTTTAATGGAATAATTTGTTTCTTGTACATACCAAATGGTAAAATGGTATCGATATCCAAAGCGAAGAGGGGAGAGGTGTTTGCGTGACAACCAAAAAAAAGACGCTGCAGGTGGCGGCGGGACTTTCGGCAGCCGTGCTGCTGACCGCCGTTCCCGTCCCGTTTGCCGGCGTGTGGGAGAACAGCCTGCCGAAAGCCTACGCCGCCGAGCAGCAGGCGGGCGGCTTGACGCAGGAGCAAGCGGTTCAACAGGTGCGGCAGCTTTTGAACATACCGGCGGATTACAAGCTGGGACGGACGTCGTACCTCAATGAAAGCCGGAATTCGCCATACGATCGGCCGCTGTGGAGCCTGTCCTGGGGAAAAGACAGGGAGGGATATGTGTCTGCCGTCGTCGACGCGGTGACGGGACAATTGATGCAGTATTCACACTACAGCGAAAAGCGGGAAAGCGATTCGTCGCCGGCGGTCAGCGAGGAACAAGCGCTGCGGGCGGCGGAGCAGTTTCTCGAGCGGGCCGTCCCCAAAGCGGAGCGGGAGAAGCTGTCCAAGCCCAACGAATACCCCGGCCTGCTCCCTATTTCGCTTGATCCGTGGGGAGAGCGCGTCTTTTCCTTTACGCGCATGGAAGGCGACACGCCTTTTTTGGAAAACGGCTTTCAGGTGATCGTCGGCCGAAACGGCGAAGTGGTTTCGTTTCTACGGATGTGGTACCAGGGAGAACTGCCTGAAGCCAAAGCAGCGATCGGGGGCGACGAGGCGGAGCGGCTCCTGGCGGAAAAAGCCGCGCCGTCGCTGGTCTACATGCGGGCGAACGAGCTGACGGGACGTTACCAGGCGGACGGGAACCGGTACCGCCTGGTCTACCGCTACGGGCGGTCCGATCCGCAGTTTGTGGACGCGGCGACCGGAACGGTGCTGAACGCACTCGGCGAGCCGGCCGAGGAAGGCGGGATCAAGCCGTTGGGGAGCACGGTCAACAGCCGCGAAGCGGACAGGCTGATCGGCAAGGAAGAGGCGCAGAAGATCGCGGAAGAGCTGGTCAAGCGGCTCCCCGGCAGCTATCGTTCCGAGGGCAGCAGGGGCGGCGGTTCCAGCTCGGGACCGGACGGCGTGGAAACGAGACACTGGCGTTTTGAATTTACCCCGCTGCACGTCCAGGGCAAAAACGTGGAGCCGGTCGCGATCAGCGTCAGCGACCGCGGGGAATTGGTCGAATACCGCGTCGGGGAACCGGGATATCCCGGCGAACGAGGACGGAAAATCGAGAAGGCGGTGTCGTGGAAAGCGGCGCAGGAGAGCGCGGTCAAGCTGGTAAAAACGCTGCTGTCCGACCGGCTGGGGGACATCTATCTCATTGACCGCGAGCCGTCCCGCGTGAACGTGGAGGAAATGCTGGAGCGGGGGCGGAATTTCGCGATTACGTTCGGCTGGCTGAAGGACGGCGTCCCGATCGAGGACAGGGAGTTCCGCGTGACGGTCAATCCCGAAACCGGGGAAGCGGAAGAGCTGCTCCTGTTCGAAGAAGGACCTGTCAGAGCGGAGGAGACGGCGGCCAAGATCGACCGAAAGGCGGCGGCCAAAGCGGAGCGGGAGCGGAAGAAGCTGAGGCTCACCTATTTCCTGCCGGAGCTGCCGCGTAACGGGATGCCGGCCGGCACTTCCAAGCCGCTGCTCGTCTACCGCTACGTCGGCGATCAGGGGGTCGTGGACGCCGTGACCGGGGAGTGGCTCAGTTTTGCCGACTTGCGCCAAAAAGAAATCCCGCAGGACATTGACGGTCATCCGGAGAAGGAAGCGCTGCAGTTCGCCATCCGGGAGGGCTTGCTGGCGGTCACCGACGGCAAGGTGGAACCGGACAAGGCGGTGACGCGCGGAGACATGGTGCAGATGCTGTCGCGCATGGTCAACCGCATCGGGATTTATCGGCGGAGCACCTCGTTCGAAGACGACGAAGCCCGCAAGCCGTACCGGTTTGCCGACGTCGACGAGAAACACCCGCTGTACGGCGTCATCCAAAAAGCCATTCAATACGGACTGATCCCCGAGGAGGGGACAAGGTTTGAGCCGGATCGCCCGGCGACCCGCGGGGAAGCGGCGGAAATGGCCGCCCGCCTGCTGGGGTATGGCGAACTGCTGGAAAAACCGGGGCTGTTCGCGTCGCCGTATCGGGATGTGGAGAAGCGGCTGGTGCCCGCCGTCGCCCTGGTCCATGCCTACGGACTGCTTCCCTCCCCGTCAGCCGACGCGTTCCAGCCGGACAAGACGCTGACCCGGGCGGAGGCGGCGAAACTGATGAAAACGCTGCTGGATGCGAGAGAACTGAAGTGACGTGCGGTTCCGCGCCGCTTCCGGCAGCGGGCTGCTGCGATCAGAGCGGAGGACGTCCTCCGCTTCAGTGTGTAGACAACGTGACTGCTGGGGGGAGAAGCACGTTTCCGGCATCCGCTCCGTCTTTACCCACCGAACACAAGCTAACGCTCGCGTTCGGCGGGGCCCAGTTAACGCCCAGCAAGGAAGCGCAGACTGCACGCTCCGCAGCGATTTGCGGGGGATCGCCAAAGCCGCATTGCTGCGCAGCCCATTCAAAGGTGGCGCTCTTTTTTCCCGCAAATCGCTGCTCCGCTCGGTAGGGCTCACAAGTCGCTCTGCTGGAAACATGCTTCTCCTTCGATACAATTCGGTTTGTCATCAGTCTGGAGCGGAGGACGTCTTCCGCTTTTTTGTTTTCGCTCTCGCGCAGGAGATCGTAGAGGCTCTCTTTGTTTTGCCGCCGGTTTTTGCTATCGTAAAAGGAGCCTCCGCCGTTTCGCTTCGGCGAAGCCGGCTGTTCGCCGGCACGGCCCGAAACGGCCCGAGACAACCCCGGAAGAGAAGGATGGGGACGTTATGGCCATGAAGATTGGATACCGAACGATCAAAACCGCGATCGGCGCAGGCCTGGCTATTTTTATCGCGCAGCAGTTGGGTCTGGCGTTTTACGCATCGGCGGGCATCATTACCATCCTCTGCATCCAGGTGACGCGAAGACAGTCGATACGCGCGGCCGTCAACCGCATCCTCGCCTGCCTGTTGGCGCTGGTGGTCGGGATCGGCGTGTTCGCGCTGTTCGGCTATCATCCCGCCGCGCTGACGCTATTGATTCTGGTCTTTTTGCCGCTGGCTGTCCGCTTCGGCATTCAGGAAGGATTCGTGAGCAGCATGGTCGTGCTGCTGCATCTCTACTCCGCCGAGCGGATGGACGCGGCCACGATTGCAAACGAGCTCGCCCTGCTCACCATCGGGGTGGGGGTGGCGCTGCTCGCCAACCTGTACATGCCCAGCATGGAAAAAGAGCTGAAAGCGATGCAGGCGGCGGTGGAGAACAACTTTGCCGTCATTTTGCAGGAGTTCTGCTACTATCTGCGCCACGGCCAGAGCGACTGGGACGGCCGGGAGATGATCGAGACGGAGAGGCTGCTGCAGCAGGCGAAAGAGCTGGCCTGGCGCGAAGTGGAAAACCGCATCGGCCGCCGGGACGACACCTACTACCAGTATTTCGTCATGCGGGAAAAGCAGTTTGAACTGCTGGAGCGGATGCTGCCGATCGTCTCGACGCTTGACGTGCAGGTGCCGCAGGGGCATCAGATCGCCGATTTTCTCGAGCGGCTGAGCCGCGCCATCCACCCCGGCAACACGGCGTACCGCTTTTTGGACAAGCTGCGGGTGATGCGGGAAGAGATCCAGCAGACGGCCCTGCCCAAGACGCGGGAGGAGTTTGAAACCCGCGCGGCCCTGTTTTACCTGCTGCGGGAGATCGAGCGCTATCTGTTCATCAAGCATGAGCTGGGGAAAAATAGTCCGAGTAAAAATATGGAGAAAAAGGATATGCATGCCTTGTAATTTTCGGGAAACATTTGTATAATGATGGACGGCTGTTCATTTTTTTCGGAATGGCCTGTTTTTTTTATTTTTCTTTCAGCTCGATCAACAACAGGAGGAATCGACATGAATGGGCGTACCGCGCGAAAACGAATCCTTTCGCTGCAGATGAAAGGAAAACTGCTGCTGACCTTTGCCGTGATTCTGCTATTGCCGAGTCTGCTGATCGGTTGGGTCTCTTTCTACAGCGCCAAGAAGGAAATTGAGAACCAACTGCTGCAGCGGGCTGACGAGCAGGTGAAGACCCTGGACGGAACGATTGATTCCTACCTGGGCCTGCAGGTAAAGGAGGCGGAGCGGATCGCTTCCCATCTGGCTGGACAGGGGCTCAAGAAAAACGACCCTGGAGCGCATGCGTATTTGCAGGAAACCTACACCCTCCACAAGGAGTGGGAAAATCTGTTCATCGGAACGGAGACGGGCGCGTTCGTCAGTACGGTGCCGGTCAACAAGGCCGGGTATGACCCGCGTACCAGACCTTGGTACCAACTGGCCATGGAGAACAAGGGAAAAACGGTCATCACCGACCCGTACGTCGCCGCGTCCACGGGCCGCGTCGTCATCACCATTGCCCGGACTACCAAGGACGGGCACGGGGTGGTCGGGCTCGACCTCAACCTGGAGGAACTGGCCAAGATCACCAGCCGGGTCAAAATCGGCAAATCAGGTTACGTTGTACTGATGGACCAACACCGGAAGTTCATCGTCCATCCCGAGCAGAAACCGGGGACGGAAGCGGAGAAGGCGGATTACATAGACCACCTCTATACGACAGAAGCGGGCACGTTTGAGTACGTCAACCAGGACGGACTGAGCAAGAAAATGGCATATGTCACCAACGGGCTGACCGGCTGGAAGCTGGCGGGCACCTATTACGTCAGCGAAGCGGATGCGGATGCCGCACGCGTGCTGCCCGCCATTCTGACGATTGTGGCCGGCTCTGTGATAGGCGGCGCCGCGATTGTGCTGTGGATCGTCCGCTCGATCACGCGTCCGCTCGGCGTGTTGATGGCTGCCGCCGCCAAAATCAGCGAGGGCGACCTGTCCGAACCGGTCAAGGTAAACGCCAGGGACGAGATCGGCCGGTTGGCGGAGAGCTTCGAGGGCATGCGCCTGTCGCTGCAGTCTGTCCTGGCCGAGGTGAACCAGGGAGCCGTCCAGGTGGCGGCGTCGGCGGAGGAGCTGATGGCGAGCGCGGACCAGAGCAGCAAGGCGAGCGAACAAATCTCTTCCGCGATTCAGGAAGTGGCCGTCGGGGCGGACAAGCAGGTAGCCAGCGTGGAAGAGGCGTACCAGGTGGTCAACATGATGGCAAGCGCCGCGGAACAGATCAACGGCAGCACGCAGCAGGTGGCCGGGCTGGCTTCCGAAGCAGCGGGCAAAGCGGCTTCCGGCAGCCAGACCGTGCAAACGGCGATCAACCAGATGACGGAAATGAACGCCACCGTCAAGGAATTGGCGCATACCGTGGACGGACTGGGCAAGCGCTCGCAGGAGATCGGCAGCATCGTCGACGTCATCTCCGAGATTGCCGATCAAACCAACCTGCTGGCGCTCAACGCCGCCATCGAAGCAGCGCGGGCCGGTGAGCACGGGCGGGGATTTGCCGTGGTGGCGGACGAAGTGCGGAAGCTGGCGGAGCAGACGACGCAATCCACGCAAAAGATTGCCGAACTGATCGCGATGATCCGCCAGGAGACGAACGACGCGGTTCGCTCCATGCACACCGTTACCCATGAGGTGGCGGAAGGAATTGACGTGGTGCATGCGGCAGGCGCTTCCTTCGAAGAGATTCGCTCGGCAGTGGAAGAGCTGGCCGGCCGGATCCGGGAGGTGTCCGGCGCGGTGCAGCAGTTGACCGAAGGCACGAAGCGCGTGGTGGAGACGACGTACACGATCCGGGAAGTGGCGGAGGAAGCGGCATTGGGCACGCAGAACGTTTCGGCCGCAGCTCAGCAGCAGTTGGCTTCCATGGAAGAGATCAACGCGTCGGCCGCGGCGCTGGCGAAGATGGCAGAAGACCTGCAGGAGATGGTGGGCAGGTTCAACGTGTAACCGTGCGGGTGCAGGCACGGTCCGTGCGTATTCAGGCTGCCCGGGAGGGGGAAGGATCACCCCCCTCCCGGGCAGCCGTTTTGTTTGCGCCCCTGCGGTTGTGCCATTGTCATCCGTGCGCATTTTTATTTTTTCATTGTGATCGTGGTCCATCCCACCTACCAGCAGCTCTACTCGGTGCCGGAATCATTCGGCGCGGAGGTGAAACTGCTGCGGCTGCGGCCGGAAAACGGGTTTCGTCCCGACCCGGACGAGCTCCGTTCCCTCGTCAGCAGCCAGACCAAACTGATCGTCATCAACAACCCGAACAACCCGTCCGGAGCGCTGATGGGCGAAGCGGAGCTTGCGGACATCGTGGGCATCGCCCGCTCCGTGAACGCCTTCGTCCTGTGCGACGAAGTGTATCGCGGCCTGTACCAGGACCCGGACGCCCAGGTTCCGTCCATCGTCGACCTGTACGAGAAAGGCATCAGCACGGGCAGCATGTCCAAGGCGTTTTCGCTGGCCGGGCTGCGCCTGGGCTGGATCGCCGCTCCGCTGGAAGTGATTCGGGAGTGCCTCAAGCATCGGGATTACACCACGATAAGCTGCGGCCTGCTGGACGATGCGCTGGCCGTCCACGCGCTGAAAAACTGCGACAAGATCATGGAGCGGAACGGGAAAATCGTCCGGCGCAACCTGCACATCCTGGATGAGTGGGTGCAGCGCGAGCCGCTTGTCTCGTACGTGAAGCCGCAGGCGGGGACCACGGCATTGCTCCAATACGACCTGCCCGTTCCCTCCGAGACCTTCTGCCTCGACCTGTTTCAGGCGACAGGCGTCTTCCTGACTCCCGGAAGCTGTTTTGATCTGGAAGGGCATGTGCGGATCGGGTACGCCTGCGATACCGAAGTGCTGCGCGCCGGACTGGCCAAGGTGTCGGAGTTTTTGCGGTCCCGCGGCTGAGCGGAGGCGGTTACCGGTAAAATTTTATAAAAATACAGTTGATTGCATAAATATAATGATGCTACGATGAAAACTAGGAAAACAAAGGGGGGATGCTTATGAGTCAACCACAACCGGTTTCCACTCCCGCTGTTTCCAAAGGGAAGGAAATCAACGTATTCGTCTTGCTGTTTGCCGTGCTGGCGATCGCCGTCGCGCTGACCTACGTGCTGCCGGCGGGTGAGTATTCGCGAGTGGAGGTAAACGGCAGAAGCGTCGTCGATCCGCAGTCCTTTCAGTTTGTCGACTCCTCGCCGGTGAAGCCGTTGGGACTTGTCAACAGCATTCATACCGGGATGGAGGAAGCGGCCGGCATTATCTTTTTTGTCCTCATCATTGGAGGGACGTTCGGCATCTTGACGACCACGGGAGCGATCGAAGCGCTGATCGTCACCCTTTCCCGCAAGCTGAAAAACCAGGAGAAGTGGCTGATCCCGATCATGATGTTTTTCTTTGCCATGGGAGGATCGCTGATGGGGATGGCGGAGGAGACGATTCCCTACATCGCGGTCATGATTCCGCTGGCGGTCGCCTTGGGCTTTGACGTGATCACGGGAGCGGCGATCGTGCTGGTGGGCGCTTCGGTCGGCTTCACGTCGGCGATCATGAATCCCTTTACGGTCGGAGTGGCCCAGGGCATTGCCGAGCTGCCCACGTTTTCCGGCGCGGGCTTCCGCATCGGGGTGTTTGCCGTCATGTACCTGGTCTCCGTCGGGTTTGTCTACCGCTATGCGATGAAGGTAAAACGAGACCGTTCGCTCGGCTTCTTCGGCGGCTTCGAGGGAACAAACGCGGACGAGCTGCTGCGTTCGGACGTCGTGCTGACCACGCGGCACAAGTGGATTTTGATCTGCTTTCTGATCAATTTCCTCGTGCTGGCGTTCGGCGTGATCCGATACGGCTGGTACATCACGGAGATTGCCGGCCTGTTCCTGCTCTTGGGCATTGTCATCGGACTGATCGGCAGGCTCTCCGCCAACACGATCGTCGACTCCTTCATGAAGGGGGCGGCCGGGCTGATCGCCGGAGCGCTGGTGATTGGCGTGGCGCGCGCGGTCGTCGTCGTGCTCAACGAGGGGCACGTCCTCGACACGATCCTGTACTACGCCTCCGCCGCGATCCAGGCGATTCCGCCCGCTTTCACCGCCGTGGGCATGCTCGTGCTGCAGACGGTGATGAGCTTCATCGTCCCCTCCGGCAGCGGTGAAGCGGCGCTGACCATGCCGATCATGACGCCGCTGGCGGACCTCGTCGGCGTCACCAGGCAGACGGCCGTGCTGGCGTTCCAGTTTGGCGACGGGATATCCAACATCTTCATTCCCACCTCCGGGTACTTTATGGCCGGACTGGCCTTGGCCGGCATTCCCTGGTCGCGCTGGATGAAGTGGATCCTTCCCCTGATTGTCGCCCAATACGCCATTGCCGTGGTCGCCGTCGTCGTTGCGCAGTTGATCGGATACGGGCCCTTTTGAACGCTGCGCGCCCGTTCGCCATGAGAGAGAAGCCTCCTCGCTAGGAGGCTTCTCTTTTTTTGCTTCGCCACCGGTTCCAGTAAAACGGTCGGGGCCGGCGCGGGCGAAGACGGTGTCAGGGATGGATTCCTGCGCGGCAATCAGCGGCAATGAGCCCGGAGCCCCTGGCCTCGGATATACGTCAAGGCAGCCCTTATCCGCCGACGAACTTGCGAAAGTTGGCCGTGCGGGCAATCCGCTTGTGCGGCTGGGAGAGCAGGTAACGGTAGCCCGCTTTCCAGGTGTGGCTGCGGACGTTTTTCCGGCGAATCGCACAGTAGTGAAAACGGCTGCCGGAGTAGATGCGAAAGCCCCGTCGGCGGCAGCTCCGCAGGAACGTGACATCCTCTCCCAGAGAGCGGTTGGCAAAACGGACCCGGTTCCACACGCTCCGTCGAAACGCGAGGGTCCCGCCCGCGAGCAGCCGCGTCCGCCGGTGTTCGTTCCCCGGAAAGCGCAGAATCAGCAGCCGCAATCCCTGAAAGTACATAAAAAAAGATCGTTTTCCGACGACTGCCGCCTTCGATCGGGCAAACGCGCGCAGCGTGTCAGCCGCGTAGCGGGGGGAGTAGTAGTCGTCGTCGTCAAATTTGGCGAGGTAGGGAAAGCGGGCCCTGTTTGCGGCAAAGTTCAGGCAGGCGCCGAGTGACATCCGTCCGGGCAGTTTGTAGACGGACACGTTGGGAAACGAACGGGCGTATTTTTTGTAGAGCGCTTCGCTCATCACATCGTTGTTCAGCACCACGATCAATTCCTTGTTGACCCCGCGCTGCCGCAGATAATTGTGAAACAGGTTGCGCATCATGCCGGGGCGCTTGGTGCAGGTGATGATGGAGATGCCGGATTTCCCGGTTGGCTTCACGATGGTTCACTTCCTTCGCCGATGGGATAGGTGTGATACAAGAAGGGAAAACGTCCGAGACGTACTTCATGTGTATTCAGCGGCGGGGCGAAGAACGCTGAGCGGGTGCGGAAGTTCGGCAAGAAAAAATGAGGGGACGCGGTTCCAAAAGGATGATGGTACACACCGGCAGTCGGCAGGAAAGAATATCCTGTTTATTTTTTTGCCGCAAGCCATATGTATCAAAATAGTTTGACTATTCTGCGATTGGGCGGTATAATTTGGATAACTTTGTTAGTAAGGTTAACTAACTGTTTGGTGGTGAGTGAAGAGGCGTGCGTTCTTCCAGAAAGACGGGCAGCAGCAAGCTGGTGAAAAAGTGGAACAAGGAAGAGATCTTGCAGCAGGTGATTCAGCACGGTCAGATCTCCCGCGCCGACATCGCCAAACAGACGCAGCTCAGCCGCCCCTGCGTCTCCGCCCTGGTGGAGGAGATGATTCAGGAGGGGCTGCTCCAAGAGGTGGGGATGGGCGACTCGCGCGGCGGACGAAAGCCGATCCTGCTGGAATACAACTACCAGGCGTACGCCATCGCCGGAGCGGTGTTTGAAGGCTCCGCGCTGGAGATGGCGGTGGCCGACCTGAAAGGCGAGTTTTTGGCTCGTTACCGCAAGCGGCTGGCTCAGCCGGCCGACGGGGAGCGGGTGATCGAGGACCTGGCGGCGGGACTGGACCGTCTGCTGGCCGAGAGCGGTTTGCCGCGTGACAGGCTGCTGGGCATCGGCGTCGGCCTGCCCGGGGTCACCCAGCGGGGCAGTGGCACGGTCAGCTTCGCTCCCAGCACGGGCTGGATGGGATCGCCGATCAGGCAGACCATCGAGGAGCGGCTGGGTGTGCCGGTCATCATCGACAACGACGTCAACATGATGACCCTGGGCGAGTGCGTCCGCGGTGTCGGCGTTGGCTGTTCCAACGTTGTCTACATCTACGTCGGCACGGGGATCGGCTCCGGCATCATCCTGGACGGCCAGTTTTACCGGGGAAGCCGGGACGCGGCCGGCGAGATCGGCTACATGCTGATCGGCCCCGTACACAGCCGGCGGGACGGAGCGTACGGCGTGTTTGAGACGCATTACTCCGTCCCCGGTATCGAAGAGCAGGCGAAGGCCTTTCTCTCCGACCTTCAGGAAGGGTCGAGTATCATAGAGGCGCTGATCGGTCATGCCCGGCAGGACAACCGGGAGGCCGCGCGGCTGCTGGACGACGTGTACCGCCACTGGGCGTACGCGATGGCCAACATCGTCAGCGTGTTGAACCCGGAGCTTTTGATCCTGAGCGGAGAGATGGTCCATATCGACGAAAAAGGGGTGAAGCAGATTCACGATTGGCTGACGGAATGGGTGCCTGTCGTGCCCCGTCTGGAAAAAGCGAGTCTCGGCGAAGAGGCGGGGCTGATTGGGGCCGTTCACAGTGTCTTGGAAGCGTTTCCGTCCAGGAAATTGCTGGACAAATAGGGTGAAAAAAAGGGGGATTTGGTTGTGAAAACGTCCAACAGCACATGGAAAAAATGGCTTCGCGGCGTGTTTGCCGGCTCGCTGGCCCTGACCGTCGCCGCTTGTTCCGGCGGAGGACAGGCGGACAGCGGTACAGGCGGCCAGTCCGGTGAACAGGCGCAGCCGGCAGCATCCGGCGAACCGCAAAAATTGGTCATCTACACCGCCCGGGACAAAAATATTTTTGAAATCGTCCTGCCCAAGTTTAAGGAAAAATATCCCGATATTGAAGTGGAAACGTATGAGATGGGGGCGCAGCAAATCCTGGAGCGCGTGCGTGCCGAAAAGGCCAATCCGCAGGCGGATTTCTGGTGGGGCGGCACGCAGTCCGCGCTGAGCACGGCGGCGGAGGAGGGACTCCTGGAGCCGTACAAACCGACGTTCGCGGACAAGATCCCCGATCTGTACAAGGACCCGCAGGATCGCTGGTACGGCGAAATGCTGCTGCCCGAGGTGATCATGTTCAATTCGCAGGCGCTGAAGAAGGAAGAAGCGCCGCAGGACTGGGACGACCTGCTCGATCCCAAGTACAAGGACAAAATCGTAATTCGCAACGTCCTGCCGTCCGGCACGATGCGGACCATCTACGCGGCGATGATCTACCGCCAGGGGCCGGACACGCCGGAAAAAGGGTATGAATGGCTGAAAAAACTGGACGCCAACACGAAGGAGTACACCCAGGACCCGACCCAGCTCTACCTGAAGCTGGACCGCCAGGAGGGCGTCATTTCCCTGTGGAACCTGCAGGACATCATGATTCAAAGCAAGCAGAACAACCATCCGTACGACTTCGTCTATCCGAAGAGCGGCGCGCCGATCCTCGTCGACGGTGTCGGGATCGTTAAAGGGGCCAAGAACATCGATGCGGCCAAGAAGTTCTACGAGTTCCTGTTCAGCCCGGAAATCGCCGCGCAGTTGGCGAAAGAGCGCTACCAGTTCCCGTCCCGCACCGACATCAGCAAGGACGAACTGCCCGACTTCATGAAAAACCTGGAGCTGAAACCGCTGGAGCTCGACTGGAACGTGATGGCGTCGAAAGAAAAGGAATGGATGCAGTACTGGGACGAAAACATCAAGGGAAAAAGCAAAAAGTAAGTGGTTGAGGGCAGCCGGACCAGGCGGGAAGGGGACTCCTTTCCGTCTGGCCGTGTTCGGTTCCCGCCCGGCTCCGGCTGTCGCGTGCGCCGGGCGGCACCCTGCCAATCTCGAGAGGGAGGACACCTGATGAGCAGCGTAACACTTGATCACGTCAGCAAACGGTTTGGCAACGCAAAAGGGGTCGAAGACGTTCACATTCACATCGAATCAGGGGAATTCTTCACGTTTTTGGGGCCCAGCGGCTGCGGCAAGACGACCACCCTGCGGATGATCGCCGGCTTTTACTATCCCACCAGGGGGCGGATCTGCTTCGGCAGCCGGGACGTCACGTCGCTGCCGCCCCACAAGCGCAACACGGGCATGGTGTTCCAAAACTACGCCCTGTTTCCGCACATGACCGTATTTGAGAACATCGCCTTCGGACTGCAGGTTCGCAACATTCCGAAAGCGGAAGTGAAGGAACGGGTGGAGCGGATGATGAAGCTCGTCCGCCTGGAAGGATACGGCGAACGCCGGATCGACCAGCTCTCCGGCGGGCAGCAGCAGCGGGTGGCGCTGGCCCGCGCGCTCGTCATCGAGCCGCAGATTCTGCTCCTGGATGAACCGCTGTCCAACCTGGACGCCAAGCTGCGCGAAGAAACCCGGTACGAAATCAAACGATTGCAGATGGAACTGGGCATTACCACCATTTACGTCACGCACGACCAGGCGGAGGCGATGTCCATGTCGGACCGGGTGATGGTGATGCAGGGCGGCGAAGTGCAGCAGGTGGGTACGCCGTACGAGATTTACCACCGCCCGGTGAACCGTTTCGTCGCGTCGTTCATCGGCGAAACCAACCTGTGGGAGGGGATCGTGGCGGGCATCGACGGCAGCGAAGTGCGGGTGCGGGTGGCTCCTGACCTCGTGCTTACCGGATATACGCACAACGCGTCGCCGCAGGTACGGCTGGCGCCGGGCGAAAAAGTGGCCCTGTCGATTCGGCCGGAAACGGTGCAGGAAAGCGCGGGAGCGGACGGTGAGAACGTGGTGGCGGGCACTGTCGTGCTTGCCGAGTTTACGGGTGCGTGCGTCAACTACGTGACCAGCGTCGGCCCTCATCAGCTCCGCAGCATGTCCATCAGCCAGGGACGGCCGCTGAAACAGCGCGGAGAGACCATCTCCCTGCACATACCGAAAGCAAGCATCTACTTTGCGGGATAAGGAGGAGGAGCTTGTGAAAGCAGAACTGCAGCCAGCCGCGACACCGTCCAAACGGATGTCCTTCACCGCTTCGCCGTCCTTTGTCTACGTGCTGGTTTCGCCGCTGTTCCTGATCCTTTTGGCCTACGTCATCTATCCGCTGTTTGAAACGTTCGTCGCCAGCGTCAGCGTGGACGGGCAGCTCACGTGGAAAAACTACGCCCGCTTCTTCAGCCTGGAGCACACGGCCAACCTGGAAGCGCTCTGGACCAGCGTCTACATATCCGTGTTGAGCGTCATCACCTGCGGCATCGTCGGCGTGACGATGGCCTTTTTGCTGGAACGCTACGAGTTTCCGGGGCGGAAAATCCTCTCCGTGCTCGCCCTGGTGCCGATGGCGCTGCCGCCGCTCATCGGTGTGCTGTCGTTTACGTTTTTGTACGGGGAAAGCGGCATATTCCCTCGATTGTTCAAGGAACTGTTCGGTCTGGAGCAGGTGCCGTTTGCGCTGAAAGGAATACCGGGCGTCGTCGTGGTCCACACCTTTACCATGTACACCTATTTTTTCATGACGGCGTCGGCGGCGATCAAAGGTCTTGACCCGTCGCTGGAAGAGGCGGCGGCAAGCCTGGGCGCCAACCGCTTTACCGTCTGGCGGCGGGTGATCCTGCCGATGCTGACGCCGGCCATGGTGGCGTCGTCGCTCCTGGTGTTCATGATCTCCATGGCATCCTACACGGCGCCGCTGATCTTCGGCATCGACCGGACGATGACGATGCAGATCTACCTGTCCCGGACCAACGGCGACCTGGACATGGCGGCCGCCCAGTCGACGGTCCTGTCCGTCGTCTCCATCGCCTTTTTGCTGCTGATGCGCTGGTACCAGGGAGCGCGCAGCTACCAGAACCTGAGCAAGGGGATCAGCGTGCACCGGACCGAGGTGAAAAGCAAAGCGGGCCGCTATGTCTGCATGGTACTGGCCTTCATCGGCATCGTCATCCTGATGCTGCCGATCCTCGTGCTGGTGTTGATCTCGTTTTCGGTGGACGGCACCTGGACGGTGCAGATTCTTCCGCCGCAGTATACGCTGGACCACTACATCGACCTGTTTACGGACAGCAAGACCTGGCGGCCGATTGCCAACAGCCTGGAACTGAGCGCGATCGCCACCGTCGGCATCGTCCTGTTCGGGGTGGCGGCGGCGTACGCGATGGTGCGGCTGCGCTTTCGCGGCAAAACGCTGCTCGACGTGCTGATCATGCTGCCGTGGGCTCTGCCCGGCACTGTCGTCGCCGTCAACCTGATCGCCGCGTTCAGCGAGCCGACCGTTTTCAGCTTTGGCCAGGTACTGATCGGCACGTTCTGGATCATCCCGCTCGCCTATTTCGTCCGCCATCTGCCGCTGGTGTTCCGCTCCACGTCGGCCACGCTGATGCAGATGGACCCGTCGGTGGAGGAAGCAGCGCGCAACCTTGGGGCGTCGTGGTGGTACAGCTTCCGCCGCGTCGTCTTTCCGATGGCGTTCGGCGGGATTTTGGCCGGCACGCTGTTGGCGTTCGTTCAGTGCATCGGCGAGTTCGTCGCCTCGATCCTGATCTTCACGCCGCGGACAATGCCGCTGTCGGTCGCCATTTTCCAGCGCATGTACACGTTCGAATTCGGCACCGCGTGCGCATACGGCGTACTGCAAATTACGGTCATCATCATCGTCCTGTTCATCTCCAGAAAACTGGCCGGCGACAAGGCGGGCACGGCGGTGTAGGCGGGTGCCGTGCGCTTTCCCGTCCCGAAAGACGGCAGCGTCCGTGCATGTCCGTTTCAGCTTCCGCGGGTCAATCCATGGCGACAGCAGGATGCAGCTTCTTGGGAGGCCATGATTGATGCATACATCAATCCCAAACAGGAAAGGGAGGAGCGTTCATTGAGAAAGGGGACATTTGCCAAGCTGTTTTCCGTCGCATCAGCCGTGGCCCTGGCCGGCACTCTGGTATGGCCGCTGGCGCCCCGAACCGCCCATGCCGACCGGGGCGTGGTCGACTTGTGGAAAGCGATCAAGCCGCTGACCACCATTGCCAGCGCCATGAACACGGGGGCTCACCCGGATGACGAGCACAGCGCGATGCTCGCGTACCTGTCGCTCGGCAAAGGCGTGGACACGTTCAGCATCATCGCCAACCGCGGCGAAGGGGGCCAAAACGAAATCGGCAGCGAGCTGGGCAACGCGCTGGGGATCATCCGCACGCGCGAACTGCAGGAAGCGTCCAAGGTCACCAACGTCACGCTGGGCATCCTCAGCGAAGCGATCAACGATCCCATCTACGACTTCGGCTTTTCCAAGAGCCCGGACGAGACACTGGCCAAATGGGGAGAACAGGTCGTCTACGAACGGCTGATCCGCAAGATTCGCGAACTGCGGCCGGACGTGGTCATCCCCGCGTTTTTGAACGAACCCTCCACGCACGGACATCACCGCGCCATCAACGTAATCACGGTAAAAGCGTTCAAGGACGCCGCCGATCCGTCCGTGTTTCCGGAGCATCTGAAAAACGGGCTGCGCCCCTGGCAGCCCAAAAAGCTGTACGTCCCGGCGGATGAAAAAGACTACACGGTTCGCGTGCCGATCGGCGAGTACGACGAGGTGTACGGCGCGTCTTACCAGCAGTTGGGCGAGGAATCCCGCTTCATGCACAAGAGCCAGGGGATGGGGCGCCACTACGACGAAGGGCCCAGCTTCAACTACTACAAACTGGAGCAGTCAACGGTTCCGTCTAAAGCCCGGGAAACGGACTTTTTCGAGGGCATCGCCTACACCTTTGACGACCTGGCTCGGGAAGTGGCCGGCAAGCCGGGCGGAGAAAAGCTGGCCAGGGAGCTTCGCACCCTGCAAAAAGACGCTGACGACGTGATCGCCGCCTACCCGGGCTTTGCCGACGTGGCCAGGGAAGTGCACGACATGCTGTCGGACGTGCAGCGGGCGCTGACCGTCGTGCAGGAAGCCAAACTGGACGAAGAGACCAGGGCGGACCTGACCCACCGTCTGAAGGTAAAGGAACGGCAGTTGTACACGGCGAGTGCGGAAGCGCTGTCGCTGGTGGCCAAAGTAAGACCGGAGACAGGCGAACTGGTCGCCGGTCAGACCACCACCGTGAAGGTGACGGCGTACAACGGCGGACAGGTGCCGCTGAAAGACGTCAGCCTGAAGCTGAATGTGCCGGAAGGATGGCGGGCCAAGCCGTTGGGGGCGACCAGCTTCGACCAGGTGGGGTACAACCAGACCGTCACAGCCGCGTACGAGGTGGAGGTGCCGAAAGACGCGCCGCTGTTCCAGCCGTATCTGCCGCCGTCCATCACTGCGGACGTATCGTACAAGGCGTTCGGCTCCACCGCGGTCAGCCGCGTCGTTCCGTCTGATGCCGTCGCCGTCCTGCCGCCGTTCTCGCTGTCGCTCGATCCGGGCGCAGCTGTTCTGAACACGTTGAAGCCGCAAGAGCCGATTTCGGTGAAGGTGACGGTAAAGAACTACCAGCCGGGTGCGGCGGAAGCGGACATCTCGCTGGACGTCCCGGCAGGCTGGTCGGTAGAACCGAAGGCCAGTCCGCTGGCGTTTGCCTCCAAAGGGGAGACCAAGTCGGTCGCGTTTACGGTAAAGCCGTCCGCCGCCGTCAAATCGGGCACGTACACGGTGACGGCCGTGGCGCGCGCGGGGGCAAAGGAAAGCCGCCATGGCGCCCAGGTGATCCACTATCCGCACATCGGCACCACGTATTACGTCCAACCGGCTGAGCTGATGATTCAGGCGTTTGACCTGAAAGTGCCGGAAGGGTTGAAAGTGGGGTACGTCTCCAGCGGTTTTGACAACATCGACCAGTACCTGAAACAGGTCGGCGTCAACGTCACCCTCCTCAGCGCCAAGGACATCGAGTCTGGCGACCTCAGCCAGTACGACACGATCGTGCTGGGCATCCGGGCGTACGGGTTCCGTCCCGAACTGATTTCGAGCAACGCCCGCCTGTTGAAGTACGTGGAAAACGGCGGCAACCTGGTGTTGCAGTACCACAAGCCGGAAGACAAGTGGAAGCCGGAGCTGGCGCCGTACCCGATCACGATCGGCACGCCGCTGATTGAATGGCGCGTCACCGATGAACAGTCGAAAGTCACCATGCTTGCGCCGGAGCATCCCATTTTCACCGCGCCCAACAAGATCACGGAGGAAGACTGGAACGGCTGGATTCAGGACCGTTCCGCCTACAACCCGTCGCAGTGGGGCAAGGAGTACGTGGAGCTGATCGCAAACGGCGATCCGGGCGAGAAGGAGTTTACCGGCACGTTCCTCACCGCGAAATACGGCAAAGGGACGTACACCTACAGCTCGCTCGTCTGGTACCGTGAAATCCCCGCCCTGGTGCCGGGAGCCATTCGCTTGTTCGTCAACATGGTCAGCTTGAAGCCATAAGGCAGGAAAACGGGACGGGAGAGACGGCCGCAGCCGGCCGTCTTCCCCGCTTTTCCCGGCTCCCTGGCAGGCTGGAGGACCGCGGAAAAAGCAGTAGCAAGGAAACGGCAGGGAAGGAGATACGACAATGGACTACAGAGAGCGGATTTTTCAACGGGAGGGAGCCCGGTTCCCCGGAAAGACGTACGCGGAGGCCGTGCTGGAACCGGCTTTTGCGGAAGCGAAAACCCATCTGCTGACGCCGATGATGGCGATCAACAAGGCGCACCTGATCATGCTGCGCGAGCAGGAGCTGATCGCGGAGGACGAGGCGAAGGCGATTGCCCGCGCCCTCACCGCCATCGACTTGGACGAGCTGCGCCGCTCAGCCTATACGGGACAGTTTGAAGATTTGTTCTTTCAGGTAGAGAGCCGTCTCCTGGAGCTGGCCGGGGACGTGGCCGGCAATCTGCACCTGGCCCGCAGCCGCAACGACATGGGCGTCACCATCTACCGCATGGTGCTGCGCGAAAAGCTGCTGGTCACGCTGGCTTCGGCGCTCTCTCTGAAAGAGCATTTGCTCCTGTTTGCGGAAGAACACACAGAGACGGTGATGATCGGCTACACCCACACCCAGCAGGCGCAGCCGACGACGATGGCCCACTACGTCACGGCCGCGGCCGACTCGCTGTCGCGGGACATCCGCCGCCTGATCAGCGCCTACCGCACCTGCAACCGCAGTCCGATGGGAGCGGCGGCGCTGACCACCTCAGGCTTTCCCATCAGCCGTGAGCGGATGCGGCAGCTTCTCGCCTTTGACGAATTGGTGGAGAATTCCTACGACGCGATCGGCGGGGCAGACTACCTGGGTGAAACGGCGGCCGCCGTGCAGGTGGCGGCGATCAACCTGGGGCGGACGGTGCAGGACATGCTGCAGTGGTGCACGCAGGAGTTTGACGTGCTGAAAGTGGCCGATCCGTACGTACAGATCAGCTCGATCATGCCGCAGAAGCGCAATCCCGTCTCGTTCGAGCACATGCGCTCCCTGCTCTCGTCCAGCGCGGGCAGCGCCGCCGTCGTCTTGACGATGATGCACAACACGCCGTTCGGCGACATCGTCGACACGGAGGACGACATGCAGCCGTACGCCTGGCGCAGCCTGGCCGTGCTGGAGCAGATGTACCGCCTGATGGCCTGCGTGGTCGGCACGATGGAGGTAAACAAGGAGGGGCTGCTGGCGCGGGCCAAAGGCAGCTTCGCCACGGTGACGGAGCTGGCCGACACGCTGGTGCGCATCGACCGGCTGTCCTTCCGCACGGCGCACCACATCGTCAGCCGCGTGGTGAAGGAGGCGGCGGCCCAAGGGCTGCGGGCGGACGAGATCAGCCTCGATCTGGTCAATCGGGCGGCCCGGGAGGTCATCGGACGGACGCTGGCGATCACGGCCGAGCAGCTTCGCCAGGCGCTCGATCCGGTTCATTTCGTCGCCGTTCGCAAGCTGCCCGGCGGGCCCAACGCGGAGGAGATGAAGCGGATGATCGGCGAACGGAGGCAGTCGCTGCAGGCGGAAATGGCCTGGCTGAAGCAGGCCCGGGAGGCGTGCGACCAGGCGATGCGCCATTTGGATCAGGTCATGGCCGAATGGAGTGAACAGAAATGACGGCGGTACACATCCCCCTGCTGGCCGTGGACGGCGGCGGCACGAAATGCCTCGCCGTCCTGACCGACCGGTCAAAGCGGACGCTCGGCGCGGGCCGGGCGGGTTCCTGCAACTACCAGGGGATTGGCAGGGAAGCGGCCGCGCGGGAATTGGCGGCCGCGATCAGCCAGGCGTTGGCGGAGGCGGCGGGGCGACTGCCGGCAGCCGTTCCCGACGACAGCGGAAGCGGCCCGGCGTGGGAGGTCGAGTGCGCCGTGTTCGGCCTGGCCGGATTGGATACGGAGCACGACCGGCAGGTGATCACGGGCATGGTCCGCGACGTCCTGGAGTTGCTGCGGATTCGCGTTCGCCACCTGATCGTGGAGAACGACGGCTTTGCCGCCCTGCTGGGAGCGACCAACGGGGAGCCGGGCATTCTCGTGATCGCCGGGACCGGCTCGATCGCCTTCGGGGTGAACCGGGCGGGCGAGACGGCGCGGGCGGGCGGATGGGGCCACCGCGTCGGGGACGAGGGCAGCGGGTACTGGATCGGCAAACAGGCGATCATGGCCGTGCTGAAAGCGGCGGACGGCCGCGGCGAGCCGACGCTGCTGGAGAGCCTGCTGCTGCCGCACCTGGGGCTCGACCGGGTGGACCAACTGTTCAACTGGACGTACGGTCCGGACTATTCCGTGGAAAAAGTGGGCGAACTGTCGCCGTTCGTCAGCCAGGCGGCCGACTCGCAGGATCGGGTGGCCGCGTCGATCCTGGAGGCCGCCGGCGAAGAGCTGTTTCTCGCCGCCCGCGCCGTCATCGAACGGCTGCGGATGAAAGAGCAGCCGTTCAAGATGATCCTGCAGGGAGGCGTGCTGCAAAACGACGAGCGCGTCCGCCGCATCGTCATCGAGCACGCCCGCCGCTACACGCCGCAGGTGACCATCGACAAGGCGCAGAACGATCCGATCTTCGGCGTGATTGCCAAAGGGTTGGCCTATCTGGAGAAACGGGCCGGCGAGAGCGAGGAGGTGTAGTCATGAAACGACTGATGTTTGTCTTTCCCCATCCCGACGACGAATCGTTTGCCTGCGGCGGGACGCTGGCCAAATGCAGCGAGGCCGGACAGGAGACCTACCTCATCTGCGTCACGTCCGGCTGCAGGGGGCGTTCCGGCCCGTTTGCGCTCGACAGCCGGGAATCACTGGCCCGCCACCGCGAACAGGAGCTGGCCAAAGCGGCGCACATCCTCGGCATTACGCGGCTGGAGCTGTACCGCTATCCCGACGGCGGTCTGGCCGAAGTCGATCCCCGCGAACTGGCCGGACGGCTGGCGTCCGCCATCGTGGAGTGGAAGCCGCACGTGGTGGTCACGTTTCCCCCCGACGGAGTGACGGGCCATCCCGACCACATCGCCGTCTGCCGCGCGACCGGCATGGCGGTGGAGCAGGCGGAGCAGGTACTGCCGCCGGACGATTGGCCCGATCTGTACTTCGTCTCCATCCCGCACTACTACGACCATTGCCCGGACAAAGGACCGGCGCCCGCCGTGCCAATCACCGGCAAGGTGGACATCACCCGCTACCGCGACCGCAAAGGGGAGGCGCTCCGGGCCCACCAAAGCCAGGTCTACTCCGTCAACCGCGCCTACCCCGGCGTCATGGAGGGAGACTACGGGGTGATCGGCTGCTACGAGTATTACACGCTGGTCCGTTCCGGCGGCCGCCCCGTGAAGCCGGTCGCGCCGGAGAACGGGATTCCGGTGATGGAGTGGTAGCATTTTCGGGAAGGGTGGAGGGAACGTATCCGATCAATTTGATGTGATCGGAGTCCGATGAGGACGGACGAGGTCTTTGGGGCCGCGAATGACAGGTCTGCTCCGTCACCCGTCTCGACATGCAAAAGCGTTGAAGGACGAACCATTTGGCAGACGATGCGTGGTGCCTTTTCGCATCCTTTTCGGATAGGGTGCTGCGCGTACCAGACGGAGGTGATCGAATGGGGGCCCAACTTAACGTAACCCTCTATACAAGGAAAGGAATCGAATTTTCAGAATGCGACAAGATGCTTCGCAAAAACAATGTTATCTGCGACATTGTCGAGATCGAAATCATCGAGGATTGGAACTATCATCATCAACAATTCTTGTCTCCAGATACCGACCTTGCCCTGCTGCATGAACATATCGAGCAGGGAAAGATTTGCCTTGTTCGCTGCATGGTAAACCAATCGTCACATGGAGGGTGCTACGTACAAAAGAACAACGGCATCTACGAGCTTTCTGCATGGTTCGATCTGGACCGATATCCGGAATTGGATGCAGATCATGTGTCGGAGAGAAATCGCCGGTTTTATGAAAGACTTTCCAGAGAAATTGGCAGTCTGGTAGAACACAAAGATTTTGTGATGGGCGGTGTTGGCGTTGAGACAACCATCACCTATGCAGACAATGTGAAGGAGATGATGGAGAACAGTTACAACGTTTTCCGATGGTTTTTGCCGTTCTCTTTCGGCGAACAACTTATCGGTTATCGAGAAGAGAAAACATCTAATTTGTTCGTGCTGGATAAAGTAGAGTAAACCAAAAGCCTAAACAAAAAATCACACGTTCAGCGGTCTGTAACCGGCTGGTCGAGAGCGGAAAGAGTCATTCTTGGCTGTACGGAGGATCGGGCTGTTGATCGGACAGGAGGACACCCCCATGATGGACCGCTTTGCCCAGACACCGGAACCGCCCTATTACGCCGTCATTTTCACGTCGCAGCGAACGGAGGGAGAAAACGGCTACGGCGAAATGGCCGAGCGCATGGTGCGGCTTGCGTCCGGGCAGCCGGGCTTTCTCGGCGTCGAGAGCGTGCGTGACGCGTCCGGCTTCGGCGTGACCGTCTCCTACTGGTCGTCTCTGGAGGCGATCCGCGAGTGGAAGCGTCATGAGGAGCATCGGGCCGCCCAAGAGAAAGGAAAAACCGTCTGGTACGAACACTACGTCACCCGCATCTGCAAAGTGGAGCGGGACTATGCCCTGGACAGCTTGCGGTAACATAAAAATGGCCCCAGTGAAAATCAAATACCAGTTTCAGCCTGTCAAAAGACGTGGTACCCTGATGAAAAGGGACTGCGTCTTTTTGGTAAGCGATGCCCATGCTGCGCCTAAAGAGAGCGCCTCTGTCGGGAGGTGGAAGCGACAGGCTGGATCATCCGGTGCTGCCCCAGCGATCCCGGCCAAAATCTGCTGGAGGTGTCCAACTACATAGGGAGTTGAACGTCAGGAACGACATGACCGAAACGATGCGGCGGAACTGGCGGAGCCGAGGGGGAGAACGCCTCGGCGTCCGTTCGTTCCCGGCTGGCGGTACAGGGGGGAGCGGCTCTCTCCCCATGGAAGCGCCATCATGAAAAGGAGGGCGGCGAGTGAACCAGAAAGAACCGACGCATCACCATTCTCTGTCCGTTGCCGAAATTGCCGACGCGCTGCGGCAGCGCCAGCCCGGCATCATGGGAGAGAACAGCCTGGGCCGCTTCAGCGTGCTGGTGCCGCTGGTGGAGCGGGAGGACGGAACGTTGGCCGTGCTGTTTGAAAAGCGGGCGCGCACGATGCGGCGGCAGGCCGGCGAAATCTGTTTTCCGGGAGGGCGGGCCGAAGAGGGAGACGCCTCTCCGTGGGAGACGGCCCGGCGCGAGACGAGCGAAGAACTGGGGCTGTCCGCCGAACGCATCCGCCGGGTCGGGACGCTGGATACGGTGGTGACGCCGTTTGCCTGCATCTACCCGTTCGTCGGGCAGATCGACTCGCTTGCGGGCATGTCGCCCAATCCGGCCGAAGTGGAAGAGGTGTTTTGCGTGCCGCTGCAAACGCTTGCCGCCACCCGGCCCGAGGTGTACCCGGTGAAGATGAAGGTGGAGCCGGGAGAGGATTACCCCTATCATCTGATACCGGGCGGCAAGCGGTATCCGTGGCGGACCGGCACCGTCCACCACTTGTTTTACCGGGTGGAGGGACGCGTGATCTGGGGACTGACCGCGCGGATTCTGGAACATTTTCTGGAACTCGTGGGCCCGGAAGGCGAAGGTCAATCCGGAACACGCTGATTCTGATTGGAAAAGGAGCGTATCATTCATGTGGCCAACAAACGAGGCAACCAAACGACTGCACGTGCAGTGGCCGATAGTCCAGGCCCCGATGGCGGGCGGAGTGACGACACCCGAGCTGGTCGCCGCCGTTTCGAATGCGGGCGGGCTGGGCTCGCTCGGGGCGGGGTACATGAGCGGCGAGCAGATCCGCAGCGCGGTTCGCGCCATCCGTCAATTGACCGACAAACCGTTTGCGGTCAACCTGTTCATCCCGGAGGAGATCACCGGTGACACGCGTCCGGGCGAAAACGTCCGGCGGCTGATGAACGAAGCGCGGCGGCGGCTGGGCATCCCCGAAGACCCGGACGTCGGCCGGTTTGCCGAACCGTTTGAAGAGCAGATGGCGGCGGTGCTGGAGGAGGAAGTGCCTGTGTTCAGCTTCACGTTCGGCATCCTGGAGGAGCGCTGGATGACAGAGCTGAAACGGCGGGGCGTCACGGTGATCGGCACCGCCACCACGGTACGCGAAGGCGTGGCCCTGGAGGCGAGCGGCGTGGACATGGTGGTCGCCCAGGGCAGCGAAGCGGGCGGGCATCGCGGCTCGTTTTTGCCCGATTCCCCCGACAACCTGGTCGGCTTGATGGCCCTGGTGCCGCAGTTGGCGGACAGGCTGAGCGTCCCGGTCATCGCCGCCGGCGGCATTATGGACGGGCGGGGGATCGCCGCCGCGCTGGCGCTGGGAGCGGAGGCCGTCCAGGTGGGAACGGCGTTTCTGGTCTGCACGGAGAGCGGCGCCCATCCGCTGCACAAGCAGGCGATCCTGGAGGCAGGCGACGACCAGACGGCGCTGACAACCGCTTTTTCCGGCAAGCCGGCGCGGGGCGTCTGCAACCGATTCATGCGGGAGATGGCCCCGTACAGGGACGAAGTGCCGCCCTATCCGGTGCAAAACGCCTTGACCCGCGACATCCGGCAGGCGGCGGCGAAACAGCGCGAGCGCGACTATCTGTCGATTTGGGCGGGCCAGGGGGTCGGCCTCTCCCGCCAGATGGACGCGTCCGCGCTGATGCGCCGGCTGGTTGAGGAAACGGAACAGGCGATGGCCCGTTTTGCCGGCCGGTCGTAGAACGGCATTACGGTCGGGGGCGCTGCTGTCGGAGTCTCCCGGGCGTCCCCCCGCGCGGCGGCGAGCAGCATACGGTCGGACGGGATCATTCGCATTCGGGCGAAGGGAGGGATGGCGAACCGTGGGCATTCCGCTGCGCATCGTCCTGTTTGTGTTGTCGTCGCTCATGCTCCTGGCATGCTCCACTTCCGTGCGGACGCAGCCGGGCATGCTGCGCATCGAACCCGTCGATTTGTTCGCCGGAGAAGACAAAAAATTCAAACCGTTCCTGGGAGTCATGTCGGGGGCGGTCAAGGTGTCCTACGAAGGGAAGAAAGAGGCGATCCGGGCCGTGTTCGAGGTGTGGGAAAACGGCGTCAACACGAAGACAGGGAAAACGTTTGGCGAATTGACCCGCGCGTCCAACCGCAGCAGGTATTACGACGGCCAGTTTCTCATCTCCGTAGCGGAGCCGGACGGGAACCGGGCGGGCAGCTCGCAGTACGTGGTCACGGCCGCTTTTGTCGACGACAAGGGGCACTCCAGCTACCGGACGGAACTGGCCGCCGACCAAAAACATATGGGCAGTGGGCTCATTCAGCTCCACAAAAGCGTACAGGTCTCCGAACAGGAAGAAGCGGCCGTCTGGGGCATGCAGGCGACGGATGAAAACGTCATGTACGTGATGGATTTCTCCCCCGAGCGGCTGAAACAGGCAAAGTGGGCCTTGGTTGTCAAGCTGTCGGCCGTGGATGAAGAATAGAGGATTTCGATGCCGTTCGCCCGCGTGCTGACGGGACCCCGTTGGGAACCTTGCCCGTTTCCCTGTCGGCGCAATATGTGTTCGGCTGGCGGGGTGATTGCGGTACAATAGAGGAGGAACGAGCATGAACGAGATTCGTGTCAGAGCCCTGGTCGAGTCGGACCGGCTGTGGCTGGGCGGCTTTCTCCGCGAACACTGGGGCAGCCCGCACATGGTGTACGGCCACGGTCTGCAGGTGTTTAGCTGTGACGAGCTGCCCGGATTTGTCGCCTTCTGCGGCGAGGAGCCTGTCGGGCTGGTGACCTACTCTGTCGCCGACGGCCAGCTGCAGGTGGTCTCGCTGGACAGCGTGCGGGAAGGCATCGGCGTCGGTACCTCCCTGATGCTGGCGGTGGAACGGGTGGCGCGCGACAGCGGAATGGATCGCGTATGGCTGTTGACGACCAACGACAACCTGAACGCCCTGCGATTTTACCAAAAGCGGGGGTACGAACTGGTCGCCGTCCACCGCAACGCCGTGGAGCAGGCGCGCCGGATCAAGCCGCAAATCCCGGCCGTTGGCAGCGACGGCATTCCGCTGCGCGACGAGATTGAGCTGGAGAAGCGGCTTTCGCCGTAGCCGCGCGGCAGTCCGTCCGAGACAGCCGGCAGATCCTCACGGCCATCGTCCGACCGGGCGGCAGCACGAGACTTGTCACAGGAAAGGCAGCAGATGGAGGGATCGAGGATGAATCAAGCATTTGCCCTGCGGGGAACGGTGGTCACAGGCGGGACGTGCGTGGCGGACGGCCTGGTCGTCGTGGACGGCGGCACAATCGCCTACGCGGGAGCGGCAGCCGGGTACGCCGGACCGCTGCCGGAACGGGTGGAGATGGTGAAGGACGGCTGGATTTGTCCGGGGTTTGTCGACATACACATGCACGGCATCGCCGGCTGCGACACAATGGACGGCACGCCGGAGTCGCTGCAGACGATCTCCCGGGCGCTGGCCCGATTCGGCGTCACTTCGTTTTTGGCGACCACCATGACGGCCTCCTACGCGGAGCTGGAAAAGGCGATCCGCAACATCGCCGAGGTCAGCCGCGCCGGAACGGAAGGAGCGGCCGTCGCGGGCATTCACCTGGAAGGGCCGTGGATTAATCCGCGCTACAAAGGGGCGCAAAACGAGGCCCACATCGTCGCGCCCAAACTGGCGGAGGTGCGCCGGCTGTACGAGCTGGCGGGAGGACTGCTGAAAGTGGTGACGATCGCGCCGGAGCAGCCGGAAGCGCTGGAGGCGATCCGCTGGCTGAAGGAGCAGGGGGTCATCGTCTCCGCCGGGCATACCGGGGCCACGTTTGCCCAGGCGCAGCATGCGGTGGAGTGCGGCGTGCAGCACTTTACCCACTGCTTCAACGCCATGACGGGGCTGCACCACCGCGAGCCGGGGGTGGTCGGAGCGGCGATGGTGCACGAACAGTTGAGCACGGAGCTGATCGCCGACGGGGAGCATGTGCACCCGGCCGTGATGCGCATTTTGTATCGGCTGAAATCGGCCGGCCGCCTGGCCCTGATCAGCGATTCGATGCGGGCGGCGGCGCTCGGCGACGGCGTGTACGACCTGGGCGGCCAGGAAGTGCACGTGCGCGGTACGCAGGCCAAACTGGCGAACGGCACGCTGGCCGGCAGCATTTTGACGCTTAACCGGGCGGTGCAGAACATGGTGACCCTGTGCTGCGTGCCGCTGCCAGAAGCGGTCGCCATGGCGTCGCAGACGCCGGCGGAGATTGTAGGCCTGGGCGGACAAAAAGGGCGCCTGGAGGCGGGGTACGACGCGGACATTACGGTGCTGAACCCGTCGTACGGCGTGGAGGCCACCTATGTGGCGGGCAGGCGGGTGTACCGGGCACAGGCTTGATCAATGGCACTGTCCCGTGGGGCATGGCACCGTCAGCGGGGGACAAGATGCCGTCTGACGCAGCATGAGCGGCATGTGCTGCTGCATCGTCGCAGCAGACCCGACGAGCGAAAGAAAGGGAATGGTACGCAAAAAGGGGGAGGGTGGTCTCGTGAAGTACGCGGTCGTATGTGCCGGGCTTTGGCTGGCCTGTTTGGCGGCCGGACTGTATTTCGGCTATTGGAACGCCTTTGCCGTCGTCGGCGGAGCGGCGTGGCTGTTCGGTGCGGTCTGTTCGGGAGCGCTGCTGAGCGGCGACCGGATCCGCGCCAACCACGCGACGGAAACGGCGGAGGATCGCAAGCAGCGGCTGAAATGGGCGGGACGCTTTTTTCTGATCGGCCTCCCTTTTGTGGTGACGGCCATTTTCCTGTACGGATGACGGCCGTCAGCCTTTCGCGAGCGGTCATCGGAACACAAGAGAGCGAAGCAGCGCGGTCTGCTTCGCTCTTTTTTCATGCCAAATGCCCAGCCCATCGGCGACGGGATCGCGTCACGGAATCATCCACGACAGGACATTGGACTGCAGGAAAGTGATCACGCCGACCAGCACCACCAGGATGAGGCTGTGCTTCAGCGTAAAGCGGACGAGATCGGCCTCTTTTCCGGCCAACCCGACGGCGGCACAGGCGACCGCGATCGATTGCGGCGAGATCATCTTGCCGGTGACGCCGCCGCTGGTGTTGGCAGCGATCGCCAGAACGGGATCGATTCCCAACTGCGTGGCGGTCACTTTCTGAAAATGTCCGAACAGCAGGTTGGACGAAGTGTCGGAACCGTTATTTCGCGCGGCAGGGAGCGGACAAGCTGCGGTCCGCGTCGTCGCCCTGCTTGAACGACGGCAGGGTCGTCCAGTCCGTTTCGGGCGCGGCAGAAAAGTATTGACATCCGCCGATGCACGGGCGTATAGTGTAAGCGAATACATGAAACCGGTTACATATGATTGGAGATTCCGATCATTCATTTTTTTTCAAACATGTGTAACCGGTTACATACCGAAGGACGACGGTGAAGCATGGATGGCGACGATTCGCGATGTAGCCAGACTGGCGGGCGTCTCCGTGGCGACGGTGTCCCGGGTGCTCAACCAAAACGGCTACGTGAACAAGGAAACGGAACAAAAAGTGCGCAAAGCCATCGAGCAGCTCAGGTACGAGCCGAATGCGGTGGCGCGGGGATTGGCCGGCAAACAGACGGGCACGATCGCCCTGATTCTGCCCGACATCACCAACCCGTTTTTTCCCGAGATGGCCCGCGGCGTGGAGGACGCGGCACAGGCGCAGGGGTACACGGTGATTCTGTGCAACTCCGACGACCAGGGGCAGAAGGAAAAGTCTTACATCGAGATGCTCCGCAAAAAGTACGTCGACGGCATCATTTTCGCCTCCAACACCCTGGGGCAGGAAGACGTGGAGCAGATGCGGAGCAGCAACATTCCGCTGGTCGTTCTCGACCGGGCGCCCACCCGGCAGTTGTGCAGCGTGATCCGCTCGCAAAACTACGAGGGGGCCAAACTGGCGGTCCGCCACCTGCTGGACGTGGGGTGCCGGAAAATCGCCCACATCTACGGCCCGCAGGAGCTGATCACGGCGAAAAAACGGCTGCTCGGCTACGAAGAAACGGTGATGCACTTTCCCTGGTACACGCCCAGCCTGATGGTGCCCGGCCACTTCCGCGTGGATGGCGGATTTGCCGCCGTCAAGGAGCTGTGGAAGCGGCATCCGGACGTGGACGGCATTTTCTGCGGCAACGACCTGATGGCGGTCGGCGCGTTGAAAGCGCTGTACCAACTGGGCGTACGAGTGCCGGAGGACGTGGCGCTGATCGGCTTTGACGGCATCGGCCTGACCGAGCTGACCCAGCCGGAGCTGTCCACGGTGGCCCAGCCCATTTACGAGATGGGATCGCTTGCGGCCAAAGTCCTGATGGAAACCATTGAGACCGGCGTGATGGAGGCAAAGCTGTACGAACTGGAGGTCACCCTCGTCGCGCGGGAATCCACGAAAAGGAGAGCGGAAGCATGAACAAGACCCCTTCGATTGTCGTGATCGGCAGTTTGAACATCGACATCGTGGTGGAAGCGGACCGACCGCCCCAGATGGGCGAAACGGTGTCCGGCAGCCAGGTGCATTTCATCCCCGGCGGCAAAGGATCCAACCAGGCGGTGGCCGCTGCCCGGCTGGGAGCGCGGACGACGATGATCGGGGCCGTCGGCGGCGATCCGTTTGGCGCGGAACTGCTGCAATCCCTGCGGCGGGAAGGCATCGAGACAAGCGCGGTCAAAACCGTGAGCGGCACCCACACCGGCGTCGCCTCGATCCTGCTGTCCCAGGGAGACAACCAGATCATCGTCGTCGCCGGGGCAAACGGACACTGCACTCCGGCCGACATTGACCGGCACCTGGAACGGATCGGGCAGGCGGACGCGGTTCTCCTGCAGTTGGAAATTCCGCTGGAGACGGTCCAGTACGCGGCGCAGACGGCCAAACGGCTCGGCAAGGCGGTCGTGCTCAACCCGGCTCCGGCCCGGCCGCTGCCCGACGACCTGCTCCGGCATGTGGACGTGATGATTCCGAACGAGACGGAGCTGTACCTCTTGGCCGAAGCGGACGAACGCACCGAGCTGGCCGATGCGATGCGCCGCCTGCAGGACAAAGGGGTGCGGACCATCGTCACCACGCTCGGCGCCCAGGGTGCCGCGTATCTGACGGAAGACGGGGCGTTCGGCCTCGTTGCCGGCCACAAGGTGGACGTGGTCGATACGACAGGAGCGGGAGACGCGTTCAACGCCGGTTTTGCCTATGCGCTGGCAACGGGAGAGACGGTGCCCGCGGCGGTGGCGTTTGCCGTCAAGGTGGGGGCGTTGGCCGTCACCAGGCTGGGGGCGCACGCAGGCATGCCGACGCTCGCGCAGGTGCGGGAATTTGCCGCAGAGTAGGAGGACGCGATGAAAAAACAGGGGATTCTCAACAGTGAACTATCGGCGCTGATCAGCAGGCTGGGACACACGGACCGGATCGTCATCTGCGACGCCGGCCTGCCGATCTCGGACTTCGTTCCGCGCATTGATCTGGCCGTGGTGCCGGGACTGCCATCGTTCTTTGACGTGCTGAAGGCGGTCCTGCTCGAAATGCAGGTGGAGCGGGTGATCTACGCGGAGGAATGGCAGCGGGTCAACCCGCAGGCCGTCCAGCGGCTGGAAGCGGAACTGCCCGGCGCCGAACGGGACATCGTCAGCCACGAAGCGTTCAAGCAGTTGACCAGGGAAGCCAGGGCGGTGATCCGTACGGGCGAGTGCACGCCGTACGCCAACGTGATCCTGCAGGCAGGCGTCATCTTCTAAAGCGCGAGGCGAAGGGAGGGAGAGCGCATGAGTGACTACTTGTTGGAGATGAAGGAGATCAGCAAGTCGTTCCCCGGGGTAAAGGTGCTGGACGGCGTTCAGCTCAACCTGAAACGCGGCGAAGTGCTGGCGCTGATGGGCGAAAACGGGGCGGGCAAATCCACCCTGATGAAAATTCTCGGCGGCATCTACCAGCGGGACGGCGGCACGATTGTCGTCAAGGGGCAGACGCAGGAGAACATGACCCCCGACATCGCCGCCAAACGGGGCATCGCCATCATCCACCAGGAGCTGAACCTGATCCCGCACCTGTCCATCATGGAAAACATCTTTCTCGGCCGCGAGTTTACCTACGGCAAAAGCGGGTTCGTCAACTGGTCCCGGATGCGGACGGAAGCGAAGCGCTGGCTGGAGCAGTTGGCGATCGACCTGGACCCGGCGACGCCGGTGGGCGAACTGTCCGTCGGGCAGCAGCAGATGATCGAAATCGCCAAAGCGCTGTCGATGCAGGCGGACATCCTGGTGCTGGACGAACCGACGGCGGCGCTGACCAACCGGGAGATCGCCGCCCTCTTTGACGTGATTGCCGCCCTCAAACGGAAAGGTGTGGGCATGATCTACATTTCCCACCGCATGGAGGAGATTTTCCAGATCAGCGACCGGATCACGGTGCTGCGGGACGGCAGGTACGTGGGAACGGTGAGGACGGCCGAGACCAGCCTGGATGAGCTGGTGAAAATGATGGTCGGCCGGGAAATCACGGATCGCTTCCCGAAGGTGGAAGTGAAGCCGGGCGAGGAACGGCTCCGCGTGGAGAACCTCACCGTCCGCGGCAAGCTGTCCGGCATCTCCTTTTCCGTGCGAAGCGGCGAGATTGTCGGCGTGGCCGGCTTGATGGGCGCAGGGCGCACCGAGATGGCCAAGGCGCTGTTCGGCGCGGAACGGATCGACGGCGGCGCAATTTTCGTCGACGGCAAGCCGGTCCGCATCAGCCAGCCGATCGACGCCATCCGGGCGGGGATCGCGCTGGTGACGGAGGACCGCAAAGAAGAGGGGCTGGTACTGCCGCTCTCGGTGCGGGAAAACATCGCGCTGCCCAATCTGGCGAAGCTCGCGTCGCTGGGCGTGATGAACCGGCGGGCGGAGCAGGCGTTGAGCGACGAGACGATTCGACGTCTGCTGATCAAGACAGCCGGCGGGGAACAGGCGGCCGGCTCGCTCTCCGGCGGCAACCAGCAAAAAGTGGTGATCGGCAAATGGCTGGCCACCCAGCCGAAGATTTTGATCCTGGACGAACCGACCCGCGGCGTCGACATCGGGGCGAAAAAAGAGATTTACGACATCATGAACCGCCTGGCCCAGGAAGGCGTGGCCATCCTGATGATTTCCTCCGAACTGCCGGAGGTGCTGGGAATGAGCGACCGGGTGCTGGTCATGCACGAGGGGCGCATCACCGGATCGTTTTCGCGGGCGGAAGCGACACAGGAATTGATCATGCATGCGGCGACGGGAGGGACGAACACCCATGCGGTTTAACCTATTGCAGCGAATGGGCCCGCTCCTCGGGCTGGCCTTGATTGTCATCGTACTGTCCGTGATCAGCGACGACTTTTTGACCGTCAGCAACATCTTCAACGTGCTGCGGCAGATCTCCATCAACGCCCTGATCGCGTTCGGGATGACCTTTGTCATCCTGACGGGCGGCATCGACCTGTCCGTTGGCTCCATTCTGGCGCTCTCCAGCGCCATTACGGCCGGCTTGATGGCCGGCGGGATGGACACGACGCTGGCGGTCCTGATCGGCCTGCTGGCCGGCATGGCGATGGGAGCCGTCAACGGCCTCATCATCGCCAAGGGAAGAGTCGCCCCGTTTATCGCCACGCTGGCGACGATGACCGTGTTTCGCGGGCTGACGCTGGTCTATACGGAAGGAAAGCCGATCACCGGCCTGCATCCCGATTTTGCCATGCTGGGGAAAGGCTTTTTCCTGGAGATTCCGATGCCGGTCATCTGGATGCTGATCTCCTTTGCCGTGCTGTACTTCATCCTGCGCCACACGACGTTCGGGCGTCACGTCTACGCGCTCGGCAGCAACGAGGAAGCGACAAGGCTGTCCGGCATCAGCACGACCCGGGTGAAGGTATGGGTCTACACGATCAGCGGCCTGTTTGCCGCCCTGAGCGGAATCATCCTGGCCTCCCGCCTCAACTCGGCGCAGCCGACGGCGGGGACCGCGTACGAACTGGATGCGATTGCCGCCGTTGTGCTGGGCGGAACCAGTCTGGCCGGCGGCCGCGGCTGGATCGTCGGCACCCTGATCGGGGCGATGATCATCGGTGTGTTGGACAACGGTCTCAATCTGCTCAATGTCTCCTCTTTCTACCAGTCGGTGGTCAAAGGGGCGGTCATTCTCGTGGCGGTATTGCTCGACCGGTCTAAATCCCATAAATAACTACCGTTTAGGAGGAAGGTACCCATGAAAACGTTTCTGAAGATGGCGTTGGCTTCGTCCCTCGTGCTGGCGGCGCTGGCCGGCTGCTCCACGTCGTCCAGTCTGGAAAACAAGGCGCCGGAACAGTCGTCCCAAGGCGGCTCCGGCGCTGCGGCAGACGGCAAGGTCACCATCGGTCTGGCCGTGTCCACGCTGAACAACCCGTTCTTTGTCACGCTCAAGGAAGGGGCGGAAAAGGCGGCAGACGAGGCAGGCGCCCAACTGATCGTCGTCGACGCGCAGGATGACACCGCCAAGCAGATCAGCGGCGTGGAAGACCTGATCCAGAAAAAAGTGGACGTCATCCTGATCAACCCGACGGACAGCGCCGCCATCACAACAGCAGTGGAAGCGGCCAACAAGGCCAACATTCCGGTGATCACCGTCGACCGCGCGGCGGAAGGCGGAAAGGTCGTGTCCCACATCGCCTCCGACAACGAAAAAGGGGGCAGAATGGCGGGCGAGTTCATTCTGGAGAAGCTGGGCGGCAAGGGCAACATCGTCGAGCTGCAGGGCATCGCCGGCACCTCCGCGGCCCGCGACCGCGGCAAAGGGTTCCACGAAGCCGTCGACAACAAGGACGGCGTAAAGGTAGTGGCCCAGCAGCCGGCTGACTTCGACCGCGCCAAAGGGTTGAGCGTCATGGAAAACATCCTGCAGGGCAACAAGAACATCCAGGCCGTCTTCGCCCACAACGACGAAATGGCGCTGGGCGCGCTGCAGGCGATTGAAGCGGCGGGCAAACAGATCCTGGTGGTCGGCTTTGACGCTACCGACGATGCTGTCAAAGCGGTCAACGAGGGCAAAATGGCGGCAACCGTGGCGCAAAAACCGGCTGCCATCGGGGAGACGGCCGTGCAAACGGCGATCAAAGTGGCCAAAGGGGAAAACGTGGACAGCTTCATCCCGGTCGATCTGGAACTGGTGACGAAAAAGTAACACCCAAGAATGAGCCTCCTGCCTGTGCGGCGGGAGGTTTTTTGCGCATATGTGGGTTAGGTCCGGGGTTTGTCCAAAAGGTCCATCACCCAGCGGCACCACTCCATTTCCTCGCGCATGCTGCTGATGCCGCGGCGGATCAAAATGTATTCGCCAAAGGAGGGAGTGCGGGGGTCTTGCGGCAGGCCGTCGCAGGCCTTCTCCAGCTCTCGTAAAAAGGTCTCAAACATTTGCAGCTGCTCCCGGCAGTGCGCTTCCCGCTCGGCAAACAGGTGCCGGGCCGACTCCGCGTCTGTCAGCCACAGGCAGTACGACTTGAGAAACAGCTCGTCGCGAAACACCGGCTCCGAAGTCGGTTCCGCCAGCCACTCCCGCAGAGCCGTGCGTCCCTTTTCGGTAATCGAATACACTTTTTTGTCCGGCCGGTCCGTCTGGTGCACGCGGGTAAATTCCACATACCCCTCCTGCTCCATTTTGGCCAGCAGGGGGTAGATCTGGCTGTGCTTGGCCTGCCAAAACGGTTGAAGCTGCAGCATCAAGTCATAACCGGAGCTGGGCGTGCGCGCCACCAGCCCGAGCAGTCCGTACGCAAGCGTATTCACGTCGTTGCCTCCTGTCATCGTTGAGCTTGAGACTATTATAGGTAGAGATGGAAGCGGTTTCAACTCGACCCGGTCGCCCGCCGCCATAACCGAACGTAATCGCGGCCATCAACCATTCGTATTTTTCCTTTCCGGCATCCGACGGTAGAGTAGAGAAGGAGATCATACCGAGAGAGGACCGATCATCATGAGGAAGTACGTACACGGGCTGCTGCTCACGCTGGGGCTTGCCCTGACGGCGCAGGTGCTGGCCCGCGTGCCCGTTCTCTCCATCGTCGGCCCGCTGGTGATCGCCATCCTGTTGGGCATGGCGTGGCGCGCGGCGCGGGGAGTAACAGCGGGCGCCGTCCCGGGCATCGATTTTTCCGGCAGGATCCTGCTGCGGACGGGGATTGTGCTCTTGGGGATGCGCCTCCACCTGGGGGACGTCGTCCAGGCGGGCGCCGGCAGTGTGGCCATTGCGCTGGCCGACATCGTCTTCGGACTGCTGGTCGTCTACGGCTTGTGCCGCTGGTTGGGAGTGGAGACGCGGATCGGCATGCTGACCGCCTGCGGCACGGCCATCTGCGGGGCGGCCGCTGTCGGGGCAGTCGGTTCGCAGATCAACGCCAGGCAGGAAGAAGTGGCCGTCAGTACGGGGATTGTCGCCCTGCTGGGAACGGGCTTTACGGTCGTCTACACGCTGGTCTACCCGTTTTTGGGCTTGAGCAGCGAATTGTACGGGCTGTTTTCCGGTGCGACGCTGCATGAAATCGCGCACGTGCTGGCGGCGGCAGCCCCGGCGGGCAGCGCTGCGCTCGATGTGGCCGTGGTCGCCAAGCTGACGCGGGTGGCGCTGCTCGTTCCCGTCGCGCTGTTGATCGGCTGGTGGGCCGCCCGGCAGGAGCGGGAGGAACAGGGCGAAGGGTGGAAAAAGGTGACGCTGCCCTGGTTTCTCTTTGGGTTCCTGGCGGCAAGCGGCGTCCATTCGCTGGGCATCGTGCCCGCCGACTGGGCGGATCGGCTCGTGCGGCTGGCGTACCTGTTGATGGCAATGGCCATGGCCGGACTGGGACTGAATGCGGATCCGGGCGCCTTCCGCCGTCACGGGACCAGGGCCCTGACCGCCGGACTGGCCGGCTCCGTGCTGCTCTCCCTGTTCGGTTACGGGCTGGTCCGGCTGTTGGCATACATTCAGTAGAATCGGGCTACAGCGTTTTTACCCTGTCGAGAAACACCTGCAGCGCCCTGCTGGCCGGTTCGCCGGCTGGCTTCAGCACGCAGAAGTCACGAGAAAAACGCTGTTTGGCCATGGGAATCACGGCCAGTTCGCCGCTGGCCAGCTCCTTGTCGACGATCAGCCGGGAGAGCAGGGCGATCCCCAGTCCGGCCGCCACCGCCTCCTTTACACCCTGGCTGCTGCTGAACACGTACGAATGGGCGACCCGCAGCTCCCACTGCCGGATCAGCCTGTCGCTGTAGGCGCGCGTCCCGGAACCGCTCTCCCGGAAGATCCACACCTGATCGTGCAGGTGGTCGACGGACACGCTTCTCAGCCGGGTCAGCGGGTGATCGACGGCGGCGACCAGCACCAGTTCGTCCTTGTAAAACGGCTCCACGTGCAGATCGGATGGCGGCACGTCCCCTTCCACCAGCCCCACGTCCAGTTCGTTGGCGCGGACCGCCTGGTTGATCTGCTCCGTGTTGGCGATGGTCACTTCCGCCGCCACCGACGGATAGCGGGCGGCGTATTCCGCCAGCAGCTTGGGCAGCAGGTATTCGCCGATGGTAAAGCTGGCGCCGATCTTCAACAGGCCGCTGACGGTCCCCTGAAGCTGCTGGATCTCCTGCTGCGCCTCCTGGTAGAGCGAGAGAATCTGCTTGGCCTTGCGGTAAAACAGCTCACCCGCCTGGGTGGGCTTTACCTGTTTGGGGGTGCGGTGAAACAGCTTCGCGCCCAGCTCCGCTTCGATGTGCTGCACGTGCACGCTGACGCCGGGCTGTGAGAGGTGAAGCAGCGCGGCTGCGCGGGAAAAGCTTTTTTGTTCGTAGACGGTGACGAACAGCTTGAACGCTTCCAACATGTATAAAAGCCCCCCTGATCATTGGTCTGGATTCTTCTTGTAGCATACAGGCAGCGCCGCACGGTTGTCCAAGCCTGTTTGGTCGACAGCGCCGGCAGAAGCGGCCGGACGCGCGGCACACGGCTCCTCGCCCGGCCCCGGCCGCCATCGCGCCAAAACCCGCATAACCCGCTCGGAAAAATTTGATCGACAGGAGTCTCCACCTGTTTACAAAACGTGTCATCCACGATATATTTACCTAGATTGGTTATGAGTATTTTGACATATGGTGAGAAGATGACCAGATGAAAACGATCATTGCCCTGGAGTCAATTGAAAAGCACTTTTCCGGTTCCGTGGTGATTCCTCCCCTGTCCCTTTCCATCGCAGAAGGGGAATTTCTGACGCTGCTGGGGCCGAGCGGCTGCGGCAAAACAACACTGCTGCGCATGATCGCCGGTTTTGAGGAGCCGACGGCCGGGGAGATCTTTCTGGACGGGAAGCCGTTGACCAACGTTCCCCCCTACAGGCGCGACATGAACATGGTGTTCCAGCAGTACGCCCTGTTTCCGCACATGACGGTGGAAGAGAACATCCTGTTCGGCTTGAAAATGAAGAAAGTGCCTGCGGCCGAACAGCAGCGGCGGCTGGAAGAAGTCCTGCAGTACACGCATCTCGCCGAGCTGCGCAAGCGGACGCCGAAGCAGTTGTCCGGCGGGCAGCAGCAGCGGGTGGCCATCGCCCGGGCGATCGTCAACAACCCGAAGGTGCTGCTTTTGGACGAGCCGTTGGGGGCGCTGGACTATCAACTGCGCAAAAGCCTGCAGTTGGAATTGAAAAATTTGCAGAAAAATTTAGGCATTACCTTTGTCTACGTGACGCACGACCAGGAAGAGGCGATGGCCATGTCCGACCGGATCGCGGTCATGAACAAGGGGCGGATCGAGCAGATCGCCTCGCCGGCTGAGATTTACAACCATCCGCGCACCCTGTTTGTCGCCACGTTTATCGGCGAAAACAACATCTTCCGCAGCGGCGACGCCAGCATTGCCGTCCGGCCGGAGAAAATCAGGCTGTATCCGCTTGAAGTGGAGCCGGATAAGCACCGCATGACCGGCCAGATCACGGACATGGTGTTTCTCGGCAACCTGCGCAAGCTGTACATTCGGCTGTACGATGAGGACATGACCGTGCTGGCCCACGAATACGCCGGCGACAGCCGCGGCTGGCGAGCGGGCGATCAAGTGGCGATCGGATGGGCGCCCGAGGACGAGGTGACGCTCCGGTGCTGACCACCAAACGGCTCAAGCTCTTGGCGCTGCCGGCCCTCATGTGGCTGGGGGCGCTCTTCGTCCTGCCGCTGCTGATGATCGCCGCCCTTTCCTTTTTGAAGCGCGGCACTTACGGCCAGATCGTGTATCAGGGGACGCTGGACAACTACGCGCGCATCATCGATCCGCTGTACGGAGACATCTTCCTGGACACGCTGGCCGTTTCCGTGCTGACGACGTTCATCTCGCTCGTCTGCGGCTACCCGCTGGCGTACCACATCTCGCGCTTGCGGCGGTCGGCCCAGCAGGTCTGGCTGCTCTTGGTCATGATTCCGTTTTGGATCAATTTTCTCGTTCGCTCGTACGCCTGGGTGATCATCCTGCGCTCGCAGGGCGTGGTCAACACTGTGCTGCAGTCGCTCGGCCTGATCGACGAACCGCTGCCGCTCTTGTACAACTCCGGCTCGGTGCTGCTGGGGATGGTCTACACCCTGCTGCCGTTCATGGTGCTGCCGATCTACGTCTCGCTGGAGCAGATGGACCGGCGCAAGCTGGAGGCGGCGTACGACCTGGGCGCGACGCCGTGGAAAGCCTTTTGGCACGTCACCCTGCCGATGACCAAGTCGGGCGTGGTCACCGGTTCCATTCTGGTCTTCGTGTCGTCCATCGGGATGTTCGTCGTGCCTGACGTGATGGGCGGAGCGAAATCGGCCCTGATCGGCAACGTCATCCAGAACCAGTTCCTCTCCGCCCGCGACTGGCCGTTTGGCTCGGCGCTCTCGATCGTCCTGATGCTTTTGTCGATGCTTTTGATCTTCCTCTACTACCGGGCCGCCAACGCGGCCGGGGCGAAGGAGGGAGCGGCATGAACACCTGGCGGCGCCGAGCGCTTTCCGGTTATTCCTGGGCGATGCTGGTATTTTTGTACCTGCCGATCGCCATCCTGATGCTGTATTCGTTCAACCAGTCGCGCATCAACGCCGTCTGGAGCGGGTTCACGTGGAAGTGGTACGTCTCTTTGTTTGAAAACCGGCAGGTGATGGAGGCGCTGGGCAACAGCGTGACCATCGCGCTGATCAGCAGCGTGCTGGCAACGCTCCTGGGCACGGCGGCGGCGCTGGCGATGAAGCACTTCTCGCTCCGCTGGCGCAGCATCGTCCATGCCCTGATCTACCTGCCGATCGTCATCCCGGAAATCATGATGGGGCTGTCGCTGCTGGTGCTGTTCAGCCAACTGCACGTCGAGCTGGGCAAAGCGACGCTGGTGATGGCGCATGTCACCTTCAGCATGCCGTTTGTGATGGTGATCATCGCGGCGCGGCTGGCCGACATGGGCAGCGAACTGGAAGAGGCGGCGCAGGATTTGGGCGCCACGCCCTGGGAGACGCTGCGCCATGTGACCCTGCCGCTGATCTCGCCCAGCATTCTCGCCGGGTTTCTCATGTCCTTTACGCTTTCGCTGGACGACTTCATCATTTCGTTCTTTGTCGCGGGCCCCAACTCGACGACGCTGCCGCTGTACATCTACGGCCTGGTCAAACGGGGCGTGTCGCCGGAGGTAAACGCGCTCTCCACGCTGCTGATCGCCTGCACGGTGCTGCTGGTGGTCGTCGCCGAGCTGCTTCGGCGCAAGGACTCCAAATCCATTACGTTGTAACCAGGACCCAAACATCCGTTTACGGGAGGTTGAAATCGTCACATGAAAGTGCTGAAGTCCCTGTTGATCGGCGCGATGTCCGCCATCCTCGCTTTTTCCGCCGTCGGCTGCTCCTCTTCGCAGCAGGAGGAGCAGGTGCTGAACATCTACAGTTGGGCCGACAATTTTAACCCGGATGTGATCAAAGAGTTTGAGCAGAAGTACAACGTCAAGGTAAACTACGACGTGTACGGCAGCAACGAGGAGATGCTGGCCAAGATCCAGGCGGGCGCTTCCGGCTACGACCTGATCCAGCCGTCCGACTACATGGTGGGAACGATGATCCAGCTCGGCCTGCTGGAAGAGCTGAACAAGGAGAACATTCCCAACCTGAAGAACATCGTCTCCACGTTCCAGACGCCGCCGTTTGACCCGGGCAGCAAGTATTCCATCGTGTACACCTGGGGCATCACGGGGATCGCCTACAACAAGAAGTACGTGAAAGAGCCGATCACGAGCTGGCAGGACCTGTGGAACCCCGCGTACAAGGGGCGCGTCATCCTGCTGAACGACCCGCGCGAAGTCCTGGGCATGGCGCTGATCAAAAACGGCTTCTCCAACAGCACCAAAGACAAGGGGGAACTGGAGAAGGCGTTCAAGGATCTGAAGGGCCTTTTGCCCAGCGTGATCGCGTTTGACACGGACAACATCAAGCAGAAGATGATCGCCGAAGAAGCGTGGATCGGCACCGTCTGGTCCGGCGACGCGTCGTTTATCAACGCCCAAAACAAGGACGTCGCGTACGTCATCCCGAAAGAGGGCGCCACGATCTGGGCGGACACGCTGGCCATTCCCAAAGGAGCCAAGCACAAGGAACTGGCGGAGAAGTTCATCAACTACCTGATGGACCCGGAAGTCAGCGTGAAAAACTACGAGTTTATCGGCTACAGCAACCCGAACGAAAAGGCGTACCCGCTGCACAGCGAAGCGTACCGCTCCAACAAGATGATCTTCCTGGACAAAGCGGACATCGACCGGGCCGAATGGCTCGTCGACGTGGGCGACACGCTGCAGGAGTACGACCGATACTGGACCGAACTGAAGAGCGGCCGCGAATAAGCGCAGTCCCGTTCCACCGCACGCATGGCGGCGGCAGGACGCGTGCATCCGGCCCGGCAGCGGGGACATCTCCCGTGTGCCGGGCCGGTGTTTTTTTTTTTTTTTTTCGGCGCATATCGCAATCCGCTCGTGACATCCGGAATCTCCGGGGAGGTGCGCGTGTTGTGTGAATTGTCTGGACACATCCGAGTGATGTGTGCAATAGTGGTGGCAGGGTGATAAAAAATGGAAATCGATCTCGTAACGCAATCCGGATGGATCGAAGCCAACGGCACCCGCTTCTACTACGAAGCACAGGGAACGGGAGAGCCGCTGCTGCTGATTCACGGAATTAATCTGGACACGCGCATGTGGGAGAGACAGGCGGCGGTGTTTGCCCAAACCTATCGCGTCATCCGCTTTGATCTGCGCGGCATGGGCCGGACGCCCATCGGGGAGGGCCCCTATACGCTGTACGGGGATGCCCGCGCCGTGCTGGAGGGATTGGGCGTGAAACGGGCCCATGTCGTCGGCCTGTCATTCGGCGGGACGGTGGCCCAGGAGTTTGCCCTGGCCTGGCCGGAGATGGTGAAGCGGCTCGTACTCGTCTCTTCCGGTCTGCTCGGCCATCCGCGATCGGAACGGCGGCAGCGGGACGCCGGCCGCTTGGCGGAGCTGTTCGAATCAGGCACCCGGGAAGAGGCGGTGGAGTTGACGGCGCGGATGTGGTTTGACGGGCCGGATCATCCGGTCAACTCGGAGGCGGGGGAAGCGAGGGAGGGCTTCCGGCAGATGACCGCGCATGCGTACTCGCTGCCGCCGGTGACGCAAATGCCCGCGTGGCTGTCACCGCTGCCGAAAGACTGGCTGGAAGAGATCCAGGCGCCGACGCTGGTGATTGCCGGCGGCAGAGACTACGAGGACTTTTTGCAGATTGCCGACGAGCTGGCGGCACGCATACCCGGCGCGGAAAAAGCGGTGCTGGAGGCGTCGGCCCACATTCCGCCGATGGATCAGCCGGAGGCGTTCAACCGGCTGGTGCTCGACTTCCTGGGGCGGAAGTAAAGGGAAACCGCTGCGAAGACACGGGGGAAGGCAGACCGTCCAACATGGAGTGCACCAATCATTGCAAAGCGAGAAAGGAACGAAAAGCAATGATGCGAGCAGGAAAATGGCTGATCATCGCCGTGATTGCGGTGATGGCGGTGGGCTGTGTACAACCGTCCGGCCAGCAGGCGGAACAGCAGCCATCCGATGCAGCGGTCGAGCGTTCATCCGCCATCCCCGAATGGCCGTTCGATTCATTTAAACAGAAGTTTAGTCAACCGCATCTTATCGACAAAGAGGATGTTACGCTGGTTACGCTGCGCATGAATCGAACGAGAAAGTCCCCCGAAATCGCCGCCTTTCTGACTACGAGCCATTTGGAAGGCTGGTTTGTGCTGTACGCCGAAGAAAACGGTGTGTACAAGGAAGTGTATGGCAAACAAGAGCCTGTGTATGGGGTACAGGTTCACGGTGCCGGTGATCAAATGATTTCGTTTCGGCGTTGGCGGTTCGGGTGTGCAGAAGAACAATTACCAGCTGCTCTCATACACGAAGCAGGGGTACAAGGAAGTGTGGAGCGGCTTGGCATATGATCTGTTGGCGAACGGCCCTCCTCCGTTTCATCAGACGATCGGCACAATTTATACCGAGGATAATACGAGAAAGCTTTATTATCAGCAGACTACCTACATCTATAACGAGGACATCTCTCGAACAAGTTCGACCAAACAGCTCACCCACGTCTATCACTATGACGAAGAGAAGTCGATCTTTATCCCTCTTCACGATACCGGACGGGAATAGGGGAAAGGGATGCAGATCAGGCGTACTGCTTCGCCCGCCGCGCGTTTCGGATGTTTCGGACAGCCAACATTCTGGCCGCCGATTCGCTGACGCGGCGGGCTGATAGCCGTGATCGTGTCCCAGCTACTTGTCGATGGACTCGTACAAAAACGACCCGCCCCGGTCCCAAAAGCGCGGATCGTAGACGGCCAGCCGCTCGGGCGTGTCGACGACGACCACCATCGGCGCCCACTGATAGAGCGTGCGGGCGGCCGGATTTTGCGCAAACAGCGGCGTCAGGTCGGCCTGTTCGGCGGAGGTGAGGCGATGAAGCAGCACCGGCTGGGACCAGACGGAGGCGCGGTGAATGTCCACGGTGGTTCCCTGTTTGCCGATCACCTTGTACGAACCGGGCAAAAAGTCGGCGGCCAGCACGACCTGATCGTACCGGTCCGCGAACGAATGCTTGACGATCAGTCCCTGCACCGTCTGGCTGGCGATTTCCAGCACCAGCAGGCAGGCGGCGGCGCGGAAGACGAGATGGCGCGGCCATCTGCCGAACCGGCTGAAGAGATAGCCGGCGAGAATGATCGCCCACATGACCAGGTCGATGATCGGGACGGTGCCGATGGCGACGCGCTCCCGGGAAAACGGCTCCCAGTAGCCGGTGCCCCACGGGTTGAAAATGTCGGTGGTGATGTGGACAAAGACGGCGAGCATGGCGAGCGGGAAGATGCGCTTGTCTGCGACCCGCCACCACAATCGGGCGGCGGCGGTCAAGAGCGCCGCCCACACCGGCACGAGAAAGACGGAGTGGGTAATGCCGCGATGCCACATCAGATACTGGCCGCCTGTGTCCCACAATTGGGAGACGACGTCGATGTCGGGCAGTTCGCTGCCGGCCAGCGAGGTAAACAAGAGCGCCCGTTTTTCCGCTTTGGACAGGTGTTCGGTGCGAATGGACCTGTAGAGAACCGCGCCGATGAGCGCATGTGTGACTGTATCCATGTATGAGAAACCCCTCCCGCTGCACAGCATGTAAGGTAAGCGTACCATAGAATCATCCCGGCAAACAGCGGGGACAGCCCCTGAAGGAGGTACATACCGATGATCACACGCATTGCAACTGTAGCCGTTTACGTGGAAGACCAGCAGGCCGCCCTGCGGTTCTGGACGGAACAAGTGGGATTCGTCGTGCATCGCCAGGAGCAGATGACGCCGCAGGCCTGTCCGTCCGGCCGCCGATGCATGGTATAATGAAACAGCAGACAAAAATTGCAAATCCTGGGGTGGAGAAAGATGGAAGCAATCATCATAGTTGCCGTATTGTTGATCTTCCTGCTGTTGGTGCTCGTGTCGACCGCCAAAAAGGCGGGCATCCGACGATCCTCCGCGTCCGGCGGTGACGGTGCGTCGCCCGGGCCGTTCTACGTCGATAGCGACGGCAAAGACCGCGATTCCGACGGCATCTGGGGAGACGGAGACAGCGGAGGAGGAAGCGACGGTGGAGGCGGCGGTGGCGGCGATTGACGCCGTCGCGTGCGGCGGAAAGCCCGGCTCAAAAAACGGGCATCCCGTACTGTTGCTCCCCATTCAACCGTGGTACAATAAGCGGTAATCACATCACCAGACCCGGTTCGCCGGTCTGAAAGGAGAGATGTCCATATGGTAAAAACGCCGATTGTTGAGATTGTTCAAGCTGTTGGGGTCACGGGAATCCTCCTTTCAGCCGGAAGGTAACCGTTCTTCTTGCCAGAGGATTCCCTGTGACGGGTTGTGGGCCTGTTTGTTTGGACCAGACAAAACCTTTTGCAGGAGGAATCCGTACGTGAACAACGATTTGCAGGCATGGGGCTGGAACGACCATTTCGCAGCCCACTTCGCTCCGTTTGCGGAGCAGGATGTAAGTGTGGGGCGCATTGTCCTGGAACACAAACGATTGTACCGCGTGGTAACGGAACACGGCGAGCTCTTGGGGGAAGTGACAGGCAGGTTCCGCTATGCGGCCACCGGACGGGAGGACTATCCGGCGGTGGGGGATTGGGTGGTCATCAGCCCCCGCGTCGAGGAGAAACGGGCGTCCATCCACGCCGTGCTCCCGCGCATGAGCAAGTTTTCCCGCAGGGCGGCGGGCGAGACGGTGGAGGAGCAGATCGTCGCCTCCAACGTGGATACCGTGTTTCTTGTCAACGCGTTGAACAACGATTTTAACCTGCGCCGGATGGAGCGCTATCTAATCTTGGCGTGGGAAAGCGGGGCCAACCCGGTCATCGTGTTGAGCAAGGCCGATTTGTGCGAGGATGTGGAGCGCAAGGTGGCCGAAGTGGAGTCGGTCGCCGTCGGGGTGCCGATCCACGTGATCAGCGCCGAACGGGGCGAGGGGCTGGACAGCCTGGCCCCGTACCTGCGGGAGGGGCAGACCGTCGCGCTGCTGGGCTCCTCCGGGGTGGGCAAATCCACGCTGATCAACCGGCTGGCCGGCATGGACCTTCAGCGGGTCAACGACGTGCGCAGGAAAGACGACCGCGGCCGGCACACCACGACGCACCGCGAGCTGTTCCGGCTGCCCGCCGGCGGCCTGATGATCGACACGCCGGGCATGCGGGAACTGCAGTTGTGGGAGGCGGACGACGGGTTCCGCGACGCCTTTGACGACATTGAAACACTGGCGGAAGCCTGCCGCTTTCGCGACTGCCGCCACGGACGGGAGCCCGGCTGTGCGGTTCAGGCGGCGCTGGCCGACGGTTCGCTGGAGCGGGCCCGCTTTGACAGCTATCGGAAGCTGCAGCGGGAACTGGCCCATCTGGCCCGCAAGGATGACGCCAGACTGCAGGCGGCCGAAAAAACAAAGTGGAAGAAAATCACGATGGCGATGCGCCACGCCAAGCCCAAGCGGTAGGCGGCCCGTCATCCCAGCCTGACGAACCCTCGCGCAGTGCGAGGGTTCGCGCTTTTTTTGGCCGGCTGCCGCAAAATTACGCTTGCCCCGCCGACAGGTAGTGTGGTAGATTTGTCAGTATCAACCGAACATCGACGCAAGCTCGTATAATTTTGGGAATATGGCCCATAAGTTTCTACCAGGTGACCGTAAATCGCCTGACTACGAGTGAAAGAGCGCCTAGGGTTCCGTTTTGCCTGCCGGTCCGTGTCGCGGCCGTCCGACAAAAGTCCGGTCCGAGCGGCGCTGGCACGTCATTCGTGCTACACCTGAGGGAAAAAAGCCCAGAGGGACAGGTTTCACTTGGAGTTGGTCTGCCTGCCAGCCGGTGAACTGTCCGCTCTGGGTTTTCTTGTTTTGTGGCCGTGCAGCCGATAGGAGGAGGAGAACAACGTGAAAGAGTTGAAGGAGCGAATCGTCCGGGACGGCAAGGTGCTGTCCGACACGGTGTTGAAGGTGGACGCGTTTTTGAATCATCAGGTAGACCCGCAGTTGACGATGAAGATCGGCCAAGCGTTCGCCGAGATCTTCCGCGGAGAGCGGGTCAGCAGGGTGCTGACGGTGGAAGCGAGCGGCATTCACTTCGCGATGGCGACCGCGTACGCGCTGGGCGTGCCGTTTGTCTACGCGAAAAAGAAAAAAGCCGTCACCTTGAGCGATGAGGTGTATTCGGTACCCGTCCACTCCTTTACCCGCCAGGAGACGTACCAAATCAGCATCGCCAAACCGTACCTGTCGTCCCATGACCGGGTCCTGATCGTCGACGACTTTCTCGCCACCGGGGCGGCGCTGGTGGGGTTGGCTACAATCGTAAAGGAAGCGGGGGCGCACCTCGTCGGCGTCGGCACGGTGATCGAAAAAAGCTTCCAGGAAGGGCGCGGTCTGTTGGAGCAGATGGGCGTCCGCGTCGAGTCGCTGGCCCGCATCAAATCGATGCAGCCGGGCGCCATCCAGTTTATCGAGCCTGTGTCCGCTCGCGTCTAGTCGGGTACGCGGGGAATCCCATTCACAGGGAGGAGAACACTCATGCTGTCCAAACAAAAACTGCTGACGCTGGGCATGCAGCACGTATTGGCCATGTACGCGGGGGCGGTAATCGTGCCGCTGATTATCGGCGGCGCGCTGAACCTGGCGCCCACCCAGATCGCCTACCTGATCGCGGCCGACCTGTTCACCTGCGGACTGGCCACCCTGCTGCAGGTGATCGGCACGCGCTACACCGGGATCAGACTGCCGGTCGTGCTCGGCTGTACGTTTACCGCGGTGGGGCCGATTATCGCCATCGCCTCCGGCAGCAACCTGGCCACCGCCTACGGAGCGATCATCGTCTCCGGTCTGTTTGTCGTGCTGGCCGCGCCGCTCTTCGGCAAACTGCTGCGCTTTTTCCCGACCGTCGTCCAGGGCTCCGTGGTTACGATCATCGGGCTGTCGTTGATTCCCGTCGCCATGAACAACGCCGCCGGCGGTGCAGGCAGCCCGGACTTCGGCCAACCCCGCAACCTGCTGCTGGCATTCGGAACATTGGTCATCATTTTGCTTATCAATCGCCTTTTTACCGGTTTTATTCGCGCCATCTCGGTGCTGCTCGGCCTGGTGATCGGAACGGCAGCGGCGTACGCGATGGGCATGGTCCATTTTGACGCCGTGACAGAGGCATCCTGGGTCAGCATCGTACAGCCGTTCTATTTCGGGGTGCCCGAGTTTCACATCGTTGCGATTCTCACCATGATTCTCGTGAACATCATCAGCATGGTGGAGTCGACCGGCGTCTATTTTGCTCTCGGCAGAGTGACGGACAAGGACGTCAGCAGCCAGGACGTCGTCAAAGGATTGCGCGGCGAAGGGATCGCGATCATGCTTGGCGGGATTTTCAACGCCTTCCCCTACACCGCCTTTTCGCAGAACGTCGGCCTGGTGTCCCTGACGCAAATCAAGACCCGTGACGTAATGGTTGCCGCCGGCGGCATTCTCGTGGTGCTCGGCCTGCTCCCGAAGCTGGCCGCGCTGACCACCGTCATTCCCAATCCGGTGCTGGGAGGCGCGATGATCGCCATGTTCGGCATGGTGGTGGCATCCGGGATCAACATTTTGTCGCAAGTCGATTTGCGCCAGAACGAGAACCTGCTGATTGCCGCCTGCAGCATCGCCGTCGGGCTTGGATCCGCTGCCGTCCCGCAGATGTTTGATCAACTGCCGACGATGGCGAAAATGATCCTGCAAAACGGCATCGTCACCGGTTCCATCACCGCCGTCGTGTTGAACATGCTGCTCGTGCACGGCAGGCAAACACAAAAACGCTCTACGCCGGTCCATACGGGCACCGTTACAGAGGCGTAGGGAAAAAAGGAATCTTCCTCCGCCTGTCCATGGACCTTTTACCAGCGTATTCGTAGTTGCAATAACCCGTTGACTCTAGTCAACGCCTTGGTATAGGTTAGAGGTAACCTTACTTTAACAGCAGAAATGCTGTCGGACACCTTATTTTAGAGACAGGTACGGACTAAAATCTGTGCCTGTCTCCAGTCTTTTCCGTCATGTTTTGGATGATTTCAGGAAATATTACAGATACACCGCATATACTGAATTACCTCAGTTTCGTAGCGCATCGACAGCGCTACCGGTGTCCATATGTTAAAAGGGGACTGTGCAAACAGTCCCCTTTCGGCTTTTGTTATGATAAAAGGATTGCCAGAGTGTCTCTAATTTTTTGGCTGATCGCGTTTTGATGTGCCTTAGGTGCGAATTTACCTTCACTGTATAACCGTTCTTTTATGATTCGTTGTTTCCACAGGAAGTGGACGAGAAAGCAAGACCAAAATTCTTAAATATAAAAAAATATAGACAAATCACAAAACAGCCAGTATACTAATTTCTGCCAATGAATACGTATACATTCGAGGTAACGTTCCATGATCTCCTCCAAAGATGTTGCAAAATTGGCGGGTGTGTCCCAAGCCACCGTTTCCCGCGTACTGAACAACGCGAAAAGCGTGAAGCCCGAGACGCGAAAAAAGGTGCTGCAGGCGATGGAAATCCTGCGCTATCAGCCCAATCTCATTGCCAGGAGCCTAGTGACGAACAGTACGAAAACCATCGCCTTGATTTCCGGTACGCTCAAAAACGGATTTTTCGTGGAAACCACCGACTCCATTATCAACCTGGCTACCAAACACGGCTACAAAACCATGGTGTACTTTGAGGGCGAGGCAAAGCTGAAAGACATTGTTGACACCGTGATGGGAAACAAGGTTGACGGCATCCTGATGTCATCCATCCTGCTGGACGATCCCCTGTTTCACGAAATCGAGCAGTCCGGCATCCCGTACATGTTTTTCAACCGCCGCCCGAGGAACGGGGGGAATTACGTTGTCCTGGACAACACGATGGCAGGCGAAATGATTACCAAACACCTGTTGGACCTGGGACATGAACGGATCGCCTACATTACGGGCGACCCCACTATCTCCACCTTTCTTGAACGGAAAACGGGGTTTGAAAAAGCGATGAGAGAAGCCGGCATCGAAATCGATCCGCACCTGGTGTTTATTACGAAAACGACGGTGGCCGAGGTGGAAAAAATCACCTGGAAGCTGATGAACCTGGATGAACCGCCCACGGCGATCATCTGCGCGACTGACACCATGGCGTTGGCCTGCATGGATACCATCATGTCGATGGGCCTGTCCATCCCGGATGACGTAAGTCTGGTCGGGATTGATGACATCAAGATTTCCTCCCATCGCGCCATCCAATTGACAAGTATCGGTCATCACAAGTTCAAGATGGGGGAGATTGCAGCCGAAAACCTGATGGAGATGATTCAGCAAGGGGGCCGCCCGAAACAGCCACGACAGATTGTGCTGCAGCCCGAGCTTATTGTTCGAAAGACGACTGCCCGCCGCAAGTAAACATGGCCAGGACACCTGCTTTTGGATGTTTTTTGAATACGTATTCATTTGGAAGCGCATTCAAGAATAAGCATCTGATCAAGAGGTTTTTACATGCGCTTGAAGTTCTGGAGAATGGAGCAATCGCACTGGAAGGAACGGGGAAGGAACTGCTTGCCAACGCACATGTCAAAAAAGCGTTTTTTATGGATGTAACGACCCATAGGAGGAGTGGTGGAGATGAATCAAAGTGAGATCACCGTCATGCACGTCGGCTCCCTCATCGACGGAAACGAGGTTACCGGGGGCGGCCGGATTCGACACGAGGTTCGCAGTCCGTACAATGGCGAACTGGTCGGTCTTGTGGACTTTGCGACGAAAGAAGATCTGGAACATGCCATCCAAACCGCCCACCGGGTCTTTCAGCAAACCATGAAAAAAATGCCCGCATACCAGCGGTCCGAGATTTTGCGGAAAGCGGCCGATGCCCTCGAGGCTCAAAGGGAGGACTTTGCTCACCTCCTGTCTCGTGAAGCGGGCAAGCCGATCCGCGATGCGCGGGGAGAAGTGGGACGTGCGGTGCAGGTTTTGCGTTTCGCTGCCGACGTGGCGAAGGCAAACGACGGCGAACCATCAAAATGGACAGTGCGGTCGGCGGAGAAAACCGAATCGGATTTGCCCGCCGGTATCCGGTTGGAGTGGTCGCCGCCATAACGCCGTTCAATTTCCCGCTGAATCTCGTTTTGCACAAGGTGGCCTCGGCCATTGCGGCAGGCTGCACAGTGGTCGTAAAGCCGGCCGAAAAAACGCCGCTGTCCGCGTTGAAACTCGCCAAGCTGCTGCTTCAGGCGGGGCTGCCGAAAGGGGCTTTGCATGTCGTGATGGGCACCGGTCCGGATCTGGGGGAACCGCTTGTCACCCACCCGCTGGTAAAGAAGGTGACCTTCACGGGAAGCGGGCCGGTCGGCTACAAAATCAAGCAACTGGCGGGCAGCAAAAAAGTAACCCTGGAGCTGGGCTCGAATGCGCCCAATCTTATCTTCGAGGATGCCAACCTGGACGCAGCGATTTCCAGCATCGTGACGGGCGGTTTTGCCTATGCCGGTCAAGCGTGCATCTCGGTGCAGCGCATCTATGTGCAAAAGACGCTGTACCAGACGTTCCTCGATCGGTTTGTGCCGCGGGTGGCGAGCCTGCGGGTAGGGAATCCAGCCGAGGAAACAACGGATGTAGGTCCGCTGATTACGGAGGAGGTGGCCGTACGCGTGGAACAATGGGTGCAGGAAGCGGTAGAAAACGGCGCGAAAGTGCTCACGGGCGGCAAACGGGAAGGAGCCATTTACCATCCCACCGTTCTTGTGGATGTCAAGCCGGACATGAAAGTCGTTTGTCAGGAAGTATTTGGCCCTCTCGTTGTCGTCATCCCGTTTGACACGGAAGAAGAAGCGGTATCACTCGCGAACGATTCCGATTATGGCCTGCAGGCGGGCGTTTTCACGTCGGATATCAATCGCGCGTTTCGCCTGGCCGACAAGCTGGAAACAGGCGGGGTCTGGATTAACGACGTGTCAACCGTTCGCCAGGACAACTATCCTTACGGTGGCGTAAAACGTAGCGGGATCGGAAAAGAAGGCGTGAAATATGCCGTTGAGGACATGACCGAAGTGAAATTTATCGGTGTGAAGCTGCTGTAGACGAAAAATACGTACAGGATGGGAGAGGAATGAAAGATGAGCATTAGCGTGTTTCGAACACCGAATGAACTCGTGACGGGAATCGGCTCGATTGCACACATTGGGGAGAAGGCCAGGAAGCTGGGGGCAACAAAGGTTTTGGTGGTGACCGACAAGGTGTTGAATCAAACGGGTCTGGTCGACAAGGTCGTAACCCCGCTGGCGCAAGCAGGCCTGCCGGTTCACGTGATTGATGAAGTAATACCGGAGCCTCCGTTTGAAAATCTGGAGCATCTTGCCTCCCAGGTCAGGGATCAGGGATATGACGTGTTCGTCGGGATCGGTGGCGGGAGCGTGCTGGATGTGACCAAGGCCTTGTCCATCATGATGACCAACACGGACGATGTGCGCGACCTGGTGGGCATTGACAAGGTGGCGAACAAGGGCGTGCCTTTCATCCTCGTGCCGACCACTTCCGGAACCGGGTCGGAAGTTACCTGCAACGCCATTTTTACGGACACGCGCGACCAGGTAAAAAAGGGAATCGTCTCGCCGTTCCTGCTTCCGGATGTGGCCATTGTCGATCCGGAACTAACGGTGACGGTGCCTCCATCCGTCACGGCTGCGACGGGGATGGACGCGTTTGTACATGCGGTGGAGTCCTATACGGCGATTCGGGCGAATGAACTGACGGACGCCATTGCCCTGCACGCGATCAAACTGGTTTCCCGTTCCCTTCGCCAAGCCGTGTATCAGGGACATCATCTCAAAGCGCGCGAAGACATGGCGATGGGAAGTCTGCTTGCCGGCATTTCGCTGGGCAACGCCGGGGTAGGAGCCGTCCATGCGCTGGCCTATCCGCTGGGAGGCAAATTCAAAGTGCCCCACGGGGTGGCAAACTCCTTGCTGCTCCCCTACGTCATGAAGTACAACGTGGTTGCGAATATTCCCAAATTTGCGGAAGTGGCCAGGGCGATGGGAGAAAACGTAGACGGGTTGTCGCTTCGCGATGCAGCATATCGGGCGGTCCACGCCATCGCCAAACTGTCTCAAGACGTGGGGATTCCCGCCAGCATCAGGGACGTTGGCGTGAAAGAAGAAGACATTCCGGCCTTGGCAGCGGAAGCAAGCAAAATCGACAGACTGCTGAACAATAATCCACGCTGGTTGACGGTTGCTGACATCGAAACCATTTACCGTGAATCGTTCGGCGGCAAACTGTTTCAGGAATAATTGCGAACATCCAGCCATACTGGCTTCATTAGGGGAGGAGGGGGACCGTTTGAACGAGTTTGCCGATCTCAAGGGAAAACGAGTGTTGGTCACGGGCGGAAGCAAAGGCATCGGGAAAGACATCGTGCTGGCATTTGCACAAGCCGGTTCTGTCGTGACGATTACAGGAAGAGGAGAAGAGGCACTCCGCGAGACGTTACAGGCATTGCAAACGTATCAACCCGAGTGTTTCATTGCCCAAGCGGACATGCAGCAAACCAAAGAGGTTCTGGCCATGGTGGAGGACGCCGCGGATAAAATGGGAGGCATTGACATTTTGGTGAACAATGCGGGAACCAACATTGCCAAACCGGCATGGGATGTAACGGAAGACGATTGGGACCGGGTGCTGGATACCAATCTGAAAGGAGCGTTTTTCTGTTCGCAGCGGGCTGCGAAATACATGGCGGAAGGGAAGGGAGGAAGAATCATCAATATCGCTTCCCAGATGGCGTTCGTCGGGTATTACAAACGGGCGGCCTATTGCTCCAGCAAGGGGGGAATGGTCCAGCTCACCAAGGCATTGGCGGTGGAGTGGGCGGAATACAATATCAAGGTGAACGCGGTCGCTCCCACGTTTATCGAAACCGAACTCACGTCCAAAATGTTCGAGGACCGGCAGTTTTATGAGGATGTCATCCGGCGCATTCCGCTGGGCAGATTGGCTTCCCCACGGGATGTGACGGGCGCGGTACTTTTCCTGGCGTCTGACTTGGCGCGATTTGTCACCGGGGAGACCATTCGGGTAGATGGAGGCTGGACTGCGATATGACCGTAACGAGAGAACGATTGGCTGTTCTGGGAACAGGCACCATGGGACATTCCATCGCGCTGGCGGCGGCGTTGGCGGGATGTCCGGTAAACGTGTGGGGAACCGATGAAGCGGATATCCGCCGCGGACAAACCGGCATCGAGGAAAAGCTGCGTGTGCTGCAACGCCATGAAGTGATTGACACGCAGGGGGCAGCCGACATTCGGTCCCGGATTTCGTTTGACGGTTCGTTGGAGACATGTGTGTCGGAAGCAACGTTCATCATCGAGGCGATTCCGGAAATCCTCGTGCTGAAACAGGAGATGTTCCAAAAATTGGAAACGCTCTGCGGGCCGGACGTTGTGTTTGCCAGCAACACCTCGGGGCTGAGGCCGACGGCGATCGCGGCGCTCACGACGCATCCGGAACGGACGGTCGTGACTCATTTCTGGAATCCCGCCCACCTGATTCCCCTGGTGGAAGTGGTGCGAGGAGAAAAAACGTCGGACGACACGGTGCGCCGTTCCCTGGAATTGCTGCGGACGTTGAGAAAAAAGCCGATTCTGGTGCAGAAGGAAACGCTAGGGTTTATCGGCAATCGCCTGCAGTACGCCCTGTTTCGCGAAGCTCAGTATCTGTTGGAGCAGGGGGTTGCGAGCATCAAGGAGATTGACGATGCCGTTCGCTACAGCATCGGACGCCGTCTCACGGTAACCGGCCCGTTCATGAGTGCGGACATGGGCGGCTTGGATGTGTTTGATGCCATCTCTGCCTATTTGTTTCCCGACCTGAGTACCGACCAGGCCTCGCTCACAACGATGCGGCGTTTGGTGGACGAAGGCAAATACGGCCAGAAAAACGGCCACGGTTTTTATCAATGGACACCGGAATTTTCACAAAAGATGAACGACGAGCGGGAAACGGAACTGATTCAGTGGCTGAAAAAAGACTGGGGGATCTAGCAGAATCCATCTTGTTTCAAGCCATGCTTCATTTTTCCTTCCTGGGAACCACACGATTATTTACATACCGGAATTGTTTTCTAATCGGATGATGGGTCATAATGGAGAGTGTGGTTGGTTTTGATACGTGTCAAACTGTGGCCCGTACGAGTTTTGAGACTGGAAAAACGAAAAAATAACGAGGACCCAAGGAGTTGATTCGTGATGACACTGCGATTGATCCCCTATCTGGTCATGGACGGAAACGCAAAGGAAGCCATTCAATTTTACGAAAAAGCACTGGATGCCAAAATCCTGTTTTACCAAACGTTCGGCGAGATGCCGGAAAACCCTGAATTTCCCCTGCCGGAAGAGGCAAAGGACCGCGTGTCGCACGCCATGGTAAGGGTCGGCGAATCGGACCTCATGTTTTCCGATACGTTTCCAGGCCAACCCCATCAGAGCGGCAGTCAGGTCACCATCTGTATCTCAACAAACGACAAGGAAAAATCGAAACGAATCTATGAAGCCTTAAAGCAGGGCGGTCAGGTGAACATGCCGCTGCAAGAGACGTTTTTCAGCCCGGCGTACGGGATTGTAACGGACAAGTTTGGCGTGACCTTCCAAATTAACACGGAGGGTAAACAACAGTAACGAAAACGGCTCTGTTCGCGTTGCTTGCGACAGAGCCGTTTTCCGCAGTCCATGCCGTCACTTGCCTCACCGGCTTCCCCGTCGTCGAGCGGGACGGGAACCGGCGGCGCTGCCGGGCCGGCTGATGGACACGCAAAAAGGCGGACCCGAATCATGGGGTCCGCCTTTTTCCTTGGCGATTACGCCTGCCCCTGCTGCTGTTGGGACTGCATTTGCAGGGCCGATTGGACTTGCGAGATCATGGTTTGCGCCTGGGCGATCTCCTGGGACGCCTGCTTCAGCGCTTCTTCCGCCAATTGCGGGTTGGCTGCGGACTGTTCGATCGCCTGCGTAATCATGTTCTTCGCAAGAGTTGTGCACGCTTCCGCCTTTTTTAACTGGTCGGTGTTGACTTGTGCCGGCATGTGCCTTCCTCCTCTGCGTCAAGATCGGGTTCACACCTCGTAGCATCTCTCGCAGCAGCGGCAATTATGTATGCAGGGCAGCCCATCCCTCGCCGGATCACCGGCATACCATGCAGGAGGGAGGTGTGCCGGATGAAAACACGGCTGACTCGGACGGTCGAACGGGTCGAGCAGGCGTTCTGGACAATCGTGTTCTCCGCACGGAAACAGGCGGGCGAGCGGGGCGTCCTGCTGCCGAAGCGGTTTGCCAGCAAAGCGAAAATCGAACGGTTCCTGCGGAAAACCATGACGCCCTGTCTGGCCAAACGGGTAATCGGCAGCCTGGATTTGCGGCGAATCCGCGGTCGTCTGGCGATCCCGGTCGGAGACGGAATCGGCGCGCCGCCGATCGTCAAGGCGCGGGTGCTGGCGGCAGCCGGGCGGACCGCGACCGTGGCCGTCTGGTTTGCCTTTGACAGGGACGACCGGTTTTTCCGCGTCTACCAACTGCGGCGGAAGGCAGACGGCCGCTGGATCGTCTTTGGACGTCACCCGCTGGACTATCCGTTCGGCAGGGCCGGCGGCCGTCGGCGCGAACCGTCTGTCGGCTGCTGTGCGCCCTGCGTCGGCAGTTCGTAGAGGATCACCGTATGGTACGTGGGGTAGAGGAAGGGATCGGCTGAAAAGCGCGCCACTTCCTTCGCCGCCGGCCGCAGCTCCGGCGGAAATCCGTCCAGGACCGCGTTGGTGACCAGCACCCGGGAGACGGTGGAGGCGTGAAGCGTAAGGGACTGGGCGAAATAGGCGAACCGTCTGACGCGTTCCGTCTCGTAGGCGGGGGCGTAATAGTCAAACAGACGCTCTTCCTCCCAGGTGTACAGCAGGGTGCCCTCCGGGGGATACCGGGATTCCACGAACCGCACCAACTGCAGCGCGGGCGGAGGATCCAGATGACGCTGAAGCACGGCTGCCTGGCGGACGGTCAGGACGGCCAGGACGCCCGCAAACAACATACAGACCGCCGCTTTTCCCGCAAACCGGCGGGGCCGGTTTCCCAGCACGGAAAAACCGTGCGCGACGAGCAGCAGGAGCAGCGGCAGCAGCGGCAGGATGTGCCGGGCCTTTTCGCTGTTTTGGCCGAAAAACGCCCACAGCGCGTAAGGTCCGGCGGCCAGCGCCAGGAACCAGACCACGGCGGGGTGGGGGCGCCGGCGCAGCAGGTTGGCGGCCCCTGCCGCCGCGCCGCCGATCAAGACGGCGAGAACCGGGACGTTGAGCCATCCCGTCAGCCCTTGAGCAAATGCCTCCTCCGATGTGCCAATCAGGCCGTTCAGCGTCAAGCGTTCCCAGAGAAAACCGTACAGGCGCTCCCCCCAGGAGGCGCCGGAGGAAAAGGACGTGCCGCCCCAATCGGTGAAGTGACCGACGGCAAACGCCTGCCCCAACTGCCAAAACGGGACAAGCCCGCCTTCGGTCGCGGCGGTGGGCAGCAGCCAGCCGGCCAGCGCAGCCAAGAACAGCAGCACGACCACGGCCGTACGGGCGATAAAGCCCCCGAGACTGCGGCGTTCCCGAAACAGCCGGAACAGCGGGTGAAGGAGCAAAAAGCCGAACGGAAAAGAAGACAGGCGAATGCCCAACAGCAGCGCAAACCAGATGGCGGCCAGGCAGGTGAGCAGAAACAGCGGCCGTCCGCTCAGGTGCAGGGTAGCGGCGATGACGGCCAACAGCACCAGGACCGCCAGCAGGCCAAACGCGTCCGACATGGGCTGCACGGCGGTGAGCCCCAGCAGCGGACTGGCCGCGAACAGGAGCACCGCTGTCCATCTGGATCGGGCGTCGGGCAGCAGCTTTTGGGCCAACAGGTAAAACGGAATCAGGGAGAGCGCTCCGCACCAGACGGACAAGAGCGTCAGCGCGCGAACCGGCTCTTCCGCGAACGGCAGGAACAGATGGCCGGCGAGGATGTACAGCGGATAGCCGGGAAAGTGGGGCTGCATGTTGAAGATGTCGTACCGCTGGAGCGCGAGGGCAAAATCAACGGCGTCCCAGCTTTCCGCGTACACCCCGGCAAACGGGAGGCGGAGGGCCCAGACGGCCGCTGTCAAGAAAGTCAGGATGATGGCATTTCGAAAAAACGGCATGTCGGACACCCCCTCCTTCTGCCTGGGGTCTCGGTACTGCTCAGTGGCGGAACGCCACATGCCGCGGCTTTGATCCGCGGCATGCTGCCGGGTGCTGTCCCGACGGATCGCTGCCGCCACTCACGCCGCCGGCGGCTGATGGGCTGCGTCCTCCTTTTGCCGCTGCTGCCGGACCGACCGCCAGCGGATGAGGAAAACGATGACGAGGTAGTACAGCCAGTACGCGGCGAACTCCTCCACCGACGGATTGTGCGTATAGCCGAGCAGCGCTTTGAGGAAAATGCCCACCTGTCCGCTCAGCAGCGGAGCGGTTCCGTAATCGCGGATGTAGTGCTGTTCGTCGACCGGATGCTCCGGCAGGATGGAGACGATGTTGTACACTTCCCCGATGTCTCCGGCCGGCGTGCGGTAGACGCTGCCGATCAGCCCCAGGTCCTGCATGACGCCGACGCCCTGGGCGAACAGGCCGGCGGCGATGATCAGGATGATCACCTTGGTGACGGTAAAAAAGGTGCGCAGCGGCAATTTTTTGCTGCTGTTGAAAAAGAGATACGACAGCACACAGGCCAGCCCCAATCCGGCCAGCGCTCCCCAGCTTGTCAGCGCCTTTTGGATGTCCCCGCCGCTGATTGCCGCAAAGAAGAAGACGGTCTCCACGCCTTCCCTCAGCGTCACGAGAAAGGAGTGGACGATCAGGTTGGCTACGCTGCCCGCCGTCAAAATCTTGTCCAGCCTGCTGTGCATGTCGCTTCGCATGTCTTTTTGCTGGCCGGACATCCACACCGCCATGTGCGTCAACAGCAGGGAGGAAGCGAACAGCATGCCGATGCGCATGTAGTTTTCGCTCGCCATCATGCGGAAGTCGGTAAGCACGATTTGAAACAGGAGAGCGACGAGAAAACTGGCGAAAAGAGCCAAACCGGCGCCGGCCCACACCCATTTGTTCCACTGGCGGGCGCCGACGCGGGTGAGATAGGTGACGATAATGCCGATGATCAGCAGGGCTTCGAAAGCTTCCCGCAGGGTGATGAGAAACGCCTGTATGTCCATGGGTACCTCCCCCTTCTACGACGGAGAGAGACCTCCCCGCGCGGAAGAGGTCGCTCCCGTTTTTTCGATATGGACGGTTAGATCCATTTCTTTCGTTTGGCGAGCCAGAACAAGCTGCCGAAAACGATGATCAGGCCGCCCATGAGAGAAGCGGTGACCACCGGATTTACCTTGGACGGAGCCGGTTTGGCGCCTTCTCCGGCGGGCGCCGGGTTCGCGGTCGGGCCGTCTGTCTGTCCGCCGGCGGAATGGGCAGACGACTGTGCGGCCGGTTCTCCCTGTCCGGGAGATTGTTCCGGGGCCTGTGCGGCGGGGGAAACGGCCGACTGCCCAGGAAGGCTGCCGGACGTCGGCGTTTGTTGGCCGGCAGGGGACGAACCGCCTGCCGTCGTTTTCGTGCCGGCCGGAGAGGCCGTTTCCCCTTTCCACGGAAACAGCGGCTGGAGCGTGGAGCGAATCAGTTTGGTCTGCTTCAGGAACTCGTTCTTGTCGGAAGGCACGGTCCCCACGCCGAACAGGCCGGGATTGCCCAGCGCGGCCAGCGCTTTGTCGAAAGCGGCGAACGCCGTTTTGGAAGCGCTGTCACTGATGTGCGGGGCGAGCACGTTGAGGGTCCCTCTGCCTTTTGCCAAAAGCAGCTTTGCCTTGGCGTAGTCGTCAAACTGCTGCTCGGCGTTTGTCAACCGGCGGTCGATGTTCTTCACCAGCAGCGCTTTGTAGTTGTGCAGGACGAGATCCTTGTTTTGTTGAGAAAAGTTCGCTTCCAGTGTCTGGGCGGTCTGTTGGCCAAACTCCAGGGCGATCTCGTTTTTGCGGCTGAGAAACGCCTGGTGGGCGCCGTTCCAGTCTTCCGGAGTCTGTTCCAGCTTGGCCGCGATCTCCTTGAAGCTCTCCGCGAGGTCTTCCTTGTTCGGGTCGCCGTAGGAATAGGCGAAGGCGGATGCGGGCAGAAGCAGCGCCAGAAACAGGGCGAGCAAGAGGCGCAGCGGCACGGAGCCTCCTCCTTTCTATCATTAATATAATGATAATCATTATCAAAACGATCTCCTCTCCTGATAATAAAGGGGCATCTCGTACGCGTCAATAAAGATTTTCATTCTCGATGAAAGGAGCACATGCCGTTCCATCCGTTTTTGGAAGTTGCTTACAGTCGCGAATATTTCTGAAAAACTTCCAAAAACGGGATTGACGGAGCCGCCGGCTTCGATGTATGATGTCCTCATCATCAAAAGCATAGTGGAAAACTTGGAATTGCACATGCCTTCTTATCCAGAGCAGGCTGAGGGACTGGCCCGATGACGCCCGGCAACCGACTGTCAAGAGCATGCGGCTCTTGCGGCACGGTGCTAACTCCTGCAGGAATGTTTCCTGAGAGATGAGAGGTGAGCGAGCGAACCGCGCCTCTTTCCTCAGGGAAAGAGGCGTTTGTTTTTTCCGGTTTTTCGTCCATGCCATCATTTTTCACGCACTCATACGGGGGGATGTACCAGATGAAAACGATGAAAAAATGGATGACAGCCAGTCTCGTCGCGGCCCTTTTGCTTGCGGGCTGCACCAGTGAACAGCCGCCGGCGCCTTCTGCCCAGTCCGCCACGTCACAGTCGTCCCAGCCGGCGGCCGCGCCGCAGCAGCCGACAGCCGCAGCACCGGGAGCCGCATCACCGACGGCATCGGCCTCGGCGGCCATTCCGGCGGCAGTGGACAAACCGTTGAAAATCGCTCTGGTCAGCGAGTTCTCCATCGGGACGTTTTCCGCCCAGTACCTGCAGGGAGTCAAAGAGCAGGTGAGCAAATTCGGCGGCGAGCTGGTCGTCTACAACGCGGACGGCGACCTGGGCAAAATGGCGGCCCACCTCGACACCGCGGTCAACCAAAAAGTGGACGGGATCCTGATCAACCACGGCCGTGCGGAAGCGCTGCAGCCGGGCGTGGAGCGGGCGGTCAAGGCGGGGATTCCCGTCGTCGCGTTCGACAACGACCTGGACCAGGTGGACGGCGTCACCGTGATTGACCAGGACGACTACAGCCTGGCCTGGCAGGGGCTGAAAAACCTGGCCCAATCCATCGACGGGAAAGGCAGCATCGTCTACATCTGGGTGGGCGGTTTTGCGCCGATGGAAAAGCGCAACCGCGTCTACGAGATTTTTCTCAAGCGCTACCCCAACATCAAGGAGATCGCCCGCTTCGGTTCGGCCACCCCGAACACGGCGCTGGACACCCAGGCGCAGATGGATGCGATCCTGAAAAAGTACCCGAACAAAGGCGACATCGCCGCCGTGTGGGCGCCGTGGGACGAATTCGCCAAAGGGGCTACGCGGGCGATCAAGGCGGCGGGACGGACGGAGATCAAGGTGTTCGGCATCGACTTGTCCGACGAAGACCTGCAGCTCATCCAGGAGAAGGACAGTCCATGGAAAGCGTCGGCGGCGACCGATCCGGCCGACATCGGACGGGTGCAGAGCCGCTTCCTCTACCAAAAGATCGCCGGCGAACACACGCCCAAGTACTTCTCGCTCGATCCGCATCTGGTCAGCCAGGACAAACTGCCGGACAAACCGGTCAACATGTCCGAACTGGCTCAATACGTGAGCGGGTGGGGACGTAGCGACGCCGCCGTTTCGCCGTGGATGGCCGCGCTGGAGGCTAAGCACAAGTGACAGGAACGGACAGATCAGGGAGGGATGCGAGATGACGGCCTCTGTTTTGGAAATGAAGGGGATCGTCAAGCAGTACGGCGGGGTGTACGCCCTGCGCGGGGTGGATTTCACCGTGCGCGGCGGGGAGGTGCACGCCATCCTCGGGGCCAACGGGGCAGGAAAAAGCACGCTGGTGAAAATTCTCTCCGGCGCGGAGCAGGCGACTGCCGGCAGCATTCTGATCGACGGCCGCGAGCTTGCGGTCGCCGAACCGCGGGATGCCAAGCGGGCCGGCATCCACCTCGTGCAGCAGGAAGTGGACACGGGGCTGATTCCCTCCCTGAGCGTCGCGGAAAACATTCTCCTGGACCAATCCGTCTCCGTCGGCGGCTGGTGGCATTCGCCGAAACGGACGGTGGAGCGGGCCCAACAGATTCTCAACCGGTGCGGTTTTTCCCTGCCGCTGAAGGCAAAGGCGGAGGAGCTGACGCTGGCGGAAAAGCAGTTGGTGCTGCTGGCCCGCGCCGTGGCCCAGGACGTCCGCTTCGTCATCTTTGACGAGCCGACCGCGCCGCTCAGCCTGACGGAAGCGGCGGCGCTGTTCGAGCTGATCGCCAGCCTGAAGGCGGCCGGGTTGGGGATCGTCTACATCTCCCACCGGCTGCCGGAGGTGTTCGCCATCGCCGACCGCATCACCGTGCTGCGGGACGGCAGTCGGGTGTGGGAAAAGCGGACGGACCAGACCAGTCCGGAAGAAGCGGTGTCGGCGATGCTGGGACGGCGCGAAGCCAATCGGGCGGACGACCGGGCGGGACGCGCGGGCGAGGTGCTGCTGGAAGTGAGAGAACTGCGGATCGGCCACAAGGTGAAGCGGTTTGACGTCCAGGTGCGGCAGGGAGAGATCGTCGCCGTGGTGGGACTGGTGGGCGCCGGCAAGACGGAGGTGTCCCGCGCCCTGTTCGGCGCCGACCGGCTGGACGGCGGCGAGATCCGGCTGCGAGGGCGGACCCTGCGCCTCCGCCATCCGGGCGAAGCGATCCAGAACGGCATCGCGCTGATTCCCGAAGAGCGGCGGCTGCAGGGCATTTTGGTGGAGGAGCCGGTGAAGCACAACCTGACGCTGGCCCACCTGCGGGCGTTTGCGCGGGGAGGCTTTCTTTCGGACAGGGCGGAGCGCGAGGCGGCCCAGTCCCTCGTGGAGCGGTTGGGCATCAAGACGGCCGGGCTGGACCAGCGGACGGGCAGCCTGTCCGGCGGCAACCAGCAGAAAGTGGCGATCGGCAAGTGGCTGTTGACCACGGCCAGCGTTTTCCTCTTCGACGAGCCGACCAAGGGCGTGGACATCGGTGCCAAGCAGGAGATTTTCCGCTTGATCAGGGAACTCGCGGACGAGGGCAGGGGCATTTTGTACTTTTCCAGCGAGATTGACGAAGCGCTGGCGCTGGCCGATCGCCTGATCGTGCTGGAAAACGGCCGGACCGCCGCGGAGTGGAGCCGGAGCGAATGGACGGAAGGACGGATCACGGCCGAGACGGTGATGTTTTACATGATTGGAGGGAATCATCATGGAAGCAGTGCTGCAGGGTGAAAAAACAAAACAGACGCGGGGGTCGCTGGCACAGCGGTACGGTGCGCTCCTGGCCATTCTGGCCGTGATCGCGTTTTTCAGCATCGTCAACGAAAACTTTCTCAGCTACGCCAATCTGGTGGACATCCTGCGCTCCATTTCCATCGTGACGCTGGTGGCGATCGGGGTTACCTTTTCCCTGATCGTGGGCGGCTTTGACCTGTCCGTCGGTTCGACGGTCAGCGTGGCGACGGTGCTCTCCGCCTCGCTCATGGTGTGGTACCGGCAGGAACTGCTGGTGGCGGTGGCCGTTCCGCTCCTGGCCGGTCTGGTGATCGGGCTGATCAACGCGCTTTTGGTGGTCAAGGTGCGGATTCCGGACATTCTGGCGACGCTCGTGTCGCTGTACGTCTTTCAAGGCATTCACCTCAGCTACACGCAGGGCTTTTCCATCTACAACAACATGCCGATGGCCGACGGCACGTCCGCTCCCGGCATCATCATCCCGTCGTTTCTCTTCATCGGCCAGGGGGAAATGTGGGGCATCCCCGTCCCTGTCATCCTGATGGCGCTGGCCGTCGCCGGCGTGCACGTGTTTCTCAACTACACCCGTTTCGGACGGATGCTGTACGTCACCGGCGGCAATCTGGAAGCGGCCCGCCTCTCCGGCGTCCCGGTCAACAAGTACCGCACGCTGGCCTACATGCTGTCGGCGCTGTTCGCCTCCATCGGGGGAATCGTGCTGACGGCGCGGATCGGCACCGGCCAGGTGATGGCGGGATCGCCGCTGTTAATGGACGCCGTGGCCGCTGCGTTTATCGGGTTTTCCATCTTCGGGCAGGGCAAGCCCAACGCGTTCGGCACCTTTTGCGGCGCCATCCTGATGGGGGTATTGATGAACGGGCTGACGATGATGAACGTGCCGTATTACGCCCAGGACATCGTCAAGGGCCTGGTGCTGGCGGGAGCGCTGACGCTTACCTATCTGCCCAGGCTGAAAAAATAGGCGGGCGGCTGGCGGGCCGCTGCTGTCAGGGAAGCCGTTCTTTTTCCGCGGATGCGGCGGGAAAAGAATGGCTTTTTTTCTGGTTGTTGTAACATTTTCCCGTCTGTTTCGTTTGAATGGAGCGGAGGTGGATGATGAAACGGGAGACATGGGCGGATCTGTTCGCCGCGTACCAAAATCCCCTGTACCGGTACCTGTACCGCATGTGCGGCTCGCGGGAGGTGGCGGAAGAACTGCTGCAGGAGACGTTCTACCGGGCCATGCTCTCTTTCACGCTGCGCGATCCCAAGGCAGTCCGGGCCTGGCTGTACAAGGTGGCGCGCCACCTCTACATTGACTGGCTGCGCCGACAGACGGCGGAAAGGAAAATGGTAGACAGCATCTGTCGACTTGTTGGGCGAGGGTATGCCGGGGGCGATCCGGAAACGGCGTACGAACAAAAGGAAGCGGCGCAAACCGTGGAGAGGATCATGCGGCAGCTGCCCGAGCGGATGAGGACGATCCTGTATTTGTTTCCCACGGTCCGGCTGGATCGGCGCCTTTTGGGGGACGCTAAGGCGTGCGAAGGAGGGACGGACGTGAAGACACGCAGGCTGATTTCGCTGGTGCTGTGCGGAATGCTGCTGTCAGGACAAGGGACGGCCGCGCTGGCCGGGGAATGGAGCAGGGCGGGGGAAGCGTTGGTACGGAAAGCCGATGCCGCAGAGGAGGCGAACCGCCGGGCGATCCGATCCGAGCGGCTTCAGCGCCTGGAGCGGGCCGCCCGCTTTATCCTGGAGCGGCAGGACGAGCACGGGGCGATGAACGAATCGGGCTACATCAATACGGATTCCAACATGCTCTACGCCTTGATGGGCCTGATCCAGGCCTACGACCTGACCCGGGAGTCCGCCTACTGGCGGGCGGTGGAACGCGGTCTGTGGTGGCTGATGAGCGTGCAGACGGCCGAAGGGGACTGGCACCTCTCGTACCGTCGCGAAGGGGACGCCTATGTGCCTGCGCTGCCGGGCAGCTACCGCCGGTTTGCGGCCATCCGGGGCGTCGACACCACCATGGCGCTGTTTCTGTACGTGGCCGGCGAAGCGGACAAGCGGACGAAGAACCGCGAGCTGAAGGCAAAACTGCGGCAGTCGGCGGAGCGGGCGTACCGTTTCCTCGTCCGGCACAATCTGGATGAAACGGACGGCCTGTTTTGGAGCTCGTATCAGCTTCGCGAGGGGAACGCGGACACGCCCTTGTCCGGCTACCGGCTGTACAAGGTGAAATACGCCGCCGACAACGCCGAAACCTATCTCGGGCTGCGGGCGGCCGCCGATCTGCTGGGAGATCCGCGTGCGGATGCGATCGCGGAGTTCCTGAAGCGGCAGTTTTCCCGCTTTATCGACCGGAAAAAAGGCGTGATCGCCGTCATGCTGGACGAGCGCGGAGAGACGGCCATGCGCCCCGCCTACGCCCGCTGGTTTGCCACCGGCTGGTCCGCCTGGCTTTTGCGGGAACGCTCGCTGTTTGCCCAACCGCTCTCCGTGATGGCTGACCACATGGATGACAGCGGCGCGTATCGCCAGTGGGAAGGGACGTTTACCCTGTCCACGCTCGCGTTTCTCTTGGGCAGCCAGGCCGTGCCGGTTCGGCCCGAGCGAATGCGGGACGGGGAGCGTTACTTGTTTTCCGTGCAGCAGCCAAACGGCGGATTGGCGGACGAAGCGGATGTCCCCAGCACGTACGTCAACCTGGCGGGGATGCTGCTCGTGTACCTTTCCCGGGAGCTTGCGAAAAAAAACTAGCGAATGGAAAAAAATTCTGGTTGATTTTTTCTTGTCTCCCCTGTATAGTATTGAATTGTCGCCACGGTGCGAAACAAATAAAAGATACGTGCCCTTAGCTCAGCCGGATAGAGCGTTTGACTACGAATCAAAAGGTCGGGAGTTCGAATCTCTCAGGGCACGCCATATGGTAGAGGCGAGAGCCCATCTCGCCTCCAGTCGGGAAGTGGCTCAGCTTGGTAGAGCGCTTGGTTCGGGACCAAGAGGTCGCAGGTTCAAATCCTGTCTTCCCGACCATTTTTATTTTTCCGGACGTGACGGATGCCGGTATGGCGGAATTGGCAGACGCGCGCGACTCAAAATCGTGAGGGAAACCGTGGGGGTTCAAGTCCCTCTGCCGGCACCAATACATCTCTTGCATACCCCAGCCCAAATGGGCTTTTTTATTTTTTCCAACCCACATGGGGCTGGTAAAAGGTACAGAATCAGCACACTCGGCCTATAAGCTGTCTTCAGGCAATGGTCGCAAGGTGTGAACAAAGGGGAAGCTGATGTGGCAACGCAAAAATTAACTGAATTATCAAACTGAATGACAGCAGGTTCACTGTTTATTCTCTTGAATCATGCAGCCTGGTTTGGCAGCTTCACATAAATTGCGGGCATCCCCTATATTTTTGCGCGGCGAAAGGCAGAAGATACATCTATAATTACCTTACATGAGATTGGTATGATACCTAGTCCAGATAGAACGTAAACAAGGAGAACACAAGAATGCAAACATGTCGCGATTTGATCAGAAGCGCTAGGCAGTTATTGCAAGACATGCCAGACCCCATGTGTATCATTGACCTTCATGGACAAATTCTTTGGGAGAATGAAGCGTTTCGAAAGCGATTTCAAGCGGTGGATCACAGAAATCGCGAAAGAGAGGCCCGTCGCTCGCATCATCATGCCATTCCCATCCGCAACGATGACGGCCAAACCATTGCCTTCACGGTTATTGTGAAAGATCGCTTGTCACAGACGACGGAGGAAAACATTACGGTTGCGCATGACGAAAGGTACAAAATAATCGCCGAAAATACTTCTGATACGATTGTTTTGGTTGATCATCAAGCAATTGTTCGCTATGTGTCACCCTCCCTGCAGCTCATCACGGGTTATCGTACCGAAGAGTATGAAGGAATGGATGCCTTTGACATCATCCATCCTGATGACAGGGAACGAGTCCGTTTCGCACATGATCAGGCGGTCCAAACAAAGGAGTCTGTGGACATCGAGTATCGTGTCTATCACGCCCAAGGCCATGTGATTCACATAGAAGCCCGTGTAAAACCTGTGCTGGACTGCGATGGGAATGTAAAGTATGTCGTGGCGGTAGCGAGAGACGTGACGAAACGGAAAAAGACGGAGGAACTGTTGGAAAATATATTGGATAATGTCAACGCGGCGGTTTGGTCGACGGACAAAGATTTTAACCAATACACGTTTTGTTCGGAGAGTATGGAAAAGATTTCGGGAATACCGAGGGAGGAAATCCTGTTTAATCCGATTCGATTACACGATCATATTCACCCTGAAGACAACGCGATTCTCATGGGAGAAGTAAAGGCGAAGCTTGATTTGGGAATCCCGGTCAGCCAGGAATTTCGTTTTATCCACGTCGAGGGAGAAACCAGGTGGGGCAGACTCATTGTCCATCCGTATGTAGATCATGCCGGCGTAATCGAACGACTTGACGGCATTATTTTGGATATCACGGAAAAAAAACGTTCAGAGCTGGCATTGGAAGAAAGCGAACAAAGGTATAAGTCTTTATTTGAAAATAACTTGGACGGGGTATTTTCGATCGAATTAAACGGTTTCTATTTCGTAAATGCCAATCGTTCCTTTGAAACGATCACCGGGATTCAATTACATCAACTATCGGATCGCTGCTTTCTGGGGTTAATTTACGATGAGGAGCATGCTTCCGTATATGAAACGCTTCTCCAAGTGATGCAACAGGGTGAACCGAGGGATATTGAATGCCGCCTTGCAAACATGAGGCAGGGTGAGAAAATTGTAAGCATCACGTTCGTGCCGATCTTCCTCTCGGGGAAGTTAAACGGCATCCATGGAATTGTAAAAGACATTACGAAAAGGAAACATGATGAAAGAGAGCTCATCAAAAGCGAAGAAAGGTACAAAGCGCTCCAGCAGAGTTTAAATCGTTTCTCTACAGACCTTGCAAACGTTATGAAGGTATCGGATTTGGAGAACCGGCTGATCGACGAAGTGAAGTCCGTACTTCATGTCACAAACGTATCGATTGAGGAAGTGCCGAGGGGGCAGGAGCATGCCCTGAGAAACGAGCAGGATATCTGGGTCAAAATCGGCGAAAAGCGGCAGCCGGTCTACCTCCGAATCGAAACGGATCAATCATTTCGTAAAATCGAGAAAGAGTGGCTTGAAACGGCTGTTCATTACGTTACGATTCTATACGATAACCTTCACCTTCTCGAAGATCTGATGAAGCGGCTTGAAGAATTGGTGTCGAACAATGAAACGCCCAAATGGATGCTGAGGCTGCTGTTTAGACTGTCCGAGAAAGAGAGGGCCGCGCTGTCCAGTGACTTGCACGATTCGGTGCTGCAGGATCTGATTATCTGGTATCGCAAGTTGGAATCGCTACGATCTTCGAAAGTCTTCGAGGACAATACGGCGCGGGAATTACTCCAGATCGAAGAAGGACTGCTGGATGCCATTCATCAGATCCGAATCACATGCAACGAGCTGCGTCCGCCGTTTCTTCTCAAGATGGGTTTGGTGGAATCGTTGAAAAGTCTCTTTTCGTACACGCGAATGTTCTCCAATTATGAAATTGAATTTTTCGCCGAACAGTTGGGCGCGTCTTTAAACGAAGAGCAGATTCTGGGCGTGTATCGGATTGTTCAGGAGCTGTTACACAATGCGACCAAACACTCCAAGGCCTCGAAAGTGACGATAGCACTAACCGGCACGGAAGATCACATTACTTTTTCTTATTCTGACGACGGGATTGGAATGGATATAGCCGCACTGGAAGGCTCATTTCAGCATATGGGGATTGCAGGAATCGAAAAAAGAGTGCTCAGCCTCGAAGGAAACGTGCAATTCCATTCCGCTCCCGGGCAAGGGTTTCACGTCATGATTCAATTTCCCAAAACTATGATGGCAAGGTGAACGGTATGGAAATCTTATTGGTTGACGATCATCGCTCGGTCGTTGAGGGAACGAAAATGCTGATTGAATCCGAGCCGGACATGAATGTTACGATTGAGACGGATGTTTATTGTGTCAGCGACTTGGTACGCCTCAAAAAATTTGACGTCATTTTATTTGATTTATACATGCCGAAAATAAACGGCGCCGATTTGGCGCGCAAAGTGCTCGAGGTTGTCCCCGATGCCGTAATTCTGATCTATTCAGGGTTCGAGATCGCGCCTCATTTCAATTTATTAATGGAATCGGGCGTTTCCGGCTTTATTGCCAAAACCTCCACCCGTGAGCAGCTCATTCAAGCCATACGCTGTGCTTCGAGGAAAGAGGCGATTGTTCCCATGCATCTGCTCAAGCAGCTAAGGCGTCAAGAAATTGTTGTGCAAGGGGAACCGGGGCGCGAAGAAACAACGATCACCCAAGAAGAAGACAGGCTGCTACGTGAATTGGCGAAAGGAAAAAGCAATAAAGACATATCAAAAACGTTAATGATTAGCCAACGTTCCCTGGAATATAGCCTGACGGAGCTCTTCCAAAAGCTTCATGTCAATTCGAGGGTCGAGGCCATCAAAAAAGCCAAGCGTTTGGGGATTCTCCCCACAGAGGATTTATATTAGGGATTGTTTACAAGAGCCGGGACATACCGGCTCTTTCGTTTTGTGAAACGAATACGTGATGATAAATTGCGCGGCGGACGCAAATATTTGCGGGGGGATATGCATTGTTTGCGCGTTCACCTGTCTCTTCCTGAATTATGATGATTCCGTACCAAACAAGGATTTCGCTAACAAAACAGGAGGAGGGCCACAAACGAATGAGCTTTTATGAGGCAAGACCAATCATGAATAAAGGGAGGCGCTTCGTTGTGAATAAACGGATGATCTTCATGCTGTTCATGTCCTTATTGCTGACGGCATGCAGTTCGCAGCCATCCAGGGAGAACGTGGAGGTGGCAGTGGCAAGCGATTGGCTTGTGGCGGACAACGTGGAAATGCGATGGACGATTAAAGACGGACAGACGTCCGAAACCGGGCGGGGGACACTCATCCGGCTGGACATTCAAAGGGACGACGGAAAACCGATCGAGGAGTTCGATACCATCCATGAAAAGCTGCTGCACTTGATCGTGATAAGCAAAGATTTATCCTATTTCAACCACATTCATCCCGAATACAAAGGAAACGGCGTATTTGAGACAGTGAACGTCTTCCCCGCAGGCGGTGAATATCGACTCATTGCCGATTTCAAGCCGACCGGCGGAGACTTCATGACGAAGATGGCATGGGTGAAGCTCGGAGGTGAACCTGCAACTCCGGTCCCGATTGTACCCGATGCGAATTGGGTCAAAACCGTTGAAGGCAACCGGGTACGACTTTCGATCGACCGGATGGGGGCAAATGAAGAAACGACTCTTACCTTTTCCGTCACGGATGAGAAAACCGGCCAACCCGCTACGGACCTCCAGCCTTATTTGGGAGCGATCGGCCATGTGGTCATTCTATCGGAGGATGGAGAACAGTATGTGCACGTTCACGCCGTAAAAGGGCAGGGAACGGGACCGGATGCCGTGTTCATGACGCAGTTTCCGAAGAGCGGTATCTATAAGATTTGGGGACAGTTTCAAAAAGACAATCATGTGTTTACAGTCGCATACGTCGTGAATGTCCCCTAAGGCGGGCGGAAGCGACTGTGCAGTGAAGCGGATCCAGGCGGGGGAACGAGAAGTCATCGAAGAGTCAATCATCCAATTAATATTGGATATGAAGGAGATTGATCCGGATGTTGAGGTTTTTGTTACGAATCGCCGTTTATCTAAGTGTTGTCGTTGTGTTGATGGGAGGAGTCATAGCCAGCGGATATCTGAGTTCTCAGAAAGCGTTTTGGGGCTCGGTTCGCCAAGAACCCGTTCCTTCTTTGCAAGGAGTGCAGAAACCCCAGCATGATCCCAATAAACCTACGGTTGTTGTTTTGTTGGGAAATGAAAATACGGAAGGATTAGATTTCATGATTCCGTACCAATTGTTTTCGATGACCGGCGCATACAATGTATATGCCGTTGCCGAGGACAATCAGGTGAGGTCACTGACAGGCGGTTTGGATGTGGTGCCGCACTACTCTTTTAAAGAAATGGATGAACTGTTGGGAAAAAGTGCCGACATTATCGCGATCCCCTACATGACGATGAGGGACCCGAAGAGCTATGAACCTGTCCGTAAATGGATACTGCAGCACAAGGAAACCACTTTAATAAGCATTTGCGCCGGCGCGGACAATCTTGCCGCTACCGGGTTATTGGATGGCAAATCAGCAGCAACGCACTGGCAAACGATGCCGGTCCTTACCAAGAAATATCCTGAAGTGAACTGGATAAATGATCAACGTTTTGTGTCTAATGGCCCGAACCTCATATCCTCAGCAGGTATATCGTCAGGAATCGATGCCGTCCTCTATGTTATCTCGCAACAACTTGGCGAACCGATGGCAGCAAAAATAGCGAATGAATTGAAGTATCCTTCCTATCACTTCGTTCAAAATCCGAAGGTAGAACCATTTTACGTCGATCTGCGCTATGCAACCTATGTATTGAACAACGCTTTTCAGTGGAGCAAAAATAAGGCGGGTGTACTGCTGTATGACGGTGTGGAGGAAATGGCACTGGCTTCCGTATTTGATATCTATGCCGACACCGGAACAACACGGGTCCTATCCGTCTCAAGTTCGGAGCAGCCCATCGTGACAAAACACGGACTGAATGTGATTGCCAGACATTCGATGTCCAATCTCCCAAAACTGGATAAAATGATCGTTCCCGGCATCGAGGCAAGATCATTGGCAACGGAGGAATTGAAAAGCTGGAACGAAAAGGGGAATACCATCGAGCTTCAGTTCGTTCATGCCGATTCCCCGGATCGGTTTATATTCGAAGTTCAGCTTGAAGATTTAGCCAAGCAAGAGGACCTTCTTACAGCGAAACATGCGGTGAAACGACTCGAATTTCGGGCTAACGATTTCCAGCTTGTAGGCAAACCGTTTCCTCTTGAAACGTATGGAGAACTGCTGCTAACCTTAGCCGTATCGGTTCTGGTCGCCTTTTATCTGGACAGACGCTTCATTTTGAAACGGAAACGTTTGTGCTACGGTCGTCGCAGCGAGACGCTGAGCTGAATATCCATGCGGCATTCAAGCGTAACGCCGGTATGGTGAAGGGAAAGTGGCTTTCAGGCAGCAAAACAGACCGCCAGGATGTGATCTCCGGCGGTCTGTCTGTAATCAAGCCACCCAGCCCAATGCCCGCGCCGTCTGCGCGATGACAAACGTCACGGCAACCGCGATGGACAGCGGGATCAGGGCGGACAGCACGGTCCATTTGACGCTTTTGGTCTCTTTGTAAATGTTGATCAGGGTCGTGCCGCAGGGATAGTGCAGGAGCGAGAACAGCATCATGTTCAGCGCGGTCAGCCATGTCCAGCCGTGTGCCAAAAAGATGTCCTTGATATTGTCCATGCCGTCCGTGTCCACCATCGCGCCGGAGGACAGATACCCCATCAGGAGAATCGGCAGGACGATCTCGTTGGCCGGCAGCCCGAGCAGAAAGGCCATGAGGATGTACCCGTCAAGTCCGAGCGTGTGGGCGAACGGCTGGAAAACGGAAGCCAGATGATTCAAAATGCTGTCGCCGCCCACGGTCACGTTGCCCAGGATCCAGGTAATCACGCCGGCCGGAGCGGCGACGACGACCGCCCGGGTCAACACGCTCAGGGATTTGTCCTTGGAAGCGAGCAGCACGGTTTTGAGCATCTGCGGCTTCCGGTACGGCGGCAGCTCCAGCGTGTAGTGGGTGGGGACGCCGCGCAGCGCCGTTTTGGACAGAATCCAGGAGACGGACAGCGTGACGACGATGCCGATCAGCACCATGCCCATGACGATGAGCGCCGTGACGAGCGTGTGGTACTGGCTGGCGACACCGGCAGCCACGAACAGCGAGGCCAGCAGGATCAGCGTCGGCCAGCGCCCGTTGCAGGGGACGAAGTTGTTGGTCAGGATCGCAATCATCCGCTCCCGCGGCGATTCAATGATCCGGGTGGAGATGATCGCCGCCGCGTTGCAGCCGAAGCCCATCGACATGGTCAACGCCTGCTTCCCGTGCCCGCCCGCCTTTTTAAACAACCGGTCCATGTTGAACGCGACCCGCGGCAGATAGCCGAAGTTTTCCAGCAGCGCAAAGATCGGGAAGAAGATCGCCATCGGCGGCAGCATGACGCTGACGACCCAGGCCGTCCCGCGGAACAGCCCGAGCACGAGCAGGCCGTGCAGCCAGTCAGGCGCGTGAACGGCCTGAAACGCGGCCGTCAGGTACCCTTCGATAACGCCGAACATGTCGGCCAGCATCCCGGACGGGACGTTGGCGCCGGCGATGGTGATCCAGAACACGACGCCGAGAATCGCCAGCATGATCGGGAAGCCCCAGATGGGCGAGGTGACGATTTTATCCAGCCGATACGTGCTTTCCAGCTTCTTGGGGTCTTCGTAGCGGACGGCCTCCCGGCAGATGTTCCGGGACGTCTGGTAGATGTCGCGGACGATTCCGTCGCGGATCGCGTCTCCGCCGGCCATGCTCTGGGCCAGGGCAAACAGCGAATCGAGCGAGTCCGGTCTCTCAGTGGCAAGAGATCTGTTCATGGGGGACAACCTCCTTCAAGCCGGGTGCTGCGACGGTGTCGAGGTGCGCCTTGAGGGAGGCGAGCAGCTTCTCGTCGCCGTCCAGCAGCCGAAGCGCAATCCATCTGGGCGGAAAACGCGTGCCCAACAGGCGCAGGATATGCGGCTCCAGCTCCTTGATTTTCTGCTCGATTTCCGCGCTGTAGGAAATCGTCACGGGCTGCGGGATGATTTTGCCGGACGCCACTTTTTCCACCTGTTCCAAAAGCTCGTCGATCCCCGTCCGGTTGCGGGCCGAGATGGCGACCGTCGGCACGCCCAGCTTTTGTCTGATCCTGGTTACGTCGACATGAACGCCCAACCGCTTCGCCTCATCCATCAGGTTGACGCAGAGGACGACGCGGTTGGTCATCTCCAGCACCTGCAGCGCCAGGTTCAGGTTGCGCTCCAGCGACGTGGCGTCCACGACGACGACGGTTACGTCGGGCTGTTCAAAAATGATGTAATCGCGCGCCACTTCCTCATCGGCGGAATTGGAATACAGCGAGTAGGTGCCGGGCAGGTCGATCACCCGGTAGGTGACGTCGTGGTGGACAAACTCGCCGGCGGCCGTCAGCACCGTTTTTCCCGCCCAGTTTCCGGTGTGCTGGCGGAGGCCGGTCAGCGTGTTGAACAGCGTGCTCTTTCCGGTGTTGGGGTTGCCGGCCAGGGCGATTGTGTACATGCGCACGTTCATTCACCTCCCAAGATGTTTCCGAATATCTGCGAACTCTCTTCCCTGCGCAGGGCGATCGTCGTATTGTTCACGCGAAACGCGACCGGATCGCCGAGCGGACTTTTCTGCAGGACCTCGATGACGTTTCCCGGGACGAACCCGAGGTCGAGCAGTCTTCGCCGCAGGACCCCCTGCACGTTGATTCCGGTTAAAACAAGCCGCATTCCGGTTTTTGCCTCGGAAAGCGGGATTGTGGTCGAAGCCATGTGATGCCACCCCCTGTGCTTTTCGCATGGGACAAAATGTTTGCCGAGGGCAAATTTTTGCTTACAAAATATGTGCCAATGTTGGATCAGGTTCTTACTGTTAGTATAGTACAATTATTTTTTCTTAGAAACAAAAAGTTTCTCCAGTGCAACATTTCGTCCTTCGGGCAACAGTCCTGTCTGCCGGGGGAGAGCGCAAGGCTCCGGCACGACTTTGGCTCATTTGTCTGCTATAATGGAAATCGTAACGGTTCTCTTTTGGGGTGGTGACTGGATGGTATCAAACGAGATGCAGGATGCCTGTGACGAGACGTGTCAGGGGTCGGAACCGACGGCCGCTGAAATAAAGGAAGCCATGATGGACGACGACACGGCCGGGGCGCTCGCCGATCTGTTTCGCGCGCTGAGCGATCCTACCCGGGTCAAGATCATTTACGCCCTGCTGCACAGGGAGCTGTGCGTCCACGACATCTCCACGGCCCTGGACATGGGGCAGTCGGCGGTGTCGCACCAGCTCCGTTATCTGCGAAATCTGCGCATCGTCAAACGGCGAAAGGCGGGAAAAACCGTCTTCTACTCGCTGGACGACGATCATATTGAACAGATATTTGTGCAGACGCTTCAGCACATGAAACACGGCTGATCGTCCGAGGCCCGCTTGCTTGGCAGGCGGGTTTTTTGTTTGCGCTGCGGCCTGCATGCGCGGCTGGCCTCCCGGGGAAAATGGTGTTGACGTTTTGCAGCCGGAAAAAATAAGATGATCTTGAGGATGAAATACATGAACAATTAATCATATGTTTGAGTGGGGTGGAACGAATGGCCAAAACGGACGAGTGCTGCAAAGCGGCCTCCCACGCGGAAACGGGATGCTGCGGGAACGGTACAGCCGTTGAGACCGTCAGCGAAACGCTGTCCCTGACCGGTCTGCACTGTGCCGACTGCGCGGCAAGTCTGGAGAAAAGCCTGGCCCGGCTGCCCGGGATGGCGCGGGCGGAAGTGAACGCCGCCGTCGCCAAGGCAAGCGTCAGCTACGATCCGCATCGGACGACGCATGAGGAGATTGTCGGCACGATCCGGAAACTGGGCTACGACGTCGTCCCGCAGCAGCGGGGGACGGCCACGGCTCGCTTCCGCATCCGCGGGATGGACTGCGCCGATTGCGCGCAAAAGCTGGAGAAAAAGGTGGGAGCCCTGCCCGCCGTGCATCGCGTCCAGGTCAATTTCGGCGCGGCGATCATGACCGTCGAGCACGACGGGACGGCGGTTGACCGCGTGATCGACACCGTCCGCCAGGCGGGCTACGAAGCCGTCCGGGAGCAGGAGGCGAACAGGCGGGAGGAGGAGCGGGGCTTTTGGCGGCAGAACAAAAAAGCTTGGTCGACCGTGACCGCCTCCCTCTTGTTTCTCGCCGCCTGGGGCCTGGGATTCGCGCCGGCGGCACCGGAGCCGCTAATCACGCTGCTCTACTCGCTGTCCATCCTGGCCGGCGGCGTTCGCATCGCCAAAAGCGGCCTGTACGGCCTCAAGTCGCGCACGGTCGGCATCGACTTCCTGATGACGATCGCCGTCATCGGGGCGGTGGCGATTGGCGAGTGGGCGGAGGGAGCGGCGGTGGTCTGCCTGTTTTCGCTGGGGGAAACGCTGGAAGCCTATACCATGGACCGGACGAGACGATCGCTGCGCAGCCTGATGGAACTGGCGCCGGCTGAAGCGCTCGTCCTGCGCGACGGTCGGGAGCTGACGCTTCCGGTGGAACAGATCCGCGTCGGCGATACGATTCTGGTCAAACCGGGGGAAAAGATCGCGATGGACGGCGTCGTGACCGACGGGCGGTCGTCCGTCAACCAGGCGCCCATCACCGGCGAGTCCGTTCCGGTGGAAAAGGGGGCCGGAGACGAGGTGTTCGCCGGCACGATCAACCAGCAGGGGGCGCTGACGGTCAGGGTGACCAGACGGGCCGAGGACAACACCTTGTCCCGGATCGTTCATCTCGTGGAAGAAGCGCAGGCGCAAAAAGCGCCGTCGCAGCGCTTTGTCGACGCCTTCGCCGCCTACTACACGCCGGCGGTGATCGCCGTAGCGGTCGCGATTGCCGTCGTTCCGCCGCTTCTGTTCCAGCAGCCGTTTGCGGACTGGTTTTACCGCGCGCTGATGATGCTTGTCGTCTCGTGCCCCTGCGCGCTGGTCATTTCCACCCCCGTCTCCATCGTCTCCGCCATCGGCAATGCCGCCCGCAGCGGGATTTTGATCAAAGGGGGCGTCCATCTGGAACGGCTCGGTGCCGTGTCGGTGATGGCCTTTGACAAGACGGGGACGCTCACCCAGGGGCATCCCGAAGTGACCGGGATCATTCCCGTGTCCGCTCTGACGGAGGCGGAGATTCTCGCCATCGCCGCCGCCGTGGAAGCCCGGTCGGAACACCCCTTGGCGGCCGCCATCGTCCGCAAGGCGAAGCAGGAGGGCGTGGCCATCCCCGAAAGCGATCAGTTTGTCTCCGTCCCCGGCGGCGGGGTGAAAGCCCGGGTGGACGGCGTCACGTATGTGCTCGGAAACCCGCGGTGGATCTCCAGCGATGTGGGGCTCTCGCTGGAGCGGGTCGAGCAGCGGATTGAGCAGCTTCACGAGACCGGCCACACCTTGATGGTGCTGGGCACGGAACAGCAGGTGGTGGCGCTGATCACGCTGGCCGACGCGGTCCGTCCGGCCAGCAGGACGGCAATCCGGGAACTGCGCTCCCTGGGGATCGAGCGGGTGGTCATGCTGACCGGGGATCACCGGGGCACGGCCTGCGCTGTCTCCAACGAGTTGGGGGAGATCGACTACCATGCCGAACTGCTGCCGGGAGATAAGCTCGCTCTCATCCGGGAGTGGCAGGCCGCTGGCGCCGGCGTGGCGATGGTGGGAGACGGCGTCAATGACGCGCCGGCGCTGGCTGCGGCGACCGTGGGCATCGCCATGGGCGGTGCCGGATCGGATACGGCGCTGGAAACGGCCGACATCACCCTGATGGCGGACGATCTGTCCAAACTGCCCTACGCCGTCAGCCTCAGCCGGCGGACGCTGCGCATTATCAAGCAGAACATCGCGTTTTCGCTGCTGGTGAAGGCGGTCTTCCTGCTGATGATCGTGTTCGGCTGGTCCACGCTGTGGATGGCCGTGCTGGCCGACACGGGAAGCTCCCTGATCGTGATCGCCAACGGCATGCGGCTGCTGCGGTCCGCCGACCGCTCCCGTCCGCTCCCGGTCCGCGCCGGGCAGGCGGCGGGCTAGGCGGCAGCCCGCTGCTGCCTTTTTCCGCGGGAACTTGGTAGAATGAAGGGGAGACGAGCAAAAGGAGGCTGATCGCCGTGCGACTGAGAGGAAAACGGGTCGTGTGTTTTGTGGAACAGGAATTCGAGGATTTGGAACTGTGGTACCCGGTGATGCGCTTGCGGGAGGAAGGGGCCGTGGTGCACCTGGCCGGCCCGCAGGCGAACCAGACGTACCTGGGCAAATACGGCGTGCCCTGCCAGACGGACAAATCCCTGTCCGAGCTGAATCCGGCCGAGTACGACGGCGTACTGGTGCCGGGAGGCTGGGCCCCCGACAAGCTGCGCCGCTATCCGGAAGTGCTCTCCTTTGTCCGGGCGATGCACGAGGCGAAAAAGCCGATCGGCCACATCTGCCACGCGGGCTGGGTGCTGGCGTCGGCGAAAATCTTGCAGGGCGTCACCACCACCTCCACGCCCGGCATCAAGGACGACCTGGAGAACGCCGGCGCGATCTGGGTGGATGAAGAGGTGGTCGTGGACGGGCACATCGTCGGTTCCCGCCGTCCGCCCGATCTGCCCGCCTATGCCAAGGCGTTTGCCGATCTGTTGGCCAATCGCTGACACCGAGGAGAGAGTGGCGTCAGAGACTGTCCTCTGCTGCAGATGCTGCAGAGGATGGTCTATTTTTTTGCGGTCATTCCCGCTTTTCGTTTTTCCACGGCGGATTGCCGTATAAGCGCAGCTTGCGAAACATGCTGCGGACGGTCCACGGAATCAGTACGGACAGGACCGCCCCGGCGAATGTCATGAACGGGGGGAGCATTCCGAAAAGCTTCTGCCACATGGCGACACCGTCCTAACGTACCTCGAGCCTGTCGCGGGTTTCAGTCATGTTTACTTCGCCCACGTTGCGGATGAACACGTTTGCCTTGACGTCGATGTCGCTCGACGCAAAGTAATTTCTGCCGTGGTCCCAGTCGTATTTGATCTGCTTCCACAGGTGGGGATGCTTCTGTTTCAAGTGGCTGCCCAACCCGAGAACGTCCGTTTTCATCTGTTTGTGCACCTTCCTGATCGTGTCGCGGGCCAGCCGCTCGATTTCTTTGGCCACGTTGTCCTGCAGCGTTTTTGTCGCGTTCTCGTTCAGGTAATTCAACCGCTTGAACGACTCGTCGATCACGCCTTCGCACGTGATGGTGTAGACGAATCGCATCCGCTCCTTGTGACGGATATCCGCCCGGATGTCCCGGCTGGCCGTCTGGACGTTAAACGTCACCAGGTCGCGGCCGACCGCTGTTTTCAGCATGCCCCCCTTCACGCGGTCGGTGAGGAAATTCAAGCCTTCCGTTTCTTCTTCGCCCAAAAAACCGACCAAGCGGTTGGATTGTCCATGGAACACGGCCGCACCGGCCACTTTCACTTCATTTTCGTTCGACGTAATGCGGGGGAGCGCAAAGCTGAGCTCGTTCACCAGATTCTCGTGGACTTCGCCGAGCCGTACTTCCGGCACCATCCGCGCGGTTTTGCGGATGTTTTCGGCCACGGAGTTGATGTACATGGCCGGCAGTTTCTCGTTGCGGGGGGAAATTTCCAGGACAGGCCGGGCGTCCCCCTTGGCGATCATCACCTTGCTGCTCCGGCGCAGTTCCGGATCGCGCAGGAAAAAGTCGAGCGCGTCGGCAAAGGCGTAATTGGACCTGGCCACCGCTTCGGAGATGATCACCACTTTCAGGTGCTGGTAAAACGGAATCCGGCTGCTCCGGGTCGCCAGCTCACTGGAGATTTCCAGCAGGGAATCCCCCTCCGACGCGAGGTTCAAAAACGCCTGGTTGGCGCTGTTCTGGATGCCTCTTTCCTGCGCGCCGGAAACCAGCCCGCCGGGAACCACGAACTGGTGGGTGACCAAAAACCGCCGCCGTCCTTCCGGCTTGTCGGGCGCTTCCCTGTCTGCCTTTTCCTCCGCCGCCGTGGATCGGGGGAAGTCGATGGCCACGCCGATGACAAAACCGCGTTCCTCGATCTGCACCTGGTCCCAGCAGCCGGCTGTCAGGAAGGCGCACAGCCCGATCAGAGCGGTGCGAACGAAGCGGCGGTCAGCCACTGTCCTTCACCCCCCGCAGTTTGGCGATCGCGAGCAGCAGGACCGGGATGACATAGGCGATCACCGCTCCGAAGTAGCTGAGCCGGTCGCCAAAGGCAAAAAACTGGATCAGGTTTTGCGGCGTCATCGCAATCAGGTAGACGATCGGCGAGAGAATCAGGATCCACGCAAATTTCGAAAGCCGGGTAAACATGGACCGCAGCGTGGAAAGGGCCAGATCAAACCAGATGGTGCAGGTGTTAAAGATGGTCATGATCCAGATGGTGAAAAAAAGGGATTCGACCCGCTCGATAAACCCACCCGGCACCTCGACGCCTTTGGCCAGCTCGATGGTGGGATAGGTCAGGTTTTTGGCAACCGCCGGTGAAAAGACGCCGATGACCAGCATGTAAATCGTCATGTACAGCAGGATGGGAATCGCCAGCCCCGCGATGACCGATTTGGGGGCATCCTGCGGACGTCTCATCAGGACCGTGTAAAAGAGCACGATTTCCGAGCCGGACAAGGACAGGCCCACTCCTTTCGCGCCTTTGAGCAGGCTCATCCAGTCGGAAGAGAAGAACGGCCGGACGTTTTCCCATTCCAAAAAGCGCAGCGTGTACACCTGGACCATGAAAATGACCAGCAGCACGATCGGCAGAAACAGCAGGTTGAGGCGCAAAAGCGCAATGCGCGATCCTGCCGCGGCGTACTGGACGATCAGCAAAAAGGCCAGCGTGATCATCTCCACCGGCGTGGTCGTGAACAGATACTGCTTGGCGATATTGCCGACCGCCCGGATTTCAAAGGAGGCCAGCAATGTGCTGTACACGCCGAAGAGCAGGGTGAGCAGATACGCGAACGGCCGTCCGGCGATCAGCGCCACGTACTCGAAAAAGGTGTGGTTAGGAAACCGGCTGGCCAGCCTGCCCAACAGCCAGCCGATGAGACAGGCGGCGGCGCCGGCGATGAGGACGGAAATCCATCCGTCAAACGCGTCGGTCTCATCTGCAATCGAGCGGGGAAAGGTGAGGATGCCTACACCGATCACGGCGTTGGCGATGATGATCACCATCTCCCTGCTGCCGATTTTTTGATCCGCATAGGAAACGTTGTTCATGGCGCATCCCCTGTCTTCATGCGAGTGTCGTCCGTTGGCTGCGCGGTCTCCGGCCGTTTTCGCATAAACGTCACGGGAGCGCGCAGGACCAGGTCCTTCCAGTCGTGCAGCAGTTGGGGCGCAAACGGCGTCAGGTACGGAACACCCAGGCTCGTCAGATTGGCCAGGTGAATAAAGATGGCGATAAACGTGAGCACCACCCCGTAAAGGCCAAAGACAGCGGCGGCGAACATCACGCCGAAGCGGATCATGCGAAACGTCAGCGCCAGGTTGTACGCGGGGATGGCAAACGAGGCGATCGCCGTCAGGGCGACGACGATGACCATGACCGGGCTGACGAGGCCGGCCGATACGGCCGATTCGCCGATCACCAACCCGCCGACGATCCCCACCGTCTGACCGATCGGTTTGGGCAGGCGCAGACCCGCCTCCTGGAGCAGTTCCATCGTCGCCACCATCAGCAGCGCTTCGACAAACGCCGGAAACGGAACGCCTTCTCTCGTCGCCGCGATGGAAAAGGCCAGATCGGACGGAATCAGTCCGGGATGATAGGTGACGAGCGCGACGTACAACGCCGGAGAAAAGACCGCCAGAAACGCGGCGATGTAGCGAAGCATCCGGGCCAGCGTTCCGACGATCCAGCGCTCGTAAAAGTCTTCCGGCGAATGAAGCATCACGCTTAGGGTAACCGGCACGATCAGGCCCATCGGGCTGCCGTCCAGCAAAATGGCCACCCTGCCCTGAAACAGGGCGGAGGCCACCTTGTCCGGCCGCTCCGTCACCTGGCACTGCGGAAACGGCGAAAGAAAGTCGTCTTCGATCCACTGCTCGATAAAGCCCGATTCTTCCACTTCATCGACGTCGATGGTGGCCAGTCTCCGCTTCACCTCCTGCACGATCGCGGGATGGGCGATGTCCTGCATGTAGGCGATGATCAGATCGGTCTTGCTGCGCCGTCCCACGGTCATGGTGTCAAAGCGGAGCTGGCAGTCCCTGACCCGCCGCCGGACGAGCATCGTATTGTCGCGGATGTTCTCGGTAAACCCTTCCCGCGGTCCCCGCACCAGTCCTTCCGACACCGGCTCGTCGATGCTGCGGGTCTCCCAGCCCCGGCTGTCGATCAGGATGGTTTGGGCCGCGCCGTCGACAAACAGGGCGGTGTCTCCCGCGAGAACCCGGTCATACATGGCTTCAAACGTCGTTTCCCGTTTTACCTCGATGGTGGACAGCACTTCGTTCAAGAGGAACGTCAGCATCTCCTCCCCCGGGGGAGGGAGCGTCTTTCCCGATGCCGGCAGCATCAACTGGATGTGCTTGACGACCTTGTCATTGATGAGATCAGAGTCCACCAGTCCGTCAATGCAGACCACGGCGCACGCCTGCGAGGCATTGTCGATCGTGAATGGCCTGACGATCAGATCCTGCGGGTTGCCCAACGTCTGCTTGATGGCCGACAGGTTTTCCTCAAGACGGGCGAAGAGCGGGGTGGACAGGGCGGGCGTCTGCTGCGGGCGTCGCTTCAACTGCGAAGCCATCGTTTTCGTCGGCCTCATGTATTTGCGAAACACCTGGAGGTCCCTCCCGTCATGGAAGCGCAAGCCTGTTAGTGCGATTTTTTCCAGAAACGAGCGGAATTATGCGAACCCGGCGGATTCGGCGGTGCCTGTCCGCCCCTGCATGGAAGTTCCATGTCCGCTTTCGCGCAAAAGAATTGAACAACCGGAGGAGGTGTGGTACATTCGGCATGGTAGAATAGGAGAATGGAGAGGAAGAAAGACGAGAGGATGGTAGGGGTGCCTGACACACAGGTAATGGAGCGGGATACGGATTTTGCCCGCCTTGCAGATACATTGGAACGGATCGGATCGATGATGGAAGAGACGGGAGACGGCACGACGCCGGGGAAAATGGCGCAGCTTGCCGAGAAGACGCGGCGGGCAGAGCTGAACATCGCGTTTTGCGGCCACTTTTCCGCCGGCAAATCGACAATGATCAACACGCTATTGGGCGTCAATCTGCTGCCGTCCAACCCGATTCCCACCAGCGCCAACGTGGTCAAAATCCGCGGCGGGGAAAAGGCGGCCCGCGTCTATACGCGCAGCAGCGGCGTTCTGACCTTTGACCCTGACACCGAAATGGAAAAGCTGAAGCAGTTTGCCGTGGACGGGGACACCGTGGAATGGGTGGAAGTCTCCTATCCGGGGACGTTCCTGGACGAGCGCTCCAGTCTTCTGGATACGCCGGGGATCGATTCCACCGACGCCGCCCACAAGATCGCGACCGAATCGGCGCTGCACCTGGCGGACGTGGTCGTCTACATGATGGACTACAACCACGTGCAGGCGGAGGAAAACTTCAATTTTACCAAAGCGCTGAAAGACCGCGGAAAACCGGTCTACCTGGTCGTCAACATGATCGACAAGCACATCGACTTCGAGCTTGATTTCGACAGCTACAAGGAGAGCGTGGAAGAGGCGTTCGCCACGTGGAACATCCGGCCGGACGGCATTTTCTACACGTCGCTGGCGGAGCCGGACCACCCGGAAAACCAGTACGAGGCGTTTCGGGAGAAGCTGCTGGCGCTGATCGGCGAGCGGGAGAGGCTGATCGGAGAGAGCGTCGTCCACTCGGCGGAACACCTGATCGAAGAGCACGTGAAAGGGATCGCGCAGCGCAGCGCGGCGGCCCGCGAAGCGCTGGAAAATAGGCTGGAGGCACTGGCGGTGGACGGCGTGGACAAGAGCGACGCCGCCCAGGCGGAAGCGGCGCTCCGGGAGGCGGAAGCGGCACAGTCCGCGCTGGCCAGCCGGGCGGAGGAGGCGCGCAAGCAGATGGAAAAAGAGCTGACCGCCCTGCTCGACAACGCGCGGCTGACGTACTACAGCACCAACGAAGCGGCGGAGCGCTATCTGGAAAGCCGCAAGCCGGGATTCAAGGTGGGCCTGTTCTTTGCCGCCAGAAAAACGGAGGAGGAGCGGGCCAAGCGGCTGGACGCCCTCTTGGCTGATGTCCGCGAAAAGGTGGCCGGCAATCTCGACTTCCACTTCAAGGACCTGATGAGCAAGCTGCCGGAGGCGTACGGCATCCGCGACGAAGACTACCACGCCACTGTGCACGCCACGCGGATCGAGGTGACGGCCGAGTTCCTCGCCGCCCTTGTGAAGGACGGAGCGGGCACGCGCGAATACGTGATGAACTACTGTTCCGACATTTCCAACGCGATCAAGGCGGAGTACCACCGCGCAGGACTGGCGTTCATCGAGCAGGTGACGGCGCGGCTGCGGCAGCAGGCGGAGGCGGAGGCCGAAGCGCTGCAAGCGCGGCTGGGTGCACTGCGCGAACTGGTGGAGATCCACGCCGGGCTGGCCGCGCTGGCAGAGAGCGAGCGGACGGCCAAAGAGCGGCTGCGAGCGATTTTGCGTGAAGGAGCGTAACGGAGACAATGAACCAACTGAGGGAGAAACTGTTCGCCGCGGCGGAGCGCTTGCGGCGGGCAAGCCATGAAATTGCGGCGGTGCCGGGGATGCAGGCGCAGGCCGAGGCAATGCGGGAGCGTGCCGACCGGCTGACCGCCAACCGCTTTACGGTCGCCTTGTTCGGGGCGTTCAGCGCCGGCAAGTCGTCGTTTGCCAACGCGCTGATGGGGGATCTGGTTCTGCCGGTGTCCCCCAATCCGACGACGGCGGCGATCAACAAAATCATGCCGCCGACCGACCGCCGTCCGCACGGGACGGTGCGGGTGGTCCTGAAGAGCCGGGAAGCGGTGGAGCAGGACGTGCTGCGCTCGCTGGCCGTCTTTGGCCTGTCGGCCGACGGGCTGGAGCAGGCCTTGGCCGAACTGGACAAGATCGATGTGGCGCACATTCCGCCGACGGCCAAACCGCATTTCACCTTTTTGAAAGCGGTGACCAAGGGGCTGGGCGACATGGCTCCCCATTTGGGGGGCGAGCTGATCGTCGACATGCAGGCGTTCAAAGGCTTTGTGGCCAAAGAGGAGAAAGCCTGCTTTGCCGAGTACATCGAGCTCTTTTACGCGTGTCCCTTGACCGAGCAGGGCATCGTGCTGGTCGATACGCCGGGAGCGGACTCGATCAACGCCCGCCATACGGGCGTCGCCTTCGAATACATGAAAAACGCCGACGCGGTGCTGTTCGTCACCTACTACAACCACGCCTTTTCCCAGGCGGACCGGGAGTTTTTGCTGCAGATGGGCCGCGTGAAGGACACCTTCGAGATGGACAAAATGTTCTTCATCGTCAACGCCGCCGACCTCGCCTCCTCCCGGGAAGAACTGGACGGCGTGGTGGCGCACGTGGAGAAAAACCTGCTCGCTTGCGGCATCCGCCATCCGCGGATCTATCCCGTCTCCAGCCAGACGGCGCTGCTGGCCCGGATGCACGAGGCGGGCAAGCTGACCGCCTCGGCGGAAAAAGTGTACCGCCAGCGCACCGGCACGGCGGAGGGCGAACCGCTGCCTTCGGCGGAACAGGCATTTCAACTGTCCGGCATGGCCGGGTTTGAGCGGGATTTCCTCCGCTTTACCCTGGAAGAGCTGACGACCATTGCCGTCAATGCGGCGATGGGGGAAATCCGCCGGGCGCACGACACGCTGGCCGAGTTCATCCGGATGGCGCAGGCGGACGAAAGCGAGCGGCTCGCGCGGCGCCAGGCCGCCGAAGAGGCGAAACGGGCGGCGCTGGCGGCGGTGGCCGAGCTGTCGACCGCATCGGCCGAACGGGATCTGGCCAAGGAGCGGGAGGAACTGCTGTACTATGTGAAACAGCGCCTCTTCTTCCGGTTCAACGAGCTGTTCAACGCCGCGTTCAACCCGGCCGTGCTGAAAGAAGACGGGCGGAACATGAAGCAGGCGCTGCAGGGCTGTCTGGCCGACCTGCTGCGGTCGATCAGCTACGACCTGGCGCAGGAGATGAGGGCCACGACGCTGCGGCTGGAAAAGTTCGTCAACAAACTGGGGGCCTCGTTGGTGGAGCAGTGGCAGCGGGACGTGCAGCGGCACGCCGCCGGGCTGACGCTGGCTCCGTACCAGCCGCGCCAGACGGAGACGCTTCCGTTTGCCGAAGAGCTTCCGGTGGAAGCGTCAGCCCTGCAGCCGGCGCTCTCCCTGTTCAAAAACACGAAGGACTTTTTTGAACAGGACGGCAAGGCAAAACTGCGCGACCAACTGGAAAAGCTGCTGCAGGAACCTGTCGCCGCTTACGTCGCGGCAGGCAGCGAGCAGTTGGGCGAGCAGTTTTCCGCCCTGTTTGCGGCCGTGGCGGCGGATGAGCGGAACCGTGCGGCGGAGCAGGTGGAATCGTACTTTACCGGCGTGTTTGCCGCGCTGGACATGAATCTGGATCTGGACGAACTGGCCGGCAAGCTGCAGCGCGTGGCTGCCGAACTGGCTTGAGCGACACCGGGCGAGACGAGAACCGGCGCAGCAAAACGAACAAAGCGGCCCCGTCACGGGGCCGCTTTTCTGCGTTTGCCGGCGCCACTGGCCGCAAGGAACGCAAGGGGGAGTCATCCCCCTTGTTTGACGGCCCGGCGCGCCTCCCACTCTTCGCGCAGAATGCCCATCTTGATCGCGTCGTAGTATTCGCCGCGCACGATGCGCGCCTTGCGCACCCGCGCTTCTTCGATCATGCCGCAGCGGGCGGCCAGCCGGATCATCCGCTCGTTGCCGGACCAGGTACCGATTCCCAGCCGGACTGTGTCCATGTGGGTAAACAGATAGTCGATCCACATCTGAAACGCTTCGCTGCCGTAACCGTTGGACCAGTAGCGCGAATCGTAGATGACGATGCCGATCTCAAACCAGTTGGTCACCTCCGACACCCAGTAGCGCCCCACACTTCCTTTCAGCTCTCCGTCGATTTCGATGATCAGCTCCGTGCGGGGCTTGTCCGTGCCTGCGAGGGCCAGCGCCTCCCGGTGTTTGGGAAGCTGCCGGTACTCTTCCAGCATCATCGGCTCCAACGGCTTGTAGGGGCCGTTCCAGTTGAGATGCTCCCGGTCCTCCGCCTCGTAATGCCAATAGTAGAGCGTGTCCAGATCCTCCGGACGGATGTCGCGCAGTACCACTTTTTCCCCTTTGAGACAGATGTTCATGCGTGTTCCTCCCGGTTATGCGTCGATATGTTGTGATCATGGCAGGTGACAGGAAAAGCTCCCGCTGGCGGCCGGCCGGCTTTGTACGCGCGTATCGCGGTTCGAGCTTTTCTGTTACACTTAGTCTACATGGCATCTGCACCTGTCGACAGTGACAGTTTGCAAAGATTTGACAAGGACAGAGAGGGGAGACCAATGGACCTGACGCCGATCTTGCACGCCGACAGCGATGAACCGCTGTACGTTCAGCTGTATCACGCCATCAGCCGGGAGATTGCCGCCGGACGCATACCGGCGGGAAGCCGGCTTCCGTCGATCCGCCAGCTCGCCCGGTCCGCCGGGGTGGGCAAGATCACGGTGGAAGCGGCCTATCAGCAGCTTCTGGCGGAAGGCTACATCGTCAGCCGGGAGCGCAGCGGGTATTTTGCCGCCGACATCGAGGCCTGGGCGGACAGCCGCACGGACGAGCGGCCTCCGCTGCCCACCGAATGGAAAAAGCGGAAGGGAGAGCATCTCTCCTGCCGGTACAACTTTCACGGCTCGGTGGTGGACACCCGTCACTTCCCGTATGCGCTGTGGCGTGCCTGTCTGACGGAGGCGATGGACCGGTACGCCGCCGATTTTGCCTTTTACGGGGACGACCAGGGGGAGTGGGAACTGCGGGTGGAGCTGGCCCGCTACCTCAGACGGGCGCGGACGCTGGTGTGCGAGCCGGAGCAGATCGTCATCGGCACGGGGCTGCAGCAGGCGCTCAGTTTTCTCTGCCTGATGCTGCGGGACGATCACCGGGTCGTGGCGATGGAGGAACCGGGCTACGCCGATGCCCGCGTCGTGTTTGAACATCACGGCTTTCGCGTCGTGCCGGTGCCGCTGGAGGAGGACGGCCTGTCCGTGGACGCGCTGGAGCAGAGCGGCGCCACCGTTGTCTACGTGACGCCCGCCCACCAGTACCCGCACGGCATGGTCATGCCGGTGGCCAAACGGCTCCGCCTGCTGCAGTGGGCCAAGGCGTGCGGAGGGATCATCATCGAAAACGACTACGACGGCGAGTTCCGCTACAACGTCAAACCGACGCCCTCCCTGCAGGGCATGGACCAGGCGGGAACGGTTGTGTACATCGGCAATTTCTCCAAGGCCTTTTCCCCCGCGCTGCGGATGGATTACACGGTGCTGCCGCCGGTCCTATTGCGCCGCTACCTGGAGGGCTTCCAGGCGTATCCGTCGCCCGTTCCGCGCCTTGAGCAGCGGGCGATGCAGCTCTTTATGCAAAAAGGGTACTGGGAAAAGCACGTCCGCAAGATGCGGACGATCTACCAGAAAAAGCATGCGATCCTGCTGCAGGCGATCGCCGACCACATGCCGCCGTGCGTGACCGTGCTGGGCCATTCTGTGGGACTGCACATCCTGTTGGAAGTGAATACCGACCGCAGCGAAGAAGAGCTGATCCGTACGGCCGCAGAGGCGGGGGTGCGTGTCTACCCGGTCGGCCGCAACTGCCTGGAGCCGCGCAGCGGACAGGAGCGGCCGCGCATCATCGTCGGCTTTGGCGGCGTGTGGGAAGAAGACATTCCGGAGGGCATACGCCTGCTGGCCGACGCGTGGTTTGGGCGATGCTGAGCGTTTTGTCTGGTTCTGTCGTGCAGAGGGACGAAGGTCACCCGCTTGAAAGGGGACGTGCTGGCGCACAAAATCCCTCGTCGAATCTCTTGGCTGGGGGCGCTGGTAACGGCGGCCGGACATCTGATTGCCGGTGATAGGGGGCGTTTTGTCGATTGATGAGAGCAGAACGCGTCGTGAGGAGGGCCCCGCGAGAACGGAACCGTGCGGTGATTTTTGCGGGGGTTCGGGCATCCCTCATGCGTGAAAAGGGCAGACCGCCAACGCCTATGCATTGGCGGTCTGCCCTGTAACTGCAGAAGCAGGCTGGCGATTGGGCGCCAGGGTGTATGCGTGGAGCAGGAAGAGCGGCACAAATGCTTACTGCTTGCTCAATCGCTCGTATCGGTCAAATTGCTCCTGCAGCTGCTGCGACGGCTTTTGCGTCAGCAGGCTGACGATCACGATGGCCAGCAGGCTGGCGGCAAAGCCCGGCACCATTTCGTAGAGGAAATTCTTGAGCACGTCGAACTGGGTCCAGATGATGACGGTGGCGGCGCCGGCGACCATCCCGGCGAGGGCGCCCCATTTGTTCATCCGTTTCCAGTAGAGGCTCAGCAGCACCACCGGGCCAAACGATGCGCCAAACCCGGCCCAGGCATAACCGACCAGACTCAGGATCGTGTCGTTCTTGCTGTAGGCGAGCACCACGGCGATCAGCGACACCAGCAGGACGGACAGCCGGCCGATCAGGATCAGCTCCTTGTCCGTGGCCGAGCGGCGGAAGAACGTCTTGTAGACGTCTTCGGTCAGCGAGCTGGAAGTGACGAGCAGTTGGGAAGAAATGGTGCTCATGATCGCCGCCAGGATGGCTGCCAGGAGGAAACCGGTGATCAGCGGGTGGAACAGAATTTTGCCCAGTTCGATAAAGATCGTCTCCGGATCGGCAATCGACCAGCCCTGTTTGGAGTACAAGGCGATGCCGATCAGGCCGGTCAGCATTGCGCCGACGACGGAGAAGATCATCCAGCCCATGCCGATGCGGCGTGCCTTTTTCATCTCCTTGACGGAGGAGATGGCCATGAAGCGAACGATGATGTGCGGCTGGCCGAAGTAGCCGAGCCCCCAAGCAAACAGCGAGACGATGCCCAACAGGCTGGTGCCTTTGAAAATGTCGAGCAGGGCGGGATCGACGGCACGGATTTCCGTGAAGGTCGGCCCGATTCCGCCGACGGTCAGGATGGTGACCAGCGGCACCATCACCAGCGCGATGAACATGATCAGCCCCTGCACAAAGTCGGTCCAGCTCACGGCGAGAAAACCGCCGAACAGCGTGTAAGCGATGGTGACTCCGGCCACGATCCACAGCCCGGTGTGGTAGTCGAGGCCAAACGTGTTTTCGAACAGCACGCCGCCGGACACCATCCCGGAGGAGACGTAGAACGTAAAAAAGATCATGATGACAAGGCCGGAAACCAGGCGCAGCAAGCGGCTGGTGTCGCCGAAGCGGTTTTCCAGAAACGCGGGAATGGTGATGGAGTTGTCGGCCACTTCCGTATAGGTGCGCAAACGCGGCGCCACGTACAACCAGTTGGCGTACGCCCCGAGCGTCAGGCCGATGGCAATCCACGAGGCGCTGAGCCCTTGGGCAAACATCGCGCCGGGCAGTCCCATCATGAGCCAGCCGCTCATGTCGGAGGCCCCTGCGCTGAGCGCCGTCACAGCCGGCCCGAGCGTCCGACCGCCCAGCATGTAGTCAGAGAGATTGGAAGTGCGCTTGTACGCGAAGTACCCGATCAGCAGCATGCCGACCATATAGGCGGTGATGGAAGCAGCCAGTTGCATATCCATGAGCGTTTTATTCTCCTTTACAATTTTATCAATATTGAACATATTGTGACGATAACTAGTCTACCATGAAAGCGCTTTAAAATCTACTGGTAAAATCAGAACAATAAAACATGTAAGGGGTTGCATGCCGGAAAGACGTCCGGCACAACAAGCGAAAAAGCCTGCACGGGCTGTGCAGGCTTCAGACTGAAGACAAACCAATTGTATCGAAGGAGAAGCATGTTTCCAGGCAGAGCGACTTGTGAAGCCCTACCGAGCGGAGCAGCGATTTGCGGGAAAAAGGAGCGCCACCTTTGAATGGTCTGCGGAGCGATACGGCTTTGGCGATCCCCCGCAAATCGGTGCGGAGCGTGCAGCCTGTGCTTCCCTGCTGGGCGAGCATGGAGCGGAAGCCGGAAACGTGCTTCTCCCCCCAGCAGTCACTTTGTCTACACACTCAAAGCCTGCACGGGCTGTGCAGGCTTGCGTGCGGTACTTTTTCCGGTTGATCCACAGGGCCGGAAAAACGCTGGCACGGACATGCCGCTGCAGTGCGGAGGGCGCGATCGGGCCGTACATCCGCGCCTCCTACTGCACCTGGATCTGTCCGCTGCTGTCGAGGGTTACCTTGAATTCCTTGACGACGGTCGGCTCTTCCCCGGGGTTGTTCAGATTGTGCCGCATCACGCGGAACGTGCCGTCCCCGGTCAGTTGGCCGGTAAATTCGACGCCCAACAGGTCGGATTTGTAGAAGCTGAAGTTGGCCAGCTCGGTCTTCTGCAGTTCCGCCGTCAACAACTGGCCGTCACCGCTGAACATCGCCTTGCGCAGCGGCTCCGAAGACTCGTATTTTTGCTGCAGGTAGGTTTTCAACTGCTGGGCGATTTCCGATTCGGCGATCTGTTTGCCCGTTTCCACCACTTGTTTTCCGGTTTCGATCGCCTGCTTGCCCGCTTCCACGGCCTGCTGCGCCGTCTGCACGCCTTCCGACACGTCGGAGCAGGCAGCCAGGAGCAGCGCGCAGCCGATCACAAGTACCTGGCGCATGATCGATTCTCTCCTTTCTCCCGGTTACGGTTCTCGGCGCAGGTTATCCCTTCTGTCTGCATGGAGAAATACGCCTCCCTGTATTGTACCATACGAGCGGGGACGGCGACTGCGTCAGCAGCGGACAAAACGCGTTCGCGGCCGCGCTGCCGGCGTACGACATTCTTTTGTGATGCGTTTCCACTTTCTCCGCAGCCGCATATGATGTGATAAGCCAGCGAGCTGCACTGACGACAGGGAGGAAGGGCAATGATTCAAGGGAAAGTGAAATGGTTCAGCAAGGAAAAAGGGTACGGCTTTATTGAACGGGAGGGCGGCCCCGACGTGTTTGTCCACTATTCGGCCATCACCGGAACGGGATACCGCAATCTGGAGGAAGGAGAACCGGTCACGTTTGACATCGTCAACGGCCAGCGCGGCCTGCAGGCGGCAAACGTGGTCCGCAAGAACAGCGACGGCTGACAGCTTACCCAGCCGGCAGCCCGGCAGCCCGGCGGAGCAGCAGACGCCAGCCGGATGCCCCTCGACAAACAGTCCTGCAGACGTTCAAGACGCCGTTGCTCCCGCAGGAGCAGCCGGCGTCTTTTTGCGCATGTCTTACTGACGGGACAAAAATACGAAAAAGGCGATCAACAAAACAATCGTGAGGAACAGATAGATCGAGAGCAGGTTTTTCGACCGCTTCGCAAAACTTCTGTTCGTCTTTTCTTCCGGGTTGCGGCCGATCAGGATGGTGCAGACAAGTCCGACAAGGGATAGAACGAAGACGGCTATGATAAAGGGATAAACGCTCACATCGGTACACTCCTTTCGGTCTTTGCCATGCGTCAGCGAGGAGCTGAACACATGGGGCCACATGCTTGTCCCACACGATCATATCCCGTTGTTCGCCGAAATGGACCATCCACTTGCCCACTTTTTTGCCCATCCACTTGAACGACCGTCGTTCCGCGGGTGCCGTGACCCTGGGGGAAGAAAGCGGCGGGCGGTCATTGGCGACAAACAGAGTGATACGCCTCCGCCAGGCGGCTGATCGCGTCCTGAATCCGCTCTTTTGGGGGGCGTCCGAAGGTGAAGCGGACGAACCCTTTTTTTGATCCGAAGACCATGCCCGGGACAAAGATGACGCCGCGCTTGACCGATTCGGCCAGCATCCGGTTCTCGCTCCACTCGCCCGTCAACCGGCACCATAAATGGATTCCTCCTGCGGGCGGCACAAACTCTGCGCTGCCGCCAAACGACTCGCGCAGCGAACAAACAAGCCGCTCGCTGCGGCCGGCCAGCTCCCTGCGCAGCATGTCCAGATGGGCGGGAAACCACTCCGAGGACAAAAAGCGGTTCGCCAACCACTGGGGAAAAATGCTGTGCCCAAAATCGATCTGCTGCTTGGCGTCGGCCAGCCGCTCAATGACCGTTCGGGGCCCGACAACCCATCCGATCCTCAACCCGGAGGCGACAATCTTGGTCAGCGAGCTGATGTACAGCACGGTGCCGTGTCGATCCAGGGACTTCAACGTAGGAACATGTTCGCCCGAAAAGGCGGTCAGGCTGTACGGGTCGTCCTCCACGATGGGGATTCCGTGTTCAGCCGAAATCTCCAACAGCCGTTTCCGCCGGGGCAGGGAGAGGAACGTTCCCGTCGGATTCTGAAAGTTGGGGTTGAGAAAGACCATTTTGATCCGATGCTTGCCGTGCAGCGCCAGCAGTTCGTCCGGATCGATGCCTTCGCTGTCCACAGGGAGCGGAAAAAGCCGCACGCCCGCCGACCGGAACAGCGGCAGCGAGTAGCAGTACGACGGGTCTTCGATCGCCACGGCGTCGCCCGGCTGGAGCAGGCACTGGACCACGAGATGCAGGGCCTGTTGGGCGCCCGCCGTCACCAGGATGGACGAGGGAGCGGCATCGATGCCCTTCCACGTCTTCATGTGGGCAACCAGCGTGTCTCGCAGCTGCGGATTTCCTTGCGGATGCTCGTAGCCAAAGTGACAGGGGAAGTCGCCCGCGGCCAGCAGCCGCCGAAACTGCTCGTGCGGGACCAGTTCGGGAGACAATTCGCCGCTCGCCAGGTCAAGCATGTCGCTGTCCTGCGTGTCGCGGCGTATCTGGCGGATCAGCGGCAGGTTGGGACGGAACAACCCAGCCTCTGCCATCCGCTTCCAGTCGGGCGTACGATTCCGGGCCAAGCCCCAGATGTCCCGGCTCACAATGGTTCCGCTGCCGTGTCTCCGCTCCACCAAGCCGGCCGCCCGCAATTCCTCGTAGGCGGTCACGACGGTCGAACGGTTGACCTGGAGTTCCTTGGCGAGCAGCCGTTCGGACGGCAGACGGCTCCCGGGCGGAAACTCTCCGCTGGCGATCCGCTGTTCCATCCATTCGGCAATTTGTTTGTAGACAGGTGTATGTCCCTGACGGATCGGTTTCCAATCCACCTTAGCATCCCCGGCTTTCTCACAATACTTTCATGTCGCCGTTATTATAGCACAGCCCGTCCGGTGACCGCGAAAATACGGATCGCTGCCGCTCCGCGCATGATTCAGATGATAATACATATTTCTTTTTAATAATAATTATTGAAAGATAATCGTTCTTGTGTTATGGTTAATGCGTGACAGTGATAATAGTTTTCAAATAATAGTTATTCTAATTAAATGGGGGGCATGATCATGGAGAACCGTAATGTTTTGACGACCAATCAGGGAGCGCCGGTGGCGGACAACCAAAACTCGAAAACGGCCGGCCAGCGCGGACCGACGCTTCTGGAAGACTACCACCTGATTGAGAAGCTGGCGCACTTCGACCGCGAACGGATTCCGGAGCGCGTCGTTCACGCCCGGGGGGCGGGAGCGCACGGCGTGTTTGTGACGACGGCCAGCATGGCGAAATACACCCGGGCCGCCTTTTTGCAGGAAGCAGGCACGGAAACGCCGGTGTTCGTCCGCTTCTCCACGGTGATTCACGGCGGCACATCACCGGAGACGCTGCGCGATCCGCGCGGTTTTGCCGTCAAGTTCTACACCACCGAAGGCAACTACGACCTGGTGGGCAACCACCTGCCCGTCTTCTTTATCCGCGACGCGATCAAGTTTCCCGACATGGTGCACTCGCTGAAGCCGGCGCCGCACAACAACATTCAGACGCCCAACCACTACTGGGATTTCATGACGCTGAGTCCTGAATCCACGCACATGCTCACCTGGCTGTTCTCCGATTACGGGACGCCGGCCAACTACCGCCAGATGGAAGGGTTCGGGGTTCACGCCTTCAAATGGGTGAACAAGGACGGCCAGGTCGTATACGTGAAATACCACTGGAAGCCGCTGCAGGGCGTCAAAAACCTGACGGCGGAAGAGGCGCGGGAAATCGGCGGCCGCGACTTCAACCACGCGACCCGGGATTTGTACGAGGCGATCGAAGCCGGCAACTTTCCGCAGTGGGATCTGTACGTGCAAATTCTCGATCCGAAAGACATGGACGCGTTTTCCTTTGACCCGCTCGATCCCACGAAGGTATGGCCGGAGGACGTGCTGCCGCTCGTCAAGGTGGGCACCATGACGCTCAACCGCAACCCGGAGAATTACTTTGCCGAAGTGGAGCAGTCCGCCTTCGCCCCCAGCGCACTGGTGCCGGGCATTGAGCCGTCCGAAGACAAACTGCTCCAGGGCCGTCTGTTTTCCTATCCGGACACCCAACGTCACCGTCTCGGGCCCAACTACCTGCAGATCCCGATCAACTGCCCGTACGCGCCGGTGCGCAACTACCAGCGGGACGGGGCGATGCGCATCAAGCAGGACGCATCGCGGATCAACTACGAGCCGAACAGCTACACGGAAACGCCGAAACAGGCCCCTGAGTACGCGGAGAGCCAAGCGCCGCTGCACGGGGTCACGACCCGCCAGCGCATCGCAAAAACCGATGACTTTACCCAGGCGGGTGAACGCTACCGCTCTTTCAGCCAGACGGAGCGGGACAACCTGATCAAAAACCTGGTGAACGACCTGAAATCGGTCGACCGGGAGATCCAACTGCGGGCCATCTGCAACTTCTTCCGCGCCGACGCCGAGTACGGCATGCGCGTAGCGGAGGGGTTGGGCATCGACATCAGCGGGTATATCCCGCAGCCGTCGGGCGAGTAACCCCCTGAGCGAATCCGGGCCGGCGGCGCTGAGCCGGCCTCTGATCCACCCTGATCTTCCGTGTGAGGAGGGATAGTATGCGGGTCATTCAAGCCTTGTACAAGTACGCGCTGCCATCCACCGACGGCGTCCGCGTCTCCTGCGGCGAACTGCTGCGGGACGCGAACGGCCTTGTGCTCGTCTCGTTTCCGTTTGCCTTCACCGAGACCAGCGAACAGGCACTGGCCTGGTTCCGCGATCACTACAGCCAGTTTGCGGAAAAGAACTACCGCGTCGTCGGGCTCAGCGTGGAAAACGTGTTTACGCTGAAGGCGCTGCGGGAAAAGCTGCACCTGCCGTATCACCTGCACAGCGACGCCAACCGGGAAGTAAGCCGGTCGCTCGGGATTCTCCTCCCGGAAGTGGCGGGGGTCAGGGACGTCACCGACTGCTCCGTCCTGTTCGTGGACCGCTTGCGGCACATCCGGCGCTGGACGTACGGCGGCGGTGTGTCCGATTTTGAACGGATTCAGCGGGAACTGGTCAAAAGCCTTGTCCCATTTCCGTCCCGTTTGGGTTACTATTAAAGGATGGGACAACTGCTGCACGCAAGGGAGCGATGAATGATGAAACAATACCTGGACCTGTGCCGCCGGATTCTGGCGGAGGGGACCGTCAAACAGGACCGGACGGGAACGGGCACGATCAGCGTCTTTGGCCACCAGATGCGGTTTGACCTGCGCGAAGGCTTTCCCCTGCTGACGACGAAAAAGCTGCATACCAAATCGATCATCCACGAACTGCTGTGGTTTTTGAAAGGCGATACCAACGTCCGCTATCTGCAGGAGAACGGCGTGCGGATCTGGAACGAGTGGGCGGACGAAAACGGCGAGCTGGGGCCGGTGTACGGCAAGCAGTGGCGTTCGTTTGCCGGTCCGGACGGGAAGACGGTGGACCAAATCCAGTGGGTGGTGAACGAGATCAAGCGCAACCCCGATTCGCGCCGACTGGTGGTGAGCGCCTGGAACCCGGCCGAGCTGGACAAGATGGCGCTGCCGCCGTGCCACGTGCTGTTCCAGTTTTACGTCGCGGACGGCAGGCTCTCCTGCCAGTTGTACCAGCGCAGCGGCGACACGTTTCTCGGCGTGCCGTTCAACATCGCCAGCTACGCGCTTCTGACGCACATGGTGGCCCACGTGACCGGACTTGAGCCGGGCGAATTCGTGCATACGCTCGGCGACGCCCACCTCTACCTCAACCACGTGGAGCAGGTGAAACTGCAGTTGACCCGGGAGCCGCTGCCGCTGCCGCAGCTCAGGCTGAACCCGGCCGTCACGTCCATCTTTGATTTTACCTTTGACGACATCGAGATCGTGGGCTACGAAGCCCATCCCCACATCAAGGGGGAGGTATCGGTATGATCAGCATGATCGCGGCGTACGCCCGCAACCGCGTGATCGGCAGGGACGGGGCGATGCCGTGGCATCTGCCCAACGACTTGAAGCACGTCAAGGAAGTGACCACCGGCCAGACGATTGTCATGGGGCGCAAGACGTTTGAGTCGCTGGGCCGGCCGCTGCCCAACCGGCGCAACGTGGTGCTGACCCGCCGCCGTGACTTTGCCCCGCCGGGCGTCGACGTCGTGCACAGCGTGGAAGAGGTGCTGGCGCTGGGCGACGTGATCATCTTCGGCGGCGCCGAACTGTACCGCCAGTTCATGGATGTGGCCGATCGGCTGTACATCACGGAAATCGACATGGAGGCGGAGGGAGACACGTTTTTCCCCGAGTGGGACCGGGACGCGTTTACCCTGGTCTGGAAGCGGGAAGGAACGGTCGACGAACGAAACCCGGTGCCGCATACGTTTTACCTGTATGAACGAAAAAACAGGAGCGGCGCATGAGCCTGCCCCCTGCCCACACGGCAAAGCCGGACGCCCGACGCGCGGCACCGCGCGGATCGCGGCCGTCCGGCTGTTTTCGTATGAGGAGGAACCGGCAAGCCAGACAGAAAACGGGTGGGGGTTCCTGGTCATGGCACGGACATATCCTCAGATAATCCTACATACAGAAAGAAAGTAGAGGCGCAGGATGACAATTGCGAACATTCGGGAAACGGGAGCCGTATCCACGATCATTTCCCGGAACATGATCGCCGCCCTTCCAGCGGCGGGTGTGGACCTGCCGCAGCCGGAGCGCAGTCGTTGAGGCAGCAGGCGGGCGGACGCGGGGGAGCACAGCGGTCGGGGGCCAACATGCCCGTTTTCCCGGATCACGTGCCGAAAGTGACAGGGTGGCAGCCCACTGGCTGCGGGAGGCGATCGGTGTGAAAGTGGACTATCACGTACATCTGGAGGAAGGGCCGTATTCGCTTGGCTGGCTGAACCGGACGGCGGAAGCGCTGCGTCCGTTTTTTTGCACGGCCAAACAAACGCACAGCCGCGAGTGGCTGGACGCCTTTTTTCCGCAGCTGGCGGAGCGCTTGCGGAACGGGGCGTTTTCGGCGGAGTGGCTTGATTTGTACCGGCTGCGGGCCAAGCAGGTGGGCCTTGCGGCAGTCGGGGTCGTCGATCACCTGTACCGGTTCCGCGAGTACAAGGCCTATTACGAGGCGCATCTGCACCTCGCCGGCGACCAGTTGGGAGGACTGCAGCGCCGCTGGCTGGAACAGGTGTGCGTGACGTCGCTGGACGATTTCGTGACGTTCGTCGAGGGGCAGAAGCAGCGCTGGGCAGAGGACGGGATCGAGCTGAAAGTAGGCATCGAACTGGACTATTTTCCCGGCGGAGAGGCGGTGCTGGCCGACGTGACCGGCGCGTACCCCTGGGACTACTGCATCGGCTCCGTTCACTTCCTGCAGGGATGGGGGTTTGACAATCCCGACACGCGGGAGCGCTTTCAGCAGACCGATCTGTACATGCTGTACGGCCGCTATTTTTCGCTTGTAGAGCAGGCCGTATCCAGCCGCCTGTTTGACGTCGTCGCCCACCCGGACAGCCTGAAAGCGTTCGGCTACCGGCCAGACGAGGCGGCGCTGCTCTCGTACTACCAGCGGATTGCCCGGGCGTTGAAGGAGACCGGCACGGCCACGGAGATCAACACGGGTCTTCTGTACCGCTATCCGGTCAGGGAGATGTGCCCCAGCCTGCGCTTTTTGGAGATACTGGCCCAGAACGGCGTTGCCGTCACCACCTCGTCCGACGCCCATTTTCCCGATCAAGTCGGCCATCACCTCGACGAGGCGCGGGAACTGTTGAAGCGGGCCGGGTTTCGCACGATCGCCGTGTTTGACCGGAGGCGGCGGGAGCAGGTCGATCTGTTTTGATATTTATGCAAATCTATGAATAAAGTATCACTTTTGCTATGATGGAGAAAAAAGAGCAGAAGTAAAAGCGGGAGGATGGACATGTTGCAGGAGAAGCTGAAAGAACTGCTGAAAGAGATGGAACCGCAGATGGTCGCGTGGCGCCGCCATCTGCACCAGTATCCGGAGCTGTCGTTCCAGGAGGAGAAGACGCCCGCCATGATTGCGGACATCCTGCGCGAGCTGCAGTTTGACGAGGTGCGGACCGGCGTGGGCGGACGCGGCGTCGTCGGCGTGCTGCATGGCGGAAAGCCGGGAGCCACCGTCGCCCTGCGCGCCGATTTTGACGCCCTGCCGATCCAGGACGAAAAAGAGGTGGCGTACAAGTCCAAAGTGCCGGGCGTGATGCACGCCTGCGGCCACGATGCCCATACGTCCGGGCTGCTGGGGTTGGCGACGGTGCTGGCCCGCCACCGCGACGAGATCCCGGGCACGATCACGTTCCTGTTCCAGCATGCCGAGGAGGAAAATCCGGGCGGCGCGATTCAGATGGTGGAAGACGGCGTGCTGCAGGGGGTCGATGCCATTTTCGGCGCGCACCTCTGGTCGATGTGTCCGGTCGGCACGGTCTGGGTGAGCGCCGGTCCGGTGATGGCCAATTGCGACGACTTCATCATCGAGATCAAGGGCAAAGGGGGGCACGGCGCCGTCCCGCAGGAGACCGTCGACGCCATCGTGATCGGCTCCCAGATCGTGAGCGCGCTGCAGACGATCGCCAGCCGCAACATCAGTCCGCTGGAGAGCGTGGTCGTCACGGTGGGAACCTTTCACGCCGGGGACAACTACAACGTGATCGCCGACCGCTGCCGCCTGACGGGCACGGTCCGCTCGTTCCTGCCGCACGTGCGGGACAAGGCGGAACAGCGGCTGATCGAGATTGCGAAGGGGACGGCGGCACTGATGGGAGGCAGCGCGGAGGTGACCTACATGCGCGGCTATCCGGCCGTCATCAACAGCGAGGCGGAGACGGAGATCGCCCGCCAGGCGGCCGCGGCGACGGTTGGCTGGGACAACGTGGAACGGATGGAGCCGACGATGGGAGCGGAGGACTTCGCCTACTATCTGGAAAAAGTGCCGGGCTCGTTCCTCTTTGTCGGCGCCGGCAACCCGCATAAAGGGGCCGGGTATCCGCACCACCATCCGCGCTTTGACATCGACGAGAGCGCCATGCTGATCGCCGCTGAGGTGCTTGGTCGCGCCGCTCTCGATTATCTGGACAAACACGGACGCTAAAGTGTCCAAGAAGCGCCTAACCCTTGTGGGCCCTGGCGCTTTTTTTCGCGTTCGGCCATAAGCTGATGGGGAGAAGTCATCCACAGAGAGGGAGGACGACACGTGAAAAAACGGATCGGCATTCTGACCTATCGGGGGGAAAAGGGTTTTAACGAACCAGGATTTTTGCGCCGGCTTGTGCGGGAGGGAAAGGAGATGGGCGCGGAAGTGTTTGTCTTTTCGCCGCAGGATGTGAACGCCGCCTCCCGCCGGATCAAGGGGTTTACGCCGGGAGCGGACGGCTGGAAAAGCGGTTGGTACGCCTGGCCGGACATCGTGATCGACCGGTACCGCTACTATCCGATAGAGAAGCACAAGAGCTACCTGCCGTTCCGCAACAAGAACTGGTTCCGCTACGCCAACAGCCGCTTTGCCAACAAGTTTCGCGTCCATCATGTGCTGATGCAGGAGGAAGAACTGCAGCGCTGGCTGCCGGAGACCCGGCTCTACAGGCGGGAGGAGCTGGCAGACATGCTGAAGCGGCACGGCGTCGTCTACGTCAAGCCGACCAATGGATCGGGCGGACGCAGCATCCTGCGGGTGGAGCGGAGAGGGAAGGTCTACCTGCTGCGCGGACGGACCAAGAATCAAGGGAGGAAGGACGCCGTCCTGCCGACGCTGTCGGCGCTCACCACCGAAATCGAGCGCTGGACGAATCGGGAAAAATACGGGGAGGAGCAGTTCTTCCTGCAGCAGGGGCTGGATTTGGCCCTGCTGCCGGGGCGGACGGTGGACGCGCGCCTGTTGATCCAGAAGGATGGAAGCGGCAAGTGGAGGCTGACCGGCGTGGGGATGCGGATCGGTCCCAAGCGATCGTCCACGTCCAATCTGCACGGCGGCGGCACCGCGGTGCCGGCCGGCCGTTTTCTGGCCTTCCGCTTCGGCGTGCAGGAGGCGGAGCGGATCCTCTGCGAGTGCCGGGAGCTGGCACTGAAAACGGTGGAAAAGATCGAGAAACATTTCGGATCGATGATGGAGTTTGGTTTTGATTTGGGCATCGATGCGAACGGCCGGGTGTGGATCATCGAAATCAATCCCAAGCCGGGACGTGACATTTTCCGCAAGCTGGGCCAGTGGGACCGCTACCTCCAAGCCGTGCGAAGACCGCTGGAGTACGCCCTGTATCTGGCGGCGAACGACCGCATCGCCTCCCGGACCGGATGAGGCCTCCTGCCGGCAGGAGGTCTTTTGCCGTACGGGGGGCCGCACCGAGGAAGCGGTGAACACCGGCTCCGGTCCGACGGGTTTCCTTTGGGCTCCGCTGCCTTCATAATAAGATAAGAAGAAACCCCCAAAGAGGTGAAGAGACATGATGGAGTCGTTTCGCATTGCCGCCGGCGAGGATTTGACGATCCGCGGCGATTTTCACGCGAAGAGCGCGTCGCCGGACCAGCCGCTCGTGATCTTCTGCCACGGGTTCAAAGGGTTTAAGGACTGGGGCAGCTCTCCCTACGTCGCCGAGCAGTTGGCCGAGCGGGGTATCGCCGTCGTCCGCTTCAATTTTTCCTGCAACGGGGTCGGGGAAAGCCTGACGGAATTTGACGAGCTGGAAAAGTTCGGGCGCAATACATACGCGCGCGAAGTGGACGATTTGACCATCCTGACGAGGTGGCTGCTGGAAGATGGCGGAGTGTTCTCCGCCCGGTTTGACAAGGAAAAGCTGTTTGTGCTGGGCCACAGCAAAGGCGGGGCGGACGCGATCCTGTTCGGGGCGGGCAACCCGCTCGTCAAGGGGATCATCACCTGGAACGGGGTGGCCGACGTCAATCTGTTTGACGAGAAGCTGCGCCGTCAAATCGCGGAACAGGGCGTCGGCTACATCGCCAATGCCCGGACCGGACAGCAGATGCCGATCACCCAGGCGGTCATCGACGACGTGGACCGGAACCGGGACAAGTACGACCTCCTGGCAAAAGTGGCGAGCATGCCGCAGCCGCTCTGCATCATCCAGGGGCGGGAGGACTACGTCCGGCTGGTGAAGGGAGCGGAGCGCCTGCACGAGGCGGCGCGGGAGAGCGAACTGCACTGGATCGAAGCGGGCGACCACACCTTCAACACCCGCCATCCGTTCGCCGGCACTTCCCCTCAACTGGAAGAGGCGATCGAACGGACAGCCGCCTTTGTCCACGCCCGGTGCACATGAGCAAAAGCGGCGAAATCGCGCGTTTTCTTTCCCCATGGGCTGTGGTATACTGAATAGCGTCATAAGATTAATAATACAAAGTATTCAGAAAATAACAGAGGCACATGGGGTGGAGAGAAGATGAAAGAAAAGGTGTATCTGTACGATACGACGCTGCGGGACGGCACGCAGGGAGAGGGCGTCAGCCTGTCGGTGGAGGACAAGGTGAAGATCGCCTTGAAGCTGGATCAGTTTGGCATCGACTTTATCGAAGGCGGCTGGCCCGGCAGCAATCCCAAGGACATGGCCTTCTTTGAGCGGATGCGGGAGATTCCGCTGAAACACGCCGTGGTGACCGCGTTTGGCAGCACCTGTCGGCCCAACGTGGCGGCGGAGGAGGACGACAACCTGCGGGCGCTGCTGGAGAGCGGCGTCAAGGCGGCGGCCATTTTCGGCAAGTCGTGGGATCTGCACGTCACCGACGCGCTCAAAACCACCTTGGACGAAAATCTGCGGATGGTGGCCGACTCTGTCGCTTTTCTCAAATCGCGGGGGCTGACCGTCCTGTTTTTGGCCGAACACTTTTTCGACGGCTACAAGCACAATCCGGTCTACGCGCTGCGCGTGCTGGAAGCGGCGGAGGAGGCCGGCGCCGACTGGATCGTTCTCTGCGACACCAACGGCGGCAGCCTGCCGCACGAGATTTTCGAGACCGTCCGGACGGTAAAGGCGAGCGTGCAGACACCGCTGGGCATCCATCCCCACAACGACGGCGAACTGGCCGTGGCCAACGCGCTGGCGGCGGTACAGGCGGGCGCGCAGCAGGTGCAGGGGACGATCAACGGGATCGGCGAACGGTGCGGCAACGTCAACCTGGTCTCGGTCATTCCCAATCTGCAGTTGAAACTGGGATACGCCTGTGTCGCGCCGGAGCAGATGCAGCAGTTGACCAAACTGTCGCGTTTCGTGGCGGAGATCGCCAACATGGCGATGCCCAACAACCAGCCGTTTGTCGGCAACAGCGCGTTTGCTCACAAAGGCGGCATCCACGTCAGCGCCGTTCTGAAAGACCCCAAGACCTACGAGCACATCGAGCCGGAGCTGATCGGCAACAAACGGCGCGTGCTGGTCTCCGAGCTGGCCGGCCAAAGCAACCTGCTGGCCAAGGCGGAGGAGCTGGAGATCGACGTGGCGCTGGACAGACAGGAAGCGCGGGAGATCGTCAAACGGATCAAGGAGCGCGAATTCCAGGGCTACCAATACGAAGGAGCGGAGGCGTCGCTCTCGCTCATGCTGCTGGAGGCGGCGGGCAAGCTGCGCCAACTGTTTACGCTCGACTCGTTCAAGATTTTGATGGAAAAGACAGCGGACCAGTCGATCTCCTCGGAAGCGATGGTCAAGCTGAATGTCAATGGCCAGGTCGTCCACACCGCCGCGGACGGCAACGGTCCCGTCAACGCGCTGGACAACGCGCTGCGCAAGGCGCTGGAGAACCACTTCCCCTGTCTGGCGGAGATGCACCTGACCGACTACAAGGTGCGGGTGCTGGACGAGAGCGGGGCGACCGCTGCAAAAGTGCGCGTCCTGATCGAATCCGCCCGCGACGGAGAAAAGTGGAGCACGGTCGGGGTCTCCACCAACGTGATCGAAGCGAGCTGGGAAGCGCTGGCAGACAGTATCCGCTACCTGCTCTGGAAAGAAGGCTGCGAGGAGGCGGAGCGGCCGGAGCAGACGGAAGCGCGCGTGGGCATCGTCAATCACTGATGGAAGCGATTGAAAAACGGGTCCTCCTTGCGGCAATGCCAACAGGAGGGCCCGTTTGTTCGTGTGGACGGCGCTTTTTCAGTGCCGGTGACGGGAAGTTGCCGCCATGATACCGGGATGATGCTCATGAAGTGGATTCAGGTGCGGGGACATCCCGCCGGAATGAAGGACAGAGAGGGATGGTATGCTAAGAAAAACCATGCGGGAGGGAACGCCTTTGCGAAGCGCCGACGCCAAACAGCAGCCGAACGACCAGCCGTACAGCATCGACATTCGTGTTACCTTTGACCAGCGGATTCAGGAAGCGGTGTTATGCTCCCTGATGGGCGACATGCGCCTGGCTCTGCAGGACAATTATCCGTTGATGAAGATACAGATGATCGGTGACGATGCCGTTTGCCCGGGGGAGCGTGCCGCTAAGCGCGGTTCGGACACGGACACCGGCTTGCAGGGATAGACCCGTGCGCTGCACATGTGCCTGCGTCAAACCGCCTGTCCCGCGTCCTCTTTTTCCTCAGCGGCTTCCTGACTGAGGTCGATCGATCGCAGCGCCGCATTCATTCCTCCCATTGCCGAACACAGGCACAGCAGCAGCGCTCCCAAGCCATAGCTGGGTTTCGCGCCGATCACGTCGGCCAGGGCGCCGATGCCGCCGTAGGTGATCGGGATCGAGATGTTGAACGAGATCGACGTCATGCTGTTCACCCGCCCCCGCATCCTGTCGGGAATCAGCGTCTGCATCAGCGTGCTCAACGGAATGTTGCAGACCATGACCCCGATCCCCAGAAGAAAATTGCCCCCATACGCCAACCATGCGAACGGGGTGACGGCGACGATCAGCATGCCGACAGCTTCCAGTCCCAAACCGGCGATAAACCACCGCCCCACTTTTTTGGGGGAGAGCGTCCCGACCAGCACGCCGCCCAGCAAGAGCCCCAATGCAATGGACGTTTCAAACCAGCCCAACATCCGGGCGTCTCCGTGAAAATCGCGTTGAATCAGCATGGAAGGCAGGACATTGGTAGGAGCGAGGGCAACATTGGCGAGCGTTCCCAACAGCAGGAGAAGCAGCACGATCTTGTTGGTCGCCAGCCAGTCCAGCCCCTCCTTGATCTCGCTGATCACGCTCGTTCCGGACGTGGGAGAAGCCGCAGGCCGGGCCGGGGCGCTGCGAATCCGCTGAACAAAAACCAGCGACACCAGAAAGGAGGCCGCATTGATTTCGATGGTCCCGGCCACGCCGACGAACGCGACCAGGATACCGCCCAGCGTCGCCCCGACCATCCGCATCACCTGCATGGTTGCGGACAGGAGGGCGTTGGCGCTCACCAGCTCATGTCTGCCGACCAGGTCGGGAATCAGGGATGTTTGCGCGATGCGAAAGAGCGTTCCGGCCATCGACGCGCAGATCGTGACGACGTACAGATGCCACATATGAAACGAGCCGCTTGCGATCAGCACGCCCAACAGCAGCATGGCAAGCGTCTGGATGAGGTCGGCGATCTGCATGAGACGTTTTCGGTTCAGGCGATCCGCCAACACGCCGAAATAGAGCCCCACGAAAGGCTCGGGCAAAAACTTGAGAATAAACAGCAGACCCGTTTGCAGAGCGGAATGTGTCTACTCGTAGACGAACCACATCAATGCGACGCTGTATCCATAATCGCCCAGTGCGGAAACGGCACGGGCAAGCCAGAGGCTGCGCAATGAGGAGTTGGTCGCGAGCATTCCGGTGAAGAGGGAGAGCGGCAGGCCCTTCAAGACACACTCACTTCCTGTCTGAATTTATCAAACGAAGACGGATGAGATCATCTTTCTTGCCGGCTCTCGCAGTAAATCATCCGCTGTATGTAAAATAGCGCATCTCGTGCATTTGTCAAGAAAAAATTCCATTCATTTACAGTACGCGGTAACGGGGGATAGCCATGAATGCAAAAAAAAAAAAAATCGCCCGTGATCGAGCGATGCGCATGACCGGTACAGCGCTGACGAGTTACCAATAATGCTGCTGATAGGGATGGGGAGGCTGGGCATACGGTTGATAGCCCTGCCCCTGACCTTGATGACAGCCTAAGGGAGGGCCGATGAAGGTCGAACGCTGTATGGGGGCCAGCGTATTTCTGACGTTGGACTCATTCAGGCAGTATGTGTACGCCCATATTTCACTGGGCGTCAATCTCAGGATATCGGATCCCAGGATGACTTCGGGGATGGGGGCATTGAAGATGGCGAGCAGATGCGTGTTGTCGGCGGTTGCGATTTCCCAGTGCCACCAGGCCTGAGGGACGTTGACGACTTGGCCTGGCGTAATCTGATAATGAAAAACGCAATTCGTAAATGGATTGATGAAGGAAACATTCGCCGCTCCGGAAATGCAGTACACCAGCTCCGCAGCATTTTGATGGTAATGAGGCTCCACGATGTTGCCCGCACTGAGGAAGATGTCCAGCAGGGACACGTTGTCCAGCGTATTCAACTGTTGGGTGGAGAGGACGTTGATGTAGTTTCGGGGATCCTTTTGGACGAGCAGGTTATTGTTGACGTCATCAAAGAACCGAGCAGAAGGAGACGTGTAATCCATATACAAAGTCATGATGCATTCCATCCCGTTTCCATTGGAATTTGACTACAAGATATGCGTATGTCACGAAGGATCGGGACGTTCGCCCAAATTCAGCGGGAGGGACGCGCTGTTCCCAAAATTTTTATATTTCAAAAAAAGGGAAACAGCCGATAAAGTAAAGAGACATATCGCTGGGAGAAGGGGGGCACCAAGATGAACGCGATCCCCGGTCCGGTCCTCTCGCGGCAGCAGTCCCCGTGCAAGACGGTTCTCGCGGCGGCTGCCAAGGGAAAGCCGATGCTGCCATGCACCAGGAGGACGGCCGCATCCTCCACAATTGCCGTGCTGGCAGGCATCATCGATGAGCTGACCGGGAAGCTGCACGAGCGGGTCAAAGAGAACGGCTTGTCACACCCTTCCGTGCTTGCTGTAAGCCAGGAGCTGGACACGTACATCGTGCAGTACCAGATCCTGCTCGGCGAGAAAAAACGCGCGGCCCGATCCGGTCGGTAACCGGGGACCCGGTCCGTGCCGCACGGTCTGAGAACGTGTTGGGGGATCTCTCAGGATCCCCTCCACCTTTTCTTTGTCGAATCCCTCGATCGGACACGAATCAATGCCGATTTGCGCCGCGGCCGTCATCATGTTTCCGAGCGCGATGTACGTTTGCCTGCACGCCCATTCAAACATCACCCGTTCGTCGTGCAGCAGGCCAAAATCGGATTCCAGGAAGCGGTGGTACACCTCTCCTTTTTTCTGCACGACCTCCGGGGGGAGCTTCTGAACATCTTTCATCATGTGCTGAATATATTCGGATTCGGCGACCATGCTCGGCTTTGTTCGAGCCAGAATGATGACGAAATGGCTGGCGGTTGGAAGGTGCTTCTGCGCCCCCCATGTGACGGGCAGCAGCTTGGTGCGCAGGTCCATGTTTTGCACGACGAGGAACTTCCACGGCTCGAAGCCGAACGAGCTCGGAGACAGGCGGCCGGTTTCCAGGATGAAGTCGAAGTCTTCCTTCGAAATGGACTTGGTCGCGTCAAACTCCTTGCATGCGTGTCTGAAGCGGTAGGCCTCCAAAATGCGTTCTTTCCGTTGTTCGTTCGTCACAGGTTGGTTCCCTCCTTTGTTTTTGCTACGGCTTCGTCCCGATGACCAGGCGTGTCCTGTCGAATATGCGCTGGACGTCATTGGCGGCAAGTGGAAAGGCGTGCTCCTCTATCATCTGATCGAGGGCACGAAGCGTTTCAACGAGTTTCGCAAATTGTGTCCCAACATTACCCATCGAATGCTGACGCTGCAGTTGCGGGAACTGGAGCGGGACGGCATCATTCACCAAAAGGTTTATCAGCAGGTGCCGCCCAAGGTGGAGTATTCGTTGACGGATTTGGGTATGACGCTTGTTCCGATCATTCGCATGATGAAGGAGTGGGGGGACAGGCACAAGGGGCACCGCGAGGCGGCAGATGAGAAGGCAGAGTGAAGAGTGCCTGTGGATCCAAAACGAACACGCCGTTCCGCACAGCGGATACGGCGTGTTTTCAAGCGGGGAAGTGGGGCGAGAGCGTTGGGACCCGCCCGGCGCGGGTGTAGCGAATCGCCGAGTCGGGTTTCCCGGGTCAGGACTGCTTCCGCATGCCGCCCAGTTCTTCGACGATGGCGGTCATTTCGTTGATGCTGAAGGTCGCTTTTTTCTGCACCATGTTGTACAGGTACAGCAGGTCTTCGTAATGGACCAGGTCGAAATCCTCCGGCCGCATGACGGCGGTGTTGGCCATGTTCAGCTTGGACTTGATGCCTTCGATAATCGTCGCCAGGTTTTCCGGCGTGGGCTGGGAAAGGTCCGCCATGTTCAATCTCCTCCTCACAGGGTATGGGTAAGGCCGGGACGGTGTCGTCCGGCGCAAGGCTACTTGGTGAGCTGGCCGCGGGTGACGCCCAACTGGTTGGTCGCTTTCAGCGTCCGCCAGACATGGGTGCCGCTCACTTCGCCGCGCAGCGCCCGGCGGTAGAGGTCGATCACCTCTTTGACACGCTCCGGCTCTTCCTCCAAAAACTCGACGCGGTAGCTGCCCACGCCCAACTGGATAAATTCGGCCAGGTACTCCGCTCCCGACTGGTCGATGGCGTTGTATACCGTGTTGCGGCAGCCGGTATCGACGCGGACCGGATGGGAGAATCCGACGCGGTCGCGCAGCGAGACGCGGTGCGTTTCGCACGGCTGGCCGCAGTTGGTATGGTCCGTTCCGGGGCTGAGAAACGTGCAGTAGACGCAGTGCTCCGTATGGAACATCGGCAGGTGCTGGTGAATCACCACTTCGATTTTGGACGCGTCCGTCCTGCCGAGCAGGTCCACCATTTGCTGGATGTTCAGATCGTACGAGGCGGTCACCCGCTGCAGGCCGCAGTCCAGGAACAGCTCGACGGCCTTGTGGTTGGCCACGTTGAGCGAGAAATCGCCGATCAGCGGAATGTTCAGCTCGCCGCGGCGGGACATGTAGTAGTACAGCGCGCCCGTGTTGCGGACGAGGATGGCGTCCGGCCTGCTTCTGGCGATCAGCGCCAGCACGCCGTTTTCATCCGGCATGTGGATGCGCATCGTGGCGATGCCGATGGGTTTGCCGTACCGGTGGGCCAGCTTGACTGCATCCGGATACTGTTTGACAAACTCGAAATCGGCGTACAGAAAGTCGACGTCCGTCTGGGCGGCCGCCTCCACCTGCGCCAGCGAGCGGCAGAGCGCTGTCAACAGCGGTTTGTCCACCGGCTGCTTGGCAGACACATCGGCGTAGACGTCCACGCGCCGCTTTTGGTACACCGGCGGTTTCGTCCGCAGGAAGAGAAGCTGCTCCACCGCTTCCCGCCGCATCCGGTTCAGTTCGCTCACGGGCAGGATCAGGTCGCCGTCCAGATCCGTCGTCAGGTCCTGCGCGTTCAGATAAAACAGGGTGCCCCCCAGACGGCTCAACTGCTCGTACAGCAGCTCCGGAGTCAGCGGCCGTTTCAGCGCCGCTTCCAGGGGAATTTCGGACTTGACGGTCACCGCGTGGTCGGCCGTTTTGTCCACCCAGGTGACGGACAGCTTTTCGCCCAGCCGGCCGACGACGTGCACCGCGAGCGGGAAGGTGCGGTACGGCTTTTCCGTCTCAAACGTTTTGCGCAGCCGTTTGTCCAGCTCGGGGTCGTTCGTCTTCCAGACGCGGTCGCCGACGTTGACCCGCTGCAGGTTGACGTCGTTTCGCCCCATGACGATTTCGTAGAGGCCCTTCTCGACTTCGCCCTCCACCTTTTTGCCGCGGGTGAGGATGTCGTAGACGCGCCCACCTTCCTCTTTTTGCGTCGGATCGCCGGCGTCAAAGACGATGCCGTCGCCCCGTTTCAGGGGAGCGTTCAGCTCCACCAGCACCGCGTGCTTCAGCACCTTTTTCACGGTGCCGAGAAAGACGCCGCGGCTTTTCGGGAAGGTACCGTCCAGAAGCGTCTTGTTGTTGGTGCCTTTCAAGAACCCGTGCGTAAAGCCGCGGGAAAAGCTCTGCTGCAGCTCGCGGATGTCCTGCTCGCTCGGCGCCGCGTCCTGGCCGGCGAAGTAGCGGTCGATCGCCGCGCGGTATTTGCTGACCACGTTGGCCACGTACTCCGGCGACTTCAGGCGGCCTTCGATCTTGAAGGAGGTGACGCCCGCCTCGATCAGCTCCGGCACCAGGTCGATCGCCGCCAGGTCTTTGGGCGACAGCAGGTAGGCGACGTTGCCCATCTCCTTCTGCACCCCGTCCACGATCAGGTCGTAGGGGAGGCGGCAGGCCTGGGCGCATTCGCCGCGGTTGGCCGAGCGGCCGCCCCACATTTCCGAAGTGAGGCACTGGCCGGAGTAGGAGACGCACAGTGCGCCGTGCACGAACACCTCCATCGGCAGCTTGGCCTTTTCGCCGATTACCTTGATTTCCTTCAGCGAGTTTTCACGCCCCAGCACCACCCGCTCCAGGGCAAGCGGCTTGGTAAACTCCACCGCTTCCGGCGAGGTGATCGTCATCTGGGTCGAGCCGTGAATGGGAAAGTCGGGGGAAATTTCGCGGATCAGCTTGACGAGGCCGAGGTCCTGCACGATGACCGCATCCACCCCGGCGTCGATACAGGCTTCGATCAGCTCCTGCGCTTCCTTCAATTCATTTTCAAAGACGAGGATATTAAAGGTAAGAAACCCTTTGACTCCGTACATGTGCAAAAATGACATGATGTCCGGCAGTTCGGACATCTGGAAGTTTTCGGCGCGGGCCCGGGCGTTGAATTTTTCCACGCCGAAGTAGACGGCGTTTGCCCCGTTGGCGACGGCCGCGCGCAGACACTCCCAGTTGCCGGCGGGAGCCAGAAGCTCAATATCTTCACGCTTGATACCGTTTCGCATGTGTATGTGAATACCTCCAACGTGTTGAACAGCTCTTCTCCATCATCATAGGGAAATGTCACTGTCTCCGCAAGGAAAACATCGGCCGCAGGCGGGCAGGCAATTCTTCCAGCGATCAGTGCATCCAAAACGTCAGAAGGGCCGGTCACATGATGAACTCATGCGTCCAGCCCTTCAAACACGATGGAGACCTTTTCCTCCATGATTTCCTCCAAGGCCCAGGCTCCTTCGCTGCGCACCCAGTCGTACAGGGCGTTGTAATAGATGTTTTCCAGCATGTTGGCAGCGACGAGCGGATTGAACTTCGCCTTCAGCCGCCCTTTTTCCTGCGCTTCTTCGATCAGGTCTGCAAACAGCTGCCGCAGCTCGTAGTAGACGTTCTTTTCGTTTTCCAGGATCTTGCGGTGCTTCATCGAGGACTCGATCAGCACCTTGATGAAATCGTAATTCTGGATGTTGACCTCGTTCATGATTTTATAGATCCGCAAGACCTTCTGCTTGCAACTGTCTCCGTAGTCCCACTCTTCCCGCCGTTCCTCGATTTCCTGCAGCCGCTCGTATCCCCAGTTGGCGAGAATCGCTTCCTTTGACGTGAAGTGAAGAAAGATGGTGCCGCGGGCGACGTCCGCTTCTTCGGAAATCATGTCAATCGTCGTGTTTTCAAAGCCGTACTGCTTGAACAGCTTGATCGCGGCGTTGAAAATCTTGTCGCGCGTTTCCCGCTTTTTTCGCTCCCTGCGTGTCGTCAAAGGGAAACACCTCCGTTCTGTTACAGTGATTATAGCACAATTGTTCCATTCAAAAGAAATGCGTTTGTCCGTCCAAGCCGGCCTGACGGAAAAAAGGATAGACTTCTCTTTCGACTGGATGTATATTTATATATTATCATGAATAATTATTATTTAGACCGAGGCTTTGAGGAGATGGAGTGGGGGAGTGTAGAATGAGTGTCACAAAGACGTTGACCGTGCGCCAGGCAACCATGAGGGACGTCGACCAGATGCTTGACATTATTAATCAATATGCACAGCAGGGGCTGATGCTGCCGCGGACCAAACTCTCCGTCTGCGAACACCTGCAGTCGTTCATCGTCGCCCACGACGGGGAAAGCGTCATTGGAGTGGCCGGCCTGCATATTCTCTGGGAGGATTTGGCGGAAATCCGTTCGCTCGCCATCGCCGAGAAAGCCAAAGGCATGGGCGTCGGCAAGCAGTTGGTGCTGCATCTCGTGGAGCAGTGCCGCCTGCTGGGAATCAACCGGGTGCTGGCGCTCACCTACCAAAAGGCGTTCTTTGAAAAGTGCGGATTCCGCGTGGTGGCCAAGGAGACGCTGCCGCAAAAGGTATGGAAGGACTGTATCAACTGCTCCAAGCTGCCGATGTGCGACGAGATCGCGATGATCGCGGAGACGGCGACGGCGTAGGCGGGCACCGCCCCCCGACCGGCAGGAAAAGACGCGTGTGTGCGGCAGACTGTATCGGCCGTCGTGCGGGCGCGTCTTTTTTTTTTTGCCATTTTTTCTGACACGAGCGGACAAAACTGGATATTTTTTGCTAGGTCTATGGTAATATATTTGTACCATTCATAGAATTTTGAAAAAAGAAACAGGTCGTTGCAAGGGGGCTCATGTTATGAAACTGGGGGCGCGGGTATTGATCGCTCTGCTGCTGACCGGCATTGTGCCGCTGACGGCGGCGGGGGTGTTTGCCTACACGGAGACCAAGCGGGAACTGCTGGAGGGCAGCGCGGCGACGCTGGAGGCACTCCGCAATAGCAACAAGGAGCAGGTGGAAAACTACTTCCGCGAACGATCCAAAAACCTGGAGACGCTGGCGGCGTCCGGTTCGGTGGCGCAGTCGCTGGCGGCCTTCGATGGCGTGTGGAAGCTGGGAAGGGAGGCTCCCGCCTACCAGGAGGCGGAGCAGACGTGGGGCAAGGAACTGAAGATGGAGGTGTCTCGTTACGGATTTTTCAACGCGTACCTGCTCAACGAGAACGGCGACGTGGTGTACCAGACGAAGCCGCAGGCCGACTTCGGCACCAACCTGTACAGCGGCCCGTACAGCGGCACCCCTCTGGGCCAGACCGTAAAACAAGCGGCCAAGGGACTCAGTCTGGAACTGTCGGACGTCAGCCGTTACGAACCGTCCGGCGGCGTGCCCGCCGTCTTCATGGCCGCGCCGATCTTTGATCACGGGACGGTGATTGGACAGCTCGCGGCGGAGGTCTCCCTGGAGTACATCTCCCGCCAGTTGAACCGGCGCGAGGGGTTGGGTGACACGGGCAAAATCTACCTGATCGGGGCGGACAAGCTGATGCGCACCGAATTGGGGAACGGGCAGGAGACGATGCTTAGGCAGAAAGTGGAGACGCCGATTGCCGAACAGGCACTGTCTTCCGGCAGTACCGCGGGCACGGCCCAGGCCGTCGACTATCGCGGGGAGGAGGTGCTGGTCGCCTACGACCGGGTGCAGGTGGGCAAGCTCAACTGGGCCATCCTGGCGGAGATGGACATGACGGAGATCATGGCCGGGCCCAATCAGATTCGGAACGCCATTGTGGCGTTTAACGGCATTGTGCTTGTGCTGGTGGTGGCCATCGCCTGGGGGGCCGCTGCCGGTCTGCGCCGCTCGTTCGCCGGCATGCTGTCCATCGCCGGGCAGATCGGCCGGGGGGATTTTACCGCTCCCTTTCCCGCGAAGCTCCTGAAGCGCTCGGACGAACTGGGGGAGCTGGCCCGTTCCCTGCTCGCCATGCGGGAACAGCTTCATGACATTTTGCGGCAGGTGCGGCAGGCGGCTGCTTCGGTGACGGAATCTGTCCGCGAGATTCACGGCAATACCGCGGAAATCGCCTCCTCCAGCGAGCAGATCACCCGGGTCGTGGAGGACGTGTCGACGTCGGCTGACAGGCAGGTGGACAAAATGGGGCACACGCTGCATTTGGCGGAGGCGCTGACCGCGAGCGTCAACAGCGTGACCAGCCACGTGGAGCAGGTTACGCTTTCGTCGCGCGAGATGAAGGGCGACGCCGAAGCGGGGCGGCAGGCGGTGGAAGCGGTCATCGCCAGCATGGAGGAGATCGACCGGGCGGTGACGGCCACCACGCAGACGGTACACCGGCTGGAGCAGCGATCGCGTGACATCTCGCAGATTATCGCCGTGATCACGGAGATCGCCCGGCAGACCAACCTGCTCGCGCTCAACGCGGGCATCGAGGCGGCACGCGCCGGCGAACACGGCAAGGGGTTTGCTGTCGTGGCGGGGGAAGTACGCAAGCTGGCCGAAGGGACGAACGCGGCGGCGCAGCAGATCGTGGCGATGATCAGCGAGATCCAGAGAAGTACGGCCGCCATCGTGGAGCAGATGGACGACGGCACCCGCACCGTGGCGGAAGGCAGGCGGACCGCCGGACAGTCGGACGAGATGTTTCGCCGGATTGAACAAAATATCCGCCGCGTCTCCGCGGAAATGGAAGGCGTCAGCCAGGCGTTTGCCCGGATGGCTCCGGACGCGCAGCAGGTGGTGGCGGTCGCCCAGGAAGTGTCGGCCGCTTCCCGGGAGGCGGCCGCCGGGGTGCAGGGCATCTCCGCCGCCGTCGAGGAGCAGAACGCGGCGATGGAGCTGATCGTGGCTTCCGCGGACCAACTGGCCGTGCTGGCGGAGCGGCTGAGCAGCTCGCTGACGGCGTTCCGTCTGGACGACATAAAAGAATAGCGGGAACGGCCGCAACGGTTGGCGAAGGGACGGACCCGGTTCCTTCGCCGCTTTCCCAAAAATCGCGCCGTGCCTGGATGGAGAGACCCGAGATGCGGTCTCTTTTCTCTTTATGGGAGGATATCTCCCCCAAAATGTTGAATCATAAGGACGATGGAGTTTCGGGCCGGAGGGAACTAGCGTGCACAAACTAGATTGGGAACTATATCTGCTACCGTTCGAACAAGCCGTGGAAGAAATCAAGGTCAAGCTGAAAAACATCCGCAACGAGCTGCGCAAGCGCAAGGAACACTCCCCCATCGAGTTCGTCACGGGACGGGTCAAGTCCATCCCGAGCATTTACAACAAGGCGAACCGCCTGCAGTTTCCCATCGACGAGAACATCTGCTGGGAGCTCAGGGACATTGCGGGGATCCGGATCATCTGCCAGTTTATCGATGACATTCCGGCCGTCGTGGAAATGATACGACAGCGAAGCGACATGCGCATCTACCTGGAGAAAGATTACGTCTCCAAACCGAAGGAAAGCGGGTACAGAGGGTATCACCTGGCTGTGGAATATCCGTTGATGACGGCGCGCGGACAGGTCACCATTCCGGTGGAAATCCAGATCCGTACGCTGGGCATGAACTTTTGGGCGACCATCGAGCACTCTCTCAACTACAAATACGAGGGGCTCATCCCGTCCGCCATCCGGCAGCGCCTGATCGAGGCGGCCAAAGCGTCCTACAAGCTGGACAGCGAAATGAACAACATCCGCGAAGAGATCAAGGAGGCGCAGGTGGAGTTCACCGCGCAGGAGGTGCCGATGGAGTCGCTCATTTCGCTGGTGGAGCTGGATTTGGATCTGGACGCGGCACAGGCGGCAGAAGACGACAGTACGACGACAGAAGGGACGAAAACGAAGGATGACGAGCGTTAATTGGCTGGAAGAGACGGAAAAGCGGAAAGACGAACTGCTTGCCGCCGTGCGGGAATTTCTGCAAATCAAAAGCGTGCTCGATCCGGCGACCGCCCGGGACGGCGCGCCGTTCGGCGAAGGCATCCGCCGGGCGCTTGACTACGCGCTCAAGGTGTGCGCCGACGCCGGCATGACGGTCAAGGATGTCGGGGGATACGCCGCCCATGCCGAGTTTGGCGAGGGCGAGGAACTGATCGGCATCCTCAGTCACGTCGACGTGGTGCCGGAAGGGGACGGCTGGAGCTCGCCGCCCTATGCGGCCGAAATCGTGGACGGCAAGATCGTGGCCCGCGGCGCGATCGACGACAAGGGGCCGGCCATGGCCGCCATCTTTGCCGCCAAAATCGTCAAGGAACTGGGGCTGCCGCTGTCCAAACGGGTGCGGCTCATCTTCGGCACGGACGAGGAGTCCAACTGGCAGTGTGTGAAAACCTATTTCCAAACGGAAGAAATGCCGACGATGGGCTTTACGCCGGACGCCGACTTTCCGCTGATCTACGCGGAAAAAGGGCTGACCGACCTGACGCTGACGCAGACTGCGGACGCGTATGCGGCGCAGCAGCGTCCGCCCGCTGCCCGGCCGGACGCCAAACTGCTGGCGCTGTCGGCCGGCCTTCGCATGAACATGGTGCCGGACAAGGCGGAGGCGACGCTGGAGCCGCTCGCCATGACGGGCGAGGAACTGGCGGAGCGCTATCGCGCGTACCTGCGGGATACCGGTCTGAGCGGAGAGGCGGACGTGCGCGGCGGTCAGGTGCTATTGCGCATGGAGGGCGTTTCCGTTCACGCCATGGATCCGAGCAAGGGGGTAAACGCGGGCACGGAACTGCTTCACTTTTTGGCCGGCCTGACACTGGACGAACGGGGCAGGCAGTTCGCCCGTTTTACGGATCGCTATCTCCATCGGCAGCACTACGGGGAAGCGATCGGCATTGCCCACGACGACGAGGAGATGGGACCGCTCACCCTCAACACCGGCGTGATCCGCTACGAAGCGGACGGGGATGCCGTGTTTGGCGTCAATATCCGCTATCCGCATTCCCAGCCGTTTGAACGGTGGAGGGCGATTCTGGAGGAGCGGCTGGCGGAAGCGGCTTTTTCGCTGGAGGTGGTGGAGCACCTGAAGCCTCATCGGGTTGACCCGCAGCATCCGCTGGTCACCACGCTGCAGCGGGTGTACACGGAGCAGACCGGGCAGGAGGCCGAGATCATCGCCATCGGCGGGGCTACGTACGGCCGTTCGCTGGAGGTAGGGGTGGCGTTCGGGCCGCTGTTCCCGGGCCGGCCGGACAGCGCCCACCAGCGGGACGAGCACATTCGGGTGGACGATCTGATCAAGGCGACGGCGATCTACGCCCAGGCCATTTACGAACTGGCGAAATGATTACGCAGGCGGCACGTTGCGGAAATTCCGCAGCCGGCCGCCTTTTGTTGTTTTTTTGGCAAGACTGTCATACTATTAAAGGATGTGAAAGGAAGTGATCACCATGGCGAAAACGTTTGCGATGTTTGGCTTTCGACCGGAGCTGATGCAGGGCATTCACGACCTGTTTTATAAAGAGCCGACGCCGATTCAGGCGGAGGCGATCCCCCTCATCCTGGAAGGAAAGGACGTGATCGGTCAGGCGCAGACGGGGACGGGCAAGACCGCCGCGTTTGTGCTGCCGATCCTGGAGCGGCTGCAGCCGGGCAAACGGGACATTCAGGCGCTGATTCTCACGCCGACCCGCGAGCTGTCGATCCAGATTGCCGAAGATGTGGAGAAGCTGGGCAAATACCTGGACGTCAACGTGCTGTCGCTGCACGGCGGGACGGATATTGAGCGGCAGTTGAGCAAGCTCAAGCAGACCGTCCACATCGTCGTCGGCACCCCGGGGCGGGTGCTGGACCACATGAGGCGGGGCTCCCTTCACTTCGGCCGCATCTCCACGCTGGTGCTGGACGAGGCGGACAAGATGATGGAGATGGGCTTTCTCGAGGAGGTCCATGAGATCATCGAGGGGACGCCGCAGCAGCGGCAAATGCTGCTGTTTTCCGCCACCATGCCGGATTCGGTGAAAAAGCTGGCGCAGTACTTCATGAAGCAGCCGCCCCACATCCGGATCGAGGCGAAGCAGAAGACGGTGGAGAGCATCGAACAGATCTACTACGTGGTCAATCAGAGCGACAAGATGGACGCGCTGGTGGACCTGTTGGAGCGGGAGAACCCGTATCTCTGCATCGTCTTTGCCAACACCCAGGCGCGCGTCCAGCAGTTGACGGCCCGCCTGCAGGAGAACGGCTTCGCGGCGGAAGCGCTGTACGGCGACCTGTCGCAGAACAAGCGGGAACAACTGATGAAGCAGTTCCGCGAAATCAAGTTTCAGTATCTGGTGGCAACCGACATCGCCGCCCGCGGTCTGGACGTGGAAGGGGTGACGCACGTCGTCAACTACGACGTCCCCAATGACGTGGAGAGCTACATCCACCGCGTCGGCCGCACCGGACGGGCGGGGCAGAAGGGAACGGCCATCTCCCTCGTCTCCCCCCGCCAAAAGGGCATCATGACCCGCTTCGCCAAGGCGACCAAGGCGCCGATCGAAGAAAAACTGCTGGTGGCGGGCCGCCATCTGGACGCCGGCCGCCGCAAGCGGGCCGAGGAGCGGGAAGCGTACTTTGCCCAACTGCGCGAGCAAAAAGCCAAAGAGCAGTTGAAGGAAAAGGAAAAGCAGCTTGCCCCCGTCCGCGAAGCCCTGAAAAAGAAGCTCAAGGTGAAGCCGGGCTACAAGAAAAAGCTGGCGCGGGAACTGGAAGAGCTGAAGACCCTGTACGAGAAAAACCGCCGTCGCCAAGAGGCAAAGGCAGCCCGCAAGGCGGGGAAGGCGGTCGGCAAAAAAACGCGCGGCAGGGGATAACCGCAGGCGGGAAACCACCGCGAGGAAAGCAGTCCATTTGGGATGGACTGCTTTTTTGCGTGGGCCGGCCAAATGTCCGCAGGAGGAGGCAGCCTTTTCGCCCAAGCTTTTCCTGACGGCTTGAAACGGGTACAATAAACGGAAGGGATGTGGCCCGGGCCTGCCAGCCCAAGACGGGTCAACACAAGGTGTGAGGAGAAACACGATGAGTCAAATTTGCAGCCAATGCGGTCATCCGATACCGCTTCACGAATCGTCCGGTCCAACCTGCATGCAGTGCGAGCTCGACGAATACCGGATCGTACGGAACTACCTGCGCAGCCACCCCAACTCCAACGCCATGCAGATTGCCAACGCGACCGGCATCTCCATCTCCAACATTTTGCGCTACATCAAAAGCGGCTCGCTGACGATGGTGGACAACGACCGCCGCCGGCCGGGCCGGTAAGCGGCAAAAAAAGCGGCAGCCCACCGCGCGAGTGCCTGCTCGCCAGCGGTGGGCCGTTTTCCGTTTGCGGGCCGTCTTCGTCCTCCCGACGGGCATCTGTGGGATCACAGCCAGCGCAGCCCTTTGGGATAATGGTTTTTCAACTGTCCGTCCGCCTGCTTGCCCCAGCCGAGCGGAAACCCGTCCACGGTGACCAGCGTCCAGCCGTTTTCGCCGTCGCGGGCCAACGCCTCTCCCTTCAAGTAGCGCAGCAGCTCGGGGTCATCCGCCGCAAACGCAGCCGTGCGTGCGGCGGCCTCTTGGGGGACGGCCAGCGCCAGCGCGTGGGCCGGTTCCAGCCGGTTCTTTTTCACGGTGCCGAGGTGAAGACCAGCCCGCACCACTTTCAGACCGTCCAGATCAAGGTCAGGCGCCGGGGTGACATACAACTGGTCGCCAAACAGCAGGAAGGCGGCGTCGTCGGCATATCGTTCCGCCACGCCGGGCAGGGACTGGGCCGCGAACGTGCGCCACGCGGCAATCGCTTCCTTCCGTCCGGCTGCCGCCGTTTTCCCGCGCTTTTCCCTGCGCCGTCTGGAGGGGGCGTCCCCCTCGTCGTCCGTCTCTTTGCATAGTTTGGCCAGGTAATGGCCTTCCCCGTCGAGGCGGTGCGGCCAGAGCCGCGCCGAGCGGGCGAGTTCCGGAAGCGGCGGCTCCGCCCACTCGGGTACACCGGGCGCGAACCACTCGGGGTGGGGCAGAGAGGTCAGGGCAAACCCCGGGTTGCGGGCGAGAAAGGACGCGATCGACTGTTCGTTTTCCAGCGGTGCGAACGTGCAGGTGGAATAGACCAGCGTCCCGCCCGGTTTCAGCATGGCCGCCGCGGCGTCCAGAATCTCCTGCTGGATGCGGTGACACTCCGCCACCTTTTCCGGCGACCAGTCGTCAATCGCTTCCGGCAGCTTGCGAAACATTCCTTCGCCGGAGCAGGGAGCGTCTACCAGGATGCGGTCAAAGAAGCGGGGAAACCGCTCGGCCAACCGTTCCGGCGTCTCGTTGGTGACAATGGCGTTGGCGATGCCGAGCCGCTCCACGTTTTCCGAGAGCGCCTTGGCCCGGACGGGATGAATTTCATTGGCGACCAACAGCCCCTGACCGCGCAGCGCGGCGGCGAGTTGGGTCGTTTTTCCGCCCGGTGCGGCGCACAGGTCGAGCACGGTCTCGCCCGGCTTCACCTGCAGCGCTTCAGCCGGCGACATGGCGCTGGGCTCCTGCAGGTAGTACAGGCCTGCAGCGTGGTACGGGTGTTTGCCGGGGCGTTCCCCTTCGGCATAGCGAAAGCCCTCCGGACACCAGGGAACCGGTTCGAGGGCAAACGGGGAGAGCTGCAAAAAGCGCTCCCTGTCGATTTTCAGCGGATTGATCCGCAGCCCTTGGCTGGGCGGCCGGTCAAAGCCGGCGGCAAAAGCGTCGTACTCGTCTTTCAACAGCGTTTTCATCCGCTCGACAAAAGCGGTGGGCAGTGATCTCATGGTCAGCCTCCGATGTCAGATTTCGACGGGCCCCGAGAGGAAAAGGGAGAATCGTGGCGAATCATTTCAGGATGTGAGGTGAGAACAATTGAGAGAATCCCGCGCGGAACGGCACCGCTCGCGCCGGCGCAACGACTCGGAAGTGAGCCGGTTCTGGATCATGGGCCTGCTCTTCTCACTGCTGGTGCTCGCCTTTGAGTTTCTGATCGACATTCCCGCCGATGCAGCCTGGCTGCAGGATATGGAGATGGCGCTGTTTAGCGCCAGTTTTACGCTGCTCGCCTTTTACCTGCTGGGCCTGACGTTCGTCTTTTCCCGCCAGCAGGAAGCGGGCAAGGTGAATCATCAGGTCATCATTTACGCGTGGCTGGGAGCGATTTTGTTTCACCTGTTCCTGCTGATCAGCAACATGTCCAACCAACACGTCTACAAAGCGGGGATCATTTTATTTTTGGGGCCATTATTTTTAACTGTGTACCATTTTATCACGTACTTGTCCGCTTTGCGCGCGGCTCGTCGGGAGGAAGAACTGGCCACCGCGGCCTCCCACGAACGGGCGGCGTACCAGATCATTCTGGAGGGGACCAAGGTGCACGGGGAGATCAACCGCCTGAAGTCCGCCTACCCCGAGGTGGAGCAGATGCTGAGGGCGAACGACTTCGCCGACAAGATGGAGCGCTGCGTTCTGGAGATGCAGCAGTACCTGCAGGCCAAGACGATTACCCGCAAGGACGTGGAGCTGTTGGAAAGCCACTACTACTACCTGGAAAACCTGCTCGTCCTGGCCAAACAGCATCCCGGTGTGATGGAGTCCCGCGTGTTTGCGCACCGCGACGACGCTCATCCGCTGTAGCGGTCGGCGGCGGAGAAACTGATGAGAAACCAGCATAGAGAGCAAACGAGTACACGCTCTCCCGAACCGGGAGAGCGTTTTTTCGCATGGGCTGTTGCCTGCAAAACGGCTTCTTCCCGGCGGGAGGAGCCCTGGAAGTGGAAGCAAACGAAAACGGCTGAGCAGCCTCGCCGCCTGCCCAGATGAAACGTCCCTTTCCCGGGAAGCCGAAACGGGGAAGGGACGTTTTGCGTCAAACAGAAGGATGCGTGATCCCGTGGAGAGCGGCTGTTCCGGCATGTACCGGGGGCCGGGCGCCTCACCCCCCGCTTCGGCCGGGGGTACGGAAGCGTCACGCCGCTCTCCGCCGCCCCCGGCTCCAGCGCCAGGGCGGCGGAAACGGTGAAACAGTCTCGCTTGTACATCGGCTGCTGCCATCCGACGGCAGTATGAAGGCAGGTTACCCCACTTCTGACGCGAGGAGGATTCGATGATCAGGTCCTTTTCTTTGTTCGCGATGTTGTTGGCGACCATGCTGATCACCTCATTGCTTCCCCGTGCGGCCTCCGCTCCCCAGCCGGGGATCCCGGAGGTGACGGAGGCGAATCTGGCCCGGGCATGGGGGACGCTGCACGAAAAAACCTACGCGTTTCCCAACGGCGACCGCTACTGGGTCAAACGGTTGGAAGCGGGCACACACGACCAGCCGTACACGTTTTCCCTGTTCCTGCCGGGCCGGACGGGGACGTTCCGGTACATCCGGTACGCGGACGGCGACCCGCAAAAGCCCGTCTGGAGCGTCGTCAACCTGGAGGAGACGGCCCAACTGCCCAACGCGCCCGGCTTTCTCGAAACGGCCGACCGTCACGTCTGGATTGGTGCGCCGATCGTCTACCGGCCGTTGGGCAGGGGGACGATCGAAGAGAAGCGGGATCATTTTTTGCCGATAGCCGTGCACAAACAGGCGGGTGGTTTTGCGCTGGAGATCCGGATGCCGGTCCAAGCCGGATTGGTCAGCGAGATGTGGGCGCTGGAATCCAGCCATCCGCTGGTTCCCTGGGAAAGGGAGCAGTTCGCCTCCATCTGGATGGCGCTCGATCTGCAGCGCAAGGCAAAGTGGCTGTACGACGGGTACTACTACCAATCGCCGAGCACCTATGTTCCCTCTTCCCCGGACGCGTACTGGCGCATTCCCGAAAACTACGTGCTGCGCTCCCTGCTGTTCACCGGTCAAAGCCGGGCGGCCGAGGACGTGGCGTACGTCATGCTGGATACATCGGTGCAGAATCAGGAAGCGGAGGGGTACTGGAAGACGCTTCCGCTGTCGGAATGGCTGTGGCAGGAGTACGGCATCCCGGACGGGTTTTTTGACACCCGGTTCAACACGGGCGCGGCCGAACTGATGCTGGAGGGCTGCAGGCAGTACAGGGACACCCGCTTTTGTCAGGCGGCGCAAAAGTACGCGGCCTTTTTCCGCGATTATGCGGCCCGCCACCACTTCGTCGTCGACGGCGTGAATGTCGGGTGGCTGGTGGCCGATTACGCCCACCCCGGCGGGAACCGAAAGACCCACGTTTCGCTCAATCACCAGTTGGCGGAGATCAACTTCCTGCTGAACATGTACGTGCAGTTTGGCAATCCGACCGACAGGGAACTGGCGGCGATCATGCTGAACGGCGTCGTCAATCTGGGCCCCAAGTGGGTGGCGCCGAACGGAGACCTCTACTATGCGCGATTCCCCGACGGATCGTTCGGCCGTACCGACTATCCCTATCTGACCTACAATGACCTGCGGGAGACGCAGAGGCTGTATTGGACCGTGTACGGCCGGGAAGAGCCGGAGCTCGACCGGCTGATACGCAGCAAGCGGGCGTGGATGGACGCCAACGGGGTGGTCAATCCGTTTCCGGAGTAGGCGAGCGACAGCGAGGTGCCGCGCGGGCACCTCTGTTTGTTTTTCTTTCAGCAAGGGGTTTTCTCCAGCGCAAACAGGGTCATGAAACTGAGGGCTTCCCGCAGTTCCGCCGAAAGACGGCCGGCCAGCTCGGCGGGCACGCCGTCCTTGTAGACCGGCACCTCTTCCAGAAGCCGAAAGCCGTTTTCGGCGGCCAACTGCCTGGCTTCCCACGGCATCATCGTGTTCTGGATCGTCTCTTCGCCGTACAGGCGCCGGTAGCTGTGGGCCCGCGGGCCGGCCGTGGGGCCGAGTATGCCCAGGAGCAGCACGCCGCCGGGGGTGAGCAGACGGTGCAGCTCGCGCAGGGCGGCCAGCGGCGATGGCGTGAACTCGGTCACGTTGATGCAGAGAATGCCGCCAAAGCTGGCGTCGGCAAACGGCAGCGACGAGACGTCGCCGGTCTGAAACCGGACGGGCCAATCCTTTCCGCGTACCCGTTCGTTTGCCAACCGGATCATTTCCTCGGCAATGTCCACGCCTTCCACCCGATAGCCGTTTGCGGCCAGTTTGAAGCTGGCGTAGCCGTCCCCGCAGCCGGCATCCAGTATCGGTCCCGCTTCCGGCCGGACATGCCGCATAAACATCGGCAAAACGGTGCGGCGGCTGCCCGTTTCCCACATGGCTCCGCTGCGCGCATGCCAGTCGGCGGCAAATTGATTCCACTGTTTTGCCGCCTCGACGCTCCATTGACTCATGACAATCTCCAACCCCTTTCGCAATCGACGTGTCTCCCATCGCTTTTCGGAAAAACTTCACTTCGGGCAAATTTCTTCTTCATTGTACCAGGAGCGGCTGCAGCCGCGTACTTTATTGAATGAAAGCGTTCGCGCGTCTGCGCGTTATCCGGTGTTCTTGCGGGAGAAAACGCTTTCCATGTACGCTCATGATAACGACAAAATCATCTCAATCGCTATAAAATTTTGAAAAGTGGAGGGCGGAAGCGATGAGCAGCACCGATTTCTTTCCGATTCAAGACTGGGACTACGTGGAGTTTTACGTGGGCAACGCCAAGCAGGCCATGCACTACTTGACCAAGGCGTTCGGTTTTCGGGCCTGCGCGTATGCCGGACTGGAGACGGGTTTGCGCGACAAGGTGTCCTACGTGCTGAAGCAAAACCACCTCACCTTTGTCGTGACGGGGGCCCTCACCCCCGACGGACCGATCAGCGAGTTTGTGAAATTGCACGGCGACGGGGTGAAGGACGTGGCGCTGCGCGTCGAGGACTGCGAGCAGGCGTTTCGCGAAGCCGTCTCCCGCGGCGCCGTGCCGGTGATGGAGCCGACGGTGTTCAGCGATGAGCACGGCACGATCAAAAAGGCGGTCATCGCCACCTACGGGGACAACGTCCACTCCTTCATCGAGCGAAAACAGTACAGCGGGCCGTTCTTCCCCGGCTACGTCGCCTACGAATCCCCGGTGGAGGCGGAAGGCACCGGCCTGATCGGCATCGACCACATCGTCGGCAACGTGGAAGTGATGGACGAGTGGGTGCAGTACTACCAGAAAGTGATGGGCTTCACCGCCGTGCAAAACTTCAGTGACGAAGACATCTCCACCGAGTACTCCGCGCTGATGTCCAAAGTGATGCAGAGCGGCACCGGACGGATCAAGTTTCCCATCAACGAACCGGCGGAAGGACGCCGCAAGTCGCAGATTCAGGAATTCCTGGACTTTTACAGGGGACCGGGCGTGCAGCACATCGCCCTCTTGACCAACGACATCGTCGACACGGTTTCCAGGCTGCGGGCCAACGGCGTCGACTTCCTCCACGTGCCCGACACGTATTACGACGAGCTGAAAGACCGGGTCGGGGAAATCGAGGAGGACGTCGATACGCTGCGCCAGCTTCGCATCCTGGTGGACCGCGACGACGAAGGCTACCTGCTGCAGCTCTTCAGCAAGCCGATCGTCGACCGCCCGACGCTGTTTGTGGAAATCATTCAGCGCAAAGGGGCGCGCGGCTTCGGCAACGGCAACTTCAAGGCGCTGTTTGAGGCGCTGGAGCGCGAGCAGGAACGGCGCGGCAACCTGTAAGCCGCATGGACCTGACGCCATGCCCCCGGACCTGCCCGGGGGCTTTTGGTATTTTCAGTCTTGCGCGACGATTCTATTGACCGGGCGGCTGCCCGCTGGCGATAATGAAAGCATCAGTTTGACCGCAAAAAGGAGGGGCGCCGATGAATTTGTCCCTGATGGTGCCGCTGGCGGAGCGGACCGCCGTGCTGGTGGTGGCCGCGCTGCTGTTTACCCGCGTCAAGGCGTTCCGCAGTTTGCTGAACCAACGGGCGACTTTCAAGGATAAAGCGGTGATGGTGCTGATCTTTTCCGCCATCTCCATTCTCGGAACCTACAACGGCATCTGGTACCTGGACGCGATTGCCAACTCGCGCGTGATCGGCACGGTGGTGGCGGGCCTTTTGGCCGGGCCCTGGGTGGGGCTGCTGACCGGGCTGGTGGCCGGCATCCACCGGTACACGCTCGGCGGCTTTACCGACCTCGCCTGCGCGATCTCCACGATCAGCGAAGGGCTGCTGGCCGGTCTCGTCTACCAGTTCCGCCGCTCCCGGGAGATTCGCTGGACGACGGCGCTGGCCGTGGGGTTCATCGCCGAATGGATGCAAATGGGCATCATCCTGCTGGTGGCCAGACCGTACGCGGACGCGCTGACACTGATCAAGGCGATCAGCGTGCCGATGTCGGTGGTCAACGCGCTGGGCATCGCGATCCTGATCATCATCATCGACCTCGTCAAGACGGAAGAAGACCGGATCGGCGCCCTGCAGGCCCAGCGGACGCTGCAGGTGGCGGACAAGACGCTCTCCTACCTGCGGCAGGGCCTGACCTACGAGTCGGCGAAAAAGGTGGCGGAAGAGATTTTGCGCACGACCCGGGTGGCGGCGGTGGCGATCACCGACACGAAAACGGTGCTGGCCCACGTCGGTGCGGGCTCGTCCCATCACGTCGTCGGCCAGGCGATTTCGACCAAGGCGACCCGCGAGGTGCTGGCCACCAAAGAGGTGAAGATCGCCCGCACCAAGGAGGAAATCGGCTGCCGGGAGCCCAACTGTTCGCTGCGCTGCGCCATTCTCGTGCCGCTGATGCGGAAGCGGGGGGAGATGGCCGGCGTGCTGAAGCTCTACCAGGACCGCTCCCGCAAGCTGTCGGCGGTCGACCTGGAACTGGTGCGGGGACTGGGCAACCTGATCTCCACCCAACTGGAACTGGCCGATCTGGAGCGGCAGGCGCGCCTTCTGGCCGATGCGGAGATCAAGGCCCTGCACGCGCAGATCAACCCGCACTTTTTGTTCAACGCGCTCAACACGATCGTGTCGTTTATCCGCTTTCGCCCGGAGCAGGCGCGGGAGCTGCTGATCCATCTGGGCGAATACTTCCGCCGCAACCTGCACGACTCCGGCGGCTTTGTGACGCTGGCGGAAGAGCTGGAGCACATTGAGGCCTACCTGGCGATCGAGCGGGCCCGCTTCGGGGAAAAACTGCGGGTGGAGTACGACATCGAACCGGGGGTGGACCGCTATCTGGTGCCCGGTCTGGTGCTGCAGCCGCTGGTGGAAAACGCCGTCAAGCACGGCCTGCTGCCCAAGCGGGAAGGGGGCGTCGTGCGGATCGCCGCCCGCCGCCGGGACCGGCAGACGCTGGAGCTGTCGGTGGCGGACAATGGCGTCGGGATCGCCGGCGACCCGTTCGTGCCGCCGCCGCAGCCGGACGGCAAGCGCCGTCTCTCCGGGATCGGGCTGTCCAACGTCCGCAGCCGGCTGCAGTCGATCTACGGCGAGCCGTACGGAATCGCGATCGAGAGTGAAAAGGGGAAGGGAACGACCTGCGTCATACAACTGCCGATAGGAGTGAAAGCGCATGCTGAAAGCGTTCATCGTGGATGACGAAGCGCCCGCCCGCGCCGAGCTTCGCTATCTGCTGGAACAATTTCCGGACGTGACGGTGATCGGGGAGGCGGCGAGCGGCGAGGAAGCGATCGAATCCATCCCCGGGGCGGAACCGGACGCCGTCTTTCTGGACATCCACCTGCACGACCGTGACGGCGTGGATGTCGGCCAGGAACTGTACGAGTCGATGGGGAAGCCGCCCGTCATCATCTTTGCCAGCGCGTACGAGATTCACGCCGTGCGCGCCTTCGAGACGGACGCGGTGGACTACATCGTCAAGCCGTTCAGTGAACACCGCCTGGAAAAGACGATCAACCGGGTCCGCCGGCTGCGCCGGCAAAGCGAAGCGGCACAGGCCCACGCCCCCCATCTGGAGGAGCGGCTGAACACCCTGCTCCAGTCCGTCCTGGCCCACCAGCAGCCGCGCCGCATCCCCGTGGAGAAAAGCGGCAAGATCATGCTGATCGATCCGAACGACATCGTCTTCGCCACGCTGGACGGCCGGTACGCCACCATTTACACCGAAGCGGACCAGTACGCCACCTCGTTTACCCTGCAGGAGCTGGAGAGCAGGCTGTCCCCGCACCAGTTTTTCCGCACCCACCGGGCCTACATCGTCAATCTGTCGAAGACGGCGGAACTGGTGCCATGGTTCAAGGGAGCGGTCCACCTGGTGATGCAGGACGCGCGCCGGACGGAAGTGCCGGTCAGCCGAAACGTGGTGAAGGAACTGAAAAAGCGGCTGGGGTTCTAATGGAAGTACCGCTCGTTCATGCGCCGTTATCGCCGTTCATGTCTTCATTTGTACTGTTCAGACAATTTCCATTCTTCGCGCTCCCCCTTCCGTGATACGGTATGGTTAGGTTTTATGTCTTTATTCATAGGCAAGGGGGAAGGACCAATGAAAAAATGGCTGCTCTCAGCCCTGATCTGGGGCGGGATTGCCGCCTTGGGCGCGATCGGATTCGGCTTTTTGGCGCTCTCCCGGGGCGAACACGTCAACTCGTTCTGGCTTCTGACGGCCGCGATCTGCACGTATGCCGTCGCGTACCGGTTCTACAGCCGCTTCATCGCGAACAAAATCATGGGCCTGGACGACAACCGGGCCACGCCGGCGGAAGTGAACAACGACGGAAAGGACTTTGTGCCTACGAACAAGTGGGTGCTGTTCGGCCACCACTTTGCGGCGATCGCCGGGGCCGGCCCGCTCGTCGGTCCGACGCTGGCCGCGCAGATGGGCTACCTGCCGGGGACCATCTGGATTATCGTCGGGGTGGTGCTGGGTGGCGCCGTCCAGGACTTCGTCATCCTGTTCGGGTCGATGCGCCGCAACGGCAAGACGCTCGGCCAGATCGCCAAGGAAGAGATCGGGCCCTTCGGCGGCGCGCTGGCGCTGGTGGGCATCCTGGCGATCATGGTGATCCTGATTGCCGTTTTGGCGATGGTTGTTGTAAACGCTCTCGCGGAATCGCCGTGGGCGACGTTCACCATTTTCATGACGCTGCCGATTGCCCTGCTGATGGGCCTGTACATGCGCTACATCCGTCCGGGACGGGTGCTGGAAGGCTCGCTGATCGGTCTGGCGCTCTTGTTCCTGTCGCTCTGGTGGGGGCAGGCGGTGGCCGCTTCGCCCACCTGGGGACCGGCCTTTACGTTCAGCAAGGTGCAGCTCGCCTGGATGATCATCATCTACGGGTTCATCGCGTCCGTCCTGCCGGTCTGGCTGCTGCTGGCGCCGCGTGACTACCTGAGCTCGTTTTTGAAAGTCGGCACGATTGCCGTGCTGGCGGTCGGCATCCTGCTGACGCTGCCGCCGCTGCAGATGCCGGCGCTGACCAAGTTTATCGACGGCACGGGCCCCGTATTTGCGGGCAATCTGTTCCCGTTCCTGTTCATCACCATCGCCTGCGGCGCGGTCTCCGGCTTCCACGCGCTGGTGTCGTCAGGGACGACGCCGAAGATGATCGCCAAGGAATCGCACGCGCCGTTGATCGGCTACGGCGGGATGCTGATGGAGTCGGCCGTCGCCATCATGGCGATGATCGCCGCCTGCGTGCTGACACCGGGCATGTACTTTGCGATCAACTCGCCGGCTGCCGTGATCGGCGTCGACGCCGCCGCTGCGGCGCAGACGATCAACAGTTGGGGCTTTACCATTACGCCGGACCAGATTACCGCGATGGCGAACGACATCAAGGAGAACACGATTCTCTCCCGGACCGGCGGAGCGCCGTCGCTGGCGATCGGGATGGCGACCATCTTCTCCGGCATCCTCGGCGGCAAGGCGTTGATGGCCTTCTGGTACCACTTTGCGATCCTGTTTGAAGCCGTTTTCATTCTGACCACGATTGACGCCGGCACCCGCGTCGGCCGCTTCATGGTGCAGGATCTCCTGGGCAACGTGTTTCCGAAAATGAAGCGGGTGGATTGGATGCCCGGCAACCTGATCGGGTCCGCCCTGATTTCGGCCGGATGGGGGTACTTCCTGCTGCAGGGCGTGATGGACCCCCTGGGCGGCATCTATACGCTGTGGCCGCTGTTCGGCATCGCCAACCAGATGCTGGCCGCGATCGCCTTTGTCGTCGGGACGACGCTCATCTTCAAGATGGGCAAGGCCCGGTACTCCTGGGTCACGCTGGTGCCGATGGCCTGGCTGACCGCCGCAACGCTGACGGCCGGCTGGCAAAAGCTGTTCCACAGCGACCCGAAAATCGGCTTCCTCTCCCATGCCGAAGCGTTCCAGAAGGCGCTTGACGCCGGCACCCTGCCGAAAGGCGTCAAGTCGGTGGAAGCCGCGCAAAAGATGATTTTCAACGACCAGATTGACGCCGTTGTCTGCGCCATCTTCATGGCGATCACCATCGGCATCATTCTGGACGGCCTTCGCCTGTGGATCAACATCCTGCGCGGCAGGCAGTATCCGCTGTACGAGTCTCCGTACGTCCAGTCCAAAGGGGACAATTACTACGACGGGAAAGGGCATCACGTGGCATGAGACGCAGGTGGAGAGCGATTCGCCAGTCGCTGCGCAAGGTACGTTCGACCATCAAGACCATCTTCGGCATGCCGGACTATGACCGTTATCTGCAGCATTGGTACGCGACCCACGCCAAACCGGGCATGTTTCCGATGACGGAGCGGGAGTACTACATGTACGCGCTGCGGGAGCGGTATGAAAAAGGCGGGGTGACGCGCTGCTGTTAGACGCGCGCGGCCGCTGGCACACAAGAGGAAACGGGAGGTCCGGCTGACGGGCCTCCCGCCGCTTTCCGGCTGTCCGGCGGCAGACAGGCGCGTCGACAACCGGGACAGACGGAACGGTGTATCCGCAGGCAAAGTATGGTACACTATAGGCAAAGTCAAGATGTGGGTGGCGATTCGTGTGCAAGCATCAACTCTGACGGCGTTGAAAGAGCTGGCCCTTCACTGCGCCCGAAGCGCGGGTGAGCTGAGCCTCGCGCGAATGAAGCAGCCGTTTACCGTCGAATACAAGACGTCCGCCTCCGACCTGGTCACCGCCGTGGACAAAGAAGTGGAAAAACACGTGGTCGAGACGATTTTGCGCCATTTTCCCGACCACGGCATTCTCGGGGAGGAGAGCACGTTTGCCGGCGATCCCCGCCAGTTTGACACGCTGTGGGTGATCGATCCGATCGACGGCACCACCAACTTTGTCCACCAGCAGATCAACTTTTCCGTCTCCATCGCCGTCTACCACAAGGGGGAGGGACTGGTCGGCGTGGTGTACGATCCTTCCCGCGACGAGATGTTTTACGCGACAAAAGGAGAAGGCGCGTACCTCAACGACCAGCCGCTGCGCCTGGAGCGGCAGGTGAAGCTGGAAGAAGCGCTGCTGTGTACGAGCGTCTTCTGGAACAAGCGGGCGGAGCAGATCGGCATTGACCTGATCGTGAAAAAACTGGCCGGCAAGGTGCGGGGGATGCGCCTCTTGGGCAGCGCGGCGCTGGAAATGGCCTACGTGGCCGCGGGAAGGCTGGACGGATACGTCAGCCTGTCGCTGAACGCCTGGGATTTTGGCGCCGGCAGGATCATTGTGGAAGAAGCGGGCGGACGCGTGACGACGATGACCGGCAGCCCGCTGCCGTTTGACCGGAAAAGCAGCGTGATGGCCTGCAATCCCGCGTTTTACGAAGAACTGCAGCATTACCTCAACCTCACGGAAAACGATATGGCGGACAATGGCGCGACATGACAAAAAACCACTGGAAACCGGTCCAGTGGTTTTTCGGTTTTTCCGGACAGCGTATCGTGACGTTTCCTACAACTGTCCTTTCTCCAGCAGCATGTGCACCGTCAGCACAAACATCGCGTGGGACCAGGTCAGCGGCACCACCCAGGCGGGCTCGCCGGTCTGCCTGTCGACCTGCTCCGGCAGCAGATCGAGCGGGCTGGCGTGGGCGACGGCCCACGCCAGATGACGTTTGGCCTCGTCAAACCGGCCCTGGGCGATCCGGAACTGGGCGAGCCACAGGGTGGTGAGAATCCACGGATTGCCGCCGATGTAGCGGTCGTCTTCGTAGCGGCGGATGCCGCCGACGCCGGGGACGGCGCAGGCGCGTTCGATCGCGTCGGCAGTGCGGGCCATGCGCGGATCGGACGCATCCAGCAGGCCAAACGGCACGCTGAGACCGAGCAGACTGATGTCGTAGACCGGATCGTGCTGGACGTAATAGGAGACGTATCCCTTCTCGTCCGTCTCCGCAAAAGCGGGGAAGCCGGACTCGACGGCGCGCTGGTAGGCGGAGCGGTCCACCTGCAGCTTGAGCGCGCGGTAAAACGTTCCCCGCCGTTCGTCGTAGGCCCGCGTCAAAATGGCCTCTTTCAAAGCCTTCGCGGCCTCCTCCCAGCGGTGGGCCAGGCCGGTTTTCCCCAGCTCCCGAGCCATTGCCGCCGCGGCGGTTACGCCGGCGTGTACGGCGGCGGCGGAATACGTGTGCTCCGCGCTGCGCTCCTCCCAGAGGTCGCGGCTGGGCAGCGGCAGCCCGGTGTCGCGGTCCAGGTAGGAGAGCAGGAAGGTCGTCCCTTTTTCCACGGCCGGCCACACCTCTTCGAGAAATGCCCGGTCCCGCGTCGCCACATAGTGCTGGTGCATCCCCCAGAGGATCGAACCGCCCTCGTCGATCTGCAGCCCCCAGGAAGGGGCCAGCCGTCCGTCGTGATAGTGGCGCTGCTGAAACGAGCCGTCCGGATCCTGGGCCGTCAGCGTCCAGCGGTAGAACATCCGGGACATGCCGCTCAGACCGGCCCGGTCAAAGGCGGTCGTGATGTACGCCGCGTCCCGTCCCCAGCAGTAGGCGTAGCCGCCGCAGCGGGTGAAGGCCTCGTCAAACTCCGGCGCGGCGATCACGCAGCCGGTCTGTTCGTCCGCCATCAGCCGGAAGACGAGCAGGGAACGCTCGTAGACGCGGCGAGTCCGCTCGTCGCAGCCGGCAGGGAGGGCGGGCTGTACGTCCAGGTAGTCGTGCCAGTAGCGCACGGTCCGCTCCAGATGGTCCTCGGCCGAGGCGGCAAACGCCCGGCGCATGGCGTTTACCGCCTCGTCCACCCGACTTCCCGCCGTGAGATAGACGGGGATGGCGGCCGTCTCCCCCGGTTCCAGCGGGAACGTCCAGCCGAGCGCCCCGTCCGGCGCCATCGCCACCCTGGTGCCCGGCAAATACCCCCGGGACGCGTGCTTCCAGGCGTCGGCGCAGGTGTACTGGGCGCACCCCAGCGGACTGGCCAGCGCAAACGCGTATTGATGACGAAAGTACACCAGTCCGTCGATGTGGGGGTCATAGGTGACGCAGTTGTACAGGCGATTTTCCCCGATGGTGAGCGAAGCGGCGCAGAAAAAGCGGAGCCGGATCGGTTTGCGGCCTGTGTTGGTCCATTTGTACAAGCGAACCAACAGCGGCTCGCCAGGAACGGCAAAATCGACGGTTTCCCAGCGCAGAGGCAGACGGCGGGCCGCCCCTGCCGTGCGCAGCACGTTGGTCCGCGGCAGGTAAGCCTGCTCCCATTGCCACTCAGCCGGGTCGTCTGTCCAAACGGTCTCCTCGCTTTCTTCCTCCACAAAGACGCCGGCGCGCATCCGCTCCACGTGCTGCGGGAAGTCAACATGCGGCCACCAGAGGCGGTACAGCTCCCCGCTGCGCCCCAGAGCGGCCAGCATCGACGCGTTGCCGATGACAGCGTCGTTGAGATACGGTTTTCCAGTGACAGGATTCATCATGTGGATTCTCCTTCCCAAGAAGCGTCTTCCCCGATTACGCATCCGGCTGTCGGGCGGATGAGCCGCGGACGATCAGCCGGTGGGGCAGCACGATCTGTGGCTGTGTGATCGTCTCGCCGGCCAGCTTGCGGATCAGCAGTTGGACGGTCGTGTAGCCGAGGTGGTAAATGCCGATGTCCACGGTGCTGATCGGTGGATTGCTCAGTTCGGACAGCATGATGTTGTTGAAGCTGACCACTGAGACATCGTCGGGGACACGCATCCCCGCTTCGTACAGTTGGCGGATAAACCCAAATGCGATCACGTCGTCGATCACGACGAAAGCGGTCGGCCGTTCCGGCTGGCTCATCATCAGGGACGTGGCGTGGAAGCCGCCGGCCTGAAGCATCTCCGCCGTCATTACCCACTCCTGGCGAAACGGGAGCCCCGCTTCGGCGAGCGCCCGCTTGTAGCCTTCCAGCCGATCCTCCGAGACGACCATGTCCGGCGGTCCGCTGACAAAACCGATATGCTCGTGCCCCTGAGCGATCAGATGGCGGGTGGCGTCAAACGCGGCCTGCACGTTGTTGTTGTTGACGCACAAGAGGTCGCTCCGCTCCAGCGAGCGGCCCAGCAGGACGAAGGGAAAGTCGTGCTCCAGCAACAGATCCACCAGCGGGTCCGCCTTGCGGGGGGCCATCAGGATGATGCCGTCTACGCGGCGGCCGAGGATCATCCGGTTGACCGACTCCAGCTCTTCCGGGCGGCTGTTGGCCGATGACATCAGCACGTCGTATCCGGCTGATTGCGCGCAGGCCAGCATGCCGCGCAGCACCTCAGAAAAAAATGGATTGACAAACTCTTCGACGGAACGGGGCAGAACAAGCCCGATCGTTTGCGTGCTTTTGGAAACGAGGCTTTTGGCCATGATGTTGGGATGGTAGCCAAGCGCCTCCATGGCCTCCCGGACTTTTCGCACCGTCGCCGGACTGATTTTCGGATGATGGGACAGGACCCGGGACACGGTGGAAGGAGAGACTCCCGCCGCGCGGGCCACATCCTTGATCGTAACGGACATACAATCCTCCCAGTTCTGTGCAAACGTTTGTTTTTCAACATCGTACCGGAAAAGCATCCGCTTGTAAACTGTTAATGCGCAAAAATAGGGAATGAATGAAATATACAGAAAAAAGACGCATGCGAGAAAAATTGGTAGAATTACGGCGATATTCTATCATAAAAAGGAAAAATGACCAAATATGGCTGTTTGCAAGCGTTTTCTCGGCTGGATTGTTTCGTGTAGGATGGTAGTACATGCAAGGCGGTTTTGCCGCGTGTTCCATTTGGGGGGCTCTGACACGATCATGTGCAATCGTTTGCATTAACTTGTACGCTGACCCGCAACACTGCCAAAACAGCTTCGGTTTGCAGACTGTCCCCCAAGCAGCCGCCCTCTCGACGGGGGCACCGCCAGAATGGTCCGCGGCGACACGTCCGGCAGATTAACCTGTATATCAGGAAGAAAGAGGGGTACATGGATGAAACGCTTTTTCAGCATTTTTACCGCGATGGCGTTGGTTGGTTCGCTGTTGGCCGGCTGCGGCGGCTCCAGCGAGGCAGGCGGTCAGCAGGGAGGGCCGGCGCAGCAGAAGGACGGGCCCGTCACGCTAACATTCTGGACGACGATGCGCGAATCAGAGACAGTGGCGCTGAGGGAACTGATCAGCCAGTTTGAACAGGAAAACAAAGAGATCAAGGTAAACCTGGAGCTGATCCCGTTCGGCGAGGCTCAGAACAAGTTTCGCACTGCGGCGCAGGCCGGCAACGGACCGGACGTGATCCGCTCCGAAGTGGCTTGGACGCCGGAGTTTGCCAAAATGGGGCTGCTGGAGCCGCTGGACAGCTACTTTACGGATCAGGACGACTTCCTTGAGGCGCCGCTCTCCTACAGCAAGTGGAACGGCCACGTCTGGAGCGTACCGGAGGTGACCGACGCGCTGGCTCTCTTGTACAACAAGCGGATGCTGAAAGAGGCCGGGTTCAACGAGCCGCCCCGGACGATGGACGAATTTGCCGCAGCCGCCAAGGCGCTGTCCAACGGCAAAGACAGGTGGGGCTTCTACCACCGCCAGACGGAAGCCTACTTCTCGCTGCCGTTTATCTGGGCGTTTGGCGGGGGGCTGATCGACGACAACTTGCAGGTGCTGATCAACACGCCGGGTGCGGTGAAGGGCATCGAGTTTGCCTTGAAACTGCGCGATCAGGATCACGTGTACCCGAAGGATCTGGATGCGGCCAACAGCTACCAGAACATGAATGAAGCCTTTAAAAAAGGGAGCGCGGCAATGATTTTCAACGGCCCCTGGGCTACCTCCGACATTCTCTCAGGGGAAGAGTTCCGCGATCCGAACAACCTGGGGATCGCTCCGATTCCGGCCGGACCGGACGGGCATACCGGCTCTCCCGTGGGCGGGCACAGCCTGGCCATCTACGCCGGCTCCAAGTCAAAAGAGGCCGCCTACAAGCTGATCGCTTTCCTCACCAGCAAGGAGAGCCAGGCCAAATTGGCGAGCAAAAACGGCACACTGCCGACGCGCAAATCGGCGTACGAGATGCCGGAAATCAAGGAGAACCGGCTGATCTCCGATTTTAAGGCGGTAATGGAAAGCGCCAAGAACCGGCCGGTCATTCCGGAAGGGGGACAGATTTTCGCCTCGTTCGATCCCGAGATCCAGGCGATCTACAAGGGCGAGAAAAAGCCGCAGGAAGGGCTGGACGCGGTTGCCGGCGCGTGGAAGGCGCTGCTGGGACAATAGCGAATGAAAACGAAAACCGCATGAAGGCGCGAGGGAGAATGGCCGATGGGCTTTTCTTCCCTTCGCGCTGTCGAAGGACGTTGTTGGAAAAAGGGGGGCGTGATGGTTGACAATACGCAGCAACAAGTGGATCGCCTGGCTGTTTCTCACGCCTGTGCTTGTGGTGATGGCGCTGTTGGTGTTTTATCCGCTGGTGCAGGGAATCATCTACAGCTTTACTGACATGAACCAGTACAACATGGGCAGTAAATTTGCCCCGCCCAGTTGGACGTTTGTCGGACTGGACAACTACGTCGATTTGTTTGCCTCGATTTTCAAGCCCGATTCGGTGTTTCGCGACGTGATTGTGCAGACGCTGGTCTGGACGTTTGTCAATGTCTTTTTCCATTTCGTCATCGGGTTGGGGCTGGCGCTTCTGCTGAACCGCAACATCAAAGGACGCGGCATCTACCGCATGCTGCTGATGGTTCCGTGGGCGGTGCCGTCGTTTGTCTCCGCCTTTTCCTGGACGTGGATGTACAACCAAACGTACGGCTTGTTCAACATCGTCCTGCAAAAGCTGGGCTTCGCGCCGATTCCCTGGCTGAGTGACAGCTTTTGGGCGATGGTCTCGGTGATCATGGTCAACGTCTGGGTGGGCGTGCCGTTCATGATGATCACGCTGTTGGGCGGCCTGCAAAGCATCCCGCCATCCCTCTACGAGGCGGCCCGCGTGGACGGAGCTTCGCCGTGGAGCCAGTTCTGGAACATCACGTTGCCGCTCCTGAGGCCGGTGGCGGCGACGGCGACTGTGCTCGGCGTGATCTGGACGTTCAACATGTTCACCATCATTTTCCTGGTGACGCGCGGCGGGCCGGTCCGCTCCACGGAAATTCTCGTCACCTACGCCTACCGGGAGGCGTTCATGAACTGGAACTTCGGTATGGCCGCCACTTACGGCGTGGTGATTTTCAGCTTTCTGCTCGCCTTTACGGTGCTGTACCGGCGGCTGATCAAAGCCAACAGCGGCGAGGGGGTGTACTACTGAGATGCGCACGTCCAACTGGTGGGTGCACCTTCTCTTGATCGCCGCATCCGCGATTGCCGTCTTTCCCGTGCTGTGGATTCTCGCCACCAGCTTCAAACCGCGGGCGGAAGTGTTTTCGACCGAGCTGTCCATCGTTCCGCACACGTTTACCTGGGACAATTACGTTCACGTGCTGACCCGTGCCGACGGCGTCTTTTTGCAGTGGATGGCCAACAGCTTCCTCGTCGCGCTCTTGACCGCGCTTGTGGCGCTGTCATTGTCCACCACGGCGGCCTACGCCATGTCCCGCTTCCGCTTTGCCGGCAAACGGGCGATCTCCTTCAGCTTTTTTCTCACCCAGATGTTCCCGGGGGCGCTGTTGATCGTGCCGCTGTACCGGATTGTCAACGCGCTGGGGCTGTTGAACAGCTACCTCGGCCTGGTGCTCGCATATGCTACGGTAGCGGTGCCGTTTTGCGTGATGATGCTGAAAAACTACTTTGACACGATTCCCTACGAGCTGGAGGAAGCGGCGCGGGTGGACGGCTTGTCCCACTTCGGCGCGTTTTGCCGGATCGTGCTGCCGCTGTCGCTGCCGGGTATCGCCGTGACCGGCTTCTTCGCCTTCATCACGGCGTGGAACGAGTTTTTGATCGCCCTCACCTTCATGTCCGAACAGCGAATGTACACGCTGCCGATCGGCTTGCAGCAGTTTGTCAACCAGTTCAATTCCGACTGGCATTACATGGCGGCCGGGGCGATCATCGTCACGCTGCCCGTGCTGATCGTCTTTTTGCTGGCGCAGCGCTATCTGATTACCGGCTTGTCCTCCGGCGGGACAAAAGGGTGAAGCGACGGGAGGGGAGTGCCGTGACGACGAGGTCCTTGATCGACCACAGCATCGACATCATCCTGCGCCACCAGGCGGAGACGGGCGCCTATCTGGCATCGCCTGCGTTTGTCCATTACCGGTACGCCTGGCTGCGGGACGGGGCGTTTGTCGCCTATGCGCTGGACCGCTTCGGCCGCCATGAGAGCTCCCGCCGCTTTTACGCCTGGTGTGATTCCGTGGTGAACAAACACGCCGGCAAGGCCAAAGCGGCGATCGCCGCTGTTCGCGCGGGGTGGGCAGGCAGCGCGGCGGAGGCCAACAGGCGCTTCCTGCACGCCCGCTTCACCGTCGACGGAGACGAAGTGGCGGGAGAATGGGGCAGCTTTCAGTTGGACGGGTACGGGACGTGGCTCTGGGGGCTGGCGGAGCATGTCCGCCGCAGCGGGGAGCGGAGCCTGATCGAGCGGTTTCGCGCCTCCGTCGACCTGACGCTGGACTACCTCGGGGCGTGCTGGCAGATGCCTAACTTTGACTGCTGGGAGGAGCACGGCGACCGCATCCACCCGGCGACACTGGCGGCCGTATACGGCGGCGTGCGGGCGATGGCGGACTGTCTGCCGGAACGGGCGGAGGAGCTGAACGGCTTGGCCGATGCCGTCCGCCGCTTCGTGCTGGAGCGGGGAACGGAGAACGGCGCGTTTGTGAAGTCGCTGGGCGATCCGTCGGCAGACGCCAGCCTGCTGTGGCTGTCCCTGCCGTTCGGACTGGTGGACGCAGACGACCCGTTGATGGTCCGGACCGTGACGCGGATCGAGCGGGAGCTTCTGGCCGGCTTCGGCGTTCACCGCTACCGGGGCGACACTTATTACGGCGGCGGGCAGTGGCCGCTCTTGTCCGCCTGGCTGGGCTGGTATTACGTGCGAAACGGCCGACGCAGCGAGGCCGCGGCAATTTGCCGCTGGATCGAATCGACCCGGACGACGGACGGCCTGCCGGAGCAGGTGCAGGAGCATCTGCTCGCGCCTGACCGCTACCAGCCGTGGGTGGAGCGGGCCGGGATGCCGGCGGTGCCGCTTCTGTGGTCGCACGCGATGTACCTGGTATTGGCGGATGAGCTGAAGGCGGCGGGGCATGAAGAACAGAAAACGCGGGTACCCTGAGGGGGCCCGCGTCTTTTTTTCAGGGGGCTAAAACAGTATCAGAAAGGCGGCGACGGCCAGCACCAGGACAATCCCGATCATGGTCACGGAGGCAAAGCCGATGAAGAGGGACTTGAGTGGTTCGATGATCCACTCGAAGACAAAGCGCGCCAGCAGAATTTTCCCGTCCGTCTGCCTGTTGGCCACCCGCAGAAACGCGACGAGGACGCAAACGGCGGTAAACATCAACGCGCAACGGAAGACCATGTAAAAATAGTCAGGGTAACTCACAGCCGTGCTGACATCGCCCAGCCAGCCGATCCGCTCCTGGCCGATGGGCACGAAGATGACCGTCAAGGCAAATCCGATCAGAAAGCTGTAGACGGCCGTCTTGAGCAGCCTTTTCTCCACGTGCATAAACCTCCACTTTTTTACAGATCATATAGCAAGAATATGTTTGTTTGCACATAAAAATGCTGATGTGACGCGGATTTTTTATACTGGAACTGTATAAGTTTATCAATACTAATTAAATAAAAAATATTTTTAATATGGGGAGATTCACAAAAACTGTGATATGATACAAAACGTTAGTTGTCAGACATCTAGGAGGGACTTATATGGAGGCAGCTTTGAACACGCAGCAAGGCAAACCAAAACATCCTCCTGGCTTGTACTTGCTGTTTTTTACGGAGCTGTGGGAGCGGTTCAGCTACTACGGCATGCGGGCGCTGTTGACCCTGTATCTCACCACCGCGCTGATCAGCGGGGGACTCGGGTTTGAAAAAAGCGTCGCCATGAGCATCTACGGATTTTTTACCGGAGCGGTTTACTTCACGCCGCTGATCGGCGGATACCTCTCCGACCGCTACCTGGGCAGAAGGCTGGCCATCACGATCGGCGGGATCACGATGGCGGTCGGCAACTTCGTGCTGTTTGCGGAACACAGCCTGTTGGGCTTGTATCTCGGTCTGGGTCTGTTGATTATTGGGAACGGTTTCTTCAAGCCGAACATTTCCACGCTGGTCGGCGAACTGTATCCGGAAAACGACAACAGACGTGACTCTGCGTTCACCATTTTCTACATGGGGATCAATATCGGGGCCTTTTTCGCGCCGCTCGTCTGCGGATATCTGGCGGAAGACCTCTTCAAGACCACGGTGAACGGCGTGGTTCAATACGGCTTCAAATACGGCTTCCTGGCCGCCTCGATCGGCATGATTATCGGCCAGCTCATTTTCAACGTGTTTGGCAATCGCTATCTCGGCGACATCGGCAAGAAGCCCGTGGGCAAATCGGAGGATAAGGCCAAGGCCGCCGCGGCCAACGCTCCGCTGACCAAAAAGGACAAACAGCGGACCGCAGTCATTATCATCATCACCTGCTTTGTGGTCTTCTTCTGGGCCGGATTTGAACAGGCGGGCAGCTCGCTGACGCTGTACACCGACAAGTTTGTGGACAAGCAGGTGTTCGGCTACGAGGTGCCGACTTCCTGGTTCCAGTCGCTGAACCCGCTGTTCATCGTGCTGCTGGCGCCGATCCTGTCCGGTTTGTGGGTGAAGCTGGCGTCCAGCAGACGGGGCGACCTGAAGATCCCAACCAAAATGGGTCTCGGCATGATCATGCTCGGCCTGGGGTACATGGTGCTGCTCCTCGCGGTCATGCAGACCGGAAGCGACGAGAACCACATTCTGAACAAAGCCAACGTCATGTTCATCGTGCTGACGTACTTCATGCACACGCTGGGGGAACTGTTCCTCTCGCCGGTGGGGCTGTCGATGGTGAGCAAGATCGCTCCCGTCAAGCTGGCCTCCCTGCTGATGGGCGTCTGGCTGGCCAGCTCGGGCGTAGCCAACATCCTGGCGGGCGAACTGGCGTCCTATACGCAGTCGCTCGGCTATCTGGAAGTGTTTGGCCTGATCGGTTTGCTGGCGATCGTGATGGGGCTCTTGCTCCTGCTGCTCTCCCGCAAGCTGGTGCAGATGATGGAATAGCATGGCGTGAGAAGATGGTGACATTGGAGGCATGGCACACGTGGAAACACGTGACATGCCTCTTTTTGCATGAAGAAAAGAGGCCAGCCGGACAGAGCCGGTTGGCCTTTTCTTCATCGGGCACGTTTCTGCGACGGGCACTTCCGCGATTCTCAAAGCAGCTTGAACCGCCGCAAATGGTCCCACAAGCGTTCCTTCTGCAGGATTTCCTTCTGCTTCGGACCGATCAGATCGTAGTGGGGGAACGGCGGACGGTTGTGGATATATCGGGGGTCAAGTCCATGGGCGGTGCACCATTGGGACAAGACCTCCAGGTTTCGGCATCCCACCTTGGTTACCGTTTTGACGTCCGGAAAACGCGGATCGAGCCAGTAGTGCGTCAAAAACGCAATCTCTCCCCTGGCGACTGCCTCTTTCCAGTTGTTCAGCTCTTCTCTGGTGATTCCAAATGCCACCGTGCTTCATCCTTTTCATCCATGGGTTGGTCGCTGCTGCGTGTGATGCATAACTTACAGCCGTATGTCCCGGGAGCGCTGCTGCGAGCCGTCGTGTTTCGGGGGAACAAACCCGCGCCGCACGAAAGCGGGACTACGCCGAAGTCGAACGGGGGTGTGCCGCTGCGGCGAAACGCTGGCTGTGAACGATAAATTCGGCGGTGATGGGGGAGACGCACTGCAGGCTGCGGACGGCCAGCACCAGCTCCCGCCGGATCGCCGGCTGAAGCGGAACGGCCACCACTTTCGGCATCACTTCCGGCAGGTACAGTTCCGGCAGGATCGTGACGCCGATCCACTCCTGCACCATGGACAGGATGGTGGTGGCGTCCCTGACTTCGAAGGTGACGTTGGGCGTGATGCCGTGTGCGCTCAGCAGCCGTTTGATGCAGGTGTCCTTCGGCATGATGAAACACCGGTCGCGGATCTGGGCAAAGGTGAGAAAGGGCTCGTCCTTGAGCGGATGCTGATCGGGCAGGATCACTTTCATCTCGTCGCACAAGAGCGGAATGGTCTGCAGGTCCTTGTCGGGCATGGTGGTAAAGCCGATGTCCACGACGGAGCTGGTGATCCAGTTGTGGATCTCTTCGTGCTCCCCCTCGAACAGGACGATGTCCACCTGGGGAAACCGCCTGCGAAAGGAGCCGATCAAGCCCGGCAGCACTTTGGCGGCCACGCTGGGAATGGAGCCGATCCGCAGCACGCCTACCTCCAGTCCGCGGGCCGACGCCGCTTCCTGCTGCATGCAGGACGTGATCTGCAGGATGTGCCGCGCGTGGGAAAGCATCCGCTCCCCGATGCCGGTCGGTGTGATGCCGCTGCGGCTGCGGTGAAACAGTTGGACGCCGAGCTCCTTTTCCAGGTTGTTGATCATCTGGGAAACGGCAGACTGCGTATAGCCGAGGGCGTCGGCGGCACGGGTAAAACTGCCGGACTCGGCGGCGGCGACAAAGACCTGCAGCTGCGCAAGCGTCATCGCGTTCACTCCGTTTCATTAGAAAAAACTTATGATCCCTATTATAAAGCATCATTTTACTAATGCAAAAGGCGCTCGTATACTCAGGGATACAAGCATGATCAACCTGACTACCCATGGGAGGAGAGAGAAACATGCATCCCGATTGGCAGCGCATCTGCAGCGAATTCCTGGAAGCGACCTCGTACGCCCTGGGCGATCTGGAAAAGGGCTGGGCGTCGCGCTACGACTTTTCCAAACGGCCGCCCACCTATTTGCGCCACGAGGAGGCCCTCGCCCGCATTCCGTTGGGAACGCCCGACTTTCCCGCTTCTCCCGACCTGTGGCGGCTGCTGCGCGAGCGCCGCTCCAAGCGCAATTTCACCAAGACCCCGCTGACGCTCCATGAGCTGAACCTCCTGCTGTGGGGGACGACGGGCATCACCGCCGACATGGGCGATTACCAACTGCGCACGGTGCCCTCCGCCGGGGCGCTGTATCCGATCGAAACGTATCTATTGATCAACAACGTGGAGTCGCTTGACAAAGGGCTGTATCACCTGGATGTGCAGAACTGGTGCCTGGAGCTGTTGAAGCGGGAGGATGTCTCGGAGGTGGCCTACCTGTTTACGGAGGAGCAGGAGATGACCCGCCGCGCCGCGGTCAATTTCGTCTGGACAGCCGTGGTGGAGCGGACCAGGGACAAGTACAGGGAGCGGGCCTACCGCTACGTCTGGTGGGACGCCGGTCACATCGCGCAGAATCTGCACATTACCGGCAATGCGATCGGGCTGGGGGTATGTACCGTCGGGCACTGGTTCGACAAAAACATGAACGAGTGCCTGGGCATCGACGGCACCTCTCACTTTTCCGTGCTGATGGCGTCGGTCGGCAAGGTGGCGGGCGGTCATTGGCTGGAGGACAGGCGGCCGGTTTGATCGGGCCGGCCGCTGCCCGCAAGACATGCCGGGCACAGGGGGACGCCTTCTTTTTACAGGTCAATCCCGTGCCCGGCCAGCGTCTCCCGCAATACCGCGGCCATGATGTCGTATCCGAGCACGTGCGGGTGCAGGCCGTCGTCGGCCAGTCCCTCCCGCAGCGTCACGCCGTCCGCATCGGCCAGCGCCGTGTGGTAGTCGACGTAGATGACGTTCAATCGTTCGGCCAGGTCTTTCAGTCCGCCGTTGATGCGAACGATCAGGCGGTTGCGCTCTTCGTTCCGCGCATAGCGGTCGATCCTCGTCGGCAGGATGGAGCAGAGGATCGGCACGATCCCGTGTTCCTGTGCCGCCTTCAGCATGCTTTCGACGTCGGCGACGACCTCCTCGCAGATCTGCTCCGCCGTCCTGCGCTCTTCGGGGTGCCACGCGTCCAGGGCCCAGGTGTTGTTCACCCCGATCAGGATGACCGCGTATTTGGGCTTGAGCTGCAGCACATCGGCCGCAAACCGCCTGCGGGCGTATTCGCTCGTGTCGCCGCCGATGCCCCGGTTGACGACGACGCGTCCAGACCTACCGAAATAGGTGGACACGTCCCACCAGTGGGTGATCGAATCGCCGAAAAAGACCACGTCGATCGGCACCTGCTTGTGCAAAATCGCTTCGTTATGGTGGTCAAATTCCCGGCGCCGCCGGTCCGCCGCCGCCTCCACGCTGAACAGTCCGGGCCTGATTACGGATGGTCGTCTGCTCTCCACCGCCATCTCCTCCTCGTCATGATCTACGGACGATTGTACCACAGCCGGCCCGTGCCAACACGTCCGTCGCGATCCGCACACAAAAAAAGCCCGCCCGGCTTAGAAGGGGGCTAAACGGGCGGAAACATGGAGGACGATATGTCCATCGTAGGGTCTGACACCACTAATGGTAGGCCACAGATGTTGTGGGAAGATAGAGAAACCTTAAAGAATTTGTAAAAGTTCTAGAAGACATGAAAAGGCTCCTGCTGTTTTTTCAGCCTGCTGGCGGCTGACGCCTTCCACGCAAAAGACTCTGTGTTCCGCGAAAACACAGAGTCTTTTTTGCCGTACAGGAGCGCCGGCTGATCACTGCAGGAGCTGCAAAAACTGGCGCGTACGCTCTTCCCGCGGGCGGGTGAAGAGCTGCTCCGGCGTGCCGTGTTCCACAATCACGCCCTGGTCCATGAAGATCACCTCGTCCGCCACGTCCCGGGCAAACGCCATTTCATGGGTGACGACGACCATCGTCATGCCTTCCAGGGCCAGTTCCTTCATTACCTTCAGCACTTCGCCGACGAGCTCCGGGTCGAGGGCGGACGTCGGTTCGTCAAACAGCATCACCTGCGGGTCCATCGCCAGCGCGCGGGCGATGCCGACGCGCTGCTGCTGGCCACCGGAGAGCTGGGCGGGGTAGTGGTCCAGCTTGTCCGCCAGCCCCACCTTGGTCAGCAGGGAGACCGCCTTGGCCCTGGCGCTGTCCGGATTTTCCTTCTTGACCGTGACCGGCCCCTCCATCACGTTTTGCAGGGCAGTCATGTGCGGGAACAGGTTGTAGCTTTGAAACACCATGCCGGTTTGCCTGCGCAGCCGGGCAATCTCCGCCTTGTCCACCCTGCCCCGGGCGGAGAAGTCCAGCTTTACCTCGCCGATTTGGACGCTGCCTTCGGTCGGCAGCTCCAGCGCGTTGAGGCAGCGCAGCAGGGTGGTTTTGCCCGAGCCGGACGGCCCGATGATGACGACCACCTTGCCTTTTTCCACCGTCAGCGAGACCCCTTTTAACACGTGCAGGTCTCCAAAGCGTTTGTGAAGATTCGAAATGACGATCATCCAACATTCTCCCCTTCTAGGCGACGTAGCGGTCCAGCCTGTTTTCGATCCGGTCCTGGATGAAGGAGAGGACCAGGCAGATCAGCCAGTAGATGAACGCGGCTTCCGAGTAGACCAGCAGCGGTTCGTAGGTGGTGGCGGTGATCTCCTGCGCCTTGCGGAACATCTCCGGCACCAAAATGGCTGCGGCCAGCGACGTGTCTTTCACCAGGCTGATGTACGAGTTGGAGAGCGGCGGCACCGAGACGCGGGCGGCCTGCGGCAGGATGACGCGCTGCAGCGCCTGCCGGTAGGTCATCCCCAGCGAATAGGCGGCTTCCCACTGTCCCTTGGGGATGGACAGAATCGCGGCCCGCACCACTTCCGATGCGTACGCCCCGACGTTCAGGGAAAAGCCGATCACCGCGGACGGAAACGGGTCGATGGTCAGACCCACGCTGGGCAGCCCGAAAAAGATAATGAAGAGCTGCACCAAAAGCGGCGTGCCGCGGATGATGGAGACGTAGGCGCGGGCGACGGCCACCAGCGGCTTGCTGCCGGAGATGCGGGCCAGCGCCGTCAGGATGGCGATCACCAGGCCGATGGCAAACGAGATGATGGACAGCGACAGCGTATACGTCAGCGCTCCTTTCAACAGGGGAAGAAACGAGCTCTGCGCGATCTCGATCCATCTGTTCAGGCGTTCGGGATTGTCGAACAAGCTACTTGGAAACATCTGCACCAAACCATTTCTCCGAGATTTTTTGATACGTGCCGTCGTTCATCCTGTCGTCCGGCGCCGTGTGGAACGCGTCCACAAGCTCCCTGCCGCCTTTGCGGAACACGAAGCCGTTCCTGGCGCTGTCCGGATGCTTGACGACGATTGTGATCGGCGTGTCCGGCTTGTGCTTCCGAAAGTCCAAGAGGGACAGGCCGTCGTTGATGAGGACGCCCACCCGCCTGGAGACAAGCAGGTCGATCGCCGGTTGAAGCTGACACCCCTTCCACATCAAAGCCGGTCAGCTTGCCCGACAGGTCGTGGAACATAAAAGGGGATACACACAAAAGCAGGGGGAGATGAGTGCGGAAAACCATCGTGTTTTCGTGAAAAATCCCCCTGAAGCGATGTGACGGGTTGCGATGTTGAGACCATACTAAAAGGGTTTGGCCGTTTTGTCAACGTGCCGGATTCCGCTCCGTCGCAAACGGGATGGAGGCCGGTAAAGCCTCGCCGTTTCTTGGGTGTAAGAAGAAAAGTGGCCGACCTCCGTCCGACCGGAATCAGAGGCCGCGCCACTTGGCAGAGGCAACCGGGTTATTGGCTGATGTCTTCGCCAAACCATTTTTGGGAAATCTGCTTCAGCGTACCGTCCTGCTTCATGCTCTCCAGCACCTTGTCGATCTCCTGCACCAATTCGTCGCTGCCTTTGCGGAACATGAAGGCGCACGGGACACCTTCCTTTTTCACCTTGACGATCTTGATCGGGGTGTTCGGCTTCTGTTTCAGGAAGTCGAGGACGGACAGGTTGTCGTTGATCACGACGTCGACGCGCTTGGTGGCGATCAGGTCGATGGCGTTGTTGAAATTGTCGACGGCGACGATTTCGGCGCCCAGTTCACGCGCCATGTCGGCGTAGTTGCTGGTCATCGACTGGCCGGCTTTCAAGCCTTTGATGTCTGGAAAGTCCTTGACCGTTTTATTGTCCTTGTGCGTCACCAGCACGGCCCGGGAAACGGAGTACGGCTTGGAAAAATCGTATTTTTCCTGGCGCTCCTTCTTGATGCCCACCTGGTTGGCGATCACGTCAAAGCGCTTGGCGTCGAGGCCGGCGAACATGGCGTCCCACTGCGTCTCCTGGAAGACCGGCTCCACGCCGAGCCGTTTGGCCACTTCGGTGATGACGTCCACGTCGTAGCCGGTCAGTTTCCCCGATTGATCGTGGAACGTAAACGGGGCATAGGTGCCTTCCGTGCCGATGACCAGTTTGCCTTCCGCCTTTACTTTCTCCAGCAGGTTTTGCGGGGCGGCCTGGCCGGCGGAAGAACCGGATTGTTCAGGCTGGGCGGGCGTTGTGGAAGTGCCGCAGCCGGTAATTCCGAGTAACAAACTAGAAATTAATGCTGCACAAACCCATTTTTTCATCGAGAAACCCCCACTAAGTTGATATGAATTTCATGGTTCATACTAAAAGGCTTTGCCCGATTTGTCAATGACCAGAAACATCCGGCCTCCCTTCTCTTTTTTTAGGATAACCAAAAGGCATGAAGGGTGATGGCTGCGCGACCACAATGGCTCGGCCAGGCGCCGCCCGGCTGTGAAGTTCGTGGTTGAGTCTGCACACGAAGAGGCGTACAATAGGAACGAAGCCCCCCTTTCCCGGAAAGCGGGGGCTGCTTCTTCTGGGATCATCGCATCATCGAAAAACGGACCTCCGGCGGAGCTCGTGGCGATGTGGCGCCGGAGAGAAAAAAGGAGATTTCACGATGCTGAACGACTGGCGCATGTATACGGACGAAACCGGTACGGAGCAAAACCACACGGCCTGGCACGAGGTGCTGAAGGCGATCGCCCAACTGGACGGAACGACCCGGACGCTGGTGCACGCCGCGTACGGCGACCACGTGGATCTGGTGGTGGCCGGCGGGAATCAGGGACTCGTCCTGGTGCAGTGGAAAGAACACGAGCCGGTCGAGCGCCATTACGTGCTGGCGCAGGACAAGCCGCCGGCCGTCATGACGACACTGACGATCGAGGGCAGCGAGGTGGCTTTTCCCGCCGCCTGGTGCGTACCGCTGGAACAGGCGATTCCCGTCTGCGGCGACATTTTGCGCACCTGCGAAAAAGGGGAACCGAACGGCCTCTCCTGGCAGCCGGTGGAGATGTAGAACCGGGAAGAGGCACCGGAGGTCGTCGAAGATGGAAATGAACACGCTCATCCAATCGATCCTGGTGATGGCGGCGATCATCGGCATCGGTGCGGTGATCGGCTGCCGACAGCCGCTCGCGGCCGATTCCCGCCAGATCCTGATCACGATCATCGTCAATGTGGCGATGCCCTGCATCATTTTGGACGGGGTATTTCAAACGCCGATTGACGACCGCCTCATGCTGCAAATTTTTGCAATATTCGCTGTTTCCGTACTATTGAATTGTCTCGGCATTCTGATCGGCTGGCTGGGGGCGCGGACGCTGCCGCTGTCTGCCAAAAAGCGGCGCGAACTGGCTATTCTCTCCGGCTTGGGCAATACTGGATTTATCGGCCTTCCGCTGTGCGCCGCCCTGTTCGGGCCGAAAGGGGCGGTGCTCGCCGCCGTCTTTGACGCCGGGCTTGATTTTGTCATGTGGACCGTGGCGGTGATGATGCTGCAGGAGAAAGGGGCCTTCTCGCTGAAGGGACTGAAAGCGATGGTCAACATTCCGATGATCGCCATCGTCGCCGGTCTCGGCTTCGCGATGTCCGGCCTGACGCCGCCGGAACCGGTGAAGCAGTTGGCCGCCGCGCTGGCCCGGCTGGCTTCGCCGCTGGCGATGCTGTACATCGGCATGCTGCTGCCGCTCCTCTTGCGCAGCAAGCCGCAGGTGTCCCTACCGCTGTTGGGCGTGCCGATCACGTTCAAGCTGTTTGTGTTTCCGCTCTCGGCGGCGCTGCTGTTGTCCGTGCTGCATGTGGACGCGGAGATTACCCGCGTCGCGGTCGTTCAGGTGGCCATGCCGACGGTGGCGATGGCGTCCATCCTGTTCGCCCGGTACGCGGCCGATGAGGAGATGGGCGCAATGACGACGGTCTTTTCCACGCTGCTCGCGCTCTTGACGATTCCCGCCGTGCTGATGGTGGGCAGTTTGTTGATCCGCTGACCGCGGTCGGATCGGTTTTGGCTTATCATGAAACATTACCCATCTCCATGCAGTCATACAAGGTGAACAGCAATACAGGATGTAACAGATTGGAGGAATTGCGCATGAAATGGAAGAAGGCTGTGGCCTGCGCCGTCGGGCTGCAACTGCTCCTCGCCATTCCGGCCGGGGCTGCCGTGAACGCCAAGATCACGGTGAACGGGCACGCCGCGCAGTGGAAGCACGAGGCCATTACCGTGAACCAGCGGACCTACACGGCCGCGGAGGATGTGAGCGGGATTCTGCAAGCCGCCTGGCAGGTGGAGGGCGATACAGGGGTGCTGACGCTGCCGTCGAACAGGACACTTGCTTTCAAACTGCACACCGACGAAGCGGCCGTCGACGGGAAGTGGACCACGATCGAGCACGGAGCCCGGCAGTACAACGGCACCGTCTATCTGCCGCTCCGCTGGGTGATCGAACAGGCAGGGCTTTCGATCCGTTGGAACCCAAGCACGAAGGAGGTGGATATCGTGAAGCCGAAAGGAGACGATGATGCGTTCAAGGTGCTCGAGAACGCGCTTTTGAGCGCAGAGGAAAAAGCGTTTGTCCAGAAGGTGAAGGAGCAGCGGGGCGTACACAAGCTGGGCAGCCTGTACGTGATCGCCCTCGGCCAGGCGCCCAATCCCGGTTACGGATTGAAGGTGACCGGTACGGAGTGGAGCCTGGAACAGCTCAAGGTGTACGTCAAGCAGACCAAGCCGGACCCGGGCAGGATCTACGCCCAGGTGATCACCTACCCGTATCTGATCGCCCGGGCGAAACTGCCGCCGAACACAACCGTCCAGTTTTACGATGCCGATACGAAACAGCCGCTGTTTCAACAGCAGATGAACAGCCAGCCGGGCCGATGAGGGCCTGGCTTTTTGTTGCCTTTCCCACCCGGATGCTGTAGAGTAAATAGATAGAAAAGTTTGGTACGATCATCCTGGGGAAGGAGGTGCAGGTACGTGTTTGGGGCCGTTCAAGCGTGGTTTGTGGTAGAAGTTACCAGCATGACGCATGAGGGAATCCGCCAAGGGGGTAGTCTGCCCTTTTTTGGTCATACAATTGTGCGGAATCAACCAAGGAGTACCATGCATCGATAACCCATCGACTGTCCGATTGCGCGACGATGCCGCAGGTGTAGGCCTGCGGCTTTTTTGCGTCCAAAAAAGGCCGCCGGCGAGTGTGCTGCCCGGAGCAGGAGGCGTTTCCAACGTTTCCTGGGCGGGAGCGGGCCCGCTTGGCCGGACCTGTCTGTCGGGCAGGGCGGTGGCACAACCCCAAGGAGGCGTTTTTCCATGATCATCATCGCGACCCAACACGTGCAAAAGTCGTACGGAGCGGACCCCGTTCTGCGGGATGTCACGCTGGAGATCAAGGCGGGCGAGCGGGTCGGCATCGTCGGACCGAACGGCGCGGGCAAAACCACGCTGTTCAAGCTGCTGGCCGGCCTGGAGCAGCCCGACGCGGGAGAGGTGTTCCGGGCGAAGGGCATCCGCTGGGCCTACCTGCCGCAGACGCCGCATTACCCGCCGGAATGGACGGCGCGGGACGTGATCGCCAGCGCCTTTGGCGACGTCCTGGCGATACAGGAAGAGATGCGTTTACTGGAGCGGGAGATGAGCCGCGTCGGTGAAGCGGACCGAGAGCTGGAGCGGCTGATCGGGCGCTACCAGACGCTGCAGTCCGAGTTTGAGCTGCTGGACGGCTATCAGTGGGAAGCCCGCATGGCACAGGTGACGGACGGCCTGGGTCTCTCCGAGGGATTTCTGTCCACGCCCTTTGCGCGGTTGAGCGGAGGGGAGCAGACCAAGACGGGGCTGGCCAAACTGCTCTGCCAGCAGAGCGACGTTCTTCTCCTGGATGAGCCGACCAACCATCTCGACCTGGAGGCGATGGAGTGGCTGGAGGGGTTTTTGCGCGACTATCCGGGAACGGTGCTGATGATCTCGCACGACCGCTGCTTTCTGGACGCGGTGGTCAGTTCCATCTACCACCTCGACGGAGGCGTGGCGGAACACTACACCGGCAACTACAGCACCTTCGTCAAAGAGCGGGAGGAGCGGCTGCTGCGCCAGTTTGCCGAGTACCAGGAGCAGCAGAAAAAGATCAAAAAGATGCAGGAAGCGATCAAACGGCTGAAGGAGTGGGGCAACCGCTCCAATCCGCCCAACGAGGCGTTTCACCGCCGGGCGAAAAGCATGGAAAAGGCGCTGGACCGGCTGGAGCGGATCGAACGGCCCCGTCTGGAAGCGGAGCGGATGGGCCTGGCGTTTCACAAGGCGGAGCGGAGCGGCGAAGAGGTGCTGGTCGCGGAGGGCGTGAGCAAGTCGTTCGGGGAGAAGCGGCTGTTTGACGGCGCCTCCCTTCTGCTGCGCTACGGCGAGCGAAAAGCGCTCCTCGGCCCTAACGGCTGCGGCAAGTCGACGTGGATTAAGATGATGGTGGGTGAGCTTCCGCCCGACGCGGGAACGGTGCGGATCGGAAGCAGTGTCAAGCTCGGCTATCTCTCCCAGCGGGCGCTGGAGGGGGACCAGGAGCGGCGGGTGATCGACGTGTTTCGGGAGACGGCGGCCGTCTCCGAGGCGGAAGCGCGTCACCGGCTGGCCAAGTTTTTGTTTTACGGCGAACAGGTGTTCAAGCGGATCGGCCAGTTGAGCGGCGGGGAGCGGATGCGCCTGCGGCTGGCGCAGTTGATGCACCAGGACGTCAACCTGCTGGTGCTGGACGAGCCGACCAACCACCTGGACATTGAGGCGCGCGAAACGCTGGAGGAGGCGCTGGCCGGCTTTCAGGGATCGCTGCTCATCGTCTCCCACGACCGGTACTTTTTGCAAAAGATGGTGGACGGCGTCTACTGGGTGGAAAACGGCCGGCTGGTCCACGACGAGGGAACCTTTGAAGAGGCGCGGGAAAAACGAAGACAGCGGCACAGCGGGGCTGGCAGCCGGACGGCGGAGAACACGCGGAAAGCGGGGGAGCCGCTGCAAAGTGAAAAGCGGCCGCATGCCGAAACAATGCCGCACACGATGAAACCGGCCGGTTCCGGTCCGGATGCGGCCAGCTCCCGCAAGCGGTCCAACCCGTACAAGCTGGCGGAACTGGAGCGGGCAATCGCCGAGCGGGAAGCCCGGCGGGATGAGATGATGGCCCTGCTGTCCGGCGGCGAGACGGACTACCGGAAACTGATCGGCTGGCAGCAGGAGCTGGAGCGGTTGACGGAGGAGATCGACGCCCTGTACCGCGAGTGGATGGAGCGGCAGGAGAGCTAGCCGGGAGAGCAGGCAGGAGAAAAGGTGTCCCCCTTGACGGGGCGCAACGGTATAAGTTACCATTATATCGACAATTGATATATTTTGGAAAAAGGCAAACCTATTGAAAAGTAGGGACGCAAAGCTAAGGGCCTAAGGTAACTTCGTTTACTATGGCAGCCGGTTGCCAATCTGTTTTTTTAAGCCTTCTTGCCCTTTTAGCAGGAAGGCTTTTTTGTTTTTTGGCAGAAAAAGGGGGTGAGGCCCGAATTTGGCAGGGATTGACGAGAGGCAAGGATGAGTGGCAACCGTAATCATGAAATCTGGAGGTCTCAAAAGTGGCAGCAAGACATGCAGTTGACAATGAGCAAGATCATCATGCAATCGTTGTAAAACACAAGAACGTAGCCAAAAATGTGAAAATCACCACATTATTGCTTACATTATTTGTCGTCACATTGGTTTCCGTCGGATATCTTTCCTTCACCGCCTTGAACAACATGGCAGCGTTCAGCCAGGACATGGACGATCTGTACGAGAAAAACATGCTCAAATCCCTTGCACTGAAGCAGTTTGAAACGGACTTTTACAGCATCAGGCTTGAATCCGCAAAACTGTTGTTTGCCAGTCGCTATGATCAAAATGTGGTACAGTCGATCGAAACCCAAAAGTCCAGCGCAGGCAGCATCCTCGAACACGTTCGGAATCATGAGATGAGCGAGGAACAGAGGGCCATTATTGACGAAATCGACAGGAATTATACCCGTTATCTGGAAGCAGTGGACTCGTATATCGGCAGATTGAAGTCCAACGTGGCAACGACGGAAGAAGAGAGAGCCCAACTCACCCAGTATGCTGACGCTGTTCAAACCAATATCAACAAACTGGTGACCTTGCAGGCGGATGAGGCGAAACAAGTGGTGAATCAAGCCGACGGGGAATACCAGCAGGCGAAAAACCGGTTTATTGGATTTGCTGTCGGAATCGCCGTGATCGTTGGTGGCCTGACGCTGCTCCTGACAACACTGATGAAAGGCTCCATGGCTCAGATCAACAGCGTCCTGGCAAGGCTCTCGGCATATGACTTCACCGTTTCGCTGGAAGCGGAAGGCAAAAACGAATTTGCCCAGATGAACAGGTCGTTGTCAGTGGTCATCGACAACATGAAAAAAGCATTGACAGAGGTAAAGAGCAATTCGCATGAAGTGACGGATCATTCCCGAAACCTGGCGGCTGTTTCGGAGGAAATGTCGGCATCCTATCAGGAGCTTGCTGCGACCATGCAGCACGTAGCAGCGGGAGCGGCCACTCAGGCCCAGGATTTGTCCGAGATTGTCGGGGCTCTGTCGCAGTTGACCAGCAACATCGAACATGTGTATCAGGAACTGCAAAACGTCAAGGACGAAACCGAAACGGCAGAGAACAAAGCCCATATCGGAAAAGAAGAAATGGATAAGCTGGTCACCTCCATGGAGGAGATCAAACAAGCCATTGGAGTCGTTGTCAAGAAAGTGGGGATTCTGACCGACTCGGTCAAGGAGATCAGCGGCATTACCGATATCATTTCCGGCATATCGGACCAGACCAACCTGCTGGCGTTGAATGCGGCCATTGAAGCGGCAAGAGCGGGAGAAGCAGGCAGAGGGTTTGCGGTGGTGGCGGAAGAAGTCAGAAAACTGGCGGAAGAGTCCAGGCAGCATACCAATACCATTCTCCAGTTGGTCGAATCGATCCACAACGATACGGATGAAGTGATCAAAACGTCCCAGAACGTGGAAGCCTCCGTCATGGAGCAGGTGACATCGGTGGAAAACACGGTAAAATCCTTTGCGGATATCCTGGCTTCCGTCGAAAACATCGCCCCTCTGATGAAGAAGACGTACATGGCCATGGACGAGATCGTGAAGTCCAAGGATATCGTGATGGAACGGGTGGAGCAGGTAAGCGCCGTTACAGAGGAAAACTCGGCGACCACGGAAGAAGTGGCAGCCTCTTCCGAAGAACTGACCGCATCGTCGGAAGAAGTGGCGTCCACCGCTCAACAATTAAGTGAAATCGCCACGGGCTTGATGGAAACGGTAAACAGGTTTAAAGTGTAGCTTTCTTCCTGAAACGAAAGGGAGTGTGTCGATTACGATTCCCGTATCGATGCACTCCCTTTTGTCATGGAGCGGGGAAGCCCCGGTCAAGCCCGGGCCTTCCCCGTTTTTGCGCAGGATGTTCGATTGCGAAAGGATGGAGGTCATCTTACGTTTGGGCTTACGCTTGGGCGCTGGGCTCCGGCAGCCTGCGGTAGCGGACGCGGAACAAGATCAGCATGACGACCATCAAGATGCCGCCGAGGAGAAACGGACCGCTTTGGTACCATTCGTAGACGGCGCCGCCGGCCAGCGGACCGAGGATGCGCCCCAGACTGTCGATGGAGCTGATCGTTCCACTGGTGACACCCTGGCCCTGGGTGGTCCGCTGCGTGATCATTGCCGTTCCGGTAGCGCGAATCATGCCCTGCCCCGCTCCGAACAGGGAGAGCGTAAGCGCCAGTACCCAAAAATTGGCGGCCAGCGGGATGGCAAAGAAACCGATGCCGTACAGGATCAGGCCGATGGTCAGGACGAGCGGTTCGCCCATCCGCTTCACCATTTTGCCGATCAGTCCCCCTTGGACGAAGGCGGAGATGATCCCCATGACGAGAAACATGTAGCCGAGGTCTTTCGATGAGTACCCGTACAAATCGTTTATGTAGAGGGCAAATGTCGTCTCTAGGCCGGAAAAGGCAAACGAGACGATGAACATGATGCCGTACAGGAGCGAGAGCGGTCCAAACAGGGCGGCCAGCGGATTGCCCCGCTTGTCCCGGGAACTGCCCGTCCGCTTCTCTCGCGGCAGGCTTTCCGGCAGCGCAAACAGAATGATCAGAAACGTCAACAGCGCCACGCCGCCCGAGACGAAAAACGGAACGGCAAAGCCCCACCCGCTCAACAGGCCGCCGAGGACGGGACCAAACACGAAGCTGAGGCCGACTCCGGCGCCGATTACGCCCATTCCCTTCGCCCGTTCTTCGGGCGGAAACAGGTCGGCCACCATCGCCGTGACCGTCGGCATCGCGGCGGCGGAGACAATCCCGCCGATGATGCGGTAAGCCAGCATCGCGGCATAGCTCTCGGCCAGGCCAAACAGGATAAAGGTGACGGAAAATCCGAACAAGCCAAAGGCGATCAGCGGTTTTCGCCCGATCCGGTCGGACAGCATGCCCCAAATGGGGGCGAACAAGAGCTGCATGATGTTGTAGCTGGCAAACAGAATGCCGATCTGCAGCGAAGAGGCGCCGACGTTTTCGGCGAAATACGGGAGAATCGGTATGATGATGCCAAAGCCCAACATGGTGAGGAAGGCGACCAGGAACAGGAGGGCAAGGTACTTCTTTTTCACGCGAACCATACCTCTTTCCACACAGTTTGTCATGCTGTTTCCACCTTACGGGATGGTTTTGTCGAAGTCAAGCGATTCACCGGGACGCCGCCCCGCTGGCGTGGTATAATAACAGGAAGTCACACATCGTTTTGAAATCCGCGATGTATCCGCACATGAGGGGTTGTCAATCATGTCTACTGCAATGATCTACTACCTGGCCTGGGAAGAAGACGACTGGCTTGACGAGCTGCTAGACCGCTTTCCCGAGCTGAACGCGCTCGTGCCTACGGCCAAAACGTTTCAGATGATACAGGAGCTGCGCCGGACGGGCGAAGTGGAGCGCTGCGTCATCGTCCTCAACGCCGCTGCCGAACAGGAAAAGTGCCATCAGTTTTTACGGCTGCTGGCGAAGGACGAGCAATTGTCCCGCGATCCGCTGTACATCGTCGGGCTGAAACCGGATGAGGAGGCCGCCTGGCAGGAAGCGTACCCGCACGCGAACATTGTCGTCATCACCGGGTTTGCCGTCGAGTTTGACTACGATGCCGTGCTTTCCCGCATGGCGGCCGATTTGGAGGGAGTGCGTTGAAGGAACAGCCGGGCGACTTTGACCTGAGCGCGTTTTTGCAGCGATACGGTCTGTTTATCTACACGGGCGATCCGGAGGGCGACCTCCTTTTGATCGAAGACGAAATCCGTGAACTGTACCAGCTCGGCGTAATCGACAAGGAAGAGATGGTGCAGGCGCTGGCCGCCCTGCGCAAGCGGCGCAAGGCATAGGGGAATCCTTCAGAAAACAGTCTCGTGCAGACTGTTTTTTTCTTATGGAAAAGGGCACACGCTTGAAGGAAGGGCCTCTCTGTCCGATCCCCCCGGCAATCTTCAGAAATTCTTAAGCGTTTCCCTCTCTTTTTGCTAAGGTTTCCGCGATAGGATAGGGACAACAAAGAGAGGGAGTGACAGGAATGATGAAAGGCACGTCTGAACGAATAGGCATGCCGACGCCGGGCCGGGGGCCGATTGCGGACGGGCTGCTGTTTGCCGGCAAGTTTTTGCGCTCGCCCCGGACGGTCGGCAGCATCATGCCCAGCTCCCGCCAGCTTGCCCGGCGGATGCTGGCGCCGATCGACTGGACGACAGCGACGGCGGTGGCGGAGTTGGGGGCGGGGACGGGCGTGTTTACCCGGATGATCCGCGAGCGGAAACAACCCGGCTGCACGGCGCTGATTCTGGAGAAGGACGACGGGATGCGCTGTCAGTTGGCCGCGCGCTATCCGGAGCTGCATGTCGGCGGGGATGCGCGGGAGCTGACCCGGATCATGGAGAGATGCGGCATCAGACAGTTGGACGCGGTGGTGTGCGGGCTGCCGTTTGCCAATTTTCCGCAGGACCTGCGGGACGCCATCATGGACCAGGTGGAAGCGGCGCTGAAGCCCGGGGGCGTGTTCGTCTGTTTCCAATACTCGCTGCAGATGAGAAAGCAGTTGGCGGCGCGGTTTGGCCGCGTGGAGATCCGCTTTGTGCCGCTCAATGTTCCGTTTGCGTTCGTCTACGTCTGCAGGAAGCGGGGGAATCACGATGCCGGCTGACTTCCTGACGCAGATGGTGGAACAATACGGGTATCTCGCGCTGTTTTTCTCCTTGTGGCTGGGCATTGTCGGCATGCCGATTCCCGACGAAATGATCGTCATGTCGGCTGGGGCCCTGACCGCCCAAGGGTGGCTGGAACCGCTGCCGGCGTTTGCAGCCGTCTATCTGGGCGTCGTCTCCGGATTGTCGCTCGGGTACGTGCTGGGGTATCGCGTAGGTGCGCCGATTCTGCAGTGGGTCGTCCGCAAGTGCAATGGCCGGCGCTATCTGGCCAAAGCGGAGCGGCTGATGGAGCGGTACGGCAGTTGGGCGCTCTGCCTCAGCTACTTCTTTCCGGTCGTGCGCCATCTGGTGCCGTATCTGGTGGGCATCCAGCGCATGCCGCTGCGCCGCTACGCGATGTACACCCTGCCCACCGGATTCGTCTGGACCTTCAACTATTTTTGGGCCGGCCGCCTGTTTGGCCGCCACCTGGACGCGATCGCCCAAGGCGTGCAGACGTACGGCCGGATTACCTTGGCCGCGCTCTTGTGCATCGGTGCGGCGTACTGGCTGATCAGGCAGCGGCGCTGGGCCGTGTCCGTCGAAACAGAAGCAACCACGGGAGGAAATGAGAGTGGAGGAAATCACTGTACTGGTCGTGGATGACGACGAGGAGATCCGCAACCTGATCGCCATTTACCTGCAAAATGAGGGGTACCGCGTGCTGAAGGCGGCCGACGGCTTGGAAGCGCTGGAGGTCCTGAAGCAAAACGAGGTGCACCTGCTCGTCCTGGACATCATGATGCCGCGGCTGGACGGCATTCAGGCCTGTCTGAAAATCCGCGAAGAACAGCACATGCCGATCATCATGCTTTCCGCCAAATCGCAGGACATGGACAAGATCTACGGTCTCAGCACCGGAGCGGACGACTACATGACCAAGCCGTTCAACCCGTTGGAGCTGGTGGCCCGCGTCAAGTCGCAGCTGCGGCGATACCTGCGGCTCAATCAGGGATACACGGCCCGGGAAGACGAGATCGAGATCGGCGATTTGACGATCAACACGGCGACGCGCGAGGTGAAAGTGAACGGCCGGGACGTGAAGCTGACGCCGACCGAATTTGCCATTCTGGAGCTCTTGGCCCGCAATCGGGGCGTCGTATTCAGCACGGAACAGATCTACGAGCGGGTGTGGAAGGAGCCGTTTTGCCAGTCGGACAACACGGTGATGGTTCACATCCGGAAAATTCGCGAAAAGATTGAGGAAGACACGCGCAAGCCGCGATACATCAAGACCGTGTGGGGAGTGGGGTATAAAATTGAGAGCGTTGTTTAGATGGCTGTCGCCGTTTTACGTGACTCGCCGCCTGTACCGCTGGACGATGACAGTCGTTCGGCGCGCCGTGGAACACTTTCGGCGGAGTCTGCGCCTGCAGTTGATCACCACCTTCGTTTTTTGCCTGCTGGCTGCCCTCCTGGCGGCGAGCCTCGCCCACGAGATGACCGAGAAGCTGTATTTGCGGCCGTACGTCGACTACAGCCAAAGCATGGAGCGGATGGACTGGGATACAAGGCGGCTGGCCTCCATAATCCGGGAGCAGAAGGTAACGGACAAAGCGGCTCTGCAGCAGATGATGAACAACTTCGAGCAGGATGTCGGGCTGCGGATGCTTTTGGTCAACCTGGACGGCAAGGTGGTGCTCAAGTCCGCCAAGGCGACGGAGAGCCAGGTCGATTTGTACAGCGTCATCAGCAGGGCGATGGAGCTGCGCCTTGATCGCGACCGGTACCGTCCCCAAGAGTTTGTCGCCTTTTACCCGGTGGAGCTGGCCGGACAGAAAGGCTACCTGATCGCCCGCGGCATGCCGGAGGCGAGCATCCGCTATGAGAGCACCGGCGTCAACATGATTGCTCTGCCCGTGTTTTTGATCGTCTTATTTTATCTGTTTTACCGGTTTACCAAGCGGAAAACAGGCTATATCGAGGAATTGGCCGACAGCCTGCTCGTCATCTCGCAGGGCAAGCTGGATCACCGCGTCGAGGTGCGGGGCGAAGACGAACTGGGCTCGCTTGCTCGCAACATCAACCGGATGGCGGAGGAACTGCAGGCGAACATCGAACGGGAGCGGCAGGCGGAGAAGACCAAAAACGAACTGATCACCAACGTCTCGCACGATTTGCGCACGCCGCTCACCTCGGTGCTCGGCTACCTGCGGCTGCTGAAAGACCACCCTGCAGGAGGGCCGGATCAGCAGGAGTACACGCGGATCGCCTATGAGAAGGCGGAACATCTGAAGCGGCTGGTGGAGGATTTGTTCGAATACACCACGCTCAGCAGCCAAGGGGTCCAGCTCTACCGGCAGACCATCAGCATGAACGAACTGGTGGAGCAGTTGGTGGAGGAGTACGTGCCGCTGGCGGAGGAACAGCAGCTCAGCTTTTGCAAATCGCTGCCCGACGAACGGCTGTACGTCAGCGTGGACCCGGAAAAGTTCGTGCGCGTGCTGGAGAACCTGTTGAGCAACGCGATCAAGTACGGCAAAAAACCGGGCAGCATCGACGTGACGCTCGCCCGCGAGGCAGGCGGCATCCGCTTGTCGGTGGCCAACAGGGCGGACGAGATGGCCCCGGAGGCGCTGAACCGACTGTTTGAACGCTTTTACCGGGTGGAGCAGTCCCGCTCGCGCAAAACAGGCGGTTCCGGGCTGGGGCTGGCGATCGTCAAGAGCATCGTCGAACTGCACGGCGGCCGCATCCAGGCGGACTACCGCGACGGCGTTCTGTCGTTTCACATCTGGCTGCCGGCCCCCCGTTCATGACGGGCAAGGCCCGGACAGGAGCGCCCTCTCAGCCGCGCTTGTCCCATCCGAAGCTGTCGAACCACTTGCCCGAGCGGTAGTTGTGAATCGCCTGACGGACGTACGGGATCACGTTGGCGGGCAGGTCGTCCACGTCGCACCAGCGCAGCTCGTCGCATTTCTCCGGTTCGGCGTTGACGATCTCACCTGTCCACGTGCGGGCGGTGAGAAAGAAGTCGATCCGCTCGTCCGTCGATTTTCGGTGCATCACGCCGACCACTTCCAGATCGGCCGGGTCGATGTCGATGCCGCATTCCTCTTTCGCTTCCCGAATGGCCGCTGCCTTCACTTCTTCTCCGCCGTCCAGATGGCCGGCCGGGACGCTGTAGCTGCCGTCTTCGTAGCCCGTATTGAAGCGGCGCAGCAGCAGCAGCTCGTTTCCCCGCCGGAGAAACAGGTGGACGGCGGCGGGCATGGTGAACCGTTCTGTGCTCATGCAAACCTCCAACGTTTATACGACATGGTTGCAAACATTCTTATTATTCCGCCAAGTTTTCCCGTCTGTCAACGAACAGCAAGCGGCCGGATCGCTTGCTGCAGGATCCGGCCGAGCTGTTGACGAAACCGCTGTCACTCCCGCGGCGCCTCTTCCGCAACCCGGTGGTGCTCCGCGCTTTTTTTCCGCAGTTCCTGATCCCGTTTTCGCTGCAGCGGAGAGATGGCCATGGCGTAAAACAGCATGCCGAAACCGGCCAGTCCCAACACAATGCCGATGATCAGATACAGGGGCGACATGAACCGGACCACCTCCTTTTTCCTCCGCGGACATGATTGTACTGCCGAACTGTGCTATAATTGGTTCGTCGTTTACCCGTAAAAAAACGCAGGGAGGATTTGCTTGATGACTCAGCACACGTCTGTCGATCAACTGGCGATCAACACGATCCGCACGCTGGCCATTGACGCTATCGAAAAAGCCAACTCCGGCCATCCGGGCATGCCGATGGGAGCGGCACCGATGGCGCATGTTTTGTGGAGCCGTTTCATGAAGGTAAACCCGCGCAATCCGCAATGGATCGACCGGGACCGCTTCGTGCTGTCTGCGGGACATGGTTCAATGCTATTATACGCCATGCTGCACCTGATGAAATACGATGTTTCGTTGGAAGACATACATAACTTCCGCCAATGGGGCAGCAAGACCCCGGGCCATCCGGAGTACGGCCACACTCCCGGCGTGGACGCCACGACCGGTCCGCTGGGTCAGGGGATTGCCATGGCCGTCGGGATGGCGATGGCGGAGAAGCACATGGCGGCTGTCTACAACCGCGACGGCTTTGACATCGTCAACCACTACACCTACGTCATTTGCGGCGACGGCGACCTGATGGAGGGCGTCTCCGGCGAGGCCTCTTCGCTGGCCGGCCACCTGAAGCTGGGCAAGCTGATCGTGCTGTACGATTCCAACGACATTTCGCTTGACGGCGAGCTGTCCCGTTCCTTCTCGGAAAATGTGGCGCAGCGCTACCAGGCGTACGGCTGGCAGTACCTGCGCGTCGAGGACGGCAACGATCTGGCGGCGATCGAGGCGGCGATTGCCGAAGCGAAGCAGGATCTGGATCGCCCGACCCTGATCGAGGTAAAGACGGTGATCGGTTACGGCAGCCCGAACAAAGGGGGCTCCAACGCGGCCCACGGCGCGCCGCTGGGCAAGGAAGAAGTGAAGCTGACCAAGGCCCACTACCAGTGGCCGCATGACGCCGAATTCCACGTCCCGCAGGAAGTGGCCGACTACTACGCCAAACGGGCGGAAGCGGGCGAACAGGCGGAAGCGGCATGGCGCGAACGCTTTGCCGAATACGCCAAGGCGTATCCGGAGCTGGCCCGTCAGTTCCAGACAGCGGCGGACGGTCACCTGCCGGCCGGCTGGGACAGCCAACTGCCGACCTACGAAGCCGGAACCAAGCTGGCCACCCGCGCCGCGTCCGGCCATGCGATCAACGCGCTGGCCAAAACGGTTCCGTTCCTGTTCGGCGGTTCCGCTGACCTGGCTCACTCCAACAACACCGTGATCAAAGAGGCGGGGAACTTCCTGCCGGGCAGCTACGACGGACGCAACATCTGGTTCGGTGTGCGCGAGTTTGCGATGGGGGCCGCCCTCAACGGGATGGCGCTGCACGGCGGGCTGAAGGTATACGGCGGCACGTTCTTCGTCTTTTCCGATTACCTGCGTCCGGCCATCCGCCTGTCCGCGCTGATGAAGCAGCCGGTGATCTACGTCTTCACCCACGACTCGATTGCCGTCGGCGAAGACGGTCCGACGCACGAGCCGATCGAACAGCTCGCTTCGCTGCGGGCGATGCCGGGCCTGACCGTGCTGCGTCCGGCCGACGCCGTGGAGACCAACGAAGCGTGGAAGTACGCCGTCTCCCGCACGGACGAGCCAGTCGCCCTGGTGCTGACGCGTCAAAACCTGCCGGTGCTTACAGAAACGATCGAGAAGGCGGCCGAAGGGGTAAGCAGAGGGGCGTACGTGCTGGCCGACGCGCCGGACGGCAACCCGCAGCTCGTCCTGATCGCCACCGGCTCCGAAGTCTCCCTCTGCATGCAGGCTCGCGAAGCGCTGGCCGCGAAAGGCATCCAGGCGCGCGTCGTCTCCATGCCGAGCTGGGAGCTGTTTGAACGCCAGCCGCAGGAGTACCGCGACGCCGTAATCCCGCCGGCGGTGAAAGCCCGTCTGGCCGTGGAAATGGCCTCTCCGCTGGGCTGGGAGCGCTACGTCGGCGACGGCGGCAAGGTGCTGGGCATCAACCAGTTCGGCGCTTCCGCTCCGGGCGAACGAATCATGAAAGAGTACGGCTTCACCGTGGACAACGTGGTGGCGGAAGCGGAAAAGCTGCTCAAGTAAATATCCTTTTTGCGTGCAAAAGCCTGCTCTCCCTTGGGGAGACAGGCTTTTTCCAGTGACAAACGGGCGCAGATATGGAATCATAGACTGGGGGGCGGACAGAAACTTTTTTGAAAAGGATCCGTCTATATGGTGTGGGAGAGAGAAAGCAACCAGGAGGTCATTCATGGCAACAAAGGCCAAGCAACAAGGGAAGAAGAAAAAGAAGAAATTGCTGATGTTTGCCGTATCCTTTACGGTCTTTCTGATCTTGAGCGTCATCGGCGGATACTTTGCATTGCTGTACGCCGGTGAAAAAATGATTGATACGCAGATACAGAAACTGGAGGCTCTGAAATCCGAGCCTACGGTGATCTATGACAAAGACGGTACCGAAATCACGAAGCTGCTCCGTGAAAAGAACACCAAGTACGTACCGCTCACCGAGATGCCGGATCATTTGATCAACGCCTTTATCGCTACGGAAGACCGGCGCTTCTTCGAGCACAAAGGCGTGGACATGTTTCGGATCGGCGGCGCGATCATCAACGACATCCGCAAGGGATCGCTCGCCGAAGGGGGCAGTACGATCACGCAGCAGCTCGCACGACGAGTATTCCTCTCCCTGGAACAGACGTTTTGGCGCAAGACGAAGGAAGTCTGCATCGCCATGGCCCTGGAGCGCCGGTATTCCAAGGACCAGATTCTGGAGATGTACCTGAACCAGATTTACTTCGGGGAAGGCGCCTACGGCGTTGGCGACGCCGCCGAGCGCTATTTCGGCAAAGATGTATCCCAGCTCGAACTGGACGAGGCGGCCATGCTGGCGGCCATTCCGAAAGCGCCGTCCACCTACTCGCCGTTTAACAATCCGGAAAAGGCGAAATTGCGCCGCGACACCGTGCTGCGCCTGATGAGCGAGCAGGGCTTCATCACCCAGGAGCAAAAGGTGGCGGCGCAGGCCAAACCGCTGCCGGAGGAGACGGAAGAAGCGAAGGCAGGCGGCGGGTTGAAAAAAGGCTACCGGGCGTTTTACGACTACGTGATCCGGGAGGCCGAGGCGAAGTACGGCGTCACGGAAGAAGATCTGTACCGCGGCGGCTGGAAGATTTACACCACGTTCAACCCGAAAATGCAGGACGCCATGGTGGAGGCGTACGAGAACCCGGACAACTTCCCGAAATCGGGGCCGCAGCGGGCCGTGGAATCGTCGATGATCGTCGTCGACGCCAAAACCGGCGGCATCGCCGCGATGATGGGCGGCCGCGATTACAAGCCAAAAGGCTTCAACCTGGCGACCGACATGCAGCGTCAGCCCGGTTCGGCGTTCAAGCCGCTGGCCGTTTACGCGCCGGCAATCGATTCGGACTCCAGATGGGAGCCCAATTCGTCGCTCTCCAACAAGCGGCAGAGCTTCAACGGCTACGAGCCGCGCAACTACAACGGCAGGTACAGCAATTCCGTCAGCATGACCCGCGCCGTGATCGATTCGTTGAACGTGCCGGCGGTCTGGCTGCTGAACGAAATCGGCATCGATACCTCGTTGAAGTACCTGAAGAAATTCGGCATCGAACTGACCCCGAAAGACCGCAACCTGGCGATCGCGCTGGGCGGTCTGGACAAGGGCACGTCGCCGCTGAAAATGGCGCAGGCGTACACGGCCTTCCCCAACAGCGGGGTGGTGTCCGAAGCGCACGTGATCGAGAAAATCGTGAACGAGCAGGGCGGCGTCGAGAAAGTCTACCAGCCGAAACAGGAGCAGGTGATCAAACCGGAAACGGCATGGAAGGTACACACCATGCTGGAGCGTGCGGTCAAAGAAGGGACGGGGCGCAACGCGCGGATTTCCGGCCGCCACGTCGCCGGGAAAACGGGGACGACGCAATCCCTCATCGGGGACAGCAGCGTCAACAAGGACGCCTGGTTCGTCGGGTACACGCCGGAGTACGTAGGCGCGGTCTGGATGGGCTTTGACCACGAAGACGCCCAGCACCTGATGCGCGAGGGCAGCAGCCTGACGGCCAAAATGTTCGCCACCGTTCTGAAAAAAGGCTTGAAAGGGGAACCGGTGCGGGATTTTGAACCGCCGGCAGGCATGAAGCGGGAAGAAGAGCCGAAAAAAGAAGAGGCCGCTTCCCTGCGGCTCACCGCCGACCTGACCCTGGACAACAACTCGCTGAAAGTGGTATTGAGCTGGTCCGGCGGGGCTGACGACTACACGTACGACGTGTACCGGATTTCTCCGGACAATCCGGATGATCGCCAGCTGATCGCCGCCGGCGTGAAGGATTCCGTGTACGTGGATACGCTGGACAGTCCGGTCATGTACAAGTACGTCGTCGTTCCCCGCGATGCGGAGGGCAGGGAACAAGAGCCGTCCAACATCGCCGAAATCAACATGCAGCAGTTGGAAAAACTGCTGCAGGAAGGGGATCATCACGACGACGGCAGCACGCAAGGAGACGACGGCACGGTCGAGGGAGGAAACGGCCAGGATCCGTCCACCGGAACAGAGGGACAGGACGGAACCGGGCAGCCTGCAGACGGTCAGTCTCCCGGCGGCGAAAATCCGGTGATTCCGCCGGATATCGTCCCGCCGAACGGCCAGCAGCCCAACAACGGTCAGCCCGCCAACGGCCAGCAATCGCCCCCGAACGGCATTGAGCTGCCGCCTCCGCCCGCAGACGCGGGAGGCGGCCGGCAGTCGCCGGGGAACGGCCGCAACGGGTAACAGCCGCAACGACTAACAGTGGAAATCTGCTGCACAGTTAGCACATTTTCGAGTATTTGCACTTCCTCTCCCGCGTGGTACAATACACATAAATCGGGAGACAGGAGGGACGGTCTATGACTGACTTCGCACAAGTGGATTTGCGGGCGTTTTTTGTAGAGCAGTTGCGGCGGGCCAAGGTGAATTTTGAACGTGCTCTCGACTGTAAACACACCGATTTTGACGATTTGTATCCGTACATGAACGAACAGCCCCAGTTCTTCTGGTATAAACGCTACGTGGCGTGGTCCGAACTGCTGACCGTCGTTCGTCTGGCGGAAGAGTTGGGGATCGAGTGGACGGAAGAATTCAGCGACCAGCAGGTGGAGTTTATCAAAGGCAAAGTCCTGCAGGGCAAGGTGCTGGATCAGTGGAATCCGGAAGAAGAACAGGAAGAAGAAACCCTGAGCCATATGGAAGAATAAGAAAAGCGCGTTCCCACAGCGGGAGCGCGCTTTTTTGCCGTCGATCCGCCTTTGCCTGTCCATCGGTTGCAGGAGGGCCGCTCTCCGCATGCCGGATGTGACCCGGACAGCGGCTTGTTCGTCCTTCCTGTTAATGAAGCCAATGATAGACGACGCGGGGCGTTTCCTCGTCGCGACCGGCCGGCAGGACGAGCGCTGCCGGGTTGGCCCACCGGGGAACGGGAGCGGCATGGGCGGAGATGATCACTTCCGTTCCCGGCGCGGCAAACGTGTACAGTTCCTCGACGTCCCGGTTGTGCAGGCGAATGCAGCCAAGCGAGACCGACTGGCCGATGCTGGCGGGATGGTTGGTGCCGTGGATGGCGTAGCCGTCGCTCTGAAAAATCAGGCCGCGCGTTCCGTAGATGTCGCCGGGGCCGCGGGGACGGCTGATTTTTTGCAGCACGGAAAAGTAGCCTTTCGGCGTCGAGCCGTTTTTGCCGATGGCGATCGGATAGCGCCGGACGAGGTGTGGCCCGCTGGTCAGCGTCATCGTGTGCGAGTCCAGGTGGACGTGAATCTGCAGCGGCTCCAGCGGCACCGACGGCTCCGGATAGCCGCGCAGCGGGACGACCTGGCGCATGCTTTCCCAGGCGGCTTCCGGGCGAAACGCCGCCGGCCGGTACGCCCAGTCCGATGATCCGTACCAGGCAGGCGGCGGGGGAATCTCCGGCAGCGCGTTGCCGGGATAGGCGCCGGCCAGGTCGCTCAGCCGCCGGGGCAGGCTCCCTTTTTGCTGGTAGCTGCGGTACAGGGCGCTGCGCAGGATCAGCAGGTGTTCCAGCGTGCGCTGTTCCTCCGCGAGCTGGAGCTTGGCCGTCCGCACCGCCGGATTCTGGTCGCAGGCGCAGGGACGGTCAAACCACTGCTGGCTCAAGACGGTGCGGCTGACGGGGTCATACCGCAGGAGACCGCGCAGTTCGCCCGGCCGGTAAAACAACAGCGGCGTAAACAGCGGCGCCCCCGTCACTTCCGGGACGGCCAGCACCGTGTACGGCTGTGTGAGCGCAGGACGGCGCCCTCTCACATAGTCGTACACGTGATCGCGCAGCCGCTTGCCGTCCATGCCGGCCGGTACGGCGATCACTTCCACGTGCGGCCGCTCTAGGACGGATGCGTTCCTTCCATCGAGGGAAGCGGCGCCTGTCGGAGCCGCCCGGTCCGGCTCCGACAAGAGCCCCGGCGAGAAGGCAAATTGGGCATGGAAAAACAAAAGCGAGGCGAGCAGCAGGCGGATTCTGCCGGCCCACAACCGCCGCCTGCGCCTGCGCAGCAGGTCCTGATAGGCGGCGGCCGCCTCTTCCGAGAACGGGCCGTGCCTGGCGTGCAGCGCCCGGCGGTACGCGGCCAGCGCCTCTTCCGTTTCGTTCCGCATTTCCCGTTCGCGGCCGAGATGGTACCAGCCGATGGCCAGGTCGGGATGCCGTTCGACGAACCATCGGTAAAAGGCGAGGTCGTTCTTGTCCGGATAGGTCATGTGAAACGTGCTTTTTTCCTGGAGAAACTGTGCCTTGTTCACCGCACTCCCTCCTTACTGGAAGTATCGGCCGGGAAGAGGGAAAACGTGAGAGAGGAGGAGAGACATGATGTATCTGCATGCCATCATCTTGCGCAGGGAGCTGTTTCCCACGCAGGCGGGCTACCCGTTTTCCCTGCCTGCGTACCAGGGCGTGGACGAAATCCCCTTGACCAGCAGCGTCACCTTTTTTGTCGGCGAAAACGGCTCCGGCAAGTCGACGCTGCTGGAGGCGGTCGCCTACCAGTGCGGCTTTCACACCGCCGGCGGCGGCCGTCACAACCTCTACCACGTGGACCGGGCGGAGGCGACCCTCTCGCCGATGCGGCAGATCGCGTTTTTATACCTGATGCGGGAGTTGGTGGAGGAAGGAGCCCAGTTTCTCATAGCCACCCACTCGCCGATCCTGATGGGATTCCCGGGCGCCCGCATCCTCAGCTTTGACGAGTCGCCGCTGGCGGAGGTCCGCTACGAGGAGACGGAGCACTACCAACTGACCCGCCGCTTTCTGGAGAATCCCCGGGCCTTTTGGGACATCTGAAGCAAATGCGCCGCTGGTGCCTGCTTTCGCGGGAAGGACCGTTCGACAGCCGGCCCCAGGCTGGCGGGCCAGCATGTTTTCCGGCCCTGCTCAGCCGCACTGCTCGATGCAAACGACGCGGGAAAAGTCGCCCCGCTCCAGCGCCTCCTGCTCGATCCAGAAGTAAAGGCGGCCGACGTCTCCCCACATCATCCCCGTCTTTTCCTCTTCCGAATCCACCTGGAACAGCAGCCGCCAGCGGGTCGCTCGCTGCAGCGCCGCCTGATCGTTTCTGTCCGTGGAGGGATCGGCCAGAAGCTGACATTCCCGCTGCATGTCCCCCTGTATCGGGTCGGGACAGCCGAGCAGGCGGTTTTTCATGTCGTCCGGATGAAGAAACCGCTCCTCAACGCGTTGGCCGAATACCTCCCAGTACCGGTCGAAATCGTCCCGGTTTTCGTTCCAGCTCATGCCAAGCTGCTCGATGTCGCACGACTCGCCCGGCGGCACGGTCCACTCCACAAGATAGCGGAGGGAGCAGGGAGAGAAGCGGGCGGGCGGATCGTAATCGTCCAGCTCCTCGGGCGGCGCGGTCCGCTTCAAGCCGGCACCGTCCGGGTCCGGTACAAACAAGACCCTGGCTGTCTCCATGCTGTCGTAGAAATCCTTGTCGTCGTACATCGCCGCCGCGGCGAAAAAGAAGAGGAGCAATCCCCGCTCCGGCAGTATGTTCTCCGGAAACGGGGGCAGCTCGGCCAGGTTGATCTGCGCCAGGAACGACAGCGGATACGACTTCCAGTACGGCCAAGGCGTTCCCGCCGGCAGGTCGGGGCAGCCGCCGATTTTGGACGAGCCGGGGGACAGCGCCTCCTCGTCCACCGGATGCGTGAAAATTCGGAAAGAAGGGCGGATGAGCGGTTCGAAACGCTCCGCGTAGCGTGACAGCCCCGCCTCGTGAAACAAGGACAAAATCTCTTGTTTCATCGGTTCTCCTCCTTGTTGTCCGGCAGGCTCCCGGCAGTCGTCTCACGCATCAAGCGGATCAGCTCGCCCAGCTTGGCGTTGCGTTCCCGGTCGCTTTCCGTCTTTTGCTTCATGAAGCGGAGCAGACTGACGAGAACGTACACGATGAACCCGTAAAAGGCGAGCGTCAGCAGCAGGGGAACGAGCATGAAAAAAGACGGCCCCACATCAAGAGCAGTCCTTCCAAAATTCAGCATGCGAATCTCTCCTTTCTTAGAAAAAAATGGCATACACGACACGATTATTCTATCATGGCTTCATGCAGCCGGCAAAAAGAAGAAGCCGTGACACTTCCCGTCTGCGTCCGATTGTGAACCATTCGTGAACAGACGGCCGTTTGGCGACATGTTCCTGATCGTTTGCTTGCCACCCGGCAGCCCATCTCATACAATAAAAAAGAACAAATACTTGAAAAAAATGGGATAAAAAGGATTTTTAAATGGACGAAGCGGAAGGAGTGCATGCACATGATACGGGAATTTCATGCCGACCTGGTCGTCATAGGCGGGGGCGTCGGCGGCTGTGCGGCTGCCTTGGCCGCCGCCAAACTGGGCAGAACCGTCGTCATGACGGAAGAAACCCCCTGGATCGGCGGGCAGCTCACCAGCCAGGCCGTTCCGCCGGATGAACACCCCTGGATCGAACAGTTCGGCTGTACCCGCAGTTACCGGGCGTTTCGCGACGGCGTGCGCCGCTATTACCGCGATGTTTATCCGCTCACGGAAGCGGCGAGAGCCGTCCCGTACCTCGACCCGGGAAACGGATCGGTCAGCCGCCTCTGTCATGAACCGAAAGTGGCGCTGGCCGTTCTGCACCAGATGCTGGCTCCGTATGTCAACAGCGGCAGGGTGACCGTACTCGTCCGGCACAGGCTTGTGGCGGCCCGTACCGAGGGAGACCGGATCGTCTCCGCGACCGTCATCCATCTGGAGACGGGGGATCGCTTGGAACTGGCGGCTCCTTATTTTCTCGACGCGACGGAGTGCGGCGACCTGCTTCCGCTGGCCGGTGTCGAGTACGTGACCGGGGCGGAATCCGTCGGCGAAACGGGAGAACCCCATGCGCTGGAAGGGGACCCGCAGCCGATGGACATGCAGTCGTTCACGTACGTGTTTGCGATGGACTATCTGGAAGGGGAAGACCATACGATCGACAAACCGGCCAGCTATGAGTTCTGGCGGAACTACCAGCCCGATTTCTGGCCGGACAAGCTGCTGAGCTGGACAGGCGTGAAGCCGGATACCCACGAACCCGTCCGATACGAGCTGTTTCCGGGGACGGACCGCTTCTCGCTGTTTCTCTACCGGCAGATCGCGGACAAGGACAACTTCGCCGCCGGTTTGTACCCGAGCAGCGTCACGCTGGTCAACTGGCCGCAAAACGACTACTGGCTCGGCCCGATCATCGACGTCAGCGAGGACGAGCGGACGCACCATCTGCATCAGGCGAAACAGCTCAGCCTGTCGCTCTTGTACTGGATGCAGACGGAGGCGCCCAGGCCCGACGGCAAACAGGGATATCCCGGACTGCGCCTGCGCCGGGACGTCCTTGGAACGGACGACGGATTGGCCATGTCCCCCTACATCCGCGAATCCCGGCGGATCCGGGCGGAGTTTACCGTGCTCGAACAGCACGTCAGTCCGGCGTGCCGCCCAGACGGCAGGGCGGAGACGTTCGAAGATTCCGTCGGCGTGGGCTGCTACCGGATCGACCTGCATCCCAGCACGGGCGGCCGGAACTACCTGTACATTCCCTCCCTGCCGTTCCAGATTCCGCTCGGCAGCCTGATTCCCCTCCGGATGGAGAACCTGCTGCCGGCCTGCAAGAATGCGGGGGTCACGCACATTACCAACGGCTGCTTCCGGCTCCACCCCGTGGAGTGGAATATCGGCGAAGCGGCCGGCTTTCTGGCCGGCTACTGCCTCGAGCGGGGGCTTTCCCCCCGCGCCGTCCGCAACACGCCGGAAGATTTGGCCGATTTTCAGCGGCTCCTGGTGCGGGAAGGCGTCGAGCTGGCCTGGCCGTCGATCGGCCCGGTCTGAGCACCAACCAAAACAACAAGCGCGGGAAAGCCATCGCTGCCCCGCGCTTGTTTCGTTTGTTTCTGGTTGACGGATGCCGGGGCGTGTTACTCCGGCAAAAAAATGGCTTCCGTCCGGTAGATGCGCTGTCCGCGTGAGGAGAAGCGCTCCTCGTACTCGGTCATCACGTTGTCCGCGGCAAACGGCGAGTTGTGCAGGTCAAACGTGATGTGGCGCAGTTGAAAACGCTGGTCCGAGAACTGGTTGAGCGAGAACTCGAACAGCTTTTCGTTGTCCGTCTTCAGGTGAATCTCCCCGTACGGCTTCAGCACCTGCTTGTACGCCATCAGGAAGTTGGCGTGGGTGAGGCGCCGTTTGGCGTGCCGCTTCTTCGGCCAGGGATCGCTGAAGTTGAGGTAGATGCGGGACACTTCGCCCGGCACAAACAGGTCGGTCAGCATCGCCGCATTGTACTGGACAAAGGCCAGATTGGGGATCGCCCGCTTCTCCGTCCGCTGGGCGGCGCGCAGGATCACCTCCGCCTTCAGTTCCACGGCGATGAAGTTGATGTCCGGATACTTTTCGGCCAGCGTGTTGATGAACCGCCCTTTGCCGCAGCCGATTTCCACATGAATGGGACGGTCGTTGCCAAACCGCTCGCTCCATTTGCCGCGATAGGAGACCGGGTTGTCCACAAACGTGGGATATTCGCGCAGGGCCTCCTCGGCGCCTGGGATGTTGCGCAGTCGCATGAAAACATGAACCTCCTCTTTACCCGACACGCGTGCGTTTTCAGCACGCTGCCCATGACAAGCTCCTATTTACTGTACGACGAGTCGGCCCAGGTTGCAAGCGTTCATCCAGAAGACGGGCTACTGCCAAAAAGATACAGACGTTTCAAGGGCGAAACGGAATGTGTTGGAAGTTTCCCCAGACCAAAACCGCATGACGGCGGAACAAGCCGGGATCACGCCGGATAAAATTGGCAGATTTTCGTGGTAGTTTATGGGAAAAGCCGATGCAGAAAAGGGGCGGAATCGCCCGTCGTTATGGGAACGACATTGTCAAGCGGAAATGTCCTCCAGGCACGACAGGCGGAATTGGTAGGAATTTGAGAATTATCAACCGGTGACGGGATGGTAGAGTAGAGGACGAGCGTGAAGTCAGCCATACGATTTCGCAACAAGGGAGGAGGAACAGCATGAAACTTCACAAAACGCTTGCCGCCATTTTGATGGGAACAGCTCTCGGCGTCACCGGGGTGGTGGCTCCGCTTCCCGGCAATCACGATGTGGCTGAGGCGAAATGGACCCAATCCCGGGCGGATAAAGTCATTCAAGTGGGTACCAAATATCTCGGCACGCCGTATAAATTCGGCTCGAAAAGCAGCACGACACGCACGTTTGACTGCTCGTCGTTTGTTCAGCGCGTCTACCGTGAAGCGCTGGGAATCAGCCTGCCGCGCACGTCCCGTTCACAGGCCAAAGTAGGGGTGAAAGTGTCCAAGAACAGCTTGAAAAAGGGCGATCTGGTCTTCTTCCGCTCGTCCAGCAGCAAACCGACGTCCACCTACATCACGCACGTGGCGATCTATGCCGGCAACAACAAACTGCTGCATACCTACGGCAAACCGGGCGTGACGTTTACCAATTTCCGCGGCACGTCGTGGGAGAAGCGCTTCGTTACGGCCCGCCGCGTCCTGTAACCAACCGAGTCGCGAATTTGTGGCACGTATCCAGTTGAACGGACAATCGCGGCGCGGCGCGCCGGCCCAATCCCGCAAGTGCATAAAGCCCCTTCGGCGGAGGGGGCTTTTTTATGGAGAAAAAATATTTTCTGAAAAATGAAAATGTAAGCTATTTTCTATCGACATTTTGTGTGGTATAAAAGGAGTAACCTTCCTGAAGGATTTCATGCATCATAGACAAAACATGAAGGATTTCATCCTGCAAAAGAGGGTGGGAGACGTTCGCATGTCGTTTGATCAGCTTGTCAAGGAGTCCTTTGCCCAACTGTCACCAGGGCAAAAAAAGGTGGCGGAGTATCTGCTGCAAAACATTGAGAAGGTCGCGTTCAGCACCGCGGTACAGATCGGTCGGGAAGCGGACGTCAGCGAAACCACCGTGATCCGCTTCGCCTACGCCCTGGGCTTCGGCGGTTTTTCCGAGATGCAGGCCGCCATCCAGCAGCACGTGCTGCAAACGAATACCGCCCGGCTGGCCGATTCGTCCCCTCCCTCGGGAGAGGAGCAAAACCTGTTTGCCAGGGTCATCGAGCGGGATATCGCCATCTTGCGCCAAACCCTTCACCAGCTCAATGAGCAGGACGTATGGACAGCCGTCGATTGGCTGCTGCAAGCGGATCGGGTGCTGGTCGTCGGCTACCGCGCTTCGTACGCGGCCGCGCACTGGTTTTCCTTCATGCTGCGCATGATCCGCCCGGACGTACTGCTGCTTCCGTTCAGCGGCGAGACCGAGGAGAGGATCGTCAGCTTAACCGAACGCTCCGTCGTCTTGATCATCTCGTTTCCGCGCTATACCAGGCAAAGCGTCCGGGTGGCGGAAGCCTGCAAGCGAATGGGGGCCCGGCTCATCGCTGCCACCGACCGTCTCCTCTCGCCTGTCGGGCGCCTATCCGACCTGGTGTTTATCACCGACATCAACATCGAATCGGGACAATACTCCAACGCGTCCGTCATCAACCTGCTCAACCTGCTGTTTGCCGCCATCACAGTCAAAACGGACACGCGCCCCCAGAAGAGGATGAAACAATTGGAGCTGTTGTACTCCAGTTGGGACGTTTTCGTGGAATAAGCGGATCGAATCAGAAAGGGAGGTGATTGTGCTGGTTTTCTTTTTGGGTTAAATATTCAGTTTATTATGAATAATACGAGTTTTGTGAAGGAGGTATATCAATGAAACAAGCGAGACTGCCCGGTCTGTTGGCTGCCATCATGTCGATTGTCTTCGTCTTGGCCGGCTGTTCTTCGTCGTCTACTTCGGAGGGGCAGAAGGAACTGGTCGTGGCTTTTGATTCCGACGTCCCCACCATGGATCCGCACATGCACAATGAACCCAACGCCATCACCATCAACTGGCACATCTTTGACTCGCTGCTGTACCTCTCCCGCGATCTGAAAATCGAACCGGGGCTGGCGGAGAGCTACGAGCGAAAGGACGATTTGACCTGGGTGTTCAAACTGCGCAAGGGGGTAACGTTCCACAACGGGGAACCGCTTGACGCAGAGGCCGTCAAGTTTTCGCTGGAGCGGGTGCTGAACGAACAGCAGAAGAGTCCGCAGCGCGGAAATATCAGCGCCATTTCCACGGTCACCGCAATCGACCCGTATACGGTGGAAATCAAGACGAAAGAGCCGTACAACCTGCTGCCGCACCGGTTGTTCTACCTCAGCATCGTCCCGCCGAAATACCTGCAGGAGGTGGGAGACCAGGGCTTCGCGGAAAAACCGGTAGGAACCGGTCCGTACAAGTTCGTCGAGTGGGTAAAAGGGGACAAAATCGTGCTGGAGGCAAACCCCAACTACTTTAAGGGAGCGCCGAAAATCGGCAAAGTCACCTTCCGCGTCATTCCGGAGGTGGCGACGCAAATCGCCGAGCTGCAGAGCGGGGGCGTGGACATCATCCGCATGGTTCCGCCCGACATGCTGGCACAACTGGAAGGCAACCCGCAGCTTGCCGTCACCTCGACGCCGCTGCTGCGTGTCTACTACCTGGCGTTTGACACCCGGAAAAAACCGTTTGACGACGTCCGCGTGAGACAGGCGATGAACTACGCCGTCGACATTGACACGATCGTCAATAAAGTACTAGGCGGCAAGGCCGTGCGCACACCGGCGGGGGTAAACCCCAACCACTTCGGCTTCGATGCGGGGATTCAACCGTATCCGTACGATCCGGCCAAGGCCAAGGCGCTTCTGCAGGAGGCCGGGTACCCCGATGGCTTTGAAACGGAGATCCACTACTTCACGCCGGGAATCGGCCAGCAGATTGTCGACGCGGTCATTTCCGATCTCAGCAAGGTGGGGATCAAGGCCAAGGCCAAATTTTATCCGGAATCCAGTTCGTTTGTGGAGAAGCAGCGCGCCGGCGACCTGCCGTTTCGTCTGGGCCACTGGGGCAGCTACTCCGTGTATGACGCGGACGCGATTTTGCAGCCGATGTTCCACAGCGAAGGGGTGTACGGCACGTACTTCCACACGCCGGAGCTGGATCAACTGATTACGGACGCCCGCTCGTCGGTCGATCAGGAAAAACGCAAGGCGCTGTACAGCCAGGCGCAGCAGCTGCTGCACAAGGAAGCGCCGTGGATTTTCCTGTTCTCGCCCATGGACAACCAGGCATACAACACGAGACTTGATTTCCAGGCACGCGCCGATGAACGGATTTTCGCGTACGAGATCGACATCAAACAATAGCCGGGGGGATCGCTCCCCCGTTTCACCGGAAAGGAGGGAAACATCGAATGGGGACCTTGGCCACGCAGTGCCTGCGGATCGTGCTTGTGCTGTTCGGCATTTCGACAATCGCGTTCTTTCTCATTCACTTGTCGGGAGACCCCGTGCTGCTGATGCTGCCGCCGGAAGCCACGCAGGAGGAAATCGAGGCGTTTCGTCACCAGATGGGGTTTGACCGGCCGCTGTCCGAACAGTACATCAACTTTTTGTCTCAGGCGGTGCGAGGAGACTTCGGGGAGTCGCTGAAGTTTCACCAACCGTCGCTTCAGGTCGTTCTGGAGCGCATGCCGGCCACGCTGGAACTGACGCTGTTCGCCACGCTGCTGAGCGTGCTGATCGCTGTTCCGCTCGGCATCTACTCCGCCGTGAACCGCAACTCCCTGTCGGAAAACCTGGTCACCGTGGCGGTCTTTCTCGGCCAGTCCATGCCCATCTTCTGGACGGGGATTATGCTGATGCTGCTGTTCGGGGTCAAGCTTCACTGGCTGCCCGTCTCCGGCAGGGGCACCTGGGCCCATCTGCTGATGCCCGCCTTTACGCTGGCCGTCTGGGTGGCGCCGACGACGCTGCGGATCGTCCGCTCCAGCATGCTGGAGGTGCTGCAGCAGGACTACATCCGGACGGCCCGATCGAAAGGCCTGGCGGAGCGGGTGGTGATCTATAAACACGCACTGAAAAACGCGTCCATTCCCATTATTACGGTCATCGGGTTTCAGATCGGCAAACTGCTGGGCGGAGCGGTTGTGACAGAGACAGTGTTCGCCTGGCCCGGCGTCGGCCAGCTCGTCGTCAAGGCCATCTACACCGCCGATTACCCGCTGGTGCAGGCGTGCGTCGTCATCCTGGCCTTGATTGTCGCCGCGATGAACTTCAGCGTTGACGCCATGTATCGCCATCTGAATCCGAAGATCAAATCCGGCTAACGGGGAGGAAACACGATGAACGACTTGGGGGTGCAAACCGCCGACCGACCGCTTGCGGAAACCGCACAGCCGCCCGTTTCCGAGTGGAAGCGCACGTATCGCAAATTTGTGAAAAATCCCGTCGGCATAATCGGCCTGGCGATGGTGGTCATGATCACGCTCATGTCCATCGCCGCTCCGCTCTTGACCAGCCACGACCCGATTGACGTCCATCTGGAGAAGAAACTGCAGCCGCCCGTCTGGCAGGAGGGGGGAAGTTGGGAGCACTGGCTGGGCACCGACGAAGTAGGACGGGACGTCTGGGCGCGCCTCGTTTACGGCTCGCGGATCTCGCTTGCGGTCGGCTTTTTTGCCGTCGTCATCTCGCTTGTTCTGGGAACCGCGTTGGGCATGCTTGCCGGCTACTTTCGGGGCAAAACCGACTTTGCCATCTCCACCGTGATCGACATCATGATGGCGTTTCCGTTTATTTTGCTGGCGCTGGCCACAATCGCCGTGATGGGGCCCAGTCTGCTCAACATGATTCTGGTGCTCGGCCTGACCGACTGGACGCAGTACGCCCGCCTGGTTCGCAGCGAGGTGATCAATCTGCGGGAGCAGGAATTCATCCAGGCCGGCTACGCGCTGGGCAGCCGCCATTGGCGGATCATTTGGAAACACCTTTTGCCCAACTGCCTGCCCTCCGTGATTGTGCTGGCAACCTTGGCGATGGCGCGGGCGATCCTGATGGAGTCGTCCCTCAGCTTTCTCGGCCTGGGCGTCAGTTCACCCACGCCGAGCTGGGGGTTCATGATGAGCACGGGCCGTCCGTACATCGCCACGGCGTGGTGGCTGGCGACGCTGCCGGGCATCGCCATCCTGATTACGGTGCTGGGGATCAACCTCGCCGGGGACCGCATCCGCGACCTGCTCGATCCCAAGGTAGACTGACCCAAAAAACGTTAGGGAAAGGGAGTCTTGCTGCATGAAAGCCGAAAAGATCGTTCTCCGAAAAATGCGTATGACACTGAAATCACCGTTTCAAACCAGCTTTGGCACCCAGACCGTCCGCGATTTTATCCTGGTGGAGGTTCACACCAGGGATTTCGTCGGCTACGGGGAGTGCGTCGTCTCCGGCGAGCCGCTCTACAGCGAGGAGACGGTGGAAACGGCCTGGCACATCATGGAGGATTTCCTCGTGCCGATGCTGTTCGAATACGGAGAGCTGGCCCATCCCGACGAGGTGGGGCGCCTGTTTGCCCCGATTCGCCGCAACAACATGGCCAAATCCGCCCTCGAAGGCGCGTACTGGGATCTGTACGCCAAACAGCAGGGCATTCCGCTGGCCCGAGCGCTGGGCGGCACCAAGGACAGGATCGAAGTGGGCGTCAGCCTGGGGATCGAGGCGGACATCAACGATTTGTTCCGCAACGTGGAGAAATACCTGGAGCTGGGCTACCGCCGGATGAAAATCAAGATTGCGCCGGGCAAGGACGTGGAGGTGATCCGTGCGCTTCGCCAGCGCTTCGGCGGCATTCCGATGATGGCGGACGCCAACTCCGCCTACACCTTGCGGGACGTGGACGTGCTGAAGCAGTTGGACGAATTTGACCTGATGATGATCGAACAGCCGCTGGCCCACGACGACATCATCGACCACGCCAAGCTGCAGCGGGAGCTGAAAACGCCGATCTGTCTGGACGAAAGCATCCACTCGTACGAGGATGCGCGCAAGGCGATCGAGCTGGGCAGCACGCGGATCATCAACATGAAGGTGGGACGCGTCGGTGGACTGTCGGAGGCGAAGCGGATTCACGACCTCTGCGTGGAAAAGGGGATTCCGCTCTGGTGCGGGGGCATGCTGGAATCGGGCATCGGCCGGGCGCACAACATCGCCGTGACCACCCTGCCCAACTTCACGCTGCCCGGCGACACAGCAGGCTCGTCGCGGTACTGGCAGGAAGACATCATCGACCCTGAGGTGGAAGTGGCCGCCGACGGCACGATCGCCGTTCCCCAGGCGCCGGGCATCGGATTTGCGCCGGTGCCGGACCTGCTGGACAAGTACACAACGGCGGTAAACGTGATGAAGAGAGGGTAAGACCATGAGCAGCGTTCAAGCGGTTTGCCACTATCTGAAAGAGCGGCGGGACGAGATCATTGCCACGTATCACGACCTGCACGCGCTGGCTGAGCCTAGCTGGCAGGAGGAGAAAACGTCGCGGTATCTGGCTGACCGCCTGCGGGCGGCGGGCCTTCGTGTGCGGACGTACCCCGACCACTACGGCCTGACGGTGGACGTGGCCGGGCGGCGGGAGCGGGTCGTGGCGCTTCGGGCCGACATGGACGCGCTGGTACAGGAGGTGGACGGCATCCTCCGGCCCAATCACTCCTGCGGCCACGACGGCCACAGCACGATGGTCCTGTATGCCGCTCTGGCTCTGGCCGCCTGTGAGGTGCAGCCGGAATACACGCTTCGCTTCATGTTTCAGCCGGCAGAGGAAAAGGTGGGCGGAGCCCTGCAGATGATGCGGGATGGCTCGCTGGACGGCGTGGACCTCCTGTTTGGCGTCCACCTGCGCCCGGTCATGGAACTGCCCAACGGAACGGCCGCTCCCGCCATTTTGCACGGAGCGAGCGCCTCCATCCACGGCGACATTTTCGGTCTGCAGGCGCACGCGTCGCGGCCGGAGCGGGGCAAAAACGTCATTGAAACCGCTGCCGTGCTGGTTCATTCGCTTACGGCCATTCGCCTTGAAGCAGGCTGTCCGTTTTCCGTCAAAATGACCCAGCTCGCCGCCGGAGGAGAAACGTCCAATGTCATTCCCGACCGCGCCTCCTTCAAGCTGGACCTGCGGGCGCAGACCAACGCCGGCATGGACGAGCTGCAGGAGAAGACGAGAATCGTGCTGGAGCGCGTGGCTGCGCTGACGGGAACGCCGATCGAGTGGAAGCTGGCCGGCTCCGTCCCCGCCGCGACGGCACACGACCGGGCGATCCGGCTGATGCGGCAGGCGATTGCCGCCGTGCTCGGAGCGGACAATGTCGCGCCGCCGTGCGTGACGCCCGGCGGGGAGGATTTCCACTTTTACAGCTATCACAACCCGCAGCTGGCGGCGACCATGCTGGGGCTCGGCTGCGACCTGCAGCCCGGCCTCCATCATCCGCAGATGCGGTTTGACACCGGCGCGCTGGTGAACGGGGCGCAAATCCTGGCGGTGGCGCTTCTTTCCGCCGCTTTCGGAAAGGATGTGTGACAGAGATGCAGCCCATTTTGCAGGTGGAGCGCTTGCAGGTGACATTTCGCAGCGATGACGGGGAGGTTCATCCGGTCAGCGGTGTAGACTTTGTGGTCCATGAAGGAGAGACGCTTGGCATTGTCGGCGAGTCCGGCTGCGGCAAAAGCGTGACGTCGCTATCCATCATGGGGCTTTTGCCGAAAGGGATCGGGCGGGTCAGCGGCGGCCGCATTTGGTTTCAGGGACGGGAGCTGACGGCGATGACGCCCAAGGAAATGCAAAAGATTCGCGGCAACGAGATCGCGATGATCTTTCAGGAACCGATGACTTCGCTCAACCCGGTTTTCACGGTGGGCGAGCAGTTGGACGAACAAATCCGCCTCCACCTCGGCCTGTCCAAACGGGAGGCCCGGCAGCGCTCCGTGGAGATGCTGCGGACGGTCGGGATTCCCCGGGCGGAGGAGATTGCAAAGGAATACCCCCACCAGCTTTCGGGCGGCATGCGCCAGCGGGTGATGATTGCCATGGCGATGTCGTGCAGCCCCAAGCTGCTGATTGCCGACGAGCCGACGACGGCGCTGGACGTGACGATCCAGGCGCAAATTCTGGATTTGATGCGGCAGTTGAAGGAGCGGCAGGGGACCTCAATCATTTTCATCACCCACGACCTGGGGGTGGTGGCGGAGATGTGCGACCGGGTCATCGTCATGTACGCCGGCCAGGTCATCGAAGAAGCGCCCGTCCGTGAGCTGTTTCAACACCCGCAGCACCCGTACACGCGAGGGCTGATCGCCTCGATCCCCACCCTCGACCAGCAGAAAAGCCGGCTCTATTCGATTCGCGGCACCGTGCCCCATCCGGCGAAGATGCCTGCAGGCTGTCGCTTCGCTCCCCGCTGCGACTACGCCCAGGAAATGTGCAGGGACAATCCGCCGCTGAAGGAAGTGGAGGCAGGTCACCGCTGCCGCTGCTGGCTGGCGGAGAAAGGGGGAACAACGGATGTCGGACGTATTGCTGCAGGTTCGTGAGTTGAAAAAATACTTCCCGGTCCAAAAAAAGTGGTTTCAGCCCGCCTCGGTTGTCAAGGCGGTGGACGGCGTCTCCTTTTCCATCCGCAGGGGAGAGACGCTCGGTCTGGTTGGCGAGAGCGGCTGTGGCAAATCGACCACAGGCCGGGTCATCCTGCATCTGCTGCCTCCCACGGGCGGAGAGGTGCTGTACAAGGGAAAACATCTGACCAACCTCTCGGCCGCCGAACTGCGCGGTCTGCGCAAGGAACTGCAGATCGTCTTTCAAGACCCGTACGCGTCGCTCGATCCGCGGATGAAGATTCGCGACATCCTGCAGGAGCCGTTGGAGATTCACGGGATCGGGAGCAGACAGGAGCGGCTGAAAAAGGTGGAGGAGATCCTGGAGATTGTCGGGCTGGGCGGCCATTACGCCAACCGGTATCCGCACGAATTCAGCGGCGGCCAGCGACAGCGGATCGGCATCGCCCGTTCGCTGATCCTGCGCCCCTCGCTGATCGTCGCGGACGAACCGGTATCGGCACTGGACGTCTCCATCCAGTCGCAGATTTTGAACTTGCTGCAGGACTTGCAGGAACAGTTTGGCCTCACGTACCTGTTCATTTCGCACGACCTGAGCGTGGTCAAACATATCTCCGACCGCGTCGGCGTCATGTACCTGGGACGGCTGGTGGAGCTGGCGCCGAAGGAATCGCTGTACGCCTCGCCGGCCCATCCCTACACGCAGGCGCTGCTGTCGGCGGCTCCCGTGGCCAATCCGGACGCCAAACGGCAGCGCATCATCCTGACGGGCGACGTGCCCAACCCGGCCCATCCACCGGCGGGATGCGCCTTCCACACGCGCTGTCCGCATGCGATGGAGACATGCAAGGTGGTTCGGCCAACGCTAAAGGCTGTCGACGGGCACGAACATTTTGTCGCCTGTCATCTGCATGGAGAATGAACAAACGGGGGCGGCCCCTTGCGTGTTGGGACCGCCCGTCAGAACCCGCCGAGGGGAAAAGCGGCGGGAGACCGGAACCCGAATCGAGAACGGGCACCTCACGAAGAGGTGCCCGTGTCGTTCTGTACCGATTTCAGATTTTCAGCACGCCGCCCTTGCTGGCGTTGGTCACCAGTTTGGAATAGCGGGCCAGGTAGCCGGTTTTTACCTTCGGCTCGAAGCCCTTCCAGTTGGCCCGGCGGCGCTCCAGTTCCTCAGCGGAGACCTGCAGGTGGATGGAGCGCTCTTCCAGGTCGATGCTGATGATGTCGCCGTCCTGGACGAAGGCGAGCGGTCCGCCTTCCGCCGCTTCCGGCGAGACGTGGCCGATGCTGATGCCGCGGGAGGCGCCGGAGAAGCGGCCGTCGGTGACGAGCGCCACCTCTTTGCCCAGCCCCATGCCGACGATCTGGGAGGTCGGCGCCAGCATTTCGGGCATGCCGGGGCCGCCCTTGGGGCCTTCGTAGCGGATGACGACCACGTGGCCCGGCTTGATCTTGCCGCCCGCGATGCCGGCCAGCGCTTCATCCTGCGAGTCGAAGCAGATGGCCGGTCCTTCGTGCCGCTTGATCGACGGATCGACGCCGCCCGTCTTGATGATCGCACCCTGCGGAGCCAGATTGCCGAACAGGACGGAGAGGCCGCCCGACTCGCTGTACGGGTTGTCCAGACGGCGGATGACCTTGTCGTCCTTGATTTCCGCCTCGGCGATGTTTTCCCCCAGCGTTTTGCCGGTGACGGTGATGCGCTCCAGGTGCAGCGTCCCCGGCTTTTTGGCGATTTCCTTCAGGATGGCCGATACGCCCCCTGCGTTGTGGCAGTCCTCGATGTGGTAGTCGGAGGCGGGGGCCAGCTTGCACAGGTGCGGGACGCGTTTGGCCACTTCGTTGATGCGCTCGATCGGGTACTCGATGCCCGCTTCCTGCGCGATGGCGAGCGTGTGCAGCACGGTGTTGGTGGAGCCGCCCATCGCCATGTCCAGCGCGAACGCGTCGTCGATCGCTTCCAGCGTGACGATGTCGCGCGGTTTGATGTCGCGTTCGATCAGCTCCATCAGCTTTTTCGCCGACGCCTTGACCAGCTCCCGGCGCTCCGGAGAGACGGCGAGAATGGTGCCGTTTCCGGGGAGGGCGAGGCCCAGGACTTCGGCCAGACAGTTCATCGAGTTTGCCGTAAACATCCCGGAACAGGAGCCGCAGGACGGACAGCCGTACTGCTCCAGCTCTTCCAACTGCTTGTCGTCGATCAGGCCGGCCTGGTAGGCCCCGACGCCTTCAAAGACGGACGAGAGCGAGATGGAGCGGCCGTCGCTGGTTTTGCCCGCCTTCATCGGACCGCCGGTAACGAAAATGGTGGGAATGTTGACGCGCAGCGCGCCCATCATCATGCCGGGAGTGATCTTGTCGCAGTTGGGAATGCAGATCATGCCGTCAAACCAGTGAGCGGAGACGACCGTCTCCAGGCTGTCGGCGATGATTTCCCGGCTGGGCAGGGAGTACCGCATGCCGATGTGTCCCATCGCGATGCCGTCATCCACGCCGATCGTGTTGAATTCAAACGGTACGCCTCCTGCCTCCCGCACGGCTTCCTTGACGAGCCGGCCAAACTCCTGCAGGTGCACATGGCCGGGGATGATGTCGATGTACGAGTTGCAGATGGCGATAAACGGTTTGTCAAAATCCTCCTCTTTTACACCGGCCGCGCGCAGCAGACTGCGGTGCGGGGCGCGGTCAAAGCCTTTCTTGATCATGTCGCTTCTACGTTTGACCACTGTGTAAAACTCCTTTCCAGTCGAAAAAACCTGCCGTGTTTTGAACTATCTTATCACTTTTTCACAAATACAAACAACCATAAGAGTCTGAACATTCGCTCAGAACTTCTCAGCGCGGGCGAAAAAGCGGAGCGTGAAATTGCACCGCCATTGTTCTAGAATAAGGAAGTGAACGTTTTTTGGCGTGGAGTGAACAGAGATGAACGAAGAGTGGAAAACGATCTGGGAAGAAGGGAGCGACGAGGAGCGGCAGATTCTGGCGCTGGCGGTGCAGGCCATCCGGCAGCGGCGGGAGCGGAACAGCGCCTTTTTGTCCGGTTTTCTCGGCTTGAAAGGCGAATTTGTCGACGAAAACACCTACCGCTTTGACGTGCCGCTGACGCCGTTCATGCACAACTCGCTGGGCGTCGTTCACGGCGGCATCCTGGCGACGCTGATCGATTCGGCGATGGGCTCCCTGGTCAACCGCAGCCTGCCCCCCGACCGGTACGCGGTGACGACCGAACTGAAGACCAACTACCTGCGCCCGGGCAAAGGGCAGCGGCTGCGTGCGGAAGCCAGCTTTCTGCATCGCGGGCAGACGCTGGTCGTGATGCAGGGCAGCGTGTACGACGAACGGAACCGGCTGATCGCCCACGGCACCGGCACGTTCATCGTCCTGAAACGGTAGGGCGAAACGGGCGAAAGCGGGCCGCGAAACGAAAAACCCCTATGCACGCCTGGGCGGCATAGAGGTTTTTCATGTTACGTGATGGCCACGAGGCCGCTGTATTGGGCGATGTACGACAGCATTTTGCCGGAGAGCGGGACGATGAACTCCATGTTTTCCCGTTCGACGACGCCCGAGCGGGTGACGATGCGCGCCCACTTCACGGACAGCTTGTAGTAATCGGAGCCGAACGCGGATTGAATCACTTCGTTTTGGTGACGGAACGAGATCGGCGTGCTGTCCAGCTTCACCGGCACCATGCTGACGATGTCGTGTAAAAACAGATGGTAGGTCATGTGCGGCTTTTGAAACACCAGTTCTTTGCTGGTGACGGAGCAGCCCAGGTTCTTGTTCATCTGGGTCAGCTTCAGTTCGCCTTCCAAATTTTTTAGACGAATAAAATCGCTGTTCATTTGGTTTCCCCTCCTGCGGCAGAAGGTCCCGTCCGGAAGCGGGGAACGGGATTCCGCCCGATAATGGCTTGCGCGGCGCAGTACGCGACCGCCAAGCGGCTGATGGGGCCTCGGAAACGGGTGTCTCTTTATCATAGGAAAAAAACCAGGCAAAACGCAAGGGAAAACCATGGATGACGACAGGGAAAAGGAGATGGAGCACCATGCTGGACATTGCCAAGGAAGCCGCACGCCAGGCGGGCGCGTTTTTGCAGGAGCGGTTTTTGGAGCGGCTCGTGCCCGATGAGGAACTGCACAACGACGTAAAGCTGCCGGAAGACAAGGAAAGCGAACGGCGCATCATCGAGGTGCTGCGCCGTCATGTTCCCGCGCATGCGATCTATTCCGAAGAAATCGGCATGGTGGAGGGCGACGAGGAATACCTCTGGATCGTCGACCCGCTGGACGGCACCAACAATTACTTTATCGGCTTTCCCTACTTCTCCGTCTCCATCGCGCTGCAGCACAGAGGCGAAATCGTGCTGGGAGTGGTGTACAACCCGGTGGCCGGCCAGATGTTTTGGGCGGAGAAGGGAAACGGGGCGTTTTTGAACGGCAGACGCCTTGCCGTCAACGAGCGGGACGATCTGACGAGAGCGGTCGGCACGTACATTCGCGGCCGCGACACGGTGACCAAGGAGGAAGAGTGGGCGTTTACCCGTCCGTTCGCGATGAACACCAAGCGGCTGATGCGCAACGTCGCTCCCGCCCTGGACTGGTGCCTCCTGGCAAACGGGTGGCTGGACTACATCGTCATGCAGCGCTCCGGCATCATGGATGTGGCGGCCGGCATCCTGATTGCCCAGGAGGCGGGGGCGGCCGTAACGGATTGGGAGGGGAACCCGTACCGGCACGAATCGTTCAGCGCCGATCGCTTCCCGTCGCTGGTGGCCAGCAACGGACGGCTTCATGAACGGATTTGCGGCTTGATTGGCGGATAGGGGACGGCAGTTGATTCGGTCCCTGCGAAACCAGACCGTTCCTTCTGCGTAGAAAATGGTGTCACTGTTATTTCATGGGGAATGAGAGGTGCTGCACGTGGTACGGCTGGAGTACCGTTTGCTGGACGAAGCCAATGGCTATCCCGTCCTGTTCTACTACGACCAGATCGGGAAGGATGAGGTATCCCTGCGGTTTGCCTGCGATTATCTCGTCAAGGGACACGTCGTCTACGAAAAGACGTCCTGCGCCGTCGAACCCGGCTGTTATGTCATCTACGTCAAGCGTTCCACGGAGGAACAGGCGGTCGACTACGAAAAGACGGAGGCCGCCCGCTGGGGAAGCATCCAGATTGAACTCAGGGAGTACCGCGACGGCGTCTCCGTCTATCCGCTGGTGCATACGTATTATTTCAAAGATGACGACGACGCGCTCCTGCACCTGCAAAGCGACTATCTGTACGTCGATGGGCGCGAGTGGGAGAAGACTTCGACGGAAGTGGACGAAGACAGGCGCGTGTACGTCTTTTACGCGCTGTCGGCATCGTAAGGGGGGAAAGACAGGTGGGGATGAGCAAAACAGCCAAGGTGGCCGGGCTGTTCATTGCGGCCGCATTGGCCGTCGGGGGCTGCGCGGCTGATAACAACGCCTATTACGACGACGACTGCTACGACGAAAACGACGACGGCTCCTGCGACGGCGGCGGCAGCGGCAGCTCGACAGGCAGGTCGTACGTGCACATCGACGGCAAGAACAAGTACAACCGGCATTACACCGGAGTGACGAGCGGCTCTTCCGGGGCAAAGGGCGGCATCGGCAGCTCGGGCTTCACCAGTTCGGGGTAACGATGACAGACTATCTGAATCGGCGCGAGCAGCTGTACGGACCGCTCAGGGCGAGCGGTGTCTTTACCTGGGATTGGTTGTACGGAGAAGAGTATGCCCTGGCTTGCCTCCGGGAAATTTCGCCCGATCTCCGGCGACGGTTGGCCGAGGCGACGGCCAGGCTCGGGCGCGTCTTCGCCAAGGTGGTACCCGTGCTGCAGCAGGCGGATGACGAGCTGCTCCTGGAACTGGGGGTGCCGAAGGAAGCGCTGGCTGCGGTTCGCGTCGCCGTAGCAGGCATCAGTCCCACAGTAATCGGCCGGTTTGACTTTGCCGAGACGGACGATGGGCTGAAAATGCTGGAGTGTAACAGCGACACGCCGACCGGGATCGTCGAGGCGTTTTGTGTCAACGAACACGCCTGCCGCTTTTTCGGCGTGAAAAATCCCAACGAAGGGATGGCCGCACAGATTGCCGCTGCGTTTCGCGGCATCATCCGGGCGTACCGCAGACAGGGGCACGCGGTCAGGCACATTTGGTTCAGTTCGCTGGATTGGCACGAGGAGGACAAGGGAACCACGCTGTATCTGATGCGCCAGTCCGGGCTGCCGGCCCGGTTTGCCCCGCTGGAGAAGCTGCGCGTCTGGGAGGATGGGCTGTACGTGCTGGACGGCGAGCGGCTGCATCCGGTAGACGTGCTGTACCGCCTGCACGCCCTGGAAAAGCTGGCGGAGGAGACGGACACGGACGGCTATCCCACCGGCGCCCACGTGCTGCGGCTGATCGCGGAGCGGAAGCTGGCGGTGATCAACCCGCCGTCCGCCTTTCTCATACAGACAAAAGCGCTGCAGGCGCTGATCTGGAGCCTGCACGAGTCCGGCGAATTTTTCAGCCCGGACGAGCAGGAATGCATTGCGGCCCACATGCTGCCTACCTATTTTGAGAACCGCTTTCGAGGAACGGAGGCCTACGTCAGCAAGCCCATCTTCGGCCGGGAGGGCGGCGGCGTCGTGCTTTACGATGCGGACGGAACAGCGGTGGAGCGGGATGGCGAAACGCTGTACTGGGAGCAGCCGATGATTTACCAGAAGCGGGTGGAACTGCCCGTCGTGACCGTCGAGACGGCCAACGGGCCGTATGAAGGACGGCTGCTTTGGGGCTCGTTCTGGATCGGCGGGGAAGCGTCGGCGATCATCGCCCGCGTCGGCGGCGCGATCACCAACAACATGTCCTATTACCTGCCGGTCGGGATGCCATGGTAACGAGAGGAGAGGAGCGACATGGAGGCTCAGTGGATGTATGTGTGTAATTTTCTCGCGTATTTGGCGGTGACGCTGCCGTTGATGGGCTTCGGGATTTTCGTTTTTGCCGTCACCACCCCGTACAAGGAGTACGACCTGATCCGCGAGGGAGCCCAGACGGACGATCCGCAAAAAGTGGCGGCAGCCAAGGCGGCGGCGCACGATCTGGGCGGAAAGATCATCGGTCTGGCACTCGTGCTGGCATCGGCCATTTTTCACGCCGTCAGCCTGTGGGACCTTGTGATTTGGGGCATTGTCGGCACAGTGTTCCAGGTGCTGGTTTTTTATCTGTTTGAATGGCTCACCCCGTTTAAAGTGGTCTCGGAAATCCCCAAGGGCAACATTTCCGTCGGGATCTTCACGTCCCGCCTGAGTATTGCCGCCGGCCTCCTGATGGCGGCGCTGATCAGCTACTAGGTCCGCGAAAGGAAAAGCCGAACAGGACGGCGGGTTCATGGAGACGATCGAGATTCAGCTGCCGGCCGGGCGAGCGTTCGGATGACGGTGACCAATAGGGTGCCGGGCGTGCACAAGGATCCTGCGAACGAAGCATGTCATGCCGTTCGCGGGGGCCTTGCATGCCCGGCGCTTTTTTTGTTGACGGCCGGCGTGGATGCCACTATAATTCCAAGTAACTATATAGGAATTATAAAAATTTTGGGGAAAGGGGGAAGCCGAATGACCCATGCGGCCGTGCTGGTCATCGCCCACGGATCGCCCGACCCCGACTGGATGGAGCGGGTGGAGGAAGCGGTCCGTCCCTACCGCCGCCAGATGTTGATTCGGGTCGCCTACTTGGGCGGGGTGGACGGGCGCGGCATCGCCGATGAAGTGGAGCGCCTGGAGCGGGCGGGCGTGGAGACGATTGCCGCCGTGCCGCTGTTTGTCACCGCCGGCAGCACACACGTCAGCGAGATCAGGGGAATGCTCGGGCTGGAGCCGGACGCTGTTTTGCCAAAAGAAGTCCGGCCTGTCTCCACTCGGGCCCGGTTTCTCTGGTGTCCGCCGCTGGAGGACCATCCGCTGGCGGAGCAGATCGTCTGTGAACGGCTGCGGGCGCTGTCCGTCGATGCCCGCCGCGAAGCGCTACTGCTCGTCGGACACGGCAGCGACCTGCCGGGGTATCGGGAACGCTGGGAGCGTCTCCTGCACCGCTTGACGTTCCGCCTGCAAAACCGCTTTTACTTCACCGCTGCGGGCTATGCCACGCTGCGGCCGGATACGGTCGCGACCCGCGCCCGTCAGCTTGCGGCTTGCGGCGAGCTGATCGTGCTGCCGCTGTTCGTCAGCCAGGGGTATTTTACCCGCCGCGCTCTTCCGGAGCGGCTGGCGGGGGTGCCCTACCGGTACGACGGCAGCGCCTACCTGCCTCACCCGCTGATCGGCGAGTGGATCGTACAGTCGGCGGAGGCAGCGTTTTTGTTGGACTATCAAACGCAAAGGAGCGTGTATGGCGATGGCCGAGCAACGTAAATGGAAATGGGCGGATGACCCGAACCTGAACAAGGTGGAGCTGACCAAGCTGGAAAAAGACGGGTTGGACGTGATCGAGACGATCATCAACACCTATTCGAAGCAGGGGTACGACTCCATCGAAGCTTCCGACTTCGACCGATTCAAGTGGGCGGGCGTCTACCAGCAGCGGCCCAAGGACGGCCATTTCATGATGCGGGTGCGCATCCCCGGCGGGATTTTGACCAGTGATCAGGCCCGTGTACTGGCCGGCATCGCCCGTGACTACGGCCGCGACCTGGTGGACGTGACGACGCGGCAGGCCGTGCAGTTCCACTGGCTGACCGTGGAGTCGCTCGCCGACATCTTCGAGCGGCTGGGGTCAGTCGGTCTTTCCTCGTTCGAAGCGTGCGGCGACTGTCCGCGGACGATCGTAGGCAATCCGCTCGCCGGCATCGATCCGCATGAAGTGATGGACACGCGTCCGATCGTCAAAGAATTGGAGCAATTCTTTCTGCTCAACCGGGACTTTTCCAACCTGCCGCGCAAGTACAAGATGTCGATCTCGGCCAACGTGTACAACGCGGCTCACGCGCAGATCAACGACCTGGCGTTTACCCCGGCGAAAAAGACGATCGGCGGGGAGGAGGTCATCGGCTTTCACGTCTGGGTCGGCGGCGGCCTGTCGGCCAAACCGTACCTGGCGCAGCAGTTGGACGTCTTCGTCCGCCCGGAAGAGGTCGTCAAGGTGGCGGCCGGCGTTACCACGCTGTTCCGCGACCACGGCTACCGGTACAAACGGACCCATGCCCGGCTCAAGTTCCTGGTCGCCGACTGGGGAGTGGAGCGGTTCAAGGAAGAGCTGCTGAAGCTGACCGGCGAACTGGAGACGAGGGGAGAAGACCTGCTGAAGGGCTGGAACGCCGGCTACTTTTACGGCATTCACGAGCAGCGGCAGAAAGGCTTTTACTACGCCGGGCTGTCGGTGCCCATCGGCCGCATGAACGCGGATGAACTGCTGGAACTGGCCCGGCTGGCGGACGAGTACGGCGACGGAACGATCGGCACCTGCAACACGCAAAACGTGCTGATCCGCAACATTCCGGCGGAAAAAGTGGAGGCGTTCCGGGCTGAGCCGATCGTGGTCAGCCGGTTCAAGCTGGAGCCCAACACATTCGTCGGGTATGCCGTCTCCTGCACGGGGATCGAATACTGCAATCTGGCGATCGTGGAGACCAAGGAGCGGATGCGGGCGCTGGCGGAGTACCTGGATGCGACCGTGCCGCTGGACACGCCGCTGCGCATTCACATGGTGGGGTGTCCCAACTCGTGCGGCCAGCGGCAGATCGCCGACATCGGCCTGCAGGGCGCGCTGGTGAAAACGCCGGAGGGAATGGTGGACGCGTTTGACGTCCACGTCGGCGGCACGCTGGAAGACGCCCGCTTCAACCAAAAGTTGAAGGTGCGCATTACCGCCGACCGGCTGGGACCGTTCCTGGCGCAGCTCATCACCGTCTACAAGAAAGAGCGGCTGGAAGGGGAGCCGTACTGGCGCTACGTGGAACGCGTTGGAATCGAGGCGATTCAGCGGCAGGCGGAGGCGATTTTACAGACGGCGTAAGCGGCGGCGAGGAGGAGACGAGATGGCGGAACAGCAAGCGGAAACGTATCTGTACAAATTGGAAGCGGAACTGGCGGACCGGCTGCTGACGGTCGTGGTCGTCGCACAGTCGGACGAACGGGCGTTCAGCTCGGCGGAGAACAACATTCTCCGGCACACGGTGGCGCCGCCGCAGATCAAACAGCTCAGCCTGGTGGAAAAAAAGCCGCTGGGGCGGCAGGGCGTGGGCTATGTGATTGAAACGTCGCAGTTTTGAAAGGAACAACGGCGCGGCGGCTCATTCCCGCCGCGTCTCAGGGAAACCCGGCAGCGAAGCCTCGGCGGCGGCGCGCCTTGCCGCGTCAGACAAGGAACGGGTACAGCGAGGAGGGCGGTTGATGAGGAAGACAGGCAGCGTCATGTTTGTGGGGGCCGGCCCGGGGGATCCCAAGCTGCTCACGATCAAAGGCAGGGAGGCGATCAAACGGGCGGATGTGGTCGTGTACGACCGGCTGGCCAATCCGCTGCTGCTCGCCCACGCCAGAACGGATGCGCGGCTGATCTACGTCGGCAAGGAAGCGGATCGCCACTCGCTTCCCCAGGAGGAGATCAACCGACTGCTCGTTCGGGAAGCGCAGCAGGGCCGCCTGGTAGTCAGGCTGAAAGGCGGCGATCCGAGCATCTTCGGTCGGGTCGGCGAGGAGGCGGAAGCGTGCCGGAAAGAAGGGATTCCGTTTGACATCGTGCCCGGCATCACCTCGGGCGTGGCGGCTCCGCTGTACGCGGGGATTCCGCTGACGCACCGGGAGTACAACTCGGCGGTGGCGTTTCTCACCGGCCACCAGTGCGAGCAAAACGCGGGCAGGGAGCTGGATTGGGCGGCGCTGGCTGCTGTCGAAACGCTGGTGATTTACATGGGCGTGAAAAACCTGTCGTTCATCCGGGAGCGGCTGCTGGCGCACGGCAAGGCGGCGGATACGCCGGTGGCGCTGGTGCGCTGGGGCACGCTCAGCGAGCAGCAGACGCTGGTCGGCGTGCTTTCCACCATCGACCGTCAGGCGGCGGAGGCGAAGTTTTCCGCGCCGGCGATCATCGTCATCGGCGAGGTGGTCAGGCTGCGCGATACGCTCGAGTGGTACGAGAGCAAGCCGCTGTTCGGGCTGACGGTGGCCGCGGCCGCCGACGATCCGGCGGAGCAGGGGGAGAGCCTGTTGGCGGAGTTGGAGTCGCTGGGGGCCGATGTCCTGCCGGTGGCGGTCGCCGCGCGGGCAGCGGGGGCTGATGAAGACGCGGTACGCCTGACCGATGAGCTGGAAGCATGCCGGTGGCTGGTGTTTGCCGACGAGCGGCAGGCGGACTTCTTTTTCCGCACGCTCCGTGAACGGCGGATCGATATCCGCCGGATCAAGGCCCGGATTGCCGCGCTGGGCGAACGGACTGCCCAGGCCCTCGAGAGTCGGGGACTGCCGGCGGAGCGGCTGTTTGCCGCAAACGAACCGCTCGCCGCCGTATACCGGAACCTGCCGCTCGCCCCGGGAGACCGGGTGCTGTGCCTGAGCGGCGGCCCGAGCGGGATCGTCGCGTACCCGGACGGGGTGGTTTGGCGCACGGCTTCCGCAGGCCGTCTGGCATGGGGCGATTCCCATCCTGCGGCTCCGCTGCTGCGGGCCCGGACATTCGACTGGCTGGCGGCGGATGATCCGTACCATCTGGAGGCGCTGGCGCAGTTCGCCGGAGAAGGGTGGCAGGACCGGCCGCTGCTCTGTGTCGGCGAAGAGACGGCTGCCCGTGCCCGTTCCATGGGCTGGAGGCAGGCGGTGTTATGCGAGCGGGGAACGTCGGCACTGGCGGAGGAACTGCAGCGAGGTATTCGCTCGCTCGGCGTTCGTACGGCCCAACATGCCGAGCATGTGTACCAGCACCATGGGCGGTAGTGGTCCCACGGCGAAAAGCGGTATCACCATTGCCTTGTTGTTCGCCAGAAACATCGGCGCCAGCGGGACGGCAACTTCCATGGGAGCGGCGTGCGCCGGGAAAACAGTTCGGTCAACGATCAAGGAGGAGGCATATGAACTGGAATTACGAATCGGCGACGGATGCCGATCTCGCCTTTGTCAATCGGGAGATGGTGGGCAAAGACGCGCTGGACGTGATCAAGTGGGCGTACGGCACGTTTGGCGACGACCTGGTGTACGCCTGCAGCTTTGGAGCGGAAGGCATCGTGCTGCTCGATCTGATCAGCAAGGTGAAGCCGGACGCCCCCGTGTTTTTTCTCGACACCCATCTCCACTTTGCCGAAACCTACGACCTGATCAAACGGGTCCGGGAGCGCTACCCGACGCTGCGGATCACGATCAAGGAACCGGCGCTCTCCCTGGCCGAGCAGGCGGCCGCTTACGGGGAGGCGCTGTGGGAGCGGCAGCCCGACCTGTGCTGTCAACTGCGCAAGGTGGAGCCGTTGGCGTCAGTGCTGGAGGGGGCGGTCGCCTGGCTGTCCGGTCTGCGGCGGGAACAGTCGCCGACGCGGGCACACGTCCAATACATCAACCGGGACAACCGCTTCCGTTCGCTCAAGGTGTGTCCGCTGATTCACTGGACGTGGCAGGAGGTATGGCAGTACATCCGCACGTTTGACCTGCCGTACAATCCGCTGCACGACCAGGGGTATCCCAGCATCGGATGCGCCCCCTGCACGCGCGCTGTCCAAGAAGGAGAGGACGCGCGGGCCGGCCGCTGGGCGAACACGGGCAAGACCGAATGCGGCCTGCACGTCGCGCCCGCTTCGGCAACTCGATCCGATACAAAGGAGTGAAGGAACATGACGACAAGCCAACCACACGGCGGCACACTGATCAACCGGTTCGATCCGGAAGCAGACCTCTCGCTGGCGGTGCGGGAGGTGGAACTGGACGCGTTTGCGCTGGCGGACCTGGAACTGATCGCCATCGGGGCGTACAGCCCGCTCACCGGCTTTCTGGAGCGCGGTGATTACGAATCGGTCGTGGAGCGGATGCGGCTTGCGAACGGGCAGGTGTGGAGCATTCCCGTCACGCTGCCCGTCGCGGAAGCGGATGCGGCCGGACTGAAGGCCGGCGATTCCGTGCGGCTGTCGCACCAAGGAACCGTTTACGGCCTGTTGGAAGTGCGCGATATCTACCGTCCGGACAAACAGGTGGAAGCCCGCCAGGTGTACGGCACCGACGACATCAACCACCCGGGGGTAAAAAAGCTGCTGGAGCGGCCGAATGTGTATCTCGGCGGTCCGATCACGCTGGTGAGACGGCCTGACAAAGGCGTGTTCGCCGCCCATACCTTTGACCCGGCCGAGACCAGAAAACGGTTTGCCGAGCGGGGCTGGAACACCGTGGTCGGCTTCCAGACGCGCAATCCCGTTCACCGCGCGCACGAGTACATTCAAAAGGCGGCACTGGAAATCGTCGACGGCCTGCTCCTCCATCCGCTGGTCGGCGAGACAAAGGCGGACGACATCCCCGCCGCCGTCCGCATGGAGAGCTACCAGGTGCTGCTGCGCCACTACTATCCGGCCGATCGCGTGCAGCTCGCCGTGTTTCCCGCCGCGATGCGCTACGCCGGACCGCGGGAGGCGATCTTTCACGCGCTGGTGCGCAAAAACTACGGCTGCACCCACTTTATCGTCGGCCGTGACCATGCCGGTGTAGGCAATTACTACGGCACGTACGACGCGCAGCGCATCTTTCTGCGCTTCACCCCGGAAGAGCTGGGCATCACGCCGCTGTTTTTCGAAAACAGCTTCTACTGCCGCGCCTGCGGCAGCATGGCCTCCAGCAAGACCTGCCCGCACGGCACGGAACATCACGTGGCGCTGTCCGGCACCAAGGTGCGGGAGATGCTCTCCCGCGGGGAAGCGCCGCCGCCGGAGTTCAGCCGCCCGGAAGTCGCCAAGGTCCTGATCGAAGGACTGCAGGCGCTGTCCGTCTGACGGGGAGAGGGGAGGAAACGCGATGAGCAGAGAGACGACGAGCGCTCATGTGGTCTGGCATCCGACGACGGTGACGAAGGCGGACCGGCAGCGGCAAAACGGCCACAAAAGCTGCATCCTCTGGTTTACCGGACTGTCCGGCGCGGGCAAGTCGACGCTGGCCAACGCCGTGGAGCAGCAGCTCCACGAGCGCGGCCTGAAGAGCTACGTGCTGGACGGCGACAACATTCGGCACGGCCTGAATCGCGGGCTGGGGTTCGGCCCGGCCGACCGCAAGGAAAACATCCGGCGGATTGCCGAAGTGGCCAAGCTGTTCGTCGACGCGGGCGTGATCGTGCTGACGGCCTTCATTTCCCCGTTTCGCGAGGACCGCGAGCTGGCGAGGGGACTGGTGGAACCGGACGAATTTGTGGAGATCTACGTCAAATGTCCGCTGGAGGAGTGCGAACGGCGCGATCCGAAAGGCTTGTACCGGAAGGCGAGAAGCGGAGAGATTGCGGAGTTTACCGGAATCACGTCTCCGTACGAAGAACCGTTCGCCCCGGAGCTGGTCGTGGAAAGCGGCACGCAGTCGGTGGAGGAGTCGGTCCGGATCGTCCTGCGCTATCTGGAAGAGCGGGGGATCATTCCGGCGAGCCGGTAGGCTGAATAAAAAATATAAAGAAAAAACAGGCATGGCGTTTTGGGCGCCATGCCTGTTATACGTTATCTCCTTACTTTTTCGTCTCCTGTTCAATTGCCTTGAACTGCTCCAGGGACTGGTGCTCTTCCAGCGCTTTTTCTGCGAACATGCGCAGGAAGCCTTTTTCATTGAACGCGTCGAACGCTTTTTTGTCTTGTTTCAGTTGGTCGAGCGTTACAGCGGCGTCTTTGGACGGAACGTCGTACTTGGTCGCTTTGCTGAAGTTGTAGCTGTACTGATCCGATTCCAGCCCGATGGTCAGCGGCTGTTTCATTTTCGGAGCCTGGAAGGTAACGCTCAGCGTGCTCTTTTGACGAACCGGCAGTTTTTCTTCGGTGATGTAGAAGTCCATGTTCAACGTCACGCCATGGAAGCCATTTTGTTTGGCCTTTTCCAGAAGTTGTTCCGGTGTCTGCTTTTTGCCCTCGGTATCCAGCCATTGCTTGGCTTTTGCCAGACCGGCGGTTACCATTGCTTCGGCGATCGCGCGTTTTTCCGCTTCGCTGGTTTTCTTTTCCGGGTTGAGCAGTTCTTCATTCAGGCTGTTGGAGAGCACCATCATATCGATGGCGAACTTTTTGACCTCCTGGTTGGTTACCGCGTCGTTGGCGGTGTAGAAGAACATGTTGATCAGTTCTTTGGCGTCAAGCTTCACGGCTACGTGGGTTGCCTTTACCTTTTCGCCGTTGGGCAGCTGCACGGTTTCGGTACCCAGGTTTTTTGCATTGGACAGCTTGTAGCCGTATGTAGCGAAGTACTTCTTCATGAAGTCGATCGCCAGTCTGTTCATCTTGTCCTGATACTCTTTGATTTTGGCGGCATCCACTTTGACGTTTTCGCCAAGAGCAGCCGCGTTGGCCACGTTGGTGTCAAACAGCAGGTACTTTTGATCCAGCGGCGTTTTTGCAAACAACTTGCCGTCGTTGATCACCAGTTCCAGCGAGGCTTTTTTGTCGCCGGTCCAAAACTGTTTTTCGCGAAGCAGTTTGTCGTCGTTCACTTCCACATTGAACTTCATGTTTTTCGTGTCAAGCACTGTGCCTTTCACGGTTACGCCTGCTTTTACAGCGGCCAGGATTGCAGCAGATTCCTTGTCCGGCTGTTTTCCAAGGGCGTCCGGCAGCTTGTCAATGTCGCCGGTCAATTTGAATGTCCCTTCAAAGTCGTAGTTTTGCTTCTCCAGCGATGCCACCATGGCGTCACGCACGAGCGATGCTTCACCGGCGCAGCCGGTCAGCAGCAGCATCAGGGCGAGAAGCAGGGCACTACCTTTTTTCCACATGCTGTCATCCTCCCCTACATCGTCTTTGTGTTTTTCCAATATGTACTACGTTCCATATGAAAAAAGGTTGCGGAATTTTGGAAAAAAACGCGGGACTGAAAAACAAGGGGATGATTCATGGTAATATGATAGAGAAAATAGATCGATACAGAAGGTAGAAGAAGGTTACGGAAGAAAGGAACGTTGCAACATGTGGTCGTGGCTGCACAAGCTGATTCGATATATTCTGGGAGAAGAAGAGCAGGAGTGGGAGCAGGAGCGTGAACACGCCCATCGCCCGCCTGCCGGGCCGTCCGCCGGTCAGCTCCGGGCAAAGACGAAGAGCATTTACCCGAAACAGCGGGGCGACGAGCAGGAACCGGAGCTGCCGAGAAGGGAGAAGCAGCGCCATTTTCGCTTTCCCGTGATCTCGGACGAGGAGCTTCGCCGGCCGAAGAAGAGAGGGCCGGTGGAAGCGGACAAGCCCGGGCGGGATGCCGGTCTGTCCTCCGGAGGGCCGGATTTGATCTTCCGCAGCGGCTCATCCGCCCGCGGCACCGCGGACGGGATGAAGCCCGACGAAGAGGTGAAGCCAGAAGTCCTTCAAGGGAAGCGGGAAGCTGAGCGTCTCCCGCGCGAAGCGGACCGCGCGAGAGTGGAACCGGTCCGCCGTGAGGAGAGAAAAGCCGAGCCGTTTCGCCCGGCACGGCCGACTGCGGAAAAACGTACATACACACCGTCGGAGTTCATCTCCCCGGTATACGGAAAAATGACGCCGTCCACGCGGGAGACGGAGCACCGGATTCATACGACGTCCGGGGTCGTCTACGCCGGAGCGGACAGCCAGCGGGAACTGGCGGACAGGGAGGCGGCCGCGGAGAGCGACCGCACGGAGGTGCCGACTGCAGCGGAGACAGACGCTGTTTCGGCGGATCGCGGCGCGTGGGCGCTGCCGGATGAACCGGCAGCGGGAACGGCTGCAAAGCTCCCGTGGACAAAGCGGGAAGTGCCCGCGGCCGAGACCGGTACGGGTGCGGGGGAAGCTGCTGCCGCACGGGCCGTTCCGGAGGCACAAGCAGAAGCGGCGGCGTCCGATGCGGTGACAACACTCGATTTGGTGTTCAAAAACAAGGCGGCGGCCGAGGCCGTGGCAAAGACGGAGACGGTGCCCGAGACGGAGACGGTGCCCGAGACAGAGACGGTGCTCGAGACAGAGACGGTGCCGTCGGAAAAGATGGACGCGGGAACAGAATACGCTCCAGCGGCGCAGGCTGTTTTCCGGAAGGAGGACGGGTCCGACGGAAACCAGCCGCCGCTCCCGGTTGCCCCTTCCGTTCCAGACTCGGCGGTGAACACGGAAACGGCAGAGACTGCCGCAGCGGCGAATCCGCCCTCTGTCCCGGGGACTGCCGCAGCGGATGGGGGGATGGAGGCGCCGGCGAAAGCCAAGTGCGAATCGCCCGCAGAGCCCATCGAAACAGCGGCGGGAGACATGGCCGAAGTGCCGACAGAACCGGCCGAAACGCCGGCGGCAGTGAAGTCAGAGGCACCGGAAGAGCCGGTCGAACCGCTGGCGGCAGCGAAGTCCGACGCATCGGCGGCAAAACCGCTCTCTCCTTCATGGGAGTCGTCCGCTCCCGTACTGCCCGCTCGCGCCCATAATGAACAGCCCGCAGCAGCCGGGCTGGATGCTGCCGCAGAGTGGACAGCCCGGGAGGAAGAGACGAGCCCAGGAGAAACCGCCGCATCGTCCGCTTCCGCCGTCGGGCAGGAAAGGGCATCGTCGGCTGTAGGAGCGGCGGAACCGGCCGCCTCTTACGTGCTGCCGTCGCTCGATCTGCTCGACCCCAGCCCGCCGATGAGCGAAGACGACGACGAGCACACGCAGCTCCAAAAACTGCTCCTGGAGGAGACGCTGGCCAATTTCAACGTCAACGCCCAGGTGGTGGGCATCGTCAAAGGGCCGTCCGTCACGCGCTTTGAGCTGCAGCCGGCGCCGGGGGTCAAGGTGAACAAAATCACCAGCCTCATTGACGACATTAAACTGAACCTGGCGGCCAAGGACATTCGCATCGAAGCGCCGATCCCCGGCCGCAACGCCATCGGAATCGAGGTGCCCAACCTGACCAGCCAGCCGGTCCTGATCAGCCGGATCATCGGCTCGGCGAAATTCCGCGAGCATCCGTCACCCCTGGCCGTGGCGCTCGGCATGGACATTGGCGGGGAGCCGATCGTCGCCGACATCAAGAAGATGCCCCACGGACTGATCGCGGGCGCCACCGGTTCGGGGAAAAGCGTCTGCATCAACTCGATCATCGTCAGCCTCTTGTACAAGGCGACGCCGGAACAAGTGCGGCTGCTGCTGATCGACCCGAAAATGGTGGAACTGGCTCCGTACAACCATCTGCCCCATCTGGTAACGCCGGTGGTGACGGACGCCAAGCAGGCGACGGCCGCCCTGAAGTGGGCGGTGGAGGAGATGGAAAAACGCTACGCCCTCTTCGTCGACGCGGGGGCGCGGGACATCGAACGCTACAACCAGACCGTCGACCAGCCGCTGCCGTACATCGTCATCGTGATCGACGAGCTGGCCGACCTGATGATGGTCTCGCCGCAGGACGTGGAGGAATGCATCATCCGCATCGCACAAAAGGCGCGGGCCTGCGGCATTCACCTGCTGCTGGCCACCCAGCGGCCGTCCGTGGACGTCATCACCGGCAACATCAAGGCCAACGTGCCCACCCGTCTCGCCTTTGCCGTCTTCTCGCAGGTGGATTCCCGCACCATCCTCGACCAGTCGGGGGCGGAGCGGCTGTTGGGACGGGGCGACATGCTCTTTTTGGAGAGCGGGGTCACGCCCGTCCGCCTGCAGGGGAACTACGTCTCGGACGACGAAATCGAACGGGTCACGCGCGCGATCAAACAGCAGCGAAAGCCGTCCTACCTGTTCAGCAAAGAGGAACTGGAGCAGCAGGTCCAGTCGTACGACATGGGCGACGATCCGCTGTACCACGAGGCGCTGCTCTTTGTCGCGGAACAGGGACAGGCTTCCGCTTCCGCGCTTCAGCGCCGCTTCCGCATCGGGTACAACCGGGCGGCCCGCCTGATCGAGATGATGGAGGCGGACGGCTACGTCGCCGGCCAGAGCGGCGGCAAGCCCCGCGCCGTGCTGATCACCCGCGAGGACGCCGAGGCGCTTGCAGAAGGATCGACACTGTTCTAGGGAAACGAGGGAAGCAGCAAAGGTCTTGCCGATTCGGCAAGGCCTTTTTTTGGCTTTCTGGGACAGCCGGGACGTGGTTGGCTCCTTGTCGGCACGATGTCGGACAGACGGACAGGCTGGATGGGGGTTATGGAGTTGGTCAATAAATGAAATTTGAATGTCAAAAAATTTCCAGGATGGGGATTCCAAACGATTCTCAAATTTTGTAAAATAAAGTAAAAAATTGTTTCCTTTCAAGGGGGAGTGCTTATATGGGGAGACAGCGGTCGTTGCGCTCTGAAATTGAACATCACTTGAAGGAGCACGATTACACGCTGAGTAAACTTGGTGAGTTGACCGGCATTAATCCTGGACACTTGAACGAATTGCTGAATGGCGATCCGCCGCGGGTCATTACGATCGGACAGCTTGATGCGATGGCTGCGGCTTTGGGTCAGGCTCCGGGATGGTTGTACGAACTGTACGAAGAAGAGTGTTTCTCCGAAGGAAAAGTATCCAGGTCACGAGTCGTTCCATTTCTGGTTCGATGCGCAGAGATCGGTCGGCATGATTGCATGGAGCAGGTTGTTTCCAAGCTGCTGGAGAACCCGAAGAACGTCTCCATTCTCTTTTCCGTGGCCGAGCATCTCTTTGAACGCGGGAAGCAAAAGGAGTCAGTTCCTTTTTATCAGCTAGTGATTGAAAACGAAAAAGATAGCCACGCTGAGCGCTTTGTAATGAGCCAATACCGGTTATTTCGAGCTTTACAGGGTACTGATGCAGAGAAAAATTGGGAGGCTGTTATCCGGTTTGACCCCTATCGAAAGTGGCTGCCGGAGAATCATCAGTTGGATGCACTGCTGCAGTTGGCCAATGTCTGCTACACGCTACGAAGGTGGGAACTCGTTGAGAAATACGCGGACGAGTTAAGGGAATTGGCCCATGTCGTGTACGAAGACGAGATATGCAAGCGAAAAAACCCGAAAAGTGGCCAAACGCAAAAAACGGAGCGGCCATTGGAGCGGCATCTTGTCGTGTACTATGGACAAGGGTATCTCTTAAAAGGTGTAGCATTAAAAAATCAAGGGAAGTACGAAGAAGCGAAGCGTTATGTGGATGCTTACGCAGATTTAAGCTGGTTTGAAATCTTGGACGAAACCGGTCAAGCAGAAGTACAGAAGTTTCGCCTATGGGCAACAGCCAATTCGTATACGTTGGATATGCTCACGGGGAAAACTGATATTCTTCCGGACTATATCCGGTTTCTTGCCGATCACCCGAATGAGGTTCTGCCCGGCCTGGTAACAATTTTAAAATCGGCGAATGAGTACGGTTTCTCCGTCGACCATGTACTTCAACAGTTCGGGGAGCGCATAAGTCGTTTTGAGGGACAGCAAAACGTAGTCCGACTGAGCCACCATATCCAATTCCGCTATCAATTGGCAGTATACTTATTGAAAAAAGGGAAATGGAAAGAAGGGCTAGAAGAAACAGTAAGGTGTCTTGTTTTGTCTGATACGATGATGGATTATGACAACTTCAAAAGATGTTCGGCATTGTTCTGGGCGCATCTCCAACACGCATCGGATCAGCAAAAAAGAACCTATCAAACCGTCATGATGAAAGGAGCGGTAAAGGATGAAAGGGATTTTGCTTTCATTGGCTCTGGTATTGGGATTGTCTAGCGGCATTTGGTCTGCAAGTCCGATAGCAGCGGCCAAGGATAACATCATCCAATACGATCACGGCGTAGGCGGTTAATGAAGAAGTCCCCTGTTCGGGGGCTTCTTGTATTCATCACATTTTGGCGTTTCTCCTGCTGCTTGGTATCATCCCGCAGGCTTTCTGGAAAACATGTGCGTACAAGCAGGTACAACGACTGTCTCACCTTCATGAGCACCCCTACCTACTTGCGCAAACCGGGTCAGTAAAAAGTCGGCCTTCCGTGCCTAAGCGCACTCAAACAGACAGACAGATCTTGCCGAAACATCCGTTGCTGCGTTATTCTGAAAAATATGACAAAAGGAAGCGGAGGTACGCACATGGACCCGCTGAAAAAGAAGTACCAACCGATTGACGAACAGATTGTCCTGTTCAATGACGAGCATTACCTGAGCGTGCAAAGGCTTGATGTGTCAGGCCTGGACGCGGAAGCGAGAGCGTCGCTGTTCAACCACCTGTTCGCGTTTGACAGCGGCGACATCGAACTGGAGATCGACATCTCCGAGGAGCATCAGGGGATCTGGTACCTGCAGCTGCTCGTGCCGCACGTGCTGACGCTGCCGGATGCGGCCCGCAAACGCCTGGAGAGAGGAGCGGAACAGCTTGCCGCCCATCTGACGCAGCAGCCGCATCGTCCGGCGTCCAGCCGGGTGGCCGGAGACGACATGCTTCGGTATGTACGGCGCTACAATCCCAATCTGGACGTGACGGCCTGACGGTTGTCCAGAAGAAAAGAAAGAACGGAAACCCAATCACCCCTTGCCCACGAGTGGACGAATCCACGGGGATTGCGCCGCTGCCTGCAAGGGGTGTCTGTTTGGAACGGAGGGGCCTCGTTTAATTTGCAGCCGCATTTGTGCTATCATACGTGGTAGACAAACCTGTACGAAAGGCGGGCTGCCTGTGAAGCTCAAAGAGATCTGGGATTGGATTCGTTCCCTGGCCTTCGCGGCAACGCTGGCGCTGGTTCTGGGCATCTTCGTCTTCCAGCCGTTCAAGGTGGAAGGCCACTCCATGGACCCGACACTGCACGATCAGCAGAGAATCTACGTGTCCAAACTCCCCCACACCTTTTCGTACCTGCCCGATTACGGCGACATCGTCGTGATCGACAGCCGCGTGAACCGAAAGCGGACATTCCGGGATGACCTCTTGGGCCATCCGTTGATTCACCTGATGCTGGGCAACCAGAAGGAAGATTTCATGTACGTCAAGCGGGTGATCGGCAAACCGGGCGACGTCCTGGAATTTAAGGATCACCTGGTATACCGCAACGGCAAGCCGCTGGACGAACCGTACATCAAGGAGACGGCCCAGTACGACGGCCTGGGGAAAGTCGTCGTGCCTGACAACCACATCTTCGTGATGGGGGACAACCGCAACAACAGCCGGGACAGTCGGGACATCGGCTTTATTCCGCTCGACCACGTGATCGGCACCAAATTGGAGTGGCCGTTCTGAAGGCGGATTGACAAGCGGCCGCACTGCTGCATTCGATGGTCATGGAGAAGCGAACGACGAAAACGGAAGCGGCCCCAGATAGGGGACTTGCTTCCGTTTCGTGTTTTTCAGCCGCACGTGTGCGGTCAACGCCATTATTAATTGGTAATAAATACATATTTATGTTGCGTTTTCTAAAAATATGATTTAATATGTTGTAGTAGAAAAATTTGGAATTTGTGGTGGTGTTGAACATTGAAGAAAACGTTGCTTTTCCTAGCGGTTTGTATGGGGATTGTTTCCTCAAGTGCTGGCATTGCCTATGCTGCGACGTTGGGAAAGATCTCCTATTGGTACTCCGACAAGGATATTATCAGTAGGTGGAGTACGAAACGGTATGTGTGGGCAGGGATGATGGACAAGAGCATAGCGACTTCTGCTTTTGCATCCTATGTTAGTCACGCGATGAGTCAATGGCGCACAGCAGGGATTTCAAGTGATGGAGTTGATGAAAAATCTGATGCGAATATAAATATTTACGGGGGAACGTACAATACGTTGAAAGCAATGGAACCAAGTTTGAGCAGTTCAAATACTGGTCTCACTGTCTATGATGGAACATTAACGTATGAAGGCGATTGGCAATACGGTACTTCACTGAAGCAAAGTTACAAAATCGGCTCACCTGTGAACGTATATATCGTGCAAATAGACGGAAAAACGTCAAACGGATACAAAAAAACAACCACTCATGAATTCGGACACGCTCTTGGCTGGCGTGGGCATTCTGGCAATTCAAATGATGTCATGTATGGGACCGCCAGCGAAGTAACCACATTGACATCGAGGGATAAGAATCATCTTGTTCAAATATATTAATCCTTTCAAGATTGGAGGATTTATTGTGAAACAGCTGAAGAAAGTTTTCACAATGGCCATCCTATCCTGGCTTGTAATCACAGGATGCGCGCCGGATCATCGTGATGCTTCTTTGCACATTACCAGCAGGGAAGGAGAAACCGTGACAGCAATAACAAACGTAGATGATGCCTTAAAGGCTTCCGACCATGTCGTGATTGGCGAAGTTGTGGATGAAGCGAAATTCAGCAGCACCAACACATACCGATACACTGTCGCTGTGAAAACGGAATTGAAAGGGAATGTAAACGCGAAGTCAATTGATGTGTATGAAGCGAAAGATGCGTTGAAAAAAGGGAAAGAGTATTTGTTGTTTCTGGAATACTGGGAACATGAGCTGTATCCCCGGCCTGTCTATACGCCGATAGGAGAGGAGACGATCATTGAAATCGACAAGAATCAATTACGTGGCAATGAAAACATTGTGATGAACAGAAAGAAAGACGACATGGTGACATACATTCAAAATTCTCCGGAGGCAAAGCGGCTGACGAAAAAGAACGTTCACATCGTAGAGAAGGCCAGCAGTACGGAAGAATTGATAGATCAATCCGATTTTGTGCTTCATGTCATGCCTGTGGAAGTCGTGCATGAAAACGAGTATGTAAAGACCGTTACGGCAGACATTTTGCAAGCGTACAAAGGACAGCTCGACCAGGACAGTACCGTAATCAATTTGCCGGCTGATGTGGAAGTAGGCAAAGAATACCTGGTGTTCTTGAAGGGAGAAAAGGATTTTCGGCTGACGACAAGACAGGGAAGTGTCATCTCCAAAGACCATGAATCACAATGGAACGATGTATTGAGCAGCATCAACAAATAGATACCGAAAAGACCACCTTGACGTCAGGTGGTCTTTTTTGCTGCACGGATGAGGACGGTGCTGCCCAATGCAGCGACCGACTTGTTACGAGGTTGCGCGGGCCGCCGCGGCGGACAGCTTGAGCTGTCTGCGCTGATACAGGTTGTTGGCGACCAGCGCCGCGATGATCAGGAGCGTTCCGCCGGCGTCAAACAGGGTGAGGCGATACCCCTGCATGACGGAGATGACAAAGGTCGTGACGGGCACGAAGTTGATAAACAGGATGCCGTTGATCGGCGTCAACTGCTTCACGCCCGCATTCCAACTGACCAGCGCCAGCACGCCGGCGACCAGGATCATGAAGCCGAGCTCGGGGCCGGCCGACCAGATCGACGGCAGCGAAGGGACGGACAAAAGGCCGAAAGCGGCCAGCACCAGGACGACCGCAAGCGAGGTGGCGGTGCCCAGCACGCAGCTCAGCGTGGAGTAGCGCAGCACGGACCATTCGGCAAAGACATCGCCGCCGATCGTGTAGATGACCCAGCCCAGGACGCCGACGAAGATCACGAGAACCGGAAACAGCCGGTCGGCTCCCAGGAGAAACGCGTGGAAATCCCCCTTGGTGATCACCAGGAAGCAGCCGACGAGGGCCACCGCGATGCAGCCGACGGTAAACGGCGCCGGCCGCTTCCGACTCCAGATCCACAGCACCAGCACCGAAATCATCGGCATCAGCGCTTCCATCACCGAGGCGAGAATCACGCCCGACGTGCCCAAGCGGTTTTGGCCCCAAAAGACCAACAGGTTATAGACGGTAAACGCCATCGTGCCGAAGAACCAGAGCGGTGCGCCGCGGCCGTCGAAGCGAAGCGCCCGCCCGCCTTCCTTCAGCCACAAGAGGACCAGCAGGATGACGGAGACGGCGGAGTAGCGGATGACGGAAAAGAAAAACGGATCGAGATGCGCAAACGCGCTTTCGGCCACGGGGAACATCGCCCCCCACGCCACGCTGGCGATCAGGCACAAAAAAGCCCCTTTCAGGATGTGGTTGGTGTTCATGTCGCTGCACCTGCCTGCCTTTCCCTTACCTTGACCAAATTTCACGATCACCATCATATTCCGGAAATTTCATCATGTAAAATGATTGAAAATGATCGTGTGCATCACTATGATTGATACCGGAACGGAAGGGAGAGGAACGAAGTGGAACTGAGCGACCTGCGCATTTTTCAAACCGTCGCCGAGCACGGCAGCGTCAGCCGGGCGGCCCGGGAGCTCAATTACGTGCAGTCCAACGTGACGGCGCGCATTCAACATTTGGAGCGGGAGCTGGGAACGTCCTTGTTTTACCGGCACGCGAGAGGGGTGACGCTGAATCCCGACGGCAGAAAGCTGCTGGCCTACGCGCAGAAGATTTTGGCGATGATGGACGAGATGGAAAAGGCGTTTCAGGACGAGGAGAATCCGTCCGGCCCGCTGTTGATCGGCTCCGTCGAGACGGTATCCTGCCTGCCTGCGATCCTGTCCGTCTACTGCAGGCGTTATCCGCGCGTCGATCTGTCTCTGGTGACCGGGGTGACGGAACACCTGGTGAACGAAGTGCTGGCCTATGAGCTGGACGGGGCGTTTGTCAGCGGACCGATCGAGCATCCGGAGATTGTCCAGGAGCTCTTGACGGAAGAAGAGCTTGTCCTGATCGCGAGCGGCGACGGCGCCCCCCATTCGCTGGACGAATGCAAAACCAGGCCGCTGCTCGTGTTTCGCTCCGGCTGCGGCTATCGGGCACGATTGGTGCAGTGGCTTGCGGCGGAAGGGATCACACCGGCGAGGATCATGGAGTTTGGCACGCTGGAGACGATTTTGGCCGTGGTCGCCTCCGGATTGGGGGTCTCGCTCGTGCCCAGGGCAGCCGTCGCTCACCTGGAAGCGGCGGGGCGCATCCGCTGCCATTCCATTCCGCGCGAATTCGGCCGCGTCTCCACGGTGTTCATCCGCCGGCGCGACGCGATCTCGTCCAGTTCGATGCGGAAGCTGCTTGAGACCATTCGCGGGTTTCGCGACGAAGGGGGCACGGGTACGTCCCAGCCGGAAGCAGCGGCTCGCAGCTGACTGGACGAAACGAGGAGGAAATGAGGAAGCCCTAAAGAAATAATGGGAAAACGGCCGTTGGGGGGAATGAAGGGATGAAAGCGATCGTGGTCACGCAGTTTGGCGGACCGGAAACGATGATCTACACGGACGTGGAAATGCCGGAGATCCATTCCCGACAAGTATTAATTCGTGTCGAAAAAACCAGCGTGAATTTTGCTGATATTAAATCGAGGTACGGGAAAAAGGGGACAGGCACGCTCCCGTTCATTCCCGGCCTGGATGCGGTCGGAATTGTCGAGCGGGTGGGGGCCGACGTGAAGCACGTCAAGGTGGGCCAGCGCGTGATTGCGTTTCCGCAGCACGGGTCGTACGCGGAGTATGCGGTCGCGGACGAACAGCTCACCTTTGCACTCCCCGACGAGGTGGATGTGGATACGGCAGCGGCCTGTCCGGTCGTTTCCTTTACGTCCTACAAACTGCTCGCCGATGTGGCCAGACTGGAACCGGGCGAAACGGTCCTGATCCATGCCGCGGCAGGCGGCATCGGCACGACGGCGATCCAGTTGGCCAAAATTCTGGGCGCCGGCCTCGTCATCGGGACGGTCGGCAGCGAGGCAAAAGCGGCGGCCGCTCTGGAAGCCGGTGCGGATCACGTCATCTGCTATGAGCGGGAAGACTTTGCGGAAAAGGTAAACCAGCTCACAAACGGGGAAGGGGCCAATGTCATCCTGGATTCGATTTCCGGATGGGTCTCGGAAAAAAGCATGACCTGCCTCGCTCCGTACGGCAGGCTGGTTCACTTCGGCAATGCAGGCGGGGCCGTCGGGACGTTTGCGACAAAAGACTTGCATGCAAGCTGCCGCTCCGTGCTCGGATTCAGCTTCGGCACGACCCGGAAAATGCGTCCCCATCTCTTGCGCGACACGGCGGAGCAGGTGTTTCGCCTGCTGGCCGACGGGCGTCTGCGCATCAAGATCGGGAGGCGGTTTCCGCTGGAAGAAGCGGCCAAAGCCCACGAGTGGGTGGAGAGCAGACAAAGTACGGGGAAAGTACTGCTGGATGTCAGGCGATAGCGCATGACAGCCTGCCGCAAACCGGCAGAGTCCGGTGACCGCTTCACGTGATGAGCGGGTTGATTTCGTGCCTCATGTCCGTTTTGAATTGCCCCAATCGCCGGACGATTCTGTGCGATGATAGGCAGTAGCAGTGACAAACACCGGCAAGGAAGGGTGTAATCGGGTGGAAAAGGAGACGATCTTTCGGGACGTGGTGACCGCCGAGGCGGAGCTGCGCGAACTGTTGGGCGAGCCGAAGGAACTGGTAAAGCGGAAGGCCATTGACCGCCTGGACCGGCACTGCCGGGCGTTCATTGCCAAATCGCCGTTTCTGGTTCTGGCCACGGCGGACGCCGCCGGCAACTGCGACGCGTCGCCGCGCGGGGATGGGCCGGGCTTTGTTCACGTGCTGGATGACCTTCACTTGGTCATTCCCGAACGACCCGGCAACCGGCGGATGGACTCGATGCGCAACATCCTGACCAATCCCCGGGTGGGGGTGATCTTTCTCATCCCCGGTCTGGAAGAAACGCTGCGCGTCAACGGCCGGGCCTGCGTCATCCGGGACGCCGACATCCTGAGCCGGATGGCGGTAAACGGCAAGGTGCCGGTCGTCGGCATCGGGGTGCGGGTGGAGGAGTGCTTCGTCCACTGTGCCAAGGCGTTCAAGCGCTCCCGCCTGTGGCAGCCGGAAGCGTGGCTGGACAGGGAGAATCTGCCGGCCATGGCCCAGGTGCTGGCGGACCACGCCAACATGAACGGGCCCGGCTTTACCTCCAGGCAGGTGGAGGAAGCGCTGCAGGAGAGCTATACAAAGCGGTTGTACTGATGAAAGAGACGGCATCCGGTGCGTGCGCCTATCTCCGGATGAAGCAGGTTCCAAACAGTTTTCGCCTTTTTTTGGAAGTATGGTTGTGTTACACTATATACGCTTATACATATTGGAAAAGACGGGAGGAGATCCAAATGGCAACGCATATCGGAGACAGCACTGTATTGAACAACGGAGTCAGCATGCCGTGGCTGGGTCTGGGCGTCTACAAGGCAAACGAGGGGGAAGAAGTGCAGCGCGCGGTTCGCACCGCCATCGAAGTGGGCTACCGCAGCATTGACACGGCGGCCATCTACGAAAACGAGACCGGCGTCGGCACAGCGATCAAGGACAGTGGCATCGCCCGCGATCAACTGTTTATCACGACCAAGGTGTGGAACGCTGATCAGGGCTACGAGACGACATTGAAGGCGTTTAACGAGAGCATGAAAAAGCTCCGCCTGGAATACCTCGATCTCTATCTGGTGCACTGGCCGGTCAAGGAAAAGTATCTGGAGACGTGGAAGGCGCTGGAGAAGCTGTATCGCGAAGGTTACGTGCGGGCGATCGGCGTAAGCAACTTCCAGGTGCACCATCTGGAGGAGCTGCGCAAGGTAAGCGAGATTGTGCCGGCCGTAAACCAGGTGGAATGCCATCCGCTTCTGACCCAGCGGGAACTGCGCGCATACTGCAAGGAAAACGGCATCCAGCTGGAAGCGTGGAGCCCGTTGATGAAAGGCAATCTGGACCTGCCGCTGCTGATAGAACTGAGCGAAAAGTACGGCAAGACGCCCGCACAGGTCGTCCTGCGCTGGCATTTGCAAAACGGCGTGGTCGTCATCCCGAAATCGGTCACGCCGGAGCGCATCCGTCAAAACGCGGACGTGTTCGACTTCACGCTGAGCGGCGAGGACATGGAGCGCATCAGCGCGCTGAATCAAAACAAGCGGTTCGGTCCCGACCCGGACAATTTCGATTTCTAAGAAGCGCCATCGCGGCCCCGTCCCGGTGGGCACACGCAGGCAGCCGCCTTGAAAGCGGCTGCCTTTTTGCTGCTGGACGCGGCACGGCAAGTCCGCCTGCAGGGGATACGGTTGTACTACATCGTTTGGGCCGCCCGGGAACGGCGCTTTTCCGCTTTACGTGCGTCCGCCTTTTTTCTATACTGAAGAGTAGAACCATATTTCATCTAGTGAAACGATCGGTGACATTCCAAAACGAAAGCGGGTGAGAACACATGGAAGAGCCAAAAACAAACGTGCGGGCGGTGGAGCGGGCGCTGGACATCCTGCTCTGTTTCACGGACTCGACCGATCTGGGCCTAAGCGAGATCGCGAGCCGCCTCTCTCTGCATAAAAGCACGGTGCACCGGCTGCTGGCGACCCTGGAAAACAAAGGCTTCCTGATCCGTGACGCACAGACGGAGAAATACCGGCTCGGCTTTCGGATCTGGGAGCTTTCCGCCAATTTGACCCATTCCGATGACCCTGCCACCGTCCTGCTGCCGGAGATGGAGCGTTTGCGCGACCTGGTGGGCGAGACCGTCAGCCTGTACGTGCGCGACGGCAACGAGCGGATCCGCATCCAGGCGGTGCAGAGCAACCAGCCGATCCGCCGGGTGGCGCCCATCGGGGCCCGCATGCCGCTTTTCGTGGGCGCGTCCAGCAAGGTGCTGGTGGCGTACGCCGAGCCGGAGGTGCTGGAGGCCGTGCTGAACGATCCCAACTGGCCGGAATCGATCGATCGGGAGGCGTACCTGGAGCAGTTGGAGCAGATTCGGGCGCAGGGTTTTGCCACCAGCGTGGAGGAACGGGAATTGGGGGCCGCCGCCGTAGCCGCCCCGATTTTTAACCGCAACGGCAAATTGGTGGCCGCCATCGCCGCGTCCGGGCCGTCCAACCGGCTGACGCCGGAAAAAATGCGCGAATTTGCCCGTCCGATCATGGAGGCCGCGTACCGGATGGGCAAAATGATGAAATAGCACACGACGAAAGCGACCATGTCCAAAACGAACGCTGCGCGCTGTCGGGAACGTCCGGCAGCTTTTTTGTTGCCGATACTTGGAAAGAAACAGGCGTCTGACCGCAATCAGACGCCTGTTTTTCAAAACTCCGGCAGGTTGTCCAAATTGTTTTCCTTGATTCCGTCCGGTTCGCTGCGCAGGATGTCGCGGCCGTACTTGTGAAACACGTCGACATGTGCCAGGCGGCCCGCTTTCGCTTCCTGCAGGGCGGTCACGTAATCCAGCTCCCGCCCGGACTCGGTTTGAAACGCGATCAGATTGCCGTCTTCGTTTTTGCGCACGGCGACGATCCGTTCCTGCACCGGAGCCGGCGCTGCGTCCGGCCCGTTTTCCTGCCTGGCCTGCCGCTCGCCGTCCGCTTTGTACGCCGCGTACCGCCGTTCAAAGTCCTGCCCGTTCATGACAGCATGCCCCCTTGTTTTGCCGCTTTCGCAGGCGTTTTCCCTCTCTCATAAGGATGCCTTGCCAGCCGGGCGAACATGCATGCGTTTTTTACAAGGGCGGCGCTCCCTCCACACGCAAAACAGGCAAGCGTTCGCTTGCCTGTTTCATGCGGGTGCTGTAAGGAATGTTGGTTGTTAAGCCGTTACCGGTTTGCCTTCGTCCAGCAGTTGACGCAGGACGGTTTGCAGGATACCGCCGTTGCGGTAGTAGTCGACATCCACCATCGAGTCGAGACGGACGATGACGTCGAATTCGAACTGGCTGCCGTCCTGACGGGTTGCCTTCACTTTCAGGCGTTGGCCAGGCTGTACGTTGTCGTTCAAGCCGACGATGTCAAACGTTTCCGTACCGTCGATGTTGAGCGATTTCCAGCTTTGGCCGTCGGCGAACTGCAGCGGGAGCACGCCCATGCCCACCAGGTTGGAGCGGTGGATGCGCTCGAAGCTTTCCGCGATTACCGCTTTGATGCCGAGCAGGAACGTACCTTTTGCCGCCCAGTCGCGGGAGGAACCGGTACCGTACTCCTTACCGGCCAGTACCACCAGCGGCGTGCCGTCTGCTTGGTACTTCATGGACGCATCGTAGATGGACATGATTTCGCCGGTCGGCAGGTACTTGGTTACGCCGCCTTCGGTGCCCGGAGCGATTTGGTTGCGGATGCGGATGTTGGCAAACGTACCGCGCATCATCACGTCGTGGCTGCCGCGGCGAGCGCCGTAGGAGTTGAAATCCTTGCGTTCCACGCCTTTGGACTGCAGGAACAGGCCTGCCGGGCTGGTCGGCGAGATGTTGCCCGCCGGCGAGATGTGGTCGGTGGTGACGGAATCGCCCAGAAGAGCCAGTGCGCGTGCGCCTTTGATCTCTTCGATGTGACCGACGTCGCCGGTAAGGTCTTTGAAGAACGGCGGCTCCTGGATGTAGGTGGAGTTTTCATCCCACTCGTAGAGGTCGCCTTTCGGTGCGTCGATTTCGTTCCATGCCTTGTTTTGCGTAAACACGTTCGCGTATTGGGCGCGGAACAGTTCCGGATTCATCGCCTTGTTCATCGCTTCCGCCAGCTCTTGCGGCGTCGGCCAGATGTCTTTCAGGTAAACCGGCTGGCCGTCTTTGCCGATGCCGATCGGGTCTTTCGTCAGGTCGATGTCCACGGTGCCGGCCAGGGCGTACGCGATGACCAGCGGCGGGGAAGCGAGGTAGTTCGCTTTTACCTGCGCGTGGATGCGGCCTTCGAAGTTGCGGTTACCGGACAGAACGGCTGCCACGGTCAGGTCGTTTTCGGCGATCGCCTTGCTGGTTTCTTCCGGCAGCGGACCGGAGTTACCGATGCAGGTGGTGCAGCCGTAACCGACCACGTTGAAGCCGAGCGCGTTGAGCGAATCGATCAGGCCGGCGTCGATCAGGTACTGGGTCACGACGCGGGAACCCGGAGCCAGCGAGCTCTTCACGAACGGCGGTTTTTTCAGTCCTTTTTCCACAGCTTTTTTCGCCAGGATGCCGGCGCCCAGCATTACGCTCGGGTTGGATGTATTGGTACAGGACGTGATGGCTGCGATGACGACGGAACCGGTTTTCAGGGTTGCCGTCTCGCCGTTCGGGTAGGTGACGGTTGCTTCCGCCTTGATCTTTTCTTCGGAGAGGCCGAAGCCGCCTTTTTCGATCGGCGTGCGCAGGCTGTTGTTGAAGGATTCCTTCATGTTGGTCAGTTCGACGCGGTCTTGCGGACGCTTCGGACCGGCCAGGCTGGGCACGACGGTGGACAGATCCAGTTCCAGCGTTTCGGTGAAGACCGGATCCGGCGTGTCGTCGGTGCGGAACAGGCCTTGCGCTTTGGTGTACGCTTCCACCAGGGCGATTTGCTCTTCGCTGCGGCCGGTTTGACGCAGGTAGTTGAGCGTTTCGGCGTCGACAGGGAAGAAGCCCATGGTTGCGCCGTATTCAGGCGCCATGTTGGCGACGGTCGCGCGGTCTGCCAGCGAGATGTTGGACAGGCCCGGGCCGTAGAACTCAACGAATTTGCCGACCACGCCTTTTTTGCGCAGCATTTGCGTAACGGTCAGCGCCAGGTCGGTTGCGGTTGCCCCTTCTTTCAGGGTGCCGGTCAGCTTGAAGCCGACAACTTCCGGGGTGACGAAGTAGAGCGGTTGGCCAAGCATGCCGGCTTCCGCCTCAATGCCGCCGACGCCCCAGCCCAGCACGCCCAGACCGTTGATCATCGTGGTGTGGGAGTCGGTGCCGACGAGGGAGTCCGGGAAGGCCACCAGTTCGCCGTTTACTTCGCGGGTTGCCACGACAGTTGCCAGGTACTCCAGGTTTACCTGGTGCACGATACCGGTTGCCGGCGGAACGGCGCGGAAGTTGTCAAACGCGGTTTGCGCCCAGCGCAGGAAGCGGTAGCGCTCCTGGTTGCGTTCGAATTCCAGCTTCATGTTGTTTTCCAGCGCCTTGTCGTTGCCGAAATCGTCAACCATGACGGAGTGGTCGATGACCAGGTCAACCGGTACGAGCGGATTGATCCGCTTCGGATCGCCGCCGGCGCGCTTCATCGCGATGCGCATGGCAGCCAGGTCGACGACGGCCGGCACACCCGTAAAGTCTTGCAGAACAATACGGGCCGGCATGAGCGGCACTTCCTTGTTTTCGTCGCGGCCTTTTGTCCAGTTGGCCAGTTGTTGCACGTGTTCTTTGGTGATGGCGCGGCCGTCAAACTGACGCACAGCCGCTTCCAGCAGCACTTTAATGGAGAACGGCAGCTTGGAAACTTCGCCGATTCCTTGTTCTTCCAAGCCTTGCAGGCGGTAGTACGCGTACGTTTTGCCGCCCACTTGCAGGGAAGACTTCACGTTGTAAGCATCGTGTTTAGCCAAAGTTCACAACCTCCCTTATCCTCTTGGAGTTTCATCTGATGAAACGCAGTTTCGTTTCTTCGATACGCCCCTATTATACTCGATTTGCTGCTCGGCTTCTACCCCAAAATTCATGATGGCTTCACAAAATCAGTCAAAAAATCATTTTGCAGCGTTCCGCGTACCTGCGAAGAAATGTCCAGACTTACTATAACCCCAACAGGCAAATGTATGCGACATGAACTCCCTTTCCTGGAAATCTCCACCTCCGCCAGCCTGAAAAAAAGGCCGCCGTCCGTTTGACAGCGGCAAGGGGGGCGTTGCCAGTCGCTTCCTTACTACTATATATGGCTGCGGGCAGCCGTTCGCCGCGCCTTCTGCCAGCCATCCACGAAAGCAGCGGTCCCTGCCCGCGCGGTCACAAGGCGGCGGTGGCCGGTCGGAGCGAACGGACGGCCGGTTTTCGCCGGTTTACGCACCGATGTACCGCGCATGCAGCGTGCGGGCCAGACTGATGTCGTCCGTTCCCTGCACCAGCACGCGGCCGTCGGGGAAGACGACCAGCGTGTGCGGGTCGACGTGAAAGCGGAGGAGAAACTTGTTTCGCTTGACCTGCCCCAACGGAGCCAGCCGTTCCGCCAGTTGGTCCAGGTCGAGCTGCGCGCCGGCCGCCGGCGAAATCTGCACCGTGTCGCGGCCGCACAGGGAGACGGCCTGCCCCTCCTGGGTGTCCGGCATCAGATAGGAAAACTGGCGCTGTCCGCAGGTCGGGCAGTCGGCCCGCCGGCCGTTTTGCACGCGGATCTGCTGGTGGCGGTTGTTCCAGATGTCGAAGTGCTCCAGATGGGGGTTGAGCGCTTCCTGGTCGCCCACCAGCAGTTTCAACGCTTCCGTCGCCTGGTAGGAGGCGACGATGTGAATGATCGGGCCGATTACGCCGGCCGTGTCGCAGGTCGGCATCTCCCCCGGATTGGGCGCTTCCGGAAAGAGGCAGCGCAGGCAGGGGGTAATCCCCGGCCGGATCGCCGCAAACGTGCCGGTCGCGCTGACCGCCCCGCCGTACACCCAGGGAATGCCGTGCTTGACGCAGACGTCGTTGATCAGATAGCGAACCTGAAAGTTGTCCGTGGCGTCCAGGACGAGCTGGACGTCGGCGAGCAGCTTTTCCGCATTGTGAGCCGTCAGGTCGGCCACCACCGGCTCGACTGTCACTTCCGAATTGATCCGCGCCAGCTTGGCGTGGGCGGCGATCGCCTTGGGCAGGTGCTGGCGGGCGTCGTCTTCGTCGTACAGCATCTGCCGCTGCAGGTTGCTCGGCTCCACAAAGTCGCGGTCGATCAGGCGGACAAAACCGACGCCGGCCCGGACCATGTGGTTGGCCAGCACCGTTCCCAGCGCGCCCATGCCGACGATGGCCACGCGGCTTTGGAGAAGCTGTTCCTGGCCGGTCCGGCCAATGGGGGGGAACAGGATCTGCCGGGAGTATCGCGTCTTCACGTCTCTATCTCCTTTCCGCGTCGTCGGGAAGCGCCAGCGGGTTCCACGGTCCCTGCTGGTGCCCTTTCCACTCGCTGCCGTCTTCCCAGACTTCCTTTTTCCAGATGGGAACGATCTGCTTCAGCCGTTCGATCGCGTACCGTCCCGCTTCAAACGCTTCGTTCCGGTGCGGCGTGGCGACGGCGGCGACGACGGCAATCTCCTCGATTTGCAGGTCGCCGATGCGGTGATGCATGGCAAGCTCCGCCCCCGGCCAGCGCTCGGCCACCTCCGCGGCAATTTGCTTCATCTTTTCCACGGCCATCGGGGCGTACGCCTCGTAGGTGAGGGAGACGGTCCGCTGTCCGTGGGTAAATTCGCGAACGGTTCCGACAAAGGCGAGCACGGCCCCGGCCCGCGGATTGGAGACGAGCCGAACCAGCTTGTCCGCGCTGAGCGGCTCAGTCGTCACGGCAAAACGCGGCTCTTCGCCGCCGCTCACCGGGGGGAGGATCGCCACTTCGTCGCCCGGCGCCAGCGCCTTGTCCGGTACGGCGTATTCCTGGTTGACGGAGACAAAACAGCCGCCCAACAGCGGCGCCAGCGCAGGATACTGCTCCCCGACCGCTTGCAGCAGGTCGCGCACGAGAGCCCCTTCGGCCACGCTCACTCGAATCTCCCGTTCACCGGCCCTCTCGGCGAGGCCGGCAAACAACAGCACGCGTATTTGCATCGATGCACTCCTCATTTCCCGGTTTTGAACAACCTGACGCCGGGTATCTTGTATAGCGTAGCGGCGGCAGGTTGAAACGCTTTCTACCGGAAACGATAACACACCGAAGCGGAAACTGTCTAATGAACGGTGCCGCTTCGCGCAGTTTCCTCATTGATTTTGTGCCGCGCCAACGGTAAGGTTAGAGATAATGAGAGAAACGACGGGCTAAGGCATGTCCAACTGGCGGAGACGGTATGGACCGGCCGGTTTGGACGGTGATACGCCATTCCCCGCCATTGAGGGGATCGAATATGGGAGGAACGCAGCATGAACGATAAATTGACCCACTTTAACGAGCAAAATCGCGCCCGCATGGTGGACGTCTCCGACAAGGAGGAGACCAGGCGGGAAGCGGTGGCGAAGAGCAGGATTACGATGAAGCCGGAGACGCTGGAGCGCATCCGGGAAGGGCGCGTGTCCAAGGGAGACGTGCTCGCGGTGGCCCAGGTGGCCGGCGTGATGGCCGCGAAAAAGACGTGGGAGCTGATCCCGATGTGCCATCCGCTGCCGCTGACCGGCATCGACATCCGCTTTGCCTTTGTCGGCCCCGACACGCTGGAGGTGGAGGCGACGGTCAAAACGACCGGCAAGACGGGCGTGGAGATGGAAGCGCTGACCGCCGTCAGTGCCGCCGCCCTCACTGTCTACGACATGTGCAAGGCGATGGACAAGGGGATGGTCATCGGCCCCACCTGCCTGATGAGCAAAACGGGCGGAAAAAGCGGAGATTTTCATCGGATTGAGGAGTAATCAGTCATGAGCGGAATGTGGAGCATGTATCCGCGCAGCATACGGGTTCTCGCCGCCGTTGCTGCCATGACTTCCACGGGCATGGCGTGCATTTGGCCGCTGGTCACCATCTACATCCACGATTACCTGGGCAAACCGCTCACCGTTTCCGGGCTGCTGCTGCTGTTGAACCAGGGAGCGAACCTCGTGGGGAGTGTGGCGGGCGGCATTCTCTTTGACCGCTGGGGACACAGGCGGACGATTGCGGTCGGTTCCGTCGGCGCGATCGCTGTCTCCGTCGCGCTTGGCCTGACGACCGACTTCACCGCCTACACCGTGCTGCTTTTGTTGAACGGATTTTTCTTTGGCATCATCTTTCCCGTACTGAACGCACTGGTTGCCCGCCTCTGGCCGGAAGGCGGGCGCAAGGGGCTGAACGTGATCTACGTCGCCCTCAACATCGGGGTGGCCGTCGGTTCGGCCTTGTGCGGCGTCCTGGCCAGCATGTCGTTCGCCTGGACGTTTTTCGGCAACGCCATCGCGCAGGCGGCGACGCTGGCGATGTTTCTCCGGTGCCTGCCGCAGCATCTCGCGGAACAACCGAACGAACGAGCCCACGCGGCGGAAGCGGCCGGGACGGAGGCGAAGCAGGCTGCGGCGGGAACGGAACGCCGTCCGGTCGCCTGGGGGGCGATCGGCCTGCTTTGCAGCGGCCTGTTGGTCTGCTGGATCGTCTACGCGCAGTGGACGACGGTGCTCTCCGCCTACATGCAGTCGCTGGGCATTTCGCTTCGGCAGTACAGTCTGCTCTGGACGCTGAACGGAGCGCTCATCCTGTTCGGCCAGCCGCTGCTCTCCTGGATGATCAACCGATTCGCCCGGACGTTGAAAGCGCAACTGCTGCTCGGCGCGTACGTGTTTGCGCTGTCGATGCTCATCCTCTCCCAGACGACGGCCTACGCCGGATTCGTGGCGGCCATGTTCGTGATGACGATCGGCGAAATGCTGGTGTGGCCGGCGGTGCCCACCATTGCCGCCGATCTGGCCCCGGCCGGGAGAGAAGGGATGGTCCAGGGCATTGTCGGGGGAATCGCGTCCGCCGGCCGGATGGCGGGACCGCTTGTGGGAGCGATGGCCTTCGAGGCGCTCGCTCCGCAAGGGATGCTCTACCTGATGGCGGTCTTGGCGCTGGTGGCGGTCGGCTGTTTTGCCGCGTACAGTTCGTTTGTCAAGCGGCCTGAGACCCAGCCTGTGCTGAGCGTGCCGGAGAAATGAGCCAGGGGAGAGGCCTCTCTCCGCGGCCCCCGGATTTGAGTCAAACGGAATAGGCAAAAAGACCGAAGCGGATACGTCCTTACGGCAGCGTCCCTCCCGTGCGAGGGGCGTTTTTTTTGTGGGAGACATGCGTCACCGTCCGTTCATATTGGGTTCATAAACGCGTGGTATGGTAGGGGATGCGCCGTGACAGCGGGAGGATGGTCTGTCGAAAAGATAATACGTTTTCAACACGAAAATTTCTTGATGCGAAATATGTCCTATGTCATAATGTTTCGTGACGCGAAATAATAGAGGTGTGGCCTATGAATCCTATGAGGCGCATGTCGATGCAGTTGATCCTGATGAACAAGGTCTACCTGGACGTCATCGCCCAGGAATTGACCAAATGCGGATTGACCATTCCGCAGATGTTCGTCCTGGGTCCCGTGATGGAGGCGCCTAGGACCATCGGGGAACTCAGTCGGCTGATCGACCTCTCCTACAGCACCGTATCCGGCATCGTCGACCGGCTCGAACGGGACGGCTTTGTCAAACGGGTGCGGGACGAAAAGGACCGGCGCATGGTCTGGGTGGAACTTGCCGACACCCCGCAAGCGATCAAACAACGGATTCCCTTCATGCAGGACAGCTACTTTGACGAGCTGTTCGACGGCATGTCCGACCAAGACGTGGAAGCTGTCTGCCGATCGCTGACGATCTTGACACACTATTTGGAAAAACGGCAACAATCGTTTCCGAAAAAGGGAGGTAGCTGTACACGATGAATCTTTCCCGATTCTCCATTCAACGCCCCGTTACCATCCTGATGATGACGGTGGCTCTGCTCCTCTTCGGCTTCGTCTCCCTGCCCAAGCTGGCGATTGAGCTGTATCCGGAGCTGAATCTGCCGGTGGCGGTGGTCGTCACCACCGTAGAGGGCAGCACGCCTGCCGAAGTGGAAAAGCTGGTGACCCGTCCCATCGAGGAAGCATTGGGAACGGTGCCCAACGTAGACAAAATCATGTCCAACTCCGCCGAAGGGGCCTCCCAGGTCATCCTGCAGTTCAACTGGGGAACCGACATGGACCAGGCAACGTTGGACATGCGGGACAAGGTGGACCTGGTCCGCGGCATCCTGCCGGACAACGCCAAGGCTCCCCGCATTCTGAAACTGGACCCTAACAGTGAACCGATCATGACCTTTTCCCTGACCGGGGAAGAAGACGTCGTCAAGCTGAAGTCGATCGCGGAAGACACGATCAAGCCGCGCCTGGAGCGGATTGAAGGCGTTGCCTCCGTCGGCGTCTCCGGCGGCCAGGAGAAGATCGTCGAGGTCGTGCTCGACCCGAACCGGCTGGCCGCGTACGGGATCGGCATCGATCAGATTCAGCAGGCCTTGATGGCCACCAACGTGTCCGGTTCGTCCGGCGTCATCCGTCAGGGCGACACCAAGCTGAGCATCCGGGTCGACGGCGAGTACGGCTCCGTAGCCGACATCGGCGAGACGCCGATTCGCGTGCAGAACGGCAGCATCGCGCTGAAAAACCTGGCGACAGTCACCGAGACGTACAAGGAAGTGACGCAGAAGGCGTTCATGAACGGAATGCCCAGCGTAGGCCTGACCATTACCAAAGCCTCGGGCGGCAACACCATTGAAGTGGCGGACGCGGTCAACCGGGAACTGGAGGCGCTGAAACAGGTGCTGCCTCCCAACGTCAAGGTGACCACGATTCTCGACTCGTCCAAGTTTATCAAGGATTCCATCTACACGGTCGGAGAGCACGCGCTCGTGGGCGGGCTGTTCTCGATCATCATCCTGTTCCTGTTTTTGAACAGCTTCCGCTCCATGCTGATCGTCTCCATCGTGATTCCGATCTCCGTGGTGGCGACCTTCTGCCTGATGTACTTTACCGGCCAGACGATCAACATGATCTCGCTTGCCGGTTTGACCCTGGGGCTGGGGTCGCTGGTAGACTTCGCGGTCGTGATTCTGGAAAACATCTTCCGCTACCGGGAACAGGGTAAGAGCATGATGGAAGCGGCCCGGCTCGGTTCCAAGGAAGTGGGCACGGCGGTGATGGCCTCCGCGCTGGCGCAAATCGCCGTATTTGCTCCGATTGTCTTCGTCGAAGGGCTGGCTTCCGAGCTGTTTGGCCCGCTGGCGCTGACCGTCGTCTACTCGCACATCGCGGCGCTCTTGGCTTCGCTGACACTGGTGCCGATGCTCAGTTCCCGCTGGCTGAAAACAGTGCCGCACACCGAAGGAGAGGTAGTGTCCAACTACCGAGGCTTCAATCCGGTGATGTGGTTCAACAAAGGATTTAACAAGATCGCGCGCGGCTACGGCCGCCTGCTGAAGTGGGCCCTCGGCCACCGCAAGACCGTGTTTGCCGTGACGATTGCCCTGTTTGTCGGCGCCATCGTCCTCTCCGGCGGAGTCGGCGCGGAATTTATTCCAAAGATGGACCAAGGACAGATTTCCATTTCCATTAAGATGCCGAACGGCACCATGCTGTCGGAGACGGAAAAAGTCGTCGCCGAAGTGGAAAAACGCGTAAAGGATTTGCCGGAATTGGAGCAGTTGTACACCTCGATCGGGTCCAACGGCGGCCCCGCGATCATCGCCAACGCCACGTCCAACCAGGCGCAGGTGCAGGTGAAGCTGGTCCCCAAGGATCAGCGCTCCGTCAGCACCGAGCAGGTGACGGAACAACTGCGCGAAAAGCTGGCCGACATCTCGGGGGCGGAGATTGAGGTAACGGAAGTGGACCAGTCGGGCGGCCCGATGGGGGCACCGCTGGAAGTGAGCTTGCGCGGGGAGAACCTCGACGTGCTGGAAGACATCAGTTCGATCATCGCCGGCGAGATCAAGCAGGTGCCGGGCACGCGCAACGTCACCACCTCGCTGGAAGAGACGCGCCAGGAAGTGCAGGTGCTGGTCGATCCGCAAAAGGCGAGCCTGTACGGGCTGACCACCAGCCAGGTGCTGTCCAACGTGCGCACGGCGTTTGACGGCATGACGGTCACCACCTACCAGACGGGGGACGACCAGATTGACGTGAAAATCATGCTGCCCAAGTCGTATCAGGACGACATCAGCTACCTGCAGCAGCTCCGCATCCCGACGGCGAGCGGTGCGCAGGTCGCCCTCTCGTCCGTCGCCGAGATCGTCAAACAGGACGTGCCGCAGTTGATCAAACGGACCAACCAGACGCGGGAAGTGACGATCAGCAGCGAAATCGTCGGACGCGACCTGAACTCCGTTACCCGTGACGTGACGGCCAAGCTGAACGCCCTGTCGCTGCCGGACGGCTACACGTTGGAAGTCGGCGGACAGAGCAAGGAGATGGCCGAGTCGTTTGGAAGCCTGGGACTGGCGATCATCCTGTCGATCGCGCTGGTCTACATGGTGATGGCCAGCCAGTTTGAATCCCTGTTTACGCCGTTTATCATCATGTTCTCCATCCCGCCGACGTTCATCGGCGTGGTCGTGGGGCTGCTTACGACCGGCTATCCGCTGAGCGTTCCGGCGCTGATCGGGTACATCCTGCTCATCGGGATTGTCGTCAACAACGCGATCGTCCTGATCGACTACGTCAACCAACTGCGCAAACGGGGCGTGGAGCGGAACGAGGCCATCCTCCAGGCAGGTCCGATCCGGCTGCGTCCGATTCTGATGACGACGCTGGCGACGATTCTGGCGATCACGCCGCTTGCCTTTGGCGGCGGGGACGGGAACGAATCGCAGGCGCCGATGGCTGTTGTCGTCATCTTCGGTCTCAGCTTCTCCACGCTGATCACGCTCGTGCTGATTCCGGTCGTCTACTCCTGGTTTGACGATCTGGGTCAAAAATGGCGCAATCGCAAAGAGAAACGCAAGCAGAAAAAATCGGCCGGCCAGGATATGCCGACGTTGGGATAGGAGGCTACACGGTATGAAGATGAACAAGGGAAGTCTTGGGCTGCTGCTGGCCCTGGCAGTCGCCCTGGCAGGTTGTACGGCTCCGGATGCGGCCACGCAGCAGACGCAAACGGAAAACAAGCCGGTGCCGGTACAAGTCGATACAGTGAAAAAAGGAAGCGTGTCCACGCGCGCGGGGGTAACCGGGAAACTGGCCCCCAACAAGGAAGTCACCTTGGCGCCCAAAGTGAGCGGCAAGATCGTGCAGTTGAACGTGAAACTGGGGCAGTATGTCCAAAAGGGACAGGTGCTCTTCTCCCTGGAAAAAACGGACCTGGTGAATGCGGTGCAGCAGGCGCAGGCGGCGTACGACCTCGCCGTAGCCAACCTGAAGCAGAGTGATGCCACCACCAGCCAAGGGCTGCAGCAGGCGAAAAACGGTCTGGTGCAGGCCGAGCAGGCGCTGCGGGACGCGGAACGCAACTACCAGCGCATGTCCGAACTGTACAATCAGGGGGCGGTGTCTCCTCAGCAATTGGAACAGGCACAGGCGACCCTCACAAACGCGCAGACGGCGTATGCCAACGCCAAGCAGGCGCTGGAGGCGGCAGAAAAGCGGACGGGAGTGGCCGTCACCCAGGCATCCGTGGAACAGGCCCGCGTCTCGCTGGAAAACGCCCGTGAACAGTTGGCCAACGCGACGGTGACCGCCCCGATCTCCGGCTTCGTCTCCGCCGTCAACGGACAGGTAGGGGAGATGGCTTCGCCGCAATCGCCGGTGGTCACCATCGTGGATACCGACCCGCTGATCGTCAAGGCCAACCTCTCCGAAGAGGAAGTAACGTCGGTGAAAAAAGGGGACAAGGTGAAGATCCAGATCTCCGCCCTCTCCAAGGAACTGGACGGCACGGTGAGCGCGATCAGTCCCGTGATGGACCAGACGCTGCGCGCGTATCCGGTGGAGATTTCCCTGGCCAAGCAGGACGCCTCGCTGAAGGCGGACATGGTCGTCAGCATCCAGTTTGCGAAACAGCAGGCCGCCAACATGCTGGTGGTGCCGCTCAAGGCCGTCTTTGACGAGAACGGCAAGCGGTTCGTCTACAAGCTGGAAGGCGACACGGCGAAAAAAGTGGAAGTCCAGACCGGCACCGAATCCAGCGATCTGGTGGAGGTAAAGGCGGGCCTGAAGGAAGGCGAGAAAATCGTCGTGCGCGGCCAGACGCTGCTGAAGGACGGCGCCAAAGTGCACATCCAGCCGACATCTTGACACTGCCGTTTTGCTCAAGTAGTATGAAAGAGATTACCAACCAGCGCAGTCCGGACCCTTCGGCGGCCTTGAACGGACGTCGTAACGAGGGGCCGGCACGGTCGCCGTCCCGCCGGATGTGTGCTGGCATGAAGCTGTAACGCAAACGAAACCGAATAGCATGCAATGACCTTATCCAGAGAGGCGGAGGGACTGGCCCGATGAAGCCCGGCAGCGGATCTGCCTGTACGGCGGCAGATGCTGTGCCAATTCCAGCAGGAGCATTCCTGACAGATAAGAACGTGGAGATGTCGATCTGCCCCTTTTTCTGTACAGGAAAAAGGGGCTTTTGCCTACGTGCCGATGTCTGCACGATTTACCCGAGGGAAAGGAACGAGAGACCGATGCGCATCCAACCGTCCGCCATGATTGACCGACTGCCGACGCAGTTTTTTGCCTCGCTGGTGGCAAAAGTGAACAAAGCCATCGCCGCCGGCCATGACGTGATCAACCTGGGGCAGGGCAACCCCGATCTGCCCACGCCGCCGCACATTGTCGAGGAACTGCAGGCCCACGCGGCCCGGCCGGTCCACCACAAGTACCCGCCGTTCAGCGGCCGTCCGGAGCTGAAACGGGCCGTCGCCCACTGGTACAAGCAGGAGTTTGACGTCGAGTTGGACCCGGAAGAGGAAGTGGCCATCCTGTTCGGCAGCAAGACCGGACTGGTGGAAATCTGCCAGGTGCTGCTCAATCCGGGCGATGTGGCCCTGGTGCCGGACCCCGGCTATCCCGATTACTGGTCGGGCGTGGCGATCGCCGACGGGCGGATGGTGATGATGCCGCTGCGCGCCGCGAACGGCTTCCTGCCGGACTACGGCGAATTGGCCCGGGAGGATCTGGACAAGGCCAAGCTGATGTTCCTGAACTATCCCAACAATCCGACAGCGGTCAATGCGCCGTTCGAATTTTTCGAAGAGACGGTCCGCTTCGCCCGCAAGCACGAAATCGTCGTCTGCCACGACTTCGCCTACGGAGCGATCAGCTTCGACGGCAAGAAGCCGGTCAGCTTCCTGCAGGTGCCGGGGGCCAAAGAGGTGGGCGTGGAGTTCTACACGCTGTCCAAGACCTACAACATGGCCGGCTGGCGCGTCGGCGCGATGGTCGGCAACCGGGAACTGGTCCGGCTGATCAACCTGATCCAGGACCACTACTTCTGCAGCCTGTTCGGCGCCATCCAGATGGCGGCGGCCCGGGCGCTGACCGATTCCCAGCAGTGTGTCCGCGAGCTGGTCGCCGTCTACGAAAGCCGGCGCAACGCGCTGTTTTCCAACCTGCACCGAATCGGCTGGGAGGCGGCACCGTCGCAGGGATCGTTCTTCACCTGGCTGCCGGTGCCGAAAGGGTTTACGTCCGCTGATTTTGCCGACCTGCTGCTGGAGAAGGCCCATGTCGCCGTCGCGCCAGGCGTCGGCTTCGGTCCCACCGGCGAAGGGTACGTCCGCGCCGCGCTGCTGGCCAGCGAGGAGCGGCTGGCGGAAGCGGTGGAGCGGATTGAGCGTTTGGGTATTTTCTCCCCGTGCAAAAAATAGTTCATGTCCTAGAGAATGAGAGTTGACCGCCAGGGTGTTCGCAGAACGGCCTTGGCGGTTTGATTTTTTTGAAGTGACTTCCGGCCCAAATAGGCGAGTGTCGTAGAGCCCGAAACCGGGTGGGCGAATAGCATGGAAAAGGGCGGGGGCGATCACCCATGCCGCGCCAATGCGAAAAAATCCATTCTCAGTAAAAATCATTCTCAGCATTGACAGATAATGATTTTCATTATACGATAGGTATGGTAATGATAATTGATCTCAATGATCACGTTTGCTCGGCAGGAGGGTGTCATGCGCTATCAGATCAACGGATACACCGACATGTACACGGTCATCACCAATGAGCGCAAGGTAGGCGGCGCCGTTGAAGCGGGCCTGATTCGCCTGCGGTCCGGCGAGGAGTTTGCCAACGCCGTTCTCACGCGGCTGGAGATGTCCGGCGCGCAGTATTGCTCGCTCGGTTTTGTCACGGAGGAGGGCAAGCGGCTCATTGTCCATGTCAATGACATCAGCATGATTGCCGACGCGGTGCACGTAAACGTATGCGAGCTGCGCAACGAGGTGATGCGCGCGGAGAAGATGGCGGAGCGGCTGAAGCGCCTGAAGCGGCTGTGCCAGTTGAACGAAGGAAGCTGTACGCCGACGTTCCGTGAAGAAGCGCTGCTGCTTGCCGAAGACATTGGCTTCGACGTGGCGCGGGAACACGTCGATCTGCCGTTCCTGCCGCAGACGGAAAAGGCACGGGTTGTTCGCATCGCGTAGGGAAATCTGGCGTGCCAAAGAGACGAAAACGTTCCAGAGAAAAAGACGGGAAGCGGTTCACGCTTCCCTTTTTGCTTGCCCGAATTACTCCCGCAGGCGATCAATGTTCTTGGCAAACCAATGAATCAGTCCGCAGTTGTCACAGGTGAGAGTGTGAACCTGCCGGCTGGCGAAGTCCAGGTTGAAAAAGGTCATCCTCGCTGTGATCATGAGCTTGTTGGCGTAACGAAACCGGTGGTGCCCGCTGAATCCGCTCAGGTTTTACACCGGCATCCATCTGGAATCATCTACCTAATGGTTTATCAAAATAGTAGAACGGGCAGACTTGCTTGAAAGGACCGTGCAAGGACGGACACATACGTGTCGTCTTCATCTCGAATTGTTATCTCCTGTAACAGAATGGCTTCGTTTTTCTGAACGTTTGTGGAACGATTTGCACCTAATTAATCACGTGTCAACGCCGACTTTATTTTGACCCACCATCGCCGGTTTAGAATTGACCCACCCGGCGATTTTTTGTTGGTTAGGTGGTAGAGGGGGAGCCGTAGGCTCCAGTCCTCATCTTCTCACGAAGTCGGTAACTATTCCCCCTAATATTGACGATGTGGGAATGGTGTAAGAGCCGATCCAGGATAGCCGTAGCAAGTATCGGATCGCCCATCAGTTCCCCCCATTCACCGAAACTCTTGTTGCTGGTCAACAGAATACTCCCTCTCTCGTATCTTGCACTTACTACCTGGAAAAAGAGGTTAGCTGCCAAACTGTCAAACGGTAAGTAACCAATTTCGTCAATAATCAGGAGCTTTGGTCGAATATAGATGCGTAGGCGTTTATCCAGCCTGTTTTCCGTGTAAGCTTTTCGCAGATCTTCGATGAGTTGCGAGAGACTGACAAAGTAAACGGATATCCCTTGCGAGATGGCTTCTACAGCCAACGCCACCGCCAGATGACTTTTTCCTACTCCGGGAGGCCCTAAGAACAAGACATTCTCGTGTCGGGTTACAAAAGTCATCGTGGCCAGCTCTCGAATCAACCGTTCGTCAATGCTGGGTTGGAAAGCAAAATCGAACTCCTCCAGCGTTTTTCGGTAAGGCAAGTGTGCGAGTTTGGTGCGTACCTCCATATTCCGTTTTTGACGTTCCGCTATCTCTGCATCTAGAAGCATGTTGAGAAAGGACAGATAGGTGGGCTGTCCATGACTTGCCGCTTCCAAATGGGCATCCAAGAGTAGAGCCGCTTGCTGAAGCCCAAGTTCCTCAAGACGTAGCCGTGCCTGTTCCAGTTCAATCATGCTCCCACCCCCGTCAGCTGCTCATAGACATCCAGCGAACGCACTTCCACTTGCTGCGATGAAATCTGTCGGGCTTGCGGACGTGGATAGGCATATCCTTGAGCAGTCGTAAGACCTGCATACTGGTTTTCACAAAAAACAGTTGCACGGGATCGATAGACCTTTTGGTGTCGAGCAATACATGTGCCGTCGGCCCAGATTTCCACCCACCCATTCACTTCTCGCACGGTACCCTCACGTCCACTGTACCTCCATGGAACCCCATATCGTACACCATCGTAGCTAACAAATCCGTCTCGGCTGACCTGTCTCGGTTCATGCAAGTATTTTTCCCATCGTTCAGCTGAAGGGATAGGCGACAGATTTTCCTCACGGAGTCGGTCGATGGGACGTTCGCCGGTTGTTCCATGAATACGGCGGTTAATCCGCTCGCACCAGTGTAGGGCTTGTTGATTGAGATCCTGTAAATCAACGAAGCGTTTGCCAGGAAGAAAGTTGTTTTTTACGTATTGAACGCCTCGTTCCACTTTTCCCTTTGTTTCGGGGCGTCGAACTTTGCATACTTTTGGAACAAGCCCAATCGCTGCAGCAAAGTCGGCAAAAAGCGGATGCCAGCGAGGTTTTCGATCATCTCCCATGCCCAGTACGACGGTTTTCATCTGGTCGGTCAGCATTACCTTTGGGATGCCCCCAAAATATTCAAAAGCATGAATCAAGCAACGAAGAAAGCTGTGAATGTCACAACGCTTAGTGAACTCTATATAGGTGGAACGAGAGTACCCCAATACCATGACAAATACCGGCACTTTTCGGACTGTACCGTCCAAATCTACGTAATCACACAGTCCCCAGTCGACCTGTGCATATTCACCAGGTTTCGTCTCGTAACGAAGAACAGCGGGAACTTGTTTGGGAGGACGGAAGTCCTTCACATAGTCTTTCAAGATGGTACGTCCCCCGGTATACCCCTTTTCTCGTAGAAGATCGAATAAAACCTCGCAGTTATAGATACCTTCTTGAAGACGTTCCTGCAGGAACGGTTTATACGGATCAAGCTTGGAACCACGAGATTTACGGGTTCCCTTTTCGGGGGAGAATTCACCCCGGAGATATCGGCGAACTGTATTTCGAGAATGCCCCGTTAGACGGGCAATTTCACGAATACTCTTGCCTTCTGCCCTCATGGTATGTAACGATATCACTATCCCACTCCTTAGCATGTGTCTCCCTCCGAAGATTAACTTGGCCGTTAATTACGAAGGGGATATATTCGCTATGGGTGGGTCATTTTCTTTCCGGCGAACCTGGGTCAATTATATCCCGGCGGTGACATCACGTTGTAAAGGATGATGAAAATGGTTCATGCATCTACCATAACGGTAACGATGAAACGTTCTTTTGATGTCTCTGCAGACAGAGTGTTTGACGCTTGGCTCAACCCGGAAATGATGAGAAAATGGCTGTTTACGATGGAATCGACGAATAAAGTGGCAAAGAACGAACCTCATGTCGGTGGAACATGGGAAATTGTGGATCATCGTGGAGGGAAAGATTACAGGGCAATTGGTGAATACATCGAAATTGACCCGCCCAATCGATTGGTGTTTACCTTTAAAATGCCGCAATTTAGTGACACAGAAGACAGGATTACCGTTGAATGTAAACCTCTTGAAAAGGGATGCGAGATGACTTTCACACAAGTGATTGTCGTTCCTCATGAAGAAGGCTGGACGGAGAAAGACATTGAACAAGCACTTCGTGAGTACCATGACAGTACAGAACAGGGTTGGAATTTCATGTTTCTTGGGGTAAAGCAATTGGTTGAAACGGGTAAAATCAATTATCCATCACCATAAAGGTATTTACAATCACGAGCGGTTCCTTTCATCTTCAAACGATTTGCAACTGAGCTGCAGATAAAGAAGAACGGGTTTCCTTAGAACATAAGGGGGCCCGTTTTGATACGTGATGATCAGAGAACAATAGCCAAAACCTATTCCGCTTATAGCAAGGATAGATTGGACTTCTCCCGGCGTGAGTGATACAACAAGGATAAGCTCAATCAAGGGGGAACGGAACATGGAGTACTCTTTTTCACACTCGGTTGACGCACTGAGCTCCTCGGCCGTGCGGGAAATCCTGAAATTGACGCAGGGCACCCAGGTGCTGTCGCTGGCCGGCGGACTGCCGGCGGAGGAGTTTTTTCCGCTGGAAGAAATGAAAGGCGCTTTTGACCGCGCGCTCAGTCAAGGACCGAAATCGCTGCAATACGGTCTGACGGACGGATACCTGCCCCTGCGCGAGTGGGTGGCGTCCCGGATGAAACAAAAGAACATGAACGTTGGCGTGGAGAACATGCTGCTGACCACCGGCTCCCAGCAGGCCGTCGACTTGCTCTGTCGCGTCTATCTGGACGAAGGCGACGTCGTGCTGGTAGAAAACCCCACGTATCTGGCTGCCGTGCAGCTTTTTCAGTTCCGCGGCATTCGCGCTGTTCCGGTGGAGGGGGACGACGAGGGCATGGACATGGAGGATCTGGCCCGCAAGATCGCCCAGTACCGTCCCAAAATGGCGTATGTGATTCCCACGTTTGCCAACCCGACCGGCAAGGTATGGAGTCTGGAACGGCGTCTCGGCCTCTTGCGCCAGTGCCGCGACAACAACATCCTGATCCTGGAAGACGACCCGTACGGCGAGATTCAGTTTGACGGGGAGGGGCCGTATCCGACCATCTTCTCGCTGGATCAGCATCCCGACGGTTCGGCGGTCGTCTACACCAGCACCTTTTCGAAAACGGTGGCGCCGGCGCTGCGGATCGGCTGGGCGATCGGAGACGCTCAGGTGATCCAGACGATGGTCAAAGCGAAACAGGCGGTCGACCTGCACTCCAGCTCCATTGACCAGATCGCGCTGCATCAACTGCTGTCCCACTTCGATCTGGACGCCCACATCGGCAAAATCCGCGCCGCCTACCAGGAGCGGATGGAATGGATGCACCAGCTCCTGGCCAGCCAGAATTGGAGCGGCGTTACCTGGAACAAGCCGCGGGGAGGCATGTTCCTCTGGGTGAAGCTGCCGGAGCACGTCCATTCGGAAAAACTGCTCGCCCAAGCCGTGCGCGAAGGCGTCGCGTTCGTTCCGGGCATCCCGTTTTACGCGGCCGAACCGCAGGTGAACACGATGCGGCTCAACTACACCCTGTTGAACAGGGAAGATACCAAGCTGGCCATCAGCCGCCTGTACAGCGCATTTGCCGCATACACCGCCGTTGCGGCGCAGTAAGCAGCCGACCGTACGAAAGCGGCTGCTGGAACAGCGTGATCCTCACACGAAAGAGTCCTCTGTCATGGAGGACTCTTCTTGTTCTGGGCGGAAGTGCCTGATCTGCTCACGGTATTTGGCGGAGTCCTGATCGTGGCGTCCTGCATCGCATTGTCGCGGAGTAAGGGAAGATGATCACAGCCTGGGCAGGAAAAAGAAGAGCGGCTGCTCCCCGAACGGGAGACAGCCGCTCACTTTTTGGTTGATTCGCAGGAAGAGAAAGCCCCGCGTCCGGGGTCCGGGACTTATTCCTCCGTTTCTTCCAGCGTGCAGATGGCGCTCGGCCGCTTGATGCGGAGCACGACGCACTCGTAAACGCGGAAGAAGCTGTTCATCTGCTCGTCGCCGAGGAACGCCGTGTCGAAGTCTTCGGCGATCGCCAGGTCCAGGTTGTGCCGGCCGGTGGCGACCAGCACGCCGGTGCGTCCCTTGATGGTGGGGGATTGGTACACCCCGTCGGTCACCAGATTGCGAATGTGCTCGATTTCCAGGACGTTGGTCCCCTTGTGGACACGGTGCAGAAGCGAGTACAGCTCCGGAGAGACGACCAGCGCGTACGGGCCGCTGTGTCCCATTTTCAACAGCTTGTTGCGGGCCTCGACGATGTCGGCAAACGCGTTGCCGGATTCCATCCAGTCGCTCTTCAGGTGGGTGAGGCGACCCTTGACGTTCATCAGGCCGGGCAGATCAAACTCCGCGGAGCCGTTGAAAATCAGGTCGTCTTCCATCAGGGCGCATCCTGCGGCCGCATTGGCTGCGGCGCTCATGTCCAGCGGCATCCCCAGGGTGCGGGCCTGGGCGACGTCGCGCCAGTACAGCACGAAGTCTTTGTACAGGATCGGGATGGTCAGGCTGACCCGACGGCTCGGCTGGGTCAGCTCCAGGGATTCGCCGCGCAGGCTTAACCCCCCGAAGCGGGATTCCTCGTAAATGTCGTTGATGATCGTCTGGATGCCTTCGCCAAGCGGTCCGTAGATATCGATAAAGCGGCGTCCGACCAGTTGGCGGCGGGCCATCTCGACGACGGTCTGGTCCAGTTGGCGCCACTCGTCATTCGTCAAGGGAGAGTCGGGAAACTTGCGGAGCTTGTCCATCGTTGCTACCTCCAAATCGTTCGAAATGGTGATGAAGCGGTGTTGGCGGCAGAGCCGAAACGGCCTCTTACAATCCTTTCAAACTGCCGACGGTCAATCCTTTTTTGGCGGCCGGGGCGGAAACGGTCTGTGCGGCTCCCGGCGCTTTCCCTGCATGGGCGGCTCCTGTCTGTGCCGCGGAAGCCTTCAGGTGATCCACCTGGTGAATGTCGTGCCCTTCGTCGTGGTCGGTCAGATCAGGACGGCGGTCGCCGTCGGAAAAGCGTTCGCTCAGCGCGGCGATGATCTCTTTGACGCGGAGGTAATCTTCCTGTGTCGCTTCGCGCATGCTGTTCAGGGCACTGCGCGTCTCCTCGTCCTGAAACTCGTACAGGGAGAGTTCCAGGTGCTCGCGGAAGTTGTGCAGGCCGAATCGCTCCAGGTTTATGTCAGAAAGCAGGCGGGAAAGTTCCCGGTCGCTGAGCTGTTCCGCCTTGTTCCCGTCGATGAGGGAGCCGAGGTAGGGAATCAGTTCGTTCAGGCGGCCGAGGCGCTGCTCTTCTTCTTCCAAAATATGGTGATAGTACAGGCGGGTATGCTCATCCTGCGCCGCGTCGATAATCGGCTGGATGATGCCCATGAAGCGCTCGATAAAGCCGCTGGTGCGGGTAAATATGGCGTGCAGTTGCGACATCTCTTGCACCCAACGCTACCTCCTCACTGGTGATGTGTGTCTTCATTATATCATACGGCTGGAAAAAAGCACCGGGAAAGAACAATGCAGAGTCGTTCTTAGTATTCCGGCTGACACAAAAATGTTACCACGGAGAGTATTGTCAAAGCTAATTGGGAATGATAATATTTATCAATAAGAGTGAGATTCATTATCAATTAGAAAACAAGCGAGGTACCACATACAACGAGTCAGAGAACCATTCATGTAGGAGGGAATTTGAAATGTCGTCCATTCTCGTCATCGGCGGTGACCGCCTGGGCAATATCGTTGATTTTCTGCAAGATCAAGGATTTACCGAGATTCATCACGTGACCGGCCGGAAAAGCTCCCAAACCGGCGTGAAAATCCCGACCGGCGTCCACATGATTTTGGTGTTGACCGACTTCGTCAACCACAATCTGGCCAAGACGGTAAAAAATCAGGCAAAAGACCGGGAACTGCCGATTGTGTTCTGCAAGCGTTCTTGTGCCGCCATTGCCAAGGCGCTCCTGCACGTGGCGTAAATACATAGCCTCCGGAGTGGGCAGACTAGACAGCGAGTCTGACATCAAACGGAGGAATGGCACGTGAAACAGAACCGGCTCGACGAACTGCCGATTGCCCGCTTGACGGAGGCCCAGCTTCAGCAGCTGAAGCAGGCGGAACAACAGCTCAACCAGCAGGGCAGCGGCGTGTACCTGATTGCCTTTGAAAAACAAGCCCCGTCACCACGGTAGACGGGGTTTTTTGTTGGGGGCAATAGCCAATGCGGCGGGGCGGCGGCATCATCGGCCGGACGGGACGAAGAGGGGCTTAGGTGAACACGAACTGTCCCAACCGCTCTTTCAGCGCGTCGATGCCGATGGCAAACCCGAGACATTGGCTGGATTGAATGATGAACGCGTTGAGTCCGACCACTTCGCCGTTCAGATTGATCAGCGGGCCGCCGCTGTTGCCGGGGTTGATGGCCGCGTCCGTCTGAAAAATATCCTCGTACATCCGCTTGGCCACCTGCAGGCGCCGGTTTTTGGCGCTGATGATGCCGGCCGTGACGGAGTTTTCCAGACCCAGCGGGGAACCGTCTGCTCCCGTAGGGGCAAACCGCGTCAGCGAAACGCGAGCAGCGTGAGGCGCACGGCCAGCCCGGGGCCGGACGCTGACGGACACGCCTCCGCTTCCAGGCGGCGGAGCAGGATGTCCGCCAACTGCCGGCACTCTTCCCGCGTAGCCCACTCCCAGATGGAGGACCAGTCGGCCAGCGCTTCCTGCCACTCGTCCGGCCCGCCCGCAGGAGGGAGCTGCCGCCCCGTGGCCTGCGCCTCCCGTTCCGCCCGCTTCAGCTCTCCGAGTTTGGCGCGATATTCCGCCAGCGTGATGACCCCTTCGGCGTAGGCGTCTTCCCAGCGCTTCCGCTTTTGCCTGCATTTTTGCAGCAGCGCCTGGGCCGCCTCCCATTCCGTTGGTGGCGCCCCGGACGAGACGGCTTCGCGGCAGGCCGCACGGAGTTCCTCCCGATAGCGGAGGAGGTGGCTGATCACTTCCCGGGCCAGGCGGTCTTCGCGGATCGCGGGGGCCTGGCACCCGCCCTTCTGCCTGTTTTTGCACAGGTAATAGTGGTGCGTGTACCGTTTGCCGTTGGGCTTGTTGGTATGGGCCGTCTTGCCGCGCATCGGCGAGCCGCAGCGGGAGCAGTACAGGAGACCGGAAAAGATGAACGGTGAAGAGAGGACCCGTGGATGATGAGACCGCCGCTCCGAAAGCCGCCGTTGAGCCGCCGCAAACGTGGAGGCGTCGACGATGGCCGGGTGTGCCCGCTCGACGATCACCCACTCCTCCGGCCGGTTGAGCCGCTGGCCGCCTTCCGCGTAGTTCCACCGCAGGGCCCCGTAGTACACCGGATTTTTCAACAGGCGGGTCACCGCGCCGGCGCTCCAGCGGGCGCCGTGTTTTCCGCGAAAGCCCTCGTGGTTGGCCCATTCCGCGATCTGCCGGGGAGACCATCCGGCCAGAAAGTGCCGGAACATGCCGCGCACCGCATCCCCCTCTGTCGGATGCACCGCCAGCCGGCCGTCCTGCCATTCGTATCCGTAGGGCGGGGGGCCGCCCGGCCGTTTTCGCTCCCGCACCATCTGCTCCATCCCCAGCTTCACCCGCTCCGCCAGGTTTTCCCGTTCCCATTGGGCCAGAGCCGCCACCAGCGTGATGAACAGCCGGCCGATCGCCGTCGTCGTGTCGTAGACTTCCGTGCAGCTTTTGAAGCGGACGCCGTGCCGTTCAAACTGGCTCAGCAGCCGGTACAGGTCCAGGACGGAGCGGGTCAGGCGGTCCAGCCGGTACACCAGCACGACGTCTACCCGCCCCTGCCGCACGTCTGCCAGCATCCGCTGCAGCGCAGGCCGGCGCGTATCCTTGGCGCTCTCGCCTTCGTCGGCGTAGATGTCCGCCAGCGTCCAGCCCTGGGAGCGGATGTAGGCGAGCAGCCGTTCTCGCTGGGCGGCCACGGAAAATCCTTCCTTTGCCTGTTCCTCCGTACTGACGCGAACGTAGACAGCCGTTCTCATCGAACCACCTTCCCTCATCGCGGATGGTAGAGTCTACAGCAGGGAGGCGGCGCGTATGCCTGGACAGCCAAAAAAGCCCCGCCGTCGTTCCCGGCGGAACGCAGCGGGGCGCGGATCAGCCGGTGCGGCCGGCTACATCCACTTCTGGCCCCAGGCGTGAATCGATTCGATTACGGGGCGCAGGTCTTTTCCTTTTTCCGTGAGATGGTATTCGATGCGGACAGGAATTTCCGGAAACACCTTGCGTTCCAGGATGCCCAGTTCCTCCAGTTCTTTCAATCGTTCCGACAGCATTTTATCGCTCATGTGCGGCACCATTTCGCGGATGTCCTTGAAGCGGACAGCCCCGAGCAGCAGCACATGGATGATCAATCCGGTCCATCTCTTGCCGAGAATGTTCATGGCCCCTTCGTACTTCGGGCACATTTGCTCGCCAGCAAATTCTTGACCCACGTCGGTGTCACCTCTGTGAAACAGCTTTTTGTATTGCCCTTAATTGTAACACACTTACTTGAGAAAGGTAAGTTGCATTCACCGCCAATCGGCTCTCGTCATGTTGTCTCCCGCGAACGGTCCGGCTATGCACACAGGCGGCCGGGACAGGCGGTCGGGACGGGCGGACGCCCGTTTCCCGCGTCGGCGTTCCGGGGGCAGGGACCGCCACCCCCAAGCAGGCGCATGGGAAAATCCTGTCTTCGGTTTGCCTCTATGGCGGCAGGCGGGGAACCAATGCTGATGACCCATTCGCCCACCTTCGTGTCGGATGAGCTGCCCAGCCGCAGCGGGGTCAGTTTGCAATCCGCGTCGATTTTGATGACGGCGTAGTCGCGGACGCGGTCGGCCAGCACGCGTTTCGCTTCATACACCTGCCCGTTGTACAGCTTGACGAGGATGGTCCGCGATTTTCCGACCACGTGCTCGCTGGTTAGAATGTATCCTTTGGGATGAAATATAAAACCGGAGCCGTAACTCCGCTCGGAGGGAAGCGGCGACTCGTCGGTGATCAGACTGCGGATCAGCGATTCCACGTTGTGCCCGTGGGGCGCATCCTCGGTCACAATGGAGACGACGCCTTCCTTGACGCGCTCCACAATCGGCACGAAAAAATTGAGAGGATGCAAACTGCTGCTCACAGGGTACTTGACTTTGGTGTAATGGGACCATTTTTTACTTTTCACGGTATCTCCCCCCACAGCAGATAGGTATGTATCATCTTATGGCACGGCGGGGGAGAAGGGACGCCCAAAAATCCACGGGAGGGATATATCAATATTTTTGATTGATATAATAAAGAAATAGGATTGGTATAATCATAAGAAAGTGCTTATAATACATATAGAGAATATTTTGAACATAAAGCGCATTCGCGAGAGAGAGCAGACAGCGTGTTGGAGGGATGTAGAGAGATGGATGTCAAAACAATTATTCTCGGATTTTTGAGCTACGGAGAGATGAGCGGGTACGATATCAAACAGGCGTTTTCCAACAGCATCGGCTTTTTCTATGACGCCAGCTTCGGCGCCATTTACCCGGCGCTCCGCAAGCTGGAGGAAGAAGGATACGTGACCAAGCAGGAGGTCATCCAGTCGGGCAAGCCGAACAAGATCCTGTACAGCATCACGGAGGCCGGTCGGGAGGCGTTCCGCAAGGAGATTCAGACCCCGATTCTGCCGCCGGTGCTGCGTTCCGACATGCTGGTAAAAATTTTCTTTGGCAAGAGCCGCACGCCGGAGGAGCAAAGAGAACTGCTGCAGAGCTGTCTGGAGATGCAGCGGCACATGCTGCAGCAGAGCCGCCGTTCGTACCAGAAACTGCAGCAGCATTTTGACGAATACCAGCGATTTTGCTGGGAGTACACGATCCACCACCTGGAGACCACGATTGCGTTTTTGGAACAAAAAATGCCGGCCCTGCTGAAACAGGAGCCCGCCTGTACCCTGTAGGAACGGACGGGACCGTCCGATCCGCAGCGAGCGGGGAGAGCGGACATAAAAAAGCGAAGGGATGCTGCGTCCCTTCGCTTTTTTGTGCGGCGCCTGTTGCGTTATTTCAGGTTTTCCGGGTTGAGGCATTCCAGCTCCGGAACCACAAAGCGGCCGTCTTTGCGGATCAGGCGATCGTCGAACCAGATCTCGCCGCCGCCCCACTCCGGACGCTGGATGCAGACCAGGTCCCAGTGGATGGACGACTTGTTGCCGTTGAACGCTTCGTCGTAGGCCTGACCGGGCGTGAAGTGGAAGCTGCCGTCGATTTTTTCGTCGAACAGGATGTCTTTCATCGGGTTCTGGATGTACGGGTTGACCCCGATGGCAAATTCGCCGATGTAGCGCGCGCCTTCGTCCGTGTCGAACACTTCGTTGATCCGCTTCGTGTCGTTGGCGGTCGCGTCGACGATTTTGCCGTCCTTGAAGGTCAGCTTGATGTTGTCAAACGTGTAGCCCTGGTACGGCGACGGGGTGTTGTAGCTGATGACGCCGTTGACGGAGTCGCGGACGGGAGCGGTGAACACTTCGCCGTCCGGGATGTTGGCTTGCCCGGCGCACTTGATCGCCGGAATGCCTTTGATGGAAAAGGTGAGATCGGTGCCCGGGCCGGTGATGCGCACCTTGTCCGTCTTTTCCATCAGCTCGACGAGGCTGTCCATCGCCTTGTCCATCTTGCCGTAATCCAGGGTACAGACCTTGAAGTAGAAGTCTTCGAAGGCATCGGTGCTCATGTTGGCCAACTGGGCCATGGACGCGTTGGGGTAGCGCAGCACGACCCACTTCGTCTCCGGCACGCGCACGTCCAGCACGGGACGAAGCAGGAGCTTGGAGTAGAGCTGCATCTTGTCCCCCGGTACGTCGGACAGCTCGCTGATGTTGTCGCCGCCGCGGATGCCGATGTAGCAGTCCATTTGCTTCATAAAGGAAACCTCCGCGTCGCGCATCACGCCCAACTGCGTTTCGTTTGCGCCGAGCAGGAGTTCCCGCTGGATCGTTTGGTCGATCAACTGCACGTACGGGTTGCCGCCCGCCTCGTACACCTTGCGGATGACGGCGCGAACCAGTTCGCTTACCGCGCCGATCGCGTAGATGAGAACGTTTTCACCGCGCTGGACGCGCGTCGAGTAGTTCACCAGGACATCGGCCAGTTTGTCGATACGGGGATCTTTCATCGGAAGGATGTACCTCGCTTTCCATTGCATTCAGTATGTATTGTACACAAATCGACGAGAAAAAAGCTACCCGTGGTCAGGGTAGCGTGCGTATGAAACGCGCTGTGCAGGATTCGGTGCTAATGTATATGCAATCATTTGCGCGGATGTGCGCACTGCCGTTTAATTGTCGCACGAACAACCAACAATTACCAGCAGGATGAACAGGATCAACACCAGAGTGAAATCGTCCAGGTCGCCGTTAAAGATGCTGCTCATCAAACATCCTCCTTTTGTTTGTTAAGCCTCTTGTGCTTACATCCATAACATATGGGTTTTCGCACAGAGCTGTAACGGGCAAATGCCCATTTTTGGGAAGTATATTATTCTGAAAACATGGAAAAGCTAGAGGATACGAAAAGACTATGCGAAACGAAAGGATGGCAGTTGTCATGCGCAGAGCTTTGTCCAGCACGCCTCACGAAATCCCGGCGATCCTGATCAGCGTCGGCGAGGATTTTAAATCGATTGTATGGAAGGCACAGTACGATATGGATTTTAATACGGAATGCCTGTTTTGTTTTTCCGAGCGAATCACCGGATACCGCGTCGAGGACGAGCTGGGCCGTTCCGGAAAAGTGGCCGTCTGCCCCCATTGCGAGAAAGTGAACGCCATTTACGCCTGATCGCCGGCAGTGTTGCCGAGCGATGCCGCTTGGTGCCTGCGCCCGGCGGTTGATCCCCTGTCCGGTCCAGTTCTCACGGACGGATGGAGGTCAGCCGCCGGGCGTTTTTTCGCTGCTTGGGACTGACAATCCATCCACCAAGTACCACCTCGTTTGGGGCAGGATTGCAGGGAGAAGGCTCGAATAGTAGGAGGAGTATACAGATGCGGATAGAGGTGAACCCATGTACAAGAAATGCAGCCGCTGCGGAAGTGACATGGAGCTCGTGCTGCGCAACGTCGTGTACCGCAGCCGCGTGAAAATCATGAACGTGCCGGTACACGTCTGCGGAAACGATGCCTGCGGTCATTCCCAGGTGGTGGACGTCATCAAAGATGATCTGAAGAAACTCATGGAGGAATGGGGGCAACATCCGCAGCGCCAATCGATTGAATTTGAAGAAGTGTCGGAGCTTTCCCATTTGATGGTGCTCATCGCCAAAGAGAAAGAGGATGCGACTGTGCGAGAGGCGCTGCAGGAGCGGGTGAACGAACTCCTGGACCTGTTTTTGCTGGCCCGATCGCTGGGGGATCAGAATTGGATGCACGAACTGCGGCAGCGTTTGACGAAGATCATGGTCTAGGCGAACCGGGTTGTCCTCACGGCAGGGACGGCTCTTTTTTCGCTGTGCCGCGATATCACGGATGCGGTGATGAGGCAGTGCCCCGCGGATCAGCGGACCGCATCCACACTTGAAACGTAGACTTCGCCGATGCGATTCCGTATACTGGTAACCACATGCACCAGATGTGAGAGGAGCGATTCATCGTGACGGAAGTACAACTGCACACGCTGGAAGAACTGGATCAATTCGTGGCGGGCGCGGGCAAGCGGCTGCTGTTTAAGCACAGCACCATCTGCCCGATCAGCTCGGCCGCTTATGAAGAGTTTCAGGCGTTTCTTCGCGAACAGGAACTCCCCGCGGCGGTGATTCTCGTGCGCGAGGACCGTCCCGTCTCCAACGCGGTGGAGGAGCGCTTTGGCATCAAGCACGAGTCGCCGCAGATCTTTCTGTTGGAGGACGGCCAGGTAAAATGGCACACCTCCCACTGGAAAATTACCAAGGACGCCATCCGTGAGGCGGTGCAGGGCTAGAGTGGATGCGGCGAACGACGGGGGAGGGTGCGGGGAGCGGCAAGCGTCCGCCCTTCGCATGAAACGGCGGGCGGCTTGGCCCCATCGCGGCGTGCCGCGAATCGAAAACGCAAAAAAACGGGTGGGCATTGTAAGGGCCGCACCCGTTTTTTTCTGTGCAGAGCATACGGTTACTCCCAATACAGCTCCAGCTTGTCGCCGCTCTTCAACTCCGTCTGGAACGAGGCCGGCTCCCCGTTGACCAGCGTCACCAGGCGGGAGATGCCTTCGCCCGTCGGCTTTTCCAGCGAGACGTCGACATAGCGGAAGACGTCGCTGAACAGGGGCGCGGCAGGAGCGGCGGCCTTCACCGTAATCACCGCGCCGTCCCGGACGGGATCGTCCGCCTGGGCGGGGAGGCCGTCCATCGTGATGGATACGCCGCCCACGGGCAGCACGACAGGCTGACCGTTGAAGTGGACGGTGATCGTCTCCTGCCCCCACTCCTCGGGAGGAATGACGTCGCGGATGGCGGGGATCGACGGCTCTTCCGCCCGGAATACCAGATCATCGCCCGGCCGCACGCGATCGTCCAGTGCGGCCGGTTTGCCGTTTACCTCCACCCGGAGGATGCGGGCTGGCAGGGTGTACGACCGGCCGTTGACGCTGAACCGGAGGGGAGGCGTCGCTTCTTCGTCTCCGTCCGGGAGCAGCCCCGCTTCCCGCAGCACCTCTTCCACCGTGCGGGGCAGGCGGATCTCCACCTCGCTGCGGTCGGCGAGCGGGGCGTCCAGCGGCTGCCGCACGCCGTTGACCAGGGCGATGGGGCCGAGCGAAAGCGGTTGGCCGTTGCAGGTGAGTTCCAGCGTGTCCAGGTGGTCCAGCAGATCGAGCACCCGCGCCTCCGCTTCCCGGCCGTCCTGACCGGGCACGACGACGATCACATCGCCGTCGGCCACGGGGGCGTCCAGGCCCGACGCTTCCCCGTTTTTCTCAATGACGGGCGGGGTGCCGTGGCCGCCCGGAATGATTTTGATCCGGCCGTTCACGGTCAGCGAAATCGCCATGCCGGGGCGGCCGTAGAGGCGGCGGATGTCCATGCCGGCCGCGATCAGGGCGTCACCGAGCGTCATTTTGCGCAGGTCGAAGATGCGGACCGGCGCGTCGTTGACGGTGACGGTCACGTATTTGACCGGATGGCGGCGCGCCGCGACGGCGATGCCGACAGGCGTCACGAATTCCGGTCCGGTGATTTGCGGATGTTCGTCCACAAACTGCCGGATGGCGTCCGCTCCCCGGACGGCGACGCGGGCCGGCGGCAGCTTCAGCGCTTCCGCGACGCGTTCCGTCAGTCTTGGCGTCAGGCTGCCTCCGCCGATCAGCATCACGGCCTGCGGCGGCTTGCCGTTCAGTTCCAGGATTTTGTTCGCGATGTTGGCGGCCAGGTGGCGGATGTCGCTGTCGATGGCGGCCGCCACCTCGGCGGAAGACAGGCTGTGCTCCATCCCGAGAATGTCGGTGAATGTCACCGTTTCGCGGGAAGTGAGCGCTCGCTTCACTTCCTCCGCCATCGGGAAGTCGAGCAAAAAGGCGTTCATCAGGGCGTCGGTGATCTCGTCGCCGGCCACCGGCACCATGCCGTAGGCGGTGATTGCCCCTTCCTCGGTCAGGGCCACGTCAGAGGTGCCGGCGCCGATGTCCACCAACGCGATGTTCAGCCTGCGCATGGTGACGGGGATCAGCACGTTGATTGCCGCGATCGGTTCCAGGGTCAGCGCCTGCATTTCCAGGTCGCAGCGCTGCAGCGCCGCCAGCAGCGAGTCCACGACCACGCGGGGCAAAAACGTGGCGATCACGTCGACGCTGGCCGTCTCCCCGCGCTGGTCGATCAGGCTGCCGATCAGTTCACCGTCCAGGTAGTAGTTGACGACGCTGTACCCGACGCAGTAGTAGCGGGTGACGTCCCGTTCGTTCAGCTCCTGCGCCAGTTGGGCCTGGGCTTCCTGCACGGCGGAAAACTCCAGGGCCAGCACGTCGTCGCGGGAGATGGCGGCGTGCCGGGCGATCGGCATCTCCATCCGCACCCGCCGCGTCCGCAGCGAACGGCCGGCCGCCGCCACGGCCACCCGTTTCAGCGGGCCGTGCGTTTCTTCCAACTGCTCCTTGACCTGCCGAATGACTTTGGAGACGGCGACGACGTCGTGAATCTGTCCGTCCAGCATGGAGCGTTCGTCATGCTCGCGGATGGCGCAGTCGACGATGCGGAACCGATCGCCCACCGGTTCCACGATCAGCCCGACCACGCTGCGGGTTCCAATATCCAAAGCAAAGATCAGCTCATCCGAGGCTGTTTGCACAATGTCCGACAAAACCAGGTCACTCCTCGTTCCGGAGGAAAATCCGGGAAATCACTTCGGGAATGATTTCGACTCGAAGCGCGGAGAATCCTGTCGAAACAGGCAATCTTCTCGACAGGAGGAATTTTGCAAACGTTTTAAAACAAATTTACAATTTACTTTCGCGCTTTTTGGCGCTAAACTGCTGACAAGGGCAGTTTGATTGATTATAATAACCCTAATTTATCGTGTGAGTACAAAGGAAAACGAGGAGAGTGGAGACGAAGATGGCACACGACCAAATCGAAACCATGCGCAAACAGATCGACGAGATCAACCTGCAGATTCTCTCGTTGATCAACAGGCGGGCCGAACTCGTCCAGGAGCTGGGCAAGGAAAAGGTGAAGCAGGGTGTCAACCCCTTCGACCCGGAACGGGAGCGCCAAATGCTCACCCAACTGGTGGAAAACAACAACGGTCCGTTCAGCGACAACACGATCCGCCACCTGTTCAAGCAAATTTTCCAGGCGTCGCTCGACCTGATGAACGACGACAACAAAAAGGTTCTCTTGGTCAGCCGCAAGAAACAGCCGGAAGACACCGTGATCACGGTCAAGGGCGTGGAGTTCGGCGGAGGCCGTCCGATCCTGATTGCCGGCCCGTGCTCCGTGGAGAGCTACGAGCAGGTGCGCTCCGTGGCGGAGAATCACGTCAAGCGCGGTCTTCGCGTCCTGCGCGGGGGAGCGTACAAACCGCGCACCTCGCCGTACGACTTCCAGGGCCTGGGCGTGGAAGGCCTGGAGATTCTCAAGCGGATCGGGGACGAATTCAACCTGGTGACGATCAGCGAAATCGTCAATCCCGCTGACCTGGAACTGGCCACCCGCTACATCGACGTGATTCAGATCGGGGCCCGCAACATGCAGAACTTTGAACTGCTGAAAGCGGCCGGACGCATCAACCATCCGATCCTGCTGAAGCGCGGGCTGTCGGCGACGATCGAAGAGTTCATCTACGCTGCGGAGTACATCCTGTCCGAGGGCAACAAGCAGGTAATGCTCTGCGAGCGCGGCATCCGCACCTACGAGAAAGCGACCCGCAACACGCTGGACATCTCCGCCGTGCCGCTGTTGAAACAGGAGACCCACCTGCCGGTATTCGTCGACGTGACCCACTCCACCGGCCGCCGCGATCTGCTCCTGCCTACGGCCAAGGCCGGTCTCGCTGTCGGCGCGGACGGCGTCATGATCGAAGTGCACCCGGATCCGGACGTCGCCCTGTCCGACGCCAAGCAGCAGGTCAACATCCCGCAGTTCAACCATATCCTCGACGAACTGCTCGCATCCGGTCTTTATAAGGAAGAAACGGCAACGGTGAGGCGCTGATCCGTCCGTCTGAATAAGCAGTGTCCAGGGCTCTTCCGATCGGCGGGAGGGCCCTCCTCATTTGACGAAACGCGTCCCAGCCAGTAAGCTAAGCACAAGAGGACATGGCTGAAGGGAGCGATGGCGGATGAGTGAACAGGAGCACTGCTGTACGTCGGAGCGGTCCACCCCGCGTCCGGACAAGATCAAGAGCAATCTCATCTCCCGGCTGAACCGGGTGGAAGGACAAATTCGCGGCATCCGCGGCATGGTGGAAAAGGACGTGTACTGCGACGACATCCTGAATCAGATCGCGGCGGCCCAGTCGGCGCTGAACGCGGTGGGCAGAATGCTGCTGGAAGGACACATGAAAAGCTGTGTCATCGACCGCATTCAACAGGGAGACAGCGAAGTGATTGACGAACTCTTGAAGACGATGAACAAACTGATGAGATGAGGGGCCGCTCGCCCGGAAAACGATTGCAACCGGGCACGGCTTGTCGTATCATAAGTGCATACATTTATGAAAATGATCATGAAAACCATAAAATGGGGAAAGTGAGGGTATGTGATGCCGGTTACTATCTATGATGTGGCACGAGAAGCGGGAGTTTCGATGGCGACGGTTTCCCGGGTTGTCAACGGGAACCCGAATGTCAAACCATTGACGCGCAAAAAAGTGTTGGCTGCGATCGAACGACTCGGGTATCGGCCCAACGCAGTCGCGCGCGGATTGGCCAGCAAGAAAACAACGACGGTCGGTGTCATCATCCCGGACATCTCCAGTCTGTTTTTTTCCGAATTGGCCCGTGGCATCGAAGATATCGCCACCATGTACAAGTACAACATCATCCTGTGCAATTCGGACCAGCGCATGGAAAAGGAACTGCAGTTGATCAACACGCTTTTGGAAAAGCAGGTGGACGGCCTTTTGTTCATGGGAGCGGAAATCAAGGAAGACCATTTGCAGGCGCTCACCAGCGCATCGGTGCCGACCGTTCTGGCAGCGACGCGGGATGCGGACAACACGCTGCCGTCCGTCACCATCGACCATTTCCAGGCGGCCTACGACGCCACCAAGGCGCTGATCGATCACGGACACAAGCGGATCGCGATGATCACCGGACCGATCAACGACCCGCTGGGCGGTCTGATGCGCTACGAGGGCTACAAAAAGGCGCTGGCCGACGCCGGGATTCCGCTTGACGAGAAGCTGGTGGCCCACGGCAACTACTTCTACGAATCGGGGCTGCGCACCGCCGGAGAGTTTCTCAAGCTGTCCGACCCGCCGACCGCCATTTTTGCCGCCAGCGACGAAATGGCGATCGGGGCGATTCACGCCGTGCAGGATGCCGGCTTGAACGTGCCGGCCGACATCGAAGTGATCGGGCACGACAACATCCGGCTGGTGGAAATGGTGCGGCCGCGGCTCACCTCGGTCGTCCAGCCGATGTACGACATCGGAGCGGTGGCGATGCGCCTGTTGACCAAGTACATGAACAACGAGCACGTGGAGGAGCACGTCGTGCTGCTGCCCCACCGCATCGAATACCGCGAAAGCACCCGGCCGCGGGAAAACTGAAGCGCCGCGAGGGACGAAGCGTTTGACAGCAGGAGGAGCAGGAGGGAAAAAGAGATGCGCATTGGGATTATCGGCGCGATGGACGAGGAAATTGCGCTGTATCTGGAAGCGATGACCGGCACGGTCAGCACGGAGAAGGCGGGTATTGTCTACCACGAGGGAGAGATGGAGGGAACATCCGTCGTTCTCTGTAAATCGGGGGTGGGCAAGGTAAACGCCGCCGTCACCACGCAAATGCTGATCGATCAGTTCAAGGTGGACCGCGTCATTTTCACCGGGGTGGCGGGAGCGGTTCACCCCGATCTGAACATCGGCGATATCGTCGTCTCCACGGACTGTGTGCAGCACGACATTGACGTGACGGCACTGGGATTTGCTCCCGGCCAGATTCCGTACACCGAGCAGTGGGTGTGGCAGGCAGACCCGGCGCTGCGGGAGCTGGCAATCGCAGCGGGCAAAGACCTGGAAGACGGCGTGCAGGTCGCGAGCGGGCGGATTCTCTCCGGCGACCAGTTCGTCGCCAGCAGGGAAAAGGTCAAGTGGCTCCGCGAGCAGTTTGACGCCCACTGCACGGAGATGGAGGGCGCTGCCGTCGCGCAGGTGTGCGCCATGAACGGCGTGCCGTTTGTGATCGTTCGCTCCATGTCGGACAAGGCGGACGGCTCCGCGCACGTCAACTTCGCGGAGTTTACCCAGTTGGCGTCCCGCCGTTCTTACGCGATCGTCAGCCGGATGCTGCGCGCGATGACGCCCGGCGTGATCGTATACTCCACCAAAAACTGCATCGACTGCGACATGGTGAAACAGTGGCTGACCGCAAAGGGCGTCGCGTTTGAGGTGCGGGACGTGATGACCAGCCGCGCCTACCAGGAAGAAGTGGAGCGCTTCGGCTTCATGGGCGTGCCCGTGACGGTGGTCGGCGGCAAAGCGGTCAAAGGCTTCCAGCCGGACGAGCTGGAGAAGCTGCTGAGCCGTTCGTAACGAAACGCGCATGAAAAAACCGGTTTCTCGCGGGAGAGACCGGTTTTTCGTTTTTGGCCGGCGAGCCGGCCCGCTGGCTGCCCGTTCAGTTGTCCGCTCCGATCGGCGCGTACATCAGCGCCCTCTCCAGCGTGATGCGGTTTTTCTCGGTGATCTCCGCGCGGCGGGGGATCGGGGGAAACGGGTCGTCAAACAGCCGGGCCGGCAGTTCCAGACTGCTCAGCGGCTGCCAGCGGGAGCGCCACGCCTCCGGCAGCGGGCCGTCCGCGAGCGGCTGATCGGTCATCTCGCTCCAGAGCAGCGTCCAGGCGCGGGGCACCACCCGCCAGATGTCGTAGCCTCCGCCGCCCACGGCGATCCAGCGGCCCTGGCACCACTCGTGCGCCAGGCGATGAGCCAGCCGGGGAATCTCCTGGTAGATGCGCATTGAACAGGAGAGGTGCGTAAGCGGGTCGTAGGCGTGGGCGTCGCAGCCGTTTTGCGTCACGATCACGTCCGGCTTGAAGCCGCGCGCCAATTTGGGAACCAACTCGTGGTAAATGTCCAAAAACGACTGATCTTCTGTAAACGCTTCCAGAGGAATGTTAACCGTATAGCCGTAGCCGCTGCCTTCCCCCCGCTCCGTCAGGCTGCCGGTGCCGGGAAAGAGGTATTTGCCGGTCTCGTGCAGGGAGACGGTCAGGACGTTGGGATCGTCGTAAAAGGCCCACTGCACGCCGTCTCCGTGATGGGCGTCGGTGTCGATGTACAGGATCCTGGCGTCCCAGTGCTTGCGCAGATAGGCGATGGCGACGGAGCAGTCGTTGTAGATGCAAAAGCCGGATGCCCGCCCGCGAAAGGCGTGGTGCAGCCCGCCGGCGGGGTTGAAGGCGTGCTCCGCCTGACCGTTCATCACCGCGTCCACCGCCTGCAGGGTGCCGCCGACGATCAGGGCGGCGGCCTCGTGCATCTGCCGGAAGCAGGGGACGTCTTCGGTGCCAATCCCGTACCCCGCCGCCAGCGGCAGCTCGGCGTCGCTTTCCCCCTGCTGCCGCACAAACTGGATGTAGCGCGGATCGTGGATCAGGGCCAGTTCCTCGTCGGTCGCCATCCGCGGCGGCAGGATGTCGGCGTCGTTCAGCAATCCGTAGGCGCTCATCAGATCGTAGGTCAGGAGCAGACGGCGCTGGTTGAACGGATGTTCGTCGTGAAAGTAATACCGGGTGTAGTCGGCGGAGTAGATCAGACGAGCGTTGCGGCTCAACGCCGGTCCCCCCCTTCCCCGGGAGCGACGACCGCAAAGCCCTTGTCGCGCAGCAGTTGAACGACGGGGCGCGGGTCGATCGTCTGGACGCGGAAGACCAGATTCTTCCTGCCCGGCCGGCCCCCGGGGAAGACGACCACGCTGCAGACGTTCACCTGGGCTTCACGCATCACCTGGCTGACTTCCGCCAGCATGCCCACGCGGTCGTCCACCTCCACCTCGATGTGGGAACTGGGTTTGTTCACGCCAAACAGTTCGATCAGGCTGTTGAACAGGTCCGATTCCGTGATGATGCCGACCAGCCGGTTTCCTTCCACGACCGGGAGCGAACCCACCTTGTGTTCGTAGATTTGCACCGCCGCGTCTTCGATGAAATCGAGCGGATGGGCGGTGATCACCTGACGCTGCATGATGTCCGCCACCGGCTTTTGCAGGACGGTGTGATCGTCGTCGTGCACGAGCAGCGTGGACGGCAGGGCATCGCGCAGGTCGCGGTCGGAGATGATTCCCACGAGGCGCTCCTGTTCCACGACGGGCAGATGCCGGATGCGGTTGCCGCGCAGCAGTTTCAGCGCGTCGCCGATGCTGGTGGCGGGGTGGACGGTGACGACCCGCCGGCGCATGATCTTCTCGATTCGCATGGGCAAAACCTCCCCCTTTCCCTGGCGCTCCTAATAGAAATAGCGGTTTTGAAAGCGCATGGCGTCAAAAGCGGCGATGCTCTCCGGCGGGACCCGCCTGCCGATTCGGGCCATCAGGCAGTTGGCCGGATGAGAGCAGATTTCCGGATCGTCCGTGGCCATCCAGACCATGCCGACGCTGCCCATCACCTTTTCCATCACTTTCCGGTACTGCCACACATCCAGCCCCGTTCCTTTCAGGTCCCAGTGCCAGTAATATTCCGTCGTGATGACGATATAGTCTTCCATCGCGTCGTCCGCAAAGGCCACCTGCAGCATCGTCTTGGCAACGCCGCCGCCCCGCACGGCCTGGCTGACTTCGATTGCCCCCAGCTCGAGCAGGTCGGGGAGTTGGGCCTGCGACCAGCGCTCCAGCGGGTCGGGATAGAGAAACGTGACGTAGCCCAGCACCAGGTCCTCTTCCCGGGCCACGATAATCCGCCCCTCCGGCAGGGCGGCAATTTCCACGAGGGCCTTGTGCTGCTCTTCGGGAACGCGGAATGCCTTGAGCCCTTCGTCGAAGCGGAGGGAGGCCAGACGTTCCGGTTCGATGGGCCCTTCCACCAGCAGCCGCTTTCCGCCGGCGACGAGCTGCTGTGAATGATAGCGCTTGACGTGCTTCATCGATGCACCTCCTGGTCTAGAAAACAAGAGATGGCAGCCAAACCATCTCTTGTTCACCTCTCTATCCCTATCATACGTCGTTTAGTGGGCGGAGACGCTGTTCGATTGCGGCGATTCTCCGAAACTGTTGACGGCGGTGACGTAATACGTGCCGCCGGCGTCTTCGGTCATGTGCACGTAGCTGGTGCCGGTCACCGATTCCAGGAGCAGGTATCCGGTTGCCGGGTCCGGGCTGAAGTAGACGTTGTACGCGATGACCTGTTCATTTGCGCTGTTGGCCTTCCACTGCAGCTTCCAGCCGCCCTGGGCCTTTTTCAGCGTCAAAGACTTGGGCGCACTGGGCGGCGCGGCAGCGGGCTCTCCGCCGTTTCCGGCCGGCTCTCCGCCGGATCCGACGCCGGTCGAACCGTTTGGTCCAGGGAGCGGCGTTTCCGTTTGGCCGGGGACGGTCGGGTTCCCCCAGGTGCCTGCGGAATCGCCGGCCGAGGCCACCGCTGACGGCGCCGACTCCTGGCCGGTGATGTCCACGGCGGTGACGTAGTAGCCGTACCGCCCGCCGTTTGCCGACGCATCCGTATAGCTGAGCACGGCCGGGTCCTTCACCGTGGCGATGCGGACGAATCCGTTCTGCGCGTTGGCGCGGTAGACGCGGTAGCCGATCAGGTCCGCTTCGCCGCCTGACTTCCACGAAAGCGTCACGTGCTCGCCGGAACGGACGGCGGTGACGTTGGCAGGAGCGGCGGGAGCGCCGGCCACCTCGGTCCTGGGGTCCTCCTTGTCGGGCAGGCGCTGCTCCCAATCGAGCGGCTTGGCGCTGGCCTTTTTGTTTTTGGCGAGAATCTGCTCCTTGTCGGGCAGCGGGTCCGGCGAGCGGAAGAAGATGCCCTCCGACACGAAGTCGTCCGGCGTCCCTTCCTTGGCCAGGTAGCGCTCGCCGTTGTAGAGGACGACGCGGGCTTTCTGGTGGGAGTCGTCCGTTTTGGTCGGCAGGAACTGCCGGTTGAACAGATCGGTGATCAGATGCCCCGCCTCTTTGGACAGTTCGCTCGGCAGGAGCCCGGACTTGCTGTCCACGGTGGCGGTAACGATGCCGGCCGGTTTGTCGAAGGTCTTGTCGGGCGGCGACAAGTCCGGGTGTTTGTCGAGAATCTGTTTCATGATCTTGCCCCACACGGCCATCGGCACGTATTTGTCCCGGTCCGGTATGGGATAGGGCTCGTCGTACCCGATCCAGACGCCCATGGAAAGGTCGGGGGTGTACCCGACGAACCACAGGTCGTTGCTGTTGTTGGTCGTCCCCGTCTTGCCGGCGACGTCCACCTTGCGCGGAACGTACTGGCGGATGTGGGTGCCGGTGCCGGCGTTGACCACCGAGCGGAGCACGTCCGTGATCAGATAGGCGGTCTGTTCGCTGTACACCTGTACCGGCTCCCCTTCGTGCCGGTAGATGACCCTGCCCTGGCTGTCCTCGATCCGCTCGATCAGGTAGGCGTCCACGAACGACCCGTGGTTGGCAAAGGTGGCGTAGGCGTTGGTGATTTCCTCCACCGTCAATCCGTACGTCAGCCCGCCGATCACCCCCGTGGCGGCGTAATTGTCGCTGTCGACGAGCGTGGTGACGCCCATTTTCTTCACGTATTCCAGCGCCGTCGGGATGCCTACCTTCAGGTACGTCTTGATCGCCGGGATGTTCCAGGACATCCGCAGCGCTTCGCGGGCGCTCATGATGCCGTGAAACTTGTTGTTCCAGTTCATCGGCAGGTGGGAGCCGGTTTGCCCGTCCGCCAGCAGCACGGGGGAATCGTCGATCGGCGAGGCGGGCTGCAGCAGTCCCAGTTCAAACGCGGGCGCGTAGGCGGCCAGCGGCTTCATGGCCGAACCCGGCTGACGGGGAACGGTGGCGTGGTTGGTCTGTTCCACGTTGAAATCCCGTCCGCCGATCATGCCGAGGATGGCGCCGGTTTTGTTGTGAATCAGCATGGCGCCCACTTCTTCCAGGGCGTTTTCGATCTTTTCCGTCTTGCCGTTGGAGCGGCGAATCGTGTATGTCGCGTTTTTTCCGAAGTTTTTCGGGTCCTGGGCCACGTCCTGCATGATCGCGTTGACGTCCTTGTCGATCGTGGTGTACACCTTGTAGCCGTTGCGCAGGATGTCGCGACGCTTCTCTTCGATCAGTTGGCGGTACTCGTTGCGTCCGACGCTGGACTTGTCCCGCCCTTTTTCCTTTAATTCGGTGTCGACCAGCGCGCGGGCGGCCCGCTCTTCGATTTCCATCATCAGGAACGGCACTTCCCGGTACGCCTGCTGCGTCGGTTTGGCCAGCCGCGCCTTCAGATCGGACGCCAGCGCTTCATCGTACTGGGCCTGGGTGATGTACCCGTTTTCCATCATCCGGTCCAGCACCATTTTCTGGCGATCTTTTCCGCGCCGGTACCCTTCGGAGTTAAACGGCGAATACGCCCCGGGATTTTGAATCATCCCCGCCAGATAGGAGGCTTCCGCCAGGTCCAGGTCCTTCACGTCCTTGTTGAAAATGCCCTTGGCCGCGGCCTGGACGCCGTACACATTGGAGCCGTTGGCGTTTTTCCCGAGGTAGATCTCGTTCATGTAGGCTTCGAGAATCTGGTCCTTGGAAAACATCCGCTCGATGCGCAGCGCGTTGAAGATCTCCCGCGCTTTGCGCATGTGGCTCACTTCATGGGAGAGGATGGTGTTTTTGACCAACTGCTGGGTCAGCGTGCTGCCGCCGGTGACGACAGGCTGGTTGGTCAAGTCCTGATAGGCGCCGCGCAGCGTCGACTGGAGCACGACTCCCTTGTGGTGAAAGAAGTTTTTGTCTTCGGTGGCGATGATGGCGTTGATCAGATAAGGAGAGACTTCGGATTTCCTCACCAGCCGCCTGTCCCCTTCGGACGCGCGGAGCTGTCCGATCAGCGAACCGTCGTTGTAATAGGCGAAGCCGGTGAGGTAGTTGGTGAAGATTTTTTTCTGCAGTTCTTCCCGGCTGCGCACAGGCTCGTCCTTGACGAGCGCGGCGACGTAGCCTGTCACGATGCCTCCGGCCAGAATGACGCCCAACAGCCCCATCAGCAGCAGGCCCTGGACCATCAGCAGGACTGTCCGCCTGCGGCCGCGGCGGCGCTTGCGCTTGGCCGGTTCAGAGGAAGAAGAGTGCTTGTTCGACATAGATCTACGACCCCCTAGCGTTATCCTGATTATACCATAGGAGGGATCGGGAGGATAGAAGTGCGCCGTTGACAGGGGATAGCCGCTGTGCAACAATAACGGTGTACGTTTTTACAGCAGACCGTGGCGTCGAACGGTGACAGTAGCGAGTGACAAGCGGAGTTTTCAGAGAGCTGGTGGTCGGTGCAAACCAGCCCCTTCCACATCGCGAAGTACACGCCGGGAGCCTTCCGGACAATCCGGACGGAGCAGGCCGTTACCCTGCGCAATGAGCGGAAAGGGTGCCGTGCGCATCTTTTCAATTAGGGTGGTACCGCGGGTGCAGACTCGTCCCTAACCAGGGGCGGGTTTTTCTTATTTTTATGGATGTCAGGGATCAAGGAAAAGGAGCTGTACAGGGATGAGTGTCGAACAGACAAACGAGACGTACGCGCTGACGGAAGCGCAGAAGCAGGAAGTGGAACGCCAGTTGGCGGTGATTCGCCGAGGGGCGGTGGAAATCATTCCCGAGGAGGAGCTGCGGCGCAAGCTGGAGCGCTTTGTCGCGACCGGCCGGCCGCTGAAAGTGAAGCTGGGGCTGGATCCGTCCGCTCCCGACATTCACGTCGGCCATACGGTCGTGCTGCAAAAGCTGCGCCAGTTCCAGGAGCTGGGCCACACCATCCAACTGGTCATCGGCGACTTCACCGGCCGCATCGGCGACCCGACGGGCAAGTCGGAGACGCGCAAGCAGTTGACCGAGGAACAGGTGAAGGAAAACGCGAAAAGCTACGTGGAGCAGTTCGGCAAGGTGCTGGATGCCAGCCGCGTGGAAGTGCACTACAACTCCAGTTGGCTGGCGCCGCTGACGTTCGCCGACGTCGTGCAGTTGGCGGCCAAGACCACGGTGGCCCGGATGATGGAGCGGGACGATTTCGAGAAGCGCTTCAACAGCGGCCAGGCCATCTCGCTGCATGAATTCTTCTACCCGCTGATGCAGGGCTACGATTCGGTGGCGCTGGAAAGCGACGTGGAGCTGGGCGGCACCGACCAGAAGTTCAACCTGCTGATGGGCCGCCACCTGCAGAAAGAGTTCGGCCAGGAGCAGCAGGTGATCCTCACCATGCCGCTGTTGGAAGGGCTGGACGGCGTGCAGAAGATGTCCAAGAGCCTGGGCAACTACATCGGGGTCAACGAGCCGCCGAACGAAATTTACGGCAAAGCGATGTCCGTGCCGGACGAGCTGATGCTCCGCTACTACGAACTGGCGACCGACATCTCCAGCGAGGAACTGGAAGCGCTGAAGAGCGGCCTCGCCGACGGCAGCGTGCACCCGCGCGACGCCAAGATGCGGCTGGCGAAAACCTTTGTGCGCATGTTCCACGGGGAGGAGGCGGCAGAAGAGGCGGAGACCTACTTCAAAACCGTCTTCCAGCAGCGCGCCCTGCCGACCGATCTGCCGGAAGTGGCGCTGGATGCGTCCGCGTACGAAAACGGCGAGGCCAACATTGTCAATCTCGTGTTTGACCTGAAGCTGGTCGACTCCAAGGGGGAAGCCCGCCGCATGGTGCAGCAGGGGGCGGTCAAGGTAAACGAGGAGAAAGTGGCCGACATCAATCAGAGCGTGCCGCTTGCGGACGGCATGGTCGTCCAGGTGGGCAAGCGGAAGTTTGCAAAGGTAAAGCTGGGATAACGCCACGAAAGCCCGTGCCGTTTTGGCGCGGGTTTTCTTCTTTATGTTAGCGACGGCATGCAGCGGATGAAAAAACGTTGCGCCCATCAAAAAAGAGCAGGCCGGCAATCGGCACTGCTCTTTTTTCGACTCGCTCCACAGATTAACGGCTGTAGAACTCGACGATCAGTTTTTCGTTGATTTCCGCCGGCATTTCTTCGCGGTCCGGCAGGCGGGTGAACGTACCTTCCATCGCGTTGTCGTTGAACGAGATGTAGTTCGGCAGGAAGCTGCGCGCTTCCAGCGAATCCTTGATGATTTGCAGGTTGCGGGACTTCTCGCGAACGCTGATCACGTCGCCCGGTTGTACGCGGTAGGACGGGATGTTCACTTTTTTGCCGTTTACCAGGAAGTGGCCGTGGTTAACCAGTTGGCGCGCAGCCGGACGAGTCGGCGCGAAGCCCATGCGGTATACCACGTTGTCCAGACGGGATTCCAGCAGTTTCATGAAGTTTTCGCCAACAACGCCGTGCATTTTGGTAGCTTGCTCGAACGTGCGGCGGAATTGTTTCTCGCTTACGCCGAACATGTGGCGCAGTTTTTGTTTTTCTTGCAGCTGGATGCCGTATTCGCTCAGTTTGCGACGGCTGTGGCCGTGTTGGCCAGGCGGGAAGTTGCGCTTGATGTCTTTGCCGGTGCCATCCAGGGAGATGCCCAGACGACGGGCCAGTTTGTGACGTGGACCAGTGTAACGTGCCATGTTTTCATTCTCCTTTGAAATGGGATTCACAGGTGTTTACTTCCGGAAGGCTAGTTCCATCTTTACCTACACGAACTTCGGACGGTAGCGTTTCCGCATCGTGCTCCTCACAGGTAGTTCAGCCGCAGCCTGTAAAGGGATGAAACTAAGAGGGTGATACCTCCCGTTTTTACCTGCAATCAATGCTACCCTGTACACATACATCCAATATTATAGTCTTGGGCCGCGCAAAGTCAAGGAAAATGTACGGGGCGGCCTGCTTAGGTCCGCCCCGGCTGCGTTCCCGTCCGCCGGTTTAGCTGCCGGTTAAAACGTGCGGCTCTCTTCCAGCTCGCTCCGCTTTTCCAGGAAACGGGCAAACGCGATGGCGGCGTCGGCCCGGGAGACGCTGCCCTTCGGCCGGAACTCCCCTTCGCCGGGCGGCATGATGCCCAGCGTCGTCACGATGACGATGGCGCCCCGGTGTGTGGACTGGTCGATGTCGGTCAGCTTCGTCGCGAACATCTCGGTGTGCTCCGCCAGTTTGCGGTATCCCAGGGCGCGCACGATCATGTCCGCCAACTCCTCCCGGGTGATCGTCTCATCCGGCTTCAGCGACGGGGAGTCCTTGTCCAGCAGGCCGCGGTCGACGGCGGCTTCGACGGCGGCGAAGTAGCGGGAGTCGCTGGCGACGTCGCGAAAGCTCGCTTTCCGCTCGGCGGCCAAGGGCAAAACCCGTCCCTCGTTGAGGCTGAGCATCAGCATCTGGATCATTTCGCCGCGGGTGATGCTCCGCTCCGGCAGGATGTTCCCGTCGATCAGGGAGAGCGCCTCGTACTCGTACATCAGCATGAGCTCTTTTTCGGCAGGGTGTCCCTTCAGGTCGGCGGGGGCGGGACGATGAAGCTGGATCGGCTTGCCCGTCGACAGGCTGCGCCAGCCGCCGCTGACGGCGTCAAAGACGTACGGCTGATCCAGCGGCGTCACTGCGGCGCGGTACACCAGTTTCGCCTTGCGCGCGGGCAAAGTGGCGGCTTTGCCGACGCGGGAAGCGGTCGCGCCATCCGGGAAGGACTCGAGCGCGTAGACCGCTTCCACCTCCGTTTCATTCTGCCAGGCCGCCAGCGCTTCTTCGGCGGGGCGGTGTTTCGGCACCTGCGCCGGGTAGGTTTCCGGTCCCACATTCACGTTGTAGGAGAGCAGTTCGCCGGTGGCGGCATCAAACGAGACGCTGGCGGAGCCGGTGGCGGCCGGAATGCCGTTGACCAGCCGCTGGAACCGCACCTCGTACCGCTCGGCGTCCGGCTGCTGCGGCTCCGCCGATTCCGTCAGATAGAGCCGGTCGGCCCAGGTCGGCGTCCAGGAGCGGATCGCTTCCGCCGCTTTTTTCTTCAAGCTGTCCGCGTCTGCGTTTTTGGCCGCCGCCTTTCGCGGCTCCGGCAGCCGGTTGTTTTTGCTGAAGTGGTACACGTCCCCGTTGAGCGCGTCCATGGCGATGAAGACATAGCTTTGGCCGGTGGCGTTCTTCGCTTCGTATTCCAGGTTCCAGACCGGCCGGCTGCCGTTGTAGTCCTTTTCGTTGTAGGTGGCGGCACGCAGTTGGTATCCGGAGAGGTCAAACGTCCGTTCCGCCAACTGGACGGCGGCATCCTGTCCGAGCGGGCTGCCCGTGTGGCGCGGGGGCAGGCGCTTGCCGCTTGCGGGCGGTTTCTCCGCCTCGGGTTTGAGCGGCGCGAGCGTCTCCGTCAAGGGCGTGCCGTCTCCTGCGTCCAGGTAAAAGGAGAACGGGTTCTGATAGGCCAGAATCGGGTTGTTCCGCTCCTCTCCCCGCGCATCCCAGGGAAGCACGTAGGAGAGCTTCGCTTTCGCGTGCTGCTTGAACAGCGCGGCGGCTTCCTCGGGCGAAAGCATCCGCTGCGGCTTTTCAAAGCGGACGCCGTCGCTCCAGCTCAGCGTGTAGCCGGTGACCGTACCGGCGGCGCTGACGGTGATGTCCGCGCCGTTGTCGGGGAACGGCACGCCGTCCACCAGGCGGACAAACCGGAACGTGTAGGAGGTGCCGGCATCAAGCGGCGTTTTGGGCTGCGGCAGATCGCGCACATACAGGCGGGTCGCCGCCGCTTTGGCCGGGTTGTGCCGGGCGAGGAACTGCTCCGCCACCTTCTGTGCCTCGGCATACGACACGCGGCTGGTGTAGGCGGGTTTGGACGGATGTTGTTCGTAGCGGGAATAGCCGGTCAGCTCCCCGCTGTCGGCGTGGATGCTGACGGTATAGGAGAACGTGATCTCGTTTTGGTTCCGGTCTTTTTTCACCCAGATAAACGTCCATTCCGGAAACGTGCGCCAGATGTCAGCCGAACGGAACGACACGTTTTCCAGCTCCAGTCCCTCCGGAACCAGTTGTCTGGCGATGTTCAGCGCCGCCTCCTTGGACAGTTTGGCTTTGCCGGCGGCATCGGCCAGCGGCTTGCCCGCCGGGGCGCTGACCGGTCCGGACTGGACGGGGGCGGCGGACGGCAGCAATTGCTCCGCGTAAGCCTGGGCGGCAGGCGCCAGCAGGGCGGCGCTCAGCACAACGGAGCCCGATCGGATGATCCACGGTTTCATGTACAATCCCTCCACGGTGTCAAAATCAAGCGTACACCTTCTCTGACGCGTGGAACCGCACGCTCGTTTCACGCGGACGGGGGAAATGGAGGGGCGAGGAAAAATGGGAATTTTGTCCCAGATGTGTCGCAATCTATATGGAATTGCAAACATTCATCTTATATAATGAAAAAGGACCAGCACCAGAATCACGGCCGGGGAGGAGTAAGCAACTTGGATACGATCGTCTACTTGATTCGCCACGGTGAAACGGATTGGAACCTCGCGCGCCGCATTCAGGGCCACAGCGACGTGGCGCTGAACGAAGCGGGCCTGCGCCAGGCGCGGCAGGTGGCTGCCCGGTTTCGCGGCAAGACCATCCGTGCCGTCTACTCCAGCGATCTCAGCCGGGCGCTGCAAACAGCCCGCCAGATTGCGGAGAACGCCGGCGTCTCCGTTTCCGTCTTGAGCGCGCTCAGGGAGCGGTGCTACGGTCAGTGGGAAGGGTTGACGTACGAGGAAATCAGGGAACGGTTTGCACATCAAGATGAAGTGGCATGCGGAATCGAGACCTTCGAGGGAATGCAACAGCGAGCTGTGACGACGTTGACCGGGCTGGCGGCCGGCCATCCGGGCGAAGAGATTGTCGTCGTATCCCACGGAGGCTTTATTAATTGCTTTTTGCACTACGTGACCAACGGTGAGCAGGGAACGGGCGTAACGCGTATCGACAACACGGCAGTCAACGTGTTCCGTTACACCGGGCAGCGTTGGGAAGTGCTGCAGGTCAATGATACTGACCATTTGGAAAAATGAGAAAACGCTGAGAGAGGGAATTCTCGTGTCAAGCAAAATGTTGGGGAAGTTGGAGACTGTCTTTTCCTACATGGCCCACTTTATTCTGCAATCCTGGCCGGAAAAGCGCCCAGGCATTCTTTTCTTGACAGATTCCGTCGGCCGTTTGCTCAACGTCATCAGGATGCAAGTCGGCCAAACCTGGAATCCCAACGGACTTGACCTGCAAAAGGGCAGCTCGCTTTGCGGCGATGCCCGCTCGCCCGTATCCCGCGCCCTGCGTACGGGAGAGATCACGGTATGTGTGGCGGACAGCGGTCCCCTGGTCTGGGGCGCGTTTCCGCTGTGCGAACGCGACGGGCGTGCCCGCGCCGTTATCGGCATGCTGGCCCCCCAGACGGAGGTAGACTTCGACTTCTGTTCCTTCATGCGCGGATTGGAACCGTTGATCCGGATGGGGTACGATGCCTACATTCAGCACGCCACCAGCGAAATCGTGATGAACCTCGCCAGGCACGACAACACGAAGGACCTGCTGACCAGCTTGGTGGGGCAGATCGCGGACATCGTGGAAAAAGGGTACTGCTCCGCCGTCAGGCTGACGGAAGCCGGAACGCTGAACAGCCGGGAGCTGGTGACCACCGAGCCGGCAGGCGAGGGGGACTGCCACATCAAGCAGGTGGCGGCCCGCCTGGGCGAGCGGATGATCACGCCGTCCGTGTGGGACGAGCACCGCACCGTCGTTTTTCCCATCTCCTGCGAAAACAGGCCGCTGTACGCGCTGTTTCTGCACCTCCCGCCTGACGAGCCGGACTGTGTGTACGACGAACGGGATGTCGCCTTCCTGCAGGAAGTAGGGGAAAAGGCGAGCTACGCCTTGTGGCGGACCATGGTCGCCGATGCGCTGCGCCGCGAGGCCACCCAAAAGGATCTGCTGTATCAGTTGATGACCAGGATTCAGGCGTCCATCGACGTGGAAGACGTGCTGAGCGAGATCGTGACCAGCATCCAGAAGCTCTATCCGACGGCTTTTGTCGAACTGTTTCTGACCGTGGAAACCAACGCCACCACACCCGTCAAACCCCTCTCCTTTCAGGACGATGACGCGTCCACCAGCACGCGGGCGTACCTGGAGGGAAGACTGGTCGTCGATTGCGAAGAGCGCGACGGCATCCCAATGGCCGTGATCGCCGCGCCGCTGTTGGGCAAACAGGGCATTTACGGGGTGCTGCAGCTAACGGCCGAACGGCAGGCAGCACCGGGGCCGCAGGAGACGGAGTACGTCTCGATCCTGGCGGAGACGGCGGGGAAAGCCTTTGAAAACGCCCAGCTCTACCAGCAGTCGCGCAACCTGATCCGGGAGCTGCGCCTGATCAACGAAATGGCACGGCAGTTGAACCGCAGCCTGAATCTGAAGGAAATCCTCGACTTTGTGACGAAGATGCTCCTGGAGACCTTCTCGGCCGAATTTGTCGCCATCCTGCGCAAACGGCCGGATGAAGACCGCTTCGAAGTCATCTCTTCATCGCTGCCCGCGTGTCACGGACGGCTGGTGTCCGCCTCCGAAAAACCGTTGGCGGATGCCGTGGCCGGCAAACAGGTGCTCATGCTCGCACAGCCCGGCGCCAAACCGCTGCCCTTTTCCCTGAAGCCCTGCGCGTCGCTGATGGGAGTGCCGCTGGTGGTGGAAGGAGAGCTGGGAGGCGTGCTGCTCGCTGCCGATTCCCGCCATCATTTCTTTGGTTTTGACGATTATAAACTGCTGGAGATCTTCGGGCAGCACGTCAGCCTGGCCATGACCAACGCCATGCTGCACAACGAAGTGGAGCGGATGGTGATCACCGACAACCTGACCGGTCTCTACACCCGGCGCCACCTGAACGACTGCGTGCGGTCGTCGCTGGAGAAAGACTGCTATGGTTCGCTCCTCTTGATCGACATCGACTATTTCAAAACGGTGAACGACACCTACGGGCATCAGGTGGGCGACGAAGTGCTGCTGCAGGTGTCCGAGCTGATTCGACGCAACATTCGTGAATCGGATATCCCGGCCCGCTGGGGCGGCGAAGAACTGGCGATCTACCTGCCGCGCGTGGACAAGGCGACCGCCCATGGCATCGCCGAGCGCATCCGCTCCCTGGTGGAGGCGGAAACCACTCCGCGGGTCACCATCTCCTGCGGCCTGGCAGCATGGAGCCGGGACCTGCAGCCGCAGTTCAGCGTGGAGGAGCTGTTTCACCAGGCCGACGTCGCCTTGTACGAGGCGAAAAACAAAGGCAGAAACCAAGTGATTCTCGCGTAGGAGCCGGACGAGGCTCTTTGCTTTTTCTTCCTGGATCAGAGAGTGTGAACGTCCATGAGTCCGCTTCCTGATACAGCAAGAAAAGCATCCGCCGACGATGAACCGGCTGCGCCGACAGGGACGTACAAGTCTTTCATAAAGACCCATACACAGACAGGACGGGGGAATGGCGAATGGAAAGTGACAAGCACAAGCGAATTGCGGAGCAAGTGGCGAATGGGGTGTACCGGCTGGAGATTCCCACTCCCTTTTCCGTCGGAGCGGTCAACGTCTATCTGGTGGAAGGGGAGCGTCTGACGCTGGTGGATGCCGGACCGCTGACCGAGGAGGCCTGGCAGGCGCTGACGGACGGACTGGACGAGATCGGATACCGGGTGGAAGCGATTGAACAGGTCATTTTGACCCACCATCACGTCGACCACTGCGGGCTGTTGGAACGGGTCCGTCAGGCGTCGGGAGCGCGCACCTACGCCCATCCGCTCGCCGTCCCGTACGTGGAGTGGCACGAACCGTTTCTCGCCTTTCACGACCGGTTTTTCCACGAGCTCTACCGGGAGAGCGGCGTGCCGGAGGAGAAGCTCTTCCTCATCCGGAAGTTCCACCAGTTGATGATGACGTTTTCGCAGCGCAGCCGCATCGACGGTTTGTTGAAGCACGAACAGACGGCGCCCCATCTGCCCGAGTGGCAGGTTCTCTACACCCCGGGCCACTCGCAGAGCCATCTTTCCCTGTACCGGGCGGCCGATCGCGTCATGATCGCCGGGGATCACATCATCAAGCACATCTCTTCCAACGCCTTTGTCGAGCCGCCCCGTGACCAGTCGCGGGCCCGACCGCTGACCCTGGTGCAGTACCGGACGGCGCTTCAGATGTGCGCCGACATGGAGATCGACCTGGTGCTGTCCGGGCACGGCGAGCCGGTGACCAATCACCGCGAACTGATCCTGGCGCGATTGCAGAAAAACTGGGAGCGGACGGGCATGCTCCGCCGGTTCCTGGCTGACGGCGAAAAGACGGCCTACGAGCTGAACGCGCTTTTGTTTCCGTCGCTGTACGAAAAGGAACTGCCGCTCACGCTCTCGGAGACGCTGGGCCACATCGACCTGTTGGCGATTCTGCACCAGGTGGAGATCAGGAAGAAGGACGGCGTGCTCTACTATTCCCTTTGACCTGCCAGCAGAATAAGCCTTTTCTTCCTCGGAAACCCTAATGGCGACGAGGAGGAGGGACGAACATGCGCAAAGCGTGGAACTTCATATTCTTGCCCCTGCTGTGCGCGGCGCTGGCGGGCTGCAACACGATGGGGGCCAGGCCAAACGCGGCAGCCGCCTTTGACCAGGTCCGCGACCGTTTTGCGGAGCAGGAGGCGTTTGCGTTTTACGGCCAGACCAAGCTGCTGACAGGGGATACCGCCAACGGAAACGTCGTCAGTTTCTCCGGGCGGAAGCATGGGGACGGAATCCTGATGAATGTGAATCTGTCGCAGCCTGAACGGAAACGGGTGAACACCCTGTCGCTTTTGTCCAGGCAGCAGCGGCTGTACGTCAAGCAGGGCAGCGACCGGGAGTGGAAGAGCGTGGGCCGCGACGGGTCATTTCGCCAGGAGTTGAACAACTGGGACCCGGTCTTTGCCTTCCGACAGATGGACGAGTTGAAAAAGAGCGTACTGCCGCTGACCGACCGCAATACGGCAGACGACATCGAAGCGGTGCGGGTGCTGCTGGACTCGACGAGGCTGAAGAATTGGCTGGCGGAACAAATGAAGGAGCAGGCGGGTCCGCATGTCCAGTCCGCCCATCAGCCGCGGCTCAAGCTGGCGATGATGCTCTCCGACGGCGCGTGGAGAGCGCCCCGGCAGGGAGCGGCCATCCAGGCGGCGGAGCCGAACGTTGACGAGATAATCGACCAGATGGAGCTGGAGGCGGAGTACACCGTGTATTACAACAAGACCACCATGCTGCCCACCAGTCTGGTGATGTCCATCCGCTCCGAGTACGACGCCAACAACCAGCGGGTGCTGGAGCACGCCCAGGTGGAGACGTTTCTGCAAAACTACGGACAAGTTCCGCCGCTGCCGGAGCCGACGAGCGCGGAGAAAACGGCAAAGTGAGGGAATGGAAGCAGGCGTTCACGTGCCGCAGGTGCGGTGTGTGAACGCCTTTTTGCGCGGGGCGGGGCGTCGCGGCAGCCGCACCATGTGCGGTCGTGCCGCTTTCGCGTACTTGCTAAAATTGGCAGGAGGAACTCTGGAAAACTTTGTCGAACTATCTACAGGACTATCTGTTTGTTGGCGAATGGTCTGTACAAGGGAATTTGCCTGAGCGGCCTTGCTGCCCGGTTCGGATTTGCGATGGCCGGAACAGGAGAGGGGAATGGCGAATGGATCAGACCAAACTGCGCATTCTGTCGGCAGCGGCCAAGCTGTTTGACATACACGGCTACCACGGCACGTCCGTGCGTCAGATCGCGGAAGAAGCGCGGGTGAACGTCGCGCTCATTTCCTACCACTTCCGGGGAAAACAGGGCGTGCTGGAGACGCTGATCGCCTCATACTTCGAGACGCTGTTTCGTCTGCTGGAAAATCGGGAAAAAGAAGACAGCGGACTGCCTTCCATGGAACGGCTGGAGCGGGTGATTCGCCTCTACCTGTCGTTTCAGCGGGAGCACGCGCCCATCACCCGGCTGATTCAGCGCGAATTGAGCGTGGAGTCCATGCTGGCGCGGGAAGTGATGACGCTGTACCTGAGCCGCTGGAAGCACGGCATCGCCAACGTGATCGAAGAAGGAATCGCTGCGGGAGAGTTTCGCGTCGTGCCGGTGGATCGCATCGCCCTGGCCACGGCCAGCCAGCTCATTTATCCGTTTTTGCAGCCGCAATCGGTGCGGGAAGTCTACTATCTGGAGCCGGCCTCGGAGGAGTTTGCGGAATGGCTGCTCGTCTCCGTCATGCGCTATCTGGAGGCGTGGCTGCTCCCGGCTCGCGGGTAAGCCGGCTCGCGCCACTCGAGAATTTTACGCTAAGGGGTTGTCATGACCGTGAAAAGAAAATGGGTCCTGCTCTGTCTGGCAGGCATGCTGTTATATGCCAATCCGGCGATGGCTACGCCGTTTCCGGACAAAACGGACGAAGTGATTCAAGACGCCGACGGCTATCTGAAACAGAACGAGCGGCAGAGCGCTGCCGAAGCGATCAGGCAGCTCGGCGGCAACTACAAGGTGGTGGTTGTCGAAAGCACCCAGCCGGAGGCCCAAACGCCCGACGAATACGCGAAAAAGCTGTACGACAACTACAACCTGCCCGAGGACACCCTGATGATCGTGCTCGACATCAACACCCAACAGCTTGGGGTGCACGCCGGACCCGCGCTGGAGGCAAAAGGGGCCACCCCGGACATGCTGCGCGAAAAGGTGGCGGCCTACTATGAACCGTTCCGCGTGGAAAAACAGTACCTGCAGGGGATCCAGGCGTTTCTGGCGGAAGTCAAGGGAGAATTGGAAGGGATGAAAAACAAGACGGGCGCAGCGGCAGGTTCCCCTGACGCTGCCCAGCCGTCCGCTCCGGCGGCGAAGCCGGAGGAACAATCGGATGCGGGCCTGCCCTGGTGGCTGTACGGGATCGGCGCGGTCTTTGCCGCTCTCTCCGCTGCGCTGGTGTACGCGATGATCCGCCGCCGCGCCATTTTTGCCCAGGTGGATGCGGTGGAGGAGTGGAAGGACGAACTGGTGGAAAAAATCAACGTCATCGAGGTGGACAAGCCGCTGCGCCGTTCCCGCGGCAAGACCGAGGAGCGGTACATGCATCTGGCCGACCGGAAGGAAAACCTGCTGCGCATCCGCATCCCCGACGTGGAGATGATGATTCTGGACGCGGAGGAGGCGTGCGACCGCTTCCGCTTCCAACTGGCGCTCGGCCTGCTGGCGGAAGCGCGGGACATGCTCGGCGCCATCGAGCAGGAACTGGAGGAACTGAAGACAGATACCACCCAGGTGGTCGCCACGAAAAAGGAAAGCAAGCTGGCCATTCCGGAAATCGGCAAGCAGGTGGAGCAGGTGGAACGGCGCCTGTCCGACCTGCGTCTGGAGTACGGGCTGTCGTTCCACGAACTGAAGACGGCGCTGGATGAGGTGGAAACCATGCGCGCCAAGATCAAGGAAGCGCGCGCGGACGGCGACGACGTGCTGGCCTACGACATCACGCTGAAGGCGCAGAAGCTTCTGGGCACGCTGGCGAGCGACCTGGAGCGGATTCCGGCGCTGATCGGACGCGTGTTGAAGGAGATGCCGGAAGAGTTCAAGCAGTTGGAGGAGGGCATCATCCAGGCGACGGGCGACGGGTACGATCTGAACCGGGACCCGCTGGAAGGCTCCCTGCTGCAGGCCAAGCAGCTCATCAACGCGGCGAAGTCGGCTTTGGAAGAGGGAAGCCTGGACATGGTGGAGACCCATGTCAAAGCGTTTGACGTGCTGATTGACAATACGTACCAGAATATCGAGAACATGGTCCTGAGCCAACGGCAGGCGGCAGCGACCGTTTCCGCGGCGGAACCGGAGGAATGGGAGCAGGCTGGCGGTGAGCCGGATGGGAGCATCGGACACGTCTCTTCTGATGAGATGCCGATCGAGGCGGCGGCGGTGGTTGACCGTTCGGCGGCACCTGCGGCTGCTCTCGCCGATACGGCAGCGGCGGCCATTTCCGCGGCGGCGGCTGAAACCGCATCGGGAGCCGCCGCATTGGGCGCAGCAGGACATGTCTGGACAGGAGAAGGAGAGGAACGGACACCTGCGGCACCGGGGCGCGTTGAAGCCCGGCGGGAGGAAGGCGGTGTCTCCCTCTCCGCAGCGGCGGACGAGGCGCTGACCCAGGCGGAGCGGGAATGGCTGTTTGACACGCCGGCTGCCCTGGGCGGAACGAAATCGGCTGGTGTCAGGGAAAAGGCGGACGACCGGCATGCGGGGGGCATTGCTGTCCGGGAACACCCGGCTGCCCGTCCCGGTGAGAACCCGGCGCTTCAAGCCGAGGAACGCATGGCTGCCAGCCATATGGAAGAACCGGCGGACCAGGAGGACGCAGAATTTGAACTGGTGATTCCCAAGGACCACGATACGCGGGAAGAGGCGGAAGCGGAGGAGCAGCCGGTACCAGAGCGGCTGGTCATCGAGACGGAGGATGACGCCCTCGACGAGCTGGAGCGAATCTCCGGCACGCTGGTGCGGCTTCGCCAGGAGATCAAGCGGAGCTACCTGCCGGGGATTCCGGCCCGGTTGAAATACCTGTTTGAAGACGTGGTGCAGATCCTTGCGCGGATCAAGGCGATGATGGAGCAGTACCGCTACGATCTGGACGAGGTGGCCATCCTGATCAATGAAGCCAATGAACTGCTGCTGGAGACGGAGCGTCTGGCGGAAATGACGATCTCCACCTGCCAAAAGGCGGAGGGAGCGATCCAGTATACCAACCGCTACCGCCGCCAAAACCGGCAGGTGGATGACATGCTGACCAAAGCTGAGCAGGCGTTTCGCCAACTGGCGTTCGACGAGGCGTACCAGCTTGCGGAGGCAGCCCGCCTGATCGTGGAAGGGGCATCCGAAGAGCCGGAAAAAGGATGGCTCTTGCGGCGCAAGAAAAAGGGGTGAGGTGCGGATGATGCTCCCCCTGTTTCTCTTCGCCGTCGGCCTGCTTCTGATGTGGCAGCCCCGCACCAAACGCTGGCGCGCCCGCCTGCTCGCCCACTTCAATGGCGACGAGCGGCGCGTCAGGCAGCGGGCCCATACCTTTTTTCTCCTGGGCTTCGCCTTCATCCTGTCGGCGCTGGCCTACCTGTACCGGCTGACCGTGTAGGGACAGCCGCCCGCAGACAATAACGGACGCCGGGATGTAAAGTCGGAAGGCAAAAAAAAGGGGAGCGCCGACTGTTTCATCGACGCCCCATGTAGGAAGATAAAGGGAGTAGAGGTGTGAGAACCCCGCAACTAGGGGGAGTAGGGGTTCTGCTCACTCTTTTTCCGAAGAAAAGAGTACCTGCTCCATAGTTTTCCCGTTTTCTCCCAATTCAAACCTCTTCGTCTCAAAACGAAGAGGTTTTTTCCGTTACGCCGTCCCCAACGCCATCCGTGCGCTGTGGGTGCCGGCCACGAAGCCGGAGGAGAAGGCGATGGTGATGTTGTATCCGCCGGTGTGGGCGTGCACATCCATCACTTCGCCGGCAAAAAACAGCCCGGTCATCCGCTTTGACTGCATGGTCCGGGGATCGATCTCCTTGACGCTGACGCCGCCCCCCGTGATGAACGCCTCTTCGAGCGACAGGGTGCCGGTCACGGTCAGGGGAAACGCCTTGATCAGCCGGACCAGGGCCATCCACTGCTGTTTGCCCATGTGGTTTCCGGTTTGGTCCTCCGGGATGGCGGCCATCGCCAGCAGCAGCGGAATCATCCGTTCCGGCAGATAGCCTTTCAGCACGTTTTTCGCCGCTTTTTTCGGCTGGTCCTCCAGGAGGCGCCAGCTTTCCTCGGCCACTTCGTCAAGGTGCTTCGCCGGCATCAGGTCGATGGTGAGCTGCAGCGGTGCGTCGCCCTGCTTCCGTTTCGTCACCGAGACGTAATGGCCCATGCGCAGGGCGGCCGGCCCGGAGATGCCAAAGTGGGTGAAAATCATGTCGCCTTCCTGGGTGGTTACCCTTTTGCCTTTGGCGTCGTAAAGCGTCAATGCCACATCGCGCAGGGACAGCCCCTGCAGCGACTTGTCCCGGATGAACGGGTCACTCGCCACCAGCGGCACTTCCGTGGGATACAGTTCGGTGACGGTGTGCCCCGCTTCCCGCGCCCAGGCGTAGCCGTCTCCGGTGGAACCGGTTTGCGGAACGGAGCATCCCCCGACGGCGATCACCACACAGGGGGCGTGGAGCCGCTCGCCGCTACGGAGCTGTACCCCGCAGGTGCGGCCGTCCGCGTACAGGACGCGCTCCACCGGACTGTTCAGGCGAATCTGCACCCCCTGCCGCTTCATCCGCTCGATCAGCGCATTAGCCACGGTAATCGCCTTGTCGGTGACGGGAAACATCCGGCCGCGGTCTTCTTCCTTCAGGGCGACGCCCATCTCTTCGAAGAAGCGGATGATCTCCCGGTTGCCGAACTGGGCAAACGCGCTGTACATGAACCGGCCATTGCCCGGCATCTGCTTGATCAGCTCGTCCATGTCCTTGGCGTTGGTCACGTTGCAGCGCCCGCCGCCGGAGATGATCAGCTTGCGTCCCAGCTTGGCCCCTTTTTCCACCAGGCAGACCCGCGCTCCTTCCCCGGAGGCGGCGATCGCAGCCATCAGCCCGGCCGGTCCGCCGCCGATGACGATCACGTCGTATTCGCTTGCCTTCATGTCTTCTCGTCCTTTGTCGTTGTGATAAATGGCATCTCCCATTGTACCACAGCAAAAGGACGAGCGCTTTCGCCCGTTCAGCCCCGCAGAATGTCCTCCACCGGACGCTTCTCCAGGACGTAGCGGACGACCGACTGATCCCGCAGAAGATCGGTCACCACATAGCCCTGCTCAAAGTAACGGGTAAACAGCGTGCGGGTCGCTTCCCGCCAGGCTGCGGCCGCTCCCATGTCCGCCTGTTTCACCGCCTGAAAATGAGCGGGGACGGGCAGCAGCAGCCGTTCGCCGGAGCAGTCCGGCCGGATGTCCCGCGGGCGGGGCAGCTCGCCGCTCAGGTCGCAGGACAGCACCTCCGGCACACCGGCCGTGTCCGGGCGTCTGGGCTGACCGGCGCGGTGCCGCTCCACCCGGTCGCTGGCGATGAACCACTCGACCAGGAAGCGGTCGGTCGGCAGCCCCCGGTTCAGGTCGTCGTTCAGCTCGCCGTAACAGTCGGGGAGATAACGGCGGACGACGCCGCCCAGCTTGGCGATGTTCAGATAGCCGTTCACCGTCTCCAGCGGGTCGTACGTCCAGGTGATCTTGGGATACCCGGCGAGCAGGGCTTCCTCCCGCTGCATCCATTTCATCCGGACACCCAACCCCTGTTTGCGGTACTCGGGCAGAAATCCCAGCATGTGCGAGCAGAGGTGCAGTTCCCCGTCCGTGTAGCCGGGAAAGCTGTACAGAAAGCCGATCATCCGGTCGCCGTCGTAGGCGCCGAGAAAGAGGCCGCCAAACTTGGCGACCGTCAGCGTCATGTGCAGCGGAATCACGGACGAGCCGCTCCATATGGTTCCTTCCAATGCTTCCAGTTCCTGCAGCTCCGCCTTGTCCGTCAATTTGCGAAAGGTTATGGTCATGACTGCTTCCTCCATCCGTGTGTGTCTGTACATCCATTCGGGGCGGGAACCCGTATTCCTGCCGGATGGGCGGTTGCATCCCGCTACCCCTTGGCTAATAATAGAAGGGACGCGGTTCTCCGCGTACAGGAGGAGGTTTGCTGGAATGGAACATCAGTTTCAGCTTGAGCTGTGGAAGCGATTGACCGAAGCGCCGGGGATTCCCGGTTTTGAAGGGCCCGTGCGAACCGTTATGCGGGAGTACATATCGACGTACACGCAGGAAATCGTCTGCGATAATCTGGGAAGCTTGTTCGGCGTCATGCGCGGGGATGAAAACGGCCCCCGCATCATGGTGGCGGGCCACTTGGACGAAGTGGGCTTCATGGTGACGCGGATCTCGGACAAGGGGTTCCTCTCGTTTCAAACCGTCGGCGGCTGGTGGGGACAGGTCCTGCTGGCCCAGCGGGTGCAGGTCTTGACGCCTGCCGGCGCGATCGACGGAGTGATCAGTTCCATCCCGCCGCACGTGCTGAACGACGATCAGCGCCACCGGCCGATGGACATCCGCAACATGTACATCGACATCGGCGTGGATTCGCGCCAGGAGGCGGAGCGGCTGGGCGTGCGGCCGGGGCAGCCGGTGGTGCCGGTCTGTCCGTTTACCGTGATGGCAAATCCGAAGCGGCTGATGGCAAAAGCGTGGGACAACCGCTACGGCTGCAGCCTGGCGGTAGAGCTGGCCAAGGAACTGCACGAACGCCCCGACCACCCCAACGTGGTCTACGTGGGAGCCACGGTGCAGGAAGAATTGCCGGGCGCCCGCGGGGCCAAGACGGCGGCGGCCGTCATTGAACCGGATCTGTTCCTGGCGCTGGATGCGAGTCCGGCCGGCGACATCCCCGGAGTCAGGGAGGAGGGCGGCAAACTGGGCGGCGGCGTGCTGATGCGGCTGTACGATCCGCTCTTTATTCTGCAGCCGGGACTGCGCGACTTTTTGATCGCGATCTGCGAAGAAGAGAACATCCCCTACCAGTTCTACGTCGCCAAAGGGGGAACGGACGCCGGTCCGGTTCAGTACCACGGAAAGGGCGTTCCTTCCGCTGTCATCGGTATCCCGGCCCGCTACATTCACAGCCATGCGGCCATCATCGACCGGGACGACTACGAAGCGGCCAAGCGCCTGCTGTTTGCCGCCGTGCGCAGGCTGGACCGGTCGGCGCTGGACGCGATCCTGCCGCGCTAGGAGGGACGAGGCGTGAACGCTGTAACGTTTTACACCCGGTGTCAGGGCGAAGAGACGTCGTTTGAGTACAACTTCTACGACAACGGCTTCTCCCCGAGCAATCTGGCCGTCCGCAAAGTTCTTATGGCGATGCTGGAGAGCGTCCGCCCCCGCTTGACCCACCTGGAAGTGGAGTACAACGACGGCATGCTGGCCGACAAACTGGGGGCCCGCCGGGCGGGCGATCTGCTCCGGTTTCTGGGGGCGTCCAAAGCGAACATGAGGGAAACCTACAGCGGGGACGTGGTGGTCAGCCGCGTGTTTCGCGCCCCGCTGACGCCCGAGCGCTACGACTACTTTCATACCCTCCCGGACGTTTCCCAGTTGTCCCACTACCGGCTGCAGGAACAGGAGAAGGACCGGATCGTCTTTTACTTCACCCGTTACCTGCAGTTGATCGCGCCACAGCGGGAAGCGGAACGCTTTGCCGCCCGTCTGGAAGCGTACGGACTGCCGTACAGATGGGTGCCCATCGACGGGGAGGATTGAAAAACAAACAGCCATGTTGCTCCAAACGGGTGAGCAGCATGGCTGTTTTATTGCGGAATGCCCGGTTCCCGGTTGAACGGCGGCTGGGCCAGGGCAATTTCGCGGGCCTCGTCGAAGCGGTCGAGCAGGAGCTGATTGGCCCGGGAGATGTGATGGGCGTGAAAGAACGTCTCTTCCGTCACGCTTTGAAAAAAGGCGTCCACCACTTGGGGACAAAACTGCGTGCCCGTGTTGCGGATGATTTCGTCGCACGCTTTGGAAAAGGAGAGTCCTTTGCGGTAGGCGCGGGACGAGGTCATCGCGTCAAACGCGTCGGCTACGGCGGAGATCCGGGCGACGAGCGGAATGTCCTCTCCCTTCAACCCATCGGGGTACCCTTTTCCGTCAAAGCGTTCGTGATGGTGACGGGTGATGACGAGAATCGTCTCGATCTGCTGCGAATCCTGCGTTCCGGCCTGGGCAAACAGTTTGCGCAGCAGCGCTTCCCCGCGTACCGGATGGGCTTTGATGATCTCGTATTCTTCGTCCGTAAGCCGCCCCGGCTTCAGCAGAATGCTGTCCTCAATGCCGATTTTGCCGATGTCGTGCAGCAGTCCGCCGGTGTACACCGTATCCAGCATCGCCTCGTCCATGCCCATCTGCTTCCCGATGACCCGCATGTAGTAGGCGACCCGCTGGGAGTGGCCCGAGGTGTAGGAATCCCGCTCCTCCAGGGCGACCGCCAGCGATTTCAGGATGCTTTGGTTGGCTTCGGCCAGTTGTTCGCCGCGCCGCTTGGAGCTCAGCAGCAGCTTTTCCTGCCGCTGGGTCAGGTAGATCAGGACGGCCGTGATCAGGTAGCTGCCGGCCACCAGCAGGACCAGCAGCGTCTTGAAGCTGGAAAACTGCTGGTAAAAACGCTCTTCCGACGTGACAATGCCGACGTACCAGTCCCACTGCGGAAAGTAGCGGACGACGGAAATTCTGCTTTCGGGAGAAGCGCCGTCCGGGGGCTGCCACTGATACGAGAGGTGGTGTTTTCCCTCGTTCAGCACTTCCCGGATGAGATAGCGCCCTTCTGGAGTGGGGGTGTTGTTCAGGTTCTGCCCTTCCCATTCGGCATGAACCGTCAGGGTTCCCTGAGAATTGAACGCATACAGGATTTCTCCCTCGCCGATCGTCAACCGGACGGCGCTGCTGTCGCGCGTGCCGTCAGGCCGTTTGGGGCCGGCAATCAGATCCTTCACCCGCTGTTGGGCTTCGGTGAAGGTGAGGGAGCCCTCCTCGACCCGTTCGTGAAACAGGGAAAGGATTTGGAAGACAGTGTCCAACTGCCTGTCCATCGCTTGCACTCCGTTTTTGTAGTACAGCAGTTGTGCCTGTGAGTACCCGAAGAACACGACGCAGGTAAACAGAATGGGCAGCAGCACGAGGAACAAGGGGTAAAGGCGCGATTGGGTTGCAGGTTTTAGAGGCAAGGCGCTACGTCCTTTCCGCATTTTGGTATTCTTCTTCCTCATAATAGGGCAAATCGACATAACCTTCAATAAATTCCCCGAATATTGTCGAAAAATAGTGAAGGAGTGGTCGAACCACTCCTTCCGCTATGTCGAGGGACGATTTGGCCCTTCCAGCTTCTTGTCCCCGTACCCCGGACTGTCGTTTTGCGTGGATGCAGGCTGGACGTTGCGCTCGGCACGCACGTCCTGATTGTTGGAGACGCGTTTTTCCGGTAGCTTCACGTGTGTTTCCCTCCTTTCACAGCCATGGTTTGCGGCTGGCCGTTTCCCCGCGGCTCAGACGCTTGTGCTGCAGGCTGTCTTCGAGATGGATCAACAGGGACGAAAGCGGCAGGCGCAGCAGGATTTTCGCCTCGGCTGCGGGCATCTCCCGCTCGTCGGCTCCCGGTTCCCCATTCATCGGGCTCCCTCCTTTCTGCCGGCTGTCTGCGGCTCTCCCTGTGCGTCCGGCACCCGGCCCCGCTTGTGGCGCGGCATGGCGTACAAGGCAAACAGGCCGAGAATGGCAGCCAGCAGCACCGTTGCCAGCGCGTAGGCGATCCACGGGTAAGGGCTGCCCACTCCGCCCAGCCGTTCCACCAGGGCGCCGCCGATGCTGGTGCCAAGCGCCGTGCCGATCCCGGAGACGAAGTTGGCCACACCGAAGTAGGCGTTCAGCCAGTTCTCCTTGGCAAAATAGCCGACCAGGCTGTCCAGTACGGGCAGAAACAGCATTTCTCCCATAATGAACAGCACGGCCGATGCGCTGAGCGTGACGAACTGCCTGGCAAAGCCGATCCCGAACAGCCCGGCACCCAACAGCGCAATCCCCGCCACAAGCGCCAGATACGGATTGATCCGCGCGAGCACGAAGCGGGAGATAACCCCCTGCAGCAGCACAACGCTGACGGAGTTGATGGTCCAGATCAGGCCGATCAGGGTCGAAGTGTGCAGTACGTGTTCGCCGCGCAGGGGGAGCACCAGGGCAAACTGGGCATAGAACGCCCAGATGAGCAGCGAGATGCCGGAGAACAGCAGGAAACTGCGGTGACGCAGGATGTGCAGATACTCCGGCAGCGGCGTCCGGCGGCAGTCCGGCCCCACGCAGCGGTCGTTGGGCAGCGTCAGCCACGTGATGACGGCCAGCGTGGCAAACACCAGGGAGGCAAGCAGAAAGGGCGTTCGGCCAAGGGCAGTCAGCCAGGTGATGGTCAGCCCGGCGACAATAATCCCCAGATGGGCAAAAATGCCCCGCCAGGAAAAAGCGGCCGTCCGCTCCTCCTCCGCCACGGCGTCGGCAATCGTGGCCTTGATCGTCGGGGCGAGAAGCCCGACGCCCAGCCCGTTTACGCCTGAAAACACGAGAAACAGCCAAAACGTCTGGCCCCAGTGATAGCCGAGCATCGCCAGCCCCTGCAGCAGCGCGCCCGCTATCATGACGGAGCGTCTGCCGAAGCGGTCGGACAGAGGTCCCCCGAGGAGACTGGCCGCCTGATAGGCAATGCTCCCCACCCCGAGAACCAGTCCGACTTGCGCGATGGAAAAGGCTCGCACGTTTTGCAGGAAGACGGGAAACACGGGGACGATCAGATAGGCGGCCAGATGCATGAAAAAAACCAGCGCCAAGAGCAGCGTGTAGGTTTTGTTTCGCCGGAGCGATTCCGTTCCCCAAATCATGGCGCCGCCTCCTTGTGACACAGTCTCTCCGATAGTATGGATGAACGCTGGCAAAAACTATGCACCCGCGCGGCCGTTGGGCGAAAGCGGAAAATCGCGGCGAACAGGCGGCCGTCCAATCCATCCGACTCCCCGCGACATATACCTATTACTGTATACGGCCATGGGCCGAACGTACGGCGCACGGGTACAGGCTGGAGGAACAAGGAGGGACAGATATGAATAGTTTTTTCAAACACGAAGGGTTTGAAGTCATCATCTGGATCCTGGTGATTGTCTTTCTTCTCTCCATTTTCTTTGACGAAGGGATAGAGTAGGATGAGCGCATACCGCCCGATCAGCCGATTGAACCGCTACTACAAAAACAACAAGGGCTTCAGGGCCTGGGTACAGGCCAATGAACAGTGGTTCAAGGAAAATCCGGAAGTGTTCCAGCAGCTTCTGCGCAATCCGAACATGGTCAATCTGTTCATGAATTTGATGGTCATGCACGCACCGCGCATCCAACGCAAGCTGGGCCGGATGAGACGAAAAAAAGGATGAGAACGAGCGGCATGTCAGCGGCAGGCATGCCGTTTTTTCGCGTCCGGGACAGGTTGCGTTTGCGCGGTGTCCCGGGAACTCGCCGGCGACCCGGCGGGCTTGGCATGCTCCCTGTTATGGCACCGGTGTTTTCCTCTTCATATTTGCCTGACAAGCGGCGTAGGGATAAGCATACGCTGCCAAGTCGGGAGGAATGAAGGCATGTCTCAGGTGATTCTTACCTTTTTTATCGCGTACGGCATTGTCGTCGGAGGGTCCCTTTCCGGCGGATTGGGCTATTTTCTGGCGGCAGAAAAACCGCCGCTCTGGTCGATGAAGGAACTGGCGGACCAGTTGAAGATCTGGGGGCTGGTGGGCGCTCTGGGCGGCACGTTCGACTCCTTTTTGCAGATCGAAAAGATCCTCGTGGGCCACTTCCACCCCGTGGTAAAACAGTTGGTGATGATCGTGGTGGCGTTTCTCGGCGCCCACATGGGCACGATCACCGTCCAATGGCTGTGGCAGGTGCGTTCATGAGCGTGAGTCTGTGGAAGCGGTACGTCGCCCTGCTGGTGGTAGGCGCCGTGCTGGGCGGAACCGGGGTGCTGCTGGTATACGGGCGGGAAATGGAGCAAATGCTGGTCCTGAACCAGAGTTTGAAGCTGTTGACGGAGAAATTGCGGGAAGAGAACGAGGCGCTGAGGCAGTCCCAGCGGGTTTCCCGCAAACAGCAGGACGTCGTGATCGAGGAAATCCGCGTGGTCGTGCTGGATCCGAAGCCGCACCCGACGATCGAGGTGCATGTGGTGCGCCGTTTGGAAAAAGACCTCGCCTCCCTGAAGGGCAAAAAAGTGGAGCAGGTGGCCGGCGTGCACGAGGTGCTGCATGAAATGCTCAGGCGCAGGGAGTACGTCGTGGACGACGAGGGCACGATGGCCGAGGTGCGGGTGAAAACGGTGGCGATCAGCCGCGATCTGTTTCTGTTCGTCACAGTGGAAATGAAGCGGGAGGGAACCTGACGGCGAACAGGTGGTATCGCCGGAAAAATCGCCGCCGCGATGAAACTTTCTGCTCCTCCTCCCGTATATCCATACAGAAACTCCGGCGGACTGCGATCCGTAGCGAAGGAGAGAATGAAGCGATGTCGATGTTCAAAAAGCTGCTGGCCAGCGTCGGGATCGGCTCCGCGCAGGTTGACACCCGACTGGAGCAGGATTCCCTCATCCCCGGCGACATGGTGAGAGGGGAAGTCCACATGGTGGGCGGGGACGTAGCCCAGGAGATCGACGACATCTACATGTACGTCGTCACCCACTACGAACGGGAAGTGAACGACAACAAGGTAAAAGAGGAGTGCATACTGGTCAAGCACCGCCTGTCCGAGCGCTTCACGCTGCAGCCGAAAGAACGAAGAGTGCTGCCGTTTGCCTTCCAACTGCCGTACGAGACGCCCCTGACGATGGGGCGGCAGCCGGTCTATCTGCGCACCGGACTGGACATCAAGAACGCCATCGATCCGGGCGATTCCGACTTCATCGAGGTACGGCCCCATCCCCTGATGGAAAAAGTGCTGGACGCCATCCACCTGATCGGGTTCCAACTGTTCAAGGTGGACTGCGAGTACAATCGCTACCTGGGCCGCCGCTATCCGTTCGTGCAGGAATTCGAATTCCGTCCGACCGGCCCGTACCGCAGCCGTCTGGAAGAGCTGGAAGCGGTCTTCCACCTTCGTGACGGAGAGCTGGAAGTGCTGCTGGAACTGGACAAACGGGCGCGCGGTTTCCTGGGCGTCTTTGAAGAAGCGTTCAACCTGGATGAACGGTATGCCCGCTTCCGCCTGACTGCGGCCGATCTGAACCGTCCGACCGATGTGATTGCCGACCAGATCGACGAACTGATCCGCCGTCAAATTCACTAAGCACGGCAAAAAGACTGCCTGGCGAGTGCCGCTCAGGCAGTTTTTTTTCGCTCACGGATACCAGCGGTCAGTTATCTACCCCGACGATCGACAGCAGGACAAACAGGACGAGAATCAAAGCGATGCCGGTGAAGCCTCCACCTTTAAACAGGTTCATTCTCTTCGCCCCTTCCCGGATGTGGTTCTCTATCATGGTATTGGCAAATACCCGCGCAGGTGCAGGACAGGCGCCGATGGGTCAACGACCTGAAGGTGCCTGTTCCTTTATTGCCTATTTTTTGATTTGCATGTATGAGCCGGGATTTTTCAGACAATACTGAGACCATACATAACCGCAAGGAGGAAGAAATGGAATGAATTTGCTGGAGAAAACGAGAAAGATTAATGTGATGCTGCAAAAAACGATGGGAGGCAGCGGTGTCGGCTACCATGACCTGGCCCGTCTTTTGTCCGACGTCATCGACGCCAACGTCTACATCATCACCGCCGACGGCTCCATCATCGGCAGCGGCCTGCGGCAGGACTTTGCCGTCGGGGAGCGGACGCATGACCTGCTCCCGTCTGGCTATCATCAGCGGCTGCTGGAGGTAAGCCAATCACTGGCCAACGAACCGGTGCAAAGCCCTTACAGCATGGTGACGCCCGACCTGGTGTCACTCTTCCCGCAGATGATGACCACCATCGTGCCGATCAACGCCGGAGGCAGCCGCCTCGGCACGCTCGTCCTGATGCGGTCGTACGGCCTGTTTGAGACGGAAGATCTGATCCTGGCGGAAATCGGCGCCACCGTGATCGGCATGAAAATCGTCCGTCAGCGCACGGAGCAGATCGAAAGCGAGGTGCGCGACAAAACCTTTGCCAAGATTGCGCTCTCGTCGCTGTCGTACAGCGAGCAGATCGCGATCGAGAAAATCATGGAACAGCTCGATGCCAGAGAAGGGCTGCTCGTCGCCAGCCAACTGGCCGACCAGGCCGGCCTGACCCGCTCCGTCATCGTCAACGCGCTCAGAAAACTGGCCAGCGCCGGTGTGCTGGAGTCCCGCTCTCTCGGCATGAAAGGTACCTACATTAAAGTGCTGAACGACAAGTTTCCGGCCGAACTGGCGAAATGGAAGACGTCGTAGCACGTAGCGGCAAAACGCGCCCGTTTCCGCAGGGAAAGGGCGCATGCATGCCCGGCCGATGCGCCTTCGAACGGCGAACACACACACCCGCAGGCGTTACAGCGCTGCGGGTGTGTTTTCGTTGCGGCTGCCGTCGCCAGGTTGGTGCGGCTGCGGCGAGTCGGTCGTTTCCGCCGCCGTCCGGCCGGACCAGAGCGGATGCTCCTCCATTCGGCGAAACTCCCGGAACAAAAGCAGGCTGAGGCCGATCGTCCCAAGCGCCAGGCCGCCGACCAGGAGCAGCGTGTCCGGAGCGGCCCACCTGCGCTCCAGGAGAACAGAGCAAAGCGCGTAGCTGACCGGTCCCAGGCCGACCGACATCAGCGTGAGCAGCGACATCACCCTGCCCAGCTTGGCGGCGGGAACGATCGCCTGTATGTAGGTGATCAGCGGGATGTTGGTCATGCTCATCGCCATGCCGACGGCGAACAGCATTGCCAGCCCAAACGCCAGTTGATGCATGAGCGAGACGGCGGCGATGCCCGCTCCCATCAGCCCGACCACCAGGGGCAGGAACGTGTAGCGCCCGCGGAATCCGCCGCACAGGGCAGTGATGACGCCGCCGGCGATGGTGCCCACGCCGAGCGCCGAACTGAGCGAGCTGTAGGCGCTGCCGTCCCAGCCGAGCTGCTTGACCAAAAGGGGCAGCCCCATGTTGACCGGACCGGAAAACATCATGTTGAGCACCAGGGACGTCCCGAAGATGATCGTCAGGATCGGGATGGAAAAGGTGAAGCGGATGCCTTCCCAGACGTCGCGGAAGTAGGAAGGCCGCGACGCGTGCGGGCGATCCGGTCCCGCTGCCGGCTCCGATGGGACGGGCTGGAGCCGGAGCGTGAAGAGAATCAGCGTACCGGCGAAAAAGGCGGCGGCCATGATCAAAAACATCGGCGGGTACGGGACGGCGTGCAGCAGCAGGGCGGCGACCAGCGGACCGCCGACCATGCTGAGCTGCTGCGAGATTTCCATCAGGCTGTTGGCCCCGGCCAACTGGTCGCGGCCGACGACAAACGGCAGAATGGAACTGCGCGCCGGCCAGAAAAAGGCGTCCACCGTGCCGAACAGGGCGGCCATCGCGTAGGCGGAGTAGGGAAGCAGTTGGCCGGAGTCGTACAAGAGCAGCAGGCCGAAGCCGGAGAGCACCATCCCCCGGGCCAGAATGGAGCCGACCATGATCCGCTTGCGGCTGAACCTGTCGGCGGCCACTCCGCCCGCCAGCATAAACAGCAGGCGGGGAATGGACATGCAGATCAGGGTGGTGCCGAGCACCGTCTCCGATCCGGTCACGTCCACGATAAACCAGGAGAGGGCGACGAAGAACGCACCGTCGGCCAGCGCCGAAATCAGGTTGCCGAACCAGAGCCGGACAAACTGGCTGTTTTTCCACAGCGCGCGTTTATTTTCCTGACGGGTCATGTTCCGTTTTCCTCCTGCACATTTTCCCTGCCGTCACATCGTCTGCATGCACGAATCCCTCGGGCAGCGATTCATCGTCGGCCACGTAGATCTGCTCGTTGGTCATGAAGCCGACGCCGACGAAGTAAAACACTTCTCCCGTGTCTTCCGCCTCCCCGGCCTTGATCCGCTGCAGGTGGCGTTTCTCCATGTCGTTCAATTCCTCCAGCAGGGCGCGATACTTTTTGATCCACGCCTTGAGCTCGTCCCGCGGCGCCTTTACTTCCCCGTTGAAGGCGTAGAGCGGCGGCCGTTTCTCCTCTTCGGCAAAGAGCAGAAACGATTCGTCCGGCGCGTTGTACAGCCGGGTGATGCTGGAACGCAGGTGGTTGAGCATCGCTTCCTGCTGCAAAAGCGTGTCCTCGCGCAGGGAAGGCAGCAGGTCTTCGCTCACCTTGAAATCGAAAGCGACGGAGCGGTAGAACTTCTGCACAATCCCGTTTTTCTCCTCGGTGCGGACCACATGGACAAAGCCGTGGTGCTCCAGCTCCTTCAGATGGTAGTGAACCTTGGAAGGGGAGAGGGAAAGCATCCCGGCCAACTGTTTTCCCGTGTATGCGTCTTTGGTCAGCAGCGTGATCATTTCCAGGCGCAGCGCGTCACTAATGGCGCGCAGTTGTTCCAGACTTTCGATGACCAGATAGCGTTTCAAGAAACAATCACCCTCTTTTAAATATTTGAACATAACGTTATTATTGAAACGTTCAAATTTGTTTGAACAAATTGTATCAGATGAACTTGCAGGTTTTCAAGCATGTTTTTCGATTTGTGATGGAATCCGCATCGCATGTTCCTTGAGGCCACCTCCTGATTCTGCGGGACGATGCACCTCCGCGTCAGCATCCGGCATACGCTTCGGTGAAATCGTCCGCTGCAAATGAACCGGCTTCTCGGACGGGGGATCAATAGAAGCGTTTCCTGACGCAACGTGGTACAATACGGAGAAAACGGTGAAAGGGGTTTGACCATGACGGCGCTTCTGCGTCATCCTGTCTTTCGCCGTCTGTACACGGCTCATGTCATCCATATCATCGGAAACGAGTTCACGTTTATCGCCGTCGTCGGCCTGCTGCACGACCTGAGCGGGTCCGGGCTGTCGTTTGCGGCCGGCACGGTGTTTCGCCTGATGCCTTATGTGATCACCAGCGTTTTTTCCGGCGCCTTGCTGGAGCATTGGGACAAACGGCGCGTCATGATCGTCGTCAATCTGCTGCGGGGCATCCTCGTCAGCCTCTTCTTCTGGATCACGTCACCCGCCTATCTCTGGGCGGCCTATGTGCTCCTGATTCTGGTCAACATCTGCAGCGCCTTTTTTCAACCGGCCATGCAGGTGGCCATCGTCCGCACGGTGAAAGCCGACGACAGGCTGGCGGCCAATTCGCTCCTGCAGGGCACGACGTCGTTTTTGATCATCGTCTGCCAGGGGATCGCGGCCATGTTGGTCTACTTGTTTTCCTACCGGTTTAACTTTCTTCTGGACGCCGCCTGCTACGCTGTCTCGCTGTTGATCCTGCTGCGGCTGCCCGCCTTTGCGGACGAGCCGGAGCGGACCGGCAGCGGCTTTGTGCAGCGCCTGCGCGAAGGCTTTCGATACATCGGCAGGCAGCGGGAGATCGCCGGGGTTCTGCTGTACCAGATGGCGGAGCGGTTCCTGGGAGCGTATTACGTCATGCTGATGTACTTCGTGCTGCAGGAGAGAGGCGAGGGGTTGTTCTTCTTCGGGCTGCTGGACATCCCGCTCGGCCTGGGCGGCGTTTGTGCCGGTCTGGTGGCGGGCAGGCTGGCCGACCGCATGGGGACAAAAGGGATCAACATGGCGCTCGGCTGGGCGCTGGCGGCGATGGGGGTCTCAATCTACGCGATCTTCCACTCCGGGCCGATCGCCGCTCTGGCGGCAGCGTCGCTGTTCTGCGCCTTTGCCTCGTTTGGCTCGTCGATCCTGGCGGTGACGCGCCTGCAGCAGTTGGCCGATCCCGATTACCTGGCCCGCGTCTTTTCCATCAGGGAAATGGTGACGATGGGCAGCTACTCGGTTGGCTGCCTGATCGTCGGGTACGGCGCCCAACAGGCGGGAAGCGCCGCCGTCTCCAGCGGGTTGGCCGTGTTCGGGGCAGCGGCCGGCCTGATCTGGCTGTTGGGCAGCCGCGGCCAAACGGACAGCAGGACGGGCAGGCAGCTTGAAAAGGAAACGGGAGCCGGGATGTAAACGGATCACACCGACGGCGAGGACCTATCCCCTTTGCCTGAAGACAGGCAGGGGGGGATTTTTTCGGTATATTTATAAATATAATAATTGAAAAAGTTTAATAAATTGGCTACAATGATGCCAAACCGGAAAGAAAAGGAAGATGCGCGTGAAAGAACTGTGGAGGCAATCGTCGTTTCGCTGGTACTGGTTGGGGTTGTTTCTGTCCGGCCTGGGCAATCAGTTCGGATGGATGGCCTTGACCTGGTTTGTGATGAACAAAACCGGTTCATCCGCCGCCATGGGCGGTGTCGTCCTGGCGTACAACATTCCCGCGGTCTTGGTCGGACTGGTCGCCGGCGTTCTGTTGGATCGCTTTGACCGGCGAAAACTGATCATGCTGGACAACGTGCTGCGCGGCTTGATCTTTTTCGCGCTGGTGGTGCTGCTGCAGATGGAGGGGACGCCGCTGTGGCTGGTGTACGTGCTGATCGTCATCGCCGGGATGCTCTCGCCGCTCAGCAGCGCGGGTGCCCAGACCCTGCTGCCCCGGCTGGTGATGGACAAATCCCTTCTGGTCAAGGCGAACGGTCTGATGGAAAGCCAGTGGCAGATCACGTATCTGTTCGGGCCCGCCGTGGCCGGGGTGTTGATCGCCTGGATCGGGGCGGCCAACGTGCTGGTGGTGGACGCCGTCAGCTTTTTCCTCTGTGCCTTCTGTTTCGCCCGCCTGAAGCCGGCGGCGGGATCGGGCAGCTTCGCCGTCGGGCGGATGGACGAAAAAGAGGCGGAGGGGGTCCAAGGGAAGGCTGCGGAAAGCGGCGGCGGAACAGGCGTAGTCGCGATCGGTCCGTTTCTGCGCTCGCTGGCCGCCGATATCCGCACCGGCTACCGCTACCTGCTGGGGCATCGCCGCCTGTTGTGGCTCGTGCTGTTCACCTTTTTCTTCAACATGGCGTACGGCCCGGTGGAGGTGGGGCTGCCGCTGTACGCCAAGAACGACCTGGACGGCGGGGCGGTCTCGCTGGGCCTGCTCTGGTCCGCCATGGCGGCGGGGGCGCTGCTCGGGTCGATCCTGTTTTCCGCCGTTACCTGGAAAATCCCGACCGGCGTGACGCTGGCGGCCATCATCGGCCTGTGGGGGATCACGACGCTGCCGCTTGCCCTCTTTACCCGCATCGATGTGGCGATGCTGGCGATGGGGCTGGCCGGACTCAGTTTTTCACCCTACAACATCCTGTACCGCAGCCATCTGCAAAAACACGTGCCCGAAGAACTGCTGGGGCGGGTGCTGACGAGCGTCCGCACGATTACGGGGACGGGAATGCCCGCCGGGGCGGCCGCTGCCGGCTGGCTCATCCCCGTATGCGGAGTGCAGGGATTGTTCGGCGCCGCCTCCGTCGTCTGCGCCGCGACCGGTCTGCTCGCGTTTATGGCACTACGGCGGCTGGATGAGCCGGAGCTACTTCCGGTTCAGCAGGGGGGCGAGGAGGCGCTTCACGCCGTGGGGCAGCATCGCATAGAGCAGTGACAGGAGATGCAGCCGGAGGGGCATGGCCACTTCCGGCTGCTTTGCTTCCACGGCCCGGATGATCCGCGCCGCCGTCTGCTCCGGCGTCAGGAGATAGCGGCGGACTTTTTCCCTATACCCGCCTGTCTGGTCCGCCCGCTGCAAAAACGGCGTGTCGATCGGGCCGGGCATGGCGCAGGTGACGTGGATGCCGCTGTCCGCCAGCTCATGGCGCAGGCCTTCGCTCAGCCGGATCACGGCCGCTTTGCTGGCGGCGTACACGGCCGCTTTTGCCGTCGCCACCTGGCCGGCCAGCGAGGCGATGTTTACGATGTGGCCGGAGCGGGCCGCCAGCATCATTGGCAAAAAAGCGCGGATGACGTACAGCGGACCCGCGATGTTGGTGGCCAGGATGGTTTCCAGCTCGTCCAGGCGCATCTGGGCCAGCGGAACGAAAACGGCGGTGCCCGCGTTGTTGTAGAGAAGATCGCAGCGGCCGAAGCGAATCTGTACCCAGGCGGCAAATTGCCGCACGGCTTCGTTGTCGGTGACGTCGAGCCGGTGGAGGAACAGGCGGTCCGGAGCGCCCAGCCGTTCGCGCATCGCTTCCAGACCGGCCATGGACCGGCCGGTCGCGATCACCGTATCCCCTTTCGTCAGGTGAAGTCTCGTCAGTTCCTGCCCGAGTCCGCCTGCTGCGCCGGTAATGACGACGATGCGCGGGTTGGTCATGAAACAGGTCTCCTTTCGCGAAAACATGCCGGGGAAACCGGCAGTTGGCATGGTTTTTGTACGGGCGCGATGCCATGTAAAGCCTCTGTTTGCGGGGGTATAAGCTGTTTGCTTGTGGTGAAGGATAGCCCCTAGGAGGTGAAACACATGCCCATCGTCAAATGCAGTGTCGCCAACTGTGAATACTGGAGCGAAGGCAACAACTGCACCGCCGACATGATCATGGTGGAAGTGGACAGTCACGCTCACGCAGACTTTAAAGAAGAGTTTGCCGGCGAGTACGGACACGACAGCCAGCACAAGGATCAGGCGAATGACTCCTCCCAGACCTGTTGTCACACGTTCAAACCGAGGAAAACCGAGAAAAAGTAAGGAAAAAAAGACGTATCCCGTGCCGGGGATGCGTCTTTTTCCATGCGCTGCGGACCGTTCCATGCGCTGCGAACACCGTTCCTAAGCGCTGCGGACACCGTTCCGAGCGCTGCACACACCGTTCCGGACCGGCGTGTGCCCCTTCGCCGGCTCCTCGGCGGGGGAGTCCCCTCTCCGTTGAGCGGTCGGGCACTTTACGCGTTGGCCTTTTCCAGTGCCAGCCGCTCCACCAGGGCGTCCACCTGCTCCCAGGAGGTGACCCGGTGCACCAGCCGGGGCAGCGTTCCCTGGTTGTACGGGGTGTCGAACAAAAAGACCGGGATGCAGAGGGCGTCAGCCAGCTGCAGCGCGTTTTCCAGCCGGTCTTCCAGAAACAGGTCCACCTGCCACTTTCGGGCGGCGGCCAGCTTGTCGTGCGAGCCGATCAAATCCATATGGTGGTACGGAATCTGATAGCGGGAGAACCAGTTTGCGGTGACGTCCAGATGACGGGCCTCGCGGGCGCTGATGTACACCAGCTTGTGCCGCTTGTACCACTGGCGCAGTACCCGGTCGGCCGCGCCGTGGACAGGGGCGTTGTCGTACAGGCGCTCGCCGTGCTTGTCCAGCCAGTCCGCAAAGACCTCGTCGCTGATCCCATAGACCGTGGCCAGATTGTAATCGATACAGTCTTCGTATCGCAACTGTTTGCCAAAGCTTTCATTCATCAGAGGGACTATGCTGCTCGGCTCCGTGACGGTGCCGTCAATGTCAATGCCAATCGTTAGGGATTTCTCTGGTTTCATCCTCTCGCCTCCAGTTTAAATTGTACACCCTCGGCAGAGAATAAGGCTACTTCCTTCATCACAATCCTTTGGAAAAAGGAGCTGAGCATGGCATGGCGTACGATCGAGACGAACGTGTGAATGCCGAGCGGAAGGAAGGGGACAACGGCCTTGCGGAGATGTTCGATCAGCGGGACACCGAGTTTGCCGACTCCTGGATGGGGGCTGTGTTGGATGAGAATACCGTCCGTTCCCAGGGGAACATCCAGTATGATCCCCACACCCAGACCGAACGTTATCTGGGGGAACAAAGCGTGGACGCGGCAGGAGCCGACCTGACACAGCAGGTGAACCGGGAAGGGGACAAACGGGGCGACAATCGCCCGGATGCCTCTCCCCTGACCGGGGACGACGTGGAAACGGCGGCCGAAATTGCCGAACCTATCCGGGAGACGCGCACCACTGACGACGTCGACGCGCAGGCGGAAAACGGAGCCAGCGGGATTGGCTGGACAGGATTGGGCTTGTCCATTCTGTCGCTGTTCCTACTCCCGTATATCGTGGCTCCCATTGGCATGGTGCTGGGATACCTGGCGTACCGGCGAAATGCTCGTACGCTCGGGGTCTGGGCGATGATCGTAGGGGCGATCGCCATTCTCGGTGCGCTGATCATCTACCCGTATTACATCGCCCGATGACGACGGCGCCACGCCGAAAAAACCTCTCCGGTGACGGAGAGGTTTTTTCCTGTCTGTTTTGCCTGGGCGGCCTGGGGGATTATCGGTACAAAGCGGAGACGAACGGGGTGACGGCGGCGATGACGGCGTCGCGAAACACCTCGGCCCGCCGGATCCGTCCCCCCGTCAACAATCCGTAAGCGCCGCCCCGCTGATTGCTCCCTGTGGTGCCGCTCCACTCGTCGATGATCGTCCGAAGCTCGATGCCTTCCCGCTGGATCCGTTCCACCGCCTTGTTGGGGATGGGAAAAAACAGTCCCTTGCCCAGACAGAGCTGCCTGCCGTTCCAGGCGGCGCAGACGGAGAGCAGATACCAATGGTTCGTGTACCGGTCGTCAAACGTCAGGCCGCCTTCCAGCCCCAAGCCGATGTCGGCGTTCGGGACCCGGTCAAGCACCGCTTTGGCCCGGTTGATCGCACCCGCAATCGTCTCCTCTTCCGAAAGCGGCTGGGCGGAGACGCCGGACGGCACCGCCAGACAGACCGGTTCCGTTCCCGTCGCCAGCACCACTGCCGTCTTTTTCGCCTGATTGGTCGTGCCCAGCGCAAAGCGCAGCGCGGACATATCCATGCCGCACACCTCCTGCTCCAGATTGGCTAGGGGTAGTATACCACTTTCCCACGCCCCGGACTTCTGTGGTAAGATAAAGCGAGAAAAACATCGGAGTAAAAATGAGGGGCGAACCATGAAATTTACCAAAATGCACGGACTGGGCAACGACTACGTATACGTGGACTGTTTTTCCGAACCGCTGACGGGCGTGGATCTGCCGGAACTGGCACGTCGGGTCAGCGACCGCCACTTCGGCATCGGCGGTGACGGCTTGATCCTGATCATGCCCTCGGAGCGGGCCGACTTTCGCATGCGGGTCTTCAACAACGACGGCAGCGAAGCGAAAAACTGCGGTAACGGCCTGCGCTGCGTGAGCAAGTATGTGTACGACCACGGACTGACGGACAAGACCTCGTTTTCCGTGGAAACGCTGGGCGGCATTGTCACCCCGTCCGTCACGGTGGGAGCGGACGGCAAGGTGGAGCAGGTGACCATTGACATGGGGGAACCGCAGTTTGTTCGGGCGGCCATCCCCATGACCGGAGAGCCCGGCGAGCGAGTGATCGGACAGCCGCTCACCGTCGACGGCCGCACGTTTACCATGACCGCCGTCTCGATGGGCAATCCTCACGCTGTTCTGTTTGTCGATGAAGTGAACGAAGCGGACGTGGTGAAGTACGGGCCGGTAATCGAACGGCACGAGTGGTTCCCCGAGCGCACCAACGTGGAATTCATCCAGGTGCTGAACCGGCGGGAATTGCTGTTCCGCGTCTGGGAACGCGGTTCGGGTGTGACGCTCGCCTGCGGCACGGGAGCGTGTGCCGCGGCGGTTGCCGCGAGCCTCAGCGGCATGACCGACCGGACCGTAACCGTTCATCTGGCGGGCGGGGATCTGGTGGTCGAATGGCGGGAGAGCGACAATCGCGTGTACATGACCGGGCCTGCAACAGAGGTATATTCTGGCGTATATCACGGTCCGATTCCGCATGCAGACTGACCGCTGATCGTGGATCGTTGAACTTGACCGTCCCTTTGCGCAAAGGGGACGGCCTTTTTTTGCAAAGGAACGGCCTCACATGCGCACACTATGGAAAAGAACGTGAAACGAGGTGCGCTGATGGCGGCAAAGTTTGCGTATGTGACAGCGACGATTGTCGGATTGCTGATACTGGTCGGGTACGCGTACTGGCGGAGCGTGAGACGGTAAGGGGGGAATCATGGACTGGTACAGAGACGCAAAAAAGCGTGGAAGTCCGCACAAGGAGCCGTGCTTCTTCCACGCTGACAGGAAAGGCAAAGGGTCACCCGTTGTACACCTCGTTTAAGTAGGCGGTTTCCGGTTGATCAAACTGCGTGCTGCTCAGCTTCGCCAATTCGGCCTGCAGCCGTTTCAGCTCCGCCTCCATTTTGCGGATTTTCTCTTCCATCTCCATCGTCCGTGTCGTCATGGTGCTTCTCTCCTCGTTCTCTAAATTTATTGACTATTCTAACGAATGGGCCGCGTTATGTAAAGAGCCTGCCTGCCAATGTAAGCGTTTGTGTTTGTGAACAATTTGTGAAGGTTGTGCCACCTTTTTTCTCCCCGGCGTTGTTCCCCGCCGAAAAGTGGGAGAAAATAAGGGGAAGTATGCTCCCGGCTATATGTTGATCGGAACTGTCGTGTTATGATGAAAAGTAGACTTTGGGCGATCAGCCCTCAGGAAGGTGTGGACTGGTGATTTATTTGGACAACAGCGCCACGACCCGTCCTCATCCGCAGGTGGTTGAGGTGGTCAAACGGGCGATGGAGACCTACTACGGGAATCCGTCCTCGCTGCATCAAAAAGGGCTCGAGGCGGAGAACATCCTGAAGCAGGCACGTGCGGTCGCCGCCCGTTTCCTCGGGTGCAAACCGTCGGAAATCGTCTTTACGTCCGGCGGCACTGAGAGCAACAACGCGGCGATCAAAGGTGTGGCGATGCAGTATCAGAGCCGGGGAAGACATATCATTACGACGAGCGTGGAGCATCCCGCCGTCTATGATGTATGCAAGCAGATGGAAGAGTTCGGCTTTTCCGTTACCTATTTGCCGGTCGACAGCGCGGGTCGTGTCTTGGTGGAGGACCTGAAACGGGCGATCCGGCCCGACACCATTCTCGTTTCCGTCATGCACGTAAACAACGAGTTGGGGACGGTGCAGCCCATCGCCGAGATCGGCGCCCTGCTGAAGCAGTACCCGAAAATCCTGTTCCACGTCGATGCCGTGCAAAGCGTCGGCAAGCTGCCGATTCGCCTGAAGGAGTGGGGCATCGACCTGCTCAGCGTATCGGCCCATAAATTTTACGGACCGCGGGGTATCGGCATCCTGTACAAACGGGAGGGATTGATTCTCCAGCCGCTGTTGATGGGCGGGGGGCAGGAGGGCGGTTTCCGCTCCGGAACGGAGAATCTGCCGGCCATCGCCGGCATGGCCAAAGCGATCCGATTGCTGGAAGAGATGGGGCCGGAAGAACCCGCCCGGCTGGCGTCCATCACCCAGGTGCTGCGGCAGGGGTTGGCCGAGATTCCCGGATGCGTCGTCAACACGCCGAGTGAGGGAGCGGCCCCCCACATCGTCAACGTCTCGTTTCCCGGGATGAAGGCGGAAGTGCTGCTGCATGCGCTGGAGGAACGGGGCTACCTCGTCTCCACCAAATCGGCCTGCTCCTCCAAGGCGAACGAACCCAGCCGGGTATTGATGGCCGCTCTTCAGGACCGGGAGCGGGCGCTGTCGGCCATTCGCATCAGCGTGGGCCGGGAGAACACCATCGAGGAGGCCCGAGCGTTTGTTGCCGCCGCGGCGGAGTGCGTCGCCAGCATCCGTCCCCATATGAAAGCGAAAGCGTAACCATGTAAAGGAGCAAACCATGAAGTACGATGTCATTTTGATTCGTTACGGCGAACTGGCGTTGAAAGGCCGGAATCGCGATTTGTTCGAAGAAGCCCTGGTGCAGAGCGTCAAAAGCGTGCTGCGCCCGTTTGCCAACATCAAGGTGCGCCGCAACTACGGCCGCATGTACGTGGAACTGCACGGAGAGGACGCCCATGCGGTGGTGGAACGGCTGCGCCGCGTTTTCGGCATCTCCTCCATCAGCCCCACTGTTCAGGTGGAGCCGGATGAACAGACGATCAAGGCGAAGGCGTTGGAACTGATCCGCCACCTGCAGCCGCAGCCGAAAACCTTCCGGGTGGAGACCCGCCGCGCGGACAAGCGTTTCCCGAAACAGTCGATGGAAGTAAGCCGCATGGTGGGAACGCACATTCTGCGCAGCATCCCGGAAATCAAGGTGGATGTTCACCAGCCGGAAGCGGTCGTGAACATCGAGATCCGCGCCGAGGGCACGTACATCAGCTGCGAAACCATTCCCGGTCCCGGCGGTCTTCCGGTCGGCTCCGGCGGCAAAGTGCTGCTCTTGCTCTCCGGCGGGATTGACAGCCCGGTTGCCGGCTGGATGATGATGAAGCGGGGCGTCACCCTGGAAGCGATTCACTTCCACAGCTATCCGTTTACCAGCGAACGGGCCCTGCAAAAGGTCCGCGATCTGGCCCACAAGCTGGCCCACTGGGGCGGGACCGTGCGGCTGCACGTCGTTCCCTTTACGGAGATTCAGACGGCCATTCGCGAAAAGTGTCCGGAAGACTACCTGATCACCATCATGCGCCGGTTCATGATGCGGATTGCCGAGCGGGTCGCCGCCAGGACCGGCGCCTTGGCGCTGGCGACCGGCGAAAGCCTGGGCCAGGTGGCTTCCCAGACGCTGGAGAGCATGAACACGATCAACAAGGTCGTCTCGATTCCGATTTTGCGTCCGCTGATCGGCATGGACAAGACGGAGATCACCGACATTGCCCGGCGAATCGATACGTACGAGCTGTCCATTTTGCCGTACGAAGACTGCTGCACCATTTTTACGCCGAAAAATCCGGTGACCCGGCCCAAGCCGCATGTGGCTGAACGTTTCGAGGAAAAACTGGACGTGGAGGCCTTGGTGGAGGACGCCGTGAACCGCACCGTGATCGAGGAGATTACGGCGGAGCCGCGCGAAGCGGAAACCGACTTGTTCTGAGCGGCAGAGACAGATGGAAGAGAC
>NZ_KE695650.1:0-413785 GCF_000454065.1 Brevibacillus thermoruber 423
CAACAAAAATCGCCGGGTGGGTCAATTCAAAACCGGCGATGGTGGGTCAAAGTAAAGTCGGCGTTGACATCAATCATAGGAAGTTGTTCCATGTTACATACTTGAATGAGCTCTTGACGTCGTTTTTCTGACAGTAAAATCCCCGTTGGATTATGAAAACAAGGGATGGAGTATAAAATCACTCTGCCTCGCTGTTTTTTTGATACGGAAACGGCGTTGGGCAATAGGCCATGTTCATCTATCGGGAGACCGGTAAGCTTCATCCCTGCTGATTGAAACACCTGCAGAGAATAAAGATAGGAAGGGTTTTCAAGTAAAACGGTTGATCCTCTGTGCAGCAGCCCAACTGAAATCAAATGTAAAGCCTGTAACGACCCAGAAATTTTTTCAGCTATTTTAGCCGTTTGGTTTCTTCGTGAACGATTTGGATTATCAAGGTGGATTGGATCTATTACAAGCTTTTTTAGTCGTTTGGAACTGAGGGAGATGTTGAGTATACCAGTGGAATTTTGTTCATTCTATTAGCGTCATTTTCAGAAAGTTTATATTTCGTTTTTCAAACCCGTTATGTAAAAAAAATATGGCTTTCTTGCATGTACTACCTATACGATTTGGGCGGGTACGTTTTTCATGTTCTTCTTTCTCCCAGGATTATCAAGTGAAATGACGAAACTTTCTATAGCATCAACACTTAGCATCTTGTACTTAGGTCTCTTCCCTACGGTTATTCCTTATCTTGCATTAGCCTATGTAACATCACGTGTAGGGGCTTCGGAGGCAACAAGTTCCCTTTACGTAACGCCAGCTCTTGCATTTGTACTTGCATGGATGTGGCTTGGAGAGAAACCACCCCTTCTCTCTGTGATAGGAGGGGTAATCACTCTATCTGGAGTTATGTTCATTCATTTGAATGTAGACAAATTTTCACAAATGTGCGCTACTTTTGTGACATATAGGATGGGGCTATTAGCTACTTTTTTCAACAAAAATATGATTTGTCACAGTTTGAAACAGGATTAATCGTATCAGTAATCAATATCAGGCCGATTTTTTTATGCTTATTTTTGGGAGTCTGATGGATAAGTATGGAGAAAAATGGGTTGTATGTTTAGACTCGAGCCGAGCAAGGGTCTAAATGGCAGCCCCTTATTACACATATTGGAATAGGGGTACTATCCGCTGTATCCTTTCTCTTTCGTGATTGTTTCGTCCTTATGATCCATTTTGATGACGTTGCATCTTAAAAAAGGTAATTTCCTCCGAGATTTATTTAATGTGTATTGAGAAAAACAGGATCCTAGGTGAAAAAACGGTCGAGCGAATCAAAAGAGAAGCGGACGGGATTCAGAAGCTTGAGAAAGTAAGCGGAAAATAGAAGAAGTCTACCACGGCTGAACAAAGTTCGCTTCGCTTAGTAAGGTGTCATTAATGTACTGTATTGGTTGTCGTTTAGAGAATGCTCTGCAAACAGTGCAGATTATATTACGAGAATGAATATGTGTGTTGCATCCTTGTTATTTATATTCATACAAAGCGCAGTCCAAAATTACTGAACGAGTATCAAGACATCTTCCTCGCGTTAAGAGGCTATAAAAATTCAAGTGTTAAAATCAAGAGGAAATGAAATAAACTACGAAAAATTACCAAAAATGGTAGACAAATATGGAAGATGTTGTTATAATGCAATCATGTAAAAATAAGATTGAGGAGTGAAAGAATGAAAAAAGCATTATTATCATCATTAGTCGTAATGTCAACACTTTTTGCTCCAGTTAACGTTTTTGCTTATGAAAATTTTAATTACGAGGAGTTTATTAATGATGTAAAAATCGAGACTGAAGAGAGAAAAATAACTATCTCGTGGAGCGAAATACCGGGTGCAGTGGAGTATAAAATTTATCAAGGAGAGTCTGAAGTTTACAGCGGTACAAAAGTTAATTTCACACACGATAATTTAGAACCTGGTAAACCATATAAATATAATTTAATAGCAGTAGATTCAGAAGGTGAGAGCATAGCTAATATCATTTTGAAAACAAAAACTAATGAATCAGAAGGTTTAATCGCTAATTCTAGCAGTAGATTCCCAATTAAGGAAGTTAACGTGTCGACAATTTCAAATGGTGAATACATCAAATTTGACTGGAACGATATTTCTCAAATAGAAGAGTACGATGTAATAAAAAATGGGGAATTAATTGAGAGCATAAATGAAAGTGTATTTAATGACAAGTTGGATGGTAAAAAAGAAAGGATAGTCTATGAATTTCTTGGAAAGATACCAGTAGATGAACAAGAAAAGAAAATTAGACTATCACAAATCGAAGAGAATTTAGGTGAAATTGGTTCTGATAACAAAAACACGGAAGATCTTTTGTACGATTATGTCTCAATTATTAAAATAATTGATAAGAAGAAGTATGAGACTGACTCTGTTAGCATTAATGCAGATGATGGTGGAGACAGTGTAGACAATGTTAAAATAAGATATACAACATTTATCGCGGATCGCTACGTGGAGAATCCAGTTCCTTATGCTCTTCGTTTAACTGGAGACGATTGGGAGGAGGAAGTCGAGTATTTTGGTGGAGACAACAGGGATTTTGCTGTAGTCCATTCTAGATACAGAACACAAATAAATATAGAAGCAGATTTTACAGATGAAGATATTGATTTAGATAAAGATGTGGGTACAAGTAAGTTTTATGACGAGAATAAAAATCTAATACAAACTGCAAAGGCTAGCGCAAGCGGTATTAAAATGATATCAGACGACATAACTCAAGATGAGGCGTATTTTAGAATAGATCATGAAGTTGGAATTCCGTACTTAGAGGATTCGGATGAGTTTACCCCGCCTGCTATTGATTATGAGTTTACGGCTTATCTTTATAGAGAAGACGGGGAATTTGAAATTGATGGTTGGCACGATGGTGCACCAAGCCATGAGATGTACATTTCTTTTGATGATTATGCATATGATGAACTATTTACTCATGATCTTTACGATTTCTGGTATTTGTTTTCAGTAACTCCCAAATATTATTTTGACATCTCAAACTAAAAATTAAATAGCTAAAAACTGGGATATGCTGTACTCCCAGTTAATTTTTTCTGTGAAAATCCCTTGTGTCTTAGTATCGAAGTAAGGGGGTGCCGGGACAAACCCTAGCCCATGAAACTAAATGGGCGGCAGTTGGGAATTGGCTCATATCTGGTCCCATTTCGGCGAAAAAAGAGTCGCAGCCGTTAGTTTTTCCACTCCAGGTGCGGATTGAAGGCGTTGTACGTTTTCTTTTGTAAGGTTGCCAAGTATTTTTTAATCTTTTGGTTAAGTGTCTGAATGACTCCTTTACAAACATAATGGGATTCCAAGACTGGCAGATGAAGATCTGATGGTGAGTGATGGTTCCAGACAGAGAGTCCGAATGGGCTTTGACTTTATTTTTCACCTTTCCTTTCATACAATCCAAGATTACGCTTTTCTCTACAAACCCTTGTACTAGAAGACGAGTAAGTAGATTGCGACCAGGGACGCCGAAGATATCAGAGTTAACTGCACCTAACTTTACGTTAGGGCTTCTAATCCCTTATGAGTTCGATTCTTTTCGGAAGTTAGAGTATCAATCAGACGAGTATGTCGCGTAATTCTCGAATATCAGCTAAGGGTACAAAACTTCTCAATTTAGCCTTGTCGTAAGAGTTTTGCGATCCATTCGGCATTGGAGCTGTCCATAATCCGTTGCGCGTTCACCAAAGTAATGTCGAAGTATCCCTCAAGAACGTTATATACGTGCTTCCAAAATACACTCCAGTGCTTTCCATCGTGACATGGGTAACTCCTTTTTCTTAGAGCCATCGTAGCATCTCAAACAAGTCACAGGTTATGGTTGGGAAGGAGCGAGTTTCACAAAAAGGAATCTCGTCTTCTTTCCCAATCAGGACGCTGACGACAATGGTTTATTGATGAACATCCACCCCTGCGCTGTGGATAAGGATCACATCCATGATTATTCGCTCCTCAACATAGAAAAATCCTTGGGTGATGGATAAGCTGTAGAAAAAATCTTTCTGTTCGTAGTCACGGCTCAACTCGTATGGCTATACCGACAGTGGGGTGCGCTCAATGCTGTTCCATACAGTTTTGTTTACAGGGTCAAAACACCATTAAAACCCACGTACTCGTTCACCCAAGATTATTCACTAGCTTGGGAAGAAACGAAGTCGAACCATTTTCATGTTGGGGTGTGGCTCAAGGAAACAAGGATGTTTTGTTTCATGATTTATCGTTCTTTTTCATAAATTAAACAATATGACGGGGATTAGGGGGAGGAAAATGTTAAATAAACTCTTGTCTGCTTCATTAACATCATTTTTTTTATGCATACTACTTGCTTTTATGGAATACACGCCTATTAACGAGCGTGATGAACTAACATATTATTTCACATTCTTTAGTTTAGTAATTATTTATTTAATATATGCATTTCCAATTACAATTGTTGTAGGGATTCCACTTTCCTTATTAATTGAATCAATTGATAAAAAAATATTAATACACTCCAAGGTTAAGAGGTATTTAGTAAATGTTAGCTTGTTTACTTTGGCTGGTATAACAGTGGCATTGTTTTTCTCTTTGATTAATGGCGGGAATTTTCTGAATAGGTTGTTCGATTTATATAGTTACATTATATTTATATTCCCATCACTTCTTTTCTATCACATTTCCATTTTAATTAGATTAATAATTAAAGGTTCTGGACAAAATCATTAAACCCTTGTTTTGCCATTCGAGAGCCCGCTCTAAGTGGAAGAATCTGTTCTAGCACGATGAACCCCTACATTACCACTTGGGAAACTGGACGGGTTTCTTTTTATACTATAGGAAATCTGTTCCTGATGTCGAAGTAACATGGATACGTGAGTACATTGACCTCCCTGTAAATCTGTGTCATCTTGGGATTACGGTTCAAAGGGAAAACCGATCGGGTGAGCATCCCTACTTGTACCCGCTTCATGGGGATACCAAACCTAGTATGTATGCCAACAGGGAAAAAGGCATCTGGTACTTTTTTTCTGCTCCATTTCTGGCGATGCTGCGGAATGGTCCGACTCATGTATGGGATGCGCTTTGGAGACGCGGTACGTAAGGTGCTAAAGGACGTCCGACGACTATTGCTAAAAGGAGATACCCGAGTCCTCTTAGCAAAACCAGGGGAGGCTTATCGCGCTTGGATTGATTGGGGAAATCCAGGAGAACCCGTAGTTAAACATTGCACAAGCGGGAGATGACCATCGTTTCAAACAAACTCCTCAAAATGCAACGACGGGAACAGGCCCATAAGTATGCTTTCGATCTTTGTCTCTCCCATGATACTCAGAACTATCTAAGAAAAAGGGGATTGGATGCCAATACTATCCGAACGTATGGCATTGGATGGGATCAGAAGACCAACAGTATCGTACTCCCCAACCGAGACGCAGTAACTGGGGATGTGTTTGGGTTAACGTACCGATCCATTGTTCCCGCTTCAAAAAAGCGATACCGCAATACGCCTGACGACAGCCTCTTTCAAAAGGGGCTGTTTTATTTAGCCTTTATGAAGTGATGGAAGAGGAAATTCGTTGCAAGACACTCTATTTAGTAGAGGGGGGATTTGATGCGATCTTAATGAGTCAAGAGCTTCTGGTACTGGCTGCGGTCAATGATTTTGTGTAAACTCCAATAGCCGTTAGGCTCAGCGGAGATATGGTTGAACTCGCTCCGGAAACTGAACGGACAGTTGTAACAGAATTTGGCCCCAGTTCTGAATTCTCCCCGTCCACTTTCGTAACACATCCATGGTTGCCAGGTAGAGCATTTTGAGCAGGGCTTCGTCTGTAGGGAAAATGGCTTTTCCTTTGGTGACCTTTCTCAGTTGGCGATGGTAGCTCTCAATGACATTGGTTGTGTAGATCAGTTTGCGAATTTCGGGTGAGTACTTGAAGAAGGTGGAGATTTCCGCCCAGTTCGTACGCCAGGAACGGACAATAAGGGGGTACTTTTATCTCCACGTCTGCTCGAATTGATTCAATTCTACCAAGGCGGCTTCTTCCATAGCCGCTTTATAGAGGGCGGCTGCAGGACCGACGTGATTTTCTTCATGTCTTTATAGGAAACGAGTTGCGAATCATGCATCGAGGATGCAGGATTTAGACCAGGATTGAATCGCGTGGAGTAATGAATCAAGCCCTTCTCGTCTGAGGAGGCTTTGATGTTAATTTAAAATAGCTAAGAATGTATCGATACGTTCTATATATTGTTCGGACGGTTGGTATTCATCTTTTTCCCACAACCAAATCATTCGAGCGCTAACCCCGATTTTCTTTGCGAACTCCCTTTTGTTGTACCCATGATACAGTCGTGCTTTTTTGAGACGCTGGCCAAGTGTATGTTCCGGAAAGTTTTCAAAACAACCGAGGTATGCGACTGACACTCCCAATGCTTCCGACAACTTTCTAAGGTTAGGTGGGCTAACTGTTGACTTGTTTTGTTCGGCCAGACGAAGAGATCGGACACTAAGGCCGGTTGCGGCAGCAAGATCGACAAGCAGCATGTTTTTCTCTACTCGTGCACGTCTGATGCGTCCTCCGGGTGTATCATCTTCCGGCAATGCAGGAGACAGCGATGTTTCCTTGTGAATCGAAATTTCTAGGTTGTTATCTTCACGCTTGTCCCTGCGGCTTTTACGGCTCCCGCGACCAGCGCGAATGCACCTGCACGCCGCAGCAGATCCAAAAATACCGGGCCAAAATGTCCGGTCCGCTGCTTGACCGGATCGACCTGCATCTGGAAGTCCCCCGTGTGCCGGTAACGCTGCTGCAGGAGCGGCCGCAGGCGGAATCGTCCGAGGAAATCCGCCGCAGGGTGGAAGCGGCGAGAGCCATTCAATGCGAGCGTTACCGGCACCGCCCCGGTGCTCCCTTCAACAGCGCGATGAACGGAGAGGAACTGCACCGGTATGCCGGCCTGGACAGAGAAGGGCAGAAGCTGCTGCAGCTCGCTTTTGAAACGCTCGGCCTGAGCGCCCGCGCCTACAACCGGATCGTCAAGGTGGCCCGCACCTTCGTCGACCTGGCGGTACCGGACGTTGGATCGCGGGGTGAAGGGATGAGAATGGTTGCAGAGATTGCGGTAGTGAAGAATTCAACACGAATGTGAAGTGACTGTCTGGCCGAACGGTGTTTTTGACCCTTCCAGCTTTACAATTATTGATTTGACCCGACAACTGGATCATACGGATTTCGCCATTTTTGTGTTCCATCCCGACGACGAAATGAATATTAGAGGGGAGCAATCTACGGCGGTAAGGGACAACGTTCTGTTTGAATTTGGATTGTTCATCGGTCGTCTGGGGGTGGAAAGGGTATTTTATGTTCTTCCGCGGAGTAAAAGGAACAGAATCCACATACCGACTGATTTAATTGGAGTTACACCGGGCATCTACGAAGATGACCGACGAGATGGTAACCTGGTCTCAGCAGTCAATGCATTTTGTAACCAGTTCCGTAGGATTGCAGATCGACTTGGGCCATTGAACAATGTTCATTTGACGGAAAGAGTAAATAAACTCGAATCTCATGCACGTTTTCTGTATTATTTGTTGCAATGGTCGAAGAGATCCGACATACAATACAATCAGATCATGTCTGCTTTTAAAGACGAGTTTGAAACGGTTCCGCCGTTCAACAAAAAGAAGGCTGTGACGTTATTCCGTCTTACGGATGACGAAAAGGGGCTGGAGCAGATCGGGTGTGCGGGAATGGTTAGAGACGAGAAGGTTTTCTTTTCTCTAGACCATAACGAGAACCACCCGGAAAACCAAAGTTTTGTGGTACACGCTTACCACTACGGTTACGGGTTATTCGAAACCGGTAAAAGAGTTTGGATGCAAGATGAATTCATCTATACTCGACGGATTGCTGATCGATATGTAATTTATTTCCATTTCCTGGCGGACCAAACCGTTATTTGTAGGCTTCGATGAAGTGTTTTATAATGTAAATGAGGACATTTTGAGCTCACTTCATGAGTTCTTAAAAGGAGAGGCGATTGTATGAATAGAGCTGAGATCGCCAAAAAAGCGGTGGAAAAACGCAGAAACTCAGGGAAACTTATGGAAATGTTCGCTTTGTCGGTCCTTCCGTAACAGGCTCCCCTTACTTTAGAATCGTGGCATCGGGTAACGGAAAAGTGGAGTATGGTCCTCCGAGCTATGTAAAAAAGCGTTAAGTCGTAACAATTCAGCCCATCTTGTAAGGAGATGGGCTTTCTTATGTTCGACGGGTAGTCGCGTCCTCACGCGTAAGTGCGTGAGGCACTATTATATACAGGAGTCACGTTATGTCAACTCCGACTTATATTGCCCACGATCGCTGGTTTAAAATTGACCCACTCCGGCGATTATTTGTTTTGGTAACAAGGGGGCGCCATAGGCATCCGTTCTCATCTTGACACGAAGTCGGCAACTGTTTTATTTTCTCACGCGAAAAACTGCTCTACATCGATGTGGGCGTGGAGCTTGGGTACCCCAGGACGGCCGGTCACGAGAAGAGTGGACGGAGGAGAAGCGGCAGCGCCACTCTAATACTGGATGGACAGGACGAGTAGTAGCTGGATTGAGATTGAACGAAAAAACAGTTCTGGAACCGGTGGCCGGCCGCTTCCCGGACATATTGGAGGATGAGGACGAGATCGCTCCCTCTGAAATGGCTTGTTCACAAGTGATCGCGTCAGAAGCAGCGATTGATTACTAACTGGTTTGCAGTGGAGGCAGTGGACGGGGAAAGAGTATTGTTTTTGTTTTGATTCGCCATTCGGAAATGATCCTGATGGGATTTTTTCATCACATAGGTACTCGTATAAGCAGCTTCCATCCTTGACACATAGAGTATAACTACATGTGCGAAAGGGGGGAATGCAAATGGGTATCTTCAATGGCGAATTTGATGATTTTGCGCTGGTGTTGGTATTGTTTGTATTGCTGGTGATTGTAGGTTGTTCCTGCGACTGTTAAAGGTTAATGTGGAAGCATCAAAGTGTTTGTGTAAAGGGAGAAGGGGTTCTCCCTTTACTTTTTTCACTATGTACAGCCCCTTCTTACATGATTGAATGTCAGTTATTCTGAGTTAAGTTTTTTGCTTGACATGTTGTACAAGCTCCTTCAGATCCTGTTGCATTTGCAAAAGTTGAAATTGTATCGGGTCTGTCAATGATTTTGTGTAAACTCCAATAGCCGTTAGGCTCAGCGGAGATATGGTTGAACTCGCTCCGGAAACTGAACGGACAGTTGCAACAGAATTTGGCCCCAGTTCTGAACTCTCCCCGTCCACTTTCGTAACACATCCATGGTTGCCAGGTAGAGCATTTTGAGCAGGGCTTCGTCTGTAGGGAAAATGGCTTTTCCTTTGGTGACCTTTCTGAGTTGGCGATGGTAGCTCTCAATGACATTGGTTGTGTAGATCAGTTTGCGAATCTCGGGTGAGTACTTGAAGAAGGTGGAGATTTCCGCCCAGTTCGTACGCCAGGAACGGACAATAAGGGGGTACTTTTGTCCCCACGTCTGCTCGAATTGATTCAGTTCTTCCAAGGCGGCCTCTTCCGTGGCCGCTTTATAAATCGGCTGCAGGGCCGACGTGATCTTCTTGATGTCTTTGTAGGAAACGTATTTGATCGAGTTGCGAATCTGGTGGATGATGCACTTCTGGATTTCCGTGATGGGATAGCAAGCGGAAATGGCCTCGGAGAAGCCGCGAAGATTGTCCACACAGGTAATGAGGATGTCTTGCACGCCCCGGTTTTTCAACTCGTTTACGACATGAAGCCAGAACTTTGCCGATTCATTTTCCCCGATCCAGATGCCAAGTACATCTTTGTGGCCTTCCAAGTCAATGCCAATGGCCATGTAGGCGGCTTTGTTGACGATGGCACCGTCTTGTTTCACCTTGAAGTGAATGGCATCCAGGAACACGACCGCATATACCGCCTGCAAGGGACGGTTTTGCCATTCTTTGATCAGCGGGACGATCTTGTTGGTCACGTTGGAGATGAGGGTAGGAGAAACCTCGATGCCGTAGAGCTGCTGCAGGTGATCCTGAATGTCGCGGGTAGAAACACCCTTGGCATACATGGCAATGATTTGGTCTTCGATACCCGTCACGTTCGTTTGGTTCTTTTTGACGCTGGTCGGCTCAAACTCACCGGCCCGGTCACACGGAACCTGAATGTCTACATCGCCGTACTCGGAACGTATCTTTTTCTTACTGTAGCCGTTCCGGCTGTTGGTGATTTTCTTGTTTTTCGTGTCGTGCTTGGCGTAGCCAAGAGACGTCTCCAGTTCCGCCTCCAGCATTTCCTGAAGGGTGTCGGCTAACAACTCCTTTAGGGCTGATTGGACGTCTTCCACCGATTGCATGTTCTTTTCCTTGATCCACTGCTTCAGTTGCTCTTTGGACATCAGGCTCATGGGCTCTCCCAACCTTTCTTTGAATTCATTGTACCCTATTTTGAAGGTTAGGAGTTTACACAAAATAGTTTATAGACTCACATAATCAGTAGTAATTTCATTGCCTCTTTTTGTCTGTTTTAACTTCTGAACAGTATAATATTTCTTTATATTGATGTCGACTTTTTTCCGTTGTCATCCAATGCTTGAACTTCTATCTTTAAGTTTTCTAACCCAGGGTCCCGTTTTCCTGCCAATGCATCTTCCAATAATTCTTTCTCAGATTTTATTTTTGCTTGAAAAAGGACTTCTTCTTCTGGTGACGTAGAAGCTTGAGCCATACCACCTCCTAACACAAGACAAATGAGTGATACAATTGTTAAAACTGACTTCGCCAATCCTTTCATACAGTCTACCTCCTAAATTAATTTTGAAACAGTGCATTCTGTTGGAAATAATACGCGTGTCCAAATTGACCGTGTATGACCTGATCAAGAAAGGGAATCTTCCAGCCTACCGGGTCGGCAAGCAAATGCGTATCGATGCGGCTGATTTGGAAGCCTACAAATCAAGAACCAGGGAAGGTCACGCAGCTTTTTCCAGATCCATACCGGAATCGCCATTGAAACAGAGCTTTTCCGCAACCGGGGTCAGGCCCATGGTGATTACCGGACAAGACGTCAGCCTGGATATCCTGACGAAATATATTGAAAAAACCACAAAAACCGTACGTCCGCTGCGTTCTTATGTTGGCAGCCTGGACAGTCTCATCTCGATGTATCAGGGGAAGTCCGATGTGGTCAGCACCCATCTTCTTGACGGTGACACCGGAGAGTATAACATCTCTTACATTCGCAAAATTCTTGTGGGATTTCCTTATCTTGTGATAAATCTTTGTTTCCGGACCGCCGGTTTTTATGTGCAAAAGGGGAATCCGAAACAGATTCGTTCATGGGATGACTTGAAAAAGCCCGGGCTGACCATCGTCAACCGTGAAAAAGGCTCAGGTGCGCGCGTCCTGCTCGATGAGCAGTTGCGGCTTCATGGTATCTCCCCTGAGCAGTTGAAAGGCTATGAAACAGAGGAAACGAACCATCTTGGCGTTGCCGGAAAAGTTGCGGAGGGACAGGCTGATGTCGGGGTTGGTATCGAGAAAGCAGTTTATATCGTGGGGGTCGATTTGGTTCCACTCATTCAGGAACGCTATGATCTTGTGATGCTAAAAACCCCTCAAAACAGGGAATGGATTGAAATCATCATGGAGATTCTCCAGTCTGAAGCTTTTCGAAATGAGTTGAAATCAATCCGCGGCTATGATTTGTCGCGAACGGGGGAAATCATTTTGGAAGCTTAGGAACATGCGGGATATAAACGTTGGCGGTATCGCTGTGAAAACCGGCTCCTCTTCACGTCAGAGCCGGTTATTTTTATGCCTGCGTGCTGTCTTCCAGTCCAATGTTGCCGAAATGATACGGTCATCCCATTGCGCAATTTTGGAGAGAATGAAGATCAGGCGATACTCGCCTTCCATTTCCAAGTCCGATGAGTACATTCGGTGAGAATTGGTGAGAATGAAGGAGAGAATGGAGGCTTTTCCTGCTGACTTTGGGTTAAAACGAAAGTGATGTTTGCAAAAACTTAGGAGGTATCTGGATATGAAAGCACTTGTATTCCGTGGGCCAGGAAAGTACGAGTGGGTAGACAAGGAGAAACCGACGATTCAGAAACCGACGGATGCGATCGTAAGAATCACCAGAACGACGATCTGCGGCACGGATTTGCATATCTTGGGCGGTGATGTACCGGCGGTAACCGACGGCCGAACCCTGGGACACGAAGGTGTCGGAATCGTAGAAGAAGTAGGAGCAGCTGTTAACAATTTCAAACCCGGAGACAGGGTGCTGATATCTTGTGTCACTGCCTGCGGAAAATGCGATTACTGCAAAAAAGCGATGTACGCCCACTGCGAAGAGGGTGGTTGGATTTTGGGGCACCTGATCGACGGAACCCAGGCGGAATACGTTCGTATCCCTTATGCCGACACCAGCTTGTACCACATTCCTCCGGGAAGCGATGAGGAAGCGCTTGTCATGTTGAGTGACATTTTGCCGACGGCCATGGAAATCGGGGTAATCAACAGCGGTGTTCAGCCTGGGGATGTGGTCGCGATCGTCGGGGCTGGGCCGGTCGGGATGTCGGCACTCTTGACAGCGCAGCTTTATTCGCCGGCGGAGATCATCATGGTCGACCTTGACGATAATCGTTTGGAGCAGTCCGAAAGGTTCGGGGCCACCAAGACAATTAACAGCTCCGCGGGAAATGCGGTTGAGCAAGTGATGGAAGCAACGGATGGAAAAGGTGTCGACGTAGCGATTGAGGCCGTCGGGTTCCCTGTAACCTTCGACATCTGCCAGCAAATCCTGAAGCCCGGCGGACGGCTGGCCAACGTCGGTGTGCACGGCAAACCGGTCGAACTGCACTTGGAGCGGTTGTGGCTGCGCAATGTCAGGATCACGACCGGACTGGTCAGCACAAGCACGACTCCAATGCTGTTAAAGACCGTACAGTCGGGAAGGATCAAACCAGAACAGCTGATCACTCACCGTTTTCCGCTGGACCAGATCATGCAGGCGTACGAAGTGTTTCGAAATGCTGCCAAAGAAAAAGCGATGAAAGTCATTTTATACAACGATTGACTCGCATGCAAAGGAACGGCTCAAACCGTTCCTTTGCTCGTTTTCGCTTCTTTCGCGTCTCTTATTTTTGCGAATGATTCCGCGGCAATACAAAGATAGTAAGCAAGCCCGTTTTGTAAGGACTCAAGCATTTGGCGGTGAAATTCATCATCAAGAAAAAAGCGTGCTTGCGCGGCAAAATTCGCAGGGCTTATAGCATGTCCATGGCGCTGCAAATCGTCAAGATGCCGGCGGATCAAGCGCCACACCCTTCTGTCATCATATCTTAATCCGGTTTTTAGCGCGTTTGCCATGCCCTGCAAAAATCGCTGCGCGTCCATCGCCTTTTCGTTCATGGCCTGCACATCGATCGTTTGATTTTTCAGGATGTCAACACCATATTTCTCTTTTAAATACTGGTTTTGTTCACCGAGCGCTTCCTTCCACTCGTTTTCATCCTCAAAGCCTTTGAACATCTTTGTTTTTTCCATCACTTTTCCTTTCTTGGCGCAATCCAGCGATTCGTCCAGGGTTTCAAGCAGCCTTTCCAGCCTTCGCGCGCGGGCAAGCAGAAGCTTTTTTTGTTCGGCTAAAATGGTTACACGATCCCTCTCGTCATCGAGTAACTGCTTGATTTTTTTCAAGGGAATGTCCAGCTCCCGGTAAAATAAGATCTGTTGCAAACGTTCCAGTTCTTTCATCCCGTACAAGCGGTACCCCGCCTCGCTGATGGCGCACGGCGTCAAAAGCCCGATTTTGTGGTAATGATGCAGCGTTTTTATTGTTACATTCGTTAACTCCGAAACCTCTTTCACCGTGTACAGCACAAGATTCCCTCCTTCCTTTCTCAAGATTAAAGTCTCCTCTAAGGGAAGAGTCAAGAAACACAAACAGCTTTTCCGCTTGCTTGACTCTCCTCTTGGAGGAGGCTGTATGATGGTCCCTGGTTTCATCAATCAGGAAAGGAAGGAATGAAGAGAATGTCATCTCCAATGATGTTGTTGCGAAGAAACCGGTTTGTACGCATGGTTCTCCTCTCCAACTTGTTTTCGCAGATAGGCATATGGGTCCGGAATTTTGCCGTTCTCTTGTATGTCATGGAAAAAACCGGAGGAGACGCTTTTGCCGTTTCCATGATTTCGGTTGCCGAGTATGTGCCTATCTTCGTATTCTCGTTCATCGGCGGGGTGTTTGCCGACCGATGGCGGCCCAAACGGACGGTGATCTGGTGCGATGCCTTTAGCGCGTTATCGGTTTTTGCGGTGCTGGCTGTGTTGGAATCCGGAAGGTGGGAAGCGATCTTTTTCACCACCTTGAGTTCCGCCATCCTCTCGCAATTTGCGCAGCCTTCCGGAATGAAGCTGTTCAAGATGCACGTGCCGGATGAACAGGCTCAATCGGGGATATCGCTTTTGCAAACGTTGTTTTCCATCTTTATGATCGTGGGACCGATAATGGGAACGGTGGCGTATCAACACTTGGGAATCGGGCTTGCCATCTGCGTAACCGGTATCTCTTTCTTGTTATCCGCTATCACAATGGCTTCTATTCCACCGGATCGAATCATAGATGCCGGTAAGACATCCATACGGCCTTCTTTGTTCAGGGAAATGGCGGATGGTGTCCGCTACGTGGTATCCAGGAAAGTGCTTTTATGGCTGAATCTTTGTTTCACGGCGGTTGGATTTGGCGTCGGCTTGATTGCGCCGCTCGGTATTTTTCTGATCACGGAGAGACTGGGTTTATCCGCGCAGGATTTGCAATGGACGGCGATCCCTTATGGTTTGGGGGAAATTATCGGAGGGATGGTGACGTTTGGCTTGGCAAAAAAAATATCTCCGCAGCGCCTACTAAAGCTTGGGCTCCTCGCAAATGCCGCCGGCGTTTTTGTATCAGGCATCTCTACCACCTTATGGCTTACGATGATGGCCCAGTTTCTCATCGCTCTTTTTCAGCCGGCTATCTTTATTGGGAATAACGCATTGGTCATGATGCATACAGAGCAGCGATTTATTGGGAGAGTCACGGGAATCCGCACGCCGCTCATGACCGGTTCCATGGTCGTGATGATGAGTGTGTCCGGCATCATAAAGGACATGCTCTCCCTGAGCATCATGTATGGGTTGGCAGGAGCTTGTTTTCTCGTCGGATTTCTTCTCATATTGCCGCTGGGAAGGACTGCCCAAGTCGGTGCAAGCGCCCACCGGAGTTGACCGATCCGCCGCTTAAGGCGTGAAATTGAAGGCGCGGGAAGGGATCAACCGAGATAGGCGTCCGCTGTTAATTCATACTTGACTCATTGGAATTATGGGAATGAAATAAATGGCACAGATACAATATAGAGAATTTATTATCAAATAGTGATAAATTCGAGGTGTTGTGATGGAACGAATCAAAGCAGCCCGCGGCTCTGCCCTTCGCTGCAAAGGGTGGAGACAGGAAGCGTTACTTCGGATGCTGGAAAACGTGCTGGAAAACGGCGAGAATCAGCAAGAACTGGTGGTCTACGCTGCATTGGCAAAAGCGGCGCGAGACTGGAAGTCATTTCATGCCCTCGTCGACAGTTTGAAACCCCTCAACGATGATGAAACCCTGGTTATTCAGTCCGGCAAACCGATCGGCATTTTTAAAACGCATGCTTTTGCCCCGATCGTGATCATGGCGAACTGTAATCTTGTAGGCAGATGGGCGACCAGCGAGCACTTTTATCAGCTGCAGGAAAAAGGTCTGATCATCTGGGGCGGACTTACAGCAGCGGCATGGCAGTACATTGGGTCGCAAGGGGTGATTCAAGGCACCTACGAAATCTTTTCCGCCATTGCCAGAAAACACTTTAACGGAAGTCTGGCCGGCCGCTTTATTCTTACCGCCGGTCTGGGGGGAATGGGAGGAGCCCAACCGTTGGCTGGTGTGATGGCTAATGCGGCGATTCTCTGCGTGGAAGTGGATGAAGCGCGCATTGACAAGCGGATGCAAGTCGGTTACCTACAGAGAAAAACAGGCAACCTCAACGAAGCGTTGGCGTGGATCGCGGAAGCGAAGGCGAAAAAAGAGAGTGTTTCCGTTGGACTGCTTGGCAATGCGGCGGAAATCTATCCGGAAATCCTCAGAAGAGGGATCGTTCCTGACATCGTCACCGACCAAACCTCTGCCCACGATCTGTTGTACGGTTATATCCCGGCCTGCTACAGCTTGGAGGACGTGCGGCGGATGAGAGAGGAAAATCCGGAGAAACTGCAGGCGGACGCAAGAGCCTCAATTGCCCGAGAAGTGGAGACGATGCTGGAGTTTAAACGGCGCGGTTCGATCGTGTTTGATAACGGCAACAACATCCGGACGCAGGCCTACCAACATGGTGTGAAAGATGCGTTTGACATCGATATTTTCACGGAGGCATTCCTGCGGTCGCTTTTCTGCAGGGGAAATTGGTCCGTTCCGCTGGGTGGCGTTGTCGGGTGACCTGCATGACTTTCAAGCGATCAATCAGTTTATCCTGCAGGAATTTTCCGACAATGAAATTGCAACCAACTGGATTCGCTTGGCCAGCAAATACGTGCCGCTTGAAGGGCTGCCGGCGCGGATCGGCTGGTTCGGCCACGGGGAAAGGACCAAACTGGCGTTGGCGGTTAACCGTATGGTTCGCGAAGGCAAGTTGAGCGGTCCGATCGCGTTATCCCGTGATCATCTGGATGCCGGAGCGATGGCTCATCCCAATATCATGACCGAGCGGATGAAAGACGGGAGCGACACGATCGCCGATTGGCCGCTGTTAAATTCGATGCTCAACTGTTGTTCGATGGCGGATCTGGTGGCGATTCATTCCGGCGGCGGGGGTTACTCCGGGTATATGACCAGCGCTGGCGTGACGATCGTGGCCGATGGCACGACAGAGGCGGATATGCGCTTAAAGCATACCTTGGACAACGATACGGGCATCGGCGTGCTGCGATATGCCGATGCCGGTTACGAAGAAGCGCTGGACGAAGTGAACAAAAAAGGCATTCGCCGGGTGTTAACCTGACCACACCCGCCGAACGTTGAATGACGAGGAGGAGAAAAATCATGCGTGTTTTGACCATGGACGACGTAATTGCGGCAGTGAAGGGAGGCTCTGTGTTTGCTTCCGGCGGTGGTGGCTGGGTTGATCACGGGGTGGAGATCGGCGGGGCGGCCGTGACGATTGGGCAGCCGAAACTGGGTTCCGTGGATGAGTTGCCGGACGATGCCATCATTGTGACCGCCACCGCGATCGGCGCCCCCGCAGAGTATGCGGACCGAGACAAAGAGCTGGAACAGGAGATCATGCAGACATTGAATCGAATCCGTGAGTTGGACGAGAGATATGGCTCTCCTGTTAGTACGGACGGGGTGAAACAACACTTTTTTATACACGAAAAATATTGTGAAAAATGATCTAAAAAGGAAATTTTACTATAAGGTATTGAAAAATTTGACGATAAAATAAATAAGTCTAAAAAGCTGTATAAATCTGTCATGGTCTTTAGAATCTGTACCATTGGAGTTAGGAAAGTTGTTTGTCCGGATATATTATTAAAGGTGGTGAAATAGACCAAACAGGTAGTGTTTGGGGGTTTCTATGCTAAAAAATAACATCCTGGCTTTTCTTCTACATCTCATCTTGGCTTTCATAACCCTTTTGTTAATGGCTTATTATAATCCAACGGACTACCTTTTATGGGGAATCACTCTCCTCACTTGTTTATGTTATGTTGCAGGAGGAATATTTTTAAAAACCTTTCCATCATCCTTAAAAAATCTCCTATCCGTTAGTGTAATTGCCTTCATTGGTTTTGTGTTATTAGGATTTAGCTACATGATAGTCGAAAGGGGAGATTCTACCGGGGGAATCGGCTGGATTTTCTATTATGCTTACAATCCCCCATTTTTCTCTTTATTCCTAATTCTTATAGAGGGTGGGAATTTAGATGACCACATACCGATCCTGTTACTTTTAAACTTGCTACCTTCTCTATTTATTTGGATAGGACTTGAGATGAAGAGGGGTATTTTCAATGGCAGGACTTAGTAATTATTCAAAAGGCGCTGAAACATTCAGAGAGAGTCAAGATCGAGAAGGAAGACAGAAAGCTGGTGTTTTCGATTCGGTAATCCTCTAGTATAAGGCTTTGCCAAGGATCCGGAAAGCAAGGCTACAACTCGTCTCCTGGATCGTTCCCTGCGACAAACCATCAAAGAGATGGTGGTTTCGAGGTTACTGTACACAACCGATTCCCCACTTCACTACGTTCGGGAAAAACTACGTACGGCTTGTTTCAATGACCGATCTGTCCCAAAAGATCTTTGCTCGTATTCTCGAGAAGGCTTGCCATTATGGATTTGTAGATTCCTCGATTCTGTATATTGATTCCACCCATGCTTTATGAGGACTGAACAAAGTGACCATGCAGGCGATGCTTTCGAATACATACAGGACAAACTCCCTCAACTGCCAATGGCAACGAGGGATTTTGTCTTCAATCTGACGGGAACACCAGCGCCGTTGGTCAGAACCAGGAGCACGACATCCGGCAGACCCAGACCGGTCTCGGCCAGGACGAGCGTGTAGTTCACCGTTTCCTGCGTGCCTGTTGCCGTGAAGGTTCTCACGGCGGTACCGGCAACGGTAAGACCGAGGAGGATGGTTGGCAGGACGATTCCCAGACCAAGGTCCGGCAGAACCGTGATGCACGTCGGCGAACTGATCGTCGTCGGCGTGAGGCTGAAGCTTTGGTCGCCGGGAAAGACGTCAGGCAGCGGTGTCGGACCAGGCGTGTCGAAGAAGTTGAAGGTGAACGTGCTGGCCGACGGATCGCGGCTCGGGCAGATGTCGGCGATCAACTGCACGGTGCAGATTTCCACCGGTGCCAGCGGCGGCAGGCTGAGGCTTACCCCTACGCCGGTGATGAGCGTATTGGCCGTAGCCTGGCAGTCGCAGTTCGCACGCGGGAAGATCGTCGGGCACTGTGGCGGAAGGACGATCGGCGGGCAGCGGAAACCGGGGCCGGGCGATGGAGTCGGTACCGGAATGTCGTTCGGACGCGGCGCGCACAGCCGCTGCGGCGGAATGGAGGTGCTGGCCGCATTGGCAAGGAAGAGTATATCGAATGGGATCGATCATGCCCGGACGACATCAAGCTGCTGGAAGCGTCGAAAGGAGGCATCAAGACGGGGCGGACAACAAGTCCCTTTCGCATGATTGGAACTTCGATTAAGCAATACGATGCATATAACGGGATAGGACGGAAGGGTAGCTTTGAGACGACTATGAAATCCAACCTGTTTTGGCGCAAATCGGTGGCCCACCGAACGGCCCGACGTCACCTGCTCCTATCTGTCGAGGGAAACGTGGCGGTTTGATCGAAGGGGCGTCGCATGCGGCTGCTTCTGCCGATCACGTTCTTTCAACTGCTGTGATTGGACGGATATGCTGGTTCGAATTCCAATGAAAAAGCTGCAAACCGTTTGATCTGAAGCCGCGGTTCAATATCGCCCCTGGCCAGCCGATCCCGGACATTCTTGCTGACGGCGGGCACCGCAGAATCGGCCAATTGCGCTGGGGCTTGGTTCCATCGTGGGCACAGGACGAAAAGATCGGCTACAAGATGATCAATGTCCGCGCCGAAACGCTGCAGAAGAAGCCAGCCTTTCGGCGAATCAATGAAAATTACCATACACCTTCCCCTGCCTCTTCGACGCTTTGACAACGTCCGGCCGCCAGAAACTTCACAGTTGCACGATTATTACACACCTGGCCGAACGAGGTTGTCGCAAACATCCATTACATAGATACTTCGGCAAGAGGATGATCAAATATTGCTTGATCGAGAGAAATTAAACCCATTTATAGCGTGATCGACTTTTTACTACAATGCACTTCTTTTCATAAAATTTGTATCTAAAAATAACCCCTCTTGCCGGGAATTTTTAGGAGGGAATTCGTTTGAGCGAATTCACGTTTGCCATTCTTGTCAAGGAAGTAAACAAAAGGAAGATAAACAGCGCAGTCCGTAAATGGAAAGCACCGTCTTGCCTGTTTCCCGCCAACGAAACATGGTATGCGGTTGTCACGGAAGATGGAGCGGAAAACGGATCGGAACAGGCGCGACAATTATCGGCTGAGCTGAACACCCATTCGTTTTCCTTCGTCCATGCAGAGGATTACGGATGGCACTATGAGCTGTATGAAAATGGCGAGCGAAAGGGAACGCTGGAGTTCAACTATGAAACATGCGATCACAGTAGCATTGACGATGCGAATGTTCCCCTTTTAAAGAAACTGGCCGTTGATGAAGTAGCGCTGGGACGCCTGGAGCGCGTTCTTGGCGCCAGAACTCCTCAGGCGGAAGATCTGTTGCACAGCGTTGAGCATTTCAAGCAGGCGTTGGGATTTGAAAAGATTTCCTGGATTTCGTATGAGTACGTGTCCACGATGTCCAAACGCCAGCTTGACGAAATAGGGGTAACCTTCATCAAACCAGCCACAAAGAGATTTTTGGCAGACAAAGTTATTGTCGAAACGCTGGATGAACCGTTACGTCACATGGGGTATGTCTATGAAGAACGGCCAGAAATGGGTGACCGGCTGTACTTTGTCAAACGTGAAAACGGCTTTGATTACGGATTGATGATCGATATGACGCAAAAGAATACAATCGAGCCCAGACTCTTTACTCCTCGCAACACTGGGGCAAACATGTTCTACATAGCTATGAGGGGATTAAAAAGCTTCGAGTATGCGAATGAACATGAACTGCGCCAGCACCTTGAGGAAATCGTGCGGGTGTTTCAGCAAACAGGTGATTCGTGGCTGAAAAAGAACAGGATCGAGATCTTTGATGCCAACCCCCTTTATGTAGAGATGGCTGATCCATTCATGGCGGAATACGCGTTTCAACGCATACACATGGATGATCGTATTCTGTTTGGCGGCAAGGTGATTTACCAAGGTAATCGGATGCAAATTGAATTTACGCATATTCCTAAAAAAGCAAGTATCGTTACGTATCTGGTCGAGGAGACAGGGAAAAAGTCCTTACAGGATTTTTTAGTGGAACACAGAGACATATTGCCAGTCGATATCAGAACCATTCATTTCTTGTTTCAAAATCGGGATGAATTTGTACAGGCGCTGGAGCGAACCTTTGATTTACTGCGTTTTTATTTCAAACAGAAGCAGGAAGATTGACGGATATATCGTCAGGCAGTAGCTTGCCTGGGCAGTTGGAGAATGGTGAACCAGACCAACAACCCACGCGGGAATTGTGATGGGGGACTGCTGAAGGGATTTGCGGGAAGAAACTCTATAACTTTCCCTGCAATTTTTCAGCGTGAAGCGTCGAACAAAGCATCAAGGCCCTTCTCGACCGAGGAGGGCCTTGATGTTAATGCAAAATAGCTAAGAATGTATCAAGACGCTCCATATATTTTTCGGAAGGCCGGTACTCATCTTTTTCCCATCCTACTATCATACGCCGGCTCACTCCAAGAATTTCTCCAAATTCTCTTTTGTTATATCCATGATACAGACGAGCCTTTTTAATTCGCTGGCCTAATGTTTGTTCCGGAAGGTTCTCAAAACAACCAAGGTAAGCGATTGACACTCCCAATGCTTCAGATAACCTTCTGAGATTAGGCGGGCTTACTGTTGACTTGTTTTGTTCGGCCAGACGAAGAGATCGGACACTGAGACCGGTTGCAGCAGCTAGATCGACAAGCAACATGTTTTTCGGTAAGCGAGCACGTCTAATGCGTCCACCGGGTGTATCATCTTCTGGCAATGCAGGTGACAGAGATGTTTCCTTGTGAATCGAAATTTCTAGGTTGTTATCTTCACGCGTGTCCCTGCGGCTTTTACGGCTCCCGCGACCAGCGCGAATGCACCTGCACGCCGCAGCAGATTCAAAAGTATCGGTCGAAATTGTCCGGCCCGCTGCTTGACAGGATCGACCTGCATCTGGAAGTTCCTCGGGTGCCGGTAACGCTGCTGCAGGAGCGGCCGCAGGCGGAATCGTCCGAAGAGATCCGCTGCAGAGTAGAAGCGGCGAGGGCCATTCAATGCGAGCGTTACCGGCACCGCCCTGGGGCTCCCCAATGAACGGAGAGGAGCTGCGCCGGTATGCCGGCCTGGACAGAGAGGGGCGGAAGCTGCTGCAGCTCGCCTTTGAAACACTCGGCCTGAGTGCCCACGCCTACAACCGGATCGTCAAGGTGGCCCGCACCATCGCCGACCTGGCGGGAGCGGAGCAGAGCAGATCGAGGCCGCCCATGTGGCGGAAGCCGATCCGGTATCGGGCGCTGGATCGCGGGGTGGTGGGATGAGAATGGTGCAGAGATTGCGGTAGTAAAGAATTCAACACGAATGTGAAGTGACTGTCTGGCCGAACGGAACTCATAGCCGAGTAATAGTTCCTAAGCAAACGATCAACAGCTTGATTTTCGACAATCGCGAAGAAATCGAGTCTGACGGTGCGAGGGTTGACTGACCAGTTTGACGATAATTGATTTGTTTTTGGGGAGATGGAGACTCCGAAAATCGACACTAGAGCGCCGAGGCGCACACAGGGACGCCGCCACAAACAGCGTCATTCCCACCACGTACACCATCTTGGCCCCGTAGCGATTGGCCAGGGATCCTCTCGCGAGCAGTAGAGAGGCAAAGGTGAGTATTCAGCTGTCCACGACCCACATCAAGCCGGCAAGAATGATCCCGAGGTTGGCCTGCATGTTGGCAACCGCCACATTCCCCCGGTCACGGGTCACGTCAAGCGTTGCCATGACGAAACCCATTGCCAGCGCGACCAGTGTCTTCTAAACCTGAACGCGAACTGTTCGGCAGGAAGCTTAACTGTACATATAACGCTTTCATTGACATGTGATCTTCTACATATCGTCCGCAATTCGATTGCCATTCCCTCTGTGTTACCTCTCCTTCGCTTCCACTCATCCAAACCTCTGTTTTTTTAGATGCACAAACTCCCCAACTTCAATGTTAGTGGATTCAGCCGTTCTCAGGATTGTTAATAATAGACTTAGATTTACGATTTGCTATTGACACATTTTTATAAAAAGTTGCATAATTATGGTGATGATGGGAAATTCAAAGTTATAGCAAGATCTGCCCTCATTACTTCTTGTCGTTTTGAATTTCCCACAATATTTAGTTCTGATGTGTACATAGAAAGCAGCTTCTGGTCGAAAACACCACTAGCCACCTACAGAAATTTTAACTATAAATATCTGTTGCAAATGGTTACAATGTACTTATATTTTATACCTGTTGAAGTCTTGGTCCCGTTTCACTGCAAAATCCCAGAGACCAAAGCTTTAGCGTGGCAGCATAGCGGTGTTGACCCAATGTCAATTTTGGAAACAATTTGCCCCTTTGTCTCCGCATTGAACAGAAATCACGACCGCATCCATTGAAAATATTTTTTCAGCACAATGATCGTTCCGATGATGAATGCCTCTTTGTACTAATTTCCCCCCGATGAACAAACCAGCCTAAAGTAAATACATGATTAGGTAACAATTCTTTGTAACTGACCATAGAAAATGAGAAGGTATGTCCATACGATTTTTTTATTGTGCCTAGGAAACCTATTTTATGTAATTTATGAAAAAATTATAATAATTGGTTTAAACAGAAAGAATAGTTCGAATTTTTAAAATAAAATTCTAAACGAATACTTTTCCAGTTCTCCTACTAATCAAGTTAGCACTTTATTTCGCTCCTGCGGAATTTGTGCTATGAAATATTGAATTTTATTGAGGAGGTATTGTAATTGCAGTACGAAGTAATAGAAGGTTATCGTTTGTCCCCACAGCAAAAACGTGTGTGGAACCTACAAAATATGGGTTTTGTAGGTACAAACTACCTTGTCGTCCGTTTGGTAGGCGAATTGAGCAAGGAGGCTTTACAAAGTGCCCTTGTAAGGCTTGTGAATGATCATGAAATCTTTCGTACCGATTTGAAGACCTATGAGGAACTGTTGGTACCTGTCCAAGTGGTAAGGAATGATAATCTCTTTTACTGGAATGTTCTTGACCTTCGAGCCTTGAGGAAAGAACAACAACGTAAAGAAATTGAGGACTTGTTGGATATCGAAAAGTCAATCTCCTTTAAGGAAGGAGATACGCTTCTCCGAGCAACTTTGGCCCTATTGGAAGAGCGGGAAGCGGTTCTAGTGCTAACCACAGTATCGTACTATACCGATACGTGGACCCTAAAAACCTTAGCTGAAACCTTGGGCTCTCTCTATTCGGCTTGCTTGACCGGCCGCGAAGAAGAATCGGAAATTGTTCAATACGGCCAGTATGCTGAATGGCAGAATGAAATTCTCTCTGAAATGGAGGATGAGGAAAAACAACATTGGAATCGGCTAGGGCTCCTTCCACTGCCGCAAGCCTCGCTTCCTTTCGCAAAAGGACGAACGGACACGGAGATTTCGGCGGGTGAGGAAACATTCTCCTGGACACTTTCCTCCGAACTCGTATCCAAGGTGGAAGAATTGGCTGAAGAAGCTTCTGTTACACCAGAGGTGGTGCTATTCGCAGGGTGGCAATCGGTCCTTTCCAGACTTACTAATCAGTCAGAATTGGTAATCGGTTTCGGTGTGGACGGCCGGGCGTTTAAGGAACTGGAAGGGGCTTTGGGACTCTATGGGAAGTATCTCCCGATTCGAGGAGGTGTTGTGGGGACAGAAACGTTTCGCTCGATCCTTCATCGTCTCAGCCAACGCGTGGAACATGCCCGAGAATGGCAAGGAACCTTCTGGATTGAAGAGTGGAGCCAATCAGTTGAAGAATCAGAGCGCTGCGAGCGACTTCAGTTCGGATTTGACTATTTGAACACTGAAGTGCAGATCAAAAACGAAGGGGATCTGGAGTTCACGATACTCGCCCTAAACAGCTCGATTGACCGTTTCGATCTTCGTTTGAGTTGCCTGCAGAGGAGGGGAGAGCTAAATCTAGAACTCCGCTTCGACAGTAGTTTGTACCGGATAGACGACATTCGTGATCTTGCTTCTTACTTTAATGAGTTTCTTCGCCAGGCCGTGATGAGGCTGGATGATCCTGCAGTAGAGTTCGACCTTTTGGATGAATTCAAGAAACATCAGATCCTGGTGGAATGGAGCATGACTGAAGCTCCCCTTACTGGCCAGCCTGTACATAAAAAGTTTGAAGAGCAAGTTCTTAAAACGCCGGAGCGGGTAGCGGTCTTGTACCAAGACCAACAGCTGACCTTTATGGATTTGAACATACGTGCAAATGAACTGGCACATCGACTGATAAAGATGGGCGTCGGAGCAGACGTTAGAGTGGCTATTTGCGTTGAACCTTCTTTGGATCTGGTGGTTGGGATTCTCGGGGTATTGAAGGCGGGAGGAGCGTATGTTCCGGTTGATCCTTCCTATCCTAAAGAGCGTATCCAGTACATGCTCGAAGATTCCCTGGCGACGGTTTTGCTTACCCAAAAACACTTAGCAGACCAACTTTCTGATCATGCGCCGGAGATGCTCTTTTTGGATGAGGTGGAAGCATTAATCAAGGAGAACGATCAAAATCCTGATGTGATAGTGACGAGCGAGGATCTCGCGTACATTATCTATACCTCTGGATCAACCGGTCGACCAAAAGGTACATTGATCCACCATGGAGGTTTGACCAACTACCTTGAATGGGCTATTCAGGCTTATGAAGCAGAAAAGGGTGAAGGGGCCCCGTTGCACTCCTCGATCGCATTCGATTTGACGGTCACCTCGCTGTTCGTACCTCTGCTCGCGGGCAACAAAGTCGTACTTGTCCCGCAGGACAACTCACTGGACGGTTTGGTGACAGTACTGCGCGAACATCGAAAGTTCAGCTTCATTAAGCTTACTCCGGCACACTTGAAAGTACTCAGCCAGAAGCTCGACCCAACTGAAGTAAGAGGTATGTTCCGCAAAATGATCATTGGAGGGGAAGCATTATTAGCTTCGGATGTGGAGTTCTGGCGGAAGCATGCTCCAGAAACGGTGTTGTACAACGAGTACGGCCCCACCGAAGCGGTAGTTGGCTGCATTGTTTATGAGATCCCATCGACTGCGGTTTTGGAAGGTACAGTCCCGATCGGTCGTCCCATCGCAGGCGCTCGCATTTACATCCTCGATGAGAACAAGAAGCCGGTTCCCGTCGGTTCACCGGGTGAGATTTTTATCGGCGGTGCAGGTGTTGCACGGGGTTATCTTAACCAACCGGCGTTGACTGCGGAACGCTTCCTCGAAAACCCCTTCTTTGCTGGAGATAGGCTGTATAAAACTGGTGACTTGGCCAGATATCTCCCAGACGGAACTATCGAATACATCGGTCGCCTGGACGATCAAGTCAAGATTCGCGGCTACCGTATTGAGCCAATCGAGATCACAAAGCTTCTTGACAAGCATCCGCTGGTGAGGGAGAGCGTGGTAGTTGCATGTGAAGACGTGCCGGGAGAAAAGCGTCTGGTTGCTTACGTCGTCACCAAAGGGAAGACTAAATTGAGCGTCAAGGAACTTCGAGACTTCCTCGGTAGCCAGCTCCCAAGCTACATGTTGCCGTCAGCTTTCGTCAGCCTGGAAAAACTGCCTCTAACTTCAAATGGTAAGGTGGACAAAAAAGCCTTGCCGAATCCTGATCAGATTCGATTGGATACGGGCGAAGTGTTCATCGCGTCCCGATCCGAAGAGGAGGAAATTCTCTCAGGCATTTGGGCACAAGTCCTAGGTGTAGATCAAGTCGGCATCGATGATAACTACTTTGCGCTCGGTGGCGACTCCATCCGCTCCATCCAAGTGGTGGCACGAGCCCAAGAGCGCGGAATCAAATTCTCGGTGGAAGACATGTTCAGGTTTCCGACGATTCGTTCCTTGATGCACCATTTGCGAACGATCGAATATGAAACGTCAAAACCTAAGAACCGGGAACCATTCGGAATGTTGACTGAGATCGACCGCCGCAAGATACCGAATGGCATCATCGATGCGTATCCGCTCACCTTACTGCAAGAGGGGATGATTTTTCACTCGGAGTTTAGTCCGGACACGCCTATTTATCACGACATTACATCGTTGCACATAAAGGCACCGTTTCATCCGGAACTTCTGCGGGAAGCGATAGACTTCGTAGTAAACCGACATGCAACACTCCGTACTTCCTATGATCTCACTACCTTCTCCAGGCCCCTGCAGCTCGTACATGAAAAGGGAGTTACCGATCTGATGGTGGATGACATCACCCATCTTTCCTTCGAAGAGCAGGAGACCTATGTGGCGAATTGGCTAGAGGAGGAAAAAGGACGCGGTTTCGATTGGCGCCAGCTCCCCTTGCTGCGCTTCCATGTTCACCGTCGTTCAGAAGACTCCTTCCAGTTTACCGTCAGCTTCCACCACGCAATTCTCGATGGTTGGAGCGAAGCCACGATGCTGATGGAGATGTTCCGGTACTATCTGAAGCTTGTGGCGGGCGAAAAGCCGCAGGCGGATGTGCTCGGAACCTTATTCCGCGACTTCGTGGAGTTGGAACGGCTCGCAATGGAAGAGTGTCGTCAGTATTGGGACGAGAAGCTTCAGAACATGAGCCTGATGAAGCTACCTCGCTGGAAGAAAGTCAATGAGGGGAATCTGTTGGATCCATGTAAACGGGTAATTTACGTTTTGGAAGTTCCAATACCACACGAGATATCGGAAGGGATTAAGAAGCTAGCCGTTACATTGGCGGTGCCGCTTAAGAACGTCTTGCTGGCAGCACACATGCGAGTACTCAACTTGCTCAGCAACCAGACGGACCTTCTGACCTGTGTAGTTTCAGCGGGCCGTCCAGAGAGTCCAGATGGTGAACGGGTACTTGGCCTATTCATTAATTCGCTACCTTTTCGCATGAATCTGGAGGGAGGCACATGGAAAGAACTGGCTCTTCAGGCGTTTGAAACCGAGCGTGAAATGCTCCCTTACAGACGTTACCCAATAGCTGAAATCAAACGGAACCACGGTGGCCGGCTTCTCTCTGAAACGTTGTTCTACTTCACGCACTACCATGTCTACCACGGTCTGCAAGAGCTGCCGGGTGTAGAAGTCCTGAGCAATTACTTATACGAAGAAACTAGTTTCCCATTAGCTTCGAATTTTTTCCTCGATCCATTCACCAACCGAGTACACCTGAAGCTCAAGTGTGATACCAATGTGTTGGAGCGGGATCAGATCAATTTGATAGGCCAGTACTACCTCAACGTTCTTACTGCGATGGCAACCGACCCGGATGCTCGCTATGAGGAAGCGGATCTGCTGACTGAAGCCGAGCGACGGAAGATGTGGATGGAGTGGAACAATCACGAGACAAAGGCTGAGGTAATTGAAGATAATCAGACACTAGTCCGAATGTTCGAAGAACAGGTGGCTAAACATCCGAATAATACGGCCGTCTCCTATGAGGGTAACACGCTTACCTATACGGAACTCAACCGTCGAGCGAACCAACTAGCCCACTATTTGCGTGGTCTCGGAGTCGGGCCCGAATCCCTGGTGGGTCTTTGTGTCGACCGATCCCTTGACATGATCGTAAGTATCCTGGGTATCCAGAAGGCTGGCGGTGCGTACGTTCCGCTTGATACGTCCAATCCAAAAGAGCGTCTGGCGTATATTCTACAAGACTGTGCTCCCACTGTTTTAGTAACGAAAAGTAACATGCTCGACAATTTGCCGGAACATTTGGCTCAAACGGTATGCTTGGATGTTCAGGCGGATGAAATCGCCAAAATGCCAGATATCAATCCGATACCGGTGGCGAATGCGGACAATTTGGCGTACATCATCTATACCTCCGGTTCAACCGGGCAACCGAAAGGGGTTTTGACCACTCATCGAAACGTTCTTCGTCTCTTCTCTTCAACAAATCACTGGTTCAATTTTAATGAGAACGATGTATGGACGGTGTTCCATTCCTACGCGTTCGACTTCTCTGTTTGGGAAATCTGGGGGGCTTTACTCTACGGAGGCAAAGCGGTGGTGGTTCCACTTTTTGTCGCTCGCTCTCCTGAAGCGTTCTACGAACTGCTGGTCGAGGAGAAGGTCACGGTACTCAACCAGACACCTTCGGCATTCCGCCAACTGATGAATGTCGAAGAGGGACGTGAACCGTCTTCTGACCTGTCACTTCGTTACGTGATCTTCGGTGGGGAAGCTCTAGATATCCCGAGTCTTGCGCCATGGTTTGACCGTCACGGCGATCAGCAGCCCCACCTCATCAATATGTATGGGATCACCGAGACCACTGTACACGTTACCTTTCGTCCGCTCACCAGAGCTGACTTGGATGCGCCCGGCAGTGTGATTGGCCTACCAATTCCGGACCTTAAGGTGTACTTGCTCGACGCCCAACTGAATCCGGTACCGGTTGGGGTTCCAGGTGAGATATACGTTAGCGGTGCCGGATTAGCTCGTGGCTATCTTAATCAGGAAGAACTGACACGAAAGCGTTTCGTACGGAATCCTTTCCACCACGATGCCAGCGAGCACTTATATAAATCGGGCGACTTAGCCCGTTACTTGCCGAACGGTGATCTGGAGTATGTCGGTAGAATTGACGATCAAGTAAAGATCCGGGGATACCGCATTGAGTTGGGTGAGATTCAATCAGCACTCAGCCAGCACGGGTCAGTCAGAGAATCGGTAGTGGTTATGAGGGAAGATGTGCCCGGCGACAAGCGTCTGGTCGCGTATGTGGTTTCGACAGGTGAGCTGACGGTTAGCGACCTTCGTCAACATTTGGCAAACCGTCTCCCGGATTACATGGTCCCGTCCGCTTTTGTTCTATTAAAGGAACTGCCGATGACTGCGAACGGTAAGATCGACCGCCGTGCACTTCCGAAACCGTCACAAGACCGTCCGGATCTGGTCAGTGAATTTGTGGCACCGCGAAACGAAGTGGAAGAACTAATTGCAGGGACGTGGTCTTCCGTTTTAGGGCGCGAGCGGGTTGGTATCAACGACAACTTCTTCGAACTAGGCGGCCATTCGCTCTTGGCGACCCAAGTGATCACATTGCTTCGCGATTCGCTTCAGATTAATTTGCCGTTAAGAGCTTTGTTCGAAGCGCCAACCGTTAGAGAACTTGCGGTGCTGGTTGAAGAGCTGCGCAGTCAAGGTGCGGTTTATAATCCGATGCCGGTTATATCACCTGACCTTGAGAACCGATATGAGAAGTTCCCTCTCACCGACATTCAGCAGGCATACTTGGTCGGCCGTGATAAGGTATTTGAGCTCGGGAACTCTGCGGCCCATATCTACATGCGCTTTGAATCGGACGGTCTTGATGTAGAACGTCTGAACAAGGCTGTGCAACGGCTCATCGATCGTCATGATATGCTTCGGGCAATCGTCCATCCGGACGGGCAGCAGCAAATTCTCAAATCAGTTCCGCCTTACGTAATCAAGGTGAAAGATTTACGCGGACTGGATAAGGAGGAAATACAGAATCAGATTGAGGAAGACCGGAGGGCCCTCTCTCACCAGGTGTTCCATACCGACCAATGGCCGCTGTTTGAGATCCGAGCAAATCGGATAGACGAAACAAGGTATGTATTACACGTGTCGATCGATTTGTTGATTACCGATGCCGACTCCTTAGGTATTTTGAGCCGAGAATTAGGTGTATTTTATTCGAATCCGGAAGCAAACCTTCCGCCGTTGGAAGTTTCATTCCGTGACTATGTACTCGGTGAACTGTCCTTCCGCCAGTCGGAGCAGTACAAAGAATCCCTGCGTTACTGGACAGAGCGATTGAAGACACTGCCGCCCGCTCCAGAAATGCCGTTGATTAGCGGATTGGAGTCGATTGACAAACCGGAATTCGTCCGTTACAAGGGCTCCCTTGAAGAAGGACTTTGGAAGAAGTTGAAAGCCCAAGCAGCCCGTATTGGCGTTACCCCCTCCGGAGTTCTTTTGGCAGCTTATTCGGCTGTCCTAAGACGTTGGGCGAAGAAACCACAGTTCACGATAAATGTTACTACTTATAACTGTCTGCCATTTCACCCGCAAGCAAAAGATCTGGTCGGGGACTTTACCTCGCTTACCCTGCTGGGAGTTGACAGCGATAAGCGTAACTTCGAAGAGTTGGCCAAGTCAATTCAGAAGCAGTTCATGGATGATCTAGATCACAACTATGTCAGCGGAATTCACATCATGCGGGAGCTCGCACGCATGCATGGCAGCCCGCTCGGGAACCTTATGCCGGTCGTATTCACGTCTGTACTCCCACTGCATACCCGGGACGCATATGGCGATAACCCGATCCCTGCCGATCTGGTGGAAGCGATTACTCAGAGTCCGCAGCTGTTGATTGACCACCAAGTTTCCGAGGAGAAAGGCTCATTGCATTTCCGTTGGGACGTTCTCGAATACGTTTTCCCGGAAGGCTATATTCACGGAATGTTCAATGCATATCAAAAACTGCTTCATAGACTAGCCCTGGATGAAAAGGCATGGCTAGAGCAGACGTTGGATCTGATCCCGGCAGAAGATGTGGAGATGCAGAAACTGGCCAACGCAACGGAAGGTGTTGTTACAGATAACCAGCTGCACACCTTGTTTGCTAAGCAGGTTGCACAGCGTCCGGACCAACACGCTGTCGTGTCCTCAGACCGGACACTGACCTATGGGGAGTTGTTCCGACGCACCAATCAACTTGCCCGTAAACTGCGAGAATCCGGAGCCGTTCCGAATCGCCTGATCGCCATCGTTATGGAGAAAGGCTGGGAGCAGGTGCTGGCGGCACTGGGTATCCTGCAGGCGGGAGCGGCTTACCTGCCCATTGACCCGAATCTCCCACAAGAACGCCTCTTGTACCTACTGGAAAACGGTGAAGTCGAGATTGCACTGACACAGACCGGCTGGATGGATAAAATCGCGTGGCCGTCCCATGTCCGTGTCTTCACGGTCGAAGATGCCGACCTGCAGGATTATGAAGACACCCCGTTGGACGTGGTACAAGGCCCGGATGATCTCGCCTACGTGATCTTCACCTCCGGTTCGACCGGTCAGCCAAAGGGAGTCATGATCGACCACAGAGGGGCGGTAAATACGATTCTGGATATTAACGAACGCTTTGGTGTCAAACCGGAGGACAAGGTGTTCGCGCTCTCTGCGCTGAACTTCGATCTCTCCGTCTATGACCTGTTCGGTACCTTGGCGGCGGGCGGCACGATCGTCTTCCCGGAGCCGGAGGGGCTGCGAGACCCGTCGCATTGGTCGGAGATCATGAAGCGCGAAGGGGTGACGATCTGGAACTCCGTACCAGCGCTCATGGAGATGCTGGTCGATTATGCGGATGGGCAAGCGGATCTTCTGCCGAAAGGCCTTCGCCTGGTGCTGCTCTCGGGAGACTGGATCCCGGTTTCCCTGCCGGATCGCCTGCGCAAGTTAATTCCCACGGTAGAAATCATCTCACTTGGAGGGGCGACAGAAGCTTCGATCTGGTCAATTCTCTATCCGATCGGCGAAGTAGATCCGGAGTGGACGAGCATTCCGTACGGAAAGCCGATGAAAAATCAGCGCTTCTATGTGCTAAACGAACTGCTGGAGCCGTGTCCGACCTGGGGGCCGGGACAGCTGTATATCGGAGGGATCGGTCTGGCGAAGGGCTATTGGAAGGACGAAGCAAAGACAAACGCAAGCTTCATCCGGCACCCGGTGACGGGCGAGCGCTTGTACAAGACGGGAGACATTGGCCGATACCTGCCGGATGGCAACATCGAATTTTGGGGACGCGAAGACTTCCAAGTCAAGATCCAAGGGTACCGAATCGAGCTGGGCGAGATTGAAGCGGCTCTGTCCCAGCATGATGCGGTACGAAACGTTGTCGTTAAAGAGATCAACAACGCACAAGGACAGAAAAGGCTTGTCGCCTATGTGGTTCCGAACAAGGAAGCGGTTGCAAATCTTGAGACCGGTGCTGACCGGGATCTGGCTAAGCGTGAGGAGATTAAATTGCAGCAACTAGGCCTACGTACGTTCGCATCGGATGTAAAGCGGATCTCACTTGGCGGTGGGCTGATCGATGAAGAGAGATTCCGTACCCGAGTAAGTCATCGCAAGTTCGACTCCGCCCCGGTGACGCTTGAACAATTAAGTGCATCTCTTGGCTGCTTACGCCAAGCGACAATTCAGGGCAAACCGAAATACCTTTACGCTTCGGCAGGTACGCTCTATCCGGTGCAGACCTATTTGTCCGTCACGGAAGGGCGTGTGCAGGGGCTCACTGGGGGAACCTACTACTACGATCCGGTTGATCATTCCCTGGTACTTCTGAACGCAAACGCGGTTATCGATGTGAACGTTCATGCACCAGCCAACCGTGGATGGTTGAAAGATGCGGCCTTCACCGTATACTTCATTGGTCGAATGAAGGCAATTGAGCCACTCTACGGACGTTTGGCGCGAGATTTCTCGCTGCTGGAAGCGGGACTGATGACGCAATTGATGGAAGACACGGCACGTCAGCATAACATCGGCTTCTGTCAGATTGGCCAGTTCGACTTTGACCAAGTCCGTGAGCTTTTCGATCTGGAGGAGTCCCACGTTCTCCTGCACAGCATGGCTGGAGGGATCACTGCTAAAGAACAAGAGCAGGGTGTTACCCTCAGTGACATGAAGACCAATCAACTGACTGCGGAGCTGAGAGGTTTTCTTGAGAAGAAACTGCCAGGGTACATGATTCCAACTTTCTTCCTGTACCTTGAAGTTCTTCCGCTTACCGCAAATGGCAAGGTCGATATAAAGGCTCTTCCAGAACCAGACGATCTAGATGGTCATAACAAACATGTTGGCTATGTCCCCCCGGAGTCGGAGCTTGAGAAGCAAATCGCAGTAATACTTCAGCAAGAGCTCGGTCTGGAGAGGGTAGGGATCCACGACAACTTTTTCGATCTTGGGGCCAATTCCTTGACAATGGTGAGGACTCACCGTCGTCTGCAGACCCTGATCGGGAGTACCTTCCCGCTAGTTCACTTGTTTAGACATCCGTCGATTCATCTCTTGGCTGAGTCTATTACAAAGATGAAATACGACATTTCGTCCATGATTGATGATGCTGAAACCCAAGAGAGGGCCAAGAAGCGTCGTGAATCCAGAGGACGTGGGGGTAGGCGTCGAGAATAGTTCAATGCACTTCCAAGAGACAGAAATATTACTTTGATTTTCAGATTCGCCCCACAGACGTGTCTTCATTGCGGATGTAGGGTTTTTTTACCCAGAGGGGAGAAAGGGGAAGAAAGATGAGTCACCGCGACGTTGGCATCGTGGACGATTTGGAAATCGCGATTATTGGGATGTCGGGACGGTTTCCGGGAGCAAAAAATATCGATCAGTTTTGGGATAATCTCAAGAACAGTGTAGAATCGATAACCTTTTTTACCGACGACGAGCTTCTGAATGCAGGGGTGGCGAAGGAACTTTTGTCGAATCCTAAGTTTGTAAAAGCAGGTGCGCTTTTGGGGGATGTTGATCGATTTGACGCATCCTTTTTCGGATTCTCCCCACGTGAAGCAGAGATACTCGATCCGCAGCAACGAATTTTACTCGAAGGCGCTTGGGAGGCTTTGGAGAATGCGGGGTATGATCCCGAAACGTATCAAGGTCTGATTGGAGTCTATGTAGGAGCTGGTCTCAACACTTACATGCTGAATCTTCTGGGCGACCGGCAGGTTCTGGAGTCGAACAGTAGCCTGCAGCTAGCTTTGGCCAACGACAAAGATTATCTGGCCACCCGCATTTCCTACAAACTAAATCTCAAAGGATCAAGCATCACTGTACAGACGGCGTGTTCCACGTCGCTGGTGGCTGTTCACATGGCCTGCCAAAGTTTGCTGAACTACGATACGGACATTGCTCTAGCCGGTGGCGTCTCCGTTCGTGTCCCGCACCGTGGTGGTTATCTTTACGATGAAGGCAGCATTCTCTCGCCCGATGGTCATTGCCGTGCGTTTGATGAGAAAGCCAATGGAACGGTCTTTGGCAACGGCATGGGGTTGGTAGTGTTGAAGCGCTTAAAGCACGCGCTGGAGGATGGGGACTACATTCATGCGGTTATAAAAGGATCCGCCATTAACAATGATGGTTCCGTAAAAGTTGGTTTCACGGCCCCCAGTGTAGAAGGTCAGGCCAAGGTGATTGCCGATGCTCTAAGTGTCGCCGGTATCGACAAGGAGTCGATTAGCTATATTGAAACTCACGGTACAGGAACTGCCCTCGGCGACCCTATCGAGATCGAGGCACTCCAGGAAGTGTTCGGCCGTACTGCGGGTATAATCAAAATAGGCTCTGTGAAAACAAACATCGGTCACCTCGACACGGCCGCTGGTGTCACTGGCTTAATCAAGACAGTGATGGCTCTAAAGCACAAACAGATTCCGGCCTCGCTGAACTTCCAGAAACCAAATCCGCAGATCCAATTCTCAAACACTCCGTTCGAAGTTAACACTCGTCTGATTCCGTGGGAACCGAAGGCTGGGGTTCGCCGAGCAGGTGTTTCTTCTTTTGGCATGGGGGGGACTAACGCTCACGTAATCGTAGAGGAAGCTCCAGTGCGTTCATCTGAACCTTCCAAGCGCCCGTATCAGTTGATATTACTCTCGGCCAAGACGGGTTCGGCGCTCGGTGAAGCTACGGACAACCTAGTTCGGCACTTGAAAACGAGCCCGGTTATCAACCTTGCTGACGTAGCGTATACTACGGCGGTCGGCCGCCGTTCGTTCACGCACCGCCGCTTCGTAGTGGCACGCGATGCTGTTCATACGGCCGAGATGCTGGAGGCGCTCGAGCCCCTCCATGTTCAGGATGGTATGGTTGAACGGAGGAATCGTCCGGTCGTATTCATGTTTTCAGGACAGGGTTCGCAGTATGTAAACATGGCAAAAGAACTCTATGAATCGGAACCAGTCTTCCGTGAGGTGGTGGATTATTGCAGTGAATACTTGAAACCATTGCTAGACTTTGACTTACGGGATGTGTTGTATCCACACCCAGGTCAGGAACAAGAATCGACCCACCGTCTAACAGAGACGGTGATTGCCCAGCCGGCCCTGTTTGTCACCGAGTACGCGCTGGCGAAGCTCTTCCGGGAATGGGGCATTGAGCCGAGTGCCATGATCGGGCATAGTGTTGGCGAGTTTGTGGCTGCCTGTTTGGCGGGCGTGTTCTCGTTGGAGGACGGCCTTACCCTGATTACGACGCGGGGTCGCTTGATGCAGAAAATGGAGTCCGGTTCAATGTTAGTGGTCGGTCTTTCAGAAACGGAACTAACCGTTGAACTGGAAGGATCTGGGGTGGATATCGCCGCTGTCAACGGACCGCAGCTTTGTGTAGTGTCCGGATCGACCGAAGCCGTAGAAGCGTTGGCCACTCGTCTTACAGCACAAGGCCGTTACGTCTCACGACTTCACACGTCGCACGCTTTCCACTCTTCAATGATGGATGCAATCTTAGAAGAGTTCGCTTCTGAGGTAGGCAAAATCCAGTTGAACAAGCCAGACATTCCATATATTTCCAATGTGACCGGCACATGGATTACTGAGGAGCAGGCCATTGATCCGCTGTATTATGCGAAGCACCTCCGAACCACCGTGCGTTTTGGGGATGGTCTCCAAGTTCTGCTTCGAAGCGGAGATTACGTCCTGCTTGAAATAGGACCCGGGGAGACACTAACAAAGATCGCAAAACGATCAGCCGAACGGGGACGTATCATCCTTTCAACCCTTCGTCCGCCAACTGCCAATGTATCTGATTACCAGTACTTGTTCAAGGCAGTTGGTAGCTTGTGGGTTGCCGGTACGTCTATCTCCTGGAAAGGGTTCTATGGACACGAGAAGCGCCACCGTGTTCCCTTGCCAACGTATCCATTCGAGCGCCAGCGTTATTGGATTGATGTCAATCCGAATAACGAGTACGTGAAGGTGGAGAAAGGCAAAAAAGCCAACATTAAAGATTGGTTTTACCGTCCAGTATGGAAGCGGGCACTGCCATTAAAAGTAACAACGAGGACTGATTTGAAACTCTTCCTTCTGTTCGGTGACGAGCGTCACGTCACCAGACTCCTAGCCGAGCGCTTAACGGGGGACGGATACCGGGTCCTGACCGTCATTCCGGGGGAGGAGTTCGCGCAAATAGATGAATGCACGTATGTGATGAACCCGAAGAGTTACAACCACTACTATCGTCTGATCAAATATTTGTCAGAGCAGGGGCAGCTTCCCGAGGCTATTGTGCACATGTGGACATTCATGGTGCCTCCAGAAATAGACAGCCTAGGAGTCGGGCAGGAGTTGGGGTTTAACAGCCTGCTATACCTCGCTCAGGCAATCGGCAATGCGGGCATTTCCGATAATATCGAAATCTCCATCCTGACTGATGCACTCTTTGACATCACAGGCTCTGAGCGTCTTGTACCGGAGAAAGCACTTCTGATCGGACCGGCCAAGGTCATTCATCAGGAAATCCGTAACCTGAAGTGCCGTGTACTTGATATGGAAATACCAGACAACATAAGTGACGGATCGGAGGAGCGATGGATTCAAAACCTGGTGACCGAATTGACCGTTCCAATCAATGACCGGGTGGTCGCTTACCGTGGAACGAACCGTTGGCTGCAATCCTTCGAACCGTTTCCGATGGACGGAAATGATGGGGATCTGCCATTACGTAAAAAAGGTACTTATCTGATCACGGGCGGTTTGGGAGGTATCGGCCTCTTGTTCGCCGAGTATCTAGCACGCACAGTTCAGGCCAACTTAGTACTTCTCAGTCGAAGCGGTTTGCCGCCCCGGGAGACATGGCATGCGTTGTTAAACGAGCCAAATGTTGATGAAGACCTGACAAAGAAGATTCAGTCAGTGCTTGCGTTGGAAGAGCTGGGGTCAGAGGTGCAGGTGGTCACAGCCAACGTGACCGACCGAGTCACCCTCAAGCGAGCCCTTGAGCAGGTGGAGCAGCGCTTCGGGAAGGTGAACGGTGTTTTCCATGCCGCAGGTGTGCCGGGCGGAGGCCTTTTGGCGCTGAAAACGCCGGAAGTCGCCCAAGGGGTGCTGGCTCCGAAGGTAAACGGCACCCTCTTATTAAACGAACTGCTCGATATGAGGAACCTTGACTTCTTCATCCTCTTCTCGTCGATCCTTTCGATCACAGGCGGTCTAGGCCAGGTTGACTATACGGCGGCCAATGCGTTCCTTGATGCGTTCGCACACATGAGCCATGCCCGCCACGGTATGCCGGTTATGGCGATAGACTGGGATTCATGGCAGATTGATTCATGGCAAGAAGCAGCGATGGCGTCGATGCCGGAGATTCAGGCGCAGATCAAGGAGTTGCGCAATCGGTATGGCATCAAGGGAGAAGAAGGCGTCAAGGTGATGGAGATCGCATTGCGTAATTTGATGCCGCAAGTGGTTGTATCGACAAAAGACCTGGCAACGACTATTGATAAGCATGCTTTCTACACCGAGATTGCTATCGACAAGGAGAGCAGTTCTAACCGAGTTTATTCCCGCCAACTGGAAGAAAGCACCTATGTCGCGCCACGAAATGAGGTGGAGGAGACCGTAGCGTCGATCTGGCAGGAGGTACTGGGCATCGAGAAGATCGGGGTGAAAGACAATTTCATCGACCTAGGTGGACACTCCCTCTTGGCCGCACAGTTGATCTCCCGTATGCGGGAAGCGTTTCAAGTTGATCTGCCGCTACAGGCACTGTTCGATCGACCCACTGTGGAACAGATGTCGGAATTGATCTTTGAACTGATACTTAATCAAGTGGAGGCCCTGTCGGACGAAGAAATCGCTGCCATACTGCAGGACGAGGGGGCGGTTGGATGAATGACTTGACTTCCCGTATGTCCACTCTGACGCCAGAACAGCGACGATTGCTGGAAAAACGTATCAAAGGCAGGGAACTTGAGCCGGTTGTGCATTCCAAACGTGCAACGGAGATTATTAAAGGGAAACAAGAAGGGGCTCGAACCGATGGGGACAGAGCGTTTCTCACCGAACAGGAAGCAGCGTTGAGACCGATGGAATTTAGTATTTTCTTCTTCGCAGACGACGCTAGCAGCGACGCGAACAACCGGTACCACCTGTTGATGGAGTGTGCCAAGTATGCCGATACCCAAGGATTTACTGCCGTATGGACCCCCGAACGCCATTTTCATGCGTTCGGAGGTCTGTACCCGAACCCAGCTGTATTGGGCGCGGCCCTGTCAATGGCCACAAAAAATCTGGAAATACGAGCTGGCAGCGTGGTCCTTCCTTTGCACAATCCGATCCGAGTGGTTGAAGATTGGTCAGTTGTTGACAACCTCTCCAATGGACGAGTAGGCATCGCACTAGCTTCTGGATGGCATCCTGACGACTTCGCCTTGATTCCGGAAAACTACCCGGATCGAAAGAAAGTCATGTACCGCCATTTGGAAACGATCAAGAAGCTATGGGCTGGTGAATCTTTGAATATACAAGGGGGAGGAGGCAATGAGATCTCGATAAAGACGTTTCCGCGCCCGGTGCGGAAGGAGCTCCCAATTTGGCTTAGTTCGTCAGGAAATATAGAAACCTTCATTAAGGCTGGTGAAAACGGTCTGAACATTCTTACCTCTCTCATCAATCAGACACCGGAAGAACTAGGCGATAAAATTCGAGTTTATCGCAAGACCCTTGAAGAGAACGGCTTTGACCCAGACTCTCGAAAGGTCTCCTTGATGATTCATACATTTATTGGCACAGACTTCGAATTTGTCAATCAAAAGGTTAAGCAGCCAATCTTCAACTATCTTCGCACCAATTTAGATCTTCATGTCAGCATGGCGAGGGGCAGATCAATTCAAATTGACGTCGACCGCTTTACCAGGCAAGATGAGGATTCGATTCTCAGCTTTGCATTTGAGCGTTATATCAACCATTCATCCTTGCTTGGAACACTGGAAGCATGCGAAAAGATGGTCACCCGTCTCAAATGTATCGGCATAAATGAATGCGCTTGCCTGCTGGACTTCGGCCTCGATGTCGACAGCGTACTAAAAAGTTTGGAATTGGTGAGCGAACTTAGAAGGATCTGCAACCGGTAAGGAGGTTCTATCCGAATATGAATGAGCGTTCTAGTCGGATTTCAACGCTTTCTGATGAACAAAGAAAGCTTCTTGCTTTGCGGTTGCATGGCAAGAGAACCGGACAGTCAATATCGACAGCCATTATTCCACGAAGAGCGGGACAAAACGTATATCTCCCGCTATCGTATGCTCAACAGAGATTGTGGTTTTTGAACGAACTAGAGCCGGAGTCTAGCTGGTATAACACTTTTGCCGCGTTGCGGCTGACGGGCCCAATTCAGAGCGAGGCGATGGAAAAAAGCTTCAACGCGATCGTCGAGCGCCATGAAATACTGCGCTCGAGCTATAGGATCGTCGACGGACAGCCGGTGCAGAAAATAGAACCACGTGTCTATGTGCATTTACCAGTCATAGACTTGCAGATGTTGCCGGTAGAGAAGCGTTTGCAGGAAGCCATCCGCTTATCGGAAGAGGATGTGAAGAAACCGTTTGATCTCTCGAAGGGGCCACTGATTCGAGTTTCATTGATCAGGCTTAATCCCGAGGATCATCTTCTACTTTTGAACATGCATCACATTGTTTCAGACGGTTGGTCTGTCGGAGTGTTGGTTCGAGAGATGACCGCCTTGTACGAATCATTCTGCACGGGGCGGCCGTCACCTCTACCGGAGCTGCCAATTCAGTATCCTGATTTCGCCATATGGCAACGAGAACAGTTTCAAGGAACTGAATTGGAAAAACAGATTGCATACTGGAAGGAGCGCCTTAGCGGGGAACTTCCTGTGCTAGAGATCCCAACGGATAGACCCCGCCCTAAGATGCAGACGTTCAATGGAGCCCGTTACTGGATGCCATTGGATGAACGGTTGATGGAGAACCTCAAGCGGCTGAGCCGGAAGGAGAACGTGACTTTGTTCATGACGTTTCTGGCAGCTTACAAGCTGCTTCTTAGCCGCTACACAGGGCTTGAGGACATACTCGTTGGCTCTCCCGTTGCTAACCGGCCACGCGTCGAGACCGAGGGGCTAATCGGAGTCTTCGTAAACACACTTGTTCTCCGTACCGACTTGACAGGCAATCCAACATTCCGCGAGTTTCTTCAGCGTGTGCGTCTTACTGCGCTAGGTGCCTATGAGCATCAGGATCTTCCGTTTGAGAAATTGGTCGAAGTACTACAGCCTAATCGCAATTTGAGCCACTCTCCTTTTTTCCAGACCATGTTTATCCTGAACGAACCACATGCGCAGACCAAGTCAAACAATCTGACTGATTTGACAGTGGAAAAATTGGGATTGCGAATTACTCCCATCGAGATCGACAACAAGACCGCTAAGTTTGATTTGACAATAAACGTGGACCAGCGACCGGATGGCTGGCTTTGCATGGTTGAATACAACACCGACCTGTTTGACCAGCAGACGATCCAACGACTTGTCCACCAGTACCGTTATCTCCTTGAACAAATCGTCCATGAACCCGACAAGAAGCTGTCCGAGTACAGCCTCTTGACGAAAGAAGAAGCGGTGCAATTAGAAGCGTGGAGGAACACGGAAACGGACGACGACCTTTCTGTGTGCTTACCCGAGTTGTTCGCGGCACATGTAGAAAAAGCTCCACACGAATTAAAGGTAGTCGGACGAGATGGTTCTCTTACCATGCGCGAGCTGGACAAGCGGGCGAATCAGGTGGCTCATTATCTCAAGCAACACGGAGTTGGCCCTGGTGTGTTAGTGGGGCTCTGCATAAATCGCTCACTCGACATGGTAGTTGGGCTTCTCGGTATTTTAAAAGCGGGCGGTGCTTTTGTACCAATCGATCCAAGTTATCCGATTGACCGAATCGCCTACATGGTGGAACAGTCGGGCATGCCCATCGTCTTGACCGAACAACTGCTAATTCAAGGCCTTTCTGCATTACAGGTGAAATTGATTTGTGTAGATGCAGAGGCAGAGACGATCGCTTCTTTTAGCAGCGATGCCCCAACATTTCAAGCAACCAAGGACGATCCTGTCTATGTTATTTACACTTCCGGCTCGACTGGTAAGCCCAAAGGAGTGCAGATCAAGCATGAATCCCTGACGAATGTCCTTTTGTCCATGAAGCGATTACACTCACCGTCGAAGGAGGACAGACTGCTGGCTGTCACTACCATTTCTTTCGACATTTCGATCATTGAGATTTTTCTGCCGCTGATCACTGACATGCTACTCGTGATTGCGACTAAAGAAGAGGCTTCAGACGGTCAAGCGCTCATAGACCTTCTCAACCGACATCAGATCACCATCCTGCAAGCGACCCCGTCCACGTTCCGGATGCTTCTGGAAGCTGGCTGGAGTAACAAGAACTTGCGAAAGGTGGTGATCGGAGGTGAGGCCTTACCTCGTGATCTGGCGACTTCACTGCTCAGACAAGGGGTGGAAGTATGGAACCAATACGGCCCAACAGAAACCACTATCTGGGTGACATGTGATCGAGTAGAAAATTCTGATCGCATTACCATTGGACGTCCCATTCAAAACACAGAAACGTATGTACTGGACGCTCATTTTAACCAGGTGCCGATCGGAGTACCGGGCGAGCTCTATATCGGCGGTAAAGGTCTTGCGTTGGGGTATCTGAACCGAATGGATTTAACACTAGAGAAATTTCTCCCGCATCCTTTCTCCAAAGAAGAAGGGGCGCGTCTCTATCGTACAGGCGACTTGGTTCGTTATCTGTCAGACGGCAAAATCGAATATTTAGGTCGAATAGACCAACAAGTTAAGGTGCGTGGTTTCCGAATCGAGCTTGGCGAAATTGAAGCTGTGCTGGAAACTCATCCTTATGTGAAACAGGCGGTGGCGGTCGTTCACGACGGCCATCCGGGAGATAAGCGGTTGGTGGCATACGTAACCACGAATAATAACGCCCCTGTTATCCATGACTTGTATGTCCATCTGCGAAAGACTCTCCCAGAGTACATGATCCCGTCCACGATTATGATTTTGGATGCGATTCCGTTGACACCCAATGGCAAGGTGGATCGAAAGGTACTACCTGCGCCTGAATTTAACCGCAGAAACCTGGACGTAGAGTTCGTGGCTCCACGCAACGAGCTCGAAGAGCAAGTAGCGATGGTATGGAAAGAAGTCTTGCATCAAGATGAAATTGGCATACAGGATAATTTTTTTGAGCTTGGCGGTCACTCCATCCTGATAACCCAGGTAATTGCTCGTCTAAAAAACCTCTATGAAGTGGAAATCCCTCTGCGCCATTTTTTCGCTAATCCGACGATCGAAGGTATTGCTGAGTTTATTTGCTCCCAAATTGAACGAAAAGGTCACGTGGATGCTTCCGAGGTGAAGATTGGTAGCACGTTGAAAACGGTACTGGCTTCAGTATCACAAAAGCGCCTGAGGTTTCTGGAGCAGTTTACTCCCAACAGCCAACAAAGCATCCTTACGTTCGGGATTCGGCTGTCTGGTAACTTGGAAATAGAGGCGTTCGAGCGAAGCATCCATGAACTCGTACGTCGCCACGAAAGCCTCCGGACTCGATTGGTCGAACAGGACGGCGAACTCCTTCAAGAGATTCTGGATGAAGTGGTACTGCCGTTCACGATGTACGATCTTCGGAATGAACCTACACAAGAAGAAGTTGCAAATATGCTTCTTCAACAACTACAAAGAGAGCTGGAGCCGGCGAAAGGTGTGATGCTGAAAACCATGTTGCTCCGTACGAAAGACCAGGAGCACTTGGCAATGTTTGCGGTACATCGGTTGGCGGCGGATGAAGGTTCTCTTGCGGTTATGCTTGATGAGTTGGCAACGCTCTATTCTCTTGCTTCTAAAGGTATGAACTTCTCGCTGCCTAGTCCAAGCGCTCAGTTTTCCGATTTCGTCCTGGAGCAGGTAGAGCGAATGCCGGAGATTGACCAGCAGTTTGCATATTGGGAAAACCAACTGAGTGGAGTACATTCCGTTCTGAGCTTGCCCACTGACCGCCCACGGCCGCCCATCCAGACTACCAACGGGGGAGAAGTAGTCTTTGAGATACCGTCCGATGTGTACGAAGCTCTCAAAATCCTGAGCGAACGCCAGGGTGTCGAAAGATACACGGTGCTTTTTGCCGCTTACGTGACATTGCTTCATAGGTACACAGGGCAAGAGGACATCCTGATCGGAATGAAAGCAGATTCCCGCGAGGAAAAGTGGAACCATGTAATCGGACCTATCGAGAATACGCTGGTTCTGCGCGCTAATCTGACCACGGGCCTGACAGTCTCCAACCTACTGCACAAGTGTCAAATACTAGTGGATGAAGCGCGCAAGAATAGAGAGGTGCCGTTTGAGACTATCTTAGAACGCCTGCATCTGGAACGAGACACAAGTCGTCACCCACTCTTTCAAGCTACGTTCGAACTACGTTCCGAATCTCCGAAACTCGAAGCTGAAGGCGTGAGGATGGAGCTTGTTGAACCAGTCCGACGATTTACGCATTATGACTTGACCCTCGTGCTGAAGGAACAAAAGGACGGTTGCTCTGGAAAATTTGTCTACAATGCAGACCTGTTCGACGCCTCGATGATTTCACGTATGGCGGGTCATTTCTTGACAATACTGGACTCTATCATTGAGAACCCGCTTCAAAAGATGTCCAAGTTGAAAATGCTTTCAGAAGAAGAGCTTCAAATTATTCTTGCTGAGTGGAAGCAGGAAGCCCAAACGGACGTGCTTCAAGAGGTGTGCGTTCACCATCTAATTGAAAAGCAGGCACAGATGACCCCCCATGCGGTTGCAGTAAAGTATCGAGATAAGGAACTAACATATGAAGAATTGAACGAGAGATCCTCTCGTTTGGCAAACTATCTGCGAAAGTTGGGCGTCGGTGCGAATTCGTTGGTGGGAATTAGCGTGGAACGCTCTCTAGAGATGGTGATAGGCCTGCTCGGGATCCTGAAGGCGGGAGGGGCGTATCTACCGCTTGACCCGGCTTACCCATCGGATCGCCTAGCATTTATGCTCCAAGATTCCAAGGTCGGCGTCCTGCTTACGCAGGAACGCCTTCAGGGGAAGTTGCCTACTTTTAATGGAAAGATAGTCTGTCTCGATGCAGATTGGGGCGACATTGTTCAAGAGCCGGAGCTTCCGTGTAATTCCAAAGTGGGTCCGGACGATCTGATGTACGTGATGTACACCTCCGGCTCAACCGGGACTCCGAAGGGCGTCATGATTTCACACCGGGGGGTAGTCAATCACAACCTGGCAGTCGTACGGCACTTCGATTTGAACGGAAACGATCGGGTACTCCAATTTGCTTCTATCAGCTTCGACATTGCGGTAGAGGAGATTTTTCCAACGTTGATCGTCGGAGGGACTCTAGTTCTTTGGAAGGACCTCCATGTGGCGGGAGGAGAAGAATTCCTCCATTGGATTGATAAAGAAAAAATTACGGTACTTAATTTACCAACGGCTTACTGGCACGGGTGGGTACACGATTTGGCGCTGCTCGGCAGCTCGTTACCGCCCTCTGTGAGGCTGGTTGTCGTGGGGGGAGAAAAGGCATCTGCTGAGACGTATGTTGACTGGTTGAAGCTGGCAGCACACCGAGTCAGATGGGTGAACACCTACGGTCCTACAGAGGCTACGGTAACTGCGACATTGTACGAACCGGACAAAGAGTATAAGGATGGAAACCCAATTCCGATTGGGCGCCCTCTCGACAATGTGCAGATCTACGTACTTGATACACAGATGAATCCGGTTCCTATCGGTGTGCCGGGGGAACTCTACATTGGGGGGCCAGGAGTTGCCAGAGGCTATCTGAACCGACCGGACTTAACTGATGAAAGGTTCGTGGGTAACCCGTTCGCTTCCCAGACAGGCGAGCGGCTGTTCAAAACAGGTGACATCGTTCGCTACCTGCCGGATGGTAACCTGGAGTTTGTCTGCAGAATGGACAATCAGGTCAAGATTCGCGGTTATCGTATCGAGCTGGGTGAGATCGAAGCGGTACTCGAACAGAATTCACAGGTATCCCAAGCGGTAGTCATAGTTCGGGAGGATGCGCCAGGGATCAAGCAGCTTACGGCCTACGTGGTAGCTTCCCCATCGACTACGGATGTAATCGATTTGCGCGACTTTGCCAAAAGTCGTCTACCCGAGTATATGGTTCCCACCTCTTTTGTGCTATTGGATCAACTGCCAATGACCCCGAACGGCAAGATCGATTATAAGAGGTTGCCTGAGGCAAAGAGCATGCCAGTAGATGAGGAGGCGATAGTCGCGCCACGGAATCTAATTGAAGAGATGGTCGCACAGATTTGGAAAGATGTGCTGCGCAAAGAGTGCGTCAGTATGTTTGATAATTTCTTCCATCTTGGAGGCCACTCTTTGTTGGCGGCTCAAGTAATGACGCGCTTACGCAGCCAATTTAAAGTTGAAATTTCGATGGCGCGTTTCTTCAATAACCCAACGGTGGCCGATTTGGCGACTGAAGTGGACAGGGCTTTGAAGGAACAGAAGCAGAACGGAGATCTCCCGATTATTCGAGTTTCTCGCCATGGAAAACTCCCGCTATCTTTCTCGCAGCGGAGGTTGTGGTTTTTGTGTCAGCTGGAACCGGAAAGAATGCATTACAATATCCCGATGGCAGTAAGGCTGCGCGGAAACCTGAACTTAGATGCGTTTCATCGTTCCCTCAACGAAATCGTCCGTCGGCATGAATCGCTTCGTACGGTCTTCAGAGTTGAGGACGGAGAACCTTATCAGGTGGTTCTGGAAAAGCTCGAACTACCTCTGCCCGTCATCGACCTGCGCCATATGGAACCGGAGGAACGGTCGGAGGAAGCGATGCGCCTAATCAACGTTTGGGCGCAGGAGTTGTTCAATCTGGAACAGGGTCCGTTACTAAAGGTCAATATGATCCGTCTGGATGACGAAGAATTTGTGGTGATGTTTAATATTCATCACATCGTCTCGGACGGATGGTCTACCTCCTTGATCATTCGTGAGATGTCAATCCTGTACGAAGCTTACTGCCAAGGTCGGCCCTCCCCGCTTGAGGAGTTGTCCATACAGTACGCAGACTATGCATTCTGGCAGCGCACACGTATACAAGGAGAATATCTCGAATCTCAAATGAACTACTGGAGAAAAGTACTGGGTGGGGATTTACCTGTCCTGCAGCTGCCGACCGACCGCCCCCGTCCTCCCGTTATGAGTCATCGGGGGAAGTTGATCAGTTTCAAAATCTCCAAGGAATTAAATGACAAGCTCAAGGCGTTCAGTCGGGAAAACGGGGTAACGCTTTTTATGACGTTGCTTTCTGCCTACCAATTATTGCTTTACCGATACAGCGGCCAAGAAGACATATGCGTGGGTACACCGATTGCGGTTAGGAACCGTCCGGAGATGGAAGGACTCATCGGGTTCTTTGTCAATACACTAGTCATTCGGACTGATCTCAGCGGCGAACCTACCTTCCTTGACCTTCTAGATCGGGTCCGTGAAGTCGTTTTGGGTGCGTTGGATCATCAGGAAGTTCCTTTTGAGAGCCTCGGGGAAGAGCTTCAGCCAATACGTGACATGAGCCGTACCCTGATCTTCCAAGCGATGTTTGTCCTGCACAACCTGCCGCTGATACAAGGAGCCCGACTGCCGGGATTGTCGATGGAATTGGTGGAATTCGAAACGAACTGGGCTAAATTCGATTTGACCTTGTCCCTAATTGAGCAGCAAGGTGGTCTGGAAGGAAAGCTGGAGTACAACTCAGACGTGTTCGATGCTTCCACCATGGAGCGATTCATCAGCCATTTCGAAACGTTGCTGGGCTCTATCGTCGAGAACCCGAATCAGAATATCGCGAGATTGAATCTGCTTCCAGAGAGAGAACGTAAACTTCTTCTTGAGGAATGGAAGCAGGAAGGACAAGTGAATTTGTCGGCAAATGAGTGCGTTCATCAATTGATTGAAAAGCAGGCACAGATGTCCCCACATGCAGTAGCAGTAAAGTTTCAGGATTCGGAATTGACCTACGGTGAACTTAACGAGCGTGCCGACCGTTTGGCACACCAACTGCGCAGGTTGGGTGTAAAAGCGAATACTTTGGTGGGTATAAGCGTGGAACGCTCTCCGGAGATGGTGGTGGGCATTCTGGGAATTTTGAAGGCAGGAGGTGCTTACCTTCCGCTCGACCCGTCTTACTCGTCGGAACGACTGGCTTTCATGATTCAGGATTCTAAGATAGAAATCCTACTGACCCAGAAGCGCCTGAAAAACAAGCTGCCAACTTATGAAGGTACGGTTGTCTTCCTCGACGACCATTTGGGTGATATAGCAGAAGTTCCAACGACGCCATACTCCGAAGTTGGTCTCGACGATTTGATGTATGTAATGTATACCTCGGGCTCGACGGGCACTCCTAAGGGCGTCATGATTTCGCATCGAGGGGTAATGAATCACAACATGGCGGTCATTCGTCGGTTCACTCTGAATGCAAATGACCGCGTGCTACAGTTTGCCTCGTTCAGCTTTGATATTGCAGTGGAGGAAATTTTTCCGACATTGATTGTCGGGGGCACTCTCGTGTTGTGGAAAGACCAGTTTGTCGCAAGCGGAGAAGACTTCCTTACCTGGGTCCATGAGGAAAGGATTACTGTGTTAAACCTGCCGACTGCCTACTGGCACGGCTGGGTACAAGACTTAGCACATATAGGGGCTACATTGCCACCATCGCTGAGGCTAGTCGTAGTTGGGGGTGAAAAGGCATCAACCGAGGTTTACGCTACCTGGTCCAAATTGGCAGGCAACCAAGTGCGCTGGGTGAACACTTACGGTCCTACCGAGGCTACTGTTACGGCAACTTGGTACGAAAATGATCCGAACATGAAAGGCAGACCGATACCGATCGGGCGTCCCATTGACAACGTGGAGGTCTATGTTCTCGATGCACATATGCAACCAGTAGCGGTCGGCGTACCCGGCGAACTGTACATCGGGGGTCCTGGAGTGGCCAAGGGCTACTTGTATCGTAAGGACTTAACTGAGGAGCGGTTTGTCCCTAATCCGTTTGGTTCACGGCCAGGTGAGCGACTGTACAAGACGGGTGACATTGTCCGCTACCTGTCGGACGGCAATCTGGAATACATCGGGCGGATTGACAGCCAAGTCAAAATTCGGGGGTACCGGATTGAACTTGGAGAGATCGAAGTGGTACTCGAACAACATCCGTACATCACCCAAGCTGTGGTCATGGTAAGGGAGGACGAGCCTGGAGTTAAGCGTCTTACGGCATACATCGTCGCTGATTCTTCGGCGGTCAATACTGCTGACCTACGACTTTTTCTGAAGGCCCGCCTACCGGAGTACATGATTCCTGCCGATTTCGTACTGTTGGAAGAATTGCCGCTGACTCCGAACGGAAAGGTGGACCATAAAGTCTTGCCAAAGCCGGAGGGTTTAACTTTTGATACGGAGACATTCGTCGCCCCAAGGAATCTATTCGAAGAGATGGTCGCACAGATTTGGAGCGATGTGCTGAAAGTAAAACAGGTCGGTGCCTTTGATGACTTCTTCCATCTTGGGGGTCATTCACTCTTGGCTACCCAAGTGATATCGCGAGCCAATGAAACCTTCCGGATATCGATACCGCTTCGTACCATATTTGAGTATCCGAAGCTTTCCGATTGGGCTGCCCAAATTCAGAAACTTCAAAGTATAGAGCAACTACCGCCGATTGAGAAGGCTGACCGAAATCAACCACTGAGGCTCTCGTTCGCCCAACAGCGTCTTTGGGTCTTGGATCAACTGCTGTATAACACCCCGCTGTATACCATGTCGTTTGCCGTTCGTGTTCAAGGCAGCTTAGATGTAGAGGCGTTAGAGAAGTGTCTAAATGAGATCGTAAGACGACAAGAAGTACTGCGAACGATATTCGCCAAGTATGAAGGAGAAGCTATTCAACAGATACAAGAACCGAGGTACATGCCGCTTCCTCTTTTCAACCTGACCACTCAGGACAAGAATACAGCCGAAGAGGAGTTGATGCGGTTAATACAGGAAGAATTGGAGCGTCCCTTCGATCTGACAAAAGGTCCTCTCATCCGATTCTCGCTGGTTGCTCTTGGCGAACAAGAACACGTTCTGCTATTGACCATGCACCACATCGTATCGGACGGCTGGTCGCTCGGCATCCTCATGAAGGAACTGACCGAACTGTACAAGGCATATACATGCGGAACGGAACCGAACTTGCCGGAGCTGCAGATTCAATATGCGGATTACGCTCTTCATCAACGAAACTGGTTACAGGGTGAGGTTCTCGAGCGCCAGCTGGCCTATTGGAAAAAACAGTTGAGCGGAAGTCCCCCTGTGCTACAGCTGCCGACCGACAAACCACGGCCGCCAGTGCAGTCCTATCGTGGGGCGTGTGAGGTCTTTAAGATTCCAAATAAACTGACGACCGAATTAAAAGCGCTCGGTCATCGTCATGGTGCGACCTTGTTCATGACGCTTCTCGCGGCGTTCCAAGCGCTCTTGTGCCGCTACACCGGGCAGGAAGACATCCCTGTCGGAACACCGGTGGCCGGGCGTTCCCGTCAGGAGACGGAGGGACTGATCGGCTTCTTTGTTAACACGTTGGTACTGCGTACCGATCTGAGCGGAAATCCGACCTTCGTGGAACTGATGCGGCGTGTCAGGGAAGTGGCACTCGGTGCTTACATGCACCAAGACGTTCCGTTCGAGTTGTTGGTGGAACAGATGGTGACAGAGCGTAGCATGAGCCACTCGCCACTCTTCCAGGTGATGTTTGCTTTGCAGAACACACCGACGACAAAGTGGGAAATCCCGAACCTGGAACTGAGCCCGGTTGGCTTCAAGACCAAGACGTCGAAGTTTGATCTGACACTTGACATCTCGGAAACAGATGAAGGGCTGCTGTGCTGGTTCGAATACAGTACCGATCTGTTCGAAGCCGAAACGATTCGTCGAATGGCACGTCATTTTCACAACTTCTTGGAGGAGGTAGTCAAGGAACCCGAACAACCGATCCGGGAAGTGAACATCCTCGATCAGGAGGAACGGGACCAACTCTTGCATGAATGGAATCGAACAGAGATGCCTTATGGTGTGGACGAGACGATGATCACACAGTTTGAACGGCAGGCGGCTTGCCAGCCTGACGCTGTGGCGGTGATCTTTGAAGACCAGTCCTTGACCTATAGGGAACTCAACGCTAAGGCTAACCAGTTGGCCCGCTATCTCCAAGCAAAGGGAGTTGGCAGGGAAACCCTGGTTGGCATCAAAGTGGAGCGTAGTCTGGACATGATCGTGGGCTTGCTCGGCATTCTCAAAGCAGGAGGGGCATATCTACCGCTGGATCCAAACTATCCCAGCGAACGAGTGGCGTACATCTTGGAAGATGCACAGGCACCGTTCCTGCTTACACAGGCACATCTTCTTGACCGCTTGCCAAAGAGCCAGAGTGAAGCGATCTGCCTGGACACTGACTGGGACGCAATTGGAAAGCATTCGATCGAGAATCTGCCGACTACCGCTGGTCCCGAGGATCTGGCCTACGTCATCTACACGTCCGGTTCTACTGGCCACCCGAAAGGGGTGGCGATTCGCCACCGCAACGCGGTCGCGTTGATCGCTTGGTCGCTAAGCGAGTTCAGTCGCGAACAACTCAAGGGTGTGTTGGCCTCCACCTCATTGTGCTTTGATTTGTCTGTGTTCGAGATATTCGTCACCCTTTCGGCGGGCGGCAGCGTCATTCTGGCGGAGAACGCCTTGCATCTCCCGTATTTGCCGGCGCGGAACCTGGTCACACTGGTCAACACCGTGCCGTCGGCGATTCAGGAACTGCTGGCCATGAACGGAATTCCAGAGAGCGTACGGACCGTGAATCTGGCAGGGGAACCGCTTCGACGTCATTTGGTTGATCAACTGTACGAACTGGGGCACGTCGACAAGGTGTACAACCTGTATGGTCCGTCAGAGGACACTACCTACTCGACCTATGCGTTAGTGCCGCGCGACAGCGACCGTAGCCCGACGATTGGCCGACCGATTGCTAACACGCAACTCTATGTGCTGGATGGCTATATGCAACCAGTACCGATTGGCGTGACGGGGGAACTGTACATCGGCGGTGACGGTTTGGCACGTAAATATTTGAACCGACCGGAGTTGACAGCCGAGAAATTTGTGCCGAATCCGTTCACGAATGGGCAAGACCGGCTCTATCGGACGGGGGATCTGGTTCGTTATCTTCCGAACGCGGAGCTTGAGTATCTCGGTCGCCTCGACCATCAGGTCAAAATTCGCGGATTTAGAATCGAACTGGGGGAGATTGAGACATGTCTGGTGACGGTCCCCAGTGTAAGGGAAGCGGTGGTTCACGTCCGCGAGGATGTGCCAGGTGACAAGCGCCTCGTCGCATACGTGGTTCCTGCGGCTGAAAATGTCACGCCGGAAAGCCTGACAGAAGCGCTTCACCGGAAGCTTCCCAATTACATGGTTCCTTCTATCTTCGTGCTTCTGGAATCCCTGCCGCTCACACCAAACGGCAAAGTGGATCGCAAGGCACTTCCTGCGCCGGAGCGTTTGGAAGCAGGAGGAGCATACGTAGCACCACGTGACGTGCTCGAACATCAACTCGTTCAAATCTGGGAAGATCTATTCGGCTTATCACCGATCGGTATTCGAGATAACTTTTTCAACCTTGGAGGGCACTCTTTGCAGGCAGTTCGAATGATCTCCCAGATTGAAAAGAAGATGGGTCAATCTCTTCCATTAGCGGTGTTGTTCCAAGCGGAAACGATTGAGCAACTGGCGGTTGCGCTCCGAAACAAAACGAGTCAGAAGCGTCCGGCGCAACTGGTGGAGATCCAAAAAGGCACAAAAGTACCTCTCTTTCTGATGCATCCAATTGGCGGCAACGTGTTCTGTTATGGTGATCTCGCGAGGGAAATGGGGTGTGATCAACCGGTTTATGCCCTTCAAGCAGCTGGCTTACAGGGCGAGACAGAGCCACTAACCACAATCGAAGAAATGGCGAAGCGTTATCTGGATGAAATCCGGATGGTACAGAAACAAGAACCGTATCGTCTCGGAGGTTGGTCCATGGGTGGTTTGATTGCTTACGAGATGGCTTTCCAATTGGTGCAACAAGGCGAGAGTGTCATGCAGCTAATCTTGTTCGACACTAAATTGCCCGACCCGGCTCACAGATCATTGACGGAAGAGGAACTTGAAGCATGGTTCATTCAGGATCTTGCCGCGATAGCTGGCCGTGATCTGCCAGCTTCGCTAAGCAAGATGAGGGAGGAGATAAATCGACTTGATGCTGCACAGCGCAGACAAACATGGCTGGTCCAATTACGAAAAGCTGGACTTCTGCCTCCTGACTTGACCGCAGAAGGAGTCGGGCATCTTTTGAGAGTCTTCAAAGCCAACGCTTATGCCATGGCCACTTATAACCCGAAGCCTCTGGATGGATTACAGCCGATCTTGGTCAGCACAACGGCGGTAGACGACAATTTGCAACACTGGCGCAGACTGGCTACCGGTCTTAAGGTTTACCACGCGATGGCGGATCACTACTCCCTGATGAAAAAACCACTCATCGGTTACATCCTAGAACTTCTCCAGATGAAGTAATCTTCTGCAGGGCTTCTAAATTCGCGCCGGGCATACCAACGAGGTGTGCCCGGGAGCGACTCATTTTTAGCTTGACAACTGACGCTGTATTTTTTGAAGTTCACTGGAGGTATAAAGTGATGTTCACTGGCACTCAGTTACATACACCTCAAGCAGTCAAAAAACGTGGATGGGTGCGTTTCAGGAGGTTTCTTTCAATAGTAACGATTACTATGGTTTCGATGGTAATTCTCGTTTCGGGGGCACTCTACATCTATACCGGTCTGAGCCTGCCGACGACGGAAGGTGAACTGAAGTTAGTAGGTTTAAAGTACCCAGTCAGTGTATACAGGGACGAAAGAGGTATTCCCCACATCGAGGCTCGAACGGAGAGAGACTTATACATGGCTCAGGGTTACGTTACCGCGCAAGATCGTCTGTTCCAGATGGAGATGTTCCGTCGAATTGCTGGAGGGCGATTAGCCGAGATAACGACCATGGGAGACAGCTTGGACTCGGATAAGTTTTTTCGAACACTCCAACTGCGGCGTTCGGCAGAGCAGTCCTTGAAGTTGCTGACACCGGAAACGAAGGAGAGCCTTGAAGCTTATAGCGCAGGTGTGAACGCTTATATTAAAGAAGCAAAAGCAGGTTTTGGCAAACTGCCGATCGAGTTTTCCATGATGGGTTTTGAACCGGAGGAATGGAATCCGACTGATACTCTTCTCATTGGCAAATACCTCGCCTATATGATGGGGGTTAATTACCGAGGCGAGAGCTATCGTCAACACCTAATAAACATCGTCGGAGAGGACATGGCTAAGGAACTATTTCCGACCTATCCTAAAGATGGATATATTACCATAAGAAAAAACTTATCTAAGTCACCAGATAAGGCGGTAATTCAAAATGATGGAAAGACGGCTAGTTTGGGTACATTCGAGTTCGGCCCACTGCTGGAAGATCCGTTCATTTCTGCGTGGGCGGACAGGTACATTGGCTCGAACGGCTGGGTAGTTTCGGGGAAATTAACTCTGTCCGGAAAACCGATTCTTTCCAATGACCCTCACTTGTTTGTTCAGACACCATCTATTTGGTACGAGACTCACCTCATTTTAGTTGGGGATGAGAAGCGTAACGTCATTGGAGTCACTATACCGGGCATACTCGGGATCATTCTCGGACACAACGATAAGATCGCTTGGGGCGTCACAAACGCTCAAGCGGATGCGCAGGATTTATTTGTGGAGAAACGAAATCCCATCAACCCTAGGCAATTCGAATATGAAGGGAAATGGATGGACGCTGAAGTTATCAATGAGACAATTTCTGTAAAGGGCCAAAAAGCGATCGAATTCGAGATCCTTAATACAGTTCACGGACCAATCATGAACGAGTTCATCGGGGAGGGAGAATATCGCACCAAAAAGGACATTTCCTTACAATGGACAGCTCTTCGTCCGAGCACAGATATTGAAGCGTTTCTTGCCATTAACAAATCGACCAACTACGAACAATTCAAGCAGGCGTTAAGCATGCTCCAGGCACCGGTCTTAAACTTCATCTTCGCAGGAGACGACGGTACGATCGCCTACCATACAGCAGGGTTAATTCCTATTCGCAGGCAAGGAGACGGCGTGCTCCCGACCGAAGGATGGACCAGGAAGCACGATTGGGTAGGTTTTATCCCCTTCGATCAACTGCCGGAAGCGGTCAACCCTGAAGAGGGTTACATTGTTACAGCAAACAACAAAATCGTCGATGACAGCTATCCTCACATAATCACTAAGTCATGGGCGGCTCCGTACCGGGCTCAGCGAATTGCTGAGGTGATAGAGAGCAAAAAAGGGAGATTGACAGCCAATGACATGATTCAACTACAGACGGATGTTCTCAATCTTCAGGCCAAGCAACTTCTTCCGATCCTTATCCCTCTAGTAGAAAAAGCAGACCTTAATGATATCGAAGGGAAAGCGCTAGAACTATTGAAATCTTGGGATTATAAAGAAAGCCCTGATCAGGCGGCACCACTTGTTTATCACTTTTGGATGGACCAATGGAACCGCCTTGTATTCGAGTACAAGATGACACCTTTCGTCTACACCCGAATGGCTGACAAGGGTAACGTAATACCGGAGATGATTCTGAAAGCAGCCGACGGTCAGGAGAACTCCTGGATAAAAGCGGCTGGAGGATTAAAGCAGTCCTCCCTCACTTCGTTTCGAAAGGCGGTGGAGAAGGTGATTGAATTACGAGGCAAAGCCCCGACTAACTGGAAGTGGGGGGAATTCCATCGTTTCGGTCCCGGTCACATGACATTTGAGTTTGTTCCCGTACTCAACTGGTTTTTCAATCCAGAAAAGTATTCAGTCGGCGGGAGTGAAACCACAGTCTGGATGAATGCTTATAATGAAGAAAGTGGCAACGTAATCTACTCTGCTCCGTGGCGTCAAGTCGTAGATTTCTCCGATCTCGCAGGTAACTCGAAAGATGTGCTGGCAGCCGGACAATCGGAACATGTACGCAGCAAATGGTATAAGAACCAGTTGAAAGCCCAAGCGACTGGTGCCTTATACCCACAGCATTTCATGCCTCGTGATTACCAAAATAGTGAAAAACTTGTGCTATTGCCTTAAAATGGTTGTATAGAGCAACGTTCATCTCAACGCAGGTTACTATTATTTGGGGGTATGAATACATGGTACAGGAATTTTTAGAGGCAATTGTGAAGGACGACGTCGGGGGTGTAAAAGATATGCTCCAATCGAACCCAACGCTACTCCAACTCCGTATTCAGACCGGCCAATCGCCTGTCCTAACCGCTATCTACAACGGAGCAAGAGCTACGCTTGCATACCTTCTAGAACAGGATATCCCGCTGGACCTGTTTGAAGCTGCTGCCTCCGGTAGACTAGATCGAGTGCAAGAGCTGGTCGACTCTGAACCGAACCTAGTGAACGCCTATGCGAATGATGGTTTTACAGCTCTAGGGCTGGCCGCGTATCTGGGTCACAAAGATATTGTCGGATATCTGTTGGAGAAGGGAGCAGATGTGAACAGGGCTTCAAAGAACGACATGAAGGTTATGCCGCTTCACTCTGCGGTAGCCACTCTCCAAGTCGACGTTGCCGAACTGCTACTCAAGCATGGCGCTGAAGTGAACGCAATTCAGCAAGGTGGGTGGACTCCACTTCATGAAGCCGCACTCCACGGCCATGAAGAAATGATCAAGTTGTTGCTTGAATTTGGTGCAAATAAAACCATCAAAAAAGATAACGGTGAAATCCCTTTGGATGTCGCACTTCAGCGTAACCATCTTCATGTGGTTACTCTATTGAATTGATAATTCCTCGGGCGTCCTTCCGTTTGTATCAACGACATGTTCGTAGATACAGTGCTGTATTGTATTGTTCCCTTTTCTGTCATTGACATATCGAGTTACAACGGGGAGGTGCACACAAGATGAGTCAACTCAACTTGATGTCATTTCGGGAAACATCTAACTTTGTTGAGATCCTACGCGAAAGGGCAATCCGCCAGCCCAATGTAACCGCTTATGAGTTTCTGCTTGACGGAGATGAACTTTCTGCTCGAATCACTTACTCCGAGTTGGATCGCAAGGCGCGGGCAATAGGTGCATTTTTACAAAGTTTCGGCTGTTCTGGTGAACGTATTCTGTTACTGTATCCCCCTAGTCTTGAATATGTAGCAGCTTACTTCGGATGTCTCTATGGAGGGGGCATTGCAGTCCCCGCCTATCCTCCAACATCAACCCGTTTGATTCCACGTTTGCAGGCGATTGCCAAAAACGCTGAAGCTGTTGTGGCCCTAACATCTTCCAAACTGCTAGATGAAATATCCGATAGATTTGAGAAAGTTCCGGAATTAAATCGGCTGACCTGGGTGGCAACAGACGCTCTACCCAAAAGGTTAGAGACCCTGTGGAAAGAACCTCAGATTACCTGGGATACTCTAGCCTTCCTGCAGTATACATCCGGTTCCACTTCAATTCCAAAAGGGGTCATGGTCACTCATGGCAATTTGATTCATAATTCAAAGATGATACAAACGGCCTTCGAGCAGGGGACTGACGACCGGGGTGTAATCTGGCTACCTCCTTATCATGACATGGGATTAATTGGTGGTATTCTTCAGCCGCTGTACGCGGGATACCCGGTTACCTTAATGTCACCTTATGACTTCATGCAGAGGCCGTATTCCTGGTTGAAAGCGATCTCTCGTACAAAAGCAACGACCAGCGGCGGTCCGAATTTCGCATACGATTTATGTGTCGAAAGAATAACCGAAGATCAGAAACGCACCCTCGACCTTAGCTCGTGGAGGGTAGCATTCAATGGGGCGGAGCCAATTCGGGCATCTACGTTGGAACGATTTGCCGATGAGTTCGCTTGCTGCGGGTTTAAGCCCGAAGCGTTCTTCCCCTGCTACGGATTAGCAGAAGGGACGTTGATAGTAACCGGGGGTTGGACGAGACCATTAACGCTGACATGCAACAGACAGTCTCTCGAAGAAGGGTACATAGGAGTGGTACATAACTCGTCACCGGAGGATAAAAGCAAGGTTCTTGTCAGCAGTGGCAAAAGTCTGATGGATCAAAAAGTTTGCATTGTCGATCCGACAACTTTTACTGAGTGCAAAGAGGGGGAAATTGGAGAAATCTGGGTTAAAGGACCCAGTGTAGCTCAAGGTTATTGGAGCATGCCGGAGCTGACAGATGAGTCCTTTCGGGCGTATCTTTTGAAGACTGGTGAAGGTCCCTTCCTCCGAACTGGCGATATGGGCTTCTTGTATGAAGGGAATCTGTTCGTGACCGGCCGCATGAAGGATCTGATCATCATCCGGGGGCGAAACCTCTACCCACAGGACATTGAGCTGACAGCCGAGAAGAGCCATCCCGCCGCACGCCCTAATGCTGCAGCAGCGTTTGCAATCACTGTTGAGGACGAAGAGCGCCTGGTGATCGTGCAGGAGGTTCAACGCAAATACCGCGCATTGGTTCAGGACGAGATGGTTGACGCGATTACACAAGAAATCTTGCGTGAGTACGGGGTTCAGCCGTATGCGGTCGTCTTGGTGAAATTCGGCGGAATTCCCAAGACGTCGAGCGGAAAAATTCAACGGGGGCTGACCCGTGAAAGATTTCTTGCCGGTGAACTAAACGAGATTGGCAGGCGTGTATACTCAAATGAGGTCTCGGATTCAGTTGAGGATCTGCGGAAATCCGTCTCTATCGAACATGGAGATGACCGCAGGGCTGAAATCGAGCGAATATTCTTGAACCTGCTATCGCAAACAACTGGTGTCACACAATCAGTTGCTGATCTCGCGATGTCGCCCAGCGAACTGGGGATCGACTCGATGAAGGCGTTCGAGTTACAGCATGTTTTAGAGGAAGAGTGGGGCGTCATGGTCCCAGCAGTTACATTCCTTCAGGACATGAAACTGGAGGATATACGAGATATAATTTTGACCAAGTTGGATATGAACTATAAAGTCCTCCCCGTCGACCATGGAATACAGACAGGATTGATCCCAGCATCACGAGGTCAGAAAGGCTTGTATTTTCTACAGAAGCTGGCACCACACAGTTCAGCTTATCACATCGCCAGGGCTGTCAAGATTAGGGGACCACTTCAAACAGAGAAGGTCAGAAATATCCTCCAGATCCTTACAGCAAGGCATACTGCACTGCGCACCACGTTTATTGAAGACCAGAACGGAGGACTTCTGCAGAAGATTGCTGACGAGCCCCGCATTGAGTTTACTTACGTGGAAGCTGCCTCTTGGAGTGATCAACAGCGTCTGGATCTTCTTGTTGCTGAGACGCAACGTCCCTTTGATCTGGAGAGCGGACCATTAATGCGAACGCTACTCTTAAACTGTTCGACTGAGGAGCACCTACTTTTGTGGGTTTTCCATCACATAATTGTTGACCTATGGTCGGTCGACGTCCTGATAGAGGAGACCATTACTTTACTGGAATTGGAGGGAACTGACAGTGAGTCATTGCTACCAATGCCAGCCATGCAGTTCAGGGACTATACAGTTTGGCAGGAGAGTTGGCTGAAATGCAACGGTGAAGAACACTTAGCATATTGGCTGAGGGAGCTCACAGGCGAACTACCTGTTCTGGATTTCCCATCGGACCGTCCGCGTCCGCCCGTCCAGACCTACAACGGTTCGAGCTGCACACTCACGCTGGGTGATGAACAAACCAAACGTTTAAAGGAACTATCTGCCAAGCACAATGGAACTTTATACATGACTCTCTTGGCCGCGTACCTACTTTTCTTGTACCGCTACACCGGTCAGAATGAGATCATTATCGGCTCTCCAATGGCAGGACGGACACGGGCTGCGATGAACAAACTTGTTGGATTCGTCACAAACACTTTGCCCCTGCGGTTCTTTGTACGAGAGGGTGACAAGGTCGCCGACCTCATCAGTCAAGTACGTGGGAAGGTACTCGGGGCATTCGCTCATCAGGAATATCCGTTCCACATGCTGCTGGAGAAAGTTAACCCGAAGCGCGATTCAAGCCGATCCCCTGTCTATCAGACGGTATTTGTCATGCAGAATGTCGGTACCATTCGAGAAGCAGGAGCAATTATTGCGGGGAAGGCAGGGGGCATTTCAACGTTGGGTGGTCTGCAGGTTGAAACGGTACCTTTACCTGAGACTTCTTCTCTTTTTGATTTGACCACGACTGTCACGGAGGTTGAAGACCGGTTAATCTTGACTATGCAGTATAATACCGACTTGTTCGAAGAGAAGACGGTAACCCGAATGCTACACCACTTCACCGTGCTTCTGGACAGTCTGACAACAAACGAAGAAGAGGAGATCGACAGGTTGCCTATGCTGACAGAGGAGGAGAGGCAAGAACTGCTTCCTACCCCCATTGTAAGCGAGTTGCCCCACCGTACATTAGTCGAACTATTCGAGGAGCAAGTGCTGGCAACGCCAGAGAAGGTGGCAATTTCATACCAGGATCGTTCGCTGACTTATTCTGAGCTCGATGCTCGAGCCAACCGGCTTGCTCGTCTTCTTCAGGAAAAAGGTGTTCTTCCAGGCGATAAAGTAGGAATCTTCGTTGAGCGTTCACTAGAGATGATCGTAGGGATCCTTGGAATCCTCAAGGCGGGGGCGGCCTATGTTCCGCTAGACCCGTTTTATCCGCAAGAGCGTCTTGAGTTTGTTATAGAAGATGCTGAGCTCTCGCTACTGCTCACTCAAGAACATCTACTAGAGCGGTTGAGGAAGCGGACCTCTACAATCCTACTGCTAAAAGATGTAAATAATGACATAAGTAGAGAGGATACCCAGCCTCTTCGCTTGTCGCTCTCTCCGGATCACTTAGCTTACGTCATTTATACATCCGGTTCTACAGGGAAACCCAAAGGTGTACTGGTCAGCCATGGAAACGTGGTTCGATTGTTTGAGTCCACTGATCACTTGTTCCAGTTTAACCAAGAAGATGTGTGGACGTTGTTCCACTCTTATGCATTCGATTTTTCCGTCTGGGAGATATGGGGAGCGTTGCTCAAGGGAGGAAGATTGGTAGTCGTCCCGTACATGGTTAGCCGTCATCCAGAAGAATTTTACCGGCTGTTACATCGAGAAGGCGTTACCGTACTGAATCAAACGCCGTCAGCGTTCCAGCAGCTGATCTACGCGGAGGAACGGTCAGAGATGAAGCTCCCCTTGTTACTTCGATACGTAATCTTTGGTGGAGAGGTGCTAAGTCCTGAAAGTCTCCGACCATGGGTTCAACGGCATGGCTGTGACCATCCCAAATTAATCAACATGTACGGTATTACTGAGACTACTGTACACGTCACCTACCGCCAGATCACCCTGGAGGATTTGAGTCGTCAAAACAGCTTGATTGGTGTACCAATTCGAGACCTCCAGGTATATCTACTGGACCGTAATATGCAGCCGGTACCTTACGGAGTCATCGGCGAGATGTACATTGGTGGACCAGGGGTCGCGCAAGGTTACATGAACCGACCTGAGCTTACGGCAGAAAAATTTATCGCCAATCCATTCGTCGCCGACACAGGTGCAAAGCTCTATCGTTCCGGCGATTTGGCACGCCGATTGTCGAATGGGGAATTAGAATATGTAGGGCGATTTGACCATCAGGTTAAGATTCGCGGTTTCCGTATTGAACTTGGAGAGATTAAGTCCGCCCTTCTTCAGCGGGAGGAAGTAAGGGAAGCTGTTGTATTAGCACACGTGGACCGTACGGGTGAAAAGGTACTCGTAGCGTACATTGTACTGCGGAACATGGAAAATGTGCTCAAAACGTCAGAACTGAAGAATTACCTAAGATCCAAGCTGCCTGAGTTCATGGTGCCGGCGCATTTTGTAATTCTCGATCGCATCCCGCTAACCGAGAACGGCAAAATAGACATGCAAGCACTGCCCGCTCCGCAATGGAATGATCGCATATCGTCATTTCCGTACGTTGCCCCCAGCGGACCGATTGAAGAAACTCTTGCATCGGTATGGTCCCACGTGCTGGGAGTGGAGCGGATCAGCGCCCTAGACAACTTTTTCGATCTTGGGGGCGATTCGATTCGAAGCATAAGGGTACTCACCTTGGCCAAAGAATTCGGCATTCATTTATCGCTACAAGATCTCTATCGCTATCAGACTATTCGTGAATTAGCATTCGCTGCTGGTCAGAGTAATCCGTCTTATGAAGTGAAAATGACCTCACAGTCCTTTGCACTGCTCAAGCCAGAAGACCGGCGGTTAGTCCCAGACGGAATCGAGGATGCCTACCCATTGACCTCGTTGCAGGCGGGTCTCGTCTTCCATAGCGAATACAACCCGGATTACAAGAATTATATCACCACGTTCCGTTTAAAAGCCCCCTTCAATGATAAGGTCATCCGCCAAGCATTGGAGCGTTTAACGGCCAGGCATCCGATGCTCCGCACCTCGTTTGACGTCAGTCGATATAGCGTTCCGATGCAGCTTGTTCATAAGAAGGTAATCCCGCGTTTAATATTCAACGACTGGAGAGACAAGACGCCGGAGCAACAGGAGGCTGGCTTCACTGAATTTCTGCACGCGGAGAAGCGGAACAAGTTTGATTGGAAGGAAGCTCCACTGTTGCGTTTCAATGTCCACAGATTGACGGACGAGACCCTCCAGTTCACAATGACTGAGCCTTTTCTGGACGGCTGGAGCGTAGCTTCCTTGATAACCGAGTTATTCAGCGATTATCTCGCCCTTTTGAAGGAACCTAATACTCCGCCGCTGCCGTTACTTGAGAGCACGTTTCGTGACTATGTTGCGGCTGAAAAACATGCTTTGGAGAACGAGTCATCGAAAGCTTATTGGGAGAATGAACTGAGGGATTGCATGCCGACTCACTTACCTCGTTGGGGCCGCAGGCCTGATGAGGCGAGTGCAGCTAAAGATCGTATTTGGGTACCGATCCCCAAGAATGTGTCGGAAGGTCTCCGTCAGATGGCGAAGTCGGCCTCGCTACCTCTGAAAAGTGTTCTATTGGCTGCACATTTACGCGTAGTTAGTTTGTTGGGAGGTCAGACGGACGTTCTGACGGGGATGTTTCAAAACGGCCGGTTGGAACAATACCAAGGGGAGAAAGTGGTGGGTCTCTTCTTGAACACTGTTCCGCTACGCGCGAAATTGTCGAGCGGCAGTAGGTGGGTGGATCTGGCAAGGCAAGCATTTGAAAAAGAGCGCGACCTTCTTTCTCACAGGCGCTTTCCGCTTGCTGAGCTACAGCGTCTTTATGGAGGAAGGCAACAGTTATTCGAAACGGCCTTCAACTACACTCACTTCCATGTATACGAAGGATTGACGGAGCTACCAGGGCTTGAGGTGCTGGATGCTGAGCACACCGATTATACCTTCATCACCCTGACTGCCCAGTTTACTGTTGATGTCAACAGCGGGGATATTCACCTCGCTCTTGACTACAATCCGTATGAACTGAACGCCGAGCAAATGGATCAAATCGCGGCGTACTACCAAAACGTTCTAACCGCAATGACAAATGATCCTACTGGTAGATATGATAAGGCACCTCTTCTCTCACCCCAGGAACTACAGAAGATGCTCGTAGAGTGGAACAACACTTCCGAATATGAGGAGACGGACCTGCTATGCGTTCATCAGTTGGTTGAACAACAAGCGGCACGTACCCCTGACCGGATTGCCGTTATAGAAGGTGAACGAACGCTGACGTACCGTGAACTTGATGCTAAGGCGAACGGACTGGCCATTAAGTTGAAAAACCTCGGTGTAGGACCGGATAAGCTGGTCGGCCTCTGCATGGAGCGTTCTTTGGAAATGGTAATCGGACTCCTTGGCATCCTCAAGGCGGGTGCTGCCTATGTACCGCTCGACCCGTCTTATCCGAAAGAACGCCTAGAGTTCATGATCAAAGATGCGGATTTGATCGCAATTGTGACTCAGAAGGAACTGTTGCAAGAATTGCATGACCCGCAGGTCTCCGTACTCCTCCCTGATGATATTCAAGAGGAGAGTGATCCGCCCGTTATCGACGGCCTTTCACCGGAGAATCTCGCTTATGTTATTTACACATCTGGTTCTACCGGAAAACCTAAAGGCGTGCAGGTGCCGCATCGTGGAGTTGTCAACTTCCTATTATCTATGCAAAACGTACCAGGGCTTCAGGAACATGATGTAATGGTTGCAGTTACCTCGATTTCCTTTGACATTGCGGCACTCGAACTTTATCTGCCTCTCATCACCGGTGCTAAATTGGTTTTAGCTTCGAAGGAAGTGGTAGCTGATGGACATTCACTTGCAGAGCTCCTGGAACGGGAACAGGTTACCGTTATGCAAGGCACTCCTGCGACTTGGAACTTACTGCTTCAAGCGGGATGGTCAAATAAGGGAAGTCTAAAAGTGCTTTGTGGCGGGGAGCCGCTCACTGTCGATTTGGCTAGGAAACTGTCCGCTTGCTCCGAAGAAGTTTGGAACCTGTATGGACCAACGGAGACCACGATATGGTCGACTTTGCACAAGATTACCTCTATGGACGGTCCAATTTTAATCGGTCGTCCGATTCGTAATACCGAAGTGTATCTGCTAGATTCATTCGGTCAGCCCGTGCCAGTTGGTGTGCCGGGAGAATTGTGTATCGGCGGTGCGGGAGTAACCCGTGGTTATTTGAAAAGGCCGGATTTGACACAAGCAAAGTTTGTGAAACATCCATTCTCTGACAACAAAGAGGCGAGACTCTACCGCACAGGTGATCTGGCGAGATACTTGCCGGACGGGAGTATAGAGTATCTGGGCCGGTTGGACGACCAACTCAAGATTCGTGGGTTTCGGATTGAACTTGGCGAGATTGAGACCTGTCTTGGCGAACATGAGGCCGTACAACAAGCGGTAGTAGTCCTTCGGGAAGTTAGGGCCGAAGAGAAAAGTCTTGTCGCATATGTCGTAATGAAGCCGGAGTATGAACCAGACACAGGTGTATTGCGGCGCCACTTGAAAGAACGATTGCCCGCTTACATGGTGCCTTCCTTTTATGTGCCCGTGGAGAAGTTTCCACTTCTACCGAACGGAAAACTTAATCGCAAGGCCCTTCCCGCACCTGACTGGCACACGCTGGAGTGTATGGACACATTAGAAGAACCACAAACCGAAGTAGAGAAAAGAATCGCCGGCATTTGGCAGGATGTGCTCGGCTATGAAAAAGTGGGGCGAAATCAGGATTTCTACGACCTTGGTGGACATTCGCTCCTTGCCACACAACTGATTTCCCGATTAAGGGAAGCATTCGGCGTGGACCTATCCCTTCGCAGTCTGTTAGAAGGTTCTACCGTGGCTAAACTAGCACAGGAGATTGAGGGGCTACTGTTACTTCGAGAGGAAGATGAAGATCTTACGGATTTGCTCGACCTAGTGGAAGGCCTATCCGATGAAGAAGTCAAGAAGCTTTTGTCTGAAAAAGGGGGATCGGCATGAGAGACGTAAGCCATCGTTTGGAAGCACTCTCTCCCGAAAAGAAGGCTCTTTTGGAGCTGTTGAGGAAGGAGAACAGACAGTCCGAACATCAGAATAATGTGATCCAAAAAAGACCGAACCCAAACGTTTACCCGCTTTCGTACTCTCAGCAACGGCTTTGGGTCATGGACCAGATGGAGCCAGGCAGTCCGCTTTACAACATCCCGTCCACACTACGTCTTACAGGAACACTCGATGTAACGGCTCTGGAGAATGCGTTAACCGTGATGCTGGAACGCCATGAGGTTTTGCGGGCGACATTCACCAATGTCGACGGGAAACCCTTCCAGACAATACAACCGTCAGTTCCTTTCGAGCTGCCGATTATCGATCTGAATTATCTACCCACCGAGATCAGGGAAGCTCGGATGGCTGAACTGGTAAGGGAAGAGTCGTTGCGCCCATTTGACCTCAGCACCGGCCCGTTGATGAGAGGACTTTTGATTCGAATGGGGGAGGACGATAACGTCCTTCTCCTAACAACTCATCACATCATTACGGACGCTTGGTCTCGTGCTGTATTCACGAAGGAACTTGTCGCCTTATACAATGCGTTTGAGAAAGGTCTTCCCTCCCCATTGCCTCCGGTGCAGCTTCAATATGCTGACTATGCTCACTGGCAGCAAGAACTGATGAATGCAGGTTTAATGAACAAACATATCGACTATTGGAAGAACAAGCTCAGAGGGGCATGCCCCCTCTTGGAACTCCCGACAACACGGCCACGCCCGCCCGTTCTTAGCTACCGAGGGGCGAGATTGAACTTGGTCATCCCTCAAGATGAAATCGAGGGGCTAAAAGAGTTGAGTCGGACCGAGGGGGTTACCTTGTTCATGGCCCTTCTCGCCGCTTTCCAAGCCTTTCTTTACCGTTACACGGAACAGGAAGATATTGTGGTTGGTACGCCGATTTCTAACCGCAGTCGTCGGGAATTGGAAGGGATCATTGGCTTTTTCGTTAATACACTGGTCATGCGTACAAATTTTTCTGGTGAACCGACCTTTCGTTGTACACTTCGGCAATTCAAAGAAACCGCATTGGAAGCATATGAACACCAGGATCTTCCGTTTGAAAAGTTGGTGGAAGTGCTCCAACCGCAGCGAAGTTCGAGCTATCATCCCTTGTTCCAAGTATTCTTTGACATGGATAACGTCCCGACAGATCCTATTCGTCTTCAGAATCTTACCATCCGTTCGCTCGACGTTGAGCGAGGTACTTCGAAGTTCGATCTGTCGCTCTATGCAGTCGAACGGGAAGACGGGTTGCATCTGACCTTCGAATATAGTACCGATCTGTTCGATTCGAGTACGATTGAACGGATGAGTAAAAGTTTTCGCATCCTGGTTCGCTCCATGTCTGAACTGCCGGATCAGCCAATTTCCCTCTTGCCACTTTTAAGTCAAGAGGAGGTTCAGGAGTTGTTTGCTATATCTCAAGGAGAACGTAAGGAAATTCCGGGTGAACTCCTCATTCATCAGCTGTTCGAAGCGCAGGTTGCCAAGACTCCAGACCGGACGGCGGTAGAGTTCGAAGGACATCGACTGACCTACCGAGAGTTGGATGAAGAGGCCAACCGTTTGGCTCACGCCATTCAAAAGCACGGGGTAACAGCTGGAACCATGGTTGGCATCTCCGTTGAGCGCTCCCTTGAGTTGGTAATAGGCATCCTGGCAATCTGGAAGGCAGGTGGCGTTTACATCCCTTTGGATCCCAATTACCCAAAAGAGCGTTTGGCAATGATGATCGAAGAGACTCAGCCTGTCCTTCTACTCACTCAAAGTAAGGTTAGAAGCAAACGGCCACCTTTTGAGGGGAAAATACTCGATCTGGATGCAGTACCAAAGTTTTACGCAAACGAGAAAGGAATCGCCCCCATCTGTCATTCAAGGGCAGACCATCTCGCCTACATCACCTTTACTTCCGGGTCAACGGGGCGTCCCAAGGGGGTCATGGCTTCCCATCAGGGGCCTGTCAACTATCTAACTTTCATTAAGGAAGCGTATCAACTGAAGCCGGAAGATGTGGTGTTACAATTGGCATCATTCTCCTTCGACGCTTCGATACGGGATCTGATCGGACCTCTTACAGCGGGAGCTTGTGTGGTTCTTCCGCGTGAGGAGGATATCTTCGACTTTGAACGTCTTCTGAATTTAATCGAAGAGAAGAGGGTGACCCGCCTACTCGGCATTGTGCCGACACTACTGAATAACCTAACATTGACTGCCCTTAACCTGAAATGGAAGTACGAAGGTTTGCGTATGATCCTGCTGAGCGGTGAAGTGTTGAACCGGACTGTAGTAGAGCAAGCTCAAGCAGTATTTCCGTCTACTACTTTAGTCAATCAGTATGGTCCCACCGAGTGTACGATGACCTCAAGCTACTATCCAGTATTAGCGTTTCCGCCGAGGGCCGCCACCGTACCGATCGGACGTCCGATCCACAACGTGGATTTCTACATTTTGAACAGCCAAATGCAGCCGGTGCCGTTTGGAGTTCCAGGTGAATTGTACATCGGGGGGAGAGGGGTCTCACCCGGCTATTTCAAACAGCCTGAACTCACTAAAAAGAAGTTTGTACAGAATCCATTCTCCGCAGAGGGCGATCGCCTTTACCGTACCGGAGACATTGTACGTCTTACCAGAGACGGAATATTTGAATACCTGGGACGGATGGATAACCAGATTAAGTTGCGCGGGATTCGTGTGGAGCTTGGTGAGATCGAATCTATGCTTTGCCAGCACGAAGCAGTGCAGAACGCCGTGGTGGTTCTGTCCGAAGGGAGTTTTAGAGAATCGCAGTTGGTCGCGTATTATTTGATAAATGGATCGGAAGTCCCCTCGCCTGCTGAACTCCGTCAGTATCTCAAGGAGAAGTTGCCGGAATACATGCTTCCGGGTGTATATGTGAGAGTGGAGCGTTTCCCTCTGACACCAAACGGGAAAATTGACCGGAAGGCATTACCGTCTCCCGAGCTAGGGCTCCAGATAGCAGAAAGGGAGTATGTCGCACCACGAACGGAACTGGAAAAGAAAGTGGCGGATATCTGGGGTCAGGTGCTTCAATTAGAAAGAGTCAGTATGAATGACAATTTCTTTGAACTTGGTGGTCACTCTCTCCTCGCGGCTCAATTGATTGCACGAATTCGGAAAGAATTTCGAGTGGATCTACCGCTACGATCTCTTTTCGACACGGTAAATGTTGCCGGAATGGCTGAGATGATCATGGCACTACAAGAGGAGGCAAGAAAGCGGAAAGCCTTTACAACCGTTCTTCCGACGATTAGCCCGAACCTTGAGAAACGAACCGAACCCTTCCCGCTGACAGATATCCAACAAGCATATTGGGTGGGGCGCAATGGGTTCTACGAGCTTGGTAATGTCTCGACTCATAGCTATTTGGAGTTGGAAACGGTTAACCTGGACATTGACCGACTGAATAGCGCATTGAACAAGCTGATCCACCGACATGATATGCTGCGCTCCGTTCTTACTTCCGACGGACAGCAACGTATCTTGGACAAGGTACCGGAATACCGGATTTCAGTTCTTGATCTACAAAGGTTGGATAGCGAGACGGCAGAAGAACGGCTGAATGGGATTCGCGAGGAGCTTTCGCACCAGATGTTGCCACTTGACAAATGGCCTTTGTTCGACATTCGGGCAACCAAACTGGATAAACGCCGTACCATGCTACACATAAGTACCGATTCCTTTGCGGCAGATGCATGGAGCCGCTGGATCTTGGCTCTTGAATTGTTCCGTCTATATGATGATCCGGATCTTGAACTGCCGCCATTAGAACTTTCCTTTAGGGACTACGTACTGGCTGAGCATGAGATCCGTCGGACCGAATATTACGAAAGGGCGAAGGGTTATTGGATGGAACGTCTTGCAAACCTTCCGCCCGCACCAGATCTTCCGCTTGCCGCGAGTCCAGAGGACCTCAAACGGCCGCGCTTCATAAGACACAGCGCTCGTTTGGAGAAAGACGCATGGAGGTCCTTGTGCGTTCGGGCAGCACGGGCGGGTGTAACACCTTCGGGTCTGATTGCTGCCGCATTCGCAACGGTGCTAGGGAGATGGAGTAAGAACCAGCGTTTCACGATCAACCTGACCCAGTTTAACCGTCTACCTATTCACCATCAGGTCAATGAAATTGTCGGCGACTTCACATCGTCCATCCTTCTTGCGGTCAACCTCCATCATACTTGTTTCGAGGAACGTGCAAGGGCGGTCCAGCAACAACTTTTCAGTGATCTAGATCACAGTCTCTTCAGTGGAGTGCAGGTGCTGCGTGAGATTAACCGCCTGCAAGGTGGAGTGGGCACTCGCGCGGCAATGCCAATTGTACTGACCTCCATGCTTGTCGATAGGCGTACTAGCGAAGAGGGGGCGTTTCCATCTCTCTGGAAGGAGAACATGAATGCTGGAGTTTCGCAAACTCCTCAAGTCTATCTTGACCATGCCGTATCCGAGAGAGAGGGTGCGTTGATCTTTCGATGGGATGTTGTAGAAGAGCTTTTCCCAGAGGGTATGATACAAGATATGTTCGATGCGTACTACAATCTATTGGTCCGGCTTGCTACGGACGACGACGCCTGGAAAAGGGCTCTTCCCGAATTGCTGCCTGAGGCCCAACGCAGACAGCATGGAGAAATCAATGCCACAGATGGCCTTGTGACGGACAACCTGCTACACACTTTGTTTGCGGAGCAGGTTGCACAGCGTCCGGACCAACGCGCTGTCGTGTCCTCAGACCGGACACTGACCTATGGGGAGTTGTTCCGACGCACCAATCAACTTGCCCGTAAACTGCGAGAATCCGGAGCCGTTCCGAATCGCCTGATCGCCATCGTTATGGAGAAAGGCTGGGAGCAGGTGCTGGCGGCACTGGGTATCCTGCAGGCGGGAGCGGCTTACCTGCCCATTGACCCGAATCTCCCACAAGAACGCCTCTTGTACCTACTGGAAAACGGTGAAGTCGAGATTGCACTGACACAGACCGGCTGGATGGATAAAATCGCGTGGCCGTCCCATGTCCGTGTCTTCACGGTCGAAGATGCCGACCTGCAGGATTATGAAGACACCCCGTTGGACGTGGTACAAGGCCCGGATGATCTCGCCTACGTGATCTTCACCTCCGGTTCGACCGGTCAGCCAAAGGGAGTCATGATCGACCACAGAGGGGCGGTAAATACGATTCTGGATATTAACGAACGCTTTGGTGTCAAACCGGAGGACAAGGTGTTCGCGCTCTCTGCGCTGAACTTCGATCTCTCCGTCTATGACCTGTTCGGTACCTTGGCGGCGGGCGGCACGATCGTCTTCCCGGAGCCGGAGGGGCTGCGAGACCCGTCGCATTGGTCGGAGATCATGAAGCGCGAAGGGGTGACGATCTGGAACTCCGTACCAGCGCTCATGGAGATGCTGGTCGATTATGCGGATGGGCAAGCGGATCTTCTGCCGAAAGGCCTTCGCCTGGTGCTGCTCTCGGGAGACTGGATCCCGGTTTCCCTGCCGGATCGCCTGCGCAAGTTAATTCCCACGGTAGAAATCATCTCACTTGGAGGGGCGACAGAAGCTTCGATCTGGTCAATTCTCTATCCGATCGGCGAAGTAGATCCGGAGTGGACGAGCATTCCGTACGGAAAGCCGATGAAAAATCAGCGCTTCTATGTGCTAAACGAACTGCTGGAGCCGTGTCCGACCTGGGGGCCGGGACAGCTGTATATCGGAGGGATCGGTCTGGCGAAGGGCTATTGGAAGGACGAAGCAAAGACAAACGCAAGCTTCATCCGGCACCCGGTGACGGGCGAGCGCTTGTACAAGACGGGAGACATTGGCCGATACCTGCCGGATGGCAACATCGAATTTTGGGGACGCGAAGACTTCCAAGTCAAGATCCAAGGGTACCGAATCGAGCTGGGCGAGATTGAAGCGGCTCTGTCCCAGCATGATGCGGTACGAAACGTTGTCGTAAAGGCGATCGGAGAAAAACACGGCAACAAGCGTTTGGTCGGATATGTAGTGCTCAACCGGCCAATTGCCGATGTTACCGCCGAACTTCAAGGATATTTGCGTGACAGGTTGCCGTCCTACATGATCCCTTCGTTGATTATGACAATAGACGCTGTTCCACTTTCGCCAAACGGTAAGGTGAACCGGAAGTTGTTACCTGAACCGCAGTTCCAACCTGGGAAAGACAGTGAAACCGGACCCGCCCTAACCAAGACTGAAGAGGAATTGACTGAAGTGTGGAAAAAAATGCTGAACCTAGATCATGTGAACGCGGACGACAACTTCTTTGATCTTGGCGGCGACTCAGTGATCGCCATCCAACTAATGTCAAGGATCAATAAACGTTTCTCCGTGGAGATCTCCCCGCGTCGCTTCTTCGAAGAGCCGACCGTTGCAAGTCTAGCCCGGATAATCGAAGAGGCGAAATGCGTTCGCGGGCTCAAAGAACGCCCTTCGCTCGTCAAGGTGCCACGAGGAGGCAAGCTGCCGCTCTCGTACGCCCAGCAGCGGTTGTGGTACCTTTGCAAGGCGGACCCAAGCAATTCCTCCTATAACATACCGGTTGCGATCCGGCTCACAGGAAACCTGAATCTGGAGATCTTTCACGATTGCCTGAACGAGATCGTCCGACGTCACGAAGTGCTGCGTACCGGGTTTGAGAGCCATCTTGGAGAACCGCAACTGGTGATTTCCCCGGATTTGACGCTACCAATGCCAATTGTTGACCTGAGCAACGAGCTGGAGTCGAAACGCTTAGAAGTAGCGATGCAGCTTGCTGAAGTGGAAGTAAGGATTCCTTTCCAGCTGGAACAACCTAGCCTTGTACGGTTTAAAATGTTTTGCCTAGGGGAGAAAGACTACATCTTCGTTATAACCATGCACCATATCATCTCCGATGCGTGGTCAATTGAAGTGTTCTTAAACGAGATGGTGGAGTTGTATAAGGCGGCCGTTGCTGGACAGGACCCGAAATTACCTGAATTGTCCGTCCAATACACAGATTTCGCATATTGGCAGCGAGAGTGGTTAAAGGGGGAGGTAGAAACCGAGCAATTGAGCTACTGGAAACAGCATCTCGCGGGTCCTCTCACCTTGCTGAATCTTCCGATCTCCTGTCCGCGCACAGGTAGTCGCAAGTTCAAAGGAGCACGTAAGAGTGTACGCCTGTCCAAGGAATGCTCCTCCAAGCTTCAGGAGATTGGAAATCGGCAAGGAGCAACACTGTTCATGACGATGCTCGCCGTCTTTACCACTTGGCTTTATCGATATACGAAGCAGGAGGATATCGTCGTTAGCACTTCCATCTCCAACCGCCAAGGGGGAATGACCGAGCAAATGATCGGGCTTTTCTTGAACACCTTGGCATTGAGAAGTGACCTCTCGGGCAATCCGACCTTTTTCGAACTGGTGAGAAGGGTAAAGAAAATGGCCCTAAACGCCTTTGCCAATCAGGACGTTCCGTTCGAACGTGTAGTGGAGCAGTTAGTCGTTGACCGTCAACAGCTCCAGTCACCTCTTACCCAAGTTGTCTTTGGTCTTAGAAACAAGCCTCATCGTTCGCTGGACCTTCCAGGTCTGTCCATGCGTCAACTGGATATTTACCGGGGAACAGCCAAATTCGAGATGGAGATGCAACTGGTCAATACGGAAGAGGGGATCACCGGCTTCTTAGAGTATAACGCTGAACTGTTTGAAGACCGAACTGTGGAAGAGATGGTGGTCGGGTTTCACCGAATTGCCGAAGGACTCGCGAATCAGCCGGAAGCAAATATTCAGACCGTGGTTAACACTCTTATTGAAGAGGAGGTAGTGAGGAAGAATATGGAATATAGACAGTTGGATTCTGAGAAACGCAAGAGACTGTTGAGCATGAGACCCAAAAAAGTACAAGTGGTAACCGCAGACATTCGCCTTCCGAATAAGTGGGAACAAAACCTGCCTCTCATTATTAAGCCAGATGTACAAGACTTGAACGAGATCAAATGGCTCAAGACCCGCCAGCCCGAGATTGAAGAATTGCTGACGAAGTATGGAGTAGTTCGGCTTCGTGGATTCACCATCCGGTCGATGGACGATTTCCAAAATCTTGTTCAATCGCTGTCAACCGAGTTGCTTGAATACAAGGAGCGCTCAACACCGCGTAGACAAGTGAGCGGAAACGTCTACACGTCCACTGAATATCCGGAGGACCAACACATTCCGTTGCACAACGAAAACTCCTACTCGTCAGTCTGGCCGATGAAGATTTGGTTCTACTGCCACACAGCTGCACAGGTCGGCGGGGAAACACCGATCGGGGATAGCCGAAAGGTGTATGAGTTGATCGATCCGAAGATTCGTGAGACATTCGAGCGGAAGCAGGTCATGTACGTACGCAATTATGGATTCGGATTGGATCTACCGTGGCAGGAAGCCTTCCAGACAAACGATCGAGCTGAAGTCGAAGCGTACTGCAGGAAACAGAGCATCGAGTTTGAATGGATAGACGAGAACCGTCTCCGCACGCGGCAGGTTCGACCGGCAGTCTCCGTTCATCCGAAAACGGGGGAGAAATTGTGGTTCAACCAGGCCCATCTTTTCCACGTCTCCAATCTTCAGCCGGAAGTACGGCACTCGCTTGCGGCGATGTTTAAGGAAGAAGAACTCCCACGCAACGCTTATTACGGGGACGGCACGAGAATAGAAGAAGACGTGCTTGAATCAATCCGGGAAGCGTATCGCCAGGTCAGCATCAGCTTCCCGTGGCAACAAGGGGACATTATGCTGCTCGACAACATGCTGATGGCACATGGACGCGCTCCATTCAGGGGAATACGCAACGTCCTTGTATCGATGTCGGATCCGTTGAGTCTGAGTATGAGTTGAGATTTAGTAGGGGGGAGATTCCTTATGTGCGGTATTGTGGGGATGTATTCGAGAGAACGGCCGATTTCCGTAAATGCACTTGATCGTGCGACAAATCTTTTACGTCACCGAGGTCCCGATCAACAAAGGCTGTGGGTGTCTACCCACAGCCGTATTGGATTGGGGCATACAAGGTTAAGCATTATCGACTTAGAAACGGGCGATCAGCCTCTGTCCAATGAAGATGAACAATTGCATCTGGTGGTGAACGGCGAACTGTATGACTACGAGCGCATCCGAGAGGGGCTGAAGCGGCGAGGCCACATGCTGAAGACAAAGTCCGACAGCGAAATCATCCTTCATCTTTATGAAGAGAAGGGGATTGGCTGTCTCGAGTATTTACGGGGTGAGTTTGCGTTTTTGCTTTGGGACGACCGGGAGCAAAAGTTGTTCGCCGCTCGAGATCGCTTCGGCATCAAACCTTTGTTCTACGCGTGGAAGAACGAGATCCTGTATTTAGCCTCCGAGATGAAAGCCTTGTTTGCAGCGGGCATCCAGGCCGAATGGGATCAGCAGTCATACTACCAGCACCTTTTCTTGTGCATGGATCAGGAACGTACGCTGTTTAGAGGTGTCCGCCAAGTTCCGCCCGGGCACTTCCTGATCGCAGACAGTCAAGGTGTACAAATTAAACCGTATTGGGACCTTGACTACCCGACGAGAGAGGAGGTAGACCCTGCCCGCTCCAAAGAAGACTACTTGGAAGAACTCCGCTATGTACTGGAGGAGTCGGTATGCCTGCGCTTAAAGGCTGACGTGCCTGTCGGCTGTTTCTTGAGCGGAGGGGTCGATTCTTCGGCCGTTCTCGGCATCGCCGTTCGACAATTCCCGGAGAAGATCCGGGCTTTTACCGTGACCTTCGATCACGAAGCGTATGATGAGGGCAGAGTCGCCAAGGAGACAGCCGAATGGATAGGAGCAGACTACGTGCCCATCGAGCTAAAGCAGGATGACTTCGCTGCACACATAGAACAGGCTGTTTGGCACAGTGAGACGCTTGGGCACAATGCTCACGGGGTAGCACGATACCTCCAAAGCCGAGCGGTACACGAACAGGGCTACCGCGTGGTCCTCTCCGGTGATGGGGCGGACGAACTGTTCGCTGGCTACATCTACTCCCGTCTGGATTATGTACTAAGCAACGAAGACGGTCTAAGTGAGCAGAGTCAGCGGCAGCGACTTGAAGAGCTGAGCCTGCGGAATCCGGCGTTCCGTGATGTTCTCTTTCCGTCACAGACCACCCAGGCGCTGAAGGTATGCAGGCAGGTCATCGGATCGACCCCGGCCTGGATCCAGGCGATGGAGGTCAGCCGAGCACCGTTAAAATCTCTTCTTAACCAAAGCTTTCTGTCCAAGTTTCTCTCCTTCGACCCAGTGAAATCCCTGCTAGACAGCATCGATGTCGATGGGCAACTAACCAACCGGTCTCCGATCTTGCAGGGCTTGTATCTCTGGAACAAATCGCTACTACCGAATCAGATTCTTTTCGCTGACCGTCTCGAAATGGCACATGGCGTGGAAGTACGCATGCCGTTGCTCGACCACAAACTGTTTGAGGTAGTTCGCCGCCTGCCGACGAACATGCTTATATGCGAACTGCAGGAGAAATACGCACTGCGAGAAGCTGCCAAACCGTATCTCACAGAAACTGTTTACCGCAGACCAAAGCAGCCCTTCACCGCGCCCCACTCGACGTTGGACCCTAAAAACTCTTTGTTTGAACTGATTCAAGACACGTTGCGAAGCCAACTCGTGCAGGAAATTCCCTTTATTAATCCGGTGGCGATCAAGGTCCTCCTGGACAACATTCCGAAGATGGATTACCGAACACGCATTAACCTCGACTCCATAATGCTGTTGCTCGTGTCCACCTGTATCCTGCATAAGTGCTATATCTCTAAACAGTTAGCAGCCCATTCGTAGGAATGTAATTATGGGCGTAATTAGGAGGTAGCATCACATGACAAGTAACTTGGCTGGCATACTTGGTGGTATGGGTCCTTTCGCCTCCGCCGAATTTGTAAACACCATCTATCAAGTAAATCTCCGAGCGTTCCAGACCGAACCGCTTTTATCTTTTCCAAGGAAGAGGATGAGGTCATCCAACGCCTGATAATCGCGAGGAAACACCTGCAGGCAGCCGGAGCCGAGGTTTTTATCGCCGGTTGGATCTTCGGATGCACTGAATTTCATCTGCTCTCCAAGATCATGCAAATCAAGTGCCAGGACGCTCGAATCATTGATCCACTGATGATACTGGCGCGACAATGGCGAAATTTAGAGGATTTCCTTTATTCTTCGAAAGTTTTGATCCAATGAAGATACCCCCTAAGGAGGGAGCCACATGCTGCTCTTATCAAAGGAACCTTCCTGGTTTGTCTGCCATCAACCGAAACAACGGCCCAAGCTGCGACTCTTCTGCTTTCCTTATGCAGGAGGGGGTAGCACTATCTACCGGTATTGGCACGAAGAATTGTTGCCAGAGATCGAATTGCTCGCCGCCCAGCTTCCGGGGCGTGAAAAGCGCTTTCGAGAATCGCCTTGTCGATCGATTGACGAGTTGGTGGCTGGGCTGTCGAGAGCGATAAATCCCTATCTGAACACGCCGTTTGCTTTTTTTGGTCACAGCATGGGGGCGCTCATCGCCTTTGAGCTGGCACGCGAACTAGCTAAGCGATATGGAACGCATCCCGTCCATCTCTTCGTTTCTGGAAAAGCAGCTCCTCAAGTCGAGAAAAATTCTCCTACAATCTACAATCTCCCGCATCAACAGTTCATACAGAAGTTGTATGATTTGAACGGTACACCCAAGGAGGTGCTTGAGAACCGCGAGCTGATGAAGTTGTACGAACCGATCTTGAGAGCAGACTTCGAAGTTTGCGACACGTATCGTTTCCGTCCGGGTTCGCGCCTAAGCTGTCCAATCACTGTCTTCGGTGGTCTACGGGATGAACAAATCCCGATGAAAGATTTGGAAGCTTGGCGGGAATTGGTCACGGGTCCGGGCATCGTACGAATGTACGAAGGAGACCATTTTTTCCTTCACCAAAAAAGTAAAGACATGTTACGGGTAATACAGGATGATCTCTTGACATTCATTTATAGAAAGGGGATGACAATATGAGTCGGGTGATGACGCTCGATCTGGCTCTTCGAGTGGAAGAAGCGGAAATCAAAACACTTCGGTCTCGTCTGACGGCCATACGGGAACGGCAAGGCAACCCGATGGGAGTAGAGATCAGGCGAATTGGAGGTGCTTCCCTGTTCACCATCAAAGGTATCCCCGGGCCGAGCTTCAACAAGGTTTTGGGAGCCACCGGAAGTGATGTAGACCATGTGGATGAGATTATTCAAGCGTTTCGTAAGCAAGGTATTCCCTGCCGTTTTGAACTAATACCCGGTCACGTAACGCCGGAACTATTTGGCCGCCTGGCCGATCGTGGCTTCTACCAAGCAGGTTTTCACACAGTACTCTACGGCGTCCTACCCAAAGAGCAGGGGGGTGCCCCAGTGGAAGGTCTGACGTTGGCTGAAAAAATTGAGGTTTTTGAGGTAAATGAAGATGAGTTCGGGCTCTTCGGTGAGCTTTACGTTAAGGGATTTGGTTTGCCCGCTCTTCTAAGTACAGGCATCGCAGACAACAACCGTGTACTTCATGGTCGGCCCGGCTGGAAATTCTACATCGCCTTTGTAGACGGACAAGCGGCGGGGATTGGTGTTCTCTATATGGAGGATGGAGTGGGGAATCTTGCGGCTGCGTGCACTGTTCCGGAGATGCGACGTAAGGGATGCCATATGGCCCTGATCCAAAGGCGTATTGCCGATGCACGTAAAGGAGGATGTGACTTGATTATAGGACAAGCCGTATTCGGTAGCGTGAGTCAGCAAAACATGCAGCGTATTGGTATGCAAATTGCTTATACTAAATCAATTTGGGTCGAGCGTCCATGAGGAGAGAACAATATGAAAAATAGTTTCTTTCTTTTTAGGATTGCGTTCCTCCGCTCCATTCTTATGTCGGTGTTCTTTCTACAGATAGGGATTTGGGTGCGTAACTTCGCAGTCCTAATGTTCGTTCTGAAGGAGACGAATAACGACGCGTTCGCTGTCACCATGATATCGGTAGCCCAGTACGCTCCGATGTTTTTGTTTTCGTTTATTGGGGGAACGTTGGCTGATCGTTGGAAACCGAAGAAGACAATGGTGATCTGTGACATGCTCTCCTCTCTCTTCGTCCTTCTAGTATTGGTGACGTTGAAGATCGGGATCTGGGAGATCGTCTACGTCGTGACTCTGGCATCGTCGATCCTATCGCAGTTTTCACAACCTTCAACGATGAAATTATACAAAAGGCACGTACCTTCAGATAAGCTACAATCAGCGCTGGCAATGTTCCAGACACTCCAGTCGATGTTTATGATAATCGGACCAGCAGTCGGGGCATATGTGTATGAGAGATTTGGCATCTTTGTTTCGCTTGCCATTACTTCACTTATGTTTCTATTCTCTTCTCTAGCACTGTCCACTATTCCTCGAGACGAGGAGGAAGTGATTCGGTCAACTAATCATAGTATGTTTAGGGATGTCATGGATGGATTTCGTTACATCTTGTACAAGCCTGAGTTAAAGATCATGGGTGCTTGCTACATGTTTGCCGGCTTGGCGGTCGGAATGATCCAGCCGCTCGCCGTATTCGTTATTATGGAGAAGTTGTTCTTGCCAAAAGAAAGTGTAATGTACCTAATGGTAGCGTCTGGAGTATCCACCTTATTGGGTAGCGTATTGGTCATGCTTCTTCGAAACAGGATTACTCCACAAAAACTATTGGTACTGGGTATGTTGGTGGATTCAATAAGTCTGATCGTTATTGGTTTTTCTGAGTCCGTTATGCTTACCTTTACAGCTCAGATTGTCTACGGCTTGTTTCAACCAATGATTCACATTGGTATTAGCGCGATCATCGTCAGTACGACGGGCCAGGAATATCTAGGCCGGGTCAACGGCTTCCTAAACCCCTTGTTTATGGGAATGATGGTTTTGATGATGTGCGTTTCTGGCTGGTTGAAGGACTTGCTTTCGATCACCTCCATCTACATCTTTGCTGGTCTTCTGTTCTTTACTGGTATGAGCACGGTCCTTCCACTACTTCAGAATAATCTCGCTTCGAAAAAAGAGACGCAGACAACTACCTAACGTGTCATAGCCCCGTCTACACGGCGATCACTTCTCGGAATTCAACCGGGGAGAGGTCGCCGAGTTTTTCTGGAAGCGATGCGTTGTCAAAGCAATTCCCGCGTCTTGAATGGCTTCCCATAAGTTCTTTCTCCTCGAGTAGATCCCTGTACGATTTAGTTGTGTATTGAAATCCTTGGTAGGAATGAGGTCTAAAATACCCGACAAATAGACAAAATCATGACCAATTCGAATATAGGTCATGTCAGTCACAAATTTCTTCAAAATGGTTTCTGCTGTAAATTCACGGTTGAGGACATTCGGAAAGACTACGGATGGTTTGCGACCTGCATATGGCCGTTTCTTGCGGATAACGGAATGAATTCCCAGCTCGCGCATCAGCCTGCGTGTGAAGATCAGCGATAAAATCCCCAATAGAATCGGTTGAAAATTCCCCATTTTCATCGCAGACTCTCTCCTTGGAGGAGAGAGACATTAGGATTACAGTTGACTACTACTATGAATGGGATGACACCGAATTGGTTAATGGTACCGATGACGGATGGGTTGTAAACTGGGATACCGAGGAAGCCTATGCTGATGCCACGGGTGCCGACAGTGATATCTCCATTGTCGAGAATGAAATTGGTGGTATGGGTATGGAAGTTGAGGATGACAATAAAAGGGGAAATGCTTGGGTAATTTTGACAGCACGTCGCTGGCTTAATGTTTGTTCCGGAAGGTTCTCAATACAACCAAGGTAAGCGTTAGGCACTGCCAATGCTTCAGATAACCGTCTAAGATTAGGCGGGCTACGGCGGTAAGGGACAACGTTCTGTAAGATTGTTCATCGGTCGTCTGGGGGTGGAAAGGGTATTGTATGTTCTTCCGCGGAGTAAAAGGAACAGAATCCACATACCGACTGATTTATTGGAGTTACACCGGGCATCTACGAAGATGACCGACGAGAGGGCAACCTGGTCTCAGCAGTCAATGCATTTTGTAACCAGTTCCGTAGGATTGCAGATCGACTTGGGTCGTTGGAATATCAAATTTTATGAAAAAGAAAATGTGGAAAAAATGGAAGGAACAGATCTTTACTCGTTAAGATGAGGATACGAAGTACGAGGCTGTTCGCTTGTGTTTGGAAGAGAGTGCAGCTATCAGGGGATAAGAGAAAAGCTGTTTCGATGACTCCGGGCGCGACACCGCGAGTAACCCGGGAGGCCATTCGTCAGTTGCGATTATCATGCTTGGTTTGCAAACAGACCGATCGTACGAAAAACAGTCGACCGCAAACAACCATGTTCACGCCTGATCAAGGGACTGGTATGGGGCTTCACCAGGTTGTTCCCTATGCATGCAGCCATATGCCGATAAATTGGTCCCATTTGGAAAAAACAAGTGTGATGCCCGTCACAGCTTTTCCATACGGCTCAGATGTATACTCGAGATGCAGGAAACGAAGGAGTGATTCGCATGAGCCAAGTGCCCCATCATTGCAGCATGATGTCGGGGAGCCATGCACACGTGACACTTTGCGAACCGCTGGCCCAGTTGAAACGAGAGCATGGCCCCCTCAGGAAACAAATGGATGCCTTTGCCCAGTTGGCAGCCGAAATTGGAGTGGATCAAGCAAAAACGGATTGGAGCCGGCAGCTTGCCGAGCTGAAAGAAAAGGTGGATGCCTTTGTCCGGGAGCTCGACCCTCACTCCGAGCGGGAACAGGGAGCCCTTTTTCCGCTCATGGCGAACTATATCGGCAGGCAGGTGGGGCCGATTGCCGTGATGGAATACGAACACGAACTTGCCAAGCGTAACCTGAAGACGTTCAAAGAAGCGATGGAACACGTGAAGGAGCCGGTGGATGCTGAACACGCGAAAGAGATCGCTTCCTATGCACTGCAGGCCCATGCCGTTTTAACGGATCATTTCACGAAAGAAGAGAACGTGCTGTTTCCGATGGCGGAGAACATGCTGAGCGCGGAAGAAAAGGACGAGCTCAGCCGTGCGCTGCGATCCTGATTGATGTTGATTGGCAGGAGATGAAAGAATGAAGAGATACCCGCTGTCATTCGAAGAAACCTTTATTCGGCCGATGCTGGATAATGGGGTGTCGAAAGTCGTGAAATTCTCGTTTCCAAAAGGAAAGAAATTACAAAAACACAAGACGTCGAGCGATATTCTGCTATTTGTGCTGCAGGGAACCATCCGCTTTACCGCCCATGAAGAAGTGGAACTGGCTGCTGCCAGCATGATCAGCCTTGAGAAGCAGGTCGAGCATGCCATTGAAGCATTGGAAGACAGTGTGGTCGTTCTGGTGCTGACACCCAGCCCGGAAGCTCATTCGATGTTCAAACCATAAATGGAATCGTTTCAGACCTGCCGCTCGCGTTCTCCCTGTTCGGACCGGCGGGTCAGCCAGCGCTGGAGAACGATGGCTTGGTTGTGGACGGCATCTTTCGCGGCGTAGACCAGGGTGACGTTTTTTTCAACCGCGATGCCGCATATCCGATCGGCGAGTTCATTCCGGATCGGATCTTCCGCCAGTTCCCGTTCGTATCTTTCAGTAAATTCGGCAAACCGCTCCGGTCGGTGGCCGAACCACTTGCAGAGTTCGGAGCTCGGGGCGATGTCTTTCATCCACGCGTCGACCGCTGCGCGCTCTTTGGAAATGCCGCGCGGCCAAAACCGGTCAACCAGGATGCGGACGCCGTCTTCAGGGGAGGGCGGGTCGTAAATTCGTTTTACCGATATCTGGTGCACCATGGGACAATCAGCCTTCTTTCCTAACTTGCCGTACATTGTTTGCGTCAAGTCCATTATAACACGACGGAACCACGAAATGAACGAAGGGTGCCCAAGCCAAGAAACGTGCAGCAGCACAAGATCGAAACGGGAATGGAAAAGACCTCACATCGAGGTCTTTGTGTGGTTTACGTTGAACCGATATCTTGCTTTTTCGCCTTGCTGTTGAGCAGAAACAGAACCCACCAAATGAACAAAAACAAATAACCTGCGATTGTGAATACAGTCCACATTTCCCCTTGCTGCAATTGATCAAGGAAATGTTCAAATTCGTTCATACCTTCTGCTCTTCCAATACTGTTTATCAAAGAAATGATGGGAACTGTTACGGCAAAAAGAATGGCTGCAACGGACAACCGTATCCGTTTCTTTCGTATCACACTATAGATGGCAGTCCCTGCTGTTGATAAGAAAAACAGATAATAGATCACCCAAAACCAATTCGGAAGCGTCTCCCAATACATTTTCCACCCCTTTGTATGTGTAGCGAGTAAACCATGGGTGTGAACGCCGTGACCTGCATGGAGGAATAGACAGGGGGATGTCGGCAGCAACGGTTACTGTTCACCCCATCGTTTTAACGCATCCTTGTCCAAAATGATGATGCCCGAACGGTGTGTGTCAAGAATTCGCTGTTTTTTCAGTTGATTGACCAACCGATTTACGGTTTCTCTGGATGAACCGATCGCATTGGCCAACTCCTGATGGGTCATGGGCAACTCGATGTACACACGGGAATCGTTCACTTCTCCGTGTTTATCTGCCAATTGCAACAGAAAGAAAGCAATCCTGCCGTGCACGTCGTGACCGGTAAACTGCTGAAGTTTTTGCTGGAGTTCGCGAATTTTGGCCCCCATGACATCGATGACCTTGATGGCAATCGACGGCATTGACAAGATGAGCTGTTCAAAAGCGTGGACGGGAATTGTCAGGACGTGAGTGTCCACAAGGGCTTCCGTCGTCGCCGGATAGGGCGTTTGCGTAAAGAAACCGGTATGCGGAAACATATCTCCGGTCTGCAGCAGCGATACGATTTGTTCATGGCCCTCCTCGTCGGTTTTGTAGGCTTTGACAAGCCCGTCCTGAATGAAAAAGACCGCTTCTTTTTCGCTTCCTTCCATAAAGATGGTCGTCTTTTTCCGGAACAGGCGATGCATGGTGATTTCTTCGACGCGGGCCAGTTCCTGTCGGTTCAAGTCGCGGAATAAAGGAACCTGCTGCAAACAATCCCCATTTCTCATACATAGTCCTTCCTCACGTAATTTCTTCCATTATAACGGATCAGAGCGATCTTTTTGAAGTGACATGCAAGGAACGGAGAACCTCCGGATGGAGGTCGCATGGTGACTTGCCATTCGCTGGTCAAGGAGTCGGGAAACGCCTTGGGGGGGCCGTCTGCCTGGAGGCGGCGGCGATGAAGCTATAGAGAAAGAATCCGGTGACGGCAGACCTTTCAAGCCATGGAAAGAAAAGCGTGCACCATGGGTTTGCGAAAGAGACCGATACGGTTTCGTCGGACATCCCCGCATAACATGGTGCACGGTCATGACATTCCATGCCGTACAGCGGAAGTTATTTCGCCAGCATGTCAGCCAAATCTTCTTGCGGGTCCCCAATTACCTTGAGATGAAACGTGTTTTGCAGGAAGTGTACTACACCTGGGGTTAAAAATTCCGGAACCTTCGGACCAATCCGTATGTCCGTGATTCCTAAGCTGAACAATCCCAGCAAAATGGCAATCGCTTTCTGCTCGAACCAGGACAGTACAATGCTGACCGGCAGCTCGTTGATGTCACAGTGGAGAGCGTCCGCCAACGCGCGCGCAATTTTTACCGTGGAAATGGAGTTGTTGCATTGCCCCAGATCAATATACCGTGGGATGCCTGTATTTCCTACGGTTCCAAAATCAATATCGTTAAAACGAAATTTCCCGCAGGAGGTGGTTAAAATGACCGTATCATTTGGAAGCGACGCAGCCAACTCCCGATAGTAATTTCCACCCTTTCCAGGGGCATCACAACCGGCGATCACAAAAAACCTCCGAATCTTGCCTTCGTGTACGGCCGAAATCAGTTCCGGCGCCAGACCGATCACGGTTTCGTGGTGATAGCCGGTGACCAGTTTCTGATCCGAGTCGATATGTGCCGCTGGCAGTTGCAACGCTTTTTCGATGATCGGAGTAAAATCGTTATGTTCAATTTTCGTAACGCCTTCCAGTCCTGCTACTTCATAGGAGAAGAATCGGTCCGAGTAGGTTCCCTTAATCGGCATCACACAATTGGTTGTCGCCAATATGGCCCCAGGGAATTCTTCAAACAGTTTTCGCTGATCGTACCAGGCCTTTCCGATGTTTCCCTTTAAATGAGGATATTTTCGTAATGCAGGATATCCGTGGGCAGGCAGCATCTCCGAGTGCGTATAAACATTGATTCCTTTGCCTTCTGTTTGTTTCAGCAATTCTTCCAGGGCAAGCAGGTTATGACCGGTGACGACAATACATTTTCCTTCGATTTTATTTTGCGTGACCGTAATAGGCTGAGGGATGCCAAATCGTTCCGTATGTGCACGGTCCAGCAGTTCCATCACTTTTATCGCTGCCGACCCAACTTTCATGGCCATGTCAACATGTTCCTGGAAATGAAAATTTACATTTGTCAAAGTGAAGTACAGGGCTTCATGGGTAATCGCATCCACTTCGGGGTCCGTATACCCCAACTCCCTTGCATGTGTTGCATAAGCAGCGATTCCTTTGAGGGCAAATACAATCGTATCTTGGATGCTGGCCAGATCTTCATTTTTCCCGCATACGCCGACTACTTTGCAGCCGCCAGTCGCTGTTTGCTCGCATTGATAACAAAACATGGATACGTCCTCCTTCTCCTGTTCAATGTGGGATGTGTGTGAGCCATCCCTGTGTCTGTTTCCATTATGCGTAAAAAGCGTTTGTTCAGATGTGACGAGCATCACACTTTGTGATTCATTTCACAAACATGACAAAATTTCACGATACCGCCGTGCGGGCGAACTGACGTCGTACAGAAACCATCCCCGCAGCGGAGGGATGGTGCTGCCTCGCGAACGCTCGCTTCTGTTGGTTTTTTGTCAAGGTTTATAGCCCGGTTGAGTCATTTACGAACAGGCCGGGGAGCGCTATGTTGATGGTGTGTTCGGAAAGAAGCAAGACGAAGGGGGGAGAAATCTGTTCGGTAGAAGGAATACCCGCACCATGGCCCGCATGCTGTTGGCCGCAGGAATCGCCGGACTCACGGTCGGGGCCGTTTTTTTCGACCGGGTCAGTGCCGCATCGGTCTCCTTGCAGGAGAGGATCGACCAGGCTCAACCGGGAGCAGTCGTCACCGTTCCGGCAGGAAAATACCGGGGGCCCATTCGCATTACCAAACCGATCGTGCTGCAGGCAGAGGGGGCCGTGGAGATTGCCAGTGATGGAAGCAGCCCTGTTCTGTCGATTCTGTCCGATCATGCCGTCGTCCGGGGAATGAAAATCGTAGACAACCGAATCAATCCCGCAGACGCGTCCGTGGTCATGAGGGGGAACCACAACATTGTGGAAGACCTTGTGATCGAAACGATGGGAACAGGGGTACAGCTTCGTGATGCCAGCAACAATACGCTGCGCGGTATCCGCGTGATCGGTCTGGTAACGGACCCGGGCAAGGAACAGGAAGGCCTCCACAACCACGGCCAACACGCGCACCAACTGTCGGGAGCAGCCGGTACAAATCCGGATGTTACGGCCAAAAAGGGAAACGGCTTCGACTTGAATCACTCTCATCACAACCGGATCGTCTCCAACCGGATCAGCAACATGTTTGACGGCATCTATGCGGAAAACAGCAACTTCAACCACATGGAGCAAAATTTCGTGGAGAACTCCCGATACGGTTATCATTTCATGGGTACGTCCGCCACGAAGCTGCTCGGCAACACAGGAAGCGCCAACGTGACGGGCACGATGCTCATGGAATCGGATGGCGCTGTCGTGCAGCATAATCGTTTTGTCAAACAAAGGGAAAATCCGAACGCCCAGGGGATTCTTCTTTTCGACGTAACGGGATCGCGAATCGAGGGAAATCGCATCGAGGGAAACCGTGTGGGCTTGTACATGGAACGGTCCAAAGGGAACCGTCTGGAAGGTAACGAATTCACGCTGAACTTTGTCGGGATGCAGCTCAAACAAGCCTCAGGGAATGTGGTGACGGCCAACCATTTTGTGTCCAATGTCATCCAGGCACAGGCGCAGGACAGCACAGCCAACACGTTGGAGGGAAACTACTGGGACGACATGCAGGGCATTGATCTGGATGCAGACGGCCGCAGCAATATCCCCTACGAGCTCAACCCGTTTTTCCTGGCGTTGACCGAAGCGGTACCGCCCTATCAGATCTTTTTCCAGGCACCCGGTCTTGTGTTTTTGGAGGGGCTTTTTACCGCAGGGACAGACGCGTCCATTCGGGACGGGGCACCATTGCTGGCTCCGGTTATGGCGCAAGAGGACGAACAGCGGGCGGGTCAGCAGACGGCCATGGGCGTACTCAGTGTGCTGCTGATGAGCGGAAGCTGTTTGATCATGTATGGAGGAGTGAGACGAAAATGAAATCTCGGGTGTGGACGATTGGCGCAATGATGATGACCCTCTCCATGTTGATGGGGGGATGCGGCAAGGAGGAAGCAAAACCGGTGGACATCGTGGAAGGCGTGGACAAATGCGACGTCTGCCATATGAATGTGGCCAATGACCACAACGCGTCGGAAATCGTTTTGCAAAACGGGAAAGTGTTGAAATTTGACGATATCGGCTGTATGTACCGCTGGACAAAGGAGCATGAGAACGAACAGGTGGAAGCCCGGTTCGTCCGCGACTACCTCTCCAAGGAATGGGTGAACACCGATCAGGCGACGTATGTCTACGACAAAACGTTCCAGACGCCAATGGGGTATGGCGTCTATTCCTTCAAGGACAAGGCAGCGGCGGAAGCGTTCGTCAAGGAAAAGCAAACCGGTTCGGTTATGAGCGTTCAGGATCTGGACAAGCATGCCTGGGAGAGCAGCATGAAAAAGCATGGGCAAAGTGACGGACATCCGGAATCAGGCCAGCACGGCACGTCGGACGCACAGCAGACACACAACTAGCAGAGGAAGTGGCGCACGTGCACATCATGAACATTGCCAAACGAGAAATACAGATCGGGTTTCGCAATCCGTGGGCGTACTCGTTCACGGCCCTGTTTTCCCTGTTCACGCTGGCCCTGTTGATCATTCAATCCCAGTCCTACATGGAGGGATACACGTATACGACCGGCACCATTCTCAATCTGATCCTGTACCTGCTCCCCTTGATGACCATGCTGCTCGCCTCCTTTTCGGTTACGGCAGAAAAGGAGGAGGGGAGCTGGGAGCTTCTGTCCACCTACGCCCTTACAGCCACTTCGTTTTTGTGGGGGAAGTACGCGGGATTGGCTGTGGTGCTCGTCTCCATCGTGTGTTTTAGCTACGGGTTTGCCGGGTTGTTCGGCATGCTTCTGGGAAAAGGGTTCACCCTTTCCGCCCTGCTGTTTTTCTTGTTGTTTTCCATCTGCATCGTGCTGTTGTTTCTGGGGATCGCCATGGTGGTCGGCTCCCTGAGCCGGAACCGCTGGCAGGCGCTTACGCTCGGGGTCAGCATCTGGTTTTTCTTGATTCTGGCCTGGCCCACGCTCTTGATCTCGGTCTTGAGCTTTTTGCCGTACACATGGATCAAACCGGTACTCCAGGTGGCCACCTGCCTGAATCCCGCAGAGTTTGTGCGCATGTTTTCCGTTGTCAGACTGGGGGGAGGCGCCATCTTCGGCCCCGAGTACTACAAGTGGGTGAACTGGATGGAATCCCCTTTTGGCATCGCCGGTTTTGCTGCGCTCTGCCTGATGTGGATCTGCGTGACGATGCTGACCGCGATAGCTGTTTGGGAAAGAAGGCGATACCGTGACTAAGACCGGACTGCACATGATGCAGGTAGAAAAGACGATTGGCGGAAAAACCATTGTGCATCCGTTTGATTTGAACGTCGAACCGGGACAGGTTGTCGCTGTTTGCGGGGGAAACGGGGCGGGGAAAAGCACCATTCTCCGCATGATTGTGGGAATTACCCAACCCAGTTCGGGAACGATCGAGCTGAACGGGTTGAACTTGAAGGAACATCGTGTGAAATATTTGCAGCAAATTGGCTATATGCCGGACCACTTCAATTTTTCGGCCGGACTGACGGCGAGCGAGTGCATGCGGTTTTACGCTTCCCTTCGCGGGCGGACAGCGTCGGAAGCGGATGAGGCGCTGCAGGCGGTAGGGCTTCACGAGGCCCGCAAGAAAAAGGTGTCCGTGTTTTCCAAAGGCATGCAGCAGCGTCTGCTGTTTGCCCAGGCCATGTTGGGCAAACCGGCACTGCTTGTGCTGGATGAGCCGACAAACGGATTGGATCCGTACTGGATGGGCGCCTTTGTTGATCTGGTGAAAACCATCAAGAAGGAAGGCATCTCCGTTATTTTCTCCACTCACCAACTGCAGGCGGCCAACGAGGTGGCGGATCAAGCCATTTTTGTCATAAACGGAAAAATCGTCCGCTCCGCCACGATGGAGGAATACCGGGCGCAATACGGGGAACTGGCCTTGCACCGTGCTTTCTCCGAACTGTTTCCCCGTCAGCAGCAGCCAGAGAAGAAAACGGAGGAACCCTCCTCTGTGACCGTCACGATTCGAGGGCGTGAGAGCAGGAACCAAGAACACAAGTAAACGGAAACGCGGGCCCTGGCGCCGCGTTGACAATGAAGGAAGCAAGATTCCCTCGCTGTTCCCCATTGGGCGTCGTCGCACACCGAAAGGGGGGCTGTGCGTCAGCAACGGGCAAGGCCGTTACGCCGTGGTTGAGGTAAACCGGCGATGCTGATGGTTGAACACGCAGCCGGGACGCGACTCACGTTTCTTCCTCGACGACCGGCGCATAGGCAGCGCGCAAGATCGGGATAATGATGGAAGAAACGGGTGCAAGGAGGTTGTCATGACCATCAAGTGGGGGGCCTTTCTCGTCGGGTCGTTTGCCGGTGCATTCCTGGCCATTCTCTGTGCGGGTCTGATCGCCATCGTATTTGCCCGGCCATTGATCAAATGGGGGATCGGGCGCTTTACGAAACGGCTGATGGCTGACCGTTACCCGGAAAACATCTGGGAGATGGTCTCGGCTCTCACCAGGACAAGCCCCCGGATCGTCGTGGAAAACAGTCTGCGGGCAGCCAGCGGAGAAGTCATCGAACGACCGTTTGGCAGCCCGCGCACGTATCTGGACTTTGACGGCCTGGTTTTTTCTCCCGCTCAGCTTGCCACGCTTCCCGCATCGGAAAACGCTCCCGTCGACATGATGATCACGATCGGCCCGCAAGCCAAACGGCCGCTCATCCTGAACATCCCCCTGCTGGCCGGTGCGATGGGCTACGGGATCGGGGTGTCCGAGAAGGTGAAAATCGCCATCGCCAAAGGAACGGCTGCGGTCGGAACCGCGACGAACTCGGGCGAAGGCCCTTTGCTGCCCGAAGAGAGGGCCTGCGCCGCCCATTACATCCTGCAGTACCATTCCGGGTATTGGGCCAAAGAGCCGGAGATTCTCCGGCAGGCGGACGCGATCGAGATTCGTCTCGGCCAAGGAGCGATTGGAGGGGCTGCGACCGTGGTTCCACCCGCGTATTTGAAGGGGAGGGCCCGTGAACTTCTGCAGGTTCCGGACGGTGAGGTCCTCGTCGTCCCTTCCCGCCATCCGGAATTGGTCGAACCGAAGGACTTGAAGCCCCTGGTCGAGAAACTGCGCACCATCACCCAAGGCATCCCCATTGGCGTGAAGATGTGTGCCACCGGAAAGCTGGAAGCGGACCTGGAAGCCGCTGTTCAGGCCGGGGTGGATTTTATCAGCCTGGACGGTGGGCAGGCCGGCGCAAAAGGGGGAGCGCCCATTCTGGAAGACGATTTTGGCCTGCCGACGATTTTCGCCTTGTCGCGTGCGGTGGATTATCTCAAAAAGCGGGGCGTAAAAGACCGGATCACCCTCCTAAGCGGCGGAGGATATGCTGCACCCGGCCAATGTTTGAAAGCGCTCGCCCTTGGAGCGGACGGCGTTTATATGGGAACGGCCCTGCTGTGGGGCATGGCCCATGATCAGGTGACAAAAGCCATTCCGTGGGAACCGCCCACTCAGCTCGCCTTTTACTCGGGGAGCCTGAAAGACGAGTTTGAAGTGGAAAAGGCCGCGCAGTCTTTGGAGAACTTTTTTCGATCCTTTGCAGAAGAGATGAAAATCGCCATTCGCGCGTTGGGGAAAACTTCCTTGAGGGACGTGAATGCGGACGATCTGGTAGCGCTTGACAGATGGACGAGCGCCGTCACGAAGGTGCGGCTGGTCACGCAACCCGATGAGCTCGTCCGATGAAGGGGAAAGCAAGGCAGCACCTGCAAAAAGGTGCTGTTTTTCGTTTCAAGATGTCCTGTATCTGCCTGAACTGCGTGACAAGGACTTGACGGCCTTCGATTACATCGTGGTGCCCACCCGATGCCTATCTGGAATGGGTGGAAGAAGACATGCGGAGCAACGGGTAGGACTTGCCCGCCCCCTTTGCCGGCCGGACGGTATCGGATCGAAGCCGTTCGTGTGGCAGGGGCCATCCGATACCGGACGTGGAAGGAGAAATGCCCCCCGAGTCTACCTGCTGGGTTCGGTTGGTGTTTCTTCTTCCGCGTCCAATGGTTTTTGGCTGATCCGCTCCATGTGCCGACTTCCCCATTTCGCCATCACATCCAGCAGTTCGCGTGTGGATTGTCCGTATTCGGTCAGGGAATACTCCACTTTCGGCGGAACCTGGGTGTACACTTCGCGGTGAATAATCCCGTCCTGCTCCAATTCCCGCAGTTGCTGGGTCAACATTTTTTGCGTGATGTCGGGCATGTCCCTTTTCAACTCGCCAAACCGTTTGGCCCCGTCGGACAGATGACAGAGAATCAGCGGTTTCCACTTGCCGCCGATCACTTTCAACGTACTCTCTACCGAGTCTTTAAATCGTTGGTCTCCCATGCGGGCTGCCTCCTTGGTATCCTTTTCGATACTACGTTACTTGAAAGTGGGTACTTGTTGGGGAGGGTTGCTACATACAATAATAACGGTATCGTTCTCTTGTACTGTTTATTGTAACAAGAAACGAAGAAAAAACAACTGACCCAATAAGCCCACACCGCTGCAAGGAGAGATGTGAGATGGACTATCGCAGAATTACCCATATCGAAGACAAGTGGTTTGCAAGCATGCACCGGTTGATGCAGGAGGTGTTCCCGCCTGAGGAGGTGCTGGAATTCGAGCTGTGGAAAGAGCCGCTGGAAGACCCGGGTATTCGCGTGTTTGTCGCGATTCACGAAGGAGAAGTTGTCGGGGGCACGGAATACCGGTACTATGATGACCTGCAGGTGGCCATGACCGATTTTACGATCATTGGAAAGCCGGGGTTGGGAATCGGCCGCTTCCTCTATCAGAAGAGACAGGAAGACCTGATGTCCTTGGCGGCGGAGAGCGGGAAAAAGCTCGTTGGCATGTTTGCCGAGATCTATGATCCGTATCGAGCCGAACACCACGAATTCGGCGGCATCAAGCCGATGGATCCGTTTGTGCGCCGAGAGGTTCTGTCGCATCTTGGGTACAAGCGTCTTGACTTCCCGTACGTTCACCCTTCCTGGAACAATGACGGCGAGGCGGTGACCGGTCTTGACCTCTGTTTTCTTCCGACGGATGACAATGTCCATGAGCTGCCTGCGGAATTGATCGTCACGTTCCTCAAACGGTACTACTCCGTGCTTTCGAACAAGCCGGAGTCCTGGCATGCAATGATCGAACGGCTGGAGGCGCAGGAGACGGTACGCTTGCTGCCATTGTAACGTTTGTCATTCGAGCAGGTACGAAATGGCGTGATCCCCGACAACGGGTGAACACGCCATTTTGATTTGCCGGAGTCGGGCAGGGCATCCCCGATGGTTTGTTTCGTTTCCAAAAACATACTATGTCACATGCAAGTATGTACTTGTTTATTTGGAAGGAAAGAATCATAATGAATCCGTGTTCGAAACATCGGTTTCGTCGCGGCTGTCCGCCAACAGAGGGACAGTCATTTGCAGTAACGGAGGGTGTTAGGATGGATGGGATGACATTTATCCTGTTTGGAGCAACAGGGGATTTGGCGAAACGGAAAATTTTTCCTGCCATATACAATCTGTTTCTTGATGAGAAGCTGCCTCGCGCGTTCGCTGTCTTTGGCACCGGAAGACGGGACATGTCCGACGAGGACTTTCGTGCCCATGTGGAACAGTCGGTGAAAACCTTCTCCCGTCGATGGGAAGACGATCGTGACCGTGCGGGGCAGTTTCTGAGCATGTTTCACTACTGTGCCATGGATGTGACCCAACCGCAGGATTACGGGAAGCTGGCGCAGCGCATCCGGCAGCATGAGCAGGAAGGGAAGATTCCGGAAAACCGGATCTATTCCTTGTCGGTGGCACCGGAACTGTTTGGCGTGATTGCCTCCAACATTTCAGCCAGTGAGTTGGGATCGGCAACAGGCTGGAAACGCCTGATCATCGAGAAGCCGTTTGGGCACGATCTCCAGTCAGCCCGGGATCTCAACCGTTCCTTGCGGCAGTTCTTCGACGAAGAGGAGATTTTCCGCATTGACCATTACCTTGGCAAGCCCATGGTGCAAAACCTTGAGGTATTGGAATTTGCCAACCCCATTCTGCGGACGTTGTGGAACAATCAGCACATCGCCAATGTCCAGATTACCGCCAGCGAAACGGTCGGGGTGGAAGAACGGGCAGGGTACTACGACAAGGCGGGAGCGATTCGGGACATGTTTCAAAACCACCTGCTCCAGCTCCTCATGATGACGGCGATGCAGATGCCCCGGCAGTTTTCGGCCCGGGAGATCCGCAACGAAAAGATCAAGGTGTTGAAAGCGCTGCGGCCGCTGCGTCAGGAAGACGTCGCCGCGCATGTGGTTCGCGGTCAGTACGGAAAAGGATGGATCAACGGGAAGCCGGCAGCGGCGTACCGGGACGAACCGGGGGTGGACAGGGCTTCGAACACCGATACGTTCGTCGCGGCTCGCCTGTGGATTGACAACGCGTTTTGGAGCGGGGTTCCCTTTTATATCCGGACCGGGAAGCGCATGCGGGAAAAGTCGACCCGAATCGTGATCGAATTCAAAAATCCGCTGAGGGATGCGTACCCCGTCCGTCATGAGAAACCGGCTCCCAACCTGTTGGTGATCCATGTAAATCCGTACGAGGGTGTTTCGTTTCAATTGAACAGCAAACATCCGGGGAAACACAGCAGGATCGAGCCGATCACCATGGAGTTTGCGGCAAATGCCAACGATGTGCCCGAAGCCTATGAGCTCCTGCTCTATGATGCGCTGCGAGGCGACTCCACTTTCTTTGCCCATTGGGAAGAGGTTGAATTGTGCTGGAAGTGGGTGCAGCCCATTTTGGACGCCTTTTCCGATCAGCGCGTTCCGCTTCATATGTATGAAGCCGGCACGCAGGGCCCCGAGACCGCTTTCCGACTGCTGGAGGAAGACGGTTTTTCATGGTGGGAACTCAACCGCCATGCCGAAGAAGGAACGCTGGGGGTTCGCAGGGAAGCGCTGTCCGTATCGGGTATATAGGACAGGGAAGCTGCACGTTTGTCCGCCATCATACTTTTTTGACAGGAGGGTGTCCAGATGGCCATTTCGTTTGATTTCTCCAATGCGTTCCCGTTCATGGGCAGCCATGAAGTAGAGGTTCTGCGCGAATTTGTAAAGACAGCCCATGGATTTCTCCATGAAAAGAAGGGCCCCGGATCTGATTTTCTCGGATGGGTGGATCTGCCGGTGGACGTTGATGCGGAAGAATTGGCCCGGATTACGCAGGCAGCCGAGAGAATCAGAAGCCATTCCCATGCGCTTGTTGTGATTGGCATCGGCGGGTCGTACCTTGGGGCAAGGGCGGCGATTGAAGCCTTGTCCCATCCCTTTCACAATCAACTGCCCCACGCGACACAGATTTATTATGCGGGGCACAACATCAGTTCCACCTATCTCGCCCGTCTCCTCGAAGTCCTGGAGGACAAGGATGTCTCCGTCAACGTGATTTCGAAATCGGGCACAACCACGGAGCCAGCCATTGCGTTCCGCGTGTTCCGCCGCTTCCTGGAGAGAAAGTACGGAAAAGCGGGAGCCAGACAGCGGATCGTTGTCACCACGGACCAGACAAAGGGCGCGCTGAAAAAACTTGCCGATGAAGAAGGGTATGAAACCTTTGTCATTCCGGATGACGTCGGAGGGAGATACTCCGTATTAACGGCTGTCGGTCTCCTGCCCATGGCCGTCGCCGGCATCCATATTGATCGAATGATGCAGGGAGCCGCAGAGGCCTGGCGCAGGTACAGCAATCCGGACCTGCTGTCCAATGAGTGCTACCAGTATGCCGCGGTGAGAAATGCGCTCTATCGCAAGGGGAAAACGGTCGAGCTGCTGGTCAACTATGAACCAGCTCTGCATTACGTCGCGGAATGGTGGAAGCAGCTCTTTGGAGAAAGTGAAGGAAAGGATCAAAAAGGGCTTTTTCCTGCATCCGTAGATTATACGACCGATTTGCATTCGATGGGGCAGTATGTGCAGGAAGGGCGTCGGGATCTGTTCGAAACCGTCCTGCATGTCCGAAAGCCGCGGATTGACGTCACGATCCCGGACGATCCCGCCAACATCGACGGATTGAACTTCCTGGCCGGCAAAACCATGGATGAGGTGAACCGCAAAGCATTTCAAGGCACGTTGTTGGCTCATGTGGACGGAGGAGTGCCCAACTTGCTTGTGGAGCTGGACGAACTCAATGCATTCACGTTTGGCGAACTGGTGTATTTCTTTGAAAAGGCTTGCGGCATCAGCGGACATCTGCTCGGCGTGAACCCGTTTGATCAGCCGGGGGTGGAGGCTTACAAGAAGAACATGTTTGCTCTTCTGGGCAAACCGGGGTTTGAAGCAGAAAAGAACCATCTTGAGAAACGATTGTCCAGGCAGGTGACTCAACATGAAAATCTATGATGTAACCGGATCGATCTTTGAAGGCATGGCTGTGTACAAAAACAAACCGGAAAAGCAGCCAAAGCTGAAAACAGTAACGAAAGGGTATGTAACGGAATCTCGCATTGACATGGATGTGCACACGGGAACGCATATTGACGCGCCGCTTCACATGATGACAGACGGGGAGACGTTTGAAAGCATACCGTTGGACAATCTGGTCGGCATGTGTACCGTGCTGGATCTGACAGCGGTCCACGATCGGATCACAAAGGCGGACTTGGAGCGTTTTGCGATTCGTGAGGGCGATTTTGTTCTCTTGAAAACCAGGAATTCCGATGACGATGCGTTCCGTTTTGATTTTGTCTTCCTGGCGCAGGATGGAGCAGAATATCTGGCCCGGCTGGGAGTACGGGGAGTAGGCATTGATGCGCTGGGCATCGAGAGAGATCAACCGGGCCATCCGACGCATCACATCCTGTTTCAAAACGGCGTCATCGTCATGGAAGGCCTTCGATTGAAAGAAGTGGAAGCAGGAGCGTATTTCATGGTGGCGGCCCCTCTGAAAATCGTGGGAACAGACGCTGCGCCTGCCCGGGTGCTGCTGTTTACGGGGCTGTCCCCCACGGAATAATCGCGTGTGTGATTCTGACTACCGGACAAAAGAAGGGATGAGCGTATGAGAAAGCAACAAATCGGTGTAATCGGATTGGCGGTCATGGGCAGAAATCTGGCGTTGAATCTGCTGAGCAAAGGGTTTTCCGTCTCCGTGTACAACAGAACGGCGGATAAAACGGAGGAACTGGTGCAGGCGGCGGGCGGCCGCAACCTGATCGGCACGTACTCCATTCAGGAATTCGTCCAATCCCTGGAGACGCCGCGAAAAATCTTGATCATGGTCAAGGCAGGCCAGCCAACGGATGATACCATCCAGCAGTTGAAACCCTATCTCTCCCGAGGAGACATCATCATTGACGGCGGAAACGCATTTTTCCAGGATACCCTGCGCAGAAGCAAGGAGCTGGAAGAAGAAGGAATCCGGTTTATCGGAGCGGGCATTTCCGGCGGGGAAGAAGGGGCATTGAAAGGACCCGCGATCATGCCGGGAGGACAACAGGATGCCTATGAGCTGGTTGCGCCGATCCTGACCGCCATTGCCGCAAACGTGAACGGTGAGCCCTGCTGCACGTACATTGGTCCGGATGGGGCGGGCCACTATGTCAAAATGGTACACAACGGGATTGAATACGGGGACATGCAGTTGATCGCCGAAGCCTATCATGTCCTGCAGCAGGTTTTGGGGCTCAGCGCCCGTGAGCTCCACGAGGTGTTTGCCGAGTGGAACAAGGGAGAATTGGACAGCTATTTGATTGAAATCACAGCCGATATATTCACGAAAATGGACCCCGAAACAGGCAAGCCCCTGGTGGATGTGATTCTGGATTCGGCCGGACAAAAAGGCACCGGCAAATGGACAAGCCAAAGTGCGCTGGACTTGGGCGTTCCCTTGTCCATGATTACGGAGGCCGTATTTTCCCGTTTCCTCTCCGCGATGAAGGAAGAGCGGGTGATCGCCAGCAAAACGCTGAAAGGGCCGCAAGCTCCCGCGTTCACGGAGGATCGGAAGGCGTTCATCGAAGCGGTGCGAAAGGCGCTGTACGCCAGCAAAATCTGCTCGTATGCCCAAGGCTTCGCGCAGATGAGAGCGGCATCCGAGGCGTACGGCTGGAACCTGAAGTACGGGGATATTGCCATGATCTTCCGGGGCGGCTGCATTATTCGTGCGAGATTTTTGCAAAACATCAAGGACGCCTACGATCGCAATCCGGAGTTGAAAAACCTGCTGCTCGATCCCTACTTCCGCGACGTCGTGGAAAACTACCAGGAAGCCTGGAGAAAAGTAGTGACGACAGCGATCCAGCATGGTATACCCGTACCGGCGTTCTCCAGCGCTCTCGCTTACTTTGACAGCTACCGCACGGAAAGGCTTCCGGCCAACCTGCTGCAGGCACAACGCGATTACTTCGGCGCCCACACCTACCAACGAGTGGATAAGGACGGCGTCTTTCATACCGACTGGATGGAAGGCAAAGAGTAACACGGGCACAATGGTATCCTTTTGGTGACTACATCACTTTGAAGTAAGTACTTTCTGTTTTGGAGGTAAAGGTCTAGAATAAAGCATGCGCCGCCAAACATCACGCGCAGCACACAGAGAAAGGAGTGACGGCCGAACTCGCTTTCTCGTGACTCCCGTCATGGGTGGCGGTTTGCAGCGCATACGAAACGGGGATGGGTACCGAAAAAAACAGAAACAGGTAGGAGTGAAGCAATCATGCAGCTGCAGCTCGCGCTGGATCTTGTCACGATTCCGGAAGCCAAGGACCTGGTCAAGGAAGTTGCGGAGTATGTGGATATCGTTGAGATCGGCACGCCGGTTGTGATCAATGAAGGGCTTCGCGCCGTCAAGGAAATCAAGGAGGCCTTCCCTTCGATGACCGTGCTGGCAGACCTGAAGATCATGGATGCGGCCGGCTATGAAGTCATGAAGGCCTCCGAGGCCGGCGCTGACATCATCACAGTTCTGGGCGCCGCGGAAGACATCACCATCAAGGGTGCGGTCGAAGAGGCGAAGAAACGAGGAAAAAAAATCCTGGTGGACATGATCGGTGTGAAAAACCTGGAAGAGCGGGCAAAGGAAGTCGATGCGTTTGGCGTAGACTACATCTGCGTCCATACCGGTTACGATCTGCAGGCCGTGGGGAAAAATTCGCTGGAAGACCTGCTGACCATCAAACGTGTGGTCAAACATGCGAAAACGGCGATCGCGGGCGGCATCAAGCTGGAGACGCTGCCGGAAGTCGTGAAGGCCCAACCGGATCTGGTCATTGTCGGCGGCGGCATTACGGGACAAGCAGATAAAAAAGCAGTCGCTGCCGAAATGAAAAAATTGATCACACAAGGATCGTGATCAGGATGCACACACGTCAATACGCCAGTGAAATCGTCAATGAACTGACGCGGACGGTTGACCAAATCGCCGAAGCAGAAGCGGAACAGCTTGTAGCTCGCATCCTTGAATCAAAGAAGGTCTTTGTAGCCGGTGCAGGCAGATCGGGCCTGATGGTTCGCGCCTTTGCCATGCGGCTGATGCACATGGGGCTGCGCGCTTATGTCGTAGGCGAAACCGTAACCCCCAACTTCGAAAAAGACGACCTGTTAATCATCGGGTCCGGTTCGGGGGAGACGAAAAGTTTGGTGTCCATGGCAACGAAAGCGAAAAGCATCGGGGGTGCCGTCGCGGCGGTCACGATTTTCCCGGAATCGACCATCGGACAGCTAGCTGATCTCGTCATTACCCTGCCGGGTTCTCCGAAAGACCAGGCGGACAGCGGAACCAAAACCATCCAGCCCATGGGTTCATTGTTTGAGCAAACCCTGCTGCTGTTCTACGACGCTGTCATCCTGCGGTTGATGGAGAAACTGGGATGGGACTCCCAGGCGATGTTCGGCAGACATGCCAATCTGGAGTAGGGAAAACTGCCGTACAAAGCCATTCACATGAACGAACAGATCGCATCGCGATTTTGAAGCAGCGCGATGCGATCTGCTTTTTCATTTGTCGCGGTTCCGGCGTTCTCAGCTTTTCGCACGGCCGGCGGACGTCTGTGGATGCCGCTGCCCCTGTGATTGGCTTTGTCATCGGGATCGCCGATGGAATCCATGCGTTTCCACCGATTCATCTCTCATGCCGGTTTTCTTCGGCAGCCATGGCGATTTCTTTTGTTTCATGAACGGTACCAAACGGATGCTCAGGCGGCGCATAGATCACGTACACTTTCAGTGGCGTATGACCCGTATTGATTACGTTGTGCCATTTTCCGGCAGGAATCATGATGGCATAGTCCTCATAGGCCATTTCTTGAAAATCCAGGTGGTCTTTGCTGTCACCCATTTGAACAAGTCCCTGTCCTTCTTCAATCCGAATGAATTGATCCGTGGTCGGATGGACTTCCAAACCGATGTCATCGCCGACATCGATGCTCATCAGCGTCACTTGAAAGTACTTCCCTGTCCATAAAGCCGTCCGGTACGTCTGGTTTTGTTTGGCTGCTTGGTCAATATTCACGACAAACGGTCTTGATCCATAATCGGTCAGTTTGATCCTTCTGCCATAAGGAAACCGGTTGGGATTCCAATAGACATAATAAGGATTCCACTGGTAGCTCCAATGGTTGGGATTCCAGTCGTACACGGGATTATGCCATTGAGGGTGACCCCACGCTTTGCGGTACATGGATATTCTCCTCTCATGATTTCATCATGTACCTTGTAGCCTATGCCGTTTTTGGTTTATTGGTGACGTGACCACTCTCAGCGAGCCAGCGGGAACCCCTTCTCGTTGTTTGACAAATCAGAACAGACGGGTAAGATTGAAAATAACAAAATGAACGAACAACATAGAGAGGAAACATGAAACGGTTATTCCGGTCGATCTCAACCCGTATCACGCGAAAATACCTGGTGATTTTCTCATTGGTTCTGATTATTCCGACACTGGTCATCTATCAATTGGTGGTGAATTATGCAAAGGATCTCATGCGAATCAATATCGAACAAAGCAATGAAATCTACGCGGAATCGATCGCGAAGCGGCTGAATTCGGAACTGAACGACGTCGTGCTGCAGCTGCAGTTGATTGCGGGACAAACCGGCAATCAGCGCGTCGATGAACAAGCGATGTATCAACGGGCCAAACAGACTGTGTCCAAAAGCGTGTTTATCCAATCCATCTACTACTTTGACGCCTCCAAACGGCTGCGCTTTGAGGCTCCTTTTCAGACGGAAGGGAGAGAGATCGTCTACGAATACCCAAAAATGGAACACGTCCGGTGGAGCTACAATTACGTTGTGACGGAACTGATCCGAAACCATCGCGGAGAGCAGGCGGTTGCCGTCCTGATACCCGTCTTTTTCGAGGATCGCCGGTTTCGCGGCGCGCTTGTTGCGGAGCTGAGCCGCGAATATTTATCGGAAATGTTAAAAAGTATCAGTGTCACACGCGGCGGATTTGGCTATATCGTAGACCGCAACGGGATGGTGATCGCTTCTACGGACGAAGCAGAGTGGAACAAGAACTACGCGGAAGAACCCGTCGTGGAACGGGTGGTGAAAGGAGAGATCGGAACGGGAGTAATGCCGCATGTGGGGCAGGTCAGCGTCATGACCTACTATATGATGAGCCACAACTGGGGACTGGTCGTAGGCGTGCCTGAATCACTTGCGTTCGTCCCCGTGTCGAAATTGTCTGCGACGCTAACGGGCGGATTTGCCGTAATCTTCGCACTGATGCTCTGTCTTGTCGTGTTGGGAATGAGGCACATCTTGAATCCGATTGTGAGACTCACCCGTTTTGCCCGACACTTTCATCAATCGCCGTCGCGTGCCCCATTTCCCGAAATGTTGGTGGAAAGTCAGGACGAATTGGGGGTGTTGATGCGGACCATCACCTCAATGGCCGTGAAGATTCACGAAAAAGAGCAGTTCCTGAGGGATGTGATCGAAGGCATTCCGTATGCGCTGATCACCTTGGATCAACAGGGCAGAATCACCCACGTAAACCGCAACATGGCGGCGCTGATCGGGGCACCGGCCGATACGTGGAAGGGACAACCCATTTCCGTGCTGCCCCCGTTTTCGTTTTTGCAGTCCCTCGTGGGGGAAACCGAAGTGTCGCTGGAGGACGAGAACAAGCAGACACGAATCATCCGGGCGGTCGCGTCTCCGTTCAATGGCGGCGTGCTGGCCGTGCTGGAGGACGTTTCCCAGGTAAAGCTGTTGGAGGCCCATGTGCGGCAAAGCGAACGGCTGGCTCTGATGGGGCAGATTACGTCGGGAATTGCCCACGAACTGAAAAATCCGCTGGCCGTCTTGGCAAGCACCAGCGAGTTGTTGAAAGAGGAGATGGCAGACCTGGCGCCTGCGCAAATGATCCAGACGCTGGTGACTGACATCGAGGAAGAAATCAAACGCATGAGCGAGATCGTGTCCGAGTTTCTGGCGTTTGTCCGGATGAGACATGAGGAGGTAGGAGAAGTGGAGATGGACCGATTGATGGACCGCGTTCTTCACCTGCTTCGCATAAAGCTGAATGAAGCCAACGTCCGGGTGATTCGCTCGTACGAGCCGTTTCTGCCACCGGCCAAAGGCCGTCAAAACAAATTGCTCCAGGTCTTTCTCAATCTCCTTTTGAACAGTGTGGAAGCGATGCCGAACGGCGGAACCATCACGATTCAAATGAAAAGGGATGGTCCCTGGCTGACCGTCACGATCGCGGACAGCGGCATAGGCATTTCGGAACAAGACTTGCAATGGCTGTTCAATCCCTTTTTCTCCACCAAGGAACGGGGAAATGGGCTCGGACTGACCATCGCTCGGGACATCGTGGTCGAGCATGGTGGCGACATTCAAATTGAAAGCGTTGTCAACCAAGGGACGACGGTCCGCTGTCGATTTCCAATTGCCATCAAGGAGGGGGCTGCCACATGAGTGCGCACGGCGTACTGATCGTCGATGACGAAGTGAAATTGTGCCGGAACATTGCGATCAAACTGGAGAAAGAAGGCTACACCACCTACCAAGCGTACGACGGGAAATCGGCCATCGATCTGGTCCGAAAACATCCGATAAGCGTCGTGCTCTTGGACTACATGTTGAACGACATGACCGGACTCGATGTCCTTTCCGTCATCAAACGGGAGAAACCGAACACGATCGTATTCATGCTGACCGCCTACGGCAACATCGAGAGCGCCGTCATGGCGATGAAAGGGGGGGCCGCCGATTACTTCAACAAGCCGGTCGAATTGCGCAAGATCAAGGAAGTGGTCGACAGCGTGTGCAGGACGCTGCCGACGGGAGAATCGTCCGAAGACACCATCATTTTTGCCAACGAAAAAATGAAACAAATCCGGCGCGTGCTGGAACAGGTGACACCTACGGATGCGATCATGCTGCTCCTGGGAGAAAGCGGTGTGGGAAAGACGGCGTTGGCGAAATGGATCCATCAGTACAGTCATCGCAAGGACAAGCCGTTTGTGTGCATCAATTGCGCCTCCATCCCGGAGACGCTGTTGGAAAGCGAGCTGTTCGGCTATGCCAAAGGGGCGTTCACCGGAGCGGCGGAGTCCCGCCCGGGCAAGTTCGAGGCGGCGAATGGCGGGACGATCTTTTTGGACGAAATCGGCGAAATCTCGCCGGCCATGCAGGCCAAACTCCTCCATGTCATTGAGGAAAAGACGGTTACGCGGCTTGGCAGTCACGCTTCGCTCAAGGTGGATGTGCGCATCCTGGCGGCGACAAACAAGCCGTTGAAACAGTTGGTGCAGCAAGGACGCTTTCGCGAAGATTTGTACTATCGCTTGAACGTGGTGGAAATCGAGATTCCGCCGCTGCGCGAACGCAGGGAAGACATTCCGCTTCTTGTGGAGCAAACGTTGCGCGAGCTGAATGAAAAGTACGGCAAGACCATCAGCATCTCATCAGAACTCATGAAGATGCTGCTGAACGAACCATGGCCGGGCAATATTCGCGAACTGATCAACACGCTGGAACGCATGCACATCTTGAAGGAAAGCGGAACCCTGGACGTTCAGGACTTTGCCGTTCGGCAGCCGGTCGCGTACCGTCGGCCGGTGTGGGAGGAGATCCCGCTGAACGACCGACTGCAGGATGTACTGGACGAAGTGGAGGAGCACCTCATCCGGGAAGCCATCCGGCGGGCGGGTGGAAACCATACGAAGGCTGCGCACCTGTTGGGCATTTCCCGCAACACGCTGATATACAAGCTAAAGAAGATGAGGCGCCCATGAGACGGTTGGCAATCATCGCAGTGGGAACGGCTTTGTTCGGCGCACTTCTCGCAGTGAGTCTGCCTCGTGAGGCCGCGGCCCCTGTGTCCCCGGAAAAGCCTTCATGGCCCGCTCCAACCATCACCGTCGGGGCGAAATCGCTGACGGAGCAGTACCTGTTGATGAAGATGACATCCATCGTCCTCCGCTGGCACGGTTACGATGTCAACGAGATGGTGTTTCTGGACAGCCCCGCCGTCCGATCCGCGATGGAGGCGGGCGTCGTCGACCTGTACTGGGAGTACACGTCCACCGCTCGCTTGTACTACCACAAGCAAAAGCCGATCTACGATCCCGACACGGCTTGGAAAGCAGTGGCGGAAGAAGACAAACGGAAAGGAATCGGCTGGTTTCCCCGGAGTGAGTTCAACAGCAGTTGGGCCGTGATGGTGCGGGAGGACGTAGCCAAGAAGTGGGGGATCTCCTCCATCAGCGACCTGGTCGAATACGTCCGTACGCGGAATCCGCGGCTGAAACTGGCCACCAACGAAGAATTCCTTCATCGTGAAGACGGGATGCAGCGTCTTCGGGATCTGTACGACTTGTCGCTGCCGGACGGACAGGTAATGGCCGTCGATTCCGGGCTGCTTCCGCAAGCTGTCAAGGAGTCGAGGGTGGATGCGGCTGTAGGGATGGCCAGCGATCCTCGCATCAAGGAAGCCCATCTCATTGTGCTGGAGGACGACAAACATGCGTTCCCGCCCTATCATGCCAGCCCGGTGGTACTGGGCGAGACATTGAAAAAATATCCGGAACTGCAAACGCTCATCGAGCCTATCCGCATCCGGATCACTCAGGAGAACATGCTCGATCTGATGTACCAGGTGGACATTCTTCACAAGGACGTGACCAAAACCGCTTATGAATTCCTGGTTGGGCAGCGGATTATTCAACCGCTGAACTGATCTGTCGGAGTGGGAAGGACGTCGTTGATTGCACAAAAATTTTACGTCTCTGGCGTAAAATTTTTGTGCAATTTTTTTGTTTTTCCGTACTGTGCGGCAGCAGGCGAGCAAGAATGGCGCGGCCCGAGAAGTTGGCACGGGATTTGCTCAAGTCTTCCGATGACTGAATGAAAAGAGGTGAGGGCATGAAAATTACGGGCATTGAAATTTCACATTATCTGCTTCCGCTGGATCCTCCGTTCAAGGCGGCGTGGGATCCCCAACCGCGAAAAAAGTTTGCGACCACGATCGTCGCCGTGCACACGGACGAAGGATTGACCGGAATCGGTTCGGGAGATTTGATGACGGGTTTTGCCGGACACGAACACTTGTTTATCGGCCAGGATCCATTTGCGATCGAGCGGCATTGGCAGGTGATCGACAACATTGATTTCCACTACGGAAGATGCTGGCCGCTGGACCTGGCGCTGTGGGATCTGATCGGAAAAGCAACCGGTCAACCTGTATACAAGCTGCTGGGGGCAAGAAACAGCAAAATTCTTGCATACGCTTCCACGGGAGAGATTGTCGAACCAGAGGTGCGGGCTGAACGGGCGCAGATGCTGGTCGAGCAGGGATTCAAGGCGATGAAAATCCGTTTTCATCATGACGACCCGAGAAAAGACATCAAAGTGGTCGAAGCCGTGCGCAAGGCGGTAGGAGACAAACTGCACATCATGGTGGATGCCAACCAGGGATGGAAGATGCCGTGGGACGTGCAGCCATGCTGGGATCTGAAGCTGGCCTTGCAGGTGGCCAAAGAACTGGAGCAGCTAAACGTGTTCTGGTTGGAGGAGCCTCTGCCGCATCACGATTTTCGCGGCTTGGCGAAGCTGCGGGAACTGGTGGAAATCCGCATCGCCGGTGGGGAAATGAATCGCAAATGGCACGACTTCCGGGAGATGAGCGTATTGGGAGCACTTGATGTGTACCAGCCCGACGTCGCCCTGGCCGGCGGCATTACCCAGGTTAAAAAGGTGGCCGACATGGTTCAGGCGAACGGCGCCTGGTTCAGTCCGCACACCTGGTCGAACGGGATCGGTTTATTGGCCAATCTCCACTTGGCTGCGGCGGTCAGCCACTGCCCCTATTTGGAATACCCGTATGATCCGCCGGCCTGGACGCCGGAGCGGCGGGATTTTGTGCAGGCTGTGAAGGTGGAGGTGGACAAGGACGGCTATCTTGTGATCCCGGACAAGCCCGGACTGGGGATCGAACTGGATCTTGCGGCATTGGAGCGGTTCAAATACGACAGGGTGTACGTGGGTGAGTCCTCATGAAGTACCTGCTCACCCACACGGATCGGGTCCTGGACCTGTTTCTGGAACATTTGTCCATGACCGCCCTGTCGCTCTGCATCTCCCTGCTGCTGGCCATCCCCATCGGAATCGCCATCACCAAGTACAAGCGGCTGTACGTCCCGGTGACCGGCTTGTTCGGCATTCTTTACACCATTCCAAGTTTGGCCCTGTTTGCGTTATTGATTCCCGTCACCGGGCTGGGGCCGGAAACGGCCATCATCGGATTGATCGCCTATTCCCAGATGATTCTCGTCCGAAATGTGGCGGCTGCCATCCGGGGCATTGACCCGCTGATTATCGAGGCGGCCAAGGGGATGGGCATGAGCAAGGCGCAGATCGTCTTTCGGATCGAAATCCCGCTTGCCGTCCCTGTGGTCGTGGCGGGGATCCGGGTGGCCGCCGTGTCGATCATCAGCATCGCCACCGTGGCTGCTTGGATCAATGCGGGTGGGCTGGGCACGCTCATCTTCGAAGGGTTGTACCGTACGCATACGGACAAGATCGTCGCCGGAACGATTGCCATTGCCGTCCTGGCCATCGGCACCGATCTGTTGTTCCGGGCGATCGAGCGGCTCCTCAGTCCGAACATGTCGTGAAAGGAGGTGAACCATCGTGCTGCAGGATCTCCAGGCGTACTTTGCGACCAACGCGTCCGTCTTTTTTACCAACGCCGTCCAGCACGTGGTGTTGAGTCTGACTTCGATTGTCCTGGCCATGCTGATATGCGTGCCGCTGGGCGTGTTCATCTCCAGGAAAGCAAGGATCGCGGATGCGGTCATCAACGCGGTCAACGTCTGCCGGGTCGTCCCCAGCCTGGCCGTCCTGGCCCTGGCCATGCCGCTGTTGGGGGTGGGATTCCTGCCGGCGCTGCTTGCCTTGACGGTGCTTGCTTGTCCGCCCATCCTGATCAACACGTACACGGCGTTTAAGGAAATGGACCCGCTCATCCGTGAGGCCGCAAAGGGGATGGGAATGAGTCCGATGCAGACGATTGTGCAGGTGGAGTTTCCGCTGGCCCTGCCGGTAATTGTAGCCGGTGTGCGAACGGCTTCGGTGGAAATCATTGCAAGCGCTTCCCTGGCGGTGCTGATCGGGGGAGGAGGCCTGGGCAACTACATCATGAACGGCATCGCCATGTTCAATGTTACGTTTTTGATGCTGGGCGCGGTGCCGATCGCGCTTCTGGCGATCGTGAGCGAAGTCGGTTTTTCGCTCCTGCTGAAGCGAGTGACCATGTACACATCTTGACGAGGAAAGAGGGGGATTTTCATGAAAAAACGGACATTGCTCTCGATGATGCTCGTGGCAGCAACGGCGTTTGCCTTGTCCGCCTGCGGTTCGTCCGATTCGGCGAACGGTGGCGGCGGCAAGAAAGAGCCGGTTGTCGTTGGTTCGAAAAACAACACGGAGAACGTGCTGCAGGGAGAAATGTACGCACAGGTGCTGGAGGCGAACGGCGTTCCGGTCGAGCGCAAGCTGAATCTCGGCGGAACGATGGTCACGTTCGAAGCGATCAAAAGCGGTCAGGTGGACATGTACCCCGAGTACACGGGAACCGGGATCCTCGCCATCCTGAAGCGTCCTGTGGAGAAAGACCAGCAGAAAGTGCTGGAGATCAACAAGGAAGGGTTCAAGCAGTGGAACATCGAGTGGCTGGATCCGGCGCCGCTGAACAGCACGTACGGGTTTGCGATGAAACGGGATCTGGCCGACAAGCTGGGCATTGAAACGCTGACCGACCTCGCCCGGCATGCAAAAGATCTGGTGCTGTCCTACCCGCAGGAGTTTGATGTCCGCGAAGACGGACTGCCCGGTCTGCAAAAAGCGTTTGCCGACAAAGGCGGATTCACATTCAAAAAACAGTTCCAGATCGATTACAGCATCCGCTACAAACCGCTTCTGCAGGGAGAGTCGGACGTCACCGTGTCGGTCGGTACCGACGGCGACATCGCCGGCCACAACCTGAAACTGATCAAGGATGACATCGGCTTTTTCCCGGTGTACAACGTGGCTCCGATCATCCGCAAAGAAAAGCTGGACATGTACCCGGAGATCAAGGAGCCGCTGAACAAGCTCAGCTCGCTGTTGACCGACGAAGTGATGCAGAAGCTGAACTGGGAAGTGGACGGTCCGGAGAAAAAAGAACCGGAAGAAGTGGCGCGGGAATTTTTGAAACAGCACGAACTGGTCAAGTAAGGGGGATCACCGATGGAAACGCGGATGTATATCGACGGAGCGTGGACAGAGGCCAAATCGGGCCTTCGCTGTGCCGTCACCAATCCGGCGAACGGCGAAACCGTCGCCGAGGTCGCGTACGGCGGAAGGGAGGAAGCGAGAGAAGCGATTGCAGCGGCTCACCGCGCGTTTGGCTCGTGGTCGCGGACAAGCGCTGATGAACGGGCCGAGCTCCTGCGCACCATGCACCGGCTGGTCGTGGAGAACGCCGATCGTCTGGCTCGCATCATGACGCTGGAACAGGGGAAACCGTTTGAGGAAGCCAAAGGGGAAGTCGTCTGGGGGGCGGACTTCTTGCAGTGGTACGCCGAGGAAAGCCGGCGGGTGTACGGCGAGATCGTTCCGCCCAGCAAGGAGACGCAGCTCATCCTGGTTCACCGGGTGCCGGTGGGGGTGGTCGCGGCCATCACTCCCTGGAATTTCCCCTCCTCGATGATTACGCGCAAACTGGCTCCGGCCCTGGCCGCGGGTTGTACGGTGGTGGTAAAGCCGGCGCCGGAAACGCCGCTTTCGGCAATTGCCCTGTTCGAGGTATTCGAGCAGGCGGGTTTGCCGAAAGGCGTGGCCAACCTGGTGCTGGGGGAAGCGGAAGCAATCGGCCGGGAATTTCTTGAGAACCCGTTGGTGCAAAAAATCAGCTTTACCGGTTCCACCGCCGTCGGGAAGTACCTGCTGGAACAATCGGCGAAACAGGTGAAAAAAGTGTCGCTGGAGCTGGGCGGGCACGCGCCGTTTATCGTGTTTGAAGACGCGGATGTGGACCGTGCCATCGAAGGGCTGATGATCAACAAGTTTCAAAACGGCGGGCAGACGTGCATTTGCGCAAACCGCATCTTCGTGCACGAATCGATCGCCGACGATTTTGCCCGAGCGCTTGTCTCCCGTGTGCAGACGCTCAAAGTGGGCAGCGGCCTGGAGCCGGGCGTTCAGATGGGGCCGCTGATCCACGAGCAAGCGTTGGACAAGGTCCATCGTCACGTGGTCGACGCGGTGTCCAAAGGCGCCCGACTGTGGTGCGGAGGCGATCGGCTGAAAGGAGATTCTTATCAAAGCGGCTGCTTCTATGCGCCGACCGTATTGTCCGGCGTAACCAGCGAGATGCAGATTTTCCACGAAGAAACGTTCGGACCGGTCGCGCCGCTGATTCCCTTTTCGACGGAGGAGGAAGCGATCCGTCTGGCCAACGACACGCCGTACGGACTGGCCGCCTACTTCTACACGCGGGATTTGGCCCGCACCATGCGTGTGGCCGACCGCCTGGAATACGGCATGATCGGGATCAACGAGTCGGTCCTGGGGTACGTGCAGGCGCCGTTCGGCGGCATGAAACAAAGCGGGATCGGGCGGGAAGGAGGCAGACAGGGCATTGACGATTTCTTGGAGATCAAATACCTCAACGTAAACTTCTGAAGGGAGGGAAATGAGTGGGAATCGTCTTTAAACGGGTGAGCAAGATGTATCCCGGCGCCAAGACACCAGCCGTCGACGGTGTCGACCTGGTGTTTGGCGAGGGCGAGTTCATCGTGTTTCTCGGTCCCTCCGGATGCGGCAAGACGACGCTGCTGAAAATGGTGAATCGTCTGTACGAACCGACGGAGGGCGTCATCGAGATTGACGGTGTCGACATATCGACCATCAAAGGGGAAGAGCTTCGCCGCCGAATCGGCTATGTGATCCAGCAGAACGGGCTGTTTCCGCACATGCGGATCGAGGACAACATTGTGGTGGTTCCCCGGCTGTTGGGATGGGACCGGGATCGGATCGACAAGCGGGTAGACGAACTGTTGGAAATGGTGCATCTGGACCCTGCCATCTACCGCAAGCGCTACCCGCGCCAACTGTCGGGAGGGCAGCAGCAGCGCGTCGGGATTGCCCGGGCAATGGCGGCTGATCCGTCCATTTTGCTGATGGACGAACCGTTCGGCGCGATCGATCCGATCACCCGCACCAGCCTGCAGGATGAACTGCTGCGGATTCAAAAGCAGTTGAAAAAGACGATTTTGTTCGTCACCCACGACGTGGACGAAGCCCTGCGCCTGGCTGACCGGATTGTGGTGATGCAGAGCGGACGGGTTGTCCAGGTAGGTACACCGTACGAGATTTTGGCGAATCCGGCCAACGATTTTGTAAGGCAGTTGGTCGGTGAACGCAGCCTCTTCCGCCGGATGAGCCTGTTGAAAAACCGGGATGTTCTTCGCCTGTCGGGCGCAGCCGAAGCGGCAGCAGCCGCTGATGCTTCCGACCCGGTCGGTTTGGACGACAGTGTGTCTGATACCTTTGCCCGCCTGGTGGAAACCGGGAAGGAATCGATCCCGGTCGTTGACGAACGGGGACACTTCGCCGGGATGATCGGGTTGTCCCACATTCTCGACAGTCTGTCTCGTACGGGAAGTGAACGAACGTGAGGATCGAAGCGGACAACTTTGGAACGGCGGCGCTTCCCGAAGGAACCTTGTACGGCATCCACACCCTGAGAACGGTGGACAATTTGTCGTTTTCCGGCCGGATGCTGTCCCATTTTCCCGTGTACATTTCTTCGCTGGCGGAAGTGAAGAAAGCAGCCGCGCTGGCGAACGGCAGAGCCGGACAGTACGACGAGGCGATTCGCGACGCGATTGTCGCTGCGTGCGATCTGTTGATCGCCGGGCGGCATCATGACCAGTTTCCGGTCGACGTCTTTCACGGCGGCGGAAGCATCGGGATCAACATGAACATCAACGAGGTCATTGCCCGCCTGGCCGGTCCCGGGGTGGATCCTGTCGACCATGTGAATGCCAGCCAGTCTACCTCGGACGTGTGCCATACCGCCATCCGGGTGGCCCTGCTCAAACTGGCCGAACCGCTTTGCCGCGCACTTTCGTCCCTGGCGGACGCTCTGGAGGAGAAGGCCGGGGAACTGGGAGGCGTCGAGACGATTGCCCGGACGTGCTTGCAGGACGGGATGAAAGTATCGCTCGGCGTCATATTCAGCGGTATTTCCGCTGCGCTGCGGCGCCGGCTTGAATCACTGCGTGCCGCCCTTGATGAACTGCACGCCGTCAACTTGGGCGGGACCGTGATCGGATGCGGAACCGGCGCGTCGGATGCGTACCGCGCCCACATCCTCGAAGCGCTGCGGGAGGTGACCGGACTGCCGCTTCGCCATCGGAAAAACCTGTACGATGCGGCGCAGCATCCGGACGATCTGGCTCGGGTATCCAGCGAACTTCGCCTTCTTGCCGGCCTGCTCGTCAAATGTGCCAAGGATCTTCGACTGCTGTCGTCCGGTCCGGAAGCGGGCCTGGCCGAGATTCGGCTGCCGGCGGTGCAGGCAGGCTCCTCATTCTTTCCCGGCAAAGTGAATCCTGTCGTTCCGGAAACGCTGATCCAGTGCGGGTTTTTGGTGACCGCCTACGATCATGCTGTCCAGATGGCGATCGAACATGGCGAGCTGCACTTGAACGTCTGGGAGGGCCTGGCCGGCATCCTGGCGATGGAGGCCATGCAGATGCTGGCCAGCGCTGTAGCGAAGTTTGAGCGTTATTGCGTTCGCGGCATTCGCGCCAACCTCTCGCGTTGTGAAGCGTACGCCAACAGTTTTGTGCCTCTGGTCGTCGCGTTGAAAGAAACGTACGGGTACCGGGAACTTTCCGAATTGGTAAAAAACCTGACTCCGGAGGAAATCAAAGAAACGTACGGAAGGAGAGAAAAACCATGACGAACATGCAGCCCCCCAAGCTGGAATGGGCAAAAGAGTGGCTCAAACCGGTCAAGTCGCTTTACATCAACGGCGAGTGGGTGAACGGCAGCGGATCGCTGATCGAATCGGTCAATCCGGCGAACGGCCAGGTGCTCGGCCGCTTCCAGGGGGCCGATGCCCGTGATGTCGACAAGGCGGTGGCGGCCGCACGGGCCGCTTTCGAACAGGGGCCTTGGGCGCGGATGAGCCGAAAGGACCGGGGAAAGGCCTTGCGCGCAATCGCGGAACTCATCCGCGAACACCATGCCGAACTGGCCACCATCGAATCGCTCGACAACGGCAAGCTGTACAAGGAGTCGTACGTCGACGATGTGACGGAAGCGGCCGACCTGTTTGACTACTACGCCGGTTGGGTGGACAAGTACTACGGCGAAGTCAACCCGGTGGAAGGTGATTTTGTCAGTTTTACGACGCGGGATCCCATCGGTGTCTGCGGACAGATCGTGCCGTGGAATTTTCCGATCGTGATGGGGGTGTGGAAAATCGCGCCGGCCCTGGCAATGGGCAATACCGTTGTGTTCAAGCCGTCGAGCGTAACCAGCTTTTCGGCGATCCGCCTGTTTGAGATCATCCACGAAGCGGGCGTGCTTCCGCCCGGCGTGATCAACCTGATCCTGGGGGGAGGGAAGGTCGGCTCTTACATTGCCCGGCACATGGACGTGGACAAGGTGTCGTTTACGGGCAGCACGGCGGTCGGCAAACAACTGGTGCACGATTCCGCCGACTCCAATCTGAAGCCGGTGACGCTGGAGCTTGGCGGCAAGTCGCCCAATATCATCTTTGAAGATGCCCCGGACCTCGAAGGCGCGATCCAACGGTCGTTCTACGGCCTGTTTACCCACAAAGGGGAAAAGTGTTCGGCGCCGACCCGCTTGTTCGTGCAGCGGCGCATTTACGATCACGTGGTCGCTCGACTGGCGCAGATGGCTGACTCCTACCGCCTGGGCGATCCGTTCGATCCACAGAGCGATCAGGGGCCGCAAGTGTCGAAAGCTCACATGGAAAGCATTTTGCGCTACATCGAGATCGGCAAGCAGGAAGGAGCGGCCGTCGCTGCGGGAGGATATCGCGATACCGCCGGCTCCAACGCGGACGGCTACTTTGTGCGGCCGACGGTGTTTGCCGACGTCCGAAACGGCATGCGGATCGCCCAGGAAGAAATTTTCGGACCGGTGCTTGTGGTGATTCCGTTTGCGGATGAAGACGAAGTGGTTCGTATGGCAAACGACACCATGTACGGATTGGCCGCGGGCCTGTGGACCAACGATGTCGCCCGTGCCCACCGCGTGGCCAAACGGCTCCAGGCGGGTATGGTGTTTGTCAACCGATACGGCTGCTACGACTTCGCAAGCCCGTTCGGCGGCTGGAAGCAGAGCGGCTGGGGCAAGGAATACGCCATTCATTCCCTGCAGTCGTACACCAAGGCAAAAGCAATCTGGATCGCCCATTAGGAAAGGAGCATGTCGGGATGAACATGAAGGCAGCCGTCATGTTGGCGGCAGGGCAGCCCCTGGTTGTCGAAGCGGTTGAGCTGGCCTCGCCCAAGGCGAACGAAGTGTTGGTAAAAATCGTGGCAACCGGCGTTTGCCACAGCGATTACAACGCGCTGCACGACGAGACTACCCCTGTGCCCACGATTCTGGGGCACGAAGGGGCCGGCATTGTTGTGGAGGTAGGGTCCCAAGTCAAAACGGTGAAAGTCGGGGACCGGGTGGCCTTGAGCTGGGTGCCGTATTGCGGGACGTGCGAGTGCTGCCAGACGGGGAAGGTCAATCTGTGCGAATCCGCTTTCGGACCGATGTTCGCCGGAACGCTGCTGGACGGCACCAGCCGGTTGAGCCGGGGCGGGCAGACCGTCTACCACAATTCCCTGCTGTCCACCTTTGCCGAATATGCCGTCGTGCCCGAGATGAGCTGCGTCAAGCTGCCTGAAGGGATGCCCTTGATTCAGGCCTCCCTGATCGGGTGCGGCGTAGCGACCGGGTATGGCGCGGCCGTTCGCGCCGCCCGCGTGGAGCCGGGCTCGTATGTCGCGGTGTTTGGCATCGGCGGGGTTGGCGTCAACGCCATTCAGGGCGCACGGATTTGCGGAGCGTCGCGGATCATCGCCTGCGATGTCAAGGAGAAGAATCTGGAGATTGCCAAGCGATTCGGAGCCACCCATACCGTCAACGTGTCGACGGTAGACGCAGCGGAAGCCATCCGGGAACTGACGGACGGGCACGGCGTGCATGCCGCGATTGATTGTTCAGGCAGCACGGCGGCAGCCCAATCGGCCTGGAAAGCGACGCGTAAGGGAGGTACGACGGTGGTGGTCGGGGCGTTTCCTTCCCACAAGGAACTGACGCTTCCTGCAGGCGGTTTCCACCGGATGGGCAAAACGCTGAAAGGAAGCTTTTACGGAGATGTCAACCCGTTTCGCGAGTTTCCGATCATTGCCCGCCTGTATCTGGAAGGAAAATTCCAGTTGGATGAACTGGTGCTGGATCGGATTCCGTTAGAAGACATCAATAAGGCGTTTGCTTCGTTCGAAGACCGGGATGCCGTCAATGTCGGCAGGACGGTGGTCGTGTTGGGAGGAGATGGCGCATGACGGCATTTGATGTTGCCATTCGCACCCAGGTTTCCTTTGGCATTGGCAGGTCCCGGCAAGTGGGCGAAGACGTCAGACGGCTGAGCGGCCAGGGCAAGGCGGTTCTCGTCACCGATCCCGGACTTGTGCAGGCGGGCGTGGCCGGGGAAGTGGCGGACGCTCTGCGTGAGTCCGGTGTCGAGGCCGAGTTGTTTGCCGAGGTGCAAAGCGATCCGACGTCCGATTCGATCGATCGTGCGGCTGACATCATTCGCCAGTCGGGAGCAGCCTGCGTCATCGGGCTTGGCGGAGGATCGGCCATGGATGTGGCCAAGATGGCGGCGATGGTCGCCGGCGACCGTCATCCTGCGGAACATTATGCGCTCATGGCCCATCCGTTCGCACCCAAGCGTGTGGCCACCATCATGATTCCGACCACCTCCGGTACGGGAGCAGAGGTGACGAGTACCGTGGTGTTCTCGACGGCCGAAAAACGGAAGGTATGGGGATGGGACCGGGATTTGGCACCTGATCTGGCCATATTGGATCCGGCATTGACCGTGAAGCTCCCGCCCCACTTGACCGCAGCCACCGGTTTGGATGCCCTCGTGCACGCCATGGAAGCGGCCACGGGCAAAAGGCGCAATCCTGTCATTCACGGTCTTGGCATGAAGGCGATTCAGCTTATCTCCCGGAACTTGCTGCAGGCGATCCGCGAGCCTGGCGACTTGGAGGCTCGCGGCAGCCTCAGCGTGGGAGCGATGCTGGCGGGCCTTGCCATCGAACAGGGAGGTACCGGAATCGCCCACTGCATCGGGCACGCCCTGGGGACCTTGGCGCGAATTCATCACGGTCGGGCGGTGGCGATTGCTTTGTATCACGCTTACGCCTGGAACGCGGAGGCAGCGGTGGAGGTGCACGCGGAGATCGCGCGCGCCCTGGGCGTACATGACACCTGGCAGGACGAACGGGCGTTGGCCTATGCCGGAGCGGAGGCGTTCGCCCGGTTGGTGGAATCGACCGGTTTGAACCTTTCGCTGAAAGACGACGGGCTGTCACTGGCGGATCAAGACCGGCTGGTAGAGGTGATGCAGTCGGTCGAAAACGCGCCCATGCGGCAAAACAACTGCCGCGATTCCACCACGGAGGATCTGCGGCGGCTGGCGGAAGCGATCTTGTCGCGATGAAAACCGTACTGCTGATCATCCTTTTGCAGATGTTGTACGTTTCCCTGCTGTCTGTCCGCTTTATTCTGATGGTCAAGGGGATCCGCTATCTGGCGGCTGTGATCAGCTCCGTGGAAATCGGCATCTATTTCGTCGGATTCAAGCTGGTGCTGGACAACCTGGACCGTCCGCTTCACTTGCTGGTGTATTGCCTGAGTTACGGGGCCGGGGTCCTGATTGGAGTCAGGATCGAGGAGCGGCTGGCCATTGGTTACATCACCGTCAACGTGGTGACTCCATCCCTGGATTCCCCCTTGCCGCAGCGTTTGCGGGAAAAGGGATACGGGGTAACCACCTGGACCGGAGAGGGCAGGGGAGGGCCGCGGCTGATCCTCTCCATCGTCCTCAAGCGAAAGCATCAGCACCGCATGTTTCAGGAAATCTACGAAATTGAGCCGCATGCCTTTGTGGTTGCGTATGAACCGAAGGGATTTCGCGGCGGGTTTTTGACCAATCATTAGCCAGTCGCGAGAAAAAAAACTGGCCGGGCGGCGCCGCTTCCTGGCGTTCGCCCGCCGCGTTTTTGAGAAGACTGTGTTTGGGAGTGCCACGCCGGACTGTCCGCTGTTCAGTCCTCCAGAATCGACAACATGCCGGAGTGGCAACGGCTTTTCCAATAGTCGAGGAATGACGGGGTGACCGGTTTTGCACATTCGATTCGGCATGAAAGGTAAGCTGATTTTTCTATGTTTGATGGTAAGCATTACGCCCATCCTGCTTTTGAGTGCCGTTCTTCAACAGAAAGCAGAAGAAGAAAGTGTAGCGCAGTTTATCCGTTCGACATCGAAAGAACTGATTCATGTGGATCATACAATCCATTCGTTTTTTGAAGGAGTCAGTCAAAATACCGCCATGCTTGCGGAACATCCCACTGTCAAAAAAGCGGATCAGACGATTACCAGCTACCTGACAGGAACGGGAACGAGAGATTTCACGCCGTCGAAAAACGGCGGGATCGAATCCGAAATCTACAAGGTTTACGAACTCTACGCCAAGACCCACCCGAATGCCGCTTACGTCTACATGGCGACCAAGTACGGCGGGTACGTTCAATGGCCGGACGGCGACACCATTACGCTGCCGTACAATCCGGCGGAGCGCCCTTATTACATCGAAGCGATGAAAAACCAGGGAAACGTGATCCGGACGAGTGCCTATTACGCAAAGGAAGACCAAACCGTCATCGTGAGCACGGTGACAACGATCAAAGACGACAAGGGGGAGGTGATCGGGGTACAGGGGCTTGACGTCAGTTTGAAAGGACTGACGGACATGATTCGGAATATCCGCATCGGGGAGAACGGCTATGTCGTGATTGTACAGGAGGACGGAACGATTCTGGCTGATCCCAAACACGAGGAGATGAATTTTAAACCTCTCAAAGAGATGAATGTTTCTGGATGGGGGGACGCCAGCAAGCTGACAACCGGGCAGTATGACGTGAAGGTGAACGGTGTGGATTTCCTCGCCAATGTCTACACATCCGACAAGACGAATTGGAAGTACATCGCCTTTATTCAGAAGGATGAACTGTACGCGACACTGAACGCCTTGAACCGTTTGATCGTCGCCCTGGTCGTTCTGGCAGTCCTGGTCGCGACGGTCCTCGCGTTCATCTTGGCGAGCCGCATCACGGGACCGCTTCGTTTTGCCATCCAACACATGCAGCGAATCGGGGCCGGCGATTTTACGCAAACGCTTCCTTCCCGCCTGCTTGCCCGCACCGATGAAATCGGTTCCCTGGCCCGGTCCTTGCAAACCATGCAGGACGAGATTCGAGGCGTTATCAACAAAGTGTCCGACAGCGCGCGACAAATGGCCTCCGCATCGGAAGAACTGTACATGAGTGCCGATGAGACCAACAAGGCTGCCAGACAGATTTCGTCGGCGATTACAGAGGTGGCGTCCGATGCCGCCCATCAGGTGGAAATGATCAGTACAGCCGAGGACATGGTGCTGGATGTGTCAGGCAAAATGGCGCAGATCGGAACGGCAGTGAACCAGGCGAAAGAAGCGGCCCTTCACGCCACCGACACGGCCTCCGACGGAACGCGTGCCGTGTCACGGGCGATCAGCCACATGCGCATGATCGCCGAAAAAGTTCATGGCATGGTGGATGCCGTCCATGCACTGGGAGCGAAATCGAACGAAATCGGCGAAATTGTCTCCCTGATCTCCGGCATCGCCAAGCAAACCAACTTGCTCGCGCTGAATGCCGCCATCGAAGCGGCCCGGGCCGGCGAAAACGGAAAAGGGTTTGCAGTGGTGGCCGACGAGGTTCGCAAGTTGGCGGAGCAGTCTGCGGAGGCGGCCAATCACATTCAACACTTGATTGATCAGATTCGGAACGAAACGGCGAATACCATGATGGGCATGAACGAGGGCAGAGCAGCGGTGGACGAAGGTCTGCAAATGACAGATCAGGCGGATCACGCCTTCAGGCAAATTCACTCGGCGATTGACGATGTTTTGCGCCAAATCAGCCAAATCGTTGTATCCATGCAGGAAATCGAACAGGTTTCCCAACATGCGGTGAGTACCATCCGCAATATTACGCCCCTTTCCCAGCAGACATCCGCGCACTCTCAACATGTCGCTGCAGCCGCCGAACAGCAATCCTCGTCCATGGAAGAAGTGTCTGCCGCTTCCGGTGTTTTGTCCAGAATGGCGGACGATTTGAACGGTCTGATCGGCAAGTTTCGGACGTAAAGGTCTTTCCGCCGACGAGCCGATGCGCTGCATGTTCCCAGCGGAAGTATTGGCATATAGTTTCCGCGTGTTTTTGCCGGGTCACCTGCCCTGAACCAGACGAAAACAGCCGCAAAAAGCTGTCAAAGCCCTTCTCGTTTGTGAGGAGGGCTTTGATCATTTTCCGAAATGAATCTTCCCAAACGGAAGCGATGAATTCTCCAAGTGATCCCCAAAGAATCTTGTCCATCGAGAAGGTCGCGTTTCAGGAAGAAGCGGTCAAGGGGATCCATCCCAGAGACCCCCTCGTTAAAAATACCCGCGGTCATGGATTGTCAGCTTTTGTACATACGTATGAAACTGACTTGTTACAAATACAAGCGAAAGACAAGCGGCAGTCTTTGGACGAAAAAAAGAAAATCCCAGACTGCCGCTGCCGAGATGAAGCGATCGCTCTCCGTTAGAGTTCGATGATCTTGGTGGCAATCTTTTCGCAGAAGGCACGGTCATGCTCCACAAACAGGATGGTTGGCGAGTATTCAAGCAGCAGCTCTTCGATTTGCATGCGGGAAAGGATGTCAATAAAATTAAGCGGTTCATCCCAAACATGCAAATGAGCGGGTTCACACAGACTTTTGGCAATCAGCACTTTCTTCTTTTGGCCGCCGCTAAACGTGGACATGTCCTTTTCAAATTGATCTCGGGAAAAATCAAGTTTTCGTAAAATCGATTTCAAAAGGCTTTCATCTATCCCATTGTTTCGGGCGTAGTCCGTCAGATTGCCCTGTAAGTGTGAGGTGTCCTGCGAAACATAGGAGATGGTAAGCTGGCTTCCCTTTCTGAACGTGCCGGTATAGCGGATATCCTCACCGCAAATCAGTTTGAGAATACTTGATTTTCCGGAACCGTTTTTACCGGAAAGCGCAATCCGCTCGCCCTGCTCAATCGTAAAACTGATATCGGCACAAACCTTCTTCTCTCCGTAATAAATCGATACATGCTCAAGTTCGGCCAGTCGGTTTTTATAAAAGGCGCGCTGTGAAATCTTCAAGCTGTCAGAGGTCTCGATATTTTTCAGGAGCCGAGACTTTTCTTCCATAGCCGATTGCTGTCTGTGCTCAATGGCTTTCGAGCGTTTCATCATTTTGGCGGCCTTGTGGCCAATATACCCTTTGTCTACCTTGGAACCGGAATTTCTTGTGCCGTTTTTCGTTTTTTCCACTGCGTGCGACCAGTTGCTCGTACGTTTGGCAGCCTCCGACAAGCGCTTCATTTCTTTTCGGAGCTTTTCGTTTTCGGCAAGCTCAAAGGCATCCTGTCTCTTTTTGTTTTCCCACCAATCGGAGAACGTTCCTTTTTGAATGTCGATGCTGGTCTTGTTGATGGAGAGGATGTGATCGACGCAGTTATCCAGAAATGCTCGGTCGTGAGACACCAGGATATATCCGCTTTTGGTGTTGAGATAATCACTGACAAGTTTTCGGGCGTGCATGTCAAGGTGATTGGTCGGTTCATCGATGAGCAGAAAACGGTTTTCCTTGAGAAACAACGCAGCCAACAGCACTTTCGTCTGCTCCCCGTTGGACAGTGAAGCAAAGGGGCGATACAACACATCCTCAGAAACCTGCAGCAGCGAAAGTTCACGCATGAGTTCCCAGTGCTGGTAGTCCGGCAGAATGTCGTTGATTACATCAAGGGTAAGATGTTCCTTGTTTTCGACAGGGAACGGGAAATAGTCAAAGTCGACAGGGGCCGAAATGTTTCCGCTGTATTCGTATTCACCCAGCAGCAATTTGAGCAAGGTTGTCTTGCCTCTGCCGTTTCTTCCCGTACATCCCAGTTTCCAAGCGGTGTCGATTTGGAAACTGACGTTCTCAAAGATGGTATCGTAGCTGCCGTCATAGGCAAACGTCAGGTTTGTCACGTTGATCAATGACATGAATGGATCCTCCTGTATGAAAAATAGAAAAGCTGCAAGAAAGTTACATTCCTGCAGCTCACATCCATACAGCAAATCCAACCCCAGACGGAGTCAGATCAGGATCCAGGGTTTGCGTGATAGGATATTGTAACTTTCTTGCATACAAAAAATAAAACAGGCGAAACATTTCGCTTTGATGTTTTATTCTTTATCGTTTGCAAGAAAGATTACATGATCCTGTTTCAACCCCCATCCATAAATTACAAGTATGGTATCATACCCGTTGTTTCTTTGCAACACATAATTCCTGGCCAAGCGTCGATACAGGTTGTCCTCGACATCCACGACCGGAATCCGGTGATGCTGCGGCGGGAGGATGAACGGACAACCTCGTCTCCCTATCTCACGCAATCGATTCCTTTTTCGCAATCGGAATCCATATCTCACTTCGAAACGTTGGGGAACTTACATCTGCATGCTCGTTCCACAGGATTTCCGGACCTTCTGTTTGTTCATAGTGTGAGGTGGGAAACCATTCGGAATAGATGCGTCCCCAGACATCCTGCAGCGTGTCGGGAAAGGGGCCGACTGCTTCGAATACAGCCCAGGTGGAGGCAGGAACTTCAAGCTGTGAGAGGCCATCCGGGCACTCGTTCGTGGTTGCCACGCCAATGTAGTGATCGAGCTCTCCTTTTTCCTCCATGCGGCCTTCGGAAAAGTTCGTGGATGCTTGAATCAGTCCCATCGGTTCGACATTCGAAAGGCTTTTGAGGGTATGGATCGTTTCGGCATCCAGGCTTTTCCACATGGAGGCAATTTCCGGATTCACCCCTTTGAAAATGATGGGAACTCTTTTCATAATCCCCACAATGCGAAATGCCTCTTTTTCTACAATGCGGTAGTTCATTTCGTTTCCCCCTTTAATGGATAATTGGAAGGTCATTCGTGGATAGGCTTTGAGGGAATGGCCGTTCGTTCTGGCTTCCGACGGTGTGATCCCATGCAGGTTCTGAAACGCGCGGGCAAACGAATCAGGCGAGTTGTACCCGTATTTCATCGCGATGTCGATGACCTTTGCGCTGCTGTTTTGAAGCTCAAATGCAGCAAGTGTCAGGCGCCTGCGGCGGATGTATTCCGATAGGGTAATCCCTGCAAGGAAGGAAAACATCCGTTTTAAGTGATATTCGGAGCATAAAGCCAGCCGTGCCGCTTCCTTACAATCAATGTCGTTCGTTAGATTTTCTTCGATATACTTGATTGCCTTGTTCATGTTCGTCAGCAAATCCATTGAATTGACCTCCTTTATCCATAGCATAGCAGGAGTGGAATGGACCCATCCGACATTTTGTGCCCAATCCTGTAGGGGTTCTAGTAGTGGTCTTCCCGCTTGTCTCTGCGGGTTCTATGGCTCCCGCGAGAGCTTCCCTATTTTTTCTGTATGGTGAAACCGGACGTGTCCCCGCCTGTTTTGGCTTCCAGGTAGACGAGAATCGAGACGGGCCGATTCCGCTTTACATAGTATAACCATGGCAGGGACAATCACTGTACGTCCTGCTCATGTCGGGATGGAAGGGAGGGAACCACATGAGCGATTTCCGAAAGGGCGGCTTTTTCGGAGGGGGGATCTTTGGGTTCATTCTGATCCTGCTCCTATTCTTCTTTCTCTTAGGGGAAGACCGCTTCTGCTAAAGGAGCAGATCCTCACAAAAACCGGCGCAATCGCGCACAGCCTTCAGCGTGTAGACAACAGCCTACACGCTTTTTCGTTGCCTTCATTGCCAACATCCATTCCTGCGCTGGAGGTACCGCATGCGTGCCAAACGACAGACCAGTCGGCGGGCTTATATGGGTGTCCGGAATCGGGCACTCTTCATCCCCTTGTAACTGCTCCGTAAAAATTGTTTCCATTTCATGATACCGGTCTATACCCGATTTCTCCTCACGACATAGCATAGTACTGAATCAACGGGAGGGGGTGCATCCAACCATGAGTGGAATCTTCAACGGTTTCGACGAGTTTGGGCTGATCCTGGTACTGTTCATTCTGCTGGTCATCGTAGGTTGTTCTTGCGACAATTAGGATGGATTCACATGCATCAATGGTTATGCAAAGGGAGAATCGGTTCCTCCCTTTGTTTTTTCACATGTTTCAGTCTGTGAAACACCGTTGCGATTGGCTTCTCCTTCACACAGCAGAGGGGAATTGTGTAAGAATAAGACGCAAGAACGCTGCAGCAGCACTCTTTCACCCCTGCCCTCACGTTGGGGAGGGCTTTTTTTACGTGCAAGGGAAAGCAGGGGCTGCCTGGTGACCAACAGGTTCCGCTGCAACATAACAAGGAAGGGCGAATGTCGTGCAAGCATCAGACGTTTTTGGCTCACGTGGGATTCCAATACGGCTCACTTGTTTTCATGGAAGGATGAATTACAATGATAGGGAGGGAATCGAGGATCTGCAACACTTGCAGGGCGTTACGCATTCGCACAGGTGAGGAGTGAACTTCATGAATATCCGATATGAAAGTATCCCTGTTGAAAACATTGAATGCTGCAGAGATTTATGCAATGAACTCATGGCCTATCAAAAGTCGAAAGCCTACATAAAGCCGGAATTGTTTGACAACATGAATTTTGAAACACGGATGATTCCTTCCGTAAAACGTGCACTGCACAATCATATTGTAGTAGTGAAAGACGATGATAGACCTGTAGGGTACGTGTATTCAAACATTTCGCCCAAGGAAACATATGCAAACGATTTTGCCACGTTTTTTGACCTGTCTTCTGTTCGTAGAAACAATGTCGGGTGTCTATCCCAATTTTATCTGAAAGAAGAGTACAGACAACAGGGGATTGGCTCCAAGCTTTTCCATATGTCCATGAAGTGGTTGAAACAATTTGATGATGTCGACGATTTTTTTATCTTTGTCTCAAACGGCAATACGAACGCCTTGGAATTCTATAAACGAAAAGGATTTTCGGTCAGTCATGACATATTGGATGGGTTTATCACCGTGTTGCGGTGTCACCGCCGGGATATGATTGATACGGGGCTGCCGGAATGACCATGACCCATTCAGCGTGAATCTGTCCCCGGGGAAAAAGGCGGCCCGGACAGCTTTGGAGAGGAACAACGCCGAGAAGTGGGACGGCGTATATCGTTAAAGCCCGGTAAAAAAATCGAGAACCAGCCGCTCATCCTGGTTCCCTAGAGGGTGGGTAGTATTCGTTCTACGTCTGCTTCTTTCCCTCATTCATCCTGTTTTGAATCGCCAGAATATACTGGTCCAAGCGTTGGCTTAGCTCCACAACGGTATCATTTGACAGGCTGCCCGTCTCCTGAACCAATTGAATCAATTGCCGGCGCAGTTCTTCTGTTGTTTGGAGAAGGTACATTTGCTGGTCAATTCTCCCCATGATGCACGTAACTTGAGCGGTATGTACTGCTCTGCGTGGGGGCGTTCCTTTGACCTGGTGAGGGAGAGGAACGTCCTTTTCATCCGTCATGGCTCCTGTGGGTTTCGCCTCCTGTTTCCAACAAAAATAGACAATTATAACTATACACCAGTACCCGAAAAATCCTGTTCTGCGAAAAATGGGATAAAAAAACAGCACCCTTGAAGGATGCTGTCTAATAATCCTCATTTTTTCTGCATGATGCCTACCGTATGAGTGGTTTTCCCCATTATAGGCGACAGAGCGTTCGCACGCTTCTGTCAGCGAACCGCCTTTCAGCCTCCGTTGGAAGAAGTACATGAGAACAGATCCTTGCTGCTGTGAACGCTGATCATCAGATACAGGGGAGTGCTTTCTTATTTGACCAACACCCTTCCAGGAGTGCGTTCAAATGGTTATCCGCCTACACCATGGCCGTATGGAGATACGGTTGAATTTGTTTCAACGGCTGTCTGGCCATTTGCTGCGAGACTACACAATCCCAAAACCAGAACCAGCGACAGTAAAAATCCCTTCATCCTTAACCGCTCCTTTCGTTATGACGGTTTGATAGGTACTTTTTTGCTGATCCGATGCATGTGAGAGATGCGCCCAGAACAATGCCGCACATCTTTTGAAGCTGTCATAATCCATCATCGTATCAGACAAAACCAGGCACCTTAAGATTTCTTCTAGCCCTTCTGTAAATTTCCCTTTTTTAAACAAATAGTTGGCTAGTTGATACCGGAATTGCATATGGTGACAAGTACTAATGGCATCTTGTTGTTCATAAAAATGGGCGATGCTTGCCGCAAAATGTTCCAATACGGAGTCGATGGAAAAGTCGAACTCGTTAGCTGATTTTACTATCGTCACCAAGCCAGGCAAAATCTCGTTTGGATAGTCGTCAAGAAATCGGATGTAGTCTGGAAGAATGTCAGTGTTTCCCGTGAGCATGTCCAACGTATACAAATTAGCTGTTGCCCATAACCGAAACTTCTCTACTTCTGCTTCGCCGGTTTCGTCCATGATCTCAAACCAAGTTAAATCAGCGTAAGCATCTACATACCGCTTCGCTTCTTCGTACTTCCCTTGACTTTCCAATGCGATGCCTTTTAGCAGATACCCCTGTCCGTAGTACACGACGAGATGCCGCTCTGTATGTAGTGCTTCGACGCTCTTCTTGCTCTTCCGCTTGATTAACTGGTCTTCGTAAACAATATGCGCCAATTCCCTTAACTCATCAGCGTATTTTTCAACATCTTCCCATCTCCGTAACGTGTAGCATACATTGGCCAATTGCAGCAGCGCATCCAACTGATAATTCTCCGGCAATCTCTTTCGATAAGGGTCAAACCGGATAACAGCCTCCCAGGTTTTCTCTGAATCGGTTCCCTGTAACGCTCGGAATAACCGGTATTGACTCAACACAAAACGCTCAGCGTAACTATCTTTTTCGGTTTCGATGACGAACTGATAAAAAGGGACCGACTTCTCTAGATTCCCGCTTTCAAAGAGCTGTTCGGCCACGGAAAAGAGAATCGACACGTTTTTCGGATTCTCCAAGAGTTTGGAAACAACTGACTCAATACAATCACGGCGACCGATCTCGGCACATCGAACCAAATATGGGACAATTCGGGGCCGCGACACTTTTCCCTCGGAGAAACACTCTTCTTCGTACAGTTCGTACAGCCACCCTGGAGCTTGCTCAAAGGCCGCCCCCATTGCATCGAGCTGGCTTATCGTAATAGCCCGTGGTGGATTACTATTCAGGATTTCACTTACGTGTCCCGGATTTATACCGGTCAATTCACCCAGTTTACTCAGCGTGTAACCCCGCTCCTTCAAGTGACGCTCAATTTCAGATCGCAAGGACCGATGTCCCTTTTGTAACCCCATATAAGCACTCCCCCATACCGTAATACATAAAATATCTATTTATTCCTGTATTTTACAACAAAATCAGTCGATGAGGAAGTCTTTTCCTGTTTCATTTGAATCATTTGCACCTTGTCCTCTGTTCGCACATAACGCAAAGCGAAGGTTCGAGTTGGTGGGGGTACTCCCATACTGTCAGTCATGGGGCGAAAGTTTCTGTACATTACCAACTTTTCCGTTGGTCGTCAATGCAGCTATCAGTGGGTGAACTTTTGTCGATACACAAACAAAAGGTATCGAAAATTGCCGCAATTATCATGCACATGGCACGATGCTTTGGGGGCCGCCTGTCGCTATAATGAAAGCAAGGTCAAGAAGGCGCTTTGTTTTGTATGGAAGGGGGAGTGGGCATGAAGATTGTAATTGCGCCGGATTCGTTCAAGGGAAGCCTTTCCGCGTTTGAAGCAGCCAGCGCCATCGAAACAGGGGTGCTTCGCGTTCTTCCCCATGCGAAGACGGTGCTGGTTCCGGTCGCAGACGGCGGGGAAGGAACGATGGAAAGCCTGGTTGGGGCAACGAAAGGGCGAATGGTCGACGTTTCTGTCACCGGACCTTTGGGTCTGCCGGTTGACGCGGCTTACGGCGTACTGGGAGATCGGCAGACGTGTGTCATTGAAATGGCCAGTGCTTCGGGACTTTGTCTGGTGCCGCCCGAGCAGCGCAATCCGATGGTGACGACAACGTACGGTACGGGCGAATTGATCAAGCGGGCGCTGGATGACGGCTGCCGGCGTTTCATTTTAGCCATTGGCGGCAGCGCGACCAATGACGGCGGAATTGGCATGCTGCAAGCGCTTGGCATGAAGCTGCTCGACTCCCAGGGAAACCAGGTCGGTTTTGGCGGAGGGGAAATCGAACGGATCGCCGCAATCGATGACCGGGATTTTGACCCTCGCATCAACGAGTCGCAGTTTGTGATCGCCTCCGATGTGCAGAATCCTCTCGTCGGTCCCCAGGGAGCGTCCCATGTGTTTGGCCCGCAAAAAGGGGCGACTCCTGACATGGTGGAGAGATTGGACCGCTGCCTGCGCAGGTGGGCAGATCTGGTCGAAGCCAAAACCGGGGTGCGGCTTCACGATCGGCCCGGGGCAGGTGCGGCCGGCGGGATCGGCAGAGCGTTTCAGGCCTTTTTTCCGGTAGCCATGAAGCGGGGGATCCCTGTGTTTGTGCTTGCAGGCTCGATTGGCCCCGGCATCGATTCCCTTTATCCATACGGCATTACCAGCATTCATAGCATTCTCAACGCTCCCATGACGCTTCCGGAAGCGATGGAACGAGCCGCCGAATTGCTGGCTCAAGCGGCGGAGCAGGTTCTTCGCACGTATCTGGCACATCCTTTCCGTGTGACAAGATCATAAGGAGGGATGCAGCGTGACATCAAGCAAACCAATGGTCGTTGCTTCTGATCGCTGCTTGGCATGCCTCACTCACAAAAAAGCCGCGTTGGCGAGAAATGCGCTCTGCCCAATCCTTACCAAGGAGAAGATGATTCATGAATACTGCGCTGTTGTACGGGAAAGGAACGTTGTCCGTTCAAGTGCCTGAACATTCGGTCATCTTGGAGCCGAAACATCTTCCCGGACTGCGGGATGAAGAAGCGGCGGTGGCAACGGCGCTCCGGAACCCGATCGGAACGCCGCCTTTGCGGGACATGGTAAAACGTACGGACAAAGTGGCGATTGTGATTAGCGACATCACCCGTCCGACGCCCAACCACAAGCTGATTCCCTGGATTCTCAAGGAGCTGTCCCATGTACCGCTTGATCAGTTTGTGATCATCAACGGTACGGGAACCCACCGCGACCAGACACGAGAAGAATTCATTCACATGTTGGGGGAATGGGTGGTTGAGCATGTTCGCGTGATCAACCATCACTGTCAGAACCGGGAAGAATTGGTGCGAGTCGGGAAAAGCCGGTATGGCTGCGAGGTGTATTTGAACAAGGAGTACGTGGAAGCCGATTTCAAAATTGTGACAGGCTTTATCGAACCGCATTTCTTTGCCGGCTTTTCCGGCGGCCCCAAAGGGATCATGCCGGGCATTGCCGGAATCGAAACCATCCTGACGTTTCATAATGCCAGAATGATTGGCGACCCGCTGTCCACCTGGGGAAACATGGTGAACAACCCGGTTCAGGACATGGCCCGGGAAGTGAACCGCATGTGCAAGCCGGATTTCATGGTGAATGTGACGTTAAATCGCGACAAAGAGATTACCGCCGTGTTTGCCGGGGAACTGTTTGAGGCGCATGACCGGGGCTGCGCCTTCGCCAGGGAACACGCGATGATCCGTTGTGACCACCGTTTTGACGTGGTCATTACGTCCAATTCCGGGTATCCGCTCGATCAAAACCTGTATCAAGCGGTAAAAGGGATGAGCGCGGCCCACAAGATTGTGAAACAGGGAGGCGCGATCATCTGTGCGGCGGAGTGTTCCGACGGTTTGCCCAATCACGGAAACTACGCCAAGATCCTGCAGATGAGACAAACCCCTCGTGAACTCCTGGCGATGATCAACGATCCTGCCTTTGAAGTCTTTGATCAGTGGCAGGTGCAAAAGCAGGCGGTGATTCAGGTCTGGGCGGATGTCTACGTGTATTCGACGCTGTCGGATGAGGATGTGGCCAAGGCGATGTTTACCCCCACCCACGACATTGAGCAAATCCTGGAAGAGTTGAAGCAAAAATACGGAGAAAACATGACGGTGGCTGTTCTTCCGCTGGGGCCCCTGACGATTCCGTATGTGGAAGAATGAGGGGATTCGATTCTGACAATCCCGGAAAGGATACGTCTGAACATCTCGTCGGCATGTTGAAAAGGGTTCGAGGCCCCGCCCGGCGCAGCGACAGATCAGGCCGGGCGGGGGTTTTGTAACAGCGGAGCGGGAAGGTCATGAAATTTTTAAAAAATGAAAACGTTTAGATTGATTTCTTGTAAGTTTTGTGATATTTCTTAAAATACAAGCAAAAGAAAGCGCTTTATTGTACATTTCTGCTCGAAAACATGGGTGAGCAGCTTGTGTTTTTGGCGTTCTAAATCTAAACGTTTACATTTTGGAGCTGATTCAAGTTGCACAAGCCAACGATTGAAGATGTAGCAAAACGAGCCAACGTATCCATCGCAACTGTATCACGCGTGATCAACAGGCAGGGAGGAGTGAGGCAAAAAACCGAGGCCCGCATACTGGCAGCCATTGAGGAGCTTAACTATATTCCCAATGCTGTCGCGAGAAGCATGGTAAAAAAAACGACAAACACCATCGGGATTATTATCCCCGACGTGAATAACCCCTTTTTCCCGACCGTCGTCTCGGGAATCGAGCAGAAAGCAAGGGAAAAAGGATACTTCACGTTCCTCTGCAATACGAACGAATCAGCCGACACCGAACGCGAGCTGTTGACCATCTTGTTGGAGCGAAGCGTAGACGGGCTGATCATCACGACGGCCGATGAAGCGGGAGATCAGCTTCAAACCGTGATGGATGCCAAAATTCCGGTTGTCGCAGTTGACCGGGCCATCAAGAAATTTGAAGTGGACACCGTGCTGGTGGGCAATGTGGATGGGGCGTACCAGGCGACCCGTCATCTCATCCTGCAGGGGCACAAGCGGATCGCGATTATCTGCGGTCCGCAAAATACCACCCCCGGTTACGAGCGCTTTGTCGGCTATAAAAAGGCCTTGGACGATTACGGCATCCCTGTTGTGCAGGAATACGTTCTCGAGGGGGATTTCAAGGAAGAGAGCGGACGACGGTTGACGAAGCAGTTGTATCAGTTGCCGGAACGTCCGACCGCCATCTTTTCTTCCAACAACCTGATGACGGTGGGATGTATGAAAGCGCTGTATGAACTGGACTGGAAGCTGGGGGAAGAGGTCTCGTTTATCGGCTTTGATGATGTCGATATTGCCACTTTCGTCAACCCGCCTCTAACCGTGGTTTCCCGTCCGATGCGGAAACTGGGGGAGGTTGCCTTTGAAATGTTGTATGAGCGGATGACGGAAGGCTGGGACGGAGCAAAACGGCATTACGTGCTTTCGCCCGAATTAAAAATACGCCAATCGTGCCGATTAAAATAAGTGGCTCTCGCATGTAAAAATCTAAACGTTTACATTTTGGAGGTCGAATCGCAATGAAAAAAGGCGGCATTTTACATCCGGACATGAACAAGCTGATTTCCCAAACCGGTCATACTGATTGGATTGTCGTGACCGACGCGGGGCTGCCGATTCCGGAAAACGTCAACACTCGCATCGATTTGGCGTTAAAAGAAGGGACGCCCGGATTTTTGGAAACATTGGATGCCGTACTGGAAGATCTGATCGTGGAGAAAATCATCCTTGCCGAAGAGATCAAATCAATCAGCCCGAAGATGAATGAGGAAATCCTGCGCAGATTTCCCGGTATTCCCGTAGAGTACCTGCCGCATGTTGAATTCAAGCAGCGGACAAAGCAGGCGCGCGGATTGATCCGCACCGGTGAATTTACACCCTACGCCAATGTCATTCTTGTCGCGGGAGTCGCTTATTGATACGGCGGACGGAAGGGGGATGTCATCGTTGGAAACAGCCGCTTTAAAAATGGAGAGGATCAGCAAGCACTTTCCAGGCGTGAAAGCATTGGATCAAGTAAGCATCGAAGTGAAAAAAGGTGAGATCCTTGCGCTGTTGGGAGAAAACGGCGCGGGAAAATCCACACTCATGAAGGTGTTGGCAGGCGTGCATCAACCCGACTCCGGCGAGATTTACGTCAACGGCAAAAAGGTGGTGATTGATGGACCGCGCGCTTCCCAGGAATTGGGGATCAGCATCATCTACCAGGAGTTTAACTTGATTCCCCACCTGAGCGTTGCCGAGAATATCTTTCTCGGCCGAGAACCAAGGAAAATAAAGGGAGTCATCGATTGGAAAACGCTCGATCAGCAGGCAGCGGCGATCATGAACAGGGTGGGGCTGAAGCATTTGTCCCCCAAAGCCCTGATCCGTGACTTGACCATTCCGGAGCAGCAGCTTGTGGAAATCGCGAAAGCTATTTCGTACGCTTCGCAAATATTGATTATGGACGAACCCACAGCCGTTTTGAACGGCGAAGATGCCAGCCATTTGCTTGAGATCATGCTCGATCTGAAACAACAGGGAATGTCCATCATCTTTATCACCCATCGTTTGGAAGAAGTGGAACAGATCGCGGATCGCATCGCCGTGCTTCGCGACGGGACATATATCGGCAGCGCCAAGATCGGGGACGTCTCCCGGGAGCAAATGGTCAGCATGATGGTAGGCAGGGACATTACCGACTTGTACCCGACCAGAAATCAGAAAATTGGAAAACCTGTGCTCAGGGTGGAAAACCTGTCGCTGAAGAACCGCCTGCATGATATCAACCTGACCGTCCACGAAGGCGAGATTCTCGGCATAGGGGGATTGATGGGTTCCGGAAGCGGCGTGTTGGCCAAGGCTTTGTTCGGGCTGTATCCCCATCTGCAGGGGAAGATCATGATCGGGGAAAAAAGCCGGATCACTTCGCCGAGGGATGCGATTGACGCAGGCATCGCACTGGTTACGGATGATCGGAAAGGCGAAGGCCTGGTGTTGATGATGTCTGTGTTTGAAAATCTTCTCCTGCCAAGCTACCGCCGCATTTCTTCCATGGGAACGCTGTTGGAAAAATCAAAACAGACGGGCATCGTCGAAAAATGGATTTCCGATCTCAAAATCAAAGTGCACGATCCGGCAGTTGCCGTAGGGACATTAAGCGGCGGCAACCAGCAAAAAGTCGTGCTGGGAAAATGGCTGCAAATGAACCCGCGGGTATTGATCCTGAATGAACCTACCCGCGGAATCGACGTCGGAGCGAAAGCTGAAATTTATCAACTAATGAAATCGCTTACAGAAGAGGGTATCGCGATCATCATGATCTCGTCGGAGATGCCGGAGCTGCTCGGAATGAGTCACCGCATTCTCGTCATGCACGAAGGGAGAGTGACCGGAGAGATGCCGATTGAAGAAGCGACGCAGGAAAAAATATTTCTGTACGCGACGGGGGGAGTTCGAAAGTGAGACAAGAAGCGTTGCAATCCGTGGTGATGAACAGGGAAGCACGGCTCCATCTGGTAAACAAGTATCGCGTCCTGATCATCTTCATCGCCCTGTGCGCCGCTGCGAGCATGCTTTCCGATGCGTTTCTGACCGTCAACAACCTGCTTAACGTTGCGCGCCAGGTTTCGATTACCGCGATTATTGCGGCCGGAATGACACTGGTCATCTTGATCGCCGGCATTGACTTGTCGGTGGGATCCGTGATGGCCTTTTCGGGAGCGATAGCCGCCGGCATGCTGACTGCCCAATGGCCGCTTGGCGTCGCCCTCATCGCCGCGCTGCTGGTCGGCCTGGGATTTGGAATCATCAACGGTCTGTTTGTAACCAGATGGGGCATTCCCTCCTTTATCACGACATTGGCCGTCATGGTGATCGCGAGAGGGATGACGCTGGTGTACACCCAGGGGTATCCGCTGGTGGTTAGCCATGAATCTTTCCGCTATATCGGAAACGGTAAAATGCTGGGAATTCCCTTGCCCATTTTGATCATGCTCTTCCTCTACGCTTCCCTGTATTGGGTTCTGCGCAACACCAGCTTTGGACGATATGTGTATGCGATCGGCGGCAATGAAGAAGCGTCCCGTTTATCGGGGATTCCGGTGAATACGATCAAAGTGGCTGTCTTTGGAATTTGCGGTCTGCTTTCTGCCTTGTCGGCCATTGTGTACACGTCCCGATTAATGTCCGCCCAACCGACGGCCGGCACGGGCATTGAGCTGGATGCGATTGCTGCCGTTATCATCGGCGGCACAAGTCTGGCAGGCGGGAAGGGAGGGATAGCCGGGACACTGATCGGTGCGTTGATTATGGGGATTCTAGACAACGTTTTAAATTTAATGAACGTTTCCCCGTTTTACCAAAGCATCGTGAAAGGGCTGGTCATCTTGGCGGCCGTGCTGGCCGACCGTACATTTGCAAAATTGAAAATTGCTTAATAATGAAAGAAAAGAGGGGTTCACATGAAACAACGTGTCGTTTCCATTCTCGTTTTCGTGTTCGTGTTCACGTTCCTGCTTGCCGGCTGCGGAGGCCCCGAACAAAAAGAAACAGCCGCGAACGGGCCTCAGACGGCGGAAGGAAAAAAACTGAAAGTGGGCTTGGCCATGAATACGCTAAACAATCCCTTTTTCGTTGCTGTAAAGGAAGGAGCGGAAGCGCAGGCAAAAGAGCTGGGCATCGATTTGGTGGTCACGGACGCCCAGAACAATCCCGGTCAACAGCTTGCGGACGTGGAAAATCTTCTGCAGCAAAACCTGGATGTGCTGATTATTGATCCCGCCGACAGCGACGCCATTGTGGAAGGCGTGAAAAAAGCGAATGATGCGAAGGTTCCGGTATTTACCATCGACCGTCAATCGAACGGGGGAGAAGTGGTCACCCACATTGGTTTTGATGCGATCAAATCCGGAAACATCGCCGGAGAATTTCTGGCCAAAGCCTTAAACGGAAAAGGGAACATCGTGGAAATCCAGGGAATCATGGGAACCAATGTAGCGCGCGACAGAAGCAAGGGATTTAACGAAGTACTTGCCAAATACCCCGACATGAAAATCATTGCCCGGCAAGCAGCCGACTTTGACCGCGGCAAGGCGTTAAGCGTCATGGAAAACATTCTGCAAGCGAACCCGGAAATCGATGGAGTATATGCGGCTAATGATGAAATGGCGCTGGGGGCCCTTGCAGCCATTGAAGCAGCCGGGCGTTTGGATCAAATCACGGTGATCGGCTGCGATGCGGTTGATCCGGCATTGGACGCGATCCGCCAGGGCAAGCTGGAAGCCACGATTGCTGAACCTCCCTTCTTCTTGGGAAAAGAAGCCGTACAGACGGCCGTGACCATTTCCAAGGGAGAGTCGGTGGAAAAATCGGTCATTCTCGACTCCACATTGGTTACCAAGGAGAACATCGACCAGGTGAAAACGAGATAACACAGGGGAGTGATCGGGAGTGAGCAGTGGAATCATTACCGTTGTCGGGAGTTACGTCGTAGATTTGATGAGCCGCACTCCGCACATGCCGAAACCGGGAGAGACCGTCCTGGGAGGCCCGTTTCGCATGGGGCCCGGCGGAAAGGGCGGGAATCAGGCCGTAGCGGCGGCCAGACAAGGGTCTCGGGTGTGCATGGTGACAAAAGTCGGAAATGACCCGTTTGGTCAGGCGGCCGTGAAACATTTCCAGGCGGAACACATTTCAACGGATTATGTGTTTGTTGATGATGCGGAAGCAACCGGTGCAGCCTTGATTGCCGTGGACGATAACGGGGAGAACATGATCGTGGTTGCTTTGGGAGCTTGCGGCAAGCTGTCGGCGGAGGATGTGGCGCAGGCAGAGCAGATGATCAAGCGCTCGACAGTCGTTCTTGTTCAGCTTGAGACCAGCATGGAGGCGGTACGGAAAACGTTGGAGCTGGCGGGGACATACGGCGTGCCGGTGATTCTGAATCCAGCCCCGTACCAGCCGATTCCCGAGGAGCTCTTGAAAGGCGTCACGTACATCACCCCCAACGAAACGGAAGCCTTTCTCTTAACCGGAATCGAAATCACGGATGAAGAGAGCGCATACCGGGCGGCTTCCGTTCTCTACCGGAGGGGTGTGAAGCATGTCGTGATCACCCTTGGAAAAAAAGGATGCTATTATTACGAGGGCGGCCCATCAGGTATTTTATACCCCGGCTTCCACGTGGATGCGGTGGATACAACTGGCGCCGGAGACGCGTTTAACGGCGGGTTGGCCCATGCTTTAGCGGAAGGGCGCAGCATCCGCCAGGCGCTTCGATATGCGAACGCAGTGGCCGCTCTCTCTGTGACGAAAATCGGCACCGCTCCTGCCATGCCGTCCAGAGAAGAGGTGGAGCGTTTCTTGCAAAACCAGCCCATTGATACGACAGCGACGGGGGCATAACGCGATGACTATTTCGCCGTTGGCGCGCGCCGCTTTACAAGGAACAAGTGTAAAAATCTGCACGGTGGTTGGGTTTCCGCTCGGGGCAGCAACTGCGGAAACGAAGCTGTTCGAGGCAAGCCGGGCGATCAGGGACGGAGCGGATGAAATCGATTATGTCATCAACATCACCGATGTCGTAAACGGCAGATATGCCAGCGTCGGAAGGGAAATGGAACGGTTCGTTCGGCTTCGTTCCGACAGCGAAACGCCTCTTGTGATCAAGGTGATTCTGGAAACCTGCTATCTGTCCGAAGAACAGATCGTTCAGGTGTGCACGTTGGCGAGGGAAACAGGCCTTGACTTCGTCAAAACATCGACGGGATTTGGAACCGGCGGAGCGCTTGCGGAGCATGTCCGCATCATGCGCGAAACCGTTGGACCTGATGTGGGAGTGAAAGCTTCAGGAGGCATACGCGGCTATGAAGATTGCCTCGCGATGATCAAAGCGGGAGCCAATCGGATCGGCACAAGCGCTGGCGTAGCAATCGTCACCAAGACGGCTGTTGATCAACAAACAGGGTATTAACGAATAGGGGATAGGACCCGTAACCGGAAAAACAGGCTGTTGACCGCCAATTCGTCTGCAAAAGGCGATTGTCTCCCTCATCCACGAGGGGAAGGCAATCGCCTTTTGAATCATCCGCCGATCAATACGAATATCGCCCAAGCGAGCCCTGGTCCGAAAGCGATAAGGAGAGCGGAAACGATCAAGAGCTACCTGAAAAATACACGCTCCTCAACGCCTTGCGCGTTCGCCAGGATTAACGATCCGTTTGTCGAGAAGGGGCTTACATCCACAATGCCGGTGGCGATGCAAATCGCTGAAATGACGCCCATGGATGAGATGGTCGGGTCCTGAATAATGGGTGCCGCAAGCGGAATGATGGCCGCGAGGAAGCCTGTCGTGGAGGCAAAGGATGACACAATCCCGCCCACGTACGACGCTGCGAGAGCGGCGACTACGGGATTCTTCACACTGGCGATGAGCTCGGTCACGTAGTCGACGGCACCGATCTTTTCCAGGACGCCCACGAACGTCACGATGCCCGAAATCATCAGGATGACGGACCATGGCATGCGCCCGAGGACCCCGGCTTGTTTCTTGGGAGCCAGCAATGCCAGTACCAACGCGATCGCGAACGCCGCAAATCCGATGTGTACCTGGAACGCGAGAGCCAGCACGACAAGAATGACGATGCCCGCAAGCGTAACGCCTTTATACAGCGTAAACCCGTCCTCACGATTTCGCGAGTGGTCTGCCGCTGCAGTCGCGATTTCATCAGCAGCCTGAACGGCGGCCGCACTTTTCAGCAAGCGAAACCCGCCGAAAGCGGCGAACACAAGCGCCGAGACGATGGTGCAAAAGATTAGCCCGTTTGCAAACAGCATCGCTGGCGAATGGGAGATCTGCACCTTTTCCATCATCCCGTTGACGATCAACCCCAAGGGATTCAGGGGCGAGTAGTAGCCCGCAACCGATCCGTTCACAACCAATACGCCCATCAGAATCGGATTGATGCTGTACTGGGCGGCGAACCGCAGCGCGATGGGGGCAAGGATCGCAACAGTGGCAGGCCCCAACGTGCCGACGCTGGTAAGCAGGGTGCTCAGCGCAAACATGACCCATGGGATGAGGCCGCGGTTGCCTCTGACCATGCGGAGCCCCCATTTCGTGATCAGGTCAACCGTACCGTTGTTCTGCACAATGGCAAACAGGTAGGTCACGCCTGCAAGCGTTACGAACAGGTCGGCTGGAAAGACGCGAAAGATGTCCGCGACTTTCATTCCGCTGATGAGCGAACCGACGACAAAAGCGGCCACGAAGCCCATGATGCCGAGGTTGATGGGCAGCATCGCGCCGACCACGAACATCGTCAAAAGGATGAGGATGGCGATGACTTCAAAGCTCATGTGAGACTCCCCCTACAGGAAAAATGAAAACCCGGAAATGTAACCGCTTTCAATTGCGTCATGGGCACATTTGCTACCTCCCTTTCGTTCCGTTGAGGATGAAATACCCGATGGCGACTCCTGATGTGCCGGTGGCGAAGGTCGATTGTCGACAATGTAAAAAATACCACCATCGTTCTAAATAGTCAATATATTAAAAATTTACTAACATTTCATAATATTCGATAACAAATGGATTGAAAATTCAGTATTGTCGGTATACAATAGCATCAGATAATCGACAGTCGACTACGACTGACGGATGTTTTCATCAAAGGAGTCAGGAGAATGAATACACTGGACTTGAGCAAGCTGGCGCTTTCGAACAAGATTGCGGAGCATATCGCGCAACAAATTATCAGCGGAGAACTGAAGCCCGGAGAAAAATTGATCGAGCACACGTATGCAGAAGAATACGGCACCAGTCGAGCGCCGGTTCGGGAAGCGATTTTTCTACTGACATTAGAAGGACTGGTTGAAAGAATTCCAAGAAAAGGCGCCGTTGTAAAAGGATACAGCGAAACGGAAATCTACGATCTGCTTGAGATTCGCATTTCACTGGAAACGCTGGCAATGAAACGCATGGCGGAATATGGCGTCGATCCGAAACGGATTGCCGACATGGAGCACATCCTGCAGGAGATGCAGGATGAGAAGAACATAGGCAATTACACGCGGCTCAATCATGCGTTTCACATGTGCATCATCGAAATGAGCAAAAGTGACGTGATCAAAAACCTGTATGCGCGCCTGGAATTTCCTCTCCTGCGCATACAGAGCGTTTCCTTTGCGAACGAAGGAAACATTGAGAAATCTGTCGCTGAACACGCGATCATCGTGGATCTCTTAAAGAGCGGGAAGATCTCGGAAGCGGCAGAAATCCTGTACAAACATAATCATGACGTCATCGCGAGCATTCAAAAACGTCTCAAAAAAAGCGCGCAGTCCGACGGCATCAGGCCATAAGGAGATGGCCGAATCACTTCTTTTTTCGTCATTTCGGTCGACGATCGACCGGATGGAACTGGACCTGATCTAGGAACAGGAGGGGGTTGCGTGAGTACCGCATTTTTATTTCCCGGCCAAGGCTCGCAGCAGCCTGGTATGCTTCACAATCTCCCCCGTCATCCGGCAGTGGCTGAGACGCTGGATGAAGCCAGTGAAGCCCTGAATGAAAACATCCTGGTATGGGATAGCAAGGAAGCGCTGACCTCCACGGTTGCCGTACAGGTTGCTCTGCTGGTGGCTGGAGTGGCCGCTGCCCGTGCATTGGTGGCAGAAGGGGCACAACCGGATATGGCGGCCGGTCACTCCGTAGGAGCCTTTGGTGCAGCCGTGGTGGCAAATGTGATGCATTTTCGGGATGCTGTACCATTGGTGAAACTTCGTGGAGAACTGATGGAAAAAGCGTATCCGCAGGGGTATGGGATGGGAGTTGTTGTCGGCATTCAGGAACGAAAACTGGCTACCATTGTGGAAAAACATGTCACAAATGATGCCCCTGTGTTTATCGCGAATCGAAACTCCCCCGACCAGATTACGATCAGCGGGTCCATCCGCGGGATCGAACGAATTCTTGCGTTGGCCCGGAAAGAAGGAGCCCGAAAGGCCGAACTCCTGAAAGTAAAGGTTCCCTCCCATTGCAGATTGCTTCAGTCTGTATCCGCCGAACTTGCCGCTGCACTCAAAACGATACCGTTCCGTCGACCTGACATTCCCTATGCGGGAAACCGCACGGCCCGTGCTTTACTAGATCCGGAAGCGATTCGAGAAGATTTGGCGCTTGGCATATCCCATCCTGTCCGTTGGCACGAAGCAACATCACTCCTTTTTGAAATGGGAGCTCGGTTATTCATCGAAATGCCTCCTGGTCGGGTGCTGACAGACCTTGCCCGCCAAGCTTTTCCCGCAGCACGCGCCGTTTCCGTCTCAGACAGCGGTATCAAAACTTCCAGTATCCTGGTAAAACGCGAAAAGACCATGGAGTGATGAGTGACGTGAGCTGCAGAAACGGAAAGGAGAGTTGGGGCATGCACCCGGTAAATCAGAGATCCAGACAAGAAAAATCGTGGACCACCCGTCGTGACGCAAAAGCAGAGCGCCTTGCCCGAGCCGCAAGAGTAACGAAGGGGCGAGTGATTCCCACCGACAACATTGTGGAAGCGTTGGAATTACTTCTAATCCCCGGCGATCGGGTTGTGTTGGAAGGAAACAACCAGAAACAGGCCACTTTTCTATCGAAAGCCTTGGCCCGCGTAGACCCAGGCAAGGTGAATCGGCTGCACATGATCATGTCCAGTATTTCTCGACCGGAGCACCTGGACATTTTCGAAAAGGGAATCGCGGAAACCATTGATTTTTCTTACGCCGGACCGCAGAGTCTGCGCGTCGCCCAGATGCTGGAAGACGGGAAGCTGAAAATGGGCGACATCCACACCTATCTTGAATTGTATGGCAGGCTCTTTGTCGACCTGATTCCTTCTGTTGCGTTAATAGCCGCTGATAAGGCGGATGGAGCCGGGAATCTGTATACAGGTCCCAATACCGAGGAAACGCCTGTGCTTGTTGAGGCGACGGCCTTCCGCGATGGAATTGTGATCGCGCAGGTAAACGAATTGGTAGATGAGCTGCCGCGCGTAGATATTCCAGGATCGTGGATTGATTTTATCGTCGTGGCCGACAACCCTTACCAATTGGAGCCTCTCTTTACGAGAGACCCCCGTCATATTACGGACATTCAGATTCTCATGGCCATGATGGCCATTCGCGGGATTTATGAACGCCATCAGGTGCAGTCGCTCAATCATGGCATCGGTTATAATACGGCTGCCATTGAATTATTGCTGCCCACGTATGGAGAGTCGTTGGGGCTCAGGGGGAAAATTTGCAAACACTGGGTGTTGAATCCCCACCCTACACTCATCCCCGCGATTGAAAGCGGTTGGGTCGAGAGTGTTTACTGCTTCGGGGGAGAAGTGGGGATGGAAAAATACATCGCGGCGCGGCCGGATGTTTTCTTTACCGGGCGCGACGGCAGTCTTCGCTCCAATCGGGCTTTTTCACAAGTGGCCGGTCAGTACGCCGTTGACCTCTTCATTGGTTCGACACTCCAAATGGATCGGGACGGAAACTCCTCGACAGTAACCGCAGGAAGGCTGGCCGGATTCGGCGGAGCACCCAACATGGGACATGATCCCCGCGGTCGGCGGCATTCATCTCCGGCCTGGTTGAACATGATGACATCGGATGACCCGCTTGCCAGAGGCAGAAAGCTCGTGGTCCAAATGGTGGAGACCTTTCAAAAAGCAAACCGTCCGGTATTCGTTGAATCCCTGGACGCTCTTCACGTTGGCCAAGAGGCCGGTTTGGCAACCTCGCCGGTCATGATTTACGGGGAGGATGTCACCCATGTTGTAACCGAGGAAGGGATCGCATATTTGTATCGAGCAAACAGCTTGGAAGAACGACGCCAGGCGATCGCCGCGATTGCCGGCGTCACCCCGATCGGGTTGGAGCACGATTCAACACGTACGGAACAATTGCGCAGGGACGGCCTCATTGCCTTTCCGGAAGATTTGGGGATACGCCGTACGGATGCAAAGCGGTCCCTGCTTGCAGCGAAGAGTGTGGAAGACTTGGTGGACTGGTCCGGCGGATTGTATGAACCGCCGGCTCGATTTCGCAGTTGGTAAAGGGGGGATGGATTGATGTGGCACACTGCCGCTGCATGCAGCGAATATCTAGCTCAACGGGCGGTTGCGGCTCTCATCGAGGAGGCCGAACTTACCCCGAAACCGGGCCTTGTGGATAAACAGAATGCAGGAGCTCACACCGACCTCCATTTTGAGCTTATGATTCGTTCTGCCCATGCGTTGAGAAGTACGTTTGCCAATATCGCTCGCGCCGCTTTTCAACGAACGCCCAGTCAGATTCTTCGTGAGGAAATTGCCGAAATTGGACGCCATGGCGAAACAATCATGCTGGAAGCAACGGGCGGTACAAACACCCATAAAGGAGCCATTTGGGCAGTCGGATTGCTGACCGCTGGTGCTGCCATGCTTCTACCGGGAGCATCTCCCTGCGATATCGCCCGAACAGCGGGAGAACTCGCCCGCTATCCGGATCGTTATGCACCCGACCAGCGTACGAATGGCGCGCGTGTACAACTGCGTTACGGCGTAACGGGGGCAAAGGGAGAGGCTCAGCAGGGATTTCCCCATGTGACAATGATCGCTCTGCCAACGCTGCACCAGGCGCGGAAGCAAGGGATTCCGGAGCATCTGGCACGGTTGGATGCGCTGGTGGCCCTTATCGCCCATCTCGATGACACCTGTTTGCTGCATAGAGGCGGGATGGCCGCCTTGCGGACCGCAAAGGAAATGGCAAAGGAGATTGCAGCGCTTGGCGGGGTATCCACTGCGGCAGGCTGGAAGGCACTTCACCGGTTGGATCGCGCGCTGCTGGAACGGAATGCTTCACCGGGAGGCAGCGCTGATCTGCTGGCCGCCACCTTGTTTCTTGATCGGCTGCACCGTGATGCGGACGGTCTCCCCGTTTCAAACGAAACCGTTGCGGCGAATGTGTAGCCAACACACATATCCAATAGTTGGAGGTGCGAAAGGTGGAAACCTTGTTGTTCGAATATCCGGCAGCCAAGACAGTCCCCCGTCGTGCACACGTCGGTGTGGTCGGATCCGGGGATTTGGAAATTATACTCGAACCGTCACCGGAACCCCGTACGCACATCGTGGTGCGAACGGGATGTGAAGGGTTTGGCGACACGTGGAAATTGGTGTTGGACCGTTTTTTCTCTGCGAATGACGTGGCGGCAACCGTCACCATTAACGACTTTGGTGCGACGCCAGGCGTTGTGACAATGAGATTGGCCCAGGCACTGGAGGTGAGTCGCGGCCATGAGGAGAATCAAGGAGAGTTTTGTTGAACGTGACGCACGAAACCGAGCAAAAGCCGTTCTCGATCGAGGCACCTTTCGGGAAATCGTGGGACCGTTTGATCGGGTGGAATCCCCGCACCTGGTCATGCAGGGCATCGTGCCCCAAAGTGACGACGGGGTTATCGTGGCACGGGGAAAAATCGCGGGAGAGCCGGCAGTTGTCATTTCCATAGAAGGAAAGTTCCAGGGGGGAGGCATCGGAGAGGTAAGCGGTTCCAAAATTGCCGGCGCATTGGAATTTGCTCTTCGCGACAACGAAAAAGGGATTCGGACCCGTGCGGTGCTCTTGTTGGATACAGGTGGCGTGCGTCTTCAGGAAGCCAATTATGGTCTGCTGTGCATTGCTGAAATCCAGGCGGCCATTGTCGCGCTCCGCCGGTATGTCCCTGTGGTCGGCGTGATCCCGGGGAAAATCGGATCGTTTGGCGGCATGTCCATTACCGCGGGCTTGTGCAGTGCGCTCATCATGACACGAGAAGGCCGGATTGGCCTGAACGGTCCGGAGGTGATCGAGCAGGAGGCCGGCATCGAAGAATTTGACGCAAGTGATCGGGAACTGATTTGGAACACCATCGGCGGGGCCCAGCGCCATGCTGCCGGGTTTGTGGATGAACTTGTAGAAGATGATGTCGACGCGATTCGCAAAGCGATCCATGCTGCATGTGAGAAAGGATGTCACGACAAACCGCGAAGTTCCCACGTTGATCTGTACGGTTCGCTGTTACGAGAAATTGACCCTGCTCAACCGATGACGCCTGTGAGATTCCGCGAGATGTGGAACAAAGTGAAAGGCGGAAACAGCTATACGCACAAAAGAAGGGAAGGGACGAAACCATCGCCGAAAGACGGGGAGTTGGCAAGCAGAGGGCGTGTGTGGTTCAACCTGTTGACAGGTCGATCACAGCCCCTGGCTGGAGAGGTGCCGTCCGTATTGTGCGCAGATGCGAGGATCGGAGAGGAACGCGTTCGCTACATCGCGGTCGTACCCAATCCGGTCAGCCGATTCCCTCGTGCACGTCAAGGGGAGGTAGGACTGGAAGAGGGGTGGACCCTCGCCAAATACGTCCGTGAAGCGGTTGAAGCGGATCAGGACGGAGATCGGCGCGCGATCGTAGCGATTGTAGACGTGCCGAGTCAGGCATACGGGTATCTGGAAGAACTCATGGGGATTCACCAGGCATGTGCAGCGGCAGTAGATGCGTATGCGACTGCCAGATTGGCCGGCCATCCCGTCATCGCGCTGCTGGTGGGACACGCAATATCCGGAGCGTTCCTGTCACATGGCCTCCAGGCAAACCGCATTCTGGCGATTGACGATCACGCCGTTCACGTGCACGTCATGTCCAAACAGTCGGCCGCTCGGATTACCCGGCGCCATCTGGAGGAACTGGAAGAAGCAGCGAAAAAGGTACCGGCCATTGCGTACGACATTCGTTCTTTTTCCACGCTGGGAGCCTTGCACGCACTGATTGAGGGAGTGAATGCCGATGCGCCAGGGGAAGAAGATCGGGCGGTCATCCAGGCCAAACTCTGCGAGGCGATCATCAGCGCACGTTCCGCTTCACGTGATTTGAGCAGTCGTCTGTCTTCTGATGAGGCGCAAAAGGGTGGGCGAGCCGCTTCCATCCTGGTGCGCAAAAGGTTGGCCGAGCAATGGATGTAAAGCCGCACGATTTGCTGCGCGTTACAGATATCACCCGACTGGTCACAAGGCCGACTGAACCTGAATGGGTGAACGAAGCGCTGACGCTTGCTCCCTTTGTCGTGGTGCGCCGGGCTCCCATTGAAAACGGGAAAATCCCCGTGGGAATTCGCGGGAAGTCCCGGACCCAACGAATCGCAGCCTTCCTGGAACGGAATGCGGTCGCTCTGCATGTTGCGCCCGAACAATTCGTTTCGCAAAAAGCCTGGAAAAAGAGCCCGCGCTATCAGCGGATTAAAGCGCTGCGCGTACTTGATTTCATCGAGGACGTTTTCTTGACGTATCACCTTTCCTGGGGACCAACAGGCAGCGTCGGTTTTGAGCTTGCCAGCGGCGTGCCCACGGTGACCGACAAGAGCGACGTGGATATAGTTGTGCGTGCGCCCCATTTTCTGTCTGTGGAGACAGCGAAACAAATTGTCTGCGAGCTCAGCAAGTCCCCGGTGAGGATCGATCCACAGCTCGAGACACCGAAGGGAGCCATTTCCTTGATCGAATATTCCCGCGATGATCCCCCGATGTTGCTTCGGACGGAGGAGGGGCCTCGGCTTATCGGGAATCCCTGGTCATAGGAGAACGAATGGGCAGTATTGCGCAACACATTGTTCCTTATCATCCGACTGGTCCTCCAAATTTCGTTCGTGGCGTTCCGCTATCTCGGCATCTATCAGTATGTCGGGCGGTTCTCCTTCGATGCCGCCCACCTCAGAAACATCGATCTGCGCAGGAAGAGCCGCCTTTGCCCAATCAAGGGAAGCTGCAGCTGAACGACACCTGTACCCCTGCCACGATGGATTCAGAGGATGAGCGTATCGCCCATTTAACGGGGAGTAGGAGGAGGAACATGGTAAACAAACTCTTGTCGGCTCTACTCACATCCTTATGTTTATGCCTACTGCTTGCTTTTATGGAATACACGCCTGGTCACGAGCGTGATGAACACACTTACTATTTCACATTTTCCAGTTTACTGATGATTTATTTAATCTATGCAGTTCCCATTACAATCGTTGCAGGGATTCCACTTTCCCTATTGATAGAATCCATTGATAAAAAAATATTCATCCGCTCCAAGGTGAAAAGGTATTTCATGCAGGTGGGCTTGTTTACCTTGGCGGGTATAACAGTGGCGTTGATTTTCTTGCTGATGAACAGCGAAAATGTTCTTCATCGAGTATTCGATTTAGATCGTTATCTTATCTTTATCATCCCATCGCTTCTCTTCTATCACATTTCCCTTGTAATTCGATTTATAAATCGAAAGCGGAAGCGACGTCATGATCCCTTGTTTTAGCCATACAAGTGTCCGTTAAAAGTAAAAGAATCTTTTCTTTCGCGATGGGGCGCAACCGGGTAAGGAGATGAAGAATCGCCTGCGAATAAAAAATCAAGCCCTTCTCGTCCGAGCAGGGCTTTGATGTCCATTCCCCCGATTTCTCCTGTTGGTGTACCCATGATGCAGTCGTGCTTTTTGATTCGCTGGCCAAGGGTGCGCTCCCGATTATGATGTTCGGATTGCGGTAAAATGACAGTCCGATCGAATACGCCTTTTCCTGTTCAGGTTTCCGTCATGATGCCGCCGTTGACGTGAAGCACCTGTCCCGTTACGAAGGATGAATCATCTGACGCCAAATAAATGTAGGTCGGTGCCAGTTCGAACGGCTGTCCGGCCCGTTTCATGGGAGTTTCCAAACCAAACGTTTTGACGTATTCGGCCGAATAGCTCGAGACGATGAGCGGAGTCCAAATCGGGCCGGGCGCCACGGCGTTGACCCGGATGCCCTTGCTGACTAATTGGAGCGCCAATGAACGGGTGAATGAGACGATCGCCCCTTTTGTCGAGGAATAATCGACAAGCAAAGGGGCACCCGCATAAGCGGTTACGGATGACGTCGATATAATGGAACTCCCCGGCTTCAGGTGAGGAAGCGCTGCCTTCGTCATGTAGAAATGCGGAAAAATGTTGGTGCGGTACGTATTCTCGAGCTGCTCGTTGGAAATGTCCAGGATGCTTTCCTGCGGGAACTGAACGCCTTGGTTCAAAACAAGCACGTCAAGCCGCCCGTACCTTTCCAGTGTTCGTCGTACCACTTCCGCGGAAAAAGCGGGCCAGCGCAAATCGCCTTCGATCAACAGGCAGCGGCGCCCGTAACACTCCACCAGCCGCTTGGTCTCTTCGGCGTCCTCGCGTTCATACAGGTAGACAATCGCCGTATCCGCCCCTTCTTTGGCGAAGCCGATCGCGACGGCGCGGCCGATACCGCTGTCGCCTCCGGTGATGATGGCGACTTTGCCAGCCAGCTTTCCGCTTCCCTTGTATTCGGGATTGTCGGAGATCGGGAGCGGGTTCATCAGATACTCCAAACCGGGCTGCACGTCCTGATGCTGCGGCGGGAAGGTGAGCGGCACCTGCCGGCAGCGTGTCTCATAACTGTAATACGGATACATGGGAATCACAGCGAACCATCCTTTTGCGCTTTGTAGTCACAAGCAGATTATTCGCCCAGTCCCCGACTGTTGCCCGTCAGGCTCATCCTAATTTTGCTGGCATGACGGATTCCCCACCGTTTTGTTCAACCTCCCGCATGTCCGTGAGCCCGCCAAAGCGGCGCCTGGCTTCTGGTTGATTATCCCTCCTGTGTGAGGTGCTTGGCAAAGAACGAAGCCAGTTTTCCGATGGCATCATGACTTTCAGGCAAGGAGGGATTTGCGCAAAAGACGTGCCAGAGTCCTTCAACTATTTCGAAACGGCCCCCGCCCTGATCGTTCAGCGCCTTTTGTGCGATACGCAGCGTATCACTCAACAGGATTTCGCGGCTGCCGGTAATCATCATCATGGGCGGAAATCCTGTGAAATCTCCATACACCGGTGAAACCAGCGGATTCTGGACATCTTCTTCTTGGACATACAACTTCGCACATGCTGACAACTGTTCTTTCCGCAAGATGGGATCATCTTCTGACAAGGTGGTCATGGTATCTCCGCCAAGATTCAGGTCTGCCCAAGGCGACAACAAGCCGATCGCTGCCGGCAATTCTGTATGCAACTCCTTGAGTCGTAACAGCAAGGCGAGCGCCAGCCCTCCACCTGCTGAATCACCTATGATTCCAATGTTTTTGGGAGAATAACCGTGGCTGCAGAGGTAGTGATACACGCGAACCACATTTCGCCGGGTCAACAATGAACGGGTAGAATTGTGTAAGATGATAGGTGAGGGTTGTGTACAGATGTGAGGCAGCGCGCTCGTCGTTTGCGCGTTGACTGATCCGCCCCCCTGAAAAGAAAGGAGAATTTGCATGAACACTGAATCCCATGTCTATGCACGCGTTACCCGGCGCTTTGACGCATCGCCGGAGCGCGTGTTTGACGCCTGGCTGAACCCGGAGATGATCGGCAGATGGATGTTCGGACCCGCCATCCGTGAAGAAGAAGTGGTGAAGATTGCGGCCGACGCGCGAGTGGGAGGCACATTTTCCTTTGTTGTACGGCGGCAGGGCGTTGAAATCGACCACATAGGCGAGTACCTCGAGATCGACCGTCCCCGCCGTCTCGTGTTCACTTGGGCGGTTGCGCCGGACCCGATCGACAGCTCTCGCGTGATGGTCGACATTGTTCCGCGGGGGAGCGGGTGCGAGCTCACCTTGACCCACCAATTGGCCCCGGACTGGGCAGACTACCGGAGCCGCACCGAGGACGCCTGGACCAAGATGCTCGACTCACTGGTTGCGACGCTTGGCTGAGGTTGTGGATGTGCGCAGGGGTTGACTTTTTCGAAAAGGAGCTCTACAATAACCCCAATGTTTCATGTTGCTGAAGGAGGATTATGAAAACATGTGCTTCATCAGATTGCGTTTCCCGACTTTGAACAAGTAAGTAAATACTGTTCAAAGGCTCTGCTTGTGTGTGCAGAGTAAACGGGACCAGTCTGCCCTTTTTTCATAATTCTCAAGTTGAATGGAAAAAGATGGAATGTACAGAAAGGCAGATGGATCTGCCTTTCTTTTTTGTATAGGTTCCCTCCTTTTGTGCAGCAAAAAGGAGGGGTGGTTGGTGACGGCACTCTTGACGTCCATCCGTTCTGAAACGGATGGGTCTTCCCTTTACTCTGAATCACAGGCAGATCGCCTGTGATTTTTTTATTTGAGGATCGGACCGCCGTGGAGGTAACCGTTCTCGGTGGGATCAAGGAAGCAAGCGGAATGAAAGGAAACTGGAGGTAGTGAAAAAATGGGACAAGTATGCATCGAATTGAAAAATGTTGAAGTCACGTTTTTGGATCAAGTGGTACTAGCCATCCCCCGACTGGCCGTGCATCAGTTTGATCGAATCGGGATTGTCGGAAAAAACGGGGCGGGAAAAAGTACGTTATTGAAAGTGATGGCTGGGCAGATCGCACCGGATAAAGGGCAGGTCATCCGATATGTGGATGCCGCCTATTTCGCGCAAATGGCAAAGCCGGATGAACGAGAAGCGGATGATGAGCTGTCCAGGAGGTTTTCTGTCTCACGGACAGAAATGGCGCATGCAAGTGGCGGCGAGCAAACGCGTATGAAGCTGGCCCAATTGTTCTCCACCTATCACGAGTGCTTGTTGATCGACGAGCCGACCACTCATCTGGACGCAGAGGGCACACAGCTTCTCATAGAGGAATTGACTCATTATGATGGTGCACTCGTTCTTGTGAGTCATGACCGTTATGTATTGGATCAACTCGTCACGAAAATTTGGGAAATCGAGGACGGTCATGTCATGGAATATGCCGGAAACTATTCGGATTACGTCGCACAAAAAGAACGCAGGCGAACACAGCAGCAGGAACAGTACGAACAGTACGTAAAAGAAAAAGCGCGCCTGTTAAAGGCCGCAGAGGAGAAAAGGAAAAAGGCGGAAACCATTACGCAGGCCAATCACCGGATGTCAAAAAAGGAAACCAGAGCAAAGGCCAACAAAATGTTTATGACAAAATCAAAAGATACGAGCCAAAAGGCGATGCAGCGCGCAGCAAAAGCGATGGAGCAGCGCGTGGAGCAACTCGAAGCAGTAGAAGCGCCCAAGCAGGAACAAACACTCTCTTTTCCTCAACCAATCGCGCTAACGTTACACAATAAGTTTCCGATTATGGCGGATCGATTGACGTTGCAGGCAGGGGAGAAGATCCTGCTCAAAGAAGCCAGTTTCCAGTTTCCGTTAGGCAGCACCATCGCGATTACCGGAAAAAATGGTTCCGGGAAAACAACGCTCCTTCGTCATATCATCCAAAAAGGTGAAGGGGTGATCCTATCTCCCAAAGTTGTCATCGGAGCATACGAACAAACGGGCTATCAATTTGAGAAAGAGGAAACCGTACTTGCATATATGAAACAACGAAGCGACTATGAAGAAGGCCGGATTCGTGCAGTCCTTCACGCCATGAACTTTACGGGAAATGACTTGAGAAAGAATGTGCGCGATCTAAGCGGTGGCGAAGCGATCCGTTTGGTATTGTGTCAGCTTTTTTTGGGAAGGTACAATGTGCTGGTGTTGGACGAGCCGACAAATTTTTTGGATGTGTTTTGCATTGAAGCGTTGGAACGCTTTATAAAAGGGTATGAAGGCACTGTCCTTCTCGTATCACACGATCGCAGGTTTGTTGAGCGTGTAGCGGATCATATCTATGTCATTGAGCATCAACAACTGAAAGAAATAACGTAAAGGAACCAGATAAGAACCGAAAGGCATCGCTGCTTGCGTGTGCAGCGGAGAAGGAGCACGTTTCCGCCGTCCGCTCTGTCCCTCCCCCGAACGAACACACGCGAACGCTTTCGTTCGGGGGCCCTGTTTATGCCCGGAAGGAAAAGAGAATCGTTACGCGTGGGTATGTTCCACATATTCGACGATTGTCCCATCAGGATGTTGGACAGTCATGTTTTTCCCCGTAGGAACTTGCTTGGGCTGGCGGATGAATGATAACCCCAATTGCGTAAAGTATGTGACATATTCATCCAATGAATCTACCACACATGTGAAACGGGTTGCACGAAACGGTTCAAGTGCTTCCGGTGACCCGGCTAGAATCAGCAGGTTCCCGACAAAGGTTCTACTTGAAAAGCTGTCGAATCCTCCGAACAAGGTGGAGAAAATAAATCCAATGACAATCAAGACGATGGATAGTTCAAAAAGCATCAACCGTCACCTTCAATACGTATCAGCGTTACAAAGATGATAACACAAATGGAAATATCATGAAGTGATGAACCGGCTGATTCAGACGGTATGGAATCTTGGGAAACCGGTACATCGATCAGCAGTCTGACCCTTCTTGTTCGGAAGGGTCATTTTTTTGGTAAAGAAAAAACAAATTCTTATTTATAAAAATTTTTATGGTATAGCAAGAATTATTGAAATGATACAGTAACTATCATACAATAATCACAATTCAAAATACTCGCATGATTAAAAACGGATGAATGGAGGAGATCATCATGAGTCATCAAGCGTTGCCGCACGTGCAGCCCAAAAGAGTCGTGCGGGTCGGAGAACTTTTTGAACACATGCCGGTGACAAGCCGGCATTGGAAAGCGGGGTTGGCGCTGTTTTTCTCCTTTGTCATTGAAGCCTGGGAGATGATGATTGTGATTCTCGCCAGCGCTTCGATCGGCGCGGAATTTCAGTTGGACGAAGCGCAAATCGGTTCGCTGATCGGCTCCATATTCCTCGGCATGATTCCGGGTTGTCTGATCTGGGGGAAACTGGTGGATCGATACGGCCGGAAAAACGCCATGATCTTCAGTTTGATTCTGTACGGAGCGATCTCGTTGGCCAGTGCGTTCTCCCTCAACTATGAAATGCTCTGGTGGCTGCGCTTCCTGTCGGGGGTGGGTCTGTCGGGTGTACTGGTCGCGACGTTTCCTTACTTTGAAGAATTGCTTCCGGTAAAAGCGCGCGGGAAAGCGACGGTGTACCTGGCTTCCGGTTGGCCGGTGGGATTCTTGATCGCCATCGGCGTTACGTATCTGTTTCTGGATCTGGGCTGGCGCTGGGTGATCGGGATCAGTTCGCTTGCCGGTCTTTGGTTCCTGGTGGTAGCAGCGCTTGTCCCCGAATCCCCGTATTGGCTGACCCTCAAAGGTCGCCAGGCGGAAGCCAAAGCGTGCATTCGCAGGCTTTCCGCCGGCAGGATGGATACGGAATTGGATCAGGTCGAACTTGCAGCGGACGATGTGAAGGAAGGGTCGTTTGTCGAGATCTTCAAAGGGCACTTCCTTCGTCCAACCGTTCTGCAGATCATCATCAATTTTTGTTTCTCGTGGGGATATTGGGCTCTCTCCTCGTGGATGCCGGTGCTTCTGGCCAATAAGGGGCTGAGCACTCCGCAAGGGTTGGGTTTCATGGCGCTGTCCGCCTTGTTTATGTTCCCGGGCTACATGGCCTCCTCCTACTTGACCGGAACGTTTGGCCGCAAAAAAGTAATGGCCGCATTTGTGCTCTTTGCCGCGATCGGAGGGTTTGGTTTTGCCTCCGCAAGCACCATGACGGAATTGTATCTGTGGAACTTTGTCCTGTCGTTCTTTAGCTTGGGAGCATGGGGGGTATGGGATACCTGGATGGCGGAACTCTATCCGACAGAAGTTCGCGGTGTCAGCTATTCGATTGGAGTTACCGGTCAGCGCGTCGCCAACGCGATTGCTCCGAGCGTCATCGGCGCCATGCTTTCGGCACATACCAGCTTTTGGGCGACGGTTTCCTTCATCTCGGCCTTCCTGGTGGTGACGTTTGTAGCCAGCCTCTTCCTGAAGGAAATGGAAGGCGAAATCCTGCGGTAATCGGAAAGCGTGCCCCTGGTCTGCGGAAAAGGGGTGGCACAAGCGGGTGATTGAGGGTTTATCCACTTTCTTGTTGTTGCAATTATGTCTATATCGAAAAAATTACGATAAAGTGATATTTTTTGAATTGATGTTTCAATTATTGTGAGATATACTAATGCTCAAGAACCATACATGATCAAATAGGAGATGCCATGGACGAAATTTACAAAAAAATTAGAGAACTGCGCAAACATCACGATTTCACGCTGAAGGATCTTAGCGAAAAAACCGGATTATCCGTCAGCTTTCTTTCCCAGGTGGAAAGGGGAACGACATCCCTGGCGATTACTTCGCTGAAGAAAATCGCGGATGCCTTCGAGGTTCCGATTACCGCCTTTTTTGAGAATGAAAGCAATCAAAATTTTGTCGTCAAGGCGGAAAGTCAAAAGCCGTTTCGGATTGAGGGTTCCGGTGCCGAATACACCCGTCTGGGAGGCGACTTTTACGGCAGGGAACTAGAGCCCCTCCTTGTCACCCTGTCACCGAACATGATTCAGGACAATGTGTTCAACCATCCTGGCGAGGAATTTTATTACGTATTGGAGGGGGCGGTGATTTTTCACGTGGATGGACACGAGTATCTGGTGAAAGCCGGCGATTCGATCCATTTCCCGTCCAAATTGCCGCATTTCTGGTCCAACCCTCTCAACCAGACGTCCAAGATCCTTTGCGTGCTGACACCGGTTATTTTTTAAAAACAGCCGGGTTCCCATATGTTTGCGACTACGGTGAGAAAGGTGGTTTTTATGCGGGTAGCAACTGATATCGGAGGAACATTTACGGACCTTGTCTATCTGGATGAAAACGGTCGGATCGGAACCGCGAAAAGCGATACGACTCCGCCCCACTTTGAACAAGGCGTGATGGATGTCATTCGAAAGAGCGGGATTTCTCCCGAAGCGATCACTGCGTTTATTCATGGCACGACCGTCATCATCAATGCCCTGACGGAACGCAAGGGGGTGAAAACCGGCTTGATCACCACGAAGGGCTTCCGGGATGTTCTGGAAATCGCTCGCGGCAACCGCCCGGATTTGTTCAATGTGCGCTATCAGAAACCGACGCCTTTCGTCCCGCGTCATCTGCGCTGTGAAGTGAGCGAACGGTTGAACTACAAGGGAGAGGTACTGCGCGAATTGGCGGTGGACGAGGTCAAGGCGGCCGTCGAACAACTGCGCAACGAAGGCGTCGAAGCCATCGCCGTTTCCTTCCTGCACGCTTATGCGAATCCTGCTCATGAAATGTTGGCGGTGCAAGTGATCAAGGAGGTTTGGCCGGAAGTGGCCGTAACCGCTTCTCACGAGGTAACCAAGGAGTGGCGGGAGTACGAACGTACCAGCACGGCTGTCTTGAACGCTTATGTGAAACCGATTGCCTCTTCTTATATCGATCGATTGGACAAGCACCTCCGGGAGATCGGGGTGACCGGAAACAAGTACATCATGCAGTCCAATTCCGGAACGACTACCTTTGCACAAGCGAAAGAAACCCCCATCAATATGGTAGAGTCCGGGCCCGTAGCCGGAATTTTTGGTGCAGCCATGTTGGGGAAAATCCTTGGGGAAGACAACATCATCGCCTTTGACATCGGCGGAACGACCGCCAAGTGTTCCTTGATCGACGGCGGCGAAGTAAAGGTGACGACGGACTACAAGATTGAGCGTGATGACCGCAATGCCGGCTATCCAATCAAGGTTCCCGTGGTGGACATCGTGGAAATCGGGAACGGCGGAGGGTCCATTGCCTGGATCGATGATGCCGGTTCGCTGAAAGTCGGACCGCAATCTGCCGGTGCCATGCCGGGGCCGGTCGCGTACGGTCGCGGCGGCGAAAATCCGACGACAACGGATGCCAATCTCGTAACCGGACGTCTATCTCCGAAAAATTTTCAACATACAGTCAATATGGATGCGGTGAAGCGTGCGATCGAGGAAAAGGTGGCCCGTCATTTTGGCATCTCCGTAGAAGAGGCGGCTCTCGGCATCATTCGCATCGCCAACTCCAACATGCTGAATGCGTTAAAGCTGATTTCCGTTCGCAAAGGGTACGATCCCCGCGAGTTTTCCCTGGTGGCATTCGGAGGCGGCGGTCCGATGCACGCTTTGGCCCTGGCCAGGGAATTGGGCGTGAAGAAAGTGATCATTCCGATTGCTGCTTCCGTATTCTCCGCGTGGGGCATGCTGATGACCGATCTCCGGCATGACTACATTCAAACGTACATCCGTCGGGTGAACGGGTTGAACGTGGAGGAATTGAACGGTGAGTGGAGCCGGCTGGAGGAAGGAGCCGTACGGCAATACGCCCAGGAGGGAGTTGCCGAAGACAGCGTATTGTTTGTCCGCTATGCCGACATGCGTTATGTGGGCCAAGAGCATGCCGTGAAAGTTCCGGTGCCGAACGGCGTCATGGATGAAGCGGCTGTTCAGGAGATGGTGGCCCGTTTCCATGATCTTCACGAGAAGCACTACACCTTTAAACTGGAGGGGGCCCCCACGGAAATCGTGAACCTGCACGTAACCGCATTCGGTGTGGTGCAAAAGCCGGAGATCGCGCGGCTGGAACAGGCAGGGGACAATGCGGAACAAGCCTTGAAGGAGGTTCGCCCCGTATTTTTCGAAGAGCATGGATGGATCGACACCAAGGTCTACGCCAGAGAAGTGCTGAACGCCGGCAGTGTCATCGAAGGACCGGCGATTGTCGAAGAACCATCCTCTTCCACGGTCATGTATCCGGGGCAGCGCCTGGTTGTAGACGAGTACGGCAACTTGATCATTGACACGGGGGTGTGACGGCATGACGGAGACGAAAGTGAAGCGTGATCAATTTACACTCGAGATTGTAAAAGACTCGTTGATTGCCATCGGGGACGAGATGTTTCACACGCTCGCCCGGACATCCATGAGCCCGATCATCTATGAAGTGCTTGACTTTGCGAGCGGGTTGACCGATGCAAAGGGGCAGCTATTGACCCAGGGAAACGGGGTTACCGGGTTTATCGGGATGCTGACCTTTATGGTGAAGCAAACCTTGGAGAAGTTCGGGAAAGAAGGAGAGCTGAAACCCGGCGACATTCTGATCATCAATGATCCCTACGGGGGTGGAGGGTCCCATTTATCCGACGTCGGGCTTGTGATGCCGATTTTCCATGAAGGGGAACTGGTGGCCTTTTCCGCCAACAAAGCGCACTGGACGGAGGTAGGCGGAAAAGATCCGGGATCATGGACAACGGATTCGACCGAGATCTTCCAGGAAGGGCTCCAATTCCCGTGCGTGAAGCTGTTCGATGAAGGCAAGCTGAACCAGGCATTGGTGGACATCATCGCCGCAAATGTGCGCTTCCCGGATTTGTCGCTGGGGGATATGTGGGCGCAGGTGGCCGCACTCCGTACCGGCGAAAAGCGCTTCCGTGAACTATGCGACAAGTACGGGAAGGACGTGGTGATGGATTCGATTGACCACCTCTTGCGGCACGGCGAACAGCTCGCCTTGAAGGAAATCGCCAAGCTGCCCAAGGGTACGTTTGAAGCGCAGGACTTCATCGATGACGATGGGCTTGGAAACGGGCCTTTCCACGTGCAGGTGAAGGTGACCATCACGGATGACGAGTTCATCTGCGACTTCCGCGGAAGCCATCCGCAAGTGCTCGGTCCGGTGAATTGTTCCTATACCGCGCTTGTCTCCGCCGTGCGCACGATTTTCTTGGCCGTGACCAATCCTTCTCAAGATGTGAATGATGGGGTGTTCCGCCCGCTGAAAGTCATCGCGGATGACCGCTCCATTTTCTCCGCGGAACGTCCGGCTGCCGTATCGACGTATTGGGAAACGATGCTGTACGGGGCCGACCTGGTTTGGAAGGCGCTCGCGCCGGTTGTTCCTCACCGGTTGAACGCCGGACACTTATTGTCCGTTTGCGGTGTGGTGCTGTCCGGTATCCACCCGGATACGAACGAGCCGTTCCTGATCGTGGAGCCTTCCGTCGGCGGGTGGGGGGCCGGAGACGGCTTGGACGGCGCATCGGGACAGTTCTGCATCGGTGACGGTGAAACCTACAACGTCCCGGTGGAAGTGGCCGAAACGCGCTACGGCATCATGGTCGATGAATACAGCCTTCGAACGGACGGCGCGGGTGCCGGCGAATTCCGGGGAGGCTGCGGCGTTGTCCGCGCTTACCGGGCAATGAGCGACGGGCAAACGGTGACAGCTACCTTCGGACGTCACAAATTCCTGCCATGGGGATTCAACGGCGGGCATGACGGGTCCCGCAATGAGTTTGTTATTGTCAAGGCGAACGGGGAAGTCGCCGGTCCGTTTGGAAAGTGTGCCCGTTTCCCGCTCAACAAGGGCGATGTGGTTCGCTTGATGACCGCTACCGGCGGCGGATACGGAAATCCGCTGAACCGCCCGGCGGAAAAAGTGGCCTGGGATGCGAAGAATGGCTATATTTCCGTGGAACAGGCCAGAGACATTTACGGGATTGTGCTCAATCCGCACACATTTGAAGTGGAGGGTGTCACCTCGCAACGGCAAACAGCAAAATCGGAGGAACGGGCATGATCGTTGTGAACGCGGATTCCGTAAAAGCGGATGACCGCCCGGACGTCTTGATCAAGACATTGTTTTCGGAAACACACATAGAAGGCGGCAGAGCCACATTCGGGGTGGTGACCATCCCGCCTCAGGCAAGGATTCCCCTGCATGGCACGGGCAGCCACGCGGAAGATGAGTATTCCCTGGTCGTAAAAGGATCGATCATTACGGGGGTGGGTGGCAAGGAATACCGGCTGTCGGCTGGTGACGCCGCCCTGATCCCTGCGGGCGAAGCCCACTGGGCGTATAACGACGGCGATGAGGCGTGTGAGATCGTCTGGGTGCTTGTAAAAAGGTAGGCAGGTGAGCGGGGAACGGGCAGCCCCTTTCCCTTCCATGCAGCAAGGCTCGGGACGAAGCGTGAACAGAAGAAGGTCAGCGGACAGCATCCGGCTGGCCTTCTTTGTTTGGGTTTGTTGAATCGGAGCAGATGATGTTCGACCAGAGGATCTTGCAGAAAGACCTTTACTGGGGAACGTCACCAGACCGTCTGGAATGGGTCTGTTTTGCAGGTTTCGGTATGATGTGCCCTGCCTTCTGTTTGGGATGTCGAAAAAAAGGCCAAGAAGCGGCAAAAAATGGACTTCACAACAGTTTGGACAAGATGTAAGATTAGGGAAAAATTGCATCTGTGCAAAGGGCGCAGGATCGCCGACGTAGTTTGTTGACGAAGCCGAGGTGCAGGAGGGGCACATTGTCATCTGAAGCTGAGGAGGATGATCCCATGGCTCAAGGTCAAGCCGGGTATAAGCATTTGTTCGCAAACCCGAACTACGTGTTGGTGTGGATCGGCCAAACGACCGCGAATTTCGGGGACTCCCTGTACCAGATTGCGTTCTTCTGGCTCGCCTACAAAATGACCAACTCCTCATTCATCGCGGGCCTTGTCGTTCTCGCAACATCGGCACCGTACATCTTCTTCGGACTAATCGGCGGCGCTTATGCCGACCGCTGGGACCGCAAACGCGTGATGGTGTACGGGGACATCATCCGCCTCGTTTCCCTCCTCACCGTTCCCTTCTTCTACTGGCTCGATCTGCTGCACGTATGGAATCTGGCGATTACGGCATTTGTCCTCAGTACGGTGCGATGCTTCTTCTTCCCGGCGATGAGGGCGTCGCTTACGACCTTTATGCCGAAGGAACTCTGGTCGGCGGGCAACTCGTTCATGCAGGCGTCCTTCCAACTGATGCGCGCCATCGGGCCGATGATCGGGGGCGTGCTGATCGCGCAGACCAGCGCGATTTTCATCTATCTGATCACCGCCGCCAGCTACGTCGTCTCGATCCTGGCCCTGTTGCCGACCAAGATACCGCCGATTGAAAAGAAGAATGTGCACGTATCGGTATTCCGGGACATCTATGACACGTACCTCTTCGTCAAAACCGTTCGTCCGCTGTTTTGGTCCATCTTTTTCTTCGGCGTGGGTCTTTGTCTGATTGTCGGTCTTGACCGTTTGGGCCTTCCCATTCTTTCCGATCAGGTGTGGGACATGGGCTCCAAGGGGTATGGGATCATTTTGAGCGCGTTTGCGGTCGGCAACTTGCTGATGACGCTTTTGCTCGGCAAAGTCCAGATCAAGAAATTCGCAAGGGTCATTTTCAGCGGCTGGGCGCTTTGGGGCGTGTTTTATTTCCTGATCGGCTCCACAGACATGTTTGTCTTGGCGGTCGGCTTCGCCTTCCTGGCCGGCGCGGCGGAATCGTTGATCGATATGCCGCAGATTCTGCTCGTGCAGAACTCTGTGCCCAACGACCGGCTTGGCAAAGTGTTCAGCATGCAATCGACGACCGCCTTCATCGGTGAGTCCGGTTCCAGCCTGCTGGCCGGTGCGTTGATCGGGTGGCTGGGAGCGGCTGACAGTTACAAGGTTGCAGGCGTCGGGCTGATCTTGTGCGGCGTGATTGGATTGCTGCTCACCCGGACTGCCCATCGCGTTCCATCTTCCGTTTCTACACAGGGATAGGGAAGGCATTCGATGGTGAGGAAAAGCCAAACGGCGCAGACGCATGGGATACCGGCGACGGGCGGCTCATGCCGATGACGACTTGGGGTTGCGTACCAGGCGGCGGTCAACATCAATCCCGCGATCCTGCGAAAGAAAACGGTGAAGCCTTGAGGCGTGTTGGCCTGCATGGACGGGCATGCGCAAAGAGTGCGCCGGGACAGTTGATCCTGGCGCGCTTTTTTTTCGGCGTGGTCTGGAGCAACCACGTGACATGATTTTTCCGCTCATCACATATCTGATAACTGAACAGGATTTGATTCCCCATCAGGAATGGAGTGAGGACAATGGTGGCGGTAGGAGGACAACAGTTGGACGGAGTGCAGATTGCCGGGACGGTTACGCCGGCGTTTGCCGAGATTTTGACGCCGGAGGCCCTGCGGTTTGTGGCCGGGTTGACCCGGACATTTGCCGAGAGGCGGGACGCGCTTTTGCGGCAGCGGGCCCTGCGGCAGGCGGAACTGGACGCCGGCAAAAAGCCTGATTTCCTGCCGGAGACGAAGCACATTCGCGAGAGTTCGTGGACGATTGCGCCAATTCCGGCGGATCTCCAGGATCGCCGGGTGGAAATAACCGGGCCCGCCGGAGACCGGAAGATGGTGATCAACGCCTTGAACTCGGGAGCAAAAGCGTTTATGGCCGATTTGGAAGATGCCAATTCGCCGACGTGGGCCAATACCATCCAGGGGCAGATCAATTTGCGGGACGCGGTCAACCGCACGATCCGGTACGTCAGTCCCGAAGGCAAGACGTATGCCCTTACGGATCAGGTAGCCACTCTGATCGTGCGGCCGCGCGGCTGGCATCTCGATGAAAAGCACCTGCTGATCGACGGAAAAGCGGCGTCCGGCAGTCTGGTCGATTTCGGGCTCTATTTCTTCCACAATGCCAAAACGCTGATCGCAAATGGTTCCGGCCCCTATTTTTACCTGCCCAAACTGGAGAGCCATCTGGAGGCGCGGCTGTGGAACGACGTGTTCGTCTGGGCCCAGGATCAATTGGGAATCCCGCGGGGAACCATCAAGGCGACCGTCCTGATCGAAACGATTCTGGCCGCTTTCGAGATGGACGAAATCATCTGGGAGCTGCGGGAGCACATGGCCGGACTCAACTGCGGACGCTGGGACTACATCTTCAGCTACATCAAAAAGTTTCGCCGCGACCCGGATGTGATTCTGCCCGATCGTTCGGTCGTGACCATGACGGTCCCGTTCATGCGGGCGTATTCCCTCCTGACCATCCAGACGTGCCACAAGCGCAATGCCCACGCGATGGGCGGAATGGCCGCCCACATTCCGGTGAAACACGATCCGGCGGCAAACGAGGAGGCCCTGAAACGGGTCCGGGCGGATAAACTCCGGGAAGTGCGCGACGGACACGACGGCACGTGGGTCGCTCATCCGGGATTGGTGCCTGTCGCGATGGAAGTGTTCAACGAGCACATGCCTGCCCCCAATCAAGTGGAGAAAAAGCGGGAAGACGTGAACGTGACAGCCGGGGAGCTGCTCGCGGTTCCGGAAGGGCCCATCACGGAAGCGGGGCTCCGCACCAACATCCACGTCGCCATTCAATACATCGCGGCCTGGCTGAACGGTTCCGGCGCCGTTCCCATTTTCAACCTGATGGAAGACGCCGCGACCGCGGAAATCTCGCGGGCGCAGGTCTGGCAGTGGATTCGCCATCCGAAAGGCATCCTCGATGACGGGCGGAAGGTTACGGCCGCGTTGACAGAACAGATCCGGGACGAAGAGCTGGAGAAGATCAGGGAGGCAATCGGCGGGGAGGCGTATGAGGCGGGACGCTACGAGCAGGCTGCCCGTTTGTTTACCCAGTTGGTCCTGGCCGATGAATTCGTCGAGTTTCTGACGCTCCCCGGCTATGAGGTACTGGAGTAAGGAAGGAGTGAGCAGATGGAAGCGGCCAAAATCGACAGCCAGAAGATTTCCGACAGGGTGGCTCTCCAAATTGAGCAGTGGATTACCGCAGGACATGTGCGGCCCGGCGACAAGCTTCCATCTGTTCGGGAATTGTGCCAACTGTTTGATGTGGGCCGAACCGCTGTCCGCGATGCCATCACGACGCTGAAAGGAAAAGGAATGGTGGAAGTCCGCCACGGCAACGGCACATTCGTCTGCCAGTTTGACTGTTCCCGGGTCTTTCAGGGCGTCAGTCTCGTGCGCAAAGAGGATATCCGCAATCTGTTTGCGGTGAGGAAAATCCTCGAGGCGGGGACGGCCGAGTTGGCGGCGGTTCACCGCGAAACGGACCACCTGAACAGGATGAAGGAGGCGCTGGAGCGTTTGGCCCAGGCGGATACGCTGGAAGGGTGGAGAGCGGATCTCGACTTCCATCTCGCCATCGCGGAAGCCACGCAAAACGAGCACCTCGTGCAGTTGATGCAGACCGTTTCGTCGGCGATCCGCAAGGGGATCATGGACTGCCACCGGATCATTTTGGCCGATGCCGAGCAGGAGCGGACGATTTTTCAGCAGCATGTGGCCGTGTTCGAGGCCATCCGCGATGCGGAACCGGATCAGGCGAGACAGGCGATGGTGGAGCATTTGGCCCATGTGGAAGCCTTGTTGAACGGAACGTTATGACATTGCGTGCAAGGGAGGGAGGAACATGGACGCGGCGCTGATCACACAGGTCATCGGTACGGGAAGAATACGGCCGGCGGCGGAATCATCCCACGTCCTCGGCAATCACGGCTCGCACGAGGTCTTTCCGGAATCCGAAGAAGAGATCGCGGCTGTGCTGCGGGCGGCCCACGAACAGGGGTGGACCGTCATTCCGATGGGCGGCGGGACGAAAAGAGGCTTTGGCGGGACCGAAGAAAAAGCGGACATTCTGCTCGGTCTCTCCGACTGCCGGGGGATTGCCGAATACGCGCCGGGGGACATGACCGTGACGGTCAAGCCCGGGACGACCATCCAGGAGATCAATGCGCATCTGGCTGCCCATGGCCAGATGCTTCCGCTCGATCCGTACTGGCCCCGACAGGCGACCATCGGGGGCGTCGTGGCTGCCAATGACAGCGGGCCGAAGCGCCTGCGGTACGGTTCGGCCAGGGACCACGTCATCGGGATGCGCGTGGTCTATCCCGATGGCCGCCTCATTCGAACAGGCGGCAAGGTGGTGAAAAATGTAGCCGGCTACGACATGAACAAGCTGTTTATCGGCTCCATGGGGACGCTGGGCGTCATGAGCGAAATCACGATGAAACTGCGCCCGCTCCCGCCCTTTCAAACCCTGCTGCTCCTCGCATTCTCCCGCTCCGACTTTACCCTGATCCGATCCTTTGCCGTTTCTCTCCTCGATTCCCTGCTGGAGCCCGTCTCGATGGAATTCCTCAGTCCCGCTGTCCACCGGAACATGAATGGAGGGCACGGGTATGCGCTGGCGATCGCCTTTGAAGATGAGGAGAAAGCAGTCCGCTATCAGGAAGAGTGGGTAAAGGCGCGACTGCCGGCAGATGCGGAGATCCAGTCATGGGAACAGGAGGAAGCCGCAGAGTGGTGGATGCGTTTTGCCCGACTGCCCCCCTCCGGCGTTTCTTCCGGGGATCGCGAGGAAACGCTGGCGGTAAAAATCGGCAGCAAAAACCTCGATGTGCTCGAAATCGTCAGGGCCTGCCATGACCTTGGCGAGCGGTACGGCCTGGACGCCCAGGCCCACGGCGGGGTCGGTCACGGCATCACCCGCGTCTACGTAACGGGAAACCCGACGCTCTTTGCTTCGTACCTGACAGAGATACGCTCGCTGGCCGAAAGCAGGGGAGGGTATGCGGTCGTGCAGCACGCTTCGCTCGAACGGAGGCGAGAGCTGGACGTGTGGGGGCGAAAACCTGCCGCCTTTTCCCTGATGGAGGGCATCAAGCGCTCCATCGATCCGCGTCGTGTGTTAAACCCAAACCGATTCATAGGGGGGATCTGACGTGAGTGCGCCTGTATCTCATGCAAAAGGCAATTATCGGTGGGAAGATCCGCCGGACGAGGAGAAGTATTCCGCCTGCGTTCACTGCGGGCTCTGTCTGGAGTCGTGTCCCACCTATCTGGAGACAGGGCATGAGCAGCAATCCCCGCGCGGCCGGGTTCACCTGATCAAGTCCGTGGCGGAAGGGAAGCTGTCCATCTCTGCGGGTTTCGAAAACCCTGTCTTTACCTGCCTGGACTGCCGCGCCTGTGAAACCGCCTGCCCGTCCGGCGTACAGGTGGGATCGCTGATTGAGGCCGCACGCGGACAGATTCGCAAGGCCATTCCGCTCACGGGGTGGAAAGCGTTCCTTCATTCCTTTTTCCTGAGAGGCGTGTTTCCGCATCCATCCCGGCTGCACGTGTTGGGGAAACTGATGAAGGTGTACCAGAAAAGCGGCCTGCAGTCGTTCCTCCGAAAAACGGGGCTGCTCAATCTGCTCCCGAGGCACCTGCGAGAGATGGAGCGCGTCCTGCCGGCTGTCTCCGATCCCGTCATGAAAACGCACCCGGAGGTGATTCCGGCGGAAGGCTCGGCCAGGGGGAGGGTCGCCCTGCTCGCCGGATGCGTGATGGACGTGATGTTCGGCGAGATCAATGCGGCGACGATACGCGTGTTGACCCGAAACGGGTACGACGTGGTAGTGCCGCGCGGACAGCGATGCTGCGGAGCGCTTCACATTCACGCGGGCGACCGGGAGCAGGGCAAGGCGCTGGCCAGACAAAACATCGACGCGTTTCTGGCGGCGGATGTGGAGAGCGTGGTCGTGAACGCGGCGGGCTGCGGGTGTGCACTCAAGGAATACCCCGAACTTTTGCACAACGATCCCGAGTATCACGACAAGGCCGTTCGCTTCGCGGAGAAAGTGGAAGACATCTCCCAGTTCCTGGTTGCCCGCGGTTATCAGAAACCGCGCGGCAGGGTGGAGGCGAGGGTGGCGTATCATGATGCCTGCCATCTCGCCCACGGGCAGGGCGTGCGCTCCGAGCCGCGGCAGCTTCTGCGTGAGATTCCGGGTGTGGAGTGGATCGAGATGGAGCTCGCGGACCGCTGCTGCGGCAGCGCCGGCATCTACAATCTGACCAACCCCGAGATGGCCGGCAAAATTCTGGACGAGAAAATGAAAGCGGTTCCCGATCAGATCGATCTGCTCGCGATGGGCAATCCGGGCTGCATGCTGCAGTTGATGATGGGAGCGAGGAAGCACGGGCGAACGGCAGCAATCGTCCATACCGTACAACTGCTGGATTGGTCGTACGAGCGGGAAGCGCGGCAGGCCGCGGGCCAATCGGAAGCGGAAAAGGGGGAATGACCCATGCCGGCCATCGACCCGATTGTCCATGAACTGGCCCGGATTGTGGGAGCGGATTCCGTCCTTTATCAACGGGAGGATCTGGCGGCCTACGAGTGCGACGGCTACACCGTGCACAAACACCCGCCGCGGGCCGTCGTCTTTCCGTCCTGCACGGATGAGGTTGCCGCGGTGGTGAAGTATCTGCACGACCAAAACATCCCGTTCATACCCCGCGGGGCGGGAACCGGGTTGAGCGGCGGAGCCGTACCGCTGGGCGGCGAAGTGATCATCAGCCTGGTGAAGATGAAACGGCTGCTTCACGTCGATTACGAAAACCGTCTGGCCGTGGTGGAACCGGGCTTCGTCAATCTGAAACTGACCAATTCCGTAGCGGGCAAAGGCTACTATTACGCCCCCGACCCTTCCAGCCAATACGCCTGCACGATCGGCGGCAATGTGGGGGAAAACGCGGGTGGGGCCCACTGCCTCAAGTACGGCGTGACCACCAACCACGTGCTCGGCCTTGAGGTGGTGCTGGCAAACGGAGAGATCGCGGAAATCGGCGGCGTTCCCGATGCGCCGGGCTACGACCTGATGGGGCTTCTGACCGGATCGGAAGGAACCCTGGGGATCGTCACCCGGATCACGGTGCGCATCTTGAAAAATCCGGAAGGGAAAAAGACGGTGCTCGCCTATTTCGACAGCGTGGAAGAAGCAAGCCAGGCCGTCTCCGACATCGTGGCTGCCGGCATCATGCCTGCGGCGCTGGAGATGATGGACAAAACGGCGATCGAAGGCGTGGAAGCGGGCACGTATCCGGTCGGGCACCCCAAGGGGGTGGAAGCGGTCCTGTTGATCGAAGTGGACGGGATTGCCGCCGGCATTGACGATCAGATTGCAAAGATCGTGTCCGTCTGCCAGGGCAGAAAGGTGTCGGAGGTAAAGGTGGCCGCGACCGAGGAGGAACGGGCGAGATGGTGGGCCAACCGGAAAACGGCCTTCCCCGCGATGGGCTCCATTTCACCCGATTATCTCGTGCAGGATGGCGTCATTCCGCGCAGTCGGCTGCCGGAAGTGCTGGAGAAAATCAGGCAGATCAGCGAACGTTCCGGGCTGAGGATCGCCAATGTGTTTCACGCCGGGGACGGCAATCTGCATCCGCTGATCCTGTTTGACGCCAGAATTCCGGGCGAAACGGAACTGGCGGTCCGGGTGGGATCGGAAGTGCTGAAGGTGTGCGCGGACGCGGGAGGCTCAATCACGGGCGAGCATGGAGTAGGGATCGAGAAAAAAGAGGAGATGCGGTACGTCTTTACGGATGACGAGCTGGAGGCCCAACTGCAGATTCGCGATGTATTCAATCCGCGGAATCTGCTCAATCCGGACAAAATGTTTCCCAAACCGGGCCGCTGCGCGGAAATGAGGGCGGCACCAGTTGAGATCCGTTGAATTATCAAACTATTCTGAATTAAGGGTGTGGCGTTATGATGACGTGGTCACAGATGTTCAGCCCGGTGGGAGGGAGCCTGGGTCTCTCCGCCCTGGTGGCGTTGATCCCGATTCTCTATTTTTTCTGGGCGCTGGCCGTGAAACGAATGAAGGGACATGTGGCCGGTTCGACTACGCTGCTGGTCGCTGTGCTGATCGCGATCCTGGTGTACGGGATGCCGGTCGGCATGGCTGTCATGTCTGCCATTCAAGGCGCCGTTTACGGAATCCTGCCGATCGGCTGGATTATTATCGCGTCCGTCTTTTTGTATAAGCTGACGGTAAAGTCGGGGCAGTTTGACATCATTCGTTCGTCCGTTGTGTCCATTACGGAAGACCGCCGCCTGCAGGCCCTGCTGATCGCCTTCTCGTTCGGGGCCTTTCTGGAAGGAGCGGCCGGCTTTGGAGCGCCGGTCGCCATCTCGGCGGCACTGCTGGCCGGGATCGGCTTTCATCCCCTTTATGCGGCGGGCATTTGCCTTCTCGCCAACACGGCGCCGGTCGCCTTTGGTGCCATCGGAACGCCCATCATCGCCGTCTCCGGTCCGACGGGCATTCCGGCCATGGACATTTCCCAGATCGTCGGCCGCCAACTGCCGCTGCTCTCCATCTTTGTACCGTTTTATCTCGTCGTGCTGATGTGCGGGTTTCGGCGGACGATGGAAGTGCTGCCCGCCATTCTGGTTTCCGGCATTTCGTTTGCGGTCACGCAGTTTTTCACCTCCAACTACATGGGACCGGAACTTCCCGATATCCTCTCCGCCCTGGTTTCGATTGTCTGCCTGACGCTCTTTTTGAAGGTGTGGCAGCCCCGATCGATCTTCCGCTTTGAAGCGGATCAGGCCGGAGCGGGAACGGCCGGGGGGGATGGGCCGTCGGGAGGGAAAAACGGGGAAACCCATTCGGCGGGGCGGGTTCTGTTCGCCTGGTCGCCGTTTTTGGTGCTGACCGCGCTGATTTCCCTGTGGGGGATTCCTTCGGTAAAAAAGGCGTTGATCGGCAAATACGAAGGGGCCAACGCGCTTCTGTCTGCCATCAATCCCATCGGCAAGGCCCTCACCTTTTCGCCGCCGGTTCCCGGATTGCACCAGCTTGTCATCGGCGCGAACGGAAAGCCGATCGACGCGGTGTTCAAGCTCGAACTGCTGGTGGCGGCAGGGACGGCCATCCTGTTTGCGGCGGTCATCACCAAGTTCATCGGCCGCCTTTCCTGGAGAGAGTGGGGGAAGACGTTTGGCGAGACGCTGAGCGAACTGCGGTTTGCCATCGTGACGATCGCCTCCGTCGTCGGTTTTGCCTATGTGGCCAACGCCTCCGGGATGAGCACGACCCTGGGGATGACCTTGGCGGCGACAGGGATCCTGTTCCCGTTCTTTTCGCCCATCCTGGGCTGGCTGGGGGTATTTCTCACGGGATCGGACACTTCGTCCAACCTGCTCTTCGGCGGTCTGCAAAAGGTGACGGCCATCCAACTGGGCATGGACCCGGCCTTGGCGATCGCAGCCAACAGCAGCGGCGGTGTCACAGGCAAAATGATCTCGCCGCAATCGATCGCCGTCGCCTGTGCGGCGGTGGGGCTGGCGGGAAAAGACGCCGATCTGTTCCGGTTTACGTTTAAGCACAGCGTTTTGCTCCTGCTGATCATTTGCGTGCTGACCTACCTGCAGACAAACATCCTCGCCTGGATGCTGCCGTAAACGAGATCGACTGTCGCTTCGTCCGATTTTGGAAAGGAGACTGCTCTGTACTCGGGGAATCATGTGGAGGCGGGGAAACCATGGCCCGCTCTCTGGCCAGGCGTTGACCATTGGCTGCACGGGGCCCTTGAAATCTTTCTGACAAGGGCCTTTTTTTGTTTGAATGGGCTTGGTTTACGAATGAACTATGCCGTTTCCTCTTACTTGAAATGGAAAGGTTAGCATGGATGAGGCGGAGCCAGACGCAGCCGACCCAATCCCTTTCACATGATAGAAGAACTTCCATTAAGCAATACTATGCCTATTACGGGATATGTGGAAGGACAGCTATCAAACGACCATGAAGTTCAACCTGTTTTGGCGCAAATCGGTGGATAGATCGAAACGGTTTCTGTTACGCGAAAAACAAGCGGTGAACACGATCGGGAAAACGGCCCTTCACGCGTCGCTGGTCAAAAACGCGGAGGAGCTGACGGAGCGGTTGGGCGGCAGCAGCGATTTTGCCGCCTGCCACCTCACGTGTTTGGACAGGAGTGTCAGCCTGTTCTTCCTGCGCAGTCTGGCAGATTCCGACCGCCTGAACCGGCAGGTGATAACGCCCCTGCAGCAGAGAGCGGGCTTGCTCCCGACCGCTCAGGCGTCCCACCTGACCGGGGACAAGGAGGAGAGAGACCTGCTCTTGCTCATCCAGGAGAGCATCGTGTCCGCAAGTGACATACATCGGGTGGAGGACTGGCAGACCGCGATCGAGCAGATCCTGCACGGCAAAGCGCTGCTGCTGGTGGACGGCGAGACAGCCGGGTTGGCTGTGGGAGTCAAGAAGGAAAACGGCCGGAACATCGAGCAGCCGGAGACGGAAATTAGCGTCATTGGCCCGAAAGAAAGTTTTGTGGAAGCCCTCAACACCAATATCGGACTGGTTCGCCAGCGCCTGCGCGACCCGTATCTGCGGGTGGAATCCGTCATGGTGGGAAGACGGACGAAGCAGGAAACCGCCGTATTGTACCTAACAGACGTGGCCAATCCGAGCATCGTGGAAGAAGTGAGGCAGCGTCTTTCCTGCATCGAAACAGACAGCCTGATCGGCCAGATGCAGCTTCAGGAATATCTGGAGGACGACTCGTTCTCCCTGTTTCCCCAACTGCGCCCCACCGAACGGCCTGACGTCGTCTGCTCCTATCTGATCGAGGGAAACGTGGCCGTCATGGTCGAGGGGGCGTCATATGCGCTGCTTCTGCCGATCACGTTCTTTCAACTGCTGGATACCGTCGACGATTACTACACCAGTTGGCAGTACGCCACGCTGATCCGCTTCGTGCGGATGATCGCCCTGTTTCTCAGCATCACGACGCCCGGGCTGTACCTGTCGCTGGTCGCGTACAACCCGGAGCTGATTCCCACCCGGCTCCTCATCTCCATGGACGCCGCGCGTGTCAAGGTAGCGTTTCCCATCTTTATGGAAATTTTTATCATGGAACTCATCATTGAGATCATACGGGAAGCCGGCGTCAAGCTGCCCAAGCCGGTCGGACAGGCGGTAAGCATCGTCGGCGGGATTGTGATTGGGCAGGCGGCTGTAGACGCCAACCTGGTCAGTCCCGTGACGCTTGTCATTGTCGCGCTGACCGCGATCTCCTCCTTCACGGCGCCTGTGTATTATCTCGGCATCACGTACCGGATCCTGCGGTTCTTCCTGCTGGTATGCAGCAGTTTTTTGGGGACGTACGGATTCATCCTGGGCCTGCTCCTCATCCACGCCCATGTAGCCCGGCTTGTTTCCTTCGGCGTTCCCTATCTGGCTCCGCTTTCGCCGCTGCGTATGCGGGATTGGACGGATATGCTGGTTCGAATTCCGATGAAAAAGCTGCAAACGCGTCCCACGTTTTTGAGAACGCGCAAGAAAAAGAAAGCGGAGGACTCCCCGATGATTCAGCGCGACCGACGGAACAGGTGAAGGCTGCCTTTTTCGCGGAAAAGCGCCCGCCTGGCGGGAATCGATCGTACAGGAAAACGCGGCAGTCTCGAACGTTTTTATGTTCGGGCTTCCGCGTTTTTTATATGATGGAGGTGTCTGAAACGTCTTGTTCGGAAGTTGGGGGAATCATGGTGACAAACAAGCAGGAAACCCGGGGAGTGGACAGCAAACACGATGCGGCTTTGCGGCACCGCTTTGTGAAGGCGATGACAGCCGGCATGCTGCATGGGTCAAAGGATGGTTCGGTCGATCTTCCGCAAATCGTGGCAGGGATGATGGGGATGGCCGGGCCGATTGCTCTTGGCATCGCGGCGGACATGCGGGACTCGGACTGCTGGCTTCCTTCGGTGCCATGGTCGTGAGTGGGGCTTCGTCCGGCGGCACGATACGGCAGCGGGCTGTCGAGATGACTGGCACAATGCTGGTGGGGACTGCAGCCGTGTTTGCAGGCAGTCTGATGGGAGGCCGCGGGTGGCTGACGGGCGTGTGCATCGTGCTCATGAGCGCACCGTCTCCTCACCCAGATCGATGATCCCGGCGTTGCCCACCGCACCCGTGCCCCGCTTTGCGATGGCGGCGTACACGCCGTCCGAAACCACCTTCAATTCAAAATAGATTGACGATAGGTTTGGTGTCATCGTCATCAGCCTGCTCCTTTCATGTCCGGATTCCCCTTCATCATATCCCACCCCGTACATGGAAGCAATGAAGCGTTCGGGCCTGAGTGCGGCGTCTGACGGCGTATTGTCAAAGCGAACCGGAGCAGCGCCGACCGGGCGGGAGCGGATACGGCAGGCGCCGTATGCGACAATGGTGTTGACAGGTGCGAAATGGAGCGCGTATCGTGATAAGATGAACAAAGAAGCAAAATATTCGTGATTGTCACACAGGTCAACTGCGTATCGGAAGCAGTTGTTTTCAATCGTTCAAACGTGAAAGGGAGATGCACCGTGGAGCACTACGCCAATCAGCCGAATGGAGTTTTTCCGTCTGTCTGCTCGCTGGATTGTCCTGATCAATGCGGTCTGCTTGTTCACAAAAAGGATGGAAAGATTGTGAAAATAGAGGGGGATCCTGACCATCCCGTCACCCAGGGAGCCATCTGCAACAAGGTTCGCAACATGACAGCGCGGATCTACGACCCAAAACGGCTCTCATATCCGTTGAAGCGCATCGGCGCCAAGGGGGAAGGCAAATTTGAACGAATCAGTTGGGAGGAAGCGATTGAAACGATCGCTGCCCGCTGGAAGGAACTGATTCGGACCGAGGGGCCGGAAAGCATCCTGCCGTACAGTTTCTACGGCAACATGGGCAGGCTCAGCGCGGAATCGATGGACCGCCGGTTTTTTCACCGCCTGGGCGCAAGCAGGCTGGATCAAACGATTTGCACCTCGGCCGGAACAAAAGGGTACGAGTATACCATGGGCGGCAGCTTCGGGACGGACCCCGAGGATACGGTTCATGCCAAGCTGATCATCATGTGGGGGATCAATGCGGTCAGCACAAACATGCACCAGGTGGCGCTTGCCGAGAAAGCGCGCAAAAACGGGGCCCAGGTCGTCGTGATCGATGTGCACAAAAACCAGACCGGCCGTTGGGCAGACTGGTTTATTCCCATTATGCCCGGGACGGACAGCGCGCTTGCCCTTGGCATGATGCATGTCCTGTTTGCCGAAAACATGGTGGACGAACATTTTCTTCAACAATATACCGTGGGGCATGAGGAGCTTCGGGAGCATGTGAAGCAGTACGATCCCGCTTCCGTTTCCGCCATTACGGGTGTTCCTGTGGAGGATGTTGTCCGGCTGGCCCGCATGTACGGCCAGATATCCCCTTCCTTTATCCGCATCGGAAACGGGCTGCAGCATCATGACAACGGCGGCATGTGCATACGGACGATTGCCTGTCTCCCCGCCCTTACCGGCCAATGGCTGAAAAAAGGAGGCGGAGCGATCAAGGGAAACGGCGGATACCTGCTGTTCAACAAGCAGGCGCTGCAGCGCCCCGATTTGCTTGCAAACAAACAGACGCGCGTCATCAACATGAATCAGCTTGGCCGCGCCCTGCTTGAGCTTGACCCGCCGGTACGTTCGCTGTTTGTGTACAACAGCAACCCGGCCGTAGTGGCCCCGGAAGCAAACAAGGTGCGCCGCGGACTGGCCCGGGACGATCTGTTTACCGTCGTGCATGACATGTTCCTGACGGAGACGGCCGTGTATGCCGATCTCGTGCTTCCGGCGACGTCTTCCTTTGAAAACACGGATTTTTACACCTCCTACTGGCATCACTTCATCCACCTGCAGCGGCCGGTGATTCCGCCGTATGGAGAAAGCAAGTCCAATGTGGAGGTGTTCCGCCTGCTGGCGAAAGCGATGGGGTTTGATGACCAGGCGTTTCAGGATACGGACGAAGAGCTGATTCGTCAGGCGCTTCACAACCACCGGAACCCGTATCTGGAAGGAATCGACTATGAAACGCTTGTCGAGAAGCAGTATGTCAAGGCGAATGTAAAACCCCTGTTCCCGGGACGCCTCCCTACGCCCAGCGGGAAAATCGAGCTGTATTCGGAAAAGATGGAGCGGGAAGGATACCCGCCGCTGCCAACGTATGCACCGCTTGCCGACGACGGGGATTATCCGTATTTGTTTATTCCGGCGCCGAATCACAACTTCCTGAATTCGACCTTCTCCCATAATGACAAGCACGTTCAACTGGAAAAAATGCCTCGGCTGCACATGAATGCCGCCGATGCTGCACGGGCCGGAATCGAAAACGGGGATAACGTGCGGATCTGGAACGAGCGTGGCGAGTGTGAACTGGTCGCCTCTGTGGGGGAAAATGTGCTGCCCGGCGTAGTGGTAAGCCAGGGGCTCTGGGCGGATATGCCGGGAACGAAACGGTTGGTGAACGCGCTCACGCCGGACCGTCTCGCGGATATGGGCGGCGGAGCCACCTTCTTTTCGGGACGAGTCAACGTGGCAAAGGCATAGCCGGCTGCAAATGAGAGAGAGGGAAAAAGAGCCACACCCGCTTTGGGCGGGATGTGGCTCCACCATCCATGTGGGCTGCTTCGGCCGGAACCATCACCTGCTTACGGCTGCAGCAGCAAGGGTGTCCGACCTGTTCGCTGCTTGCACGTTGCAGCGGTGGTCAGTAACTTCTTCTCCTGCGACGGCGGCAGCATTCTGGAGGACAGCGTCTGCAAAAGTCCGGACAGCGTCGCCGACCCGGCGGAAATTGTGCTGGAGATTGTGCTGGCCAAGACCATTGTTCCTGCGATTCTGCCGACCAATCAGATGGCGATTGTGCGGACCATTGTTCGGACGATTGATCAGGCCATTGTCCAGGATAATAGTACATTCACGTCACCCTCTTTTCTTGATTCTGGCATTACCATACCTGTATATTCACGTTCTGACACGGTTGCATAGGCCGTCAGCCTTCACGCATGAAAATAGGGTAGTCACCTATCGGGCGGTTTGAAATCGTTGGGAATCGCAGGCAGATAAAAAACGCCCCTGTGTTCTCTTTCGCAACATGTACAAAACGTTTATCATGGTGAAAACAAGGAAAGAGGAGGAAAGATATGGCTGCCCCTTTTCGTGAACGAGAGGCGTTACAGATGACTCGATACCTGCAGTCGCTGCGGAAGCTGCGTTATGACCAACACAGCGGAAAATCCTTTACATGATAAATGGGAGAGAGGACGGAATCGCGTTATGGAAGCAAGTTTGTTGTCGGTGTTGGCGGTTGCCTTTGTCTTGGGGATCAAACATGCGATTGAACCGGATCATGTGATAGCCGTATCCACGGTCGCCACGCAGACGAAGCGATTGTGGAATGCATCGTTGGCCGGTTTGTTTTGGGGAATTGGACATACCGCCACACTTTTTGTCGTCGGCATGGTATTCCTTCTGGTAAAGAACGGAATCCCCGAAAAAGTGTCAATGTCTCTGGAGTTCCTTGTCGGTATCATGCTTGTTTACCTGGGCATCACAAGCCTCTTTCCCTATAAGAAAAGGAAAATCCACGTGCATGAGCACGAACATGATGGGGTTCCGCACAAACATTTTCACTCGCATGAACAGAGCGAGTCCCATGATCACCAGCATGAACGGGTGTCGTACTGGAAGTCCTTGCTGATCGGATTGGTTCATGGCTTGGCGGGAAGCGCTGCCCTTGTCCTGTGGACAATGGCTGCGGTGAACAGTGTATGGGAAGGCGCCCTGTATATCCTGGTGTTCGGTGCCGGCACCATTATCGGCATGCTCCTGACCACGACGATCATCGGGATTCCCTTCGTGATCAGCGCGAAAAACATCGAGATAAGCCGCGTGCTGACGAAAATGACAGGAGGGATCAGTGCCGCGTTTGGCCTGTATTACATGTACAACCTCGGCTATACGGAGGGGTTGTTCAGGCTGTGGATGCAATAGGATGGATGGCGTTGACGCGCCTCCTTCCAACATATTCAATATATTCGCAATAATCAGGTGTTTGCGGCGGGGGCAATCTGGCCAAACGTCTTGCCGTTTCGCGCAGCGCGGTGCGGGAAGCGTTCAGCGTGCTGGAATCGGCCAGAGTGGCAGCCTCTCTGGCGGCTGCCCGCCGTTCGGGAGTTGACCTGGAGGAAATCGTAAGCGCTTACCGGCGCTTGGTGTCCGCTGTTTCGTCCCGGCAGCGTGGATAAGATTTTTTTGTCCGATAGGTAATCGTATAAGCATTTCCCATCTGATGCACATACAGTATGACTACATGTGCGAAAGGAGGGAATGCAAATGGGTATCTTCAATGGCGAATTTAACGGGTTTGCGCTGGTGTTGGTATTGTTTGTATTGCTGGTCATTGTCGGGTGTGATTGCGACTGTTAAAGGCGGCTGTGAACGCGCCGAGGTGTTTGTGCAAAGGGGGAAAGGGGCTCTCCCTTTGTTTTTTTCACTTTTACCCGTGTACGTGCCCATTGCCGCTGAGTACACCGTCACGGAGAAAGAGGTGATTGTATGAGCAAAATCAAACCTGGTGGCGAGTTTCCTCCGGAATTTCACGAATGGCTCCGAGCGAACAAGGTTCCCAAGCGGGTGCGCAGGGATCCCGAAACGCTGCAGCAGCACTTTCAAGAATGGAAGAAGATCAATACGCCTCGAAAGCGATCCTTGTTTGGACTTCCCAAAATAAACCTCGATTTGGGAACCATTGTCGATCAAGTGAGGACAGTCAGCGAACTGCTGCAAACGCTGCATCAGGCCGGTGCATTAATTCGTCCTCAGAAAAAAAATCAGGATGAACTGCTGTGAAAGGGGGGCTCATGTCCCTCCTTTTGTGATTGGAAGGTATGGAATTGGTCACTGGCGGCGTGACGATAGCAAATCGTACGAAGCGCCTCTGATACGAAAGAATAGCCGTCCGCCCTCGTGCCCTCGCAGGGGAAAGGGCGGGGTATCCCCTCATTTGGAGCGGTTGACCGGCAGTTTGCCGCGGATGCTGACCAATTGGGACACGCTGACAAACCGATAGCCGCGTTTTGCCAGTTCCGGCAGAATCCTGGCGACAGCCGTTACGGTTTGCGACCGGTTCCCGCCGTAGTCGTGCATGATGACAATGTCCCCACCCCGCGCGTTGTTCAATACCTTGTTGACAATTTTGTCCGTTCCGGGATTGCTCCAATCCCGCGTGTCCTGATGCCAGGACCACATCACCGTCAGATGGCCGGTTTTTCTCACACAGTGCACAATGGTCTCATTGTAGTAGCCGCCCGGGGGGCGAAACAGTTCGGAATGCTTGCCGGTGGCGGCATGGATGAGGCCAGACGTTTTTTCGATTTGGTGGCGGATTTGCTCGGGACGAAGCCTCATCAAATTGGCGTGGTTAAACGTGTGGTTGCCGACTTCGTGTCCTTCTGCGACGATGCGCCGGGTGATTTCGGGATGGTTCATCACGCGCTGGCCGACGACGAAGAAGGTGGCCTTTGCGTGGTACCTTCTCAACAGATCCAGGATCTGGGGGGTGTAGACGGGATCGGGACCATCGTCAAAGGTCAAGGCGATCACCTTTTGCGCGGTCGGTACTTCCCAGACGACATCGCCCCGGTCCTCATAGTATTTTCGTTCTTATTCCATTCGGTTTGCGAACCCCGAATCTCCGCCGGCACCTGTCATGAGCAGCGTAAGGCACAGCGGAATCAGCAGGCGTATGGCCGTTTGCTTCATGTTTTTTCCTCCTTGTGCGTGTCTGATGGCTGCCTGAAGCGAAGCGGTGACCAACTTATTATGGAACGGAGCGTTCCGGTTTATTACAGGAGCCCCTTGCAGCGGTCAAGCAGTCCTTTGTCCGCTGTGTGACCCGGATCGTCAGGGCCCGTACATGGTCGCCTGGCGGAAGCGGAGAGGATACAGCGGGCTGAAGTACAAAAGAGGAGGCCCGCCCTGAATTTGTTTCTTCGCCTACAACCTGCCGGGATGCTTCGCCGTATGCTGTTGTTGATTCTGTGTAAAGGAGGCAGGCGGTCATGAACGGGGAATTTTACGCAAAAGTATTGGCCACGACCGATGGAAGCGCCCTGGAGCTGCTTCGCGATCAACTGGTAAAGGAAGCGTGTGCCGCGCATGTGAATTGGCAGACGCGTGCGGAGGTTTATCAAATGATTCAGGTCATCAATGAACGGCTGATGCAGTTGGACGATCTTGCCGAGGGGCGGGATCAATCCCGGGAGCTTTGAGGACTGGAGTACGATGTCACAAAAACCCGTCTCCCCAGCGGAGGCGGGTTTTTGGGCGGAAAAGGGACGGATCGAGAGGGGGGATTTGTGCATGTCCACTTTTCCGGTGGAAGATACTACGTAAAAAGCCGGAAAGGGAACGTAGAGGGAGAATGATGCGAAAATACGTCGTTTTCACGGTGATTCTGCTCCTGTATCCTGCGCACGGCACTGCCTCCAGTCAGGTGATTTCTCCCATCCATGTCGTCATTGATGCGGGACACGGGGGGATTGACGGAGGAACCTCACACGAAAGCCTGTACGAAAAACACATCAATTTGGATATCGCGCGAAGAGTGTACCAGGAATTGTCGGCTGAAGGGTATCAGGTGATCCTCAATCGCACCGGGGATTATGCGCTGAGCGACGAAAACCGGTGGTCCGGCACGTCATCCCGCCACAAGCGCGATTTGGCACAACGGCGGGGCCTGGCCGCCGCTTTGGTCCCGCAAACGATGGTCAGCTTTCATGTGAACTGGTCAAGACACCCAAACATGCGCGGGGGACTTGTGCTGTATCAGCAAAACCATCAAAGTTTCCTGCTTGCGGACATCCTGCAGCATCATTTGAACGAGCTGTATGGCAAAAGGAGAGAACCGCAGGTGGGGAAGACGTATTATCTGCTGCGGCACTCCATTTGCCCGACCGTTATCGTGGAGATGGGATTTATCAGCAACGCGCAGGATCGAGAGCAGATGACCCGCCCTGAAAAGCAGGCCGAGCTTTCGAAAGCCATTTGTTCCGGCATTCGCGAATACTTCTTGCTGGTAGGAGACATGCAGAAGGAAGGCCATGAGAAAGCGTCGTCGACCCAGTTTTGGAAAGACGTATGGGAGAAGGGAAGGCAGTTGTGGGAAAAAATCCACGAAATGTAACGTTGAGCGCACACAAGGGGACCGATTCTCCGTTTTTACGGGGCTACGGACTGTTGGAAGCGGACAGGGTGAAGAATGAGCCCGATGGTCCAGCCTGGCGCAAGGGGCAAGCCAAACAGCAAAGGGAGAGCAGGCGCTCTCCCTTTGCTTGTTCACCCTGGATCAGTCGCACGAACATCCGACAATCGTCAGCAGCACAAACAGCACCAAGACTAACGCAAATTCTTCCCTTCGGCGAAAGAGACCCATGGCGTTCCCTTCTTTCCTTGAACTATGCATACTGTATTACCAAGAGGCGATTTTTGCTTGGACGTTGTGGAACCTTGGACGTAAGCGGAACAGCAAAACGAGCCGTAAAAGGGGGGAGCAGCCAAATGCTCGGCAAAACGGAGGCGGCGTTTAAAAACGCCGGACAGTTTGATATAATCTCAATGATAATGATAACTATTATCATCAAAAGCGTCGGGTTTCGAACAAGGATGGTGATCCAACGTGATATCCCTCTACAATGAACCGGATACGCATGAAACGGACGTGCTTCCGGTGGATGAGTTTCTGTTTCGCCTTCGGGATCTCGAACGGATAAAAGGAGACGGCGATCTGAGGGGGGAACAGCAATTCACCCTTTCCCATGTTCTTCTGGTCGTGACCAAAGGGCGGGGAACCATCACGATGGACCATTATGATGGCCGACTGCGGCCAAACGCCGTGTATGTCTGTCCGCCCGGGGAGACGTTCGGAGTGTCGGCCGATCCGTCGCACGGACTGGACATGTTCCTGTTCAGGTTCGACGTCTTCCGTCAGGTCGGCAAGAGGAACTCGCGTTTGCAGGTTGTACGGGAACAGCGCCCGTTTCCAGTCGAGAGGGAATTTCCCGCATCCGCCAGCAGCCAGCTTCTCTCCTTGTGCGAGATCGTGAACCGTTGTTGGCAGAGCGGCGACGTGCTGGAGCGGTTCCGCAGCCAGATCGCGTTTCAGGAACTGCTTTACTGCCTGTTGAAAAGCGGCCGCCTTCCAGCGGAAGATTCGAAATCCTCGCTTGCCCGCGCGAAAGCGTACATGGATCAGAATTTTGACCAAAATGTAACGATTGAGAAGCTGGCCACTCTTGCCGGAGTCAGCCCGAAATACTTTGTCGATCTGTTCAAAAAAACGTACGGCATCAGTGCGATCGACTATTTGACCCAACTTCGCGTCAACAGGGCCAAGACGCTGATGGCGCGATCCGGTGCCAAACTGCGGGACATCGCGCATCAGGTCGGTTATCACGACGAGTTTTATTTCAGCCGAAAATTCAAAAAGGAAGTCGGCGTGCCGCCTACCGTGTACATGAAGAGCCGCCGCCGCAAGATCGCCGCCTACAGCGCCCCGATTGTCGGTCACCTGCTGGCGCTCCGGATCATCCCGTACGCGGCGCCGCTTCACCCGAAATGGACCTCCTATTACTACCAGACGTACCGGAGCGATATAGCGGTTCATCTCAGTGCATACCGTCAAAATGAACACTGGGAATCCAATATCGACATGCTCAGGCAGGCGCGGCCGGATGTGATCATCAGCATGGACACGGTGGATCCCGGCGAGAAACAGAAGCTGGAGGAAATCGCCCCCGTTTTGTATGTACCGTCGATGGAGAACGATTGGCGGGAGCAGCTTCGGATGGTGGCCCGCTTCTTGGGCGAATCGGCGGAGGCGGAACATTGGCTGAAGAACTACGAGCGGAAGGTGGAGGCTGCCCGGGAACAGCTTGCCAACGAGACGGGCGGCGACACATTCCTCATCGTACGCATGCGGAACGAGCACCTGTATGCATACTGCAACCGGAGCATGGCCGCGGTCTTTTACGGAGACCTGCGGATGGTGCCCGCGTACCGCTGCGAGAGCGACGTCTACAATCAGCGAATCGAGCTGGGTCGGCTGGCGGAAGTGGATGCGGATCGCCTGCTGTTGATGATTCGCCAGGAGCCTGAAACGCTGTCGTATTGGAAAGCACTGCGGCAGACCCCCGAGTGGCGGCAGTTGAAGGCGGTTCGGAACAACCGCGTGTATGTGATCCCGCCGGACCCGTGGCGCGAATATTCCGCCGCCGCCCATGAGCGGATTGTGGAGGAGTGTGTGCGGATGCTGTCTGGAAATCGTCCATATTGATTTCCGTATTTCGTCCATGTTCATCATGGTTGTTCGTCCTTAGAATTAACAATGAGAATCATCCTCAATCATCGAAGCACATGCTGAAAGGAGATTTGCAGCACATGAGAATGGGAATGAAACGTGCAGGCACGGGTCTGGTCGCCCTGCTCATGCTGTTTTTGGCGGCTTGCGGTTCTACTGACAAGACCGCCACGGCGGGAGTGAATGACAGCGCGGGCAATTCGGTGGCGGCGCCCGCCGGAAATACGGCTGAGCAAGCGACGAGAACCGTCCGCTATCTGGACAAGGAATACACCGTCCCGGCAAAGGTGGAACGGATCGTCATCACCGGGAGCCTGGAAGCGATGGAGGACGCCGTCGTGCTTGGCGTTCAACCGGTCGGCGGCATTACCGTCGGGGGAAAATTCCCGGACATGTTCAAGGAGATTACCGGGTCGACGGTGTCGATCGGCGAGAAGACGCAGCCGAATTTTGAGACGATTCTCCAGTTGAAGCCGGATGTCATCCTGGGCACCTCCAAGTTCAAGCCGGAAGTAACGGAAAAGCTGGTCAAAATCGCGCCGACGTTTCCGTATTCCCACATCTCCACGAATTGGGAGGCCAATTTGCGCCTTCTGGCGGAACTGACGGGCAAACAGGACCTGGCCGAACAGACGCTGCAGAAATACAAGGCGGATGTGGAGGCGGCCAAAGCGCAGTTGGGGGAGAAACTGAAGGATAAAAAGGTTGTCGTCATCCGCTACAGACAGGGCAATATCAACGTCTACCCTGCGAATGTATACTTCAACGACACCCTGTACAAGGATTTGGGCCTCCCGGTGCCGGAACCGATCAAAGCGGCAAAAGCGCAGGAGACCATTTCCCTGGAAAGGTTCAGCGAAATGAACCCGGATTACCTGTTCGTACAGTTCTCCCAGGATGAAAACAAGGAGAATCCGAAAGCGCTGGAAGAGGTACAGGCCAATCCGATCTGGCAGAGCATCAATGCGGTCAAAAACAACAGGGTGTATGTCAACGTCGTCGATCCGCTTGCCCAGGGCGGTACGGCATGGAGCAAAATCAACTTTCTGAAGGCCGCCGTGGAGAAGCTGTCCCAGTAATGTTGAACAAGGCGTGTAAACGGACATGAGACGAAACATTCCGATGCCGGCCCTTATTTTGGGGCTGTCACCGATTGCGATCGCACTCGTCGTTCTGGTATCCATTCTGTACGGCGCACGGAATATTCAGGCAAGCATGGTGTGGGAGGCGTTCGTTCATTTTGACGCCGGCAACGTGAACCATCAGATTGTGATGCACTCCCGACTGCCGAGAGCGGTCGGCGCGATTCTGATCGGCGCGTTCCTCGCCATGTCGGGCGCACTCATGCAGGGGATGACAAGAAACTATCTGGCGTCCCCTTCCATTATGGGCGTGACGGACGGTTCGGCGTTCGTCATTACCCTCTGCATGATCTTGCTGCCGGACGCTTCGTCTTTGGACATGATCGTGTTTTCGCTCATCGGCTCGGCACTGGGGACGGGGATCGTGTTTGGAATGGCGTCCCTTCTGCCGAACGGCATGTCGCCGGTGCGGATGGCGATTATCGGCACCGTGACCGGAACCTTTCTGAGCAGCACATCGGCGGCGCTCGCGAGCTATTTTCAAGTCTCGCAAAATGTAAGCTTCTGGTACAACGCCCGGCTGCACCAGATCGATCCCGGCATGATCAAGGTGGCCGTGCCCTTTGCGCTCGTCGGAATCGTGACGGCCCTGCTCATTTCCCGATCGGTTACCGTGCTTGCGCTGGGCGACGAAACCGCTGTCAGCCTGGGACAGCGGACCACCTTGATCAAAGCGGCCGCTACCGCTGCCGTCGTCATCCTGACCGGCATTTCCGTCGCGTTGGCCGGGAAAATCGGGTTTGTGGGACTCATCATTCCGCACGTGGCCCGATTTCTGGTCGGGTTGGACTATCGCTGGATCGTCCCGTGCTCCGGTGTGCTCGGCGCCGTCTTTTTGGGGCTTGCCGATGTCCTGAGCCGCTTCCTGAATGACCCGTTTGAGACGCCGGTCGGCGTTGTCTGCGCGATCTTCGGCGTTCCTTTCTTCCTCTACCTGATCCGCACGAGAGGAGGGGGGAAACATGCGTAGCAGCACGGAACGACGCTATTGGGCGACGCTCTTCGCCGGCGTGGGACTCTTGCTTGCCGCCGTCTATGTCAGCCTGACGAACGGCGTGTTCGATCTGACGGTCACCGATGTGATCAAAACGCTGATGCGCATCGATCCGGTTCCGGAGCACGACATGGTCGTTTTCGATTTTCGTCTTCCCCGCATTGTCATTGCCGCGTTTGTCGGTTTCGGCCTCGGGATCGCCGGAGCCGTCGTTCAGGGGATTACGAAGAACGGGTTGGCCGATCCGGGCATTCTCGGCATCAATGCGGGAGCGGGGTTCGCCGGCGTCCTCTTCATGCTTCTGTTTGAAGGGAAAATGATCGGGGCAGGCCTGCTTTCCATTATGGCGATGCCCATGTTCGGCCTGGCGGGCGGATTGATGGCCGCCGGATTCATCTACCTGTTCGCGTGGAGAAGCGGAAGACTGGACCCCGGAACGCTGATCCTCGTCGGGATTGCGGTCGGATCCGGGCTGTCCGCGTTGACGATCTATCTGTCGCTCAAGATGAATCCACAGGATTACGAAATGGCGGCGGTGTGGCTGACTGGGAGCATTTGGAACGCCAACTGGGACTATGTGGTGTCCATGATTCCGTGGTTTATTGTGTTCGTTCCGGTGATTTTCCGCAAAGCGCCGCTCCTGGACGTGCTTCAATTGGGAGAAGAGAGCGTCAAAGGTCTGGGCGTGCGCACGGAAAAAGAGAAGAGTGTGCTCTTGATCGGCAGCATCGGGCTTGTCAGCGCGTGCGTTTCCGTGTCCGGCAGCATCGGGTTTGTCGGACTGTTGTCTCCGCATATCGCCAAGCGGCTGGTCGGCTTGCATCATCGCCGCGTGATTCCGGTTTGCGGACTGGTCGGCATGCTGCTTGTCGTCATTTCCGATTTTATTGCCAAAACCGTCTTTACGCCGGTCGAACTGCCAGTGGGAATCGTCATTTCCATCGTGGGCGTTCCCTATTTCGTCTACTTGCTGTTTCGGGCGAAAGTGTAGGAGGTACCTGCCGTGAAGGGCACGATCATCACCGATCATTTCAGGGAGAGGGAACTGTCGATCTATCTGCCGCCCTCGTATTCGGATGGTGCCGCATCGTTCCCGGTCGTCTACGTGCACGATGGCGGCGACTTGTTTGCCGATCAGGCGGATTCATCCCCGCGTCCCTGCGAATCCCTGCATGAAATCGAGCGGATGTTTGCCGGCGGAGAACTGGTCGAACTCATCATGGTCGGCATCAAACCGGTCAACCGGATTCATGAGTACACCCCCTGGTTTGCCAAGGCCTTGTCGGATCAATTCGGTGACTTTGGCGGCAGGGGAGCGGAATACCTCTCGTTCATCGTCGAGCAGGTGAAGCCGTATATCGACAGCAGGTACCAAACGAATCGCCGTCCCGATCAGACGGGGATCATGGGCAAATCGCTGGGAGGCCTCGTTTCGATGTACGCCGCGTACCTGTATCCCGGCGTGTTCGGCAAAATCGGCTCGATTTCCGGTTCGTTCTGGTACGAAGGATTTGTAGACTACATGCGCGCGCAGAAAATGGCGCAGACCGGGCTGAAACTCTATCTGGATGTCGGGAGTCTGGAAGGGTACGGGAAGCAGACCATTCAGCGGGAAATGGTCGCGCGAACAAAAGAAGCGTACGCCATTTTGGCGGACAGCGGGTTGAGCGGGAAACGACTGAGGTTTCATGTGGAGGAAGGCGGCCGGCACGAGCTTTCCTGCTTCCGCAGCCGGTTCCCCGGAGCGCTGAAATGGCTGTTTCAGGAATAGAAGGGAGTGAGTGCAGGTGTTTGTGGAAACCAAGAACCTGATCGTAAAAGAAGGCACCTCCGATAAAGTGGTGGAGCGGTTCAGCCGGGAAGGAGCCGTTGAAAAATCGGAGGGATTTGTTGATCTGAGCGTTCTGGTCAAGAAGAGCAGAAAAGGAGAAGAAGAAGTAATCGTCATGATCCGGTGGGAATCCGTAGAGGCATGGAAAAAATGGGAGTTGAGCGAAGCCCATCTGGAAGGCCACAGGCAGGCGAGAGGCAAGCCGAAGCCGGATTATCTCATCAGTTCCAGCCATCATGTATACGAGGTGAAAGTGTACAAGAGCGGCAGGTAATTGTCGGATCGGAGGGGAAGAGAGCCGGGCTGTCTGCGGATGGCCCGGCTTTGTCACGGCATCGGGGTGAGGAGATCAAAGGTGGGGATTCCGATGACGCCGCGGTTCCCTCAAGCCACCTGTATGTATCGGATGTTTCACACGGTTATTGACAAAAGAAAGAAACTGTTGGTAAAATTCTTAAAAAACTGACTAGTCAGTTGGCATGGCGGGAAAACGTCAGCAAACAGGAAAGAGGAAATCGGATGAGCGGAACGCACACGGAAGAATATGTCGTGGAAACGTCAGTGAAAGATCCGGATCTGGTGGAAAAGAGAAGAGCGGAGATTATTGATGCGGCCGTAACCGTGTTTACCCAAAAGGGGTATCATGCGGCAACCACCAAGGAAATAGCGGATTTGGCCGGCATGAACGCAGGGACGATGTTCCAATATGTCAAAAACAAGCAGGACATTTTGTACTTGGTTTGCTGCCATATCCATTCACGAATCGAAGAAGCGCTGTACGCCGTCGCAGTAGAAGATCTCGACCCGATGGAGGTGATTGCGAAATCGGTTACCGCACTGTACCGGATTGTGGACCAGCTCTCGGATTACGTTGTCCTCATGTATCAGGAAACCGCTTCGTTGGAGAAAGCGGCCCGAAGCTCGTTCCTCAGCCGGGAACAACGACTGTGCAGCCATTTGGAGAACCACATCAGGCTGGGGATTGAACGCGGCGTCTTTTCGATCGATCCCCGATCGGTTCCGCTCATCGCTGAAGATATTCTGGTGCAGGCTCAAATGTGGGCGTTTCGGCGGTGGTCCCTATCGAAGAAATTTACCCTGGAGCGTTACATCGCCACACGATTGGAATTGCTGCAAGCGCTTTTGCAATAACGCAGGCGCTTCCTTTTCTTTCACGCCGCACCAACTAACTAGTCAGTATGCAAAAGGGGTGGTGCTTCTGATCGTTGGGGTTGTTCGCGTGTTTGCCAACGGACTTTGTGAGGAAAAGGAGGAGAGACGAGCATGAAACTCATGACCGGCAGAGAGTATGTTTCCAGTCTGAACGAGTACAATCCGGACGTTCAGGTGAGGGGGAAGAAAGTGACACGTGTCGCAGACGAACCGCTGTTTCAACCGGGCATTAACGCCATCGCCGTGACGTACGAACTGGCACACCACCCGAAGCACCAGGATATCATGCTGGCTGCCCTGGCGGATGGAACAAAGGTGAATCGCTTGAATGCCCTCGATTACAGCACGAACGACTTGTTGAAGAAACTGGAAATGGTGCGGTTGATTTGCAAGTGGACGGGATGCGGGCAGCGCTACCTCATGCACGACGCGCTTGGCGCATTGGCCGAAATCACCGCCATGATCGACGCGGATAAACACACGGACTATTTTTCCGCGTTTCAGGAGTATCTGCTGCACGTGCAGAAACACGACCTGACGTGCGCAACGGCCGTGACAGACGCAAAAGGGGACAGAAGCAAGCGGCCTCATGAACAGGCCGATCCCGACCTGTACGTGCGCGTGGTGGAACGGAATCGGAACGGGATCGTTGTGCGCGGGGCCAAAGCCAATATCACCGGCGCTCCGTATGTCCATGAATTCATTGTGCTGCCCACCCGGGCCATGCAGAAGGAAGACGGGGACTACGCCGTGTCTTTTGCCGTTCCGGTTGACGCACCGGGGGTCAAAATCATCGCAAAACCGGCCGGACGCCCGGAAGACGCCGAAGCTCCGTTCAGTTCCAATTTTGGACAGTCCACTGCCCTTGTCATTTTCAACGATGTCTTTGTTCCGTGGGACAGGGTATTTCTGTGCGGAGAGTGGGAATACACGGGGAAATTGGCCGAGGCGTTTGCGAATCATCACCGGCATTCGTGCATTGGCGCCCGTGCCGGTCTGGGCGACATGATCATCGGGGCCTCGGCGCTCATGGCCGAGTACAATGGCCTGCCTCACACGGATGTTCCGCATATCCGGCGAAACCTGGGCGAACTGATTCGCATCACCGAGGGGTTTTACGCAACGGGAGTCGCGGCTTCCGTTTACGGCCGCAAGACGGTGGCCGGCAATTTCGTGCCCGATGCCGTGCAGTCCAACATCGGCAAACTGATGCTGGCCGAGCAGGTCTATGATTTGTTCCGGCTTGCCCATGAAATCAGCGGAGGGATCGTGGCGACGGCGCCCACCCCGGAAGACATGGCGATTCCGGAGGCCGGGGAACTGATCGATCGGTACCTGGTCGGAAAGCACGGTGTAACGGCGGAGGAACGCATCCGAATGGCGCGGTTCCTCGAGGATTTGACAGCGTCGAAGGAAGGCGGGTTTTACGCGCTGATCAGCCTTCATGGCGGCGGTTCGCCGGAAGCCATGCGGATGTCGGCCGTTCGCCATTACGATATGGACAGTCAGAAGAAACACATTTTGCACAAGTTGAAGTGTTTTGCGAAATGGGAAGGAACCTGCAAGGAATGTGAAACCTGTGTCAATGACGATCTCTGCGAACAGGAATGCGAAAGCGTGACGTACAGGCAGGATCGTTGATCAAAAGCGCGTGCGAGGAATGACGATGACCATCGACGTTTGGGGGGGCGAGTATGCTTCGGAAAGAAGAGACGTTACTGGTGCTGGTTGACGTCCAAGGGAAATTGGCGCGGATTGTCCATGAGAGCGAATCGATGATCGAACAGTTGGTCAAGCTGATTCGGGGATTGCGCATGCTTGACGTTCCCGTGGTTTGGCTGGAACAGTATCCAGAGGGATTGGGGCCCACCGTCGAGGAAGTGGCGCAGTGGATGACCGGGATCCAGCCGATTCGAAAACGTTCCTTCAACGCATGCGAAACCGAAACCTTTACACGGGCGGTAAAGGCGACGGGACGACGGCAGATACTGGTGGCAGGAATCGAAACCCATATCTGTGTCTATCAAACGGCCATCGGGCTGCAAGAGCTGGGATATGAGGTGCAGGTGGTTGCGGATGCCGTATCGTCGCGTACCTTCGCCAACAAGCAAATCGGGCTGGAGAAAATGAAGGCGGCCGGCATTGCCTGGACGAGTGTGGAAACCGCGCTGTTCGAGTTGATGAGAATGGCAGAAGGCGACACGTTTAAGCAAATCATACAATTGCTCAAGTAAATGCCGACCATGGAACAAGCAAAGCCCTCCTGCGGATTTGTCCGCGGGAGGGCTTTCGGTTGAGGAACCTCTCGGATGGCAAGGTTGCCAGCCTGCGCGCCGCTTACGCTTTTTTCCGGAAGAGGCTGATCACCGAGACCAGCAGCGCCAGCCCGGAGAGAACCAGCGGCAGCGTGCTGCCGGACGAAGAAGAGCTGTCCTGTGCGGCAGGAGCCGCTGCGTGACCGGCCTCGTGGTTCCCCTCCGCTTTGTTCGCATCTGCGTGGTCATCTGCTGCCTGCGTCCCTTCCTTTACCGCGACGGTAGGAGCCGGGGTGTCGGAACCTGCGGCACCGGTCCACTCGACGACCGTGCCGTCGGCGTACGTCTGATACGCGTTCCATGTCAGGGTGCCCGGTTCGCCGGGGTTTTTGGCGGAGAGGCCGAACTCCATGAATTCGTGCGGCTTGATCCCGCCGGCGGTGGCCGTCCAGGTGATCGCCTTGAACCGGCCGTCCGCGTCTTTTTCCCATTCGTAGGTCCAGCCGGGGACCGGCAGAACCGTGCCCACTTTCACACCCGCCGGGAATTCCAGACGCACCTTGACGGTGTTGCTGTCCTTTTCCACCGGGACGCGAACGGTATAGCGTTCATAGGAGTCCGCTTTCGTTTCCTTCGGCCAGACGGTGACATGGGCGCTGGCCGTTCCCGCAAAGGTCAGGAGCGCTCCGGCAACGGCGAGCGTGCTTACCCATTTGTTCCAGTTCATTTTCATCGTGTTTCTCCTCCTCCAGGTATAAACAGCGTGTCGGTGAATTCTGCATGTGTTCCGTTGTGGAAGGCGGCGTCGATCCGATAGGTCCACGTTCCGTACATGGAAAACGGAATGTCCGCCTGATAACGCCCCGTACCTGTCCGCTCGGCGGGGATGGGCTGCCTGTTCACCGCTGCGTCCGGCTTGGATACCTGCACCAGGACTTGCCGCGGTTCGGTCATCGGTGCGGGGAACTCGATGGTCATGATCTGTGTACCGGGCGCCACCCGCGGGATCTGCACCACCACCTGCGCGTCACCGGCAGGAAAGGTTTTGGTGTAGGACGTCACCGGCAGGGGATACGCCGACTGGCTCATCCAGACTCCGCCCAGCAGGGCCAGCGCGCCTGCCCCCCACTCCCAGCGCAGCAGGGCGGGAGACGTCAGGCGGCCGTGTTTTTGCCACCGCAGGGTCTGCGTGATCGCGAGCACGAGCATCACGGCGGTCAGCGTCACCTTGAGGCCAAGCAGCACGCTCCACGTCTGCCCTTTGGTCCACAAGACCGCCCAATCCGTTTGCTGGACGGTCATGGCGGCGCCGGAGAGCAGCGCAGTGGCGGACGCGAGTAGCGCCAGCCGGACAAAGAACCGGCGAAACGGCCCCCACTCGATGGCGGCGCCGGCTTTCCTTTCCCAGCGCATCGCGAGGAGCAGGTAGGTCAGCGCCCCCAGCCAGAGCGCCAGGGCGAACAGGTGCAGAATCCGGAACGATGCGGCCAGCCACATCGGCTGTATGCCCCACGCGTGCCCGCCAAACGCCAGCGCCCCGACGGCCAGCGCCCACATGACCAGGTACCAGCCTTCCACCATGCCCGGCACGGCGGCGAGAAGCATGAGCGCAAGCTGCGCTCCGACCATCCCGAGGAAGGGGGATTGTCCGAGGATCGTCCACTGTCCTTTCTGAAACACGGAAGCCAGACCGTTCCCCGGCAGGGCGGCCAGATAGAGAAGTCCTTCGGCGATCAATCCGGCGACGAGGACGAACCACACCGCCCGCCGCCCGCGTCCGATCTCGCTCACACCTTCGGGCCAGCCGCGTCGTCGGCCGAGCCAGGAGAGCCAGAGGAGTCCGGCTCCAAACAGCAGGGTTCCTTCCACGACGTAGCGGATCACCGCCAGGGTGCGGTCGATGAGGGCGGACGTTCCATCCGATACGGGGGCGATGGTTCCGGACGCGGACCGCCCGACCGAGAACGAGAAGGACCCGTTGACCGGATGGCCGTCTTCGGAGACGACGGACCAGACCACGGTGTACGTGCCATTGGGCAGCTTCGGCGGTTCAGCGCGCATCCGGGCGGCGTCGCCCGCTGCCAGAATCGGCCCTGCCAGCGCAATCGGGCGGCCGTTTCCGTCGTACAGCTTGAGATCAATGAGCCCTTCTTCCAGCGGCTCGCTGAACTCCAGCGTGATTTCCCCGGGGCTTGTTTGCACGACCTGTCCGTCTCGGGGGGTGGTAGACAGCAGACCGGCATGGGCAAACGCAGGGGGAGAACCTGTGCCAATCAGCATCAAAAGGATAATCCAGCACAGAACAATTCGTCTCATGAGATTCACCTGACTTGAATGAGTGATCACTCCCTTTTTACCCTACCAAGAAAACAGTTAGAGGAGAATGGCTCACTCGGGCTATTATGGCGGCAGGGGGCCGGCGTTTTTTCATGAACGCAAAGCCCAGGGACTGCATATGATTGACTATGCCATGACAGAGGGAGAGCGTCCCCGGAAAAGGATTGACAGCATGTGGGGGCGGTGGTAGTATACAACCATAAATACAACTAATCACATAGGGATTGTTAGAAATTGTTTCGACCGGACCACCGGAGACACGGTTTATAATGAACCGTGTTTTTTTGTGCCTGAATCATGAGTAAAAGGAGTTTGAACCATGAAGAACGTGATCGCCGCTTTGCTGACAACGATTTGCCTGCTCGCCGCGTTGACGGCTTGCGGCAGCCAGACGCCAAAAGAGACTGCCGCCACATCCGCTGCAGAAGGGCAGCGGGTCATCCGCATCGGGTTTCAAAAATACGGCACGATGAATGTTTTGAAGGCGCAGGGCTGGCTGGAGAAGCGCCTGGCCGACGCCGGCGTGAAGGTGGAATGGACCGAATTTCCGGGAGGGCCGCAGCTTCTGGAAGCGTTGAATGTCGGAAGCATCGAAATCGGCCATACCGGGGAGGCGCCGCCGATTTTCGCGCAGGCGGCCGGGGCCCCGCTCGTCTATTTGGCGCATGAACCACCCAGCCCCCAAGGGGAAGGGATCTTGGTGCCAAACGGTTCCCCCGTGAAGACCGTCGCCGATTTGAAAGGAAAGAAAGTCGCGCTCAACAAAGGATCAAACGTTCATTACCTGCTCGTAAAGCAGCTGGAAGCCGCCGGGCTGCAGTACAAGGATGTCAAGACGGCGTTTCTGCCTCCAGCCGACGCCCGAGCGGCGTTCGAGCAAGGCAGCGTGGACGCGTGGGTCGTTTGGGACCCGTTCCTGGCGGCTGCGCAAACCGCGACGAACGCCACGCTGTTGGCCGATGGGAGGGGCGTCGTCAGCAACCATGAATTTTACCTGGCGTCCCGAACATTCGCGGAAAACCATCCCGACATCATCGACGCCTTGCTGGATGAGTTGAACAAGGTGGACGAATGGGCGAAAAACAATCAGGACGAACTGGCGGAGCTGTTGTCGGCACAACTGGGCATCGATGTTCCATCACTGAAGCTGGCAGCGGGAAGGCGTGAATACGGCGTCCGCCCGATCACGGACGAAGTGATTGCCGAGCAGCAACGCATAGCGGATACGTTCGCGAAGCTGGGACTGATTCCGCAGCCGATTCACGTGAAAGACGCCGTATGGAAAAAATAAAACACGGGGAAGGGATGACAATGGAAGTTTTCTGGTTTATTCCCACACACGGAGATGGACGGTACCTGGGCACCGCCAAAGGGGCGAGGGCCGTCGACTATCCTTACATGAAACAGATCGCACAGGCCGCGGATCGGCTTGGTTTTGGCGGGGTGCTCATTCCGACGGGCAAATCGTGCGAGGACCCGTGGCTGGTCGCCGCGTCGTTGATTCCGGTGACAGAACGTCTCAAGTTTTTGGTGGCGGTGCGTCCCGGATTGATGTCGCCGACTGTGGCGGCACGGATGACCTCCACGTTCGACCGCTTGTCTGGCGGACGATTGCTGATCAACGTCGTCGCCGGTGGGGACCCGGTGGAGTTGGCGGGCGACGGACTCTTTCTCGACCATGATTCCCGGTACGCCTTGACGGATGAATTTTTGCACGTGTGGCGCAAGGAACTGCAGGGGGAAGAAGTCGATTTTGAAGGCGACCATGTGCGCGTGAAGGGTGCGAAAGTGGTGTACCCGCCGATCCAGAAACCGCATCCGCCGCTGTATTTCGGCGGCTCCTCAGCGGCCGGCCAGGAAGTGGCGGCGAAACATGTTGACGTCTACCTGACGTGGGGCGAACCGCCGGCACAGGTGGAAGCGAAGATCAAGCAGATGCGCAAGCTGGCGGAACGGCAGGGCAGAACGGTACGGTTCGGCATCCGGCTGCACGTGATCGTGCGGGAAACGAACGAAAAAGCGTGGAACGAGGCCCACGAACTGATCCGTTATCTCGACGATGAGACGATCGCCGCCGCGCAAACCATCTTCGCCCGCTTTGACTCCGAGGGACAGAGACGAATGGCGGCCCTTCACCGCGGCGACCGTACCGCACTGGAGGTCAGCCCCAATCTATGGGCCGGGATCGGTCTGGTGAGGGGCGGTGCGGGCACGGCGCTTGTCGGGGACGCCCAAACCGTTGCCGACAGGATGCGGGAGTACGCCGACCTGGGGATCGACACCTTTATTCTCTCCGGGTATCCGCACCTGGAGGAAGCGTATCGCACGGCAGAACTGCTCTTTCCGCTTTTGCCGCTGTCCAGGCAGCCAAAACAGCAGGAACCGCAGTCGTTCATCAGTCCATTCGGCGAACTGATCGCGAACAATGAACGGCCCAAGACGGAGGTAACCGCGCGTTCACCCAAGTGAACAGCAGCCGCCAAAAGCTGAATATTCAAATGTATTCAAACGGTGAGGAGGATGATGCATGTCGGTGAAATTTGCGTATTGGGTCCCCAATGTCAGCGGCGGGTTGGTGATCTCCAAGATTCTGCAGCGAACCGAGTGGTCGTTTGAAGCGAATGCCCGTTATGCCCGGTATGCGGAAGAGGCCGGTTTTGAATTCGCGCTGCTGCAGACTCGCTTTATTGCCAGCTACGGCGCGGAAAATCAGTTGGAAGCCATTACCCTTGCGTCCGCCCTTGCAGCCGTCACGCAAAACATCAAGCTCATTGCCGCCGTGCTGCCTGGATTATGGCATCCGGGGGTGGTGGCCAAGATGATTTCCACGCTGGACCAGATCAGCCATGGCCGGGCAGCGGTCAATGTGGTCAGCGGGTGGTTCAAAGGCGAGTTCCACGGGTACGGCGAACCGTGGCTGGATCACGATGAACGGTACAGGCGATCCGAAGAATTCATCCGCATTCTCAAACAGATGTGGTCCGAAGAAGAGACCGTGTTTCGCGGAGATTTCTACCGGATTAACGGCGCCCCGTTGAAGCCGAAGCCGGTGTCCGCTCCGCCCGTTTTCCAAGGCGGCAACTCGGCTGCAGCCAGACAAATGGCTGCCAGAGTGTCGGACTGGTACTTTATGAACGGAAATGACATCGACGGGTTCAAAGCGCAAATCGAGGATGTGAAAAGGCTGGCCGCGGCACACAACCGCACCGTGAAGTTCGGCGCCAACGCCTTTGTCATCGTCCGGGATACGGAGGAGGAAGCCAGAGCGGTTCTCCAGGACATCATTCATCACGCCGACCCGGAGGCCGTGGAGGGGTTCCGCAGCCAGGTGCGTTTTGCCGGCCAGGCGTCGCCGGAACGGCAGGGGATGTGGGCGAATTCGGATTTTTCGAATCTGGTGCAGTACAATGATGGGTTCAAAACGGGACTCATCGGAACGGCGGAACAGGTGGCGGATCGGATCATCGAACTGAAAAAGATTGGCGTCGATCTGATCCTGACGGGCTTCCTGCATTACGAAGAAGACATTCTCGCATTCGGAAAAAACGTCATCCCGCTGGTCCGCGAAAAGGAAGAGGCGCTCGGAAAGACGGTATCCGCCAGGTAACGAAAAAAGGAGGAGAAGCCATGAGTGTTCCCACCAAGGATAAGGATCTCGATCGGGATTACCAACACATACGGGAAGAAATACGGACCCTTGTCGAAACGGTGATCAAACCGAGAGCCGAAGCGACGGACCGGGATGGTGTTTTCCCGAGAGAAAACCTGCAGGCCCTGGCCGAAGCGGGCTGGAACGGCGTATTGATTCCGGAGCGGTGGGAAGGGAGAGGCTTGGACCACGCTGCCTTTGCGATTGCCGCCGAGGAAATCGGGAAAGGATGTGCCTCCACGTCATTGGTGTACGTCATGCACGTCGGAGCCGTTCAAACCATCACGCTGTACGGCAATGACGATCAGAAGGAACGCTGGTTGAAGCCTGTGCGAAAAGGGCTGATCGGAACGTATTCCACAAGCGAGCGGGCATCGGGCGGACATTGGTGGTTCAATTTCAGCGAGGCTTCCCGGGACAGCGATGCGTATGTTCTGAACGCCGAAAAGTCGTTCACCACCAGCGCGGGGCAGGCTGATTTCTATCTCGTGCAGACCCGATCACCGGGCGCCCAATCGCCTACCGATGTGAGCTTTTTCATCGTGGACGGCCGCCTACCGGGGATTACGCCTGGTGTATGGGACGCGCTGGGCGTTCGCGGCAATCATAGCGGACCGATCCGATACGAGGGGGTTCGCGTCCATCCGCGAGATAAGCTCGGGGCTGACGGCCAGGGCAGGGAAATACTGGAGAGCGGCGTGTCTCCCGTGTATTTGATTGGATTGGGGTCCACGTGGCTGGGGGTTGCGGAAGCGGCGTTGGAAGCCGCGGCGGAGTATGTGAAAAACATGATTCATCGTGACTTCAACAAACGGTTGGCCGATTATCAAGTGATCCGGCAGCAGCTCGCCGAGGTGAAGGTCCTGATCGACAGCCTCAAGCCATGGCAGCTTTCATTGGCGAAGCAGCTGGATGAATTGCAGAAGCAGGGCAGGCCGCAGGTGGAACTGCTTCTGCCGCTCGTCTCGTTTAAAATTCACGCGTCGGAGGTGGCCGGCAAAGCGACCAAAGCCGCATTGGATGTGACCGGCGGGTACGGTTACAAGCGGGGCGTGTTCGAGCGGCTGTTCAGAGATGCGCGGGCCGGCATCGCGATGGGCCCTTCCAACAATATCGCCCGCGAATGGATCGGCAAATCCCTGGTCGGCCTGCCGCTTGAGCTGTGGCATGAAGGCGGCGATTAATCGCATATCGCTTTCGCAGGGAAACGAAGTCGAGCTGGTATGCTCATGTTGTATATACAGCTTACAGGACGATCCCCAACCTCTTTCTCATGGAGTTGCGACGATTCGCCGATAACTCTGTGTAAAGGGGTTCTTTTTTTGGGGGATTGTGGATTCACCACTTGTGGAACGGCAGGGGGGAAATGGATGTCCAGCAAGGTGTTATTCTGGGATTTTGACGGGACGTTGGGGCATCGCCGAGGGGGGAAGTGGAGCAGCGCCTTGCTCGAAGCCTTACACGAAATAGAACCTGATTGCGACGTTACCCTGGATGATCTCAAACCGTTAGTAAGCAGCGGTTTTCCGTGGCACCACCCTGATGTGGCACACACACATCTTCATACGCCTGAATTATGGTGGTCGAGTCTCAGAAAACAGGTGATTGAAAAAGCCTACCGCTCATTGGGTTATCATGAACATGCAGCGCAAAGGCTGGCTTTGATTGCACAGGAAACCTATATCGATGTGAAAAAATGGGCGCTGTATGAAGACGCGCTTCCTGTGTTGGAGCGTCTAAAAGAACAAGGCTGGATCCATGCCGTCATTTCCAATCATGTTCCTGAGCTGCAAGACATCCTGAATTATTTAGGTTTAACAGATTTTATTTCAGTAATAATAAACTTTTCGTTGGAAGGATATGAGAAACCACATCCACAACTCTACCAAATCGCATTGCAAAAGGTAGGGAATCCCCGTACAGTATGGATGATTGGCGACAATCTACATGCAGACGTCCTTGGGGCAGAAAACGTAGGGATTAAAGGAATTTTAGTGAGGACAGAAGAGAAAAGGGCCGCGTTTCAGGCCAAAGATCTGTATGAAATCCCCAACATTCTCGCACGGGTTGAACAGCAGGAGCCATGATGTCCACGCCGGGTGATTGTTTTGCGATTCTGATCAAGGAAACGCATAAAAAGAAAGCAAGCAGCGCGATCCGTAAGCTAAACGTTCATTCCTGTCTGTTTCCGGCCAACGGAGATTGGCTTGCAGTCGTAACGGAAAATGCAGTCGAAAGCGGATCGGAACACGTACAACATCTATCGGCTCGACTCCACCCCCCAGTCCTTTTACTTCGTGTTCCGGGAAAATAAAGATATTGTAGGTCTTCATGTATCGTAGTATCGTCAGTTTTTTTAAATAAGTATAGACTGACTTGTCACAAATACAAACAGCAGCCTTGGACGAGAGAATAAGGTCCTAGACTGCTGCTGCTTTCTTGCACTAACGCCCCCTTTCGTTCAACAGGAACTTGCATAAAAAGGGCCAATTGGCACTTTTAACGTGTCACCCCTTTACCAATCCTGCTCTCAATTGATCCCCAACAGCTCTGCATACCGCGCGAACAGTTCCCGCCAACCGTAGTTGACCGCGTTATGTCCCACCATTGAGGGCATCTTCTCGCCAGCCAATGTTCCAGCAAGGCCGTCAAGACAAAGGTGCCATCCCGCCGCGTAGGAGGGTGCTTCCTGACGATCTGCGAAGCGGTGTCGAAGAACCAGGAAGGTCTTGTCTCCATCACCGCTCAGTTCCCATCGCAGGATGTCGTCCCCCCATCTAAATACGAGCAGGTGCGGTGCGTTGACTTCCAGGACATATCCTTCCTTCTCATCGGCCTCGGGCATGTCGATGTGTGCCAGTCGTACCGCCCCGGTCGTGGTCAGATCCCTGTCTGTCGTGAAAGGTCCCCAATTGGGGATCTGCTCGGCCTGGGTCAGTGCAGCCCAGACCTCCTCGCGCGGATGCTCCAGGATCCGTTCGAGCACAAGGACCCAGTCGCCGTCGTCTCGGGTGAGGCGGGGATTTCCTGAAACGTGTGAACTCACTTTGTGGTTCCCTCCCGTGAAATTTTTCTCTGGTCGAGGTGCTCGGCCAGGGCGTCAACATGCTGATTCCACTTTATCCGATAAGCACTCAACCACTCGTCGATCTCCGCGAGCGGCCCGGCATCCAGAGAATAGATGCGACGCTGGGCCTCGACCCGGACCCGTACAAGACCACTTTCGCGGAGCGTCCTAAGGTGTTTGGATATCAAGGGCTGTGACAGACCGAGATCTTTGGCCAGCTCAGTGACACTGGAGTCGGACTGTAGTAGCCGGTCCAGGATGCGTCGGCGGGAAGGCTCTGCAATCACGGCGTAGGTGTCGAGCATTGCTCCTCGTCCTCCTTCCTTCAGGAGGTATTATAAACTGATATTCATATAACCGTCAATTCATATATGGAATTTCAACCACCAGCAGGTGGATGGACCGATGGATTTTCCTGTATGATAACCTTGTCCCAATCGCCAAGGGAGATGAGAAGAAAAGGGAATCCTCCCGATTGGGGCATCATCGTACGCAGTCATTCATCTTGACAAGGAATGGAGAGAAACAGGGATGAAAGTTCTGGCCATCTATGGAAGTTCCCGTGCGAATGGCAACACGGACCACCTCACTGATCTCGTCGTAGAGGGGCTCCCCTGCACCAAAATATACCTGCGTGACAAGCGCATCGAGGCAATCGAGGACCGGCGTCACACGGCAGAAGGGTTTCAACCGGTTGATGACGATTACGATCAGGTCATATCCGAGGTCCTTTCCCACGACATTCTCATCTTTGCGACTCCCCTGTATTGGTATGGCATGTCGGGGAGAATGAAGGATTTTGTGGATCGCTGGTCGCAAAGCCTGCGCGACAAACCGAACTTCAAGGAAGAGATGAGCAGAAAGAAAGGATATGTGATTATCGTCGGCGGTGACAACCCGCGCGTAAAGGCACTCCCGTTGGTACAGCAGTTCCAGTACATTTTTGACTTTGTCTCCATCGATTTTGGCGGATATGTGATCGGCTCGGCCAATCGGCCGGGGGACATCATGGGCGACGATCGTGCGCTGTTTGAAGCCCGGAAGATGAAGGAAGAGATCGTTCAGCTTCTCAATCAAAGAAAGTAAAACGTAAAACGCCCGATGCCCCTTTCGCATTGACCTCTTGAAAAAACGAAGCGGCCAGTGTGTGTCGGTATGATGCCGGGGCACACTGGTTTCGTCGTTGTTGGAAACGTTTCGGGTTGTCGAACCGCGCGTTCATTCCCGTTTACAAAAGCTCCCTTCTTTCGTCAAAGGATTCGACTGACCGGCTGCCGAAATGCAGACGTAGCAAATGCAGCGAAGCGAATGCGGCTTGAACGCTTTTCACGACGGAGAAAGGGAGGAATCGGTTATGGGCTATGATCCCGCTTTTCTGGGAGAACCGCACGACGTTCCTTTGCCTTTGCTGCTGGGAAAAACGGCGGAAGACGCGTTGGAAAACGGAAGGGTGTATGACTTTACCCACTTCTCCATTGTGATGAACAGACGGCGGAAGTTTGCGGTTTATTCCGCTGCATGCGTGGATGAAAGCCGATTGATCAACGTGCCCCGCGATAACCAATCATGGCATGTGGATGACCGCATCGGGGCGGAGAACCAGGTCGGACCGGAATATTATGCACAGAATGAGTATGACAAGGGACATTTGACGCGCAGGAGAGATGTCTGCTGGGGAGAGCGGCGCGAAGCGGAAAAAGCCAACCATGACTCGTTCTGCTACGCCAATATCGTACTGCAGCACCACAACTTCAACACGGGGGTCTGGAACTGCCTGGAGGATTGGATTCTGAACAGTCTGAAAAGCGAGAAAAAATTGATCGTGATCACCGGACCGATTTTCAAGGACGACGACGAAGAGTACTGCGGCGTACACGGCCGACCAGGCTGCCAGGTGAAAGTTCCCTTCGGCTTTTGGAAAAGCGTGTTTTACGTGGACAGGCGCCAACGCTTAAAAGGCTTGTCGTTTCTCATTCGGCAGAGTCCGGAACGTTCCAACGATGCGTGCGAGTATCGGCGGCTGCAGACGTATCAGGTACCGCTGACGACCATCACCAGAGAAACGGAGCTGCATTTCAAGCACAGCCTTTATGAGGCGAATCCCCTGTTGTTCTGGACGAGCCGTCTTGCTGCCGCCAGCCGCCTGTCCACACCGGAGAAGCATCTGATTACACAACCGGCAGACATCATCATGGATCGGGAGGTTTCAGGGTAAGGAATAGGATCAAACGTCATCGGAAAAGGGAAAGTCGGACATGCCGGTGTATCCGCCGGATGGAGCAGGGATGAGAATGCGCGGCTTCGGCACGAGCAGGTCATGTGCGCGGCCTTGTCCGATAAAATCATGAAGGGGGAATACGATGGCGATTCATGAAGTGCGAATGCCCGGCCGCATTTTGTACGGACGCGGCTCCTTCGCGGAAGTAGGCAGGATGGCTGCCTCTTTGGGAAAAAACGTGTTGATCGTCAGCGATCCGATCATGGACAGGATGGGCAATGTAGCGGCTTGTGAACAGTATCTGTCCGAACAGGGCATTCCTTGCGCCAAATACGTCGGGGTTGATTCCGAGCCGACGGACCGCCATGTGGACGAAGCGCTAACCATGTGCAGGGAACTGGGGTGCGATACCCTGGTGGCCGTAGGCGGCGGCAGTTGTTTGGATACCGCCAAGGCGGCAGCCGTGCTCATGACGAACGGGGGCCACATCCGGGACTATGTGGGCAGCCACAAGCCCTTTGCGAACAAACCGCTCCCGCTCATTGCCGTACCCACTACGGCAGGTACAGGCTCTGAGGTGACCAAGGTGACGGTTATCATCGACACGGAACAGGACGTCAAGATGATGCTGGCACGGCCGGAACTGCTTCCGGCTGTCGCAATTGTAGATCCCATCCTGACCCTGTCGTGCCCGCCGTCGGTTACAGCCGCCACCGGGGTGGACGCGTTGTGCCATGCCATGGAGGCGTTTATTTCCCGCTGCGCCCAGCCGGTCACGGACGCATGGGCCTTGCAGGCGATCGAACTCATCATGAAGAATCTCCGCTTGGCGTATGAGCAGGGAGACAACCTGGAGGCGAGGGAACAGATGGCCCTGGCGTCCATGCTGGCCGGTGCGGCGTTTTCCAATGCATCCGTGACGCTCGTCCACGGCATGTCCCGCCCGATCGGCGCCATGTTTCACGTTCCGCACGGCGTTTCCAATGCCATGCTGCTTCCGGCCGTACTGGAGTTTACCAAAGAAAGCGCTCTGGAACGGTTGGCGATCATCGGACGGATCATTGCGTCGGATGGGACGGGGCGATCGGAAGCGGAAACGGTTGACAAGCTGATTCTGGAGATCAAAAGGTTATGCCGGGATTTGCAGATTCCGAACGTGAAGACATGGGGTATCGACAAAACCAGGTGGAATCAGGTGGTATCGAAAATGGCGGCGGATGCTTTGGCCAGCGGCAGCCCGGGCAATCATCCCCGAATTCCCACCCATGACGAATTGGTCCAGCTCTATCATGTCTGTTATGACTATGATTTCAGCGTACACACGGAAAGATGAACACTGCAAAACGCTTCCATTCCATGGAATACGGAGGCGTTTTCTTTGCTCCGCTTCGTTTCTTAGTCCATGCGGTGCATGGTTACGGAGACGATGAGTACGCTCCTTATTTTGACGAGTTCAGGAAAGCCTCGATTTTGTCGCGGTCAAACACATGAAAAGCTCGGCCGTTCAGCACGATAAAAGGGGTAGCGATGCCCCCCTCGCGCAGCATTTGGTCAAATTTCACTTGATCGAACGTGACATTGATCACTTCATACGCGACGTCTTTTTGCTTGAAATATTGCAAGACCTGTTCGCATGCCGCGCATCCGTCGCTTACGTACAGGGTTATTCTCATGAGGGACACCACCTGTCTTTGGGTTTGTTCCCTGCCGATTCCGTTCAGTTTATCGAATGGAAGCGGTCGTGACTGTAAGCTGATTCACAATCACAGCCGGACAAAACGGAAGCGATGTGTTCAGGGGTTCCGTTCCTCAGCCAAAAAGCTGTTCTTTTACCCGCTCACGATGAACGGAGATGGTTTTGCGCCCGGTTCGGATCAGCTCTTCTTTTGCCAGTTCATTGATCGCTGCGGTTACGGATTCACGAGTGGCACCGATCATGTTGCCGATTTCCTGATGCGTGAGAGGGAGATCGATTCGATGATACCCATCTTCCAGCACGCCAAATTCTGCGGAAAGATTCAGCAGCAAAAAGAGTAGCTTCTCTCTGACAGTGCCTAGTGCCAGTTTCTCCAGCATCTCGTTCTTTTCGTTCAATTGGTCGCTCAGGATCCTCATGACCCGTTTCATGATATGGGGACGGGTGGATAAGAATTTCTCAAATTGCTCACCGCTCATGGAGCAGAGCAACGTGTCATCAATCGTTTCAATATACACGCCATGGGTGCCGAGAGAGAACGAGTCGATCTCGCCAAACGTACTTCCTTTCCCCAAAATCCCCACAGTAAACTGTTTTCCCTCTGAATTGACAATATACAGGCGCAAAGCCCCTTCCTTTACGAAGAAAAGTCCATCCCGAACCATCTCGGGCGTTTGGATGATGGTATGTTTGCGTATTTTGGCATGGCGCGTCCCTTTGTCTATCTCTTCCATATCCTCGGGAGAGAGCTTGTCAAACAGTTTGATTTGAGACAAATACCACAGTTTGTTCATCATGCCCTGCCCCCCAAGCATTGTGTATTTTTTACTTTACCATACGAAGGATGTCCATGCACAACGGGAAGGGCAGCAGCGAGAATGTAACCTACTTCACAGTCGATGAAGGAACTGCATTACAGATGCCCGATCAAACCAAAGTTATACTGAAACCATCAACACAAGGAGGGATGAACATGAAAAACGTCGCGATCTTTGTGCACGCAGGTGAAAATGAACTGGGAAGAGCCGTTCATGGGCTGCTGTATGCAGAGGAAATCAACGCTGCCGGCGGAAACGTGAAATTGATCTTCGATGGCGAAGGGACGCTGTGGATTCGCCGTTTTGAGGATCCGAGCCATCCGATGAACCCGTTATACAAAAAAGTCAAGGAATTGGGTGTGATCGAGGCTTGTGATTATTGCGCCGGGGCTTTCGGAGCAAAGGAAGACGTACAGAAGGCGAACATTGCGTCGGCAAAAGACAACCAAGGTCACGCCAGTATCGCAAATCTGATCGCGGAAGATTACCACATTATTACCCTGTAAGGGAAGCACATGCGTTGGAAAGGTGGCGAGGTACAATCTCGCTGCCTTTTTTCATATGTGAAGCTCCGCAAGCAGGCCAAACCGGGAAGGGACGAAAATGGAAATTCCTGCATATCAGGAGCGGGATTGGGAAAAATAAGGCAGCGGATGGGAGGGAATCAGACATGCAGTCCTTTCGCAAGCAAGAAATTCGGCTGGCTTATTTCTGTTTCGGGATTTCCTTTCTCTTGCTGATTGCTTTGCTCATGAAGTGGATGCGTGGGTAAACGAAAGGAGAAGAACCGTGTTTGCATTTGACCAGGTGATCGCAGCCAGACTGCTGACCTCGCTTACATTGGGCTTTCACATCATTTTCGCGACGATGGGGGTGGGAATTCCCCTGTGCATCTCGTTGGCGGAATTTGTCGGGCTATGGAAAAAAGACGTCCATTACCTTCTCCTGGCCCGACGATGGGCACGGGGGTATGTGATCACGGTTGCCGTGGGAGTCGTGACGGGGACCTGCATCGCGCTGCAGCTTGTCTTTCTGTGGCCGGGTTTTATGCAGCTCGCCGGCAAGGTGATCGGGTTGCCGCTGTTTTTGGAGACATTCGCCTTTTTCTTTGAAGCGATTTTTCTGGGGATGTACCTGTACACGTGGGATCGCTTCCAAAACCCGTGGCTTCATTGGGTTTTGTCTGTTCCGATCATCATCGGGGCGGTTGGTTCCGCTTGTTTCATTACCTCCGTCAATGCGTTCATGAATACGCCCCAAGGCTTTCGGCTGGAAAACGGCGTGATCACCGCGATCGATCCGTGGCAGGCCATGTTTAATCCGGCTGCGCCGTCGAAGGTGGCTCATGTGCTGTCGTCGGCGTTTTTAACGGTCTCGTTCGTGTTGGCCGCGATCGCCGCGTATCACCTCTATCGAAAGAAACAGCATGAGTACTATCAAAAGGCGCTCGGGTTTACGATGCTCCTTTCCTTGGTGTTTTCCGTTCTCAATACGGTGATGGGAGACTGGTCCGGAAAATTTTTGGCCGAATCCCAACCGGAAAAACTGGCCGCAGGGGAGTGGCATTTTCATACAGGAGCCCGGGCGAAGCTGATTGTCGGCGGCATTTTACACGAAGACACCTTGGAAACGGAGTATGCGTTGGGCATCCCCCTGCTGTTAAGCATCCTGGCGAAAGGAACCCCCGATGCGAAGGTAATCGGGCTGGATCAGTTTCCCCGCGAGCTTTGGCCGCCGCTGTACGTGCACTACTTCTTCGACCTGATGGTGGGGTTGGGGGCGTATTTGTTTGTCGTGTCGTTCCTGTTTGTCGGCTTGTCCTTTTTGCAGAAGAGAGGCAAACTGACGCGGTTTTCGAGATACAATCGCCCCGTCCTCGCCGCCATCATGGCTGGCGGCCCGTTTGCCGTGCTGGCCACGGAGTGCGGCTGGATTTTTGCCGAAGTCGGCCGGCAGCCGTGGATTTTGCGGGGGGTTTTGCGAACGGGCGAAGCAGTCACTCCGGCGGCTTACCTGCCTGAAATGCTTGTGTTGTTTGTCTTGCTGTATGTATTCCTGGCCGTGCTGGTGACGAGCGTGCTCGTTCGATTGTTCCGCAAAACACCACCGGAAGTGGAGCTGGAAGCCAGAAAAATCATCTTGTAGGGGGCGCCATGGAACTGCACAAGATTGGCATTGCCATCGCGTGGATCTTTCTGTACGGGTATCTGATCGTCGCTTCCATTGATTTTGGTGCCGGGTTTTTCTCCTTTTACGGAAAGCTGACGAAACGCGACCACATCATCAACGCGATTATTGACCGGTATTTGTCCCCGGTGTGGGAGGTAACGAATGTCTTTTTGATTTTTTTCGTGTATGCGGTCATCGGCTTTTTTCCGGACGTCGCCTACATGTATGGCGTCGCGCTGCTCGTTCCCGGAAGCGTGGCGCTGCTGCTGATCGCGATTCGGGGGTCGTTCTATGCGTTTGCCAATTACGGAGCGCGAAAAAACACGGTGTACCTGTTTGTCTATGGAGTGACGGGGCTGTTCATCCCGGCTTCGTTGGCCACGCTGTTGACGATCTCCGAGGGTGGTTTTATTTCGGTCGACGGACAGCGCGTGGAACTTCTTCTGCATCAGCTTGTCCGCAGCCCGTACGCCTGGGTGGTCGTCCTGTTGGCCATTGTCAGCGTTCTGTTCATCAGCGCGTCCTTTTTAACCTACTATGCGGATCGGGCGAACGATACGGAGGCGCGGGAGGTGCTGCGCCGGTTTGCCCTGTACAACAGCCTGCCGACGATCTTTGTGAGTTTCCTCGCCTTCTTTACGATCCGTACCCATAATCCCGAGCATTTTGAGCGGATGCTTTCCATGAGTTGGATGTTTATGGCTTCTCTCGCCTGCTTTCTCCTTGCGCTGGCGTTGATCATCCAGCGGAAATGGTACGGAACCGCCTTTCTCTTTGTCATGCTGCAGTTTGCCTTTGCATTCTTCGGGTATGGCCGTTCCCATCTGCCGTATCTGCTGTATCCCTATCTGACCGTGGAATCGGGGGTGACCAGCGATGCGATGGGCGTGGCGCTGATTGCGGCCTTTGTTGGCGGCATTCTGCTGCTGATTCCGTCCTTGTTTTTGCTCATGCGGCTGTTTGTTTTCAGCGCGACTTACGTGCAGGGGAGGAAGTAGGATCTGCGGGCAGCGTGAGGGAACAGAACACAGGCAGCCGGCGCTCTGAGTGGAGTGCCGGCTGCTTTTTTTGCGCGCCGCGGGCAGCCCGGTGCACGCGATTCGGCGGCGTGGGGGAATTCTCCGGCAGTCCGCCGGTGCACGAAACCCGTCATGCGGAGGATAGCGGAACGGGCAGACCGCAGCCGGTGTGAAAACAGTGGACGAGCTGTTCACCCGTGTAGCGAACACGTGTAGCGAATCGCTACAGGCAGCTCCATCTGCGGAAGAGGAGGCCGGTTGTCTCCGCGCGGAAAATCCCTGCCGCAGAACGCGGAAATTCCATGCATGGCTGCGGACCAGGGTTGGCATCGTTTGTGCTTGTAGGTAGATGCAGCAAGAGCGGGCCTCTTGTGTGAACGAATCAACGACTCATGGATGGAAGGGAGATGATTTACCACATGGGAAGCATTAATGCGCAAATTCTCGCGATCGACGCCGGAGGCACCATGACCGACACCTTCATCATCAACGACAAAGGGGAATTTGTGGTCGGCAAGGCGCAGTCCACCCCTGACGACGAGTCGATCGGCCTCTTGAACTCGGCGCGTGATGCCCTCTCCTACTGGAACACCACGGTGGAAGAGGCGTTCCCCCAGTTGGTGGCGGGCGTGTATTCCGGGACGGCGATGCTCAACCGCCTGGTTTCCCGGAAAGGACGGCGCGTCGGGCTGATCGTCAACAAAGGGATGGAAGACTTCCACCGGATGGGGAGAGCCATTCAGGCTTATCTCGGGTACTCGTATTCGGACCGCCTGCATCTGAACACACACCGCTACGACCCGCCCCTGGTACCGCGGGAGCTGACACGGGGGATCACCGAACGGGTCGACCTGTTTGGCAATGTGGTGATTCCGCTGTATGAACACGAAGTGGAACAAGCGGTGGTCGAGCTGTTGGATCAGCAGGTGGAAGCCATCGTCATCAGCTTCCTCCATTCCTACAAGTACCCTGCGCATGAGCGCAAGGTCCGCGACATGGCGAAGGCCATCATGAACAAACGGGGCCAAGAGGTGCCGATTTTCGCGTCGGTCGACTACTACCCGCTGCGCAAGGAGTCGCACCGAACCAATACCACCATCATCGAGGCGTATGCGGCCGATCCGTCCCGCGAAACGCTGCTGAAGATCGACAAGCGGGTCAAGGAGAGAGGGGCCAAATTCGACCTGCGGGTGATGGCCAGCCATGGCGGAACGATCAGTTACCGGGCGAATGAACTGGCCCGCACGCTGGTGTCGGGACCGATCGGCGGCGTTGTGGGGGCCAAGTATTTGGGCGAGCACCTGGGCATCCGCAATATCGCGTGTTCGGACATCGGCGGGACCAGTTTTGACATGGCGCTGATCACGCAGGGGGATCTGAGCATCAATACGAGTCCGGACATGGCACGTCTGGTCCTGTCTCTGCCGTTGGTCGCGATGGATACGGTGGGGGCCGGTGCCGGCAGCTTCGTCCGGATCGACCCGAACTTCAAGTCGATTACGCTGGGGCCGGACAGCGCCGGATACCGGGTAGGCGTGTGCAATCCGGCGGGCGGCATTGAAACCGTTACCGTATCCGACTGCCACGTCGTGCTCGGATTGATCAATCCCGACAATTTCCTGGGCGGAGAGGTGAAACTGTATCCGGAGCGAGCGTACCAGGCGGTCAAGGAACAAATCGCCGATCCGCTCGGCCTGACGGTGGAGGACGCCGCCTACGGAGTGATCGATCTCCTGGAGTCGCAGCTCCGCAATTACCTGGAATCGATGATTCTCGGCAAGGGGTACTCTCCTTCCCAATACGTGTGCTTCTCGTACGGCGGGGGCGGACCGCTGCACACGGCCGGCTACACCAAAGGGCTTGGCTTCGAGGACATCCTGGTCCCGGCGTGGGCTGCCGGATTTTCCGCCTTCGGATGCGGGGCGGCCGATTTCGAGTACCGCTACGACAAAACGCTGGACATCAATGTAAACGCGGCCGCGGCCGAACAGGAGAAAACGGACGCGATCGGCGAACTGCAGCAGGCATGGGTGGAACTGATGGACAAAGTGGCCGACGAATTCGAGAAAAACGGGTTCCCGCGCAATCAGGTCGAATTCCGCTTCTATTTCCGCATGCAGTATCAGGGGCAGTTGAACGACCTGGAAATCGAATCGCCGATCCAGGCACTGCGCACGGTGGAAGACTGGAATGTGCTGGTTCACACCTTTGAGGAGACGTACGGCCGCGTGTATGCGAAAGCCGCCCGTTCCCCCGAACTGGGCTACTCGGTGACCGGAGCGATTGTGCGCGGGATCGTCGAAGTGCCGAAGCCGAAAATTCCGGAAGAGCCGCTCGGCGGCGAACAGCCTCCGCAGGACGCGTACCTGGGCAGCCGCCCTGTGTATTGGAAAGGAAAGTGGACGACGGCCGACATCTGGGAAATGGAAAAACTGAAAGCGGGGAACCGGATCAAGGGGTTTGCCATCCTGGAATCGTCCGCGACGACGTTTGTCATTCCGCCGGGGTATGAGACGCGTCTGGATCGCCACCGCATCTTTCACCTGAAGGAACCCAAATGAGCGCAATCGATGGCGCCATTGGCTTGAGAAAAATGGGAGGAGGGATTGGAAGTGGCAAATGTGCAGAGTGAATGGTTGGTTCAAAACAATGCCCGCCGTCCGATCGGCTTTCATGGAAAAACGCTCAAACAAATGAGGGAAGAAATTGACCGGCTGAGCCGCGAAACCGGTCATTATGCCGGGTTGAAGGAACTGCCGTTCAAGGAATCGGAGCCGATTCGGTACGAAAAAATATTCGCGAAACTGCGTGGAGGTGTGGTTCATGCCCGCGAGACGGCCAAGCGGGTGGCCGCTTCCCCCATCGTCGAACAGGAAGGGGAACTGTGTTTTACCCTGTACACGCCGGAAGCGGATTCCATCGTGACCTCGACGGGCATCATCATCCACGTGGGAACGATGGGCGCTGCGATCAAGTACATGATCAAAAACGACTACGAGGAAAATCCGGGCATCGAACCGGGCGACATCTTCTGCAACAACGACTGCCAGATCGGCAACGTACACCCGTGCGACGTGCACACCATCGTGCCGATTTTCTGGGGACACGAACTGGTCGGCTGGGTGGGCGGTGTCACCCACGTGATCGATGTCGGGGCCACCGCTCCCGGCAGCATGACGGTCGGGCCCGTGACGCGATACGATGACGGCTATCAGGTGGCCTGCCGAAAAATCGGCAAAAACGACACGCTGCTGAAAGACTGGCTGATTGAAAGCCAGCGCTCCGTCCGCACGACCAAATACTGGCTGCTGGATGAACGGACCCGCGTCGCCGGCTGCCACATGATCCGCGACCTGGTGCTGCAGATCATCGAAGAGGAAGGCATTGACACGTACAAACAGTTTATCCGGGAAGTGATCGAGGACGGCCGGCGCGGGTTCATCAACCAGGTGAAGTCGATGACCATTCCGGGCACATACCGCGGCGTTTCGTTCGTTGACGTCCCCTATCAAAATCTGGACGTGCCGCCGTATGCGCGGGTAAACACCATCATGCACGCCCCGTCCGAGATGACGATTCACAAGGACGGGAAACTGGAAATCGACTTTGAAGGGGTCAACCGCTGGGGCTGGCACAGCTACAACGCGACGCCGGTCTCGATTACCAGCGGGATCTGGGTGATGCTCTCCCAAACCTTGATCCCGAACGACCGGGTCAACGACGGCGCCTATTATGCAAGCCGGTTTGGCCTGCCCTACGGCTCCTGGCTGAATCCCGACGACATCCGCACCGCCCACAGCTACGCCTGGCATTTCCTCGTTTCCGCCTGGAGCCCGCTGTGGCGTTCGCTGAGCCGGACCTATTTTGCCCGCGGCTATCTGGAAGAAGTGAACGCGGGGAACGCGAATACCAGCAACTGGCTGCAGGGCGGCGGGTACAACCAGTTTCATGAAAACCACGCGGTCAACAGCTTCGAATCGGCGGCAGAAGGCGTCGGGGCGAGTGCGGTCAAGGACGGTATCGATCACGCCGCCGCCGTATGGAATCCCGAAGGCGACATGGGGGACATGGAAATCTGGGAGCTGGCCGAACCGCTCTTGTACCTCGGACGGTCAATCAAGCCGAACACGGGCGGATACGGAAAATACCGGGGAGGAAACGGGTACGAAACCCTGCGGATGGTCTGGGGAGCCAAGGACTGGACCATGTTCTTCATGGGCAATGGCTACATGTCCAGCGATTGCGGCCTGATGGGCGGCTATCCGGCCGCTTCCGGGTACCGGTTCGAAGCGCACGGGACCAACATCAAGGAACTGATCGAAAAGAAACGGCCGCTGCCGTTGGGAGGAGATCCGGACCCCGGCAATCCGCAGTACGAAAAACTGATCACCGCCAAAGAAATCAAACGCGACAAGCAGGCGATCACGACCGAGGAGATTTTTGACAATTACGACTTGTATCTGAATTACCTGCGGGGAGGCCCCGGTTTTGGCGATCCGCTCGAACGCAATCCGAAAGCGATCGAAACCGACCTGAACGAAGGCCATCTGCTGCCGGCCTATGCGGAGAAAGTGTACGGCGCCGTCATCGCCCAGGACCAGAAAGGCCGCTGGGTGGTCGATGAGGCGAAGACCGAACAGCGCCGGGCCGAAATCAGAAAAGAGCGGATCAAGCGCGGCAAACCCACGCGCGAATGGATGAAGCAGGAGAGGGAGAACATTCTCAACAAGCAGGCGGCCATTCAGGTTCGTCACATGTACGCCGGCAGCTTTGCCCTCAGCGAGAAATTCACCAAACAGTTCAAGGAGTTCTGGGATCTGCCGGAAGAGTGGATCATCAAGGAAAGCGAATTGGGCATCCCGGTATTCGGGGCCCGCAATCAAATCCAATAGCGACAGGGGAGCCAAGGAGGTTGAGCCATGCCCAAATACGACAAGCGTACGATTGAAGAACTGATCGACGGCACGATTGATTTTTTCAAACTAAAGGAGATGCTCTCCCATTTTAAAGATCCCGAGCGGTTTGACACCTATCTCGGCATCCTGCAGGAACGGGTGCCGTGGGAAGACCGGATTCTCCTCCCGGCCGGCCTGCACTTGTACATCGTGCAGAAAGAAAGCGGCGACCGCATCGTGAAGTGCGATTGCGGCCACGAATTCTGCGACTACCGGGACAACTGGAAACTGCATGCGCTCATTTACGTCCGGGATACGGAAGAGAAGCTGGAGGAACTGTATCCCAAACTGCTGGCGCCCGACCCGCAGTGGCAGGTGATCCGGGAATACTACTGCCCGTCATGCGGCGTGCAGTTGGAAGTGGAAAACGTGACGCCCTGGTATCCGGTCATCAAGGATTTCGAGCCCGACATCGACGCGTTTTATGAAGAATGGCTCGGACGTCCCGTGCCCCAGCCGAAGGTGGGATAGCGCAACAGACAAAAGGCGACGATCTTCGCAAAGATCGTCGCTTTTTGCGTACAAGGCTTACAGCATGTTGTATTTCTTTAATTTCCGGTACAGGGTGGTGCGGGCGATGTTGCAGCGTCGGGCGATTTCCGACAAGTTTCCGTTCGTCTCCCGGAACAATTGGGCGAGCAGCCGTTTTTCTTCCTGCTCCAAGGGAGATGTCGACGGGTTCACCCCGTTTGCCGGCAGCAAATAGCCGGGCAGATCGGACAGGTGAATGCGCTCCCCGGAGGTAAACAGAACCGCGTGCTCGATTGCGTTTTCCAGTTCCCGGATATTTCCCGGCCAATGGTAGCTGCGAAGGAACGCCAGCACCTCATCATCTGCGGCGGTCACCCGCTTGCCGTGTTTTTGCGCAAATGTTCGGATCAGGTGGCTGCACAACAAAAGGACATCGTCACCCCGCTCCCGCAGGGGAGGGAGCGCCAACTGCACCACATTCAGCCGGTAATACAGGTCGGAGCGGAATTTTCCGTCCTTGACAAGCTGCTCAAGATTCTGGTTGGTGGCGGCGATAATGCGCACATCGACGGAAACGGGCTTGGACGATCCGAGGCGGACGATTTCCTTTTCCTGCAGCACACGCAGCAGGAACACCTGCAAATCCAGCGGCATTTCACCGATTTCATCGAGGAAGATGGTCCCGCCGTTTGCTTCTTCAAATTTTCCCGTTTTTCCTTTTGGATTGCCGCCTGTAAAGGTGCCGGTCTCGTATCCGAACAATTCGCTGGCGATCAATTCTTTCGGAATGGCTCCGCAGTTGATCGCGAGAAAAGGGGCGCGATGACGCGGACTGGCCAGGTGGATCGCACGGGCGAACCGTTCCTTGCCGGTGCCGCTTTCTCCCGTGATCAAAACCGGGACATTGGTGGGCGCGACGATTTGACTCTTGAGAACGACGTTGTTCAATACGCTTGATTCGCCGATGATGTCCGCCCAATGATTGGCGGGCACGGGAATGGATGGGCGATGGTGCGTCGATTTGTGGAAATGAAGGAGGAAGCCGACCCGTTTGCGGTCCTTGTACACGTTCTCGATGGAGATGGTCAATTGCGGTGCGGGTAAATAGACGTCGGCTTGCGGGTCGTTGAGGGTCAGCAAGGCGGACTTCAGGGGAGACAGGTCGGATCGTGCCCAAAACGCCCGCCTGTCTTCCAACTGCAGCAGGGACAGGGCGCTGGACGTTGCGGCAACCACTTGCAATGCTTCGTCCAGCATGATCATCGGGGCGTGCTTCCGCTTTTCCTCCGCCTGCAGGAAACAGGCTTTCAGATAATGGCGCGTTTCCAGGGCAGCCTCCCGAAACTGCTGTTCAATCGTTTTCGCCGTCATCACCGCGGTTCCCAGGGAATGGGGTTGGGCCAAATCGCAGGGACCGGTCAAGTCGATCACACCCAACAACTGGCCGGTCAGCGGATCTTGAACCGGGGCGGCTGAACAGATCCAGGGGTGGGCCCCTTCGCAAAAATGCTCATAGGCAAAAATCTGGATCGGCTGTTTCGCCGCGATGCAGGTCCCGATCGCATTGGTTCCGGCCGATTCTTCGCTCCAGTCAGAACCGGGCACAAAATTCATGCGTTCCGCTTTCTGCAAGATCCGCTGTTCTCCTTGGACGTGAATGATTCTTCCTTTGTTGTCGCACAGGGTGATGAGGTAGTGGGTGCCTTCGATCTGTCGAGCCAAATCCTGCAGGATGGGCAGGGAAACCTGGGAGAGGTGGGACTGGTTGACCCAATCAACCAATTCATCGTCAGTCATTACGATGGAGGCCTGCTTTTGGAGAGGGTTGACGCCTTTGGTTTGACAGCGCTTCCACGATTGGTACACATTCATCCTCATGTCTGGCGGTTCGCGCTTTTCGAAAACAAAGCGGTTCCACACCTCTTCCAGCTTCTGCAATGCTTCGTGGATGCTGCTGATTGAGTGAATAGCTATATACGGATTGGTCATAACTATCCCCCCAATGAACATGTACGAACTGAGCATTATTATACCAAAATTCTAATAATTTCAACAATATATCGTTTTGTAAATTTTGTATGATCCTCCCGGCTTTTGGTTTTGTCGAAAAGGGGAAAAAGGGGGCATGATTCCCCCTTCTCCACATGTCAGCCGCTACAATTCCTCAAGGATGTCCCCCGCAATCAGCGAATACCCCGACGGCCGCTTGGCCGCGGCGCGATCACCGGCGGAACCGTGGAGCCAGACGGCGAGGCAGGCTGCGTGGTCGGCGGGCAGTCCTTGAGCGAGCAGGCCGCCGATCATTCCGGCCAGGACGTCGCCAGCGCCGCCGGTCGCCATGCCGGGGTTGCCCGTCGGGTTTATGTACGCGCGGCCGTCCGGTGTAGCGACCACCGTACCGGCTCCTTTCAGCACCAGCGTCAGCCGATGGCGGCGGGCGTAGGAGCGGGCCAGCTCGATCCGGTTCTGCTGTACCTCGCTTGTCGCCACTTTGGCAAGTCGGGCCATCTCTCCGGGATGCGGGGTCAGGATGGTGGGTGTTTCGCGCTTCGGCCAAGACGAGAAGTGGTCAGCGTCAGCCAGCATGTTCAAGGCGTCGGCGTCCAGGACCAGCGGACCGTTCGTCTCCTCCCACAGCATGCGCAGCCAGTCCGCATCGCCGGGAAAGCGTCCCAGCCCCGGGCCGATGACGGTGACGCTGCGGCTGCGGACCAGCGCGATCAGCTTTTCCCGGGCTTCAGGCAGATTCCACTCCCCGGGAAGCCCGGCCAGCATCACTTCGGGCACATGTCCGATCAGCGCGGGGAGGAGTGCGTCGGGCATTACCCAGGTCACCAGCCCGCTGCCTGTCCGGAGCGCCGCTTTGCTGCAGAGCAGCCCTGCCCCGCTCATCTCTCGGCTGCCTGCCACGACAAGCACGTGTCCGTAGGTTCCCTTGTGGGTGTCGGCTTGACGCGGCAATCGCAGGTCCAGCCGGAACCGTTCGCGAAACAATTGTTCGCCGAGCAGGAAAGTTTGGACGCCGAATGTGTCGGCGAGTGACGGCCAGATGCCGATGGGGCGTACGACGACCTCTCCCGCCTTGTCCAGGCCGCCTGTCTGAACCAGCCCCCGTTTGAGAAAAGCGAGGGCCACCGTGCGCGCGGCCTGAATGCAGGGATCGTGGGGCACGCCGGTATCCGCATCCAGACCGCTGGGAATGTCGGCGGAAATGATCGGCAGCCCGCTCGCGTTCGCTTCCCGGATCAAATCCGCGTAGGGGCCGCGCGGAGCGCCTTTGCTGCCCGTCCCCAACAGCGCGTCGACGATTCCGTCAAATGAGCGCCAATCCACAGGGGAAGTGCCGTACACGATGGCGGGTATCCCCAATCGCCGCGCGATTTCCTGCTGCCGCGCGGCCTCCCCTGTCAACTGTTCCGGCGATTGTGCGAAAAGGAGGGTGACGTCTACGCCGCTTTCCATCAGATGCCGCGCCGCCACCAGTCCGTCGCCGCCGTTGTTCCCTTTTCCGACGAGGATCGCCCAGCGGGGTGGTCGTTTCCCTTTGTCCATCCCGTGGGTGCGGGAATACTCCTGGACATCGCGGGCGATGGCGCTGCCCGCGTTTTCCATCAGCACGGCGGCCGGAATGCCGATCACGTCGATTACATGCCGGTCCATCTTTTGCATCTCTTCGGCGGTTACCACATACATGGATCGCGGACTCCTTTCCCAAAACGACTGCGTGTGACCCCATCATATCACAGGGAAGGGGATTTGATGGTCGATTTTGCCTGTGTGGCGGGTTCTCCAGCGATGAACGGCCCATACTCTTTTCACGATTTTTCCATCGTTTTTCCGAATTTTCCCGGCATTCTTTCCCTACAATCGGACGTGCAAGGCAAGATCAAACCAAAGGAGTGTGGATGATGATGAAAAAAATCCTTTCCGTATCGCTGCTCACGACCAGTTTGCTGGTCTATGGGGTGGGGATCATCCATGCGGAAGAGCAGTCGGATGCGCAGCCAAAATGGAAGCAAACCCCGGAATACCAGGCGATTCAAACGCTGCAGGAACAGCGCAAGCAGTTGAACGCCCAGCTCAAGGCCCAAGGGGAGCAGAACCGGGCGGCGTGGGAAGCCCTGCGGAGCGGCGTTCCCCAAGAGGTATGGGACACCGTGAAACGCGTAATGAACGAAATCAAGCCGCTGCGGGAAGAAAACAAACAACTCGTAGCCGCACTGAAAGAGGCCAAGCAAGCAAAAGATGAGGAGCGGATTCGCGAGATCAAAGCGGAATGGGAGGCAAACCATCAAGCGATTGAAGCGAAGCTGGCCCCGATCCAATCGCAGTGGGAGCAGGTCAAAGAGCTGCGCAGCGCTTTGAAGGAGACGAAATCCCAAGTGAAGCCGATCCGGGAAGAGAAGAAGGCGAATCACCAAAAGGTTGTCGAACTCCGTACCGACATAAAAGAGACGATGAAGAACGCAAAAGAGGCTTACAAGAACGGCCAGGAAGCGGAATGGAAAGACGCCCTGGGAGATGCAGCCGATCTTCTCGAGCAGTTGAACGCCGTGAAAACAGAGATTTTGTCTCAGAAACAGGCAATCTATGAGATTCTAAAATAGGTGTACCCGTCTGTATGCATGTGACACCGGTTCCGGTACCGCGGAACCGGTTTGCCTTTTCCCAAAAGAAAGTATGGGAAAAGTGTGGGATGTATGGGAAAACGTCCGGTTTTGTCGGTTCCTTCCCAATTTTAATGTACAATAGCTGGTGAATCTATCAGATGGCGGAGGAAGTCGCATGAAACCCTACCAAATTGCCATTGTGGATGATGATGCCAACATTCGCCAGATCGTCGAGGCGTATCTGCAAAAAGAAGGATACCAGACAGTCGGACTGGAGACGGCAGAAGAGGCGCTTCGTCTGTGGGAAACCCGTCCGCCCGATCTTTGGGTGCTGGATATCATGCTGCCGGGTATGAACGGGTATGAATTTTGCCGCCGCATCCGAAGGGAGACGGAAACCCCGATCATCATGATTTCCGCACGGGACGAAGAGGTAGACAAAATTCTCGGACTGGAATTGGGCAGCGATGACTACCTGACCAAGCCGTTCAGTCCGCGCGAGCTGGTGGCCAGGGTAAACCGATCCCTGCGCCGCTGGGAATACATGAGAAATCGTTCGACGACAGCGCCGAATGAGGACAAGGAGGCTGCCGCAGACAGGGGAGAGGTTCCTGCTCTTCTGCTTGATACGGAAAAACGGCGTGTCTATTGGCAGGGAAAAGAAGTGGAGGTGACGGTTAAAGAGTTTCAACTGCTGCGACTCTTTGCCGACCATCCCAATCGCGCGTTTTCCCGGGAAGAATTGCTTGCGCTGGTGTGGGGAGACGACTATTTCGGCAGTGATCGCGTCGTCGATGACCTGGTGAGACGGGTGCGCAAAAAATTGGACGGGATTCCACTGGACACGGTCTGGGGATTTGGATACCGTCTGCGGGATCAACAGGAGCAGGCAAAATGAAACTGCTGTACCGGATCACGCTTGCGTTTGGCCTCTTGCTGATTGTGGTAACTGGGGTATCCGCTTACCTGATCAATTCGTTCCTCCTGGAAAACCTGATTGAGCAGCAAAGAAGAGAGCTTGCCTTGAAAGGCCAGGTGTGGATCGAAAAGGTGAAAGCATCCGGCGAAACGATCAAGCCGGAAGAGATCCAGGAGCTGAGCAGGTTGGTTGTCTCCAATCGAAAGGTGGAGATCCTGCTCCTCGGGAGACGAAAAAAAGTGCTGTACACCACGCTTCCGTCGGCCAGTCTGGATCAATGGATCGATCAGTTGGAACGGAAGGCGAAGAAGAGACAGGATAAAAACATTTGGATGATTGGCAGCGATGACTATATCGTGGTGACGATTCCCTTGAATAACGGCGCGAACCAGAGGCTGCTGCTGGCAACGCCGGTTCGCGGCCTAAAGGACATGCGGATGGAACTGACCGGCAATATCATGGCAAGTCTGCTGCTCGGGGCGATATGCGCCATCATCCTCAGCTTTTTCATCACGCGGAGCCTGGTCACCCCCCTGAGCAGGCTGACGGAGGAGATCAAGAAAGTGCAGCGCCGCCGATTTTCCGAGGTGGAAATGATTCCGGCCAGCGGGGAGATCGCCGAGGTTACCAAGAGCGTGTATTTTATGGCGCAGGAATTGGATCGGTTTCACAGCAGCCAAAAGCAGTTCTTTCAAAACGCCTCGCATGAATTGAAGACACCGCTCATGTCGATTCAAGGGTACGCGGAGGGCATACGGGATGGCGTCTTTACAGGGGAATCCGCACGCCAGGGACTGGATGTGATCGTGAAAGAGACCACGCGATTGAAAAACATCGTGACGGAAATGATTCTTCTCGCCAAGTTGGAAAGTGAAGAAGATCTGTTCCATCCGTCCGAAGTCTCCGTTCTGGAACTGGTGCATCAAGCGGTGGAGCGGCTGCATCCGCTGATGATGCAAAACGGCGTGGACATTGCTGTGAGGTGCGGCGCAGCGAATCCCCGGATCAACGTCGACAGCGAGAAATTTCTGCAAGCCGTGCTGAACATCCTGGGAAACGCAGTGCGGCATGCACGGGAACACATCGAGATCAGCATCGAGGAAAAAAACCGGCACGTGCTGATCGACATCATCGACGACGGAGAAGGAATCCCGGACGACCTGCTCCCCAACTTGTTCCATCGCTTCGTGAAGGGGAAAAACGGGGAAACCGGTCTGGGGCTGGCCATTTCCAGAGCGATTGTCGAACGATCGGGCGGCACCATCGAGGCAGGGAATGGGAGGACGGGTGCTGTCTTTCGGATCAGGATGCCGCTGCTTCACGGCTGAGTGTCATGCGGCATGCCGCTTGGAGTGAATCCGGCTGTCCATATCAGGGAAGCCAGCCGGATTCTCCAGGCCCGCGGCAGAAAGAGCTGAAGAAAAGGAAAAAAATTCATTGACATCATCTCGGGAGGCCGATAGTATATGTATTAACAGAAAATATCGAATAAACTGAAAGAAAAACACAGTTTTACATGATAAAACAGAACCGGTGCGGCCGCGTGCGCAAGGTTACCCGTTTCCTCTATAATGACAGCGCTTTCAATTAGTGCGCTCACGGCTGTCTGCGGACAGGATGCTGTGCCTGCAATGTGCCAATATTGTAAAACAAAGTTTTATATTATAAAACAAAATCCCATTACTGAGGAGGATGCCCCATGAGTTCGCCGCTCTTGTCGCCAAAAGAAGAACATTCCCTGCAGGCCAGGCACAATGTTCGCTGGACGGTCGTGATGTGGTTGTTGATCGGCGGGATCATCAATTATCTGGACAGGGCCAACTTGTCCATCGCCGCGCCGGAAATGATGAAGGAACTGGGGCTGAGCAAAACGGATATCGGGCTCCTGGGAACGGTGTTTTCCTGGTCGTACGCGCTGATGCAGCTTCCTTCGGGATGGCTGATTGACCGGTTTGGAGCCAAAAAAGTGTATTCCATCGCCGTGATCTGGTGGAGTCTCGCGACGTTCATGACGGGTGCCGTGAGCAAAATGTCTTCCCTGATTGGCGCCCGCCTCCTGCTCGGCATAGGAGAAGCTCCCTGTTTCCCGACGGCGGCCAAGATCACGTCGTACTGGTTCCCGAAAAAAGAACGGGGCTTGGCTACAGGGATTTGGGACTCCTCGTCCAAATGGGGTCCGGCGATTGCTCCTCCGATCCTCGTGTTCCTGCTGATCAGCTTCGGTTGGCGGGCGCTGTTTTACATCACGGGCTTGATCGGCATCGTGTTTGTGATCTTCTTCCTCATCTTTTACAAAAATCCGGAGAAAAGCCGCAAACTGTCCCCTGAAGAACGGGCCTACATCCAGGCGGACGGGGCCGGAACCGAGCAGGGCATCCAGCAATCCAGCATCAAATGGCGCACCTTGTTTACATACAGAAGCGTGTGGGGCATGATTCTCGGCTTTTTCTGCACCATCTGGATCTGGAACATCTTTCTCATCTTCCTCCCACTCTATCTGGTCGAAGTTCACCATATCTCACTGAAAGAACTGGGGATATACGCCAGCATTCCGTGGATCGGCGGCATCTTCGGCAATATCTTCGGCGGGTATCTGACGAAGAAACTGGCGGACAAGGGAATCGCCGCGCCGATTCACGCAAAACGGATGCTGATTGGCATTTGCGCGCTGGCTGCCGCCGTCGTCGTCGTGATCATTCCCTTTGTGCACGGCATTGTGATAACGCTTACGCTGATGACGCTGGCGCTCTGCTTTATCTCGGCGATTACCGGCAGTGCGTGGGCGCTTGCCGGAGACATCGCACCTCCGTCGATGGTGGCGTCGGTCGGATCCATTCAAAACTTTGGCGGTTATTTTGGCGGCGCGTTCTCACCGGTCGTCGCCGGAATGATTGTCGATACGACCGGTTCGTATGTGCTCGCCTTTGTATCGGGAGGATTGATCGCCGGATGCGCAGCCTTGTGTTACTGGTTGATCGTGAAGAATCCAATTGAGGAAAAACAGGCCTGACCGACAATTTGCGAACACCGTGTGAGGAGGATGGACATGAAGCCGTACGTGTATGTGGCTGCGCCGATCCCGGCGGAAGTGGAAGCGTATCTGGCGGAGCGCTGCGAATACCGAAAGTGGGAGGGGGACGCACCGATTCCCCGCGGGGAACTGCTGCGGGAGATTGCCGATGCGGAAGGGCTGTTGACGGTCGGCGGGCGGATCGACAGCGAACTGTTGGAGCATGCGCCCAAGCTGAAAGTCGTCAGCAATATCTCCGTCGGCTACAACAATTTTGACCTGGAGGCGATGAAACGGCGTCACGTGATGGGGACGAACACGCCGCACGTACTGGACGAGACGGTGGCCGATCTGGCTTTTGCGCTGATCCTGTCCGCTGCCCGCCGAATCCCCGAGCTGGATCGGCACGTCAAGGCCGGCAGATGGGAGAGGAAACACGACGAGTGGCTCTTCGGACTGGATGTGCACGGCAAAACGCTTGGCATCATCGGCCTGGGCCGAATCGGCGAAGCGATCGCCAGACGGGCCGTGTACGGCTTTCGCATGAATGTGCTGTACCACAATCGCAGACGAAAGCCGGAAGCGGAGCAAACGCTGGGGATCACCTACCGTTCCCTGGAAGACCTCCTGCGGCAGTCCGATTTCGTCCTCCTGATGGTCCCGCTGACCGAGAAGACGACGCGCATGATGGGCCGCGAGCAGTTCGCCCTGATGAAACCGACTGCGATCTTCATCAACACGTCGCGCGGCAAGACGGTAGACGAGGCGGCTTTGATCGAAGCGCTGCAGGAGAAACGGATCTGGGGCGCAGGACTCGACGTGTTTGAAGAGGAACCGACACCGCCCTACAATCCGCTGCTTCGCATGCCCAATGTTGTGACACTGCCGCATATCGGATCGGCCACACGCGAGACGAGGTTGGCCATGGCGATGCTGGCGGCGCAGAATCTCGTCGCCGCCGTGCACGGGAAACGACCGCCCAATCTCGTCACCGAATAAAGGCGTGGATACGTGCGAGGAATGGCCGGGTTGTACACAAATGATAAAACTCAGTTTTGTCATATCGAACATGGGATGCAAGGTGGGATGCCAAGTGAAAAAACATCTGTTGATCCTGTCCAGTCTCATCCTGTCGGCGGCGGTGCTGCTCTCCGGATGCGGAGGGCAGCAAACGGCCGGCAGCGGTTCGCCGGGCGCAGGGAGCGGAGCCAAGACGCACACGTTGAAAGTGGCCAACTACTTCGCGACCGACCATCCGCAGAACGTGGCCCTGCGGGAAAAGTTCAAACCGATGGTGGAAGAGAAGTCGGGCGGCACGCTGAAGGTGCAAATCTACGACAACAGCAAGCTGGGGGCGGAGAAGGAATTTTACGACGGGGTGCGCAACGGCACCATCGAAATGGGCATACCGGGATTGATCATGCAGGCCGACATTCCCAAGATGGCTGTCGGTGAGTGGCCGTTCCTGTTCAAGGATTTTGCCCATGCCAAAGCTGTCTTTACCGGCCCGATCGGCAAAGAGATGACGGAAGAACTGGAAAGCAAACACGGCGTGCATCCGCTGGCATGGAGCGCCAACGGTTTCCGGATGGTTTCCAGCAACCGAACGATCACCAAACTCGAAGATTTCAAAGGACTGCGTCTGCGCATGCCCAACATCCCCAACTACATTACGCTGGGCCAACTGCTGGGGGCCAATGTGACGCCGATGCCCATCTCCGAAGTGTTTACGGCACTGGAGCAAAAAGTGGTCGACGGGCAGGACAACCCGATCGCCACCCTGAGAGCGTCGGGCTGGTATGAAGTTCAGTCGGATGTGCTGGAGTCCCGCCACATGTTCAGCCCCAACCTGTATATCATCAACGCGAAACTGTGGAACGAACTGACTCCCGAGCAGCGGCAGATCATCGAGCAGGCCGCGAAAGAATCGGCCGACTACGAGTGGGAGCTTATGGAAAAGAGCTACGAAGCGGACAAGAAATTTCTCCAGGAGAACGGTATCCGATTCACGACGCCTGACGATTCGTTCCGGCAGGCGATGGAAGCCGCGGCTCAGCCGCTCTATGACGAGATCTTCCAGAAGTATCCGTGGGCAAAGGACATGGTGGAGAAGATCAAGGCGGCCGCCAAGTAGATCGGGAAGGTTGACAAGAAGGGAGGAGATGTTGTGGAAAAAGTCCTGCACATGCTGAATCGGGTGCTGAATGGCGTCACTGCGGTTTCGCTGGCATTTATGGCCATTCTCGTTTTCGGCAACGTCGTGCTGCGGTATCTGTTCAATTCGGGAATTACCTGGTCCGAAGAAATGTCGCGCTTCCTGTTTGTCTGGATGACGTTTTTGGGGGCGATCAGTGCGTTGAAAGACAATGAGCATTTGGGGATCGACATGTTTGTGAAGAAACTGTCGCCCCGGATGAAAAAAGCGGTTTTTGTGCTGACCAACGGGATCGTGCTCTACGTGCTGTGGCTGGTGCTGGACGGCAGTTGGAAGATGACGCTGATCAACATGGACAGCATGGCCCCGGCGACGGGATTGCCGCTCGCGTGTGTGTACGGCATCGGGATTGTCATGAGCATCTGCATGGCGATCATCATCGCGTTCAATCTGTACCGGGTGCTGTTTGGCAAGCGTTCCGTCGAAGAATTTATCCGCGCGCGGGAATCGGAAGAGGAACTGCTGGTGTCGAGTCAGCAGCAGGCGGTGCCGGAGGTGGCTGGTAAATGACGCTGGGCGTGTTTCTCGGGTCTCTGTTGGGAGTGATGGCGCTGGGGATGCCGATTGCGTTTGCCCTGCTCTTCAGCGGCGTCGCCCTGATGATTTACCTCGACATCTTTGACAGCCAAATCGTCGCGCAAAACCTGATCAACGGCGCGGACAACTTTCCGCTGATGGCGATTCCGTTTTTCATCCTCGCCGGGGAATTGATGAACGCCGGGGGCATCTCCAAGCGCATCATCCAGTTTGCGCTGGCGCTTGTCGGCCACATCCGCGGCGGATTGGGCTACGTGGCGATTCTGGCAGGCATCCTGTTTGCCGGGCTGTCCGGTTCCGCCGTGGCCGACACGGCCGCACTCGGGGCGATCCTGATCCCGATGATGGTAAAGGCGGGGTACGACCGCAACCGCTCCACCGGGTTAATCGCGGCAGGGGGGATTATCGCACCCATCATTCCTCCCAGCATTCCGATGATCATCTTCGGCGTGACCAGCGGCCTCTCCATTACCAAACTGTTCATGGCGGGAATTGTGCCGGGTCTGCTCATCGGCGTCGGCTTGATGATCGCCTGGTGGGCGATGGTCAGAAAAGGCCGGTTTGAGACATACCCTCGCCGGTCGCTGAAAGAAATGCTGGCCGCGACCAAAGGAGCCATCTGGGCACTCCTGCTGCCGCTGATCATAGTCGGGGGGCTTCGCGGAGGCGTGTTTACACCGACGGAAGCTGCGGTCGTAGCCGCATTTTACGCCCTGTTCGTCGGGTTGGTCGTCTACCGGGAGTTGAAGGTGACCCAACTGTACGAGATCCTGGTGGCCTCCGCCAAGACGACCAGCGTCGTGATGTTTCTCGCCGCAGCGGCGATGGTGTCCGCCTGGTTGATCACGGTGGCCAATATCCCGGCGACGCTGACCGACATGCTGGGGCCGCTGGTCGACAATCCGCTGCTTCTGCTGGTTGTGATCAACGTGCTGGTCCTGCTGGTGGGCACAGCCATGGACCTGACCCCGACCATTTTGATCCTGACGCCGGTGCTGATGCCTGTGATCGAACAGGCCGGGATCGATCCGATCTACTTCGGCGTCCTGTTTATCCTGAACAACTGCATCGGCCTGCTGACCCCTCCCGTCGGCACCGTGCTCAACGTCGCCTGCGGGGTCGGGAAGATCGGCATGGAAGACATCATGAAAGGCGTCTGGCCGTTTTTGCTGGTCGAGATCGTGATTCTCGTCCTGCTGATTCTGTTCCCTGCGATCGTGACTGTTCCGTTAGAGTGGTTGACGTAAGGAGGAGCGAACATGCAAAAGTGGAAAGTCGTCGTGACCGATTGGGAGTACGCCGATTTGCGGTATGAAGAACAGGTGCTGGACCGCGAGCGGATCGAGCTGGTGCCGGCGCAGTGCCGCACGGAGGAAGAGGTGATCGCGGCATGCCGCGATGCTGACGCGCTGATCAACCAGTACGCGCCGATCACGAGAAAGGTGATCGACAGCCTGGAGAAATGCCGGGTGATCACCCGGTACGGCGTGGGGGTCAACACGGTGGATCTCGAGGCGGCGACGGAAAAAGGAATCTGTGTGGCCAACGTGCCCGATTACTGCATGGACGAAGTGGCCGATCACGCCCTCGCCTTGCTGCTCGCCTGGACGCGCAAGGTGGTTGTCGCCAATCACCATGTAAAAAGCGGCGTCTGGGATTTCAAGGTGACGCAGCCGATCAGCCGTCTGCGCGGCAAAGTGCTCGGCTTGATCGGGTTCGGAAAGATTCCGCAGGCGCTGGCGGAGAAAGTGAAGCCGCTCGGGTTGCGCGTGATCGCCCACGATCCGTTCGTGCCGGAAGCGCTGGCGCAGGAAAAGGGAGTGCAGCTCGTCTCCCTTGACGAGCTGTGCCGGGAGGCCGATTTCATCTCCGTCCATGCGCCGCTGACCCAAGCGACGGAAGGAATGGTGGGCAGCGAGCAGTTTGACGCCATGAAACCGAGCGCGGTCGTGATCAACACGTCGCGCGGGCCGGTAATTGACGAACGCGCGCTGATCGAAGCCCTGCGCACAGGCCGGATTGCCGGAGCCGCTCTTGACGTGGTCGAGCGGGAGCCGATCTCCCCGGACAATCCCCTGCTGACGATGGAACAGGTGATTCTCACCCCGCATGTCGCCTGGTATTCGGAGGAAGCTGCCGCGGAAATGAGGACGAAGGCAGCGATGGGGGTCGTCGATGTTCTGCTGCACGGAGAGTATCCGAAATACCTGGTCAACACGCAGGTAAAAGAGAAGGTCCGCTTGAAAGAGAGCTGTCCGCAGAACCGCTATGCGGCCTATGTGTAAGCGATGGATCAGAAAGAAAGGGGACATGTGTGAATGAAAACATGGATGAAACACGCGGTCATCTGCTGTACCGTGCCGGCGCTGCTGCTGTTGGCCGGGTGCGGCGGAGGCAGTTCCGCCTCCTCTGCACAACCGGCGGCCAGCGGGATTCAGGAGCGGACCATCAAAGCGGGGATCGGATTGAACCAGGATCATCCGGAAGGGAAAGGATTGAAGAAATTCGCCGAGCTCGTCAACCAGAAGAGCGGCGGAAAGCTGAAGGTGCAGCCCTTTTACGACGCGCAGCTCGGCGACGACAAAAAAATGACGGAGGCGCTGCAGGGCGGACTGCAGGAGATTACGATTCCGTCCACGTCGCCGCTGGTAGGCATGATCAAGGAATTCGGGATTTTTGACTTTCCGTTTGTGTTTCACGACGAGAAGGAGGCGGACGCGGTGCTGGACGGTCCGCTCGGCCAAAAACTGCTGGAGAAACTGCCGGAACACAACCTGATCGGGTTGGGCTATTGGGAAAACGGGTTTCGCAATCTGACCAACAGCAAGCATCCGGTTGCGAAAGCGGAAGACTTCAAGGGTCTGAAGATTCGCACGATGCAGAACCAGGTTCACCTCGAAGCGTTCCAGGCGCTGGGAGCCAACCCCACGCCGATGGCGTTCTCGGAAGTATTCAGCGCGTTGGAGAGCAAAACCGTGGACGGTCAGGAAAATCCGCTGGCAACGATCAAGACGAGCAAATTCAACGAAGTGCAGCAGTATCTAAGCGTGACGAAGCACGTGTATACGCCGTTTGTCTTCCTCGTAAGCAAGAAGTTCTGGGATAAGCTGTCCCCGGAAGAGCAGCAGATTTTGAAGGAAGCGGCCGTCGAGGCGGGCATCTACCAGCGCGAGTTGAACCGGGCGGAAAACCGGAAGGCGTTGGAAGAGCTGAAGAACGCCGGCATGGAGGTCAATGAGGTGTCCGAGGAAGAGCGGGCGAACATGCAGGCAATCATCAAGCCGGTGATCGACAAGTTTGCGAAGGAATTTGGCGAGGATCTCGTCAAGGAGATGTACGACCAGGTAGAAAAGGCGAGACAGTAAAGGGGGAACGGCCATGGGGATCTTGGAAGAGCTGCTCCGCGATATCCCGCTTCCCCGGATGGTCAAGGTTCGGCAGCACTTTCACGCGCCGGAGATTGACGATGTGGCGTCTGCGGTTCGCCGGGCGATCGCGGAAGCGGGTGTGCTGCCGCGGATCTCTCCGGGGGATCGGGTGGCCATTGCCGTCGGGAGCAGAGGCGTGGCGGACATCCCCACGATTGCCAGGGAAGTGGTGAGGGCGATCGCGGCGGTCGGCGGTCAACCGTTTCTCGTCCCCGCGATGGGCAGCCACGGGGGAGCGACGGCGGAGGGACAACGGGAGGTGCTGGAATCCCTCGGCGTCACGGAAGCGTTTGTCGGGGCTCCGATCGTCTCCAGCATGGACGTGGTGGAAGTGGGCAGACTGCCGAACGGCCTGCCGGTCTACACCGACAAGCACGCGTATCAGGCGGATAAGATCGTGGTGATCAACCGGATCAAGCCGCACACCGCGTTTCGGGGTCCGGTGGAGAGCGGTTTGCTGAAAATGATCACGATCGGTCTCGGCAAGCAAAAGGGAGCGGAGGCCGCGCACGCCTACAGCTTCAAGTACATGGCCGAGCACGTGCTGGAGATGGCCAAAATGGTGATCGCCAGGGCGCCGATCGTCTTCGGTGTCGGTACGATCGAGAACGCCTACGACCGTCCGGCGAAAATCGTGGCCATCCCGGCGGAAAAGCTGGTGGATGAGGAACCGAAGCTGTTGGTGGAGGCAAAGGCGCTGATGCCGAAAATCGCCTTTACGCCGCTGGATGTGCTGGTGGTCGACGAGATCGGCAAGGACATTTCCGGGGACGGGATGGACCCGAACATCACCGGCCGTTATGGCACGCCGTATGCCAGCGGCGGCGTGGAGGCGGCGCGAACGGTCGTACTCCGCTTGACCGAAAAAACGCACGGCAACGCCAACGGGATCGGGCTGGCCGACATCACCACGCGAGACGTGTTTGAGTCGATCGACTGGGAAAAAGGGTACGCCAACGCCTTGACCAGCACCGTTGTCGGGACGGTCAAGCTGCCGATGTTTCTCGATACCGGAGAGCTGGCAGTCAAAGCGGCGATCAAAACGTGCAACGCCTTTGACTTGACCCGTGTCCGGCTGGTGCGCATCAAAAATACGCTGCATCTGAAGGACATCTGGATTTCCGAAAGTCTGCTGCACGAGGCGAGGAAGCGGGACGATATCGAGATCGTGACCGAGCCGCTGCCGATGGACTTTTCGGGCCATTATCCGTGAAAGCAGGTGAACGGATTGAAGATCACGGCCTTCAAGCTGTATCGGGTGGAACCCCGATGGCTGTTTCTGAAGGTGGAAACCGACGAAGGAATCGCGGGCTGGGGGGAGCCGATTGTGGAAGGCAGGGCGGGCACGGTGGAAGCGTGCGTCCGCGAGCTGAGCGACTACCTGATCGGCCAATCGCCGCTGCGGATCGAAGACCACTGGCAGACGCTGTACCGCGGAGGCTTTTATCGCGGCGGTCCGATCCTGACCAGCGCCATCTCCGGGATCGAGCAGGCGCTGTGGGACATCGCCGGAAAGTACTACAACATGCCCGTCTATCAGATGCTCGGCGGGGCCGCACGTGACAAGATACGCGTCTACTCGTGGATCGGCGGAGACCGTCCCCGCGACGTGGCGGCAGCGGCAAAGGAAAAAATGGAAGCGGGATATACCGCGGTCAAGATGAACGCCACCGAGGAAATGAACTACATCGATTCCTTTTCCAAGGTGGAGGCGGTGGTTGACCGCATCGCCGCCGTACGGGAAGCGGTCGGCAGGGACGTGGGCATCGGCATCGACTTCCACGGCCGCGTCCACAAGGCGATGGCGAAAGTGCTGGCCAAGGAACTGGAGCCGTACCGTCCGATGTTTTTGGAGGAACCGGTGCTGCCGGAGAACAACGAAGCGCTTCGCGAAATCGCTCGCCACACCACCATTCCGATCGCCACGGGCGAACGCCAATACACCCGCTGGGGATTCAAGCAGCTGCTGCTGGACGGCTGCGTGGACATCATCCAACCCGATCTGTCCCACGCCGGCGGCATCCTCGAGGTGAAAAAGATCGCCGCGATGGCGGAAGCGTTTGACGTAGCCGTCGCGCCGCACTGCCCGCTCGGTCCCATCGCTCTGGCTGCTTCGCTGCAGGTGGACGCTTGTACGCCAAACGCCGTCATTCAGGAGCAAAGCCTGGGAATCCACTACAACCGGGGAAGCGATCTGCTCGACTATCTGCTTGATCCGAGCGTGTTTACGTACAAGGACGGCTATGTGGAGATTCCCCGCGGCCCCGGTTTGGGGGTCGACATCAACGAGGAAAAGGTGGAAGAAGCGGCGCGCAGGGGGCACAACTGGAAAAACCCCGTGTGGCGCCATGAAGACGGCAGTGTGGCCGAATGGTAGAACGATTCGCATATCGCAAGGAGGGGGTCCATTCCATGTCTCGTCGATTTCCGCCGATCCACAATCAAACCAACCCCTATCGGGACAATGTGCAAGGAAAAGCGAACGAACCGATTTGCGTCGCAGGACTGCTCGACCGCTCGAAACAAGTGCTCGGTTCCGCCTATGACGGGCCGGCCCCGGACTGGACGCTGGAGGAAATCTACAACCGCCTGGAGGAAAACGCGCCCCGCATTGCGATCATCGGCGGTTCTCCAGACCATCCGGCCCACATCATGGATAGTGTGACGACCGCCCGCGCAGCCATCCGCATCTGGCAAAACGGCGGCGTGCCGTTTGCCTTTTCCACGCCGGTGATGTGCGACGGCACCGCGCAGAGCAATCAAGGTATGAGCTATTCGCTGCAAAGCCGCAACGCGGTTGCCCAGATGGTGGTCAACCAGATCGAGGCGCACAGCTACCACGGGGCGTTCGTCATCCAGGGCTGCGATAAACAGCCGCTTGGAGTGGTCAGTGCGCTGGCCCATCTCGACCGGATTCGCCGCTACCGCGGAGAGGCGCCGTTCTTTGCCACCTTCGCGCCTGCGCACGTCCTGCAGGGGGGCACGATCCCGGCCGAGCTGTATGCCGAATTGGAGCAGGTGGCCGCAGCGGCGGAAGAGCGGGGAGCGCCCGACATCGCGCACGATTTGCGCGATGCGATGGCCTACATTTTGCAGTGTTCCTCCAACACCGCGTTTCAAGGCGTGCTGGAACGCGCAGTGGATAGGGGGATTATCAGCAGGGCGGCGCACAAGGAGTACGAAAAGCGGCTGGCTGTGGCCACGTGTGACGGAAAAGGCGGGGTCTGCGCCTTCAACGGCACGGGCAACAGCTCCCGCCATCTCGTCGCCGGCCTGGGATTGGTTCATCCGGCCGTGGAGCTGTTGACCGCTCCGCCCAGTCAGGAGCAGGTAAACCAGGCCGTGGACAGCCTCGCCCTGATGATCAACAACCCGGTGTTTGGCGTGGCCAATCTGATGGCGGCCAACATCAAAAACGCGATCCGGATTCACAGCGCGTCGGGCGGATCGACCAACCTGATGATGCACCTGGTAGCGGCCATGCTGTACGGCGGTTACAGGTTCAGTCTGTGGGATCTGGACCGGATTCACCACGAACATCCCGTTCCCGACCTGTTTGATTACAGTTTGACGCAGGGGCGCGACATTTTCGCCCTGGCGGTGCAGTGCTGCAGCGGCAGCATCCGCGGGATGGAGACGCTGTTTTACGAGCTGATGCAAAACGGCGTGCCGATGGACGTGGATGCGCCTACGGTGACGGGAACGACGTGGCGTGAACGGCTGGCCGACCAGGCGCGCCTGTCGGCGGAACACGTCAAGGACAATCCGATCATTCTCTCCCGACCGCGCCGTCCGTTCAGCGGGGTGGATGTGCTCACCGGCAACTTTTTTGAATCGGCCGTCGTGAAAATCAGCGGCATGACGACGGCCCAGCTCGACGAGTTTGACAAGAAAGTGGCCTTTGTCCTCTATTACGAGAACGAGGATGACGCCAACCGCAGCCTGCTGGATTCGCATTTGCTGGAAACGGTGAAGCGAGCGAAACGCTTCGCGGAGGAAAACCTGCGGGCCGTGCTTCGACACAATGCGCCTCACCGCTTGGAAGACTGGCAGGCGCTCGACTACGACGCGCTGTTTGACCGAATGGTGGAGGAGGGGGTGCTGAAAATCGCCGTCGTCATCTCCGGGCAGGGGCCGGTTGCGTTCGGGATGCCCGAGATGTTCACGCCGATGCAGCACATCAACGCCAACCGCAACCTGAAACGTCTGGCCACGCTGATCAGCGACGGACGCTATTCCGGGGTCACCTACGGAGCGGCGATCGGGCACATGACCCCGGAAGCCAGCCTGGGCGGAGGCATCCTGTACCTGGAGACGGGAGATCTCCTGTACCTTAATCTGCGTGACCGGCAGATCCACTTTGTCAATCAAGCGGCATTTTGCAGCGGCAGACTCCAGTTTTCCTTTGAGGAGGTCAAAGCGGAACGGGCGGCACTGGCCGACAGGCGGCTTGCCACCATCCGGACGCGGCAAAGGCAGGTGGCGGCCAGCAATCGCATGACGGGCCACACCGACGCGGCACACGGCGTGGTTCCGCTCAGCGTGTTCGAGGAAGCCGTCCTGGACTACACCGCGGACGTCGCCTATGGAACACGGAAGAAATAGAAGAGAAAGGGTGGAGGCAGAGTTGAAACAAACTCGTGCGGTGATCGAGAAATTGGGCTTTCCGGCAGGCGATTGTCACGATCTGCCCAGCTCTGCGAAAACATTTCCGGACGGAGCGCAGTACCGCGTGGAAATTCCCAGCGTGGAAGGGCCTGCCTCTTTTGAAGCGGTGCTGGAAGCGTGTGAAACGTACGGGGTGACGATTCACCGAATCTCGCAGGGCAGCGGCATCATGCTCCTGACCGATCGCGAGCTTGAGCAGATGGCGGCCATCGGTCGTCGGGAAAACCTGGAGGTGAGCCTGTTTGTCGGCCCGCGCGGCACCTGGGACATTACGCCGATGACCTGGGCCAGCGCGGGAAAAATTGCCGGACTGCGGGTACAGGGGATGGATCAACTGGTTTATTCGATCGAAGACATCAAGCGGGCCTGCCAGGCGGGAATCCGCAGCATTCTGGTGGCGGACGAGGGGCTGTTGTGGCTGGTCAACGAGTTCAAGAAAATGGGCGAGCTGCCCGCCGACCTGCTCGTAAAAATTTCCGTTCAGATGGGGCAGGCGAATCCCGTATCGATCCGGCTGATGGAACAAATCGGCGCCGGCACGTACAACGTACCGACCGACCTTTCGCTGCCGCGCCTGGCGGCGATTCGGCAAGCCGTCGACATCCCGATTGATATCTACGTGGAAGCGCCGGACGACATGGGCGGGTTTATCCGCCACTACGACATCCCGGAAATCATCCGGGTGGCGGCTCCTGTCTACATCAAATTCGGCCTGCGCAACTCGCCCAACATTTACCCCTCCGGCACCCATTTGGAACAAACGTCGATCAGCTTGTGCAAGGAGCGGGTACGCCGCGCCCGCATCGGTCTGGACATCATTCAGCGGTATGCGCCCGATTTGAAAACCTCCGAAAAAGGGGCCGCCGGATTGGCCGTTCCTGCCGTCCCGGTTAAAGGAGAGCGCGTATGGACGTAGTCACCTTTGGCGAGACGATGGTGCTGTTTACCCCGGTCTCGGTGGGACCGCTCCGCTACGCGTCCCAATTCGAGAAAACCATCGGCGGCGCCGAGTCCAACGTGGCGATCGGCTTGGCGCGATTGGGTCATCAGGTAAGCTGGGTGAGCCGTCTCGGCGACGACGAGTTTGGGCTGTACATCCGCAATTTTATTCGCGGTGAAGGTGTAGACACGTCCCACGTCGTGTTCGACGCCAAACACCCGACGGCCGTCTTTTTCAAAGAGCGGCAAACCGCGCGGGAGCCCACCGTGTACTATTACCGCCGGGGATCGGCAGCCAGTTGTCTCCAACCGGAGGACGTCAGCGAGGAGCTGATTGCCCGGGCGAAGTTTCTGCACGTCACCGGGATTACCCCGGCGCTCAGCCCATCGTGCAGGGATACGGTGTACCAGGCGATTGAGAAGGCGAAACGACATCGGGTAACCGTCGTGTTCGACCCCAACATCCGGCTGAAGCTGTGGACTGCTGACGAAGCACGGGACGTACTGATGGACATCGCCGGCCAATGCGACATCGTCCTGCCCGGATGGGAGGAAGGCCGGATCCTGACGGGAGAAGACGCGCCCGAGCAAATCGCCGAACGATTGCTGCAAAACGGGGCGGTTGCCGTGGTGGTGAAGCTGGGAGAGCGCGGGGCCTACTACGCGGCCGCGAACGATCGCGCGTACGTCGACGGCTTTCCCGTCCGGCAGATCGTGGACCCGATCGGAGCCGGAGACGGTTTTGCCGCCGGTTTTTTGTCGGGACTGATCAGAGGGTGGTCGTACCGGGACGCGGTCAGGCTGGGAAACCGCGTCGGAGCCTATGCGCTGACGGTTGTCGGAGACGTGGAAGGATATCCGTTCTGGTCGCAGATCGCGGAAGAGAAGCCGCACATTCATCGATGAATCATCGAACATGTTCAAGGAGGGGAGAGAGTCAACCGTGCTGCCGAAAACCATGCTGCTGGAACGATTGGTGGAAAGCGGTGTGATCGCCGTGATCCGCCGGATTCCCGAGGACAGGATCGAACAGGTGGCGGACAGTCTGGTGCGGGGAGGCGTTACGGCGCTTGAGATTACGGTGGATTCGGAGAGCGCGTACGCGTCCATCGCCGCGCTCAGCCGCCGCTATCAGGGGCGTGCGATAGTCGGAGCGGGAACGGTGATCGACAGCGAATCCGCCGTGATGGCGATCAAAAGCGGAGCGGACTTCATCTTCAGTCCCAGCCTGCATCAAGACGTGATTCGTGCCGCCTTGCGCTATGGAAAGATCGCCGTTCCGGGCGTGATGACGCCGACCGAGATGATCACCGCCGTGGAGTGGGGGGCCGATTTGGTCAAGGTATTCCCCGCGGCCGCGCTCGGCGTACCGTATCTGAAAGACGTCAAAGCGCCGTTTCCGCACATCCCGATTATTCCCACCGGGGGAATTGACGAGCACAATGCCGCCGCGTTTATCGAAGCGGGAGCCGTAGCGGTCGGCATTGGCGGAAAGCTGCTGGATCGCCGGGCGATTGCCGCCGGTGACTTTGCCGTCGTGGAACAATCGGCCCGAACGATTGTGGAAGCCGTTCGCCGCGCCCGTGTTGATTGCGGAACAACCAAGTAAAGAGTCTCGTTCATAGGTCCCGTTTCTATGGTAATATATCTCCAGCATCATTCCGTAATCACATGGGTAAAGGGTGGATACAATGCCGATCATTCAAGCTGTGGAACGTGCGCTGAAGATACTCGACCTCTTTGACGAACAGGAAACCGAACTGAAAATCACTGAGATCAGCGAGCGTATGCAGTTGCACAAGAGCACGGTTCATTCCCTGTTAAAGACGCTGCAGGCACACGGCTACATTGACCAAAACCCGGAAAACGGCAAATATCGGCTGGGGATGAAGCTGTTTGAACGAGGAAATTTTGTCATCCATGGTCTGGATATTCGGAAAATAGCGAAAAGACATCTCGTCGACTTGTCCCTGAAAACCGGGCAAACGACTCATCTTGTCATCCTGGACGACAAAGAGGGCGTGTATATCGACAAGGTGGAAGGCCCCATGGCGACGATTTTGTACTCGCGCATCGGCAGGAGAATTCCCGTACACTCCAGCGCGGTCGGCAAGGTGCTGGTCGCCTTCTTGTCGGAGGAAGAGCTGCAAAACATCCTGGACGGCTATCAGTACGTGGCGCAGACGCCAAATACGATTACGAATGAACAGGCCTTTCGGCAGGAACTGGAGAAGGTGCGGCAGGCTGGTTACGCCGTCGACAATCAGGAAAACGAGCCGGGAGTTCGCTGCATTGCCGTTCCCATCCGCAATCACAAGGGGCATGTGGTGGCTGCCGTCAGCATCTCCACGCTGGTCTCCCGCGTAGACGATCAAACGCTGATGGAATTTCTCGGCATGCTGAAACCGGCCGCAGAGGAAATGTCGCAGCAGATGGGGTACGGCATTGCCTCACGTCATCCATGACAGGGGAGTGCACCCTCGGGTGTCGGCTTCTTTTAAAACTCGGTTTTATCATACAAAACAAATGGAGGGTACCATATGCGGATTATTCGATTCTTGTTGGGGGACTCTGTTCCTGCGCTTGCAGCCGTTCCCGATGATTCCCGGGTGTATGTGCTGCCGCAGCGTGATTTTCTCGACCTGGTCAGGGAGGCGGATCAGCGCGGGACCACCCCGCTTGCCGTGGTTCAGGAAGCGATCGTCGGCTCGCAGCCGATTCCGCAGCGAATGGAAGAACTGCCGCTCTTGGCACCGTTGGAAGCGCCGGAAGTCTGGGCGTGCGGAGTGACGTACGAGAGAAGCAGGGATGCGAGAAACTACGAGGCGACTGGCGGAAAGCTGGACGTCACGACGTTTTACGACAAAGTGTACGAGGCGGAGCGGCCGGAGATCTTCTTTAAATCGACCGCGGCCCGCACGGTCGGCCCCAATCGGGAATTGTACCTGCGCAGCGATTCCAACTGGCAGATACCGGAGCCGGAACTTGGCCTGGTCCTCGCCAGTGACGGCAGAATCCTCGGATATACGGTGGGCAACGACATGAGCTGCCGCGACATCGAGGGAGAAAACCCGCTCTATCTGCCCCAGGCGAAAATGTGGCGAGGCTCCTGCTCGATCGGCCCGGCGATACGCCTGGCAGAAACGGTGGAAGACCCGTACGCCTTCCAGATCACCTGCCGCATCAGCCGAAACGGAACCACGGTGGTGGAAGGAACGGCAAGTACCGGGCAGTTGAAGCGAAGGTTCGACGATCTGGTCGCGTATCTGCTGCGGGACAACCAGATTTTTGACGGCACCGTGCTCTTGACCGGCACATGCATCGTCCCGCCGGATGAGTTCACGCTGGCGGACGGGGATCGCATCGAGATTGAGATATCCGGGATCGGCGTATTGGCCAATCCCGTAAAAAGCCAGGCGGCGAAGAGCGTTACCGTGTGAGAAGCGGGAGAGGATCGGCGCCGTGTCACCGGAGCCCCTTCGGACACCGAGAAGCGGACGCCACACTCCCAGACCCGCAGGAGCGACCGCAGCCGTCTGCGGCCTCACGATGGGGAGCGCCTTGAGAGCGGTTCGTACAGACAAAGTAGAAAGAAGGAGCGAAGATACGATTGACATGCATCTTCGCCCCTTCTTTCTTGTATTAGCGCTTGGGAAGGTGTAACTGCCACGAAACACCGAATTTATCTTCTACCCACCCGAACTTTTCGCTGACGGGAGAAGGGGCTAACGGCATTAATACTTTGCCGTCTTGCGATAATTTCTCGAATAGTCGATCAATTTCTTCTGCTGACTCACAGGTGACAAACAGGGACATGGCAGGAGTAAAGGCATGATGAACCCCGGTTTGATTATCGATGCACATGAACGGTTGGCCTTTTAACGTGAAGGAAGCATGCAGCACTTTTCCGTCTTCATGATGTACCACATTCGTGATCTCTGACTGGTCAAATAACGAGGTGTAAAAATTCATGGCCTCTTCAGCCTTGCCCGAGAACATGAAAAACGTCGTGATTTTTTGAGTGGAATGTACCACTGATTATCTGCTCCTTTTATGTACAGGTACAAACAGCACGATAACGAAACGTGTGTTCTCATTGAATTATCGATGAGCGGAAACAAATTGTCAACGGTTGCAAATTCACCGGTCTGTTCAAAAGTATTCACAAAAAACTGTTACCATAAACCCTGCAACAGGCAAACATGGAAAGAACCCGACTGCTTTGAAGCGAGTCGGGTTCCTTTTTCTTTACCGATTGACTTTGTTCCACTTGACCTCGAGCTGCACACCAGCGTCAGCCAACAGATTAAAAACGGGGCACCTGCGCTCTACCTCTTTTTGAAGTTCATGCACCCGTTCTTCCCTTTCGTCCGTTTGGATGTTCACGTGGAAGCGAACCTTTTGAAAATGGGGAGATACCCCTTCTTCACCCAGCAACCCCCGAATGTCAATAATCCCCGATGTTTCAAAGTCGATGGCTGAAAACGAGAAGTTCAGTTCGTTCGCGACAAGGGGAATCATTACGCCGTTGCATCCATTCAGTGCGGCTGCGACAAACTCCAAGGGATTGGGCCCTGCGTCTGTTCCGCCTAATTCGACGGGCTCATCCGTCTGGAAAGAGGGAAAATTCCGTACGAAATTCGTCGTCTTTACGCCCGATTCCCATTTGCCTGACGCAGAAACCTTCAACAATGTCGAAGACTGTGCCATGATCTCACCCCTCAAAACAAAGTAATTTTATAGGGATTATATACTTTGGGTGTGGGAATGTAAAGGATTTCCTGTTGTTCTGGTGGCGAAGCAGAACATTGCTGCTTGATTTTTTTGAATTTTATATTTACAAGTCCGTCAAGTGTCCATTATAATCTGAATCAAGAAAGAGGAAAACGATTACTCACATAGCGTACTCGATCAAACAAATCTTTTATTTACCATTGAGCAAACGATTTAACTAGTGGGGTACCGACCGATGAAAAAAATTACGATCAAGGAGATTGCCAAGATAACCGGTGTTTCCAGTGCAACTGTCTCGCGGGTGCTGAACGACAACGGACGGTTCTCTGAAGAGACTCGCAAGAAGGTACTGGACGCCATCGAAAAGTTTGAATACCGCCCCAATGTCGTGGCGAAAAGTTTGCGCACAAGCAGGTCCAAAACGATCGGGGTTATCGTACCTGACATCACCAACGAATTTTTCGCACATATCGTGCTGGCCATAGAAAATTTGTGTGTTCCACGTGGATATTCCGTTTTTATCTGCAATACGAGTGAGAGCGAAGAGAAAGAGAAAATGTACATCAAGGATTTGGAGGCAAAAGGAGTAGACGGATTGATTTGTCTATCCGGCATCATGGATGTACCCGCCGATGTAACCAGACAGCAAATACCGGTCGTCTGCATTGACCGCAAGCCCAACAACCAGCATGTCATCATGGTCGAATCCGACAATGTAACGGGCGGATATCTGGCGACGGAAGAACTGATCAAAAAAGGCTGCCAAAAGATTGTGATGCTGAGGGATGAGCGGGGAGTCTCGCCAATGCAGAACCGATACGTGGGTTATCAACAAGCATTGGCCGATTACGGTCTGCCGCTGGATAAAAACCTGGTCATAAACGTCCAGGTAGACGTGTTCAGCGCCAAACGGGCCATTACGGAACTGATTCAAGCCGGTGTGGCATTTGACGGAGTTTTTGCCGGTACAGACTGGTTGGCGTTTGGAGCGTTGATGGCACTAAAGGAACATCACGTACAAGTGCCTGAACAGGTAAAAATCGTAGGGTTTGACAATATTACAGTCTCTCAGTTCAGCTCGCCGGCGATCACGACGATCCATCAGGACAAGGCGAAGATGGGAGAGACGGCAGCGAAAGTACTGCTGGATATCATTGATAACGGCTTGGATCACGTAAAAACCCGCAACATAACCCTGCCCATTGAACTCATTCGTCGGGAGACGACAGGGTAACTTCTTTTTGTAAAAAGAGTAATCGATTACTCAACTCATTAAAGGAGGTGAGGTTCTTTTTTTCATGTTGAGTAATCGATTACTCAATTATACTTACAACACTATACCGGGGGGAAGATGATCATGAAAAGGTTTTCGCTTTGGTTTTGTCTCATTGCCCTTGTGGCAACCGTATTGACCGGCTGCGGCAGCAGTCCGTCGTCTACCGACAGTTCGTCCAGCTCAACAGGAGGCACTTCTTCAAATGCGGAGAATTCGTCCTCATCCAAAAGTCCGAAAGTTGCTGTTGTTTTGAAAACGCTTTCGAATCCATTTTGGGTCAGCATGAAAGAAGGCATCGAAGCTGAAGCGCAAAAGCAGGGGGTTACCGTTGACATTTTTGCCGCTTCCGCCGAGGACGATCTGCAGGGACAGCTTAAATTGTTTGAAGATTTACTCAATAAAGACTACCAGGGGATTGCCGTGGCTCCGCTTTCACCGGTCAACCTGATTCCGGCGATCGTCGAAGCCAACAAAAAGGGTATCTATGTGGTGAATATCGACGAGAAGATCGACATGAACGAATTGAAGAACGCAGGGGGGTACGTCTACGCCTTTGTCACCACTGACAATGAAAAGGTGGGAGCCAAAGGAGCAAAGGCGATTATCGAGAAACTGGGAGCAGCCGGGGGAGAGGTCGCCATCGTGGAAGGAAAAGCAGGCAATGCCTCCGGTGAAGCACGCAAAACCGGTGCGGAAAAAGCGTTTACCTCCAATCCGGCGATCAAACTGGTGGCCAGTCAACCCGCCGATTGGGATCGCAGCAAAGCACTGGACGTCACGACCAACCTGCTGCAGCGCTTCCCGAACTTGAAAGCGATTTACTGTGCCAACGACACTATGGCGCTGGGGGCGCTGCAGGCCGTAGAAAATGCGGGGAAAGGCGGTCAGGTGCTCGTCGTCGGGACAGACGGCACACCCGAGGCGGTTCAATCTGTCAAGGATGGGAAACTGTTCGCCACGGTGGCCCAGGATCCCGCTCAAATTGGCGCGACCAGTCTGCAAAAGCTGCTGGAAGCCGTAAAGCAAAATGTTCAGTTGACGAAAGAGAGCGAGCCGGTGTTTGTCGCAGTTGACTCCAATTTGATCACAAAATAAGGCGCAGCATTCCTCAAGCGGTCAGGGCGTGCCGCTTGGGGAATGCCTCACCGGAGTAGGGGGAACGAAAGTGGACATTCTGGTTGACATGCGGAACATCAGCAAGGAGTTTGCGGGCGTCAAGGCACTGGATCAGATTTCCTTTCAGTTGCGAGCAGGAGAAGTTCATGTGCTGCTCGGTGAAAACGGTGCAGGCAAGTCAACGTTGATGAAAATCCTCAGCGGGGTGTACGCGCCGAGCGCGGGCACGATTCAACTGGGAGACAAAACGTATACGCATCTCACGCCAAAGGAATCGGCGGAGAACAAAATCAGCATCATCTATCAGGAACTAAGTCTGATCGAAGAACTGTCCATCATGGAAAACCTGTTTGTCGGCAAGCTTCCCAGTCGAAAACGCTTTGGGTTCTCCGTGGTTGATTACCGGTTCATGGAAGAGAAGGCCCGCGCTCTTCTGAAGAAAGTGGGCTTACAGCGTGAGCCGTCTGAACTGGTGGAGCATTTGTCGATATCGGAAAAGCAGTTGGTGGAGATCGCCAAGGCTCTGGCGGCTGACGCGAAGATCATCATCATGGATGAACCCACTTCGTCGCTCACCATGGAGGAGACCAACAATCTCTTTGCGATTATTCGTCAGCTCAAGGCCGAAGGGGCAGGGATCGTCTACATTTCGCACAAGATGAAAGAGCTGAAGGAAATCGGGGATCGGATCACGGTGCTCAAAGATGGCAAGTATGTGGGCACACGCAATATTCAAGAAGTGACGACAGACGAACTGGTCACCATGATGGTGGGGCGTGAATTGAAAGACAAATATCTGGGCGGTCACCGGGTATCATCCGATTCCGCCGACGTTCTGCTCAAAGTGGAGCATTTGACCCGGGCCGATCGAAAGGTACGGGATGTGAGTTTCGAACTGTACCGTGGCGAAATTCTCGGCTTCGCCGGTTTGATGGGATCGGGTCGAACCGAACTGATGACAGCACTGTTTGGCGCGGACAAAATCGAATCGGGATGTATCGTCCTTTTTGGTGAAGAGGTAAAAATCGACAGCCCGTATCAGGCGATCAAACTGGGCATTGGCCTGGTTACCGAAAACAGGAGGGAGACAGGGTTTATCAATACGTTCGAGATCTGGAAGAACATCTCCATGGCCAAGTTGATCAAGGAATCGCGGCTGGGCGGGCTGTGGGGTCTGGTCTCGCAGCAGGAAGAAAAACGGCTGGCTCGGGAAAAACAGGCGGAACTGCTCATCAAATGTGCCTCCGTGGAGCAAAACATCGTGGAGCTTTCGGGCGGCAACCAGCAAAAAGTAATCATCGGCAAGTGGCTGTTGGCCGATGCCCGGCTGCTGATTTTTGACGAGCCGACCAAAGGGATTGACGTTGGCGCAAAGAGCGAAATCTACAAAATCATGCGCAGGCTGGCCGAGAGCGGGAAAGGGGTTATCATGGTCTCTTCGGAACTTCCCGAGCTGCTGGCCGTTTGTGACCGGATCATTGTCTTCAAGGATGGCGGCATCAAGACCATCCTCTCTAGTGAAGAGGCAACGGAAGAAACCATCATGCTGGCGGCAACATCATAGGGCGAGGGGTATCGAATATGAGAAACTTTCACGTCATGTGGAGCAAGTACGGCACATTTGGCATTTTGATCCTGTTGGTTCTGGTGCTGGGACTGCTGTCCCCAGAGTATTTCCTGACAGCCAACAACCTGACGCAGGTCATGCTCCAGAGCGCCATTACGATTCTGGTCGGCTGCGGCGAATTTTTCACTATTCTGATTGCTGGCATCGATCTCTCCGTCGGATCGATGATGGCGCTGACCGGGATGGTGACGGCCAAACTGATGCTGGCCGGGATGCCGATTGCACTGGCCATTTTACTGGGCGGCGTAATCGTGGGGGCCTTGTTGGGGGCGATTAACGGTTTTCTTGTGAACAAGACTGGTCTGCATCCGTTTATTGTTACGCTGGGGACGCTCTCCGTCTACCGGGGCATTACGCTGATCATCTCCGACGCGCGGCCCGTCTTTGGCCTGCCGCAGGAGTTTAAAGAGGGAATCGCGGGATGGATTTGGAAAATTCCGATCCCAGTCATCATTGCTATTGGCATCGCCCTGCTGCTCACCTTTGTGACAGACAAAACCAAGATGGGTCGAAACATCTATGCACTCGGCGGGAACAGCCAGGCGGCCTGGTTTTCCGGGATCAACATCCAACTGCACACCTTGATGGTGTTTGTCATCTCCGGGATCTGTTCCGGCATCGCCGGCGTGGTAATGACCGCCCGTCTGGGAGCCGCCGAACCGTTGGCGGGCAACGGATTTGAAACGATTGCCATCGCCTCGGCCATTATCGGAGGTACCAGCTTCTTCGGCGGCAAGGGGAAAATCTTCGGTGTCGTGATGGGGGGGCTGATCATCGGGGTGATCAGCAACGGATTAAACATCTTAAACGTTCCGACGTACTATCAGCAGATCGTCATGGGCTCGCTGATCATCTTGGCGGTATTTGTTGACAAACTGTTCAGCTTGAAAAAATTCAGCATGAAGGGATAAGGAGGTTGTTTGGATGGGTTTCAAGTTTTCACCATCCTTAATGTGCATGAATCTGCTGGATATTCAGCACCAGATAGAGGTGATGAACCGGCGAGCCGATTTGGTCCACATCGACATCATGGACGGTCATTATGTGAAAAATTTGACGCTATCTCCGTTTTTCATTGAACAGTTAAAAGAATCGCTGCACGTGCCAATGGACGTCCACCTGATGGTGGAGAATCCGACCGATTTTATTGAGAGGGTGAAAGAAGCGGGGGCCAGCATCATCAGTCCTCATGCGGAGACGATCAACACGGACGCGTTTCGGATCATCGACAAGGTCAAAAGCCTTGGCTGCCAGATGGGTATCGTGCTGAACCCGGCTACGCCGATCGCGTATATCCAGCACTACATTCATCTGGTTGATAAAATTACGATCATGACCGTTGATCCAGGCTACGCCGGTCAAAAGTTCATCCCGGAAATGCTGGAGAAAATCCGGCAGGCCAAGCGGTTGAAGGAAGAGAGAGGATACCGCTATCTGATCGAAGTGGACGGTTCGTGCAACGTCGGTACATTTAAACGGTTGGCGGAGGCAGGAGCGGAGGTGTTTATCGTCGGTTCGTCCGGCCTGTTTAACCTGCACCCGGATCTCGAAGTGGCATGGGACATGATGATGGACAATTTTCAGCGTGAAGTGGGGGAGACCACCGCATGAACCAGGTTCAACTACCATTTTCTACCGTAATTACCGCCGAAGAGCTGAAGGGATTCACCCACTATGAAGAGCGAAAATTGTCGGACATGAAAGGCTATTTTGCCGATGAAGAGGCCCGAGCGGCGATGGAGCAGTCGGCTGACCAGGTGGTCTACCAGGTGTACCGGGTGGAGGTTCCGCCCGAGGAAGGGGAACTGCTGCACTGCCTGACAGTGATTCAGCCGGGACAGGTGGCGGGCGAGTGCTTCATGACCAAAGGTCACTACCACCTGAATGAAAAATGTGCGGAGATTTACGTGGGAGTAAAGGGGAAGGGCGTACTGCTCATGCAGAAGGGGCAGGAAGTCCGCACCATTGAGATGCGGGAGAATACGGCTGCGTATATCCCGGCAGGCTGGGGGCATCGCACGATCAATGTCTCCGCGGACCAACCGTTCGTGTTCTTCTCCGTGTGGCCTGGTCATTCCGGATACGATTATCAACGAGCGGTGGAGGAGCCGTTCGTCAAACGGGTCTATTTGCGTCCTGATGGATATGAGGTCAAGTAATGGGTTCGCTGGAGGAAACGATGGCATGGAACAATAGGCAGTATGTGCTGGGAATCGATATTGGAGGGACACACATCCGTTTGGGGATGGTGACGCCTGATCAGGAGCTTCATCACTTTGTTGTGGAGGAAACGCAAACGCTTTATGGGCGCGCCGGGCGATCTCCGCTGGAGCGGTTGATCGAACTGGTTCGCGCGTACACGGCGAGGGTGGATGGGAAGCTGTTGGCGGTCTCCATGGGCTTTCCCTCGATGGTAAGCAAGGATAAACAAGTGGTGTATTCTTCGCCCAATCTGAGCGCGTTTGACAATGTGAACGTGGTGGCGCCATTTGAGCGAGAATTGGGAGTCCCCGTTTTTATCGACAACGACGTCAATTTTTTGCTGCTGTACGAAATCGTGCAGCGACGTCTGTTCAACGCCGGTGTGGTTCTCGGATTTTATATCGGCACAGGATTTGGAAATGCCATTTTCGTCGAGGATCGGTTTTTGAGTGGAAAGCACGGTGCGGCCGCAGAACTGGGCCACATCCCGGTTTGGAACCGGACGGAGACCTGCGGATGCGGGAACCGTGGATGCATCGAACTGTACGCCTCGGGTAAACGACTGCAGGAATTGCGTGCGCAACACTTTCCCGACGATGAAATACAGGAAGTGTTTGTCAAACACCGCAATACAGTCGTCATCCAGGAATTTTTGCATGCCCTCGCCATTCCGATTGCAACCGAGATCAACATCCTCGATCCGGATCACGTCATTATCGGCGGAGGGGTAGTACTGATGGAACAGTTTCCCCGAGCCGACCTGGAGCGGTACGTTTTGCAGCATACGCGGCGACCGTATCCTGCTAACGGGTTATCTTTTACCTACGCGGAAATGAATCAGAAGGCTGGCGTGCTGGGAGCGGCCTATCACGCATATCGGCAATTGCAAAACCACAGGAAGGAACAAATGGGATCAAGACCGCTGTCATGAGGCAGCGGTCTTTCAGCGAGGTTGACACAGAGAAAACGGAGTCGGTTGGAACTCTCCCTTCGAAGAGGTTGTGTGGTCGGGGATGAAAATGATCCGACATATTGGATCTTCCACAATCTACTTGTTGATGGATACTCTCATTTTTATTACCGTATAACTAATAATTTTTCATAACCTTTGGTTTTCCCCCTCGCCTGGCGTTGGGGGATTTTTTCTCTCAAGCTCTCAAGGGAGGGGACTTTGTGCCGGAGAAGGAAACCCTGTATTCCTGCGAGAAGATATGGGAGAAACACTTCATGGAAAAATCAGGAAAGAGGAGGAGGCAACTTGGAAATTTTTATATGGATCATACTGGCTGCGCTTAACTATGCCATCCTGTACTGGGTTGTGAAAAGCGCGACTTCCACCTTGGTCTGAACGGGGGCGAAAACGCAGTTCCGCTTCCCGGTTTCCCCAATCAATGATACAATATACATAAGAATTATATGCTTGATTATTCTATGGGTGGAAACGGGGATACATCCACCACGGTGTTAGGTGCCTGTCCGAGACGAATCGCTGCGTGGAGGGTAAATCTCCTTCCTCACGATTTTCGTTTTCTTCGCTGACTTTCCACGATGTACTGGTCGAGTTCCTGGCTGACCTGCACCACCGCGCCATCCGTCAGCACTCCTTTTTGTTTGACAAGCTCGCAGAGCCGCTTTTGAAGGGTTGCAATGATTTGTGAAAGCTCTTCGTCGCTTACTCGCTTACGTGCCGTCATTCATCATCGCCCCCCAGATTTTCACTCTTTCTTGAAAAATACCATACGGTTGCGTGAAAACGACGAAAGCTGCTTCTGTGCAACAGCATGACAAACGACTGTCCTTTCCCGGCGAGTCCTGTCGATCCTTGTCTTGTGTTCTCGTTGATCGCGTTACCGTCACTGGCCGTTACACAAACGCAGTTGCAGCGAACCAATGGCTTTTTGTCGAGAAATGTACAACCATTCAAAAAAATAAAGAGAGGTGCTATAGACAGGAGAAGGAAAAAGAAGGAAAAAAGTGAATAAGAGGAGGGTGGGTGCCATGGGAGGGAATGGGAGCGCACTTCTATACACGACCATCGGTGAACTCATAAGGAAATACAGGGGACAAGCCAGCCTAAGCATCACACAACTGGCAAATGTTTCGGGCATTCATAAGACCGTCATCTCCAAGATCGAAAACGGCGATACCAAACGCCCTGAATGGAAGACGCTCAAAGCCATTGCCAGTGTACTGAAAATCCCTCCTCAACAAATCGTGGAGCTCTACGTGGACCTGGAACAGCGGCCGGACGCGTTGTTGGAATTGCTGCTGGAAGGGATTAAACTGGCTGACATGCGGATGGTTTCACGTGTCGCGTTAACGTTTCTCGAATCCCCGCGCGAGGAAACCTATACCTTGTTGGAACGACTGTACCACTTTGCCGGAACTGTCACGGATGCCGAAGTCAAGCTGACCCTGTACCATTTGATCGTGAAATACTCGCGGGAACGCGGGGTGCCGCCGTACATCGCAAAGGGCTTGCTGCAGACATATCTGATTGAACGGCTTGACTTGAAGCGCCTGGAAGAATCATTCCGAATGGGTGAGGAGATCATTCATTACGTTGACTTTTTAACGCAGGAAGAACAGATTCTCTTCTATTACAGAATGGCACTCCATGCCCACAACACCAAAAAATATCAGCAGTGTATCCAATTCTGTAAAGCGGGCCTTGCGTTGGAAACGGCTGACACTGAACTTACAGCCAGAGCGTATCTGGCGATGATCAACTCCTATTATTTCTTGGACAATTTCGATGCTGTGGAACGACATCTGGATCTGTTTGAAACGTTCGATTATGGCTTCGTTCCCGACGCAGCAAAAACAACGCGCGGCATCGTTAAAGCAAAAAAGAAAGATTTTAACGCAGCGATTCCGATCCTTAGAAACTGTCTGGACGAAGGGAGCCGGGACATCAAGATTCATGCGGCAAATGAACTGATGGAAGTCTTTTTCCAGACAGGGGAGATGGACTCCATTGCGGAACTGTTGAAAAGAGAGGAGGAGATCCTGCCCACGAATTTGCAAACGCCCTATAAACATGTATCGATTGGAAGGTATTATCAACAGAAAGCGAAATTTCAAACGAGCATCGGTCTCGTTGATGAAGGAATGAAAAGTTACGCGATCAGTTTACAAGCATACGGAACGGTCAACGCTCTGGAAGAAATCATGACATGTTTGAATGATATTTTATCCTTTTTTTCCAAATCAATAAATTTGGAATATATAGAAATGATCCAAAAAGTGTATAATGAAATCGTCAGTAAATGTAAAAAACAGGAGGTGTTAGGGTGAAAAAGACAATCGCAATGATGCTGCTCTCGTTGGCCTTTCTTGCAGCGGTGAGTGTTCTCCCGGCAAATGGAAGTATCGCGGCAGCGGAAGTACAACCGAATGTAGTCGATCCGGGGCATTAACCGAAACAGGGCAGCGGAGATTCCGCCTTCAGATGGGAGAAGAAGCTCTCCATTGAGGCGTTGGCAGGACATTTGCCTCGACGGGACATGCTGTTACGGGGGCCAACCTTCAGCGGAATGTCATGGGAAGCTTGGGACGTGTACGGGCAAGCCTGGTCGCTGTAAACGATCAGTCCAGACACGTCCTTATGCGTTTCTAACGCTTTCGGAACGCCTCTCGGACACAAGCATTACCGCTGGACAAGCTCACAATGAGGGAGAATGGACCAAACTCAACCGGCAAAAACGGAGCCGCTCATACGGCTCCGTTGACATGTACGGGCAAACGGCGCTGCCTGGCACTGGAGCCCACGCTCGGGCTCGGGTTCGATCCGGTTTCGTTGCATCGCCAATCACCGCTCCCGGGCAGCCCGCCTGCCGCCTTCCGGGCCTGCAGACGCCGCCGGCTGCCGCAAGGGGAACCGTCGATACTTCCTCCCGCGCGGCTTCCAACGCCTCCGCACCGCAGCCTGCAGCAAACCGTCCGCCGGAGCATCGCAAGCTCACAGGTCGGGCTGCCTACACTTTTCTGCTGTCTGTTACCCTTGTGCCTTTGTCCTGCTGAAACGCTTCCTTGTACTCGACGAGGCCGATATCGCAGCCGGGGCCGATCGTCACGTTGTTTCCGCGCACAACGCTGGCCTTCGTATACTCCAGATAGATGTCGTCGCCCTCGATCGTGCCGGCGGTAAGCGAACCGCCGGACGAGAAGAACAGCGACTTGAACATCGCGCCAAAACCAGACCCGAACCCTCTGCGGACGTGGATCAGGTCGCCGCCGATTTCCTGCGCCTTGCATTCGCCGTACAGGCGGACGTCGATCGTGCCCGCGTTCAACAGCCCGCCGACGGTAAAGCCGCCGCTGGCCAGAAAAGCTTCCGCCTGGCAGTCGCCTTTTGCCTTGAGCATCCCTTTGATTTCGAGCTCGTCGCCGCTGAGGCTGCCGTCTACGGTCAGCGCCCCGCGAATCAGGACCTCCTGCAAGTCGGCGTTTCCGTGAATGTCCAGATTCCCGAGAACTTTTGCCTTCGCCGCCCGCATGTTTCCGGAAACGATGGCATCCCCGGTGATCCTCGCCGCTGCTGCGGTCAGGCTGCCAAAGAACTCGCACCTCCCCATGCAGGTGAACGTGCGGCAGTCCACATCGCCGTCCACTCTTCCTTCCCCGCGCACTTTTACGTCGTTGTAAACCCCGCCGGTCGCGCTCACCGTACCGGAGATGGTCAAGTCCGATCTGAAATCGCTTGGTTCCATTTGCACTCCTCCTTGACACGGCATGGGCCGTGCTGTCATGCATGCCAGTGGTTGAGGGCAGGTCCCCCTTCGACGATTACACCTTTTGGTGACGGGCGACCTTGGCCGCGGGAGACTGCTCGTATTCGTTACGGTACTCGACCAGCTCGATGTCGCAGCCCGGACCGAGCCGCACGTTGTTTCCGCGAACCACGCCGGCTTGCGTGTATTCCAGGTAGATGTCGTCTCCCTCGATGCTGTCCGCGCTCAGTTTGGACACAAACGGGGGAAACAGAAACGCCAGAAACTTGGCGATGTCGCGCGTCTCCTTGCGAACGGAGATCGTTTTGCCGCCCATTTCCCGGATGCGGCTCTGCCCGTACAGCCTGACATCGATCGTTTCAGCGTTGACCAGTCCGTCGATGCGGATGCCGCCCTTGATGGTGAGGGTTTCCACCTCGCAGTTTCCGGTAATGTTCGGCATGCCGACGAACTCCACGTTCTCCCCGGCGATGTCCCCGCGGACGGTCGCCTTGCCGTTGATGACGATGTGCTCCGCCTTGAGGAATCCGGCGATGGTGGCCATCCCGTTCACCTCGATGCTGTCGTCCGCCGTTACGCTGCCGTTGATGTCTGTCTTGCCGTTGCAGAGAAACCTGACGCATGACAGATCGCCGTTTACCTTGCTCATGCCGTCGATCCTGACATTGTTGAAAACGCCGCCCGACGCGGTTCCCATCCCGCTGATCAGCAGGTTGTGCCGCTTTTCCCTGTCCATGAGGCGTTCCTCCCTTACGATAGTTTCCATTTCAACGCTTCGATAACGTCGGCGATACTGACCCGTTCCACGATTTTGGCGCTCTCCTCGAAGTAGACGTCGCTCGGGCTTGAGACGAGCAGAAAAGCGGACACGCCCATTTTGCGCACGAAGATCAGGTCGCAGTTTTTGCCTTCAAATTTGCCGTAGTGCTGGATCAGCGTGCCGAGCAGGGTTTTTCCCTCGTCGAGGCTGATGACGCCCTTTTGGAGCAGCTTTTCCAGGATAAAGACAGCCAGGATGTGCGCAAAGGGAAATACCGGCGTATCCCCGAACTGTTCCGTGAAAACGTCCAGTGCCATTTTTGAAACAATGTTACGTTTCAGTAATTCCTGTTTGCCCAAGGAAACGTCCGTGGGAGCGGGAGAAAACATGTCGGCCAGTTCGTCGAGCGACAAATCGTCCTTCATGTTTTTGATCTTGTCGATCCGCGCGAGAATCAGCTCGCGGGGAAAAAACGTCTCCTGTCCGGTGAAAGTGGATTTCCGGATGAACCACTCTTCGGGAATGAGCTTTTTCCGCTTCCAGCGGTACAATTGGCCGTATGAGATGCCTGTCAGTTCCAGCAGTTCTTTCTTGGAGATCAAATCCTGTTCCAAAGCTGGCCCCCCTTTCGCAAAAACAGTGTAACATAACAATGTTACACTGTAAAGGTGTGCGCAGCCAATTTGTAAACATGGGCGGAAAACCCGTTTGGCCGCGGGAAAGGAGGTAATAACTGCGGTTGAGGGGAGGCGGTGGGGAGCCCAAGCCCCCACACTGTTAGTTGCGGGGGCAGCTATTTTTCCATGATTGTGTCAGCTTGGAAAAATATTCGATGGTGAATGAATGAAACAGTTGGGCAGCTTTTGACAGGTAACGGTTCTTTACACGCGCCAAACCGATAGTACGCTGACAGGTGGGCTCCACAATCCGGAGGCGTTTGATCTTGCCGCTGGTAGCAGATCCCAACGTCAGGGCCGGCGTGAAAGCGACGCCAAGACCTTCCTTTACCAACTCTCGCAAGAACGTCTGTTCGTCTCCTTCAAAAGCGATGTGGGGAGTAAATCCGGCCTGGCGACAGAACTCATCCGTAAGATCTCGAAACCCGTACCTTGGATTCATGCTGATGAAAGGTTCATGCGCAACTTCCTTGAGATGAATCTCATCACGACTCGCCAAGGGGTGTTCCGTCGAGACAATCAAAAAGATTTCTTCTGTAAACAACGGTTCCCATTCAATGTCGGGGCTTTGGATCGGAGTGGAGGAGATGCAGAAGTCAACCTCCCCCTGTTCGAGCTGGTGTTTCATGGAGACAGTGGAGCCCAAGAATTGTTGAAAGCGTACATTGGGATATTGGGTAAGAAAGGAGCCCAACAAATTCGGAAGAACACTCGTGATGGACACCGCCAGGCTAATGACTCCGCGATCAAGACCGGAAAGATTGATCAGTTCGCGTTTTCCGGTTTCCAGCTCCATGAGAGCGCGTTCTACACGATGAAGAAACACTTTACCGAATTGGTTTAATCGTATCTGACGACCTTGGCGATCAAACAGGGGAACCCCCAGATCTTCTTCCAACCGTGCAATCGTTTTACTAAGAGAGGGCTGACCAATATTGAGCTCCTCGGCAGCCTTTGTCATATGCTGCAGTCGAGCAACGGTTTGAAAATACTGTAATTGAAGCAGCTCCATGGAAATTGCCGCCTTTCCTTGTTCTTTATATTGATCAAAAGGAATGTTTTTATTCTTAATTATATATTGTACACCATTAAATGTTGAGACTATGATTATCTATGCGCATGTATCAAAGATCGACGTACGAAAACGATTAGGTAAGATGGTGATTTCCGTGAACAAGAAAGTCTGGTTCATCAGCGCTGGACTGATCGCAGCCATTGGGTTGGGTTTTGTATTTGTCTTTCAACCCGCTCAAACGAAGAAAGCCCCCGATTACGCTTTCAGCAGGATCGTGGAACAGGAGGAGTACAATCTCAGCTTTAAAATTGGCGGACGTGTGGCCAGCATGAATGTGGAAGAAGGCCAATACGTGAAAAAAGGAACGGTGATCGGGACCCTGGAAAAAGGGGAGTGGCAGGCCAAGGTGGATGACGCCAAGGCCGCGGTGGCATTGGCGATGGCAAACGTTAACAAAGCCGCTGCCAGTGTAGGCGTGATCAATCAAACGACGCAGGCAAAGGTAGAGCAGGCAAAAGCTTCTCTGCAGCAGGCAAAAGACAAGTTTGCCCTGCTTTCAAATGGTCCGCGCAAGGAAGAGATTGCCCAATTGGAGGCAAAGCTGGAAGCGGCCCAGGTGGCTTACGATCATGCCCTGGATACGAAGAACAAAATGGATCGTCTCTTTCAATCAGGAGCCATTTCGCAGGAACAGAAAAATCAGGCGGATGTCGCGTTTGAAAATGCGAAAGCAAATCTCACCGCGGCGCAGAAATCCCTGGACATGGCCAAACAAGGCGCAAGACAAGAAGAGTTGGCGGCTGCCAGAGATCAAGTGGAACTGGTGGAAGGTACCCTCCAAGAGGCACTCAGCGGAAAAGGGCAGGTAAAAATATCTGCAAACGACGTGAAGGTGGCCCAAGGGCAGTTGGAGCGGGCAAAGGCAAGTCTTGAAGAAGCGCAGATCTATCTGTCGTATACCGAACTGCGCGCTCCGATTAGCGGGATTGTGATCCACAAACATGTCAAAACAGGGGAAATGGTGAGTCAAGGGTTTACAGCGGTCACCTTGGCCGACCCCACTGACAAATGGGTGAAATTTTATGTTCCGGAGACGAAAGTCAACAGCTTGAAGCTAAACCAAACCGTTCATCTGGATGTGCCTTCGCTGCATGCTCAAGTAACCGGACAGATTGAATCCATTAACCCTGCACCCCAATTTGCCGCCCAGAAAGCGACCAACTATCTGCAAGACCGTGATATTCGCTCCTTCGAAGTACGAGTGAAAGTAACGGAAGGAGCAGACAAAGTCTATGCGGGGATGACAGCGAACTGGAATGGGAGGTAAATCCATTGACGGTTTCAGATGCGATGCTGGATGAGTGGAAACTGATATGGCATCATAAATTCTTCAGTTTTGCCTTCATCATCCCGATCATCTTTACGTTCTATTTCGGATTCATCTATTCTCATGAAAAAATCGAACATGTTCCGATCCGATACCTGGATGAAGATCGCAGTCAAATCAGCCAACAAATCATTCAGGCGTTTGCGGCAAGCGAATCGTTTCAGGTAGTGGGAGCGGCCTATTCGGAGCAGGAACTGCTGGATGACGTTGCGTATGGAAGAGTGGGCATGGCGCTGATCATACCGCCGGATTTGTCTGAAACCATCAAAGAGGGGAAACAGGGAAAGTTTCTGGCGGTAGTGGATGCTTCCAACCTGTCGATTGCAAACGTAGCTCTCACGAACGCCAGCATTATCACCAAAACCTACTCCGTCGGAATCTCCATGAAGAGAGTGGAGGCCAAGGGATTGGCCGACAGCTCCGTGGAGAGTATCCGATACGGGTACCGGATATTATTCAATCCCGGCATGAGTTTTCTGTATTTTGTACCGCTGGGCGTTCTTGGCGTATTGCTTCAGAATGCCGCTCTCACTGCAATCGCACTTTGGATTGTTCGGGAGAAAACGATTGGCAGATGGAAAAGCTACTTTCGCTATTGGCGAACGCCTTGGAAGGTATTTTTCGCGCGATCCTTCCCGTACTTCCTGATCATCATGCTCGCGGTGGTCTGCACAACCGGCATCTTGAAAAATGTCTTTCACATCCCTTTTCTCAGAGATGTTTCGCTGTTATTTCTGCTGTCCGCCGCGTTTATCGCAAGTGTGATGGGCGTGGCTTCGCTTGTCGCGCTGTTCATCGACAAGCTGGCAAGAGTGCTGCAGATGGTGATGCTCACCGCGCTGCCTTCCTTCGTCCTGTCGGGATACCCATTCCCGCAATTGTTCATGCCGGATTGGGTGGCCGCCTTATCAAAACTGCTTCCTGTCTCGCACTTTCTGCATGGTTTGACCGAGATTGCGATAAAAGGGAACGGCTGGGATCAAATCGCTGCTGACATGGCCTCGCTGGCAGCGATATTCCTGGTGACCGCCCTTGCATCCATGACCATCTTCTCCATCCAGGGTCGAAAACAGGTGATGGGACAGACGGCTTCGGAGAGTGGCACATGATGAATGTTTCGACGATGGTAACAGAAGAGTGGAAATCTCTTTTGCAGGACAAACGATTGCTTGCAATCCTGCTGTTGGTTCCATTGGTCTGCGCCATTCTCTTCGGCTCGATTTATTACCACGGGAAGATACGTTCCGTCCCGACCGTTTATATTGATGAAGACGCCACCCAATTAAGCCGGCAAATTGTTCAGGCGTTTGATGCCAGCGAGTCCTTTGAAATCGTAGGAGCAGCGGCATCAGAAGAAGAGTTGATGCAGGATGTACAGGAGGGGAAGGCGTACGTCGGCTTGATCATCCCGTCGGGGTTGTCTGAAAAGATCAAGCAGGGATCACAAGCGGAATTCATGACCGTCATCGACGGCAGCAACATGACGGTTGTCAGCAGTGTGCTGAAGAGTGCCAATGAAATCGCCCAGACCTATTCAGCCGGAATCTCCATGAAACGATTGGAAGCCAATGGTGTTCCCACTGACTATGTATCGAGTATGGAAATGGGGTATCGCATGCTGTTTAACCCGGGAGGAAGCTTTGGCATCTATCTCCCGCTGGGGTACATGGGGGCGATCAACCAACAAGTGATCTTATTGGGAATGGCCCTGTGTGTCGCCCGAGAAATCGAGAGAAAGAGATGGGAAGAATTTTTGATTCATTGGAAGGCTCCGTGGAAAGTGTTTTTCGCCAAGGCGCTTCCCTACTTCATCATCGGTAATGTCGTCATTTATATGACGCTGGGAATCTTGACGAATGTTTTTCACGTGCCGTTTATGGGACAGTTGGGGCCGCTGTTCACGCTGATCGCCCTGTTCGTGTTCTGTCTCATGACGATCGGGTTTCTCCTCTCCATATCGGCGCACAATACGATTGATGCATCGAAGAAAACCTTTCAGGTAACCGGTCCGTCATTTATTGTGGCCGGCTATGTATGGCCGTTTATGGCGATGCCCGGCATTTTCTCCTATATCGGACACCTCCTGCCGCTCACGTATTTTTTACACGGTCTGACGGAGGTGATGATCAAGGGGAACGGTTGGGAACAAATTTGGGGAGATGTACGCGCCCTGCTCATCATTTCGTTTTGTGTATGTACCGCAGGGATGCTGCGTCTAACGTTGCAAGGCAAGAAACATCTGAAACAAAAAGAAGGCGCCCTCGAATCATAGGGGGCATGCGATGCGACAATGCCACATCACACACCAAGGGACAGCGGTGAAACGCTGTCCCTTTTTTGCTGTGCCGCTCCCTTTGTGGTTCATCACCTAAAAAAATCACAAATAATCCTAAAATCGCTCGGCTACACATGCCTATCGAATATTCGTAAAATTGTACATGAAAACGCTTACTGGAATCGGGGGGTTGCTGTGAGATACCTGAAAAAAATCGGTCTGTTGATTGATTCCATCTTTGAAAACGCTGCCCTATTGGCTCTGCTCTCCTTGGTGGTAATCGTGACCATGCAAGTGTTCACCAGAAAGCTGTTCAATTTCGTCTTTTTCTGGTCGGAAGAAGTCACGCTGCTGCTGCTTGGATGGTTGGCGTTTATGGGGATTGCATTGGGGTTTCGGGAAAACATCCACATGGGAATTGACTCCTTCACCAGCCATCTTCCCACAGCGGTGAACAAGGTCCTGGACAAGGTGATCAGTCTCAGCATTTTTGCTTTTGGGCTGTACCTTGTCATTCAGGGATGGGATTTCACCGTGTTGATGGCGGAATCAACGCTGCCGGCGACCAAATTGCCCAGCAGTGCAGGCTATCTGGTCATGCCCGTCACCGGCATCATGATCTGCGGCTATTCTCTTTTGCAGTTATGCAATATTTCCACAACGCGTCATCAGGATTTGGAGGAGGGAAAATGAGTTGGACAGCAACACGATTGCCATCATCATTCTCGTAGCTAGCTTCGTGCTACTGGTTCTGCTGCGCTTCCCCATCGCATTGACGCTGGTGGCATCATCCTTGTTTACCATCCTCTATCTGGACATCCCGCTCCCGGTCATCGGGCAGCAAATGGTGCAGGGCATGAATTCCTTTTCCCTGTTGGCAATTCCTTTCTTCATCCTCACGGGACAAATCATGAGTGAAGGAGGACTGGCCCTGCGTCTGGTCAATCTGGCCCATCTGTTTGTGGGACGAATCCGCGGCGGTCTTGCGATGGTAAACAGTGTAGCCTGCATGTTTTTCGGCAACATATCCGGTTCGGCGGTAGCGGACGCGTCCTCCGTCGGCTCGGTGATGATCCCCATGATGAAAAAGAAAGGGTATGACGCAGATTTTGCCGTCGGCGTGACCATCTCTTCCGCGATCCAAGGGGTGGTCGTTCCCCCCAGTCATAATCTGGTGCTGTATTCGCTGGCGGCAGGGGGGATTTCCATCGCCAGCCTGTTTATGGCAGGTGTCATTCCCGGGCTGATCCTGCTGGTATCCCTGCTGCTGACGGGGTACTTGATCGCCAGAAAGCGGGGCTATGAGAAAGGGGATCCCGTGCCGCGCAGCGAGGTGCCCGGCATCCTGCTGCACGGGTTTCTGTCACTGACCCCGGCCGTTATCATTCTTGGCGGCATTATCTCGGGGTGGTTTACCGCGACGGAATCAGGGGCGCTGGCGTGCCTGTACTCCTTTATCCTGGCGTTTCTGATCTACAGGGAAGTTCCCCTTTCCCGAATGTGGCCCATTCTGAAGCGGACGCTGCGGACGGTGGCGATGGTGTTCTTCCTCATCTCCGCCTCAGCCGCCTTTGGCTGGGTGCTCGCCTATCTGCAAATCCCCGGGATGGTTACAGACCTCTTCCTGGGCATTTCGGACAATCCGCTGGTCATTTTGTTCATCATCAACGTGCTGCTGCTGCTTCTCGGCGCTCCGATGGATATGGCGCCCATGATCCTGATCATGACGCCGATTCTCCTTCCGGTTGTCACCCAATTCGGAATGGATCCGGTCCACTTTGGCATCATCCTGATCCTGAATGCCGGCATCGGGCTGCTCACGCCGCCGGTGGGAACCGTCTTGTTCGTCGGATGCGCGATTGGAAAAGTGAGCATCCAGGAAGGAACAAAGGCCATGCTGCCGTTCTTTTACGCCATGCTGGTCGTGCTGCTGATCATCACCTATTTCCCCGGATTGGTGATGTGGCTGCCGAAGCTGGTCGTGGGGTAAAGCTTGCATAAGAAAAGTAAAACGATTCTATCACGCGAGGTGTTTACAATGAAAACGAAAAGACCACTCATGGGGGCGATTGCCGTCCTGCTGCTGGCCGGTGCGGCATTGACCGGCTGTGGAAAGGGGGAAACAGCCCAATCCAACAGCGATGGGAAATCGAAAGGAGCCACGTATACATTCCGCTTGGCAGACACTCATCCGCCCGATTATCCAACCGTCATTGGCGACAAAAAGTTTGCGGAATTGGTAAACGAACGCACGAACGGCCGAATCAAGATTGAAGTGTTCCCATCGGGTCAATTGGGGGAAGAAAAGGCCGTGCTGGAACAGATTCAACTGGGCGCCATTGATTTTACCCGGACAAACGCGAACCCTCTCGCCGAATTTAACAAGGAATTCTCCGTGCTGGGACTCCCTTATATTTTCGAGAGCGATGAGCATCTGTGGAGGTTCCTGGAAAGCGAAACGGGGGAGCGGATGTTGAACAACCTGGAGAAATCCAGAATGAAGGGGCTGGCCTACTACAGTTCCGGTGCCCGCAGCTTCTACTCCCGCAACCCCTTGACGAGCATCGACGATCTGAAGGGGATGAAAATCCGCGTGCAGCAGAGCAAATTGAATATCGACCTGGTATCCGCACTGGGGGCAAGCGCCACGCCAATGCCGTACAGCGAAGTTTTCAGCGGACTGCAAACCGGTGTGATTGACGGCGCTGAAAACAACTTCCCGAGCTACTACTCGTCCAACCACTACCAGGCAGCCAAACATATCCTGTTGGACAAACATCAGCGCACGCCTGAAGTTCTCTTGGTCAGCAAGGCAACCTGGGATAAGCTGTCCCCGGAAGACCAACAGATCATCAAGCAAGCCGCTCTTGACTCCGTAAAAACGCAGCGGGAATCGTGGGAGAAATGGGAGAAAGAGTCCGAACAAAAAGTAAAGGAAGCAGGCGTCACCATTACCGAGGTGACAGATTTCAAGCCTTGGCAGGAAGCTGTGAAACCTGTGGTGGAAAAATACGGCGCTGAATTTAAAGACATCCTGCAAGCCATCGAGAAGGCGCGCTAAGCCTCGGCGCAAAACCCTGGAGGAACATTCCCGCGTTTCTCCAGGATTCCTTTGAAAACACGGGCTGGAAGGGTTATACCGGCGATCAATGAAATAGTATAACGGGGATCAACTTATGTAAGGCAGGTATAACCATGAAAGCACTCTGGGAAAACATCAAGACATTCGTGAACGTGTACATCCTGGTCAGAAACCGGCCGTTGATGATCAAACTCTTTGTTTTTTCCACGTTTTTGGTCATTTTTCCGATTTTGGTTGTGGCCGTCATCGCCTTTCATCAATCATCCGTCGAACTGGAGGAGGAAACGCGGCGGTTCAGCTTGCAGGTGATTGAACAGGTCGAAACCCATATCGAATATTACATGCGGGATTTTGAGATCACGAATCTCAAGATCGTCAATTCGCCAGAAATGATCCGTTTTCTCAAGATGAGAAATTTCAATGATCCGGCGGAATCCGGCCCGATTCGCCAATCGGTCAGGGCGCTTCTGAAAAACGCGGAGTTTTCGCGGGCCGACATTTCCAACATCACCGTCCTGCTGGACAACAATCAGGTGGTAGACACGTTGGGTTCCCGAAACTATTATCCGGCCGAAAAATTGCGCGAGGAGTACTGGTATTCCTCCGTTCCGCAAAACGGTCTTCCCCTGCTGGTGAGCCGGACGATCAAGCTGAAAGACAAGGAAGAGCCCGTCATTTCCATGGTCAGGCGGCTGTATAGTCCGGATACGTTACAGCCGGTAGGGATCCTTGTCATTGACATTAACTTTCGACGGATCGAAGAAATATCGGAAAAAGTATCGGTCAGCAAAAATGGATACTTCTTCATTCTGGATGCCAACGGCCACTATGTCTACCACCCGGACCCGATGAAACTGGGCAAACGAGTGGAGTACGAACAGCTTTTGCAGGCAGGTTCCCAAGAAAATGGAACCATCCTGTTGGACAATGACCGGGAGGAATTGTTCACCTATACCTTTTCTCCCAATCTGGGATGGCGATTTTTTACCTCTGTTCCGTACGACGACATCACCACGGGCATTATGCAAATCGGCAAGACACTCGCCTGGACGGTCGGGATCTCTCTCGTGCTGGCCTACGTCCTGGGATACCGATTTGCCACGAGTCTCGTCGGGCCGATTAAACGTCTGCAGAGATTCATGCAGGATGTGGAGGTCGGGAATCTTTCCGGCAGGGTCAGTGTGGAAACGAACGATGAAATCGGACAGCTCTCCGCCGGCTTCAACAACATGGTGGAAAAGCTGTCGAAATTGCTTGAGGAAGTGTACTTTGCCAGATTGCGGGAGACCGAAATGTCTCTTCGGCAAAAAGAGATGGAATTGAAGGTGCTGCAATCGCAGATCAATCCTCACTTTCTGTACAACTCGCTGGAAACGATGAGAGGGATGGCTCTGGAGAAGGACATGGAGGATCTGGCGACGATGGCCGCTTCCCTGGGGCAGCTGCTTCGCTACAACCTCAAAAACCATTCCCTTACCGTTACCTTGCGGGAGGAGCTCAAGTCCTGTGAAATGTACCTGCAAATCCAAAAGTATCGGTTTGAAGATCGATTTGAATACGCGTTTGACATTCCGGAGTGGGCGATGGATGTGCAGGTGCTGAAATTTTCGCTGCAGCCTCTCGTCGAGAATTGCTTTAAACACGGAGTGGGGACCAGCGCGGAAACCGTGAAGATTACCGTCTCCGTGGCCCGCGACACAGATTCGTCATTCGTGATACGGGTGAAGGATACAGGAGCCGGAATGTCGGACGAAACGCTGCAGTCGGTTCGCCGCAATCTGAATCGACAGGAAGCGGTGGACGGGGGGCCCAATATTGGAATTGTCAATGTGCACCGGAGAATCGTTCATTTGTTCGGCCCGGAGTTTGGTGTGGAGATTCAGAGTCAGCCGGGAATGGGAACGGAAGTAAGGATCAGGATTCCGATGACAGCAACGATGGAAGGAGGGGCACTATGAACAGCATCTTGTTGGTCGACGACGAACGATGGGTTCGGACTGCTCTTCGATACTCCATTACAAAATTATTTCCTTCGTTTCACATTGCCCATGAATGCGAAAACGGCCTGGAGGCACTGGATTGGATGAAGCACAATCAGGCGGATGTCATTTTGACGGACATCCGGATGCCTCTGATGGATGGCCTCGCGTTTATCAAACAACTGCGGGTGAGCGATTATCAAAACGACGTCATAGTGATCAGCGGCTATGATGATTTTCGTTTCGTGCAGGAGGCGCTTCGTTCAGGGGTAACGGATTATCTGTTGAAACCCGTGCAGGATGATGAGCTGAAACATTGCCTGAATCAATGGCTGGAAAAACGGAGCCGGTCCAAAAAAGAAGAAAAACCCAAAACGGACACCGCTGCCTTTCCGCCTTCCACCATTGAAAGGGTTCTGCAATATATCAAAGAGACGCCGCTGGGGGAAATAACGCTGGTAGAAACGGCCAAACGGCTGCATGTCAATCCCAGTTATCTCAGTCAATTGTTCAAACAGCACCTGAACAAAAACTTTGTCGATTACGTAACGGAACAGCGCATGGAAGAGGCAAAGAGACTGCTTTCGGCTACGTCCCTGCGGATGTCAGAGATTGCGGAGCGTGTGGGTTATTCCGATCTGTCCTATTTCAGCAGCGTCTTCAAGCGCATGACGGGACGTTCTCCCTCGGATTTTCGCAAGGCCAGCAGGTCGTCGTAACCATACAAAGGAGGGAACCAATGGTGGACATGCAGAGGCTTACCTTAAAATGGCTGGAAAAGGAGGGGGAGGGAACATTCCTGTCCATCGACAGGAAGAAGCAGTACCCGGAAAAGGTCTTGCAATTTGGGGAAGGGAATTTTTTGCGCGGCTTTATCGACTGGATGATCCACCGCATGAATGTGCAAGGGATCTTCAACGGCAGCGTCGTCGCCGTGCAGCCGACGCCGAGAGGAAAAGTGGTTCCGGTATTACAGGCCCAGGACGGACTGTATACCGTCGTATTGCGAGGAATTGACAGGGGAGAAGTCGTGGACAGCAGGGAGGTGGTACGTTCCATTTCTCGAGGGGTCAATCCCTATACGGAATGGGACAACGTGCTCGAAGCAGCGGCAAATCCCGACATCCGGCTTGTCTTTTCCAATACGACCGAGGCGGGATTGGAGTACGCATACGAGGAGTATGATCCAGCCACCTCGCCCCAATCCTTTCCGGGAAAACTTACCGCGTGCTTGTACCACCGTTTCAACACCTTTCACGGCGCGCCTGAAGCCGGCTGGGTGATCATCCCGTGTGAACTGGTGGAGAATAACGGGGAGGTTCTTCGGGAAAGGGTGTTACAGATCGCCAGCGACTGGCGTTTGCCGGATGCGTTTGCGGAATGGGTCAAACAAGCCAATCGCTTCTGCAACACCTTGGTTGACCGGATCGTTACCGGATACCCCAGGGACAATGCGGAGCAGTTCTGGAGTGAGCTGGGGTACAGAGATGAACTGATCACCGTAGGCGAGCCGTATCATTTGTTTGCGATCGAAGCGGATTCCACGGTGCAGGAGCTCATCCCGTTTCATCAGGCTGGCTTGAACGTGTACTGGTCAGACGTTGCCCCTTTTCGGGAACTGAAGGTGCGCATTCTCAACGGGGCCCATACCATGATGGCGATGGTGGGGCATCTGTACGGCAAGAAAACGGTCCTTGAGGTCATGGAAGATCCCGACCTGGCTGCGTTTATCAAGAGGGGAATCCATGAAGAGATCCTTCCCTGCATCGAGATGGAGCGAGAGGTGAAAGAATCTTTCGCCAAGTCCGTCCTGGAACGTTTCCAAAATCCGTTCAACAAGCATTACCTGCTTGATATCGCCTTGAATTCCGTATCGAAATTCAAGGCAAGGGTGATGCCGATCCTTTCCCGCTACATCGCTCAATATGGGACGATTCCCCCGACGATCGCGTATTCACTGGCGGCCCTGCTCGTCTTTTACAAGGGGGAGCGTGTCGAGGGGAACCAACTGATGGGAAGGTGTGGCGGCGAGGAATACCCCATCCGTGATCAGGAAGAAACCCTGAACCTCATGCAAAAGGCATGGCAGCATTCCGGGAATGTCGCGGATGTGGTGACAATGATTCTGGCCAATGAAGCCCTTTGGGGCAAAAAACTGACCGCATATCCAGGATTGACGGATCAAGTCATCACGCATGTTTCCGATATCCTGCAGAACGGTGTCAGATTTTCGCATCAGCCATAACACGAAACGATACATGGAGGGATATACGATGAATCTGCTGTACAAGACCGAACAGCGACCCGGTTATCAGCGTGTCATTGATCAATCCTGCGAGGTGTTGGAATATTGCAACTTCGATCTGTTGAATTTGAGCAGCGGCGAATCCTATCGAGGAGAGTCCGGCGGCTACGAGACCGTCCTGGTTATCCTGGGGGGCAAAGCCACATTCACAGTGGGCGGCCAAACGTGGGAAAACGTCGGGGAACGCGCGAATGTGTTTTCCGGAAAAGCGACGGCTCTCTATGTTCCGATTGAGACCGCCTATGAAGTAACGGAGGCGGCTGGCGGGAACCTTCAAATCGGGGTGTGCAAGGTCAAGGCGGACAAGAAATTCGCTCCGTTCCTGGTGACCCCGGAGGAAGTGGTTGTCCATCACCGTGGCCGTGAGACGTGGAAACGGGATGTTCACGATATCATTGCAGCCAACGGTGAAGGACGCGTGCAGCGAATCGTCATCGGGGAAACCTACAGCGAACCGGGCAGTTGGTCCAGCTATCCTCCCCATAAACACGATCAAAACAGCGACGACGAATGCAAAATGGAAGAGATCTACTTTTTCCAGATCGAACCGCAGCAAGGGTTTGCCGTTCAATTGGTCTATACGGAGGACGGCGAAGTAAACGAGACCTATACCATCAAGCACGGGGATGCCGTCGCCCTTCACAAAGGGTACCATCCGGTCTGCGCGGCAGGCGGCTATCAGGTGTATTACCTCTGGTTCCTTGGCGGCGAGTCCGGCCGCGCCTTGAAGCCCTATGACCAACCCGCACACAGATGGTTGATGCAGAAGTGAACACGGAACTGCGGGAGAAGCTGGAACGCATCAGAAGGGTAATGGCGGATAATAATGTCCACGGCATTCTGCTGAGCAGTCTGGCAAGTTTTTCATGGCTGTGCGGCGGGCGGGGGCATGTTGGCCTCGCCTCTGAACAGGCATGCGGCAAATTCTTGGTTACGCCTTCGGACTGCTATCTGCTCATCAACAATATCGAAGCGGAGAGAATCGAGCGGGAAGAACTGCGGGTTTCCGGTGTTCACGTGGTGTCGTTCCCCTGGTACCAGCCCGAGGACGAGCAGGCCATCATAAAACGCTTGATGCAGGATCGCCAGTGGATCACGGAACAGCAGCTGGCCGGTGAGGTTGCAAGGCTTCGCTGGGAGTTGACATCACCGGAGATGGAGCGGTACCGGGAGGCGGGGCGAGCGGTGGCAAAGGCTTTGGAACAGACCTGTAGGGAGATCAAACGCTCGGAAACGGAGTTCCAGATTGCCGCCCGCTTGGCCGCCCGCTGCTTGGAAGCGGGCATTGACCCGATTCTCCAGTTGGTCGCGGTGGATGAACGCGCGGCGCAATTCAGGCATCCGGTGCCTACCAACAAGCGGCTGGACCGGTATGCGATGGTGGTCGTGGGCGGGAGAAAACACGGGTTGGTCGTATCCGCCACCCGGTGCGTCCACCTGGGGCCGCTGCCAGACGATCTGGCCAGGAGGCATCGGGATGCAGCGTGCCTGGATGCCGAATTGATCGCGAAAACCAGACCCGGTGTGCGTGTCCAAGACCTGTTTGCGCATCTCCAGCGGCGCTATCACGAGCTTGGTTATCCCCAGGAGTGGACGCGACACCATCAGGGCGGGCTAACCGGCTATGTGTCCAGGGAGTATCGGGCTTCCGAACGCTCCGAAGAAATCGTCCGGGTGAATCAGGCGTTTGCCTGGAATCCGACCATTCGCGGAACCAAGTCGGAGGACACCATCCTGATCAGGGAATCGGTGAATGAAATCATTACGGAGACGGGAGAATGGCCTTTGCTGGAATTTTCAATCGACGGGATTCCGATCAGAAGGCCTGCCATCCTTGTCTTGTGAAACGGGGAGAAACATGACGCAATCATATCTTCACATCCATCCACAGGATAACGTCGTTGTGGCCTTGCAAGAACTGCATGCCGGTGAAATCCTTGAGGTCGGAAATCGAACCATAACTGTCCGTGAAAATGTTCCCAAGGGGCATAAGATTGCCATTCAGGACATCCCGGCCGGAGCCGATGTGATCAAATTTGCCTACTCCATCGGAAAAGCCGTGGAACCCATCCAGCCGGGCGAGTGGGTTCACACCCACAATTTGAAAAGCGGCCTCAAGGGACTTCTCGACTATCAGTATGAACCGACCCCAATCAAACCTGCTGCCGTCCAGGAAGAACGGACGTTCTTGGGCTATGTCCGCGAAAACGGGGAAGCAGGGGTGCGCAATGAGATCTGGATCCTGAATACGGTGGGATGCATCAACAAGACGTGCGAGACGCTTGTGCGCCTGGCCGCTCAGCGATTCCAGGGAAGAAACTTTGACGGTGTCCATCATTTCGCTCATCCGTACGGCTGTTCCCAATTGGGGGACGATCTGGTCTATACGCAGCTGCTGCTGTCCAGTCTGGTCCATCATCCCAACGCGGCCGGCGTTCTGATCGTCGGCTTGGGCTGCGAAAACAACAACATCCCCGCCTTTCAAAAGGTGTTGGGCGATGTCGACCCGAAGCGGGTGAAATTTATGATCGCCCAGGAACTGGAGGACGAATTGGAAGAAGGGATGCGTTTGCTCGAGGAACTGGTCGCTTACGCGGAAACGTTTGACAGGCAGCCGGTTCCGCTCTCCAAGCTGAAGGTCGGGTTAAAGTGCGGAGGGTCCGACGGGTTTTCGGGCATCACCGCCAATCCCCTGGTCGGTGCGTTTTCAGACAGGCTGATCAGCTTTGGGGGCACGACCATTCTCACGGAGGTTCCGGAGATGTTTGGCGCGGAAACCATCCTGATGAACCGTGGGATCAATGAGGACGTATTCCAAAAAACCGTTCGATTGATCAACGACTTCAAGGAGTATTTCATCCGGCACGGCCAGGAAGTGTACGAAAACCCGTCCCCCGGAAACAAGGCCGGCGGCATCACCACCCTGGAGGAAAAATCCTTGGGCTGTACCCAAAAGGGGGGAACCAGCCCGGTCGTCGATGTACTGCCTTACGGGCACCGGGTAACGACACCCGGGTTGAATCTCGTTCAGGCACCGGGTAACGATCTGGTCTCCGTCACCGCTCTCTGTGCAGCCGGCGCCCACATCGTGCTGTTTACCACCGGGCGCGGAACGCCATTTGGCGGTCCTGTTCCGACGGTGAAAATCTCCACCAACACGCCGTTGTATGAGAAAAAGAGGAATTGGATCGATTTTAATGCCGGTCAGCTTCTCGATGGGAAAAGAATGGACCAGCTGGCAGAGGAATTCTTCGATTACATCGTAGCGGTTGCTTCCGGAGAGACGCGTACCCATAACGAGAAAAACGGGTTCCGGGAAATCGCCATATTCAAAGACGGGGTTATCTTGTAATCCCCGATAAAGGAGGTGTCAAGAATGCCGGATCTGATTACATTGGGCGAGACCATGGTCCTCTTGACCCCTTCTTTTCAAGGGCCGCTGGAAGAGGCATCCCTTTTCTTGCGGTCCTTGGGAGGGGCGGAATCCAATGTGGCGATTGGCGCGGCCAGACTGGGGACTTCGGTTGGATGGGTGAGCCGATTGGGAAAGGATCCGTTTGGCTCCTATATCCTGAAAAGAATCCGCGGGGAAGGGGTGGATACCAGCCGCGTTCAGTTGGACCCTTCGTATCCAACCGCCGTGATGTTTAAGGAGATCAAGGCGAAAGGCAATCCCCACGTCTACTTCTACCGGAAGGGCTCCGCTTTCAGCCGGATCAAGCCGGACGATTTGGACGAATCGTACCTTTCGCAGGCGCGCATTCTTCATATCACGGGAATTGCTCCTGCCCTGAGCCAAAGCAGCAGGGAGACGATTTACGCCGCGGTGGAGATCGCCCGGAAACATCGTGTCAAAATCAGCCTTGATCCGAATATCCGCTTGAAGCTGTGGTCCATCGAAGAGGCGCGAGAGGTACTGCTGGACCTGGCTTCCCGCTGTGACTATTTTCTCCCCGGAGAAGAAGAGCTGAACTTGCTGTTTGCCACCACGGATCGGCAGGAGTGGATGAAACGGGTGCAGGCCATGAATCTTCCCTGCACGGTAGCCAAACTGGGGGAGGAAGGATGCATGGTCATCGACGGGAACGGCTGCCGTGCCATCCCCGGGTTTCCCGTTGATCAGGTCGTCGATACGGTAGGAGCGGGGGACGGGTTTGCCGCCGGCTTTTTGCATGCCGTCATTCAGGGATTGTCCGTCGATGAAGCGGCAAGAATCGCCAATGCGGTTGGGGCCCGATGCGTCACGGTCATGGGGGATGTCGAAGGTCTGCCGACACGGGAAGAGCTGGATCAATTCATGGGACGCACAGCCCAAATTGACAGGTAAGGACGGTTCGATATGAAAAAGTGGCGCACGCTGAACCAGATTGTGAATCAAAAGATCGTGGCGGTTTTGAGAGGAACGTCTCCCGAGCAGGTGGAAGTGTTTGCCGACAAATGTATAGCGGGCGGCATCAAAGCGATCGAGGTCACGTTCACGGTTCCAAAGGCACTGCAGGCGATTGAAGCCTTGGCCGATAAATACCAGGGCGAAGAAGATGTGGTGATTGGGGCCGGAACCGTTCTGGACGCAGAAACCGCAAGATTGGCCATCCTAGCCGGAGCGCAATTTGTCGTGACCCCCTATCTGAACGAAGATGTGATCAGAATGTGCCATCGATACCAGGTCCCCGTGATGCCTGGAGCGATGACGATCAAGGACGTTGTGGCGGGATTGGAGTGCGGGGCGGACATCATCAAGCTGTTTCCGGGAGAGATTGGCGGACCAGGCATGATTTCCGCCATCAAGGGTCCCGTTCCGCAAGCAAACGTAATGCCCACGGGCGGCGTTACGCTTGGCAACTTGTCGGCATGGTTCTCAGCCGGTGCGATCGCAGTCGGAATCGGCAGCGATTTAACCAAAGAAGCCCTGCAGACCGGTAATTGGGATGTGATCACGGAAAAGGCGGCCGCCTACCGTTCAAAACTGAGCAGTACACCGACGTCGATTGGATAGGCTTGCCTCATTTGCCATCAACAAACTAAGGCAGGCGCTGCCCTCCGTACGTATAATGAAGTCATTCACGTACTACTCCTCCGATCATCTGTTGATGGTCGGAGCTTTTTTTTTTGGAATGAACCGTCTCTTGTTCGGCCAGAGGCGGTTTTTTGGCGCGTTCCCGTTTTTTCGCGTCAGCGCGGGCCTATCCCGCCTGAATCACGCCGCATGCCAGGCGGTTTCCTGAATTGCCGGCTGGTTGGGTGCGATAGTCGTCGGGGTTTTGATGAATGATGATGGTTTTCCCGATGACGTCGGAGGCACGAAACCGGTTCGTAAAAAAGTTCATGCGAGCGTACCCGTTGTTGGAGAACAAGACAGGGAAATCCCCCGCATGATTTCCGTGCGGCTGGTTGGTCGGATTCCAGTGTTCTCCTGCAGCTTGAAACGGGTTGTTCGGGTTTCCGACTGCACAGCTCCCGTGTTCGTGAATGTGGAACCCGTGAGGACCGATTGGCTGCCGATGTGCCGAAGCGGGCTGATAGGGGGGAAGTCCGGCGACTTCCACGAAGACCTCGGTTCCGTAGGGGACGTCGACAAACATCACCACCCCCCTGAGATGGGGGGCAAGGGGACCGCCTTGTATGTGTGCAAAGGCGCGAGTCGGTACGCGGCGGGACGAATCAGACGACGCGACAGGTACATAGTGTTCGTGGTGTGTGAATGGATGCATGATACCCTCCACAAAGGTAGTTGTCTACTGCCCACTTTATCCTATGTGGAGAAAAGGCATGAGGTTCTTCGGAGTCGTGGCAAGAAAAGATCGCCGTCGGCGGGCGGCAGGTGCCGCGTGCCAACGGCGACAGATGGCGAACGCCGCAGAGCGGCGGGAGGGTCAGGTTTGTTTTAGGGAAGCAATCGCAATTCGGCCCAGTGCGGATGTGCCTCCAACCGGCGTTCCATGTCACGGAATGCACGGAGCGAGCGGCTCAGCTTGCTGTAGGCGTCGCCGCCCTCGCTCCAGCCCTGGAAGCCAATCATCCCATCGAAGCCGATCTTTTTCAACTGCCCCAGCAGCGCGAAATTGTCCAATTCGCCTTCGTCCAGCGGCTCGATCGTCGCGACGTTTCCGAAACCGTGCGGATTCCGACGGCTGCCGGACATGTTCACCTGCTTGAGGTACGGCTTTACCGCTTCCAGCGTAGCCGACAGGTTTGTCCCGTCGACAGCGTACCAGTGGTAGCCGCAGAACACGATTCCCAGATTGGGATGATTGATTCGCCGGCACAGCCGGACCGCATCTTCGTGCCGCTCGATCCAGAAGGAGAGGTGGGTGTACAGCAGCAGGTTGATGTTTCGCCGCTCGCAAATTTCGAGCGCCTTTTCCAGCCACTTCACCGCGATGTCGTCACCCGCCGGGTCCGAGGGGCGTATATGATTTCCGACGGATTGAATTGCCAGCTCGACAGTCGAGCAGCCTTCGATCGTCTCCAGCAGCGTCAAGATGCCCGCATTTCGCGGATGGTTCTCGCCCAGCGAAAGATCCAATACGACGTACACACCTGCGACGTCCAGACCGTATTTCTGCTTGACGCTGCTCAGTTTCGCCGCGTCCCGCCACCGCTCTCCGTGCCAGATGGACATGTGCATGGCGTCATACCCGATCTCTTTCAGCATCTCGCAGCGTGCCTCGAAGCTGTATATCCCCATGGAATTGTAAAAGGAAAAATCCATTGCGTACACACGGTAAGCCATCGTTTCGCGTTCCTCCTTTTCGGCCGTTCGGTTCCCCGATCCCCGTATGCTTTCCTAGAATCTGTCTGATGGAGCGTATCGCGCTGCCGCGTCAGCCTGTCAGGTTTTGCGTGACCGAATCGCTGTAGGTATACCCCAACTCGTACGCCCGCTTTAGCAGGCTGTCGTAATGCTGCTTGATTTCCTCCTCGCTGTCCATATCTTCCGCCAGCGTGTTGTACAGGAATGCCACTTCCGATTGGGAAATACCCGTATACCCAGCCAGGCCGACATTCAGATAGTGGGAGATCATGGCGTCAAATTGCCGTTTTTTCAAACTTTCCTCTGTCTCTCCGACAAGCGGAATCCACAGGACTTTTTTGTGCGGAAGACGCGATCCGCCGTAAGCAAAGCCGTAGTTCCACGTGCGGTCGATATACCCTTTCGTGATGGCCGGCAAGGAGTACCACCATAACGGAAAGATGAACGCCAGTCCATCGTTTCGTTTCAGTCTTGCCATTTCGGCTTGAACACGTGCGGAATAGCTCTTGCGGGGGTTCTCCCAATCCGGTTCGTCTTTTTCCAGGACGAGCGGATGAAACTCCTCCCCGTACAAGTCCGCCACTTCCACTTCATGTCCGGCATCGGCCAGTCCCTGAACAAAACGCTCGGCGACGGAAAATGTAAGCGATTCTCTTCTGGGATGCGAGACGATCGTCAGCACCTTCATTCACAACCACTCCCCACCAGATTTTGTGAAAACCGGCCGCTCACGTGGCAGCCGGATTCTTGCCTGTTCACGATACGCTTTCCGGCTTGCCGGTCAGTGCGGGAAAGTGCGGAACCACTTCTTCGCCCAGTTCTTCCAGGACTTCTTCAAACGGACGCTGGCCGTATTTCAGGTTGATGATCACGTGATTGACACCTGCATTTTTCAGACTTTCGATGAACCCGATGAGGGGATTGCGCCCGATGCGGAAGCCCAAGTGAATGGGGATCGGCGGATGATTCGGGTCCTCGGTCAAATCGACATAGAGGGACTGGCTAAATGGCTTGAACCCGTCCGTCAGCGAACGCCAATTGTTGATCAGTTCCGACTGGAATTTCAGGTTTCGGGGATAGTACAGCCAGCCGTCACTGTTTTGGGCGATCCATTCGACGGACTGGGAGCTGTGGCCGGTTACCAGCACCGGAATGTCCCCGAGACGCGGTTTGGGCAAGAGGTCCCCGTTCCACATGTCCACCCGCGGCGATTTGATCGCAGGGAAACTCTCCGCCCACACTTTTTTCATGACCAGCAGGGATTCCTGAAAGAACGGACTCCGGTTTTCCGGATCGACGGAGAAGGCCGGGAATTCGATCGGACGGTCCCCGGTCGCCACCCCGAGAATCAGGCGCTCACCGGACAGTTTGTCGACGGATGCCGCTGCTTTCGCGACATGCAGCGGGTGACGCAGCGTGAGAATAATACTTGCCGTACCCAGCGCGATCTCCTTGGTATGGGCGGCAATATATCCCAGATAGACCCAGGGATCATACATTTGGCCCGCATCGCCGAAATGGGGGTCATGCAGCGGAACATCCCGGACCCACAATGCGGCAAAATTCAGCTCTTCCGCTCGCTTGGCCAGTTTTAGCTGCTTGTCCATGTCCATCTCCGGAACGCTGCCTTGGTATGATTCCAGCGGGAAGAACAGCCCCAGCGTCAGTTTGTTTTCCTGATACATGCGCGTGTAACCCTTGTGGTTGTCAAACCGGTTCATGATGATCCTCCTATATCTATATATCTATAATTATCGATATAATAATAAAAGAAAGGGCAGGGAACCTACAAGCCCAAAAGTGTAACTGTGTAAAAATCCGTCCCCTTACAGATCCCTTGATAACCGTTCCATCACTTTTTTGATGTTTTCCTCATCCCGCTTGTAATACGTAAATTGCCCAATCCGTTTTGCTTTTATCAATCCCGCTTTTTGCAGCATGGACAGATACAGGGACACGGTGGATTGGGACAATCCCACCTTTTTTTGAATGTCGCTCACGCAAACCCCGTCTTCGTGGATGTCTCCGTGAAGCGGTTTGGGAAAGTGAACGTCCGGTTGTTTTAACCATTGTATGATCTGCAGCCTCGTTTCATTGGACAAGGCTTTCAATACGTCCAAAAGTTCCATGATATCCTCCAGATTCTTCTTTCGTGTATCTCTTACAGTATCCCACATTTCGAAAGCGGGCTGGCTGCATGATTCCGCCAATGTCAGGGGAAGACAACACCACACCCTCCCTCGCTTGGACGTGGATGTTTTTCCTTGAGCCCGGGAAAGCTGGTGGCAGGAGGGAGATTGCCCATGTGCGGCCGTTTCACGCTGGTCACCGCCCCGGAAAAACTGATGAGCCGATTTCACCTGCAGGACATCCCGTTTGAATGGAAGCCGCGGTACAACATTGCTCCCGGCCAGCCCATCCCGGCCATACTTGCCGACGGCGGTCGCCGCAGAATCGGCCAACTGCGCTGGGGCCTGGTTCCGTCGTGGGCGCGGGACGAGAAGATCGGCTCCAAGATGATCAACGCCCGCGCCGAAACGCTGCGGGAGAAGCCGGCTTTTCGGCGGCTGTTTGAACGCAAGCGCTGCATGATCCCGGCCGACGGCTTCTACGAGTGGAAGCAGATGGCCCGGGGGAAACAGCCGATGCGCATCACCATGCGGGACGGAGAACCCTTTGCCTTCGCCGGCCTGTTTGACACCTGGACGGCGCCTGACGGCCACAAGCTTCACACCTGCACGATCATTACCACCCGGCCCAACGAGCTCGTCGCAGACATCCACGACCGGATGCCGGTGATACTGCGTCCGGAACATGAGAGCGCGTGGCTCGACCGGGACAGGTTCGATGCGGAATGGCTGCAGTCGCTGCTCGTACCGTACGATCCCCAGGCGATGAAGGCATATCCCGTATCGGCGATGGTCGGGAATCCGAAAAACGACCGGCCGGAGTGTTTGGAAGAGGCCCCCTGGTCATAGCGGGGAAAACTCCGTCAGCGCCTGGCTGCGGTGCGTTTGCCATTTCTATTTTATCCTGCTGCGTTTTCCTGGGAAAGAACCTCGTGTGCTCATCCCATCCGCCATCACGAGTTATTGCGTGCGCATTCGATTTCATTCGAAAGAAAAACATAGACAGGTTTGTATGCGCTTTCATTGAGCGGCGTACCCGTTGCACGTTGGGGGAGACGGGATTATGTTTGGAGGGAGAATTTCATATCGTGACACGCTGAATCGAAAGAGCGGGGGAACCACTTTTTGGGGTGAATCGCAGAACATGCGTAGGGCTAATTCCACTGCCCGAATCCGTCAGCTAACCTCGTAAGCGTTGTGGAAAGGGGGATGCACTTGTGATGTCGAGGCTGCGGCTGCAAGGGTAATACTACCTTTGTGGCCTTTTTTCTCGTTTTCCAGGCAAATCCAACCCGAAGGAAGGTCAGTCACGAATGACAATTGGTCAGTTGAAGCGTTTCTTCATTGGGTCACCATTGCGAACAAGGCAAATCGCTCACGAAAAATTGCCGAAATGGAAAGCGCTGGCGATCTTTTCGTCAGATGCGCTCTCATCGGTCGCGTACGCTACGGAAGAGATTTTGCTCGTGCTGGCCCTGATGGGATTCGGCGCGTTTGCTTATTCCCTCCCGATCGCCATCGCGATTCTGGTATTGCTGACGGTCGTGACGCTCTCCTACCGTCAGATTGTCCATGCGTTTCCCTCTGGGGGAGGGGCGTACATCGTCGCCAGGGAGCACGTGAACACGCCTGCCAGTCTGGTGGCCGGAGCGGCGTTGATGATCGACTATGTGCTCACGGTTGCCGTCAGCATCAGTTCCGGGGTCGCAGCGCTGCTGTCCGCCTTTCCTTCTCTGCTTCCCTGGAGAGTGGAGCTGGCTGTCTTTCTCGTGATGCTCCTCATGATCCTGAACCTGCGGGGCATTCGGGAATCGGCCACCGTGTTCGCTTTCCCGACGTACCTCTTTATCTTGTCGATCCTGCTGATGATCGCGGTGGGAGGGATCCAAATCTGGAAAGAGGGCTGGCACGGTTATCACGCGCAGGGGCAAGCCCCCGCCGCTGACATGTGGACGTGGGCGGGGATGCTGCTGCTGTTCCGTGCTTTTGCGTCAGGCTGTTCGGCGTTAACCGGAGTGGAAGCGATCAGCAACGGCGTGCCGGCTTTCCGGTCGCCGGCGCCGCGCAATGCGGCGATCACCATGACATGGATGTCGCTTTTGCTGGGGATGATGTTTTTTGGGATTACGCTGTTGGCGTATGCGTTCGGAATCGCCCCCAAAGAACATGAGACGGTAGTGTCGCAAATCGCGGAACATGTATTCGGCCGCGGGCCGCTGTACTACGTCATTCAGGTGGCCACAACGCTCATTTTGTTCCTGGCGGCCAATACCAGTTTCACGGGATTCCCCCAGTTGACCTCGATCATTGCCCAAGACCGTTTCCTGCCCCGGAAGCTGACAATGCGGGGAGACCGTCTTGTGTTTTCCAACGGGATTGCGCTGCTCAGCGTGCTGTCCATTCTGCTGATACTCGTCTTTCATGGCGATACGCACGCGTTGATTCCGCTGTATGCCGTTGGCGTGTTTCTGTCCTTTACGATCGCCCAATGGGGCATGATGAAAGCGCTCCTGCGTGAGAAAAAGAAAGGCATTGCCCGCATTGCCGTGATTGGATTCGGCACCTTGATCACGGGGCTGGTTACGGTCATTACGATCGTTTCCAAATTCACCGAAGGGGCATGGATGGTCACGGTTGCCATTCCCGTGGTGGTGTGGATGTTTTACGTGATCCGGAACCATTACAGCGAGATTGCAAAGGAACTGCGTCTGGATCTGCATGCCCATCCGCAGCAAGTGAAGACCAAAGTCATTATCCCGATCTCCGGAATCAGCAAAGTGGTGGCGCAATCGATTTCGTACGCCAAGGGGATCTCGGATGACATCGTAGCGGTCACCGTCGATTTTGATGATGAACATGCGGGACAAATGCGGGAAAAATGGGAAAAATGGAATCCGAACGTTCCGTTGATTATTTTGCGTTCGCCTTACCGAACCGTGATTGCGCCGCTCTTGAAGTACATCGATACCCTGGAGAAGGAAAAAGAAGGGGATGCGTTTATTACCGTGCTCGTCCCGCAGTTCATCGTCCGCAAATGGTGGCATGCGTTATTGCACAACCAAACGGCATTCCTGCTGAAAGCCGCGCTGATCTATCGGAAAGACGTGGTCGTGTCAACGATACCGTTTCACCTGCATGAGTAACCCTACCCAAAACCAGGTCACTTGAGAGCAGTGACCTGGTTTTTCCTTTTTCATGTCCATACCGTACATGCCTTTCCAGTTCGATCCGTTTTGCAGGGGTTCCGGACGAATGACCGGTGCACGCGCTCTCCTGATGAATCACGAGGAAAGACTTCCGCGTTCGGAAGAAGCCGCCATCCCGTCAAGGACGACAGGCCCCTTTTGAAAGACGCCTTCCCATCTCGCCACGGCTACGCATGAAAAGACATGCCCCATCACATTCACCGCGGTACGTGCCATGTCGATGACCCGGTCAATCCCGAGAATGAGGGCTACGCCTTCAGCAGGCAAACCGACGGCGGTAGCGGTGGCCAGCAGAATCACCATGGAAGACGACGGAACTGCGGCCACCCCTTTGCTGGTGACAACGAAAAACAGCACCATCATGAGCTGCTGCTGCAGGCTCATGTCAATGCCAAACGCTTGGGCGATAAACAAGCCGGCAATGGTCAGGTAAAGCGTGGTGCCGTCCGAATTTAACGGCATGCCCGCCGGAATGACAAACGAAGTGATGTATGTGGGGACGCCGAATTTGTCCAGACGCTGCATCAGTTGAGGCACGACCGTCTCGGTACTCCCGGTGGAAGCGCCAATCACCATCAGGTCCCAAATCATCCTGTACACGTCAGTGATGCGGATGGAAAGGAACACAGCGACCAGCGGAAAGAGGCCGAACACGAGGACAGCCAGCCCCAGATAGGCAGTCCCGATGAGTTTAAGGAGCGGGAACAGCAGCGCGATTCCATACGTGCCAATGGTAGCCGACATGAGCGCAAACACGCCGATCGGGGCAACCTTCATCACCAGATTGACGAGACGAAACGACGCTTTCGATGCGATTTCCATGATGGACAGGAAGGGCTTCGCTTCGTTTCCGAGACCGACCAGCGCGATGCCGAACATGATGCAGAAAAAGATGACGGCCAGAAGGTCGCTTTTCGCAAGCACATCGACAATGTTGGTCGGAATGATGTTCAGGAGAAGGGTTTTCGCGTCCAGTACTTTCGAGGTATTGGAGGCAATCGCGGTAATATCGGCTTTGGGTAGCTGGCTCAGGTCGATTCCCTTTCCGGGCTGTACGAGGTTGCCGACGGCCAATCCGATGAACAGGATGAGCGTCGTAATCACTTCAAACCAAATGATCGTTTTCAGGCCCACGCGCCCCATGCGCTTGATATCGCCAATGCCCGTGATCCCAACCAGCAGGGTCGTCACGATCACGGGGATCACGACCATCTTGATCAGGCGAATGAACGCATCGCCCAGCGGTTTTATGGCTGTCCCCGCTTCCGGGAAGACATGCCCGAACAGCGCTCCCAGCACGGTGGCCCCGAGAATGTAAAAAGCCGATCTTGTTTTCATACAATTCCCCCTTTTCTTAATTTTACTATCACATGAAATTATTATTGCTTATATCTTTTGGTGGTGCAATAATTATTTCATCATAGACGTGGAGGGATTCACCATGAACCTTTCTTCCTTACAGCAGCACTACCGCGAAAAACGCCCGAAATCGGCCGCGTTTTTTGAGCAGGCCCATACGCTGATTGCAGGCGGAGTGAACGGAAATCTTCGCTACTATCAACCCTTTCCCATTACCTTTGAGAAGGCACAGAATGCTTGGCTGTATGACCTGGATGGACATGGGTACGTAGACTACCTGCTCTCCTATGGCGCTTTGCTTTTGGGACATGGCCATCCGGTCGTGCAGAAAGCGATTCAACAGGTATGGGAACAGCAGGGGACCAGCAGTTTTGGAGCGACTCATCCGATGGAACTGGAGATGGCGCAAGAACTGGCGGGCCTGTATCCCAGCTTCGAGGAAGTGCGGTTTACCAATTCCGGTTTGGAGGCGACGCTGTTTGCCCTGCGTCTGGCGATGGCCTACACGGGGAAAACGCATATCGCCAAATTTGAGGGCCATTATCACGGGGCGCATGATCATGTGCTGGTCAGCGTAAATCCAACCATCGACCGCGTAGGAGATCAATCGCCGCCGGCGTCCGTACCGGAATCCCTGGGGACACCGGATTACTATCTCCGGCATACCGTCGTACTTCCGTTCAACGATTGGGATGCTTGCGAAAAGATTGTGACGGAGAAGAAGGATCAGATTGCGGCTGTCATCGTGGAGCCGATGCAGTCCGGATACATCCCGGCCGACCGCCAGTTTATGGCGAATTTGCGGGAGCTGACCGACCGGCTCGGAATCATCCTCATCTTTGATGAAGTCAAAACAGGCTTTCGCGTTTCGTTGGGGGGCGCCCAGGACTACTATGGCGTCCAGCCCGATTTGACCGCTTTGGGAAAAGTGGTGGGAGGAGGGTTCCCGATCGGCGTCGTAGGGGGAAAACGCCGCCTTCTCGAAATGTGTTCGCCTCTGCGCTCCAGCAATCGCCATGAAGTCGTCTTTCACAGCGGCACCTTCAACGGGAACCCCATCTCGCTTGCGGCGGGTCTGGCTACCATTCGGTATTTGAAGGAGCCGGGCCGCTTTGAATCGCTGGTGCAGCGCACACATCAATTGCGCGACGGCATTCACGAGCTTGCCCGGCAGTACCGCATCCCCGTAAAAACCGTGGGAGTCGGTACCATCTTCAACGTCCTGGCTACCGAGGCAGAGGTGCGGAATTATCGTGATCTGGGGGCCAACCGCCACGAGCTTCGCCTTGCGCTCGATTATCTGCTGATGGATCACGGCGTCTATTCGAAACCGCTCAATCGCTTTTCGATGTCAGACGCGCACGGACCGGCAGAAATTCAGGCGACGCTGGACGCGTTTGAAAAAAGTTTTGCCGCTCTGGGCCAATTTGTGACCGTGTAGTCGTGTCCCCCGACGTTGTCGCCGCCTCTTTCCTTTCGTATACTTAACGGTATTGGATGTACGGGACAACGTTTTGAGGTGATCTCGATGGAACACGGACCTTCCATTCTCCAGAAGGTGTCACAGTTGTACGCACAGATGAGTCCTTCGCAGCAGCGAATTGCGGAGGTGATTTTGCGGGACCCCGAGTCGGCTGCCTTTTACAACGTCGCCGAGATGTCCAGAAAGGCGAATGTCAGCGAGTCGACAGTTACCCGCTTCGCCACGTTTATCGGCTGTTCGGGCTATCCGGCGCTCTCGCGCGAACTGCAGGAACTGGTCCGATCAAAGCTGACCACCGGCGAGCGGTTCCAGCTCTCGCGCGTGATTGAAAGCGCCGAGCAGCGAACGGTCCTGCAATATTTCGAAGAGGATGTCCAAAACCTTACGCTGATGATGGAACGGATCGATTTGGAGGCGTTCGCGAGGATCGTAAAACGTCTCGTCTCGGCTCAACGCATCGGGATCGTTTGCTCGCGAAGCACGCTATCCATCGGGCTCTTCTTCGAGTTTTACCTGCGTTTCCTGAACAAGGAGGCCGTCTTGTTTACCGGAGAGCCGCGCACGGTCGATCATTTGCACCGCTTCGGCTCCGACGATGTGATCGTGGGCATCGGGTTTGCGCGATACTCCCGCTTTACGGTCGATTGTCTGGCCTACGGGAAGAAGAAAGGGGTTCAAGTCGCAGCCATTACCGATTATCCCTCTTCGCCGCTGGTTCGTCATGCCGACGAGGTTCTCTATACACCGACAGGCATTGCGTCGCATATGGATTCCCTGGTGGCGCCGCTTTCGGTCGTCACCGCCCTGCTGCGGGCGATGACCCAGGCGTCCGCCGAGCAGGCCAAGGATGTACTTCTGGAATTGGAAGAGGTCTGGATGAACTTTGATATTTACGTAGAACCCAGGAAATAGTCGTGTGCGTACGTGACAACCTTTCCCGCAGACAACGAATGACAAAAACCCTTCCAGCATCGGAAGGGTTTTTGTCTTGTTTGCGAGCCGGGTGAGCAACCGCTTTTTGGAGAAAGTATCCCGTACCTACCCGCCCAACTCCCGGGAGCGGATCAAAATGGTACCCGTCTTGACCGACAACAGCCCCTTTCGTGTAAAACGGATCGAGGGCAAATGCGTGGCGGAGAAAAACAGCAGGGAATAGATCGGGTCCTCATGCCGGTGCCCGCGCTCTCGCAGCAGGTGAACCAGCGTGCTGGTCCGGGCAATGAGGACATCCATGTTCTCCAGACTCATCCCGCCCATCAGCGGCAGAGAGAGCTCGAACAGCGGCCGGCCGTTTTCCATGAGGCAGATGCCGCCGCCGTTTTCCATGATCCGGCTGACCGCTTGGGCCATCTGCACGGCATCCTTGCCGAGGACGATGATATCCTGCGAAAGTGTGTAGGTGCTGGCCAAGGCATGGACGTTTCCGAAGCCTTTCACGATGCCGGTGCAGATCCATTTCCCCTGGCGGTCCAGCAGCGCGGCATAGAGATAATCGTCGTGCGCGGTCAGTACAATCGCGCCGTTCCTTTCGGGAAGGGATTCGTTTCGATGCGAGAGAATCGCCGCGTTGATCATGTCCGCGACGGGAAACTTCTCTCCGGTGCTTGCCACGCGAAACCATTCCGGCTCCGCTTTCCAGGTAGGGGCAGGCAGCTTTCCGATGCCGAACTGCGCCCAGTCGATCTCGGGAAGCGGGGCGATCACCCTGCCCTGTTCCACCGCCATATTGCCTTCCGCCATGACTTTGACCGGGGTGGGATGGGCAAGATCCTCCAGGAACAGGATGTCCGCAAGCCTGCCCGGCGCGATGCCTCCCAGCTCCTGATCCAATCCGTAATAGACCGCGGGATTCAACGTGGCCATCCGATACGCGTCAACGGGCGGCACCCCGTTCTCAATCGCCAGCCGGATGAGAAAATCGGTGAAGCCGTGCGCAAAAAAGAACGGCGCCGAACCATCCGTTGTCAGCATGAAGCGGCTCCAGGACAGGTTCTTTTCCGGAAGCAGCCCTCTGACCAAGTCCGGCAGATCGGGACGGATCGACGAATGCCGCAGCGCTGCATAGAGGCCAAGCCGCAAACGGCGAAGCACCTCCTCGGCGGTGATGCTTTCATGGCAGCAGGTCACGCCGGCGGCGGTCACCGCATTCAAGGTCTCCGCCGAGGCCCCCGGATTATGGGTCTCAATCGGTTTTCCTTCCAGGCGCGCCAGATACATCAGCTCTTCGATGTCTTCCGCGCCATCGAGCAGATCCCTCCAGGCCGTGAGCTCTCCCGCCTGCAGAACGAGCGGATGCTGCAGCATGCGCTTGACGCGCTCCGGGGTAAACGCACGTTTTAGGCTGTCATCGGTGGTTTGCGGGTCGAGGCGGGCCCACCAGAAATTTTTGACCGGCATGCGGTACATGACCGCAAACAATCTGTCGAGCTGGTCCGGCTCAAGCTTTTGGAAGAAATTCAAATTGTCGTGAATCAGCGTGGTTGTCCCGCGGGAGAGGGCAAATTCGGCCAGGGTCAGCGGGTTGTACAGTTGGAAGGGATGGGTGTGGGGCTCGATGTAGCCCGGCACGACCGTGAGATCCGCCGCGTCGATGACCACGGTCTGTTCGTCGGTCAGGGGTTCTTTTCCGCCCACGTAGGCAATCCGGTCCTGACTGATCGCAATATGGCCTTCGCACACTTCCCCGGTATATACGTTCAGGAGCTGTCCAGCCCTGATCCATGCGGTTGCAGGCCGCTGAAAACGGGACACTTCGATCAACTGCTTCCACGATTGTTTGCTGAACGGTCTGATCGGTTTGGACATGTTCATGACTCCCTTGGCAATAGGTTCCTGTTACTCATGATAGTCCGTATTGTTCGGGTTCATTTTCACATTTTTACTCTTTCTTTTTAAAAATTTGCTCTTCTTGCCGACGTCGCTTTCAAGATTTCGAAAATTCCATTACTTTATAGAGAAAAGGCATGCATGTTCATGGATCAGGAGGGAAAAAGAGATGAAGTACATCCTTGCCGACAAAAAGCCAACCGTTTCTCCAACCGCGTATATTGCCCCCGGGGCAAACATCATCGGCGACGTTGCGATCGACGAGTATGCCAGCGTCTGGTTCAATGCCGTGCTGCGCGGGGATACGCAGGGGATCCAGATTGGACGAGGCAGCAATGTGCAGGACGGAACGGTGATCCACGTTGACTCCCGGTATCCGACCGTCATCGGCAGCGATGTGACGATCGGGCATTCCGCGATTGTTCACGGCTGTACGATCGCCGATCGGGTGATTGTCGGAATGGGAAGCATCATCATGGACGGCGCGGTCATCGGCGAGCATACGATCATCGGCAGCGGAACCGTGATTCCCGCCGGCAAAACCTATCCGCCCGGCGTCCTGATTCTCGGCAGTCCGGGCAAAGTCATCCGCGACCTCACGCCGGAAGAGATCGAAAAAATCGTCATCTCCGCGCAGATTTACAAGGACAGAGGCATCCAGTACCGCAGCGACCTGCAACAAATCGAGGCGTGATCACGTCAAGGGGAGGGAGGAGCTGATGAACATGAACCTGGGGTCTCTCTTTGAATTTTCGGCGAATCGCTATCCCAACCAGATTGCCGTCGTCCAAGGTCAGAAACGGTATACGTATGGACAGCTGCACCACGAGAGCAGCGTATTGGCTTATTCCCTGCAAAAGCTCGGGGTGGGCAAGCGGGATCGGGTGATCGTGCTCATGAAAAACCGCGTGGAGACGATCATCGCCTTCTGGGCACTGCAAAAAATCGGGGCGGTCTTCACGCCGATCAATCTCAGAATGTCCACGAAGGATATCCAGTACTGCGTCAACGACGTGGAAGCCAAAATGATCATTTTTGAGGACCTCGTGCGCACCTCCGTCCTGAAAAACAAGTACAATACCCGCCCGCTGTTTATCGGGCTGGAACCAGAAGGGGCCGATCTGACCTTTCATGAACTGCTGGAGCAGGGAAAGGGTTCATGTGAACGTCCTCCGATCGATGACAACGATCTGGCCGTCATCCTGTACACGTCCGGAACAACGGGACGCCCCAAAGGCGTTCCGCGCACGCATAAAAATGAATACGCCTCCACGATGGCCCATATTTTGCAAAACAATTACCTGATGTTTGATAAAACGCTGGGTGCCATGCCGCTCTATCATACGATGGGGCTGCACGCCCTGCTTTCGGTGATGCTGGTCCTCAACGGCACGTACGTCACGGTTCCGGATTTCGATGCGCATGAAGCGCTGCGCCTGATTCAAGAGGAAGGGATCCACAGCCTGTACATGATCCCGAAGATGTATCACGACATGGCATATCACCCGGACGTGGACCGCTATGATTATTCCACGCTGCGGACCATCGGGTTTGCCGGTTCGTCGATGTCCGCGGAGTTGATTCAGCGGTGCCAGGAGGTCTTTCGTCCGCAGACCTTTGTCAATCATTACGGCAGCACGGAAATCTATACCTTCACCACCTGCAGCGAAGTTCTCCAAAAGCCGGGCTGTGCGGGAAAACCCGGCATTCATCAACTGATCCGCGTCATCGTACCCAATCAGGACGGCTCGTCCCATCCGGACGATACCGTGTCCCCCGGCGAGATCGGGGAAATCATCGTCCACACCGACTCGGTGGAAGCGTTTAAAGGATACTGGAACCGACCGGATGCCACCCGGAAGGCCATTCGGGAAGGCTGGTACTTCACGGGCGACCTCGGTTACATCGATGAGCAGGGGGACTTGTATGTAATCGGCAGGGTGGATGAAATGATCATCTCGGGAGGCGAGCATATTCACCCGCAGGAAATTGAAATGATTCTCCTGGAGCATCCGCACGTGTCCCAGGTGGCCGTCGTCGGCGTGAAGGACAAACGCTGGGGGGAAATCCCCGTTGCCTATATCGTGCCCCGAAGCCAGGTAACCCCGCAGGAACTGGACCAGTTCTGCAAGGAGCATCCCCGGCTGGCCAGCTACAAACGGCCGAGGGAATACGTCTTTGTGTCAGAGATACCGGAAAGCCTCACAGGGAAAACGCTTCGCCGGAAACTTGCGCAGATCGAACGGGAAGAAAAAGAAATCTCCAACGTGCTTGACCAATGACCAAACCGTTTCAAGATTGGGGGGATTCGCTTGGCAGCGCTTTTCCTCGTAGACTCGGATGAACAAAGTCGCCAAGCCGTTCGTTGCGTCATCGAAGAGAGTCCATACAAGTATCTGGCCGTCCATGAAGCGGACACGGCACACCGGGCCGGACTCTTGTTGAAACAGATGCAGCCCACCATCATGATCCTCGATCTTTCCCTGCCGGACATGAATGGGGTCTCGTTGGGAAAAATGGCGAAGGGACTGTATCCGCAGCTCCCCATCATTGTGCTGTCCCATTTGAAAATGTTTGATTTGGTTCAGGAGTGCATAAACGCCGGTTTTTCTTCCTACTTGTTGAAACCGGTTTCAAAACATGAGCTGATGGCCGCTTTCGATCGCCTGCTGCTGTCGGAGCTCTGCCGAGAGACCCGACATTTCATGGGAGAAGGGGCAGCCCCCGCCACATTCGAAACCGACCTGGGCAATCCGATCGATACCGTCATTCGCTACATCCAGTTGAATTTTCAGCAGACGATCACCCTGCAGGAAGTATCCAGCCTGGTCTATTTGAGCCCGTCTCACTTCAGCCGGCTCTTCAAGGCGGAGACGGGGATTACCTTTGTCGAATACCTGACGCAGTACCGCATCGAAAAGTCAAAAAGCCTGTTGAAAATGACCTCCCTGCCGATCGATGTGATCGCCAACAACACCGGGTTCTCCAGTGCCGGCTATTTTTCAACCACCTTTAAACGAATGGTCGGCCAAACGCCCAGTGAATACCGCAGCCAGTTTCAGGTTTTTCTCCATGGCCAGCAGCATTCTGCACACCGCGCATAGCCGTTTTTCGTGCGCGAATGCATCAGGAAACCTCCGATCGGCGGATGGGAGGTTTCCTTGTTTTTTGCGCAGGATGGGGCTGCTTATCGGGCCGTCACGTTACAGCAAAAAACTACAATTCGTTTCAAGAAAATTTTGAAACCAAACCATCCGGACTGCTTTTATACTCGAAACAAAGCTGCCTGCACACATTCTCGGGGAGGTGAACAAATGCTTGATCTGCTGAAAGGGTTGGAGGAATGCTGGAGCAGCGGCAGGCCGGCCGTTTTGGCGACCATCATCGACACGCAAGGGTCCACCTACCGCGGAGTTGGGGCGCAGTGCTTGATTCTGGAGGATGGGCGCATCATCGGAACCGTCAGCGGCGGATGTGTCGAAGGCGACATTTACGAGCACGCGCGCGAGGTGATGCAGAGCGGCGTGCCGCGAACCCTCCAGTACGATTTTCGGGGGAGCGGGGACCTGCTGTGGGGATTGGGCGTCGGCTGCAACGGCTCGCTGACGATATGGCTTGCCCCGTTTCATCCTGCCACATATCCGGCTCAGGCAAAACAACTGCTCCAGGTGATGAGACTGCATGCAGCCTCACCTCGCTCGTTTTCGATTGTGACGGTGATTCAATCATCCGATGCCGCCGCGCTGCCTCCGGGCACCCTGGTTACGCTGGGGCATGATCGCGAGGAAGGCGGGGCGCTGCACGGATGGGGAGAAATTGCCGAGCGGGCGGCGCAGTATCGAGCAGCGGGCCGCTCGGGCCTGGCGTGGATCGACCTGTCCGGAAGCGGCGGGGAAACGATCCGGGTCCAGTGCTTTATCCACACGGTTCGAAGAGTGCCGCGGCTCGTGATCTTCGGTGCCGGTCCGGATGCGATCCCGCTGGTGCGGGGGGCGAAGCTGCTGCAGTGGCATGTGACGGTGGTGGATCACCGCCCCGCATTTGCCGCAACGGACAGATTTCCGGATGCGGATGAGATCATCGTGGCGCCAATGGGGACCGTCCCTCCTCTGGACGTGGACGAAGAGACCAACGTAGTGATCATGACGCATCACTTCGAGCAGGATCAATTGTTTCTCGCGGAGATGCTCACGCGCACGATCGCGTATCTGGGCATATTGGGGCCGCGTGCCCGAACAGAAAAGCTGCTGGAGAAGATCGAGTCGAATCGAAAGGCGATCGGCTTGCATCCGCTCAAAATGAAAGCGTTTCATTCGCCGGTCGGGTTGGACATCGGGGCCGAAACGCCGGAGGAAATCGCGTTCAGCATTCTTTCGGAAATGATTTGTGCAAGAACCAGGCGGAGCGGCATGCCGCTTCGGCTGCGGAAGGGCCCGATTCACGAAAGGACAGGGGACCTGTTTTCATCCATGCCGTTGAAGGAGAGTGTCTGACGTGAGGGCTTCTCCAGCGGTGTGGATCATCATTCTGGCTGCGGGATATTCCAGGCGGATGGGATTGCCCAAAATCCTGCTGCCGTACCGGGACGGCAGCCTGGTCCGGCAGGTAGCCAAAAAAGCGGCGCAAGTCCAATCCGCGGGGGTGATGGTGGTCGCCAACGCGGAGATGCCCGAGGTGCAGCATCATCTGTGGGATCTGCCTGTTTGGGTGGTGTGGAATGAACGGGCTCATCTGGGAATGAGCACGTCTCTGGTCAAAGGGGTGGAAAACCTGCCCCATGATGCCTCGGCCGCCCTCATTCTCTTGGCGGATCAGCCCGAGATCGAGCCGTTTGTCATCGAACGGGTGATCGATGCCTATGCGCGTTCATCCGCCTCGATCATCCAGGCGGCCTACAGCGGAAAGCCGGGGCATCCGGTTCTGTTCGATCGGAAATGGTTTCCCCACCTGCTGCACATCACGGGGGACCAAGGCGCCAAACAGCTCATACAGGCTTCGGGGGACGAGCGTCAATGGGTGGACGTGCCCCTTCCCCCCCTGGAGGACATCGATACGTGGGAAGATTATGAGCGAGTCACGAGAAGGGAGGGTGCGATTCGTGGACTGTAAACACATCGGAAAACCCATGAAGAGAGTGGAGGACATCCGTTTAACATCAGGACGCGGCACGTTTATCGATGACATGAATCCGTTTCCGAACATTCATCAGGCGGCCATTTTGCGAAGTCCGTATCCGCATGCGCGCATCAAGGAAATCCGTACGGAGAAGGCCGAGCGGATGCCCGGCGTGAAGGCCGTGATAACGGGGCAGGACATCGCGGCGCTGACGAATCCGTTTCCGGTCGGCGTCACGGCCCCGGTGAAGTACTATTCCCTGGCGGTTGACAAGGTGCGTTTTGTCGGGGAACCGGTAGCCGTGGTCATCGCCAAGAACCGCTATCTGGCGGAAGATGCCCTGGAGGCCATCGAAGTCGTATACGAACAGCTTCCCGCCGTGGTGGACATCGAGAAGGCGCTTGAGCCGGACGCTCCCGTGCTGCATGAAGCGGTGGGCAGCAACATCGCCAATCACCGCCACTTTCATTACGGCAATGTGGACGAAGCGTTCCGGCAGGCGGATCTCGTGGTGAAGCATACGTTTTTCTATCCCAAGTACAGTGCAACCCCGGTTGAGACGTATGGGGTCATCGCCCACTATGACCCGAGTGAACAGCAGTATACGATCTGGTCCAATTTTCACGGACCGTTTACCCTGCAGTCGGTGATGGCGGCAGCCCTGCGAACGCCCAGCAACAGGCTGCGCATCATGATCCCGAAGGATGTAGGCGGGAGCTACGGTATCAAATCCGGCGTCTATCCCTACATGGTGCTCATGGCGGTTGCCTCGCGGATCGCCGGGGTGCCGGTCAAATGGATCGAGGACCGTCAGGAGCATCTGGCTGCGAGCTCCAGCGGTACGGACCGGGTGACCTGGATCGAGGCGGCGGTGAAACGGGACGGCACCGTAACGGGATTGAAGATGAAAATGGTGGACAACGTGGGCGGTTATGTGCGCGCCCCGGAGCCGGCCTGTCTGTACCGCACCCATTCCAACACCACCGGCCCCTATCGCATCCGGCATTTGCAGATGGAAACGATCGCGGTGATGACGAACAAGAGCCCAACCGGCTTGATTCGCGGCTATGGGGGGCAGCAGTTGTATTTCCCGCTGGAACGGCTGATGCACATGATCGCGCAGAAGCTGGGGATGGACCCGGCGGACGTGATCCGCAAAAACCTGATTCGGGCCGAGGAATTCCCCTATACCACGCCAAGCGGAGGCGTTTACGACAGCGGGGATTACCGGAAGGCTTTCGACATGCTGCTGGACATCGTGAACTACGACGAGTTTCGGCAAAAACAAAAGCAGGCCAGAGCGGAAGGAAAGTATCTGGGAATGGGGCTGGCCTGCATCGTGGAGCCTTCCGGGTCCAACATGGGCTACATCACCATCGCCCTGACGCCCGAGGAGCGGGCAAAGTCGCTCCCGAAATCGGGCTGTGCGGAAGGGGCGACGGTCTCCATCGACCCGATGGGAGGAATCACCGTCCGCATCAGCACAACGCCGACCGGGCAGGGACACGAAACGGTGGCGGCGCAAATTGTCGGCGAGGTGCTGGGGGTGGATCCCCGGACCGTCAAAGTGGTCGCCGAAATGGATACGCTGACGAGTCCCTGGTCGGTCGCGTCAGGAAGCTACTCCAGCCGCTTCGCCGCCATTGGCTCCAGTGCGGTGTATCAGGCCGCCCACAAGGTCCGTCAAAAACTGCTTCACATTGCGCAGGAACTGCTGCAGGTCCCGCTTGATCAGCTTGTGCTGGAACATGGCAGGATCGCGGTGAAGGATGCCCCCGGGCGGGAGATTTCCTTGAAGCGCCTGATCGGCTCCACGCACTGGAATCCGGACGTGCTCCCGCCGGGGATGGAGCCGGGCATACACGAAACCGCTTTTTACACCATCCCTGCCGCAATGCCGCCGGATGAGAACGATCAGGTGAACGGCTCCGTCACGTACGGATTTGTAGCGGATGCGGTCACCGTTGAGGTGGACATCGAGACGGGGGAAGTCAAGATTCTGGATTACACGACCGTACACGATGCGGGAAAACTGCTGAATCCGCTGATTGTGGACGGGCAGATATTGGGCGGCCTGGTTCACGGCCTGGGCGGTGCGATGTATGAGGAGCTCGCATATGACCGCAACGGGCAGTTCCTCTCCGGCAGTTTTATGGATTACCTCTGTCCGACAGCGCCGGAGATTCCGCCGATTACGATCAAGCATTTGGAGACCCCTTCACCGCTGACGCCGCTGGGAGCCAAGGGGTTGGGAGAAGGAAACACGATGAGCGCCCCTGCGGTCATTGCCAATGCGGTGGAGGATGCGTTGAGCGGGTTGGGCGTGACGATTGACACCCTGCCCCTGTCGCCGAACCGGATTTGGACATTGATCCAGGACGCCAAACAGAAGATGGAGATCACCGCATAAACACGAAGGAGGCCATACCATGACAGGAAATGGAAGCATCGAGCTGAACGGACCGATCGAGCACGTATTTCACAAGCTGATGGACCCCGAGGTGCTGACCGAGTGCATCATGGGCTGCAAAAGCATGGAACTGGTCGGTGAGAGAAAGTACCGCGCCGATCTGTCCGTGGGGATTGCCGCCGTCAAAGGCAAATACGACGCCTATATTACCGTCGAAGAGGTGCAGGCGCCGCATCATTTCAAGCTGGTCGTACACGGCGAGGGCGGCCCGGGGTATGTGGACGCCGAAGGCATCATCGACCTGACCCCCTTGGACGAGTCCAAGACGCAGCTTACCTATACCTACCAGGCAGAGGTGGGCGGCAAGGTGGCGGCGATCGGCCAGCGCATGCTGGGCGGGGTTGCCAAACTGCTGATCGGCGATTTTTTCAAAAAAATCAAGAAAAACCTGGAGCGCGGACAGCAAATCGCGTAAGGTTCACGATCATCGAAAGGGGGGAGACAGATGAAACCGGCTTCCTTCAATTATTACCGCCCTTCCACCTTGGAGGAGACCCTTCAGCTTTTGCTGGACTGCGGAGACGAGGGGAAGTTGATTGCCGGAGGACAAAGCCTGATACCGATCCTCAACATGAGGTTGTCGTCGCTGGAGCATGTCATTGATATCAACGGCTTGCGGGAGTTGGACTTCATCCGGTTGGAGGAAGGCATTCTCAAAATCGGCGGGCTCTGCCGGCAGAGAAGCCTGGAAAAATCGCCGACCGTGAAGGAGGTCGCCCCCTTGTTAAGCGAAGCGGTCCCGTTTATCGGCCATGTGCAGACCCGCAACCGGGGCACGGTCGGCGGCAGTTTGGTGCATGCCGACCCGACGGCGGAAATACCGCTCTCGCTCCTGGCGCTGGATGCGACAGCGATCATTCAGAGTGCGGAAGAGACGAGAGAAGTGCCGGTGCAGGATTTCTTCATCACCTATTTGACCACCGATATCGCTCCCACGGAAATGCTGACGGAAATTCAGATTCCCGTCGACACGCTTCCGAAAGGCTATGCGTTTGTGGAGTTCAGCCGCAGACACGGCGATTTCGCGTTGGTCGCCGCGGCGTGCCTGCTCGATACGGACGAAGACGGAACGATCACGGCAGGACGTCTCGCGATCGGCGGCGTGGATGCCGTTCCGATGATCGCCCAGGAGGCCATGGATGTGCTGCTGGGAGAAAAGCTGACGGATGCCCTGCTGGAGGAAGCCGGGCAAATCGCGGCCGAGAATACCGATCCGGAGGGCGATCTTCATGCCTCCCGCGAATACCGCCTGCATCTGGCCAAGGTGTTCACCAAGCGAGCGATCCGGAAAGCCTATGAGCGATCGCTGCAAAAGCTGGGAGGGGGGACGCAACCATGATTCAGGCAGCCAAACATGAAAAAGTCCTCGTCCGCGTCCGAATCAACGGAAAACTTTACGCAGAAGAGGTGGAGCCGCGCAGGCTGCTGAGCGATTTTCTCCGGGAAGATTGCGGTTTGACCGGTACCCATGTCGGCTGCGAGCATGGCGTGTGCGGGGCCTGTACCGTACGCGTAAACGGTGCCGCGGTTCGGAGCTGCCTGATGTTTGCCGTTCAGGCTGCGGACGCCGAGATTACCACGGTTGAGGGGCTTTCTCTCCATGGCAGCCGCCACCCGCTGCAGGATGCCTTGTCGGAATGCCACGGGCTGCAGTGCGGATTCTGCACGCCGGGGATTCTCATGTCGGCCGCGGAGTTTTTGGAGGAGCATCAGGACCCGACGACGGAACAAATCGAGGAGATGCTGTCAGGCCATTTGTGCCGCTGTACGGGCTACAAGGGCATCGTTGAAGCGATCGCGAAGGTGGCCAAGGAGCAAAAGGACAGGTAGGTGATGAGGTATGGATTTGGGTAGCCTTTTTCAGTTCGCGGTTTCCCGGCATCCGGATTGGACCGCGATTGTGGAAGCCGAGCGAAGGTTTACCTACAGGGAGTTCGACCAGCTTACGACGAACATTGCGGCCGGTCTGCAGTCGCTGGGGATCGGCCAAGGGGATCGGATTGTGCTCGTTCTCAAGAATCGCTTGGAAATGAGCGCGCTGTACTGGGCTGTTCAAAAGCTCGGGGCCGTATTCACGCCGATCAATTTCAGGCTTTCGGCGGAAGAGGTGCGGTACTGCATCGAGGACGCGGAGGCGAAGGCGGTGGTGTATGAGCCCGCCTCCGAGGAGGCGGTGCTGCAGGCGACTGCCTCGTGGAGCTCGATCAGAATCGGCGTGCTGGGAGCCGCAGGCGCCGAGGTCACGTATGAACAGTTGGCCGCCAGCGAAAGTGCCGATTGGGCAAAGCCGAGCATCTCGGATGACGACTACTGTCTCATGCTGTACACGTCCGGAACCACCGGGCGGCCCAAAGGGGTTCCGCGTACCCATAAAAATGAATACGGAGCCGCCATGGCCCACATCATCCAGAACCGCTATGAAAAAAAGGAAAGCACGATAGGCGTGATGCCCCTGTATCACACGATGGGCATCCGCTCCCTCCTATCGATGGCTTTCCTCAACGGGAAAATCGTGATGATACCAGATTACGCCCCTCAACTGACCCTTGAGGTGCTGGAGAAGGAAGAAATCACCTGTGTCTATCTGGTACCCACGATTCTGCACGATTTATTATATCACCCGGATTTTAAAAAGTACAATTTGTCGAAACTGCGCAAACTGGGGTATGCCGGAGCCGCCATGACGACCGCATTGGTGCAGGACTGCTTCCGGGAATTGAAGCCGGACGTCTTTGTCAACCACTACGGCAGCACGGAAGTGTATACGTTTTCCGTGTGCGACTATCTGGACAAAAAACCGGGATGCGCAGGCAAGCCGGGCATCCATCAGGAGCTTCGGGTCGTTGTTCCCGATCCGGATGGCAAATCGACGCCGGACGATGTCGTCGCGGTCGGCGAACCTGGCGAAATCATCGTCAATCTTGCGTCGATTGAAGCGTTTCAAGGCTATTGGAAACGCCCGGACGCGAACCGGAAAGCGATTCGCAGCGGCTGGTATTTTACCGGGGATATGGGGGTGATCGACAGCGACGGTGACCTGTATGTGGTCGGACGGGTCGACGACATGATCATTTCCGGCGGAGAAAACATACACCCGATCGAAGTGGAGGATGTGATCGCCAAGCATCCCAAAGTGTCCGAGGTCGCCGTGGTGGGATTGCCTGATTCACGCTGGGGCGAGGTGGTTACGGCTTTTGTCGTCCCGAGCGATCATTCCCTGACGGTGGAAGAGCTGGACGCCTTCTGCAAGGAAAGCCCGGATCTGGCCAACTTCAAGAGGCCGCGCCGATACGTCTGGGTCGCCGAACTGCCGAAAAGCCCTGTTGGAAAAATACTGCGCCGCAAGCTGCGATCCGGCGAGTATACCCAATCCGAACCCATGATGAAGGAGAGTGCATCCTGATGCAAATCACCAATCAAACCGTTTATGAAACGCAGTGGGACCATATCCGTGTGGAAAAGAACAAGGAGAAGCAGACGGCCACCATTATTCTGGACCGTCCGGAGAAAATGAACACGGTCAGTTTTATCGCCCGCTCTCACCTGAGTGAAATCTTCGACCACGTAAACAGGGACGACGACGTGCGCGTGATCATTATCAAGGGCGCCGGGGACAAGGCCTTCACCTCCGGAGGCGATATCCGCGGATTCCTGGAGCGTCATCCGGAAGAGCTTTCCTACCTGCATAAATGCGTGGCCGCGCCGGAACGTTCGCCCAAGCCGGTCATTGCCCAACTGCAGGGCTATACCTTCGGGGTCGGGATGGAAATTGCGATGGCGTGTGACTTCCGCATCGCGTCGGATACCACCTTGCTTGCGCTCCCGGAAATCAACCTGGGTATGATCCCGGGAAGCGGCGGTACACAGCGCGTGGCGAGAATCGCCGGACTGGGCCGGGCCAAGGACATGATCATGCGCGCGCGTCGGATTCCGGCTGAGGAAGCCTACCAGTGGGGACTTGTCACCAAGGTGGTGCCGCAAGCGGAACTGGATGCCGCGGTAGAGGCGCTTGCAGCGGAACTGACCCGCTTCTCGCCGCTGGCGATGCGCGTGTTGAAGCAGGTGTTGAACGCTTCGCAGGAAGGGCCCCTCAGCGCCGGTCTGGAAATCGAGGGCTATGCGTACGGCATGCTGCGCAGCACGAGCGATTTCCGTGAAGGGGTGGAAGCGTTCTACGAGAAAAGAAAACCGAACTTCACAGGGGAATAAGCCAACGACTTCAGGGAGTGGGCCTCACGCCGCTTCCTGAAGTTTCCATATGACTGTTGACATTTTGGGGGTTGCGGAAAGGTGGGTCACGTATGAGTGCAAATGCGGAAACGCAGGTTCAGCGGGTTTCTTCTCTCCAAGGACGGCCGCCGGCAGCGGTCGGGAGAAAGCAGATGATCACGGCCGTTTTGGCCTCCCTTTTGGGATGGTCGTTGGATTTGTACGACCTCTTTATTCTGCTGTACGTTACGCCGGTGCTGGGGAAGCTGTTTTTCCCGGCAGACAATCCCACGCTTTCCTTGGCGGCGGTGTACGCTTCTTTTGCCGTGACACTGCTGCTGCGTCCGTTCGGTTCGGCGCTGTTTGGCTCCTATGCCGATCGCAACGGCCGAAAACGGGCCATGGTGGTGGCCGTGTCGGGGGTCGGGATTTCGACCGCGCTGTTTGGCGTACTGCCGACGGTCGCTCACATCGGCGCCGCTGCAACGATTCTCTTCATTATTCTTCGTCTCATTCAAGGGGTGTTCGTGGGCGGGGTCGTCGCCTCCACGCATACGATCGGGACGGAATCCGTGCCGGAGAAATGGCGCGGCCTGATGTCCGGTCTTGTCGGCGGAGGCGGTGCCGGTCTTGGTGCGCTGCTCGCTTCCATCGTCTATTTCGTCTTGTCCAGCCTGTTTCCCGGCGAGGCATTCAGCGAGTGGGGCTGGCGCTTCATGTTCTTTACCGGCATCCTATGCTCCGTTCTCGGACTGTTCGTATTCCGCATGCTGGAAGAATCACCGCTCTGGGTGCAGCACAAGAACGAGCAGGCAGCGAAACCGGCAGGCCAGCAGTCGCCGGTGAAAATGGTGTTTACGAAATACCTGCCGGTTTTATTGGTCAATTTGTTGATCGTGATTGGCGGGGGATCAGCGTACTACTTGACCTCCGGGTATCTGCCCACCTTTTTGAACGTGATCAACCATGTCCCGCAAACGACATCCTCCATGATACTTGCCGCAAGCAGCATTTCTGCCATCATCGCTTCCGTCGTGCTCGGTCATTTGAGCACCATTATCGGCAGAAAGAAAACGTTTGTTCTTCTGGGGATCCTGAATCTGATGGCTCTTCCGTACCTGTATACGGAACTGGCAGCCGCCCAGGATTTGTCGCGGATTGCGCTCTATGCCATGGGACTGGCGTTTCTCGGGAACGCCTCGTACGCGCCCGTCCTGATCTTTTTAAACGAACGGTTCCCGACGGCGATTCGTTCGACGGGTACCGGACTGTCCTGGAACATGGGCTTTGCCATCGGCGGGATGATGCCCACGTTCGTAACGATGGCCAGCGGTCAAACGTCGGAAATTCCCTTTTACCTGGCGTATTTCTCCATTGGTCTCTTCCTCTTGTATCTGGTAGGCAGCCTGATCATCCCGGAAACGAAGGGCAATTTTCAGTAAAAGCTGAGACTACTCTTTCATGAAAATGAAACCGGTTACAAAATCTGTGGAAAAAACTTGCCGAGCGTATCGGAGGGGAAACGGACTGGACTTGGCCGATATGGTGGAGGCGCGAAGAGAAGACCACGGCAGAACCGTTCACCAAAACACGGTTCGCCCGTGGTCTGACTGCGTCACAGGGCCATCGGCCGCGTGGGTACCGACACCGCTCCAGCAGCCGGTAATGCAAGATTTTCTACTCATACAAAAGGAATTCAGGGAAAGGTTATGGGTATGCGATTTGAAATGGGGGAGGTTTTGATTTGCGTACCTTGCTTTGTGTGTTGTCCCTGTTCCTGCTGGTAACCGGCTGTACCCAGCCATCCAAACCGGAGACGAAAGCCAAGTCTGCGGCAGAAGATCCTCTTTGCAACCCGACACCGATCCGCCATTTTGATGGGGAGCAACAAGCGAAATCGATTGCGGAACAGGTGGACGGCATTGACCACGCGGTTGCCGTGCACATCGACAAGGAATTGCACGTCGCCATCCACGTGAGCAACTTTAATCGCCTCCGATTGGAATCCATTGAAAAAGAAGTGGCGCAAAAATTGAAAGCCGCGTTTCCCCAGGCAAAGGTCCATGTTTCCTCCGACAAAAAGATCATGGCTGAACTGCAGAAGCTGTACGAAACGCCGTGGTCGGCACAGCAGGAGGAAGCGTGCAAACAGAAGAAAAACCTGAAACGGATTGAAAAGCTGATGAAGGGATAATGCGGCATGGCCCTTCTCAAATGAGGAGGGCTTCACTTTGTTTGTTTCGGTTGGCCACTCCTCCCGCGGCAATTGGCTGCCGGGATTCTGCCGGATGGATCACGTTTACCCTTGAATGGTGAAACGGCCGACAATAGGCGGCCGCGATTTGACGAATACGCTCTGTAGCGAAAACGATGTCTGTCTGTTCATGGACAAGGAGGGATCCGTATGAATCACGAACGGGAAGAAGAGAATCCGTTCAGCGATCTGTTCGTAAGCAATCCCGGGGCGGACATTCCCGGGATTGGCCTGCAGGAGAAGCCGCAGAACGAAGCCCGGCAGCATGGACCGCAGGACGTTCAGCAGGCGATGCAGCAGACCCGCGAGCAAATGGCGCCACCAGCCGTGCCCTGTCAGCAGCAGGGACAGCAGAATCAGGCGGCCAAACAGCAAATCAATCAATTTATCCAGGAATCCAAACAGGATCTGCAAGAAGGAGCACTTGGTCATAGCCAGCAACAGCAACAACAGCAACAACAACAGCAGCAACAACAACAGCAACAATCGTAACCTGCAAGGGGAAGCAGAAAAGGAAAGCGTGCGGACGTGGCCGCGAACGAACGGCGGCAGGAGGACAGCCCACAGGTACGGTAAGCGGGGTTCGCAAGCGAAAGCAGGTCCCCAACGTCTCGGATGCCGTGTCAAAACGCCAAAACCTGCGCCACGCCGCTTCTGTGGAGGACGAGAGGAATAGCCCTTCCGGCGCTGCGTGGGGATAGTGTGCAACCGAACCGCGGCCCCAACCGTAATAGTAGTAGGAAATCGAACATGATCCATAGGGGGAGGCATTCACATGCTCATTTCAACCACCAGCACCTTGCAGGGCAAAGACGTTGAGGAGTATCTGGGCATTGTCAGCGGCGAAGTGATTTTGGGGGCCAACGTGGTCCGCGACTTTCTGGCGGGCATCACCGACATCATCGGCGGCCGCAGCGGGGCGTACGAGAACAAGCTGGCCGAAGGCAGGGAACTGGCGATCCGGGAAATGACGGAGAAAGCGAGAGCCCTGGGGGCAAATGCCATCATCGGCGTGGATTTGGACTTCGAAACGCTGCGCGAAGGCATGATGATGGTGATCGCGACGGGAACAGCGGTACGGGTGAAGTGACAGTCGGGCGTCTGCCCGGCTTTCTCTTTGGGGCGAAGCGGGAGAGCAAAAACAAGCGGAGCAAAAAAATGCTTTACTCCGACTGGTTGGCAATACTATTCTAACAAGAGAATTGATGTTTTCGAAATTGTCCGCAAATAAACAGCGCCGCCGGAAACGTCTCGCATCGCACAAGGGGAGACGGACTCCCGTTGACGCAGCAGCTCATCCTACGAAAGAACCAGGACCAGATGAAAGCGGGGCGGCGGCAAGGCCGTTCCGAAAAAACGGCGGAAGCGCCGGGCGCAATCCGTCATCGGCTGGCAGTGGGACACAACCCCACGCCCCGGCCCCATGGGAGAAAAAAACTGGTCAAGCCCTGGAGCCCTGCGATAAAATAAGACCTGCGAACTACCGCATCCAAAATGAGGGAAATCATGCGCCACTTTTGTACCTTTTTGGCTGTCGTCAAAAAGCTGGAAGAACACACCGTGCATTTTGACTTCTACCACCTGTCGAAGCAGCCCCAGCCGGTGCGCCAACTGCTGAAGGCGAACGCCTGGCTGCCGCGCCATTACTTCGACTACCTGCTGTACAGCGGCGTGCTGGAAGTGGACAGCGGGCAGCCGTATGTGCCTGCGCCCGCTCAGCCGGCCGCGATCGGAATGAACATCAGGTCACTGGGAAGCACCGTAGTGTTCGACATGTGTTTTTCGCCGCAAACCTACAAGCTGTGGCAAAAGGCGAACGCGTTTCTGGACGACCTTTCGCTTGCGGCCGACGTGTTTGAGGAATACGTCTACCGATTGGGAGCGATCAGCCGCTTCCGCCATTTGGGACGCGTGGACGATCCGGTGGTCGCCGCACAGCTTGGCGAAAACGACATGATCGAATTCAAGCGCGATTTTCTCTTGTCCAAAGGCGGCATCATCAAATCGGTGGTGGCGTTCGCCAACTCCAACAACGGCAACTTGTTCCTCGGCATCTCCGACGAGGGCGAGATCATCGGCGTCAACCACGAGCTGAAACAGTACGGTGACCCGGACAAGTACCTGCTGGCCATCACCCAGTACATCCAGGACAAAACGACACCGTTTCTTTCGCCGTTTCCAAAGATTTCATTAAAAAAGGTACAGGACAAATACGTCGTGGCCATCTTCGTCGAGGTGGGCTCCGAACTGGTTTGCGGATTGGACAAGAACGGCGACAAATACGTCGCGATTCGCACCAACAACCGCTCGGTCATCGTGAAGGACCCGCACCAGATCGGCGAAATATACGTCAAGCGCAAATTGGGCAGTGAAATCAGCCGTCGATTGGGGCTTTTGTAGGAACGTCTGCCAAGCCAGCGAACACGATGGGAGGATACCTGCATGAAAAGGACCTTGCGTGCGTATGTGTTTCCGGTACTGATGGCCGGTCTTTTGATGGCCGGCTGCTCCGAGGGCGTCAAAGGAACGGAGTCCGACATGAAAAAGCAGTTGGACGCCGATCTGGGAGCCGTGGAAAAGGTAACCGTGCTCTCCACGGACGGTCAGGAAGTCCCCCTCGCCCTGGACGAATTTCTCAAGGAACTTCCCGAGCAGGGAAAAGACCTGCAGGTTTCCCCGCAGCCCCTGAAGCGGGACGAGATACGCTATACGCTGGTGCTCTACCGGCACAAGCTGGCCCCGTTGGTGGTGGAAGTGGGCAAGCAGGCAAGCCAGTACGGAGAGAATACCTATCGCGGGCCAGGAGCCGACCGCTTTTACCAATGGATCCATCGGGAGGCGGGAAAAGGGCTGCTGCCGGCAGCGGTCCAAACGGCGGTGGTCTCCGCCGAAGACCTGGGCCAAACGGTTACGCTCGGCAAAACCCAGGCGGAATTTCTCCAGGGGGTGCTTGCGGCCGCGACCCCGCTGAGCGACAAGGAAATCGATCAGTACCCGCTGTATCCGCATTACCGGCTGCGCATCGATACAGGGGGACGCTCCCTGCACATCACCATGCTGACGCCGACACTGGTGTCCATTCCGTTCGGCCGGGAAACCCATTACTACAGCATCCAGGGTTCGCTGTTTTCGCAGCTCACCCAATGGCTGCCGCCGCGGCGGACGGCGGGTGATGCGTTTGACAGGCTGTTTCAGGCGTCGAAAATCCGCGTGGAGCCGTCCGGGGACGCACGCGTGGCGTCTGTCGAGCAAAGCGCGACGGAAACGACGGTGGAGCAGGGGAAAGCGCATCAGTGCGTCCGGCTGCTAAAAGGCGGCGTGGCGCTTGCCGGTCAGCCGAAGTCGCCGGGCAGTGAGCGCTACCGCCTCATCTTTTCCGTCGAAGAGAGCGAAGTGACCGTGCACGTCTACGACCGCCACATTCGCTTCAACGACACCTGGTATGCCCACGAGCGCTTGGACGACGAACTGCTGACCGTTTTGCGGGCAAAAAAGTAAGCCGAATCCTCATGAAATTTCCGTCTTCTGGTCACGATAGAAGAGAACATGTCAATATCACTACCACTTTTGCGATTTTTGTCGTAGAATAGTTACGTTGCACTGATAAAGGCAGTTTTGTGACTGGCCGAAAAACCTTGTGCCGGGGCGAACCTGCCGATCTTTATTTGCCATTAGGAGGATGGAGAATGAACATTCACGAGTATCAAGGCAAAGAGATACTGAAGCAGTACGGTGTAAAGGTTCCCGAAGGGCGCGTGGCGTTCACCGTGGATGAAGCGGTGGAAGCGGCCAAGGAACTGGGCACGCAGGTTGTCGTCGTGAAAGCGCAAATCCACGCCGGCGGCCGCGGTAAAGCGGGCGGGGTAAAAGTGGCGAAAAGCCTCGACGAAGTCCGTACATATGCTCAAGAGCTTCTTGGCAAGGTTCTGGTTACTCACCAAACCGGTCCGGAGGGCAAAGAGGTAAAACGCCTCCTGATTGAGCAGGGCTGCGACATCAAAAAGGAATACTACGTCGGTCTTGTGGTTGACCGTTCGACAGGCCGCGTCGTCATGATGGCCTCCGAAGAGGGCGGTACCGAAATCGAAGAAGTGGCAGCCCGCACGCCGGAAAAAATCTTCAAGGAAGTCATCGACCCGGTTACCGGCCTGACGCCGTTCCAAGCGCGCAAGCTGGCGTTTGCGATCAATATTCCGAACGAACTGGTAAACAAAGCCGTCAAGTTCATGATGGGCCTGTACCAGGCATTTGTCGAAAAAGATTGCTCCATCGCCGAAATCAACCCGCTCGTGGTTACCGGCGACGGCGAAGTCATGGCGCTTGACGCGAAGCTGAACTTCGACAGCAACGCGCTGTTCCGTCACCCTGAGATCGTCGCGCTGCGCGACCTGGATGAGGAAGACGAAAAAGAGATCGAAGCGTCCAAATTCGACCTCTCCTACATCGCCCTGGACGGCAACATCGGCTGCATGGTAAACGGCGCTGGCCTGGCCATGGCGACCATGGACATCATCAAATTCTACGGCGGCGAACCGGCCAACTTCCTCGATGTGGGCGGCGGCGCTACCGAAGAAAAGGTAACCGAAGCGTTCAAGATCATCCTGAAAGACCCGAAAGTAAAAGGAATCTTTGTCAACATCTTCGGCGGCATCATGAGATGCGACGTCATCGCAAACGGCGTTGTCGCTGCTGCGAAACAGGTGAAACTGGATCGTCCGCTGGTTGTCCGTCTGGAAGGCACCAACGTGGACCTTGGCAAGAAAATCCTCAGCGAATCCGGGCTCAACATCGTGGCGGCCGATTCCATGGCAGACGGCGCTGAGAAGATCGTAGCGCTGGTTCAATAACGAACGGTTCCGGACGCACCGGTGAAAAGACATTTTCGAGAAGTATCTATACGCGATGAAAAAGGTGGGACATTTACGCGATGAGTATTCTCGTGAACAAGCATACAAAGGTAATCACCCAGAACATGACCGGTAAAACCGGTATGTTCCATACCAAAGGCGGACTTGAGTACGGCACCCAAATGGTTGCAGGGGCAGTTCCCGGCAAAGGCGGCACGGTTGTCGATTTCACGCTGGACAACGGCAGCACCGTTTCGGTTCCGGTATTTAACACGGTAGCGGAAGCAAAAGAAGCAACCGGTGCCAACACGTCGGTCATCTACGTTCCGCCGGCGTTCGCGGCCGACGCCATCATGGAAGCGGTCGATGCCGAACTGGATCTGGTCATCTGCATCACCGAGGGCATCCCGGTTCTCGACATGGTGAAAGTGAAACGCTACATGGAAGGCAAAAAGACCAAATTGATCGGCCCCAACTGCCCTGGCATCATCACGCCGGGCGAGTGCAAAATCGGCATCATGCCGGGCTACATCCACACCCCGGGTAAAGTGGGCATCGTATCCCGCTCCGGTACCCTGACCTACGAAGCGGTACATCAAACCACGACCCGCGGTATCGGTCAGTCCACGGCCGTCGGTATCGGTGGAGACCCGGTAAAAGGCATGGAGTTCATCGACGTGCTGAAACTGTTTAACGAAGACCCGGATACCGAAGCGGTCATCATGATCGGGGAAATCGGCGGTACCGCCGAGGAAGAAGCGGCTGAATGGATCGCGGCCAACATGAAGAAACCGGTTGTAGGCTTTATCGGCGGTCAAACCGCTCCTCCGGGAAAACGCATGGGCCACGCCGGTGCGATCATCTCCGGCGGCAAAGGAACGGCAGCCGAGAAGATCGCCAAGCTGGAAGCGTGCGGCGTGCGCGTGGCGAAAACGCCGGCGGTCATCGGCGAAACGCTGGTGGAAGTGCTGAAAGAGCGCGGTCTGCTGGAAAAAGTCATGAACAAGTAATCAATCCGGCCGGTTTTCGCGTGCCGAAAGAGGACAAGCATGGACGCTTGCCCTCTTTCTTTTTTTGTACCCGCCGCTGTCTCCGTGTACAATAGCAGGCGAAACGTCTCGGCAGATGCAGCCGGACAAACAGGAAAAGACGGGAGGCGGTCGGGTGAAGGGCGGAAGTGATCGACTGGAAGAGCGGGATTGGCTGTACGCGATGATCAGGCTGAACGGACTGGGGCGAAAAAAGCTGCGGGAGCTGTACCGGCGCTGGGGATCGTTCGCGCAAGCGGCGGTCAACTGGGAGACGGTGTCTGAGGAGAGCGGCGTCCGTGCCAGACAGGCGCAGACATGGGCCGATGCGCTTGCGCCGGCCGCCGTGCTGGCGGCGAAGCGGGAACGAATCCGCGGCGGCATCTCGTTCGTATGTTTCTGGGAAGACGAGTTTCCCCCGCTGCTCAGGCACATTCCGGACCCGCCGCTGGCCTTGTTTTACAAAGGGGATGTGTCGCTGCTCAAGCGGCCGGCCATCGGTGTCGTGGGCGCCCGCAAACCGACCGCGTACGGACGGGCGGCGTGCTGCCACCTGGTCAAACAGTTGGCCGAAGCCGGCATGGTGATCGTCTCCGGCCTGGCGTACGGGATTGACGCCGAAGCGCATCAGGCGGCACTCGGCGCCGGGGCTCCGACCGTCGGGGTGATGGGCTGCGGCATCGATCAGGTGTATCCCGCGTTTCACCGGCCGCTCTACGCGGAGATTGGGTCTTGCGGCCTGCTTCTTTCGGAGTATCCGCCGGGGACTCCGGCGAAGCCGGGCCTGTTTCCCGAGCGAAACCGGATCATCAGCGGGCTGAGCCTCGGCGTGCTGGTCGTGGAAGCGGCGGAACGCAGCGGATCGCTGATTACGGCCGATTGTGCGCTGGAGCAGGGGCGGGAGGTGTTTGCCGTCCCCGGGCCGATTTTTTCCGAGGTGAGCGCGGGTCCGCATAACTTGCTGAAACAAGGTGCAAAGCTAGTAACAAACGCGGCCGATGTGCTGGAGGAATTGGGTGCATGGCCGGAGGCGCAGCCTGTCACGGACCGTCAGCCTGCCGGTGAAGGAGGGGCCAAGCTGGGGGAAGAGGAAAGCAACGTGTTCGCGCTGATCGGCTGCGAGCCCGTCCACGCCGACGAGCTGGCCGATGCGCTCGCGCCGCCGGAACGGCAGCGGCTGCATCAGACCTTGCTTACGCTGGAAACAGGCGGCTTCATTGTCAGCTTGCCCGGAGGCTATTTCGCCAGAAGGTGACCCCGGCCGATTTCCTCCCGCAGCATCAGGCCTTGCAGGTGTTTGACAAATCGGATAAGCATATTTAATAATAGGGGAGATTCCTTACTGAAAGGGGAGGAAATAAATGGCTGACACGCTTGTGATTGTCGAATCCCCAGCGAAAGCGAAAACGATCGGAAAATATCTGGGAAGCAAATATATGGTGAAAGCGTCCATGGGCCATGTGCGCGACCTCCCAAAGAGCCAGATGGGTGTTGACGTATCGAAAGGATTTGAACCGAAATACATAACCATTCGCGGCAAGGGGGACGTGCTCAAAACCCTCAAGGACGCCGCCAAGAAAGTAAAAAAGGTATACCTGGCGGCGGACCCGGACCGCGAAGGGGAGGCGATTGCCTGGCACTTGGCGCAGTACCTCGGGCTGGACATGAGCCAGCCGCTGCGCGTGGTGTTCAACGAGATTACCAAAGACGCCATCAAGGAGGCGTTTAAACACCCCCGTCACATCAACATGGACCTGGTGAACGCCCAGCAGGCGCGGCGGATCCTGGACCGGCTGGTCGGCTACAACATCAGCCCGATTTTGTGGAAAAAGGTGCGCAAGGGGCTGAGCGCCGGGCGCGTCCAGTCGGTGACGGTCAAGCTGATCATCGACCGTGAGCGGGAAATCCAGCGATTCGTGCCGGAGGAGTACTGGACGATCAGCAGCACGCTCCTGAGCAACGGCAAGCCGTTTGAAGCCAAATTCTACGGATACGGCGACGAAAAAATGGAGCTGAAGTCGGAGGCGGACGTCAAAGCGGTGATGGACCGCATTCAGGGGCAGCCGTACGTGGTGCAGAAGGTGACCAAACGGGAGCGCAAGCGCAATCCCGCGCCGCCGTTCATCACCAGCTCGCTGCAGCAGGAGGCGGCCCGCAAGCTGAACTTCCGGACGGCCAAGACGATGCGGATCGCGCAGGAGCTGTACGAAGGGATCGATCTCGGCGGCAAGGAAGGTACGGTCGGTCTGATCACCTACATGCGTACCGACTCCACGCGCGTTTCGGTGACGGCGCAAGAGGAAGCCAAAGCGTACATCTTGGAGCACTTCGGAGCCGATTACGTCCCGGCCGAGCCGCGTGCCCAGGTGAAAAAGGAGAATGCCCAGGATGCCCACGAAGCAATTCGGCCGACCTCGGTGATGCGCACGCCGGACCAGCTCAAGGATGTGCTGAGCCGCGACCAGCTTCGCTTGTACCGGCTGATCTGGGAGCGCTTCCTCGCCAGCCAGATGGCGTCGGCGGTGCTGGACACGATGAGCGTGGACATCGAGGCGGGCGGAGTGACGTTCCGGGCGACCGGTTCCAAGGTAAAGTTTCCCGGCTTCATGAAGGTATATATTGAAGGAAGCGACGACGGCAAGGAAGAGGAAACGTTCCTGCCGCCGATTGAAGAGGGGCAGACGCTGGAGTTGAAGGCAATCGAACCGGCCCAGCACTTTACGCAGCCGCCGCCCCGCTACACCGAGGCACGGCTGGTCAAGACCCTGGAAGAACTGGGGATTGGACGCCCCTCCACCTACGCGCCGACCCTGGAGACGATCCAAAAACGGGGCTACGTGGCGCTGGAGGAGAAGCGGTTTGTCCCGACCGAACTGGGGGAGATCGTCATTTCCCTGATCGAAGAGTTCTTCCCCGAAATCCTGGACGTGGAGTTTACCGCCCACATGGAATCCGACCTGGACAACATCGAGGAAGGGATAGCCGACTGGGTGAAGGTGCTCGACGCCTTTTACCAGGATTTTGCCAAGCGGGTCACCGTCGCCGAGGAGCAGATGGAACAAGTGGAGCTGAAGGATGAAGAATCCGACGAGACGTGCGAACTGTGCGGCCGGGTGATGGTGTACAAACTGGGGCGCTTTGGGAAGTTTCTCGCCTGCTCCGGATTCCCCGAATGCCGCAACACCAAGCCGATCGTCAAGGAAATCGGCATCGCCTGCCCGCAGTGTGAAACCGGATCGATCATTGAACGTAAATCAAAGAAGAGCCGTATTTTTTACGGCTGCAACCGATATCCGGAATGCGATTTCGTCTCGTGGGACAAACCAATTGCGCGTCCTTGTCCGAAATGCGGCGGGATGCTCGTCGAAAAGAAGCGGAAAAAGCAGGGCGTCAGCATTGCCTGCACCAGATGCGATTACCAGGAAGAAGCCGATTCCTGAGGACGTGTGGAGGATACCAGCATGAATGAACAACCGTACGTAACCGTGGTGGGTGCCGGGTTGGCGGGCAGTGAAGCGGCCTGGCAGATCGCCCAATCCGGCGTCCGCGTAAAACTGTATGAAATGCGGCCGAAAACGCAGACGCCCGCTCACCATACCGACAAATTTGCGGAGCTGGTCTGCAGCAATTCGCTGCGGGCCAATTCGCTGACCAACGCGGTGGGCGTATTAAAGGAAGAAATGCGCCGCTTTGACTCGGTCATCATCGGCGCGGCGGACAGGTGCGCCGTTCCGGCCGGCGGTGCGCTGGCCGTGGATCGGCACGAATTTGCCCAGTATGTGACGGACGCCGTTCGCAACCACCCGCTGGTCGAAGTGGTGAACGAGGAAGTGACGGCGATTCCCGAAGGCATCGTGGTGATCGCCACCGGCCCGCTCACCTCGCCGGCGCTGTCGGAGAAGCTGAAGGCGCTGACCGGTGAAGAGTACCTGTACTTCTACGACGCGGCTGCGCCGATCATCGAAAGGGACTCCATCGACATGGACAAGGTGTTTGTCGCGTCCCGCTACGACAAGGGAGAAGCGGCCTACCTCAACTGCCCGATGACGGAAGAGGAGTTCAACCGCTTTTACGAAGCGCTGATTACGGCGGAGGAGGTCCCGCTCAAGGAGTTTGAAAAGGAGATCTACTTCGAGGGCTGCATGCCGATTGAAGTGATGGCCAAACGGGGACGTCAGACGATGCTGTTCGGTCCGCTGAAGCCGGTGGGCTTGATCGATCCGCGCACCGGCAAGCAGCCGTTTGCCGTCGTTCAACTGCGCCAGGACAACAGCGCGGCCACCCTGTACAACATCGTCGGCTTCCAGACGCATCTCAAGTGGCCGGAACAGAAACGGGTCTTTTCGCTCATCCCCGGCTTGGAAAACTGCGAAATCGTCCGCTACGGCGTGATGCACCGCAACACGTTCATCAACTCGCCCAAGCTGCTTCGTCCCACCTATCAGTACAAGGAGCGGGACACGCTGTTTTTCGCCGGACAGATGACCGGCGTGGAGGGATACGTGGAGTCGGCCGCATCGGGACTGCTGGCGGGATTAAACGCGGCCCGGCTGGCCAAGGGAGAGGAACTGCTTGTCCTCCCACCGGAGACGGTGATGGGCAGCATGGCTCGGTACATCACTACCGCCGACCCGAACAACTTCCAACCGATGAATGCCAATTTCGGGCTTGTCCCCGAGCTGCCGAAACGCATTCGCAACAAGCGGGAGAAGAACGAAAAACTCGCTGAGCGAGCGCTAGACACAATTCAGAATTTTACACAAAAAAGACACAAATTGAGTTGATATCCGAATTTCGGCTGTGTTACTATATAGGTGCCTTTGAGGAGGGTGCATGCCAGATGGACAAATCGCAGCCGATATCCATAGACGTGGAGCTGTTCACCCGTTACTTGCGCGTCGAAAAAAATGCCTCTCCTCATACGGTGAAGCAGTACGTGGCAGATATTAACGAATTCGTCGCCTTTATGGAACAGCACCAAATCCCCGTATTTGCTGCTGTTTCTTATTTACACGGCCGCTCTTTTCTCGCCCATTTGGCCAAAAGGGGGCTGTCACGGCGCAGCATCGCCCGCAAGCTCTCCAGTTTGCGGAGTCTGTACCGTTTTTTGCTGAGGGAAGGCCGGGTGGAGCAAAATCCGTTTCAACTGGTGTCCACGCCCAAGGTAGAAAAAAAGCTGCCCTCCTTTCTGTACCCGCATGAACTGCAACCATTTTTTGACCTGCCTGACACACAGACCCCGCTCGGCATGCGCGACCGGCTCATTTTCGAGCTGCTGTATGCGAGCGGGATTCGCGTGTCGGAGCTGGTGACGCTGACGCTGGATGCGGTCAATGTTTCCATGGGAATCGCCCTGGTGTACGGAAAAGGGGCCAAGGAGCGATATGTGCCGATTGGCAGTTATGCTTGCGACATTCTTCGGAAATACCTAGAATATGGAAGGCCGAAGCTGCTCGCCGGCAACAGCGACCACGGCTATCTGCTTCTCAACTACCGGGGAGAACCGCTGTCCGACCGGAGCGTCCGCCGCATCGTCGACAAATACGTGGAGCAGCACGCCCTGAACCTGCGCGTGTCGCCGCACACGTTTCGCCACACCTTTGCCACCCATCTGCTGAACGCGGGAGCCGATCTGCGGACCGTACAGGAGCTGTTGGGCCACGTCAACGTTTCGACGACGCAGGTGTATACGCATGTGACCAAGGAACGGCTGCGCCATGTCTATGACGCGGCCCATCCGCGCGCGAACGCGAGCCATCCCGGGTCCGCCGGAAGTACATAAGCGGGAGGAATCTGCAATGGAACAGTTTCATGCAACAACGATTTTTGCCATACATCACAACGGCGAAGCGGCCATGGCCGGCGACGGACAGGTCACGTTCGGCAACAGCATGGTGATGAAGCACGGGGCAAAAAAAGTGCGCCGTCTGTACCGCGGCGAGGTGCTGGCGGGGTTTGCCGGCTCTGTCGCGGATGCGATCACCCTTTTTGAAAAGTTTGAAGCCAAACTGGAAGAGTTCCACGGCAACCTGCAGCGGGCGGCTGTGGAGCTGGCGAAAGAATGGCGCATGGATAAGATCCTGCGCCGGCTGGAAGCGATGATGATCGTGATGAACAAGGAGCACCTGCTGCTCATTTCCGGCAACGGCGAAATCATCGAACCGGATGACGGCATTCTCGCGATCGGCTCGGGAGGTAGCTACGCATTGGCGGCAGGCAGGGCGCTGAAACGGTACGCGCCCCATCTGAGCGCCAAAGAGATTGCCGAAGCCGCGCTGCGGACGGCTGCTGAGATCTGCGTGTTCACCAACGACCATCTGGTTGTGGATGAGATGAAATGAAAGGAAGGGAGGACTCCCTGTGCTGAACCTTGAGCAGTTAACCCCGCGCAAGATCGTGGAACATCTGGACGTATACATCGTCGGGCAGGCCCAGGCGAAAAAAGCCATCGCGGTGGCGCTTCGCAACCGGTACCGGCGCAGCCGGCTGCCGGAACACCTGAGGGATGAAGTGGTGCCGAAAAACATCCTGATGATCGGGCCTACCGGTGTGGGGAAAACGGAGATCGCCCGCAGGATCGCCAAACTGACGGGGGCGCCGTTTGTCAAAGTGGAGGCCACCAAGTTTACGGAAGTGGGCTATGTGGGCCGCGACGTGGAGTCGATGGTTCGCGACCTGGTCGAAGCGGCCATCCGCACCGTAAAGCAGGAAAAAATGGAGGCCGTCAGGGAGAAGGCGGAGAAGCTGGCCAACGACGCCATCGTCAATATCCTCGTCCCTTCGCGCAAACAGCAGCATTCGTTCAAGAATCCGCTGGAGATGCTGTTCGGCGGTCAGCAGCAGCAGACCCATTCGTCCGACACGGAGGACGCGTCGCTGGAACAGCAGCGCCGGCAGGTGGCCTGGCAGCTCGCGGCCGGCCAACTGGAGGACCAGATGATCGAGATCGACGTGGAGGATCAATCCCCGTCCATGTTTGACCTGTTTCAGGTTCCGGGTACGGAACAGATGGGGATGCAGATGCAGGACATGTTGGGCAGCCTGCTCCCCAAGAGGACGAAGAAGCGAAAATTGCGAATTAAAGATGCGCGAAAGGTATTAATTCAACAAGAAGCGCAAAAACTGGTGGATATGGACGAAGTCACGCAGGAGTCGATTCGCCGTGCCGAAAACCACGGTATCATCTTTATTGACGAGATCGACAAAATCGCCGGTAAGGACGGCCGGGGTCCCGACGTCTCGCGGGAAGGCGTTCAGCGCGACATCCTGCCGATCGTGGAAGGTTCGACGGTGATGACCAAGTACGGACCGGTCAAGACCGACCACATCCTGTTCATTGCCGCCGGAGCGTTTCACATGGCCAAACCGTCCGATCTGATTCCGGAACTGCAGGGGCGCTTCCCCATCCGTGTGGAGCTGACCAGCTTGCGGGCGGAAGACTTTGTCCGGATTTTGACTGAGCCCAAAAATGCGCTGCTGAAGCAGTACAGTGCGCTTTTGGAGACGGAAGGCGTCCGGGTGGAATTTACACCGGAGGCGATCCAGGAAATCGCCCGTCTGGCAGCGGAGGTGAACCAGGCGACCGACAACATCGGCGCGCGGCGTCTGCACACGATGCTGGAAAAACTGCTGGAAGACCTCTCCTTCGAGGCTCCGGACATTCATTTGGATGTGGTGCAAATCACGCCGGAGTACGTCCGCGACAAGCTCGGATCGATTGCCGGCAACAAGGATTTAAGCCAGTACATTCTGTAAAACCAATCGATCACTATTATTGGGAGGAACGTAACAATGGATCTGTTATCGAAAACCAGAAGAATTAACCGCCTGCTGCAAAAATCGGCAGGGCATGCCGTCAACTTCAACGAGATGGCGCAAGTGCTGAGTGATGTCATTGAAGCCAACATCTTTGTCGTCAGCCGCAAGGGCAAACTGCTCGGCTTTTCGATTCATCAGGAAGTGGACAACGATCGCATCCGCAAAATGCTGGAAGAGCGCCGTTTCCCGGAAGAGTACAGCCTCGGCCTTCTGAAAGTGGAAGAGACGTCCGCCAACCTGGACGTAGACAGCCCGTACACCATTTTCCCGGTGGAGATGAAAGAAGTATTCCGCACCGGTTGGACCACCATCGTGCCGATCATCGGCGGCGGCGACCGGCTGGGCACGCTGATTCTCGGCCGCGTCAACAACCAGTTTGTCGACGATGACCTGATCCTGGCCGAAGTGGGCGCGACCGTTGTCGGCATGGAAATCCTGCGGGAACGCTCCGAAGCGATCGAGGAGGAAGCGCGCAGCAAAGCGGTGGTGCAGATGGCCATTGGCTCCCTCTCCTACAGCGAACTGGAAGCGGTTGAACACATCTTTGAAGAGCTGGAAGGCAAAGAGGGCCTGCTGGTCGCATCCAAAATCGCCGACCGCGTGGGCATTACCCGTTCCGTCATTGTCAACGCCCTCCGCAAGCTGGAGAGCGCCGGCGTGATCGAATCCCGTTCGCTGGGGATGAAAGGTACCTTCATCAAGGTGCTGAACGAAAAACTGCTGCCGGAACTGGAAAAACTGAAAACTTCTTGACACTTGGAGCCCCTGGAGGCAGGGGGAGAACGTCTCCGGAGTGTGAAAATCCTGTAAAGAAAAGGTGTAGCGATGGTAAAAGCTACACCTTTTTTCCTGGGCACATAGTCCTATTTTTTGTTGAGCAGAATCAAGTTTTTCGAGCCAAAAATACTCGTATCTCTGTAAAATTATAGAATTGCAACAAGGATCGTGCCAAAAACTTAGTAATATCAGGAAGGATAAGGGATTTAGTCCCATTGAATCATTTTGAGAAAAGTTGCCACAATAGGGCTTTTTTCGTTATACCAGTTTTGCTATGATGGAGTCGTATTCTTGTGTCGAATAAGCGAGAAATTCCGAAATTTATGCGGAAAAAGAGCGGAATGAGGGGAGTGGGAAGATGCTGGATAGCTTTCATTTGCAGGTCCTGGAGCGGTCGCTGGACACCGCCATGCTTCGACAACGAACAATAGCAAACAATATCGCCAACGTGGATACCCCTCAGTTCAAAAGCAAGCATGTCGTGTTTGAGGAGCTGCTGCAGCAGGAACTGGCGGGGACTTCGGGACAGCCGAAGCTGGAGGCGTACCGGACGAATGAGCGGCACATTCCGTTTACCGGCACGGGGACGCTGCCGATGCCGCAAATCGTCTCGAATGCCGACAACATGATGCAGCACAACGGCAACGACGTCGATCTGGAGTTTGAGATGAACGAGTTGGCCAAAAACCAGATCTGGTACAATGGTCTGACGCAGCTCACCGCCGGATACTTCCAGAAGCTGCGCAGCGTAATCGAGGGTGGAGGGAGATAGTAGATGAGCCTGTTTCAGGGAATGGATACAAGCGCGTCTGCGCTGACGGCCAACCGCCTGCGGTTGGATACGATCGCGGCTAACATCGCCAACGCCAATACGACCCGCGCCACATTCGTGAACGGGGCCTGGCAGCCGTACAAGCGCAAAATGGTGGAACTGTCGCCGGTAACCGGCCAGTCGTTTGACAACCTGCTGCAGGCGGCGATCGGCACGGTGACCGGCCAGACGGAACAAGGCGTCCGTGTGACGGCGATCCGCGAAGACAACGCGCCGTTCAAACGGATGTACGATCCGACGCATCCGGATGCCGACGCAGAAGGCTACGTGCTGCTGCCGAACGTCGACGTGATGAAGGAAATGGTGGACATGATCTCTGCCTCGCGTTCCTACGAAGCCAACGTCACCGTCTTGAACGCAGCCAAAAGCATGATGATGAAAGCACTGGAGATCAAGTAGAAGGAGGCGTAAGGAATGGACATTAGCGCGCTTTCCCGAACGGACGCGATACAGCCAAAACCCCTGACGAAGACGTATACGCCTGCCGAGGTCACGAAGTCCTTTTCGTCCTATCTCTCGGATGCGCTGGATCAGGTCAATCAGGCGCAGGTGGAATCAGCCGTACTGGCGGACCGGTTCGCAGCCGGACAAGTCCAGGACGTGCATCAGGTCATGATCGCCGGTCAGAAATCCGCGATCATGCTGCAAATGGCCTTGCAGGTGCGCAACAAGGTGATTGAATCCTACCAGGAAATCATGCGCATGCCTATTTAACGTTGTCGGTATTCTTGGTGAGGTGAACCATGAACGAACGTCTATCACAGTATAAAGAGCAAGTCTTGGCGAAATGGAATCAGCTTTCGCCCAAGCGAAGGTGGATGATTTCCGGGATCGTGCTGTTTTTGCTCATCTCTCTCGGCCTATACATATACATTGCCTCACAGCCGGTCTACACGCCCCTCTACAACCAGAGGCTGAGTGAACAGGAAATCGGATTGATCAAGCAGGAACTGGAAAGCAAGAAAATTCCCTACCGGATCACGGATAACGGGACCAACATCGAGGTTCCGCAAAAGCTGGCCCAGGATGTCATCGTCGATTTGGCCGCACAAGGAATCCCCAGCCAGGCGGGCATCAATACGGAGATCTTCTCCAACACGCTGGGCGTCACAGACCGTCAGTTTGACGTGATGAAAAAAGAGGCGCTGCAGCAGGAACTGCGCAAAATGCTGGAGCGGGTAAACGGCGTCAGAAGCGCTCAGGTGATGATCAACCTGCCGGAGGAAAGCGTCTGGATCACGGAGAAGCCCGAAACGGCGACAGCCTCCGTCATCGTCGACGTGGAACCGGGTACCCGGTTGGACCAAAAGCAGATCAACGCGCTGTACCTGCTGGTATCCCGCAGCGTGCCCAAGCTGCCGCCGGAAAACATCACGATTTCCGACCAGTACTCCAACCTGCTGGAGTGGAAGGACGGCAGCGAAGCGGAAGGCTCGCTGACCGGGTTCGAGCAGCAGGAAAAAATCAGGGCCAACGTCGAGCGGGAGATCCAGCAAAACCTGTATCAACTGTTGGGTACGATGATGGGCAGGGATAAGGTCATCGTCCATACGTTTATCAAGATGAATTTCGACAAGGAAAACCGCGTGGAAAACCTGGTCGAAGCGCCGGATAAGGAAAACAACGAAGGACTTATCATCTCATCCCAAAAATCATCCAAAACGTTCTCCGGGCAGGGTGCCCCTCCGGGCGGAACGGCGGGAACGGGCGGAAACGCCGTCCCCGGCTATCCGGGAAGCACGCCGCAGGGAAGCAACAGCCAGTACGAGGAACTGAACGATACGATCAACCGCGAAGTAAACCGAATCACCCGCAACATCACGATGAGCCCGTACAAGATCGAGGACATCACGATCAACGTCGGCGTGGAGCCTCCGGAAGGCGGGCAGTTGGATGCACAGACCATTGAAAGCATCAAACAGGTGCTCCGCAACGTGGTGCGGGTCACGTTAAGCGACAGAGGCGTGCAGTTGACCCAGGAGGAACTGGACCAGCACATCTCCGTCTTGCCGCGTCAATTCTCCGGCAAAGTGGCCGTCGACAGCTCCACCGACTTGACACCGTATTTGTACGGGGCAGGTGCAGTCGCCCTGTTGGCTCTTGGTGCGGTCGCATTCCTTATCTATCGCCGCCGCCGCCAAGCGAAGCTGCAAGAAGAAGAGGTTCCGGACCTGATGCCGCCGCAGCCGATGGAGATTCCGGATTTGACCTACCAGGAAGACACGGATCAAGTGGTGGTGCGCAAGCAACTGGAAAAACTAGCGCGCAGCAAGCCGGACGAATTCGTTGTCTTGCTTCGCACGTGGTTAGCTGAAGACTAAGGAGTGAAAGCAGTATGGCTCGCGGCGCCAAAGAGTTGACCGGACGACAGAAGGCTGCGATTCTTCTCATCTCGCTCGGGCCGGAAATCTCCGCCCAGGTGTTCAAGCACTTGCGCGAAGATGAGATTGAGCAGCTTACGTTGGAAATTGCCAACGTCCGGAAGGTTGATTCCGATGAAAAAGACAAGATTCTTGCCGAGTTTCACCAGATAGCGGTCGCCAAGGAAGTGATCGCCCAAGGCGGGATTACATACGCGAAGGAAATTCTGCAAAAAGCGTTGGGCGAATCGAAAGCGATGGATATCATCAACCGTCTGACCGCCAATCTGCAGGTACGCCCGTTCGACTTTGCCCGCAAAGCGGACCCGGGCCAGATCCTGAACTTTATCCAGAACGAACATCCGCAAACGATTGCCCTGGTGCTCTCCTATCTGGAGCCGCAGCAGGCGGCGATGATTCTCTCCGCGCTGCCGCAGGACCGGCAGGCCGACGTGGCCAAGCGGATCGCGCTGATGGACAGCACGTCGCCGGAGGTCATCGCCCAGGTGGAGCAGGTTCTGGAGCAAAAGCTGTCCGCAACCGTCACCCAGGACTACACCCAGGCCGGCGGTATCGAAGCGATCGTGGCCGTTCTCAACGGCGTGGACCGCGGAACCGAGCGGACCATTTTGGACTCGCTGGAGATTCAGGACCCCGAACTGGCGGAAGAGATCAAGAAGCGCATGTTTGTCTTCGAAGACATCGCCACGCTGGACAACCGTTCCATTCAACGGGTTATCCGCGACGTGGAAAATGCCGATCTTCAGCTCGCGCTCAAGGTGGCCAGCGAGGAAGTCCGCGAAGTCATCTTCCGGAACATGTCCAAACGGATGGCGGACACATTCAAGGAAGAGATGGAGTTTATGGGACCCGTTCGTCTGCGCGACGTCGAAGAAGCCCAGTCCCGCATCGTCGCGATCATTCGCCGCTTAGAAGAGGCGGGTGAGATCATCATCGCCCGCGGTGGAGGGGATGATATCATTGTCTAGAATCATCAAGCTGTCCCACTACCAGGCTTCGGACGAGTCGGTTCTCCTCTCGTTGAGGACTTCACCATTACAGACGGTGCAATCTTCCGAAAGGTTGCAAGAAAATCATCAAATGGTAAAAAATGCTGAGGACGAAGCGAAAATCATCCTCCAGGATGCGGAGGAAACCGCGCAGAGCGTGCTTCGCGAGGCCATGGAGCAGGCGGAGGAAATCAAGCGGCAGGCGCTCGCGGAAGTGGAACGCTGGTGGGAGGAAAAACGGCGCGAAGCGGAGGCACTGTTTCAGGAAACGCGGGAACAGGCGAGCCGGGAAGGATTTGACGCCGGTTACGCGGACGGAAAGCGGCAGGCGCTGGAAGAAGAGGCCGGCTGTGTGGAACAGGCCCGTTCCCTTTTGGAGCAGGCGTACGCCGAAAAGGAACGGATCATCGCCGAAGCGGAACCGTTCCTGGTGGAGCTGAGCGTGGACGTAGCGAAAAAGGTGATCGGGACGGAGCTGCACAGCTCGCCGGAGACGGTGCTGGAGATGGTGAAGAAATTGCTGCGCCGCTCACGCGTGCACGGCCACATCACCGTCTGCGTCAATCACCGCCACTACGCGTTTGTACAGGAGCAGCGCGCCCAACTGCTCGCCCTCCTGGACGGGCAGGCGGAGCTCTCCATTTACCCGGATCACACCGTACAGGACGACGGCTGCGTGATTCGGACTCCGCTGGGAAGCGTCGATGCACGAATCGACACGCAATTACATGAAATCAAACAGTGTTTGCTGGACATCGCCAGGGGGAGTGAAGGGACATGACGATCCTCGACCTGGCGAAATACAGACAGGCGCTGGAGAGTATCGACCCGGTGCGGGTCAACGGAAAGGTTACGCAGGTGGTGGGCCTGACGATCGAGTCGCAGGGGCCGGAAGTGAAGCTGGGGGAAATCTGCCAGATCTTCCCGCAAAGCGGCGAGCCCATCATCGCCGAAGTGGTCGGCTTTCGGGACAACAAGGTCCTGCTGATGCCGCTGGGGGAGCTGACTTCCATCGGGCCGGGCAGTGACGTCGTGGCGACCGGCAGTTCGCTGTCCGTCAAAGTGGGACCGGAAATCCTCGGCAAGGTGCTGGACGGATTGGGACGCCCGCTGAAGGGAAGCATCCCGCCCGGCCTTGCCACCTATCCGACCAACAATGCGCCTCCCAATCCGCTGCTGCGGCCGCGCATCACAGAACCGCTCAGCGTCGGCGTGCGGGCCATCGACGGGCTGCTGACGGTCGGAAAAGGACAGCGTGTGGGGATCTTCGCCGGTTCCGGCGTCGGAAAGAGCACGCTGCTGGGAATGATCGCCCGCAACACGACGGCGGACATCAACGTCATCGCCCTGATCGGGGAGCGCGGCCGCGAGGTGATGGAGTTTATCGAGCGGGATCTCGGGGAAGAAGGACTGAAGAGGTCGGTTGTCGTGGTCGCCACCTCCGACCAGCCGGCCATGATCCGGATCAAAGGGGCAATGATCGCCACCTCGATCGCCGAGTATTTTCGCGACCGCGGCCTGAACGTCATGCTGATGATGGATTCGGTCACCCGTTTTGCCATGGCGCAGCGGGAAATCGGCCTGGCGATCGGCGAACCGCCGGCGACGCGCGGCTACACCCCGTCCGTGTTTGCTCTGCTGCCCAAGCTGTTGGAGCGGGCCGGCACGGCGGACAAAGGCAGCATCACCGGTTTTTACACCGTTCTGGTCGATTCCGACGACATGAACGATCCGATCGCGGACGCGGTGCGCGGGATCTTGGACGGGCATATCGTCCTCGACCGAAAAATCGCGCAAAAGGGACACTTTCCGGCGATTGACGTGCTTGCCAGCGTCAGCCGGGTGATGAACGAGATCTGCACCGAACGTCATCTCGAAGCGGCCCGCCAGGTAAAGCGGCATCTCGCCACATTCCGGGAAGCGGAAGACCTGATCAACATCGGCGCCTACAAGCCGGGAACCAACCGGGAGATTGACGCGGCGATTCGCTACAAGGACATCATCCGCGATTTTACGGCGCAGGGAACGCACGAACCGTCCGATCTGGACACCACGATTCAGGCGTTAACCGCCCATTTCGGAGGGGTGAACTAGCGTGAACGTGTTCCGGTTTCAACTCCAAAAAGTGCTGGATGTAAAAGAAAAGGAAAAAGAGCAGGCGGAGTGGGCGTTTGGCAAATCCGTGCAGCGAAAGAACGAAGAGGAGCTCAAGCTGTTTCGACTGACGGAGCGCCACGAGGCGGTGACCAACATGCTGCACGAGGCGCAGAGCCAAACCTGCAGCGCGGCCCAGTTGATCGAACTCACGCGGTACCGCCAGGCCGTCGAACAATCCATCGCCAACCAGCGGCGGACGCTGTACGGGTGTGAGCAGGAAGTGGAGCGCTGCCAGCGCAGGCTGGCGGAGCGGATGCGGGAGACGCAACTGTGGCAGCGGCTGCGGGAAAAGGCGCTCGGGCAGTTTCTCTACGCGGAAAGGCTCAGGGAGCAGAAGGAATTGGACGAGATTGGCACGCAGCTCTATCTTCGCAAGAGCAACTGAGGGAGGTTCACGATGGAAGAGATCCAAGAAGAACGGGAGTACAGCAGGTGGGAATGGTTTTTCTACATGATTGCGATCCCCGCTCTGTTTGCCACTCTCCTCGGAGGCGTGCTACTCAGCCTGTTGGGATACAACGTGTTGGGCAGCGTGCTCAGTTGGGCCAACACGATTCCCTACGTGGAAAAAATCGTGCCTGACCAGTACGCGACGGCCGATGCGGAAGAAAAGTCAGTCGACCTTGGCAAACAGGTGAGCAGCTTGCAGGAGGAGCAGGCGAAAAACAAACAGACAATCGCCAGCCTGCAGAGCGAAACGGCGAAAAAGGACGCCACCATTCAGGCGTTGGAAAAACAGGTGCAGGATTTGCAAAAGATGCTCGAGGACAAGCGCACCAGCGAGGAGGAGCGGCAGAAGCAGTATCAGGACCTGGCCAAATTGTACGCGACGATGTCGCCCAAAAACGCGGCGGCCATCGTCGAAAACCTCAGCCTGAGCGAAGCGGTTTCGGTCATGACGAAGATGAAACCGGAGCAGCAGGCGAACATCCTGGCCAAGATGGATCCGAAAAAAGCGGCCGACATCTCCATTCAATTGAAGGATACGGTGGTGAACAAGGACGATGACATCGCCGCGCTGCAGGAACGGGTACAGATCTTGACCAAGGCGCTGAGCGAGACGCGGAAGGATACGACCAGCATCGATTCGCTGATCCAGACCTTCTCGCAGATGCCGGCTGAGGATGCCGCCGCCGTCATCCGCTCGCTGATGGGCACCAACCGCAACCGGGCCATCTCCATCATGGCCGGCCTGTCTCATGACAAACGGGCGCAAATCCTGGCGGCGATCGCCCAGCAGGACAGCCAACGGAATGAGAACGTGGCTGCCCGCATCACAAGCGAGTTGCTTCGATAGGCGACGGCAATACAAGAACCGCGTCTGTCGTTCTCATAAGCAACAATACAACCCGAGGAGGTGAATGAGATGAATGTAGCCAATGTGAAGGGGGCCCCGGCGGCGTCCGCCACCACATCCGGCGTTTCGGCACAGCAGAAACCGGACGGCGGCGGCGATCTGTTTGCTGCACAGATCGGAAACGCGCTGCAGAATGTGCAGGCGGGGGAACTGCCCCAGACCCTGCCGGAAGAAGCAGGCGCCGAAGACATGGCGCTGCTGGCTGATCTGCTGGCATTGATCCAACAGCTTTTCCCCACGCTTCACACGCAGGATCCCGAAGAGGTAACCGCTACGTTCACTCAGCGGGGAATCCCGCAGGCAACGGCAGAAAAACTGGCCGATGTGCTCGTATCGTTCGCACGTGCCGAAGGAGGCGCGAAGGTGCCGGAATGGCAGCAGCTGGACAAGCAGGTGGCGGCTCTGCTGAAGCAGTTTGGCGAGGAGCTGCGGGAAGCGGCCGGCAAACAGGCGGGTGACGCCAGGAAGCTGCCGCTCGTCTTGATCCATGGAAAGGGCGGTATTCGGAGCACTGAACCGTCTGTCGTTCCGGTCCGGCACGCGGAGAAGGAACTCACCATGCAGTCCCTTCGCGTCACGCAGGCCCTGTCCAGCTACCAGGCGGAGGCCGCCGTACAGGTGCGGGGCAGCGGCACACCAGCGCAGCAGACGCTGAACGTGCAGGCTTCGCCGCTGGCGGAATCGGATTCAGCCCTTCTGCCTGAGCAGGCGGCTGTCCTTCCGTTCCACCAGGTGGCCAGTCATGGCCGGATTTCGCAGCAGCCGGTGACATCCCATCCGGTACACGCGCATCAATTTGCGCAGCAAGTCACGCAGCTGTTTGTCCAGCAGATGAAAATCACGCAGGGGAACGGCGTGCACGAGGCCAAACTGATTCTCCACCCGCAGTCGCTGGGACAAGTAGACGTGATCATCACAGCCCGTGACGGGGTGATTACGGCTCAGTTTTCCGCGGAAACGGCGGCCGGCAAGGAATTGCTGGACAACCAGCTTCCGCAGCTTCGCGCGGCGTTGACCCAGCAAGGCCTGCAGGTGGACCGCCTGGAAGTGAATCAGCAGCAGGCGAGTTCGTTTGCCTTCCAGCAGCAGCGGGAACAGGCACGTCAGCAAGGCGATGGACGCCAGCGACAGGAACAGCAGGAAGATCAGGCGGAATTTTCGCTGGACGCCCTGCTGGAGGAAAGTGATGTTGCCGCGGTTGGGCGGGAGTTTGGCCGCGCTGCCATGAACGGCATCCGCTATCCGGTCTAGCTGTTCGTGAAAGGGGGACCCGCCATGCACACGTTTTACGTGGGGCAGACCTACTTTCCCAACAAGCCAAAGCGGCCAGCCGCTGTCAGCCAAACCGGCGCGGAACCGGCCGGCAAACCGTTTCGCCACTACCTCGCCGAGTCCGTTGGCCAAGCGGAAGGCCCCAAGTCCCTCACGTTCAGCCAGCACGCGCTGACGCGTCTGCGCGAACGGGGGATTTCGCTCAACGAAGCCGAGCTGAACCGACTGCAGTCGGCCGTGCAAAAAGCGGCTGACAAAGGGGCGAAAGAATCGCTGATCATGATGGACAACGTCGCCTACGTCGTCAGCATCATCAATCGAAAAGTGATCACCGCCGTCGACGTCGTCAGCATGAAGGAAAACGTGTTTACCAACATCGACAGCGCGGTCTTTGCATGACAGGATCACAGGGCTGGACCTCTCGGAGGAAGCCCGCCGGCTGCCGACTGACCGAGGCAGTCGACAAAAGACCCGATACCCATTTGTGAAGGAGGAATTGCGTTATGCTTCGTTCCATGTACTCCGGCATTTCCGGTCTGCGCGGTTTTCAAACCAAACTGGACGTAATCGGCAACAACATCGCCAACGTGAACACGGTGGGATTCAAGAAGGGCCGCGCGATGTTTCAGGACATTCTCAGCCAAAACATTGCCGGTGCGACCGCTCCAACCGACGGCGGGAAAGGCGGATCCAACCCGATGCAGGTCGGACTGGGATCGCAGATCGGCTCCATCGACACCGTGTTTACGGCGGGCAGCCCGATGACCACCAACGTGCCGACGGATTTGTCGATCGAAGGGGAAGCGTTCTTCATGGTAACGCCGGATGACGGTACGACCTACTACTACACCCGTGCCGGCAACTTTACCCGCGACGCGCAGGGCTTTTTGGTAAACCCGCAAGGTTTGAAGCTTGTTGACATGTCCGGTGATCCGATTCAGATTCAGCGGAACGCAGGAATCGTCTCCTACTCCATCGGAAAAGACGGGGTCATCACCACGGTGGATGATCAGGGGACGCTGGATTCTTCCATCCAGATCGGGCTGATGACGTTTGAGAATCCGGCCGGTCTCAAGAAAATCGGCAACTCCCTGTACGAATATACCGTCAACGCAGGGGCTTACGGAGATGCTCCCGATACCCCGATCGATGCGGCAACCGCCAAAGTGAACATCATCTCCGGCCAGTTGGAGATGTCCAACGTGGACCTGTCCGAAGAGTTTACCGAGATGATCGTGGCTCAGCGCGGGTTCCAGGCCAACTCCCGCATCATCACCACGTCTGACACCGTGCTGGAAGAACTGGTCAACCTGAAACGATAACGCCTAGCGGATGAGTGAGGGGGAGGCGGTCATCCCGCCGCCCCCCATCCCGAAAGGAGCAGCCGATGATCAGACTGACGCGATTTAACGGCGGGGCGTTTTACCTCAACGCTACCCATGTCGAAATGGTGGAATCCACTCCCGACACGGTCATCACGCTGTTTAACGGCAAGAAGTACATCGTCAGGGAAAGCGCTGAGGTAGTGGCTTCGCGGATAGTGGACTTTTACAGGCAGACGTTCCCGGCAAGCGCGGCGCCGCGCGTTCCGGACGATTTCATTGAATAGCGGGAGGCACGTGTGATGTTTCAAAACCGGTTGTTTAACATGGCACTTATCATCATCATCGCGATTTCGCTTCTGGGCGTCGTTTCCTTCGTTCTCTGGCAGACGTACCTGTCCCCAGCAGCACAAACCGCAGGCCATGGAGAAGAAAAGGAGGTAAAGGCTCTCACGGCTAAGGAACTGGAGGAATACTCCGTCGATACCGGAGAAATCACCACCAATCTGCTCTCCAACAACTACATCATTGTCCGCTTCACGATTACGGCGGACAGTGCGGATGCCAAGGAAGAACTGGAGCAGCGCCTGCCCCAGGTCAACCAGATCATCATCAAGACGCTGGCCGGCCTGTCCCCCGAGGATATCAAGGGAACGGAAGGCGTCAACAAACTGGAAGCCAAGATCATGAACGAAATCAGTTCGCTCATGCAGGAAGGAAAAATCGTGCAGGTGCTGACGACGAAGCGCGTCTTGTCGTAAGCCGCGATGGATGTATACATAGCTGGGAGGTGACGACACATGGCCGAGGTTCTCTCACAAAGTGAGATTGACGCGTTGTTGGCCGCACTCTCGTCGGGAGAGATGGATGCCAACGAGCTGAAAAAAGAAGAGACTGAGCGAAAGGTAAAAGTATACGACTTTAAACGGGCCTTGCGTTTTTCCAAAGACCAGATCCGCGGCCTGACGCGCATTCACGAAAACTATGCGCGGCTGTTGACGACGTATTTTTCCGCTCAGCTTCGTACCTTCGTGCAAATTACGGTTGCCTCCGTCGACCAATTGCCGTATGACGAGTTTATTCGCTCCATTCCCAAAATGACCATTCTCAACATTTTTGAGGCGCCGCCGCTGGAAGGGCGCATGGTATTGGAAGTGAATCCGAACATCGCATACACCATGCTGGATCGGCTTCTCGGCGGACAGGGAACGATTCCGGACAAGATGGGGGCGTTGACGGAAATTGAAACAACAGTCATGGAACGGGTGTTCAGCAAGGCGCTGGACACGTTTCATGAGGCATGGAAGCAGATTATCGAGCTTGATCCGTACCTGGAAGGACTGGAAATGAATCCGCAGTTCATGCAGATCGTTTCCCCCAACGAAATTGTTGCGGTCATCTCGTTCAGCACGAAGATCGGAGACACCACAGGCATGATCAACCTCTGCCTGCCCCATGTCGTGCTGGAGCCGATCATGCCGAAGCTGTCCGGGCAGTATTGGTTTTCCAAGCAGAAGAAGAACAGGGACGAAGAAGAGCGGCTGCGCGTGGAGGAGCGGGTGAAGACGGCCAAGCTGCCGGTGATCGCCGAGCTGGGCACGGCCACCATCACGGTAGGCGAGTTCCTGCAGTTACAGCCGGGTGATGTGATCCAGCTCGACCAGCTCATCGAGAACAAGCTGAAAATCCGGGTGGGCAACCGCCTGAAGTTCCTCGGACAGCCCGGTACGCAAAAAGGGCGTGTAGCCGTGCAGATCGAAGAAGTCCTCGAGGAAGGGGAGGAAAACAATGAGTAGAGACATGCTTTCTCAGGAAGAGATTGACGCGCTGCTCCGCGCGAACAATCTGGTTGAGGAGGAAGAGGAAGAAGCTTCGAGCGCTCCCAACGTCGCCGACTACCTGACCGAGTTTGAGCAGGACGCGCTCGGGGAAATCGGCAACATCTCCTTCGGCAGCGCTGCAACGGCTCTTTCCACGCTGTTGAACCAAAAAGTGGACATCACCACGCCGACGGTCTCGATGGTTCAGGTCGACGATCTGGAAAAGGAATTTCCCATCCCGCACGTCGCGGTTCACGTCGAGTACACGGACGGATTCAAGGGAATCAATCTGCTGGTCGTGCGGATGGAAGACGCGGCGGTGATCGCCGACCTGATGATGGGCGGTTCCGGCCGGCCGGAATCGACGGAGCTGTCGGAGCTGCACATCAGCGCGGTACAGGAAGCGATGAACCAGATGATGGGGTCTGCCGCCACGTCGATGTCCACCATCTTCAACCAGTTGGTGAACATCTCTCCGCCCGGCATCGACATCATGGATTTGGCCAAGGGAAAAGAAGGGCACAGCTTCACCGAGGATGACACACCGCTTGTCAAGGTGTCTTTCCGGTTGAAAGTGGGGGAACATGGCGAGCTGATCGACTCCAACATCATGCAGCTTCTGCCGCTTTCCTTCGCCCGGGAAATGATCAACCGGCTGACCGGCAGTTCCGCGAGCGAGCTGGAAGCGGCGGCGACTACGACGGAGATGCCGGAAATGGCCGCATTGAGCGCGTCGGCTCCACAGCCGGAGGCACAGCAGAACACTCCCGCTGCGCAGGAGACTTCGCCGCAGCAGCCGATGCAGTCGGTGCAACCGCCGCAGCAGCCGGTTCAACCGCCGCAAGCTCCTCCGGCCGGATATGCGACGCCGATGGGGTATCCGGGATACCCGGGACAGCCCATGTACCCGAATGCCTACCCGCAGGGAATGCCCGCAGGCTATCCGCCGTATCCACCTCAGTATGCGCAGCAGCAGGTGCCGCCCGCACCGCAGCATCTGGGCGGACAGCCGAACAACCAGGCGAACGTGAAACCGGCCCAATTTGCGCCGTTTGGAGGTGGCCCGATGATTTCCGCTGACGGACAAAATCTCAACCTGCTGCTGGACATTCCTCTGCAGGTGACCGTTGAACTGGGGCGGACGAAAAAACTGATCAAGGAAATTCTCGACCTGTCGGCCGGATCGATCATCCAACTGGACAAGCTGGCAGGCGAACACGTCGACATCCTGGTCAACAACAAGCTGATTGCCAAAGGGGAAGTCGTCGTGATCGATGAAAATTTTGGCGTGCGCGTGACCGACATCATCAGCCAGTGGGACCGCGTACAAAAATTACAATAAACCATTAAATCATCGGATAATCAAGGAGGAGCTTATCTATGTCCAACAAAGTACTCGTTGTAGATGACGCAGCGTTCATGCGCATGATGATCAAGGAAATCCTGTCCAAAAACGGATACACCGTCGTAGGGGAAGCGAGCGACGGCGCGCAGGCGGTGGAGAAGTACAAAGAGCTGGGGCCGGATCTGGTGACGATGGACATTACCATGCCGGAGATGGACGGCATCACTGCCCTGAAGGAGATCAAGAAAATCGACCCGAACGCCCGCGTCATCATGTGCTCGGCGATGGGGCAGCAGGCGATGGTCATCGATGCGATTCAGGCGGGCGCCAAAGATTTTATCGTCAAGCCGTTCCAGGCTGATCGCGTGCTGGAAGCGATCAAGAAGACGCTGGGCTAATGATGAAGGGCTTCCGGAAAACAGGGGCGCGTCTCATCTGGGTGTGCAGCATCATCGCCGCGATTGTCGCTTCCCTTCCGGCTTCCGCACTGGCGGAGGAAGACTCCGTAGCCGACGCCCTGCGCAAAGGAACACTCTCTCCCGGTGCGCCTGCCGGCGGCCAACAGCCGGCGGCCATTCCCGGCAGTGAAACGGGCAGCATGTGGGGATATCTGCTTCAGGTGATCTTTTCACTTGGGGTGATCGTCGTCCTGATCTATCTGCTGCTTCGTTTTCTCGCCAGGCGGCAGATGGGACAGACGCATGGTCCGATCAAAGTGATCAGTGCGGCTCCGCTGGGCAACGGCAAGACGATCCAACTGGTGATGATCGGGGAGTCGCTGTACCTGCTCGGTGTGGGGGAAAACGTTCAACTGCTCAAGCACATTCCACCGGGGGAAGAGGCAGACCTCATCCTGGCGGAAGCGGAGATCAAGCCGATTGCCGGATTTTCGCTCGATTGGCTGCCGTTTGGCCGGAAGCGGCAGACGGAAGACGAGGAGATACACCTGTCCGCTGCGGACGGGCGCACGTTTGAAGAACTGCTGCACAAGCAGTGGAACGATCTCGACAAGCGATCCGACCAGACGGGAACCTGGATGGAGAAGCAAGGTCATGACAGAGGGGATCGAGGATGAAATCACTACTCCAGCTCCTGGCGATCGCCGCGGTGCTGCTGGCGATACCGGAATGGGCGGCCGCAGCGCCTGCCAACGCGCCGCTCGTACCTACCATCGATCTGAAAATTGGCGGCGGCAGCGGAACGCCGCAGGAAACCTCCTCGGCCGTACAGATTCTGCTGATGTTGACGGTCCTGTCCGTAGCGCCTGCCATCCTGCTGTTGATGACCAGCTTCACGCGGATCGTGGTTGTGCTGTCCTTCGTCCGCAACGCGCTGGCTACGCAGCAGATGCCGCCCAATCAGGTGCTGGTTTCGCTGGCGCTGTTCATGACGTTTTTCATCATGGCGCCCACGCTGGCCAAGGTAAACGAGACCGCGGTACAGCCGTTCATGCAGGGCAAATTGACCCAACAGCAGGCGCTGGAAGCGGCGGTGATCCCGTTCAAGGAGTTTATGGCCAAGCAGACGCGGGAAAAAGACTTGGCGCTCTTTTTGGCGTACACGAAAGCGGAGAGGCCCAAGACGATTCAGGACATTCCGCTGAGCGCGCTCGTGCCGGCGTATGCCATCAGCGAATTGAAGACCGCATTTCAAATCGGCTTCATGATCTTCATTCCGTTTCTCGTCATCGACATGATCATTTCCAGCATTTTGATGGGTATGGGGATGATGATGCTGCCCCCCGTGATGATTTCGCTGCCGTTCAAGATTTTGCTGTTCATCATGGTGGACGGATGGTATCTGGTCGTGAAATCGCTCTTGGCCAGTTTCTGACATCCGGCCGACAAGCCAGCCTAGGAGGGAGAGCATGACACAAGAATTTTTGATGCAAATCGCCCAAAGCTCCGTGTACACCATCCTGCTGGTGACGGCTCCGGCGCTGGGCGTCGGCATGCTGGTCGGCTTGCTCGTCAGCATTTTTCAGGCAACCACGCAAATTCAGGAACAGACGCTGGCATTCATCCCGAAAATTGTCGCCATCTTCGTCACGATTTTGGCCGTCGGGCCGTGGATGCTGCGGGTGATGCTGGAGTTCACGATGGGGATCTTCGGCAATCTGCACCGCTTTGTGGGATAAATGATGGCTGCCGTAATGCTTCATCTACCCGTGCTGCTGCTGGTGTTTGTCAGGATGACCGCGTTTTTCGTCTCGGCTCCCTTTTTCTCGGTGCGCGGCGTGCCCAATCCGTTCAAGATCGGCCTGGCCTTTGTCCTGGCCCTGATCAGTTTCAGCTATGTGCCGGTCCAGGGGCAGATTCCGCTGGATCTCACCTTTGTGCTGTACGCGGTCAAGGAAGCGCTGGTCGGCCTGATTCTCGGCGTGATCTGCGAGCTGATGTACGTCACCGTCCAGGTTGCCGGCGGATTGATGGACATGCAGATGGGGCTGGCGATGGCCAACGTGATCGACCCGCGTACCGGCGCCTACGTGCCGCTGACGGGCAACTTCAAGAACATCCTGGCGATGCTCTATTTGTTGAGCATCAACGGCCATCACGTGCTGATCAAAGGGATTCTCGTCAGCTACCAGGCGATTCCGCTCGACAGGATGTGGGCCGCGTTCGGCAGCGAACACGTGATGTGGATGGCCGTCAAGGTGTTTCGCGACATGTTTCTCAGCGCCTTTCTGATCGCGGCGCCGATCGTGGTCGCCCTCTTTCTGGTCGACCTCTCTCTTGGAATTATCGCCAAATCGGTTCCGCAATTTAATATCTTTGTGGTCGGACTGCCCATCAAATTGCTTGCCAGCTTTCTGATGCTGATCGTGGTCATGCCTGCATTTTTGCTGACGCTGAACAGCTTGTTTGAAAAGATGTTTCGGGCGCTTGCGGAAATGATGAAGTGGCTCGGAGGCGCAGCATGAAACGACTTGCCTTTTTGTATCCGGTCGATCTGCAGTATTTTAACGGCGAAAAGACGGAAAAGGCGACGCCGAAAAAGCGGGAAGATGCGAGAAAGAAAGGACAGGTGGCCAAAAGTGCAGACCTGTCTCCGGCCGTCAGCCTGACCGCGGCGTTTCTCATGTTGATCCTGCTGGGATCGTCGATGTTTCACACGTTCCAGAACGTGATGCGGGAGTCGCTCGTCACCTACACGAGCTGGCAGGTAAACGAGGAAAATCTGCGGGTCATCCTCTACCAGCTTTCCTTCGAAGCGGTCAAAATCGTCGGACCGGTTCTGGCCGTGGTGTTCATCGTCGCCGTCTTCGTCAATTACATGCAGGTGGGCTGGCTGTTTACCACCGAACCGCTGCGGATCAAACTGGACAAGCTGAATCCCGTGCAGGGGATGAAACGCCTGTTCAGCCTGCGATCCGTGGTGGAACTGTTCAAATCGCTGTTGAAAATCAGCGCGGGCATTCTCGTTGCGTTCATGATCTTGTGGGACACCAAGGACGATCTGGTGCAGCTCTCGCTGAAACCGCTGGAAGCCGCGCTCTCGCTGACGGCGGCGGAAGCGTCCAAATTGGGGCTGTACATCGGCCTCACACTGGTGGTCCTGGCTGTCCTTGATTACGCGTACCAGCGCTACGAGCATGAAAAGAGCCTGCGCATGTCCAAACAGGACATCAAGGATGAATTCAAACAGGCGGAGGGGGATCCCTTGATCAAGGGGAAAATCCGCGAGCGTCAGCGCAGCATGGCCATTCGCCGGATGATGCAGGAACTGCCGAAAGCGGACGTGGTGATCACCAACCCGACGCACTTCGCCGTTGCCATCCGGTACGACGCACGCGAGATGAGCGCCCCCACGGTCATTGCCAAAGGGCAGGACTACCTCGCGCTGAAAATCAAGGAGATCGCCCAAAAACACCGGATCGTCACCATGGAAAACAAGCCCTTGGCCAGGGCTCTCTATAGTCAGGTCGAGATCGGCCAACAGATTCCCGAAGAGTTGTTCAAAGCGGTCGCGGAAGTTCTCGCGTACGTGTACAAGCTGCAAGGGAAAGTGAAATAAGCAGAAGAAAGGAGGATGCACGGTGGGATTCAAATTCAAGGAGCTGGGTACCGTTCTGTTCGTCATCAGCATTGTCGTCATGATGGTGATCCCACTGCCGTCTGAACTTTTGGACTTGCTCTTGATACTCAACATCTCCCTTGCATTGACGATTCTGCTCGTCTCGATGTACACAAAGGAAGCCCTGCAATTTTCCATCTTTCCCACGGTGCTCCTGATCACCACGCTCTTCCGCCTGGCGCTGAACGTGTCGACGACGCGGAACATTCTCTCGCACGCCGAGGGCGGCAAGGTCATCGAAGCGTTCGGCAGCTTCGTCGTCGGCGGCAATCAGGTGGTGGGCTTTGTCGTCTTCCTGATTCTCGTCGTCATCCAGTTCATCGTGATCACCAAAGGATCGGAGCGCGTGGCGGAAGTGGCCGCCCGCTTTACGCTGGACGCGATGCCGGGGAAACAGATGAGCATCGACGCCGACCTGAACGCGGGGATGATTACGGAGGCGGAAGCGCGCGCCCGCCGCAAAAAGATCGAGGACGAAGCCGACTTTTACGGCGCCATGGACGGTGCCAGCAAATTCGTCAAAGGGGACGCGATCGCCGGCATCATTATTTTCATCGTCAACATCATCGGCGGCTTCATCATCGGGATGGTGATTCACGATTTGAGCTTTACCGAATCGGCCTCCCGATTCACCACCATGTCCGTCGGCGACGCGCTGGTCAGCCAGATTCCGGCACTCTTGATTTCGACGGCGACTGGTATCATCGTCACCCGCGCCACTTCCGGCGAAGGGCTGGGTGAGGACATCAGCAACCAGTTGTTCAGCTATCCCCGCCTGCTGCTGATCGTGGCCGGCGGCATCATGCTGTTGGGCCTGCTGACGCCAATCGGCCTGCTGCCCGTCGTGCCGGTTGCGGGGCTGCTCGGGTTCGCCGGATGGAAGATGAACAAGAAGCAGAAAGTGGAGCAGGAAGAGTCGGCCCAACAGGAAGAGGAACAGCAGATCGAAGAAGTGCGCAGTCCCGAGAGTGTGGTCAACCTGCTGCAGGTGGACCCGATCGAGTTCGAGTTTGGCTACGGCCTGATTCCGCTCGCCGACGCCAAACAGGGTGGCGACCTTCTGGATCGCGTCATCATGATCCGCCGGCAGATCGCCCTGGAATTGGGGATCGTCGTGCCGGTGATCCGCATTCGCGACAATATCCAACTGCGTCCCAACGAGTACATAATCAAAATCAAAGGAAACCAGGTCGCCAAGGGAGAGATCCTCTTGGATCACTATCTGGCGATGAGTCCCGGCTTCGAAGACGATGCGGTCGTCGGTATCGAAACGGTCGAACCGGCGTTTGGACTGCCCGCATTGTGGGTAACAGAAGAGAATAAGGAGATTGCCGAACTGTCCGGCTATACGGTGGTCGATCCACCGTCCGTTGTCGCCACCCATCTGACGGAAGTGATCAAGCGGCACGCCCACGAACTGCTCGGCCGCCAGGAGACGCGGGCCCTGATCGACAACGTGAGGGAGACGGCGCCTGTGCTGGTGGACGAACTGATTCCGGGCACGCTGTCGATCGGCGACGTGCAGAAGGTGCTGCAAAAACTGCTTCGGGAAAAGGTCTCGATCCGCAACCTGCCCGTCATTCTGGAAGCGCTGGCCGATCACGCGGTCTACACCAAGGATCCGGACGTGCTGACGGAGTACGTGCGTCAGGCGCTGTCCCGTCAAATTACGCTGCAATACACCGAACCCGGACAGCCGCTGCGGGTGATCACCGCCGGCCCCGGACTGGAAAAGGCCATCTCCGAGCGGATCGAGCAGTCGGAGCAGGGAACGTATCTGGCCATGGATCCGGAGACATCCCAGCGGATTTACCAGAGCGTGTCGGCGGAAGTGAGCAAAATGGTCAATGCCGGCCAGCAGCCGATTATTCTCGCCTCTCCGGCGATTCGCATGTACCTGCGGCAGCTTATGGAGCGGATGATGCCGGATGTTCCCGTCTTGTCGTACAGCGAGCTGGAGCCGCATGTTGAAGTGCAAAGCGTAGGGATGGTGAACCTGTCGTGAGAGTGAAACGCTATGTAGTCGATTCCATGCCGGACGCTCTGGAAAAAATCCGGATTGACCTGGGAAAGGACGCCATTATCCTCAACTCCAAGCCGATCCGAACCGGTGGACTGTTCGGATTGTTCGGGAAGCAGCGGATCGAAGTGGTGGCCGCCGTTGACGACAAGGGGGCCGAGCGGGCGCCGAGCGCTTCTCCCGCCCGTCAGCCCGACCTTCCTGCCCGGCCGCAGACAGGCAGCTACGCCGCTCAGCAGGCCTATCAAAAAGCGGCGATGGCGGCTGCTGCGCAGCCGGCCGCAGAATCAGAGCCGACCGGCACCGGTACCCGGCAGACGCCTCAAGAGACGGCCGCCGCCGCTCCCCAGGCGGATTCTCGTCCCGATCGACCGCCGGCAAAGAGAGCCCCTTCCGCGCCAACGGCAGTAGCCGCGGCACCTGACGCTGACAGCAAGCAGTTGGCGGACGAAGTGCGGGATATGCGGCAGATCTTTGAAAAGCTGTTGATCAACGGTCTCAACAGCCAACTGCCGCCTGCCATCCAGGCGGTTCAGGCGCATCTCGCAAAGCAGGAGGTCGCGGAAGAGGTGACGGCGGACATCATCCGAAAGCTGCTCCTGCACGGCGAGCCGTCCGCCCAGTGGACGGAGGAAGAAGCGAGGCAGGCCGCCGCGCGGATCATCGCCGAACTGGTGGAAAAGGCATCGCCCATGCCGTCCCGGATCGAGCCCGGCGTCAAGTACGCTTTCTTTTTTGGGCCGACCGGGGTGGGAAAAACCACCACCATTGCCAAACTGGCGGCAGACAGCATGCTGAAAGACAAGCGGCGGATCGGATTCATCACGGCGGACACGTACCGGATCGCCGCCGTCGAGCAGTTGAAGACGTACGCCAACATCTTGAACGTGCCGCTGGAAGTGATCTTTTCGCCGAAAGAGATCGTCCAGGCGATGGAGCGGCTGAGCGGATGCGACCTGATCTTTGTCGATACGGCCGGGCGCAATTTCCGCAACGACGAATACGTGCAGGGGATTCGCGACCTGCTGCGGGACGATGCGGACTGCCTCAATTTCCTGGTGCTCAGCCTGACCGCCAAGTACAGCGACATAAAAGCGATCATCCGCAACTTTGGCGATGTGCCCGTTTCCCGGGTGATCTTTACGAAGGCGGATGAGACGGAAGCGTACGGGGCGATGCTGAACGTGGCATATGAGACCGGCCTTCCCTTTTCGTACATCACCACAGGACAAAACGTGCCGGACGACATCGTGACGGCCACGCCTGCGCTGGTAGCCAACATGATCATGGGAGATTGAAGCACATGCAAGACCAAGCCGAACGACTGCGCGCACGCATGCAACAGAACAACGTCTCCCGGCAGACCCGGCTGATTACGGTCACCAGCGGCAAAGGGGGCGTCGGCAAGTCCAACTTCAGCCTCAACTTTGCCCTGGGCCTGCAGGAAAAGGGGCACAAGCCGATCCTGTTCGACCTCGACCTGGGACTGGCCAACCTGGATGTGCTGATGGGGATATCGCCCAAGCGGCATCTGCTGCATCTGCTGGAGCCGGACATGACCGTGTGGGACATCATGGAAAGGGGACCGGGCGAGCTGGAATTTATCGCCGGCGGGTCCGGCTTCACCAAGCTGCTGCAGTTGGACGACGCCAAGCTGGACCTGCTGTTTGCCCGTCTGGAGCCGCTGCAGGGCTATGCGGACACGATCATCTTTGATACCGGTGCGGGCATCTCCAACGAATCGCTGCGGTTCATGCTGTCTTCCGACGAGGTGATTCTCGTCACGACCCCGGAGCCGCCGGCGATCACCGACGCCTATGCCGTGATCAAGATGCTCCACTCCCGCAATCCCCGGACGACGATCCGGCTGGTGGTCAATCGCGTCACCTCCGCCCGTGAAGGGACGATGACCGCCGAAAAGCTGGCGATGGTGGCCAAACGGTTTCTCAACATGGACGTCCATCTGCTGGGATTTGTGCTGGACGACCCTCACGTTTCCAAAGCGGTGAAGCTGCAGCGGCCCTTTTTGCTCGCGTATCCGCAGGCGCAGGCGTCCAGAGGGATCCGGAATCTGGCGGCCGCCTACCTGGGAAACGAGGCGGGAGGAAGGCAGTCTCCACCGGCAGGGCTCGGAGGTTTTCTGGAGAAGCTGAAACGCTTCATTCGTTAGGCAACAGGAGGAAGGAAGGAGCGGCAGCGGATGAACAAGATTCGAGTTCTCGTCACCGACGACTCTGCCTTTATGCGTAAAGTCATCACAGACATCTTACATAGCGATCCTGCCATCGAAGTGGTTGACCGAGCCAAGAACGGACTCGAATGTCTTGAAAAAGTCAAGCAGCTCCATCCCGATGTCGTAACGCTCGATATTGAAATGCCGGTCATGAACGGACTGGATGCGCTGGAGCGTCTGATGACCGAGCACCCCGTTCCGGTCGTGATGCTCAGCAGCCTGACCAGGGAAGGGGCGGAAGCGACGATCCGCGCGCTGGAACTGGGCGCGGTAGACTTCGTGACCAAGCCGTCCGGTCCCATCTCGCTCGATATTCACAAAGTGGCCGAACGGCTGATCGAGCGGGTCAAAGCGGCGGCACAGGCGAGCGGCCGTCTGCGAAAACCGCCGGGCAGACCCGGCACGACGGTCGCCCGGCTTTCGGCCATGCTCAAGCGGAAGACGGTGTGGACGCAGCCGGAGCCGGCCCATCCGGGCACGGGTGCACCGGATCGTGCCGCTCCGGGCACCATCCAACCGGGGACGGCTGATTCCGGTGTTACCCCGCCGGCGGCTGCCGCCCCGCGGCGAACGGCGGCCGTCTCCAAACTGGTTGTGCTGGGGACGTCCACCGGGGGGCCGAAAGCGCTGCAAACCGTGTTGACCGCACTCCCGGCCGACTTTCCGGCGCCGATTCTCATCGTCCAGCACATGCCGGCCGGTTTTACCAAATCGCTCGCGCAGCGGCTGGATTCGCTTTGCGCCATCCGCGTGACGGAAGCGGAAGACGGCGAATGGATCCAGCCGGGGACGGCGTATATCGCGCCGGGCGGCTTCCATCTGGAAGTGGTTCAGGCAAGCGGCGGGCGGCTGGAAACACGCCTGCACCAAGAGGAACCGAGGGGCGGACACCGTCCTTCCGTCGACGTCCTGTTTGAGTCGGCAAGCCGATTGACAAATGTAGACAAATGGGCAATCATCATGACAGGCATGGGAAATGATGGGGCAAAAGGCCTGGGACGAATGAAAGAGACGGGACGCGTGACCAGCATTGTCGAGGACGAGTCGACATGTGTCGTTTTCGGAATGCCGCGGGCTGTCATTCAGGCGGGCCTTGCCGACAACGTCGTTCCTTTGGACCGGATAGCCGAAACGCTGTGTAAGCTGTTGCATTGATTATGGGAGGTGGATCACCCGTGGACATGAATCAATACCTGGACATGTTTATCGAAGAGTCAAAGGAACACCTGCAGGCGATCAACGCCAATCTGCTCCTCTTGGAGAACGATCCGGAAAACATCCAGATCGTGAACGAAATCTTCCGTTCCGCCCATACCCTGAAAGGGATGTCGGCCACCATGGGGTTTGAGGACATGGCAAGCCTCACGCACGAGACGGAAAACGTGCTGGACATGATCCGCAACCACAAGCTGACGATTACCGGCGACATCATGGACGTCATCTTTCAGAGCGTCGATTTGATCGAGGGCATGGTGATGAACATCGTGGAAGGCGGCGACGGTTCCGCCGATGTTTCCGCCCTGGTGAAAAAGCTGCGCGCCATCGTGGCGGGCGATTTTTCCGCCGTGGAGACCGCTGCGGCAGCCGAGGCAGCCGCGGAAGCACCCGCCGGGAAGGAAGCCGCCGGATCGGAGCGGCAGCACAACCTGGACGAGTTTGCCCTGACCGTTCTGAAACAGTCCAAGGAAGCGGGCCACAATCTGTTCTGGATCAAGGTGACGCTTGACGAAGGATGCGTGCTGAAGGCGGCCCGCGCCTACATGGTGTTTGATCAGCTGGAGTCGATGGGCGACGTGATCAAGTCGACACCGGCGGTGGAAGAGATCGAGAACGAACGGTTTGACCGATCGTTTGAACTGGTGTACGTCACGATGCAGCCGGCCGACAAGATCCGCCAGACCATCGCCAACATTTCGGAAATCAGGGAAGTGGAGCTGGAGCCGCTGCAGTTGAAGGAACCGGCCGCCAAGGCAGAGCAGGAAGTGAAGCAGGCGAAAGAACAGGCGGCGGCCAGCGCAGCGCCGGCAGTCGAGAAAAAGCCGGAGGCACCGGCAGGCGGATTGAAAAAGGTGTCCACCGCGGGCAAGACGATCCGCGTGGATATCGAGCGGCTGGATGTGCTGATGAACCTGTTCAGCGAACTGGTGATTGACAGGGGACGGCTGGAGCAGTTGGCGCGCGAGATCGGCAAGAGCGAGCTGCAGGAGACCGTCGAACACATGAGCCGGATCAGCGGCGACCTGCAGAACATCATTCTGACCATGCGCATGGTGCCGGTCGAGCAGGTGTTCAACCGCTTCCCGCGGATGATCCGCGATTTGGCAAAAGACTTGAACAAAAAAGTAAATTTGGAGATTTTTGGTGCCGAGACCGAACTGGACCGCACCGTTATCGACGAAATTGGAGACCCGCTGGTGCACCTCCTGCGCAACTCGCTGGACCACGGCATCGAATCTCCGGCGGAACGGAAAAAGGCGGGCAAGCCGGAAGAGGGAACCATCTTCCTTCGGGCGTACCACAGCGGCAACCACGTCTTTATTGAGGTGAAGGACGACGGGGCCGGCATCAACAAGGAGAAGGTCCTGAAAAAAGCGATCGAACGGGGAATCGTCAATCCGGCCAATGCCGACAGCATGACGGACAAGCAGATTTACGAGCTGCTGTTCGCATCCGGCCTGAGCACGGCAGAGGTCATCTCCGATATCTCCGGCCGGGGGGTCGGCCTGGATGTGGTGAAGTCCAAAATCGAGTCCCTGGGCGGCAGCGTCAGCGTCGACTCCGTCCGCGGCCAGGGTACCACGTTCCTCATCCAGCTTCCGCTCACCCTGTCCATCATCTCGGCGATGCTGGTGCAGGTGCAGAACGAGAAGTACGCCGTGCCGCTCAGCTCGATCATCGAGACAGCCGTTTTCCGCAAAGATCAGATCATGATGGCGCACCGGCAGCAGGTGATCGACTTCCGCGGCAGGGTGGTTCCCCTCGTCTCGCTGCAGGACATCTTCCAGGTGCCTGACGCCGGAGTGGGCAGTGACGACGAAGTGGCCGTCGTGATCGTCCGCAAGGGAGAGAAAATGGCCGGCCTGGTGGTCGATTCCTTCATCGGCCAGCAGGAAATCGTTCTGAAATCACTGGGCAAATACCTGGTGAACGTCTTTGCCATCTCCGGCGCGACGATTCTTGGCGACGGACAGGTCGCACTGATTATCGATTGCAACGCACTGATCAAGTAAAGGGAGGCGCAGCCCATGCTGGAGCAAAAAGAAATTACAGGCGAAGTGAAAGTCATTGTTTTTCGGTTGAAAGACGAAGAGTACGGCGTGGAAGTGAACCAGGTCAAGTCGATTGAGAAGCTGGAGCATATCACGCGCGTTCCGCGCACGCCCAAGTTTGTCAAAGGGGTCATCAACCTGCGCGGCGTGGTCACGCCGATCATTGACCTGCGAAGCCGTTTCGGCCTGGAAGAGACGGCCTACGGCGAATCGACCCGGATCATCATCGTGGGGGTCGGCGAGCTGGAAGTGGGGCTGATCGTCGACGCGGCCAACGACGTCATCGATATTCCGGTCGACGCCATCGAGCCGCCGCCGGAAGTGGTCGGCGGAGTGGAAGCGGCATACCTGCGGGGTGTGGCCAAGCTGGAGAAACGCCTCCTGATCCTGCTCAACCTCGACAAGGTGCTGAGCACCGAAGAAATCAAACAATTGGACGCGCTTGAGGGATAAGTGCGATGGAGTACTTTGCCAAGTTTGGAGACTTCCAGTTCGACGTGCTGCGCGAGGTGGGCAACATCGGCGCAGGCCATGCGGCTACGGCACTCTCCAAGCTCATTCAAAAAGAAATTGACATGAATGTGCCGAAGGTCAGCGTGATCCCGTTTGACCAGGTGGCCGATTGCGTCGGCGGTTCCGAGGCGATCGTCGTGACCGTGTTTCTTCGCGTGGAAGGCGATTGCCCCGGCAACATGTTCTTCATCCTGGACATGGAGTCCGCCCGCAGCCTGCTGCGGCAGATGACGGGGGCGGACAAAGACGTGCACGAATGGACCGATTTCGAGTATTCCGCCCTGCACGAAATCGGCAACATCCTGACCGGGTCTTACCTGTCGTCGCTGGCGGATTTCACCAATCTGAACATGCAGCCTTCCGTGCCGGCGCTGGCCATCGACATGGCCGGAGCGATCCTCAGCCACGGGCTGATCGAACTCGGGCATTCGGGAGACGTCGCCCTGACGATTGACACCGCCTTCTTTGAAGGAAACGATCAGGTGCAAGGCCACTTTTTCCTGATCCCGGACCCGGATTCGTTGAAAACACTATTTGGTTCATTAGGAGTTCCGTTCGATGGAGATCATTAAAATCGGCATGGCAGACCTGGGCGTGGCAAAACCTCCGGACCGGCTGCGCACGACCGGATTGGGGTCGTGCGTCGGAGTCGTCTTGTATGACGTCGTGCACAAGGTGGGCGGGATGGCCCATGTGATGCTGCCCGAATCGTCCCTGGGAAAAGGTGGGCCGCTCACGGTGGGGAAATACGCGGACACCGCGATTCCCCAATTGATTCAGGAGATGGAACGGGCAGGCGCGTCGGTCCGCCACATGGTGGCCAAGCTGGCGGGCGGCGCGCAGATGTTCGCGTCTTTGGGCAACAGCGATACGATGCGGATTGGCCCGCGCAACGTGGAGGCCTGCAAGCAGGCGCTCCAATCCGCGCAGATCAGGATTGTGGCTGAGGATACCGGCGGCAATTGCGGAAGGACGATCGAATTCGACACGTCTACGGGCATTCTCCAGATCCGGACCGTAAATCATGGTGTGAAGGAAGTATAGGTATGTGGGGAACCATTTGGCTGAACACAGGGATCGGCTTTCTCGGCTTCGTCATGACGCTGGCCACGGCCTTGGCAGGAAACATCTGGCTTGTCTCTCTGGAGCGGGCCTTCACGGCTTTCATTCTCTTTTTTCTCGCGGCGTTTCCCCTGCGCTGGCTGCTGGCAAGGGTCATGGATACATCGGAGGCCGCCGCAGGCAAGGCAGCAGCGGACGGAACGGATGCCTCCCCGGAGAGCGGGGAGCAGCAGACCGCTCCGGACGATGAACCGTTTATGCCGCTGAACACAAACCAAATCGACCGAATTGCTCCGGTTCAAGATCCCTCTGTCGTTGCGGATGTTGTCAGGCGGTTAACTGATGAGTAAAGGTTGGTGACTGATTCGTGGCACGGCTTACCAATCAGGAGAAGGCAAGACAGTTCGATAAATGGGTGATGTGGAAGCAGGAAGGCAGTCGCGAGGCGGAGGAAGACCTGGTGACCCAGTACCTCCCCCTCGTCGACAAGGTTGCCAGCCGCTTGGCTGGCAGCCTGCCGGCCAACGTGGACAAGGACGATCTGATCAGTTACGGCCGCTTTGGCCTGCTGGATGCGCTGGCCAAGTTTGACCACACCCGCGGGCTGCAGTTCGAGACCTACGCGATGTGGCGCATTCGCGGCGCGATGATTGACGGACTGCGGGAGAACGACTGGATCCCGCGGACGATTCGCGACAAGGCCAAGAAGATCGAAGAGGCCTACTCCTACCTGGAACAAGAGAAGCTCCGCACGCCCACCGAAGGGGAAGTGTCCCAGTATCTGGGCATCTCCGAGAAGGAACTGCGGCAGGTTCACTACGAGACCTCCCTGGCATCGATGATCTCCATTGATGAAGCGGTCGGCGAAGAAGACGAACAAAAGACCGCGCGCCATTCCTACATCGTCGATGAAGTGACGCCCAGTCCGGAATACGTGGCGGAAACGGCCGGCTTGAAGGAAGTGCTGGTCAGCGTCATCGACAAGCTGCCGGAAAAAGAACGGCTGGTCGTCTCGCTGTTCTACTTCGAAGAACTGTCCTTGTCGGAAATTGCCGAGGTGATGAATCTCTCTCCGTCCCGCATCTCGCAGCTTCATTCCAAAGCGATTTTCCGCATGCGCTCCGCTCTGTCGCGCTGGAAATCGCAGTTGATGTAGGAGCGGACGGGAGCGGTGATTGCAGAACGAGAGCAATCCATGGTTTTGAGGGGGGCAGAAAGATGGAAGAGACAGGGAACATCAGGCTGGAAGTGAACATCTCTCCGGACAAGCTGGAAGCGAGGGTCACGCTGATCGTCCCCGACGAGGGGCGGGGTGGCCCTATCCTCATTACAGAACAAGACGTGCGTGATGCCCTGCGCGCGAAAAACGTGACGCACGGCATTTTGGACAGCGTCATCAGCGAACTGGTCGGCAACCCGGCCAAATTCGCCAACGTTCCGGTCACCGTCGCCTGCGGCACACCCCCGGTTCCCGGGATCGACGGAAAAATCGAGTATCCGTTTCTGACGCTCCTGCATGACGACAAACGTCCCAAAGAGCTGGAGGACGGGCGGGTGGATTATTACAGCATCACCAATATTCCCAACGTGGCCAAAGGGCAGCTTTTGGCCGCCAAGACGCCGCCAACACCGGGGACGCCGGGAACGGCCGTGACAGGCGAGCCCATCGCTCCGAAGGCTGGCAGGGAAGTCATGATCAAGCCGGGAAAAAACGTCGTGATGAATCAGGAACGCACGCTGCTTTACGCCGCCATTGACGGCCAGGTGTCGTTTACGGAAAACGACAAGGTGAACGTCTTCCCCGTGTTTGAAGTGAACGGAGACGTGGATTTTCGCGTCGGCAACATCGACTTTGTGGGAACGGTGGTCATTCGCGGGAACGTCCCGACCGGGTTCAGGATCAAGGCGTCCGGCGACATCCGCGTGCTCGGCAGCGTGGAGGGAGCCGAGCTGGAGGCAGGGGGCTCGATCGAAATCCGAAGCGGCATCGTCGCCCAGGACAAGGGACATGTGGTGGCCGGCTGCAATGTAAAGACATCCTATATCCAAAACGCCAACGTCACCGCCGGCAATCAGGTGCTGGTGTCGCAGAGCATCATGTTTTCCCAGGTCCGGGCCGGGAAGCAGATCATCTGCAACGGCGCCAAGGGGTTCATCATCGGCGGCGTGCTGCAGGCCGGTGAAAAGATCGCGGCCCGCGTCATCGGCAATGCGAGCGCGACCCCGACCGTGCTGGAAGTGGGCGTCAAGCCGGAACTCAGGCAGGAATTGTCGACGATCACCAAAGAACTGCAAAACGTGTACGAAAATTTACGCAAAACGGATCAGGGGCTGGGCGTGCTCAGCCAACTGCTGCAGGTCGCCGGCGAACTGCCTCCGGAGAAACGAACGATGCAGATCAAGCTGACCAATACGCGTCTCGTGCTGGAGAAAGAGGTAAAGAAACTGGAGGCGCGAAAAAAAGAGATCGAACAGGAATTGGAAGGGGATGTGCCGGCTGCCGTGGAAGTGTACAACCTGATGTACCCCGGCATCAAGCTGGTGTTTGGCAAGCTGGTGCGCTTCATCAAACAGGAGTTCTCCCGCACCCGGTTTATCGTGCTGGAGGGGGAAATCACCACCTCCACCCTCATCTGACGCGGCCTGGTGGGAAACGGGATGAAGGAGTTGAGGCCGGATGAGTTTGAAAGCGGTTGAATGGCAGGTGTCCCTGCCGCGGAGCCCGGAGATCGGCCGCATCCAGGAACATGATCAGCAGCGGGCCGTGCACGAGCAGCAGTTGCAGACGGACGACCGCAAACTGGCGGATCTCCAGATGCGCCAGCGCCCCACAGACGTCAACGAGACGGCGAAAAACATGATTCGGGAACGGGAACATCCGCAAAAGCGAAAAAAACAAACCGCTTCCGGCGCGGAACAGGACGAAGCGAAGGACGGGTCGGCTGAAGGCAGGACGTCCGCCGGCGTGTCCATGCGCGATCCGCTGCGCGGGCGGTTTATCGACATCTCTTTGTAAACATCCGAGACAAGATGGGAGCATAGGTGACTTCAATGGATCTTCCTTATTATATTCTGATCGGAGCGGGAGCGCTGATCATGACGGCGGCGCTTCTGTTCAAACGGGAACGGACGGCCGGTTCGGATGAAACCACGCCGCAAGGGCCATGGGACAAGGCGGACATGGAAAAAAGCCTGCAGCGGTTTCTCAACCAGATCAAACACGAACAGAAGGCGGCGGAAGTCAGATGGACGCAAGCCAATGCGGCGCTTGCGGAAGAGGTGGCGGAACTGAAGCAGCGCCTGGCCCGTGTGGAAAGCGAATGGGCCGCATGGCGAGCCGCAGGACAAGCGGCGGTCTCAGGGGCTCCGCGCGCGAGCGAAGAGGAATTGGCCGACGCGTTCGCCCTCCGGGAGCGCTATCGGCGCGTCTTTGAACTGCGGCAGGAGGGATTGTCCCCCGATGAAATCGCCAAAAGGCTGGGAGCCGGGCAGGGCGAGATCGAATTGATCCTCTCGCTGGCCGGTTCCGGAGAGAGAGGGAAGGCCGATGGGCAAGCGTGAACTGTTGGTTGGATTCGGCGCCGGCCTGATGGTGGCGGCGGCCGTTCTGGGCGCGGTGCATCAAGCCGCTCCGGCCTCTTCCGCCTCGCTGACCAAGGAACAGGTGAAACAGGCGGCCGAGGCTATGCAGATGGTGCTCCTGTCCAAAGCCGAGTACGACCGCCTGCGCCAGGAGCAGAACGTCTCGCTTCCGCCTGCTCCGACTCCGCCAAAGCAGCCGCAGGCACCCGCTGTCACGGCGCCGACGCAGCCCCAAACGCAGACGCCCCGACCGCCCGAGGGCAACCGCGCGCCGCAGCCTCCGTCCGCAGCCGTCCCTGCCGCTGCCGGCGAGCCGTCCAAACCGGACGGGAACACCCGCATTTCCGCCCCAACGGCACCGAAACCGCCGGCAGCGACCGTCACGGTTCAGGTTCCGTACAAGGCGACCGCCGAAGGTGTCGCCCGCAAGCTGGTGGAAGCAGGGGTTCTCGACGCCGACAACACACTGGTGGAAACGCTGCGCGCGCAGAATAAACTGAACCGGATCCGGGTCGGGACCTATCAGATCCCGGCAGGAGCGAGCGAAGCGGAGATCGTCCGGATCATCACCACACCGCCTGCGAAGTAAGGCGGTGTTTTTTTTGGGCAGGCCGCTGTCCGCCATCCCGTTCGCGCACGGTCCGGGCCGGCATCCGGCGGGCGGATGACGCCTCGGACAGGGGAGGAACGATTTTGCAAAAAACAATGGAATCGTTTGTTGCATTTGAATGTGCCATGTGATATATTCATTAACGGTGTTGAATTCGCACGTCCACCAATTCCGACAACGGTGCTGCCCGTCGGCAGTCTTGTCCGGAAGATGCGGTGAGGCGGAGGTAGGCATCACTAAAAACCAATCTGAAGGAGGTGTGAAATATGGCAGTTATTTCGATGAAACAGCTCCTCGAGGCTGGTGTTCACTTCGGTCACCAAACTCGTCGCTGGAACCCGAAAATGGCTCGCTATATCTTCACCGAACGCAATGGTATCTACATTATCGACCTGCAAAAAACCGTAAAAAAAGTAGAGGAAGCGTACAACTTCGTGCGTGAACTCGCTGCAAACGGCGGTAAAATGCTCTTCGTGGGCACGAAGAAGCAAGCGCAGGAATCCGTGAAAGAAGAAGCGGAACGCACTGGTCACTACTACATCAACCAACGTTGGCTGGGCGGCACGCTGACCAACTTCGCAACCATCAAAAAGCGTACGGCTCGCCTGGCTGAGCTGAACCGCATGGAAGAAGACGGCACCTTCGACGTTCTGCCGAAGAAAGAAGTAATCGTGCTGCGCAAGGAAAAAGAGCGCCTGGAGAAATTCCTCGGCGGTATCGCGAACATGGAAGAACTGCCGGACGCCTTGTTCGTCATCGACCCGCGCAAAGAGCGCATCGCTGTAGCGGAAGCCCGCAAGCTGGGCATCCCGATCGTGGCGATTGTCGATACCAACTGCGATCCGGACGAGATCGACTACGTAATCCCGGGCAACGACGACGCGATCCGCGCCGTGAAACTGCTCACCTCCAAAATGGCTGACGCCCTGCTGGAAGGCAGCCAAGGCGGAGAACAACAAACCACAACAACTGCGTAAGCAAGTGTTAAGAGGGTGGACTGAGGGTTTCAGAACCCCGTCCACCCTTTATTCACCACTATATACCCAGCTCGTCATTTTTCAAGGAGGTTCAACTCATGGCAATCAGTGCACAAGCGGTGAAAGAACTGCGCGAACGCACCGGCGCAGGCATGATGGACTGCAAACGCGCCCTGGAAGAAACCAACGGCGACATGGAAAAGGCGATTGACCTGCTGCGTGAGCGCGGCATCGCCAAAGCGGCGAAAAAAGCGGGCCGCATCGCTGCGGAAGGGCTCACCTCCTACGCGATCGAGGGCAACGTGGCAGCCATCGTGGAAGTGAACTGCGAGACCGACTTCGTGGCGAAAAACCCCGAGTTCCAAACGCTGGTGAAAGACATTGCCGAGCACGTGGTAAAACAACGTCCGGCTAGCCTGGAAGCTGCTCTGGAACAGCCGTTCAAAGGCGAAGGCGCTCCTCTCTCCCAAGTGATCAGCGAGAAAATCGCCACCATCGGAGAAAACATCTCCTTCCGCCGCTTCTCCGTTCTGGAGAAATCCGACAACGGCGTGTTCGGCGCTTACCTGCACATGGGCGGTAAAATCGGTGTTCTGGTAGCGCTGGAAGGCACCAAGGACGAAGTGCTGGCGAAAGATCTGGGCATGCACGCGGCTGCGTCCAACCCGCGTTATGCCAACCGTGAAGAAGTATCCCAGGAAGAGATCGAACGCGAGCGCGAGGTACTCAAGAACCAGGCGCTGGCTGAAGGCAAACCGGCCAACATTGTGGAGAAAATGGTGGAAGGCCGCCTCTCCAAGTTCTTCGAAGAGTTCGTCATGGTCGAACAACCATTCGTGAAAGATCCGGACAAGAAAGTGTCCGCTCTCTTGAAAGAGGCAGGCGCTACGCTGAAGGCATTTGTCCGCTTCCAAGTTGGCGAAGGCATCGAGAAAAAACAGGAAGACTTCGCTGCGGAAGTAATGGCGCAAGTGAATAAACAGTAAAAACCGAAATGGGGAACACCTGTGTGTTCCCTATTTTGTAAGAGGCTTGTCGAAAGAGAGTTTCACACGATCCCTGTGTGAAACTCTCATCCGCGTAAAAAGAACAAGCCGCCGGCGGGTGCCGGAAGGATTCCGGTTCCGGACAGAGAATGATTCATGAATGGAGGCCGTTTCACATGCCACTTCCTGCCTATAAACGGGTTGTGTTAAAGTTGAGTGGGGAAGCTCTGGCGGGGGAATTAGGGTACGGAATCGACCCGAAAGTGATTTTCTCCATCGCTACTCAGATCAAGGAAATTGTAGAATTGGGCGTACAAGTCGCAGTCGTTGTCGGTGGAGGCAATATCTGGCGCGGACTTTCCGGCAGCTCCAAAGGCATGGATCGGGCCACTGCCGATTACATGGGCATGCTGGCGACGGTCATGAACTCGCTCGCTCTGCAGGATGGATTGGAAAAAGTGAACGTCCCGACTCGTGTACAAACGTCGATCGAAATGAGACAGGTGGCGGAACCGTACATACGCCGCCGGGCGATCCGCCATCTGGAGAAAAACCGGGTCGTGATTTTCGCGGCAGGCACGGGCAATCCGTATTTCTCCACGGATACAACGGCAGCCCTGCGTGCGGCGGAAATCGAGGCCGAAGTGATCCTGATGGCGAAAAACAAGGTGGACGGCGTCTACTCCGCCGACCCCAGCGTCGATCCTGCTGCGGTCAAGTATGACAAGCTGACATTCCTCGACGTGCTGAACAAGGGATTGGGCGTCATGGATTCGACGGCGTCCAGCCTGTGCATGGACAACAACATTCCGTTGATTGTCTTCAACATTTCCGAAGAAGGCAACATTCGCCGTGCCGTAATGGGCGAAAAGATCGGTACACTGGTTAAGGGGGAATCATAATGCCGCAAACCGTGCTGAAGGACATGGAAGAACGCATGAACAAAGCGATTGCCACACTGAAAAAAGACCTTGCCAGCCTGCGTGCCGGCCGTGCCAATCCGGCGATGCTGGACAAAATCACCGTGGATTACTACGGCACGCCGACGCCGATCAGCCAACTGGCCAACATCAGCGTACCGGAGCCGCGCATGCTGACGATCCAGCCGTGGGACAAATCGGCCCTGAAAGAGATCGACCGCGCGATTCAGCAGTCCGATCTGGGGCTGACGCCTTCCAACGACGGCAGCATCATCCGGATCGTCATCCCGCCGCTGACGGAAGAGCGCCGCAAAGAGCTGGTGAAAGTGGCAAACAAGAGCGGTGAGGAAGCGAAAGTAGCCATCCGCAATATCCGCCGCGATGCCAACGAAGAAATCAAGAAGCTGGAGAAGAGCGGCACCATTTCCGAAGACGAGTCCCGCCGCCATCAGGAAACCGTGCAAAAAACCACGGACAAGTTTATCGCGGAAGTGGACAAGATCATCAAGGAAAAAGAGAAGGACATTCTCGAAGTGTAAGCCAGGAAATCCCCCTCATCAGAGGGGGATGTATGTCTATATCTCTCATTGCGGGGGAACACTTTATGTTAGAACATCTGGCGCGCAAATGGTCGCGCAAGGAACAACAGGCAACGACTGCTGAACTGGACCCGTCCGGCCAGATTCCGCATCACGTGGCGGTGATCATGGACGGCAACGGCCGGTGGGCCAAGAAGCGCAATCTGCCCCGGATGGCCGGCCATCGGGCAGGGATGAAAACGGTAAAGGAAGTCGTCAAGGCAGCCGACGAGATCGGCGTGCAGTATTTGACGATGTACGCGTTCTCCACCGAGAACTGGAAACGGCCGCGGGACGAAGTGGATTTTCTCATGAAACTTCCCCAGGAGTTTTTGTCGACTGAATTGGAAGAATTGGTCGAACGGAACGTGCGGGTCCGGATGGTCGGCAGCCGGGAGCAGTTGCCGTCCTATACGATTCAGGCGCTGGAAACGGCTGAGCAGAGGACGCGCAACAACACCGGTCTCCAGTTGAACTTCGCGCTCAACTACGGAGCGCGCAAGGAAATCGTCGAAGCGGTAAAGGACATTGCGGCCCGTCTGCAGGCGGGTGAAATCGACCTGGAGCAATTGAATGAAGATGTCATTTCCCGGCATCTCTACACGAGCGGAATCCCGGACCCGGATCTGTTGATACGCACCAGCGGAGAAATTCGCTTGAGCAACTTCATGCTGTGGCAGTTGGCCTACACGGAATTGTGGTTTACCGATGTGCTGTGGCCTGATTTTACCCGGGAACATTTTTATCAGGCGATTGTGGAATACCAGGGCCGAGCTCGACGCTACGGGGCGGTTTAAGCCGAGAGGTGGAATCAGTTGAAGCAGCGGATAATCACGGGCCTCATTGGTGGGGCAACCTTCCTGTTCCTCGTCTATCTGGGGAACGTGTGGTATTCATTACTGGTGTTGTTTTTGGCCGTCATGGGCCTTTTTGAATTTTTGCGGATGGCGGGACTGCGGCCGTTCAGCGCGGCGGGTATGCTCGCTTACGCGTTGATGGTCAGCATCGTCTGGCCGGCTCTCTCCTTTTCGGCCGGGACCGGTGTTGTGATACCGGATTTGGTGCTGCCTGTCACGCTGCTGCTGCTGGTTTATTCCGTTCTGCGGAAAAATCAGTTTCACATTGAACACGCCGCCCTTACGCTGATAGGGGCGTTATACATAGGCTACGGTTTTACATACATGGCGGCCGTGCGCAACCTCCCGGACGGCTTGATGCTGACGGTGCTGGTCATCCTGGGCATCTGGGCGTCTGATTCCGGTGCCTATTTCATCGGCAAGGCCGTGGGCAGGCGAAAGCTCTGGCCGGCCATCAGTCCAAATAAAACCGTAGAGGGGTCGTTTGGCGGACTGCTCGCTGCGGTGGCGGTCGTGCTGGGCGTCAACGCCGCTTTTGGGCATCTCCCCCTCGGACAGGCTGTGGCGATTGCCCTGGTGGCGGCAGTGGCCGGACAGTTGGGCGATCTGGTGGAATCGGCGATCAAACGCCACTTTGGCGTCAAGGACTCCGGCCGCATCCTGCCCGGCCACGGCGGAGTCCTCGACCGCTGCGACAGTTGGATCATGGTCTTTCCCGTCTTGTATCTGCTGGGTATCGTCTAAATGCGAACGCCATATAGAAAGAGATATAGAGGGTGAAACGATTGAAACGCATAACGCTCTTGGGCTCTACCGGGTCGATCGGCATGAGTACGTTGGACGTGGTGGCCCAGCATCCGGAGGAGTTTTCGATAGTGGCCCTGGCGGCAGGGAACAATATGGAACGGCTTGCGGAGCAGGTGAAGCAATTCCGGCCCGAGCTGGTGTCCGTCGGCAGCGAAAAAGCGGCGGGCGAACTGCGGGAGCGCCTCGGCAGCGCCCATCGTCCGGAGATCGTCTGCGGAACGGCCGGATTGGAGCTGGCCGCCCGCCATCCGGACGCCGATTTCGTCATGACGGCCGTGGTCGGCAGCGTAGGAGTCGCGCCTACGCTGGCCGCCATCGAGGCGGGGAAAGCGATCGGACTGGCCAACAAGGAGACGCTCGTAAGCGCCGGTCACCTCGTCATGAAAGCCGCGCGCGAACGGGGAGTGCCAATCATCCCGGTGGACAGCGAGCACTCCGCCGTGTTTCAATCGCTCCAAGGGGAGCGCCGGGAGGACGTGGCCCGGATTATCCTGACGGCTTCCGGCGGCTCGTTCCGCCACTTGAGCCGGGAGGAACTGGCCCACGTGACCGTCGCCGAAGCGCTGAACCACCCCAACTGGAGCATGGGCGCCAAGATCACCATTGATTCCGCCAGCATGATGAACAAAGGATTCGAAGTGATCGAAGCCCATTGGCTGTTCGACATGCCGTACGAACAGATCGACTGCATCCTGCACTATGAAAGCATCATTCACTCTATGGTAGAATATAAGGACCGGGCTGTCATGGCTCAACTGGGCACCCCGGACATGCGCGTTCCGATTCAGTACGCGCTCAGCTACCCGAAGCGCATGCCGCTGATGACGGAGCCGCTTGATCTGGTGAAGTGCGGAACCCTGCATTTTGCGCCGATGGATTTTGACCGTTATCCTCTGTTACAATTGGCATATGAATGCGGAAAACAAGGCGGCACCCATCCCGCCGTCCTGAACGCGGCCAACGAGGTAGCCGTTGCGCGCTTCCTCCAGGGCGAGATCGGCTTCCTGGACATTGAACGCATCGTGCGGGAAACCTGCGAAATCCACCAAGGAATCAGCCAGCCGTCCCTGGAGGAGATCATGGCTGCCGACGAGTGGGCACGCAATCAGGCGCTAGCCCTGTCTGCGCGATAATGGAGCTTGACGATAACGCAATGAAAGGTGGCTTCTCCCTTGCCTTTTCCCAACCTGGATTCAGTCGAATCGATTCTCGCGATCATCATCGTGTTTGGCGTACTCGTGTTTGTGCATGAATTGGGCCATTTCCTGCTGGCCAAGCGGGCCGGCATCCTCTGCCGGGAGTTTGCGCTGGGCATGGGGCCGAAAATCTTCAGCATAAAACGGGGAGAAACGGAATACACACTGCGCTTGCTGCCGATCGGGGGATTGGTGCGCATGGCCGGTGAAGATCCGGAGCTGGATATCCTCAAGCCGCACATGGAAGTGAGCGTGGAACGCGATGCAGTGGGAAAAGTGACGCGCATTCTGCTGGACAGAACGGACAGCGGTGGCAGAGGAAGCGTGACCGGAACGATCGTCCGCTTTGATTTGGAACACCAACTGACGCTCACCCTGGACGTGGACGGGGAGGAGCGGACGTTCTCCGTACACCCGCAGGCCCACCTGGTCAAGGACGGCCAGGAGGTGCAGATTGCGCCCTACAACCGGCAGTTCAAGGGAAAGACGGTCATGCAGCGCTTCTGGGCCATCTTTGCCGGTCCGGCGGCCAACTTTTTGCTCGCCTTCGTCCTGTTTGTCGTGATCGGACTGTCCTACGGGGTCCCCAGCAATGTGCCGTACCTCGGCGAAGTGAGGCCCGGCGGCCCCGCCGCCCAGGCCGGCCTGATGGAAGGGGACAGGGTGATCGCCATTCAGGGGCAGCCGGTCTCTTCGTGGAAGGAGATCGTGCAGATCGTCAGCCAGTCTCCCGGCAAGGAACTGGTCTTTGAAATCGAGCGGAACGGACAGCGCAAAAGCGCGAAAGTCCGGATCTTCAACGACAACAACGTCGGCAAGATCATGGTGACGCAGACGCTGACGTACGCGCCTGGCGAGGTGCTGAAGTACGGAGCCCTCTCCACGTACGAGTTTACCGCGATGATCCTGAAAAGCCTGGGCATGCTGTTTACCGGCGCCGTCGGGTTGAACGATCTGAGCGGACCGGTGGGGATCTTCAAGATGACGGGCGAATTCGCCCAGCAGGGATTGGCGGTCCTGTTGAAGTGGGCGGCGGTGCTCTCCATCAACCTGGGCTTGTTTAACCTGCTGCCGCTGCCGGCGCTGGACGGAGGACGGCTGGCGTTTTTGCTGGTGGAAGCACTGCGCGGCCGGCCGGTCGACCCGCACAAGGAAGGCATGGTGCATTTCCTCGGCTTCGCCTTCCTGATGCTGTTGATCCTGGTCGTGACCTGGAACGATTTGCAACGCTTGTTTTTGCAGTGACGCGTAATCACCGACACAAACAAAAGGATGGTGCTCTATGTACAAGCGCGAGGAGACGAAACCGGTTTTTGTTGGAGGCGTACAGATCGGCGGACAAAAAAGCGTCGTGATCCAGTCGATGACGACGGCGGACACCCGCGACGTGGAAGCCACGCTGGCACAGATCCAGCGGCTGTATGAAGCCGGCTGCCAAATCGTCCGCCTGGCGGTGATCAACGAAGACGCGGCGCGCGCCATCAAGGCGATCAAGGAACGCTCCCCGCTTCCGCTCGTCGCCGACATCCATTTTGACTACCGCCTGGCGCTGATCGCATTGGAAAGCGGCATCGACAAGATCCGCATCAACCCCGGCAACATCGGCTCCAAGGAAAAAACGAAAGCGGTCGTCGAGGCGTGCCGGGAGCGAAACGTTCCGATTCGTATCGGCGTCAACTCCGGTTCCGTGGAAAAACGGCTGTTGGAGAAGTACGGGTACCCGTCGCCGGAAGCGATCGTGGAGAGCGCCATGGACCACGTCCACATTCTGGAAGACCTGAACTACGACAACATCGTCATCTCCCTGAAGTCGTCCGACGTGCCGACGATGATCCAGACCTATTCGCTGATGGCCGAGAAGCGCAACTACCCGCTTCACGTCGGCGTGACGGAAGCGGGGACCCAGTTCTCCGGCAGCATCAAGTCGGCGGTCGGCATCGGCACCGTGCTGGCGATGGGCATCGGAGATACGATTCGCGTCTCGCTGACGGCTGACCCGGTCGAGGAGATCAAGGTGGCGAAGCAGATTCTCCGCAGCCTGGACATTGTCAACAACGACCCGGTGGTCATTGCCTGCCCGTCGTGCGGACGCTGCGCGATTGACCTGATCGGGCTGGCCACCAAGGTGGAGAATGCCGTCTCCACGCTGAAGGTTCCGCTGAAAATCGCCGTCATGGGATGCGCCGTCAACGGTCCCGGCGAGGCGCGCGAAGCGGATGTGGGCGTCGCCGGCGGTAACGGCGAGGGGCTCATTTTCCGCAACGGGGAGATTGTGCGGAAAGTGAAGGAAACGGAACTGTTCGAAGAGCTGATGAAAGAGATTCACGAATTGGTGGAAGAGCGGAAATCTACCATGGTTGGATAAGAGCAAGCCGCAACCGGTGACAAACCCACGTGCATGGCGGCGGCTCCTCGCGAAGCGGGAGGAGGAAGCACCCCCGCTGCGAGGTTCCCCAGGCACGTGGGTTTGGTTTGCCGAAAAAAGATTGTCGACGTAGTCGTGCCATGCAAGAAGGAGGACAAGCGTGTGTTGAAGCAAAGTCAGATGTTGATTCCCACCCTGCGGGAAGTGCCTGCGGATGCGGAGATTGCCAGCCACAAGCTGCTGCTTCGGGCCGGTATGGCCCGCCAGTTGGCGTCCGGGATTTACACCTACCTGCCGCTGGCGCTCCGCAGCCTGCAGAAAATCCAGGCCATCGTGCGCGAAGAGATGAACCGCGCCGGGGCCCAGGAACTGCTGATGCCGGCGATGCAGCCGGCGGAGTTGTGGCATCAGACGGGCCGCTGGGACGTGTATGGCCCGGAACTGGTGCGCCTGCAGGACCGCCACGAACGTTCGTTTGCGCTTGGTCCGACGCATGAAGAAGTGATTACCAGCCTGGTGCGGGACGAAATCAACTCCTACAAGAAACTGCCGATCAACCTGTACCAGATTCAGACGAAGTTCCGCGACGAGGTCAGACCGCGCTTCGGTCTGATCCGCTGCCGCGAGTTCATCATGAAGGACGCCTACTCGTTTGACACCACGCCGGAAGGTCTGGACAAAAACTTCCAGGCGATGTTTGACGCCTACACCCGCATTTTCACCCGCGTCGGTCTGAACTTCCGCGCCGTGGAAGCGGACGCGGGGGCGATTGGCGGAAAAGGCACGTACGAATTCATGGCGCTGTGCGACATCGGCGAAGACACGATCGCCTATTCGGAAGAGGGCGATTACGCCGCCAATTTGGAAAAGGCGGAAGTGGTGTACAAGCCGGCCCCCAAACCGGCCGGCGAAACACCCGCGATGGAGAAAATCCACACGCCCGGCGTAAAAACCATTGACCAACTGACCGAAACGCTCGGCGTGGACGCGAGCCGGATCATCAAGAGCCTGATCTACCGGATCGACGACAAGCTGGTGATGGTGCTCGTCCGCGGCGACCACGAGCTGAACGAGGTCAAGCTGAAAAACCTGTTCGACGCGACGCAGGTCCGCCTTGCATCCGCAGAAGAGGTGCTGGCGGTCAGCGGCGCGCCGGCAGGCTTTGTCGGGCCGGTCGGCCTCGATGCCGAAAAAACGGAAATCGTCGCCGACAACTTCGTGCAGGATGTCTACGACGGAATCGTGGGCGCCAACGAAGCCGACTACCATCTCATCCATGTGCAGCCGGCCCGGGACTTTACCGTCTCCCGTTACGCCGACCTGCGCAACATCATGGAGGGAGACGAGTGCCCGCGCGGCGGCGGAGTCATCAAGTTTGCCCGTGGCGTGGAAGTGGGCCACGTGTTCAAACTGGGCACCAAGTACTCGCAGGCGATGGGCGCCACCTTCCTCGATGAGAACGGGCGCAGCCAGCCGATGATCATGGGCTGCTACGGCATCGGCATCTCCCGTACCCTGGCCGCCGTGATTGAGCAAAACAACGACGAAAACGGCATCATCTGGCCTGTGTCGGTGGCGCCGTTCCACGTCCACGTCATTCCGGTCAACACCAAAGTGGACGAGCAGCGTCAAGCGAGTGAACAGATCACGGAAGCGCTGATGGCGGCCGGCATCGAGGTGCTGTACGACGATCGGCCGGAGCGCGCCGGCGTGAAGTTCAAGGACGCCGACCTGATCGGCCTGCCGCTGCGCATCACCGTTTCCGACCGGGCCGCGCAGGAGGGCGTCGTCGAAGTGCGCGTCCGCCGTACCGGAGAAACGCACGAGGTCAAACGCGACGAACTGGTCGCCTTCGTGAAAGACCTGCTGACCCGCGTCGACCGGACGGGTGCGGAGCTGTTCCAAAAGTAAAAAGAAAGCAGGGATTCGGCTGATTTTGTCGAATCAAATCGGGGTACTCCCGTTGAACCGTGGGAGTACCCCCTGTTTTTTCCGGACATGTTTGTACTGATGGCATGATTGAGGTGGAGAACCGTGAATCGGTTGGAAGAGCAAAAACATCGCTTCTCGCTGTTGGTGAAGCAGTTGGATCTGCCGGCAGAGTGGGTGGAGCGATTTTTTCTTGATGGACAAATCGATAAATTGGAACTCTACCGGCAGAACAAGGAGTGGGTGTTTACCTTCACGCTGCCCCGGCTGCTGCCGGCAGAGATGTATCAGGCCTTTATGCACCGGCTGACCCAGAGCTTTTCTCATCTGGCGACAGTGGACGCCCGATTCCGCTACCGCGAACAGCCGAGCGTGGAGCAGGCCGTCAGCCAGTACTGGGACGTGCTGCTGGAGAATCTGGAGCAAAAGATCAACTCGCTGGCGGTCACGCTGCGCCAGGCGAAGCGGCAGGTGGAGGCGCAGAACGTAACCGTGTACCTGCCGACGGAGATGGCGGTCGAGATGGCCAAGCGGAAGAAAGCGGACAGCGAACTGGTGGCCGCATTTGAAAAAGTGACGGCCTGCGTGCCGCGCTTTACGTTTTTGGCCGAAGAGAGCGACGAGGCGTACAAGGCGTTCATGGAGCAGCGTGAAGAAGAGGAGCGAGCGCTGATCGAAGTGGTCATGAGCGCGGTCCAGCAGGAGAAGGACAGCAAGGAGAGCGACAAGACAGAAGCGGTGACCACGCTGATGATCGGGTACGAGATCAAGGACGAGCCGCTGCCGATCCGCGAGATCCAGGACGAAGAGCGGCGCGTCACCATCCAGGGCACGGTGTTCGGCGCGGAGCTGAAGGAACTGCGCAGCGGCCGCCATCTGTTGACGTTCAACATCACCGACTACACCGATTCGCTGACAGTCAAGATTTTCTCCCGCGACAAGGAAGACGTCAAAATGCTGGAGGCCTTGAAGGACGGCATGTGGGTGAAGGTGCGCGGCAGCGTCCAGCATGACACCTTCCTGCGGGAACTGGTGATGGTGGCCAACGACATCAACCAGATCGAACAGGTTGCGCGAAAAGATACGGCCGAGGAAAAGCGGGTGGAGCTGCACTGCCATACGCCGATGAGCGCGCTCGACGCCGTCGCCTCCGTCAAGTCGCTCATCTCCACGGCGGCCAAGTGGGGACACAAGGCGATCGCCATCACCGACCACGGCGTCGTCCAGGCGTTCCCGGAAGCGTACAGCGTCGCCAAGAAGAACAACATCAAGTGCATCCTCGGCATGGAGGCGTACGTGGTGGAAGACGGCGTGGACATCGTCTACAACCTGACGCCGGAGAACAACCTGCCGATCGACGAAAACACCGAGTACGTCGTATTCGACACGGAGACGACCGGTCTCAACGCGGCGGAGCACACGATTATCGAAATCGCGGCGGTGAAGATGCGCGGCACGGAGATCGTCGACAAGTGGACAGAGCTGATCGATCCACAGATCGAGATCGGCCCCAAGACGACCGAAATTACCGGGATTACCAACGAAATGCTGCGCGGCAAGGATACGCTGGACGTGGTTCTGCGCCGGTTCAAGGAGTTTACCGGCGACGCCGTGCTCGTGGCGCACAACGCGGAGTTTGACAAGGCGTTCATTAACGCCTGCGCCAAGCGGATCGGCATGGAACCGTGGAACAACCCCATCCTGGACACGCTGCCGCTGGCCCGCCTGCTCTACAAGGGCATGCGCAACTACCGCCTGGGAACGCTGGCGAAGAAGTTCAACGTGGAGCTGATCAACGCCCACCGCGCGCTGGATGACACCGTGGCGCTGGCCCACGTCTTCCAGTACATGCTGAAAGACATCCGGGAGGCGGAGATCAAAACCCTGGCGGATCTGAACGAGCGGAGCAACGCGGAGGCCGATTACAAGAGCGGCCGCCCGTTCCATGCCACCCTGTTGGTCAAGACCAAGGCCGGGTTGAAAAACCTGTACAAACTGGTGAGCCGCTCCCACGTGGAGACGTTTTTCCGCGTCCCCCGCATCCAGCGCAGCCAGCTCGTCAAGTACCGCGACGGACTTTTGATCGGCACGGCCTGCAAGGAGGGCGAGCTGATGCAGGCGATCCTGCGCGGGAAGTCGCGGGACGAGCTGAAAGAAGTGGCCGCCTTCTACGATTTTCTTGAACTGCAGCCGCTGGATCACTACACGCCGCTGCTGCGCAATGAGGAGATTCCCTCGCTGGAGACGATGAAGGGCTACCACCAGTTGATCGTCGAAATCGGAAAGGAACTGGGCAAGCCGGTGGTGGCGACGGGGGACGTCCACTTTCTCAACCCGCAGGACGACATCTTCCGCGACGTCTTTTTGCTGTCGCAAGGCTCCCCCGACGCGGGCAACCAGCCGCCGCTCTATCTGCGCACCACGGACGAAATGCTGGAGGCGTTTGCCCACCTCGGCGAGGAGACCGCCCGCGAAGTGGTGGTGACCGCACCCAACGCGATCGCCGACATGATCGAGGACGTCAGTCCGATTCCGGACCGGCTGTACACGCCGATCATCGAGGGGGCGGATGACGAGCTGCGCCAGATGTGCTACGACAAGGCGAAGAAGCTGTACGGCGATCCGCTGCCGGAGATCGTGGAGAAGCGCCTGGAAAAAGAGCTGAACAGCATCATCACGCACGGGTTCGGCGTGATTTACCTGATCTCCCAGCGGCTGGTGACCAAGTCGCTGGCGGACGGCTATCTCGTAGGGTCCCGCGGTTCCGTCGGCTCCTCGTTCGTGGCCACCATGGCCGAGATCACCGAGGTCAATCCGCTGCCGCCGCACTACCGCTGTCCGAACTGCAAGCACAGCGAGTTCATCACGGACGGCTCGATCGGTTCCGGTTTCGACCTGCCGGACAAGGACTGCCCCGTCTGCGGGCACAAGCTGGCCAAAGACGGGCAGGACATTCCTTTCGAGACGTTCCTCGGCTTCAAAGGGGACAAGGTCCCCGATATCGACCTGAACTTCTCGGGCGAGTACCAGCCGCGCGCGCACAAGTACACTCAGGAGCTGTTCGGCGTGGACAACGTCTACCGCGCGGGGACGATCGGCACGGTGGCGGAAAAGACGGCCTACGGCTACGTGCGCAAATACGCGGACGAGCGCGGCCTGACGCTGCGAAACGCGGAAATCGCCCGGCTGGTAAACGGCTGCACGGGCGTCAAGCGGACCACCGGCCAACACCCGGGCGGGATCATCGTGGTGCCTGACTACATGGAGATCGAGGATTTTTGTCCGATCCAGTACCCGGCGGACGACAGCGAATCGGAGTGGCGGACGACGCATTTCGACTTCCACTCCATCCACGACAACCTGTTGAAGCTGGACATTCTCGGCCACGACGACCCGACCGTGATCCGCATGCTGCAGGATTTGACCGGCATCGACCCGAAGACGATCCCGCTGGACGACAAGGCGACGATGTCCATCTTCAGCTCGACCGAGGCGCTGGGCGTCACGCCGGAGCAGATTCGCACCAATCTGGGGACGCTGGGCATTCCCGAGTTCGGCACCAAATTCGTGCGGCAGATGCTGGAGGACACCAAGCCGACCACGTTTGCCGAGCTGGTGCAGATCTCCGGTCTCTCCCACGGAACGGACGTCTGGCTGAACAACGCGCAGGACTTGATCCGCAGCGGCACGTGCAAGCTGTCCGAGGTTATCGGGTGCCGCGACGACATCATGGTGTACCTGATCTACAAGGGGCTGGAACCGTCCCGCGCCTTCAAGATCATGGAGTCGGTGCGGAAAGGAAAAGGCGTTCCCGAGGAAGACCAGGAGGAAATGCGCCGAAACAACGTGCCGGAATGGTACATCGAGTCCTGCCAGAAGATCAAGTACATGTTCCCGAAGGCGCACGCCACCGCCTACGTGATGATGGCCGTGCGGATCGCCTACTTCAAGGTGCATTATCCGCTGGAGTTTTACGCCACCTACTTCACTGTGCGGGCGGACGACTTCGACATTCCGCTGATGGTCAAGGGCTCGTCGGCGATCCGGCAAAAAATCGAGGAGATCGAAGAAAAGGGACACGAGGCGCAGCCCAAGGAGAAGGCCCTTTTGACCGTGCTGGAAATGGCGCTGGAGATGGTGGAGCGCGGCTTCCGCTTCGCCAACGTCGACCTCTACCGCTCGGACGCGACCAAATTCCTGATCGACGGCAACAGCCTGATCGCTCCGTTCAACGCCCTGCCCGGTCTGGGAACCAACGCGGCAATCAGCATCGTCAAGGCGCGGGAGGAAGGAGAGTTCCTCTCCAAGGAAGACCTCTTGACCCGCGCCCGGATTTCCAAGAGCATCCTGGAATACCTGGAGGAGCAGGGAGCCCTTCAGGGGCTGCCGGAATCCAATCAGCTCTCGCTGTTCTGACGACGGCGGACGGGGAGCGGACCAGAGACGGCCTGTCGGGTTTCCGGGCAACACCCGGTTGTCAACGACAGGCTGTTATGCTATAATTTTTTTGGAAATACTGGTTATACGCACGCAGAGCGAGAGTGGGGAAACCCACTCTTTCTTTCTGGCCGAACCCCATGCTTGAAACGACAAGGAGGTACTTGCTTGAGCAAGGTAACAGACATTGTCACCGACCTGGTTACGCCCATTCTCGACGAACTGGGTCTGGAACTGGTTGACATCGAGTACAAGAAAGAAGGCAGCAACTGGTTTCTCCGCGTGTTCATCGACAATGAAACCGGGAACATCGACATCGATGACTGCGGCCTTGTCAGCGAGCGGCTGAGCCAGCGGCTGGACGAGGTGGACCCGATTCCCACCGCGTACTTCCTGGAGGTGTCGTCACCGGGAGCGGAGCGTCCGCTGCGCAAGGAAAGCGATTTTCGCAAGGCTGTCGGCAGGCACGTACATATCGTGACCAAGGAGCCGCTGGAAGGATCTACCGTGTTCGAAGGCGAACTGGTATCCTTTGAGGACGGCAGGCTGACAGTGAAGGAAGCGAAAAAAACGTACGTCATTTCCCTGGACCAAATCGACGCGGCCCGGATGGCCATCGTCTTTTAATTCCGCGGGGTGTGCTTGTAAAGGAGGAGGCAACGAAAATCATGAACGCCGATTTTATCGAGGCATTGGAAGCCATTGAGAGAGAAAAAGGAATCTCCAAAGACGTGTTGATCGAGGCCATCGAAGCGGCCCTCATTTCCGGATACAAACGGAATTTCAATTCGGCGCAGAACGTCCGCGTAGACGTGAATCGCCACACCGGCCAGGTGCGTGTGTTTGCCCGCAAGACGGTCGTGGAAGAAGTGCTCGACCCGCGTCTGGAGATTTCCCTGGAAGGGGCGCAGGAGATCGATCCCAATTTCCGGCTGGATGACATCGTCGAGATCGAAGTGACGCCCCGTGACTTTGGCCGCATCGCCGCCCAGACGGCGAAGCAGGTGGTGACCCAGCGCATTCGCGAAGCGGAGCGCGGGCTGATCTACAGCGAGTTCATCGAGCGGGAGGACGACATCATCACCGGCGTGGTCCAGCGGATGGATGCCCGCAACTACTACATCGACCTGGGCAAGGCGGAGGCGGTCATGCCGATCACGGAGAAGATGCCGACCGACGACTTCAAGCCCCAGGATCGGGTGAAAGCCTACATCATCAAGGTGGAAAAGACGACCAAAGGGCCGCAGATCGTCGTGTCCCGCACGCATCCCGGCCTGTTGAAACGGCTGTTTGAACTGGAAGTGCCGGAAATCTACGACGGCGTGGTGGAGATCAAATCCGTCGCCCGCGAAGCCGGAGACCGCTCCAAGATCGCCGTCCATTCGATCAATCCCGACGTCGACCCGGTAGGCGCCTGCGTCGGGCCGAAGGGAATGCGCGTGCAGACCATCGTCAACGAGTTGAAGGGCGAAAAGATCGACATCGTGCGCTGGTCGGAAGATCCCGCGGAATACGTGGCCAACGCGCTCAGCCCGGCCAAGGTGCTGCACGTGGAGGTAAACGCGCCGGAAAAAGTGACCCGCGTCATCGTACCGGATTACCAGTTGTCGCTGGCGATCGGCAAGCGCGGGCAAAACGCCCGTCTCGCGGCCAAGCTGACCGGCTGGAAGATCGACATCAAGAGCGAGACGCAGGCTGAACAGGAAGGCATCGCCTATCCGAAAGCGGGCGATGAGGGGGCTGACATCGAATAGCCATGAAGCAAAAGAAAATTCCTTTGCGGAAATGCATCGTGTGTCAGGAAATGTTTCCAAAAAAAGAACTGGTGCGCGTCGTGCGGACCCCGGACGAAGAGATCATCATCGATCCGACCGGCAAAGCAGCCGGGCGCGGGGCGTACGTGTGCCGTCAGGAAAGCTGTCTGAAGCCGGACACGTTTGCTTCGGGCAAGTGGAAAAAAGTGCTGGAACGCGCACTGAACATGTCCATCACCCAGGAAAAATACGACGCGTTCCGTGAAAAATGGCTGGAGATGATGGGACAATGATCCCCAAGGCAGCGCAATTGCTGGGGTTGGCCATGCGTGCACGCAAGGTGATTGCCGGCGAGGAGCTGGTCGTGCAGGCAGTGCGGACCGGTCAGGCCAAGCTGGTGCTGCTCGCGGCCGACGCCTCCGCCAACACGGCCAAGAAGGTACGCGACAAGTGCGCCTATTACGGCGTTCCGTGCGTGACGGCCGGCGACCGGTACGCGCTGGGGCACGCTATCGGCAAGGACGGGCGTGTCACCGTCGCGGTTACGGACGGGAAGCTGGCGGACAGCATGCTGCGCCTGCTCACCTAATTCAGAAGGGGTGAAGATCACTTGAAGACTCGAGTGTATGAATACGCCAAACAGCACAACATGAGCAGCAAGGAAATCCTCAATTTGCTAAAGCGGTTGAACATAGAAGTGGCAAATCATATGAGTATCATGGACGAAGCGACGATCAAAAAAATTGAGGATCACCTTGCCAAGCTGCGGGCCGGCGGCAAGCCGGAACAGCAGCGGTCCGCCGGACAGGCGGAAGCGAAGCCCAAACAGCCGGGCGACAAGAAGCGGACGGAGGAGTCGAAAGGGCAGCAAAAGCCGCAGCAGCAACAGCAGCAGCGCCGCAACGAACGTCCGTCTGATCGCGGCGGCAGCCGTCAGGGCGGCGGCCAGCGTTCCGACCAGCAGCGTCCGTATCAAGGCAAAAATCAGGGGAAGAATCAGGAGAGAAAACCGAGCGATATGAAAAGCCAATCCGCAAAACCGTTTGATCGCAAGCAGCAGGTTACCCAACAAGAGCCGACGGTCAATGAACACGACGATCCGCGCGCAGGCGACGATTTCGAGGACAAGGTAAAAATCCCGCCCAAGGTTTCCCTGGAGAAGCGGGAAAAGATCAAAAAAGGACCGGGCGGCAAGAAGACATTCGACGAGAACAAAAAGAACCAGCCGTTCAAGGGCGGCAGCAAACGGCAGGACAACCGCCGTCAGGGTCATCGCGAACAGCAGCAGCGCCCGATGCCGGAACCGCCGTCCAAAATTACCTTCACCGAGTCCCTTACCGTCGCCGAACTGGCGAAAAAACTGCGCAGGGAACCGGCGGAAATCATCAAAAAGTTGTTTAATTTGGGCATCATGGCCACGATTAACCAGGATCTCGACCGCGACGCCATCGAGCTGATCTGCTCCGAGTACAACGTCGAGGTGGAAGAGAAGATCGTCATCGACGAAACCAACTTCGAGACGATCGAAGAGGTGGATAACCCGGCCGATCTGGTGGAACGTCCGCCGGTCGTCACCATCATGGGTCACGTCGACCACGGGAAGACCACCCTGTTGGACGCCATCCGCTCCACCAACGTCGTAGCGGGTGAAGCAGGCGGCATCACCCAGCACATCGGCGCGTACCAGGTGGAAGTCAAAGGGAAGAAGATCACCTTCCTGGACACCCCCGGCCACGCGGCGTTCACCACGATGCGTGCCCGCGGCGCCCAAATCACCGACATCACGATTCTCGTCGTAGCCGCGGACGACGGCGTCATGCCGCAAACCGTGGAGGCGATCAACCACGCGAAGGCGGCCAATGTGCCGATCATCGTCGCCGTCAACAAAGTCGACAAGCCGGAGGCAAACGTCGACCGGATCAAGCAGGAACTGACCGAGTACGGACTGGTGGCCGAAGAGTGGGGCGGCGACACCATTTTCTGCCCGATCTCCGCGAAACAGCGCATCGGCCTCGAGGAGCTGCTGGAGTACATCCTGCTCGTTGCCGAGGTGCAGGAGCTGAAAGCCAACCCGAACAAACGCGCCCGCGGTACCGTCGTCGAGGCGGAGCTGGACAAGGGACGCGGACCGGTGGCAACTGTCCTTGTGCAGCACGGTACGCTTAAAGTAGGGGATCCGATCGTCGTCGGCAGCACCTACGGCCGCGTCCGCGCGATGGTAAACGACAAGGGACGCCGTCTGAAAGAAGCGGGACCGTCCACGCCGGTGGAGATCACCGGTCTGAATGACGTGCCGCAGGCGGGCGACCAGTTCATGGTCTTCGAAGACGAGAAAAAGGCCCGCGCCATCGGCGAAGCGCGCGCGGCCAAGCAGCGCGAATCGGAACGGCGCGCCAACACGCGCGTGTCCCTGGACGATCTGTTCCAGCACATTCAGGAGGGCGACGTGAAAGAGCTCAACCTGATCGTGAAGGCGGATGTGCAGGGTTCCGTAGAAGCGCTCCGCGGCGCGCTCGAGAAGATCAATGTGAACGGCACGCGCGTCAAGATCATTCACACCGGCGTAGGGGCGATTACCGAGTCCGACATCACGCTGGCCAACGCGTCCAACGCGATCGTGATCGGCTTCAACGTGCGTCCTGAGCCAAACGCCCGCAACATGGCCGAACAGGAGAAGATCGACATTCGCCTGCACCGCGTCATCTACAACGTGATCGACGAGATCGAGCAGGCGCTGAAAGGCATGCTGGATCCGGTCTACAAGGAGACCATCATCGGCCAGGCGGAAATCCGCGAGGTCTTCAAGGTTTCCAAAGTGGGCAACATCGCCGGCTGCTACGTCACCGAAGGCAAGCTGACCCGCGATGCCGGCGCCCGGTTGATTCGCGAGGGCGTGGTCATCTACGAAGGCAAGCTGGATACGCTCAAGCGCTTCAAGGATGACGTCCGCGAAGTGATGAGCGGCTACGAGTGCGGCTTGACCCTGGAGCGCTTCCAGGACATCAAGGTGGGAGACGTGATCGAAGCCTTCATCATGGAGGAAGTGAAGCAGTAATGCTGGCGGGGGCGCGGATTGAACTGTTTCTGCCCGCCTGCCGCAACCTAAAAGAGAAACGGGCCATCGTCAAGAGCATTCTCGGCAAGCTGCGGAGCCGCTTCAACGTCTCCACGGCGGAGGTGGCCTGTCAGGAGCAGTGGCAGCGTGCCGTACTGGGTATCGCTGCCGTTGCTAATGAATGGTCGTTTTTGCAGGAACAAATCCAGGCGGCTGTCCGTCTGGTGGAAAACCATCCCGGCGTGGAGTTGATCCGCGCCGATACGGAATACTACGACTAACGCCAGCGGAGGTGACAGACATGAACAAAACGAGGATGAGCCGGGTGGGCGAGGAGATCAAGAAAGAACTGAGCCTCCTCCTGCAGCGCGGCCTCAAGGACCCGCGCATCGGCTTTGTCACGGTAACGGATGTGGAAGTGACCAGCGATCTCCAGTTGGCCAAGGTGTTCGTCAGCATTTTCGGCGACGACGAACAGCGCAAGGCGTCCCTGGCCGGGCTGCAAAAGGCAAAGGGCTACCTGCGCACGGAGATCGGCCGGCGCGTAAAGCTGCGCCACGTGCCCGATTTCGTGTTTAAACTGGACGAATCGATCGATTACGGGAACCGGATCGAATCGATTCTCCGCGAAATCTCCACAGAAGGTGCCAAAGGAGACAAACAGGATGAGTGATTATCGCCGTGCCTTGGAGGAAGCGGCCCGGTTCATGCGGGAACACGACCGCTTCCTGATTCTCTCCCACGTCAACCCGGACGGGGATGCGACCGGTTCGACACTGGCGGTGGCCGCGATGCTGGAACAGTTGGGAAAATCGTACCTGCTCGCCAACGAGGGCGGCACGCCGGACAAATTTTCATTTTTGCCCCGTTTTGAGCGGATTTGCAATCTTTCGCAAGCTTCGCCCGGCGAAACCTTTTCCGCGGTGATCGCGGTCGATTGCGCCGACGCGTCGCGGATGGGCGACGTGAATCATCTGTTTGCCCCCGACTCCGTCCTGCTCAATATCGACCACCATCCCACCAACGACGCCTTCGGTGCGGTAAACGTCATCCGCACCGACGCGGCCGCCACCGCGGAGATCCTGTTCGACCTGAACGAAGCGGCCGGGCTGCCGATCACGGAAGACTTCGCGCTCTGCATCTACACGGGACTCTTGACCGACACGGGCGGCTTCCGCTACTCCAACACGTCGCCGCACGTCATGGAAATCGCCGCCCGCCTGCTGCGGTACGGTGTCAATCCGGGCGACGTGGCGGAGCGGTGCCTCGAAGTCATCACGCTGTCCCACGTCAAACTGCTCCGGCAGGCGCTGCAGTCGCTGCGCGTGTCCCATCGCGGCCAGGTGGCATCCGTTTCCGTCAGCCTGCAGGATTTGGAGGATGTGGGAGCAGATCGGGAGGATGCCGGGGGACTGGTGAATTACTGCCGCAACATCGAAGGTGTGGAAGTGGGCGTGTCGTTTGTGGAAGCGGAGCCGGGGGCGGTGAAGGTGAGCCTGCGGGCCCGCAGCCGCGTGGACGTGTCGCAGATCGCCAAGGAACTGGGAGGCGGCGGCCACGCCAAAGCGGCGGGCTGCACGCTTCGCGGGACGCTGGCGGAGGCGCAGGAACGGGTGTGGAACGCCCTGGGGCAGGCGTTGGGAGTGAGCGCGGATGAGTAGCAAGTGGCATGGCGTCGTGGTGCTGGACAAGCCGGCCGGAATGACCTCCCACGACTGTGTGGCCCGCATCCGCCGCCTGTTTCGCACGAAAAAGGTGGGCCATGCCGGCACCCTGGACCCGGACGTGACCGGCGTGCTGCCCGTCTGTCTGGGACACGCCACCCGCCTGGTCGAATACCTGCAGGACCTCCCGAAGCGCTACGACGTGGTGATGCGCCTCGGTTCCTCCACCACGACCGAGGACGCGGCCGGGGAACTGGTGGAACACCTGCCGGTCGACTCCGCAGCCATCACGCCGGAGCGGCTGAATGGCGTGTTCCGCCAGTTTCTGGGCGAGATCGAGCAGGTCCCCCCGATGTACTCCGCCGTCAAGGTAAACGGCAAACGGCTGTACCAACTGGCCAGAGAGGGCGAAGTGGTGGAGCGCCCTGCACGCAGGGTGACGATCTACGAGCTGGACCTGCACGACATCCGTCCGGACGGCGACGCCGTGGACGTGTTCTTTTCCTGCACGTGTTCCAAAGGCACCTATGTGCGCACCTTGTGTGTTGACCTGGGACGTGCTCTGGGGTATCCTGCCCATATGAAGCAGTTGAGGCGCGTCAAAAGCGGCCCGTTTTCGGAGCGGGACGCCGTGGCGCTGGAGCTGCTGGAAGAAAAGGGCGCGCGCGGAGAGGAGCTGTCCCCCTGGCTGGTCCCCTTGTCGCAAGCGGTCTCGTTTCTGCCGAGGTACCAGGTGCCGCCCGAGCGGATAAAAGCGGTGCTGAACGGTCTGTCCACCGCCCTTCCCGGCGTGAAGGCGGAAGAGGGCAGCCTGATCTGCCTGTTCGCGGGAGAACAACTGCTGGGCATTCACCGCGTCTGCCGCGGCCCCAAAGGTCTTTTTGCCAAGGCTGAAAAAGTCTTTCCCACCGAGGTGTAAGCGTGAAAACGATATCCTTGACGTATCCACTGCCGCGGGATTTGCAGCCGGACCCCTGCGCCATCGCCCTGGGGTATTTTGACGGCGTACATATCGGCCATCGGCGCGTGATTCAAAAAGCGATCGACACGGCCAAGGCGAACGGATGGAAAAGCGCGGTCATGACCTTCGATCCCCATCCGCGCGAGGTGCTGGGGCAGACCGGGTACAGCCAGTATCTCACCCCGCTGGCGGACAAGCTGGAACAACTGGAGAAGATGGGCGTAGATCTGACCTACGTCATCCGTTTTGACATCGCCTTCGCGGCCGTCTACCCGGAGGACTTCATCGCCGAATGCCTGCTGCCGCTCAACTGCCGCCACGTGGTCGTCGGGTTCGACTACACGTTTGGCTACCGCGGCATGGGTACGGCGCAAACGCTGCTGGCGGCGAGCGAGGGACGGTACGGCGTCGACATCATCGGGCCGGTCAACCGGCTGGGCGAAAAAGTGAGCAGCACGATTATCCGCGAGTATCTGCACCATGGCGACGTGGAGCAGACCCGCCTTCTGCTCGGACGGCCGTACAAGATCAGGGGCGTGGTCGTCCACGGCGACAAGCGCGGCCGCACGATCGGCTTCCCTACGGCCAACGTGCGCGTGTCCCGGCCGTATCTGATCGGGAAAAACGGGGTGTACGGCGTCCGCTTCAGCGTGGACGGCCAAAGCTACCGCGGCGTGATGAACGTGGGCATCAAGCCGACGTTTGAGCTGGAGAAGAAGGAGAAGTCGCTGGAAGTGCACATTTTTGACTTCCAGGGAGACCTGTACGGAAAAGAAGTGGAAGTGGAGTTTCTGTTCTTCATCCGCGACGAGCAAAAATTCTCCGGCGTGGACGCGCTGATCGCGCAAATCCGGGAGGACGTGGAATACGCCAAGCGGAAGTTTGCCGAGGCGAACGTGTAAATCTTTTTCTTTGCTTTTCCATGAGCGGTATGCTATAATTCAAAACGTTGTACAGATAACCGCAGCTTGGCTGTCCGACACTCACCGGCGGCAGACTCGGCTGACGGGGATAGACAAGAGGGAGGTGAGTCATGATGGCACTGTCTCAAGAACGCAAAGCTCAACTGATTCAAGAGTTCCGTACGCATGAGAACGACACCGGTTCTCCGGAAGTTCAGATCGCTATCCTGACCGAGAACATCAACAACTTGAACGAGCATCTGCGCACGCACAAGAAAGACCACCACAGCCGTCGTGGTCTGCTGAAGATGGTTGGTCAGCGCCGCAATCTGTTGAACTACCTGAAAGAAACGGACATTCAGCGTTATCGCGTACTGATTGACCGTCTCGGTCTGCGTCGCTAATGACATCAGTTGGAAAGCGGGTTCATCCCGCTTTTTCTGCTGTCTGCGCCTCTTTCCGCCGGCGGGGTGGCCGAAGACCGGGAGACAAGCCTCCTCTCGGAAAAGCTGCTGCGCCGGGCGGGCTCAGGCAGAATCTGCTCTTTTTCTCCTTGCATCTGCCACAGCGAGCCATTTAATTTTCAAACAGGCAGGAAATAATACATATAGGTAGAAAAAAGATTGTGTACGTGTACTAAGTCGTGAAGGAGGACTGCTAGCAACATGGAGCAACAATACCGTACATACGACTTTGACCTGGCAGGCCGCAAACTGACGCTGGAATTCGGCAAGATGGCCAAGCAGGCGCAAGGTTCGGTTCTGGTTCGGTACGGCGATACGGCGATTCTCTCCGCCGTGACGGTGTCCAAGGAAGCAAAGCCGATCGACTTTTTCCCGCTGACCGTCAACTACGAGGAGCGGCTGTACGCAGTCGGGAAAATTCCCGGAGGCTTTATCAAGCGGGAGGGACGTCCCAGCGAAAAGGCGATTTTGGCCAGCCGCCTGATTGACCGTCCGATCCGTCCGCTGTTTCCCGAAGGGTTCCGCAACGAAGTCCAGGTGGTAAACACGGTGCTGTCCGTCGACCAGGACTGCTCGCCGGAGATCGCCGCCATGATCGGTACGTCGGCTGCGCTGTGCGTCTCGGAAATTCCCTTTAACGGCCCCATTGCCGGCGTGATCGTCGGGCGCGTCGACGGCCAGTTCGTGATCAACCCGACCGTCGAGCAGATGGAAAAGAGCGACATTCACCTGGTCGTGGCCGGAACGCGCGACGCCATCAACATGGTGGAGGCGGGAGCCGACCAGGTGCCGGAAGAAGTGATGCTGGAAGCGATCATGACCGGCCACGAGGTCATCAAGGAACTGGTCAAATTCCAGGATCAGATCGTCGCCGAGATCGGCAAGGAAAAAATGGAAGTCGTGCTGCATGAAGTGGATCCGGAAATCGACCAGGCCGTCCGCAGCTATGCTGAAGCCCGGTTGAAGGAAGCGATCCGCATCGAGGAGAAACAGGCGCGCTACGACGCCATCGACGCGATCAAGGAGGAAACGCGTCAGCATTTCGCCGAGCTCGATCCGGAGACGTATCCGGAACAGGAATCGATGATCAACGAGGTGCTGCACAACATCGTCAAGGAAGAAGTGCGCCGCCTGATCACGGAGGAGAAAATCCGGCCGGACGGACGGGCTCTCAACGAAATCCGCCCGCTGTCCAGCGAAGTGGGCCTGCTGGCGCGCACGCACGGTTCCGGGCTGTTCACGCGGGGCCAAACGCAAGCCCTCAGCGTATGCACGCTCGGCGCGCTGGGTGATGTGCAGATTCTGGACGGCTTGGGTCTGGAAGAGTCCAAACGCTTCATGCACCACTACAACTTCCCGCCGTACAGCGTAGGGGAAGCGCGACCGCTGCGGGCACCGGGACGCCGCGAAATCGGACACGGGGCGCTTGGCGAGAGGGCCATCGAACCGATCATCCCGTCCGAGAGCGAGTTCCCGTATACCATCCGGCTTGTCTCCGAGGTCATCGAATCAAACGGTTCCACCTCCCAGGCGTCCATTTGCGCCAGCGTACTGGCTCTGATGGATGCGGGCGTGCCGATCAAGGCGCCGGTTGCCGGTATCGCGATGGGGCTGATCATGGGCAAGGACGGCAAGACCTTCTCCATCCTGACCGACATCCAGGGCATGGAAGACCACCTTGGCGACATGGACTTCAAAGTGGCCGGCACTGAAAAAGGGGTTACCGCCATCCAGATGGACATCAAGATTTCCGGCATCAACCGGGAGATCCTGCAGCAGGCGCTGGAACAGGCGCGCGAAGGACGGCTCGTGATCCTGAAGCACATGATGGAGACGATCTCCGCACCGCGGCCGCAGCTTTCTCCGTACGCGCCGAAAATTATTACGATGCAGATCAATCCGGACAAGATCCGCGAGGTGATCGGTCCCCAAGGACGCGTCATCAACAAGATCATCGACGAAACGGGCGTCAAAATCGACATCGAACAAGACGGCCGCATCTACATCGCCTCGGTTGACCAGGAAGCCAACCTGCGCGCGAAACAGATCATTGAGGACCTGGTGCGCGAGGTAACCGTTGGCCAGACCTATCTGGGCACCGTGAAGCGCGTGGAAAAATACGGGGCGTTCATCGAACTCTTCGCCGGCAAGGAAGGGCTCTGCCACATCTCCCAACTGGCGGAAGAGCGGGTCGCCAAAACCGAAGATGTCGTCTCCATCGGCGACAAGGTGCTCGTCAAGGTTACGGAAATTGACGATCAGGGCCGGATCAACCTGTCCCGCAAGGCCGTGCTGAAGGAACAGGCGGCACAGCGCGCGGCGGCCAAAGCAGAATAACTTTCAAGCAAAAGGCTTCGTCACTCGAAGGTATCTTCGCGTACGGAAGCTTTTTCTTTTTCTCCATCCCCGTCCCTCCAACAGGGGGCGGAATTTGTCGACATAAAATTGTTGTACAACTCGCAATATTCATTTATTCTGTCAGCATATTACCGAATCCGGTACTGAAATCACCATCAACTACTCATTCGCGTTTTGCCGGACGAAGCGAATACCGGAAACGGTAGCAACCAGATGTTTGCAGATAGGGGCGTGCAGAGTGGTGAGCCACATGCTTGACGAACTGGACCTGGGGATCATCCAACTGCTGTCGAGAGACGGTCGAATGCCGTTCTCCGAGATGGCGGGACAGTTGGGCGTCACGGAAAAAACCGTTCGCGCGAGGTACAACAATTTGAAGGAAAACGACATGATCAGCGTCGTGGGCGTGGTCAATCCCATCTCCCTCGGGCTCAAGATCGGCGCCATCATCCAACTGCGGGTGGAGCACCGGCATCTGCAAAACGTGATGGAACAGATCAGCCGATGTCGAGAAGTCCGCTACGTCACGCTGACGTCCGGGGACTACCAACTGCTGATTCAGGTGCATGTGCGCCATCACGAAGAGCTGACTGATTTTGTCAAACACAAGTTGGGCAGCATCGAGGAGATTGCCAAGGTCAACCTGATCGTTCAACTGGAGGTGTACAAGAACACGTTCTCCTACATGTAAAGGGGACAAGCACTGCGGCGTCTCGGCCGTCCGCGCGCGAAAGCCGCGGATGGCGGGGAAGGTCGGATTCCGGTTATCCATGCAAACCGGTCAACTCGTAGGGAGAGGGGAGAGATACCCATGAAAAAGCTCGCGACACTCGGCCTGGCGCTCGTCCTCGCGCTGCCGGCGCTGTCAGGATGCACGGGAGGGGGCTCCGGAGCCGCGGATCTGGCACAGGCGAACAAGTCCGGCGAAGGGAACCAACAGGAAATCGTCTTCAACGCCAAGTCCGAACCGCCCGACCTGAATCCGCTGAAGTCGACGGACACCACGTCGTTCTGGATCATCGACCAGTTGTTTGAGGGATTGTACTGGACGAACCAAAACGGTGAGCCGGTATTGGCGGCCGCGAAAGACGTACAAATAACGGAGAATGGGAAACGGTACACGTTTACCCTGCGCGACGAGGCCAAATGGTCGAACGGCGACCCGGTCACGGCGGAAGACTTTGTCTATTCGTTCCTGACGCATCTCGACCCTGCGTTCGGTTCCACGACCGCCTTCCAGCTTTACTACATAAAAGGGGCGGAAGCGTTTAACAAGGGAACGGGCAAGGCGGAGGAGGTAGGAGTCAAGGCGCTGGATGACAAGACGCTGCAGATCGATCTGGTGGCGCCGATCAGCTATTTCCCGAAACTGTTGGCGACCCGTTACTACACTCCGATCAACAAAAAAGTGGCGGAGGCCAACCCGAACTGGGCCGGAGATGCCAAGACGTACGTGTCCAACGGCGCCTATGCCTTGACCGAGTGGAATCACGATTCCTCCGTCACGATTGAGAAAAACGAACACTACTGGAACAAGGCCGACGTCAGCATGCCCAAGGTGACCTGGAAAATGGTGAACGAAGCCACCACGTACTATCAAATGTACAAGAGCGGCGAGCTGGATGTGATTCAGGACCTGCCGACCGAGGTGATCGAAAAGGAAAAGAACAATCCGGATTTCGTCAACAAGCCCAATTTTGGGACGTACATGTACATGTTTAACGTCGAACAGCCGCCGTTTACCAACAAAAAGATCCGCAAGGCGTTTGCCATGGCGCTGGACCGCAAGCTGATCACCGAGAGCGTGAGCATGGGCGGGGAAACGCCGGCGTATGCGATGGTGCCCGATGGAGTGGTCACCGCGACGGGAAGCGACTTCCGCAAAGAAAAGCCCGCATATTTTGCGTACGATCCGCAGGAAGCGAAGCGCTTGCTGGAAGAAGGGATGAAAGAAGAGGGATGGACGTCCTTCCCGGAGACGACGCTGATGTACAATACGGCCGAAAATCACAAGAAGATCGCCCAAGCGGTACAGGAAATGATCAGCAAGAACCTGGGCGTCGAACTGAAGCTGCAGAACCAGGAGTGGAAGGTATACCTCGACACGACCAAGCAAAAGAACTACCAGATGGCGCGGATGGGCTGGCTGCCCGCTGTCGTGGACCCGTCGTTCAGCCTGGATTATTACCTGGGAGACAGCCCCAACAACCGGACGGGCTGGGTCAACACAGAGTACGACAGCTTGATGGCCGCGGCCAAGGTCGAACAGGACCCGCAAAAGCGAAACGACTTGCTGCACAGCGCGGAAGACATTCTGATGGACGAGATGCCGTTCATCCCGGTCTACTTTTACATGCAGAATTACCTCGTGAAACCGGATATCCACGGACTCTATTTCCCGCCGAACGGGTATCCGATCGCGCGGTGGGCGACCCGCGGGCAGTGACGCGCGGGCGAAAACGGCGGCCACGCCCCCAGCCTTGCCAATATCGGAGCGAAAGGAGCAGAGGCCATGGAGCCAACGGAAAAGCTGCTCGCCTTTTTGCGGGTGGACTCCGCGTATCAGCCGCAGGCCGTCCCCGGGCGGCGGTCGTTTACCTTCCTCTCCAAACGGACGGGAATTCCCCAACTGTGGACGTGGACGGAAGCGGGCGCGGACATGGCGATCAACCTGCCCGACCGGGTGATGGAGGTGAGCCACTCGCCATCCGGCACCTATACAGTGGTCGGCATGGACTGCAGGGGGAACGAAAAACAGCAGTTGTACCTTCTGAACAACGACGACGCTTCCGTCGAAGAGCTGGCCGTTTCGCCGGATCATTTTCACTGCGTGGGCGGCTGGTCGCCGTGCGGAAAACGGGTGGCCTGGTCCAGCAACCGGCGTGATCCGGGCTGCTTCGACCTCTTTGTGCAGGACGTGGAGACGAAGAACATCGAGCGGGTCTACACGTGCGACGGGCGATTGGAGCCGATCGGCTGGCACCCGGATGGCGACAACCTGCTGGTCAGCCTGCAGGAGACCAACATTGACAACCGCCTGTACCTGATCGACCTGAAGCGGCAGACGGCACGCCGTCTGTGCGGGGATGATCGGCCGGCGCGGTATCGGTCGGCCCGGCTTGCAAAAGACGGTCGGGGCGGGTGGCTCGTGACCGATCAGGGGAGGAACACGATGGCGCTGTGCCGCTTCTCACTGGCGGACGGCGCGCTGGAGACGCTCGTCCACGTTCCCCGCTGGGACATCGTGGAGGCAATGCCGTCCGTCGACGAACAGCATCTGGCGTTCACGGTGAACGAAGGGGGGATCTTCGCCCTGTGCCTGTACAGCGTGACGGAGAAGTCGTTTCAGCGGGTGGAGGGGCTCCCCGCAGGCGTGGTCGATTCCCTCTCCTGGCTTGATCCAGACACACTGATCTTTTGTCTCAAAAGTCCCACGCTCCCCGGCGACGTGTGGCGTTACACCGTTTCGCGGCAGGAACTGTGCAGGCTGACCTTTTTCGGAAGAGCGGAGCAGATCGAGCATTTGTGGAAAGAACCGAAGATTCGCACCTATCGCTCGTTTGACGGTCTGGACGTGCCGTATTTCTTTTACGGAGACGAAGCCGATTCCCGCAGGCGGCCGGTCGTCGTCTACGTCCACGGCGGGCCGGAGAGCCAGATTCGCGCCGAGTTTCATCCGGTTCTTCAGTATCTCGTCAGTGAAGGCTTTATCGTCGTGGCCCCCAACGTCCGTGGGAGCATGGGGTATGGCAGGGAATACGTCCAACTGGACGACGGCCGCAAGCGAATGGATGCGGTCGCGGACCTGGCCTGGCTGGTCAGGGATCTCGCCGCCCTCCCCGCCGTCGATCCGACCAGGATCGGCATCATGGGGCGCAGTTACGGCGGATTTATGGTGCTGGCCGCCTTGACCCGCTATCCCGACTTGTGGGCCGCGGGCGTCGATATCGTCGGCATCTCGGACTTCCGCAGCTTCCTTGCCAACACCGGACCATGGCGCCGGAAGCTGCGCGAGGCCGAGTACGGCAGCCTGAGCGATCACGCCGATTTCTTCGCGGAGATCGCGCCGCTGCGCCACGCTCACAAGATACGGGTGCCGCTCCTCGTCTTTCACGGCCGAAACGACACCCGCGTGCCCGTGAGCGAGGCGGAGCAGTTGGTCGCGGACATGAAGAGCCGTCAACAGCACGTGGAACTGGTCGTATTTGAGGACGAGGGACATCAGACGGAAAAGCTGGAAAACCACATGGCGATGAATCGGCGCATCGCGCAGTTCTTTGGCCAGCACCTGCGACAAGCATGGATTAACGCAAAGGAAGGGTGATTCCCGTGAGGAAAAGCCGAGGCATGACAGCGGAAGATTTGTACCGGATCGCGTTTCTCGAAGATCCGCAGCTCTCGCCGGACGGAACCAAGGTTGCCTATGTGGTCAAAAGCATCGACGAATCGCGGCAGTACCGGTCCCATCTGTTCGTCCAGGGGATCGAGCAGGACGCGCCCGTCCAGTGGACGTACGGCAGCGTGCTTGACACCGCGCCGCGCTGGTCGCCGGACGGCAGGTCGCTGGCGTTTGTCTCCAACCGCAGCGGCCAGCCGCAAATCTGGTTATTTTCCGTGGAAGGCGGGGAACCGAGGCAGTTGACAACCTGCAGGCACGGGGCGAGACAGCCGGTCTGGTCGCCGGACGGGACGCGCATCCTGTTTTCCACGCGCCTGTCCGTCGACGAGCGGGCGGACGAAGAGGCTCCGCCTTCAACCGATCGGGAGGCGTCCTCTTCGGCGGGTGACGACCGCCGCGTCAAGAGGCCGATGGTCATCGATCGCCTCAAATACAAATCGGATGAGAGCGGATTTTTCGACGGGAAATACCGCCACCTGGCCGTCCTTGACCTGATTACCGGAGAAGTCCGCCAAATAACGGAGGGCCCCTATGATCACGACGGCGGCGCCTGGTCTCCGGATGGAACCATGATCGCGTTTACGGCCAATCGCACCGACGATCCCGACCGGACGCTGATCGCGGACGTGTACGTCGTCTCCATCCGAACGGACGAGTGGCGCAGGCTGACGAAAGGCACCGGGGTGTTTTCCGTGCCGAGCTGGTCACCCGACGGCAGCCGGATCGCCTGTATCGGGCATGAAAAGGAGTACGCCGGCGCCACGCTGAAGAGAATCTGGACGATTGATCTCGTCTCCGGCGGCATGACCTGCGTCACCCGGGACTGGGATGTTCACGTGGGCGACGTCGCGATCGGCGACATGCGGTCCGACCACGCGGACCGCCCCGTCCTGTGGACGTCGGACGGCACAGGGGTGTACTTCCTCGCCAGCGACCGGGGCAGCACCGGCGTGTACCATGCCGGTCTGGACGGCAGCGTGTCGCCAGTCGCGGGAGGGGAGCGGCACGTCTATGCCGTCACCATGGACCGGGAGCGGAAGACGGCTGTTCTCGCCGCAAGCGATCCGCTGAATCCGGGCGATCTGTACCGGCTCAGCCTGACAACCGGCGTCGAACGACGTCTGACCCGGGTCAATCAGGCGCTGCTCGACGAGGTCGTCCTGTCCCGCCCCGAACCGCTCGCCTTTGAGGCGGAAGACGGGTGGCAGATTCACGGCTGGATCATGAAGCCGGTCGGCTGGCGGGAGGGGGAAACGTATCCGCTCATCCTGGAAATTCACGGCGGCCCCCACATGATGTACGGGTATACGTTTTTCCACGAAATGCAGATGCTGGCATCCCGCGGCTATGCCGTCCTGTTTACCAATCCGCGCGGCAGCCACGGCTACGGCCAGCGGTTTGTCGACGCCTGCCGCGGCGATTACGGCGGCAAAGACTACCGCGACCTGATGAATGCGGTGGACTACGCTGTGAAAACGTTCGCCTTCATTGACGAGAGCCGGATGGGGGTGACCGGGGGCAGCTACGGCGGTTTTATGACGAATTGGATCGTCGGCCAGACCAACCGCTTCCGGGCGGCTGTCACCCAGCGCTCGATTTCCAACTGGCTCAGCTTTTACGGCGTGAGCGACATCGGCTACTTTTTTGCTGCCGACGAGATTGGCGCAAACCTGTACGACAACCCGGACAAGCTCTGGCAGCACTCGCCGCTGCGCCATGCGGCACAGGTGGAGACGCCGCTGCTCATTCTGCACGGGGAGCGGGATTACCGCTGTCCGATCGAACAGGCGGAGCAGTTCTACGCCGCTCTCAAGCACCAAGGCAAGGCGCCGGTGAGATTGGTCCGCTTCCCCGACGCGAATCACGAGCTGTCCCGCAGCGGCGATCCGGTGCTGCGGGTGGAGCGGCTGCGCCTCATCGCCGATTGGTTCGACCAGTATGTAAAGGCTGGCGCGGAGGAGAGGAGCAACGAATACGCCAAAGGCTGATGCGTTTCCCGTCCATGTCATGGGCATCCCCTGTTTCAAGGGGATGTTCTTTTTTCGTCTAACTCTTTCCCTCGACTCATACACTGGACAAAGAGAGAGGTTGTACGGTAGGAGAAGGGAGGGGGCAACCCTCATGGGTCAAAAGGCGAAACGCTTGTGGTTTGCGGGAGGGGGTGCTGTCCTCCTGTCCTTTGTTCTCAGCTACGGCCCGATCGACCAGTACGTTGACGCGGTCAAGCACCAGACTGTGCAGGTTGCGCTTCCCCTAGGGGAAGACGAGCGGCTGCGCGCCCTGATCGATCAGTGGAAACAGGGACGGGAAGAGGCACCGGTCAATGCCCGGATCGACTCCATCTGGAAAGCGATTCCCGGTTACAACGGGCGCGTCGTGGACATCGAGGCGTCCCTGGCCAACATGAAGCTGTCACGCACGCCGGGGCCGGAGTCGCTGGTATACAAGGAGATCCCTCCGGCGGTCACGCTGGAACAGTTGGGCGTGCACCCGGTTTATCGGGGGAACGAAAAAAAGCCGGCCATTTCCTTTATGATCAACGTCGCCTGGGGCAACGAGTATCTCGATACGATCCTGGACACGCTGGACAAACACGGCGTGAAGACCACGTTTTTCCTGGACGGCTCGTGGGTCAAACGCTACCCGGAATGGGCGAAAAAGATTGCCGCCCGCGGCCATGAGATCGGCAACCACGCATATTCCCACCCCGACATGAGCCGGCTGGGCCGGGAGCGGATCCGCCAGGAAATCGGCCGCACGCAGGAGGTGATCCGCCATACACTAGGGGTAACACCCGTGTTGTTTGCCCCTCCCTCCGGCGCGTTCAATCAAGCGGTCGTCGACATCGCCCGCCACGACTTTCAAATGACGACCATACTCTGGACGGCCGACACGATTGACTGGCAAAAGCCGTCGGCTGACGTGCTGATTCGGCGAATTGAGCCCAAAATGGGCAACGGGGTACTGGTCCTGATGCATCCGACCGCGCCCACGGCGGCAGGGCTGGATGCGTTGATCCGGATGGCCAAGCAAAAGGGGCTGGTTCCCGCCACCGTTTCCGAGGTGATTTCCAGCCGGCGCCTGCCCTGAAAGTGCAGGACAATGCGATCATTTATTGTGGAGTCAAGGGAATTTTGCTATAGTTAGACGTGTTTACAAGAAAGTCCCGAAGCGGATAGAGACAGATAGACAACCGAGGAGGATTTCTGTGATACAACGGCATACATGTGAAAACGGTCTGCGGATCGTGACGGAGAAGATTCCTTCCGTGCGTTCCGTTGCACTGGGCATCTGGGTGGGGACCGGTTCCAAATACGAGACAAAACAGGACAACGGGATTTCCCATTTTCTGGAGCACATGTTTTTCAAGGGGACCACATCCCGCTCCGCGAAGGAAATTGCCGAAACATTTGACGAGATTGGCGGCAATGTGAATGCCTTTACCTCCAAGGAGTACACCTGCTACTACGCGCGGGTGCTGGACCAGCATGCCCCGATTGCGCTTGACGTTCTGGCGGACATGTACTTTCACTCCGTATTTGACGAGGAGGAGTTGGAGAAGGAAAAAAACGTGGTGATCGAAGAGATCAGCATGTACGAGGATACCCCGGACGATCTGGTGCACGATCTGATCGCCCGCGCCAGCTTCGCCGACCATCCGCTGGGGTCTTCCATTCTCGGCACGGAAGAGGTGCTGCGGGCGCTCAAGCGGGACGATTTGATCAACTACATTGAACGGCGCTACCTGCCGGCCAATACTGTGGTGACGGTGGCGGGCAATTTTGACGAATCCCTGATCGAAGAAATCAAACGGCGCTTCTCCGCGTTTCAGCGCCAGGCCCCTGCGTTTGACGTGGCCCAGCCGGTCTTTGCGGCCAACGCGATTGCCCAGCACAAGGCCACGGAGCAGGCGCACCTCTGCATTTCGCTGCCCGGCTATCCGGTCGGACACGAGGAGATCTACTCGCTGATTCTGCTGAACAACGTGCTCGGCGGCAGCATGAGTTCCCGGCTGTTCCAGGAAATCCGCGAAGAACGCGGGCTCGCCTACTCCGTCTACTCGTACCACTCTTCGTACAAGGAGACGGGAACCTTCACGATCTACACCGGGACGGCGCCGGAGCAGGTCGGGCAAGTCTTTGACATCGTCGCCCACGTTCTGCGGGACGTTGCCGAGAACGGCATTACCGACAAGGAACTGAACAAGGGCAAGGAGCAGTTGAAGGGAAGCCTGATGCTCAGCCTGGAAAGCACCAACAGCCGCATGAGCCGGCTGGGCAAAAACGAGCTGCTGCTGGGGCGCCACCTGAGCCTGGACGAGATCCTCGCCAAGATCGACCGCGTCTCCCACGAGTCGGTCCACGCTGTGGCACGCGAGCTGTTCCGCTCCAAACTGGCGCTGGCGATGGTCAGCCCGCTGGACGGGTTCCCGGCCAATGTGAAAAGCGATATTCTCCTGTAAGAAGGGAAGACGAAAAATCCGGCATAGGCCGGATTTTTTCGTATAAGCATGGTGATGACGGGCTGTTGCCCAAACACGGGAAAGATCCGCCAGTGAAGACGCGCGGCGGTTCGAACAAAGGGGGAAACGGCATGCGTTTGAGCGAGTTGGGCGGCAAGGAGATCATCGGACTGGACAACGGGGAACGGATGGGCGTGATCGGCGACGCGGATCTGGAGATCAATACGGAGACGGGACAGATCCGTTCGATCATCATCCCGGGAGGCAGCTTTTTCGGCTTGGGGAAACGGCGCGAGGACATCGTGATCCCCTGGGAGGCGATCGTCAAAATCGGTCCCGACATGGTGATCATCCACGTGGACAAGAGGGAGCCGCAAGCCTCCGAAAAGTAGGGGCGGGTGTCACCGAACCCATAAACGGCGAATAGGATGGGGGTAGACCGCAACGATTTCCGTCATCTTTTTCACACGGAAAAACCTTTGCGTTTCGAATCGATTGCAGTAAAATGTGTGGAAAGGGGAACGCAGCATGCTAACGGGCATACATGTTGCCTTTATCGGCGGCGACGCCCGCCAGTTGGAAGTCATCAAGCGGTGCATACAACTGGATGCCAGCGTCACGTTGATTGGCTTTGACAACCTGGAAAGCATCTTCACCGGGGCAACGAAGAGACCATTAACATGCGATGTGTTGCGAGACGTGGACGCCCTCATCCTTCCCGTGGTCGGTACTGATGACGACGGCTACGTGGAGAGCATCTTCTGCTCCAAGCCGCTGCAGCTTTTGGAGGAGCACGCAGCCAGCCTGCAAAAGCACTGCGTCGTGTACACCGGCATGGCGAAGCCCTATCTGAGGAATCTGTTGGCTGCCCAGCAGATTTCGCTGGTGGAACTCTTAGATCGTGATGACGTCGCCATCTACAACTCCATCCCTACGGTGGAGGGAGCGTTGATGATGGCGATTCAACATACTGACATTACGATTCACGGGTCACAGGCCATCGTGCTCGGACTGGGGCGGACAGGCATGTCCATGGCGCGGGCTCTGCATGCGCTGGGAGCCCGCGTGAAGGTGGGGGCAAGGCGTCAGGAACACTTGGCGCGCATTTTTGAAATGGGGCTTACCCCCTTTCATTTCAGCGAATTGAAGCAGCAGGTGAGCAATGCCGATTATATTTTCAACACCGTTCCACAGCTCGTCCTCACAGCGGAAGTGATTGCCCAGATGCCGCAAACGGCGTTTATACTGGACCTGGCGTCGAAGCCGGGGGGCACTGATTTTCGCTATGCCGAAAGACGAGGCATCAAGGCGCTTCTCGCTCCCGGATTGCCTGGAATCGTCGCACCGAAAACCGCCGGAAAGATCATGGCCCAAACGCTGTCTCGTCTAATTGCGGAGCAAACGATCACCAGGGGGAGTCATCATGAGTAAACTGCAGGGAAAGACCATTGGTTTCGGTTTGTCCGGTTCCCACTGCACGTTTGACGAGACGATGCCGCAGATCAAACGGCTGGTGGACGCAGGCGCGAGAGTCGTCCCGATTGTCACGCAGACGATCCTGACGACGGACACGCGCTTCGGCACTTCGGAAAGCTGGCAGCGCAAGCTTGTGGAAATTACGGGGGAAACGCTGATCACCTCGATTCCGGAGGCGGAGCCGTTGGGGCCGTCGAAGCTGCTGGACGTGATGGTGATCGCCCCCTGCACGGGAAGCACGACCAGCCGTCTGGCCAACGCGATCACCGACAGCCCGGTGTTGATGGCAGCCAAGGCGACGATGCGCAACTTGCGGCCGGTCGTCATCGCCATTTCCACCAATGACGGCCTCGGCTTGAACGCAGCCAACATCGCCAAGCTGCTCGCGGCCAAAAACATTTACTTTGTTCCGTTTGGACAGGATGCGCCGGAGAAAAAGCCCAATTCGCTTGTCGCCCGCATGGATTTGATCTTGGAGACGTGTGAAGCTGCTTTGGAAGGCCGACAGTTGCAACCCTTGTTAATAGAAAGATACAACTATTCGTAATAGCTGAAATGCGATTTGGAGGAGAGTAAAAGATGGCGAACCAACTGACCTACAACGTCGCTGTGGTCGGCGCGACCGGCGCAGTCGGGCAGCAGATGATCAAGATTCTCGAAGAGCGCGATTTTCCGGTCAAGCAGCTGAAGCTGCTCGCTTCCGGACGTTCCGCCGGCAAGACCGTCCCCTTCAAGGGACAGGAAATCGTCGTGGAAGAGGCGACGCCGGACAGCTTTGCCGGAGTGGATTTTGCCTTGTTCAGCGCCGGTGGGGCGGTCAGCAAGGAGCTGGCTCATCACGCCGTGCGTCACGGTGCCGTGGTGATTGACAACACCAGCGCGTTCCGGATGGACCCGGACGTCCCCCTCGTCGTGCCGGAAGTGAACATGGAGGCCGCGCTCAAGCACAAGGGGATCATTGCCAATCCGAACTGCTCGACGATTCAGATGGTAGCCGCTTTGAAACCCTTGTATGATCGGTATGGAATAGATCGCATCATCGTCTCCACGTATCAGGCTGTATCCGGTGCGGGGGCGTCCGCCATTCAGGAGCTGTTGACGCAGACCCGCGACGTTCTGGACGGCAAGCAGCCGGAGTGCAAGGTGCTGCCTGTCGGCAAGCTGCCGGTGCATCACCCGATCGCCTTTAACGCCATTCCGCAGATCGACGTGTTCACGGACAACGGCTTCACGTACGAAGAGATGAAAATGGTCAACGAGACCAAGAAGATTCTCGGTGACGACAGCGTACAGGTTTCCGCCACGTGCGTGCGCATCCCGGTCGTCTACGGCCACAGCGAAGCCGTCTACGTGGAGCTGAAACAGGACTACGACCTGGTCGAAGTGAAGTCTCTCTTGGAACAGGCGCCTGGCGTCGTGCTGGTTGATCAGCCGGAAGAGCAGCGTTATCCGCTGGCGACGGATGCGGCCGGCAAGCTGGACGTGTTTGTCGGTCGGGTAAGACGCGACCTGCATCATCCCCGCGGACTGCACATGTGGATCGTTTCCGACAACTTGCTCAAAGGTGCGGCTTGGAATACGGTACAAATCGCTGAAGAACTCATCAAAGCACGAGCATAGGGGAGAGGTTTGTGAAAATTCTCGTCCAGAAGTTCGGCGGTTCTTCCCTGACGACGGAAGAGTGCCGAATGAGGGCCATTACGCATATGGAACGAGCGCTCGACGAAGGCTATGCCCTCGTCGTCGTCGTGTCTGCGATGGGCCGCAAAGGCGACCCGTATGCGACCGACACGCTCCTGCAGTTGATTCGCAACAACGGCAACCGTCTGCCCAGCAGGGAGACGGACCTGCTCATGCACACCGGAGAAATCATCTCCGCCACCGTGATGTGCAGTATGTTGAACGCCCGCGGCATCAAGTCCACCATCCTGACGGGCGGGCAGGCAAACATCGTCACGACCGACGAGTTTACCAACGCCCAGATCGAATCGATCGATCCGGGCCGCATCCTCAAGGAACTGGAAGCGGGGTACGTGGTCATCGTCCCCGGTTTTCAGGGGCGCACGGCCGATTGGGAGATCACCACGCTGGGACGGGGCGGCAGCGACACGACGGCGACTGCGCTCGGTGTCGCCCTCCGCGCCGAAAGGGTGGACATTTTTACGGACGTGAACGGCATCATGACGGCTGATCCGCGCATTGTCGAGGAAGCGCAGCCGCTCAGCACGGTGACGTATACGGAAATTTGCAACATGGCCCACCTGGGGGCAAAAGTGATCCATCCCCGCGCGGTGGAGATCGCGATGCAGGCCAACGTGCCGATTCGGGTGCGCTCCACGTTTTCAGACGACCCCGGCACGCTGGTGACCACCATGCTGGAAATTGACAAGATGGGTTATACTGTACACGACCGTCTGGTGATGGGCATCGCGCACGTGCCGAACATCACGCAGATCAAGGTGGCGAACAAGGACGGAACGTACGACACCCAACTGCAGGTGTTCAAGGCGATGGCCCATCACAACATCAGCGTGGACTTTATCAACGTGAATCCGCTGGGCGTGGCGTACACCGTCCACGACGAGATGAGCGAAAAAGCTGCGCGGATTTTGAACGACATGGGATACGAACCGCAGATTTTGCCGCACTGCGCCAAAGTCTCCGTCATCGGGGCGGGGATTGCCGGCGTTCCTGGTGTAATGGCGCAGATTGTGGAGGCGCTGACGCAGGAAGACATCCAGATCTTGCAGTCGGCCGACTCGCATACGACCATCTGGGTACTGGTGCACGAAACGGACATGGTGCGGGCGGTTCGCGCCCTGCACAAACAGTTCAAGCTGCACATCGGACACATGTAGCACCATTTGCCGCACGGCAGATGGGGGAACAATCGAGGAGGAGTTGGAGGACGTGGCACGTTTTGGCCGACTGGTTACCGCCATGGTGACCCCGTTTACGGAACAATTGCAAATCGACTACGAGAAAACGGAACGACTGATTGACCATCTGCTGTCGACCGGTACGGAAGCGCTGGTGGTCAGCGGGACGACCGGTGAATCGCCGACCCTGACCCGTTCCGAAAAACTGGACTTGTTCCGGCATGTCGTGGCGTACGCGAAAGGCAAATGCCACATCATCGCCGGGACGGGGAGCAACGATACGGCCGCCAGCATCGAATTCACGCAGGAAGTGGAAAAGATCGGCGTGGACGCCGTGATGCTGGTGGCGCCTTACTACAGCCGTCCGTCGCAGGAAGGCTTGTACCGGCACTTCAAGGCGCTGGCTGAAGCTACCAACCTGCCGGTGATGCTGTACAACGTGCCCGGCCGCACCGGCGTCAACATGGCCGCCGAAACCACCGTGCGGTTGGCGCAGCTTCCCAATGTGGTGTGCATCAAGGAAGCGTCCGGCAACCTGTCGCAAATCGCCCGGATTGTCGAGGAGGCGCCCGAGGGATTTGAACTGTACAGCGGGGACGACGCGCTGACGCTGCCGATTCTGTCCGTAGGCGGCGTCGGTGTGGTCAGCGTGGCCAGCCACGTCGTTGGCAGCGAGATGGCGGAGATGATGGCGGCCTTCTTCGGAGGCGACAACGCCAAGGCGGCGGCCCTTCACCGCAAGCTGCTGCCCGTGTTCGAAGGGCTGTTCAAATACCCGAGCCCCGGTCCGACGAAGGCGGCACTGGAGAAGCTGGGCGTGCCGGTGGGCGGCGTTCGCCTGCCGCTGGTGGAGCTCAACGACGAGGAAAAAGCGTTTGTGCATTCGCTGCTGCAATAAACTGGCGGCTGCAGCCAAAAAGCTGTCCCGAAGGCGGAGAAAGCGCCGGACGGGCAGCTTTTTTTGCGTCGTGACACGGGTACAATCTTTTGGTTCTTTTTTCTTGTGTTCCGCTTTTGCGTTCGGTTATAATGATACTAAGTGATTTGGGGCGGTTTTTTTGAGTGTAATGGACAACTAAATATAGGAGGTTACACGTTTTGGCAAAATCGAAACACTCTGTTCTCATTTTCGCCCTGGGCGGAGTTGGCGAAATTGGGAAGAACATGTACGTGGTGCAGTGCGATGACGACATCGTGGTCCTCGACGCCGGATTAAAATTCCCGGAAGAGGAAATGCTGGGAATTGACATGGTCATTCCGGACATCACGTACCTGGAGGAACATCGTGACAAGGTTCGCGGCATCATTATCACGCACGGACACGAAGATCACATCGGCGGTCTCAGCTATGTGCTCAAACACCTCAATGTGCCCGTTTACGCCACAAAACTTACTCTGGGCCTGATTGAAGCCAAGCTGAAGGAAGCGGGTATCTTGGCGGATACCAAGCGGGTTTTGATCAACAGCGACTCGGAGATTGTTCTCGGCAAGATGAAAGCGACGTTTTTCCGCGTCAACCACAGCATCCCGGACAGCGTCGGGGTTTGCCTGGAGACGCCGGAAGGGTACATCGTGCACACCGGGGACTTCAAGTTTGACCAGACGCCGGTCAACAATCAACAGGCGGATCTGGCAAAGATGGCGATGATCGGTGACCGGGGAGTCCTGTGTCTCTTGTCTGACAGTACCAATGCCGAACGGCCGGGATTCACCGGTTCGGAACGTGCAGTCGGCATGGCGATCAAGGATGTCTTTAGCAAGGCGAGGGGACGCATCATCGTTTCCACCTTTGCGTCCAACGTCCACCGCATTCAGCAGGTGGTGGATGCGGCGCTTCAGTTCAACCGCAAGATTACGGTTGTCGGCCGGAGCATGCAAAACGTCATCAACATCAGCATGGACCTGGGTTACCTGAATGTGCCCGAGGGCTTGTTTGTCGAGACGGATGAAGTAAACAAGCTTCCAGCCGAACAAGTTGTCATTCTCTCCACTGGAAGTCAAGGGGAGCCGATGTCCGCGCTCACCCGGATGGCCCGATCCGCCCATCGGAAAATTGACATCCTTCCAGGGGATACGGTCGTGATTGCCGCGACGCCCATCCCGGGCAACGAAAAATACGTGGCGCGCACGATCGACCAGTTGTATCGCATTGGCGCAGAAGTAATTTACGGCGGTCACGGACCCAGCGGCACCGTCCACGTTTCCGGTCACGGCAGCCAGGAAGAACTGCGGCTGATGCTCAACCTGATGAAACCCAAGTACTTTATCCCCATTCACGGCGAATACCGCATGCTGCGGATGCACGGCATTCTGGCGGAACAAGTGGGCGTTCCGCGGGAGAACATCTTCCTGCTGGACAACGGCGACACGGTGGAGATCTCCGGCGGCAAAGCCCGATACGGTCCGAAAGTACACGCCGGCAACGTGCTGATTGACGGTCTCGGCGTCGGCGACGTCGGCAATATCGTACTGAGAGACCGCAAACTGCTCTCTCAAGATGGCATTCTGGTAGTTGTCGTTACACTCAGCAAACAAAATGGCACGATCCTGTCTGGTCCTGACATCATCTCCCGCGGATTCGTCTATGTGCGTGAATCCGAAGAACTGCTGGACGAGGCGAATCGCATAGTGACCCAAACACTTGTCAAATGCATGGAAGAAAACGTGAACGAGTGGTCTTCCCTGAAAAACAACGTCAAAGAAGCACTGGGGCGCTTCCTGTACGATCAGACGCGCCGCCGTCCGATGATTCTGCCCATCATCATGGAAGTGTAATGCTGCACGTCGAGAAATATTCATGGAACCCTTGATTGATCAAGGGTTCCTTTTGTTTTTGTTGCCCGACAACGAGGGCTTTGACACCCATTTGACAACCGTTCGTACGAAAAAGTCCAGGAAAAATCAAAGGTCCCGTGTTGCCACGTATCCTGACCATCCGGCCGTTCATTCAATGGGGTACATGTACAGTCCCGACAGGCCAAAACCGCCGTCATACGTTTGTTTGCCTGCCTTTTCCGCATTTCCAGAAGTGTATCGTTTTCCCTCGCCCAATCCATACTAACGGAGGAAAGCGAGGAGGATGGTTCATGCCAAACCGACGAATAACCGATTACCTGAACCGACCGCCTTTTTCGGGAAGTCAGGACGTCCCCCAGCCGGCACCGGCGGAGCAGCCGCAGCCGGCTACGGCGCCGCCGGCGGAAGCGCCGGGAACCGAGGATCAGAAAAAGAAGGTGCTCGATTCGATTACCCAGCTCGGGCAAACCAATGTCCCGCAGTTGGAGAGCAACATCTACTGCTTGACGATTATCGGGCAGGTGGAGGGGCATATCCAACTGCCGCCCCAAAACAAGACCACCAAGTATGAGCACATCATTCCGCAGCTGGTGGCGGCCGAGCAAAACAGCAAGGTGGAAGGAGTGCTGGTGATCCTCAACACCGTGGGCGGCGATGTGGAAGCGGGACTGGCGATCGCGGAGATGGTCTCATCCCTCTCCAAACCCGTCGTCACCCTGGTGCTGGGCGGCGGACACAGCATCGGCGTGCCGATTGCCGTCGCGGGCGACTACTCGTTTATCGCCGAAACCGCGACGATGACGATTCACCCCATCCGCCTGACCGGATTGGTGATCGGCGTGCCGCAAACGTTCGAATACCTGGATAAAATGCAGGACCGGGTGGTCAGTTTTATCGCCCGCCACTCCAAGATTTCGGAAGAGAAGTTTCGCGAGCTGATGCTGCGCACCGGCGAGCTGACCCGCGACATCGGGACCAACGTGATCGGCGCCGATGCGGTCAAATACGGGCTGATTGACGAAGTGGGCGGATTGGGCAAAGCGCTGAAAAAACTGAATGAGCTGATTGAAAAGGCGCGCAGCGGAGAGAAGGTGCTGCAGTGATTTTCTACTCGGTCGTTCCGATGGAAGTGGTGTTCGCCAACATGGAGCAGGTGGAAAAGCGGGAACTGCGCGAACTGCCGCTGGGCGAGGCCACCATGGTGGTGGAACCTACAGGGCCCTACGAGGGCCGGATCGTGCGGCTGATCAGTCCCAACCCCCAGGATTACCTCAATCCGCGCCTGGCTCCCGGCGAGACGGTTCGCTTTCGCCCCGATTGGCACGCCTAAGAAGTCCTGTATTTCTATGAATTTCCTGTGTTATACTAGACATGAACGAACAGCAGCCGAACAGCGGACGGCTGCCTTTTTATGCAGGACAAAAGGAGGCGTGCCATTGAGTAGAAAAGAGAGAAGACAGTCACAAGCGGCATGGGCCTCGGTCGTCAAAGTGGAGCTGTTGGGCCTGGTCGTGATCGTGCTCAGCCTGATCGGCCTGTTGGAGAGCGGCTGGCTGGGGAAAAATGTGCTTGCCTTTTTGTTCCGGTTCGTGGCGGGCTCGTGGGACTTTGTCATCCCGCTGCTTCTGATCGGAATGGCCATCCACATGATGTTTACCCGCAAACCGCCGCGGCTCACCTACCGGGTGCTGGGCATCCTGTTTATCTTCTTGGCGATTTTGACGTGGGATCATCTGATGCTGTACAAGCAGGTTACGGCAGACGGCAAATTCGCCGAACAGAGCATCGTCCGCGTCACGTGGGACCGGCTGTGGCTGGACCACAGCCAGAAGGTGTCCACCACCGGCGTCGGCGGCGGCATGGCTGGAGCGCTCTTTTTTGTCCTGTGCAACAGCCTGGTGGGATTGACGGGGACCGGCCTGATCATCGCCCTGCTGTTTTTGGCCGGCATCATGTTCCTGTTTAACCTTTCGTACGTGGACATCGTGATCTTCATGCGCAACAAGACGGCGCAGCTATACGGCAAGTTGAAGGACTCGGTGAAAGATTCGGTCCAGCTTTTGCAGGAAGAAAGCGAGAAGCGCAAGCAGGAGAAGGAAAAGCGGAAGGCGCGCGAAGAGCGGAGCGCCAAAGAGGCGGGGGCCGCTGCCCGGCAGGACGGAGCAGCCGATCCTGCGGCGGAGGCTGCCGATTCCCCGGGGGCGGCGGGACCGTCGGCGGACGGGGAGGAAGCGCTGCCCGTCGCCCCGCTGATCCGCGACTTCACCGAGCGGGTGGCGAGCGAACACGAACAGGAATCCCCCGAATCGGCGGCGCCGCCTGTCCGTCCGCAAGCGGCGCGGGAGATTACGTTCTCGCTGGAAGGCGACGAAGAGATTTTCGGCACGCTGGAAAACACGGAGGTGCAGCCGGCTGTCCCCTATGTGCTTCCCAACCTGCAGATGCTGGCCCGGCCCAAAGGCTATACGCCGGGCAAGGACGTGGACCACACGTCCAACGCGGCCAAGCTGGTGCAGACGCTGAAAAGCTTCGGCGTCAGCGCGATCGTTTCGGAAGTGCACCGGGGACCGGCCGTTACCCGCTACGAAGTGCAGCCCGCGACCGGCGTGAAAGTGAGCCGGATCGTCAGCCTGACCGACGATTTGGCGCTGGCGCTGGCGGCCAAGGATATCCGCATCGAGGCGCCGATTCCGGGCAAGTCGGCGATCGGCATCGAGGTGCCCAATGCCGAAGTGGCGGTGGTTTCGCTTCGCGAGGTGCTGGAATCGCCGCAGTACCAGGAGGCGCCCGGCAAGCTGACGGTGGCGCTCGGCCGGGACATCTCGGGCGAGCCGATCGTGGCCGACCTGGCGAAAATGCCCCACCTGCTGGTGGCAGGCGCGACCGGCAGCGGCAAATCGGTCTGCATCAACGGATTGATCATGAGCATCCTGTTCCGGGCGAAGCCGGATGAAGTGAAGCTGATGATGGTTGATCCGAAGATGGTCGAGCTGAATGTGTACAACGGGATTCCCCACCTGCTCGCACCGGTGGTGACCGACCCCCGCCGCGCGTCCGTCGCGCTGAAGAAAGTGGTCGCGGAGATGGAGCGGCGCTACAATCTGTTCGCCAAAACGGGCAGCCGCAACATCGAGATGTACAACCAGCAGGCGGAGGGAAGCCCGCTGCCGTACATCGTGGTCATCGTCGACGAGCTGGCGGACCTGATGATGGTGGCGCCGGGAGAAGTGGAAGACGCCATCTGCCGCCTGGCTCAGATGGCCCGTGCGGCCGGCATTCACCTGATTATCGCCACGCAGCGTCCGTCCGTGGACGTCATCACCGGCGTGATCAAGGCGAACATCCCGTCGCGGATTGCCTTTGGCGTTTCGTCCATGGCCGACTCCCGCACCATCCTGGACATGGGCGGGGCGGAAAAACTGCTCGGCCGCGGGGACATGCTCTACCTGCCGATGGGGGCTTCCAAGCCGATTCGCGTGCAGGGGGCGTTCGTCTCCGACAAGGAAGTGGAGGACGTCGTCCGCTTTGTCAAGGAACAGCAGGAAGTCCGCTACCAGGAAGAGATGATCCCGGACGAGGTGGCGGACGAGCAGCAGGCCGTAGTGGACGACGAGCTGTACGATCAGGCGGTGCAAATTGTCGTCGAGGCGCAGACCGCATCCGCTTCCCTGCTCCAGCGCAGGCTTCGGATCGGCTACACGCGGGCGGCCCGGCTGATCGACATGATGGAAGCGCAGGGGGTCGTCGGCCCGTATGAGGGCAGCAAGCCCCGCGAAGTGCGCATACCGCGTCCGGCCCAGGAGAGCAGCATCTCCTGAGCCGGGCGTTTCTTTTTCATCTGCCGGATTGGAGCTTAGGATGAGCGGTCGCTCAGTTGATGCCTGAAAACGCAAAAACTGGCAGGAGACTTCTGAAAATTTGGCTTGCATGATACCTGCCCCTACGGTACAATTTTTACGGGATTCAAGGAAATTGTTGTTATCGTTGCGTGTGAATCAGAGGTCTGACGTCCTACCTGTTGGGATGGCTGAAGGGTAAGCAGGAGTGAAGGTGGATGAGCATCAAGGGGAATTTCCGGTCGCTGAGCCTCTTGGTCATGGACAAGATCAAGAGCGATATTGATTCCGGGGAGTTAAAACCCGGCGAACGTCTCCCTTCCGAAGCCGAGCTGTCAAAACAGTTGGGTGTGAGTCGGGCGACGCTGCGGGAAGCGCTTCGCCTTCTCGAAGAAGAGAAAATCGTGATCCGTCGTCACGGGGTCGGCACGTTTATCAATTCCCGTCCTGTTTTTTCCGGCGGGATTGGGGAACTCTTTAGTGTGACGGACGCGATTGAGCGGCAGGGGTACAAGGCGGGGACGATCATTCTCCGCACCGCGTTCGGCGAGCCTGGCGAGGAAGAGCGCAAACGGCTGTCCCTCAATCCGGGCGAAGGCGTGCTCATGGTGGAGCGCATTCGCACGGCGGACGGCGACCCGGTCGTCTACTGCTTTGACCGCATCCCGGCCCACCTGGTGCCCGGAGGCTACACGGCAGAGGGCGAGTCCATCTTCAACTGGCTGGAGAGCAAAACGGGCCTGCGCATCGCGTATGCAGTGGCTCACATCGAACCGCTGGGCTACTCTGAAAAGGTTTCCAATCTGCTGCGGTGCGACAAAAACGCGACGCTGCTCCTGCTGAAACAGATTCACTACGACGAGAGTGAACGGCCCGTGCTATATTCCCACAATTATTTCCGGGCGGACAAGATTCACTTTCACGTCGTGCGCAGACGGCTCTAACAAGCGGGGGAAACCTCGCACAACAATTTCATTCCATTTAAAAACAGGGGGTATTCCGGCATGAAAAAGGTACTTTCCGTCCTCTCCGTGGCAGCTCTCAGCCTTTCGCTTGTCCTGGCTGGGTGCGGCGGAAAAACAGAAGGACAGCAAGGAGCGGCCAACCAAGGGGAAGGCCAGGCGGCTGCGCCGAACGCGAGAATCGGCATGGTGACCGACGTGGGCGGTGTGAACGACAACTCCTTCAACCAGAGCGCGTGGGAAGGTCTGCAAAAACTGCAAAAAGACCTCAACCTCCCGCAGGAAAACGTAAACTACCTCCAGTCCACCAGTGACGCCGACTACATCCCGAACCTGACCCAGTTCGTCAAGGACAAATGGGATCTGACCTGGGGGATCGGCTTCCTGATGGGCGACCACGTGAAAAAAGTGGCTTCCGAAAACCCGGACGCCAAACTGGCGATCATTGACGCCGAAGTGGACGCGCCGAACGTGGAATCCGTCCTGTTCAAAGAGCATGAAGGTTCCTTCCTGGTTGGCGTGGTCGCCGCGAAAATGAGCAAAACGAAAAAGGTCGGCTTTGTCGGCGGGATGGAAATTCCGGTGATCAAGCGCTTTGAAGCCGGTTTCGAAGCAGGCGTGAAGGCCGTCGATCCGAGCGTTCAGGTCGTGAAGGTGTACACCGCCGCGTTCGACAAACCGGACCAGGGCAAATCCACCGCGTCGCAAATGTACGACCAGGGCGTCGACATCATCTTCCACGCGTCCGGCGCCACCGGCGACGGCGTGTTCAACGAAGCCAAGGCTCGCAAGGCCAAAGGCCAACAGGTTTGGGTAATCGGCGTGGACAAGGACCAGTCCCTGACCTTCGGCGACGACATCACCCTCACCTCCATGGTGAAGCGTGTGGACGAAGCCGTATACCGCGTGTCCAAAGACGTCATCGACGGCAAATTCAAAGGCGGCATCGTATGGCTTGGTCTGAAGGAAAACGGCGTAGGCCTGGCCGACACCTCCAACAAGAACGTGCCGGCAGACGTGCTGAAGCTGGTTGACGAGTACAAGCAAAAAATCGTAAACGGCGAGATCAAGGTTCCTGAAACACCTCAACAGTAACCAACAGCAGGCTGCACACGGACAAGGCTAGTTCGAGCAACTAGCCTTGTTCTTTACCTTCAAACTAAGACCCACAAAAACGGGGGGAACATGGTTGAATTCGGTAGAGACAGTTGTTGAAATGCGCGGGATTACCAAGCGCTTTCCCGGCATCGTCGCAAACGACAACATCAACCTGGTCGTGAAAAAAGGCGAAATCCACGCCCTCCTGGGGGAGAACGGCGCGGGGAAGTCCACGTTGATGAACATCTTGTTTGGCTTGTATCAACCGGATGAGGGAGAAATCCTCATCAACGGGAAACCGGTACACATCACGAGTCCCAACGTCGCGAACGAACTGGGCATCGGCATGGTGCACCAACATTTCATGCTTGTGGAAACCTTTACGGTCACTGAAAACATTGTGTTAGGAAACGAACCGAAAAACGGGTTGCAGATAGATATTCGCCGAGCGGTCAAGGAAGTGGAGGAGCTTTCCCGCAAGTACGGGCTGAAAGTGGATCCCACTGCCAAAATTGCCGATATTTCCGTAGGCATGCAGCAGCGGGTGGAGATTTTGAAAACGCTTTACCGCGGGGCGGACATCCTCATTTTTGACGAGCCGACCGCCGTCCTGACCCCGCAGGAGATTCAGGAACTGATCGAGATCATGCACAATCTGGTGAAAGAGGGCAAGACGATCATCCTGATCACCCACAAGTTGAAGGAGATCATGGCCGTCTGCGACGCGGTCACGATCATTCGCCGGGGCAAGGTGATCGATTCGGTCGCCGTCAAGGATACCAACCCGGACGAGTTGGCCGCCAAGATGGTGGGGCGCGAGGTTACGTTCAAAGTGGACAAGAAGCCACCGCAGCCGAAAGAGGTCATCCTCTCCGTTGAGAACGTCACCGCCATGGGCAACCGCGGCGTCAACGCGCTGAACGGCATCTCGTTTGAAGTGCGCGCCGGGGAGATCCTCGGCATCGCCGGCGTGGACGGCAACGGCCAAAGCGAGCTGATCGAGGTGCTGACCGGACTGCGCAAGGCTTCCGGCGGACGGATCCTCTTGAAGGGCCAGGACATTACCAACCGGCTGCCGCGGGAAATCTCGGAAGCGGGCCTGTCCCACATTCCGGAAGACCGGCACAAGCGCGGGCTGGTGCTCGACTTTACCATGAGCGAAAACATGGTGCTGGAGACGTACTTCCACCCGCGGTTCAACAAAAACGGCTTCCTGGACTACGCGGCGATTGACAAGCACGCATCCAGACTGATCGAGGAGTTCGACGTCCGCACGCCGAGCATCCACACCAAGGCACGAGCGCTTTCCGGCGGCAACCAGCAGAAGGCAATCATCGCCCGCGAAGTGGACAAGGACCCGGATCTTTTGATCGCGGCGCAGCCGACGCGCGGGTTGGACGTGGGGGCCATCGAGTTTATCCACAAACGGCTCGTGGAGCAGCGCGACAAGGGCAAGGCCGTGCTGCTGATTTCGCTCGAACTGGACGAGGTAATCAACGTATCCGACCGGATTGCGGTCATTTACGAGGGACAGATTGTCGGCATTGTCGACGCCAAGTCGACGACCGAACAAGAACTGGGCTTGATGATGTCCGGCGGAAAACGGATGCAAGGAGGAGGAAGCGATGAATAGAGTGATTGCTGTTTTTACCAAGGAATCGTTCCTCGTCCCGGCAGCAGCTATCATTCTTGGATTATTGACCGGCGCCGTCGCCATGCTCGCGGGGGGATTCAACCCGATCAAGGCGTACGCGTCCCTTGTGGAAAAGGTATTCGGCAGTTCGTACAACTTCGGTGAGACGATCCGCCAGATCACGCCGCTGATCTTTACGGGCCTGTCCGTGGCGTTTGCTTTCCGCACCGGCCTGTTCAACATCGGGGCGGAGGGGCAGTTCATCATGGGGATGATCGCCTCTACGGCGGTAGGCATTTCCCTGGATCTCCCGGCGTACATTCACGCGCCGCTCGCCGTGCTGGCCGGTGCGCTGGCAGGGGGCCTGTGGGGAGCCATCGCCGGCTACCTGAAAGCGGCCCGGGGCGTCAACGAGGTCATCACGACCATCATGCTGAACTGGATTGCCCTCTACTTTGCCAACTACATTCTGAACGCTTTCTTCGTGCCGGTGGGGCAGCAGCGTTCCGAGATGATCAAGGATTCCGCCTCCATCACGATCGGCTGGCTGTCACAGATGTTTGACAGCGCCCGTCTGCACTGGGGGACGCTGTTGGCCGTTCTCGCCGCCGTCTTTTTCTACGTCGTCCTGTGGAAGACCAAGACCGGTTTCGAACTGCGCGCGGTCGGTCTGAACCCGCACGCGTCCGAGTACGCCGGAATGAACGTCAACCGCAACGTCGTCAACGCCATGTTTGTCGGCGGGATGTTCGCCGGCATCGGCGGCGCATGCGAGATCCTGGGCGTGTTTCACTACCAGGCTGTCATGGCGGGCATGCCGGGGTACGGCTTTGACGGAATCGCCGTCGCCCTGATCGGCGGCAACAACCCGTTGGGCGTCGTCCTGGCAGCGATTCTCTTCGGCATGCTGACGTTCGGCGCAGCCGGCATGAAGTTTGGCGCCGGCGTTCCGGTCGAGCTGATTCGCGTCGTGATCGCGTCCGTCATCTTCTTCGTGGCTGCTCACGGCATCGTGAAAGTCTTCCTGAAGCCTATTCTGAAGAAAAAGGAGGGTGGAAACTGATGGATTGGGGTACGATCCTCAGCAACCTGGTTCACGATACCATCGTGTTTTCCACTGCCTTGATTTTTGCCGCGCTGGGCGGCATGTACTCGGAGCGTTCCGGGGTCGTCAACATCGCGCTGGAAGGGATGATGATCATCGGGGCGTTTACCGGTGCCGTGGTCACCTTCTTCGCTCAGGACGCGTTCGGCAGCGGTGCGCCGTGGGTGGGCTTTGCCGCCGCGATCGTGGCCGGTGCGATTTTCGCCCTGCCGCACGCGGTGGCCTCGATTACGTTCAAAGCCGACCAGGTGGTCAGCGGCGTTGCGCTGAACTTCCTGGCCGCGGGGTTGTCCGTCTACCTGACCAAGATCATCTTCCACGGTGCGGGTCAAACCACGACGCTCTCCCACGTGTTCGGCAAATGGCACATTCCGCTGCTGGCCGACATCCCGTATGTGGGACACGCGCTGTTCGAAGGGTATCCGACCAGCTTTATCGCGTTTGCGCTGGTGGCTCTCTCCTGGTACGTGCTGTTCAAAACGCCGTTCGGTCTGCGGCTGCGGGCGGTCGGTGAGCATCCGCGCGCCGCGGACACCGTCGGCATCAACGTCAAGCGCATGCGCTACACCGCGGTCATGATCAGCGGCGCCCTGGCGGCGATGGGCGGCGCGACGATCGCCCTGACCACGACCAGCAACTTCTCCCACAACACGGTGTCCGGCCAAGGATTCATCGCGCTGGCTGCCTTGATTTTCGGGAAGTGGCATCCGGCCGGCGCGATGGGCGCGGCGCTGTTCTTCGGGGTGGCGCAGGCGATCAAGTCGCTGGTGCAGATCTTCGGTCTGACCCAATACGTTCCGACCGGATTCATCTACATGCTTCCGTACATTTTGACCATCCTGGTCCTGGCGGGCGTGGTCGGCCGTTCGAGCGCACCCGCCGCACTGGGCAAGCCGTACGAGACCGGCTCCCGCTAATAAAACTCGATCATGCGTCTGGAACCTGGCGCTCTCCCTCCGCGGTCGTGCTCTCTCCAAACCGCGCAGGGGGAGGGGCGATTCGCCGTTTGTGGAAACGGCGGTCGGTCTCCTGCCCGGACTTCCGGGCGCTTTTTTGTTGGAGCGCGAACGATCAGCAAATGCGTCCGCGTAATCCCGAGAGAGATTGGGGCACACTACACGGAGGAAGCACTTCTTCATAAAGGAGGACGTCTGATGTGGACCTGCCCCTACTGCGGCGGCACCCACGGCCTGCCGTTTCACGACAGCCAACTGGACGGGATGCTCTGCCTGGAACCCGACTGCGGCCGCTTTGTCGAAAGCAATGCGGACCCCGACGATCTCAGCGAGTGGGATGACACCGATCTGTAGCGAAACGGGAGCGGGACCCGTTCTTTTGCAGTGGTAGGCATCGGCCGGGGTGCATACAGTAACAGAAGAGATCATTTTCACGGCGAAAAGGCGGAGACGGTACGGTCCCGCCTCTTCTCGTCTGCTTTGCTGAACGGCCTGCCAATTGGTTACAATAGAAGAGATCAAGCCGACGGAGAAGGGAGAATGGGATATGAGCGAGCAGCGAAATGAGATTGCGTTTCACACCTCCTCAGTCAACGGAATCCATGTACATATCCTGCCGACTGCCAAATTCAAGACCACGACCATCGTGACCATGATCGAACAGGAACTGTCCGAAGCGCACGTGACCAAGACGGCGCTCCTGGCCATGGTAATGAAGCGGGCAACCGCCCGATTCCCCGAGACCAAGCAGCTTCGCGAACATCTGGACTATCTCTACGGAGCGATTTTCGACGTGGACGTGGTGAAAAAGGGAGAGCGGCAGATCCTCCAGATCTACATGGAAGTGCCGAACGAGAAGTACCTTTCGCAAGAGACGTCCCTCTTGGACCAGGCGATTCGCTTCGTCGGCGACGTGCTGACCCGCCCCTATCTGGAAGGGGAAGCGTTTGCCGAAAAGTACGTCGCCCAGGAAAAAGAGACGCTGCGCAAGCGGATCGAGAGCCTGATTGACGACAAGATGAAGTACGCCAACCAGCGGGTGACGGCGGAGATGTGCAAAGGGGAGCCGTTCGCCCTGCTCGCCCAGGGGCGGACCGAGGATCTGCCGTCCATTACGGGGGCGGAGCTGTACCGCTATTTCCGCGAGATCACGTCGCGCAATCCGATCGACATCTTCGTGGTCGGGGACGTGCAGCGGGCGGAAGTGGAGGAGGCGATCAGCACCCATGTGACCCCGGATCGGGCGGAGGTGATAACGTTCCCGCCGACCAACGCCACTAAACAAGTGACCCAGGCGCGGGAAGTCATCGAGCGGCTCGATGTCAGCCAGGCGAAACTGAACATCGGCTGCCGGACGCAGATTTCCTACAAGGACGACGATTACCCGGCGCTCCTGGTCTACAACGGCGTGCTGGGCGGCTTTCCCCATTCCAAACTGTTTGTCAACGTTCGCGAAAAGGCGAGTCTGGCTTACTACGCCGTCTCCCGGCTGGAGAGCCACAAAGGCATCCTGATGATGATGTCCGGCATCGACGCAAACAACTACCGGCGGGCTGTCGACATCATCAAGGAACAGTTGGATTTGATGCGGCAGGGAAGCATCACCGCCGGAGAACTGGAGCAGACAAAAGCCACGCTGACCAATCAGTTCCGCGAACTGCTGGACAGCGCCCGGATGATGATCGACTTTGCCTACAACGGCGTGCTCAGCGGGCGGAAACGACAGTTGAACGAACTGCTGAACGAGATCAACGGCGTGACGGTGGACGACATTAAACGCGTGGCTGAACGCGTCGCGATCGATACCATCTATCTCTTGCGGGACAAAAAGGGGGATGTGTAACATGCAGACCACCGTGTTTGAACAGGTGAACGAAACCGTCTATCACGAGAAACTGCCGAACGGCCTGCAGGTGTACCTGGTGCCCAAGCAGGGATTCAGCAAGACGTACGCCGTCTTTACCACGCGGTACGGCTCGGTCGACAGCCATTTTCGCACCCGCAGCGGGGAAGAGGTGCACGTGCCGGACGGGATCGCTCATTTTCTGGAACATAAAATGTTTGAGAAAAAAGACCGGGATGTCATGCACGAGTTCAGCAAGAACGGCGCCTCCTGCAACGCCTTCACCAGCTTCAACCGCACGGCGTACCTGTTTTCCTGCACCGACAAGCTGGAGGCCAACCTGAATCTGCTCTTAGATTACGTGCAGGAACCGTACTTTTCCGACGCCAGCGTGGAAAAGGAAAAAGGCATCATCGGCCAGGAAATCACCATGTACGACGACAACCCGGACTGGAAAGTGTACATGAATCTCCTGAAAGCCATGTATCAGCGGTATCCGATCAACATCGAGATCGCCGGCACGATTGACTCCATCTCCAAGATCACCAAGGAGATGCTGTACCAGTGTTACGAAACGTTTTACCATCCGGCTAACATGCTGCTGTTGGTGGTGGGGTCGTTTGAGCCGGAAGCAGTCATGGACTTGATCCGGAACAATCAGGCCGCCAAGGAGTTCCCGCCCGCGCCGAAGATCGAACGCATCTTTCCGGAAGAGCCGGCGGAAGTGGCCGAGCGGCGCATCGAACATCATCTGCCCGTGGGGATGCCCAAATGCATGATCGGCTTCAAGGAAAAACAAAGCGGTTTGTCCGGAGAGGCCTTGTTAAAACGGGAGCTTGCCACTAAACTGTTGTTGGACATCGCGTTTGGCACCAGCTCCGCCCTCTACCAGAAATGGTACGACAGCGGGCTGATCACGGAGAATTTCGACGTCGACTACAGCGGCGAACAGGACTACGGCTACTCCATTATCGGCGCCGACACTCCCGATCCCGACCGCTTGGCCGAAGAAGTCAAGCAGGGAATCGCGGCGTTGAAGCAGTCGGGCATCGCGCAGGACGATTTTGAACGCGCCAAGCGGAAAAAAATCGGCCAGTTTTTGCGCTCGCTGAATTCCGTGGAGTTTATCGCCAACCAGTTTACCAGCTACAAATTCAACGGCAGCGACCTCTTCTCCGTGGTGCCGGCGCTGGAGTCGATCACCCGCGAAGACGTGGAGGAACGCTTGAGGGAGCACTTTCTGCCGGAACAAATGTCCATCTCGATCGTTCGTTCCGCTTCGCCGCAGGAGTAGTGAACGCACATGAACCCACAGACGCCTTGGGCGTTGGTGACAGGGGCGTCCGGCGAGATCGGCCGCGCCATCAGCCTGGCGTTGGCCGCGTCGGGCGTCCCGCTTTACCTGCATTACCATCAATCCTACGACAAGCTGGAGCCGGTGCTGAACGAATGCCGGGCTCGGGGCGTCCCCGCGTATGCCCTGCAGGCCGACCTGCGCGACGTGGGGCAGATCACCGCCATGTTTCAGGCCATGCCCGTTGCCCCGCTGCTGCTCGTCAACAACGCGTCGGCGGATCACGTCGGTCTTTTTACCGATGTGTCGCCCGAAATGTTTGACGAGCTGGTGGCGCTCAACGTCCGCTCCGCCTATTTCGTGACGCAGGCGGCGTTGGGTGCGATGCTTCGGGAGCGGTACGGCCGGATCGTCAACATCTCCTCCGTCTGGGGCCTGACGGGCGGCTCCTGCGAAGTGCTCTACTCGCTCACCAAGGGGGCCGTCAACGCCTTTACCAAAGCGCTGGCCAAAGAGCTTGCCCCCAATGGCATCACCGTAAACGCGGTGGCGCCGGGAGCGATTCAGGGCGGCATGATGGAGCGGTTTTCTCCCGAGGAACTGGAAATGATCGCCGCCGAGATCCCTGCCGGCCGTCTGGGCACGTCGGCGGAGGTGGCTGCGGTCGTCCGCTTTTTGCTGACGGCAGAGGCGAGCTACCTGACCGGTCAGATCATCAGTCCCAACGGTGGCTGGTACGCCTGAGACGGCATGCATAATTCCCTCCTGATGATGGCATTCTACCAATATACGGGCACAAACCTGTCCGTAACGCACAGAAGGAGGGAATAGTACATGTCGGTTCTCGACAATTTCCGCGACTGGAAGCAATTTCTCGGCGAGCGCGTAGAGCAGGCCAAACAGGCTGGCATGGAAAGCGACACCATTCAAAATGTGGCGTATCAGATCGGCCATTACCTGGCCGGTCAGGTGGACCCGAAAAACGATCAGGAGCGCCTGCTGAAGCAGTTGTGGGACGCCGGCGACGAAGAGCAGCAGCGCGCGCTGGCATCCATGATGGTCAAGCTGGTGGAGAACGACGCCGGCCCCAACCAAGGCAGCTAACTGCACTGAAATCCCCTTTCCACGGGGATTTTTCTTTTCCGTCCGAATCTCTGATTGTCGATCGTTCGGAACGTGATATACTACATACGAAGAGAAAATTGGCTGTCGGAGAGGATAGGGGCATGGAAGCGAAAAAAGAGTGGTACATGGAATACGAAATCTCCAAAAACCGGCCCGGTCTGCTGGGGGATGTCGCCTCCATCTTGGGGATGCTCAACATCAATATCGTGACGATCAACGGTGTCGACAACATGCGACGCGGCATGCTGCTGCTGACGGATGACGACGAAAAAATAGAGGTACTGCGCAACGTTGTGCTAAAAATGGACAATATAACCATAACGAGGCTGCGGCCGCCGACGATGCTGGACAGACTGGCGGTTCGCCACGGGCGCTACATCGAGCGCGACAGCGAGGACAAAAAAACGTTCCGGTTCGTGCGCGACGAGCTGGGGCTCTTGGTCGACTTCATGGCGGAGATTTTGAAGCGGGAGGGCCACCAGTTGATCGGCATCCGCGGCATGCCGCGCGTCGGCAAAACCGAGTCGATGATCGCGGCCAGCGTGTCGGCCAACAAGCGCTGGACGTTCATCTCCTCCACGCTGCTGCGGCAGACCGTGCGCAGCTCCCTTGCCGTTGATGAGATGACGACTGATCATGTATATTTAATAGATGGAATTGTGTCGACGCTGCGCTCCACGGAGAAACATCACGCGCTGCTGAGGGAAATCATGAACTTCCCGGCCGCCAAGATCATCGAACATCCCGATATTTTCGTCCGCGAGTCGGAGTACGAACTGTCAGATTTTCACTACATCATCGAACTGCGTCAGCATCCGGACGAAGAGATTACATACGAGTTGATCAACAACCGCGGCTTCGACCATTTCGACATGAATTAAGGAGGGTAAGCTGTGTCTGAGCTAGGTCAAGTACTACAAAGGGCCCGCGAAGAAAAAGGGATCACGCTCGACGACATCCAACGGATCACCAAGATCCAGCGGCGATATTTGGAAGCCATTGAAAGGGGCCATTTTCACGTACTCCCTGGCCACTTTTACGCACGGGCTTTCGTCAAGAGCTACGCGGAAGCCGTCGGTCTTGATCCGAACCACATCATGAGTCACTTCCAGGCGGATCTGCCTGCCCAACCTCCGCAGGAACAAGTGGAACGGCTGCGCCGCCGCCGGGTGGCGTCCGCCAACAACCCGCTGCAGGCCGGCAGATGGCTGACCAAGACCTTGCTGGTGCTGTTTATCGCGCTGATCATCGGGGTGATCTACATCGCTGTCGTCAACAGCGGGATGAACACCCAGCCGGCGGTGCCGGGGGGGAATCTGTCGTCAGGCGCGGAAATCGTCAATCCGGGCCAGAGCGGCACGCCGACGCCAACCCCTTCGCCGCAGACCCAGACGCCCAGACCTCCCGCCACCGTTACGGAACCGGCTCCCGATTCGACCGCGGCCGTCCCGGAGGTTCCGAGCGGCGAGCAGCAGGCGACGGTCACGTTCGAGTCGCAGCAGGGGTCCCTGTACAAGTACACGCTGAGCGGCGGCGGCGACAAGATCACGGTCAAACTCAAAGTCGTCAACGACAAATGCTGGTACGGGGTGTCCGAGGCGAAGGGCAAGAAATACGTCAAAGAGGGCACGTTGAAGAAAGACGAGGAAGTCGTCGTCGAACTGGGCAAGACGGCATACATCCGTCTGGGCAAGCCGACGGTCGTGGAGATGACGGTCAACGGCGCGCGTGTAGACACGTCCAACATGAAATACATGCCGTCCAACGTCGTCGTTACGATGGCACCATCCGTTACCCAGTAGGCAAGCGTCATGCTTGCCTTTCGTACTTTCTTCACTTTTGACACTCCGTTGCGGCTTATATTATACTGAATAGGTGTAATCTGGGCAGGTGTGACCAATTGGAGGAAAACAGATGACAGAGAAGGTAGGCTCACGTGAAAAAGTAGCGATCGTTACGCTGGGCTGTGAAAAGAATCTGGTCGATTCGGACATGATGGCCCATCTGATAGATGAAAAAGGCTACGAACTGGTCGATAACCCCGAAGAAGCAACGGTCGTCATCGTCAATACCTGCGGATTCATCGACGCCGCCAAGGAAGAATCGGTCAACAAGATACTCGACATGGCGGAGCTGAAGGAATCCGGCAAGCTGAAATCGCTTGTCGTGGCAGGCTGTCTCACGCAACGGTACAAAGAGGATATTCTAAAAGAGATCCCGGAAGTGGACGGCATTGTCGGAACAGGCGATTTTATGTCGATTACGGACATTATTGCTGAATCGCTCGCGGGCAAGCGGCCCGCCTATGTCGGCAATCCCGTCTTCACTTACGAGGAAGTGGTCAAACGGAAAGTGAAGGCAGGGACCTATTCCGCCTACATCAAGATTGCGGAGGGCTGCGACAACGCCTGTACGTTCTGCAGCATTCCGCTGATGCGCGGAGGATTTCGCAGCCGGACCATCGAATCGATCGTGGAGGAGGCAAAGCATCTCGCGGAGCAGGGGATTGTGGAGATCAGCCTGATCGCGCAGGATTCCACCAACTACGGCACCGACATTTACGACGGCAAGCACATGCTGCCCCAGCTGCTGAACCGGTTGGCCGAAGTGGACGGGATTCAGTGGATCAGACTGCACTATGCGTACCCCGGTTTCTTTACAGACGAGCTGATCGAGGTGTTTGCGACCAATTCCAAAGTGTGCAAATACGTTGATATGCCGCTGCAGCACTCCGAGGATCATATCCTGAAAAAGATGCGCCGCCCCGGCCGCCAGCGTGATGCCCGCGAACTGGTGGCGAAGATTCGCGCCCGCGTTCCGGACGTCGCCCTGCGAACGTCCCTGATCGTCGGCTTCCCCGGCGAGACGGAAGAGGACTTCCAGCGCCTGTGCGAATTTGTGAAGGATGTGAAGTTTGACCGGCTGGGCGTCTTCACCTATTCGAACGAAGACGATACGCCGGCGACCCGTCTGCCGAACCACGTCGACGAGGAGACCAAGGAAAAACGGGCCAACATCCTGATGGAGATTCAGCGGGAAATCGCCGCCGAGCGAAACGGCCGCTTTGTCGGACAGGTGCTGGACGTGCTCATCGAGCGGTACGAAGGGCGCAATGACATCTACGTCGGCCGCACCCAGTACGACGCTCCGGAGATTGACGGCGAGGTGTTCGTCACGGGATACAAGGGCGAACTGGGCAAAATCGTGAAGGTGAAGATTACGCACTCCTACGAATACGACTTGGCCGGGGAGGTAGTCTAGGTGAATCTCGCCAACCGCATCACCCTCGCCAGGATCTTCCTGGTGCCGGTAGTCATGTTTTTTCTGCTGGTGCGTTACAACATCGGGACGTTTACCATCGGCAGCGTGTCGATGACGTACAACGAACTGATTGCGGCATTGGTATTCATCCTGGCGGCCAGTACGGACGGTCTGGACGGCTATATCGCCCGCAAACGCAAAATCGTGACCAACTTGGGGAAGTTCCTCGATCCGTTGGCGGATAAGCTGCTGATTTCCGCGGCGCTGATTTCGCTGGTGGAAATGCACCGGCTGGAAGCGTGGATCGCCATCGTCATCATCAGCCGCGAGTTTGCCGTGACCGGTCTGAGACTGGTGGCAGCGGCGGAAGGGCAGGTAATTGCCGCCAGCGCATTGGGCAAACTGAAAACATGGGTGCAGATCGTGGCCATTACGGCGGTGATGGTGAACAATTTTCCGTTTGAGATTTTCGGCATTCCCTTTGATGAAGCGGCGATATGGGCAATGGTGGTGATTACCCTGTACTCCGGGTATGACTACTTCGCCAAGAATCGCAACGTCATCCAATACTCGTAAGAAACGGGTATTGGTCTTCTTTTCTTACCGTATCAGACAGGAAAACCGTTCGGGGACGGCCTGACGATGCGGCAGGAAAAGCTTCGCCGGATGGGCTTCGACGGGCAGCGTTACTTTATTTCCAAAGAGAGTGGATGAGGGGCATGAGAGCGGAGATTATCGCGGTGGGAACGGAACTTTTGCTTGGGCAGATCGCCAATACGAACGCCCAGTATCTCTCCCAGAAGCTGGCGGAAATCGGCGTTGGCGTCTATTTCCACACGGTGGTGGGGGATAATGCCGAACGGCTGGCAAGCGTGATCCGCCAGGCGTCGGCCCGGTCCGATCTGATCGTGTTCACCGGCGGACTGGGACCGACCCAGGACGACTTGACGAAAGAAACCGTGGCGGAGCACCTGGGCGTCGGGTTGACCACCGATCAGGCGGCGATGGAGCGGATCGAGTCGTTTTTTCGCCAGCGGGGCATCACGATGACGGAGAACAACCGCAAGCAGGCGCTGGTGCTGGCGGGCAGCCGCGTCTTCCCGAACGATCACGGCATGGCGCCCGGCATGGCGGCGCAGCGCGACGGACGCACCTACGTGCTGCTGCCGGGGCCGCCCAGCGAACTGTACCCGATGGTGGAGAAATACGTGATGCCGTATCTGATTGGGCTGAAGCCGGAGCAGCAGGTGTTTCACTCGCGCGTGCTGCGCTTCTACGGCATTGGCGAATCGGCGCTGGAGGAACGGCTGCTCGACCTGATCGAACGGCAGGACAACCCGACGATCGCCCCGTACGCCAAGGAGTTTGAAGTGACGCTGCGGATCACTGCCAGGGCGGCGAACGTGGACGATGCGGAGCGGCTGATTCAGCCCGTGGAGAGGGAGATTCGCGAGCGGTTGGGCGAGTACATCTACGCGACGGGAGAGACGTCGCTGCACGAGGTGCTGGTGGACGAACTGAAGCGCAGGGGCGCGACGATCGCCTGCGCGGAGAGCTGCACCGGGGGAACGGCCGCCTCCCTCATTACATCCGTACCCGGCAGTTCCGCCGTCATGCGCGGCGGAGTGGTGTGCTATACCAACGAGGCGAAGCGGCAGCTGCTCAACGTGCCGGAGGAAGTCCTGGCAGGGGAAGGGGCCATCAGCGAGACGACGGCCCGGCTGCTTGCCGAAAACGTCAGGACGACGCTCGGCGCGGACGTCGGCATCTCCGTGACGGGGGTGGCCGGCCCTGATTCCTCTGAAGGCAAACCGGTGGGATTGGTCTACGTGGGCGTCGCCGTGGAAGGGCTGCCCACGCTGGTCAAGGAGCTTCGCCTCGCCGGACGACGACAGGCCATCGTCGGCCGGGCGGCCAAATTTGCGCTGTTTTACGCGCTGCAACGACTAAAAGAAAGGTGACAACACATGACGATTTTTTCTGATTTTCCTTTACATAAATCCATTCTGCAAGCCATTTACGACATGGGCTTCGAAGAGCCGAGCCCGATCCAGGCTGCCTGCATCCCGAAAGTGCTGGAGGGCGGAGACCTGATCGGTCAGGCGCAAACGGGTACGGGGAAAACCGCCGCATTCGGCATTCCGCTGATTGAAAAAGTGACGCCGGGCAACCGCGTGCAGGCGATCGTCCTGACGCCCACCCGCGAGCTGGCCATCCAGGTGGCGGGCGAGCTCTTGCGCATCTCCAAGTATAAAAAAGTCCGCACGCTGCCGATCTACGGCGGACAGTCCATCGGGCACCAGATCCGTGCGCTCCGCCAGGGCGTCCAGGTCGTGGTGGGGACGCCCGGCCGCGTGCTTGACCACCTGCGCCGCAAAACGCTGAAGCTGGAGCACGTGCACACGCTTGTGCTGGACGAAGCGGACGAAATGCTGGATATGGGGTTCATCGACGACATTGAAACCATTATCAACCACCTCCCGGAAGACCGTCAGACCCTGCTGTTCTCCGCGACCATGCCGCCGGAAATCAAGCGCCTGGCGACCCGCTACATGAAACAGCCGCAGACGATCGCCGTCAGCCGCGAAGAAGTGACCGCTCCGCTGATCGAGCAGGTCTACTACAAGGTGTTTGAACGCAACAAGGTGGAAAGCCTCTGCCGCATCCTGGACAGCGAAGACGTCGAGCTGGGGATCATCTTCTGCCGCACCAAACGGGGCGTGGACGAACTGACCGAAGTGCTGCAGGCGCGCGGTTACCTGGCCGACGGCTTGCACGGCGACCTGTCCCAGGCGCAGCGCGACAAGGTGATGAACGCCTTCCGCGAGGGCTCCATCGAGCTGCTGATCGCGACCGACGTGGCGGCGCGCGGCATTGACGTCGGCAACGTTTCCCACGTCATCAACTACGACATCCCGCAGGATTCCGAAAGCTACGTGCACCGGATCGGCCGTACGGGCCGCGCCGGCCGCAAGGGCATTGCCATGACGCTGGTGACGCCGCGCGAGATGCGCCAGATGATGTTCATCCAGAAACAGACCAAAGCCCAACTGATCTGCCGCAACGTGCCGTCCCTGGAGGAAGTGGCGGAACGCAAGCAGGAGCAGCTGCGGGAACAACTGGTCAACCTGCTGGAGAGCGATGGCGTGGCCGACATGTACGTGAAGGTGGCCAACTCGCTCATCGGACAGTACCCGGCGGAGAAGATCGCCGCTGCGGCGCTGCACCTCGCGTTCCACACCGAGATCGGCGAGTCGGAGGAGACTGAGGTCTACAACTTCGGGGAGACCGGCGCCGCCAAGGGGATGGTGCGCTTCTTCCTCAACGTGGGCCGCAACGTCAACGTACGCCCGCAGGATCTGGTGCGGGAGATTTCCGAGTCCGTCGGAATCCCCGGAAAGGCGGTCGGCCGCATCGACATCTTCGAGAACTTCACCTTCGTGGAGGTTCCGGAAGAAGTGGCGCCGTTCGTCTACGAATCGCTTCGCCAAACGCGCATCAACGGCAGACGGATCAACCTGGAGCCGGCAAAGCCGCGCGCCAAGCGTTCCTGATACCGACAGCCGACAAAGGCCGTCACGTTCCGTTTTCGGGGCGGACGGCCTCTTTTCATCATGCGAATATTTGTTCGCAAAAAATACTTGGCAAACGCTTCTGTCTCGATGTATGATGAAGACAAGCAAATCAGTTACGAGTTGAAAGGGAGTGTACCATTTGTCAGATCGTCGCGCTGCTTTGGAAAGTGCATTGCGTCAAATAGAAAAACAGTTCGGGAAAGGATCCATCATGAAGCTGGGGGACATGGCCAACGTTCAGGTTTCCACCGTCTCCAGCGGAGCGCTCGCCCTCGACATCGCCCTGGGTGTGGGCGGATTCCCGCGCGGCCGGATCATCGAAATCTACGGACCGGAATCCTCCGGTAAAACGACGGTTGCCCTTCACGCCATCGCCGAAGTGCAGCGCCAGGGCGGACAAGCCGCGTTTATCGACGCAGAGCACGCGTTGGACCCGGTCTACGCGGCAAAACTGGGCGTAAACATCGATGAGCTGCTGCTCTCCCAGCCTGACACGGGCGAGCAGGCGCTGGAAATCGCCGAGGCGCTGGTGCGTTCCGGTGCCGTTGACATCATCGTCGTGGACTCCGTAGCCGCGCTCGTGCCGAAAGCAGAGATTGAAGGCGAAATGGGCGACTCCCACGTGGGGCTGCAGGCCCGCCTCATGTCGCAGGCGCTGCGCAAACTGTCCGGGGCCATCAACAAATCGAAGACCATCGCCATCTTCATCAACCAGCTCCGCGAGAAAGTGGGCGTCATGTTCGGCAATCCGGAGACGACGCCGGGCGGACGCGCGCTCAAGTTCTACGCGAGCATTCGCCTGGACGTGCGCAAGGCGGAAGCGATCAAGGTGGGCAACGACGTGATCGGCAGCAAGACCAAGATCAAGGTCGTGAAAAACAAGGTGGCGCCGCCGTTCAAAACCGCCGAAGTGGACATCATGTACGGCGAAGGCATTTCCAAGGAGGGCAGCATCCTCGACATCGGCGCGGAGATCGATGTGATCCAGAAGAGCGGGGCATGGTACTCCTTCAACGATGAGCGTCTGGGCCAAGGACGGGAGAACGCCAAACTCTTCCTCAAGGAAAACCCGGAAGTGGCGGCGCAAATCGAAGCCAAAGTGCGCGAGTATTTCAGCCTTAATCCCAACTCCATCCCGAGCATGGAGCCGGTCAACGATCCGGAGCAGGATGAGGAACCGGTATTTGATTTCGAGTAATCGCTTGACAGCCTGTCGCCCTGACAGGCTGTTTGATGTTCGAACCCCCGCCCGGCGCAGACGTGCTGCGAGCCGGGCGGGGTTCGCCGTAAAGGGGGGAGAGGCGCGATGAAAAGCGGCCGGATTACCGCCGTTCACCGCGACGCGAAAAACCAGCATCGCTATCATATTCAAATCGGCGACGAGGTCGTCTTTTCCGTTCATGAAGACATCCTCGTCAAGTATCAGCTTTTGAAGGGAACGGAGCTGGACGAGGCGTTCTGCCGGGAGGTGCTGCTCGCCGAAGAAGAGCACAAGGCCTACCTGTTGGCACTCCGCTATCTGGGCATCCGCCCGCGGACGAAAAAGCAGGTCGCTTCCTATCTCCGGGAGAAAGGGTATGCGGCGGACGTGGCGGATGAAATCTGCCGCCGCATGGAAGAACAGGGCTATCTGGACGATGAGCGGTTTGCCCGGCAGTGGGTGGACGAACGGCTGCGGCTCAAGCCGCGCAGTCCGTACATGATGCGGATGGAACTGCAGCAGCGGGGAATTGACAGCGACACGGCGGATGCGGCCGTGCGTGCCGTTTCATACGAGGATGAGCTGGAAGCGGCCCGCAGGCTGGTGGAAAAGAAGCGGCGGCACCGGCAAGGGCCGCCGGAACCGGACGAGGAGCGAAAGCTGCTGGCGATGCTGGCGCGCAAGGGGTTCTCCGGCTCAATCGTGCAGCAGATTCGCCGCGAACTGCGTGAGGACGGCGGGTCATAGCATTTGCAGTTCTTGACAATTCTTGTTCACAAATAATAAAATAGATTTGTATTTACTTGGTGCATCATACCTTTTCGCTGATTTGATCGCTCGTTGCCAGTGTAACAACTGAACACCCGTACGAACCTGTGCGGATTCAGCGGACCGAGTAAAATCGGTCTTGTTTTTTAACTATACCGGAGCGAAACAACAGCGACACGCCATGAAAAACGAATGTTTGGAAAGCGGGGAGATGTCTTACCACAAGGAGGTGAAACAAAAGAGCCTATGGCCATTATGGATCCGATTGTACTGATCGTGCTATTCGCCGTGCTGATTGTCGGTTATGGTGCCGGCTACTTCACGCGCAAATCCATTGCGGAGGCGAAGATCTCCAGCGCCGAAGAAGCGGCGCGGCAGATCGTCGAAGAAGCCAAACGGGACGCCGAAGCCGTCAAAAAGGAAAAGGTGCTGGAAGCCAAGGACGAGGTATTCAAACTGCGCTCCGAGGCGGAAACCGAACTGCGCGAACGCCGCAACGAAATTCAGCGCCAGGAACGCCGCATCCTGCAGAAGGAAGAGGCGTTGGACCGCAAGATGGAACAACTGGAGCGCAAGGAGGACGAACTGGCCGAGCGCGACAGAACCATCGCGGAACTGCAAAGCAAGGTAGAGCACTTATATAAAGAACAAGTGGCCGAGCTGGAACGCATCTCCGGACTGACCCAGGAAGAAGCCAAGAACATCATCCTGACCGATGTGGAGAACACCGTTCGCCACGAAATGGCGGTCATGATCAAGGAGATCGAGACACAAGCCAAGGAAGAGGCGGACAAGCGGGCACGCGAGATCATCACCACCGCCATCCAGCGGTGCGCGGCCGACCATGTGGCGGAGACCACCGTTTCCGTGGTTACGCTGCCGAACGATGAGATGAAAGGCCGCATCATCGGACGCGAAGGACGCAACATCCGCGCGCTGGAAACGCTGACCGGCATCGACTTGATCATCGACGACACGCCGGAAGCGGTCATTCTGTCCGGCTTCGATCCGATTCGTCGGGAGATCGCCAAAACCGCTCTGGACAAGCTTGTTGCCGACGGACGCATCCACCCCGCCCGCATCGAGGAGATGGTGGAAAAAGCGCGTCGGGAAGTGGATGAGCGCATCCGCGAATACGGCGAGCAGGCGACGTTTGAAACCGGTGTTCACGGCCTGCATCCGGATTTGATCAAGATTCTCGGCCGTCTGCGCTACCGGACCAGCTACGGGCAAAACGTCCTGAAGCACTCGATGGAAGTGGCCCACCTGGCCGGACTGATGGCAGCCGAACTGAGAGAAGACGTCAAACTGGCAAAACGGGCCGGTCTGCTTCACGACATCGGCAAGGCCATCGACCACGAAGTGGAAGGTTCCCACGTGGAGATCGGCGTGGAACTGGCGAAGAAATACAACGAGCATCCCGTTGTCATCAACAGCATCGCGTCCCACCACGGGGATACCGAGCCGACATCCGTCATCGCGATGCTGGTGGGAGCGGCTGACGCGCTCTCTGCCGCCCGGCCGGGAGCCCGCCGTGAAACGCTGGAGACGTACATCAAGCGGCTGGAAAAGCTGGAGGAGATCTCCGAGTCGTTCGACGGCGTGGAAAAATCGTACGCGATTCAGGCCGGCCGCGAAATCCGCGTGATGGTGCAGCCTGAGAAGATCGACGATGCGGAAGCGGCGCGTCTGGCACGCGACATTACCAAACGAATCGAAAACGAACTTGACTATCCGGGTCACATCAAGGTGACCGTAATCCGTGAAACGCGGGCAGTCGAGTATGCAAAGTAAAGTGGCTTACGGCCACTTTACTTTTTTGATGCGAAAGAAAGGGGAACGGTTGGAAGCGTACCGTGCTGTTTTGGACCGAACCGCTTCCCGACCAGGATCAGCTTTGCCGGGAGCCCTCTATTCAAGTTTTTCTTCGGTCATCCGGTCGTGTATACTAGAGGAGAGGTGAAAAGCCAATGAAACTGCTGTTTATCGGCGACATCATGGGTGCGCCCGGGCGGGACATCGTGAAGGCGTATCTGCCGCTGCTCAAGCGAAAATACCAGCCGACCTTTCTGGTCGCCAACGGGGAGAATGCCGCCCACGGCAGGGGCATTACCGAGAAGATTGCCAAGGAGCTGTTTGAAGGCGGCGTTCAGGCGATCACCCTCGGCAACCATGCCTGGGACAACAAGGAAATCTATGAGTTTATCGACAGCGAACCCCGTCTGATCCGCCCCGCCAACTTTCCCGCAGGTGCTCCGGGACAAGGGATTACATACATCAAACAGCCCGAAGGCGAACTGGCCGTGATCAACCTGCAGGGCCGTTCCTTTTTGCCGCCGCTGGAGTGTCCGTTCCAGACGGCCGACAAACTGGTGGAACAGGCACGCAAGCGGACCAAATACATATTTGTCGACTTCCACGCCGAAGCCACCTCCGAGAAGCAGGCGCTCGCCTGGTATCTGGACGGCCGCGTCAGCGCGGTGGTGGGGACACACACGCATGTGCAGACCGCCGATGAGCGCGTCCTTCCCCAAGGCACCGGCTTCTTGTGCGACGTAGGCATGTGCGGTCCGATGAACGGCATCCTCGGGATGGAACGGGAAGCGGTCATCCGCAAGTTTCTCACCCAACTGCCCGTTCGCTTCGAAGTGGCGGGAGAACCGGCCCAGTTGAATGCCGTGCTGATCACGTTGGACAAGGCGACCGGCCACGCGAAAAAACTGGAGCGAATCAGAATTGACGACGACCACCCGTTTATGGAATAATAAGAACGAGATTTGAATTTTTCGAATCTTTGCTGCGCATAAGCAGGAATTTTTCGGGGTTATGCGAATATCATTCTAATAATGACAGGTATCCTATCAGACGGGAGGTTCAAAAGGATGGAAGTATTAAAAGTTTCAGCAAAGTCTAACCCCAACTCCGTTGCTGGTGCCCTTGCCGGTGTTCTGCGCGAACGCGGCGCCGCCGAGATCCAAGCCATCGGCGCTGGGGCGCTTAACCAAGCTGTGAAGGCAGTAGCTATCGCACGAGGATTCGTAGCGCCGAGTGGAGTTGACCTGATTTGCATTCCAGCCTTTACCGACATCGTGATTGATGGAGAAGAGCGCACAGCGATCAAGCTTATCGTAGAACCCAGATAAATCGATGTGGAATACGACTTGACCGGCCTGTTTGTTCGTTGAATGAACAGGTTTTTTTCGTTTGTGAAGGGACAAAAATCGAGAGCGCCTGCCGGTGCCCTCCGTCATGGGCCCTTCGATTCCAGAAAACAGAAACGGGGAGAAACGGATGTTCAAGATTTTTGATGCGCACTGCGACGTATTGTCCAAGCTGTGGCAGCAGCCGGAACTCGACTTTTACCGCGAAGACGAACGGCTGCAGGTAAGTTATCCCGAAATGGTGAAGGGAAACGTGGACATCCAGGTGATGGCCTGCTACGTTCCCAGCCATGTTCCCTACGGCCGCCGATTTCAGGCCGTGCTGGAGATGCTGGACCTGTTTCACGAACGCGTGGCCAGCGGCAAGATTCGCGCGATTCTCAGCCGCGCCGATTTGGATGCGTGCGTATTAAAGGAAGAAAAAGGGGCTATTCTGTTTGTAGAAGGCGCGCATGCCCTGGAGGAAAGCCTCGTGCAGCTAAGGACCTGGCACCGTCTGGGGCTGCGGGGGATGACGCTGACGTGGAACCACAGCAACGCGGTTGCGTCCGGATGCCATGAGCCGCATCCGGGGGGCCTGACCTTGTTCGGACGCAAGGTCGTCGAAGAGATGAACCGGCTGGGAATGATCATCGACGTGTCGCACGTGGCCGAGCCCGGCTTCTGGGACACGCTGGAACTGTCCAAGGCGCCGGTGATCGCTTCCCATTCCAACGTCAGACGGCTGTGCGACCATCCGCGCAACCTGACCGACGACCAGATCAAGGCGCTGATTGCCAACGGCGGCGTAATGGGACTGACGTTCGTCGACTTTTTCGTCACGGCGGAAAAGCGGACGGTCTGGATTGACGACCTGCTGCGCCACCTGGATCACGTCTGCGCCTTGGGCGGTGTGGATCACGTCGGGTTTGGCTCCGACTTTGACGGCATTACCGAGACGTTTGGCGACCTGACCCGGGCAGGAGACTACCACAACCTGGTGGAGGCGCTCCTGAAGCGCTACAAAGAGGCGGATGTAAAGAAATTTGTGCGTGAAAACTGGTTGCGTGTTTTCCGAAACGTGCTACAATAATAAGCGAGAACATTAATGTACCAAGTTCATCGTTTTATTCAGATCAATACTAATTTGAGTAAAAGCACTTGCATTTTTGCATAGCTCGGACTACAATTGGTACAGTCTATGCACAATTTTGTCACATCTTATCGGAACCTGTCGGGTAAGGTGGGGCAGCTTTTTCTCACAGTCACTGAAGGGGTGGAATCTGAATGATTAGTCAACTTTCCTGGAAAGTTGGAGGACAGCAAGGGGAGGGTATCGAGAGTACCGGTGAAATCTTCTCGATGGCGATGAACCGGATGGGATACCATCTGTACAGCTATCGCCACTTCTCTTCCCGGATTAAGGGTGGACACACCAACAACAAGATTCGTGTGAGCACCAAACCGATGCGCGCCATTTCCGACGATTTGGACATCCTCGTCGCGTTCGACCAGGAGACGATCGACTTCAACGCGCACGAACTGCGCGAAGGCGGCATCATCATCGCGGACGCGAAATTCAATCCGAAACTGCCGGAAGGTTTGAAAGCGGTTCGCTTTTTGACGGTTCCGCTGACGGAAATTGCCGACGAGCTGGGAACGTCCCTGATGAAGAACATGGTGTCCATTGGTGCGTCTGCCGCAATCCTCGGCATTCCGGTGGAAAGCTTCCGCAACATTGTTGAAGACATGTTCCTCCGCAAAGGCGAAAAAGTGGTGGAAAAGAACATGGAAGCCATTCGCCGCGGATTTGACTACGTCAACGAACTGACGGGTGGACAACTCCCTGAATTCCAACTGGAGAAGGCTGACGGTCAAAAGCAGCTCTTCATGATCGGCAACGATGCGATCGCACTTGGCGCACTGGCAGCGGGTTGTCGTTTCATGCCGGCTTACCCGATCACCCCGGCTTCCGAGATTATGGAATATCTCATCAAAAAACTGCCGAAGTTTGGCGGTACCGTTATCCAGACCGAAGACGAAATCGCGGCCATCACCATGGCGATCGGCGCCAACTACGGCGGCGTGCGCGCCATGACCGCTTCCGCCGGCCCGGGTCTGTCCCTGATGATGGAAGCAATCGGTCTTGCCGGTATCACTGAAACACCGGTTGTCATCGTGGACACCCAACGCGGCGGTCCGTCGACCGGTATGCCGACCAAACAAGAGCAATCCGACGTCAACGCCATGATCTACGGTACGCATGGCGATATTCCGAAAGTGGTTATCGCGCCGAGCACGGTGGAAGAGTGCTTCTACGACACCGCCGAGGCGTTCAATATCGCGGAAGAATTCCAACTGCCGGTTATCGTGTTGACCGACCTGACACTGTCGCTGGGCAAACAGACGGTAACGCCGTTTGACTACAGCAAGGTGGAAATCCGCCGCGGCAAGCTGCTGGCTGGACAAGAACTGCCGCCGAAAGAGCAAAACGACTTGTTCAAGCGCTACGAAGTGACCGAAGATGGCGTTTCTCCGCGCGTGCTGCCGGGTCAAAAATACGGCCTGCACCACGTGACAGGGGTCGAGCACGATCAAACCGGTCGTCCGTCCGAAAACGCCGCAAACCGCGTGCAGCAAATGGATAAACGGATGCGCAAGCTGGACGGCGTGCTGAAATCCTTCAAAAACCCGATCACCTTTGACTCTCCTCATGAAGAAGCCGATGTGCTGATCGTGGGCATCAACTCCACCATTGGCACGATCCAGGAAGCGAAAGGTCGTCTGGAACAAGAAGGCGTAAAAGTGAACCACGCACAAATCCGCCTGATCCATCCGTTCCCGGCCGAACTGCTGAAGCCGTACGTGGAAAAAGCAAAACAAGTAATCGTGGTGGAACACAACGCGCAGGCGCAGGTGGCCAACCTGATCAAACTGCACGTTGGACACGCAGAAAAAATCAAATCCGTGCTGAAATACGACGGAAACCCGTTCTTGCCGAAGGAAATCTATACCGAAGTTAAGGGGCTGATTAAACATGGCGACTATGAAAGAGTTTCGCAATAACGTAAAGCCGAACTGGTGCCCGGGCTGTGGTGACTTCTCCGTACAGGCGGCCATTCAACGCGCCGCTGCCAACGTAGGCCTGGAACCGGAACAACTGGCGGTCGTTTCGGGTATTGGATGCTCCGGTCGTATTTCCGGCTACATTAACTGCTACGGATTCCACGGCGTACACGGCCGCGCCCTGCCGATCGCGCAAGGGCTGAAAATGGCAAACCGCGAACTGACGGTCATTGCCGCCGGCGGTGACGGCGACGGTTTCGCCATCGGGATGGGCCACACGGTTCACGCCATTCGCCGCAACATGGACATCACCTACATCGTGATGGACAACCAAATCTACGGTCTGACCAAAGGGCAAACCTCTCCGCGTTCCGCGACCGGTTTTGTGACCAAGTCCACACCGGCCGGTTCCATCGAGTCGGCGATCTCGCCGGTTGAGCTGGCGCTGTCCGTGGGCGCGACGTTTGTTGCCCAATCCTTCTCCAGCGACCTGAAAGGCTTGACCGAACTGATCGAGATGGGGATCAAGCACAAAGGCTTCTCCCTGATCAACGTGTTCAGCCCGTGTGTCACCTACAACAAGGTGAACACTTACGACTGGTTCAAGGAAAACATCGTACCGGTGGAAACCATCGAAGGGTACGATCCGCATGACCGCATCAAGGCCATGTCCTACTCCATGCAGTACAAAGGCCTGATCACCGGTCTGATCTACCAAAACACCGAACAAAAATCTTACGAGCAGCTGGTTCCGGGCTTCAAGGAAGAAGCGCTGGCCAACCAAGACCTCCGCATCTCCGACGAAGACTTCGCCAAACTGGTTGCGGAATTTGCGTAAGCAGCACAAACGAAAGCGAAAAACCTCTCCCGCGCGGAGAGGTTTTTTTGTCGGGGATGTTGTCCATGCGCGGCCCGGCAGCGTTCAGATGGAGCGGTTCCACACCTGGCGGATAAACAGCATGAACAAAAACAGCACGACAAGCTGGCCGAACAGCGGATAGAGGAAGCGCAAAAGCGGCCCGAATCCGATGAAGCTGACGGCGTAGCAGACGAGCAGAATGCCGAACACCACTACCGGTCTTCGCAGGCGGGTCGCCTTTTTCAACTGTTCCGACAAGCCGAAGACATTGGCGGCCAGCGTCGAAAAAATCTCGGCGTACACCAGCAGGGAAAAGAGAAACGGAATCCCCTTGCCCACGCTCTGCAGGAGGGCGATCATCGGCATGTCCGCTTCGCCGATTCCCGGCATTCCCACCGACAGGGAGGCGTACGCCAACAGCAAGAGGATGCCGATGCCTGTTCCTCCCAAAATGCCTCCCCAAATCAGCGGCCGTTCGCTCTCGCTCTGCCTGCCGATCGGCACCAACACCGCTTGTGTCAGCGACACGTTTAAGGCAACATAGTAGAGAGGAGAGCTGAGCCAGACCCACGGACGGATGCTCTCCACCTGCGGGCCGCTGTCGTTCCACGGCTGCGTGTACAGAAACACGAGAAAGGTGAAGCCGATCAGCAGGGGAACGAAGAGACTGTTGACCGAGTGAATGGCAAACAATCCTTTTCGCGCCACGAGAAAGATCATCAGCATGCTGAGCCAGATGCCCACCTGCGGCGACAGGCGGAACGATTCCCAGAAGATCGCTCCCGTGGCGGCCAGCATGACGGACGTGGTGCCGAACAGGACGGTAAGCAGGAGTGTGTTGAACAAGGTGCCGATGGGCCGTCCGAACAAGTAGGTGCTCACGTCCTGATACGAGTCGGCCTGAATCCGGTAGGCCACCACCATGATGCGCACCCCCGCCCACACGAACAGCAGCGAGGCGAGCAAAATGCCGATGAAGCCCTGCGTGCCGTACCGGACAAAAAATTCCACGATCTCTTTTCCCGAGGCAAAACCGGCGCCCACCACCGTACCGATATACGTAAAGGCGATTTGCAGTGCGGCTTTCCATGATTGCTGCATGTCAAACCTCCTGTCCCACTTAGTTCATCCTATGAAAGGAAGCGATGTGAATATGCTGGTTACCGTGTTGGGCTTTCAGTCGCCGTATCCGGGTCCCGGCGGCGCCACCCCCGGGTATCTGGTACAAACCGATCACTCCACCCTGCTGCTCGACTGCGGCAGCGGCGTGCTGGCCAAGTTGGGAGAGATGCTCCCGATTTACAAGCTGGATGCGCTCCTGGTGTCCCATTTTCATCACGATCATGTGGCCGATGTCGGGGTTCTGCAGTACGGATTGATGGTCCATCAACTGTCTGGCGAGCGCTCGCCCGATCAGCCGCTGCCGATCTACGCGCCGGGACAGCCGGCGGAAAAAGCGGCAGGGCTCACCTACCGGGAAGCGACCCGCCTGGTTCCCGTAGACGAGAGTTCGCATGTGACGGTGGGGGACGTGCGGATCAGCTTTCTGCGCACGGACCACGGAAATGGGGACCCCTGCTATGCCATGCGGCTGGAAGCAGGAGGAAAAACGCTGGTATACGGGGCCGACAGCGGACCGGAGACGCCGTGGGATCCGTTTGCCCGGCAGGCCGATCTGTTTATTTGCGAGGGAACTTTCCTGGAGCGTAACAAGCCGGCGCAGCCCAACGGTCACCTCTCCGTGCGGCAGGCGGCGCAGGTGGCGGAAACGCTGGCCTGCCGGTCGCTGTTGATTACCCATCTGTTTCCTGCATACACGGAGGAGGAAGTGCGGGCGGAAGCAGATGCGTACCGGACGGGTACGTGTCACATCGCCCGGTTCGGCCTGCAAATCCGGCTCTAATGCAAGACGAGAGGAGTGATTGGCGTTGTTCCCCAATGTATTGGAGGTAGCACGAAAATTGATTCGCGAACGCGTCGGCGAGGGAGAGACGGTCATCGACGCGACGATGGGAAACGGCAACGACACCCTGTTCCTCGCCCAACTGGTCGGGGAAACGGGGAGAGTCATCGCCTACGACATTCAGCCGCTCGCCATGGAAAAGACCCGGCAGCGCCTGGAGCGGGAAGGAGTGCTGCAGCGGGTTCAGCTTCAACTGGCCAGCCACGAGGAGATGGCCAACCTGGATGTTTCCGCGGGGGCGATCATGTTCAACCTCGGGTACCTGCCCGGCGGTGACAAGGAAATCACGACGCAGGCGGCCAGCACGGTCCGGGCGATTGAAGCGGGGCTAAAGATCCTGCGGCCGGGCGGGATCATGACCGTGATGATTTACTGGGGCCACCCTGCCGGCCAGGTGGAAAAAGAGGCGGTGGAGGCGTACTGCCAGACGCTCAGTCAGTTGGATTATCTGGTGTTGAAGTACCAGTACATCAACCAGCAGAACCAGGCGCCGTTCCTGCTGGCGATTGAGCGGCGGCCGGTTACCTAGAAGCGCGTCATTGCGTTTCCCGGGCAAGCGCAGAATGCGACAGCGGTGACGACGCGCGAAAAATCGTGTCGCCCGGCTGTCGGACGGGTGCGCCCCACCGGCTCCATTCCCCTGTGTTGTGCTTCGGATGAGCAAAAATAGGCACGCGCTTGCCGCGTGTGATTCATATCAATAGGATGAGGAATGGCAGCAAGGGGGATAACCGTGGACCGAGTTGGCATCATGTTGGATTGGGCTGTCATGCAGAGCGGTATCAGAGGCGACAAGTCTTACGAACGTCTTCCCTATTACGTGGAGATTGGAAAGGAACTGGGAATGGAGCCGGTCTTTTTTCATCCGCGCCATGTGCGGTCCGGCGGACAGATGGTGCTGGGCCACTTTTGGAACGGAAGCCGATTGGTTCCCCGGCTGGTGAAGGTGCCGAGGGTGATCCACAACCGCGTGCTGACCGGAGACGGCCGGGCCCGGGCCACGATCCGCCGGCTGAGCAGGACGCGCACCGTGTTTAACGGTCTGGTGGTGAGGGACAAATGGAAGGTGCACCAGATGCTGTGGAAAAATCGGGCCATCCGCGCCTATTTGCCGCATACGGTTCCGTTCACGCCAGAGAAGCTCCAGACCTTTTTGGACCGGTACCGGACGGTGTACGTCAAACCGACGATCGGTTCGGTGGGGATTGGCGTTGTCCGCATTGAACGGCACGGAGACGCCTACAGGTTCATCGCTTCCAGACGAAAGAGAACCTTTTCCCGCAAGAGGCTGATAGCGGAAGCGGCCAGGTGGGTGGGAAACAGGCGGTTTTTGGTTCAGCAGGGGGTTCCGCTTGCCCGCTACCAAGGCAAGACGTTTGACATCCGCGTGTCGGTGCAGAAGAACGGAGAACGGGAGTGGACGGTAAGCGGGCTGGTGGCCAAAGTGGCCAACCGGGCAAACAAATTGAGCAATCTGGCTCGCGGCGGACGTGCCGTCCCCTTGTCGCAGGCCCTGGAGCCGCTGTTCACCGCCGAGCAGCAGAAAGAGGTGGTCGAGCGGATTAAACAGGCGGCTGTCGAGATTGCCAGACAGTATCAACACCACTTTCCGTCGCTGGCCGATCTGGGAATGGACATGGGCATCGACAGGCAGGGCCACCCGTACCTGATTGAGGTAAACGTGCGGGATCAGCGGTATTCGTTTTACAAAGCGGGAGAGCTGGCCATGTTCAAGCAGACCTACCGCCATCCGATGGAATACGCCCGCTCCCTGCTTGCCGAGAAGGGGAGGGGCAGGCGGACACGTCCGCAAAGCAAGCAGACCTGGGCCGGAGTGGGCTAGGTCTGCTTTTTCATGCGCAGAGGCGGAAATCATCCGCTTTTCTTTTTATGTACGGTCGGTGGATTGGTTTTCCGCCGCGGGGTAGGGGAGGTTGCGGAAGTGGCGGTAGAGGACTGCGAGGATCGACCTGCGGGTCAGGATGCCCTGGAAGATGCCGTTTTCGTCCTCGATGCAGATAAACGGATGATTGATGGACATCTCCAACGCCTTGAGAAACGCATCCGACTCTTTCATGCGGGGGACTTTGGTGTTCATGACTTCATCGACGGTATGTTCGGACAGCTTTTCGTATTCAAATCGTTCGAGTCCCAATATCTTGTTGACGATCATTGTGGTGCTGATCTGGCCGTGCAGCCGGTAGGAGTGGTCCAGTACGGGTACGGCGGAATATCCGGTTTTGGTAAGCACAAGCAGCGCGTGTTCCAGCGAGTTGCCCAACTGCACGTGGGCCACCTTGGTCGAAGCGATGACCAGTTCGTTGATTTTGGTGTGCAGCAATTGCCCATCCTGCTTCAAACAATCCACCACCTTTTTTCGTCTCTGACGGCACGGCAGTACCGCCCGTGGTTCACTTCTATGATACCGTATGGGTGGAGCGTACGGTAGCCCCGCACAAAAAAAGCCCGGCGGAATGCCGAGCAATCGATCGAGGTGGGGAACAAGTCGTCCCTGTTCGTAGTATGAACGATGGACGCGTGCCTTACACGGGGCGTTTGCTGGATAGACGTGTAACCTTTTGCCTGGTTCCATCGTATTACCAGTGGACCCCTTTTGTATGCAAGGAGTTGGATACCCATGCGTAAACCCATCTGGGGTGCGGTCGCCTTGATGATGCTGGTTTTGGCCGGACTTGGGCTGTTGGCCGGCCGGCTGCTGATCAAGCCGGCCGGCCACTCGGAGCAGGCATCGGGCGCGTCGGCTGTCCCCGCGTGGATGGTGGAGGACATGCGCGAACGGCTGGACGCCTCGCTCCGCTCCCGCGTGATGCCGGAACGAGTGCATGTCATGACGCTGCCGCCGGATACACAGGACCAGCCGGCTTCTCTCCCCGCCGATCTGGCCGGTTCTGTCACGCTGGACGGTGAGAAAGGCTTGTTCGTCGTGTACGCCAGCGGGGAGGGAGGCTATCGGGCCGCCTACAGCAAGGCGGAGCCCCTCTTCAGTCTCCAGTACGCAGGCGGCGGATACCTGGTGGTGACGACGGTGAAACCGGCGAGCGGCGGTCAGGAGCGCGTGCTGTACGTCCTGCGGAAAACGGCGTCCGGCTATCGGGAAGTGTGGAGCGGCATGGCCCACCGGCATAAACAGGGAGAGACGACGGAACTGCTGGACGGAACCGTTCAAATTGACCCCATGCGCCACACGATGATCTATTTTCGTCTGGAGCGCACGCTTGACCAAACCGGCCTCTCCCGGATGGAAAAAAGCTCTTACGAACTCTTGCGCTACAATGAGCGGACACACCGTTTCGAAAAGTGACGCCAATCGAAAGCGCCTCTCCTCGTGAGGCGCTTTTTTCGCTGTGTAAAGCATGAAGGGTGATCAGCCGGGCAAACGCCAGTCGGGCCGAATCAGTTCGTCCGCCGTGAAAGCGAACAACCCCAACCGTTCGGCGAGATGGTGCTGGGATTCGTCCATCAGTGATTCCGGCACGGCAAACGGGGCGGGGCTGATCGGCCACTCCCTGCGGATGGCGGCCAGCAGGCGTTCCTTGACGTCTGGGACGGTAACGGCGCGGCCGGTCAAACCGGCGATGCTGCCCACGGTGCTCCCGTCGATGAAGGGAATCGGACGGTGTTTGTCCATGTCGACGAGGCCGGCTTCCGCGTAAAAGCGTTCCATCCACGCGCCGCGCGGCTGTTCCTCGACGTTGATGCACAACTGCAGGATGGACCCGAAGCGGGTGCGCCGTTGCGCCATGCCGCCGATTTTTTTGCCGCGAATCGAGAAGTCGTATTCGCCCGCGCAGTAGGAACCGGTCACCTCGCCAAACTGCATGTCGCCGTACTCGCGCAATCCCACGTGCAGCATCTGGGCGACAAATCGGAAAAAAGCGTCGATCGCAATCGACGTGTCGGGCAGCAGACAGGCGAGGTTGAGCACGCCCGCGTCCAGCGGCACACAGGCTCCTCCGGACGAGCGCAGGACGCAGCCGAAGCCCTCCTGACCAAACCGGCGCAGCGCCTGTTCCAGCCGCGGCAGCTTGGCGTCGCGGCGCCCCAGGTAAAGCGCTTTGTCGTACACCCAGAGATGGATGACGGGTTGGGCGTCTTCCCGGTTCATGCCGGCGGCCAGCGCTTCGTCGCGGATCAGCGGCTCCAGCGGACTGTCCCGATAGACACCGGAATCCATCCAACGGAACGGCTGAGTAACGGAAAATGTCATAAAAAACTCCTTCCCCGGTCAAGAATCGCTACCATTATACAACTGAACCTTGTTCATTTCTAGTGATCCGCCCCGCGGCATGTTTGCCGGGAAAGAAAAAAGACCGCTTCCCGTCAGGGGGCCGTTATCCGGCCGTCCTGCCGACGGAAGCGGTGTCTGTTTCGTTAGGGCTGTGCTTTAAAGGAGAAGTTATCCAGATAGGTGATGCTGCGCGGCGCGTCTTTGGTCGCGTTTCTTTGCAGATACAGCCCCAGCTTGGTGCCCTCCGGCTTCACTTTTTGCTGACCGAAGAGGAACTGGTCGTTCATGTAGATGGAAACGCTGTCGCCATTGACGACCACTTTCAGCCGGTTGCTCGCCTTCAGCTTGTAGGAACCGGACGCGATTACGTCGAGATCGTCGTCCTTGGCGTCTTCCACGCGGGCGAGCGTGACGCGGTCCTTTTTGACGAAGACGACATGGGCTTTGCCGTCCTTGCCGTTGAAGTACACGCCGCCCAGCCCTTCCGAGCCGCTCACGTTGACGTCGACGGTCAATTCGTAGCGGTTCGTGTTTTTGTCTTCATCCCAGAGCAGCGGCAGGAAATAGTGATCCAGGTTGCTGTCGGTGGAAATGGCGGTCACCTGCTTGTTGACGACTCCCCAGGTACCGACCGCTTTGCCGGTGTCCCAGTTTTTCAGTTCGGCATCGGAGAAGCTGTCGCTTACACTGCGCGGCAGCTCCGGTTTATCCGGGGTGGGGAAGACCACTTTGGTCTCGTCGTCGTCCCGGTCCAGCAGCGCGCGGTACAGGAGCGAGGCGGCTTCGGCGCGGGTGATCGGATCTTGCGGACGGAACTCGTTGTTGTAGCCCTTCATCAGATCGGTCTGGATCGCGATGGCGATGTACGGGCGGAGATTGGGGGAAATTCGCTCATCGTCGCGGAAACGCTTCAACACATCCAGGTCCGCCTTGTTCGTGCGGTCGTAACCGAGCAGGCGAACCAGCGCCACGGCGATGTCTTCCCGGACGGCGTACTGGTCAGGCTTGTAGTAGTAGCGGGGGGCGG
>NZ_KE695650.1:413795-618865 GCF_000454065.1 Brevibacillus thermoruber 423
GCCGGACTTGTAGCCCGTCAGGTACGGTTTGGCATGTTCCACGTAAGGGAACGCCCAGTGCGACTTGGGCACATCCACAAACGTCTGGCTTGCCTTGTTCGTACGAATGTCCACGCCGGCCGCGGCAATCATGATCTTGGCAAATTCAGCGCGCGTTACCTGATTGTTGGGACGGAATTTGCCGTCCTCGTATCCCTTGATGATTCCTTTGGCCGCCATCTCGGTGATTTCCTTGTAGGCCCAATGGCTGCGGGGCACATCGGAGAACGAGGGTGCCGCCTGAACAAACGGCACGAGAGTCAGAATCATCAGAACCGCCAGAAAAAAGGATAGGACTCGTTTCATGGGAACCTCCTGTTCGCGGTAGGATCGTTTTGCTGCTATTCAGACGGCGGACGGGGCGTCAATGTTGCAAGCGGACGGGCCTGATTCGGAAAAATGTGAAAAAAGTCTTAGGGAAATGGTTTTCCAGAAAGATTCACTGGAAGTTCCTTTTTTATTCGTTACAATAAAATGTTCTATGCTATAATGTGTTGATGGTAAACCAGAATATAACGCTTACTGAGGTGATAGACAGATGACAACGAGAACCGAGGCGACTACGGACTTAAAATCCGCCAAGTCCCCGAAAACGACAGCAGACTACGCCAAGTACTTCCAGCCCCCTTCCTTGAAGGACGCGAAAAAGCGCGGCAAGGAAGAGGTACAGGTGCATTACGACTTCGCCATCCCGGATGACATGAAGGGAATCGGGAAAGGCAAACGCTACTACGTCCGCACCTATGGCTGTCAAATGAATGAACACGACTCCGAGACAATCGCCGGGATTCTCCAGCAGATGGGCTACAGCCCGGCGGAAGAAGCGGAAGAAGCGGACGTGGTGCTGTTCAACACCTGTGCGATCCGTGAAAACGCCGAAGACAAGGTGTTTGGCGAACTGGGCAACATGAAGCGGGTGAAAAACAACAACCCCAACCTGATCCTCGGCGTCTGCGGCTGCATGTCGCAGGAGGAAAGCGTGGTCAACAAGATCCTGAAAAGCTTCCCGCACGTGGATCTCATCTTTGGTACGCACAACATTCACCGCCTGCCGGTTCTGCTGCGCGATGCCATGTTCAGCAAGGAAATGGTGATCGAGGTGTGGTCCAAAGAGGGCGACATCATCGAGAACATGCCGAAGATCCGCGAAGGCAGCATCAAGGGATGGGTCAACATCATGTACGGCTGCGACAAGTTCTGTACGTACTGCATCGTGCCGTACACGCGCGGCAAGGAGCGCAGCCGCCGTCCGGAAGACGTGATCGCCGAGGTGCGCGAACTGGCCCGCCAAGGCTTCAAGGAAGTCACCCTGCTCGGCCAGAACGTCAACGCGTATGGCAAGGATTTCCAGGACATCCACTTTGGCTTCGGCGACCTGTTGGACGAGATCCGCAAGATCGACATTCCGCGCATCCGCTTTACCACCAGCCACCCGCGCGACTTTGACGACCGTCTGATCGAAGTCCTGGCCAAAGGGGGCAACCTGGTGGAACACATCCACCTGCCCGTGCAGTCCGGTTCCAGCGAAGTGCTGAAGCGGATGGCCCGCAAATACACGCGTGAACACTACCTGGAGCTGGTGCGTAAAATTAAAGCGGCAATTCCGAACGTAGTGCTTTCCACGGACATTATCGTCGGCTTCCCCGGCGAGACGGACGAACAGTTTGAAGAAACGCTCTCCCTCGTGGAAGAGGTCCGCTACGACTCCGCCTATACCTTCATTTATTCGCCGCGGGAGGGCACGCCGGCTGCCGTCATGGAAGACAACGTGCCGATGGAGGTAAAGAAGGAGCGCCTCTACCGCCTGAACGAGCTGATGGCGAAGATCAGCCTGGAGCAGAATCAGAAGCTGCAGGACCAGGTCGTCGAGGTGCTGGTGGAAGGCGAATCGAAAAACAACCCCGAAGTGCTGGCCGGCCGCACCCGGTCGAACAAGCTGGTGCACTTCGTCGGCGACAAATCGCTGATCGGTCAGTTCGCTCACGTACGGATCACGGACGTGAAGACGTGGACCCTGCACGGAGAGATCGTGACAAAAGTCGAGGTGTAATCGAGCGATGGAACAAACAAGCCTGTACACGCAAAACGAGATTCTGGAAAAGGCCCGCGAACTGGCAGTGATGATTGCCCGCACCAAGGAAGTGGATTTTTACAAGCGGGCGGAGCAGCAGATCAAGAACAATGAACGCGTTCAGGAGCTGATCGCGGAATTAAAGAAGAAACAGAAGCAGATGGTCATGTTTGAATCGATGAACAAGCCGGAGCTGGCGAAAAAAGTGGAAGCGGAGTACAACCAGCTTCACGAGGAACTGGACGCCATCCCGATCGTGACCGAATTCAAGCAGTCTCAGGTGGATGTGAACGATCTTTTGCAGATGGTCACCAACGTGATCACCAACACGGTGTCCGAACGCATCATCCTGGACACCGGCGGCAATCCGCTGACCGGCGAAACAGGCGGCGGACCGGCAAAATCCCGTCACGACGGCTGCTGTTCGTAATCGTCTAAAAAAACGGCGCGCGATCAGTTCCCGACAAGCCTCCCCAAAATGGCAGTGGGTGTTTGCACCCTAGTCGAATGCCCTGCATACAAATGTACAGAAACGTTGTATGGAGGAGGTAACGAAATGTCGGGTATAGACAAAGACCTGCAGTGCCGGGAACTCATCGCAAAAGCCGTCTGCGGTAAAGGTCATAAATTCTCCCAAACGACCCACACCATCATACCGTCGCACACTCCTTCGACGGTCCTCGGATGCTGGATGATAAACACGAACTTCCAGGCGGAGATGGCTGGGGACGCGGTTGAAGTGACTGGTACGTACGACGTCAACCTGTGGTACTCGTTTGCCAATAACACGCAAACCGAAGTCACGCGGGAAACCGTCAAGTTCTCCGTACTCGTTCCGCTTACGTTCTTCGACAAACATTGCCGCGGCGACCTGGAAATCGTCGCCCGGGCTGTGGAACAGCCGAAGTGCGTCAAAGCCGAACTGAGCGGCGGTGGTACTGTCACGGTGAAAGTGGAAAGCGAATTTGCCGTCGAGATCATTGGCGAAACAAAAGTGTGCGTGGTCGTCTGCAACAGCTGCGATGACAAGGACTTCCACCTGCTCGGTGACTACGAAGACAGCAGCGACGAGTATGACGACTTTGATTCGGCCACTTTACTCGACGAATTGGATTAAGAGGAGAGGCACATCTCCTCTTTTTTCTTTTCCTCGGGAAGCGAGGCGGGCAGCCATCCCGCCTCACTTTTTTTCCCCGGGACACATAGGCTATAGCAGCAGAGCGGGGGTGACGGCGATGTTTATCCACGTACGCAAAAGCGGCAGGCCATCCGGGACAGACGGGCGATACGCCGCCGAAGTGATGCCGGCCAATGCCAAGGCGGCCATTGACCGTCTGTCGCAGCGCGGCCAGGCCAAAAATCTGCTCAAAATGAGCGGCATTGCGACGGCAGGAGCCCGTCCGGAGCCGGGAACGCGGACCTATCGCGTCCAACTGTATCAGTTCTATCTCTTGTATCTGGAAAAAAGTCCGGAACAGGCGCATTGGCTGTCCCAGCCGTGGGGCGAGCAGCACTTCGAGCCGGTGGCGCTGCTGCCGGATGATCCGGAAGCGCAGGTGGCCGTCAGGCTGGCGGTGCGCGCCCTTTACGCCGCGGGGCTGGAGTGCGGCCAGGTGCTGCTGACCGCGGCCTCGCCCCATCGGGTCAAAGTGGTGCGGGTGTCGCCGTATTGGCCCGCCCGCATGGCCGATCGATTTATGCGGGAGGCGCGGGACTGGTGGCTGGCCCAGAGGGACGGGCGCAGCGCTGACAGGCTGATGCTGGGAGCGGACCCGGAGTTTGCCCTGCGGGGAGCGGACGGCACGATGGTTCTGGCCTCCGACTACATGGGCAAAGGCGGGGTGGTCGGGTGCGATTCCACCCGGTATCGGGAAGAGCTGGCGCTGCACCAGCATCCGTTGGCCGAACTGCGTCCGGACCCGTCCGAAGACCCGGATGAACTGTTCGCCCACATCCGGCAGGCGCTGCTGCTCGCCCGCCGAAAGATCGCGGACAAGACGGTCGAGTGGCTGGCGGGCGGCATGCCGTTCGACGGCTATCCCGTCGGCGGGCACATCCACATCAGCGGCGTGGTCTCCGACTTTTCCCTGCTGCGCAAGCTGGACGCCTATCTCGCCCTGCCGCTGGTGCTGGTGGAAGACCCCGGCTGCCGGAAGCGGCGCCCCCGTTACGGATTCCTCGGCGACATCCGGGAAAAGGAGCACGGCGGGTTTGAGTACCGCACCCTGCCCAGTTGGCTGGTTCATCCGGATGTGACGCGGGGCATTCTTCACCTCGCCCGGCTGGTGGCCGCCTGTCACGGGCAGTTGACGGCCCGGCCCCATCTGGATCTGTCGCTAATCAGGGCGTATTACCGCGGCGACAAACAGACGCTGGTTCCGTATGTGAAAGCCCTGTGGGAAGAGCTCTCCCGCCTCTCCGCCTACCGCGACTCCCGGGACCCGCTCGACCGCTACTTTTCCTATCTGCTCGCAGGCGAAACGTGGCCGGCCGGGCAGGATCTGCGCAAAGCCTGGGGAATCGGCTAAGCGGGCGAACCGCACCGTCCTGAATACGAATCGCATCCGATCTGCGGGGAAGAGGTTCAACTTCCCCGGCCGGACATGCTATAATGTACAGGCGAGATTGCAGGCTAGGAGATCGAAAACATGGCTCAATACACTCCGATGATTCAACAGTATCTGGCGATCAAGCGAGAGTACCCGGATACTTTCTTATTTTTTCGTTTAGGCGATTTTTACGAACTGTTTTTCGACGATGCCATCACCGCCTCGCGTGAGCTGGAGATCACGCTGACCGGGCGGGACGGCGGCGGGGACGAGCGTATCCCGATGTGCGGCGTACCGCATCACTCGGCCGACGCCTATATCGCCGAGCTTTTGAAAAAAGGCTACAAGGTGGCCGTCTGCGAACAGGTGGAAGACCCGAAAGAGGCGAAAGGCGTCGTCCGCCGCGAAGTGACCCGCGTCATTACCCCGGGAACCATGATGGAGGGGAAATGGCTGACGGACAAGGAGAACAACTACATGGCGGCGATCGCCGAGGCGGACGGCCGGATGGGCGTCGCCGCCTGCGACATGAGCACGGGCGAGATGTACGTCACCTCGCTGTTCGGCAAGGCGGGAGCCGCGCTGGACGAGGCGATGCAGTACCGGCCGAAGGAACTGGTGGTGTGTGGCCTGCCGCAGGACCTGAAGCCCGACATTCCCGTCACGTACATAGAAGCCGGGGCGGTGGACGCGTTTGCCGTCGACCGGCAGTATCAGGATCAGGCGCGCGAGCTGGATCTGGCGATGCGCCTCGCCGTTAACGCGCTCCTGCACTACATCGGTTCCACGCAGAAGCGCAGCCTGACCCACATGCGGCTGATCAAGCGCTATGACGCCAAACAGTACCTGCAGATGGACAGCTTTTCCCGGCGCAACCTGGAGCTGACCGAAACCATTCGGGACAAGACCAAAAAAGGCTCTCTGCTGTGGCTTTTGGACCGTACGGAGACGGCCATGGGCGGACGCCTCCTGCGCCGCTGGATCGAGCGGCCGCTTTTGAACAAGAGCGAACTGGAAGCGCGGCTGGACGCCGTGGACCATTTGAAAGGGGATATGCTCTTGCGCTCCGACGTCCGCGCCTGCCTGGATCGTGTCTACGATTTGGAGCGTTTGGCGGGACGCGTCTCGTACGGCAACGCCAACGCCCGCGACCTGGTGCAGCTTCGCCTGTCGCTGGAGGCGGTGCCCGAACTGCGGCAGCTTCTGCTGAACGCCGGTTCCCCGGTGCTGGCCGAGCTGGCCGAAGGGATGGACGAGTGTGCCGACATCGCCGCCTTTCTGCGGTCGGCGCTGGTTGACGACCCGCCGGTTTCCGTGCGCGAAGGCGGTTTGATCCGGCCCGGATACGACGAGTACCTGGACAAGCTGCACACGGCAAGCCGCGAAGGCAAGAACTGGATTGCCCAACTGGAACAGGCGGAGCGGGAAGCGACCGGCATCCGCTCGCTGAAGGTAGGCTTCAACAAGGTGTTCGGCTACTACATCGAGGTGTCCCGCGCCAACCTGGCAAACGTGCCGGCCGGCCGCTACGAGCGCAAGCAGACGCTGGCCAACGCCGAGCGGTTCATCACCCCGGAGCTGAAGGAAAAAGAGGCGCTCATCCTGGAAGCGGAAGAAAAGATGGTGGAGCTGGAATACCAGTTGTTTACCGCGATCCGCAGCGAAGTGGCCAACCACATTCCCCGCCTGCAGGGGCTGGCCGAACGGATTGCCGCCGTGGACGTGCTGCAGGCGTTTGCCACCGTCAGCGATGAGCGCGGCTACGTGCGGCCCGAACTTGTCACGACCGGCGAGTGCATCATCCGCGAAGGGCGCCATCCGGTCGTGGAAGCGGTGCTGGATCGGGAAAAGTACGTCGCCAACGACGTGGAGATGAACCAGTCGGACCGGCAGATCCTGCTCATCACCGGCCCGAACATGGCCGGGAAGAGCACCTACATGCGCCAGATCGCGCTGATCGTCATCATGGCGCAGATCGGCTGCTTTGTTCCGGCGAAAGCGGCGAAATTGTCGCTGGTGGACCAGATTTTTACCCGGATCGGGGCGGCCGACGACCTGGTCGGCGGACACAGCACCTTCATGGTGGAAATGCTGGAGACCAAGCACGCCCTGCAGAAAGCGACGGCGCAAAGCCTGATCCTGCTGGACGAGATCGGCCGCGGCACGTCCACCTACGACGGGATGGCGCTGGCGCAGGCGGTGATCGAGTACATCCGGGAAAAGATCGGGGCCAAGACGCTCTTTTCCACGCACTATCACGAGCTGACCGGCCTGGAAGAGTCGCTGCCCGGCGTGGTCAATGTGCACGCCCGCTGCGAAGAGCGTGACGGCAAGCTCTTGTTCCTGCACAAAATCGAGCCGGGACGGGCGGACAAAAGCTACGGCATCCACGTGGCCGAACTGGCAGAGATGCCCGGCCGGGTGATTGAGCGGGCGCGGGAGATTCTCGCCGGACTGGAGGCGGGAGCCGCCGCCGCATCGGCGCAGGACGTGCAGATGACCTTGGACGCGCTGTGGGCGGCTCCTGCGGCCGCGGGGCAGGAAGAGCCTGCGTCCCGCCTGTCGCCGGAGGAAGAAGCGGTGACGGCGGAGCTGCGCGAGCTGGATTTGAACCAGATGACGCCGATGGAAGCCATGCTGAAGCTGTATGAGTGGAAACAGCGCCTGAAAAAAACGTAACGGGCCGATCCAAGGAGGAGACCGATGGGACACATTCAAGTGCTGGACGAGCATCTCGCCAACATGATCGCCGCCGGCGAAGTGGTGGAGAGGCCGGCTTCGGTCGTGAAAGAACTGGTGGAAAACGCGGTGGACGCCGGGGCAAGCGCGGTCGAGGTGCACGTGGAAGAAGGCGGGCTGCAGCTCATCCGCGTGGTGGACAACGGCCACGGCATGGACCGGGAAGACTGCCAACTGGCCTTTGAACGGCACGCGACCAGCAAGATTCGCACGACGCGCGACCTGTTCCGGATTCGTACCCTGGGGTTTCGCGGCGAGGCCCTGCCCAGCATCGCGGCTGTCTCCCGGATGGAGCTGACGAGCAGCCCCTCCAGCAGCCAGGTGGGGACGCGCCTGACGATTGAGGGCGGAACCATTACGGAGGTAGCCGACGCCGCCGCGGTCAAAGGGACGGACATTCGCGTGCGCGACCTGTTTTACAACACGCCGGCCCGGCTGAAGTACATGAAGTCGATCGCCACCGAAATCGGCCATATTTCCGACTACGTCAACCGGCTGGCGCTGACGTATCCGTCCATCGCCTTTACCCTGACGCACAACGGCAAAGTGCTCCTGCAGACCTCCGGCGACGGCAAGCTGCTGCACGTGATGGCGGCGATTTACGGCGTGCAGGTGGCCAAGCTGCTGCTGCCGATCAGCGGGGAGACACTGGACTTCCGCTGGTCGGGCTTCGTCTCCAAAACGGAAGTGACGCGGGCCAACCGCTCCTACCTGTCCACGCTGGTCAACGGCCGGTACGTCCGCCACTTTGGCCTGAACAACGCCATCCTGCGCGGCTATCACACGCTGCTGCCGGTCGGCCGCTATCCGATCGTCACGCTGCAGATCGAGATGGACCCGTCGCTCGTCGACGTCAACGTCCATCCCGCCAAGCTGGAGGTTCGTTTCAGCAAGGAAGACGAGCTGGTAGGCGCCATCGAACGCTCCGTCCGGGAGACGCTGCGCCAGGGGCTGGAGATTGTCCGGCCGATGGCGGCAGAGCGCAGGGCGAAAGTGGTGGAGCAGGTGGTGCAGCCGCAGTTTGACCTCCAGCTCCCCAAACCGGGAGCGGTGAGCAGCCCGGGCATCCCCCGCGCCGTTGATCTTCAGGCCAGTCCGCGTTTGCGGGAGTGGCTGGCAAGACAGGAGGCCCCGTCACAAGAGCCATCCCCGCATCCAGGCGGGACCGCGCCCGCTGACGTCTCCGTCGTAAAGGAAACCGCCGGGGAGTACGCGGGCCTTTCGCAGGAGCGGTCCGCGGCCGTTTCGCTGCAGGAAAATCAGGCAGCGGGAGGAATGACCGCAACTTCGGAGGCCCTTGGCACGTCTCATAGAGAGGGAAACGCGCCGTCCGGGGCAGCCGGCGGGCTGGAAACTCCGGCGGCCGATCGGCAAGCGGCGCCCCTTGCGCCGGCAGAACCTGCGCCGGTGACGGAAGCAGGCCTGGGGACAGAGCCGCCTGCTGCCGAGCCTCTCTACGCTCCCGAGACGGAACGGGCCACAGCAGAGCCCGGAGGCGATACATCGGCCGTGCCGCTGCTCTTTCCGGTCGGGCAGGTACACGGCACCTACATCGTGGCGCAGAACGACGACGGCATGTATCTGATTGACCAGCACGCCGCGCAGGAGCGGATTTTCTACGAGTACTTCATGGAAAAACTGAAGCAGGAGAGCGTCGCCAGCCAGATGCTGCTCTTCCCCCACACCGTGGAGTGCACGGCCCAGGAAGCGGTGAAGCTGGAGAAAAAGCTGCCCCTGCTGCGATCGTTTGGCCTTGACATCGAGTCGTTTGGCGGCCGCACGTTCATCGTGCGGGCCCATCCTCACTGGTTTCCGGAGGGAAGCGAGCTGGAAGTGATCGAAGAGCTGATCCAGTTTGTGCTGGAGACGGGCGAGGCGGCTCAGGTGGACATACGGGCGATGCGCGAGAAGGCCGCGATCATGATGTCCTGCAAGGCGGCGATCAAGGCCAACCGCTATCTGACCCATGCGGAGATGGAAAGCCTGCTGAACCAGCTCCGCGAAACGACCAGTCCGTTTACGTGTCCGCACGGGCGGCCGATCGTCATCCACTTCTCCAGCTACGATTTGGAGAAAATGTTCAAACGGGTGATGTAGATGCTGATTACCACCGGACTGGAACCCAGCGAGGAGACGCGCCGCCACGCGGCCGAACTGGCTGCGCAGTTTGGACTGCCGGTCGTCGAGCGGGGCGGCAGTTCGATTGAGGAGCTGCGCCGGCGCTACGGAGAGGCGGAAGTGCTGATCGTCACCGCCAAAGGGGCCCGCCTGGAAGCGGAAGGAAAGCGCCCGTTCTTTTTTCATCCGAACACGGCCGCCTTTCGTATAAAGCGCCTGGAGCGCGGTGATACTGATACTATGCTTGCCGCTTGCCAAATTCACCCAGGAGACCGCGTGCTGGACGCCACGCTCGGCCTCGGCGCCGACGCGATCGTCTTTGCCCACGCTGTCGGCCCAACCGGCCGGGTCGTCGGGATCGAGTCGGAAAAGCGCATCGCGATTCTGGTCGCAGACGGATTGCGCCACTATCCGGCCGACTCGGAGGCGCTGCGCGAGGCCATGAGCCGAATCGAAGTGCGGCACGGGCACCATCTCGACATCCTGAAAGGCCTGCCGGACCGCTCGTTTGACGTGGTCTACTTCGACCCGATGTTTGTGCGGACGGTGCACGACTCCACCGGGATTGCCGGCATCCGCGAGCACGCCAACATGGCTCCGCTGGACGCGGAGGCGGTGGCGGAGGCGCTCAGGGTTGCCAAACGGCGCGTCGTCCTGAAGGAAGGCAAGGCGGGACGGCTGTACGAGCGGTTCGGGTTTACCCCGTTTCGCACGCGCGGCCACCAGGTCGTGTACAGCTATAAAGAGACAGATGGAGGGGAGTGACTTTGCCACCAAAAGAAAAACTGGTCGTGATCGTCGGCCCGACCGCCGTGGGCAAAACGGAGTTGAGCCTCGAGCTGGCCGAACAGTTTGACGGCGAGATCATTTCCGGCGATTCCATGCAGGTCTACCGCGGCATGGATATCGGGACGGCCAAGGCGACGCCGGAAGAGCGGGCGCGCGTGCCGCACCACCTGATCGACATCATCGATCCGGATGAAGAATACTCCGTGGCGCTGTTTCAGGAAGCGGCGACCCGGCTGATCACCGAGATCAACGCGCGCGGGAAGCTGCCGTTTATCGTCGGCGGCACCGGTCTCTACATCGAGTCGGTCACCCATCGCTTTCAATTCGCCCAGGCGGAGCAGGACCCGGAGCTGCGCAGCCGGCTGCAGCGCCTGGCCGAAACGGAGGGAGTGGAGGCACTTCACCGGCGGCTCGCCGCGATCGATCCGCTGACAGCGGAACGGCTTCACCCCAACGATGTGAAACGGGTGATCCGCGCCTTGGAAATTTATGAATTGACCGGCACCAAAATGTCCGATTTTCAACATCGGGCCGAGCATTCCCCGTACGATTTGCTGATGATCGGATTGACGATGGATCGGCAAGTGCTGTACGAGCGCATCAACCAACGCGTGGACAAGATGCTGGAAGCCGGTCTGGTTGAAGAGGTGCGCCGTCTGTTGGATCAAGGCTACAGTTCGGCGCTTACGTCGATGCAGGGGCTGGGCTACAAGGAACTGATTCCGTATTTGTACGGAGAGATTACGCTGGAGAAGGCGGTCAACGACATCAAGCAGCGGACCCGCCATTTTGCCAAGCGCCAGTTGTCCTGGTTTCGGCGCATGTCGGAGGTACAGTGGTTCGATCTGACCGATCCCGCCGAGCGCCCGAAGATCGTGCAAACAATCAAGCAGATATTGGCAGGAAAGTTTCATCGATTGCCGAATATATAACATACAAGTCCTTTTAGGGGGTAATGAACATGAAACAGTCGATCAACATTCAAGATACGTTCCTGAACCACTTGCGGAAGGAGAACATCGCTGTCACCATCTACCTGGTAAACGGTTTTCAACTGCGCGGCTACATCAAAGCGTTTGACAACTTTACCATCGTGATCGACAGCGAAGGAAAACAGCAGCTTGTTTACAAGCATGCCATTTCCACGTTTACGCCGCAGCGTCCCGTGTCGCTCATGTCCCAAGAAAACAATCAGCAAGCATAGCGTCACACCAACGAAGCCGGGATCTTAGCCATCCGGGCTTTTTCACTGCCGGGGACAGGTTTCTGGGTTCCGGCACGCGAAAAAAAGCAAAAGCAGGAGACTGGTCGAATCAGTCTAGTTGTTTACATAACATATATTATGGAGAGTGAGGTCCTTGCCGTTCACGTTCGCCCACCCGGCGATCGTTTTGCCCTTTTGGCGCGTTCGCTGGCTGTCCTTTACCGCGCTGGTCTTCGGCAGCATGGCTCCCGATTTTGAATACTTTTTCCGGCTGAGGCCGTACAGCACAGTCAGCCATTCCCTGCTTGGCCTGATTGTGTTTGATCTGCCCGTCGCTTTGCTGCTGGCCGTTCTCTTTCACCGAATCGTCAAGCGCCCCCTGGTCGCCTGCCTGCCCGCCCCGTTTGACCGGGGATTGGGGTACGCTGCGGCCAAGCCCTGGGGCATCGGCTCGCTGCGTGATGGGCTGGTCTTTTCCTATTCGGCGGTGATCGGGAGCCTCACCCATATCGTCTGGGACGCGTTTACCCATCAGGGGGGGTTCATGGTCAGCCGCCTTCCGCTTCTTCAACAGCGGGTACCGGTGCCGTGGACGGGCTTGGACGTTCCCGTCTACAAGATGCTGCAGCACGGCAGTACGCTCACCGGCTTGTCGCTGATTGCGCTGACACTCTGGCTGGCGGCGCGTCGGGGAGCGGCTGCAGGTGGCGGCGGGAGAAGTCTTCCGGCCCGGACAAAATGGCTGTATTGGCTGGGCGTGGGAGGCTGCGGCCTGCTCGCGGCCGCCGCGTGGGGATGGAGCGCTGGCGGCGCATGGCCGATGGCGCGTCTGCTGGGCGGCATCGTGCCGCTTCTGTCCGGCTGCATGGCCGGTCTGCTCGTCATGTCGTTGCTGTTCGACCGGTTTGGTCCGGCAGGTGCCCACAACAGGTACCCGGCCCTGTAGAAAAAAATGGGCAGGTTTGCCAGCCCCATGAGTATACTAAGGTATGACCATGAGGCAGGTGATCGCTGGTGAAACCGTCGGGCAATCAACCGCCGGCTGATTCGATGGCAGACAAGGCTCCGCACCGCATCCAGGTGGTGTTTCGCCGGCCGGAAAAGGTCAAACGTCCGGAAACGCTGGCCGACACGGTACGTACCACCGCCCCCGGCAATGTGGCCGCTGCCTTCGACGAGCTGGAGCGGCTGATCGGTTTGCGTGAAGCCAAAAAGCTGATGTACGAGATCCACGCGCTGCTCAGGTTGAACAAGGAGCGGGAAAAGCACAACCTGAAGCTGGAGAAGCAGGTATACCACATGGTGTTCAAAGGAAATCCGGGCACCGGAAAGACGACGGTCGCCCGATTGTTTGGCAAACTCTTTCGCGAAATGGGCATTTTGAGCAAGGGACACCTGATCGAGGTGGAGCGGGCCGATCTGGTCGGCGAATTTATCGGCCATACCGCGCAAAAGACGCGCGACCTCATCAAAAAGGCGCTCGGCGGCATTCTGTTCATCGACGAAGCGTACTCCCTGGCGCGCGGCGGGGAAAAGGATTTTGGCAAGGAAGCGATCGATTGTCTGACAAAAGCGCTGGAGGACCACGGCAACGATTTTGTCTGCATTCTGGCCGGCTATACCGATGAAATGGACGCGTTTCTGGAGCTGAATCCCGGTTTGCCTTCCCGCTTTCCCATTCAACTGCGGTTTGCCGACTACACGGTAGACGAACTGATCAGCATTGCCGAGTCGATGGTGGAGGGAAAGGAATACCGGCTGTCCCCCTCCGCCAAGGAAAAGTTGCGACAGCATCTGATGCGCAAGCGCCACGACGTGTTTGAAGTCAATTTCAGCAATGCCCGCTACGTTCGAAATGCCATTGAACAGGCCATCCGCAAACAGGCGGTGCGGCTCTTGGCCGTGCCGGAACCGACGCGCGATGACGTGATGACGCTGCAGCCGGAGGATTTTGTCTGGTCCGCTTCCTAACATCCCGGACGAATTGTGGTATGATAGGGTGGAAAGGACGTGAATTCGTGGACGATGTGATCAAACGTGTCGAAACAGCCATCCTGGTCGGCTGTTTTTTGGATAATCGCGATGCGGAGCGGGCACGTCTCTCGATGGAGGAACTGCACGAGCTGGCGCGGACGGCCGGCGTCGACGTGCTCGACGTGGTCACGCAAAACCGCGAGCGCATCGATCCCGCCTGGTATCTGGGCAGCGGCAAGATTCAGGAGATCGCCCACCGCGCCCGGGAGCTGGACGTGGATCTGGTCATCTTCAACGACGAGCTGTCGCCCAGCCAGACCCGCAACCTGGACACGGTGTTCGACTGCAAGGTGATCGACCGCACCCAGTTGATCCTGGACATCTTCGCCGGACGGGCGCAGTCCCGGGAGGGCAAGATCCAGGTGGAACTGGCCCAGTACAATTACCTGCTGCCGCGCCTGGCGGGACAGGGCAGGCAACTCTCCCGCCTGGGCGGCGGGATCGGCACGCGGGGGCCCGGGGAGACCAAGCTGGAGAGCGACCGCCGTCACATCAGGCGGCGAATCAGCGAGCTGAAACAGCAGTTGGCCGACATCGTGCGCACCCGCCAACTTCACCGGGAGCGGCGCAAGAAAAACAGCGTCTATCAAATTGCGCTGGTCGGCTACACCAACGCCGGCAAATCCACCCTGTTAAACCGGCTGACCTCCGCGGACACCCTGCAGGAAGACAAACTGTTTGCCACCCTCGACCCGACGACGCGGCAGCTTTCCCTGCCAAGCGGCATGGACGTGCTTCTCACCGATACCGTCGGGTTTATCCAGGATTTGCCGACAACGCTGGTGGCGGCTTTCCGCTCCACGCTGGAAGGCGTCCAGGAAGCCGATCTGATCCTGCACGTGGTAGACAGCCACCATCCCGACCTGGAAATCCACATGGAAGTGGTGGAGCGCATCCTGCGCGAGCTGAAGGCGGACGACATCCCGCAGCTCGTGGTGTTCAACAAGGCGGATTTGATCCGCGAGGGCACGTACCTGCCGCCGGTGGACGATGCCATTCTCATCTCCGCGCTGCGGGACGACGACCTGAAGCGGCTGTTGGAGCGCATCGAATCGTACGTCTACGCTTCCTTCGACCGGATCACGCTGAAAGTGCCGGTGGAGCGCGGGGACATCGTGTCACTGCTGCACCGCGAAGGCGTCGAGATGGAACAGGCGTTTGACGAAGCGGATGCCGCTTATCTGATTACCGTACGCATCAACCGGGACCATCCCATCTACGGGAAAGTCGTCCCATTCCTCCTGGACAAGCCAGAGATTGCAGAAGAGAGTTGGTAGGAACGACGATGTTTTCATTATTCACCCATGGAGAACGGCTGCGCCCGATCGTGCAGGAAGTGGAAGCGATGATTGCCGGGCGGCATCAGGAGATTGCCGCCCTGGTCGACTACAACCAGTTGAAGGTGCTCCGTTCTTTTCAAAAGCATGAAGTAAACGAGTTTCACTTTGCCCCGTCGACGGGGTACGGCTACGACGACGCGGGCCGTTCGACGCTGGAGTCGATTTACGCGGACGTGTTTGGCGGGGAGGCGGCCCTGGTGCGGCCGCACATCATCTCCGGCACGCACGCCATCGCGATCTGCCTGTTCGGCCTGCTCCGCCCCGGCGACGAACTGCTGTACATCACCGGCAAGCCGTACGACACGCTGGAAGAAGTGGTGGGCGTGCGCGGCGAGGGGCAGGGCTCACTGAAGGATTACGGCATCGGGTACCGCTACGTGCCGCTGACGCCGGAGGGCGAGATTGACTTCCCCGCGGTGGCCGAGGCGATCACCCCGAAGACGAAGGTGATCGGCATTCAGCGGTCGCGTGGATACGCCGACCGCCCGTCGTTTACCATCGCCAAACTGGAAGAGATGATCCGCTTTGTCAAAGAGCGGAATCCGGAACTGATCGTCTTCGTGGACAACTGCTACGGCGAATTTACCGAGGAGCGGGAGCCGCTGCAGGTGGGCGCGGACATCATGGCCGGTTCGCTGATCAAAAACCCGGGCGGCGGCCTGGTCAAGACCGGCGGATACATCGTCGGCAGAAAGGACCTGGTAAAGCTCGCGTCCTACCGGATGGCCGCGCCCGGCATCGGCGCGGAAGGAGGGGCGTCGCTGTACTCCCTGCTGGAAATGTACCAGGGCTTTTTCCTCGCTCCCCACGTGGTGGGCGAAGCGCTCAAAGGGGCGATCTTCTCTTCCGCGCTGTTGGAGCGGCTGGGCTTCCGGACCAACCCGCTGTGGCACGAGCCGCGCACCGACCTGATTCAATCAGTTGAATTCGGCTCGGCGGAGCGGCTGATCGCGTTTTGCCAGGGAATCCAGAAGGCGGCCCCGGTCGATTCCCACGTCACCCCCTATCCGAGTGAAATGCCCGGCTACGCCGATCCGGTCATCATGGCGGCCGGTACATTCATCCAGGGGGCGAGCATCGAGTTTTCCGCCGACGGTCCGATCCGTCCGCCGTACCTGGGCTTCGTGCAGGGCGGCTTGACCTACTCCCACGTCAAGGTCGGCATTCTGACCGCGCTGGACCTCCTGTTGGAAAAAGGGCTGCTGGAACTTCCGACCGCGTAGACCGCGTAAACGAACCGATTACCCAAAAAACGGGTGCCCAAAAAGCGGGAAGCGTCGCGAGAGACGCTTCCCGTTTTTTCGCTTTTGCTGGCTTGTACATGCATCATTTTGTGTAATCTTTTCTCACATCCATTGACAGTATTCTTGAAAAGCCTTACAATACAACCAAGGAATTTGCGAAGAGAAGAGGAGGGACACGTCATGAGTGATGACATTCGTCGGAACATGGCACTCTTCCCGATCGGGATCGTCATGAAGCTGACCGATCTGACCGCGCGGCAGATCCGTTATTACGAGCAAAACGGACTGATCCAGCCGGCACGAACGGAAGGGAAGCAGCGACTCTTCTCCTTTAACGACGTCGATCGCTTGCTGGAAATCAAGGCGCTGATCGAAAAAGGACTCAACATCGCCGGCATCAAGCAGGTGCTGCAGCTTCAGCAGCCCGCCCCGGAAAAAACGGAGATCACCGCCACGTCCGAGGCCAAGCGGAAGGAAATGTCCGAAAAGGAACTGCATCAGCTTCTGAAGCAGCAAATTTTGTTCAACAACGCTGCTCGCCACGGCGAGAATGCGTTGATACGTGGAGAGCTTTCCCGCTTCTTCCACTAATACAAGACAACGTAAGCGATAGGAGGAGAGATCGTGAGCAAGTACACCAAGGAAGACATTATGCGTCTGGCCCAAGAGGAGGATGTCAGGTACATCCGCCTGCAGTTTACCGACCTGATGGGGGTCATCAAAAACGTGGAGATTCCGCTCTCCCAACTGCCCAAGGCGCTGGACAACAAAATGATGTTCGACGGTTCGTCCATCGAGGGCTTCGTGCGCATCGAGGAATCCGACATGTACCTGGTGCCGGACCTGGATACCTGGGTAGTCTTCCCGTGGGGCACCGAGCACGGCAAAGTGGCCCGTCTGATTTGCGATGTCTACATGCCGGACGGCACCCCGTTTGAAGGGGATCCGCGCTACATCCTGAAGCGTGCGCTGAAGGAAGCGCAAGAGATGGGCTTCACCGCTTTCAACGTCGGTCCGGAACCGGAGTTCTTCCTGTTCAAGATTGACGAGAAAGGGGAGCCGACGCTCGATCTGAACGACCAGGGCGGGTACTTTGACTTCGCGCCGCTCGACCTCGGCGAAAACTGTCGCCGCGACATCGTCCTCACCCTGGAAAAAATGGGCTTCGAAATTGAAGCGTCCCACCATGAGGTAGCGCCCGGCCAGCACGAAATTGACTTCAAGTACGCCGACGCGCTGCAGGCGGCTGACCAGATCGTCACCTTCAAACTGGTGGTCAAGACCATTGCCCGTCAGCACGGTCTGCACGCAACGTTCATGCCCAAGCCGCTGTTTGGCGTAAACGGTTCCGGCATGCACGCTCACCAATCTCTCTTCCGCGGCAGCGAAAATGCGTTCTACGACGAATCCGACCCGCTGGGCCTGAGCCAGACAGCCAAACACTACCTGGCCGGCATCCTGCACCATGCCCGCGGATTTGCGGCCATCACCAACCCGCTGGTGAACTCCTACAAGCGTCTGGTGCCCGGCTATGAAGCGCCGTGCTACGTGGCCTGGTCGGCGAAAAACCGTTCGCCGCTGGTGCGCATCCCGGCTTCCCGCGGTTTGAGCACGCGGATCGAAGTGCGCAACCCGGACCCGGCTGCCAACCCGTACCTGGCCCTCGCCGTCATGCTGAAAGCAGGGCTGAACGGAATCAAGAACAAAATGGAGCTGCCCGCAGCGGTGGATCGCAACATCTACGTGATGACCGAGGAAGAGCGCGAAGCTGCCGGCATCGAAAGCCTGCCGGCTACCTTGAAGGAAGCGATCGAGTGCCTGAAGGCCGATCCGGTCATCTGCGAAGCGCTGGGCGAGCATGCCCTGATCCACTTCATCGAGGCGAAAGAAATCGAATGGGATATGTTCCGCACCCGCGTCCACGATTGGGAGCGCGAACAGTACATGACCACCTATTGATCGGCATACAACGAAAAAAGAACCTGGTGACGGATGACGTCATCAGGTTCTTTTTTGTATGAGTTCCGCCAGCTCCGCGTCGCTGTACCGTTCCCACTCCAGCAGGGCTTGATAGGGATCGTCGCCGGGAATGCCGAAATAGCGGGCGAACGCAGGCTCCGTTTTCATTCCGTTCCGCTTCAGCTCCCGGATACCCTCTCTGGCCTGTTCGCCGGAGAGGGCCAGCAGGCGGGCCTCCATCACCATGTGGCGGTAGGCGTTTTGCCGATCGGCGGGTACGGGCTGGGCGAACAGTTCGAACGCAAATCCGCCGTGCCAAAAGGAAGTGACGCTGGACGGCACGCCGTTGACGTCACAGCGTTGCTGGGAAAAGCCGTCCTGCCGGCCAAACGCATCGCGAACGAAGCGATCGAATTCGTCCAAATCGCTCGCGCAGCAGATCACGTCCAGATCGCTGTCCGCCACGTCGATGTCCAGCGGAATCGTTCCCGCCAGCACCGGCTGGTATGCCTGCAGCCGCTCCATGATGCCCAAGCGGTGGATGGCCTCCCAGGCGGCGCGCTGTCGGGGGGTTCCCGCTTGCAGATACGTGAGGTCGTGCCAGTTGTTCACCTCAGTCTTCCTCCTGCGGGGGAAGCGTTTTGACAAACAGGACGCGGTCATGCCCCCGGCCGTCGTAATTGGACGTGTAGGGGATGCCGTCCACTTCGCCATCGCCCGGCTCGATCGAAAAGCCCATACGCGTGTGGAAACGGATGGAGGTTTGATTGACGGGCGACGTGATGCAGCGGACCGTCGTGCGGCCGTGCCGGGCCGCCACGGAAAAGAACTGTTCGTACAAGCGGCGGGCGACTCCCATCCGGCGATAGGCCGGATGTACCCCGACGAAATGGATGTATGCTTCATCCGGGTAGGTCTGGGAAAGGAAGCCGACCAGAAAGCCGATCATCTCGTTGTCCTGTTCGGCGATAAAGCTGCTCGTTTGAAAATGCTGAAAAAACAGCTTGGGCAGCATGTCGGCCATCTGCCGTCCGCCCCACCAGTCGTTGATCACGTGGATGACCGACACATAGTCGGATTCGTTTGCATGGCGAATGATCACTGGAATCGCTCCTCTCGTCTGTCAGCGCCGTCTGCCCGTACCGCCGGGGTTCGGACGGGGCTGATCAGGCAACAATGTGGACAAGGATGAAAAGAATGATGCAACGGATGGCGCCCTGATCCGTATATCCTTACAGAAAGGAGTGTACCCGATGGAGATACTGCTGTGGATCGTCATCGTGGCGTTGTTTGTCGCAAGCATCGCCGGTATTTTTCTGCCGGTTTTGCCGGATACGATATTGCTGTGGGCAGGGTTCCTGCTGTACCACTTTGTCCTCGCCGAACCGGGAGCCGGGCTGCCGGCGTCGTTCTGGTGGGGGATGGCGGTGCTGAGCTTGCTGCTGTACGGAGCCGATTTGCTGACCAACATGTACTTCGTGAAGCGGTACGGCGGTTCCAAGTGGTCGTCGATTGCCGCGGCGGTCGGCATTTTTCTCGGGATTTTCCTGTTTCCGCCGTTCGGGATGCTGATCCTGCCGTTCCTGTTTGTGGTGCTGGTGGAGCTGTTCGTCTCCAACCAACCGCTTGAGCGGGCGGTTAAGGCGGGCGTGGGATCGCTCGTCGGATTTCTCGGCAGCGCGGTCGTCAAGGTCGTCCTGCAAATCGTGATGATCATTTGGTTCTTCATCGCCGCCTTGTAGGCCCGTGAATCGAATGGGCAGCGGGATGCAACCCCTGCCCCGGATCGTTCCGGTCTGACCGCGACGATACACAGAAAGGAGCCCGTATCTTTCGCCTACGGTCGGGAAAGATACGGGCTCCTCCTTTTGCTAGTGAATCAACCGGTACACCCCGATCACTTTCCCCAGAATCGTGACCGAGTCCAGAATGATCGGTTCCATCGTGGAGTTTTCCGGCTGCAGGCGGAAGTGGTTTTTTTCCTTGAAGAAGCGCTTGACGGTGGCTTCGTCCTCATCGGTCATGGCCACGACGATGTCGCCGTTGTTGGCCACGTTTTGCTGGCGCACGATGACGTAGTCGCCGTCGAGGATGCCCGCCTCGATCATGCTGTCGCCCGACACGCGGAGCATGTACACCTTGTCCGAGGTGACGATGTGCTCCGGCAGGGGAAAGTAATCCTCGACGTGTTCCACCGCCGTAATCGGCTGCCCTGCCGTTACCTTCCCGATGACGGGCACACGAACGACGGATTCTTCGAAGTCCTCCTGGTAGCGGTCGCCATCGGTCAACAGCTCAATCGCGCGCGGCTTGGTGGGATCGCGCCGGATCAGCCCCTTCTTTTCCAGCCGGGCCAGGTGACCGTGGACGGTGGAGCTGGAGGCCAGCCCGACGGCCTCGCCGATTTCCCGAACGGACGGAGGATACCCCTTGTCGCGGACTTCCTTGCGAATGAAGTCGATAATGGCTTGTTGTCTATTGGATAGCTTGGACATGGACCACACCCCTGTTTTCTCGAACATGTTTTCTATATTATACCATGGGATCTTGCGTTCGACAAACATAAGTTCGATTTCAACTTGACACAAAACACATGTTCGCATTATGATGAGAACAAGACGATAGAACGTATGTTTGCAGGGGGATGGTATCATGCATGCAATTTCCGCACACAACCGCTTTGCCAAAAAACCGGAGCGCCGCAGCCGCATCGGTGTGACACGCGGTCAAGCATTGGTGTTTTTCGTGGTATTCTCTCTCTTTTTTTACTTCTTGACAGAACTTGTGTTCGCATCCGAGTCGGCGTCGGTCGTTCCCGTGAAGGAAGTGACGGTTCAGCCGGGGGACAGCTTGTGGAAAATTGCCGTCCAGTACCAGGACGAAGCCGGCATGGAAGTGCGTGAACTGGTGTACGCGATCAAAAAGATGAACCGGCTGGACAACTCCAACATTTACCCCGGACAGCGCCTGGCTGTTCCCGTCGGAGAGTAGACGGCAGCGCAGGCAGCGGAGCAGGCCCAAGTATTTCCTTTCGTTTGCGTTGTGCCGCCGATGTGTTATAATAGAGCGGCATTATCGAGAGTAGGGGGAGAGGCTGTGGTAACCGACGCGGAAATCAAACGGATCAACGAGTTGGCCAAGAAATCCCGCGAAGAGGGCCTGACCGACGAAGAAAAACAGGAGCAGCAGGCGCTGCGGCGCAAGTACATCGATGCTGTCAAGGCGTCCCTGCGGGCCAACCTGGAATCGATCCGCTATGTGGAAGATCTTGAAGAAAACGGTCCCAAACATTAAGATAACGTGTACTGGCACAGGAAGGCATCCACGCATGACGCTTGGATGTCTTTTTCTACGACGAAATGGGCCGAACAGGGAGGAATGCGCATGTCGTGGCTGGTTGTCGCAGTGGGCGGCGCCGTGGGATCAATCATGCGGTACGGATTGGGCTTGGTGATGAACCAGCCGGGCTGGCCGGCAGGTACGTGGGCGGCCAACGTTGTGGGTTCGTTTTGCATCGGGCTCTTGTACGCCTGGGGAAAGGAGCGGGGGTTTCTCTCGCCGGAGCTGTACCTGCTCTTCACCACCGGGCTGTTGGGCGGCTTTACGACCTTTTCCACCTTTTCTCTGGAGGTGGTCACCTTTTTCGGAGACGGGAACATCGGACGCGGATTGGCGTATGTGCTGCTCAGCGTAGGCATTGGCCTGTTGGCCTGCGGAGCCGGGGTCTGGCTGGGCCGGCATGTGGGCTGAGCCAGCCGCGTTCGAAGTGAAAGGAGGATGGACGTGACGATTCGGCATCCGGATTACGAACAGGAACAAAAACGGCTGGATGAAACGGTGTCCGCCATCGAACGGGAGATCGAGATGCTGCGCGAAGAAGTTCGGGAAGTGACCGACGACTACGTGAAGCAGGTGGTCGCTTACAAAAAGGCCAAGGAACTGCGGTATCTGGAAGACCAAGGGAAGGACAAACCGTACTTCGGCCGGGTGGACTTTCTCAAGGACGAGACGTACGAGCTGGACATCGTCTATATCGGCAAGCGCGGGATCGTCCGGAGCGATACGTTTGATGCGCTGGTCGTGGACTGGCGTGCTCCGATTGCCGGCCTCTACTACAGCGGCGAGAGCAAGGACGCCTTCTACCGGACCGACAAGGGCATCGTCCGCGGAGAAGTTCGCCTGAAGCGGAACTTTGCCATCGAAAAGGGGAAGATTACCGGAATCTACGACGGGGCGGTCAAGGAGACGATCCACCGGGAAATGGGCCATCCCGACGAGTTTCTCCAGGAAGGGTTTATCGATGAGTTTCTCGCCGCCAATCTGAACCAGACAAACGACAGTCGGCTGAAGGACATCGTGGCGACCATCCAGTCCGAACAAAACGACATCATTCGGGCGGACAAAGACCGTCCCATCGTCGTCCAGGGGGTGGCCGGGAGCGGGAAGACCACCATCGCGCTGCACCGCCTCTCCTACCTGATTTACAACTACCAGGACTCGATGATGTCGAAAAAATTCATGGTGTTTGCGCCGAACCGCCTGTTTCTCAACTACATATCGGACGTGCTTCCGGAACTGGGTGTGGATGACGTCCAGCAGGCCACGTTTCTGGACTGGGCAGCCAAGCTGGTCAAGCCGCTTCTGCCCAAAGGCTGGCGCATCACCGACCCGCAGAAGCTGCTGCGCCTGTTTTTCGAGGAAGGACAGGACCGGCGGGAACGGGAGATGACGCAAAACCGCCTGCGGTTCAAAGGCTCGCTCGCCTGCAAGGCTGCCTTGGACAACTATCTGCGCTATCTGGCGGAGACGGAGATCCCGTTTAAAAAGTTGAGCTTTGTCTACAGCCGGACCCAACAGGTCTTTTCCATCAGCGGAGAGACGATCCGGGAACTGTTTACCGGCTCATTCGGCCACCTGCCCTATCGAAAGCGTCTCGAGGCGCTGCGCAAGCATCTGAAGCAGGAGATGAACAAACAACTGTTTGCCCATCTGCGAACGATGCGGATCGATTTGGACAAACAGGGATTGACAAAGTTTGAGCGGATGATGGAACAGATCCTGGAGAAGTACTTGTCGTCCTTCCCGCAGGTGGATGTCTTTGCGGCGTACCGGAAGCTGATCACGGATGAGACGCTGCTCAGACGCCTGGCGCCGGATGACGTGGAGGATAGCGTGATTGCGGACGTCTGCCGATCGTCGGCGGCGCTGTTTGCCGAAGAGCGGATCGAGCCGGAAGACGTGGCGCCGCTGTTGTACCTGCGCCATCTGGTGGACGGGCTCGAACAGGCGGAGCAGTTCGACCATACGGTGGTGGACGAGGCGCAGGATCTCAGCGCCTTGGAGATCGCCGTGATCGCCCTGGTGACGAAGCGCCAGTCCTTGACCGTGGTGGGTGACATCGCGCAGGGCATCCACGCCTACCGGGGCCTGCAGTCGTGGGACGAATTGACGGGCGGTGTCTTTGGCCAGCCTGCCGCCGCGTACTACACGCTGGCGCAAAGCTATCGTTCCACGATTGAGATCATGCGCTGCGCCAACGAGGTGCTGCGCAGGATTCGCCTGCCCGAGTCGGTGATGGCCAAGCCGGTTCTGCGGCACGGGGAAAAGCCGAAGATGCTGTCGTACGCGGCTCCGGCCGAAAAGTGGGAACAAACAGCGCGGCTCGTCCGGGAGCTGCAGGAAGAAGGCTTTCAGACCGTCGCCATCGTCGCCAGGACGGCCGAAGAGAGCAAACAGGCGTACAAGGCGCTGCGCGGCGCGATCAGCGAGCTGGTCCTGCTCGGCTCCAAAGACAGCCGGTTCCCCGGCGGCGTGACGGTCATGCCGGCGTATTTGACCAAAGGGCTGCAGTTTGACGCGGTGATCCTGCTGGATGTGGAGCGGTACACGGACAGCGAGTGGGACGCCAAGCTGCTGTACGTGGCGATGACCCGTCCCGTTCACCGCTTGTTGATGCTGCACGAAGCGGGGCGGATGACCCCGCTGCTGCGGGACGTTCCCGACGAGTTGTTGTACGGAAGATCATAGAGGACGCTTTGTTCAAAAAAGAAAGAAGCTCTCTGCGAAGGATGTCGCGCAGAGAGCTTTTTCATTGGAATCAGTGATCCCCGTGATTGCCTTTGGACGGATTGGTGATGACGTAGCCTTCTTCCGGCAGGTACAGGTAGTCAATGACCACGCCGTCCAGCAGAGGCTCGTCCTTGCTGACGATCACGTCGATCTCCTTGTCGGTGGAGACGACCGCGTCGTCGGCGCCGGGCTTGTCCAGCGCCAGGCCGTAGTGGGCGTGGTCGCTGTGCTTATGCGTGACGTAGACGCGCAGTTTCAGCTCCTTGTCTTCTTCCTGGTCCAGCACGGCTTTCAGTTGCTTCGCGGCGTTGCGGGTGATTTTTACATTCATGCGGGGCAGTCTCCTTACTATTAAAAAAGTGTCCTCTCCATCTTACCAAACAGGAAAATCGATGTGCAATGCGCAAAGTGTTAAAATGGAAGGAAGAGAGGAGAGGAATCTGCATGACCATTGATTTGCGCAGCGACACGGTGACCAAACCGACGGAAGCGATGATTCGCGCGATGGCGGAGGCGGAAGTGGGAGACGACGTGTACGGGGAGGACCCGACCGTCAACAGGCTGGAGAGCATCGCCGCAGAACGACTGGGGATGGAAGCGGCGCTGTTCGTCACCAGCGGCACCCAGGGAAACCAGGTGGCGGTGCTGACCCACTGCGTCAGCGGGGACGAAGTGATTATGGAGGCCAATTCCCACATCTTTTACTACGAAGGGGGAGCGGTTGCGGCGCTGGCCGGCGTGCAGACGCGGACGCTGGCGGGGGTTCGCGGCGCGCTGCAGGCGGCCGACGTGGCCCGTGCCATCCGCGGTGCCGACATTCACTTTCCGCGAACCAGGCTGGTGTGCATGGAAAATACGCACAACCGGGCTGGCGGCGCCGTGGTTGCGCCGGAACAGATGGAGGCCGTGTACGAAACAGCCAAACGACACGGGGCAGCCGTTCACCTCGACGGAGCCCGCCTGTTCAACGCAGCCGTTGCGTTGAGACGGGATGTGACGGAGTTTACCCGCCATACCGACTCAGTCACCGTCTGTTTGTCCAAGGGACTGAGCGCCCCCGTCGGTTCCATTCTGGCCGGCGATCGGGCATTCATCGAAGAGGCCCGCTGGTGGCGCAAAAAGCTGGGCGGCGGCCTGCGGCAGGCGGGCTACCTCGCCGCGCCCGGGATACTCGCGTTGACGGAAATGACGGAGCGGCTCCAGGAGGACCACGCCCGGGCACGCATGCTGGCGGATGGGCTGCGCAAGCTCGGCCTGCACGTGGAGCCGGTGGAGACCAACATCGTCCTGGTCCGCACGGAATCGGCCGGACTGACCGCCGGGCAGTTTTTGGCCCGCCTCGATGAACGGGGCGTGCGGGCCGTCGATTTTGACGAATACGTGGTCCGCTTCACCACCCACCGCCATATCGGCGACCAAGACATCCTCAAGACGCTGGAGATCATCGAATCGGTCTTGACGGCGTAACGGCAGAAACGTGCAGCATGCGTCCATCGCGCTGCACGTTTTTTTCGTCTGGAGCCGATTTTCCCTATTGATTTGCCGAAAAAAACGGTGTATACTATCAATCGTCACGAAAAATGGATGGGTGTCCGAGTGGCCGAAGGAGCACGATTGGAAATCGTGTAGGCGGTGTTGAGCCGTCTCGTGGGTTCAAATCCCACCCCATCCGCCATCACAAGCGAGATTCACGTCTCCCGGAAGCGGGAGGCGTTTTTTGCATGTTCCACGTTGTTCGTGGTCCATGACGTCGGCTGGGGAATGGAGCCGATGGACGATTCCGGAAAGAAAAGGCATGCCCCGCATGGACATGCCTTTTTCTTTATTATTTAATTTTAATGGCGTTCGGAGTCTGCCTGCGGCGAAGGGGCGGCTGCCGCCGTCTGTCGCGGCGTCATTACCGGATAGAGCAGCAGCCCGACCGCGTAGAGAGCCAGTCCGAACAGCAGCGTTTTCATGTCGGCCGTCCCCGTCTTGATTACCCAGAGCGAGAACAGCGCAGCCAGCACGGCCACTACGCCGTCAAAGAGGCGGGCGACCGGCTGCCGTTCATACGTCTCGCCGACAGCCACCAGCTTGAGCTGGAACACGGCGGAAGCCAGGTAGGGCAGGAGGATGGCCAGCGTCGCCACCGTGATGACAAAGTGGTACGCTTCGGCAATCGTTCCGGAAATCGTCGAAAAAATAAACAACTGCGACATGAGGTTCGTAACGGTCAGCGAGCGAACCGGACTTCCGCTGGCGTTTACCTTGGCGAACGAAGCGGGGAACATGCCGGCGCGGGCCGCTTGAAACGGCGGCTCCGACCCGATCAGGAGCCAACCGATGGTGCTGCCGATGAGCGAAACGATGGCCAGCACGGCCATGACCGTCCCGCCGGTGCTGCCGATCACTTGGGACAAGGCGTCCACCAGCGGCTTGTCCGACTCTCGCAGTTGTTCGAGCGGCAGGACCCCCATCGTCAGGAACGTGATGCCCATGTACAGAACGAGCGAAATCAGCAGCCCGGCGATCGTGGCCGACCGCACGTCGCGTTGGGAGCGGGCACGTCCGGAGAGGACGACAGCCGACTCAATCCCGATGAAGGCCCACAGCGTAGCCAGCATCGCCATGTTCACCTGGCTGGGCAGCCCGTGAATCACGCCCTGGTCATCCGTGATCGGGGTGTAGAAATCGCCCATGTTGGCCGCATTGAAGGCAAACAGGCAGACGCCGATAAACAGCACAAATCCCAGCACCTTGGTGGCCGTAGACAGGAAGTTCAGCTTGCCTGCGCCGTTCAGCCCCCGCACCAGCAAGGTGTGGAAGCCCCACAGCAGCGCGGTGCAGACGAGAAACGTCGTGAGCTTTCCTTTTTCCACCTGAAAGGAAAAGAGCGAGAACAGGACGGTTTTGTCCTGCATGATCGGAAAAAACGCGGACAGATACCCGGCAAACGTGGTGATGACGGCGACATTGCCCGCCCAGTTTGCCACCCAGTACCCCCAGACCATGCTGAAACCGGCGATCTTTCCGGCGCGCGGATTATCAAACATGGCGCGGGCGTAGCTCTGCGGGCCGGCGGTCAAATCGGGCCGGCGGACGGACAGGTTGCCAAAGACGAGCGCGATCATCAGCACGCCAAACCCGGTCAGCAGCCAGGCGAGCAGCACAGCCAGCGGACTGGACGCTTGCACCAGCGTATTGGGCAGCATGAAAATGCCGGATCCGACCATGTTTCCCACCACGAATGCGGTCAGCAGCCAGAAGCCCCATTTTTGCGAACTCATTGGAATCCCTCCACATGTCATGAAGTCATACCTTGATGTCAGCCCATCCGTAAAGGCGGGGTTCCGGCCGAATACAACCGGACAAGCGGGGAGGCACGCCGCAGAACAGTGCCGCGCCCGCTTCCACATAAGGTTTTACCATTTTACTTGTTTAATTGTTTAATTGAGTAAAGTAAAATGAACGTTAAAAAGTATAACAGTGTTGAATATATCCGTCAACAGGGAATCGTGAGGGGCAGGGCGGCCGCGTTCGGGGAGTAAATCGCCCGAAGCGAGCAATACTATAGGTATCCAACAATAGGGAAAAGAAAGAGGGATGCCGATGATTTCCGCCAAACAGCGCCAGTTGGTGCAGCATCAGATGCAGCGGGACGAAAGCAGGATCGTCAACATTGTGCTGAGCGACGCCAGACAGGTGGCGGGCGAGATTGAAAAGGCCACCCATCAGGGGGTATACCTGACGGATGGCAGCTACTACCCGTACGCGGAGATTCGGGAGATCAACGGATTGTATTGAGGGCCCGTGACGCGGGTTTTCACAGCGGCAGGGCGGGAAAAAAGTGGCGCAGACCGTCCGGCAGTTCCTTTTGCCACAGCCCCCATACGTGACTGCCCGGCTTTTCGCGGTAAGAGACGGCAGCCTGTTTGTCCGTGAGCGCCTGCCGGGCGGCGCGGTTCCACTCCACGAAATCAAACGTGCCGATATGCGTCTCCACAGCCGTTTCCTCCAGACCGACCACCATCCAGATGTCCAGCCAGGAGAGGGTGGATTCCTGTGCGATCCGATCCAGGGTCGGCTGGAAAAAGGCGCCGGAGAGGGACAGCACGCGTGTAAACAGATCGGGACGATCCAGTGCGATGTGCAGGGAGACCGTCCCCCCCAGCGAGTCGCCCGCCAAGACGCGGGATTTCGGATCGCGGCGCACCGGATAACGCTCCTCGATGTAGGGGAGCAGTTCGTCTGTAAAGAAGCGTTTGTATCCGTCATGGCGCGAACCGACGGGGGAGTATTCACTTGTGCGTTTGCTTCGTTCCACGGAAACGCCGACGATGAGAAACGGCTCCACCCCTTCATCCAGAATCAGTTGGTTGGCGATGGTGGCAATCCGGCCCATGGTAAAAAAATCGTTGCCGTCCTGGCAGTAGACGACCGGATACGAGAGCAGTTCGTTGTATCCGGGCGGAAGGTACACCTTGACGGAACGGGGAGTGTCCACGTGAAGACTGGGCACTTCTTCTTTGACAATGGTACGTTTTACATAGTCGGACATGGCGATCCGCCTCCCAAGTGCAGGAATTTCCCAACTTAGCCTTGAAAAAAACTGATACAGATTTTATAGTAAATGATAACAGCAAGGAAATAAACCCTGTAATATCAATACTATAACACGTTGAACAGATATTTGAACTGAGATATAACAGGGTGTGCGAACGTGTTTGTAAGCACTTTCAGCACAAGTGAAATTTCCTCATTGTTTTTTAGGCAGTTTTTCCTCTCTGCACGAGCGCGGCTCCGGTTCCGCCGCTGCCAGCGAGGGCTGTCTAGTTTTCCACGATACCAGTGACGAGGTGAAAGTGATGAGTGTAAACACTGCTGTTGAACAAACAGGCAACAACACCCCGCTGCAAATCCTTGCTCCGGACGGTACGGTTGTTCGTCCTGACCTGATGCCCAAGCTCTCCGACGATGAACTGCGCGAACTGATGCGCAAAATGGTCTTTACCCGCGTGTGGGACCAGCGCGCCATCAGCCTCAACCGTCAGGGCCGTCTCGGCTTCTACGCTCCGGTGGCCGGTCAGGAAGCGTCCATGATCGGTTCGGAAGCGGCACTGTCCAAAGAAGACTTCATCCTGCCGAGCTACCGCGACATCCCGCAAATGGTGTGGCACGGCTACCCGCTGCACAAGGCGTTCCTGTACTCCCGCGGCCACATTGAAGGCGGCCGCATTCCGGAAGGCGTCAATGTGCTGATGCCGCAGATCATCATCGCGGCCCAATGTACCCAGGCTGCCGGCGTCGCCATGGGCTACAAGCTGCGCGGCGAAAAGCGCGTGGCCATCACCTACTTCGGTGACGGCGCCACCTCCCAGGGCGACTTCTACGAAGGCATGAACTTTGCCGGCGTCTACAAACTGCCGGTGATCTTCTTCTCGCAAAACAACGGCTACGCCATCTCCGTTCCGTTTGAGAAACAAACCGCAGCCGAGAACATCGCGATCAAAGCGAAAGCGGCCGGCATCGCCAGCGCGCGTGTAGACGGCATGGACGTTCTGGCCGTGTACCACGTGGTGCAGGAAGCGAAACAGCGCGGTATCAACGGGGAGGGCGCTACCCTGATCGAGGCGCTCACCTACCGCTACGGTCCGCACACCATGGCCGGCGACGACCCGACCCGTTACCGCACCGGCGAAGAGCAAAACGAATGGGAGCAAAAAGACCCGCTGATCCGCTTCCGCAAGTTCCTGGAAAGCAAAGGGCTGTGGAGCGAAAAAGACGAAGAAGCAGTCATTGAAGAAGCGAAGCAGGCGGTTGCCGACGCCATCAAGAAAGCGGACGAAACGCCGAAGATGAAAGTGAGCGAACTGATCGACGTCATGTTTGAAACACTGCCGCCGGCGCTGGAAGAGCAAAAGGCAGAATATCTGGCGAAGGAGTCGAAGTAAGCCATGGCACAAATGACTATGATTCAAGCCATCACGGATGCATTGCGCTGTGAATTGAAGCGCGACGAAACCGTTCTCGTCTTCGGGGAAGACGTGGGGAAAAACGGTGGGGTCTTCCGCGCGACGGAAGGTCTGCAAGCCGAGTTCGGCGAACATCGCGTGTTTGACACGCCGCTGGCGGAGTCCGGTATCGGCGGTCTGGCCGTGGGTCTGGCCGTCAACGGCTTCCGTCCGGTTGCGGAAATCCAGTTCTTTGGCTTTGTGTTTGAAACCTTTGACGCGATCGCGTCCCAGGCTTCCCGGATGCGCTACCGTTCCGGCGGCCGCTACCACAGCCCGGTGACGTTCCGCTCCCCGTTTGGCGGCGGCGTGAAAACTCCGGAGCTGCACGCTGACTCGCTGGAAGGCCTGATTCTGCAGACGCCCGGCGTGAAAGTGGTCATCCCGTCCAACCCGTACGATGCAAAAGGGCTTTTGATCTCCGCGATCCGCGACAACGACCCGGTCGTGTTCCTGGAGCACATGAAACTGTACCGCTCCTTCCGTCAGGAGGTGCCGGAGGGCGAGTACACCATCCCGCTGGGCAAGGCCAACGTGGTGAAGGAAGGCAGCGACGTTACCATCATCACCTATGGCGCCATGGTTCATACCAGCCTGAAAGCGGCGGAAGAGATCGAGAAGGCGCGCGGCGCGAAAGTGGAAGTGATCGACCTGCGGACCATCAATCCGATCGACATCGACACCATTGTGGAATCCGTGAAGAAGACCAACCGTGCCATCGTCGTGCAGGAAGCGCAAAAAACCTCCGGCGTGGCTGCCGAAATCATCGCTCAAATCAACGAACGCGCCATCCTGCACCTGGAAGCGCCGGTGCTTCGCGTCACCGCACCGGATACGGTGTACCCGTTCGCGCAGGCGGAAGACATCTGGCTGCCTGATGTAAAACGCGTCGTGGACGGCCTGACGCAAGTCCTCGACTTTTAACGGTTGAACTGCACATGCGGCGGAAAGATCAGCTTTCCGCCTTCTTTAGGCACATCTGTGCGCCATTACGTCGGAGCGTTTAATAAGGAGGAGATAACGTGAGTCGTTTTACATTCAGACTCCCGGAGCTTGGCGAGGGCATCCATGAAGGCGAAATCGTCAAATGGCACGTGAAGCCGGGGGATACGGTAGAAGAAGACCAAGTGATCATGGAAGTGCAAAATGACAAGGCGGTCGTGGAAGTGCCGTCTCCGGTCAAAGGGAAAGTGCTGGAACTGAAAGTGACCGAGGGCACCGTTTCCGTCGTCGGCGATCCGCTGATCGAATTTGAGGTGGAAGGCGAACTGCCCAACCTGCCGGATCACGGTCATGGAGAAGCTCCGGCTGCGGCCGAGCCGGCAAAAGAAGACAAGATGGAACCGGGCTGCGACATCGGCTCCCAAGTGAGCGCCAACGCCAACCAGCCGCTGGACACGCCGCTGGCGCAGGCGACGGCAACGGCGGCACCTGTAGACCGCAAGCACGTGCTGGCGACCCCGTCCGTGCGCAAATACGCGCGTGAAAAAGGCGTTCAGCTCGCGCTGGTGCCGGGTACCGGCAAATTGGGCCGCATCACGCGCGAAGACGTAGACCGCTTCCTCGCAGGCGGCGCGGCAGCACCGGCACAAGCTCAAGCTGCCCAAGCACAGGCCGAAGCGGCTGCACCTGCAGCGCAAGCGCCGACCGGCGTACAGCAGGCGGCTGCGGCACCGACCGTACACTACACCGCACAAGCGGGCGAAGTGGAGGAGCGCGTTCCGCTCAAAGGCATCCGTAAAGCCATTGCCAAAGCGATGGTCAAATCGGCGTACACGGCTCCGCACGTTACCATTTTCGACGAAGTGGACGTCACCGACCTGGTGGCAATGCGCAAGGAAGCAAAACCGCTGGCGGAAGAGCGCGGCGTAAAGCTGACCTATCTGCCGTTCATCGTCAAGTCGGTCGTGGCCGGACTGAAAAAGTTCCCGGAACTGAACGCCTCCATCGACGACGAAAAACAAGAGATCGTCTACAAAAAGTACTATAACATCGGCATTGCCACTTCCACCGATGACGGTCTGGTGGTGCCGGTTGTCAAAGCGGCAGACCGCAAATCCATCTTTGAAATCGCCGGCGAGATCGGCGAACTGGCGAAGAAGGCGCGCGAACGCAAGGCGACGGCAGACGAGCTGAAAGGCTCCACCTTCAGCATCACCAACATCGGTTCTGCGGGCGGCATGTTCTTCACGCCGATCATCAACTACCCGGAAGTCGCCATTCTCGGCGTAGGCCGCATCAGCGAAAAACCGGTAGTGAAAAACGGCGAAATCGTGGTCGGCCAAGTGCTGTCCCTGTCGCTCAGCTTTGACCACCGCCTGATTGACGGCGAACCGGCGCAGCGTTTCGTCAACTACGTGAAGCAGCTCCTGGAAAACCCGACGCTGCTCGTCATGGAGGGATAAGAACGATGGTAGTAGGTGAATTTACCACAGAAGTGGACGTTCTCGTCATCGGCGCCGGTCCCGGCGGCTATGTGGCGGCCATTCGCGCCGCCCAACTGGGCAAATCCGTCGCCGTGGTGGAGAAAGCCGACCTGGGCGGCGTGTGCCTCAACGTCGGCTGCATTCCGTCCAAAGCGATGATTCACGCGGCTCACACGTATGAGCAGGCCCAGCACACGGCGAACATGGGCATCACCATGGAAAACGTGAAAGTGGACTTCGCCAAAGTCCAAGAGTGGAAAAACGGCATCGTCAAGCAGTTGACCGGCGGCGTCGCCTCGCTGTTCAAGGGCAACAAGATTCAGGTAATCCCCGGCGAAGCGCTGTTTGTCAGCGAAAACGAAGTGCGGGTCTTCCACGGCTACGACGTGAACCGCTACCGCTTTAACCACTGCATCATCGCCACGGGTTCCCGTCCGATCGAACTGCCGGCGTTCCCGTTTGGCAAGCGCGTGCTCTCCTCGACGGAAGCCCTGTCCCTGACGGAAATTCCGAAGAGCCTGGTCGTGATCGGCGGCGGCTACATCGGCATCGAGCTGGGAACCGTCTTTGCCAAATTCGGCACCAAGGTAACCATTTTGGAAGGCTCTGACCAGATCCTGCCGGGATTCGAGCCGGAGATGACCCGCCTGGTGGAACGCAAGCTGAAAAAGCTGGGCGTGGACATCAACGTCAAGGCGCTCGCCCAAGGCATGGAGGAAAAAGAAGACGGCGTGATCGTCACGGCGGAAGTAAAAGGGGAGCAGAAGCAGTTTGAAGCGGAGTACGTGCTGGTAACCGTCGGCCGCCGTCCCAATACGGACGAACTGGGCGTGCGCGACATCGGCATGAACCTGACCGACCGCGGCTACATCGTGGTGGACAAACAGGGCCGCACCAACATCCCCAACGTCTACGCGATCGGGGACATCGTCGCCGGCCCGGCTCTGGCCCACAAGGCTTCCTACGAAGGCAAAGTGGCTGCGGAAGCGATTGCCGGCCGGCCGTCTGAAGTGGACTACAAGGCCATCCCCGCTGTCGTCTTCTCCGATCCGGAGATCGCCAGCGTCGGGATCAGCGAAAGAGAAGCCAAGGAACAGGGCATTGACTACGTGGCGGGCCGCTTCCCGTTTGCCGCGAACGGCCGCGCGCTGTCTGTCAATGCCGGTGAAGGCTTCGTGAAACTGATCGCCGAAAAAGGCACCAATCTGGTGCTGGGCGCCCAGATTGTCGGACCGGAAGCGTCCAACATCATCGCCGAAATCGGCCTCGCCATCGAGATGGGAGCGACGCTGGAAGACATCGAGCTCACCATTCACGCTCACCCGACCCTGGGCGAAGTGACGATGGAAGCTGCGGAACTGGCCCTGGGCCATCCGATTCACGTGCTGAACAAGTAAACGTACGAAAGCGAAAGCCCTGCATCTCCAACGGATGCAGGGCTTCCTTTTTTTGGCGCGACCGCTCCCGCGGACATTCTCCTCTTTCCACGCATTATCAAATAATGTAAAATAGTGGTTGATCGAGTCGGGTGGGGGTCTGGCAGCATGAACATTACGCAGAAGATGATTGATGATCTGCGGCAGCAACTGGAACGCGCAGCCAAGGATGCCGGTTACAATTTTAACGACCCTGAGATTGTAAAGATGAGTCAACAACTGGATCGGTTAATCGTTGCGCACATGCTGCAATACGCAAAACGCCCTTAACAGGGCGTTTTGCATTGTTCGAAATGATAGAGCAGGTGAGCGCAGGCCCCTTTTTTGGCGAGGGACGCAGCGCCGGTGTAAAAATGGCTGGGGTAGAGGACCAACTGCTGAACGTGTTGAGCGTCGGGAGCGCCGTTTTCCCAGACGAGCTGCTCCTGCTCGGCATCGTAGCGGAAGCGGGGAGCGATCGTCCGCAAATAGGACGTGATCTCATCCAGCGAGCGCAGCGACAGATGGATCCGTTCCGCCTCCCGTACAAACCGGGGCGCCAACGCCTCCCACTGCGAGGCGAAAAAAAGCTGCCAGTACGTGGAGATAAACAGGTTGAAGCGCCCTTTGACAAACGCGGGGTCCTCCTGTAGGTCGGCCGCGAGCGGAACATCCTCACCGGTTTTCTCCCACGCGTCCAGCATCGGCCGCAGGCTGTTCGCAAACGCTTCCTCGGACAGCGTGAAGAAGTAGTCGTATTGATCGTCAACGGCCATCACGCCTCTGGTTTGCAGCGGATCGAACGCGTCGGGGATGGCGAGGGTAAACATCGGACGAAAGTATTCCCAGTCTGATTGGATCCGGGCGGCACGAAAGCCGGCCAGTATGTCTGCGGCCCAGTCGGCCAGACGCGGGTCGGGCGTTTCCTGAGCCAGTGCGTGGAGGCTTGCCGCCAACTCGTACAAGGGAGAAACACTGTAGCTGATTTTGTGCGGAAGAGGGCTGTGGCCCGAAAGCGGAATGAGAATCATGATTGGTTGACCTCCATCAAGGATACTGTAATCATCATAGTTCATCCTTGTGGGACAATTCAATCATTTGGTTGTAAAAAACAGGAAGGCGCAGCGGATCAGCCTTCCCTCGTTTTGACCTGGCGCGAGTGATTCGCCTGCTTTACCTGTTTGGAGCCGGGCAGCGGCTCGCCGGTCTGTTCCATGGGTTCGTAGGTGTTGTTGTACGTTTGGTGGGGATTTTCGTCGCGCACGCGATCCTTTTCCATGGTATCATCTCCTTCTTGTATAGCATGCCGGAAACGAAGGATGACGAACCATAGGAATTGCTGGTATTCTAAAAGGAAGCATGTCGGAGACAGCAAATGAATGACATAATAAGTATTATGTAATCTTTGGGTCGGAGCCGGACTGCCCGTCAGCCGGACGCACCTGTCCAGAGCCGGAAAGGAGACATGCCCATGCCGTATCTGATTGCGCCGGTCTTTAACTCGACGACGTCCAGACCGGTGCGCATTGATCTGCCCCAGTCGTTTGTGCTGTTGTCGGGAGAGGAAAAACTGTACAAGCTGGCCTCCCGTTTTCTTAAAAATCAAATGGACGAGAGCCGTTTGCTGTTTGACCGCAAAGTAGGGGTGGACAGCCTGTTTTTGTTCGCCGAGTACCCCGATTTGAAAGTAAGACAGGATCAGGCCTGGATCGAAGAAATCGAGCAAAAGCTGAACCTGGCGACGCTGGACGGCATCTGCTCCATCCCGTACGTCATCACGGCCCAGCCGCCGGTGTTCGGGATCACCTATCTGAAGCGTTCCATTGACGGCAAGAAGTTTCGCTTTGACGAGCGGACCGAGGAAATCTTTCTGTCCCTCATCTGGGACAAGCCGGCCCTGCCTCAGCTCGCCGTTCGCCGCTACGCCCTCTCCCTGGAGAAAAAGAGTCTGGAGGACCAACTGCTGGACTTGTGGATTGCGCTGGAGTCGCTGTTTGTGCCCGACGGCAAAAAGGGAGAGATCACGTACAAGCTGCGGCTGCGCATGGCCTATTACTTCGGGGAAACGTTTGCCGAACGGGAGCGGGTGGCCCAGTTTGTGAAACGGTCCTACAACCATCGCTCGGAGATCGTCCACAGCGGCAAGGTGCTGGGCAAAGCGCTGGAAGACGATGTGAACCGCCTGCGTCAAATGGCGCGCGCGGTTATTCTGAACACGGCGATGGAGGGCATCACGCTGCAGGATCTGCGCCTGCGGCTGGACGAGCTGATCATGGCCGGAGAGAGTTACGCCAGCCGGTACAAGCCCGCCTTTTTTGAACAGGTACGAATGGAGTCGACAAACAGGAGGAAATCATGAGCGTTTTAATCGTAGAAAATGTGAGCCACGGCTTCGCCGAACGCACGCTGTTTCGCGACGTGTCGTTTCGGCTGCAGCCGGGAGAACGGGTGGGCCTGGTAGGCGCGAACGGAACGGGGAAGTCCACGATGATGGCCCTGCTGACCGGCCAATTGATTCCGGACGCCGGACGGATCGAGTGGATGCCTAAGGTCCGCTACGGGTACCTCGACCAGCATACCAAGCTGACACCGGGCAAGACCATTCGGGACGTGCTCAAGGAAGCCTTTTTGCCGCTGCTGCAGGAAGAGGCGGAACTGGTGGCGATCGGGGAGCGGATGGCGGAGGCTTCACCGGAGGAGCTGGAAGAGCTGCTGGAGCGCATGGGCGAGATTCAGGATCGGCTGGAGTCGAGCGGATTTTACCTGATTGACGCCAAAGTGGAGGAAATCGCCAACGCCCTGGGTTTGTCCGCGATTGGTCTGGATCGGGACGTCGCCGCTCTGTCCGGCGGTCAGCGGACCAAGGTGCTCCTGGCGAAGCTGCTCCTGGAACAGCCGACCGTGCTGCTTCTGGACGAGCCGACCAACTATCTGGACGATGAGCACATCACCTGGCTGAAAGGCTACCTGAAAGCGTATCCCTACGCGTTTATCCTGATCTCGCACGACACCGGGTTCATGAACGACGTCGTCAACGTGATTTACCACCTGGAGTTTGCGAAGCTCACCCGCTACACGGGCAACTACGAGTCGTTCCTCGCCCAGGCGGAGATGAAGCGCAGCCAGCACCTGGACGCCTACGAGAAGCAGCAGGAAGAAATTGCGAGGATGGAGGACTTCATCGCTCGCAACAAGGCGCGCGCCTCCACCTCCGGTCGGGCGAAGAGCAGGCAGAAGCAGTTGGACAGGATCGAGCGCATCGAGAAGCCGGAGACGGCGGCCAAGCCGACGTTTGTTTTCAAGGAAGCGCGGGCGAGCAGCCGCTTCGTCTTCACGGCGGAAGAACTGGAGATCGGCTACACCCGTCCGCTGCTGCCCAAGCTGACGGTCGCCCTGGAACGAGGGGAAAAGGTGGCGGTCGTCGGCATGAACGGGGTGGGGAAATCCACCCTGCTGAAAACGGTGCTCGGCCTGATCCCGCCGCTCGGGGGCAAACTGGAGCAGGGTGACTTCCTGCAGCCGGCCTACTTCGAGCAGGAAGTAAAGCCGAAGCCGGTCACCGCCTTGGACGAGGTGTGGAACGAGTTCCCTCATCTCAACAACCATGAAGTGCGGGGTGCTCTGGCCCGCTGCGGTTTGAAAAACGAGCACATCAACCGCCCCATGACGGCTCTCTCCGGGGGCGAACAGGCCAAGGTGCGGCTCTGCAAGCTGCTCCAGCGGGAAAGCAACTGGCTGGTCTTTGACGAGCCGACCAACCACCTCGACGTGGCGGCCAAGGACGAACTGAAACGCGCCTTGCAGGCCTTCAAGGGAACCGTGCTGCTGGTCTGCCACGAACCGGACTTTTACGAAGACTGGGTGACCCAGGTGTGGAACGTGGAAGAGTGGAGCCAGACGCAGGCCAGGACCGCGATCAAACGGTAAGAAAGGCAAACAAACAGGCAGCCCTACGCTTTGGTGAGCGGGCTGCCTGTTTTTGATTGCGCGAGGCATTCGGAGCCTACCGGGATGCATGCCGCATCCGGATCATCGAAAAGTGAAGCGAGGAGGCGAGCAGCGCATCGTGCAGCGGCCAAAGCGAGGGCATCAGTCTGAGCTCCACGTCTTCTGCGGTCAGGCGCTCGATCAGGTCGCCCATCGGCTCCACCTTCAGCGGTTCAATCGATTCGTGGGCGATGTAGTAGCCGGCTCCCCGTTCCCAACAAGTGAACGGCTCAGGCGGCAGGTGGTAGACGTAGAGCTTGGCCTGCCTGATCCGTCCGTACCAGCCGTTCTCGGTGGCGATCACCATTCGGGCCGTGGTGTGTCCGAGAAAACGGTCCGCGTCTTCGGACGTGGTCTCGGGGAGCCGGTAGAACGCAATGCGCGGACAGTCGCGCGGGAAGAAGTACATCGGCGCCCGCTCCCGGTCGATGGCCCAGACCGCCGGCGGCAGGGCGGGATGCGACGGATGGGGGCGGGGGTCAAACCGGGCAATGGTCGGATCCTCGCTGAAATGGTACAGCATGTTTCCCCTCCTTGGCGATATTCGTTAGTAGACGGCCCATGCATTGGGCAAATAGCGGCCGCGTTCGTACGGGCAGGAAGTCCTGGTGATGGCTTCCCCGTTGTACAGCATCATCGAACTGGAACCGCCGTCCATCGCCATCGCGTTGACGACGCCCCGAGATGCCAGGATTTCCGCCACGTCGTTCATGCTGGCGCCGATGGAGTGGCCGGGCTGCCGTCCGTCGATGACCAGGAACACGATGGTGCCGTCCGCTTTTTGACCGACGGCGGTGCGCGGTTGAATCCCCCAGCTTTTGGCGGGCTTGTCCGCAAACAGGTTTTTGCCGTTGACGATGAGCTGCGGCCGGAAACTCATCGCGTCCCGAACGCCCATGTTCACCAACTCCTGGGCGGAGTAATTGCCGGTCACCAGCCTGCCGTCATAGGTGATGCCTAGGGCCGTTTCCCCGCTCTTCGGGTTGTATCCCTGCAGGATCCTGCCGTCCTTGATCACCACGCCGTACGCTTTGGTTCCCCTGCCGTAGCCGTCCGGGTCGGAAAACCCGCTGGCGTTGACGATCCCAATGGCGTTGTACTTCTTGGCGAACTCGTCGAGGAGATCGCCCCGGTCCTTGCGCGTGGTGACGACCAGATGGACGCGGTTGGGATGGCTGATGTACATCAGTTTGCCTTTGAAGTAATAACTGCCGCGCGTTTCGTCGATCTCCTCGATCTCGATCAGGTCCCTCGGCTTTTCCGGCGCGGGGACGTCGACCGGCCGGGCGTCCGGCTGCTTCGCCGTGTCCGCTTCCGAGTTGATGACGACGGGATTGCGAATCTGTCTTTTCAGCTCTTCCAGTTTGTCGTCGGGCAAAAACGTGTACGGCGCCCAGTAGTCGTGCTGCGTCGTCAGCAGCGTACCGGCTGCCCATTCCCGCAGCTCTTCGCCCGTCTCCGTGCCGAAGAGAAAGAGGAAGCCGCCCAGGGCAAGGGTGGCAAACGTGAACCCGCAGGCAGCCGCCAACCGCCTGAACCAGCTCCACCGTCGGCTGCGCCGCTGCCTTCGTTTCTGCGTCAAGGTACGTGACAAGGTGGTCATAAGTGCTCTTCCCCACATCCATGTTTATATTTGTCGTATAAGTTTGACGATTGGACGGGAAAAAAGTTTCAGGGGACAGCGGGAACGTTCGCGGACAGACTATCTGCAGGAGGTGAGCCGCATGCGCGGATATGACAAGGAATTTCAAAAACAGGTGGAAGCGTACATGGATCATCCGCCCGGGACGCACAACCAGCACAGCGAGAAAGACCGGCACGACAAAATGGAAAAACGGGAAACCCGGCTCGATTCCAACAACCGCTGACGGCAGGCGGCGGCTTCCTGCCGGACGGATCAGATGGATGTACCGCTTGTTCGGGACCCGCGCGTTGAGGCATTCCTTTTGGCGGTTTCACTTGGCAGCCATTTGTGGTAAGCTTACCCATGATCATTTCTTGCCAGGAGGATTGTTGTGAGTACCACGTTTGCTGATTTCAAGCTGAGCGCACCGCTGTTGGAGGCGCTTGAAGAACGGAATATGAAGCGGCCCACGCCCGTGCAGCAGGATGCGATCCCCGTCGTCCAAAGCGGCCGAAACGCCCTGGTGGAATCGCCGACGGGAACGGGGAAAACGCTGGCCTACCTGCTGCCGCTGATCGACCGGGTGGAAGCGGACAGCAAGGAGCTGCAGGTGCTGGTTCTGGCTCCGACTCACGAATTGGTGATGCAGATTGCCAGAGAGGCGGAGCCGCTGCTCGCGAAAAAAGGGGCAGCCGTGGTGCCGATTATCGGCGGCGTCGACGTGAAGCGGCAGGTGGAGCGGCTGAAAAAGCGGCCGGCGCTGATTGCCGCCACACCGGGACGTCTGCTGGAGCTGATCGAGCAGCGGAAAGTAAAGGTGCACACCGTAAAGGCGGCGGTGGTGGACGAAGCCGACCGCCTTCTGGACGAAGGCTTTTTGCGGCCGGTTCAGGAAGTGTTGAAACGGACGTTGCGGGACACGCAGCGGCTGTTTTTCTCCGCGACCTTGCCGGAAAGCGTGGTGCAGCTTGCCTCGGCGCTGGCTGCTGATCCGGTCGTGATCCGATCGGCGGCGCCGGAGAACGCGGCAGGTGTGGCGCACATGTACCTGGTCAGCGATCCCCGCAAAAAGGCGGACACGCTGCGCCGGCTGCTGCGTCTCGTCAACACCCGCGCGTCGATCGTGTTTGTCAATCAGATCGACAAGGTGGAGGAGATCACCGCCAAGCTCGCGTATCATCACCTGCCGTGCCGTTTGCTGCACCGCGACGCCAGCAAGGAAGAGCGGGCCCACACCCTGCAGCAGTTCCGCGACGGTGCTTTTCCCGTCCTGATCACCACGGACGTGGCCGCTCGCGGCCTTGATATCCCGGGCGTGGAATGCATCGTTCATTACGATCCCGCTCCCGACGTCGATACCTACATCCATCGAAGCGGCCGCACCGGCCGGATGGGCCGGGCGGGTCTGGTCTTTTCCATTGTCACGCCGCAGGAATTGTTTATCGTCCGCAAGTTTGCCAAGCAGACCGGTTTGTCCATCGCGGAAAAAGCGATGTCGTACGGCGCGCTGGTCGATCCCGCCGATCTGCGCCGGCCGAAGAACGGCGGCCGCGTACATAAGAAAGGACGCTTTGGAACAAAGTAGGAGAAGAATCACCCTACTGATGTCCACAGGAGGTTCCCATGCGCAACGATCGATTGGATGAAGAAGACCTGCTGGTAAACGGCCCCGTCGGCGGCGAGCGCCTCTCCAAAAGCGAGCGGCAAACGCTGCGCCGGGAAGCGGGGGAACTGAAACGGCAGATGGAAGCGGCCAACGAGGAGCCGATTCGGGAGTAAGCGAAAAGAGCAGGCGCAATCGGTGTACATCATCGATTGGACTGCTCTTTTTTCGCGTTCAGGTACGCATCCAGATCGGCGAGCCACTCCTCGACGCTGCCGTATGCCGGGTCGATCTGCAGCAGGCGGCGGATCATCCCTCGGATCTCCGGTGAGAGCGACAGCTCTTCTTCCCAACTGCGCTCCGGCTGGTTCTCGTCTGCTTCGTACCCGGAGTAGAGCAGAAACAGGAAAAAGTGGCCGAGGGCATACAGGTCGCTGGCCGGCTCCACCTGCCGCTTCAACTGTTTTTCCTCCGGATAGTCGCTCAGGTCATGGGCGATGTAGGTGGGAGGGTCTCCCCGGAACCGGGCCAGCCCGAAGTCGATCAGATGGGGCCTGCCTTCCTGCCAGATGACGTTGGGAATGCGGACGTCGCGGTGAATTACGTTCCGTTCGTGCAGATAGGCGACCAGCTCACCCACCTGCCGCATCAACCGGGCCGCCTCCAACTCGCCGAGCGCGGCCCCCTCCTCGAACAGCAGGTCTTCCAGTGTCGGCCCGGCGATGTATGTCATCACCAGGAACGAATCGTTCCGGTGCCGAAACGACTCCAGCCAGCGCGGCATCTGCGGATGGGAGAGGGCGGCCAGCACCCGCTGTTCGTAGTGCTGCATCGCTTCCCCTTTGGGGGAGCGGCGCAGACTGGGCTTCACCTGTTTGAGCACCACAACCCGGCCGGACGGAATATGGACGGCCCGGTAGGCGATTCCGTAGCTGCCCATGCCCAGCACCTCTTCGATCCGGTAGCCGCCGACCAGAGCGCCGGGCTTGTACGGTCTGTCGCGCACGGCGCGGTTCCACCATGCGCATAGCTGTTTCCACATGAAGTGTCCCTCCTGTCTCCATGATACCATTTTCGGAAAAACGCCTGACCGTTTTTTCCGGCTTTGCTATAATCATGTCGTTCAGATATGGGACAGGAGCGAGGAACGGATGAATTTTGTCATCGATTGGCTGTCGTTTTTTTTGATCGAACAACCGGAAGGAGAGGGAAGCGCCAAACACGTCCGGATGAGCCGGTTCTTGTCCGGGGATGAATACCAGAAAAGCGAGCTGCGCCCCTTTTTGGACGGGGAGTTTGCCCGGATCGCCAAGCGCAAGGTGGAGCCGAACCCGAAGAGCGACGCCAGCCCGACCAAGCTGGGCCGGTTTGTGCTGGAGGAGGGGCATCCGCTGGAGTCCAACCCCAATTACGCGTTGCTGCAGCGGCTCTTGGCCGCGGAGACGCCGGGGGAGAGCAGGGAGCCTTGTCAGGAGCTGGTTCAGTCGTATCTGCGCACTTCCCAGGTGCGGGGCGGGGTTCTCCTGGTCGTCCGCACGCGGCTGGAACCGCTGGACGATCGGTACGTGTTCATTCTCAAATGCGACTTTGAACAGAAAACGGCCATCATTACCGACGAGCACAGCCTGATCGCCAACGTCAACATGGCGATCAGCGCGAAAAACATGAAGTCGCTGATGTACCCGCACATGGTCGAGCAGGGGATGAACGATCCGTACCACGTGAAGATCCATCAATTTTCCCACGCCCGGTACTTTGAAGAATTTATGCGTTTCATCGAATATCCGCAAACGCTGACCCAGCTCGTCTCCGAAGAAGTGCTGTCGCTGGCCCGCCAGCACATCGAATACGTCTACCCCGAGGCGACGGAAGAGCGGCTGCGGGCGGAAGAGGAGATCGAACTGATCGCCGCCAGCCCCAAGCGGGAACTGGCCGAGAAATGGGAGCACGACACGGTAATGGAAGCTACACAGATCATCACCGAACGGCAGCCGGAAGCGGAGCTGAAATTCAAGCTGGACCACATGCAGGTGCGGGCGCTTTTGGCCGACTACGGGATCAACCTGCACATCGCCAAGGCAAACGGCCGGTACGTGGTGCTGCTGGAAGGAGACGCGCTGCAGTTTGAGCGGGGCGTCTCGCCGGTGGAATTCGCCAAGCCCAAGAGCCTGCACGAGATCGTAAGCGAGATCGAGGAACGCAGCCGTTCCTACGCGGCAGCTCCGACCGTCTCCGATCCGGACGACCGGCCGCCGTGGGAGTGAGAAACGACAAAAGAGGGGGAATCATCATGTCAAACACCGTGCGCCAATCGCTGAAGCGGCGGGTCGTCGAACTGATCGGCAGGGAACTGCCGGACGAGCTGTTCTGCGAAGCGGAGGAGGACGGTCTGCGGGTCAAACGGCGAGCGGACGGCACGCCCGTCGTGCCCGACATCCCGTTGGAACCGCTCTATCGCCGCGTAGAGGAGAAGCCGGACGAGCGGCGGACGGCTCTTTACGCGTTTGTCTCCCGGGTGCTCGCCGCCGTTCGCGGGCAGACGGCGGACCGTTCCTTGGCGGGACGGGAAAGGCGGATTTATCCCGTGCTGCGGCATGCCTCGCTGCTTCGGGAGAACCCCGACCGGTGGGTGTTTCGTCCGCATACGGAGGAGACGGCGATCCTGTACGCCTTAGACCACGGCGAGGGGTATACCCTGATTGAACGGGAGGCATTGGCGGAAGCGGGCTGGTCGGAGGAGATGCTGCACCGCCGCGCGATGGCCAATCTGGAGGGACTGCCCGTTCCCATCAAGACGGAGCAGGTGGGACCCAACCGCATTCATTTCATCAGTCCGCGCGACGGGTACGCCGCCAGCCGCGTGCTTCTCACATCCATGCTGGAGGAGATGGAGCGCAGCAGGACAGGGGATGCCCTCGGCGTGGCTGTTCCCCATCAGGACGTGTTGATCGTGGCCGATCTGCACGGCGAGACCGGCGCCCAACTGCTGGCACGGCTCGCGCATGACTTCGCGTCCAAAGGGCCCGTGCCCATCTCTCCGCTTCCCTTTTTCTGGGAGCGGGGCGAATTGGTGCCGTTCCTGGTGGTGCAGCACGGTCCCCAGCCCCGCGTCAGGCGGAAGAAAAACAGGCGTGACTAGGCGGCGGATGAACCGGCGGCCAGCATCAGCTCGAGAAAACGGCCCGTTTCGTGAATGAGCCAGTAGGGCCGGCGCGGTCCTCGTATGTACAGATCAGCCGCTGTCTGCAGCATGCGCTCCACCCTGCTCACGTCTCCCATCCGTCTGGCGCATTCCCCCATGACCATCCAGGGGTACAGGTCGCCCGTCTGAAAGCTGTCGTAGTGGGGAAAGGCGGCCGTGATGCGCTCGTACAGGCCATAGGCTGCATCGGGGCCGGCCAGTCCGTACACGATCGGAAACGCCTGGGAGGTCACGTCCGGGTACCACTTGCGCCAGGCGGGATAGGTGCGGTCGTACATCGCGTAGGCTGCCCGCGCCGGGCTGTACATCGCCGCGATTCCCCTGCGGCAGGCTTCCGCCCGGCATCTGGCTTCCCGCGACAACTCGTCGTCGCCCAATGCCGCGAACAGGGTGGCGGCATCTTCCAGTCCGACGGCCACTTCACAATTGTCCATCAAATATTTGACGCGATACGAATGCTTCGCCCAGGTCAGCCCGTCCTTTTGCTGCAGCCGCCCCACTGCCTGAACCAGTACGGCCAGCTCGTCCCGCCGCTGCCGCAGCCAGTCGGTGTCGCCGGTGAGCTGCAGCCACTCCACAAGCAGGCTGAACAGGGTGGCGTGGTAGCTGTCTTCGCTGTCGGCATTGCCGGTGTCCACCTCCCGCTCGCCGTCCAGCCGGTAGTCGTTGACGTAGCCGCGTTCGTTGACGTGGTGAAGATACCAATCCACGTGCTTTCGCACCGCCTCCCCTTCGCCCAGCCGGATCAGGGAGATGAGCGCCAGGTTGGTGAAGTACGGATTGATCTGGTCGCGCCTGGGCGCCAGCCGAAACGCGCCGCTGGGCAGTTGGCAGCTCAGCAGATAGGCCTTCTGGTTTTCCACCAATGCATTCACGCTTCCAACACCTCCAAATCGGGTCACGTCAACGCCGTGATCCACTCCAATCCTTCCTCGACCAGGCGCAGCGAGCGCAGATACGCCTCGCTGTCCAGCGTCGGCAGGTCCTCCTCGTCTTCCAACGCCTCCTGCCACTTCTCGTCCCGGTACCAGTCCACGCCGTCAGCCGGGGCATGCTCCACATCCGGCCAGACGGCGCTCAGCGCAGGGCTGTACAGCTTGGGGCGGCCCGGCTGCAGGTCGGCGCCGTCGATGCGCGGCCGGTAGACGTTTTCCGCGGCTTCTCCGTGAGGTTTGGGCGAAAACAGGTGGGGCCAGTAATCGGAGCGCGATCCCGTATGCGGAATGCGGGTCGCCCACCTGACAATCGCTTCGTGCCGCCGGGCATCGGCGAAAAGGAGCCGGTACAGCGTCTTGCCCACGGAGATGCGCTGCCGGACGGAGGGAAAGTTGTGCACCGCGATGCCGACAACGCTGAGCCGCCGGTCGGCGGGATGGGCCTTGTAGGGAAACAGCACCTGGTTGAGCGAGAGGACGGATTGCGCCAAAAACGCGAGATTGGCGAAAACCTGCTCCCGGGCAAACGGCTTGCGCACCACGCGCTGTTCGATGTACTGCTGTTCGTTGACGATCAGGGCACGGGTCAGCCGTACGCTGTCCTGCTCCGCCAGAAACTCGCGCCACACCGGCTGCATGAAGCGGGAGACGCCGAGGCGGGGCAGGAGGGGGGTCAAATCCGTTCCGGTCCGCTTCATCTCCGCAAAGAGCAGCAGTTGGGCGTAGGCGTCGTGAAAAATCAACCAGTTGCTTCGCTCCAAAAACCAGAAAAACGCGCGGATGTCCTGCTCGTCCATCAGGCGGGGGAGCCATTCGCCGCGGAGGTCGGTCATGCTCCAGCCGCTGTTGCGGGAGACCAGGTGGGCAAGCAGGGCCCAGTGCACTTCCGGGTGCTCGCGGTAAAATGCGAGGTAGGCGGCCGTGCGGCTCACGTTGTTGCGGTTGGCTGCCGCCGTCCGACGACGGATGTTGGCGACCAGCGACATGTCGTGCGTGATGAGGGAAGACATGGAGTCACGCTCCTTGTGCAGTGGTTTTCGGCTTGTGCGTGAAAAAAGCAGGTCTCTGGCGACCCGCTTCTCGCTTCATCCAATCATTTCCAGAACGAGAAGCCTCATCTGCAGCCTCTCCTGGGCTTCTTCCCACGTGTTTCCGCAAATGATGACCAGTTCCGATTGGTATTCCGCTTCTGCGACGAAGATGCCGTCTCGTTCGTAAATGCGCATGTTTGATCGTCCTTTCCTTGCTGCCTTTCAACCATTGTATGCTATGATGGGAGAGATGATGCATCCAAAACGGACAAGGCGGACAAGAAATGGAGGAACATGCATGCGAGTGACTTTGACGGATGCGGCCCGCTCCGTCCTCGCCGCGCTGGCCAACGAACGCCGGCAGGCGCTGCGAATCAACGGGGAACTGGTGGGAGGCTGCGGCATGACGGTGGAATACGGACTGTTTTGGGACGAACCGATGAGCGGCGATCGGGTGCTGGAGGAAGAGGGGATGACCCTGTTGGTGGACAAGGAAACCGAGACCTATGTCGGAGCGGAGGAACTGGTCATCGATTACCGGGAGCAACAGGGCTTTCGGCTGGTGACGCCGCAGGAGATCCTCGCCTACGGCTTGCAGGTCAAGGAGCGGTGGAGCTGACGCCGCCGCTCATTTGGGGAGAAATTGCAGGAGAAAGGCGAGCATGCCGGCCGCGATGAGCGGTCCGACCGGGACGCCGCGGAAAAAGGTGACGCCGATGATCGTTCCGAGCAAAATGCCGGTGACGACCAGCGGATTTTGCGTCATCAAGGCGGCCCCTTTCCCGCCCAGATAGGCGACAAAAATGCCGATCAGGACGGCGAGAACGGACTGCCAGTGGGTAAAGATGGAAAGAATCGTGTCGGGGAGGATCTTGCCGCTGGCCAGGGGCGAAAGCACCCCGATGGTTAACACGACAATGCCGATCTGCAGGCCGTACTGTTCCAAAAAGGGGAACGTCCGCTCCAGGTGGAGCAGGCGGATGAGCAGCAAAATCGCCACCGCGATGGAGACGGCCGGATTGTTGCCGATGATGCCCAGCGCCAGAAGCGCGAGCAGGACAAGATTGACGACATCCATATTGAGCCAGACTCACTTTCTTTTTTGCCCCTATTATATCCAAAGTGGGGGCAGCGTGTGGAAGATTTTTTCACAGATGAACACCGCGCGCCGGGCAGTCCCGTTGAAGGAACGGGCTGCTCTTCTGAAACGGTGTGCAGTGAAAAAGCCGGCTGCAGAGAAGCGCCGGCTTTTTGACGTTTGCGACAATGACAAGGACAACGGCCGCGATGTTCCCCCTGCTGCCGCAGCCTACACCCACGGCTCCAGCATGCCGACGGGAAAGCCCGTGGGCTCCGGCGAACCGGGAAATTTGCCCCAGGCAAACACGCCGTTGAAGTATTCGATCGTAAACGGCTCGTCGTGGCCGAAGACCCGATAGGTACCGCCGATGCGGAACTCTCCGGTTCCGATGTAATACGATTTGGCCAGGAAAAATTTTTGCTGCAGGACGGCGTACTGCGACTCGTCACCGGCCTGCTTCTTTTCTTCTGCCGCGAGGCGCAGCCGTTCCATCTCTTCCTGCAGTTCGGCAAGGGTCATTTGACTGTACAAGCGCACGGTGGCCCCCTCCTTTCCATCCCTTCCATTGTAACAGGAAACAGGGGAATCGGCCATGCGGCAGCGGAGATTCGACCAGGTACGGCCAGAGGAGGCAAGGCGGCCAGGGGATGTCCGAAGCGGGCGCCAAGCGCAGTTGGCAGGGGCGCATAAAAAATGGCACTCCCGCTGCAGGAGTGCCCAAGGGTTGGGGGCGATTGAGAAAAAAACCGATTGGCCGGGCGGAAGTCGTTTGCTCTCACTTCAAACGGCGCCGCCAAACGGTCAAGGTACGTCGCAGTAAGCATGACGAGATGGGTTCACGACCTATTCATGCGTACGGCGAGACATGCATGCCGAAAAAAGAATCGGAGCTTTTCTCAATGCGTTGAAAAAGTGCTTACAGGTACAGAATAGCAGAAAAAAGTAAACTCAAGATAAACAAAAAATAAAGTTATGTTAAAAGTGATGCAAAAACAGGCATCGCCTGCGATCAGCGCGCAAAAACGTGGTTGGCGATCCGCACCGTTTGCGGTCTCGTTCGAATCCACTCGGACGTCGCCGTTTTCGGATTGTAAAAGTAGAGGGACCCGCGGGATGGATCCATCCCGTTAACGGCGTCCCGGACGGCCTTGCGCGCCGTGTCGTTCGTCTTCTGCGAAAGATGGCCGTCTTTTACCGGTGAAAAGGCGTTGGGTGTAAAGATGACCTCCCGTACCGTGTTGGGAAATTGGGGCGATTCCACTCGATTCAACACGACCGCCGCGATGGCCACTTGGCCTTCGTAGGGTTCTCCCCGGCCTTCCGCGTAAACGAGCCGGGCCAGCAATTCCATCTCGCGCTCGGTCAGTCTGATGCGCCCGCCTCTGGCGGCCGTGCGCCGCTCGTCACGGCTCGCCCGGATGGCGGGGCGCCGATCCTGTTGTCGGGGTTCAAGGGTTTGGGGAACGTCCGCCGCCCGTGCCACAGGCCCCTGCTGTCGAGGCTCGTTCTGGGCGGGCACGGTTTTTTTCGCCTGCGGTGCCGTTGCGCTTGTCGGCGTCACCAGCAGGCACACCAGCAGCAGCAGAAAGCTGCCGGAAAAGAAGAAAAAGCGCGTTCGCGCCTCTCGTTTCACCACGAAGACACCACTCCTTTCGCTCTTTGCTTGCGGTCGCGGAAGCGAATCGGGGTCATTTGCAAGTCTATCGGTGAAACAGGAGCGGTTCAAGAGGGAATGGATTCCATGCCTACGTGACCGCGCAGCCGGACCGCCGCGCGCATGGGGTAAATATGAGCGGGCGGAACCGGAGCGAAGACGGGTTCCGGTCAAGAGAAAACGGCGCCGCTCGAGAGACTGGCGCCGTTTGCTCCGCTTATTTTTCCTGAATGGTGATGGTTTTGATTTTGATCGGCTCGACCGGCATGCTCGCTTCGCCCGTAAGCGGGTTGTTTTTGACCTTGACGGCGGCGATTTTTTGCACGACGTCCATGCCGGCGACCACCTTGCCGAAGATGGTGAAGTTCGGGTAGTTTTTCAGGTTCTTCACATCATCGCCGGAACCGATAAAGAACTGGCTGCCGTTGGTGTTGGCACCGGCGTTGGCCATGGCGACGACGCCCGGTTCGTAGGTGTGGCCGTTGTTCAGCTCGTCTTCAAAGTTGTAGCCCGGGCCGCCGGTTCCGTTGCCCAGCGGATCGCCTGTCTGGATCATGAAATTCTTGATCACGCGGTGGAACGTCAAGCCGTCATAAAACTTGTCCTTTGCCAAAAAGACGAAATTGTTCACCGTTACGGGCGCGTCTTTGGCAAACAGCTCCACCGTGATGTCGCCCATCGTCGTGGAGATGATCGCCTGGTATTTCTTGTTTTTGTCAATCTGCATGGCCGGAGGTTTGGCGTACTTTTTCTCGCCCGTCGGCCCCGGCGGCTGCGCCGGTTCCTTCGATACTTCCTTGGCAGGCGGCTTCGGTTGAGGGGGCGCCGTTTCACTGCTTCCGCCGGAACATCCCGCAATCAATGCGGCTGCTGTCAGACATGCGAAGAGGGTGGTAAACAGTCGTTTCATGTTGTGCACCTTCCTTTCCTGCTTGTCCTGATAAGGGGACGCACAGGATTATAGCACAAACATGCAGGAGAACGCCAATAGGGTGGTCGGAACGGCCAACCCGTGATAGAATGTTAGAAAAGTTGACGCTGGAGGGATTTCTGGTGGGCGAGCGCTTCGAGACGAGAACAGTACATATCGGCCACAAGCCGCTTCGGCAGGTGGCCAGCAAGTCTACCCCCATCTATCAAACGTCCGTGTTTGCCTTTTCCGGGCTGGAGGATGTGGAACGATACTACGCAGGGGAAGGAGAGTACCTGTACACCCGCAACGGCAACCCGAATCAAGCGGAACTGGCGCTGGCTGTTGCCCGGCTGGAACAGGCGGAGGCCGGCGTCAGCGCCGCGTCCGGCATGGGAGCGATCATGGCCGGCCTGCTCGCCGTATTGGGCCCGGGGGACCACGTGCTCGCCTCCCATGAACTGTACGGCGGAACCTATGCGCTTCTGCACAAGGAACTGTCCCGGTTCGGGATCGAACTGGAGTGCGTTGACCTGCGCCAGCGTTCTTCGCTTGCGCCCCATGTCCGGCCGCAGACAAAGCTCCTTTTCATGGAGACGATTACCAACCCGCTGCTGTCGGTGCCGGATCTGCCGTACTGGATCGGCGAAGCAAAACAGTACGGCCTCGCCGTCATGGTGGACAACACGTTTGCCACCCCGTACCTGGTCCGGCCGATCCAACTGGGGGCCGATCTGGTGGTGCACAGCGCGACGAAGTACATCGGCGGCCACAGCGACGTCACGGCGGGCGTCCTGGTCGGCCGGCGGGACCTGGTCGGCAGGGCCTCGGAAATCGTGGTCAACTACGGCGCGTCTCTCAGCCCGTTTGAAGCGTGGCTGACCGCCCGCGGGCTGAAGACGTTGGCCCTGCGCATGGAGCGGCAGTGCGACAACGCGAGCGAAGTGGCCCGGTTTTTGCGGAACCATTCCGCCGTCAAGCGCACCTATTACCCGGACCCGGCTTCCACTTCGTTTTTTCACCGCGGCAAGCAAGGGGCGATGATCTCGTTCTGCCTGGCGGACGAAGAAAAGGTGTACGACTTCTTCCGCGCCCTCGACTGGATCAAACTGGCCCCGTCCCTGGCGGGTGTGGAGACCAGCGTGTCCCATCCCGTCACCACCTCACACCGCGCATTGACGGAGGAACAGCGGCGGGAAGCCGGGATTACCCAGGGGCTGATTCGCCTCTCCGTCGGCATTGAGGCGGTGGAGGACATCATCGCGGAACTGGACCGGGCGCTTCGGTCCTGAGACGACAGTCGCAGCCTTGCGTAACTCGAAAAATTTTTTTGCCAGTCTTGTGACTTTTTTCCGCCTCCATACGTAATACTTATTCGGAGTTAAAAAGCATCTGAATGAGGTCCGTTCACGGGAACGGCCGCTTTTACAGATGCTTTTTTCCGCATCCGCAAGCGCTGACCGGGAAGGGGGCGCTTGCTTTCACGTCAGAAAAGGGGAAGGCCTGCCCGCGTCGGGTGCGCTCGTGCCGTTCTCACAGCGGCGAGGGGCTGCCGGCGGATGCGGCGGGGTGGAGGAAATCACGATGGCAATGGCGATGAAGCGTTCGGCGCGCCCGTCGTCAGACTCTTCGGCTGAGTATTACGAATCCCGCGATTTTACCGAGTTGTACGACGAGTACTTCGACCGCGTCAACCGCTATTTGCGCTGCCGCGTGCAGAATCCGTGGGATGCCGACGATTTGACGACGACGGTGTTTTTAAAGGCGCTTGAAAAATTTGACCAATACAGCAGAACCAGTCCGTTTGCTTCCTGGATCTTCCGCATCGCCCACAACACGTACGTCGATTTCATGCGGAAAAACCGGGAGTTTCCGGTCGATCAGGACAATCTGCTCGGCGGCGAACCGGACGATACATGGCAGCCGGAACGGCAGGCGCTGACCAACGAAGAGATTCGCCTGCTCCGAGACCGGCTGGAGAAGTTGACGCAGGATCAGCGTGACGTCTTGACCCTGCGTTATTTTGCCGATCTGAAAATCAGCCAGGTGGCGGAAGTGCTGGGCAAAACGGAATCGAGCGTAAAAATGATCTCCTATCGCGCTTTGCATCAGCTACAGAAGATGTACGAAGGGGGAGAGGGCGAATGAGAGACGAGAAGCGCATCCCCACCGGCTGTTCCGAAGAGCATTCCGTAGCCCAACTGCTGGCCCATCTGCAGCAGCTTCGCCGGTCCGTGCCGGTGAACTACCACCTGAAAGCGGAGCTGAAAAAACAGCTTCTGCAGCGGATCAAGGAGCTGGACAAGGACCGGCAGCAAAGCCTGCTGGGACCGCGAACAGGCAAACTCCGCCGCGTCTGGAGCCTTACGGGCGGAGTCGTCCTGCTTGCGATCGCCGTCTGGTACGGCGTCTGGCCGCATGGTGTTCTGACGGTTCGGCAGCCGTCGCTGCTTGCCATGGAAGGACCGGCCAACCCCGAGCGGGTCGATCTGGATGCCGGCGGTTCGCGGATCGCGTATGTGACGGACAGTTCGACCATCCGCACGTTTGATCTGGACGAGCCGGCTGCCAAAGCGGACGTGTCACTGCCGGTCGATCACGGCGATTTCACGTCACTGTCCTGGAGCAACCGGGCCGCCCGGCTGGCCGTGGTGGAGCAGCAGGGAGAGACGTCCCGCCTCTGGATTGTGGACGTGCCCGACGACAAGCGGCCGGGCAGCAGCCGCTTGATCAAGGAGGAAGAGGGTGTTGCGTTTCACTCGCCCAGTTGGTCGCCCGCCGACGACAGCATCGTTTATACGCGCACAAGCGACGGCGTGGAGGAAATATGGGTAAGCAGCATCGTCTCCATGCGGGATTGGAAGGTGGCGGAAGGCAGTCAGCCGGAGTGGTCGCCCGACGGACGCCTGCTTGCCTTTACAAAACAGGGCAGCGTGTTCGTGATGGAGATGCGCTCCGGTCGGACCACCCTCGTTGGCAGAGGCGGCTGGCCGTCCTGGAACGGTGAGGCGAGCCTGACGTTCACCACGCCGGAAGGCACCCTTGCGGAAGCGGAAGTGGACGTACAGCCGCCCGTGCTGCGGGAGATGCCGATCCGATCATGGGAGGGCGGCCGTCTGGTGCGCGCCCACTGGTCGGCTGACCGCGAGCACCTGCTGCTTGTCCAGGCTGGCGACGAGACGGAGAACACGTTTGTCGTCTCACTGGCGTCACGATAACGAGCGGAGGAGAAAGAGATGAACAGGAGTTGGCTGCTCGTCTTCGCGGTCGCGTGGTTGGGTTTCGCCGCTCAGCCTGCTGCCGCCGAAGGCAGCGTGGAGATGAAGGTAAACATCCCGTTCGGCGGGGTGTTCAAGTACGATGCCTGGGTACGGCTGGAGGTGACGGTGCACACACGGGATCAGCCGTTTTCCGGTTTGGTCGAGCTGTCCAGAGACAAGGCGCCTCGGCAGATCCGGCATGCCGCGCTTCTGCAGGAAGTGAAGCTGGCGGCAGGCGAAAGCAGGACGATCGCCTTTGACATGCCGGCGGAAATGTTTCTGGAAGAATGGCGGCTTTGGCTGACCCAGGGTGAAAAGGTGGTCGCGTCGGAAAAGCTGCGGCTGCCTTATCCGAAAGACGGACGAATCATTGGCGTGCTGGATTCCGGCAGCGGCGCTTTTCATGTATTGACATTGACGCAGCGGCAGATGAACGGCGGCCACGTCCTCGTACAAAACCTGACGGCCGAGATGCTGCCGGACGAGTCCTGGCTGTACCGCAACCTGGATATTCTCGCGCTGAGGGGCGAACAGGTGAAGAAGCTGCGGGATCGGCAGGTAGAAGCGATTACAGACTGGATCAAGAGCGGCGGAGTCGTCATTCTGTCCGCGGGACCCGGTCAGGAGGAAGCGGTCCGGCGGTTTGCCGATATTTTGTCGGTCGAGCCCAAAAGCGGACGCGTCGATCCGAGGCGGGCGCTTTCCGGCTATACGGCGGCGAATACGCTGCCCGCCGGAAGCATCCCCGTTTTTAACAACACGCTGCCGCTGTTCGTTGCCCGAGAGGCGGGCGAAGGGCTGCTGCTGTTTGTCAACTATGACGTGACGGCGGAACCGCTCGCGTCCTGGCAGCACGGCGCCGAGCTGTGGCAAAACGTCCTGAGCCGGCACGGCGTGCAGGATGTGCTCGAACACGGACGGCGCATCGACCAGTTCAACCGCCCCTTACTGGAGCTGAGCCGCTACATTCCGGACGTGCATCCGCCCGCCCCCGTCTGGATCGCCGTTCTGTGGGTGCTGTACGTGGCGGCGGTGGCACCCGGCACCTATTTGATTCTGAAGCGGTTGGACCGGCGGCAGTGGGCGTGGGGCGTCATTCCGGGAATGGCGGTGCTGCTGATGGTCGGGGTCTTTTTCATCGGCAAGCCGATGGTCGTACGGGAAAACAGCAGCCACGCCGTCACCCGGGTGCGCATTCTCGATGGGCAGCTCGCCGATGTGGAGACCGCGTCCACGTTTCTTGCGGTCAGCGGAGATCGTTTCAAGGCGGAGGTCCAGCCGGGGATGGTCGCCCTGCCGCTTGCCTACAACGGAAACAATTACGAACCGGACGGGTTGACGTCGGAAAGGGGGGCGGACGCGGGATATTCCCTGGAGTTTCAGGGCGTGCCGTATCTGACGCCGCGGCAGGCGGTCGGATTCGGACTGATGCGCGAAGCGGGCGAGTTTGAGGCCAGCCTTCACGTGCAGAAAGACAGGCTGCGGGGGACGGTGACCAACAACACGGCGTTCCCGCTGGAGACGGCCTATGTTGAAGTGGGACCGCAGCGGATTCCACTCGGCAGCATGCGGCCGGGAGAAACGAAGCGGGTCGATGCCAAACTGGAGCCGCTCTACCTGCCCAGCCGAAATGCCTACGATGAAACGGAAACTTCCGTGGAAGAGCGTATCCGTCGACTGCAGGACGACGTGCTGTCGTTCGAGGGCGGTGATCGGGTGCGGATCCTGGGCGTCAACAGCCAGCCCCTCCCGCTCATCACCTTTCAGCAGGAGCATCGTTCCCGCTGCTGGAACGTGATCAGCCAAACGGTGCGGCTTCAGCCGGATCAGCGAGGCGTGATCACCTATCCGTACGGCCTGCTGGGCGTGGACATGCACGAGTCGACCGGGGAATTGGAGTCGAAATCGCCCTACCTGTGGGAATTGGCGAAAGGCAGCGTTACGTTTTCGCTGAAGCTCGGTCAGGCGCGGAACCACGCGGAGCGGCTCATCGTACCGCTTGACCACAGTTCGTTCCGCCCGTTCCAGAAAGCGATTTTCCACCAGAAGAGCGGACAGTGGAAGCCGCTGCCAAGAGACAAGCGATTGGTCCTGGAAGCGGACTTGAGCGAGTACCTGACGCCCGACGGCACCGTCCTGCTCCGCTTCTCCCACCCAGGCGTACAGCGTCTCTCGCTGCCGATGCCGTTCTTCCAGGTAGAAGGGAGGGAACCTGTCCGCCATGATTGAAACGGTCCATCTGAGCAAGAGATACGGCAGCCTGCGGGCGCTTAGCGACCTCAACCTGCGGATTGAGCAGGGAAAGGTGTTCGGCTTCATCGGTCCCAACGGCGCGGGAAAGTCGACGACCATGCTGATTTTGGCCACCTTGCTGGAGCCGACGGAGGGACAGGCGTTAGTCTGCGGCTACGACGTGATGAAGGAGCCGGCGGCCGTCCGTCAGTCGATCGGGTACATGCCCGATTTTTTCGGAGTCTATGACAACCTGACGGCGCGGGAGTACCTGGACTTTTACGCCGGAGCCTACAAGATTCCGGCGTCCAAACGGACCGCGCTGATCGCCGATCTGCTGGAACTGGTCAACCTGTCCAACAAGGCGGATGCCTACGTCGATTCGCTCTCCCGGGGCATGCAGCAGCGCCTGGGACTGGCGCGGTGCCTGGTTCACGATCCCGAGGTACTGATTTTGGACGAGCCCGCTTCCGGACTCGACCCGCGCGCCCGCATCGAGCTGCGGGAAATCCTGAAACAGCTCCGCGCGATGGGCAAGACGATCCTGATCAGCTCCCACATCCTGCCGGAGCTGGCGGAGCTGTGCGACGAAATCGGCGTGATCGAGCAGGGCAGGCTCATCGCCTGCGGAGCGCTGGATGACGTGAGCGTCCGGGCCCGCGGCATTACGCTGATGCTGGTGCGGACGCTGACCAACCGCCATCAGGCGGGCCGCGTGCTGTCACAGTGCCCCTTGGTAAAGGATCTGGAGGAGCAGGAAGATGGATTTCGCTTCCGGTTCGTCGGGGGCGAAGCGGAAAAGGCGGGATTGCTGCAGGAGCTGGTGGACGCGGGAGCAGCCGTCACGTACTTTGGCGAGTCCAGCGAAAACCTGGAAGCAGTCTTTTTGGCCATTACGGAAGGAGTGGGAGGCTGATGAGGGAATTTCTGTCCAATCCAATCCTTGTCAAGGAACTGCGGGAACGGTTCCGCACGAAGCGGACCGTGTGGATTCTCGCGCTGTATCTGCTGATCATGGGGGGCATCCCGCTCGGCTTTCTGCTTATCAACCCGCTCAGAGCGGGAACGCTGGGGGAAAACAGCGAATTGTTCCTCATCTCGGCGGCGATCCATTACGCCATGATCTGCTTTGTCGCACCCGCACTGACGGCGGGCGCCATCAGCGGCGAGAGGGAGCGGCAGACGCTCAACATTCTGCTCACCACCCAACTGTCGCCCCGCACGATCGTCTGGAGCAAGCTGGTCACGTCGCTCGCCTTTACCAGCCTGCTGCTGGCCGCGTCCATGCCCCTGTACAGCCTGGTCATGCTGTACGGAAGCGTGTCGCCGGAACAGGTTGTGAAGCTGGTCCTGTTTTTCGCGGTCAACATCCTGTTCCTGGGGTCGCTCGGCTTGTTCTGTTCCACCTGGATCAAGCGAACCGCCGTCAGCACGATCACCGCTTACGGCATCGCCTTTTGCTTTGTCGTCGGGACCGGCCTGCTGTTTTTTTTCCTTGGCGAGATCCTGCAGCAGGTCGATCCGGATCGGTATTCCCATCTGGTGGTGTGGAATCTTCCGGAACTGCAGATTCTGGCCGGTCTCAACCCGGTGATCGTGCTCTTCGCCATCCTCGACGAATCGCTGATGCCGTCGGTGGAGTTTGCCTTTACCCCCTGGCTGTTTTTTGACAGCTGTTACCTGGGGTTGAGCGTGCTTTTCGTGCTGTGGAGCGGATATCTGCTGCGGCCGGTGCGGCGCAGGTGGTGGAGTTGGAAGAAGCACCCGGTTCGTGTACAATAGAAAGGTGTGTATAAGGGGGGAACGTCGTGAGCGACCAGGAGATCCAGATTCTCGACTTTGAAGAACTGCTTCGGTTTATCGAACGCCGCCTCGCCGAATCCGGCAAGTACGTCCAGCGAGATGCCATCATTGCCATCTTGCAGGCGGAAGAGGCGTTCCTGTTGGAAAAAGGCGTGCTGCAAGAAGTGAAAGAGTAGGCAAGAGGGCAGCCTGCGGGGGGACCGCAGGCTGTTTCTTTTCGGCGGGGCTTACGGCTTCCCGAGCAAGTCGTACAGCGCTGCTTCCAAATCGGGATGGCGAAAGCGAAAACCGTGGTCCGCCAACCGCTTGGGCACACAATTTCTTCCGGTCAGCGCAAGACTTGGTTCCGTCCGCATGAACAGATACGCTCCCAGCCACACCAGGGGAGCGGGGGCCGGGGGTGCCCATCCCTTGTTCAGCACCTTTCGCAGCGCTGTCATGAATTCCTTGTTCGTGACCGGATGCGGCCCGGTCGCGTTGTAGATGCCGTTCATCGTGTCGTCTTCGACAGCCGCGCGGAAGATCTCGTTCAGATCGTCGATATGCAGCCAACTGATGTACTGGTTGCCCGACCCGACCGTTCCTCCCAGGTTGTAGCGGACCAGCTATGCCAAAAATAGGAGAATGGTGACGAAACCGTGTTGGCATAACGCTGCAGCGCGTACGTTTTTTCAGGAAAAAAGAGGAAACTCGGGAGGAGCAGCGAATTCTTGTTGCATCTCATTCTCAGGGTAAAGGAGTGCTCGCCTGTTGCAAGCAGGGATCTACGGCGGAAAACCGTCGATCGATTGGTACAAGGACGAACTGCGGCGAACAGTGGAAAATCTGCACAATCACATTTTCAAGTACAAGCGGGACGAAGACGGCCAGTTCGTCTTCACCCTCTCGGAAGGAAAGCTGGCGAGAGAGTTCGGATTGACGACGGATCGCATCAGCGGCAAGCGGCTGCAGGAAGTTTTGCAGCTGTGCAGCGAGGACATCATGACCATGTACGAAAAGGCATATGAAGGCCATGTGCTGGAGTACGAGTCGGCCATGGGGGAACGAATCTTCACGACGACGCTCTCCCCGATCGTCGAACAGGGGCGGGTCGTAGAAGTGGTCGGCTCCTCGACGGAGATTACGGAGCGCAAGCGCATGGAGCGTGAACTGCAGGAAGCGGAGGAATTGTACCGCAGCCTGGTCGAGGACACGTTGGTCGGCGTGTACATCGCGTACGTGAACGAACACAGCTTCGTCTACGTCAATCCCCGCATGGCCGAGATGTTCGGCTACACCCAGGAGGACATGATGCGCCTGGGAGCGGTCGATCTGGTCGTGCCAGAGGAGCGGGAGATTGTGCTGAAAAACCAGAGCCGCCGCTGCAAGGGAGACCGCTCGCCCATCCGCTATCAGTTTCACGGACTGCGCAGTGACGGCAGCATCGTCCATCTCGAAGTGCTGCAGAAGACCACGTCGTACAAGGGGAAGCCGGCGGTGATCGGCATTCTGCAGGACATCACGGAGCGCAAACGGGCGGAGGAGATGGTCCGCAAGTCGGAACTGCTCTCCGTCATCGGCCAGTTGGCGGCAGGGGTGGCGCACGAGATTCGCAACCCCTTGACCTCGCTCAAGGGCTTTTTGCAGCTGATGTACTCCCAACAGCAGGAGAAGCAGCAGTACTTTCACATCATGGTGTCGGAGTTGAACCGGATCGAGAAGATCATCAGCGAATTTCTCGTGCTGGCCAAACCGCAGGACATCGCCTTCAAGGAGAGGGACGTCGTTCCGATGCTGGAGCATATCATCGTGCTGGCGGAGACCCACGCCGTCATGCACAACGTCCGCATCGTCACCCGTTACGAACCCGATCCGCCTTCGGTCATGTGCGAAGAGAACCAGCTCAAACAGGTGTTTCTCAATCTTCTGAAAAACGCCATCGAGGCCATGCCGAACGGAGGAGAAGTGCACGTGGGCGTGCGGCGGGAGGGAGACACGGTGGTAATCAGCTTCCGCGACCAAGGCTGCGGCATCCCCGAAGATCGCCTCGCGAGACTGGGAGAGCCGTTCTACACGACCAAGGAGAACGGGACGGGCCTGGGGTTGATGGTCAGCTACCGGATTATTCACAACCACGGCGGAACCATTTCCGTCACGAGCCGGGAACAGCAGGGTTCCACCTTCGAGGTGAGACTGCCTGTCGGCTGAAAGCCCATGCCTGATTGCGTCTTGCGGAAAAAACCGGTATGATGGGAACGTACCATGAAACTTTCAGTAAGGACGTGAACACATTGACCGCAGAAAACAAAGACCTGGAACTGGGCGACATCATCACGCTGGATGACGAAAACGGCGAACCGCTTGGCGATTTTGAAGTCATCGCCTTGTTTGAACTAAATGGGAAGGAATACGTCGCCTTGACCGACGCGATCGAAGACGAGGCGAACGAAGACGACGTGGATGAGGAAGTGGACATTTTCGTATTCCAGGTCGACGGCGGCGAAATGGTGCCGCTGGAGGAAAGCGAGGAAGAAGCTGTCTACGTCAAGCTCAACGAGGTGCTGGAAGGCATCGAACTGATCGACGACGAAAAGTAAGCATGGCAAATACACATGCAAAAAAGCCGCTGCGGCAAAAGCAGCGGCTTTTTTCCTGCGCGAAAGACGCCTCCTTTGCGAGTGGTCAGTCGCTCATCTTCAAGATGTTGTCTTTCAGGTCCCGCACGACCAGCAGGCAGGTGTAGTCCGACTCCTGCAGCTCGCGAAAGAGAGCGGAGGCTTCGTCCTTGGTCAGCCCCAGTTTCTCCAGCCGCGTCCGCAGTTCTTCGCCGCCGTTGTCGAAAACATGCGCCTTGCTGTCGATGTCGCCGACGGCATCCTCGAAATGGGTGCTGTATTTGTAGTAGTTGCCGCGCTGGTTGGAGTGGTTTTTGTCCGGATTCCACTTGAGGACCCAGATGTCGTCCTTGTGGTAGCCGGAGGAATTGAGCGCCTGGATGTCGGAGACCAGCTCCTGGTCATAGCGGTGAAATTTCACAAACGGTTTTGCTGCGCTGATCAAGGAACTTCCCCCTTTGTCTGCCTCGGGTTTTCAACTCCTCCATAGCTTGCCCGATCTTCAAGCAATTAGCCGGAAAACATGGCGCCGTCCACACGGTCTTTCGTCCGAAAAAATCAGAAAAAATTGGAAAACGTTGTATATTTTTGGAGGAAAACGATTCAATTTGTAGAACTTTTTTCCTGTTTCAAAAATCTCATCCCATCCACGGCGTCCGCTGTCGGACAGACCCGACGTCCTGCATGGGAGATTGGAGGAACAAACGGAATGGTGTACTCCCGCTCTTTTCAAACGGCAACGGAACTCGTCCCTTTTTGTTCAAGTCCCTTCTGCGTGCTGCCGATCGATTGGCTGGCGCAGCCCTCCTCAGCGGGTATCAAAAACACCAGGCTGACCCGTTTATACGAAAAGCTGGTCTATCCCGTCCTCGAACAGCGGGACGCATGTCTCGACGCCGCCCGGTACGTCTGCAGGGCGCTGGACGACCAGGAAACGCTCCTGCACGAGCAGGTGAACGACATCGTCAATTTCAGCTACAACCTCCGCTATCTGAACGACCGGCTGGAATTTGAAGACGTCGGCTTCCGCACGGAGAAACAGTCGCACGTGTTCGCCATCGGCCAGCAGGTGGGCAGCCATCCGCTGGTGCTGGCGACTGCGCGGGCCGTGGTGGACGACGAGCTGGACTGTTACGAACTGTTTGCGGGCGTGGAAAAGCCGGCGAAAGCGGCGGAATTCGTCCGATTTGCCTTTCATCCGCTGCTGGACGCTGCCGGCAAGGACGAACGGGCGAAACGGTATCGGCCGCTCCTCGACCTGCACAAGCGCTATCTGTTTCGCCTCCTGCTGCGCCGCATGTTCGCGTTCATGGAAGAGCGGGGAATCCGCACGGTATTTGCCATCCTGCCGCTTCACGTCAAAGTGTTTCTGGAACAGACGGGCATTCGGCTGACCGGTGTGCCTACTGCCGTTCCCGACGCCTCGGACAAGCACGCGTTCATGAGACAGGCCTTTCAAAAGTACTGGCGGCCGGGCGCGGAAACCAGCCGGCAGCCGGCTCTGTACACGGTTGACTTCCGCATGTCGCCGCTGGTGCGGACCGTGAATGGACAAGGCATCGTGATCGATCAGGAGTGATAACTCACGCAAGAAAGGGGAGGTTTGCCATGACGGACCTGCGTTTTCTGCTGGCCGAACGAACAGAGATGAGAAGGGAGGACTGGCTGTTTGCCCCGCTGTTTTTCCGCCTCCATCGGGAGGATGACCGCCGCCGCTTGCAGGACCTGTGCCGCAGGCAAGACGATGTCGTGATTCTCAATCCGTTTCGCGGACAGGTGGAGGAACTGATCAAGGCGAAGCATCCGGACCGCCGGTTCAGCCGGGAAGAGCTGTCCGAGGCGGTCGAAGACTATCTGGGGGAGGCCCCCGAGGAAAAAGGCGTATGGGTGTACTACCCCTGGCGCAGGACCCTCGTGCACCTGCTGGACGAGGAGGAGTTCGTGTTTGTGCGGACGAACCGGAACCGAAACAAGATCACGCAGCAGGAACAAGAGGTGTTGTCCCGGAAGGCGATCGGGGTGATCGGCCTTTCCGTCGGCCAGTCCCTCGCGCTCACGCTGGCGATGGAACGGGTGTGCGGCGAGATTCGCCTGGCCGATTTCGACACGCTGGAACTCTCCAACCTTAATCGCATCCGGACCGGCGTTCACCACCTGGGCATGCCGAAAATCATCGTCACGGCGCGGGAGATTGCGGAGATCGATCCTTTTTTGAAAGTGGTCTGCTTTGCCGACGGGGCCAACGAGGAGAATCTGGACCGCTTTCTGTTGGAAGGCGGACGGCTGGACATCCTGGTGGACGAATGCGACAGCCTGAACATGAAGATCCTGAGCCGGCTCAAAGCCAGGGCGCTGGGCATCCCCGTCGTGATGGACACCAGCGACAGGGGACTTGTGGACGTGGAACGGTTCGACCTTGAACCGGACCGGCCGATTTTGCACGGGCTGGTCGACGGATTGGACTACGACACTCTAAAGGGGCTGTCCAACCAGGAGAAAATCCCCCATGTGCTGCGGATCGTCGGGAACGACGCCATCTCAGCGCGCTTGCGAGCGTCGCTGGCGGAGGTGGGCAAAACCGTCTGCACCTGGCCGCAGTTGGCCTCGTCCGTCACGCTGGGGGCGGCCGTGGGCACCGACGTCTGCCGCCGGATCGCGCTCGGGCAGTTTCGCGCTTCCGGCCGATATTACGTCGATCTGGAACAGTTGATCGCCGACGGGAATTGCCTGGTTGTCTGAGGTTTGGCTTTGACCGATCTTCCCCTCTAGTGCTACACTTAGACATGGTATTTCTGTATGTGATGAGGAGAGTTGGTTATGCCGAAGTTCAAACTGTTTGCCGCCAAAAAGGGCGCAGCCGACCAGAAAAGGAACAACCAATTTGTCAAATTTGCCCGGCAGATTTACGTGGAGGCGAAGAAAGGCGGGCCCGACCCGAACGCCAATCTGAAGCTGAAAGCGATCATCGCCAACGCGCGAGCCATCAATATGCCGGTGGAAAATATCGAACGCGCGATCAAAAAGGCGACGGACACCGGAAACGCCGACAACTACGAAGAAATCCGCTACGAAGGATACGGACCGGGCGGCGTGGCCGTCATCGTCGAATGCCTGACGGACAACCGCAACCGGACCGCGGCCGACGTGCGCGCCATCTTCAACAAGCGCGGCGGCAACCTGGGGGAGACCGGTTCCGTCAGCTTCATGTTTGACAAGAAAGGCGTCATCACCATCGACCGCGAAGCGTTTCCCGTCGACGAGGACACCATCCTGATGCAGGCGCTCGAAGCCGGTGCCGAGGACATGGTGACCAACGAGGACTCCTACGAGATTTTGACCCACCCGCACGAGCTGGAACAGGTCAAAAGCGGACTGGAAGCGGAAGGCTACACGTTTGCAAACGCGTCCGTTCAGTGGATTCCGCAGAACACCGTCAAGATCAGCGGCGAGGATGCCGCGAAAATGCTCAAGATGATGGAGGCTTTCGAAGAGAACGACGACGTCCAAAACGTCTACGCCAACTACGAAATTGACGACGAGGAAATGGAACGCCTGCTGAACGAAAAATAACGCGGCGCATTCGGCCATCTCGCTAGGGCGAGGTGGCCTTTTTTCGGGCCTCACCCGTCACAGCGCGAGCGACGGCCGGGTGGTTTTTTTGCCCGCGGAATCGCATTTTCTCGCCGTCCACCGACAGCAGGCGTTGAATACAATCAATTCCATACGGTACAATAGCGATTAAGTGTTCGCTTTTTACCCGGACGGAGAACGGAACGTCACGTCCGTTGCACAAGGGCGACCACGGCTCCGCTTTTCGCCCAGGGCGCGGCCGGCGCCGCGTTTCCTTGCGCAAGTTGAAGAAGCAGAGGGGAGAACGCGATTGAAGGAAACAGATACGCTTACGTATACCGAAGAAGACATTCAGGTGCTGGAAGGCCTGATTGCCGTGCGCAAACGGCCGGGCATGTACATAGGTTCCACCGGCAGCCGCGGACTTCACCATCTCCTGTGGGAGATCGTGGACAACGCCAAAGACGAAACGCTGGCCGGTTTTAACGATACGATCATCGTCACCCTGCACAAGGACGGCAGCGTCAGCGTGGAGGACCACGGTCGAGGAATCCCCACCGGCATGCACAAGACGGGCCGCCCGGTGCCGGAAGTGATTTTTACCACGCTGCACGCCGGCGGCAAGTTTGGCGGCGGCGGATACAAAAAGAGCGGGGGACTGCACGGCGTCGGTTCCAGCGTGGTGGTGGCCCTCTCCAAATGGCTGGAGGTGGAGATCCACCGCGACGGCAAGATTCACAAGCAGCGGTATGCCTACGTGGTGGACGAAGAAGGCAACGAACACGTAGGCAAGCCGGTGACCGACCTGGAAGTGGTCGGCACCACCAAGCGAACCGGCACGACGGTCCGCTTTCTGCCGGACGACGCGGTGTTTGGCAGTGCCCGATTTGAATACGAGACGATCCGCGACCGTTTTCGCGAGACGGCGTTTCTGCTGAAAAAGCTGCGCATGGTGCTGATCGACGAGCGCGGACCCGAGATCAAACGGGAGGAGTTTTACTTCGAGGACGGGCTCAAATCCTACGTGGAGTACCTCAACGAAGGCAAGCAAACGCTCCACCCGGTCGTCTATTTCGAGGGGGAAAAGGAAAACGTTTACGTCGAGCTGGCGTTCCAGTACAACGACGGCTACACGGAGACGCTCGTCTCGTACGTCAACTCCATTCCGACGACGGACGGCGGCACGCACGTAACCGGCTTCCGCAACGGGACCACCCGGGTGTTCAACGAATTTGCCCGCAAAAAAGGCTACCTCAAGGAGAAGGACCCCAACTTGTCGGGCAACGACCTGCGCGAAGGATTTCTCGGCGTGCTCTCGCTGCAGATGGCCGACGTTCAGTTCGAGTCCCAGACCAAGGACAAGCTGGGCAACGAGGAAGCGCGGACGATCGTGGAGCAGATCGTCTCGGAAAAACTGGGCTTTTTCCTGGAGGAAAACCCGGAGATCGGCAAGCTGTTGATCGAAAAAGCGATCCGTTCCGCGGAAATCCGCGAGGAACTGCGCAAACAGCGGGAAGCGCTGCGCGGCGACAAAAAGGGCAAAAACGCGAAAAAGCGGAAATCCATCTCCGACAAATTCGCGCCGCCGCAGTACAAGGACCCGAAGCGCAACGAGCTGTTCCTCGTCGAGGGGGATTCCGCCGGCGGTTCGGCCAAGCAGGCGCGCAACTCCGAGTTTCAGGCGATTTTCGGCCTGAAGGGAAAACCGCTCAACACGGAAAAGGCGAAGCTGTCCGACATTCTCGCCAACGAGGAGTTCCGCACCATTCTGGAGGTGCTGGAGACCGATATCGGGGAAGACTTCTCCATCGAGAACTGCGCGTTTGACAAGATCATCATCATGTCCGACGCCGACGTGGACGGGTCGCACATCCAGACGCTGCTCCTGACGTTTTTCTTCCGCTACATGCAGCCGCTGATCGCCGCGGGCAAGCTGTACATCGCGCAGCCGCCGCTGTATCAGGTGCGTAAGGAAAACCGAGGCAAGCCGGCGGACGTGGTCTACTGCTGGAACGATGACGAGCTGGAGCAGGCGCTCAAGCGGCTGGGGCGCGGTGCGGAAGTGCAGCGCTACAAGGGATTGGGCGAAATGAACGCCGACCAGCTCTGGGAGACGACGATGAATCCGGAGACGCGCAAGCTGATCAAGGTGCAGTTGGAAGACCTCGCCCATTGCGAAAAACTGGTCACCGTCCTGATGGGCGACAAGGTGCCGCCCCGGCGCGAGTGGATCGAGAACCACGTCACCTTTGAAGTGGGAGAGGATGAATAAGCATGCTGTCCAATCAGATTATCGAACAGAGCTTCGCGGAAATCATGGGGAAGCGCTTCAGCGACTACGCCAACCTGGTCATCCTGTCCCGCGCCATCCCCGATGCCCGCGACGGGCTCAAACCGGTGCAGCGCCGCATCTTGTACGCGATGTACCAGGAGGGCAATACGCATGACAAGCCGTACCGCAAATCGGCCAAGACCGTCGGGTACGTGATGGGGACCTACCATCCGCACGGGGACAGCGCCATTTACGAGACGATGGTGCGGATGGCGCAGTGGTGGAAAATGCGTCAGGTGCTGATTCAGGGGCACGGCAACTTCGGGAGCCTGGACGCCGACCCGCCGGCGGCGATGCGTTACACCGAGTCCCGCCTGTCCGCGCTGGCCAACGAAATGCTGCGCGACATCGAAAAAGACACGGTCACCTTCATCCCCAACTACGACAACTCGGCACAGCAGCCGGCCGTGCTGCCGTCCCGCTTTCCCAACCTGCTGGTCAACGGGGCGTCCGGGATCGCGGTCGGGTTTGCGACGGACATTCCGACGCACAACCTGGGAGAAGTGATCGACGCGGCGATTGCCCAGATGAAAAAGCCGGAGATCACGCTGGACGAGCTGATGCAGCATGTCAAAGGGCCGGACTTTCCCACCGGCGGCATCGTCCAGGGCACATCCGGCATCCGCAAGGCGTTCGAGACCGGGCGCGGCCAGTTTGTCATTCGCGGCCGCAGCCACGTGGAGGAGCCAAAAGGCGCCAAGGTGAAAAAGATCGTCATCTCGGAGATCCCTTATGATGTGATCAAATCGAAGCTGGTCGCCCAGATTGACGAACTGGTGATGGAGCGCAAAATCGAGGGGGCGCTGGCCGTCCGCGACGAGACCGGCCGCAAAGAGGCGGAGCAGAAGAAGGTGCGGATCGTCATCGACATCCGAAAAGACGCGGACGAGAACGCGATCCTCAACTACCTGTACAAAAACACCGACCTGCAGATTTATTACAACTACAACATGAACGTCATCCACGAAGGCACGATTCGGCAGATGGGGCTGAAGGAGCTCCTGGCCGCCTACATCGACCACCAGAAAGACGTGGTGACGCGCCGCTCCCAGTACGACCTGGACAAAAAGCAAAGACGGGAGCACGTCGTGCAGGGGCTGATCCGGGCCAAGTCGATCCTGCGGCAGATCGTGGAGACAATCATGAATTCCGAGGACCGGGCCGACGCCAAGAAGAACATCATGGAGCAGTACGGCTTCACGGAGGAACAGGCGGACGCGATCCTGTCCATCCAGTTGGCGTCGCTCACCCGGCTCGACATCGTCAAGCTGGAAAAGGAGCTGGCGGCGCTGGCCAAAGAGATCGAGGAATTGAAGGCGATCCTCGGCAGCGAGAAAAAGCTGATCCAGGTGATTACCGCCGAGCTGAACGAGATCAAGAAAAAGTACGCGGAGCCGCGCCTGACCGAGATCCAGGGGGAGATCGAGGAGGTCAAGGTGGACATCGCGATGCAGATCAACGCGGAAGACTGCGTCGTGACGCTGACCAACGAAGGGTACATCAAGCGCACCAGCCCCCGCTCGTTCAAGTCGATGGGCGGGACGATCGAGACCTGCGGCGTCAAGGAGGGAGACAAGGTCCGCTATTTTGCGGAGGCCAACACCTCCCACACGGCCTTGTTCTTCACCCAGGACGGCAAGTATTTTGCCGCGCTGGTCAACGCCATTCCCGACGACAAGTGGAAAGAGATCGGGACTGCGCTGGTGAACGTCATCCCGCTGGACAAGCAGCAGCGCATCGTCGGGTTTGCCATCGTGGAAGATTTCAGGCAGCCGCTCTACGTCTATCACGTCAGCCGCTCCGGCTTGATCAAGCGGACGGCGCTCGCTGAATACGAGACGAACCGTTCCGGCGCGCTGGTGGCGGCCAAGCTGAAAGCGGAGGGAGACGAGTTTGTCACCGCGTTCGTGGCAGGAGAAGAAGGGGCCTTCCTCGCAGTGACCAAAGACGGCATGGGCATCCGTTTCCTGCGCAGCGAGGTGAGCGCGACCGGCCGCGCGTCCAGCGGCGTCAAGGCGATTTCGCTCGCGGCCGGCGACGAGGTGGTCGCCCTGCTGCCGACGGACACGGAGGATGCACGGCCGTTCAGCCTGCTGACGGCGGAAGGGACAGTGAAGCGCACCTTGATCTCCGCCATCCCGCTGCAGGGCCGGGCGGGCAAAGGGGTTCAGGTGATTCGCAAGCGGAAGACCAACCCGCACCGGGTGGTGGCGGTGACCGTGGAAAACACGCTCTACGCTTTGACGGACAAACATGAGTGGGTACTGGTGCCGACCGAACAGGCGGCCGTGACGGAACAGGGCGGAATGGGCCGCAGCATGGTGGACGCCGGCGTGGAAGCCGTCGCCTATGAAGCCGTCCTGCCGGCCGAAGGCGAAAAAGCGGCGGAACCCCCGAAAGGGTCGGCCGAGGCGGAGCCGGCCGAAACGCCCCGGGACGGGAATTCAGTAGCCCAGTACAGCCTGTTCGACGACTCTGCGGATGAAAAGGAATGATGCACATGGCCAAGCCGTTTGAACGATTTGCCTCCGAGCTGAACTGGCAGCAGGTGTCGCTTTTGCTGGATACCGTCCAGTATTTTGAAGAGGCGCCGAAGCTGCTCTCCATCCCCGACCGGCAGGGGACGAGCATCCCGGTGCCGATGACGGCCGACACGCTGCGCGCGATCCTGGCCGTTCTGGACGAAAACAAGCCGATGGACAAACAGGCGTTTGTCTTTGACTGGCAGGAGGGCAGCCAGGGGGAGAGCGATCTGCTGCTGGTCGAACTTCCCGATGGTACCACCGTCCGCCAGCCGACCGACTACCAGGCGTTTTCGCCGGTGTGAGGTTCCTGCGCGACGCCATCCGGTCAAATACGTGAGCGTCACCAACGCGCCGGCCTGCATCGTCGACCTGCGCAGCATGACGCTCGGCGACGCCCTTGCCCCTGACCGCCTGCTGCGTGCGGAGCGCACCACCATCTTCGCTGTGCCCGTGGCGAGCCGGGCCAACATCCCGAGCGGTCGAACCGCACCGCACCGGGGATGAAGCCGGCCGCCGGCGGATACACTATGGCGGGAGGTGTGTCCGAAATGGAACGAACCATGAGCGTGAACGGCAGCGCATACCAGTTTGCCGCCACGTACGACGGCGATTCGCAGTACAACGTGCAGGTGCACAACGGCGACAAACTGATTACCATGTTCAAGGTCGCCGCCGAATCGGAACAGGACGTGTTTGACGCCGCCCTGGCTCGCTTCAAGGCCGATGTGGACATGGGCAACGTAAAGGTGTAGGGAACGCAACGACAGTCACAAGCAGCCTCCTTGGACGGGAGGCTGCTTTTTTTGGCCGTGGGCAGAGGCGTGCCTCCTGCCTTTGCCTTTTCAGCCAAGGTTGAAATATGGTACAACTGGAGTACACACAGAAGCACGAAAAGGAGAGGGCGACGATGCAGCAGCGAGAATCGGACCAGTTGGAAGACGTTTGGAGGTGGCGGGAGCATCCCCCGGACATTCGCCAGCTCTCGGAAGGAGAGCTGATCCCGCTCCTCCGCCTCATCGAGGAGCGGCGCGGAACGGACGAGGACAAACGGCTCGACCAGGCGGAAGCGGTCGTGCTCACCTGGCTGGCCGCCCTCCGCCTGGACAAGCAGGGAGGCTACGGGTTGGCCGAGGAATGGCTGTCCCGCGCCGTCCGCCTGGACCCTTCCTACCGGCCGGCCGCCGAGCTGCGGGTGCGCCTGTACCTGGCCCGTCTGCAGGAACACCGCCTCGGCGGCAGCTATCCGCTGATCCGCGAAACGGATAACGCCGCCACCCGCAGGCGGCATGCGGAACAACTGAAAGAAGCTGCCGAGGCCGAACTGCAAGCCCTTCCGTCATGGCAGGCGCTGGCCGCTGCCGCGCGCGAGGCGGCCGAATCGGCCGGGGACGAAACGGCGGCGCAAGCGGCAGCCGGAGTGGAGCGGTTGTACGCGGAGCGGGAGCGCCTGCTCGGCGACATGCTGGAGAGGACCCAAGCCTATGCGGCCTCGCTGCAGGGCATGTTTTACTCGGCGGAACTGCTGGCGGCCCTGCAGGAGAGCGTCAAACGCTTGACGGCCCAAGAGAAAGAACATGAACGGCTGCTGTCCATCGGCGGGGAATCCGCCAAAGCGAAGAAACCGGGGAGCGGGCGGGGGCATTCGGCCCTGGAGGAACTGGAAGGGCTGATCGGGCTGGACGAAATCAAAGAGCGCGTCCGCAAGCTGGCCCGCTTTTTGCGGTATCGGAAGCTGCGCGAGGAAAAAGGCTGGCACCTCGCCGATCAACTGCCCCTGCATCTGGTGCTGATGGGCAATCCGGGGACGGGGAAGACCACGCTGGCCCGCCTGATCGGCCGCCTGTATCACGAACTGGGGCTTCTGGAGCGCGGCGACGTGGTGGAAGTGGACCGCTCCCACCTGGTCGGGGCCTATGTGGGACAGACGGAACAGCGGGTGATGGAGGCGGTCAAACGGGCAGTCGGCGGCGTGCTGTTTATCGACGAGGCCTACAGCCTGAAGCGGGCTGACAGCTCCGGCAGCGATTACGGCCAGGCCGCGATCGACACGCTGGTGGCCGCGATGACCGGCGGTGAATACGCCGGCCGGTTTGTGGTGATGCTCGCCGGTTATCCGGAAGAGATGCGGCAGTTTTTGTACGCGAATCCGGGGCTGCGCAGCCGTTTTCCGGAGACGGGTCATTTTCTTTTGCCCGACTACACGACCGATGAGCTGTTGGCGATCGCCGAGCAGGTGGCCGGCCGCAACGATTTTTCCTTCACGCCGGAAGCGCGGCGGGCGCTGCGGCAGCGAATCGAGCAGGCGCGTGTGGACCACACCTTCGGCAATGCCCGTACGGTGACCAATATCGTGATGGAAGCGATTTTTGCAAAGGGGCGCCGTCTAGACGAACCGGACGAGCTGCAGTGGGACGACTTCACGATTCTCTACCCGGAAGACGTCGGCGGCCTGGAGACATTGCCGGATGACCAGCCGGCGAGAGAAAAGCTGGCGGCCTTGATCGGCCTGGATGAAGTAAAGGCGGAACTGAACAAAATCGCCGCGTTTGCCTCGGTGCAGCGGCAGCGGGCCGCCTGCGGACTGCTGACCGTTCCCGTCGAACTGCACGCCGTCTTCACCGGCAGCCCGGGCACGGGGAAAACGACGGTCGCCCGCCTGTACGCGGAGATGCTGCAGGAGATCGGCTGCCTGAAACGGGGCCATCTGGTCACGGCGAGCCGGGCCGATCTGGTAGCCGGCTACGTCGGGCAGACGGCGGCGCTGACCCGGCGCAAAATCCGCGAAGCGCTGGGCGGCGTCTTGTTTATCGACGAGGCGTACGCGCTCTTGGAGGGCGGCGAACGGGACTACGGCCGGGAGGCGATTCACACGCTGGTGGAGGAAATGTCCCGCCACGGCGAAAACCTGGTGGTCGTGCTGGCCGGCTATCCGGCGGAGATGCAGCGTTTGCTGGCGAGCAACCCGGGCCTGTTCTCCCGCTTCAAAAAATACCTCCACTTCCCCGATTACACCCCAGACGAGCTCACCCGCATGCTGCTGCAGGCGGTCGCGCAGGCGGGATACCGGCTTGACAGCGATGTGGAGAAGCGCATCCGGCAGCAGTTGGACCAAGCGGCCCAGGCGGGGATGCTGGCGGGCAACGGACGCCTGGTGCACAACCTGCTGCAGGAGGCCATGCAAAACCAGGCGCTCCGGCTGACGCAGGCGGGCGCGGACAGCTCGGACAAGGAGCAGTTGAGCCGTCTGGAATGGGTTGATTTTCAGCCGTTGTTTGCGGATGGCGCACCGGCGTCGGGAACGTCCATCCACGAAGGATGACGAGTCGGTGCGGGGATGTCAATCACGTCACAGGAGGGTCGAGGCCGAAAACGGGTGCCTCGATCCTTTTCACTTTGTCTCAACGTGAAATTCAGACTCTTTTTCATGGTCGGATTTTGCCGTATAATGGAAACATTATGGAGTGATGGGAAGAGGGTGCTTATTCTTTGCGGTTGAAATGGCATGCGGCACTGTCCGCGACACTGGTCGTATCTCTGATGATCGGTCAACTGCCGGCCAGCGCCAAGCGGGAAACAGGGCGCAAGGGCAGTCTGGCGATCGAGGCGAAGGAGGGACTTTCGCTCGCTTCCCAAACGTCGCAGAAACGAAGCACGGAGCTGGTCGTGGTGCAGTTTGACGGTCCGGTGGAAGAAGAGTGGAAGGAACAGGTAGAGGACCTGGGCGTGACCCTGGGAGATTACATACCCGATTACGCGTTCATTGCCAGGGTGGACGGGGAGAAAGCGCAGCGGGCGCTGAAAAAGCTGTCGTTCGTCAGGAACGTGCTCCCGTTTCACCCCGTCTCCAAGGTGTCTCCGACGCTGCGCTCCACCCTCGGCAAGCGGGCGGACGTGGACGTGGCGGTCATCGGGTTTGACCGCGGCGTAGACATGGGGCGCACCTTGAGGCGGATCGTGGAAGAAGGGGACGTCGAACAAGTGAAAAGCCTGGAAGAGGCCCCCCACATCTCGATGGCGCGGCTGAGCGGCCGCAGTCTGGAAGAGGTGATCCAATCCGACGAGGTCATCGCCGTGGTCCCCGTTCCGGAACGAAAACAGCGCAACGACAGGGCGGCGGCGATCATCCGTGCCGACGACCTGGCCTCCATCGGCTACACCGGCGAAGGGCAAATTGTCGGCGTGGCGGACAGCGGCCTGGACACCGGCGATCTTGACCGAATCCACCCGGATTTCGAGGGCCGGGTGAAAGAGCTCTACGCCATCGGGCGCAAGGGGGACGCGAGCGACCCCGACGGCCACGGCACCCACGTGGCGGGGTCGATCGTGGGCACCGGCAAAGCGTCAGACGGCCAGTACAAAGGGATGGCTCCCGACGCGAAGCTCGTCTTCCATTCCATGCTGGACGAGTACGGATACCTGGCCGGAGACGTCAGTGACATCCTGGAGGAGGCTTACGCGGACGGCGCGCGCATCCACTCCGATTCCTGGGGCGTCGACGACGATGGCGAATACGGCCTGGACTCGTTTTTGTTCGACCAGTTTCTCTGGGAACATCCGGACATGACGGCGCTGGTGGCGGCCGGCAACGCGGGCGTATACGGGTACGAGACCATCGGCACGCCGGCCACGGCCAAAAACGTGATCGCCGTGGGCGCCTCCGAAAACGACCGGCCGGAGCTGGATGATGACGAAGCGGACGACCCGGACGAGGTAGCCGCGTTCAGCAGCCGGGGGACGACGGCGGACGGCCGCCTCAAGCCCGATCTGGTCGCGCCGGGAAGCTACATCCTGTCCACGCGTTCCTCGCTGGCCCCCGCCGAGAACTTTCACGGGCTCTTCAACGCCTCCTACGCCTATCTCAGCGGGACAAGCATGGCGACGCCGGTGTTGGCCGGCGGCGTGGCCCAAGTCCGTCAGTTCCTGCAGGAAAACGGAGTCGACAATCCGAGCGGGGCATTGATCAAGGCGATGCTCATCAGCGGAGCCGACGATTTGAACGAAGACATGCGCGTGCAGGGGTTCGGACGAGCCAACCTGCGGCGTGCGATCGAGACGGGCTTTGTGGATGAGAAAAAGGGGCTGAAAACAGGGGACGTGGCCACGTACCGCCTCAACGTGACGGACGATTCCCAACCGTTGGCCATCACTCTGGCCTGGACGGATTATCCGGCTTCCCTGGCGGCCGAGCGCACCCTGGTCAACAACCTAAACCTGCGAGTGGTCACGCCAAGCGGCGAGACCTTGAACGGCAACGACTTTTTCCACTACCCCTACGACGACGAAGTGGACAACCTCAACAACGTGGAGCAGGTCTGGATCAAGCATCCCGAGGAAGGCGTCTACACGGTGACGGTGGAGGGCTACAACGTGCCCATGGGGCCGCAGCCGTACGCCCTGGCGGCCAACGGCGAACTGGTGTCCGACAATTGGCAAACGGTCGTCAAAACGGGGAGACTGATCGAAAAGTCACGAAAAAACAGGGACCACACCTATTGGATTCAGGCCAAGCAGGCGGGTGAATTGAACGTGACCGCGGAATGGGACGGCGATGCCGATCTCGATCTGTACGTCTACGATGGTGACGGCAATCTGATCGGCTCCACCGACGACGAGGAAAACCCCGAAACGCTGACGGTGGAGATGGCCGAACCCGGACCGTATCGAATCGTCATTCAACTGGAAGAAGGCAAATTGGCGCGGTATCGCTTGCAAATGACCTACCCGTCCCGATCCCGTTGATGTCGATACGGATAACCAAACAGACACCCCAGCAAACGGCGCGTACCGTCACGTCAGCGTGACGGACGCGCCGTTTGTTCGTCCGGACGGGAAGGGGGCAGCGGTCGTTCCCCGTTCAGCCACTCGTGGGCACGGAGGGCAATTTCGAGACAAAGCCGGTAGTGCGGGAGAGCATAGTCGGGCGGAAGGCACTCTTCGATCTTTTCCAGACGGTGATACAAGGTTTGGCGGTGAATGTAGAGCTTGGTGGCGGTCTCCTGCTTGGAGAGGTTGGAATCAAGGTAGACGCGCAGCGTGTGGACGAGCTGTGTGCCGTGCTCTTCGTCGTAGCGAATCAGCGCTCCCAGGTAGTCGTTGATGAACGGTTTCAACACCGAATCGTGGGGGACGTGAAAGAGCAGGCGGAACAGGCCGAGATCGGCGAAGTAGGGGCTGGGGGAATCGTGCTGAAAGGCGAGCGCCTGTTCTGCCTCGGCCAGGTGCCTGCCCGCTTCCGCCAGCCGAACGCCAGGACGGCTGACGCCGAACAGCACTTCCGTGTCGGCGCCCATCACCTGCCGGCAGACCCGTCTCATCTCGGCCATCGCCTTGTCGAGGGAGCGGCGGGCGTCTGCTGCTCCGTACGGGCCGATCGCAAGCAGGTAAAAGCGGCTGCCCTTGCAGCGGATAAACGGGCGAAAGCCCAGCCGCGCGAGGAGCGAACGGAACACGCCGGTCAGTTCGTGCGGCGGCAGGGGAGAGGCGTGCTCGTCGCCGTCACGCCGCAGGGACATGAGCAGGGTGTGGTAGACGGGCGTTTTGCCTGTGCCGGCCAGTCCGAGCAGCGCGCGAATCTGTTCTTCCGTCAGCGTACGGTTGGCGATCAGGTCGTCAAACAGCCGGTTCTCCGTCGCCAGCGCCTGCTCTTCGGCAAACATCCGGCGCATCAGGACTTGGGCCAGGGCGCTGACGGTGTAATCCAGCGTGAGCAGCAGGTACTCGTCCGCTTCCCGTTCGTACAAAATCAGGCCGAGGTACGCCAGGAGGTGGCCCATCGCGGTCACCGGCTGGTAGATGATGCGCTTTTTGTCGGACAGGGCGAGGACGCCGTTGCCCGCTTCCGCCGAGGGAATCGCCGGAAAGGCGGAGCGCATCAGGGACGCCAGCTCGCTCTGGACGGTCTGCGGGAGCGGCGGCACAAATTGCGGGGGCGCTTCCGGTGAGTAGAAAAACACCTGGGTCCCCACGGCCGCCTGAAAATGCTGCAGCAGCTTGGAAATGCCCTGCGCCTGCAGGCTCAACTGCTGCAGGCCGCGCGAGTAGGACTCCAGGTTGCGCAGCGCCTGCATCTGCCGATTGATCAGATGTTCGTGGAGATCGAGCGTGATGTCGACGAAGCGGACGGGCTGGTGAAACACGATCAGGGGAAAGTCGTGATGGTCGGCCAGTTCCAGCATGTCATCGGGCACGTGCGGGATGTAGGCGCCCAACTCGATACAGAGGCCGACCGCTTTGCGGCGGATCAGCTCGGACAGGTAGGCCAGCCGTTTCTCTTTGGCCTCGCCGAAGCCGAGACCGGTGGACAGGATCAGTTCGCCGCCGTTGAGGAACTGACAGGTGTCGGCGGCTTCCAGCACGTGGACCCAGCGGATGGGACGGGACAATCCGCGGCTGCCGGCCACCACCTCCGCGTCGCGAAACAGCGGCCGTCTGACGGCATCGGCCACAGTGAGACGCCAGTCGTTGTTCATGCTTCCCCTCCTCTTGACAGTCTGTATGATGAATACTACCCAACTACTGGCAGTTTGTCTAGTGATGCTGCGTAAAATATTCAGATAAGATGGAACTATCAAACGAATGGCAAGGAGTTGATGTAATGAGCACGACGACCGTTGGACCCAAACTGAAGAACTACATCGCCGGCGAGTGGGTGGAATCCCAGGCCGACCGCTACGAGGACATCCCCAATCCGGCTACGGGCGAGCTTTTGTCGCGCGTTCCGCTGTCGACCAGAGACGACGTGGACATGGCCGTCCAGGCGGCCAAGGCGGCGTTTCCCGCCTGGAGCGAGACCCCGGCGGTGGAGCGGGCGCGCGTCATGTTCCGCTTCCAGCATCTGCTGTGGGAAAACCAGGACGAACTGGCGCGGATGATCACGCTGGAAAACGGGAAGAACCTGCCCGAGGCGCAAGCCGAACTGCTGCGCGGGATTGAAATGGTGGAGTTTGCCGCCGGGATGCCGACGCTGTTGATGGGCGAGACGCTGCCCAATATCGCCAGAAGCATCGACTGTCAGGTGATCCGCTTTCCGCTCGGCGTCGTGGCCGGTATCACGCCGTTCAACTTCCCGCTGATGGTGCCGATGTGGATGTACCCGATCGCCATCACGGCGGGCAACACGTTTGTGCTCAAACCGTCCGAGCGCACGCCGCTCTCCTGCATCCGGATTGCCGAACTGCTGAAGGAAGCGGGCCTGCCGGACGGCGTGTTCAACGTGGTCAACGGCGCTCACGACGTCGTCAACGGCCTGTTGGAGCATCCGGATGTGAAAGCGGTTTCGTTCGTCGGCTCCCAACCGGTCGCCGAGTACGTCTACAAAACGGCCGCCGCCCACGGCAAACGGGTGCAGGCGCTGGCCGGCGCGAAAAACCACCATCTCGTCATGCCTGACACCGACCTGCGCCGCGCGGCCAAAACGATTGTCAGCTCCGCGTTCGGCTGTGCGGGGGAACGCTGCATGGCGGCCAGCGCCGTCGTGGCGGTGGAGGAGATCGCCGACGAACTGATTCAATACCTGGTCGAAGAGTCCGACGCGCTGAAGATGGGCAACGGACTGGAGCCCGGCGTCGATCTGGGGCCGGTGATCCGGCCGGCTCATCTGGAAAAAGTGCACGGCTACATCGAGAAGGGGATCGCCGCCGGTGCCCGTCTGGTCCGGGACGGCCGGGAAGACGCCAAGGCCAAACCGGAGGGCTTTTTCCTCGGCCCGACCATCTTCGACCAGGCGGACGCGGAGATGGTCATCGTCCGCGACGAGATTTTTGCGCCGGTGTTAAGCGTGATGCGGGTCAGCGATTTTGAAGAGGGGCTCGCGGTCATCAGCAGGTCGCGCTTCGGCAACGGCGCCACCATTTACACCAACAACGGCAAATGGGGACGGGAGTTCGTCCAGCGCGTCGAGGCCGGCATGGTCGGCGTCAACGTGGGCGTTCCCGCGCCGATGGGCTTCTTTGCCTTCTCCGGCTGGAAGCATTCGTTCTACGGCGACCTGCACGCCAACGGCAAGGACGGCGTCGAGTTTTACACCAAGAAAAAGACGGTGACGTCCCGCTGGTTTGACGACGGCGATACCGCCATCGGGTCGCAGAAAGTGTTCGTGAAGTAGCGAGAGGAGGAACGGCAGATGACCCAAGAGCAGCAGACGCAAACCCATGACAAGGAAGAGCTGTTGGCAAAAGACCGGGCCCACATGTGGCACCACATGTCCCCGTACAACCCCAACCCGATGATCGTCACCGAGGCGAGCGGTTCCTGGGTGACCGACATCGACGGCAACCGGTATCTGGACGGGATGTCCGGCCTGTGGTGCGTCAACATCGGGTACGGCCGGGAGGAACTGGCGGAGGCGGCCTTCGAGCAGTTGAAATCGCTCGCCTATTTCCCGCTGACGCAAAGCCACGTGCCGGCGATCAAGCTCTCGGAAAAAGTGAGCGAATGGCTGGGCGGCGAGTACCGCGTCTTCTTTTCCAACAGCGGGTCGGAAGCGAACGAAGTGGCGTTCAAAATTGCCCGCCAGTACCACCACCAAAACGGCCAGCCCGGCCGGTACAAGTTCATTTCCCGCCACCGCGCCTACCACGGCAATACGATGGGAGCGCTGGCGGCAACCGGCCAATCGATCCGCAAGCAGAAATACGAGCCGCTGGCGCCCGGCTTTCTGCACGTCTCGCCGCCGTACTGCTACCGCTGTCCGTTCGGTAAATCGTACGGTAGCTGCAGCCTGGAGTGCGCGCAGGTCTTTGACGAGGTGATCAACTGGGAAGGGGGAGAAACTGTTGCCGGCGTCATCATGGAGCCGGTCATCACCGGCGGCGGCGTGATCGTTCCTCCGCCGGAATACCTGCCGAAAGTGCGGGAAATCTGCGACAAATACGGTGTCCTGCTGATCGTGGACGAAGTGATTTGCGGCTTTGGCCGTTCCGGACGGAAATTCGGCCACCAGAACTTCGGCGTCAAGCCGGACATCGTGACGATGGCCAAAGGGATCACCAGCGCCTATCTGCCGCTGTCGGCGACGGCGGTGCGGGCGGACATCGCCGACAAGTTCAACGAGCAGGGGGTAAACCTGCACTTCCGCCACGTCAACACCTTCGGCGGCAATCCGGCGGCCTGTGCGCTGGCGCTGAAAAACCTGGAGATCATGGAAGAAGAAAAGCTGATCGAAAAGGCGGAACGGCTGGGCGCGGAACTGCGGGAAAAGCTCTCGTTCCTGGAGAATCATCCGCATGTGGGCGACATCCGCAGCTTCGGCTTCCTGATGGGCATTGAAATGGTGGAAGACCGCGCCACCAAGGAACCGGCCGCCCCCGACAAGCTGACCAGGGTGATCGCCACCTGTAAGAAGCGCGGCCTGATCATCGGCCGCAACGGGGACACGGTTCCCGGCTTCAACAACATCCTGACGCTCTCCCCGCCGTTCTCCACGACCAGCGACGACCTTGATTTCATCGCCCGCGTCCTGCGGGAAGCGTTTGAGGAATTGGCCTAGAACAGGCGGAAGTCTTGAACAGAGCGGCACCTTTTCCCGGGGACAGCCAGGCCTTGCCAGGCAGGCAACCGGGAAAACGGTGCCGTTTTTTGCAGGAAAAACGGAGAAGAAGTGGAAGTGATGCGTATCTCGGAAGAAGAGGAGGGTCGTCTGATGGGAAACCCGACGGACGGACAGCACGGACCGTCGCTGGAGCAGCTCATGGCGGAAATGAAAGACCTGGAAGGGCACGCCCTCAGGCTGAGCGAACAGGCGGCGACACCACTGGAACAAAAGTGCCTGCAGGGGATGGCTGTGGCGTTCCGCTTTGTCGCTGAAATAGCCAAAGGCGGAGCGGGCAGCGTCCAGGAACACATGTCAATGCTTCCGCACATGGCCAGGTATCTGGCCGTGGAGGGACCGCAAGCGGAACGGCAAGCGATGCGACCCAAAACGCCCCCTTTGCAGACGAGGCCGGAGCATGCCGCACGGGAACAGTCTCTGCAAGGGGAATCCGAAACTGTAGAGTCAGGGCGAAAGCCGACACCCGAGGAACGGTCCTGCTCGTTTTGCGGAAAAGGGGAGCGCGCCATCAAGAAGCTGGTGCCCGGGCCGGGCGTGGCGATCTGCGGTGAATGCCTGGCGTTCGCCAAGCAGGTGCTGGAACAGGGAGGGGGGCCTCGTCCTTCCTGATCGTTTTGGATGATCAGCTTGCCAATCCTCTCGGCCCAACAACACCGGGAAAGCGAAAGACATCACGGGCCAAACGGGCAAGTTATATCAATTAACCATACCTGTCAATACACCTTTGCTTATTTTATTGCAACCCAAATTTCATTATATGAATTCGGACTATAGAAATCAGAATCAATATAACGTTATGCGCAACTATAATCCGAAGTATACAAGTAGGAATTATCGGTTATTTCATTACGCGCAAGGGAGGATCTGCCATGTACAAGTCTCGCAACCTGATTCATGTGGCGGCATCGGCCGCCCTGCTCGCCGCGATCGGCATTCCGTCGGCCGCATGGGCCGATCCCGCCGTCCAACCGGCCGACGCAGTCGTCCAATCGACACCGGCCAAGGCCGCTTCCGGAGAGTGGGCTGCTTACATAGAAAAACGGTACGGCGTCAAGCTGTCCGGCGCCGTCACGCGCGATCAGTTCGCCGCCGCTCTTGGTAAGATTTTAGGAACAGCTTCCATTCTGACGGAAACACCCCCGTCGATCCCGTCGCTGTTTCCACAAGGCACCGCCGTCTCCGGCAAACTGCCTGTCTGGGAAGCCCTCAGCGCGGCGGTGAAGGCGGCCGAACTGAAGGAACTGGCCTATACCTATTCCGAGGAAAAAGTGGCCGCTGCCTGGAAGAAGGCGGGGTGGACCTACACGAAAAACGGCGTCGTCCCGCATCAGGCGGCGCAGGAACTGGCGGCCGCGTTCGACAGCGGACTGGTTGCACCCGCCGCGCTGGCGGGCGTAACAGCGGACGCCGCCACGACGGCGGATCTGGCGTATCAGCTCCTTGGCAAAGTGGCCGAGTTTCACGGTCAAACCCAGAACGCTCTCGGGTATCTGAGCGATGACGACATCGTTGGCAAACTGGTTCAGGCCTGGAACGAGTCGCAGATCATCCGGGCGGAAGAGCTGCAAAAAGTAGTGGACGAAGGCCTCAAGCAAAACCTGATCACCGGCTACAACCTGAAGGACACGCGGTTTGATCCCCATTTTGATCCGGAGCGGACTATCACCTACGGCCACAGCGACATCGTTCACGCCATCCAGCTCATCGGCCTCCTGCGCAGCGAGGGCATTCAGGCCAAGGTCCAGCTGGAGCCGAAAACGTCTGCCTTCGTCTATCGGAAAGAGTGGGGAGAACCGGTCCAGACGGAGGATTGCCGGGTGGTGCCGATCGACAACGGCAACCACATCGCGTACGCCAAAGAGTACGACCTGAGCTTCGAATTTGCCAGCGTCGAGGAGAAACAGCGCTTCCAGCCGCTCATTTTCCGATACGCCAAACGCAACCAGGAGGACGTGACCGGCCTGTTGAAAGGTTCCTGGTGGCAGCCGCTCTACTATTCGCTGACGAAGCTGGAGGATTATCCGGTGATCACCAACCACGTGCTGAAAGACGGCCGCTTCCTGGCCCAGACGTTCTCCTTGAACGAACAGTCGGCACAGGTAATCGCAGGGCTGAAGAAAATCAACCCGTCCGTCCAGATTGCCACCTACCAATTCTGGGTGGATCAGCCGTTTTACCAGTACCTTAAGGGAGAGTACAAATAACCCTAGCCGTGTTCGCCGCGATCTCCGTCCTGTTCGGCCAGATACGCCCTCATCCCGCGGACAAACATGTCGAGAATCACGTCGTGCTGTGTCTTGCTGCCGACGCGGGCGCGGATTTGCTCCAGCTCCGCCGCCAGTTCGGAATCAAGGTGCAGATTGATGGTTTTACCCTTGCTGCGGGGGTGGATCTCGTAATGGCCGGAGCACTGACGGCCGCTGCCGTCCACCACCGCATCGGCGCCGAGCAGCTTCCGGTCGGGCAGATACAGGCACGGCGCTTCCAAAACGATATGGGTCAGTTCCTCGCTGAACCGGATGGCGAGGGGCTGCCCCTTTTTTTTGTGAAAATCGCGGATTTGCCGCGAGCGCTCCTGATTTTCCAGCGTGTTGGCCAGCGTGACGACAGCCAGTTCCATAGCTCCTCCTTACGGGACGGGCAGGGGGGCCGCGGGACGTTCCGGCGGGTGCAGCTCCGTTTCCGGGATCCCGACCACCACTTCGCCGCTGCCTTCCACCTGTACGTGATAGCGAAAACAATCGACAGCCAGTTCCGCCGAGATGACCACCGCCCATTCCTGCCGCGTTCCCCGCGTGATCCGGACGCGGTCCAGCACGTCGTACGCCGGGGTTAACAGCCCCTTTTGGTACAAAAAGCGGAATACGTCCTGCCGCGGGTAGAGAAACCGCTTGTTGCCCTGCTTCCCGGTGAGCAGGGGGAAGGCTTCCCGCTCGTCGATGACGGCACCGAGGTGTCCTTCATCCGCCCAGCGTTTGATCGACGCCATGCTGCCCGTCCGTCCGTGCCGGGCGGCCAGCAGATCGAGGATTTCCCGCGAGGACAGGTACGCGCTGCGTCGGCGGCGCTGTTCTTCGTAGGCGGCCCGCTCCGCCTCCACCTGCTGCAAGCGTTCGGTCGCCTCTTCGATCTGGCGGCGGAGCTGGGCGATCAGCAGGTCGTAATCCTTCATGCCCGCTGCCTCCTTTCCCCGTTTTGGTAACAGCGTATTCGCCGGTGAAACCATTCATGCCATCCGGGTTGATTTGATTTCAGTGGCAAGCTACCGGAAACCGCGATGAAACCATCATAAAACCGCTGTTCTATACATTGATTAATAGCAGGCACCTGCCAGTTGGAAAACGTGTGAGGAGGTTGTTGGAAGATGAGCGTCCATCGCGAACCAGCGGCTGCGCGAGCGGGGCTGGAACACCGTTTCCGGGAAGTGGTCCCGGCGCTGAAGCCGAAAGAAGCCGTCGACGAAGCCAACCGCTGCCTGTACTGCTACGACGCCCCCTGTATCAAGGCCTGTCCCACCTCGATCGACATTCCGTCCTTTATCAAAAAGATCGCGACCGGTAATCTGTACGGATCGGCCCGAACGATCATGGAAGCCAATCCGGTGGGCGCGAGCTGCGCCCGCGTCTGTCCCACCGAAGAGCTGTGCGAGGGCGCCTGTGTGTTGAATCACGCGTCCCGTCCGATCATGATCGGTCTCCTGCAGCGTCACGCCACTGACTGGGCGATCAAAAACGGGGCGGTGCTGTTTCGGGCCGGAGAGAAAAACGGCAAGCGGGTGGCCGTTGTCGGCGCGGGGCCGGCAGGGCTGTCGGCGGCCCGGGAACTGGCTCGGTTGGGTTATGAGGTAACCGTTTTCGAGGCGAAGGCAAAAGCGGGCGGCCTCAACACCTACGGCATCGTCTCGTTTCGGCTCCCCCAGGAGATTGCGCTCTGGGAGGCGGAACAGATCGCGGCCATGGGCGTGACGTTCGTCACCAACACCCGGGTGGGCGTGGACGTACAGCCCGAGGAGCTCCTGCGGCAGTTTGATTCGGTCCTGCTCGCCGTCGGCATGGGAGCGGTCCCCCCGCTCCACATCGAAGGGGAGGATCTGGACGGCGTGCTGGACGCCATCTCCCTGGTGGAGGAGACGAAAACCAGGCCGCTCACGGACGCGATGATCGGCAAAAACGTGGTGGTGATCGGCGCGGGCAACACGGCGATCGACGCGGCCACCTGTTCGAAGCGGCTGGGCGCCGCGAACGTCCGGATTCTCTACCGGCGGACGGAGCAGGAGATGACCTGTTACCCGTTTGAATACGAGTTCGCCAAGCAGGAGGGCGTGGAATTCCGCTGGCTGGTGGCCCCCACCCGCATTCTGGGCGAAAACGGCCGGGTGACCGGGCTGGAGCTGATGCGAATGGAGCTGGGCGAGCCGGACGAAAAGGGGCGGAAGCGGCCCGTGCCGGTTCCCGGCAGCCAGTTCGTCATCCGGACGGACTACGTGGTCAAGGCGATCGGTCAGGAGCGTCACCTGCCGCTGATCGAAGCGTTCGGGCTGGCGCACCGGAACGGGATCGTCCAGGTGGAGGAAGGCACCTACCGCACGTCCGATCCGCGCGTGTACGCCGCCGGAGACGTGATCTTCGGAGGCGGCAGGACGGATGCGATGGTGGTCGATGCCGCCAATCACGGCAAGCGGGCCGCGTACGCCATCCACGCCGCGCTGAGCGGACAGGCGCAGCCGGTGTGAAGCAGGGAGAAAAGGAGGCGAAGTACCATGGCAGATCTCAGCATCAACCTGGCGGGCATTTCATCCCCCAATCCGTTTTGGCTGGCATCGGCGCCGCCGACCAACTCCGGCTACCAGGTCCAGCGGGCGTTTGAAGCGGGCTGGGGCGGAGCGGTGTGGAAGACGTTGGGCGAGCCGATCGTCAACGTCACCTCCCGGTTTGCCGGCCTGCACGTCGGCGGACAGCGGGTGATCGGCTTCAACAACATCGAGCTGATTACGGATCGTCCGCTCGACGTGAATCTGAAAGAGATCGAGGAGACGAAAAAGAAGTTTCCCAAACACGCGCTGATCGCGTCGCTGATGGTGGAGCACAAGCGGGAGGCCTGGCACGAGATCGTGAAAAAGGTGGAGGCCGTCGGCGTGGACGGACTGGAGCTGAACTTCGGCTGTCCGCACGGGATGGCGGAGCGGGGCATGGGCTCGGCGGTCGGCCAGCACCCCGACCTGATCATCCAGCAGGTGGAATGGGTAAAGGAAGTGGCGCAGACCCCCGTCATCGTCAAGCTGACGCCCAATATCACCGACATCCGCTTTACCGCCCGGGCGGCGGTGGCAGGCGGAGCGGACGCCGTCAGCATGATCAACACGATCAACAGCCTGATCGGCGTCGATCTGGACAGGTGGCTGCCGATCCCGCACGTGGACGGCAAAGGCGCGCACGGCGGATACTGCGGGCCGGCCGTGAAGCCGATCGCCCTCAACATGGTGGCGGAGTGCGCCCGCGATCCGAAGGTGGGCGTCCCGATCTCCGGCATCGGCGGAATCTCCACCTGGCGCGACGCCGTCGAGTTTCTGCTGATGGGGGCGACGGGCGTACAGGTGTGCACGGCGGCGATGCACCATGGATTCCGCATCGTCGAGGACATGATCGACGGACTGAACAACTACCTCGACCAGCGCGGCATCAAGTCGGTCATGGACATCGTCGGCAAAGCGGTCCACACCTACTCCGACTGGGGCAATCTCAACCTCAACTACAAAGTGGTCGCCCGCATCCACGAAGAGACGTGCATCAACTGCAACAAGTGCCACATCGCCTGCGAGGACACCTCCCACCAGTGCATCGACATCGTCCGGGACGAAGCGTCCGGCAGGGAGCGGCTGGTCGTCAGGGAGGAGGACTGCGTCGGCTGCAACCTCTGTTCGATCGTCTGTCCGGTGGAGGGGACGATCGAAATGGTGGAGGTGCCGACGGGACAGCCGCCGCTTACCTGGAACCAGCGGCAGGCCGCTCTGGCCGCCCAAGGGAACTGCGGCACCGGCTGCGAGTAAGTCATGTGGGGAGGCCGTTTCGCATAGCTTGTACTGACGAGGGCACGGGCCGTTCGTGCCCATACGCCAATGGAGCGGGAAAGGGAGGAAGCGCGCATGAAAAAAGTGATTCGCGGCGGCACCGTGGTGACAGCCGCCGACACCTACCGGGCGGACGTCTTGATTGAAGGGGAACGGATCACGGCCATCGGCAGTGAACTGCGAGCAGACGGCGCGGAGGAAATTGACGCCGCCGGCTGTTATGTCCTGCCGGGGGGGATCGATCCGCACACGCATCTCGACATGCCGTTCGGCGGGACCGTGACGGCGGACGACTTTTTTACCGGCACCAAGGCGGCCGCGTTCGGGGGCACGACCAGCATCATCGACTTCTGCCTGACGAAAAAAGGGGAGACGCTTCGCTCGGCCATCGCCACCTGGCACGAAAAAGCGCGCGGCAAGGCCGTCATCGACTACGGGTTTCACCTGATGATCGCCGAGGCGAACGACCAGGTGCTGGATGAACTGGAGAGCGTGGTTTCGACCGAGGGCATCACCTCGCTGAAAGTGTTTATGGCCTATAAAAACGTGTTTCAGGCGGACGACGAGACGCTGTTCAAGACGCTCGTGCGCGCCAGGGAGCTGGGGGCGCTGGTGCAGGTGCACGCGGAGAACGGGGACGTGCTGGACTACCTGACGAAGAAGGCGCTGGCGGAGGGGAATACCGCCCCCATCTACCACGCCCTGACCAGGCCGCCGGAAGCGGAAGGGGAAGCGACCGGGCGGGCCATCGCGCTGACCGCCTTGGCCGATGCCCAACTGTACGTCGTCCACGTCTCCTGCGCGGCGGCCGTGCAGCGGATCGCGGAAGCGCGGGAACGTGGACTCAACGTCTACGGCGAGACCTGCCCGCAGTATCTCGCGCTCGACATCACCGCCCTTGAGAAGCCCGACTTTGAAGGGGCCAAATACGTCTGGTCGCCGCCGCTGCGCGAAAAGTGGAACCAGGACGTGCTGTGGAACGCGCTGAAAAACGGCATTCTGCAGACGGTTGGCTCGGACCACTGCGCGTTCAACTTTTTCGGCCAAAAAGAGCTGGGCAAAGACGACTTTACCCGAATTCCCAACGGCGGACCGCTGATCGAGGATCGTTTGGCCATCCTCTATTCCGAGGGCGTCCGTCAGGGGCGGATCAGCCTGAACCAGTTCGTCGACGTCTGCTCGACGAAGGCGGCCAAACTGTTCGGGATGTTTCCGAGAAAAGGCACCATCGCGGTGGGCTCCGATGCGGACGTCGTCATCTTCGACCCGCGCGTCAAACGGACGCTCTCCGCGCAGACCCACCACATGAACGTCGATTACAACCCGTTTGAAGGCATGGAGGTATACGGCGAGGTCGTCTCCGTCCTGTCGCGGGGAGCGTTTGTCGTCCGAAACAAGCAGTTTGTCGGCCTGGCGGGCGCAGGGCAGTTCATCAAGCGCGCCGCGTTTGAACGGCCGTAACGGGAAGGGGGAAGACGGCATGGGAAACAAGGTGACGATCGGTCTGATCCAGGCGAAAAACGACGTGCACGGGGACGAACCGGTGCACGTCCACAAGGAAAAGGCGATTGAAAAACACGTGCGGATGGTCCGCGAAGCGGCGGCAAAGGGAGCCCGGATCATCTGCCTGCAGGAAATCTTCTACGGCCCGTATTTCTGCGCCGAACAAAACACCAAGTGGTACGAGGCGGCCGAAGAAGTGCCGGACGGCCCGACGACGCAGCTCTTCCGGTCGCTGGCACGCGAGCTGGGGGCGGTGATCATTCTGCCCGTGTACGAACAGGTGGGCATCGGGACCTACTACAACACGGCGGCGGTGATCGACGCGGACGGGACGTACCTCGGCAAATACCGCAAGCAGCACATCCCGCACGTGGCAGCGGGCGGCAACGGCTGCGGGTTCTGGGAAAAGTACTACTTTAAACCGGGCAACCTGGGATACCCGGTGTTTGACACGGCGTTTGCCAAGGTGGGCGTCTACATCTGCTACGACCGCCATTTTCCCGAAGGGGCGCGGCTGCTCGGCTTAAACGGCGCGGAGATCGTCTTCAACCCGTCGGCGACGGTGGCCGGCCTCTCCGAGTATCTCTGGAAGCTGGAACAGCCCGCCCACGCCGTCGCCAACGGATACTACGTGGCGGCGATCAACCGGGTGGGGGTGGAGGCGCCGTGGAACATGGGCGAGTTTTACGGACAGTCCTACCTCGTCGATCCGCGCGGCCAATTTGTCGCCATCGGCAGCCGCGACCAGGACGAAGTGGTCATCGCCGAGATGGACAAAGACGTGATTCACCAAGTGCGCAACACCTGGCAGTTTTATCGCGACCGAAGACCGGAGACGTACGAGGACATGGTAAAGCTGCTTCCGTAATGCGGACAAAACGGACGGCAGGGCGGCGCTGCAGGCGCCGCCAGGCAGGCTGTACGCCCTGCCCGGCTCCGTCGGCCTTACGTCCGGCCAAGCGCAAGACTTCGCCGGACGAATCGCGTCAGACGCGCCGGGTAGGGTGTTTCCTTCTGCCGGTGGCGTCATCATGATCGAACAGGTAAGGAGAGGCGGGCATGAAGCAGATTGTCTATCGCGGGGGGGAGTACAAGGAAGCGCTGCGCGTGGTGGCGGCACAGCGTTACGAACGGGAGGAACGGCGCAGGTTTGTCAACGGCGCCAGCGCGAAAGCGGTGTTCGGATCCGGCGTCTACCTGGTCAGCAACCCGAAGATTGCCGCACAGTACGCGATCTGTCACGCGGAAACCACCTGGGATCAGGCCGCCGTCCTCGCCCAGGAATTGGAGCTGGACGGACTGGCGGCGCTGGACGAGCGGTACGGGGAGAACGAGCTGCGGGCGGACGCCCTGCGCCGGCGGCATACGCCGGAGCAGTTGACGCGTCTGTCGGCAGCGAAAAGTCATGAAGAGTGGCTGGAGTGGACCGGCGACGAGATCCGGGCCTATCTGCTGGATCGGGGCTTTACCGGGATCCGCTACCGCATCAGCCGGGAGCTGACCTATTTTGTCTGTTACAAGCCGCAAGAGCAGATCGGCCGCATCTCGCTCTTGACGGTGTTTGACATACCAGAATAGTCCAAAAGTATCGACTTGTCCATCTTCTTTTGGTAGAATTAGACAACAACCGACATTTTTTCAGAAGGACCGTCTTCTTCGGCAGGACTTCTGGCGCATTTTTTCACATCATTCGTACAATTCTACCAGGGTAAAAGGGGATGGCCAAACACATGAAGCTGCTTCGCAATCTGAGCACACGGACAAAACTGTTCAATCTGGTCATGCTGATGGTCACGTTTCTGTTGATCGTCGGGGGAACCGGGTACTGGCACCTGAAGAAAGCGGAAATACGGATGGGAGCGATGTATCAGGATCAACTGCTGCCGATCAAGTGGATCAATGATTTGCGCGCCCAAACCCGGGCGATTGAAGCCAACGTGTACAAGATGATGCTGGAGACCAGTCCCACGAAGCTGACCGAGATCAAACAGCAGATCGAGACGCGCATCGGGGATTCCAACCAGCTTCTGACGCAGTTGGAACAAAGCAGTCTGGACGAGCGGGAAACTGCGTTTGTCCAGACGCTGAAGGACCTGAACGAAAAGTACCAGAGCGACCGCACACGGGTCATCCAGTTGATTGAAGAAGGCAACCGGGACGAGGCGTACAACTATTTTCGCGCGACGGAAGCCACGCTGGACGGCATCAACCAGGAATTGAAGTCGTGGGCGGATTACAACTCGCAGACGGCCGAAGACATTCACCTCCAAAATGCGCTGGATGCCCGGGCGGCGGAGATGACGCTGATCATCACCATCGGGGCGGCCCTCGTGCTGGCGCTGTCCATCGGGTACGTGATCGCCCGGATGATCGCCGATCCACTGAAGAAAGTGGCGTCCAAACTGGATGAGCTGGCCGGGGGCGATTTGACCGTGCAGCCGGTCGACTTCGACGGCAAGGACGAGGTGGGAACGCTGGGACAGGCCTTCAACAAGCTGGTCGTCCAGCTTCGCTCGCTGATCGGCGAAGTGAAGCTGGCGGGCGAGCAGGTGGCGGCTTCGTCCGAGCAGCTGACGTCCAGCGCCGATCAGACGGCCAAGGCGGCCGAACAGGCGGCCGCCGCCATCCAGGAAATCGCGACCGGCTCCGAGGTGCAGACGCAGCGGACGGCGGAGAGCGTGCGGGTCATGGAGGAATTGGGGACCGCCATCCAGCGGATCGCCACGACCGCCGGCACCGTCTCCGAGTCTTCGGTGCGGGCGGCGCAGGAAGCGGAACAGGGCAACGAATACATCATCAAGGCTGTGGAACAGATGTCCGCCGTTCAAGAGGCGGTGAATCGCGCCGCCGAGATGGTGACGCTGCTGGGGGTTCGCTCGGAAGCGATCGGCGAAATCGTCCAGGTGATCACCGGCATCGCGTCGCAGACCAATCTGCTTGCCCTGAACGCGGCGATCGAAGCGGCGCGGGCGGGCGAACAAGGCAGAGGATTCGCCGTCGTCGCCGACGAGGTGCGCAAGCTGGCGGAGCAGTCCGAGGAGTCGGCGCAGGAGATCGCCCGCCTCATCGGGGATATTCAGCTTGAGACCGGCCAGGTGATGGCCGCGATGAACCAGGGGACGGCGGAGACCGAGGCGGGCAGCGTGGCGGTCCGGGAAGCGGGCCTGGCGTTTCAGCGCATCGTCAGCGCGGCGCAGGCGGTCGCCGAGCAGATTCAGGAGGTCTCGGCGGCAACCGAGCAGATGACGGCCGGTATCCAGCAGGTCGCCTCGTCCATGGACGAAATGAACCGTCTGGCGCAGGAAGCGGCCGTCCACACCCAGGGCGCGGCGGCCAACTCCGAGGAGCAGCTCGCCTCCATGCAGGAAATCGCCCGTTCGAGCGAAAATCTGAACCGTCTGTCCCATCAGTTGCAGCAGACGATCAGCCGTTTCCGCATGTGATCGAAAAAAGCGAAAGACTGGCAGAACGCTTGGTTCTGCCAGTCTTTTTTCGCGGGCCCCGCTCAGGAAGCTCGCTGTCCGGCGCTTCGGGCGGTGATGTTCTCGTAGTCCGCCGCGCTCATCAGGCTCGGGTTGTCCTTCATCAACCAGGTGTAGACGACGAGGGAGATCAACAGCCCACAGGTCCAGGCGTTGTCCCAGACAATGGTCAGGCCGGGGATCTGCTTGCAGACAAACGGCACGGCGATGCCGATCAGCATGGCCCAGATGGCCCGCATGTTGTAGCCGCTCTTGTACGAATACATGCCGTCCGGCCGGTACAGTTCGGTCAGATGGATGCGCCGTTTGCGCACCAGCCAGTAATCGGCGATGGCGATCCCGTCGATGGGACCGAGCAGGGCGCCGTACGTCCCCAGCCAGAGGAAGATGTAGTTGCCGAAGTTCTCCAGGATGTACCACGGCTGCATCAGAAGGGCGACGACTCCGGTGATGATCGCCCCAGCGCCAAACGACATCCGGCGGGGCGCCAGATTTTCCACGGCGCGGGCCGGTGCCACGACGTTGGCCGCCACGTTTGTCGTCAGCGTCGCCAAAATAATCCCCAGCGTTCCCAAAAAGATCGCCAGCGGGGAGAATTTGGCGAGCACCGCCGCCGGGTCCCAGATGGCTTCCCCGTAGATGACCACTGTGGCGGAGGCGACGGCCACCCCGATGAACGAAAAGCCGCCCATGGTGGTTGGCAGGGCGACGGACTGTCCGATCACCTGGGCTTTCTGGCTCTTGGCGTAGCGGCAGAAGTCCGGGATGTTCAGCGCCATGGTCGACCAGAAGGCGATGGCGCCCGTCAAGGCGGGGAAAAACACCTTCAGGAAATCGGCGGTGGTGGTGAGTTTGGACGGAGCGGAGAGCATCGGTCCCCAGCCGCCCGCCTTGGTGACCGCCCAGACGAGCAGCGCCAGGCCCATGATGATCAGCGTGGGCGCGGCCCAGAACTCCATCCGCCTGATCGCTTCCGGCCCGCGGTAGGAGATCCAGACGTTCAGCGCCCAGAAGCCGAAAAAGGCGATCCAGGTGTGGCCGGGAATGCTGCCCCAGCCGCCCAACGACTGCAGCAGTGTGTCGATGGCGGTCCCGCCGAACCAGCAGTTGATGCCGAACCATCCCGCGCCGATCAGCCCGCGGGCCACGGCGGGGATGTGAGCCCCTTTGGAGCCGAACCAGAGCCGGGCGTAGACCGGGTACGGTATGCCGAATTTCGTTCCGGCGTGGGAGTTGAGCAAAATGGGAATGAGGACGATACAGTTGCCGAGAATGATCGTCAGAATGGCCTGCCACCAGTTCATGCCGAGCGAGATGAGTCCGGCTGCCATCGCATAGGTGGGCAGACAGATCGCCATGCCGATCCAGAGACTGGCGAAGTTGTAGGTGGTCCAGTTGTGTTCCTCCCGGTTCGTGGGACGGAGGCCGTCGTTGTACAGCGGACTGTTCCGGATCTGTTTTTCGCCATCTTTCGTCAACGTGACGATGCCGTCCGACTCAACCTGTGTCTTCATCGCAATCCCTCCTTTTGTAAAGAATGCCGCGCGCGGACAAGCCAAACGGTTGTCTCGGGCGCGGGATGCTACATTATATTGGGCCGTCCGGCTGCTAATTACAGAATTTTCGGGCAGAAGGAAAGCCCGGAACGCGCTGTTCCGGGCTCGGCTGTTGCTGTCGAACGCAGTCGATTACTTGGGGAAATATTCCTTCCAGCGGCGGTCCACCAAAGCGGCGATGTCGGGACGGGTCTCCACCTCATCGGGATAGAACGGCTTCATCCGGGCGTCGACGACGAGCGGTCCCTCGTAACGGATCTTGTTGCGGACAATCGTCGAACGGGCGTACAGATCGTGCGCCGGGTCGAAGCGGGTAAAGACGGTCCAGAGGAAGCGGCTCTGGCTCTCGGCGATGGACGCGTCGTCCACGATGCAGATCATCGGCCAGTCGCGCAGATGCTCGTTTGCGTAGGGCAGCAGCTCTTCGCCCAGTTCCGGCCGCTCTTCAAAACCGGGGCCGGAAATGACCAGGCAGCCCGGGCAGAACGATTCGATCTTGGCAATGCCGGGGATGCCTTCGCCGCGGTACTCGCGCGGCAGGTCGCGCACCGGATCGCCGATGCCGAGCATGACCCCCTTGGAGCCGTGGTTGAACTTGCGCCCCGTGTAGTCGAGCGTATCGTTGGACGTGTCGTTGACAATCAACAGGTCGCGCTCCGGCTGGAAGCGGGCGAGGACGATTTCCAAAAAGTGCTTGAAGTTGCTCAAGTCGCACGGAACGTCCGTCACCATCAAAAACTTGGTCAGGGTCAACTGTCCTTCGCCCAGGATGCGGAAGGCGTGGGCCATCGCTTCCTTGTAGTAGCTCTCCCTGACGATCGCGCCGGCCAACGCGTGGAAACCGGTCTCGCCGTATGTCCACAGCGCCTTGACGCCGGGCATGACGATCGGGAAGAGCGGGGACAGCAGCCGCTGCAGGTACTCGCCGATGAAGAAGTCCTCCTGCCGCGGCTTGCCGACGACCGTGGCCGGGTAAATCGCGTCTTTGCGCCGCCACATCTGCTTCACGTGGAAGACGGGAAAGTCGTGCGTCCAGGAGTAGTAGCCAAAATGGTCGCCGAACGGTCCTTCCGGCCGGCGCACGTGCGGCGGGACTTCCCCGGCAAAGACGAATTCCGCTTCCGCCACGATCCGGTGCGGATGGTTGGGGACCTCGGCCAGCTTCAGCTTGTCACCCATCAGCAGGGAGGCGAATACCAGTTCCGGCACCATCTCCGGCAGCGGCGCGATGGCCGAGATGATCAGCGCCGGCGGTCCGCCGATCGTGAGCGTCACGGGGAGCGGCTGGTTCCGTTTTTCCGCCTCGTGGTAGTGGAAACCGCCGCCTTTGTGAATCTGCCAGTGCATGCCGGTCGTGTTTTTGTCGTAGATTTGGATGCGGTACATGCCCAGGTTGTGTTCTTTCGTCTCGGGGTGCTCCGTGTAGACGAGCGGCAGGGTGACGAACGGACCGCCGTCCAGATGCCAGCTTGTGAGCGCCGGCAGTTGGGTCATGTCCACGTCGGTCGTGGACAGTTCCATGACCGGTGCCTTCGATTGCGGCACCGTCCTGGTCCCGGTGCGCATGATCCCCATGAGCGGCGAACGCAGCTCCCACAATCCCGACAGCCTGGGCGGCAGGAGCTTGTCCAGGCCGTGCACCAGCTCCCGGATGATCGACTCCGGCTTGGGGCCAAACGCCATGTCGACCCGCTCCACGGTCCCGAACAGGTTGGTGACGACGGGAAACGACTTGCCTTTTACATTGGTAAACAGAAGAGCAGGTCCTCCGTCTTCGATTACGCGGCGGTGAATTTCCGCCAATTCCAAATACGGGTCAACCGGCGCGTCGATTTCCACCAACTGGCCGGAGCGCCGCAGTTGTTCCATAAACGAACGCAGGTTTGCGTGCATCTGTCGTAACCTCCACATCCCCTTCAATTCCCTCTCTACTGTACACGAACGGCGCTGGCGAATCTACCTTTTTTCCTGCGGGAGATGGTAAGATGAACGGGAGGTGAACCAACCATGATGTCGGCACGATTTCGCCTGACGCTGCAAACGCGGATGATTTTGCTGATGACGCTTGTCATCATCGTCATTATCGGGGCGATGGGCGCGGTGTTTTCTTCGATGATTGCCGCATCGATCGAAGACCAGGTGGGAAAACGCGCCCTGAGCGTGGCCAAGATCATGGCCCATCTGCCGCAGGTACGCGGTGCATTTGCCACCGGCCATCCCACGCAGATCATCCAGCCGATCGCCGAGAATGTGCGCATCCAGACGGACGCCGAGTTCGTCGTGGTGGGCGACCGGAAAGGGATACGCGTCGCCCATCCGCTGCCGGACCGCATCGGCAGGGAAATGGTGGGCGGCGACAACGAACCCGCGCTGCTGCACGGCCAGTCTTACGTTTCCAAAGCCGTGGGCAGCTTGGGACCGTCCCTGCGGGGAAAAGTGCCGATCCATAACGACGCGGGAGACGTGATCGGGATCGTCTCGGTCGGCTTTCTGCTGGAGGATATCGAAGCGGCGATCGACAGCTATCAGCGGAAGGTGCTACTGATCCTCGCCCTCGGCGTTCTCTTCGGCACGGCCGGTGCGATCTGGCTGAGCCGGTACTTCAAGCGGGCCATCCTCGGCCTGGAACCGGAGGAGATCGCCTCCTTGTACATGGAGCGAAATGCCGTGCTGGAATCGGTCCGCGAGGGGATCATCGCCATCAACCGCCACGGCAGGGTGACGATGGCCAACAAGGCGGCGATCCAGATCCTGGGCCTCCCGGACGAGGAGCTGCGGGACAGGCCGATCCTGGAGCTGCTGCCGGACAGCCGGATGCCGGAGGTGTTGGAGTCCGGGGAGCATCAATTGGACCGGGAGAGCACGATTGCCGGAAAAGAGATCCTCGTCAACCGCGTACCGATCAAGTGGATGGGCAGGGTGGTCGGCGTCGTCAGCAGCTTCCGCCCCAGATCCGAGATTGACCAGTTGGCGTCCGAACTGTCCCAGGCGCGGCGGTATGCGGACGTGCTGCGGGCGCAGACGCACGAATTTCACAATCTTCTGTATACGATCTCCGGCCTGCTGCAGTTGGGATCGATTCAGGAGGCCATCGAGCTGATCACGAGTGAGACTTCGGCGGAGCAGGAACTGGTCCTGTTCCTCGCCAAGCAGGTGCCCGACCCGCTGATCGGGGCGCTGCTTTTGGGCATGCACAATCGGGCCAAGGAACTGAAGATTCAGTTTTCCGTCAATCGCGACAGCCGGTTGAAGGAACTGCCAGCCGACGTCAATCGGCAGCAGGTGGTCGTGATGCTGGGCAACCTGATTCAAAACGCCTTGGAAGCGGTCGGGGAGAGCAGATCCGGACCCAACGTGGTGGAATGCTATCTGTCGGACGCCGGCAGCGAGATTTTGTTTGAAGTGGAAGACTCCGGACCGGGCGTGGACGACTCGATTCGCGAGAAGATTTTTGAACACGGCTTTTCGACCAAACCGGGCGAGCGGCGCGGCATCGGGCTGGCCAAGGTGAAAGGCATCGTCGAGGAGATGGGCGGGTATATCCTGGTCGGAAAAAGCGAGTGGGGCGGCGCGCTGTTTACGGTGTCGCTGGCAAAAGAACGGAGGGGAACACATGAAGCCGGTTGAGGTATTGATCGTGGAAGATGACATTCGCATCATCGACATTAATCGGCGGTTTGTGGAAAAGATCGCGGGATTTCGCGTCATCGCCACCGCGACCAGCGGGGAGGAGGCCAAGGAGCTGATCGCCAGTGCCAAGCCGCACCTGGTCCTCTTGGACGTCTATCTGCCGGACACGCTGGGGACCGAGCTGGTCTGGCAGATGCGGCAGCAGCACCGCGACGTGGACATCATCATGATCACCGCCGCCAAGGAAATCGAGATGGTGCAGCACGCCCTGCGCGGCGGGGTGTACGACTACATCGTCAAACCGCTGGTGTTTGAACGCTTCCGTGAGCGGCTGGAGAGCTACCGGGAGCACTTCTGGCGCACCCGGGAAGCGGGCGAAGTGGACCAGGAGGAGATCGACCGGATGCTGACCCGGCAGCTTGCGACAGCGAAGCCGCGCGATTCGCTCATCCCCAAGGGAATCGACGCGCTCACGCTGGACAAGGTGGTCAGCGCCATCAAACGGGCGGACAGGTCGGGCCTCTCCGCCGAAGAGGTGGGCAGGGAGATCGGCACCAGCCGCACCACGGCGCGGCGCTACCTGGAATACCTGGTGGCGGAAGGAAAGGCGCAGGCCGATCTGGTGTACGGCACAGTGGGACGGCCGGAGCGAAAATACAGGCTGCTGTGAGAAGTCTTCCCGGATGCGGGAAACAAGCGGTGCACATTATGAACAATATGGACGTAATATTCAAAATCTTTCTTATGAACAAAAACTGTTCAGCCACCTCCCGGCGTGCTACGTTTATCTCAGGTTGAATGCGCTTACAAAAAACGTTAGACAAGGGGGCTGCGGTATGAAAAAACGAATGGGTCTGATCGCGCTGTCCGTGGTGATGAGCCTGGCGCTCGCCGCGTGCGGCGGGGGGAACGGCACAGGAAGCTCCGCCTCCGGGCAGGGGGGCTCGGCCGGTTCCGGCTATCCGGACAAGCCGATCATCGTCGTCGCTCCGTCCGGCGCGGGAGGGGGCTGGGACAAGACCGCCCGCTCCGTCGCCAAGGTGCTGGGCGAGAGCAGGCTGGTCAGTCAGGCGATCACGGTGGAAAACAAGCCGGGCGGCGGCGGTGTGGTGTTCCTCGCCGAATACGTCAGCAAGGAAAAAGGGAACGCATACCGGCTGTTTGTCAGCTCGCCGCCGATCTTGATCAACCACAACAAAAAGGAGGGCAACAGCCCGTTCGGCTTCCGCGACGTCACGCCGCTGGCGCAGCTGACCAAGGACTACGGCGCCCTCGTGGTCAAGGCGGACTCGCCGTATCAGGACGTGAAGAGCTTGCTTGCGGCCATCAAGGAAAACCCGTCTGCCGTCACGGTGGCGGGCGGCTCGGCCCCCGGCTCGATGGACCACCTGATCGCCGTTTTGCCGGCAGCCAAATACGGCATCGATCCGAAAGCGGTCAAATACGTCTCCTACGACGGCGGCGGCGAAGCGATGGCGGCGCTGCTCGGCGGCAACGCGGACATGATCGCGACAGACGCATCCAGCGTGGGCGAGTACCTGAAAGCGGGCAAAATCCGCGTGCTGGGCGTCACGTCCCCGGAACGGCTGGGCGGTGATCTGAAGGACGTGCCGACGTTGAAAGAGCAGGGGATTGACGCGGAATTTAACATCTGGCGCGGCGTCTTTGGGCCGGCCCAGATGCCGGCTGACGCCAAGGCCTATTGGGATGCCAAATTGAAGGAGCTGTCCGAGAGCGAAGCGTGGAAAAAAGAGCTGGCCGCCAACGGCTGGGAGAGCGAATACCGGGATTCCGCCAGCTTTACGGCTTTCCTCGAAGCGCAGGACAAGTTGGTCAAGGAGCTGCTGACCTCTCTGGGCATGTCGAAGTAAGGGAGAGGGGCCCCCTTTCCTTCCTGTGGTCTTCCGTTTGTCATTCATCGCGAGGAGGTAACCATGAACAAGACATTTGACCGCGCGAGCAGCATCCTCTTTGCCTTGATCGGGGCGCTGTTTGTCGTGGAAAGCCGCAGCATTTCCACCAGCGCCTACGGCAGCGAAGTGGGGCCCAACCTCTTTCCGATGGGGCTGGGCATCCTTCTGATCCTGCTCGGTCTTCGCCTGTTTTGGGAGACGTTCCGCTACCGGGGGGCGGTCCCGTCCGCCGTTCCGCTCCGGCACAAGCGCTTTTTGCTGATGCTTTTGGCCACCGTTTTGTATGCCTGGTTCCTTGAAGAGATCGGATACGTCATCGGCACGTTTCTCTTTTTGCTGGCCGGGTTCCGGCTGATGGGCAGCGCTAGTTGGTGGAAGTCGGCCGCCGTCGCGCTCGCCTTTTCCGTCGGGGTCTACGCCGTCTACGTGCACATCTTGAAAGGGACGCTGCCAGGATTTCCGTCCTGGCTTGGCTTGTAGGGAGGGAGACGCATGGAGGCTTTGCAGTATCTGGCGGACGGCTTCACCATCGCCCTGCAGTGGCACAATCTCGTCTACGCCTTTGTCGGTGTGCTGATCGGGACGGCGGTCGGGGTGCTGCCCGGCATCGGCCCGATGAGCGGGGTGGCGCTGCTGCTGCCGGTCACCGCGTCGCTGACCAACGGGCTCACTCCCGACCAGGCCGCGGCGAGTGCGCTGATTCTCCTGGCTGGAGTCTACTACGGCGCGATGTACGGCGGTTCCACGACGTCGATCCTGCTCAATACGCCCGGCGAGTCGTCCTCCGTCGTCACGACGCTGGACGGCTATCAGATGGCAAGGCAGGGACGCGCGGGAGCGGCCCTGGCGATTGCGGCGATCGGCTCGTTCGTCGCCGGGCTGGTGGCGCTGGTGGCACTGGTGTTTTTGGCGCAGCCGCTGTCCGAAGTGGCCCTCACGTTCGGCCCGGCCGAATACTTTTCGCTGATGATTCTGGGGCTGTGCGCCGTCAGCGGCCTGGGCGGGAAGTCGATGACCAAGGCGCTGATCATGACCGTCTTCGGCCTGTTGCTGGCGACGATCGGAATCGACAACGTGTCCGGCGTGGCGCGGTTTACCTACGACATCCCCGACCTGTACCAGGGGTTGGAATTCCTGACGATTGCCGTCGGGCTGTTCGCGCTCGGCGAAGTGTTCAAGACCATTCTCGAGTCGGACGGAACGGAAGCCGAGATGATCAAGGTGGACCGCATCCTGCCGACCAAAGCCGATTTGAAACAGAGTGCCGCCCCGATCGCGCGGGGGTCCCTGTTGGGCTTTTTCATCGGCATCCTGCCGGGCGCGGGCGCGACGCTGGCGTCGTTTTTTTCCTACATCGTGGAGAAAAAGGTGAGCAGACAGCCGGAACGGTTCGGCAAAGGGGCGATCGAAGGCGTGGCCGCTCCGGAGTCGGCCAACAACGCGGCGTCCGGCGGAGCGATGATTCCGCTGTTGACGTTGGGGATTCCCGGCTCCGGGACGACGGCGATCCTCATGGGAGCGCTCCTGATGTACAACGTCCAGCCCGGTCCGCTGCTCTTTTCCGATCACCCGCAGGTGGCCTGGGGGCTGATCGCCAGCATGTTCATCGGCAACGTGATGCTGCTGGTGCTCAACATGCCGCTGGTCAAAGTCTTTGCCAAAATAATCGAGACGCCCCCGCAGTACCTGATCCCGCTGATCATCGCGATTTCCGTGTTCGGCGTCTACGCGGTGCAGGTCAGCACGTTTGACCTGATGCTGCTGATCGCCTGCGGGGTGGCGGGGTACGTACTGGCGAAAAACGATTTCCCGCTTGCGCCATTGGTGCTGGGCCTGGTGCTGGGGCCGATGATCGAAAACAACATGCGGCGCGCCCTCACGACATCCAACGGCGACTATCTGATTTTCCTGCAAAAGCCGCTTTCCGCCGTCTTTCTCGCCTGCGCGCTGTTGTGGCTGGTCGTGCCGATGCTGCTGAAGCTGCGCGGCCGTCAGGTAGTCGTCAACGAAGAAGCGTAACTCGCGCCGTTTCCCCCTGTTGGCAAAAACAGCTTGACAGGCGGCCCCTGGCACTCTATCCTTGGAAAAATTCCGCAGATCTGTTCTGTTTGCTGCAGCGAGCAGAACAGTTGAAGGAGGAGTGCTGCAGTCATGCTGGAGATTGATCCTGTCACGCTGGAAGGGGAGCGGGTACGGCTGGAACCGCTCGGCCGCCATCATGTGGACGGCTTGTGGGAAGCGGGACGATACGAGCAGATTTGGACGTACATGTCGGTTGTGTTCCGGCAGCCGGCCGACGCGGAACAATTTGTGAACCAGGCGCTGCTGGCGCAGGAGGCGGGAACCGAGCTGCCGTTTGCGATCGTGGATCGCCGGGATGAAAACGTGATCGGAAGTACCCGCTTTCTCAACATCTCCCGCAAGGACCGGGGGCTGGAGATCGGCTTTACCTGGCTGACGCCGTCCGTATGGAAGACGCCGGTCAATACGGAGTGCAAGTGGCTGCTCCTGCGCCACTGCTTTGAAACCCTGGGCTGCATCCGCGTCCAGTTGAAGACGGACGCCCGCAACCTCAACTCGCAGCGGGCGATCCAGCGCATCGGCGGCGTCCGCGAAGGCGTGCTGCGCAATCACATGATTGTCCGAGACGGGTACATCCGCGATTCCGTCTACTTTAGCATCCTCGACAGGGAGTGGCCGGCGGTGAAGAAGAACCTGCAAATGTTGCTGTTTGGTGAATAACGGGCCATCCCGATTGTGGCCGTCCCGTAAAGGTGTGTACAATAAGCGTGTGCGACACTGCAACGGGAATGAGGGTTACCATGAAACGGATACACGCTTCGGCCGGATACGTGCTGTTTGCCGGCGATCTGGCCGCCTTTCTGCTCTTTACCTACTATGGCAAACGGGCCCACGGGCTGCCTGCCGACGCCCCGGGCATTCTGGAAACGGCTGCTCCGTTTTTGCTCGGCTGGCTGGCCGCCGCGCTGCTGCTGAGGCTCTACAGCCCCAAAGCGTACGAGCGGCCGGGAAGACTGATCCTGATCACCGTGGCGGCGTGGACGGTGGCAGCGCCACTCGGCCTCATCATCCGCGCGCTGTGGCTGGGCACACCCATCACCCTGATGTTCGCGGCGGTCGCGTATGGGATCATGCTCGTTTTCCTCCTCGGCTGGCGCATCCCCTTTGGGATCGTTCACGCGCTGATTCGCCGCCGGACCGCGCCGCGCTGATAAAAGCCCGGACCTCTGGAGACGCTAGCCAGTGACGACAATCCAGGGGAGGTGGGCGCATGGGCAAGAACAACAACAGCAAGGATCTCGGGAAGAATCGCGGGAAGACGCTGGATGAGCACGATCAGAACACCAACCTGCGGCAGTCCCAACACAACGATCGGAACAAGTAGGAGAAACACGAAACCGCCGGTGAATCCGGCGGTTTTTCCTTGCGCGGATGTCTTTACTCTTTCCCACTTCACTCCTGTACGACCCGCAGCCGGGTGTCGAATGCGATTTGCGGGCTTGGCGGAGCCGCATCGGCTAGTGATATAATAATGGGAGTTTCTCAACAAGTGGAGGGAGCGACCGTGACCGAACCGATGCAGGACGTACAGCCGGTGACGCTGTCGACACAGGCGTTTTTGATTTTGTGCCGGCTGTTCGACGGCTGCTACGACGATATGAAGCAGCAGGAACCGATGCGAAATCTGGTGGAATCCATTGCCGATATCCTGTTGGCCGGGGTGCAGAAGCTGGAGGGGCGAGAGACGAAGCCGAAAACGGTCACGTTTCCGCTGACGCTGCCGCAATCGTTTTTGCTCCGTCGGCTGGTTGGAGAGATGCTGGCCCGCGTGCCGGAGGGCCAGGAGGACAAAACGGCGGGCTGGCTGCGGGAGTGCTTGTCGGCGCTGACAGAAGGGGCAGGGGCATATGGAACCCCGGCATCCTGAACTGCACGTCATCACCAGCGGCAGGCAGTCCCTCGATGAGGTGCTGAGGGTGGCGGAGGCCGCCTTTTTGAGCGGGATGGACTGCCTGCACATCCGCGAAAAGCAGCGGACCGCCCGGGAGTGCATGGAGTGGGTGGAAGCGCTGGCCCGGGTCATGCCCCGAGAGCGGATTCTGGTCAACGACCGGGTGGACGTGGCGGCGGCGGCCGGGTGCAGGGGGGCCCATCTCGCGTACCACAGCTTGACTCCGACGGAAGCCCGCCGGGTGTTGAAGCCGGGGCAGCGGATCGGCAGGTCGGTTCATTCGCTGGACGAAGCGCGGCAGGCGGCTGCGGAGGGAGCGGATTACCTCTTGTACGGTCACGTTTTTCCCAGTACGTCCAAACCCGGCTTGGCGCCGCGCGGAACGGACGAACTGCGGGAGATCGCTGCACAGGTGAGGATTCCCGTCATCGGCATCGGCGGGGTCACGCCGGAAAACGCCGGTCAGGTGCTGGCGGCGGGCTGCGCGGGGGTCGCCGTGCTGTCCGGCATTACGGCGGCGAGCGACCCGGCGGCGGCGGCGCGTGCGTACCGGGAGGCGCTGGATCGATGGAAGGAGAGTCAGGTATGAGAGACCGTGAACACTTGCGGAAAAGCATGCAGGTCTATTTTGTGGTGGGCACGCAGGATTGCGGCTATTCGACCGAGCGCACGCTGGCCATTGTCCGGGAGGCGCTGGCCGGAGGCGTCGGGACGCTGCAGCTGCGGGACAAGGGGAGCCGCCTGACGGACGAAGAGCGGTTTCGTCTGGGCCAGGAGATGAAGGCCCTGTGCCGGCAGTACGGGGCGCTGTTTGTCGTCAATGACGACGTGGAATTGGCCGTGCGGCTGGAAGCGGACGGCGTCCACGTCGGGCAGGACGACATGCCGCTCGCCCAGGTGCGGGAGCTGGTTGGCGAGCACATGTACATAGGCGTATCCGCCGGGACGGTGGAGGAAGCGCTGGCTGCCCAGGCAGGCGGAGCCGACTGCCTGGGGGTCGGAGCGATGTACGCGACCGCATCCAAACCGGACGCCGGGGAGCCGATTGGACCCGCGGGACTGCGGGCCATCCGGGAGGCGGTCGGGAGCGGACTGCCGATCGTCGGCATCGGCGGCATCACGCTGGACAATGCGCGGGACGTGCTGGCGGCGGGAGCGGATGGCGTCGCCGTCATCAGCGCGATCACCCGGGCCCCATCGCCCGCGGAAGCGGCCAGAGAACTGAAGCGCATCGCGGAAGATTTGGCGAACGGGCAGCCAAGCTGACCGCATAACGTACGGTAACGAACAAAACAGTGCCCTCCGAAGTGGCGAGGGAGGTGGAGAAGATGAAACATCGCATATACCGCATCGGGTACGAATGGGTCAGCAAGCGGGAGCTTTTGGAAAGGCTGCAGTTGACCGATTGCGTGTTGATCGAACACAGGAAGCTGTCCCCCGCGGCTGACGGCCTGACGGGGGAGACGGCCCCGGAGGATGAGCGGCACGCCGTGCTGATCCGCAGCCAGCGCCGTCCGGGGGAATGGATCACCTTCAACGGACTGTACGAAATCCAGTCCCGCGAGCCGATCCCATGGATTGATTCGCCGCTGGAGTACCATCAGTTCGGCACCGAACTGATTCCGGGCAACATCCGCCGGGAAAAGGCTCCTCAGGCGCGCATTCCGGCGCGGACCAAACTGCAGATCGCGGCCATCCGTCAGGAGACGGTGTTTGTCACGGTTCCCGGCCACCCGTCCCGCCGTTACGAAATGTCGCTGGCGCACGCCCGGTTCGCCAAAGACTTTCCCACGGAGCTGGAGCTGAAACTGCAGGTGTATGCGTTTCCGCCCCGCCATGACATCTTTGTCGACTGGCTCCTGAAAGAAGGGCGAAAGACGGGGATCATCATCCGGCCCAATCAGGAACGGGTGGAGCGCTCAGCGTTTCAGGTGTGGGACGAACTGCGCCAGGAATACGGGATCAGCGTCAGCGCCGCGCTGATCGCCATCAAACAGGCCTTGATCGTGCTGGACAGGGCCGGACTGGAGAGCGACTTTCCCTATCCGGTTCAGGATTTGTCCGACCTGTCGCTGTCCAACGACGCGGAGCGGGACGCCTTTTACTCGTATCATGCCGTCCGCTGCGCCATGGCGGCCGTCTCGGCGCTGCTGACGACCGATCCCAAGGACCCGCTGCAGGATTTGCTGCTGATGGACATCATGCTGGAACAGCAGATCAACCGCAGACGCGATTGAGCGTGTCTGCGGTTTTTTCGTTTCCCGCTTTTGCTGTATAATGGAAGAAAACAACAGGCAAAGGACGTGACGATCGTGTACGTATCGATGAACCGACTGAAAGTCCCGGACGATTACCGGGCCCATTTGGAAAAGGCGTTCAGCGAGAGCGGTGAACGCATGAAAAACGTGCCCGGCTTCCTGGAGTTTCTCTTCCTGGCGCCGACAGAGGGAGACGAGTACATCGTCTTTACCAAATGGACAAGCGAGCAGGACTTCCTCAACTGGACCCAGAGCGAGGCCTTCAAGCGGGCGCATGCGAACAGCAACCCGAACAGCCCGGTGCGCTCCGACCTGCGCACCTATCAAGTAAAAGCCCATTCGTAGCGCGGCAAAAGCACGACAGCAAAAGCATGCCAGCGGACAAGGCATTCGTCAGCCAAAACAGCAGGCGGGTGCCTTGCGTGGGTTCCTCCTTTCAACAGGTGTATATCCAGATAAGTTGAACAATAAACATTTTTTGCACAATTTTCGTCCGGATCGTGATATGATAGAGCGAGAGGAGAAAGCGTTTTCATGTATACCCTGTTGAGGAGGCAGTGAGAATGAATCGTGTGGAATCCGATTTTTCTCTGGTGCAGGTGCCCGTTCATCTCAGAGAGTTTGTTGTGGAACAGGATTACGAGCGGTACACGCCCGTCGACCATGCCGTCTGGCGTTACGTGATGCGGCAAAATCTCAGCTTTCTCAGCAAGACGGCCCACGCCGCTTACGTGGACGGGCTGCGTACGTCCGGTATCAGTGTGGAGCGCATCCCCAACATCCGGGAGATGAACGAAAGCCTGGCCCAAATCGGCTGGGGGGCCGTCACCATCAACGGCTTTATTCCGGCCGTGGCGTTTTTTGACTTCCAGGCGCACGGCATCCTGCCCATCGCCTGCGACATCCGCCAGTACGAGCACATCGCGTACACGCCGGCGCCCGACATCATCCACGAGGCGGCGGGACACGCGCCGATCATCAAAGACGAAAAGTACCGTTCTTACCTCAAATGCTTCGGTGAAATCGGCTCCCGCGCGCTTTCCTCCCGCGAGGATTACGAATTGTACGAGGCGATCCGGCTGCTGTCGATCGTCAAGGAAGATCCCCATTCCACCGAAGCGGAGATCCGGGCGGCGGAGTTGGAACTGGAGCAAAAAGCGCAGGCGGTTCAGGAAGTATCCGAGGCCAACCAGCTTGCCCGCCTCTACTGGTGGACGGTGGAATACGGGCTGATCGGCGACCTGGAGAATCCGCAGATTTACGGCGCCGGCCTGCTGTCATCGGTGGGGGAAAGCATGAGCTGCCTGAAAGACGACGTGCGGAAAATTCCCTTTTCCCTCCAGGCGTGCATCGAAACGGATTACGACATCACCAAACCGCAGCCGCAGTTGTTCGTCTGCAGGGATTTTGACGAGCTGATCGAAGCCGTGCAGGAATTTGCCAAAACCATGGCCATGTCCGTCGGCGGCACGGAGAGCCTGATCAAGGCGAGCAAAATGCCGCAGACGTCCACCTCGGTGTACAGTTCCGGTCTGCAGGTGAGCGGCGTGCTGAGCGAGCTGGAATTTGACGACAGGGGCGAAGCGGTCTACCTGAAGACGGCGGGACCGACTGCGCTGGCCGTGGGCGGCAAGGAACTTCCCGGTCACGGCAAGACCTGTCACGCGGAAGGCTTCGGCTCTCCGATCGGCCTGCTTGCCGGAGAACCCACCCCGCTGGAGGCGTTTACCGACGGGCAGCTTGAAGTGTACGGGATCGTTGCGGACCGGACAGCCACACTGACCTTTGCCTCCGGTGTACAGGTGGTCGGCAGAGTGGCGTACATTCGACGGGAAAACGGAAAGATCGTATTGATCGGATTTGACAACTGCACCGTCACCTACCGGGGAAAAACGCTGTTCCGGGCCGAGTGGGGGACGTACGACATGGCGGTCGGCGAAAAAATCGTCTCCGTCTTTGCGGGAGCGGCAGACCGCGAAGCGTTTGCCACCGGCACGCACAAGCCCTCAGCCGTCAACGCCAGACGCCCCGTGTACAGTCCGGAGCAAAAACGGCTGCACCGGTTGTATCAACGGGTGCGCGACATCCGCGAACAGGCCCCCGCGGCTGAGACGGCGCAGCGCGTACTGGCGGAGGTGGTGCGGGAAGCAGACGAGGCGTTTCCGGACGACTGGCTGATTCGTCTGGAAATCCTGGAAATTCTCCACGAACGCTGCCTGCTCCCGGACAAACAGGCACATCTTCGCCGCGCGTTGGAAGCGCTGCGTGAGAAAGACGGGGAACAGGCACAGTTGATCGATAACGGACTGTTGTTGATCGGAAAGTGATTCTCCGGCGGTAAAAGCGGCGTGAAACGTCCGAGCCGATCATCACGCCGCTTTACATGGCGACAACCTTTTGGCGATAATAGGAAATGAAGGACGAAATCCAAAATGGAAACAAGCATGAAGGAGCCAGTGGGAAGTGAAAAAACGTGTCTGTATGCGCGTAACCAGTCTGGCCCCTGATCTGGCGGCCAAAGCGTATTCGTTTTTGTCGAACCACAATCGAATCCCCGATCTGCTCACGGCAGACGACCCGCACACCCTGTCTCTTCTGGAACAGTTGATCAAGGGAGTGGCGGATTTCCTGGAAACGGGGAACGGTTTCATGCTGGAACAGCAGATGCGGGAGTTCGCGTTGAATCGGGTCAAGCAGGGCATGCCTCTCGCCAGCGTCCTGGAAATGATCCGGCTGGGACGTGACGTGATCGTGGAGCAGTTGCAGGCGGATGCGGAGCAGTTGATTCAAACGCCCGCGGAATGGCCCACATTTTCTTCCATGCAGATGGACGTGTTTCGTTTTGTCGACAAGCTTATAGACGCAGTGGTACAAACCTGTCAAATGAACGAGCGCGAGGACAAGCACCGGCCCGAGAACGCTCTCTCCGCCGGTGAACCGTTTACGGAAGTGGCGGAACAGGAACTCGTCCAGCTCGTCTTGAAGTCGACGGACATCGCCGTGCTGATGATCGACAAGGACTTGCGGATCGTGGAGGCCAACTACGCCCTGGCCGACCTGCTCCAGGTGGAGCGGGAGCAAATCATCGGCAAGCAGATCGACGAGATGTTTCGCCCGCGGGAATGCGAGCGCTTTCTGCAGTGGGTGGTGGAGCGCGGCCAGTCCGGCCATTATGTGGCGGAGTACAATGGCAAGTGGACAACGGTCAGCACCAGCCCGATTTATCACAAGGGGGAGCTGTGGGGAGCCATCGCCGTGCTGCGCAACATTACCGAGAGCAAGCGGTACGATGAGGAGCTGACCAAGCGGGAAGCGCTCGCCGCCGTGGGTCAACTGGCGGCCGGCATGGCTCATGAAATCCGCAACCCGCTGACCTCGATCAAAGGCTTTATTCAACTGCTGCGGGAACAGATGGAGACGGAGGGAAACCGATCGTATTTTTCCGTCATCCTGACCGAGATCGAGCGGATCGACGGGCTGCTGAACGACGTGCTCGTCCTGGCCCGCTACCGGGACGACAAGATCGTGGCCGAACGGTTTTTGGTGATGGAGGAAGTGCTGGGCGTGATTCGCCTGCTGGAGCCGGAGTCAAACAGACGGGGCATCCGGCTGGAACTGAACTGGTCCGGCGAACAGTGGCATGTCTACGGCTACCGCGCGCGAATTAAACAGGCGATTTTGAATATCCTGAAAAATGCGCTGGAGGCACTGGCTGCAAAAGGGTCGGTCGTTCAGGTGTCGGCGTACGCGTCGATCAATCAGGTCGTCATCACCGTGGAGGATGACGGCATGGGCTTGTCCGACAGCGTCAAGCAAAATCTGTTCGTGCCGTTTTACACGACCAAACCGGATGGAACGGGGCTGGGGCTGTCCACGACGCAGCGGATCATCGTCGATCACGGCGGCGAGATCTTCGCGGACAATTCGCCGCAGTTGGGCGGGGCGCGGTTTGAGGTTCGGCTGCCGATTTCCGTGCGGTAAAACGGGCGGCAGAGAAAGCAGGCACAGACCTCGTCCTGACTGACCCGCGGTGGGACGGATACATATCAACGAGAAAAAGACGGATGACTGCTTCATTCGTCTCTTTTGCATGGGAACGATCGGTCGAGAAAAGTTACCATAATGTATGTTATGTAAATAAAATTCCAACGTTTTTGAGGCAAAGTGTCCGAGCCACTTTTGGGACAAGGACCGCTTCCATTACAATAGTACAAAACGCTGCCCTCGGAGGTATTTATGAGTGGAAATCTTTCCGTACTGCTGGCCTTTGGCGCGGGTTTTCTTTCCTTCATTTCCCCGTGCTGTCTGCCGCTCTACCCTTCGTTTTTGTCCTATGTGACCGGCATCACCATGGACGAGGTGAAGAAGGGGAGGGCGGTCTTTCAACGGCAGGCTTTGCTGCATACCCTGTTTTTCATTCTCGGTTTTTCCATCGTCTTTGTCGCGCTGGGACTGTCCACGTCCTGGCTGGGCAGTCTGTTCGCCGAGAAAAAAGACCTGATCCGCCAACTGGGCGGCATTCTCCTGGCGGTGATCGGCCTGATCCTGCTCGGCGTGTTCCAAATGGACTGGATGATGCGGACGTGGAAGGTTGATTTAAAATCCCGCCCGTTGGGGTATACTGGGTCCATACTGGTCGGCATCACCTATGCGGCGGGGTGGACGCCGTGTGTAGGTCCGATCCTCTCCGGCATCATCGTGCTGGGCGTGACCGATCCGACCCGTGCGCTGACCTACACGCTGGCCTACACCCTGGGGTTTGCCATCCCGTTCTTCCTCATGACGTTTTTCATCAGCAAGGTCGGCGCGATTGTCAAGTACTCGGACCGGCTGATGAAACTGGGCGGTGCAGTCATGGTCCTGTTCGGCATCTTGTTGTATACCGATAAGCTGACGGAAATCACCCGCGTCCTGATTCAACTGTACGGAGGCTTTACCGGATTCTAAACGAGGTGAAGAGATGAAAAGACTGCTGCTCGCAATGTTTGTAGCCCTCTCTGTCGGACTGGTCGTCTGGCCGCAAACGGGACAAAGCCCGACGGTCATGGCGGAACCGAAAGCGGAACAAAAGCCGGTACAGGGTTACGAAGCCCCCCATTTCACCCTGACCGGGATGGACAAGCAGACGTACCAGCTCAACGGCAAGCGCAGCAAGCCGCTCATCCTGAATTTCTGGGCCTCCTGGTGCGGTCCGTGCCGGATGGAAGCCCCGGAACTGCGCAAGTTCTACCAGAAATTCGGACAGCAGGTGGATCTGTACGCCATCAACGTGACCAGTGACGACAGCGTGGACGGCGCGAAAACCTTTGTGCAGACGTACGAGCTGCCGTTTCCCGTGCCGATGGACATGACCGGCGAAGTCGCCAACCGTTACCGGATTCAGGCGTTTCCCACCACGTATCTGATCGATCGGCAGGGAATCGTCCGCAAAACCATCATCGGCATGATCGACGCGTCCGTTCTGGAGCAGGAAGTACGCAAACTGCTGGCCGAGAAGCCCTGACCGCTGCACATCGCGGCGGTTTTTCTTTTGGGCCACCCGGTCCTGCCGGAGCAGCCATTCACAGCCGCTCCTTCTTCCATTTGAAAGGCTGAACCTGGTGATACGTGCGGAGCCGATGGCGGTATCATGTCGGGGCGGTACGCGGCGCATTTGTTCAGTCGGTCAGCCCGGCAGCGGCGGATGGTTTTACCCGTCTGCCCAGGGTGAACGGGAGGTAAAGCACGTAAAACAACACGAGAGCCACCGCTTCAAGCGAGAGGATGTACCACGGATACGGTCCCAAATAGTCAAGCAGGCTGGGGTTGGCCGGTTTTTGGGAGAGAAACATGTAGTTGCCTCCCGTCACATGGTTGACCACCACAACGACGGGCAGGAGCAGGTTGAGAAAGCCCATCGCTTTCCACAGGGAGCGGTGGGTGGGCCGATACTGTTCCACCCAGGTCATGTGAAGACACGCCAGGATGATGGCCGCATGGGCGATAAAAAAGTGGAAAAAGCGAAAATGGGGAAAGGGATAAAACAGGTCGGGAGTAAGAAGCGCCTGCCCGGCTCCGCCCAGCCCCGTGAAATAGGTGATTTCGTACAGCCGGTAACTCTTTCTCACGAGCATCAGCACCGACAGCAGCAGCGACACGCTGCACAACTGCAGCGGCAGGGTATAGGCAGCCGACCAGCACCCGGTCAGCACGTGCCACCACTGAAAGGAAAGTTCCGTCGCCAGGAGAAGGGCCGCGAGCGACAAACGAAGAACGCGGTTCGCCGCGCGTTTCCTCCACCTGGCTCGGGAAAGGTACAGGATCAGCGCGGCACAGCACAAGAGTCCCAGTGCGGCCAGATGGGGAACGGAAAACAGGCGAAACGGTTCCCCGGTAATGGTGTAGGAAAGAAAAGGTGAAGTCATCGCGCATCCTCCCTGAAGGTGCCGGTTGGCCAATGTGACGGTCGGGTTCCTTTCATGGTGTCGGCTAACCAGATTGTAAAACATTCCGATTCATACGACAAATCGGAGTGCCGGAGCCGTAACGATTCCCGAACAGGCTTCCTTCACAGGCGCAGCCGCGTGCAAACCTCGTGGGTGATTTTTAAAAACGAATACCTTGCATTATATAGTAATATGCATTATAGTGAAAACAGGAGGTGACCCTTTTGGAGATCAATAAAGAAGTGCTGAAAGGTCATATTGATACGATTATTCTTTCGCTGTTGTACAGCAGGGATATGTATGGATATGAGTTGGCGAAATGCGTTCGGGAAAAAAGCGGCGGACAATTCGAGATAAAGGAGGGAACACTGTATCTGTCGTTGAAGCGGCTGGAAAAACATAAATGGATTGAATCGTACTGGGGAGACGAGCAAGGTCCAGGCGGAAGACGAAAATATTATACCCTTACGTCGCTTGGGAAAGAGGCATTCGAAGAAAAACGTGCGGAGTGGCAGTTTGTGAAAACCATGATGGATTCGTTTTTGGGAGGGGGAGAAAACAAATGAAGCAAATTGAAGCTTTTGTCGATTCGGTGTATCAACATGTAGGGGGGAATGAACAGGAGATACAAGAATTAAAGGCAGAAATGAAAAGTCATTTGTTGGAAGCCGTTGACGAATTAAAACGAGAGGGAAAATCAGAGCAGGAAGCCATTGCAATTGCCATTGACCGATTTGGCGGGGAGAAAGAAATGCGTGCTGTTGTGGGTCAATTGTTTACCACACAGAAAATATTTGCAAAACGGGTGCTTTCGATCGCAGTCACCATCTTTGTCCTTACTTCCATTGCATGTGGAGTGTTATGGGCAGTTGACAACGGACATCGGAAGGAAAACCTCGCTGTCGCGGAGCAAATAGTCGGAATGTTAGGAAAGAAAGAAGCGATTTCCGACGACATGAAACAGGACATAAAAACCTTGGTACATGAGAAAGAACAGATTGTCCACCTTCAAATCTATCACATGGATGATGTGAAAAGGGAAACCGAAACGGGCATCCACTCCTACCATCGAAATGAAGCGATACCCGCCTACCAGTACGAAAAATCGGTATCGGCTCCTGATTGGATGCTGATGGACCTGGGGTATGATATAGGCGGTGCCGACTGGTACGTGCATATGGAATCAAAGCGGATTTTTCCGGTGATCCCCTTTGTGTTCTTTGTAGGTGCTGCGATTTACGCGACATTGTTCACGATTTGGGCATCGATCAATGCGTATCATCATGGCCGGTTGCACATGGGGTGGATCCTTGTCTTTGCCTTCTGTAACGTGTTGGGGTATTTGGTTTACGAGTGGATGGGGAAACGGGCAGCCAGAAACGAATGGAGATGGCGTCCCCTGCATGAATGAAAGGTGCTTCGATACGTACATGAGAAGGAGCCTGGATTCCCGGCTCCTTTTTTGTGATCCATACGTCGGCGCGGGGCGTAAACGGGGCCGCCCCGAACGCGCGCCTTGGCTTGTGTTCGGTGGGGAAAGACCGAGCGGATGCCGGAAACCCGCTGCACGATTCGGGGATGCTTGCGTTCCGGAGAGGTTTGCGTGCGGGCGGGGTGTTTCCTGCCGCGTGTTCATTGCGCCGTCTGGGCAGTCCCGTCATGCACGCTGCCGTCCGGGTCGATCCTGACATGGGTCGAGATGGATTCGATCCGCTTGAGCAGGTGGGCGCCATCCGCCTCGTTCATCGGCACCGCCTGTCCCAACTCCGCGTGGTACGGCAGCATCTTCAGGGTGCAGGCTCCCTGTTTCGTGCACGTCGCCTGCAGCACCATGGTCTCCCAGGTTTTCGGCTCCGCGGCACGCGTAAAAATGAAATTGCCCAAACTGTACGCGATCCACTTGTCGCGGTACGATTCGAACCCCTGCAGCACGTGCGGATGACCGCCGACGACAAGATCGGCGCCGGCGTCGATGTAGGCGCGGGCCAGCTCCTTTTGGTGATCGACGGGGACATCCACTTTCTCCTTGCCCCAATGAGCGATCACGACGACGAGGTCGGCTTCGGATCGTGCCGTGCGAATCGCCTCCACAGCGCGGGTCGGGTCGTACGAGACGGCGAGCCCCGGCTTGTTTTTGCCGGCGTACCAACTGACTTCCGGAACAACCCGGCTGAAGCCGAAGAACGCGATGGTGATGCCGTTTCGTTCGACAAACACCGGAGCGTACGCGCGGGCTGCATCTGCGCCGGCGCCGACATAGGCGATCCCGTTTTCATCCAGTACGCGAAACGTGTCAAGCAGGCCTTGTACGCCCTGGTCCATGGAATGGTTGTTCGCCAGATTGACCAGGTCAATCCCGGCCGCTTTCATCGCCGGAACCGCTTCCGGCGGCGACTTGTACACAAAGGTCTTGGCAGCGGGCGTACCGCGCGTGGTCACGGGTGTTTCCAAATTGGCGACGGTAAAATCATCCTGCTGAAACAGCGATGTTACGTGCACAAACGGAAAATCGAAGCCGTTCTCCCTCAACCTCGTTTCCACGTGGCCGGACATCATGGTGTCTCCCGCAAAGCTGAGCGTGACGGTCGGCTCGCCGCCGCTGTCGTCGCCTGCTGGCGCCTCGCCGGCTTGTTCCGTTTGACCGCTTCCGCTCTGTTGGGGAGTCTCCCTGTGTGGATTCTCCATCCGATACAACCCGAAGAACAGAAGGAACAGCACGCCGAGCATGACGCCGTTGAGCGTCATGTACAGGCGTCTGCGCCGTTTTTTCCTCTGTTCGGCCTTGACCCGTTCCGTTCTGGTCCGATCCATCGCTCTCCCACCTGTAACATCACGGTTTTTCTCTGACAGCACACGCTTCCTCATTATACCATCCTTTACCGCGATCCCCAATGAAAAGCGGCCCATGACGGCCAATATGATGCGCAAGTCCTCCGTTCACGAGCGACCGTATGGTTCCACCCGGCCGTCTTTCCCGTTACCAAAGAATCGTCCATCCGGTCATGAGGCCCAGATGGGGAGACGAATGGGCGATCCGTCGTGGGAAAGCAGCGAAAATACGGCAGTGAACGGCTTCCAAGGCAGCACTCCAAAGTGTTAGAATATTGAAAAAAGGAGGTCTTTCACATGGAGGAAAAGGTGTCCTTTTTGGAACGGTACAAGCGCGACCACCAGCATCCCGTCAACAAGCTGACCCACGCGTTCGGCATTCCCATGATCGTCATTTCCCTGCCGCTCTTTTTCTGGAGCTGGAAGTGGGCGCTCGGCCTGTTCATCGTCGGGTGGATCTTCCAATTTGTCGGCCACTACGTTGAGGGGAATCCTCCCTCCTTTCTGAAAAATCCCGTCTTTCTGCTGATCGGACCGTGGTGGATACTGAAGCGGCTGTGGGGGTTTCTCACCGGCCAGCCGTACCGGTGAGGAGGTAATCCACAGCGGACCGGGGCCATGACGAACGGCCGGAGGCGCTTGCTGCGCGCCGGCTGTTTTGTGCCGACACCGTCATGGCGAGACACCGGGCGAACCAAAACCGTGCGGCATCTATTCCGCTCCGGGCGAACCGAAACCGGGCCGCATCTTTTCCGCTCCCGGCCCAATTTCCGGCGGGTCTCTCCGTTTTGTGTCCTTGCCTAAAGAACAGGGTTGTTCTCCTTCATACAATAAATCGATCCAGGGGCGGAGGGGGGAGAACGGATGGCAAAACCGAAAAAGGCAAAGACGAATCGGGAATCCCGGCAGCATCCCAACCAGTTGAATCTGAAAATCGTCACGTCCGAGACCTGTAAAGTGTGCAAGCAGCCGTGCGCTCGAGGGATGGCGTACGTCGACAAGATGTCGCGCCCGGGGGCGATCGGCTGCGGTGTGCCCTGCATTCTTACGGCTCCCCGGTCTTGATGGAAACGACAGCGCCAGCCCGCGCTGTTTGTTTTTTTGGGGGATGGTCTGGAATGAAGGCGACGGCAGGAAAACCTCGCACGGGACGAGCCCTGGTGCCGGTGCCGCCATCCGCGCAGGCGAAAGGCCGATGCAATCGGGGGCGAACAGTTGCAGACGGAGAGCGATGGTCCCTGCGCTGGCTCTGCAGGCCGGGGCAGGACTTGTTTTGGGGAGATGAGAGCTTTCCTGGCCGCAAAAGCCGCGGGGATCTTCGCTGCGTGCGGGGAGAAAGAGGATTTTCGTTCGGCCGTGTGGAAAGCTAGAACGGTACAGTGGAAATCGAGGAGGGGAAACCATGTCGGTCAATGTGGCCCACAAGTTTGGAAGCGGATTGAAGCCCCAGGCGTTCATGGACACCATGAGCAAAAACAAGGAAGCCTTTGCCGGGTGGTATCAGGCATTTTCCTGGCCGAGTGAAGAGGAGCGGCAGTTTTTCGCCTCGCTGCGCCACCGTGACGACCTGCGCTGTCTGATTTTGGCCGCCGATTGGTGCGGAGACGTCGTGCGCAATGTGCCCGTCTTGTTCCGCGCGTTGGAAGAGACGGAAATGCCTGTGGAAGTACTGGTGATGGAAGAACATCTCGATCTGATGGACCAGTTTCTCACCATGGGCGGCAGAGCGATTCCCATCGCCATCTTTGCCGACACGGGCGGCCATGTGCTGGGGAAATGGGGACCGCGCCCGCAGCACGTCCAAGCCGTAATGGTTGCCTTCAAACAGCAAAACCCGGACCGCAGCGCGCCGGATTACGAGGAAAAGATCAAGCTTGCCCGCGCGGAGATGCTGGAGAAGTACGGCGAGGGAACGGGCTACCAGGCAGTGATTGTCAAAGAACTGAAAGAACTGCTTTCCTCGATCTAGGTGAAAGATGGGCTTCCGGCCGCAACGTGGGGAGGTTCTCTTTCTCTTGCAAGTCCGGTATCGGAACGTATCTGATTTGCGTGCCGGCTGCCCGATGCAGCAAAGAACAACTTCCCCCAAGCCCCGGTCGTTCATCTGGGGACAATAGAGCGACAGAGGGGTTCTTGCGACGGAAGAGCAAAACGGGACGGGAGACGCGGCGATCCCGTCTTTCTTTGCGGAAATGAAAGGGCACGCCGGCGAACTGACCTCAACAGGAAAACGCTGCCCCGACAGTGTAGCGGCAGTACGGAAATCCTCCGGCCAGGCTCGAAACGCGAAACACGACCGGAGGTGCAGCAGAAGGGATGACGAGCATGCATTACTACGGAAATGAGACGATTATGTCCCTGGAACAAGTGCTCCGCCTGAAACCAGGGGAAATTCGCATTCTGGAATGGGTGCGTACCTATGAGTTCGTGGAGAATCAATGGGGCGTGGACGAGCCGGTCCCGCACTTTCTGGAGATCAAGTGCGAATCGGACGGCGTCCGCATCCGCAAGAACCGCATCACCGATTTTCCCGACTTCGTCTGCGAAGCGGAGCAGGTGTTCCCCGACGTGGAGCAGGCGCTGCCGGTTTTTCACGAGTGGGCGGGACGCATTCTCGAAGAACAGGGGAAATGAAATTTTCTCGGAAATTTTCTATTGACATGCGATAGTTTAATATGATAGATTTAAAAGCGTCTCCTCCTTTTTCACTGAGGATAAAAATGGGAAATGGGAGAGGGCGCTTACCTGCCGGTGTAGCTCAATTGGTAGAGCACCTGACTTGTAATCAGGGGGTTGTGGGTTCGATTCCTATCGCCGGCACCACGGGCATTCATACGGGGAGATAGCGAAGTGGCTAAACGCGGCAGACTGTAAATCTGCTCCCTCTGGGTTCGGCGGTTCGAATCCGTCTCTCCCCACCATTGACGATTTCTCACCAATCTGCTATAACAATATACAGACGTGCCGGTGTGGCGGAATGGCAGACGCGACGGACTCAAAATCCGTTTCCAGCAATGGAGTGGGGGTTCAAGTCCCTTCACCGGCACCATCTTCCCAGCCCAATCCTCTCGCCGATGCGGGTGTAGTTCAATGGTAGAACTCCAGCTTCCCAAGCTGGCGGCGTGGGTTCGATTCCCATCACCCGCTCCATACGAAAAGCCTTGAGAAATCAAGGCTTTTTTTATTTTCTAGGGGGGCTTTCGAGGGTGGATAAACGGGCGCAATGCTCAACGTGTAATCAACGGGAGACGAGGTATATACCGACAACAAGAGTAAATACCCCGAAGATTCTGCCAAAGATGGTGACGGCATCTGACGGCTCTGCATCTTTGAATGTCCATCCTTCCGTTAGAAACCACAAGATTTGCGGAGAGATGATGGACAACAGGCCATGCAGAATGAGAAGTACACCAAAAAGGAACATGTTGGCCTCCTTTGGATCATGATAACTACTTTCATGTTACGTTTTTTTGCATGAAACGTTTCGATAGGTTTCGGGTTCTGCTACTTCCAAATACACGGAGGAATGCAAAAAGCCGGACTAGCCAGTATAGTCCGGCATTCCTTTCTAAACCTGCTCCATTACTGGAAGAAGAACATGATTGCGTTATGCTTTCTTTTTAAACGCTCGTATAACAGAACGAATTGCAGTATAGAAAAGCAGAGCCCAGCCGATCAATATGCCGTAACCGATAATCAATATCAGGATTGGCACGTATTTTGGAGTACTTGGCGAATCAGTAGAAAAACCTGCCATTAGCAGCGGAATGGCAAAAAGCGCCCACGCTGAAGAACCAAGTAGAATCAGGCATCCCCCTGTTAAAACAATCACGATCCAAGCCCATATGGGTTGTTTTGTCTTATGTTTATTCATGTTGAAACCTCTCCACCTGGGTATTAAAAAATTGGTAGTGCATGTAAAAGATAGTGTAAATGATCAAGTTACGTAACACAACACACGATAGGATGGATGGAGGTACGAGAATGGGGATGAAAGTCGGAACGTACGATTCGGACAGTCAGGAGAAGCGGATCAAAGCCGTCCATATCCCGATTTCTCAACAGACCAAGAAGGTGCAAAAAGGCGGTGTGCCATCGCAATCATGAAGAGTTGAGCCAAGCGGGAGGACGAACCGGATGCATTTCACTGGACCATCAAGAACGCGGGCTGATTTCCCACAACAGTACCAGAGGCCGTCAGAAGATTGTTTCGACAACGACGCTGCCCCAAATGTCTGCAAGGCAATGGCCGTCAATCCTCCCATGTTCAAGCAGCTCATTATACGTGGTGAATGTTTGAAATGATCCCTGGAATTCGGACAAAACCCAACCCGTTTGAGCCTGCGTAATGGAAAATCTACGGCTCTTGTACACAAACTCGATCTCATGGCCGATCTGCACATCACGTCTCAGGTCGTCATACGAATCATCCACAATCATCACCTCGTGTTTGAAGATACCATGGTTCACAAGGTTTCACCATTCATTCCGGGGACGTTTATTTCCTGCCTGCGGTGTGAGCTGGCCCAGATCGGCAGTATGGTATCCTATGACAATCACGGTCCCGGCAAGAAATGAGCCGGCCATGATCCTGGGGGACACGGGAAATATGGGAAAGTCGGGAAAGAACGTTCGCGCCACTGGTACCACACGGCGAAACCATGGTAAAATCAACTTGGAAAAATAGAAACCATCTGCTATCCCCAAGGCGCAGGATGTTCCTTTGCAACGGGATCTGTCCAATGAAACAAACGTACACGCCGGTTCCCCCGATGCCCGACTGTACGCCGGATGCGGGAGAGTCGGGTACCCCGATGACCTTCCGGCAGCAGCCCACATCTGCAGGTGAGGTTATCACATGAGACGGTTTGTTCGGCTTCTTCTGCACTTTACCTATCAGGAGGCGATGTCCTGCCTCTTTCCGGTTTTCATTTTTGCTGCCCTGGCATTGTCCAAGCTCGTCGCCATACCGGGTCTTCCCCGATACGACCTGCTGCTCCTGCTTTGCCTGGCATTTCAGGTGCTGATGGTGAAAAGCGGGTTGGAAACAAAGGACGAGCTCAAGGTCATTACCGTGTTTCACTTGATCGGCCTGATACTGGAGGTGTTCAAGGTGCACATGGGGTCCTGGTCGTATCCGGAAGAGGCCTACACGAAGATATTTGGCGTGCCTCTCTACAGCGGTTTTATGTACGCAAGCGTGGCCAGCTATCTGTGCCAGGCGTGGCGCCGTCTGGAGGTCGATATCATGGGCCGGCCGCATCATTTGTTCGTCGTGACGCTCGGGGCTGCCATCTATCTAAACTTTTTTACCCATCATTATGTTTGGGACATGCGCTGGGTGTTGACCGCCGCTATCTTCGTGGTGTTCTGGCGTACCCGCGTCACCTTTCGCGTGGCCGAAGAACGCCTGTGGATGCCGCTGCCCCTGTCGTTTTTCTTGATCGGCTTTTTTATCTGGATTGCCGAAAACATCGCGACGTTTTTCGGTGCCTGGCGTTATCCGCATCAGCGGGAAGGATGGGAGCTGGTGCACCTGAGCAAGATCAGCTCCTGGTTTTTGCTTGTGATCGTCAGCTTTATCATCGTGGCTGAACTAAAGTACGTCAAGCAGCAGCTCGTGCAGCACTCCTCTCAGGACAAGCCGGTGTAGTCTCCCCGGTAAAAACCTCCAGCCGGTAACGAAATGGACGATGATCAAGGCGTGCGCAACCGGTGCTGTCGGCACAAATGTATTGCCGAACCAGACATGCTGCAATGCGCACGCCTTTCCGTCCACATTTCATTTCATGAAGGGAATTGTTTCGTTTGGTAGAATAAGACCATCGTAGACGATATGTTCTGGCGGGGTGAAACCATTGACGACTCATTTTCGTGCATTGGTGGTTGAAAAGACGGAAGATTCATTATCCTTGAACGTAAAAGAATTGACCTTCGACGATTTGCCGCACGGTGACGTCACCATTCGGGTCGCGTATTCAAGCGTCAACTATAAAGACGGTCTTGCATGCACTCCGAATGGCCGGATCGTCAAATCATACCCGTTTGTTCCGGGCATCGATTTGGCCGGCACGGTTGCGGCATCGCGCGATCCCCGTTTCCGCGAAGGGGACGACGTGATTGTCACGGGTTACGAACTGGGGGTGTCCCATTTTGGCGGATTCAGTGAATACGCCCGCGTGCCGGCCGACTGGGTTGTGAAACTGCCGCAGGGGCTGACCTTGAAAGAAGCGATGGCACTCGGTACGGCGGGCTTTACGGCGGGACTGTCCATCCAACGGTTGGAAGAACACGGGGTGAATCCGGATCGGGGACCTGTTCTTGTAACGGGTGCGACTGGCGGGGTTGGCAGCACAGCAGTGGCGATGCTGGCCAAGAACGGCTATCATGTGGCAGCAAGCACGGGAAAAGCGTCTGAACATGAGTATTTACATAAGATTGGAGCAGCGGAAATCCTCAGTCGTGACGAGCTGACCGACACCCGTCCATTGCAAAAAGAGCGGTGGTCGGCTGCTGTGGATCCGGTTGGCGGAAAAACCCTGGCCTCTGTCGTAAGCTCCATCAAATACGGGGGATCTGTTGCGCTCAGCGGACTGGCAGGCGGATCGGAATTTGCCGGTACGGTATTTCCCTTTATCCTGAGGGGCGTCAATCTGCTGGGAATCGATTCGGTCTACTGCCCGATGGACGTCCGTGTGAAGCTGTGGGAGCGATTGGCGGAGGATCTCAAGCCGGAGAACCTGTTGGACAGCATCGGATACGAAATCGCACTGGATGAGATTCCCTTGGCCGTCTCCGCCATCCTAAAAGGGGACGTGCGCGGAAGAACCATTGTTCGCTTGTAAGCGAATCACATGCCTTGACACCTAACGCTGTCGGGCAGTTCGTCAGGAAAACCTGCCTCCTGCGCGGAGGCAGGTTTTTTTGCCAACACATCCGTTCCGTTTGAAGCATCGTTTATTCCTTCGATCCGGTTCGGACATGGATGCACGCTGCTGCCGCAACACTTACCAGAACAGACAAGGGGAATGTCAATAGGTACGCATTTGTAAAATAGGGAACGGCTTCGGCGCTGACGAACATCATGACATTTTCCCACGTGACACGGTTCCCTTCCACCGCGACAAAGCAGGCGCCAATCAGAAAAATCAGAAACTTTTCCGAGATGGCGGGGACCATACTGATCCACACGGCTGCTCTTGTTGCTCCTCGTTTATGAGAGATCCCTGCGTAAAGACCACCAACAAGATACGGGATGACCACCATAACAGAGCCTATGACCAGTCCCGAAATGTCTCGATACCGGTCAATCGGCAGCTTCGTGATAGCGGTGTACATCCATGACGTAAGGAATAGGGTAACAAAATAGGAACCTGTAATGACATACCAGCCATTTTTTATCACCGCGAGCCCCCCTTGGAACTGGAGTTCATACCGTATGACGAACGGATCGTCTATTTGGTTACGTGAACAACGAAGCGGTTCGGGAGAGAAATGGAAGGGATACGCTTGACGAAAGGAAAGGGTGCATCTACGGAAACCTCATCCCACGCGAAGATAGAAGTCACGTCGAAAAATATTTTCGAACGCCTGAAGCAAGAGAACGAGACATTTCCAAACATTTGTTACGAATAGGGAACGAGTGTTTTCCCAAGGAAAGGAGTTTTCGTATGGCGTTTTCTGTTCGTTTCACATTTTTGTTCCCTTCAATAAGCCGAATATTTCAAATTTTTGTGGAAACCCTCTTTCCCAGCCTGTATGATGGTACTGACACGAGCTTGTAGAAATCGGGAGGAAACCGGATGAATGCCTTTCACTACTATTGCTCCACGCGTATTGAAATGGGGATGGGCAGGGCTCTCCACCTGCCGGAACTGCTGCATTCCCTGCAGGTCGGCTCGTCCATTTTGCTGGTCAGCGACCCCGGCGTGATCCGCGCGGGCCTGGTCGAACCGATCCAGACAGCTTTGGAGGAAGCGGGCTTTGCCGTGTCGCTGTTTGCGTCGCTCAGCCAAAATCCGCGGGATACGGAATGCTTGGCGGGAGCGGAACAATTCCGTGACAGCGGCGCCGACATGGTGTTGGCCATCGGCGGGGGAAGCGCCATGGACACGGGGAAAACGATCGCGCTGTGCGGACCAAATGGCGGAACTCCCGCCGATTACGCGGACGGACGGCTTCCCTACGCGAACATTGCCCCGATCATTTGCGTCCCCACTACAGCCGGGACGGGATCGGAAGTGACCCGCTCCGCAGTCATCACCGAGTCGGCCACCCACCGAAAAATGACGCTCAAACACGCCGCCTTGCGCCCAACGCTCGCCGTGCTTGATCCCAGCCTGACGCTCAGCGTTCCGCCCGCCGTCACCGCTGCCACCGGCGTCGACGCCTTGGTTCACGCCATCGAGGGGTATACCTGCAAAGTGACCAATCCGATCTCGCAAGCCCTCGGCGCCCGCGCGATGCAGACGATTGTCTCCGCACTGCCGGCTGCTTATGCAGATGGTCGGAACGAAGAGGCCCGTGCCGCCATGCTGGAGGGCAGTCTGCTGGCGGGGCTCTGTTTTGGCTCGGCGGATGTCGCGGCTGTGCACTGTCTGGCGGAAGCGCTCGGCGGGCTATACGACACGCCCCACGGCGTCGCGAATGCGGTATTTTTGCCTCATGTGCTTCGGTTCAACGCTGCGGAAAACAAGCCGATGCACGCCAGACTGGCGCGTTACATGGGGTTTGCCGCCGATGCCGACGCGGACGAGCTCGCCGTCGAAAAGCTGATTGACGGCATCGAGGCCTTTACGCACGGCCTGGGCATTCCAAAGCTGAAGGACTTGCCGGGTGTCCGCAAAGAGGACTTCCCGCGGATCGTGGAGCTGTCGGTGCAAAACGGCTCCACGCCAAGCAATGTGCGGACGATTACGGCGAAGGATTACCTGCGCATTCTGGAGGAGGCGTATCGGTCGTAAGAAGGACGGAAACAATTGCCGGTAAAAGTCCCCGGGTGCTTCAAAAATACAGTACAGCGGAAAAAAGGGGAAAGGGAGTTCCTCGAGGGAATACCGGAGCCCCAATGGTTCCAGGCTAACAGCGATTCTAAAGCGCTGCATATCTGACGCAATCAACACGATTGGCCGAAGATTGTTTTCCATCACTTGCTCCACTGGTAGTGGGGCATTTTTTCTTGCATGTTCGCCTCATGTTCGCATATAATACAAACAAACGTTCGCATTCACGAGGGGGGAACGACTATGCTCGGGAACTTGCAGCGCTATATGAACAGCGGTCAGCTTGTCGAGATCATCTATGTGGATCGCCACGGGCGAACGTCGAAGCGAACCGTCCGGATCCATGAGATCAGCAGGGGGAATGTGAAAGCCTACTGTTTTGCGCGTCGGGCGTTTCGCGTATTTTCCGTTGACAACATCCTTGCCGCTGTGCCAGTGGTGAAACATCGTGCTGCAGGATATTGAACGGAAGGTGCTCCGCATCATCGCCAACTTTTCCGTTGGTCGTCGGCGCACCCCGACGGTGGACGAACTGTGCGTGAAAACCGGCCGCAGCCGCGGCGGCGTCATGGAAGTACTGGCCGCGTTGGCACGGGAACCGTACATCGAATGGGATCGATCACGCCCGGACGACATCAAGCTGCTGGAAGCGTGGGAACGAAAGGAGACATCAAGATGGAGCGGAAGATAGAGGATTGGTTCGGATCCATGCGGATGGTACAGCCGGAACAGAAAACAGAAAGCCGGCGTGTGAACGCGGATGAGGGGCTCGCAGGGAGACCGGTTGTCGATGAGATCGACTATGATGAGAACTGTTTTCGTATCTATGACTCAACGCAGTACGATTACGCGATCAACGTTACATGGTTCCGGGAAATGTACGGAGGACGCGGCGTGTTTGAAACGGCATGGGGGATCGTAAAGCAGATTGACCCGGACGAACGTCGGTTCCTGCTGGTCAGTGATTGGGATTCTGTGTGGATTCGGGTAGAGGATGTCGTGCGCGTGACGAAATCGTTCACCGGTTAAGCTGGCCGCATCATGGAAGAAAGCCGTGGAGGCGGCGCAGATCGTCCGGACGATTCGGTTTTGTCCGTCTCTTCGCAGACCGGGTGATTTCGATCAATGTTCATCTTTCGGAACCTTCACCAAAACAACAATCATAAAGGTTGCAATGGGGCCGAGTAACAGGGAGAGGAAAAACCATAAAAGTCCACTTTGATTTTTTGTCTGGGCCAATCCGGCATTGATCAGCGCCAAGGTTCCCCAGCCAACCGCATACTCTTTCGCCATAAAAGCACACACCTTTTTTGGTCATTCCCATTCACCTTACAACAAATCTCTCAATTGGTCAAATGTTGCAAATTGTGGGAGGTAATGAAGTGATAAACGTCCGAATATAACTATCCGGACGTTTGGTGATCAGAAGCAGCGGCGGCGGCGACGGAAACAGCAGCGGCGGCGACGACGTCTGAAACAGAATGACATAATACCACCTCTTTCGTGTTTGATACTTTATTGTATGAATAATCGCTAGAAATGATTGGACGAACCATGAAGACAAAATGTCCATTTTGTTGTTGAAGGAACTTTCCCCTCAACCTAATCTGGTTTTCACGCTGGAACGAAACCGACTTTTTCCATAATGTGTAATCGGAGAGGGCAAATTGCAGCAAGAAAGTGGAAAGGAGGATCATCAAGGCTGCCCTTTTTGAAAAAAGTAAAACCCCCAATGTGGGGGCATATCGTGAATGTTTACAGACGGATAAGACGAGACGATCTATTTATTTCGAGGAGGACAAAGCCAACTCAAATGAATCCAATATTTCGAGGAAGTGTGATGCTTCTCTGAATACATGATCAGCGAGCAGCGGTGGGATAATGCTTTTTATTCTGCATGCCTCAATCAGATCACGAGCTGTCTTCTTGAAGTCACGTAATTGACGAACAGAAACCCGATTTTGATCTACAAATTGATCAAGGAGAGGAAGGGTTTGGGACTGAGGTCGCATGGAATTGAGGTCAATCGCTTGAAAAAGGAGTTGATCAAAGTCGTGGCTAAACTCACGAGCCTGTTCTACAAGTTTTCTTTCGGAAGGATCAAGTAAGTGGTTGATAAATTTGGCGTGGTCGGCCATGATTCTTAGGAAGAATACATTTTCATTAATGATGGCATCGGGTAAGGGATCAAGGGTTCCCGTATTTAATTGCTCTAATCGCTTCATGAAATATGCAGCTTCCCTGCTGACATGATCGACCAACAACGGAAAATTGTTCCCTCCAATCCTGCAACGAATAATCAAGTCAAGTACTTTTCGTTTGAACTTCCAAATGTGACAAACCGCATTGTGAACGGTATTGTTAAAATCGAAAATTCTTTGCGGGTCTACATCCGGTGAGAGGGAAAGGGCCTGATTTTCAATGTCTTCAAAAATGGTGTAAAACCGGTTTGCTTCGTCGATTAATTTGGTATCGTCACAATGAAACCCTAATTTAAGGAAAAGAGAATGTTCTTTCATGATTCTCGACCAAAATCTGATTTCATCTAACGACCTATCAACAAATGCATCTGCCATACGGCGCCTCCCCCATGTATTTTTGTGTCGCATAGCGCAAACGCGGCACACTAAGAATGGACAGACTTTCCAAACCTCGATTTCGCATCTGCAGACGACTCCTCCTGTATTTGTAAGTACGATATATCTCTATGTATGTACCCAGAGCATGGAATGGGCTCACGCCTACATCAACGTAAGGGATATAAGCCCAATTCGTAAAAGAAAGCCCCAGGAAATGGCTGCGGATGATGAGACGGTTTGACGGTATGAACTGCCTTCGATAAGTGGAAAAAGCTGTGTTTTTTAAGGAATTCTATGATATGATTCAAACATGCTTTGAGAAGGGTACAGGTTGGTTCATTGGGGATGCGTAACAGACATCGTGGAATTTTCAGGACGTGATGGAAACTTGAACGATTTTCAGCATACGATACCTACAGAATGGATTCGGAGAGGGGAAGATCTATACGAATGTCTCATGAGGAACAAGCCGGATGGCGAAAAGACATCGCACCTTACGAAAGACCATGTGTGAAGTACAGTGTGTGGCAGATTATCAATACCCTGTTGCCTTTTTTTCTGCTCTGGTACGCCGCCTATCTGAGTCTGTCGGTTTCCTATTGGCTTACCCTTGCACTGGCCATTCTTGCCGGTGGATTTCTGATACGGATTTTCATCATTTTTCATGATTGCTGTCATCAATCGTACTTCAAAAATCGGGCGGCAAATAAGATTGTCGGGACGTTCACCGGCATTCTGACCTGCTGCCCTTATTCCCAATGGCAGCACAGCCACGCCGTTCATCACGCCACCAACGGCAACTTGGATCGGCGGGGGACGGGGGATATTTGGACGCTTACGGTAGAGGAATATGTGTCGTCGCCTCTGCTGCGACGCTTGGCATACCGGCTATACCGTAATCCGCTCATCATGTTTGGCGTTGGCCCGATCTACATTTTTCTGATCGCGTATCGGTTTAACCGAAAACGAGCCGGGCTGAAGGAACGCATCAACACCTACGTGACAAACCTTGGCATCGCTGCGGTGGCTGGATTGCTTTGCTGGACAGTAGGATGGCAAGCGTTTCTCCTGGTTCAGGGCCCGATTTTTTTCCTTTCCGGTATGGCCGGCATCTGGCTCTTTTACGTCCAGCACCAGTTTGAGCAGTCGTATTTTGAAGAGGAAGAAAATTGGGACTACGTGAAGGCTGCCCTGCAGGGGAGTTCTTTCTACAAGCTGCCGAAGGTCCTGCGCTGGTTCACCGGAAATATCGGCTTTCATCATATTCACCACTTGAGCCCGCGGATCCCCAACTATTACCTGGAAGCGGTTCACAGGAATCACCCGCGTTTTCAGGAAGTACATACCCTGACGCTGCTGTCCAGCCTGCGATCGCTCCGTTTCCGATTATGGAACGAGTGCAGCAAGACATTTGTGGGATTCAAGGATTTGAAGCAAATTTCGGCCAAGCGCAACGAAACGGATTCCATTTGAAAAAGCAGCACATGAGTAACGGCCGTCTCGTCACATTATCCCTTCGATGCAGACCGCAAGGGAAAAGCCCCTTTATCGTTTGACGCGGCCCCTGTTAAGCAGGCATGCCCCCTGGAGTTATCCGTTTTCCGCTGTGGAAAGGGCTCCGTTCGTTCCCCGGCCCTGACAAAGACAAGTCTTGCCGCCGGTCCATTTTTCGTCCATGCGAGGCTTTGGATGGGACCCGGCAGACGGCAGGTTGCCAAAACATGGTTGGCAAGGGGGCCGCGCTAATCCGGATACCGTTCTCCGTCACCGCCAAAGAGGGTTCGCACCTTCGCGTACGTTCTCATGGTCAGGTGGGGAAACACAATGGCCAGTTCCCCCTCGTTCAGGTGGAGGGGAGAGCCCGGCGATTCGACGACGTACGGGATGTTCATCACCTCCAGTGCCCGCGTATACTCCCACGCGTCGTCCCAGTTTGTAACGTAGTACGTCGATTTGTTATCCAACATGGTCCACGCTCCTTTACGCGTTAGTATGCCCCAACGGGGATGGAAGCAAGCAGAAATAGCCCTTCTGATGAAACGGAGAGGATTGTGATTTCCCGGAAATAATTCTCGTGCTGACCGCGCATAGTAAGAGTGTGTCTGTCCGATCCATCCCCGGCTGCGGACGACCGCCTTCCCCTCAATACTGACCACAAGGAGCATGATCATGGAGACGGATGTCAGGAACAACATCCCGAACATCAACCTGTTTACCACGAAACAAAACATGGACACCCCGCTGATCACCGAACAGGCGGAGGACACGGCGGCAATCAACGGTGGAGAGCTTGAGGTTGACAGCGACGCAAATGAGGATCCGAACCGGGAAAAGCTGTTGGACGACGCTGCGGAGTCCTTTTTGGATTCCCTCTCTCGATAAGGTTGTGCCACTTTCTTAAACGCAGGCTGGCAGTCTCATACCTTACTGGTATTCGAAACTTTTCCTTCCCTTTCGCGTCTTTACAATTGCAGCACATTTCACGAAAGAAGGAAAAGTCACATGAAGAAGTACAGGAAGAACTGCTTGAACATGGTGACCGCCGGCGTTTTGGCGTGGAGCAGCGTCGGATTGACGGCCGCGGCGGAATCCGTTTCGTTTCAGGACGTTTCCCCGGCCTACTGGGGATACGATACGATCAGATGGGGTGTGGAGCAGCGTTTGATTTCCGGTTTCCCGGACCACACCTTCAAGCCGGATCAGTTCGTCAAGGAAAGCGAGTTTTTGGCGATGCTGCTTCGTTATTACGCAAACCGCGGAAACGCACTGACGCTTCAGCCTGCGGGTACATACTGGGCTGACGTTTATTACCGGCAGGCCGAAGCGTATCATTGGCCGGTGTCCCGGGAGCAGTCGGACCGTCCGATCAAACGGGGCAGCGTAGCCAAACTGATTGCGGCGTCGCAGGGCTTCCGTTACGACACGAACAACGCGGTCCAGTATTTGTACAACCAGGGGCTGGTAAAAGGGCGGGGGGAAACGGCCAGCTTGACCGGCTTCGCCAAGGAATCGTACCTCACCCGGACGGAAGCGGTTCAATTCATCAAGAATTTGGCGGACAAATCCATCGTCCAGGCCAAACAGGCGCCCGATCAGCCGTCTGCTCCGCTCATTCCGCCGAGTGCGAAATTGTACCCGTTTACCCAAAACGGCAAATGGGGATACATGGATGCGGCGGGCCGGGTCCTGGTCGATCCGCAGTACAGCAATGCCAGACCGTTTCGGGAAGGATTGGGGGCTGTATACCTCAACGGCAAATGGGGATTTGTCGGAGCCAATGGCGAACTGGCGATTCCCCTGCAGTTTGATGATGTGAAAGATTTCAGTGAGGGACTGGCTGCCGTGCGGGTCGGTTACAAGTACGGGTACATCAATCAAAAAGGGCAGTGGGTCATCAACCCCGTCTATCCACTGGGGTCCCTCTACGAGTATGACAGAGGCGTCGATTTTCACGAGGGGTTTGCCGTCGTCGCACAAGGGAACAAATACGCCTTCATCAACAAAAGCGGAAAGGTTGTCTCGGCAGCGTATGACGAGGTCATGCCGTTTCGGGAGGGACTGGCCGCCGTGCGGGTCGGCAACCTGTGGGGATATATCGACAAAACCGGAAAACTGGCCGTCAAACCGCAATTCGACATCGCCAACGACTTTCATGAAGGCCTGGCCGCGGTAGCGCGAAACGGTCGGTACGGCTATATCGGTAAAACCGGTGCCTACGTCATCAAGCCGCAATTTTCGGTGGAGGGGCTCAATTACAATTACAGCGGCGCGCCGCGGCTGTTTGACTTTCACGAGGGACTGGCCTTGGTCATGATCAACGGGAAGTACGGGTATATCGATAAAACCGGAAAGACCGTCATTCCGCCCGCTTTTGACAGCCGCAACCAAACGGGTGATTATGCCACCGATTTTTCTGACGGCCTGGCTTTGGTGAGGGTTGGCTACCGATTCGGCTATATCGACAAGACGGGGAAAATGGTGATCCCCGCGCAATTTGATGCGGCAGACCCATTCTCCGAGGGGCTCGCGCGCGTCCGGATCAAGGGAAAAGACGGATTTATCGACAAAACCGGAACATTCGTGATTCCGCCGCAATTTTCCAATGCGCGCAGTTTTCAAGACGGATTGGCGCTGGTAACAGCGGACGGGTCGAACGAACAAACCTATATCGATAAAAGAGGGAACCGCGTAACGAAATAAGCGGATGGATCCGGCCCGATCGCATCGACGTGAGGGACGGATGACAGGCGGATTACCGGTTTCGCGATCCTAGGCGGGTGTTACGTTTCGCTTAGCGCTTGGGGTCGCAGATGCTGTTGCGAAAATACAGATACATTAGATAGGCTTTTCTCCCCTTCTCCGTCGTCCGATCAATGTGCTTTTTCAGGCACTTCACCAGCTTTTTGTCGCAGCTGCAGGCAAAATAGCCGCGTTTTCGGTAGCACTTGTCGTGCATCATGCAGCACCGGTCTATCTCGTCAATGGGCGGTTCCGGCCCCGAGCAGCCGGGACCGCACCAGTTGCCGTAAAAACAGGGTATCGATCCAAAACGCCGCTTGCGGCTTGGCATCTCGCATCACCGCCGTGGATGGTGTTACTACTACCATATCGGGTTTCGCCAAAAGTGATTGGACGCATACCTGATCGACTGACGCAACTTTCTCACCATCACCCGTTCGGGGATTGGCAGCCGGCGTCAAGACTGGCAGAATGAAAAGGACAAGCCGGGTCCCCTGTACAGGGCCGAAGCGTTTCACGAAGGAGAGAGTTCCATGAAGACGGCATTATACCAGATCGCCTATCAAATCGGCATCCATCCCACGAAAATGGCCAAGCTGGTGCGGGAAGGCGAAATCACCGGCGAGGTGCCGGGAGACAACCCGCAGTCCAAGGAGGCTTGGGTCGACCTCCTTTCCCTGCGCAATTACATCGAGTGGCAGCGTGAGCAGGGGCGGCTGGACGAAGCGGCCTACTTGAAGGCGATCCGCCACATTGAACGAACGCTTACCAGCCGGTAACCCGTAGACAGGGCTGCCAAAAGCGGATAAAATTGGGCGAAAAAGCAGCGAGTCATGCTGGGGGAGGGAAGCACATGAATCTGACGGAAGCGCTTCGTCAACTGGTCGGCCACGAGCAGGTGAGCGTCAATCCGACCATGCTGGAACAGCACAGCCGCGATGAATCCTATCATCGGCCGCACACGCCCGACGTCGTCGTTTTTCCGCGAAACGCCGCCGAGGTCAGCGAAGTTGTCAAGTTTGCGAACAGCCACCGCATTCCTGTCGTGCCGTTTGGCATGGGCACCAGTCTGGAGGGACACGTCATCCCCTACCAGGGCGGGATTACGCTCGATTTTCAACGGATGAACCAGATTGTGGAGATTCGCCCGGAGGACCAACTGGTGCGGGTGCAGCCAGGGGTGACGCGTTCCCAGCTCAACAAGGAGCTGAAAAAATACGGCCTCTTCTTCTCGGTCGATCCGGGAGCTGATGCCACCCTGGGCGGTATGGCGGCCACCAACGCCAGCGGCACGACGGCCGTCCGCTACGGCGTGATGCGGGACCAGGTGCGGGATCTGGAAGTGGTGCTCGCCAACGGTCAGATCATCCGTACGGGCGGATTGGCGGTCAAGTCGTCTGCCGGCTACAACCTGACCGGCCTGTTTGTCGGCTCGGAAGGGACGTTGGGAATCTTTACGGAGCTGACGCTCAGGGTCTACGGCATTCCCGAGTCCATCCTGGCGGCGCGGGCCAGCTTTCCCAGCGTCGAAAGCGCGGTCCGCACGGCGGTTTCCCTCTTGGCCGTGGGCATTCCGATCGCGCGGGTGGAACTGGTCGACCGGGTGTCGATGGAAAAGCTGAACCGGCACAGCGGTACTCATTATGAGGAAGCGCCGACGCTTTTTCTGGAGTTTCACGGCAATGAAGCCGGGCTGCAGCAGGACGTGCAGTTCGCCAAGGACCTCGCCGCCGATCACGGGTGCAGCGGCTTCGCGTTTGAAACGGATGCCAAAGGGCGGAACACCCTCTGGGAAGCGCGGCACAACCTCGCCTACGCGTTTGTCCACGGCTCGAAAGGCAAGAAGATCATGGTCACCGACGTCTGCGTGCCGCTGAGCGAACTGGCCGGGGCCATCACCTACGCCCGCGAGCAGATCGAGGCGGCCGGAGTGGAGGGCGGCCTGCTTGGCCATGTCGGCGACGGGAACTTCCACGCCCTGCTGTTGGTCGATCCGACCAACCAAGACGATCTGGACAGGGCGGAGCGGGTCAATGCCAATCTCGTCGACTACGCCTTGCGCTGCGGCGGCACCTGCACCGGCGAGCACGGGGTCGGGGTCGGCAAGCTGAAATACCTCCGCCGCGAACACGGAGAGGCGCTCGATCTGATGAGACAAGTAAAACAGTTGTTTGATCCCCACAACATCCTCAACCCGGGGAAAAAGCTGCCGATCAATTGACACCAAAGGAGACAAGCAGGCACATGCACATCATCTACTGTCTGGTACCGAAGGCGTATTGGGAGCAGTGGGCGGAACGGGACATCTATCTGCCCCGCGATTACGAGGAAGAAGGCTTTATTCACGCGACAAAAGGGGAGGAGCTGCTGGGCCGGGTGGCCGATCGGGTCTATGCCGATTTTACCGGCGACCTGCTGGTGCTGGTGGTGGATGAGGAGCGCGTCACGTCACCGGTCACATACGAACAGGCGAAGGACGGGCGGCTGTACCCGCACATCTACGGTCCGCTCAACCAGGACGCCATCGTCGAGGTGCGGCGGATGGAAAAACGGGAAGGGCACTGGGGCATCGGCGCCTCCTGCCCGTCCCGTTAACCGTTGTACCATTTCAAAAGCGCCCTCACTTCCTGCCGCTTGGCTTCCGGCAGCGAGTCCAGACGGCGCAGGAGCAGGCTGATCCGCTGCCGCTGCTCTTCTTCCGAAACGGGCGCACCGCTTTGAATCCAGCGCCGTTTCAGCCGGATCGGCTCCGTCTCTGCCAGGATGCGCAGGAGTTTTCGTTCCAGCAAATCCAACGAAGACATGTCATTCCCTCCGGTTCTCACACTCTCCTGTTTGCATTATACCACAGCCGTTTTGGTGTCCTCGCCGGTTTGTCGGCTGATTCCGGCGTACATAATCCCGCCGCCGCGGGCGCAAAATGGTAAGGTACGTCCAAACTTACCCATGCAAAGGAGTGTCCCCGATGGCGAAGCCGGATGATCGTTCGGACAACGTGGAGAAACTGCAGGAGATGATCCAGAACACGATGGAAAACATCCGCGAATCGCGCGATTACGTGAAGGCGCACGCGGACGAGCTGACGCCCGAAGAACGGGCGAACATCGAACAGAAAAACCAGCGCCGCGAAGAGAGCATCGAGGGGTTCCGCTCGGAGATCCAGGACGAGAACGCTCGGCTGCAATGACGGCGAGAAGCGCCTGCCGGACCAACGGCAGGTGCTTTTTTCGCACTCCACAGCATATCCACACATGAATTGTCGACCGAAACGTGGTATGCTGATAGGGAACCTTAGTGAAAAGAGGAGAAAGACCATGAAGCGACCAGAAGACACACGCGTCGTCGTCGGCATGTCCGGAGGGGTCGACTCCTCCGTGACGGCTTACCTGCTGAAACAACAGGGATACGACGTCATCGGCATCTTTATGAAAAACTGGGACGATACCGATGAATTCGGCCACTGCACGGCGGAAGACGACTTCCAGGACGTCCGGCGCGTCTGCGAACAAATTGGCATCCCGTACTACACGGTAAACTTTGAAAAAGAATACATGGAGAAAGTGTTCCAGTATTTTTTGGATGAATATAAACGGGGGCGCACGCCCAATCCGGATGTCATGTGCAACCGGGAAATCAAGTTTGGCGAACTGCTGGACAAGGTGATGGACCTCGGCGCCGATTACATCGCGACCGGCCACTATGCCCGGGTGGAGTTCCGGGACGGCGCGTACCGGCTGCTCCGCGGTGTCGACTCCAACAAGGATCAGTCCTACTTTCTCAACGCCCTCGATCAGCACCAACTGTCCAAAACGATGTTCCCGCTTGGTTCCCTGACCAAGCCGCAGGTGCGGGAGATCGCGGAAAAAGCGGGTCTGGCCACCGCCAAGAAGAAGGACAGCACCGGGATCTGCTTCATCGGGGAACGCAACTTCCGCGAGTTTCTGCAAAACTATCTGCCCGCCAAGCCGGGGGACATCGAAACGGTGGACGGCGAAGTGATCGGCCGCCACGACGGCTTGATGTATTACACCCTGGGGCAGCGGCAGGGTCTGGGCATCGGCGGCGGACACGGAAAGACCGGTGAGCCGTGGTTCGTGGTCGACAAGGATTTGGAGCGCAACGTGCTGATCGTCGCCGAAGGGGCCGGCCATCCCCGCCTTTACTCCACCCGTCTGATCGCCACCGATGTGAACTGGATCAGCGGCAAGGAGCCGGCGTCTTCCTTTACCTGTACAGCCAAGTTTCGGTACCGGCAGCCGGATCAGGGCGTGACGGTGCATCTGCGCGAAGACAGCACGGTGGAGGTCGTCTTCGATCAGCCGCAAAAAGCGGTTACGCCGGGACAAGCCGTTGTCTTCTACAACGGGGAGGAGTGCCTCGGCGGCGGAATCATCGACCGGGTGACGCTGCTGGATGCCGAGAAATAGCGCGGATGGGAGAATCGGAGCGTGGAAGCGACACAGAAATCAAAGCTGATTATCGTTTTGTTTTTGCTGGGGGCGCTTCTCGTCGGAGGACTAGCCTACATGGGCATGTACGCTACGGGGCAGGAGCACGTGTCGATCATTAACGAGAAGATCGCCAGCCAAGGGGGAAGGGTCACAACCATTACCGTCGTCCCCGTGGATGAGAGCCCGTTTGAGAAGAGCGGCAAGGGAAACACGATCTACAAAATCACGTACGAAAAGGACGGGAAAACCTTGACGGCGTGGTATCGCTCCATCAATCATTCCTCGATCATCAAGGAGGAAGAAGCGTGGATTCTCCCCAGGTAAAACCCGAAACAAAGAGACGACAGGGGACGTGAGTGCATGACCATGACCAATGCGGAAAAACTGCGCGACCTGGCACGCCTGATCCGCAGGCTGGAGCCGAATCTGGCGGGAGCGTCGCTGACGATCCTGGCATACGATCAACGCGATGACATTGCCAAGGCGTTGGTGGAAGGGCTGGGTGCGGACGTACCGGTACAGACCAGCTCGGGGGAGTACGCCAACCACCTGGCCGTTTTCCGGGTGGGCGGCAGCAAGTACACGATCGCCCAGGACTGGCGGGAGGTGTACATCGCCGAGATCAATTACTGTCCGTGCCGGATTCCGCCGCAATCGCACGGACTGCTCGTCTATCACATCGATTATCCCGGCGTGATTTACGACGTGTCCCGCATTTTGGCCGATAATCGAATCAACATCTCCAAACTGAATGTCTCTCGAGAGCAAAAAGGGAAAAACGCGCTGCTCGTTTCCATTACCGACGAAGCCTTCACGCCGGACGTGATCGCCGCCATCGAGAAGCTGCCGCAGATCACCCGCGTGTTTTCCCTCCAATGAAGGACACGGCCGTCCGCAACCGCGGGCGGCTGTTTTGCGTGCATGGGCAGAGGGGTGAGGGGGAATTTCGCTGTATTTGGCCTGATGGCCGGAATCGGGCGGCCCGAATATTGTACGAGACCCGGGCAGAGAAACGCTTCTGTTTTGTCCGCCGACCTCATACGGATGGAAAGGTATGGAAAAACAATTCGATGAGGAGGCGTGACCGTCGATGATCTACGCGCAGCCGGGACAATCAGGTGCAAAGGTTTCGTTCAAAAAGCGGTACGAAAATTTTATCGGGGGAAAATGGGTTCCGCCGGTAAAAGGGGAGTACTTTGAAAATGTCACGCCCGTGACGGGACGCGCATTTTGCGAAGTGCCCCGCTCCACGGCGGATGACATCGAACTGGCGCTGGATGCGGCTTACGAGGCAAAAGAGGCGTGGGGGCGCACATCGCCGGCGGAGCGGGCGTCCCTCTTGAACAAAATCGCCGACCGCATGGAAGCCAATCTGGAAATGCTGGCTGTAGCGGAAACGTGGGACAACGGCAAGCCGATTCGCGAGGCGCTGGCAGCCGATCTGCCGCTGGCGATCGACCATTTCCGCTACTTTGCCGGCTGCATCCGGGCCCAGGAGGGAAGCATCAGCCAGATCGACGACCACACGGTGGCCTACCATTTCCACGAGCCGCTCGGCGTCGTCGGCCAAATCATCCCGTGGAACTTCCCGCTGCTGATGGCCGTATGGAAACTGGCTCCGGCGCTCGCGGCGGGCAACTGCGTCGTGTTGAAGCCGGCCGAACAGACGCCCGCGTCCGTTCTGGTCTTCCTCGAACTGGTACAGGACCTCATCCCGCCCGGTGTCGTCAACGTGGTCAACGGATTTGGACTGGAAGCCGGCAAACCGCTGGCCACCAGCAGCCGGATCGCCAAAATCGCCTTTACGGGCGAGACGACAACCGGCCGCCTGATCATGCAGTACGCGTCGCAAAACATCATCCCGGTGATGCTGGAGTTGGGCGGCAAATCGCCGAACATCTTCTTTGAGGACGTCTGCGCCAAGGATGACGCGTTTTTCAACAAGGCGGTGGAAGGGTTCGTCATGTTTGCGCTCAACCAGGGCGAGGTCTGCACCTGCCCGTCTCGCGCCTTCATCCAGGAATCGGTGTACGACCAGTTCATGGAAAAAGCGCTGGCCCGCGTCGCGGCGATCAAGCAGGGCAACCCGCTCGACACGGAGACGATGATCGGCGCCCAGGCGTCGGCGGAACAGTTGGAAAAGATCCTCTCCTACCTCGACATCGGCAGACAGGAAGGGGCTCAGTGCCTGATTGGCGGCGAACGCAATATCCTCTCCGGCGACCTGAAAGACGGATATTACGTCAAGCCGACCGTGTTCAAAGGACAAAACAAGATGCGCATCTTCCAGGAAGAGATCTTCGGCCCGGTCGTCTCCGTGGCCACCTTCCGGAACCAGTCGGAAGCGCTGGAACTGGCCAACGACACGCTGTACGGCCTCGGCGCGGGCGTCTGGACCCGTGACGTGAATCTGGCGTACCGGATGGGGCGCGAAATCCAGGCCGGCCGCGTCTGGACCAACTGCTACCACGCCTATCCGGCGCACGCCGCGTTTGGCGGGTACAAGGTATCCGGCATCGGCCGAGAGACGCACAAGATGATGCTCGATCATTATCAGCAGACGAAAAACCTGCTGGTCAGCTACAGCCCGGATGCGCTCGGTTTCTTCTGATCGGAACGAAGTCCCGGCGAAAGGAGGAAGCGCATGGGCACAGTGCCGAAAGTGCTGGCTGCGGAAGCGGCGCTGCGGTTGATCGAGCAGCTGAAGGGCAGGTACGGGCCGCTGTTGTTCCACCAGTCGGGCGGATGCTGCGACGGCAGCTCGCCGATGTGCTATCCGCGCGGAGAATTTCTCATCGGTGAGAACGACGTCCTGCTGGGCGAAATCGGCGAGACGCCCTTTTACATGAGCGCCGCCCAGTACGCCTACTGGAAGCACACGCAGCTCATCATCGACGTGGTGCCAGGGAGAGGGGGCATGTTTTCCCTGGAAGGGCCGGAGGGCGTCCGGTTCCTCACCCGCCCGCGGGTGTTTACCGACGAGGAGTACCGCACCTTGAAAGAAACCGGCGCGCTGTGACAAGCGGCGGCGCGGTGCCATTCCATCAGGAAACGGGGCATCCCGGAGGATCATCTTCGGGATGCCTCTGTTTTTACGACGAAAACACTCAGCGCAGAAAGAGCTGGTAGAACGTGACGTCGTGATAGCCGCCAAACTTGAAGCCGACTTCGCGAAAAACGCCGATCGGCTGAAATCCGAGCTGTACGTGGAGGTTCACGCTGGCTTCGTTGCCGCTGGTAATGCCGGCCACGATGGTATGATACCCCAGCGTTTGTGCCAGACCGATGAGTTCAGTCATCAACCGTTTGCCGATTCCTTTCCCTTGATGATCGCGGTGCACATAGACAGATGATTCCGCTGTTTGGCGATAGGCAGGCTTTTCGCGAAATTTGCTCAAACAAGCGTAGCCAACGACGGTCCCGTCCTCATCGGCGACGAGCAAAGGGTATTGGTCATCAAATTTCGCAAACCATTTCCGCCGCTGCTCCAAGGTCTGCTCCTCCAGGTCAAACGTGGCAGCGGAAGTGCGCACAACGTAATTGTAGATGTCCAAAAGGGCGGGAAGGTCACATTCGGCTGCCTTTCGTACACGAATCCTTGACATATGGGTTCACCACCTGCACATTTGAGGTAATTATATGTGAGGTTTTCTTACATGATCAAGGGGTCGCTTCCATTTTTTTTGTGATCACAAGCACAGGGCCGTTTTCCGTGAACCATTCGTGAAGACGACGTCCTTGACACCGGCTCCCCCTGCGGCTAGCATGAGAAGACGATTGACTTGACTGTAGAAACGGAGAGAACACCTGTGCGGGAATGGACGAAGACGGAAATGGAATTGCTCGCCAGCCAAACGGACAAACCGGCAGCCGTGTTCGTTTACACGCCGCTGTGCGGCACCTGCAAGCTGGCCGAGCGCATGCTAACGGTGGTGCAGGAGGCGCTGCCCGGCTTGACGCTGTACCGGGCCAATCTGAACCTCCTGCCCGAACTGGCGGAGATGTGGCGGGTGACCAGCGTGCCGGCGCTCCTCATCCTCGAGCGGGGGGCCGTCGCCGAACGGCACTACGCGCTTCGCTCGGTTGATTTTTTGTATCATGTGCTCATGCGTTTTGCCTAGACAAACACCTATCTCCCGCGCGTTGCATACATGGAAGAGAGAGACAAAACGCGAAGGAGGAGGCGCATGCAAATTCATGTGGTACAGCAGGGGCAGACACTGTCAGGCATCGCCCAGGCGTACGACTCATCGGTCGAGGCGATTGCGCGGGCAAACGAGCTCCCCGAGTCCGGCAGGCTTGTCATCGGACAGGCGCTGGTGATCCCCATTCGGGGCAGCTATTACTGGGTGAGGCAGGGGGATACGCTCTACACCATCGGCCGGCGTTTCGGGATCAGTGCCGCGGAGCTGGCCCGGGTCAACCAAATCTCACAATTCCGTCCTCTACAGGTGGGAATGCGGCTGTACATTCCGCCGCGCCCGAGACCGGCAGCCGACTTCAATGCCTATGCCGAGCCGCGCCGGACGGTGCCGCCGGCGTTGGAGGCGGACGTTCGCCGAGCGTCGCCGCATCTCACGTACCTGGCTCCGTTCAGCTTTCGGATCAGGCGGGATGGCACGCTGTCGCCCCCGCCGCTGAATGACTTTGCGGAGATTGCCCAGGCGAATCGGAACGTCCTGATGCTGGTGGTCACCAACCTGGAGGGGGAACGGTTCAGCTCGGAACTGGGCAGCCTGGTGCTGAACGACATGACGGTGCAAAACCGCCTGCTGGACAACATCATCAGTACGTCGCAGCGGCTTGGTTTTGGCGACATTCACTTCGACATGGAAGCCCTGCCCGCCACCGATCGGGACGCCTATGTCCGCTTTTTGCGCCGCGCCCGCCAGCGGGCGAGCGAAGTGGGGAAAATGGTCTCCGCCGCTCTGGCGCCCAAGACCAGAGCCGATCAGCCGGGGCTGTGGTACCCCGCCCACGACTACCGGGCGATCGGAGAGATCGTCGACTTTGTCGTGATCATGACGTACGAATGGGGATACAGCGGCGGTCCGCCCATGCCGGTTTCGCCCATCGGTCCCGTTCGCCGGGTCCTGCAGTACGCCTTGACGGAAATGCCCGCCAACAAGATCTTGATGGGCCAAAACTTGTACGGGTACGACTGGAGGCTGCCCTACCGCCCCGGAACGACGGCCCGCTCCCTCAGTCCGCAGGCGGCGGTCGCGCTGGCGCTGGAGAGGAATGTCAACATCCAGTACGATTATCGGGCGCAGGCGCCGTTTTTCGAGTATTCGGACGACGAGCAGAACCGCCATCGCGTCTGGTTCGAAGACGCCCGTTCGATCCAGGCCAAATTCAACCTGGTCAAGGAACTGGGACTGCGCGGCGTCAGCTACTGGAAGCTGGGGCTGCCGTTTCCGCAGAACTGGCTGTTGATCGAAGACAATTTTCGCGTGCGCAAGCGAGCGTGAACGAAGCGGCGAAACAAAAGGCGTACCTCCGAACGGGGTGTACGCCTTTTTCTCCGCCTGCCAATCATGGTATGATGGTGCAAAACGGAAGAAGGAGAGAGCCTATGGGAGAATGCAGATTGAATCACAGCGCGGAAGACGTGCGGGCGAAGCTGGCGGAGCAGACGCCCTACCTGCCCGGAGCGCTGGCTGCCCGCCTGGAAGGGCTGCTCGCAACGCCGCTGTCCCAGGAGACGTTAAACGAACTGTTCCACCTGTTGAAAAAATACGATCTCGCTTCGCCGGAGGAACGGGCGGAACGGGAGCAAAAGCTGGCACGTCTGGCCGGCTGAGAGGAGCCCATCCATGAGCGCCGCTTGTCCGCGACCGGCCCGCTATTCGCCGATCGGCCTGCGGCCGGCGTACCCTTCGTGAATGCCGTGGTAATGGCTGACTGTCGGCTCGCCCTGACGCCAGCAGAGCAGCACCTCCTGCCCGTTCAGCACCGAAGGAAAGTCGAACAGGCCGATATCGATATCCTTTACCTGAACGCCTTGTTCGTGGAGCCGGTTAATGCGCATCTGCGCCTCCAGTTCCATGAATTCCAGGCGGCATTCCAGCGTAAAGACCGTGCCGTCGTCCGGGGGCTGCTGTTTCTTTGCCTGCTGCAGCTCCTGATAGGTTGCAGCGAATTGGCGCTTGGCCTCCTGCAAAAAGGAAAGCTCTTGGCGTACATACGGCAGCATCCGGTTGGCTTCTTCCACCGTGAAATACTTTTTTGCCAAGCATCCCACCTCCTGGTTCTATTATAGGGAGTACCGCGAGCGGAGGAAATGGACAGAACGCCGGCAGGAAGACAGGAACCGGCAGTAAGGAGTGGCTATGAACAACCGATTGTACTATGACGATCCGTATTTGCACACGTTTGAAGCGTGCGTGCTGATGCAGGGGACGGAACCCGACGGGACCCCGTACGTGGTGCTGGACCGCACCGCCTTTTACCCGACAGGGGGAGGGCAGCCCTGCGACTGGGGCGAGCTGGACGGCATCCGCGTCATCGACGTGGAGGAAGTGGACGGTGACATCCGCCATCGGCTGGAAGCTCCGCTGTCTCAGGAGCGGCAGCGGATCACGGGACAGATCGATTGGCCCAGGCGGTTTGACCACATGCAGCAGCACGCCGGGCAGCACATTCTCTCGGCGTCGTTCGTCGAGGCGCTGGGGGCGGAGACCGTCGCCTTTCACCTCGGCAGGGATCACGTCACCATCGACGTCCGGCTGGACGAACTGTCCGTCGAGCAGGCGGAGCGGGTAGAGGCCCTGGCCAACCGCATCGTGCTGGAAAACCGGCCCATCGAGGCCCGGTTTGTCACGCAAGCCGAACTGGCCGTCATGCCTCTCCGCAAGCAGCCGACCGTCATCGAGAACATCCGTGTGGTGATCATCCCCGACTTTGACTACAACCCCTGCGGCGGCACCCATCCGGCCCGGACCGGCGAAGTGGGGCCGATCAAAATCACAGGCTGGGAGCGGCACCGCGGCAACATCCGGGTAACGTTCCTCTGCGGCTGGCGGGCGCTCTCCGACTATTCCCGCAAGCATCTGCTGCTGCGCGAGTTGACCCGCACGCTGAACGCCGGCGAGGCGGAGCTGGCCGAGCAGGCGCAGCGGCTCGTGGCGGAACGGGAGCAGTTGAAAGAGACGCTGGAGGAGAAAGAAAAACGTTTGCTCGAAGGCGAGGCGCAGTCCCTGCTGGCGCAGGCGGCCCGTCTGTCCGACATGCGGCTGGTCCAGGCCGTTTTGGCCGGTCGAAGCATGCAGCAATTGCAGCAGCTCGCCAGACTGGTAACGACACAGGCAGCGGACGCGGTCTGCCTGTTCGCGGCGGAGGGAGAAAAGCTGCAGTTCGTGTTCGCCCGCGGCGAGCAGGTGGCGCTGCCGATGAACCAACTGCTGAAGGATACGCTGCCCTTGATCGACGGCAAGGGGGGCGGCAATCCGGCGATGGCCCAGGGAGGGGGCGCGCCGGTCCGTCCTGCGGAAGCGGTGCTGGCCCACGCCCGCCGGCTGCTGGAGGAATCGATCAGGGTCCAACAGGACTGACGCTTTTTCAGGAAAGGAGAGAAAGGCATGTCGATCTGGAACACGGGAGACCTGGTCCGCGTCTCCTACAAGACGGGTGAATACGTAACGGAAGTGCTGGAAGATCACGGGGACAAACTGCTGGTCAAGGTGCTTGCGGTGCTGAAATACCCGACGCAGGGGGACCTGCACAACCCGTACGAGGTGGATGTGCCGCTGTTTCATCAGCGTCCCGCCCTGTCCTATCAGGAAAAGATCATGGTGCCCAGTCAGACCGTGATCCGTTACGGCGGAGCGGTGCCCGACTACAAGGAATCGGTCCGGACCGCTCTGGAGCGGGAGATGGACAAACTGCGCAAGATGGTCACGTGGGCCCAGCGCTGTCTCGACGAGCTGGAGGCACTGCGCAAGGAGACCTTTACAAACAACGGATAGCGTGCTACTGTAGTAGTCAAGCAAGCAAAACCGCATAGCGCAATACCAAACGGGAGCCGAGCATAGTCGGCTGAGATTGTAACGAATGTGTTACTGACCGTTGAACCTGACCTGGGTCATGCCAGCGGAGGAAGAGGTATCGGCTGCATCAACGCACTGTCGTGATTCCGTGCCGCGTCACGCGCGCCGGAGTGCGACCACTGCACATGCGCAACCAAAACCATCCGTGGCGGATGGTTTTTTTGTTTGCCGTCCGCCCGATATCCGTGCGAACGGCTTCTTCTGTCTGGGGTTCGGTCAGGCAGGGAAGCCGTTTTTTTACGGCAGGAAGGCGACAGGCGGCCGGCCATTCCCGGCGGCGCTGACAAAAGGAGGGGGAACATGCTGGTACAGTTGAACGGCAAGCGCGTGGAGCTGGACGACGAGGTCAATACCGTCCGGGCCCTGCTTCTGTCCTACCAACTGCAGGAGAAAATCGTGGTCGTCGAGCGCAACGGCGAGATTGTCGACCGCGCCCGTTATGAATCCACGCCGGTCGCGGACGGCGATCGGATCGAAATCGTTCACTTTGTCGGAGGAGGCTGACATGATGGATACATTAAAAATTGGACCGTATGAGTTTCGTTCCCGCCTCTTGCTGGGAACCGGCAAATTTCCCGATCTGGACACGCAGAGCCAGGCGGTGGCCGTATCGGAAGCGGAGATTCTCACCTTTGCCGTGCGCCGGCTCAATTTGGAAAATCCGCACGAGCCCAATTTTTTGGAACGTTTGGATTTGAAAAAATTCACCCTGCTGCCCAACACGGCCGGCGCTTACACGGCCGAGGAGGCGGTGCGGATCGCCCGGCTGGCCAAGGCGTCGGGGCTGTGCGACATGATCAAGGTGGAAGTGATCGGCGATCCCAAGACGCTTCTGCCCGATCCGATCGGCACGTTGGAGGCCTCCCGCATCCTGGTGGAAGAAGGCTTTATCGTGCTGACCTACACCAACGACGACCCGATTCTCGCCAAACGGCTGCAGGAAGTGGGCGTGCACGCGGTCATGCCGGGGGCGTCGCCGATCGGTTCCGGCCAAGGGATACTCAATGAGCACAACCTGCGCTTCATCATCGAAGACGCCAAGGTTCCGGTGATCGTGGACGCGGGCATCGGGTCGCCGGCCGACTGCGCCAAGGCGATGGAGTTGGGCGCGGACGGCGTCCTGCTGAACACGGCGGTGGCGCTGGCGGACAACCCGGTGCTGATGGCCGAAGCGATGAAACTGGCCGTGGAGGCGGGGCGCAAGGGCTTCCTCGCCGGGCGCATCCCGAAAAAGCGCTACGCCTCGGCCAGCAGTCCGACAGAAGGGATGATTGAATAACGTGGAACGCGTCACGGCAGCCATTGCCGAGCGGAGAGAAGAGCTGTTCGCCCTGCTGGCCGAGCTCATCGCCCATCCCACGGTCAGCCCGCCCGCCCGCAACAGCGGCGGCGCGCAGAGCCTGATCGCCCGAAAGCTGCGCGAGCTGGGCTTTGACGTGGACCGCTGGACGGTCTTTCCCGGCGATGACAACGTGGTGGGCCGCCTGAGGGGCACCGCACCGGAGCGGGCGAACAGCCTGATTGTCAACGGACATATCGACGTGGCGGAAGTGGGCGACGACAGCGGCTGGACGTATCCGCCGTTCGCCCTCACCCGCGGCCGGGACGGACGACTGTACGGACGCGGCGTCGCTGACATGAAAGGCGGCCTGGCAGCCAGCCTGTTTGCCATTCAGATGCTGCGCGAGCACGGAATCGAGCTGAAAGGCGACCTGATCTTCCAGTCCGTGATCGGCGAAGAAGCGGGCGAAGCAGGCACCCTCGCCGCCATCGAACGGGGCTATACCGCCGATTACGCCGTCGTCGTGGACACCAGCCACCTGCACATGCAGGGACAGGGCGGCGTGATTACCGGCTGGATCATGGTAGAGAGCCCCGTCACCCTGCACGACGGGATGCGGGCCAGAACCATCCATGCCGGCGGACGGGTGCACGGCGCCTCCGCGATCGAGAAGATGATGAAGATCATCGGGTCGCTGCAGGAACTGGAACGCCACTGGGCGGTGATGAAGACGTACCCCGGATTTCCGCCGGGCAGCAACACGATCAATCCCGCGGTCATCGAAGGCGGCCGGCATGCGGCGTTTATCGCCGACCGCTGCGCGCTGTGGATTACCGTCCATTTTTACCCGAACGAATCGCATGAAGCGATCATTCGCGAGATCGAAGACCATGTGTTGGCGGCGGCCGCGGCCGACCCGTGGCTGCGGGACCACCCGCCCACATTCCGCTGGGGAGGCCGGTCGATGATCGAAGAGCGGGGCGAGATTTTCCCCTCGCTGGAACTGGATCTCGGCCATCCGGCGCTGTCCAGGCTGAAGTGGGCCTATGAGGCAGAGATGCAGTGTCCGCCTGTGGTGGACATGTCCGGAACCGTGACGGATGCGGGCTGGTTTGCCCACGCCGGAATTCCGGCGGTGATATTCGGTCCCGGCGAGCTGTCCCAGGCCCATGCCGTCGACGAGTCGATCGATCCGGACGAACTGGTCCGCTTTGCGCAAATCATGGCCCGGTTTCTCGCAGACTGGTGCAACACGGAGAAGGAGTGAATATCGTCGTGGCGACTTTTACACAGCGCCTGTTGAACAGCGTGGCCCCGATCTGGGAGCGCACGCATCGCCATCCGTTCGTAACCGGCTTGGGCGACGGCAGTTTGCCGGTTGAATCGTTCAAGTTTTACCTGAAGCAGGATTACGTCTACCTGATTGACTACGCCAAACTCTTCGCGATCGCCAGCACCAAGGCGGACGATCTGGCCACCAGCGCCAAGTTTGCCGCCCTGCAGGAGGCGACGCTCCATCACGAGATGGAACTGCACCGTCAGTACGCCGCCCGCTTCGGGATTTCCCGCGAAGAACTGGAGGCGACCCAGCCGTCGTTTGTAATGCTGGCCTACACCAGCTACATGCTGAAAGTGGCCCACCAAGGCACGCTCGCCGAACTGGTCAGCGCCGTTCTGCCCTGCATGTGGAGCTATTGGGAGATCGGCAAGCAACTGGCGCAGGTGGACGGCGCGCTGGATCATGAGCTCTACGGCGAGTGGGTGCGCACCTACAGCTCGGACGAGTTCGGCCAACTGGCGCAGTGGCTGATCGGGCTGATGGATCAACTGGCGGAAGGCAAAAGCAAGCGGGAACTGGCCCGTCTGGAAGAGCATTTTCTCAATACGTCGCGCATGGAGTACCTGTTCTGGGAGATGGCGTACCGGAGGGAAATGTGGCCGTGCGAGAAAAACTAGCCTTCGCGGGCGTCCGATTCTCCTACGGGGAGAAAGCCATTCTCGACGGTTTTCAGCTCACGGTCGGGCGCGGCGAACTGGTCAGCCTGATCGGGCCCAGCGGGATTGGCAAAAGCACGCTGTTTCAGTTGGCGGCGGGCCTGCTGCAGCCGCAGGACGGGGAGATCAGGCTGGACGGCGAACCGGCGGCCCGGCGGCTGGGGCAGGTCGCCTATATGCCGCAGCGTGATCTGCTGATGCCGTGGCGGACAGTCGTGGAAAACGCGGCGCTGCCGCTGGAGATCCAGGGAATGCCGCGCAAAGAAGCGCAGGCCCGGGTGCGGCAGGAGCTGCCCCGCTTCGGTCTGGGCGGCTGGGCGGACGCTTATCCCGCGCAGCTCTCCGGCGGCATGCGGCAGCGCGTCTCGTTTTTGCGCGCGCTGATGACGGGCAGCGACCTCCTGCTCCTGGATGAACCGTTCAGCGCCTTGGACGGCATTACCCGGATGGAGATGCAGGAGTGGCTGCTTGCGATGTGGCAGCAGACGGGCAGCACGATGCTGTTGATCACCCACGACATCGACGAGGCGATCCTTCTGGCGGACCGGATCGTCGTGCTTCTCGGCAGCCCGATCAGCCGCCCGGTGGAACTGGCCGTCCCGGTGCCGCGGCCGCGCTCGCTGTCGAGCCGCAGTCACCCGGCGTTTCAGGCGCTGCGTGAGCAGATTTGGGAGCTGCTGCGCCAATCAACGGCAGCACAGCCGGTCGGGAGGTATGCGTGATGAGGACGGTTTACCGGGGAATCTGGTTTGGCGCCTCGCTCGTGCTGCTCTTGGCCGGCTGGGAGGCGGTCTGCCGCCTGTTTGCCATCCCGCCGTTTATCCTCCCGCCGCCAAGCGCCGTGCTGCTGGCCGTATGGGATTTGCGCGAGCAGCTATTCGGCCTGCACCTGTGGGCGACGCTGCGGGAAGTGCTGATGGGATTGGCGGCGTCGATCGTGTTCGGCATTGCGCTCGCCCTGGCGATGAATCTCAGCCGCACCGTGGAACGGCTGGTCTATCCCTATATCGTTATTTCGCAGACGATTCCCATCATCGCCCTGTCGCCCGTCTTCATTCTCTGGTTCGGCTACGAACTGTCGGGAAAAATCGCCGTGACGATCTTGTTCACGTTTTTTCCCATCGTCGTCAGTACCTATGACGGCCTGCGCGCGGCCGACCCGGAGATGGTCAACCTGCTGCGGACGATGGGGGCGACGCGCTGGCAGATTTTCGCCAAACTGCAGCTTCCGGCCAGCCTGCCGCATTTTTTCAGCGGCCTGAAGGTGGCAGCCACGTACAGCGTGGGGGGGGCGACCATCGGGGAGTGGCTGGGCGCGAGCGAGGGATTGGGCTATTTCGGCCGGCGGGCATCGGGCAATTTCCAGGCGCCCGCCCTGTTTGCCTCCGTGCTGCTGCTCTCCGTCCTCGGCATGCTGCTCTTCTGGCTGGCCGGCACGATCGAGCGGCGGTTCGCACCGCATACGCGCACGAACACACCGAAACAGATGAAATCACAGTAAGGAGACTGTTGAACCATGAAACGTTTTTCCAGATGGGCCAAGACACTGATGACCCTGTCGCTGGCGGCAGGGCTGGCGGCGTGCGGCAGCCAGACGGGAAGCGAAACGGCGCCGCAAGCCAGTCAGCCTGCGGCGGGCGGCGGCGAGCCGACCGAACTGACCATCGCGCTCGACTGGTATCCGAACGCCGTGCACTCGTTCCTCTACGCGGCGGAAGAACAAGGCTATTTTCGCGAGGAAAACCTGAACGTCCACCTGCAAATGCCGTCGGACACCAACGACCCGCTGAAAATGGTGGCGGTCGGCAAGGTGGACATGGCCATCAGCTACCAGCCGCAGGTGGTGCAGGCGCGTTCCGAAGGCATTCCGGTCGTCTCCATCGCGGCGCTCGTGCGCCAGCCGCTGAACGTGATCATGACGCGCAAGGACAGCGGTCTGGACACGCCGGAAAAGCTGGTTGGCAAGAACATCGGCTACCCGTCCATTCCGCTGGACGAGTCGATCGTCCGCACTGTGCTGAAGCATGCGGGCGCGGATGATTCCGGCCTTAGCTTTACCAACATCGGCTTTGACATCATCCCGGCGCTCACGGCGAAACAAGTGGATGCGGTCGTGGGCGGCTACATCAACCACGAACAGTTGATTCTGGAGAAAAACGGCGTGCCCGTCAACGTGATCAAGCCCAGTGACTTTGGCGTCCCTTCCTACTACGAGCTGGTCATCGCCACCAGCGACGAGACCCTGGGCAAAAAGCAGCAGGCGCTGGAGGCGTTCCTGCGCGCGGCCGCCAAAGGGCAGGAATACGTGGCGAAACACAAGGAAACAGCGCTCCAGCTCCTCTTGGACAAACAGGCCAAAGAGTTCCCGCTGGATAAAGACGTGGAGACGAAGAGCCTGGACATCCTGCTGCCGTTGATGGACGCGGGCGACCAGCCGTTCGGCAGCCAGACGGCCGAATCCTGGCAGAAGCTGATCGACTGGATGAAACAGGAGAAGCTGATCACGAAAGACGTCAACGTGGACGAAGTCATGCGCAATCTGGTGAAGTAAACGCGAAGCCCAAACACGGACCAACGTGTTTGGGCTTTGTTGTCTGCCGCTGGTTGTCACAGCTTTCCCAGGATCCGAATGATTTTATGGATGGCGTAGTCCAGGTCAAACAGATCATCCTCGCCGAGCTGGCCGATCCGGTCGCAGAACAAGCGATAAAATTCCTCCCAGCGCTGATAAACCGTGCGTTTTCCCTTTTCGGTCCCACAAACGCTTTTCTTTTTGCCGGCAGCCGTCTTATAATGGAAAGGGGAATTCAGGACAAGGAGACGTTTTGATGAACGACAATCGCGAAGATCGCTACAACAAGCTGATTATCTGGACGTTTGTCGGCAGCGTGTTGATTTGTACGCTGTCCGTCGCCATTTACATGTACCTGATCTTGTTTTGAATAAAGGGGAACAACGATGAAGCCACTGACGCCGGTCAGTGGCTTTTTTTGGCCGGTTGGCCTATGATCGGACAGCCCGGTAATGCGTCTTTAGTCTGCGGACCGTGCCGTGCCAGTTGAAGGCGGAGCGGACCCTTGCCCTGCCGTTGGCGACCAGCCGTCTCCGCAGCGCTGGATTGCTGCGGATGCGGGCGATGGCGCGGGCAAAAGCGGCCGGGCTGCCGGCCTGGTTGACCAGCAAGCCGCTGTGTCCGTGTACGACCACTTCCCGTATCCCGCCGCTATTGGAGGCCACAACGGGGATGCCGGACGCCATCGCCTCGGAGTTGACGGTGGCCAGGCCTTCGCGAAACAGGGTGGGGCAGACGAAGACATCTCCGAGCTGAAACATCTGGTGCACGCGGGAAGGCGGCACGTAGCCCGTGAAGCGGACGGGGACGCGCAAGCGCTTGGACAGACTGCGGACGTACCGCATGTACGCCGTCTGCCGCCTCACGCCAGGCCAGGAGGCGCCGACGGCCACCAAGCGGATGTTGGGAATGCGCCGTTTCAACAGGGCGACGGAGCGGATCAGGGTATGCAGCCCCTTGCCTCTGACCATTCGTCCGACGAAAAGGACGTTGAAACTCCCGGCCAATCCCATGCGTCTCCGCAGACGCAGTTTCGACGCGGCCGACCACGGGCGGAATTTTGCCGCATCCACCCCGGGGATGGCGGTGCGGAATTTGCGGGCGTGGGCGGGATAGCGCCGTCTCATCGTGTTGGTGACAAACGAAGAGACGGAAGTGACGCCGTTCACCTGACGGAGAATGGCATTGGCCCGCGGTTGGGACAGGCGGGACATGAAGGTGAGCGAGTGGAGCGACAGCATGATCGGCGTCCGGGGGAACACCTTTCGCACGTACGGAACAAATCGCGGCCGATTCTCAATCTGGATGATGTGAAACGACCGTCCCGCCACTTTGCCCAATGCGGAGCGCAGGTAGGCGAACGGCTTGCGGCTGGGGACGCGGATCACCAGCAGGTTGCCGCCGACGTACCGGCTGACGCGCGGCAAGCGGGGATGGCTGCGGCTGAGCACCACGACCTTCTCGCTTTGCGCCATGCGCTTGAAAATGTTGTACGTGACGGATTCGACGGAGCCGCCTTTGATCGGGGGGACCGGCAGCTGCTCTGGACAGATAACCAGGATGCGCACCTCTTCACCCCTCCACGTGTACGAGTGTTGAGCTTATGCCCGTATATCCTATGTAGGGAAGGGGTGCGATCTCCTAGACGACTACCTGTTTTCGCAAAATAGGCCGCCCGTGCGGGGACACAAACGGCCTTGCGGGGCCCTAGCGGCCGGCCGCCCTCAGTTTCCGTTCCAATTCGGCGACGGTCAGGTTGTGCAGCTCCGCAAAGCCCGCCCCCCGCAGCGCGATCGTTCGCCCCTGGATGAGCGGATAAACGCCCTGCCAGATCCCGACGGCGCTTTTTACATCCGTGCCGGGAAGAGCCCGCAAAAACAGGACGTACCTGCCTTCGCCGAGCGGACCCGGGTAGATCAGGTTGATCGGATCGGGAGGAGGGGGCAGCGGCTGGACGCCGGTGCTGAGCAGCTTGACCGTCCGGGAACCCGACCCTTTCAGGAATCGTTCAATCTTCACCATCTGCACGAAATTGACCAGTCTCCCGGCGGCCACTCGTCTGCTTGTCGGGTATGACCGGTAGGTGGCGTCGGTCGTCCCGACGACGATCAGCGTGCTCTGGCGCACCAACTCCCGCACGTCTTTGACCGGAGTGGTGTCCACCCGCAGGTTGGCAATGCCCGGCTGGGCCGACGCCGGGACGGCTACCAGCAGCAGTACGATCAGAACGAGCAGTCCTTTTTTGCACACATTCAATCCCTCCCGCTAGACGGCACATTCCGTTTTAGTATGAACGCTGCCGCAAGCGATATACGATCCGGCACGATATACAGGAGAAACTGTCCTTTTTGTTGTAACAATATTTCGAAAAATGCCGCAAAATGGTATCATGGAACGTAGGGCTGCTAGATTTTTCAATCTGGCACAACACTAGGAGAAGGAGGGTATTATGAATCATTTACTCAAACGCACCGGGGTGTGGCTGCTGACGCTGCTGCTGCTGCTGAATGCGGCGGCGGTGCCGGCCTTCGCCCAAAACGCGGCGGCCGCAGCCGACCCGCTGACGGCCAACATCGACAAGCGGCTGGCCGACCTGGCCCAGGACGAGAACAGCGTCGGTCTTCACGCCGGCATCGCCGTCTACGATTTGAACGAAAAGGCGTTTCTGTACCGGCACAACGCCCAGCGAACGTACGTACCCGCATCCAACCTGAAGCTGTTCACCACGATTGCGGCGCTGGACAAACTGGGCCCCGATTACCAATGGAAGACGGAGGTGTACACGTCCGGCAGGCTGCTGCCGAGCGGCGTGCTCAACGGCGACCTGATCGTGAAAGGATACGGGGACCCCGGACTGTCTGTCGCAGACCTGCAGGGTATCGCCGCCGCCCTGAAAGAGAAGGGGCTGACCCAGGTGAACGGCGATCTGCTGGTGGACGACAGCTATTTCGATGACGTCCGCCTCGGCTCCGGCTGGATGTGGGATGACGAGCCATACGGCTACAGTGCCCAACTGAGCGCACTGGCGGTACATAAGAACAGCATCACCGTAACGGTCACGCCGGCGAAACGAGCGGGAGAGGCGCCGACGCTGACGATGGAGCCGGACACGTCCTACATCCGGCTGGTGAACAACCTGAAAACCGTCGAGGGCACCACAAGCGAGGTCAGTGTCGAGCGGCCGCGCGGCACAAATACGGTCGTCTTTTCCGGAACAATCGGCATCCAGGCCCAACCCTACCAGGAAGACGTGACGATGGAAGACCCCGCCCTGTTTGCGGCCGAAGTGTGGAAGCGGCAGTTGGCCGCCGCCGGGATCACGCTGCGTCCCCAGGCGAAAACGGCCAAAACCACGGTCACCACGGGCGTCCCGCTCCATACGCACCTGTCCAAACCGCTGTCCGAACTGCTCGTGGAGCTGAACAAGGAGAGCGACAACTTCTACGCCGAGATGTTGTTGAAGACGCTCGGGGCCACGCAAAAAGGGGAAGGCAGCGCCAAGGCGGGCAGCGAAGTGGTCGCCGACGTGCTGAAGCGGGCCGGTGTAGACGCCGGTTATCAGCAGGTGGACGGTTCCGGCCTGTCCCGCTTCAACTGGATCACCGCCGAGCAGATGGTCAAACTGCTCGCCTTCGTGCAGGAGCAGGAGTACCGGGATGCGCTGGAAACATCCCTGCCGATCGCCGGTGTGGACGGCACCTTGAAAAGCCGTCTGCAGGGAACGCCGGCGGAGCGGAACGTCATCGCCAAGACCGGCTCGATGGGAGGCGTGAACAGCCTGTCCGGGTATGTCACCGCCAAGAACGGCCACAAGCTGGCGTTTTCCATCCTGATCAACGGCATCTACAAATCGAAGTACGCCCGCGATCTGCAGGACCAGATCGCGATCCTGCTGGCCCAGTACCCGGAGCTGAGCGCACCGGACGGATACGAGGCGCTGGAGCCCGCCACCTACAAGCTCTCGGCGCTGTTGGACCCGATCCTCGACGGTGCCGATCAGTCCGGAATTACGGCGGGCGTGATCGTCAAGGCGCTGGACGAAACGGGGGACGATGCCGTCTGGTACGAGCGAAACGCCGACACGCTGATGACGCCGGCCTCCAACCTGAAGCTGCTGACTTCGGCTGCGAGTCTCATCCAGTTGGGGAGCGAGTATACATTCAAAACGGAGCTGTACGGGTCGGTGCCCCTGCCGAAAAACGGCGTGCTGAACGGCGATCTGTACGTCAAGGGCTACGGCGATCCCACCCTGCACACGGAGGACAGCCTGAAAGTGCTGGAAGGCGTTTCCGTCGAAGAGATCGCCGGCTGGCTGAAAGCGCAGGGCATCAAGCGGATCAACGGCAATCTCGTGCTGGACGACAGCTATTTTGATGACCAGCGGCTCGGCCTCGGCTGGGCCTGGGACGACGAGAGCTACTACTACAATCCGCTGATCGGCGCGCTGGCCCTCAACCGCGGCACGGTAATGGTAGAGTACCAGCCGGGCGCGAAAGCGGGAGCGGCGGTCCAGGTAAATCTGCTGCCCAAGACCGCGTACGTCAAGGTCATCAACGAAGCGAAAACGGTCGCGGCCGGTGAGGAAAACACCTTTGCCATCACGCGCGACCGAGGGACGAACACGATCCGCGTCACCGGAAACCTGCCGCTGGGAACGAAAGGCGACTACGAACGGGTACCGGTGGAAGAGCCCGCCTTGTACTTCGGCACAGTCCTGCGGGAGACGCTGGAAAAGGAAGGGATCACCTTCGCCGGCAGCGGCAAGGTATCGGTCGGAACCGTTCCCGCCCAGGCGGTCAAGTGGACGGAGTTTGCGTCGCAGCCGCTTCGGGAGATCGTCTCCTATCTCAACAAGAAAAGCGACAACTTCTACGCCGAAATGCTGCTGAAAACGCTGGGCGCAGTCAAAGGCGAGGAAGGCAGCGCCGCCGCCGGAGCAACGATCGTGCGGGACACGGTCCAATCGCTTGGGGGCCCAACCAATTTCGACATGGTGGACGGCTCCGGTCTGACCCGCTACAACCTCATCTCCGCCCGCCACATCCTGTCGGTGCTGGAGGGAATGAGCAGGCAGGAGACCTTTGAGGCGTACTACGACTCCCTGCCGGTGGCCGGCGTAGACGGCACGCTGCAAAACCGGATGAAGGGAACGGCGGCCGAACAGAACGTGCGCGCCAAGACAGGCTCCATGACGGGCGTAAACAGCCTGTCCGGCTACGTGACCACCCCGGACGGCAAGAAGCTGGCGTTCTCCATCCTGCTGAACGGGTATGCGAAAGACGGCAAAACCTTTACCGACATGCAGGACCAGATCGCCATCGCGCTCGCCTCTTTTCAAGACTGACAGAAGAAGGTGAACCCGCAAGCCGCTTGTCGGAAAGACGGCAAGTGGATTGCGGGTGTTTTCTATTAACGGAAAATTCACGATTGTATATGGATTGAAAATTGTCGTATAATGAAAAACAAAAATAGAAAACGGAACAAAAATTCCGAATATCGGAACGGAGGGTGTGGTTTGTCGGAGATCAACAAAACGGTCCGCACGGCGGCGGATCTGCTTCATCTGTTTCTCGACCGCCGGCAGCTGCCGCTGTCGGAAACGGTCGAACATTCCGGTCACCCGAACACGTCCGTTCACGGTCTGGGATGGAGAAAACCGACAGGAGGGAATCGGCGATGAAGGTACATGTGGAACCGCTGGGCGATCATGCCGTGGTCGTCCGGTTCGGGACAAGCATTGACCCGCACATCCACGGGCAGGTGAAGCAATTTTCCGCATCCCTGGAGCAGGATCCGCTGCCCGGCATGGTGGAATACATCCCCGCTTATGCCACCGTCACGATTTTCTATGACCCCGTCGCGGTATACGAGCGGAACAAAGGCTGGCAGCGGACGGACGGGGGAAGCCGGCCGCCGTTTTCTCCCTACGAATGGTACTGCGGGCAGATCCGCGAAAGGCTGAACAGCCTGGGAGAAGCGGCCCCCGCCAGCGGTCGGGTGGTGAAGATTCCCGTTCTCTACGGGGGCGAAGTGGGGCCCGACCTCGGAGAAGTGGCCCGCCACAACAACCTGACGGAGCAGGAAGTGATCGAAACGCATGCCTCAGGCGACTACCAGGTGTACATGATCGGGTTCGCGCCCGGATTTCCCTATATCGGGGGGATGCCGGAGAAAATCGCCACTCCCCGGAGACAGTCGCCCCGGCTGTCCATCCCCGCAGGTTCCGTCGGCATCGCCGGCAAGCAGACCGGCATCTATCCGCTGGAGACACCGGGAGGCTGGCAGATTATCGGCCGAACGCCGCTGAGGCTGTTCCGTCCGGAAGCGGATCCGCCCAGCCTGCTGCAGGCGGGGGACCGCGTCCGGTTTGTTCCCGTAACCGAAGAGGAATTTCGCGCATACGAGGAGGGATCGGCATGACGATGCGCGTCATCCGCCCCGGACTGCTGACGACGGTCCAGGATACAGGGCGCTACGGCTATCAAAAACACGGCGTCATCGTGAGCGGGGCCATGGACCCGTTTGCCCACCGGGCCGCCAATCTGCTGGTGGGCAACCGCGATTCGGACGCCACGCTGGAAATGACGCTGATCGGGGCCGCCCTCGAATTCACGGAGGACGCGCTGATCGCCATCTGCGGCGCCGATTTGTCGCCCACGATCGATGGCGTTCCCGTGCCGCTGTGGAAACCGGTGTGGGTAAAAAAGGGCACCGTCCTGGAGTCGGGCGGCTGCCGTTTTGGGGCTCGCAGCTACCTGGCCGTGGCTGGAGGGATACAGGTGCCGGTGGTGATGAACAGCCGATCCACCTACCTGCGGGCCGGAATCGGCGGTCATGAGGGGCGGCCGCTTCGTGCCGGAGACGTTTTGAAATCCGGTCCGCTGCCGGAGCAGTCGGCGTTGATGATCCGCCACCTGCGCACGCACGCGGAAGAGGGCGCGTTTGTCCCGGCGGAGTGGGGAATCGGACCGGAACTGCTGCCGATGTACGAATCCCAACCGGTGATTCGGGCCATCCGCGGCAGTCAGTGGGACTGGTTTGCGGCAGACAGCCAGGAGGCGTTTTTTTCGCAGCCGTTTCGGGTCACGCCGCAATCGGACCGGATGGGCTACAGGCTGGAGGGACCTGTCTTGTCGCTCGTCCGGCAGACGGAGCTGATCTCCGAAGCCGTGTCGTTCGGCACGGTGCAGGTCCCGGCCGAGGGAAAGCCCATCGTGCTGCTGGCCGATCGACAGACGACGGGCGGCTACCCGAAAATCGCCCAGATTGCCAGTGTCGATCTGCCGCTCATCGCCCAGACCAAGCCGGGGGATGTGATCCGGTTCGTCGAAATCAGCCGGGCCGAAGCGGAAGCGCTGCTGCTGGACAGGGAGTGCAGCATTCGCCAGGCCAAGCTGGGCATTCAGTTCAAACTCGCATAGGAGGGATTTGCATGTACCGCGTGGATTTGAATTGCGACATGGGAGAGAGCTTCGGCGCCTACCGGATCGGGAACGATGAAGCGATCCTGCCGTACATCACGTCGGCCAACATCGCCTGCGGCTTTCACGCCGGCGATCCGGGCACGATGCGCCGGACGGTGAAGCTGGCGCTGGAACACGGCGTCATGATCGGCGCCCATCCGGGCCTGCCCGATCTGCAGGGCTTCGGCCGGCGCAACATGGCCATTTCCCCGCAGGAAGCGTACGATCTGATCGTCTATCAAGTGGGAGCGCTGCAGGGGTTTGTGCAGGCGGAAGGCGGCGCGATGCAGCACGTGAAACCGCACGGCGCCCTGTACAACATGGCGGCCGCCAACCCGGAGCTGGCCCGGGCGATTGCCGAAGCCGTCTACCGGGTCAATCCGGAGCTCTACCTGGTTGGCCTCGCGGGCAGTCAGCTTGTTGTGCAGGGGGAAAAAATCGGCCTGCGGGTAAAGAGCGAGGTCTTTGCCGACCGCACCTATCAGCAGGACGGGTCGCTGACGCCGCGCAGCCAACCGGATGCGCTGATTGCCGATGACGAACAGGCGGTCTCCCAGGTGATCCGCATGGTCAAGGAAGGAAAGGTGACCACACGGCAGGGGACGGACATCGAGATTGCGGCGGAAACCGTCTGCATCCACGGCGACGGTCCGCACGCGCTGACGTTCGCCCGCAACATTCGCGCGGCGCTGGAAGCGTCCGGCATCGCGGTCAAGGCGATGAATCATCCAGCGTAGAGACAAACGGGGGGATATTTCATGAAAGCATCGAGAATCAGCTTGCTGTTGGGCGCCGCGTTTTTGATGGCTACGTCCGCCATCGGACCCGGCTTTCTGACGCAGACGACCGTTTTTACGCAAAAGCTGGCCGCCAGTTTTGGCTTTGTCATCCTGATGTCGATCCTGCTCGACATCGGGGCACAGATGAACGTGTGGCGCATTATCGCGGTGTCGGAAAGGCGGGCCCAGGACGTCGCCAACCTGGTCCTGCCCGGCTTGGGGTACCTCGTCGCCCTGCTGGTCGTGCTGGGCGGCCTGGCGTTCAACATCGGGAACGTCGCCGGAGCGGGTCTGGGATTGAACGTGCTGTTTGGCATGTCCGCAGAGACGGGGGCTTTGGTAAGTGCAATCATCGCCATCGGGATTTTCCTCGTGCGCGAGGCAGGCAAACTGATGGACCGATTTGCCCAGCTCATGGGCGTTGTCATGATTGCCCTGACCCTGTACGTCGCGGTCACCTCGTCGCCGCCTGTGGGTGAAGCGGTCATCAAAACCTTTGTTCCCGACACCATCGACGTACTGGCGATCGTCACCCTGGTGGGCGGCACGGTCGGGGGATACATCACGTTTGCCGGCGGCCATCGTCTCCTGGACGCGGGCATCAAGGGGGTTTCCTCCTTGCCGGAAGTGACGAAAAGCTCCGTCTCCGGCATCGCCATCGCGTCTGTCATGCGCATCATCCTGTTTCTCGCGGCGCTGGGCATTGTAGCCCAGGGGCTGCAGTTGGACCCGTCCAATCCGCCCGCGTCCGTCTTTCAGTTGGCGGCAGGGCAGGTGGGGTACAAGATCTTCGGCGTCGTCATGTGGGCCGCGGCCATCACCTCGGTCATCGGCAGCGCCTACACATCAGTCTCGTTTATTCGTACGTTCCATGAAAAGATCGACCGTTTCCACAACTGGATCATCGTCGGCTTCATCGCCGTTTCCACGCTGGTCTTTGTGCTGGTCGGCCGTCCGGTGAAAATCCTCGTCCTGGTGGGGGCCCTGAACGGCTTGATCCTCCCGCTCACGCTCGGGGTCATGCTGATTGCCGCCTACCGCAAAAACATCGTCGGGGATTACAAGCACCCGCTGTGGATGACCATCTTCGGCCTGATCGTCACCGTCACCATGGCGGTCATGGGCGTGTACACCATGGTAAACGAACTGCCAAAACTGTTCCAATAATCGGAAAGCAGGAGATGCCGCAGGACGCTCGCCGCGCCGCCTGCGGTGTTTTCTGTGCGATTCACGACCGAATGGGAGGGATTGAGAATGAACGAGTTTACGTCGATGCATCCGAAAGAGGCCCGTCTGTTGATGCGGGAGGGGCGTTGGGACAAGCCGACGGCAGGAATGGCCGCCGGATATGCGCAGGCCAACCTGGTGATTTTGCCAAAGGCGCTCGCCTTCGACTTTTTGCTGTTCTGTCAGCGCAATCCGAAGCCGTGTCCCGTGCTGGATGTGACCGAACCCGGATCACCCGTTCCGGAACTGGTGGCTCCGGACGCCGACCTGCGCACCGATCTTCCCCGATACCGCGTGTACCGGAACGGTGAACTGACGGAGGAAGTCACCCGGATTGATCATTTGTGGCGGGAGGACATGGTCGCCTTTTTGCTGGGCTGCAGCTTTACCTTTGAGCAGGCGCTCCTGGACAGCGGCATTCCGGTTCGCCACATCGAACAAAACAGCAACGTGCCCATGTACGTGACCAATCTGGACTGTGCAAAGGCGGGTCGATTCTCCGGCCCGATGGTGGTCAGCATGCGGCCCATCCCGCACGATCAGGTGGTGCGGGCGGTACAGGTCACCTCCCGCTTTCCGGCGGTGCACGGGGCTCCCGTCCACATCGGCGACCCGCGGCAGATCGGGATTGCCGATGTAAACACGCCTGACTTTGGCGATCCCGTCCCGATTTATCCCGGCGAAGTGCCCGTCTTCTGGGCCTGCGGCGTGACGCCGCAAGCCGTGGCGATGCGCTGCAAGCCGGAGTTGATGATCACCCACGCTCCGGGTCACATGTTTATCACCGACCAGCGGGACGCGCAGTACGGGGTCCTGTAACATGCGGCAGGCGCTGTCGACCATTCAGTGGGCCATGTTTATCCTCGCCGGCAGCGTGGTGGCTCCGCTTGCCATCGGGCAGGCGTACGGCATGACGCCGGTAGAAATCGCCGACTTTGTGCAGCGCTCGCTGTTTGTCCTGGGCGTCGTATCGGTCCTGCAGGCCCTCTGGGGACACCGTCTGCCCATCGCCGAAGGGCCCGCGGCGTTGTGGTGGGGCGTGTTTCTCCTGTTTGCTTCCCTGGCTCCCGCGATGGGACTCCATCCGCGAGACGTGCTCCCCGCCCTGGAACTGGGTCTGATCGCAAGCGGCCTTATTTTCCTCGCCGTGAGCGCGTGCGGCTGGATGGACGCGATTCGCCGGCTGTTTTCGCCGACGGTGGTCGGCACCTATTTCCTCCTGCTGGTGGCGCAGATGAGCGGACCGTTTGTCACCGGCATCCTGGGCGCAAAATCGGGCGCGATTGACGGGAAAGCGGCGGCGATTTCGCTCGCCACGCTCGCCGTGTCGCTGGTCCTTGCGAGGAGCCGACACCAACTGCTGCGCAGCTATTCGGTGCTGATCGCCATCGCGTTTGGCTGGTCCTTGTTCGTCCTGGCGGGTCTGTACCACAAAATCGAAGCCCCGGCGGAGAACTGGGTAGCCCTGCCTCATTTGCTGTCGTGGGGATGGCCGCACGTTGACGGCGGAATCATGCTTACCTCGCTCATCGTCACCGTCCTTTTGCTGAGCAACCTGATCGCCAGCATGGAAGCGGTGGAACGGGTGGTCCACCCTGCCGAGCCCGTCAGCGCCAACCGGTCCGGCCTGATCATGGGCATCAGCCAACTGCTGTCCGCCGCGTTTTCCACGATCGGCTTCGTGCCGGTTTCCTACACGGCCGGCTTTATCCTGACCACGCGGATGAAGGAAAAATGGCCGTTTTTGATGGGCAGTCTGCTGCTGGTGGCGGTCAGTTTCGTTCCGGCGGTCACGCTGTTGTTTGCCTCGATTCCCGTCTCGGTGGGGTACGCCAGCGTGTTTCTCTCGTTTGCCAACATGATTGGCATGGGCATCCGGGAGATCGCCAAAAACGGGCTGGATGAACGGCAGGGATATATCGTCGGCGTTGCGCTGATGGCCGGTGTCGGCTGCATGTTTTTGCCCGCCTCATTCCTGGCGCAGCTTCCGCCCTACATCAGTCCGCTCGTCAGCAACGGGCTGCTGATGGGCGTGCTGATCTGCATGGCGCTGGAGCGGCTGGTCCGCTCGCAGCCTGCATTCAGCCGGGAAAGCGAATGATTCTTTCCATTTTTCTGCAAACGTGGTATGATAACAGATGGAACAAATGTTCGAGTCAGGGGGAAGGGCGAATGGAATGCGTGCTGGACGACGTGACGGTTCATTATGTAGAGTACGGTGAGGGATTCCCTGTAGTGATGCTGCACGGATTTTCACCCGATCATCGGCTGATGACGGGCTGCATGGAGCCTGTCTTCGCCGACCGCCCGGGCTGGCGGCGGATCTATCTGGACCTACCCGGGATGGGACGGACCAAAGGAGCGGACTGGATCACAGGATCGGACGACATGCTGGCGGTCGTCGAGCGGGTGGTGGAGCGGCTGATACCGCCCGGGGCGCCGTTTTTGGTCGCGGGTGAATCCTACGGAGGCTATCTGGCCAGGGGATTGCTCACCCGGCAGGCGCATCGAATGGCCGGCATGCTGCTGATCTGTGCGGCCATTCACGCGGAAAAGGAAAAACGGGACCTGCCCCCCTTTACCGTGCTGGCTCGGGATGAGAAACTGCTGGCCGAGCTGACGCCGGAAGAGCGAGAGGAGTTTGCCTCCATTGCCGTCGTGCAGGACCGCTACAACTGGGAGCGTTTTGAGCGGGAAATCCTCTCCGGCGTGCGGATGGCCGACATGCGCTTTCTGGAAAAGCTGAAGCGGCGGTACGCGTTTTCGTTTGACGTGGAACCGCTGGTCGGGCGGTATGACAAACCGGTGCTGATCCTGACCGGACGGCAGGATGACCGCACGGGGTACCGGGACGCGTGGACGATCCTGGAGCATTTTCCGCGGGCCAGCTTCGTCGTGTTGGATCGCGCGGGCCACAACCTGCAGATCGAGCAAAGCCGGCTGTTTACCGCTCTCGTTCACGAATGGCTGGACCGAGTGGAGGAGGAGCTTCGCAGGCAAAACCGGTAGTCTGCGTCGCACAGACTGCCGGTTTTTTTCCGCCAACATCCGCTGCGCTTGCCGCCCCCGTCCGTCGTCAGCACGAGTATCAATTCCAGCGTGCAGGCCACAGGACACGCCGTACCATCCTGTACAGGAGCTGATATTTTTTAAAATAAATTGAAATCATTCACTTTCTTGAACATTACGAATATCGCGTTGCTACTGGATTCGCGGCGGAAAAGTTGATAGAATCCCTCTCGATATGGGAGGAGGGAACTGCACCGTGAAACATACGCTGTCCAAAAAGGACATGGTCCTGATCAGTTTTATGCTGTTTTCCATGTTTTTTGGGGCGGGAAATCTCATTTTTCCGCCGTTTCTCGGCCAATCGGCCGGCGAGCAGGTGTGGCTTTCCCTCGCAGGCTTTCTGCTGTCGGCGGTTGGGCTGCCGATTCTCGGGGTGGTGGCCATCGCCAAGGCGGGCAGCTTTTCCGCGTTGGCCAAACGCGTGCATCCGGTCTTTGCCTGGCTGTTCCCGCTCTTGATCTACGTCTCGATCGGTCCGGGTCTGGCGATTCCGCGCGCGGGAAGCCTGGCGTTCGAGATGGGAATGGCGCCGTTTCTGCCGGCCACCTGGTCCGCACAGCCGTGGGGGCTGGCCGTTTACTCCGCCGTCTTTTTCGCGGTGGTCTTCTGGCTGAGCCTGTCCCCGTCCAAGCTGGTGGATCGCTTCGGCAAGCTGTTGACCCCGACGCTGTTGGCGATCATTGTGCTCATCTTTGCCAAAAGCCTGCTGTCTCCGATGGGGCCGTCGGCGCAGCCTGTCGGGCCGTACGCAGAACATCCCGCGTTTCAGGGGTTTTTGGACGGGTACCTGACCATGGACGCGCTGGCCGCCTTGGTCTTCGGCATTGTCGTGGCCAACACACTGCGCGCCAAGGGCATCGAAGACAAAGGGCGCCTGTCCGTCTACATGATCGGCGCCGGTCTGGGGGCGGGCGTGCTGTTGGGCGTCATTTACGTGATGCTGGGGATGATCGGTTCCGCCAGTTCGTTTTTGGGGAAAGCGGACAACGGGGCGCAGATTCTGACCAGCGTGATGGGCTACCTGTTCGGTCCCAGCGGAAAAATTCTTCTGGGCGTCGTGTTTACGGTGGCTTGTCTCTGCGTTTCCATCGGCCTAGTCACCTCGTGCAGCCAGTACTTCAACAGCCTGCTGCCGCGCCTCTCGTACCGGGCCTGGGTGAGCGTCCTCTGTCTCGTAAGCATGGCGATTGCCAACCTCGGGCTGACGCAAATTCTCGCGGTCTCCGTACCGATCCTGGGAGCGATCTATCCGGTCGCCATCGTCCTCATCCTTCTGGCGCTGGCCGACCGCGTCATCTCCGCCCGCTCGTTCGTCTACGTGACCACGGTCAGTCTGGTGGCGCTGTTTGGCGTGATCGATCTGATCAATGCGACGGCGGGGGATCACCGCTGGGACACCTGGCTGAACGCGCTGCCGCTGTACGCGCAGGGAGCCGGCTGGGTGATGCCAGCGCTGCTCGGGGGCTGCGCCGGAATGCTGCTTGATTTCGGCAGACGCAGTCGGGGCGAAAGAAGAGAAGAGCAGCCGTCCTAAGACGGCCGTGCAGGGGGGAGGAAGCAGACGATTCTGCTTTTTCCGCCCTTTTTGTTTTGTCCCGCATCTCACTCAGGAAGCGCGGGATTCACCGTGGCGAAACCTCGTGCATGTGCCCTTGTTTTTGCGGGCGGCCGTGACTTTTCGCCCGTACGTTCGTAGTAACCAAGGGAACGCCACATGGAGAGACACGGGAGAGACGAAAACGAGAAAGGATGACGCGAGTGAAAGCATCACCCGTTTCGGCCGAGGAGAGGATTGCCGAACTGGATGTTCTGCGCGGCTTTGCCCTGTTTGGCATCTTTTTGGTCAACATGCCCACTTTCCTGCAGCCGGACCTGTTCCTGCCGGAAGACCGTCTGCCGCTGTCGCACACGGCCCTGGACGAATGGATCCGCCTGCTGTTTGACATGTTTGTCCAGGCCAAGTTTTACACCATTTTTTCGTTTTTGTTCGGAGCCGGATTTTACTTGTTCATGAGCCGGGCGGAGCAGAAGGGACATCCGGCCACACGGCTTTACCTGCGCCGCTTGACGGTGCTGATGCTGTTCGGGGTGGTCCACCTGCTGTTCTTCTGGTACGGGGACATTCTCCACACCTATGCGCTGGCGGGCCTGTGTTTGCTCTGGTTTTACAAGAGACAGGAAGCGTCCATACGCCGCGCGGCGCTCCTTCTGCTCATCGGGTGGAACCTGCTGATGGCGCTGACGCTGCTGGTTCCCGGGGAATCCTCGTACAGCGCTGAAACATGGCAGCGGGCACAGGAAGCGATCACGGTGTACAACCAGGGGGGACCGGCAGAATGGCTGCAGTTCCGCTGGACCCATGAAATGCCGATCGTTTTGGAGTACGAGTGGATGAACGTACTGTCCGTCCTGCCGCTGTTTTTGATGGGACTGTACGCAGCCAAAAAAGGCGTCTTTCATCGTCCCGAACAGCATGCTGCCGCCATCAAGCGCGTCTGGTTGCTGGCGCTAGCCGCGAGCGTTCCGCTGGTGGCGATGATTCCGCCTGTTCAATCCGGCGCCGTGGACCTGCCCGCACCGCCCGAGCTGGCCGTGCTGGTCTTTATCGAGTGGAGCGGCCTGTCGCTGTGCGCGTTTTACATCACGTCGCTGCTTCTGCTGCTGCGGACGGGGCGGGGACGGAAGCTGCTGGCACCGCTTGCGCCCGTGGGGCGGATGGCCCTGACCAACTACCTGGCTCAAACCGTCCTGTCGCTGGGGATTGCGCGGCTCTTCTACCTTTACGGGCAGGCGGAGATGTGGCTCGGACTTGTGCTGTGCCTTGTGATTTTTCCGCTGCAGACGGCGTGGAGCCGCTGGTGGCTTTCCCGCTATCGATTCGGACCGCTGGAATGGCTGTGGCGCTGTTTGACATACGGTTTTGTCCCACCGATGAAAAGATGAGGCGGAGCAGCATCGGTCATCCGCCCGCGCAGGACTTGCGGCAGCCGCGGTGGAGCGGTAAGATGGGATTGTCTGTTTTGCACGAAAGGTAGAAAGGTTTGGTAACGAGTCAATGGCCCGAAAAGAACGAATTGTCGAACTGGACGCGGTTCGCGCTTTTGCCTTTTTGGCAGTGGTGTATCAGCACGTGATCGGCGTCTACATGCGAAAGCCCGGAGTGGACGAGATGACGGCGTTTCTTTACGGGAAGCTGTTCCATCTGCTCAAGTTTGCCGTCCCGGCTTTCGTCTTTATTACCGGCCTGGTCCTGTTTTACAACTACTACGAACGGGTGAACTACCCCGGCTTTATCCGCAAGCGGTTCACCGAGATCGTCGTGCCTTACGCGATCTGGTCGCTGATCTACATGGTGTGGCATCGGGACGTGACCGGGTGGGACGTCTCGACGCTCGTCGGCGTGGTCCAAAAGTTGATCACGGGCAGCGCCTCGTACCACCTGTGGTTTGTCGTCATGATCTTCCAGTTTTACCTGCTGTACCCGCTGCTTTTGAAAGGCTTCAAGGCGGCAAAACAACGCTTGTCCGGCCGCGCGGGAAAGGTGGCCGCCGTCGGGGCGGCGGCGTTCCTGTACGCGGGACTGATGTGGGTGTCGGCCCGCTATCTGCCGGCTCATCCGTTCCGTTTTGACGCGGCTTGGCTGGACGCGTACCTGATCACGTACAGGGACCGCAACTTCCTGTTTTACTCCTTTTATTTCCTGCTGGGCGGGATGGTCGCGCTGGCGCTGCCCGCGTTCCGCTCGCTGCTGCAGCGCCGCTGGCCCTACCTGCTGGCTGTGTTTGCCGCCGCCTACGCGTACATCGGCTATGAGCTGGTCAGGGATTCGGGCGGCTTTTTGGTCAACCTCAACGTGGCCACGTCGCTGAAGCCGTCCATGTTTTTCTATACGGTGGCCCAACTGCTGCTGGTCTACCTGCTGGCCGTCCTGCTGACAAAGCGGGACTCGCGATGGACTGCCTGGTTCTCCATGATCGGCCGGAATTCGTACGGGGCGTATCTGGTTCACGCCCTTGTGCTCACGTACGTGATGAAGGCATTGAACGTCTGGGATGTCACCGGCAGCACCATGCTTGGCAGCGTGTTCGCGTTTCTGCTCTGTTCGGCGGCTTCGATCGCCCTCTCGTACGGACTGGCGAAACTGCCGTTCGGCGCATGGCTGGTCGGGGCGGCGGAGAAAAAGCGGGCCAACGCGCCGGGGCAATCGGAACGGCAGTGGAAGCAGGCGATGTAAGGGGTTGAAACGAAAAGGCTTCTCTCATCCGCGGATGGGGGAAGCCTTTTTTGGCATTTGGCCAGTCGGATTGACAATTTCCACGCAGCATGCATATACTTAGCTAGGTAAATAATTGGTGGGGAAGGTGTCACCGTGTACGGACACAAGGTCAATCAACTGGGCAGGCGTTTTTCCAAGACGCTGAACGAACGGCTGACCCCGCTCGGGCTGTTCACGGCGCAGTGGGCCGTCGTCGTGCGGCTGCTGGAAGGGCCGGCCACTCAGACGGAGTTGTGCCAATACCTGTGCGTGGAAGCGCCGACCATGACCCGCACGCTGGCCCGGATGGAGCAGGCGGGATGGATCGAGCGGCACTGCGGTGCGGACAAACGGGAGCGGCGGGTGGCCCTTACGGAGAAAGCCCGGGCGATGGCGGACGAGTGGATGCGCGCATCGGACTTCGTCGAAGCGAAAGCGGTGCGGGGGATTTCCGCTGACGAGCTGGCTGTGTTTGCCAGCGTGATTGATCGCATGATGAACAATCTGAGTGAATCGTAGAGAGAGCCGCAGCAGGCGGCAGGATAGGAGAGGAGCAGAGATCGCAATGAAGCGAAAACAAGAAAGGATGAGGTGTGCGGGGGTTATCGGCGCCAAGCTGGTGCTGTTTGTCGCCGGTTTGATGGTGCTGGCGCTGGGCGCCGTGTCGTTGATGCGCGCCGCGGTGGGCGCGGCCACCTGGGACGTGCTGCACATCGGACTGGCCGGGCTGACGGGCTGGTCGATCGGCTCGTGGGTGCAGATCGTCGGCATCGCGATGATCGGCATGGCGTGTGTGCTGGACCGCCAGTGGCCGCGTATCGGCAGCGTCGCCAACATCCTCTTGATCGGCTATTTTGTCAACGGGTTTCTCGACGCCGGGATCGTGCCGTCGTTTTCATCGTTGTGGGCCCGGTTTGCCCTGCTGCTTGCGGGCATTGTGCTGATGGGGATCGGGTCCGGCATGTACGTGGCTTCCGGCATCGGGGCGGGTCCACGAGACGGGCTGACGCTTTCCCTGGCTCGGCTGACCGGCCGGTCGATCCGGCTCGTCCGCACCTTTCTGGAAGGGATCGCACTCTTGTGCGGCTGGCTGGCGGGCGGTCCCGTCTCCGTGGGAACGTTTGTCTCCGTGTTCCTGATTGGTCCGGTCATGCAGGCCTCGCTCGGCTTTTGGCGCAGCCAGGTACAGCGCTGGGAACGCTGGGGCGGGGAGCAGGCGGGACCGCAGGCGATCCCGCCCGTTCAAGGCCAGGCGGAGCACGCCTCCTGACCGGGAAGCGAAAAAGAAAAAGCGTTTTGGCGCTGATGCCAAAACGCTTTTTTGGTGGGCAGTGCTGCGGTCATCGGCTATTTTTGTCCCTGCAGGTCTTTTACCCCGCTGTACACCAGGTTGAACAGGTCCTCGATGTTCTCCTCTTCGATGCAGGAAAAGGCGATGCGCAGATCGGTGTCTCCGAGGGCGATCGTGCCGACGCCGTATTTCTCCAGCAAATGGGTGCGGAGTTCTTCCGCGTTGACGGTTTTCAGCTTGAGGCACATGAAGTAGCCGGAGTTGAACGGATAGTAGGTCCAGGCATCGTCAAACCGGCCGCTGTCGAGCAGCTCTTTGACGCGGTTGGCCCGGCGCTTCATGATCTCGAATTTTTCCCGCTTTTGCGCCTGGAACTCCGGCGCGTTCAGCGCACGCAGGACAAAGGTCTGCGACGGATGCGGACCGCTGGAGATGGTCGCGCGGATGATGCCGAGCGTTTTCTGTTCCAGCGCGGCGAGCACCGCTTCGCTGGATGCGCCGTAAGTGATGAAGCCGACGCGGAATCCCCAGACGTATTCCTCCTTGGTGGCGCCGTCCACTTTTACCGGCAGCACGCGCGGATGCAGGCCGCACAGGTCGGCAAACAGGGATTCGCGCAGCGAGTCTTCGAAGAACAGGCTGAAGTACGCGTCATCCGTAACGGCCACGATGTTGATGCCGGCCTCGGCCGCTTCCTTCAGCGCGGCAACGATCTGCCTGCCTTCCTCGATGCCCGGCGTGTAGCCCGTCGGGTTGTTGGGGAAGTTGAGCACGACGATGGCCTTGCCTTTTTCCTTTTGCGCCAGGATGGCATCACGCAGGCCGGCTGCGTTAAACTTCATGTCCGCGTCGTAGAGCGGGTAGTAGACCAGTTCCGCTCCGCGGCGGACGGAGAAGGTGAGCTCGTAGTTTTCCCAGTTTTTGTCCGGCAGAATTACGGCGTCTCCGGGGCCTGCGAACAGATCGGCGACCACGCTCAGGCCGTGGGTCAGCGCGTTGGTGACGATCGGATTGCCAAAGGTTTTATCCGCGAGCGACGGCTGTTCCTCGATCAACTTTTTCCGCCATGCCGCGCGCAGTTCCGGTTTTCCCGCGGGCGGCGCGTACTCGTACAGATCCTTGGGATCGTAGGCGGACAAGGTGCTTTGAATCACGTCCAGATGCATCGGCTGGCCGTTTTCCAACGCGATTCCGATCGTGGCGTTGTATTTGCGCCCTTTTGCTTTTGCTTCGGCAGACTGGCTGAGAATGCCTTCCTTGGGAAAGTAGATGAGTTTGCCCAGATCGGACAGCATGGCATAGACGTGCGGATTTTCGCACTGAAGCGTTTCGTTGAGCTTTGCTGCCAATGAATGCATGGTTTCCTCCCTCTTCGTTTCCATCAACATCATGTTTACCATTAAAGATAGCGCATATAAGTGTGTTTGTCGATTGAAAAAACGGGCGGCAGCGGGATCTGATCAATTGACGGACGGGAGACGCATTTGATACGGTGAATACACGACAGTTTTCAAACGAGAGGAGAACAGGCATGGCAGAACGGCTCATCGTGAAATTGGGCGATCCGGTGCTGCGGGAAATCTCGAAGCCGGTGACCGCCGTCACGAAAAACGTGGAAAAAATCCTGAACGACATGGCGGACACCATCTACGCCGACGAGGGCAGGGCGGGGTTGTCCGCGATCCAGATCGGCATACCGAAACGGCTGGTCGTGATGGACTGCGGTACCGGCCTGGTGGAACTGATCAACCCGTACATCGTGGAAAGAAAAGGGGAAGAGACGGGGACCGAAGGGTGCTTGTCCATTCCCGGCGTGGTCGGCAGGGTGAAACGGGCCTCGTACGTGAAGGTAAAAACGCTGAACCGGGCGGGCGAAGAAGTGGTCCTCGAAGCGGACGGTTATTTGGCCCGCTGCATCCAGCACGAAATCGACCATCTGAATGGAATCCTGTACATCGACTACGTCAACGTCCTGTATGACGCCAACACCGGCAAGCGGCTGAAACCGCAAGCCGCCAATCCGATCCTCGCGCACAAACGCGCATGGGTCCGGTAAACCGGTCTGCCCAGCGATGACGAAACGAGCGAAGCTGCTGAGGGGGAGTCGGGCGTGAAGGACGTGAACGTGATCATTACCGGATTTGGCACGGTGGGCAGAGAAGCGGCCCGCCTGCTGGATGAGCGGCGGGAACGCTACCGGACGCGGTACGGCGTGGAGGTGAGGCTTGTCGGCGTCGCCCGTTCCCGAACCGGCTGCTACGATGATCAGGGTTTGGCCGCGGAGGTTTGGGAGGCGTTTGCGCGCGGCGAACTGGCCGGCGATCCGGCGTGTACGGGAGCCGATTTTCTCACCCGCACCCGCCCTGATGTACTGATCGAAACCGGTCCCTCCGACTACGTCACGGGCGGGGCCGGTTCCGTTTACATGAAAACCGCGCTGGCACAGGGAACGCACGTGATTGCGGTCTCCAAAGGGGCGCTCGTCGCCGACTACCCGGGACTGGCCGCGCTGGCGAAGAAAACCGGCGCCGTCCTGAAAATCAGCGGCGCCACAGCGGCCGCACTGCCGACCGTCGATCTTCTCGAATACAATCTGGCGGGATGCGAAGCGGCCGTCGTGGAAGGCATTTTGACCGGGACGGCCAATTTTGTGCTGAGCAGCATGATGGAAGCGGACATCCCGTACGAGGAAGCGATCCGCCGGGCACAGGAACTGGGGATCGCCGAGCCCGACCCGCGCTTTGACGTGGAGGGATGGGACACCGCATGCAAGCTGACGATTATCGCCAACGCCGCGTTCGGGGCGGGCCTGCGCCTGGACGACGTGAAGCGGACGGGAATTGCGCATCTGACGCGCGCGCAGATGGACGCGTGGCGGCAGGCCGGACGCGTGCCCAAGCTCGTCGGCAGCATTCGGCGGACGGCGGAAGGGGTGAAAGCGGCCGTGGAACTTCGCCTGTACGAGCGTGACCATCCCTTCGCCCGCGTTCACGGCACGACCAAGGCCATCCGGGTCGAAACGGACGCGATGGGCGAACTGCTGGTCATCGGCGGGAAGTCCGATCCGCGCGCTGCTGCGGCGGCTGCGTTGAAAGATTTGGAGCACATCCTCCAGGCATTCGACTAGAACCGGCTGCCTTCCGGAAATCAAAGAGGGGCGGCCGGCGGGAAGGATGCGGCGCGAAATTGTCCGGTTCCGCCGCAAAGTGACGCACTGTTTCGAAAAAAAACACCGGCGCGATTCTATAGGGGAAAAAGGGGGAAGAGCGAATGGCGGAAGTCAACGTGTATCATTACAATGCGTTTGGCACCGTACCCGACAAGGGCAATCCGGCGGGGGTCGTGCTTGACGCCAGCGATCTTGACGACGAGCACATGCTGGCGGTCGCCCGTCAGGTGGGTTACAACGAAACGGCATTTGTTCTGCCGGCCGAGACGGCTGATCTGCGCATTCGGTTTTTCACGCCCGGCCATGAGGTGAATCTCTGTTCGAGGGTTCCCTGGACGATTTGGCCGGGGCGATCGGGCTGACCAGAGCCGACCTGGACGAGGAACTTCCGGTCATGTACGGCAGCACCGGCATCTGGACCCTTCTGGTTCCGGTGAAGCGGCTGGAATCCTTTCGCCGCATGTCCCCCCGCAATGGGGCGTTTCCGGCCGTGCTCACGAGCATGCCCCGTGCGTGCGTCCACCCGTTCTGTCTGGAAACCTACGATCCGTCCGCCCAGATGCACGGACGCCATTTTTCCTCGCCGTATTCGGGAACGGTGGAGGATCCGGTGACCGGCACCGCTTCCGGGGTGATGGGCGCCTATTACGCCAGCTACATTCGCACGCCGGACGCGTGGCCGCTGTCGCTTGTCGTGGAGCAGGGGCACGAGATGGGACGGGAAGGGAACGTGCACGTCGAAGTACACCAGGCCGGTGATCAGTTGGATGTCACCATCGCGGGAACGGGCGTCTATGTACGGGAGTCGCTGGTCCGCGTCGAAATCGGCCGATGACGCCGCCAGCAAAAAAGCCGTGCCTCTCACGCGAGAAGCACGGCTTGCTGATTCTCTGTTCGCTGGTTATCCGGTAAATTCCTGCACCCAGTACCCGTTGTGGTAGGCCACGCCAATTTTCGTGAAGTTCGGATTCAAAATATTGGCACGATGGCCTTGGCTGTTCATCCATTGCTGCATGACTTCCTGCGGGCTGCGCTGACCCATGGCGATATTTTCGCCGGCGGTTCTGAAGGTGATGCCGTATCGTTTCATCATGTCAAACGGAGAACCGTAGGTCGGGCTGGTGTGGCTGAAGTAATGGTTTTGGTACATGTCGACCGCTTTGTCCATGGCCACTTTGGACAGGGCGCTGTCCAGCGTCAGCGGCTTCAACCCGGCTTTGGCGCGCTCCTGGTTCACCAGGTCGGCCACCTGCTTGGCAAATTGGGAAACGGACGGTGCCGCTTGTTGGGCCGGAGCTTTCGGCTGGGCAACGACCTGGTTGCCGGTCGGAGCGGCAGGCTTCTGTACCGGGTACTGTACCGGCAGTTGAACCGGTTTTTGAACCGGCTGTTTCACCGGGACCGGCATGTACACTTTCCATACGGGGCTTACGTTCGGTGCTTGTTGGAAAGAACCGAAGTATTGAAAGTAGGGGAACCACTGTTTTTGGCCGGCGATCGATTTGTACGGGCAAGTCGTCGCGGCAAATGCGGACGTGGAAATGCTGGTGACGGCCAATCCCATAGCGATGGCGATGATCGGCTTGGCAAATCGTTTCATGTGCACATCGTCTCCTTTTCTTCGCCTACGAGGTTAGTTGTCGGGTTGGGATTGAGGAGACAACCCTTCGCCATTCGGCGATTCACCCCATGCAGACCGTGGTCTGCAAAAAAAGTCCCCCGCACTTCCGCTGTCGGAAGTTTCGGCTTGTTTTTGGCTCGGTTACGAGGATAACAAAGATACCGGCAAAAGGGAACCTTCAAAATATGGAAACGATGGTCGCTCAGCGTGACGACCGGCGGAATGACGCCAGCCGCGCCCGCTGTCATCGGCGGTATAGCAATCTCGGAAATGGAACCATACTAAACGGGAAACCAAAACGGGAGGCGATGAGGGATGGACAAACAGACGGATGTCAATGTGGAACTGCAGCAGGTGGGCGCGTATCCGACAAAGCAGAAAATGCACCAGCAAAACGTGCCGCTGCTGGATGAGGAGGCGCACGAGACGCCCCCGACGAAGCAGCCTTCCGCCGAAGATACGCAGGGTTGACCAGGCTGTCAGTCCGGCGGAACGATTACCGACAGGGAGTAGAGGAACAAAAAGGTTATCCTGCCCAGGCGGGATAACCTTTTTTCATGACGTTCGTGACGGCCGGCGTTGGCAAATCGACGTGCTCCCACCCATTCCGCCATACATGAAGAAAAAGTTTTGAATAACAAGAATGCTTCTTGTCGTCAGAAGCATGGATGATAGAATGAAAAAGCTGCCATTTCTGGGAGGTGTAACATGACCGGACAAATCGAATGGTTGCAAAGCAAAAGTCCCGCCCTTTGTTCAGCAGTCGGCATCGAGCCGATTCACAAAGGATTTTCGTCCGACAGAAAATACCTGGTCCGCATGGAGTCGGGAGAACGGCGAGTCCTGCGCATTGCGGACCAGAGCCGCTGGGAACGAAAGCGGTCGGAGTTTCACACCCTCCACGCCCTGCAGCCGTTCGGGGCGAGCATTCCGCAGCCGATTGAATGCGGGATCGCAGAGGACCTGCAGCTTTGCTACATCCTGCTGTCCCATATCGACGGAGAGGACGCCAGGGACATCCTGCCTCTCTGTACGGAAGAAGAACAGTTCTGCATCGGATGGCAGGCGGGTCAAGACCTGAGAAAACTGCACCAGCTTCACGCTCCGTCCGACATCCCCGCCTGGCATTCGCGAGCCGTCCAAAAACACGCGAGATACCTCGAAGCGTATCGCACCGCTGGTCTGGCCATCCCGCACGACGAGAAAATCATGGTGTTTGTGGAAGAAAACAAAGCGTATCTGCGCAAGCGGCCAAACCGGTTCCAGCACGATGACTTCCACGTGGGCAATCTGATCGCAAAGGACAAGCAGTACGCTGGGGCCATCGATTTCGACCGGTTCGATTGGGGAGACCCCATCCACGACTTTTGCAAGCTGGCCTTGTTCAGCAGGGAGGTAAGCGTTCCCTTTTGCATCGGCCAGATCTGCGGATATTTTTATCCGAACGAGATCCCGCCGGCGTTTTGGACGCTGTACACGGTCTACGTGGCGATGAGCCTGTTCTCCGCCGTGGTCTGGACCGTCCGCGTGGCTCCGGACCAGCTTCAGGAGATGCTCATCCGAGTGCGGCTCATTGCGGAAGATCACCTGTATTTTGAACGCGTGGAACCGGCGTGGTTTTCGGCAGACCGCGACAAGTGGGAATCGGTTGTGCGGTCGCTGTGCCAACATTGATGGTGAACACGCAATCCTGGAAAGGTAGGGGAAGAAAATGGCGGATGTGGCGGTGTTTCAGCAAAACGGGTTTCACGCCCGGTTTGATTGGGGGTATGAAGGGGTAAAAGCCTTGGCCCCCGTTTCCGACATCGTCGTGATCGTCGATGTGCTCTCGTTTACCACCTGCGTCGATGTCGTCCTCACTCGGGGCGGAGTGGTATATCCGTATCGCTTTCGGGACGCGTCCGCCTCGGAATACGCGGCCAGGGTCCATGCCGTTTTGGCCGGCAAACGCGGCGAACCCATCTCGCTGTCTCCCGCTTCGCTCTCCGCGATTCACGAGGGGTGCCGGATCGTACTGCCGTCGCCCAACGGGGCCACGTGCGCCTTTTTGGCAAAGGACAGCGGCGCGGTCGTGGTGGCCGGCAGTTTGCGAAATGCCTCGGCGGTGGCCCGGTTCATCCGACAAACAGGGGGCGTCGTCACGGTGATCGCCAGCGGGGAGCGGTGGCCGGACGGCAGCCTCCGTCCCGCTTTCGAGGACATGGTTGCGGCTGGGGCGATCCTCGGCGAGCTTAGCGGGTACCGGCTTTCTCCGGAGGCCCGCCTGGCTGTTGCTGCCTTTGATACCGCCAAGCCGGAGCTGTACCCGCTGCTGTGTGAGTCCGCCTCGGGACGGGAGCTGATCGCGGCGGGATTTGCCGAGGATGTGGCGATCGCTTCCGCTTGGAATGCCAGTCAGACGGTTCCTGTGCTCAATCGGGAAGGGGCGTTTGTCCCCGGACGATAGTGGGGGAGGAAGCCATGCAGATGTTTTTTCATCCCCCTGCCGCCAAGCCGACGCGCAGGCAGCCGAGAACCGTCGGCAAGCAATCTTTGATGCTCTTCAAGAAACTCTCCTCTGAATTAAACAGTCGTTTAAAAGAGCTCTTTCGTCTTCACTCGCGTAATCTCCTCAATCATAATGTCATGTCTGATATACTCGGTCGCGACGAGCACGAGCGCAGGGTCTCTCGTCTTGACCGCCCAAGCGGAAGAGGTATCACCTCCAACGATAGTGGTTATGCAGCTACCTACCCGTAAAGTTGCTGCACACTTGACTGTCAATCAACAACCGTATGTGCCTGATGGCAAAAGGTACCTCGTACTGGCTCCGTACCTGGAATGACGAGAAACTCAGATAACAAAAAGCGGTGTTTACAGGGACACGAATCGGACCATGTGATTCTTTTGCCGAGGGTAACGTCCATACGAGATGGACTTGATCCATGCAGGTAGGTGTACTATAATTACAAACAATTTGATTGGTGAATAATAACAAAATATAAAAATTAACCCAAAAAAACAACTGTTTTCAATGGGAGAAATGAACAGCAAGCGGCAAACAAACTCAGACACATGGTGAGGGTGAATGGTCATCCAATGGAGGAGAGGGTACATTGAAAAAGATACTATCGAGTTTGCTGCTCTTTCTATTCGCGGTGTCTTTTCTGTTGGCTTACCATCAAGCCTATCGGGATGAACTCGATCAACTGGAAAAGGCAGGAGAGGAGATTTCAAAGCCGTTTACGATTCCCAACTATGCCAATTTTGCTTCACCGGATGAGATGTACCCGATCTTATTCGAAGCGGCCGTCGAAACCAGGGTCAATCTCTTCCGAACACACATCGATTACAGTGTGGATGACGAGGTCCGGATTCACAAATACGTGCTGCTGACAGACAACACCCGGTTGTTTGATTCCTTTCGATTGAAAAGCGGCAGATTTCTGACTGCGGAAGACACCCAACAGGGCAATTCGTTTCTATCCACGGCAGACTCCGGAGACGAGGATCAGGTGGGGCGGATCAAGAGTTTCGGAAACCATACCCTGTTCGAAATGAAACCGCTCCGGTTTGCTTATAAACACCTTCCCGTAGAAGGCCGGTATTTTGTGGAGGCATCTGAGGCACAATACAAGGAGTTTGTTGAACGCATCATCAACAAGATCATGGCTGCTAAACTGGTTGACCAGGGGACTCTGCTTACTCCTGAAGATTTCAAGGGTCAATCTAACAATTCTGGAGAAATGGAAATCGAGGATGATTTCTTCGCATATATCAGGTACGTGATTGTTATCATCACGATCTTTATGCTCATTTACTATATGTTTAACGAATCCAAGCGGATCGGCGTGTTGAAAATGCACGGCCTGTCCAACGTGCGCCTGTGGTACGTCGTTGTCGGGAGATTGATTACCGTTGTTTTTGCGCTGGCCGCGGTGATCTCTATACTAGCGTCCTTGGTAATAAAAGATACGACTGGTCAGTTCATGGGAAGCGTCTTCCTCTCTCAATTGACGAGTTATGTCATTGTCACGTTGATTTCACTCATCGCGTATATCTTTCTTTCTCGAATAAAGATTGTCGACGTGATCAAAAACCGCAAGGAAACGAATGGCATCTTTGCATTGAACACGCTGCTCAAGACCGGATGCTCCCTCTTTCTCATCCTGGTCATCCTTTCCATCTGGAGCCAGTATCATGATTTGCGCATCAAACAGGAAAATCTGAAAAGCTGGGAGCGCAGCAAGGATTACGGTGTGTTCTATCCCCTAAAGGTCGGGAACGATTTGGAGGATATAGAGAAAGGTGCGCACAAAATGACGGTAACGCAAGTCACGGCCCTTTATCCTCTACTCAACCGCATGGGAGCCGTATTCATCGATGCGGGGGACTATGAGCAAACAGCGCTTCGTTTGAACAGTGGGTTTGACGGTATACGTACTATATCGGTAAATCCTAATTATCTGCGGGAGTTTCCCGTCTATAATGCACAAAATCATCCTGTGATGATTTCCGAGGATACGAGCGATTTGATTTTGCTTGTACCTGCAAAATATCGCAGCAATGAAAAAGATATTTTGGATTACATCAAGAAATCCAGAAAAAGTCGTGCGGAAGGGGATGAAAACCTGTTTCACGTGGAGGTTCCCGATCGCGTGCGGAATCAAGCGTTGAAAATCATCTGGATCGCAAACGGGCAGAAAATATTCAGCTTCAATCCGGAAGTATTTCGCACGGAAAACAATATGATTGTCGATCCGATCATCCAGGTGGTCACCGAGAAAAACAGTCTCGTTGCAGACAAGGCAAACATGATGAGTGGTGGCGGGGGGCGCGATCCGTTGAAAGTGAAACTGATCAACAGAGACACCGAGCGGACGTTACAGGCGCTTGAACCTGAATTAAAAAGGCTGAAACTGGATGACAACCTGACAAGCCTGATCACCGTCGAACAGTACGTGTTGGGGCAGATATACGAGCTGCAAAAGCAGAGGAACCAGCTATTGTTCATCAGCCTCGGACTGGCAGCGGGATTGTTGGTGCTTGTTGTGCAGAATTTGAGCGTATTTTTCAGCAAATACCAGCAAAGAATTATCGTTCGTCGATTGTTTGGGACGGGTTTCTTCCGAACGTACAAGGAGTATCTGTGGCTGTTGACAGCGACCTGGGTGATTCAGATTGGCATTTGTTTCCTGATGAACAACGGGCTGGCATCCCTTCTGTTGCAGGAGGCGGCGAGGGTTTTTGCCGTGGCGACATCCATCCACGAGGCCATGGGTTCCTCTGACATCAACGTGCTTGCAGCAGGCGTCGGGGTGGTGGCCGTGGAATTTGCAGCGTCTGTTCTTGCACTCTTCGTGATCGAGCATCGGAACAAAGTGAACATCCTGAAAGGGGAGGGATAAGCGGCATGAACACGGTATGCGAACTGGTGGATGTCAGCAAGCGCTATCAAGACCACGTGGTTCTTGACCAGATACATTTGCAGGTCTGCGAGGGGGAGATGCTCGCCATTACCGGGAAAAGCGGTTCCGGCAAGACAACCGTTCTCAATATCATGGGATTGCTGGAAAAGCCGAGCAGCGGTACTGTCAAACTGTTTGGCGAGAACAGCCCACGGATTGGTTCGGCTCAGGCAAACAGGCTTCTCCGGACCAGAATCGCTTATCTGTTCCAGAATTACGCATTGATTGATGATGCGTCGGTGGACGAAAATCTTGAAATCCCGCTACTCTATTCAAAGGCAGCGAGAAAGGAAAAGCAAAAACGAAAGCTGGATGCGCTTGAGAAGGTGGGGCTGGATATTCCGCTCAAGCAGAAAATATATGGCCTTTCAGGCGGGGAGCAGCAGCGGGTGGCAATCGCGAGAATCCTGTTAAAACCCTGCGAGCTCATCCTTGCCGATGAACCCACGGGCTCATTGGATGCCGACAACCGGAACGAAATCGTAAAGCTGCTGCAGGGACTCAATCAGGAAGGCAAAACCATCGTCATCGTTACGCACGATCCGTACGTTGCGGAAGCGTGTGACAGAATCGTTAAACTGTCGTGAGGGTGCCTGCCCCCTTTGCAGGGACAGGATCAACAAGCCTTCGCGAATGAATCAGCCAGTTGCCGACATGCGAATCGGCCGCTGGCTGATTCGTTTGAGGTGCAACCGTCCCTGATTGTTCTTGCCCTGTGCTCCACAAATGATTGAACAATCACATATTTTTTACTTTTGATTTACGTCAAGCACATTGATTTACCAAATGTTTTTTTAGCTGATACAATTGTCTTCATGACAAAAACATATTACAATACAAGTACTTCAGCAGCGAAGCAGAAAGGAAATGGTGAACAATTTTTCTCACTATTAGGAATGCTGAATAAAAAATGTGCAGTCAAGAAAAAACGGGTACCTGCCGCATCATCGCGGATGAAACGGAGGGTGTCCAGCAGCATTCCTGAAATGACAGCCGGTATTGGCAGAAAGGAAGAGGGAGCCGGAGTGGCAAACAAGGAATTGAAGCGGGGCCTGCAAGCGCGTCATATTCAGATGATCGCGTTGGGCGGAACAATTGGTGTTGGTTTATTCATGGGATCGGCGAGCACGATCAAATGGACAGGTCCGTCCGTGATGCTCGCGTATGCAATCGTCGGGCTTTTTATCTTTTTCATCATGCGCGCGATGGGGGAAATGTTGTACCTGGAACCCAGCACAGGTTCATTTGCGACCTTTGGCCACAAGTACATTCACCCCCTGGCAGGTTATGTGACGGCCTGGAGCAACTGGTTTCAGTGGGTCGTCGTCGGGATGTCGGAAATTATTGCCGTCGGGACTTACATGAAGTACTGGTTCCCGGATTTGCCCGCCTGGATACCGGGGTTGATCGCGATGCTGATTCTCGGCGCGGCGAACTTGTTCTCCGTGAAATCGTTTGGTGAATTTGAGTATTGGTTTGCCATGATCAAGATCGTCACCATCGTCTTGATGATCGTTGCCGGGTTTGGGCTGATCTTCTTCGGAATCGGCAACGGCGGAAACGCCATCGGATTATCGAATCTGTGGGAACACGGCGGCTTTTTTACGGGCGGCTGGACGGGCTTTTTCTTTGCGCTCTCGCTGGTGATTGGGGCTTATCAAGGTGTCGAGCTCATCGGGATTACGGCGGGTGAGGCAAAAGACCCCCGAAAAACGCTGACGAGCGCGATTCAAAGTATCATTTGGCGGATTCTGATCTTCTACATCGGCGCGATCTTTGTGATTGTAACCGTTTACCCGTGGGATCAACTGCAAACCATCGGCAGCCCGTTCGTGGCAACCTTCGCGAAAATCGGGATCACGGCCGCAGCGGGGTTCATTAACTTTGTCGTCATCACTGCCGCCATGTCTGGCTGCAACAGCGGCATTTACAGTGCGGGACGCATGCTGTACACGCTGGGAGTAAATGGACAGGCGCCGAAAATCTTTACGAAGCTGTCTCACAACGGCGTGCCGCTGCTCGGAACGATCGGCGTTCTTGTGGGGCTGGGCGTAGGCGTTGTCTTGAACTATCTGGCACCGGAAAATCTGTTTGTGTATGTATACAGTGCCAGTGTGCTTCCCGGCATGGTTCCGTGGTTTGTGATTCTGATCAGTCAAATCCGATTCCGAAAAGCAAAAGGAGCTGAAATGGCTCATCATCCGTTCAAAATGCCTTTTGCGCCCGTGTCGAACTACGTTACGATTGCCTTTCTGATCATGGTATTGGTCGGCATGTGGGTGAATGAAGAGACGCGCATCTCCCTTGTGGCGGGAATGGTCTTCCTGGGTATCGTCGTGATCAGTTATTTCGCATTTGGAGTGGGCAAGGCCAATTCGACGGAGACGGGAACCAATAAGGAAATCGCGCATCAACGGATGAGCGGGTAAACGAGAAACAGAAATCGATCCACAAAGAGGGACATTGAGAAACGATGTCCCTCTTTTTTTATGTTCGAAATCATCATTTCCTTGAAACGGCTGCGCACCGGGGGCAGTCACATTGCGCACCTGTTTTTTCTATCGACGCCAAGTATGCTAAGATGGAAGAAAACAGGTAATTGGAGGACATTTGCGTGGAAAGCAAGGACGAGCGAAAGCCGAACCGATTGAGAAACGAGAAGTCTCCTTATTTGCTTCAGCATGCCTACAACCCCGTTGATTGGTATCCGTGGGGAGAAGAAGCGTTCAACAAAGCCAAACAGGAAGACAAACCCATCTTCCTCAGCATCGGCTACAGCACCTGCCACTGGTGTCACGTCATGGAACGCGAATCGTTTGAAGACGAAGAAGTGGCCGCGCTGCTGAACGAAAAGTTCGTCGCCATCAAGGTGGACCGGGAAGAGCGGCCGGATGTGGACCACATCTACATGACCGTCTGCCAGGCCATGACCGGACAGGGCGGATGGCCGCTGACGATTGTGATGACGCCGGAGAAAAAGCCGTTTTTTGCCGGGACGTATTTTCCCAAGTCGGCCAAGTGGGGACGGCCGGGCGTGATGGACATTCTGCGGCAGCTCTCCGAGATCTGGGAGAACGACCGGGGACGGATCGACCGCAGTGTGGACCACATTTACAACACGCTGGCGCCGCAGATGGCCCGGACCGATCCGGGGACGCTGAGCCGGGAGACCTTTGTGGAAGCGTTGGAGCTTTACAAACGGCAGTTTGACGACGTCTACGGGGGATTTGGCGACGCGCCCAAGTTTCCCACGCCGCACAACCTCATTTTCCTGCTGCGCCACGCCCAGGCGGCCGGTGAGGCGGACGCGCTGCACATGGCGGAAACCACGCTGGAGTGCATGCGCCGCGGCGGCATCTACGACCACGTGGGATTCGGATTCGCCCGCTACTCGGTGGATCGGGAGTGGCTGGTGCCGCACTTTGAAAAGATGCTCTACGACAACGCGCTTCTGGCCTACGCGTATCTGGAGGCGTACCAGGCCACCGGCAAGCACGACTACGCCCGCGTCGCCCGCGACATTTTCACCTACGTCCTGCGCGACATGACCGACCCGGACGGAGGGTTTTATTCGGCGGAAGACGCCGATTCGGAAGGAGAAGAAGGTAAATTTTACGTCTGGACGCCGTGGGAAGTCCGCGATGTGCTGGGGGATGAGCTGGGGCAGCTTTACTGCGACGCGTACGACATCACGGAGAACGGCAATTTTGAAGGGCGCAGCATCCCCAATCTGATCCGGACCGATCTGGACTCGCTTGCCCGCCGCCGGGGGATGGCCGCCGAGGAATTGACGCGGCTGCTGGAACAAGCCCGCCAGAAGCTGTTCGCTCGACGGGAACAGCGGGTGCATCCGGGGAAGGACGACAAGATTCTGACGTCCTGGAACGGCTTGATGATCGCGGCGCTGGCCAAAGGAGGGCTGGTGCTGGAGGAGCTCGAATATCTGCGGGCGGCGGAACGGGCTGTCGGGTTTATCGAGAGCAGGCTGCGCGACGCCAACGGCCGCCTGCTGGCCCGCTACCGCGACGGCGAGGCGGCGTATCTCGGCTACGTGGACGACTACGCCTTTCTCATCTGGGGGCTCACGGAACTGTTTGAGGCCGGACAGGATCCGCGGCACCTGCAGCGGGCGCTGGAGCTGGCCGATGATCTGCTCCGCCTGTTCTGGGATGAACAAAACGGCGGGCTGTTCTTCTACGGCAGCGACGGCGAACAGCTCATCGCCCGTCCCAAGGAAATTTACGACGGCGCGACCCCTTCCGGCAACGGCGTCGCCGCCTACACCTTCCTCCGGCTGTTCTGCCTGACGGGCCGAAGCGATTTGCGCGACAAGGCGGAACGTCTGCTGACGTCGTTTGCGGGGAGCATCAACCACTATCCGATCGGGTACAGCTTTTCCCTCTTGGCGATGCAGCAGCTCCTGCATCCGGTGCGGCAGGTGGTGATCGCGGGCCCGAGAGGCGATGATCGGACGCAGGCGTTTTTCAAGGAGACGCGCCGCGGCTACGCCCCCTTCACGTTGACCGTGCTGCACGATCCGACGGAAGGGCTGGGCGGCATTGCCGAGGCGGTCCGGGACAAACAGATGCAGGGGGGCGAAGTGACGGCCTACATCTGCGAAAACTTTGCCTGCCGCGCGCCGCTCACCGATTGGGAACAGTTCCGGGCGGAGCTGGAGCAGACGCGCGCGTGAGGGATTGCTCCTAGAAAACACGGCGGCCGCTGCCGCTGCCCGGCAGGCACAGGCGGGCCAGCGTGGCCAACCCCAGGTAGCCGAACAGCGGATACAGCACCATCAGCAGCTCGGAGTAGCCGATCAGACAGAGCGAGAAGCTGAAGCCGAACAGGAGCAGATAGAGGCGGGATTCGGGGACGTCAAACAGTTCCCGAAGCTGCTGGCCGATGCCGAACACGTTGGAGATCAGCGTGGTGAAAATTTCGGAGTACAGGACGAAGACGAAAAAGAGCTGCAGCCAATCGTTCCACTGCTCCGTGATGTAGATGATCGGGATGTCCATCAGGCGGACGTCGTCCCAGTTGGCCAGCATGGCCGTGTGAACGATCATCAGCATGAGCCCCAGCCCGATGCCGCCAAGAATCGCCGCCCGCTTGAGCACGAACGTTTCCCGGATCGCATACCCGATGGGGATGAGGACGGATTGGGCCATGGCCAGATTAAACGACACGTACAGCACCGACTTCCACATGAAGCCGAGCGTGCTGGGAGGCGTGAGCGGGAGCGGCGATTCCGCGTGTCCGCTTGCCAGAATCAGCAGGGAGAAGAGCAGCATCGACGGAACGATGAGAGAGTTCACCGCCAGCAGCCGGTCCAGTCCGTGGCGGATGATGACAAACGCCAGGACCGCCGTTCCCGACGTCCCCAGGAGGTACGGGAGGTGAAACTGTTCTTCCAGGACGGAACCGGCTCCCGCCAGCATGACCGTGGTTACGCCCAGCAGGGTGAGGAACACGAGCAGATTGATCACCCGGCCGAGGACAGGACCAAACAGCTTCTGATTGAACGAATCGTACGAGGGCGTCTGCATGTGCTGGGCCAGCCGCATCATGTTGTACCCCAGCCAGACGAACAGGGCGGTGGCGAGCAGGATGCCCAATGTGCCCCAATGGCCGTACGACGTAAAAAAGGCGAGGATTTCCTGACCGCTGGCAAAGCCGGCCCCGACAACCGTTCCGATGTAGGTGGCGGCCACCTGTACGCTTTTTCCCCACAGCTTCATACGCGTGCTGTCCATTCCTTTCGTAGAAAACGTGCTAGTACCAGTGTATGAGACATGGCCCAAAACAGAAGAGCGAGATCGCCGCGATGTCACAAAAGCGATCCGCCGGACGTCATATTTACGGTACGGCCAGAAAGGAGGGAGGGCGTGACAGACGTTGCCCAGTTGTACACCACCTATAAACCGCTGCTGTTTTCCCTGGCTTACCGGATGGTGGGCACCATCACGGACGCGGAAGACATGGTGCAGGACACGTTTCTGTCGCTGGAGCGAACGCGGACGGACGAGATTCACAACATCAAGGCGTTTTTATGCAGGACCCTCACCAACAAATGCATCGACTTTCTGCGCAGGGCACGCAAACAGCGGGAGGTTTACGTGGGGCCGTGGCTCCCGGAGCCGCTTGTCCTCACAAGCGAGGAGGGGGACCCGGTTCATGAAGTGATGACGCATGACCGGCTGTCCATCGCGTGCCTGAAGCTGATGGAATCGCTCTCGCCGACAGAGAGAGCGGTGTTTGTGCTGCGGGAGGTCCTGGCCTGCGACTACCGGGAAATCGCCGAGCTGGTGGGCAAGACGGAAGCCAACTGCCGCAAGATCTTCAGCCGGGTCAGACAAAAACTGTCCCACCGACTGCCGGACGAACCCATCGATTACGCGCAGCACGAACAGCTTGTGGAGCGGTTTCTCGCGGCGATGCGCGACGGCGATGCCGACACGCTGCTGGCTCTGCTTGCCGAAGAGGTGACGCTTTATTCGGATGGCGGCGGCAAAGTCCGGGCCGCGATTTTTCCGATATGCACCCGGGAGCGTGTACTGGCGTTCCTTTTGGGGGTCGCCAAAAAAACGTCCGCCTTCCGGGCGGGCCGCATGGCCAATGTGAACGGCATGCCGGGTTTGCTGTGCGTTCGGGACAACCGTCTCTTTGCCGTCATGAGCTGCTCCGTTCGCTGCGGGAGGGTGGAAGCGATCTACCTCATCCTCAATCCGGAGAAGCTCCGGCACGTTCCCGCGATGGAGACGACATAAACAGAAGCCTCGCCGACCGGCTGAGGCTTCTTTCCGTTTTGCACGTATTCAGATCAGAAACATGGCCACCAGCGTGGTAACCAGCAGTCCGATCGCGACCGGGTAGAGGTTGCGCCGCGCCAATTCGAACGGATCGACGCCGCAGATGGCGGCAGCCGGGAGCAGCGCCCACGGGATGATCGTGCCGCCGCCCACCCAGATGGCGGCGATTTGCCCGAGTGCGGTCAGCGTCGCCGCTCCGCTTCCCAGCGCGGTCGCAAACAGTTGGGCCAGGGAGCCGGCCAGCGTGATGCCGGAGAATCCCGATCCGTCCAGTCCGGTAATGACGCCGATCGCCGTCAGGGCGAGAGCGGCCACCTCCTTGCCGATCGGGATGGTGTGGGCGAGTGCAACGCCCAGATCGTTGACGATCCCATGGGAACCGTTCGGCAGCGTCTCGCCAAACACCTTGACGAATCCGCTGTCACCCATGTAGAAAAACGCGGCGATCGGTATGACGGGGCCAAATACCCGAAAACCGAACTGAAATCCCTGGATCAGGTGAGCGGTTACCTGTTCCAGACCGGCCTGTCTGTGGGACAACAGAGTGACCGCGAGCAGGATCAAAAGAGCGGTGCCGCCGACCAGGGCGGTGGCGTCGCCTCCTTTCAGATCCAGCGCGAACATGGCCGCGACATCCAGCAGAAACAGCAGGGGAACCAGAGCCGCCAGCCCGTTTCGCAGCAGGGGGGAGAGCCGGACGGATGCGGCGTCGCGGGGCGCGGACGGAACGGCCGTTACTTCCGGATCGACGCGGAGCGCTCCGCTTTTCATGTCTTTGTACAGGTACCAAAACGCGGTCAAGGTGGTGACCGTCCCCATCACGATGACCAGCGGCACGCTGGCGGCCATCACCTCGGCGACGGGAAGGCCGGCCGCCTTGGCGGTGAGCGTGGGCGCGCCCTGAATGACAAAGTCACCGGACAAGGCGATGCCGTGGCCGAACAGGTTCATTGCGACGGCTGCACCGACGGCGGGCAGCCCCACACGGAGAGCGACAGGCAGCATCACCGCGCCGATCAGCGCCACGGCCGGCGAAGGCCAAAAGAACCAGGACATGATCATCATGACGATACCGATCACCCAGTACGCCAGCGCCGGCGTCCGCACCAGCGAGGCCATCGGCCGGATCATCGTTTCGTTGATGCCGGTCTCGGTCAGCACGCGGCTCATCGCGACGATGATGCAGATGACCAGAATCGTCGGCAGCAGTTCCGTCATCGCGTACATGAAGCTGCCGAACACGCCCCCCACCGCCGCCGTAACCGAACCGGTAGCCGTTAGGCCGAGCGCGGCGATCCCCGCGATGCAGATGAGACTGGTATCGCGTCGGAGCACCATGGTGGCGACGATGCCGATCACGAACAGGACGTACACCCCGTGGAGCCAGGACAGTTCAACACCCATGCCCATCCCTCCTTCTAGTGTGTCGGGCAAACCTCTCTTGTTCACACACTATGCGAGGGCACAGACATGGGTGAAAGCGGATCGTACGCTTACAATTTGCTGTAGTACAGCACGCGCCACACTTCCCACATCCAGTGATGGGTGACGTGGTCCAGCTCTTCCGTTCGGCTCAGGATTTTAAAAATCCGTTCCATCAGATGATCGTATTCTTCATCAGACAGTTGAAGCTGGGGCATGACTATCCTCCTTTTTGCATGTATTGCTCTTGTTGGTTATTGTTGCCAACGCGCACCTTTCATCATACGCGGGTGCCGGCGCCTTCATGATCGGCCGCCGGACCCGGGAGAGCGCATTGGCTTGTGTGCGCGGATCAGGATGTATACACTACAGGTAGAGAGTGCCAACCCATGACAATCGAATCTTGCACGAGGGGGGAACGGCGCAGCACGTCTGCCGTGACAGCACGATTGCGCCAGAGATGATGAACAGGACGATGCCATTGACACACAAGTTGGAACAAGCGGTCGAACTACTGGAGCGCCGTTTTCTCGAACGAAGCGAGCTGATCCGCCTGCTGCTCCTGGGCATCATGAGCGGAGAGAACGCCCTGCTGATCGGGCCGCCGGGTACGGCCAAATCGCAGATGGCCCGGGCCGTCGCCCAACTGTTCGGCTCCGAGCACTGGTTTGAATACCTGCTGACGCGGTTTACCACGCCCGACGAAATTTTCGGCCCCGTGTCGCTGCAGCAGTTGAAGCAGGACCAGTACGTGCGAAAGACGGCCGGCTACCTGCCGTCTGCCCAGTTCGCGTTTCTCGACGAGATCTTTAAAGCCAACAGCGCGATCCTCAACTCCCTGCTCTCCATTCTGAACGAGCGGGTCTATTTCAACGGGAGGGAAAAAGAGGCGGTGCCGCTGCTGTTTCTGATGGCCGCGTCCAACGAGCTGCCGGACGAGGACGAACAGTTGACGGCGCTGTACGACCGCTTTCTCATCCGCTACGAGGTGAGCTACCTGCAGCACGCCTCCAGCTACGAAAAAATGTTTTCGCTGCCGAATGAGCCGCTGCCGGTTGTCTTTTCCCTCCACGACGTGAAGGACATCCAGCGCGAAGCATCCCGGGTCAGCATCCCGGAATCGCTGATCTATTTCCTCTACCGCTTGAAGCAGGACATGGAGGAAAAGGAGTTCGTCCTCTCCGACCGGCGGTGGAGCAAGATCGCCCACGTCTGGAAAACGTCGGCCGCTCTTCACGGCCGCGAAAGCGTCTCGATCTGGGATACGGTGTTTACGCCGCACATGCTCTGGGACGTGCCGGAAGATTTGCCCGTATTGCGGGAGCTGTTTGACCAGCGCTTCACCGAACAGTTGAAAGCGGACATGGAGCACGACTTGCCGCTTCGCCGCTGCAGGCAGACCGCCGAAAAGTGGCTGGAAAAGGAAGCGGATCTGCACGCGTTTCAGTTCAAGAAAGAGATCGGGGCCAAACTGGGAAAAGAAGCCGCCGAGCGCTACCGCTCGCTCCTCGACGAATGCCGGCTGGAGCTGGAAGAGACCGGCCGCGACCTGCGCAACCGCTTGCTTCAGTGGCAGCAGCGGGAGCAGGACCTGACCGCGTACGTGCGGGAGAAAAACCGACTGCTGCCCAACCCGGAGAAATACACGGTCAAATACGCCCATCTGCGCATCGAGGGTGAGCGGATCCTGCAGATGCTGCAGGGCGTCTACCGAACGGTATTTGACCGGGAACTTCCCGGTACCGATTACGACTACACGCTGTAGGAAGGCAGGATGCAACCGCATGATCATTCGTGCCAGTCGGGTCGACCGCTACTTGTTTGATGCGTACCAGTACTCGTCGCGCACGGCGCGCGAATGGATGGAAGAAGCCAAAGCGCGGGCGCCGTGGTTCGACCGCGAACTGTTGGCCGATTTTTTCCTGGCGTTTTATCTCGTCCATCCCGAAATTGACCAGACACAGGCGGCGCCGCCGTTCCACCGCTGGATGGTGCAGACGCTGATGAAACAGTATTTTTACCGGATGATCCACCCGCGGACGGCAGGCCAGGAGAGCGCCGCCTTCAAGACGGCCATCAAGGCGCTCATGTGGCTGACGGCGTCGTTCGCGGAGGAGGTCAAACGCCGGGAGCGGGAACAGCGGCTGACTCCCTTGGTCGCCGGACTTCAGCAGAAGCAGGGACACGAGGGCAGGGAACAGGCCCAATTGTCCGAACTGTTGACGGAAAAACAGGCGGCCAGGCTTCAGTTGATCGGCTACACGCTGCAGCAGGGCAAGCGCGTGGTGGAGGACAAACAGGAGGCGATGGACACCCGGCCGCTGGTGGAAGCGGAGATCCGCTCCCTCAAAGCGCGCATTCAGGAACTTCGGGAAGAGATGCGGGTGAATGTTACCAAGCGCCCCAAGCTGCAGCAAAAAGTCAAAAAGCTGGAGGACGAGCTGGCCCAGCGGGAAAAACAGCACGAGCGGCTGTCCAGGCAGGAACGGGAGGCCGTGGCCCAATTGGAACAGGAGCTGGGGCAGTGGCTGGACCGCTCGCTGAAAGAGACGCTGTCGCTGGAATCGGACGACACGTTGTTCGTCCATGAGCTGCTTACGGCCAGCCAGCGCTTCGCCAACCGCCGCTGGGGGCACGAGTTGGGCAAGCTCCGGCGCCAGAGCTTGGAACAATATATGAAGTGGCTGGAAAAGTTGAAACGGCATCCGGACCTGGTTGACTTCCTTAAAGAGGTGGGGCGCAACGTCCATCACGTCCGGGTGAAAAAGAAGCAGATGCGCTCGCGGCGGCTGCCGGAAGAATACTACGACCTGAGGCAGTCGGGCGACATCGCCCACATGCTGCCGAGCGAAGCCGGCCTTTTGGCCGATCCGGATTACGAGACGTATTTTCTGCTCAAGTGGGTGGAGCAGAAGCTGATGACGTACGACACCGTCGGATGGCTGGAGGAACCGCCCAAAGGTCCCGTGATCTGCATGCTGGACACCTCACATTCGATGCGGGGGAGCAAACTGCGCTTGGCCCAGCTCTTTGTGATGACGTTCGCCGCGCTCAGTCTCCTGGAAAAACGAGACTTTCTGCTGCTGCTGTTCGGCGCAAAAGGGGAGCTTCGCGAGCAGGCCCTGTACCACCGGCGGCCGGACTGGCCTGCGTTTTACGCGCTGGCGCAGATGGCCTTCGGAGGCGGGACGCACTTCGACGCGCCGATGAAGCGGGCCATCCAAATCGTGGAAGAGAACCGGCAGTTTCGCGGGGCTGACTTCGTCATGGTGACGGATGGGGTAGGCGGCCTTTCCCTGTACGTGCGGGAGATGCTGGCCGATCTGGCCAAGCGCAAACAGGTGCGGCTGCACAGTCTCATCGTCGGCTCGGCACGCCAGCACCTGGTCCAGAAGTACGACATTCTGGGCGTCTCCCACCAGGTCCGCTTTGCCGCGACATGGGACTGCCAGGAAGAGGGGAACACCCGTTTGTTTCTCGATGTGTTTGAGGAACGGAATCGTTCGTGAAGAACTGCCGCCCTACACGCACAAAAAAATCCCGGACGCCTTGTCAAAAGGGCCGGGATTTTTTTGCGTTCGTATTGAGGCTGCGATCGCGCAGGGAGGTTTCTCGCTTTGTCCGGCCGCTCCACCGTCCTGGCAGACCGGCTCTGCCGCGTCTCAGCTTACCCTGCTGACCAGCGTGCGTCCAAACTCCAGTTCGGCAAACTTATCCCGAACCCGCTCCCGATCGTATTCCCATCGCGCTGCTTCCAGCGAAAAGTCGATCGGCGCGTCACGGAAAATCGTCGCCAGTTTTTTGCTCAGATAGACCTGCTCGCGGTGTTCTTCCAGTTTGGCGCGCAGCTTGGGCGTGCACGCGTCCAGATTGGCGTACAGTCCGTCCAGGGAGCCGTGGGCGGCTATCAGCCTGACTGCCGTCTTTTCGCCGATCCCCGGACAACCGGGAATGCAGTCGGAGGCGTCGCCCATCAGCGCCTTCACGTCGACGACCTGTTCCGGTCTGATCCCGCGGACGGCCAGCAGGCTGGCGGGTGTGTAGTGTTCGTGCTTGCCGCCGTTTTTCAGGATTTTCACGCTGACCTGATCGGACAAAAGCTGCAGGCTGTCGTAATCGCCGGTCGCGATGACCACCTGATGTCCCTCGGCCGCGAGACGCGCGCTGACCGTGCCGAGAATGTCGTCTCCTTCATACCCTGGGCAGCCCAGGTTGGGGACGGAAAATGCGTCGGTCACCTCCTTGACCAGTTCAAACTGGGGAACCAGCTCCTCAGGCGGCGCCACCCGGTTGGACTTGTACCCGTCGTACCACTGGCTGCGGATCAGGGTTTCCCGCGCAGCCACATCCCAGCCGATGGCGACATGGGTGGGGCGCACCAGGTCGGCGTAGTCCAGCATCATTTTCGTAAACCCGTAGACAGCGTTTGTATAAACACCTTGCGAGGTCTGCCGATACCCGCCCGCCCAGGCGGAGGCGTAAAAGGCGCGAAACAAAAAACTCATGCCGTCAATGAGCAGTACTTTGCAGGGTTGATTCACAAAAACGCGACTCCTCTCGTGTCCAACTGTCACGACCCATTATAGCACAAAGCGGCCGGCCGACCTTGACAGATTTTACATCGCCGGACACTGCATGGATGCGTTCGGCGGAGGGATGATAGTAACACGAGAGAGCCGGAGACGCTTTCTTCCCAACGCCTCTCGGTCTCATCGGAGAGAAGCGGCTTCGCTGACGGTTCAACCCCGTCCCGGGAGAAAACACGCTTAAAGGAGGAATCACACGTGGCAAACAACACTGGTGGATCCAACAACCTGGTAGTTCCTCAAGCAAACGCGGCGCTTGACCAACTGAAGTACGAGATCGCTGCTGAATTCGGCGTAAACCTGGGCGCTGACACCACCTCCCGTCAAAACGGTTCCGTAGGTGGAGAAATCACCAAGCGTCTGGTAAGCTTTGCTGAACAACAACTGGCCGGCCGCGGCTAACACCCGGCAAAAAGGAAATAACTGGATGAAAAAGGCCCCGGACAGGGGCCTTTTCATTTTGTGCGTTTGGTGCACACGCCCTTTCTTTGCCTCCCGGTGTAAACACACAATCACATTCGGGGACTAGTCATATGGTGTAGGGAACAGGCAAATAAACCATGGCTGACGGAAAGGAGTGACGTCCGGGGATGAAAAAGAAAGAAGTAAAGCGCCTGCTGCGGGAAAATCCTGATTTCGAGGCGTGGCTGATGCAGGACGCTTCCCGCATCTCCAGTATCCGCGCCAATCCGGACACGGCAGGTGAGCTGTTCAGGCGCTGGAACGACCGAAAAAAAGGGAAGATCGACTTTGGCACCATCTCGCAGAAGACAAAACGGGCCAGCGAGATGCTGACGAACATGACGTCCATCATGGAGATGATGGCCGATTACAACAAAAAACAGGTGGAGCAGGAACCCTAGGAAGGCTGGTTGGCTAGCCTTCTTTTTTTCTTTTTCCTTTCCCGTAGTCTTTTGGTATACTGGAAAATGGGAGGGAATGCGTGATGATTCAAGCGCTCGCCAATCTGCTGGTCGTTGCCGCTCTGGTTGCTGCCGCGGGGACAAGCTCCTTCGGCAAGGAAGCGGCGACCGCCGTTCAAGCTGCGGTTCAACATCCCTACCTGTCCATAGCGCCCGCGAAGACACACCCGGGCGACGCCGTGCTGATCCGGAGCAGCCGTGTGCAATCAGTCACGGTGTTGGGAAAAACCTACCGGCTGATTCCTTCCCATGGAGCGTATGTCCGGTTTATTCCCATTCCCTTTGACGCGAAGCCGGGCACGTACGCGGTGCTGTCGGCGGACAAGCAGCGTCTCGCCAGCCTGACGATCGCACCCAAGACCTTTGCCGTCGACAAGCTTACCGTCAGCAAACAGATGAACCAGATGCGGCAGAACACGGAACGGATCGACGCCGACCAGAAAAAGATCAACGCGGCCCGCTCCCGCTCCGCCCAGACGCCGTATTTTATCGATACGTTTCTCATGCCTGCCCAAGGCCGTTTGACGACACCGTTCGGCTATCAGCGCGTCGTCAACGGGAAAGCGGCGAACCGCCATGCCGCCATTGACATCGCCAACAAAACGGGAACGCCCATCGCGGCCAGCAACAACGGCAAGGTGGTGCTGGCAGAATCCCTCTATTTGACAGGAAACACGATTATCATCGACCACGGCCTCAACGTGTTTTCGATCTACGCCCACCTGTCCAGGCTGGACGTGAAAACAGGGGACATGGTCAAACGCGGCCAGATCATCGGCCGCATGGGGAGCACCGGTTTTTCCACCGGTCCCCATCTGCACTACGGCATGCTGATCGGCAACACGTATGTCAACCCGCAGCCGTTTTTGGAGGCATCGCCTTTCCTCTGGGAGTGACATGGAGGTGAATTTGCATGAACACAGCGCACGTCCCCAACAAAGTGCTGAACAACCTCGTTCATTTTCTGGCGCCGTACGAACAGGCTGTCGATGAACTCAAGCTGAAATTGAAAGGCATCAAGTACGGCTTTTTGAAAAGCGGCCGCTATTCACCCATCGAGTTCGTCGTCGGGCGGGTGAAAAAGGTGGACAGCCTGATCAAGAAAGCCCAGGAAAGAGGCATCGATTTTCATCAGGACACCTGGCAGGAGAGAGTGGCCAGGGAGATCACCGATATCGCCGGACTGCGCGTCGTCTGCCGGTACATCGACGACGTGCGTGAAGTCCAGCAGCTTTTGCAGGAGAGGGAAGACATCGAAGTCCACGACATCAAGGACTACATCGCGACGCCCAAGGAATCCGGATACCGCAGCATCCACATGATCGTTTCCTACACGGTGTACCACGGGAGCGAGAAAATCACCCTGTTCTGCGAAATTCAGATTCGTACGTTAGGCATGAACTTTTGGGCGACGAACGAACACGAGCTGCGTTACAAATACGCCGGGAACATCCCGGAAAACGTGCTGCAGCAGCTCCACGAGGCGTCCGTGATCACACACCAGTTGGACGTCTTGATGAACAGCCTGCGCCAGGAGATTTTGACACCGCCTGAAGTGGACACGTCGCTGGAGGAGAAACTGGAAGAAATCTTCTCGCTGTACGTAAAACAGGATTACGAATCGGCGGCGGCGTTGTACCGCGAACATGTGAGCGGATTTGAACAGGCGTTTCAGGACAATCCGAAATTTAAAATGATCCATGATCTGCTGGGCAAGCGTTTGGGCTAGCCGAGCAAGGGCGTGCTGATGCCCGCAAGTACCAAGAAAGGAACCGACAACCATGCGTCTACTGCTTACGTACCTGCTCGTTGCGGCCTGCGTCCTGTGCAATCTCGGCGTTCGGCCCGCATCCGCCCGGGGGGAGGACAATCTGACACCCAGCGGCATTTACGGGGAGTCTGCCATCCTGATCGACGCAGCAACGGGTCAGGTACTGTTTGAAAAAAATCCACATCTTCGCCTGTATCCGGCGAGCATCACCAAAATCGCCACCGGTATCTACGCGATTGAGAACGGCAATCCGGACGATCTTGTAACCGTCTCCAAAAACGCGCGCAACGAAGAAGGCACCCGCGTGTACCTGGGGGAAGGGGAGCAGGTGACCCTGCGCAAGCTGGAGTACGGATTGCTGATGAATTCCGGCAACGACGCGGCGACCGCCATCGCGGAGCATTTGGGCGGCAGCGTTCAGCATTTCGCCGACCAATTGAACACATACCTACAGGAAAAGGTGGGTGTCACCGAGACCCATTTCACGAACGCCCACGGCCTGCACGATCCCAATCACTACACGACCGCAGCCGACATGGCCAAAATCGCCCAATATGCGATGAAAAACCCGACCTTCCGCGAGATCGTGGCCACCGTCCGCCTGCCGTGGGACGGCCGCGAGTGGAAGACGGTGCTGATCAATCACAACAAACTGCTCCGCAATTACGAAGGAGCGACCGGGATCAAGAACGGTTTTACCGACCAGGCCATGCACACGCTGGTGGGTTCGGCCAAGCGCGGAGAAACGGAACTGATCGCCGTGACGATGAAAGCGGGGTCCAGCGCGTATGCGTACAAGGACGTGACCGCCATGCTGGACTACGGGTTTGCCCACTTTGAGACCAGGCAGGTGGCTTCTGCCGGCCAGACATTTGGACAGGCTGTTGCGGCCAACGGCGGTACACCGGCGGTCACCTACCAGGCGGAAACCGATCTGTACGCCACAGTCCCCAAAGGGACGGAGCCGCAAACGGAGCTGACTGCCGACGGCCAGCTTCTGGTCAGGGCGGGGGAGCTGACCCAGACACTGCCGTTACTGCGAAAAGAACCCCCCCGCGCCGCCGCCCTTGCTGCTCCCGCAAAAAAGGAGACGGCAGCGGCTTCCGCAGCGCCGCGATACGCGATTTTCTTTGCCTGGCTGCTGTTAAACCTGTTTTTGTTCGGCCTGACCGTCGCGCGATCCCGCCGGCGCCGCCGGGAGAGACTCCGGCATCTGCCGCGCCGCGCGCATTGGTCCTGATGATGGACGTCCCGACCGGGGCGTCCTCTTTTTTGTATGGAATGCCGCTTCCCGACAAACACTGAGCGTGATGGTATGTTGGGAAGAAAAGAGGGAACTCGTCATGATTGACATCATTTGCACGATCGGACCGGCCAGCCGGGATGTGGAGATGCTGAAGCGGCTGGCGGCCAGCGGCATGACGATCGCCCGGTTGAACATGTCTCACGGAGATCACCGTTCTCACCAAGCCGCGATCCGCAACATCCGTCAGGCGGGAAGCGAGCTCGGGCGGAAAATCAGGCTGTTGGGCGACCTGCAGGGACCGAAGATCAGGCTGGGAGAAGTAAACGGCGAGGTCGTGCTGAACGCGGGTGAACCCTTCATCCTGCACATGCAGCCGACGGTCGGCAGCCAGCACGAGGCCAGCGTCGATTACCCCGGTCTGGTCGACGACGTCAAGCCGGGGGCGCGGATTCACATCAACGACGGGGAGGTCAAGCTGCTCGTGCAGCAGGTGACCAAAGATTCGCTGCTGACCCGGGTGATCGTCGGCGGTCCCATCTCCAGCCACAAGGGCATCAACGTGCCGGGGACCCCTCTCCGCCTGCCGCCGCTGACCGGGAAGGACAAGGACGACCTGCGCTTTTTGCTGATGGAAAAAGTGGATTACGTCGCCTGTTCGTTCATACGCGACGGAGGGCAGATGGACGAGATTCGCGCCTTTGCGGGAGTGGCGCGCGGACACGCGCCGTCGTTTGTGGCCAAGCTGGAAACAATAGACGCCCTGCGTCACTTCAACGCCATCGCGGACGCGGCAGACGGGGTGATGATCGCCCGCGGCGACCTGGGCGTGGAGGTTCCGTTCGAGTGGGTGCCGCTGCTGCAAAAAGCGATCATCCGGGAATGCCGGCGCAAGGGCATTTACTGCATCACGGCTACCCACATGCTGCAGTCGATGACGGAGCATCCCGTGCCCACCCGAGCGGAGGTCACCGACATTTTTCAAGCCGTGCTGGACGGCACCAACGCCGTGATGCTTTCCGCGGAGAGCGCAAGCGGCGCCTATCCGGCGGAAAGTACGGACACGCTGGCAACAGTGGCCGCCTTTGCCGAAAGGGTGGCGGCCGATCAACCGTTTGACTGGGACGACATCCTGCACCTTCTTTCCGCGCAGGGACAAACGGGGCTGTGACAACAGCCGTGTCCATCAGCGGTACCCCGGCGTATCGTAGGAAGAGATCCCATTTTCCTGCAAAGGGGGAAACGCGATGGACAGCGCGACATGCCCTGCACCTGAAGTGTCCGTGATTATCCCGGCCCGAAACGAAGCCAAGCGAATCGTCCGCGTCATCCAAGAGGCACAGCGGGTGTCCCCCTTGACGGAAGTCATTGTCGTCTGCAACGGTGTGACGGATCACACAACCAAACTGGCGCTGGAAAACGGAGCCAGGGTGATCGAAGCGGCTCCCTCTCTCGGTCACGACGTCGGTCGTGCCGTTGGAGCCTTTTTTGCCAGAGGGGACGTGATGTTGTTCATCGACGCGGATTTTCTGGTGCCGGCTTTCAAACTTCGCCGGTACGTGGACGAAGTGAAAAAGGGATGGGATGTGGTGCTCAACGCCTATTCCGGCTATCAATCCAAGGGGATCATCAACCCCACGTCTCTCGCCAAACGGCTGTTGAATCACATCGTGGGGCGGCCTGATCTGGTCGGCAGCTCCCTGACCACCGTCCCGCACGCCATGAGCCGGCTGGCGGCCGAGCGGATCGGCTTCGAGGAGCTGGCTGTCCCGCCCAAGGCACAGGTCAAGGCCGTGCTGCAGGGACTGACCATCACAAGAGTCTGCCCGATCAACACTGCGCGGCTGAACGATCCGCGCATCGGGCGAAAAGATAGAGTCGTTGATCTCGTGTTGGGCGATCATGCGGAAGCCATCGCCGTCTATCTGAGAGAAAAGGGGGAGCGGGCAGGCTTTTTCGATCAGGAACGAAACCGGGATCTGCTGCTGTTTCCTCCGCAACAGCACCTGCGGACCGTGTACAGGCAGGAAACGATTCGGGCGACAGGGGGGAGTTGGCGTGATGGTGGAAAAGCCAAGCAAAAGACTCTGCACAAAACCGGGCCCAAAACGCGTCGTCCGCGCTAGACCATGTGCCGGGCAGCGGCTAACGCCCCAACAGTTGGCGAGAAACAGCCGGATGCTGTCGGTGATCATCCCGGTCAGCAATGAGGAAAAGACAATCGGAGCGGTGCTGCGGCAGGTGGAACGCCTGCGGCCCAAGGAAATCATCGTGATCGTCAACGGCTGCCGCGACCATACGCTGGAGGTGGTCTGCAGCCATCCGGTCACCTGTGTGGTCTATCCGTTTGTGTTGGGACACGACGTCGGGAGGGCCGTCGGCGCAGGGGAAGCCAGCGGAGAGGTCCTGCTGTTTGCAGACGGCGACATCGTCGTGCCCGCAGAGACGCTGCAGTCGTTTGCAAACGCCTGCTATCGGGGGGCGGACATCGCGCTGAACAACGCCAATCCGTTCTTCCGCCAGTCAGCCAAGCTGGACGCGGTCGCGATGGCGACATCCTATCTCAACCAGATGCTGTCCCGCCCCGACCTGCGCTGCTCGTCCCTGAGCGCCGTACCGCATGCGATGAAACAGAGCGCCGCTGCGGCGCTTGGCTACGAGAGCCTGATGGTTCCGCCGAAAGCGCTGGCGATGGCCATCACCAACGGTCTGGTCGTCGTTCAGGCGGAGAGCGTCAACGTGTTTCGCCGGAAACCTTCCCCCCGCATTCAGGAACTGATCCTGGGCGATCACCTCGAAGCGATCCAGTACGTGCAGCGCGTGAAGAAGTCAGACCGGATGTACTTTGCCGACCAGTTCCGGCGGCGGGACGTGTTTCCGCACGTGGAGAAGGCGCGGTTCGTCAGCGACCGGCATGTCATACTTCCGTTCGGGCCGTAAGGAAAACGGTTCGTGTGCCGAAAACACCGTTGTCATCTCACCAGGGTGGCAGCGGTGTTTTTCGCGCGAAACGGTCGTCGTCAGGCTTGGATGGGGTAGAGCGGTCGGACAAGCTTTGCTATTCGGTTCGTTTGTAGTACGATTACTTCGTAGGACATTATGGAGAAGAAAAGGGGCAGATGTTTCATGAGCATTCATATCGGAGCAAAGGCGAACGAGATTGCGGAAACCATCCTGTTGCCCGGCGACCCGCTGCGGGCCAAATACATCGCGGAAACGTTCCTCGAAGATGCCGTGTGCTACAACAACGTCCGCGGCATGCTGGGCTTTACCGGTACATATAAAGGAAAGCGGGTGTCCGTACAGGGGACCGGCATGGGCGTGCCGTCCATCTCCATCTACATCCACGAGCTGATGGAGGAGTACGGCGTGCAAAACCTGATCCGCGTCGGGACCTGCGGCGCCATCCAGGAAGACATCAAGGTGCGCGACGTGATCATCGCCATGGCGGCGTCCACCGATTCGCAGGCGAACCGGCTGCGCTTCCAGCAGATCGATTTTGCGCCGACGGCCAATTTTGACCTGCTGCACAAGGCATACCAGGCCGCCGTTGACCGCAATCTGCCCGTGAAAGTAGGCAACGTGTTCACCAGCGACACGTTCTATCAGGAAAGCCTGGACCTGTACAAAAAACTGGCCAGCTATCAGGTGCTGGCGGTGGAAATGGAGACGGCCGCCCTCTACACGCTGGCCGCCAAATTCAACCGCAATGCCCTGTCCATCCTGACCGTCAGCGACCACATCCTCACCGGCGAAGCGACCTCCGCCGAAGAACGGCAGACCACGTTCAACGCGATGATCGAAGTGGCTCTGGATGCGGCGCTGCTGCGGTAACATGCGGTAACAATCGAAAAAAACCTACATCCGCAGGCATATTTGTCTGCGGATGATCTTTTGGGAAAACATCATCTGATTGGCTTGTGCGATTGGATATGCAGATGGAGATGTTATTTCAGGCATCTGACCCTCGGCGTGCACTGAATACCGGGGGTTGAGGATCGGTTTCCTTTGAGTCCGATAATATATATTATGTAAACTTATAAAACAATTCGAATTTCGTTACAGGCTGGCGGTTCAATGGGATCTTGTCTAGCGGCACAAACATACTGGCATTCCGCGACAAAACAAATTTTACATTAGTTTTGCGAAGCGAACATACTGACAATCAGGTGGAACATGCATGTTATAACCAGCCTTGTTAAAGGAAAATTAAAGTCTTTAGACTGATGTCTGGCGACGCCAGATTCCTAACCATCACGACTAGCGACACAAAAATTCTTGCCTGATTGCCGGTGGTTCAATAAGAAAAAACGCCGGCAGCCGGTCAATAATTATATTCGATCCATCCTTTATATCCATCTTTGGACATTTCACCATCTCTCATACAGATGAATGTACCAGATATATAAATATATAAGATAATAAGGTTGCAGGAGGCATAATTTTCTCGGTGGAGGATGGGCTGACGAGGTTACTATTGTTTTTCATTTCAGTTCATGAAATTGCTGTTTTATGAACTGAAATTTTTATTAATCCCTAATTCGTTCGATTTGTGAGTTTGGACTACTAACATCTGATACCAAAGGTCATGTTACATTGCTTCCATGCGTATCCATTGGTGCGTCTTTCTCGTCAATCGTCAGCAGCAGGCAGGCAATCTCGTGTAACGAGCTTTTCACCGCCCGAACCGGATCCGGATGAGCTCCGGCCGCACAGATGAGATTCACTCCCTTTTGCTTCCTGTTTTTCGCCAGCGTCCAAACGCTTGGAATCCCGTACTCCATCGTCGAGTTAAACACATACACATCATATCCCGTCACCGCGCGCAGACGTCGATCATCAACCGTAATAAATGTCTTTCTAGCAAGATGCCTATGTCATTTTGGATAATAGCTGCTTAACCCACCCGCTCAGAGAACACAACAAAAAAACCGCCGAGCAGGCGGTCTCATCCGATGGACTTCCTTGTTCGCGGGATACAACCAGCTGCGCGCTTTCATTGCGTCAACAATGCGTTTCTTCCTTTTGCCCTCCCCAAAATCAACGGTTTCCCAGTGACGACGCCGGGGGAACACTGATATCTTCTATTCATGCCCCGTGTCTTCATTACGGAATTAAAACAACCTTGCCTGTTGTCTGACGCCCTTCCAGCAGTTCATGAGCTCTTTTCGCTTCCGTTAACGGCACTCTTTCTCCAATGATCACTTGCAATTTCCTCTCCTCCACGTAGTCAAGCAGCTGCTTCACACTCTCCCTGTACAAGACCGGATGCTGAAGAATGCGCGGCAGCCAGAATCCCACTACGCTCGTATTCCGATGCATAAGTACAGAAGGATCAAACTGGGTTGTTTCTGCGCCCGCTCTACCGTAATAGACAAGTCGCCCGAACGTTGCCAGGCATGTTACACTTTTCGCAAAATGTTCTCCCCCTACCATTTCCAACACGATATCGACACCTCTGCCTCTTGTCAGCTCCATCACCTGATCGTTCCAATTCGACTCCGAATAATTCACCCCGGCATCGGCTCCCAGTGAACGAGCCAGTTTCAATTTGTCCGAACGGCTTGCCGCAGCGATCACGTGCCCCGCTCCCATCAGTTTCGCCAACTGAACAGCCAGCGTTCCGACTCCTCCTGCTGCCGCGTGAACCAATACGGATTCCCCTTGAACCAGCTGCCCTGACGTCTTCAAGACATGGTAGGCGGTCAGCCCCTGAAGCAATAAGGCAGCTGCCTGGTCAAAATCCACTCCATCCGGTATGGGATGAATCTGATGTTCAGGAAGAGCCACATACTCTGCATAGCATCCGTTTTCGGTCAAGGCGACGACGCGGTCCCCCACCTTATATTGGGTGACCTCAGGTGAAACCTCTGCAATGACACCGGCAACTTCCGAACCGGGGATGTAAGGGAGCGGGGTTTTCGCCAAATATTGATTGCGGCGGCGCATTGTGTCCGCAAAGTTTACTCCTGCCGCTTTGACTTGTACCAACACTGTCCCTGGTTTTCCTGTCGGAACGGGAACATCGACTGTTTGCAATACTTCAGGACTTCCATACTCACGAAATTGAATGGCTTTCATCCGTTTTCATCCCCCTTTATGAAGATACGTGATTCCTACTCTGTTAGGATCCACGGCTGCCTCCCTTTTTCGGTGATTTCGTTATTCCCCGCGGAATTCCGGGTTCCGTTTTTCAAGAAAGGCCTCAATTCCTTCCTTTACATCTTGGGTCCCGAAACAGAATGTTATGGAGGAATACTCTTGTTTCAACAATGTGACAAGATCGGTTTCCAGGCTTTGCACGAGGAGTCGTTTCGAAAGCGTCTGCGCAATCGGAGGACCACTGGCCAATTGTCTGGCAAATTCCATGACGCGCTCATGAAATTCTTCATCAGGGAATACGTCGTTAACCAGCCCGATTCGTTGGGCTTCATCAGGATATACGTCGCGGCCGGTGAAGATCATCTCTGCAGCCCTTGTGAGCCCGACCAACCGGGGCAAAAAGTAGCTCATCCCCGCGTCAGGACTTAACCCTCGTCTGATGTACCCGGCAGTCACTCTCGCACGATCGGACATAAAGCGCAAATCGCATGCAAGTGCCAGGGCAAATCCCGCCCCCGCTGCCACTCCGTTTATCGCGGCAATCACGGGTTTATCGCAGTGAACGATCCCCAGTGATTGTCGGCCTACCCACCCGAGGTCGTCCAACCGTCTGTGACGGGAGCTGCCGGACGCACTCCTCTTCTCCAGATCGGCCAAATCAAGCCCTGTGCAAAACGCGCGTCCCTTACCTGTTATCACGACGACGCGAACGTCATCGTCAGCCGATGCCTCTGTCAAGACCCTTTCGATCTCCGAACGAAGAGGATCATTGAGTGCATTCAGGCGCTCGGGACGATTCAGGGTTAACGTTCGCACGCCATTTTGTGTATCGATTACAAGTTCTTCCATATCGACTCCTCCAGTGAAGTGTTGGGATTCCTTATATCGCAGTAATCCCTCCGTCAACAGCAAGTACCTGCCCTGTGACGTAAGCGGAAGCATCGGATGCAAAGTACAAGGCGGCTCCCTTCAGGTCGTGTTCCCCTCCATAACGCCGCATGGGAGTGCGTTCAAGGAGTTGATCCCCAAACTTCTGAAGGAGGCCGGAAGTCATTTTACTCGGAAAGAAACCAGGTGCTATCGCATTGACTGTCACACCCTGCCGCGCCCATTTTATGGCTAAATCACGTGTAAATGAAATCACTGCCCCTTTGCTCGCGTTATAACCGATTGCATTCATATAGCGAGGATCGCTGCCAACCAAACCGGCGACGGAAGCAATGTTCACAATTCGACCGTATTGCCGTGCCACCATTTCACGACCAACTGCTTGCGACATTAAAAACAATCCCGTTACGTTTACTTGTAAAATTTGATTGAATTTTTCGAGCGGGTATTCCTCGACAGGGGCACCCCACGAGATCCCGGCGTTATTGACCAAGATGTCAATCTTGCCAAATGCGTTTTTGGTTTCCTCCACTACGCGTTGTACATCTTCCGGATCCGTGACGTCACACGCAAGCGACAGGCTCTGCCTGCCTACTCCTTTGATTTTTTCAGCCACCTCGTCACAGGCTTCTTTTTTCCGCGAGCAGACGACGACAGCAGCGCCGGCTTCTGCCAGCCCCATCGCAACTTGTTCACCGAGACCGCGTCCGCCTCCCGTTACGATCGCGACTTTTCCGTCAAGATGAAAAAGATCGTGAACATGCATGAAACCATCCCCCTAGTCGTTCTCATCCAACACTCTTCAACAGCAGCGCCGATCTTTCCGAATGAAGTTCCTTTCCTCCACGAACTTCACTCTGTCCGTCCAACGGATTTCTGCTTCGCCACCACTTCTTCCACCAAAGATCTGCGCAAAATTTTGCCAACCGCGGTTTTCGGCATCCGATCCCTGAATTCAACCGATCGTGGAACCTTATACTTGGCCAGGCGTGCGGAGCACCAATCGATGATCTCTTTTTCTGTAACAGGCATCTCGTTCTTCGGTACGATCACCGCCATGACGGTCTCTCCCCGGTAGGGATCGGGAATGCCAAACACACAGGCTTCCGCGACGGCCGGATGCTGATAGATGACTTCCTCCACTTCGATGGGAAAAATATTGTAACCGCTCGCAATGATCATCTCTTTCTTTCTGCCCACGATGTAGAAGTAGCCTTCCTCATCCATCGTGGCGATATCTCCGGTATAGAGCCATCCGTCCCGCAAAACGGCAGCGGTTTCCTCCTGATTTTTCCAGTATCCTTTCATCACCTGGGGGCCTTTGATGATCAATTCCCCCGGCTCTCCGGGCGGCAGTTCGACCGTTCCCGTCTCCAGATCGACCACCTTGCAATCCGTATTCGGGAGCGGCAGTCCGATGCTGCCCGGCTTTCTTTTTCCGTGGATCGGATTGCGGTGGGTAATGGGGGCAGCTTCAGATAACCCGTATCCCTCGATGATACGCGCCCCCGTTTTCCGTTCGAACTCGCGCATCACCTCGACCGGCATCGGTGCCGACCCGCTGTTGCATACCTTGAATGAGTCAAGGCCGATGGTTTCCGCATCGGGATGCTGCAGCAAGGCGATGTACATGGTGGGAACCCCCGGGAAAAAGGTGGGGCGGTATTTGCGGATGACCTCCAGTGTGTGATTCGCATCAAACCGGCGGAGACAGATGATGGTGGCTGCCCCGTACACGGCGATGTTCATGGCACCGGTCATCCCGTACACGTGAAAGAAAGGGGACACGCTTAGAATGCGCTCGCCGGGCCGCTCGAACACCCCGTCGGAATATGCAAAGCTTTGCAAGACATTGCTGACGAGATTGTAATGCGTCAACATGACTCCTTTCGATCTGCCGGTGGTTCCTCCCGTATATTGGAGAACGGCGATATCTTCCCGTGGGTCGATTTCCACGGAAGGAGGTTTGGATGATACAGCGGCTATTTCTTCATAATAGCCGTACTCGCCCTCATGGGAAGCCCCTTCGACGAAAATCAGCGTCAGTTTTGCATCCCATCCGATTAACGCCAGTTTCTGCTTTTGTTCCCGATGGCCAATGAATGCCGTTGCTTCCGAATCTTCCAACAGATAGGCCAACTCGGACTGCTGGTACATCGGGTTGACCTGGACGAGAATGCCGCCCAGGCGCTGAATGGCATAGTAGGAGACGATATACTCCAGACAATTGGGCAGCATCACTGCGATCCGGTCGCCTTTGCGCAGCCCCAGACGATACAGGACGGCAGCAAACCGATCCACGATCCGCTGTAATTCTGCGTAGGTCACGTTCTTTTCTCCATCGATCACGGCAAGCTGTTCCGGATATTCCCGCGCTGTCCGTGCCAGGAGATCATACAAGCAGATATGCGGAAGCTCGATGTTCACGGGAACCCCTTTTGGATAAAATGCGTACCACGGCCTGTTCACATCCATCGCCCCTCTTCCTTTCCAGCCGACCTTCTATTCGCCCCAGCCAGCCCTTGATGGCTTGTGTTGCACCATTCCTTTTGCAAGTTCCGCTCCAGGCTGATTTCACCGGTTGACGTTCAGTCCATCGATTCAAAAATGAATCAAGCAGATGTACAGTCGCTGGTTTTCCGCGATTCTTTTTTGCTTGCGTGATTCAAATTTGATTTGCGAGGCCTCTTACGTCGCAAAGCAGACAAAAAAAGAAGGCCCTTCATTAAAAGCGCCTTCTCTCAATGACAACTGGATGCTTGCGGCCGGTACTTGTTTTTTAAAGCGACTCAATCGACCCGACCGTGAACAACATGCCGGAATCAAACGCAAATCAGAGGGCAGGAACGATGGTGCTGCCCTCTGCCCCATTCATCCGCAACGGTTTGCCGGAGGTGCCTTTTCGTAACAGCCGTCCCCCTGCCAACCGCTCTGCCCACGGCGGTGCCCCTCATCGAAACAGCTTGGTCACCGAGACAAAGGAAAGAAGATTCAACTTCGACTCCTTCCCGCTTCTTTTGACCAAGCTGAAAAACGCATGCAGAAAATCTTCCCATTTCTTCCCGACCATGATCTTGTTGTCGGCGTTCCGGCTCACCACCAGGGCGGCTCCGACAATCATCCTTTCGAGATGTTTCATGGTGCCTCTCCTCCTTTACGCAATGCATTACGCAATGTGAAGTCGGGATTGTTGCGGAACAGGCGCAGCCCCTGTCAAGGCCGCAATGAATCGGCTTTGACAGGAAGCTGACCGTTCCCCCTACGGCAAGAACCTGCACGATCTGATGAAGCTGCAGCGGTGCGGTATGGAACAGGCGGGCCAGCGCTGGAACATAGAGGACGGAAAGCAGTGCCAGCCAGGAGATTCCCAACGCACCGATGAAAAACTTGTCCTTGATCCACTGCCTGAAATGCTGCCCGTTTTCCTGCCTCCACGAGAAGGTTTGCATCAATTGTTTTCAGTTCGCTTATGGGGAAACGTCGTGCCTGCATCGGGTAGGAGTCTGCCTGCGTGATCAGCAGATGTCTCCCTTGCGATGACAGGTCTAGGTCTGGTTGAAAGTCGTTCTCCGGGAGAACATCCCATCCGTGCCCGGCAAGCTCGTCCTCGTCAATCTCCAGCGTATTGCGCAAAAACGAAACCTTGATGGAAGGAAACGTCTGCTGGATGTTGCGCAGCGTGTGTCCCTCGCGTTTGAGCTGAATCGGACATCGGCTCACAATCAGACCGATGCATTTTCCTTGACGGCCCACGAAAGTCACGGTACAGCCTTTTTTGGCTTGTCGTTTGGCCTCCAATTCATACGGCTGGCAGTCCACCTGCCGCTTTTGCATGAACAGTTTGGAGCCGAACATAGGTCTGCCCGTTAATCACTCCTGTTACGCCGTCTTCCTGTTCCTCCTCATGAAAAGCGGTGCGTTTGGTTCGTCCCAGATGCTCAGCCTTGTGGACGACCTTTTCCCGCAGAGGATGGGAGGTCTTCTCCAAAAGGCTGGCGGTCAAACACCACAGCTTGTCTTCCTCACCCGCTGTGATACAGGAAAGGTCCCCTTCTGTCCGCTGAAAATAAAGTGTTAGACTGAAAAATAAAGTATTAGACTGAAAAATAAAGTATTAGACTGGCAACGGCGTTAAGCTAACGGGCAGGTTAGTTCAATAAGTTATAAATTGAATGGTTAAAGTTATAGAGCATTTCTTTGTAATGAGGAATGCTTTTTTTGGTTTTAAAAAGGATGATATCTCCATAACAATAAAAATATATTTAATAACGGCATTTTTTTATTGCTAAACGATAAATTTGGTGGTAAAGTCAAATTGAATTCAATAATAAGTGAGGGGTTTTATATGAAACGAGGAACAACACTCTTTTTAAAGGCAGCTGTTATTCTTATTGGAATCCCAGTTCTTGCTTTGTGCATGTTTTTGGTGCCTGAGATAGCGAATTATGCAGCTGAATTGTTTCCAGATATTACTTATATGAAATATCTCGTTTTAATCGATTTGTATGCAACGGTGATACCTTTTTACTTTGCTCTGTATCAAGCTTTTAAACTTTTAAGCTATATTGACAAGAATAAAGCTTTCTCAGAATTATCTGTAATAGCTTTAAAGAAAATAAAATACTGTGCAATCACAATCAGCATCTTGTATGTGGTAGGAATGCCACTCTTCTATCTCATGGCTGAAGTAGAAGACGCCCCAGGTATCATAGTAGTCGGATTGGTCATGATTTTTGCCTCCATGGTGATTGGCGTTTTTGCTGCTGTTCTCCAAAAGCTTTTAAAAGAGGCTATTGATATAAAATCAGAAAATGATTTGACGGTCTGAGGTGAATAACATGGCGATTATAATCAATATTGACGTGATGCTAGCTAAAAGGAAAATGAGCGTTACAGAACTTTCGGAGAGGATTGGAATAACGATGGCTAATCTTTCCATATTGAAAAATGGAAAGGCAAAAGCAATTCGATTATCAACTTTAGAAGCGATTTGTAAGGCTTTAGAATGTCAGCCTGGAGATATTTTAGAATATAAAAGTGACGAAGACACGTAAGGATTCTGAAGTGAGTCAAATTTATAAAAGGCGAGTTACTATATAACCATTTCGTGTAATCCACTCAGAAGGTGAGAAGCTTATGCAAAGACGCTTATGGCATGCCCTGCAGCAGTTGGTACGCTTCGGCTGGCAGCAAGCGCTGTCCTGTGTATTTCCTGTGGTCATCTTTGCATCACTGGCTCTGACACAGCTCATTCCCCTTCCCTGGCTACCCCGTTACGACTGGCTGTTGGTCATCTGCCTGGCCATGCAGGTATGGATGCTGCGCTCCGGTCTTGAAACACGCGACGAGCTGAAGGTTATCACCGTCTTCCACCTGATTGGCTTGGCTCTGGAACTGTTCAAGGTGCACATGGGGTCCTGGTCGTACCCGGAAGAAGGCTGGACGAAGGTGAATGGAGTCCCCCTCTACAGCGGATTTATGTATGCCAGCGTGGCCAGCTACCTGTGCCAGGCCTGGCGGCGCCTGAAGGTAGAGCTTGTACGTTGGCCTCCACTCTGGTTGGTTACCCCGCTTGCCGCTTCAATCTACCTGAATTTCTTCACCCACCATTATTGGGTCGACATTCGCTGGTGGCTGTCGGCCTTGGTGCTGATCGTATTTTGGCGAACCTGGGTTACCTATGAGGTCGGCCGTCATCGCTACCGGATGCCGCTTATCCTCTCCTTCGTGCTGATCGGCTTCTTTATTTGGATTGCGGAGAACGTCGCCACCTTTTTTAGTGCGTGGGAATACCCGAATCAATCCGACACCTGGCATCTCGTCCATGTAGGTAAGGTCAGCTCCTGGTTTCTGCTTGTCATCGTCAGCTTTCTGATCGTCGCCACGTTGAAACAAATCAAGGAGCAGCGACCTGAGGTTGGAAAAGATAGCCGCAACTCCACTAGTCCGGAGTTTTAATATCAACCGAGTAAATTCTAAGCTATATGGATTGGTTAGCGGCCAATCATGATCGTAAAATTTTATGGTTATTTTCACCAGTACTGGTTACAGGGTGAGATGATCTAAGCAGGAGTTGGACTAAGATATTTGCAGGCAAAAGGACTTGCTTCAACCGTTAGAGATATCCCTGTGTTGTTTTCCCGGCTGAAAACATGCAGGCTGAATCTATAATTGATACGGACACATACAGGATTTACGAACGGATTTACTGAACTAACGGGTAACGTTAATTCTATAAACCAGCGGCAGTTGTCAACGCCGACTTTATTTTGACCCACCATCGCCGGTTTAGAATTGACCCACCCGGCGATTTTTTGTTG
>NZ_KE695651.1:0-18931 GCF_000454065.1 Brevibacillus thermoruber 423
GAAGCGCGGCAACGCGTGGAGCTGACGAATACTAATCGGTCGAGGACTTATCCACTCCATAATCCTTTGCCACCCATGCGTATCCGGTTTTGAAGGCATATATCGCGGAGAGTTACCCAAGAGGCCGAAGGGGACGGTTTGCTAAACCGTTAGTACGCGATTAGCGTAGCGAGGGTTCGAATCCCTCACTCTCCGCCATCTTCCCTACAGCATTCATAAGTGCGTGGCGGTGTAGCTCAGCTGGCTAGAGCGTTCGGTTCATACCCGAAAGGTCGGGGGTTCAAGCCCCTCCACCGCTACCAAAGGGGCATAGTTTAACGGTAGAACGAAGGTCTCCAAAACCTTTGGTGTGGGTTCGATTCCTACTGCCCCTGCCATTTTTCTCCATTTCTTGACAACACGGCGGTCGTGGCGAAGTGGTTAACGCACCGGATTGTGGCTCCGGCATTCGTGGGTTCGAATCCCATCGATCGCCCCATGCATATCGAGGGAGTATAGCCAAGTGGTAAGGCACGGGTCTGCAAAACCTTCACCCCCGGTTCGAATCCGGGTACTCCCTCCACTCATACGTCCCAGTAGCTCAGCTGGATAGAGCAACGGCCTTCTAAGCCGTCGGTCGGGAGTTCGAATCTCTCCTGGGACGCCATTTTTCATATGCGGTCGTGGTGGAATTGGCAGACACACCATCTTGAGGGGGTGGCGGGGCGACCCGTGCGAGTTCGAGTCTCGCCGACCGCACCATCATGGCCCGTTGGTGAAGTGGTTTAACACAGCAGCCTTTCACGCTGTCATTCAGGGGTTCGAATCCCCTACGGGTCACCAAACGCGCATACGCATCCACGAAGCCTTTTGTGACAAAGGCTTTTTTTTCTGCTTATTGTCATGTACCGGAATAGAACCGAATAAAGGTGGGAATGGTGATAGAAGTGCCGCCGTTTTTCCCACTTTTGGGTCATTGCGATATGACGGGTTTTGAGGTACACTCCCAATTGAGAGAAAAACAAGAGAGAAATTTTGGAAAAACACTACCTGAGTCAAAACCGCGCAACATTTGACTCAGGTCGAGGAGAAGAACCCATGAGTGCATTGAGAGAGATCATTGAGGGATTATTCATCGGATTCACTTCTACGGTAGGGGTGGTAAGCACCTACCAAACGTTGGTATCATGTGCCGGCCTGTTCCGCAAAAACGAGCAGGTCACCCACGAACCGCAAAAGACATTTGCGGTGCTGGTGGCGGCACACAACGAAAGCGCAGTCATTGCGCCGCTCATCGAAAACCTGAAGCAACTGGATTACCCCCGCGACATGTACGATATCTTCGTGATCTGCGACAACTGTACCGACAATACGGCGGAGATTGTCAGAGCGCACGGCGCGTATGCGTGCGAGCGATTTGACGCGTCCAAACGCGGGAAAGGCTACGGCATCGAGTGGATGCTGGAGAACCTCTGGGCGATGCCCAAACAGTATGACGCTGTCGTTATGTTTGACGCGGACAACCTGGTGGAGAAAAACTTCCTGCGCGTGATGAACGATCGTCTCTGCAAAGGGGCGCGCGTCATCCAAGCCTACCTGGATTCCAAAAACCCGTTTGACTCGTGGATTACCCTCTCGTACGCCGTCACGTACTGGTTTACCAACCGGATGTGGCAGTTGGCCCGCCACAACCTGGGGCTGCCCAACACGCTGGGTGGAACCGGCTTGTGCATCGAGAGCAATCTGCTCAAGGAGATGGGTTGGGGAGCCACCAGCTTGACGGAAGACCTGGAGTTTGCCACCCGCTGTATCGAACGAGGCATTTACCCGACGTGGGCGCACGACACAAAAGTGTGGGATGAAAAACCGATTGATCTGAAGGCATCCATGCGTCAGCGGCTTCGCTGGATGCAGGGACATTACGACGTGGCAGGGCGTTACATCGGCACCGTCTTGAAAAACGGCCTGAAGCAACGCCGTCTCGGCATGCTGGACGCGGCGTTTTACCTGTTTCAGCCGATGTATGTGCTGATCGTCACCATGATGTCGCTGTTGTTCCTGGGACGCTTTTTTGAGATGGAGGCGTTGATGCCGATCGCCAGCTTCCTGCCGAACTGGATGATCTACGGATCGACGGCCGTTTTCTACCTGCTGCCGATTTTGGCCCTGTACCTGGACAAAGTGCCGCTGAAGGGATACTTCGGGCTGCTGCTGCTCCCGTTCTTCTTCCTGACCTGGCTGCCGATTCTGTTCTACGCGTTTTTCACCAAGAACAACCAGGTGTGGAGCCACACGTCGCACACGCGAGCCATTCGCATCGAAGAAATTCAACAGTAACCATATACACGGAGAAAACCACAGGGAATTGCCCTGTGGTTTTCCTGTCTTTCGGTTCGCACGTCCAGCCTGACTTCTGTTATAATAAATGGATGGATGAATCGCCAGGCGGTGCCTGCCGAAGCCCGTTTGGCCGGCATCCCGACGGAAAGGAGCACAGCCATGAAACCATCACCTGTACACGCGGAGGCCCCGCGCCTGTGGGGCGACAAGCGTTACCATACATGGAACTATCACTTGCGCCAGACGTTTCACGAGAAGGTATTCAAAGTGCCGCTGGACGGCGGTTTTACCTGTCCCAACCGGGACGGCACGGTAGCCACCGGGGGATGTACGTTTTGCAGCGCCCGCGGCTCGGGCGATTTTGCCGGCGACCGGCGGATGGATCTGGAGCGCCAGTTCCACGACGTGAAAACCCGCATGCACGAGAAGTGGCCGTCCGCCAAGTACATCGGGTATTTCCAGGCGTACACCAACACCTACGCGCCCGTGGACGAACTGCGCGAGATGTACGAGGTGATTTTGAAACAGGAGGGCGTGGTCGGCCTGTCCATCGCCACGCGGCCCGACTGCTTGCCGGATGACGTGGTGGAGTATCTGGCCGAGCTGAACGAGCGGACGTATCTCTGGGTGGAGCTGGGGCTGCAAACCATTCACGAGCGTACCGCCCAACTGGTCAATCGCGCCCACGATTACCAATGCTACCTGGACGGCGTGGAAAAGCTGCGCAAACACAACATCCGCATTTGTTCCCACATCATTTACGGATTGCCGGGCGAAACCCACGAGGATATGATGGAGACGGCCAAGGCCGTGGCCCATCTCGACGTGCAGGGGATCAAGATCCATCTGCTTCATCTGCTGCGCAAAACGCCGATGGTCAAGCAGTACGAGGCGGGGCTGCTGGAGTTTCTGACCCAGGAAGAGTACACCAAATTGGTGGTGGACACGCTGGAAATCCTGCCGCCTGAGATGATTGTCCACCGGGTGACGGGGGACGGGCCGCCCGACTTGCTGATCGGTCCGATGTGGAGCCGCAAGAAATGGGAAGTGCTGAACGGCATCGACGCCGAGCTGGAGCGGCGCAACAGTTGGCAGGGCAAGTTTTACGAACCGAAGACGACCTGACGCCATCCATGGCCAACAGGGACAAAGGGAGCCTGTACAGGGCTCCCTTTGCTGTTTTGTACGCGGTCAAGACCGTCGCAGCACTTTCCGCGCCTTCCCCGGGTAGTTGGTGATGATGCCGTCCACCCCCATTTCGGCTGCCTGCCGGATGCGGGCAGACTTGTCAATCGCCCACCCGAGCACTTGAAAGCCGCGTGCTTTCGCTTCTTCCACCAGGGGGCGGGTCAATTGGTCGTCCGGCACGTGGAGCTGATTCGTTCCGTAGCGGGCGCCCACTTCCCAAGGTTGCTGAAGCGGTCCGACGTACAGCAGGGCGGTGGCTTGCGAGGGCTCCAGCTCTTTTATGCGCAGCAGGCTGTCAAAGTTGAACGAGGAGACGACGGTTCGCTCCGTCAACTGGTAGCGCTTGATCAGGTCGATCACCCGTTCCTCCAGGTGAGGCTGGGGGACCAGAAAGTTTTTCAATTCGATGATAAACCGCAGTGGAGTAGGGGCGAACGCGTCCAGTACTTCCTTCAGCGACGGTATCCGCGTCTGGCTCGTGGGCGGTCGGGCGCCCTTGTCGGCCCGCAGCCGCCTAAGCTGCCGCCAGGTGTGCTGCTGAACGGCGCCAGTGCCGTTGGTGGTGCGCTCCAGCCGATGATCGTGAATGACCACCACTTTTCCATCGCGACTCAACTGCACATCCAGCTCCAGGCCGTCAGCGCGCCGCTTGAGCGCGCCGTGAAAGGCTTCCATCGTATTTTCCGGATAGAGGCCGGAAGCGCCGCGATGCGCGTAAACGAGAGGGATCACGTGGCTTCCTCCTTCCGTAGGTCCTCCGCTTTGCCGCTTCTCCCTTACATGTATATGTATAAAGCCCCTCACTACGACCAGGCGGGAGGGGCTTGCGAAGCCCCTTACGTGCAAGCGCACAGCACGATCACGAGCAGCACAAACAGCACCAGCACCAGGGCAAAATCGTTGGTATGGCGGAAACTCACAACGGACCCTCCTTCCCGGCAGTGAACCTTCTTGTTATTCTATGGCCGGCAGAAACAAATGGCGCTCGCAAAAACCGATCGGGCCGAAAGGAGGCAGCGGGCAATTTGTACACTGTGGAGAATGACCCTGGGCGCCAACGTGTTACAATGGGAGAAAACCGGAGAAAGGGGAACGCACATGAGCGATGTAGCCGCGATGCAGGCAGCAGGAGATTTGGTGGTCGATCACCGCAATCGGCGGGGGGAGCTGCATCTGTACGACAGCGGCCGAATCGGCGAGATGGACGCCGTCATGAGGCGGCTGGCCAGAGAGGCGGAAGCGACCAAACTGATTGTATACGGCAAAAAAAAGGACGTGCCGCAATGGCTTTCCCTCGGCTACAGGCAGGAAGGGACGATCGACGGTTTTTTCCGGGGGGAAAACGCGCAGATGCTCTCCTGCTTTCTGACGGAAGAACGGGCCGTATCCGCCGCGCCTCAAGTCGCGGAGGACATCTTGCAGCTCAGCCTGGCAAAAGCGGGCCGCGGGGAAGCCAAGCCGCTTCCGCCAGGGTACAGCCTCCGGGCGGCCACGCCGGCCGACGCAGACGAACTGGCCCGATTGTACCGGCTGGTGTTTGCCACCTACCCGACGCCGATGGACGACCCGGACTACGTGCGCAGGACGATGAGCGAGAGCACCTACTACGTCGTCGCCGAGCATGACGGCCGGATTGCCTGTGCCGCATCGGCGGAAGTGACGGAACGCTTCGGCTCCGCCGAGCTGACGGACTGCGCCACCCACCCGGACCACGTCGGAAAAGGGCTGCTGCAGCCGCTGTTTGCCGCTCTGGAAGAAAAAATGGAGGAGATGGGCATCTACTACCTGTACACACTGACACGGGCCCAATCTCCCGGCATGAATGTGACGGCAGCCAAGCACGGCTACCGGTACCGCGGACGGCTGATCAACAACTGCACCATTTTTTCCGGATACGAAGACATGAACATCTGGGTGAAGCCGCTGCGTCCCACCCGCGAGTAGGCCTACGCCTCGGCGGGGTACAACTGCTGCTGCAGGCGCCGGGCCATGAGGGCCAGCCGAAGCTGCCAGCGCTGATGGGCATCCTCCAGGCTGACCCCGGTTTTTTCTTCGATCTGGGTCAATCGGTATTTCAGTGTGTGCCGGTGAATATATAACGCTTGGGATGTCTGCAGGCCGTTGCCGTTATGATCCAGATAGGCGCTCAGCGTCTCCAGGAGCTGCTGGTTGTGCCTGGCGTCGTAGCGGATCAGCGGGTCGAGCAGCGGCTGCCAGAGGGCCTCCAGCGTCTCCGGGCGGCGGTGGTACGGAAACAAAAACTGGTACCCCTGCATCTCCCCGAAGCGGAGCAAGGCGGGCGAGCGAGTCAGGAGCGGATACGCCTGCAGCGCGAACAGGGCCTCCTCGGCGGCCTCCGCCAGCGCGGTCAACTGGCCGCGCGGATTGCTGAGCGCCATCTGCAGGGGAGACGCAGGGTGCAGCCGTTCCCAGCGGGCAGCGAACTGCTCCAGCAGCAGCAGGCTGGTTCGGTCATGCGGCAGGATGAACAGCAGACAGTGGGGGCGTTCGCGGAGCAGGTAGGAGCGATGGTGCTGATCGCAGAGACGCCGCATCAGCGTAATGCACGCCTGATGCAGGTCGGACAGAGCGGCGCCGTCGCCGGTGCCCACTTTGACCGCGGCCACCATGTGACTGCCGGAGAGCGGGTAGCCCAGCATGCGGCTGCGGCTTTCCAGTTCGTCCGCACGTAGGGTGCGGCCGCTTAGCAATTCGTCCACGAAATCTCCCTTCAGCCGCCATTCCGTGGCCGCCACCGCCCGTTCCTTGACGTATTCCAGCGCGCAGAGGGTCGCCGCGTGCTGCAGGGCGACGTCGTCCAGCTCTTTCCACAGCCCGTCCGGTTTGGTCAGCGTGAGCGTGCCGAAATGTTCCCGGCTGGCGCGGATGGGCACCGCGTGCTCGCTGGTCTTTCCGCCCGCGCTCGTTTCACCGCAAGAACCGCCGTGTTGGACCACTTCAAACCCGAGCGCATCCACTAGTTTGACCGCTCCGCCGGTCAACTGGGCCAGCTCCGCCGCGATGGCGGGCAGCCCGCCTTTGGACAGCGCCGCCTCGATCATCCGGTTGTGGATCGCCTGCGAGTAGGCCAGCGTCTCAAACTGCCGGTTGACGATCGGCTGCAGGATCGCCTTGGTGATCGTGGAAAAGTTTAATTCCACCGGGATTTCGATCAACGGAAGCCCGAAGCGGTCCGCCATGTCGACGAGGTCGGCGGGAATCTCGCGCAGGTAAAAGCCCGTGTGCAGGGCGACGCCGCTCAACTTCCGTTCGGCCAGCGAGGGAATCAGCGACGCCCGGCGACGGTCGTCCTCGGACAATCCAAATCCGGTCGTGATCAGAAACTCGCCTTCCTGCAGCCGGTTGACATCCTCCAGCACTTCCACGATCGTGACCCAGCGAATCGGGTTGTCCAGTCCGGCGGCCCCTCCGACCAGCCGCGTTTGGACCATGTCGGGCAATTGCAGCGCTTCGCGAATCGTAATGGTCATGTTCAGTCCTCCCCCCTGTTTCCATCACCCAATTTCTTATACAAAATGTACAAAAGATTTCGTCTCTTTTCCACGCTTTTTTGCCAGCTCGTCGAATGGCGCGGACGTTCTCTTCCGCTAGGATGAAAAGAGAGAAAAGGCGAGGTGGCTATCATGCAGAGAAGCTATGTGATCAAGCCCGAATTGGGCAAATCGTATCCGTTCGTGTCCCACGGCAAGGGCATCTACCTGTACGACAAGGAAGGGAAGCGGTACATCGACGGCTGCTCCGGCGCGGTGACGGCCAGCATCGGCCACGCCGTGGAGGAAATCGCCGAGGCGATGTACGCGCAGGCACGCAGCGTCTCCTTTGCCTACCGCTCCCACTTCAGCAGCGATGCGGTGGAGGAGCTGGGGGCCAAACTTGCGGAGTGGGCGCCGGGGTCGCTCAACTGGAGCTTTTTTGTCGGGAGCGGCTCGGAGGCGACGGAGACGGCGCAGAAGATTGCCATTCAGTACTGGCAGGAAAAAGGGTATGCGACCAAAAACCGGATCATCTCCCGCTGGATGAGCTATCACGGCATTACGATGGGGGCGCTCTCCATGTCCGGCCATGTGCTGCGGCGCAAGCGCTTCGTCCCGCTGCTGGCCGACTGCCCGACGATCGCGCCGCCCTATCCGTACCGCCGGCCGGAGGGCATGCCGCTGGAAGCGTACGCGCTTGCCTGCGCCAACGAGCTGGAGACGGCGATTCTGCGCGTCGGTCCGGAGCATGTGGCCGCGTTTATCGCCGAACCGGTGATCGGCGCTTCGGGCGGCGCGGTGGTGCCGCCGGACGGCTATTTCCAGCGCATCCGCGAGATTTGCGACAAGTACCAGGTGCTGTTCATCGCCGACGAGGTCATGACAGGTGTGGGCCGCACAGGCAAGCGGTTCGGGATTGATCACTGGGGCGTGCAGCCCGACCTGATGGCCTTGGGCAAGGGGATGAGCGCCGGATACACGCCGATGGCGGCGGCGATGGCGACAGACGAAATCATCGAGACGATCGCGCGCGGGTCGGGATTGATCATGGCGGGCCACACGTACAGCGCCAATCCGCAGTCGGCGGCCGTTTCGCTCGCGGTGCTTCGCTACGTGGAACAGCACCGGCTGGTGGACAGGGCGGCGGAACGAGGCGCCTACCTGTTGAGCCGCTTGCGGGAACTGGCCGACGAACTGCCGCTGATCGGGGAAGCGCGCGGACTGGGGATGCTGTGCGGACTGGAGTTTGTCAAAGACAAAAAGACCAGGGAGCCGTTCCCGCTGGCGCAGGGCGTCAGCGCCCGGATTATCAAGCGGGCGTTTGAAAAAGGGCTGCTCATCTACCCGGCGACGGGCGGATTGGAAGGCGTGGCGGGAGATGCCGTCATCATCGCACCGCCGCTGACCATCACAACCGAGGAAATCGACGAATTGATCGCCCTGCTGAAAGAAGCGGTCTCAAGCGTGCAGCAGGAACTGCGTCAGGAAGCGCTGCTGGTCTGACGGGCAGGGGGGAGGAGAAACATGGCCAACCGGTTTGACAAAGTGATTTCACTGGAAGAAGCATTAACGTATTTTCACGACGGGATGACACTGCTTGCCGGCGGTTTCGGCGGGGTGGGCAATCCGCCCACCCTGATCCAGGGCATCCTCGACAAGGGCGTGCGGGACATCACGCTGATCAGCAACGACACCGCCTTTCCGCACATCGGCGTCGGCAAGCTGGTCACCGAGCGGCGGGTGAAAAAGGTGATCGCCTCCCACATCGGCTCCAATCCCAACGCCGGCGCCCAGATGACGGCCGGGGAACTGGAGGTGGAGTTCTGCCCCCAAGGCATCCTCGCCGAGCGCATCCGTGCCGGCGGAGTGGGGCTGGGCGGCATCCTGTCCGACATCGGGATCGGCACCATCGCCGAAAAAGGCAAGGAAAAAGTGATCGTCGACGGCAAGGCGTACCTGCTGGAGACGCCGCTGACGGCGGAGGTGGCGATCGTCTACGCCAAGAAGGCGGACCGCTTCGGCAATCTGGTGTACGACACGAGCGCCCGCAACTTCAACCCGTTGGTGGCGATGGCGGGCGACGTCACCATCGTGGAGGCGGAGGAGATCGTGGAGATCGGCGAACTGGACCCTGAAGAGATCGTCACGCCAGGGGTGTTCGTCCAGGGAATCGTGCAGAGTGAAGGGGTGAACTGGCAATGGGCCTGGGAGAAGTAAACCGGACGGAAACCTACCGGGAGCGGATTGCCCGCCGGGCAGCGCAGGAGATCGAGGACGGCATGATCATCAACCTGGGCATCGGCATTCCGACGCTGGTGGCCGACTTTATTGCGCCGGAGAAACGGGTGCTGTTTCACGCGGAAAACGGCATTCTGGGCACCGGCCCCAGTCCGGCCAATGGGGAGGAAAACCCGATGCTCTGCAACGCCGGCGGGTTTCCCGTCACGCTGGTGAAGGGAGCGGCGTTCTTTGACAGCGCCACCGCCTTCGCCATCATCAGACGGGGGCTGTTGGACATGACCATTCTCGGCGTGCTGGAAGTAAGCCAGCGGGGCGACATCGCCAACTGGATCGTGCCGGGCAAGCGCGTTCCGGGCATGGGCGGGGCGATGGAGCTGGCGCAGAAGGCCAAACAGGTGATGGTGCTGACCACCCATCTGGACAAGAACGGCCGTTCCAAAATTGTGCGGGAATGCTCCCTGCCCCTGACGGCAAAGGCGGCCGCCGACCTGATCATCACCGACATGGCGGTGATGGAAGTCCGGGAAGACGGGCTGTATCTGCGCGAAGTGATGGAACCGTACAGCGTCGCGGACGTGATCGGCGCGACGGAGGCCGAGCTGAAGCTGGACGGCGATGTCGGCGTATTCCGCTGAGGCGGCTCGCGAAGGCCTGCTTATATCAGGCAGGGGCGGGAAAGCGGCAGCGGTGATGCGGACAAAGCCGTCCGCCGGCTCTCGCATGCGAAACGGGCGCGAGGCAGATACCATTCGCCAAGAAAGAAGAAGGAGGGGTACGATGGCAAACTGGCAGACTCTGATCCGCGAACAAATCGACAAGGAGAAGGCGGCGGCCACAGAACTCCTGCAGGCATGGGTGCGGGAGGCAAGCGTGCAGGGCAAGGAGCGTTCCATCCAGGAGAGCATCGCCGAGACGCTGCACGCGATGGGGCTGGAAGTCGATCTGTGGGTCATGGAAGGGGACGAACTCCTGCAGCATCCGTATTTCGTCTCCCCGCGGACTGTGTTCGCGGACAGCCCCAACGTGGTGGGCGTATGGAAAGGAACGGGCGGCGGCCGCTCGATCATTCTCAACGGGCACGTGGACGTGGTGCCGGCCGGCGACCCCGCCCAGTGGTCGCACGATCCGTTCAGCGGCGAAGTGGTGGACGGCAGGCTGTACGGCCGCGGCGCGACCGACATGAAAGGGGGTAACCTGGCCTCGCTCCTGGCGATCCAGGTGCTGCAGGCACTGGGGGTGCGGCTCAAGGGGGACGTGATCTTTCAAAGCGTGGTGGAAGAGGAGAGCGGCGGCGCCGGCACGCTGGCGACCATCCTGCGCGGCTACAAGGCGGACGCCGCCCTAATCCCCGAGCCGACCAACATGAAGATTTTTCCCAAGCAGCAGGGCTCGATGTGGTTCCGCCTGACGGTAAAGGGGCGTTCGGCCCACGGCGGCACCCGCTACGAAGGGGTGAGCGCGATCGAAAAAAGCATGCGGGTGGTAGAGGCCATCGCCCGATTGGAAAAAGAGCGGAACGACCGGATTGACGATCCGCTGTACGCAAAGCTGCCCATTCCCATTCCGATCAATATCGGGGTGATCGAAGGGGGCAAATGGCCGTCCTCCGTGGCCGATCTGGTCAAGCTGGAGGGACGGATGGGGGTGGCGCCGGGCGAGCGGATGGAAGACGCACAGGCGGACATGGAGGCCGCCCTGCGCCGCTTGGCCGACGAAGACCCTTGGTTTGCTGCGCATCCGGTGGAACTGGAGTGGTTCGGGGCGCGCTGGGTGCCGGGGGCGGTGGCGGAGGATCATCCGCTGATGGACATCCTGCAGCGGCAGTTCGCGGCCGTGACCGGCCGGCGCGCCGTTGTGGAAGCCTCCCCGTGGGGCACGGACGGGGGCCTCTTGACGACGCTTGCCGACACGCCTGCCATCGTGGTGGGGCCGGGCGTCACGCAGGTGGCCCACTACCCCGACGAGTACATCGAACTGGACGCCGTTTTCCAATGTGCCGAAATCTTTGCCCTGACGCTGCTGGAGTGGTGCGGAACGGACGACGCGGCGAACTAGCTGGTGTGAGGCACGCAGCAAAAAGGGAGCGGCTCTCATGAGTCCGATCCCCACCTACCGGAGCGTGCTGGTTGTGCGCACTTCTGGGCTGTACAGAAGCGTGATCCGCCACCTCTCGCCGCTTGCATGGCCGACGACCCGTTGGAGGAAGGCTGGAACGTGATGGAGAATGAGTTAGAGGAGCTGTGCACACCCCATCGCGAATGGAGGGAGGAAGAGGACGATGAAAAAAGCGTGCTATATTGGCGGACAGTGGGTGGAGACGGGTGCGTACGCGCCGCTGTACGCTCCGTACAGCGGCGAGGTGATCGCGGAAATCGCCCAGGCCGACCGGGAGACGGTGGAACGGGCGATCGGCGCCGCGCAGGAAGCGGCGGCGGTCATGCGGCGCATGCCGGCCTACCAGCGGGCCGCCATTTTGGAAAAAATCTCCGGACTGATGAACGAACGGCTGGAAGAAGCGGCGAAAATCATCGCGCTGGAAGCGGGCAAGCCGATCAAAACGGCGCGGGGCGAAGTGATCCGCACCATCCAGACCTACAAGTTCGCCGCGGAAGAAGCCAAACGGATTCACGGCGAGACGCTGCCGCTGGACGCCGCCATCGGCGGAGAAGGGCGCCTGGCGTACACCGTGCGCGAACCGTTGGGCGTCATCGGCGCCATCACGCCGTTCAACTTCCCGATGAACCTGGTTGCGCACAAGGTGGGGCCGGCCATCGCGGCGGGCAATACGGTAGTGCTGAAGCCGGCGTCGCAAACGCCGCTCTCCGCCTTTTTCCTGGCGGAACTGGCCGAGCAGGCGGGGCTGCCGGCCGGCGCGCTCAACGTCGTCACGGGCAGCGGCGGCACCGTCGGCGACCTGCTGGTGACCGATCCGCGCGTCAAGGCGATCACGTTTACGGGCAGTCCGGCTGTCGGCATCAACATCCGCAACCGCGCCGGCCTGAAGCGGGTGACGCTGGAACTGGGCTCCAACTCGGCCGTGATCGTGGACCGCGACGCCAATCTGGACGACGTGATCCCGCGCTGCATTTTCGGCGCGTTTGCCTACTCCGGCCAGGTGTGCATCTCCGTCCAGCGGATTTACGTGGTAAAGGAGCTGTACGACACGTTCGTGGAGCGTTTCGTCGCGGAGACGCGCAGGCTGCGGGGCGGCGATCCGCTGTCCGAGGAGGCCGACTACTCGGCGATGATCAGCCCGAAAGAAACGGACCGCGCGCTGGCCTGGATCGAGGAAGCCAAGCAGCGGGGCGCCCGCGTCGAATGCGGCGGCGAAACGGACGGCCGCGTGCTGCAGCCGACCGTCTTGACCGGCGTCCCGACCGATGCCAAAGTCTCCTGCCAGGAAGTGTTCGGCCCTGTCGTCCTGATCAACCCCGTCGAGTCGGTCGCCGAGGCGATCGAACTGGTGAACGACTCCCGCTACGGCCTGCAGGCGGGCCTGTACACCAACAATCTTTCGCTCGCGCTGCAGGCGGCTGACGCGCTGCACGTGGGCGGCGTGATGATCAACGACATCCCCACCTTCCGCGTCGACCACATGCCGTACGGCGGCGTCAAAGAGAGCGGCATCGGCCGCGAAGGCGTCAAGTACGCGATTGAGGAGATGACGGAGCTGAAGCTGGTTGTCGTGAAACGGTAGGGGAAGGACAGGAGAAGGAAAGGGTCAGCATCATACGGCACGGCGCCGCATTTTCGTCCAAACGATGCGCCAGCGCAGGAGAACGACCCGGCTGCCCCGCTGATGGCAGCCGGGCGGTTTTTTGCGGAGAAATTGCAGGAAAGTGTTGCAAAAATAGATGCAATTATGCTATAGTATAACTTGTCCGTATCGCGGAGGGATACCGAAGTGGTCATAACGGGGCGGTCTTGAAAACCGTTAGGGCGCAAGCCCACGGGGGTTCGAATCCCTCTCCCTCCGCCATACCTCGGAAATCACGTTAAATCAACGTTCTGTGAGCCGGGAGGCATCCGGTTGATTAACCGATACCCTAACGTAATCGGTAAAAAATCGCGGAGTACGTTTCGGGTAAATGACGAGAACTTTACGGTATACATACGGTAAAAACGTCGACCTTTCGTTGTGTGATCAATAACGGGAGGTCGTTTTTGCATGCGTGAAAACCCGCAAGCGAAACGAAAAGGACGTCAGTTGGTCCGTTTGAGGGCCGGAGAGATGGGATCGCGTCCTACGATGAACTATATATAACTCGCGATAGCCTGCCGGAAGCATCCGACGACATTGGCGCTTTTGACCGGATTCATCACGTCAGTACTCGTCCTGTTCTGGACCGACGCCAATACAATCACGAAAGTTACCGCGATGATCACCGCGCTTGGATCGGTGGTTGCGTATGTATACGCGGAAGGTTACATCGACACAACCCGCGATAGTGAATAATTTACGCCCACTTATCAGAGTAAATTCCGGTAGGTGGGCGATTTTTTTCATCTTATTGCTTTGAACGTTGTGGCATTTCAAGCACAATTTTTTCAGAATATAATTCGCTCGAAATATATCGTGCCGTCAACTCAATAAGAACTTTTAAATCATTTACATCCTTATCTACCCAAATCCGTGTATAGTGGGTTTCATCGTTTCCTAACCATGCAGCTCTCTCAGCCAATGTTTTTATTTTAGGGTTTTCAATGTGGTCTTTTATACAGTTACCTAAGTATTTGGCTTTAATCTTTTCTTGTTGCTCCGGATATAAGTGTATAAGGTAGTCTTTAACAAGATACTCAAGAGCCTTGCGATAGCCGACACCACTAACTTGGTTTAAGCCGAGTGATTCTGCCTCAACGGATTGATTATAAATTTCAACAAAGTTTGGTGAGATTTTTTCTATCTCATCGTCAAACACCTTATACTTTGCTTTTTTAGGTATAACATCTATCATTGTGAAAAAATCTATTATTCCACCTTCCGTTTCATAGATGTGAATGGAAATCTCCTGGCATTCATGTCTTGGACATGACACGACTAATGTTAGTTTGTTTCCAGTTTTAATTGCAGAGATATAGATTGGTACCATAGCATAATTGCAGACCGGACAAACGTCGGGAAGTTTGTTTAAATTGTGGTTATTGAAAAACTTTTCCCTCACTTGGTCATTAAATATATCCCACCTAAAGATATGCATATATAACTCTCCTTATTTAAAAATAGTTACACATACTCATACCTACGGAGAAGCTCAGAAATCATATCCCGCTTGACCGTTTCCTGATCGTAAAGTTGCTCACCATCAGGCGTCTTCCACTCGAACTCATAGGCGAATCCATCTTCGGGATGGTAGTAAATTTCGATTACTGTGCCGGTCCGACCGTCAACCAACCGGACCGTATCTTATTGCGCGATGCCCTCCGCCTCCAAGAAATAGAAGGCGCTGCGAGGATAAATGCGTGGTCCCTTTTCGTCGACCATTCCGCGGAGGAAATCGTCATCTAACGTAGTGACATCGTAAACCCAATCGAACTTTAGCGGAAGGGGAATGTCCTTGCGATAGTATCGAACTTTCACGTGATCACCTCGTTACCATGCGTGGGGTTACCGCGTTGCATCGTCGTTAGATGCGTTTGCTTTGCGATGTCTTTCGTTACTTTTTCGTGGACTTTGCGTGAGGTATGGGTGCACACTTCTATTATATTGTTTAGAAAATTAAGATTAAAGTCTGATAATAACCAACGGAGTCCTGTACACTTGGCATAAAGTTCTAAGGAGGACAAGTGTATGGTGAAACGAATGGTTCGCGGAAGAAAAGCGATGACCACCGATCAAAGTAGAAATTACGCATTAGATGAGGCATTCGAGCTATTCTGTAAAGTTAAGGAGGCTGAGGGGAAAAGAAAGAGGACTTTGTTGGACTATCGGAAACATTGGGGTTATTTCCGTAAATGGCTGGACAGCTACCACCCGGAGATAACATTTATTCGGCAGGTTACCTCTACCATTGCGCGCGAGTATTATCTCTACATGGCGAGTGACCGCTCGAAATACCAGGGCGTGAGTAATCGCTATCTACCCGGCGTTAAGCTCGCCCCTGCTACAGTCGCGATCCGATTGCGTTCATTCCGTGCGATGTTCCGTTTCTGGACAATTGAAGGGGTAATAAAAGAAAACCCAACCTTGAACATCAAGCCCCCGAAAGAGGACGAAGAGGAAATTGTCGTATTTTCCGAGGAACAGTTAATATCGATGCTCTCCGCAGCAAATAGGAAGACATTTAAAGGGTTCCGGGATTGGGTGTTAATGACGCTGTTGGCGGATACGGGGCTTAGAATCAGCGAAGCCGTATCCCTTACAACAGAATTAATTGATTTCAGCAACAATGTAATACGATTGCCTGCTAGCCTCAATAAAAACAGAAAGAAACGAGTAGTACCTTTTTCTAGTCACGTGTCCGCAAATCTACACGAATTAATTGAAGAAAACAGGCTTCATTTTGAAACGGACTTCGTTTTTGTTGACGTTTATGGCAAACAATTAACAGCCGATGCGGTTCGTAAAATATTTCGTCGATACGCTGAGAAAGCGGGACTGATCGGGAAAGTAAAATTCAGCCCACACGTATTCCGTCATTTTTTCTGTCGCCAGTATCTCCTTAATGGTGGAGATATTGCAACTCTCCAAGCGATAGTCGGTCACGCGGATATTACAACGACTAGGAAGTATTTGCAAGTAGAAACTACGCATATCCGATCGCAACACGAAAAGTTTTCTCCGATAAATCGACTATTCGATTAAAAATAGAAAGCCGCTTTCTCTCGAAATGTAACATAGTCGACGAAAGCAGAACTTCGGAGTTTAATTAAGAAATCAGCGACGCCCACTTTTCGGTTTAACCGCCGATAGGTGGGCGTTGCTTCTATTCCGTTTCTTTTTCGTCCACAATCTCGATAATTTCGCTAATGCTTTTGATGTTCAATTCTTCAGCAATTGCTAACAGGTGGTTATTGTTAATGGTGCTCCGTTTTATGTTCGTTCTCCTGGTTAATTTCCGCAAAGTAATTCTTCGCGGTCCAGTATTTGCGACTTTCTTACCTAAAAAATAATAAATCAAACCCTATACCAAATATTGATAAATATCCTTTAATATGGTAATATCCTCTAGGGTATTAAATATATCATTGGAGGTAGAACTGAATGAGAATAAAAAGTAAGGTTTTGGGTTTTTTGGCAATTGGAACTCTCACATTACTACCAAACTCTATCCATGTACAAGCACAAGATGTCAACGAAAAAGAGCTTTTTATTACTCCAATTGAGAGTGATAAATTCTGGGAAAGAATGGAGACTCAAAAGAGAATTCCGAAATTGATGGAATTTCTAAAGAGTAAATACGAAGGAAACTACGCAGGATTATATGTTGATCAGGAAAATGGGGGAGTTGTAAATATTGGTTTTTATTCAATTCCTAGTGAAGATGAATTGTCTAAAGTAACAAAACTACTCGGAAAAGATGTTAAGGTCAAATACAATAAAGTAAAATACTCAAGGGATAAATTGGATGAAATTGTAAATGAATTATCTGCAATAATTGATAATACAGAAGACAACATTGTTTCAATCTCAACCAGTTTTAGTAATCAGAAGGTGATTATAGGATACACTGACGATGAGTGTCAACGCCGACTTTATTTTGACCCACCATCGCCGGTTTAGAATTGACCCACCCGGCGATTTTTTGTTGGTTAGGTGGTAGAGGGGGAGCCGTAGGCTCCAGTCCTCATCTTCTCACGAAGTCGGTAACTATTCCCCCTAATATTGACGATGTGGGAATGGTGTAAGAGCCGATCCAGGATAGCCGTAGCAAGTATCGGATCGCCCATCAGTTCCCCCCATTCACCGAAACTCTTGTTGCTGGTCAACAGAATACTCCCTCTCTCGTATCTTGCACTTACTACCTGGAAAAAGAGGTTAGCTGCCAAACTGTCAAACGGTAAGTAACCAATTTCGTCAATAATCAGGAGCTTTGGTCGAATATAGATGCGTAGGCGTTTATCCAGCCTGTTTTCCGTGTAAGCTTTTCGCAGATCTTCGATGAGTTGCGAGAGACTGACAAAGTAAACGGATATCCCTTGCGAGATGGCTTCTACAGCCAACGCCACCGCCAGATGACTTTTTCCTACTCCGGGAGGCCCTAAGAACAAGACATTCTCGTGTCGGGTTACAAAAGTCATCGTGGCCAGCTCTCGAATCAACCGTTCGTCAATGCTGGGTTGGAAAGCAAAATCGAACTCCTCCAGCGTTTTTCGGTAAGGCAAGTGTGCGAGTTTGGTGCGTACCTCCATATTCCGTTTTTGACGTTCCGCTATCTCTGCATCTAGAAGCATGTTGAGAAAGGACAGATAGGTGGGCTGTCCATGACTTGCCGCTTCCAAATGGGCATCCAAGAGTAGAGCCGCTTGCTGAAGCCCAAGTTCCTCAAGACGTAGCCGTGCCTGTTCCAGTTCAATCATGCTCCCACCCCCGTCAGCTGCTCATAGACATCCAGCGAACGCACTTCCACTTGCTGCGATGAAATCTGTCGGGCTTGCGGACGTGGATAGGCATATCCTTGAGCAGTCGTAAGACCTGCATACTGGTTTTCACAAAAAACAGTTGCACGGGATCGATAGACCTTTTGGTGTCGAGCAATACATGTGCCGTCGGCCCAGATTTCCACCCACCCATTCACTTCTCGCACGGTACCCTCACGTCCACTGTACCTCCATGGAACCCCATATCGTACACCATCGTAGCTAACAAATCCGTCTCGGCTGACCTGTCTCGGTTCATGCAAGTATTTTTCCCATCGTTCAGCTGAAGGGATAGGCGACAGATTTTCCTCACGGAGTCGGTCGATGGGACGTTCGCCGGTTGTTCCATGAATACGGCGGTTAATCCGCTCGCACCAGTGTAGGGCTTGTTGATTGAGATCCTGTAAATCAACGAAGCGTTTGCCAGGAAGAAAGTTGTTTTTTACGTATTGAACGCCTCGTTCCACTTTTCCCTTTGTTTCGGGGCGTCGAACTTTGCATACTTTTGGAACAAGCCCAATCGCTGCAGCAAAGTCGGCAAAAAGCGGATGCCAGCGAGGTTTTCGATCATCTCCCATGCCCAGTACGACGGTTTTCATCTGGTCGGTCAGCATTACCTTTGGGATGCCCCCAAAATATTCAAAAGCATGAATCAAGCAACGAAGAAAGCTGTGAATGTCACAACGCTTAGTGAACTCTATATAGGTGGAACGAGAGTACCCCAATACCATGACAAATACCGGCACTTTTCGGACTGTACCGTCCAAATCTACGTAATCACACAGTCCCCAGTCGACCTGTGCATATTCACCAGGTTTCGTCTCGTAACGAAGAACAGCGGGAACTTGTTTGGGAGGACGGAAGTCCTTCACATAGTCTTTCAAGATGGTACGTCCCCCGGTATACCCCTTTTCTCGTAGAAGATCGAATAAAACCTCGCAGTTATAGATACCTTCTTGAAGACGTTCCTGCAGGAACGGTTTATACGGATCAAGCTTGGAACCACGAGATTTACGGGTTCCCTTTTCGGGGGAGAATTCACCCCGGAGATATCGGCGAACTGTATTTCGAGAATGCCCCGTTAGACGGGCAATTTCACGAATACTCTTGCC